>NZ_JALJEJ010000002.1 GCF_022953055.1 Mucilaginibacter straminoryzae | reverse complement strand
ACTTTTCTGACCTTCTTTGCCATAATACTTCGCTGTTGTGGGATACAAAAACTGTAAATCTAAAGTCTCTTTAAGCCGCCTGTAAAGATTATCTAAAGGAATACGCTCTGACAATTGAAAGTTGGTAAACAGTTTCTCCTGATAATGTTTCTTCCCTTGCATGCTTTAAGATACTAATTGTACCTTAGTTGTGCAACAGCCACTATAAGCGAGCGACTGCCTTATACGACATTTTCCGCTCTTGAGATGGAGCAGGGGTGTGCGCTTTATCTAATACGGAGACACGAGGTGTCGTGCCTCTACAGAAACAGTGTCATTCTGAACGAAGTGAAGAATCTTTAGCAGTCGCTCGGCTCCCTGCCGAGTGACCATTATTCTATCAACAATGGTGTCACTCGCTACAACGAGCGACTGCCTTAGCATCAGAATAAGGTATTCCACTCTTTAAGGGTTAGGGTGTGTCATTTACCGTGTTAAGGAGATACGAAGTTTCGTGTCTCTACAGAAATAGTAGAATATGTTCGAAGATAATCCTGTAAAATAAAAAGGCCCCTCGCGGGGCCCTTGTCTTGATTCTTGTCTCTTGGTTCTTGCTTCTAACTACACTGCGTCTGAAAGCGAAGTGAAGGTAAAGTCGCGGATCTTCATCGGTGGAATCAGGTAGCTGCGGTAGCTTTCCACGCTGATGGTACGTTCTGGTTTACCCAATGCCTCTACGTTGTTCAGCATAATTACCGGGCTCTCGTTGAAACGGAAGTTTTTTACCGGGAACATAATTTTGCCGTTTTCAATGTAATACGTACCGTCGCGGGTAAGACCGGTCAGGAGCAATGATTGCGGGTCGACCATACGGATATACCATAGGCGGGACACCAGGATACCTCGCTCGGTGCTCTTGATCATTTCTTCCAGGCTGGTGTTACCACCGTCCATAATGATATTGCTTGGGCCAGGGACAGGTTGTACACCTTTTTTCTGCGCCCAGTAACGCGAGTAGCTTAAGTTCTTCACCACCCCATTCTGGATCCAATAGGTTTTTTCCAGTTTCTGGCCTTCGGCTGTCCAGGTATCGGCAGGAAGTTCGGTATTAAACGGATCTGAATAGATATTTACCTTCTCATCCATCAGCTTTTCGCCCAAACGGGTGCCACCACCTCTTTTGCTCAGGAAGCTGCGGCCTTCCTCTGCGCTGCGGGCATCAAAACGGAACATATTTTCCATCATGTACGCTGCTGCAACAGGCTCAAGGATCACGGTATATTTACCCGGCTCAATCGCTTTTGCACCGACAGAGCTTAACGCCTTTTGTGCTGCCACTTTGGTTGCCGCACCGGTATCCAGCTTACTTACGTCGGTATAACCACGGGCAGCATAGCCAGAGCCAGTACCGGCCGAATTACGGGTGGTTACCGTGAAAGTAACATCAGTTGATTTATCATATGCGAATAGACCTTTCGAATTTGCTACCGCAGAAAAACCGGTAGTATTTTCAAGGAAACCTGCAGCGCTTAGATTTGCCGCTTTGGTAACTGCTAAACTTTTGGCTACCATGTCTGCGCGGGTTTCGGGCGTCATGGCTGCAGTTTTAGCATTATATTGTATCGATTCCTGGAAGTTTTGCGGACCAAGCATTGGCATGTATTCCGGGTTTTCCGGCGCCAGCTGCGCTAATTCTTCTGCACGGCGAACCACTTTTTCAAGCGAGGCGTCGTCAAACTCGTTAATGGTAGCTGTGCCTGTTTTTTTGCCATAGACGGCATTTACAGCCAGGTTAAGCGTACTGACTTCACCTGCTGTAGAAACAGCATTTAATGCAGACCGGATGTTACCACCTTCGCGGCCGGATAAAATTACCTGGCATTCGTCGGCTTTTGAGTAACTGAGCACTTTCTTTAATAAAGCCTGTGCTTCTTCTTTAGTAAGTATAGGCATATTAACTATCCGATTTTTCTTTTTGTATTAATTACGTTAACTCCTTTAAATAATGCGGTAGATGATCCGTGCGATACCGCGTTTGACTGGCTTGGCTGACCTTTACCGTCATTGAATGCACCGCCCAAGCGGTAATCGCGCTCGTCGCAAACAGCGGCCAGCGAGTTCCAGAACTCCTGGTTAGTGGCCTGGTAAGCCACATCGTTCAGCATACCTACAATTTTACCGTTTTTAATCTCGTAGAACAACTGCCCGCCAAACTGGAAGTTGTAGCGTTGCTGATCGATAGAGAATGAGCCGTTACCGACAATGTAAATTCCTTTTTCTACACCTTTGATCATATCGTCCACGCTCAGGCGTTCTTTGCCCGGACTTAATGATACGTTTGGCATACGCTGGAACTGTACATCCTGCCAGCTTTGCGCATAGCAGCAACCTTGCGATTGTTTCAAGCCCAGCATGTGCGCCTGGTCGCGGATGGCCTGGAAGTTAGTCAGGATGCCATCTTTCACAATGTCAAACTGAGACGGCTTAACACCTTCATCGTCATAACCGATAGCGCCCAGTGATCCCGGTTGCTGCCTGTCGGCAACGATGTTCATGTGCTTACTGCCGAATTTAAAGTTACCTGATTTTAGTTTATCTAAGGTAAGGAAGCTGGTACCGGCATAGTTGGCTTCGTAACCCAATACACGGTCAAGCTCGGTAGGGTGGGCCACCGATTCGTGGATAGTTAACCAAAGGTGGGAAGGATCCAGCACCAGGTCGTATTTACCCGGATCCACTGATTTTGATGCTACTTTTTCAGCGGCATTCTTGGTGGCATTGCGGATATCTTCCAGCATGTCGTAGCGGTTTTTGTACCGCGTAACCACACCCTGAACTTTTTCAGATTCGCTTGGGGTAAGGTATTCGTATCCCATCCCTACAGGTGAACTTAATGCTGCGCGGGTTTCAAATGCACCGGCCATCGCATCAATTTTAGTTACCTGGAAGTTAGGGTATAAACGGTGAATATCCTGATCAACATAAGAACCATCAGTTGAGGCGAAATACTTCTGCTCGTTGATGGCAAATATGGTAGAGTTAACAAAGTTTGCCCCGCCTTTCATGGCTTCGCCGTTACAGGTAAGTAATAGGTCTACTTTTTCTTTAATCGGCACTTCGAATGCGTTGCGTTGGATTGGCGTTTTCCAGCTCACTTCGCCATAACCTTTTTGTGGTGCAAGCTGTACCGGCTCACCGCCGATCTTTGCTGCTGCATTGGCTTTAGCTACTGCTACCGCACGCTCAGCAATTTTAGCTACCCCATCTTTGGTGACTACATTGCCGGCAGCAAATCCCCAGCAGCCGTTGGCCAGCACGCGGATACCTACCCCAAACGATTCTGCGTTGGCGACGTTCAAGACACGGGTTTCGCGGGTAATAACGGCCTGGGTAAGGTAGCGTCCGATACGTATGTCGGCGTAGCTGGCTCCCTTAGATTTGGCTACGTTAAGAGCGGTATCGGCAAGTTCTTTTTTCACCTTCACATCAATGGCTTCCAGCGCGCGCTCCTGGTCAATGGGGCGACCCATTGCGGATAAGTCTGGCAGCATCATGGCTCCGGCTCCAACCCCCGACAGATAAATGAAATTTCTGCGTTTCAAGGTTTAATCCTCCTTTTAAAGTTATTAGTTTAGTTAAATGAGTTACTGGTTTAAAAATTTCGCTTCAACCCACAGCCATATCAGCGCGGCAAGAAGCACCAGATAAAAATAAATTTTAGGCACGGCAATCTGAACCTTTTGTTGTATTTGTTTTGTTACAGATTGCTTTTGGGGATGATTAGCGGCATATAACCGGGTCTCGTTCAGCAGTTGTTGCTTAACCAGGTTTTGCCATTCATTTGCCGGATACGCATACCACCAGCTAACATTGTTCCCTACCTCTACCTGCTGCCAACCGGCTTTCTTTGGCCAGTAGGTAACATTTGCAGTAAAGGGTAATGAAGGCTGCTCTGCCGCCGGTAGCGAGGTTTGATTTACTTTGATCAGGGTCGGTGTGCCGGAAGATGCCTGTACCTGCAGTTCTACAGGACGGTTGATTTGCGGTATGGCACTTTTTATGGTAACCTGATTTTGGGCGGGAATATTTTTCGCAGCCTTGGTAATGAGTAAAGACCACAGGGCAGTATAATCGTCCTCGTCGCCGCCTAACATCCAGTTATGGGTATTGGTAAGTGTAGTAAAAATGATTTTACCGGCACCCGCAAGGCTGGCGCTTGCAACCGCATGGTTTTGCTGATCTGTTACCAGCGGCTGGGTATAATTATGGTAGTTGATAAAAAAAGGATCTATCAATAGCTTTGAAGTTGGCGCTACCTGATCCTGTAGTTTTAGCGCGGTAATCATCTGTCCTTGCGATGATGTACGGGTTAGCGGGAATCGTTGCTGTATCCAGTTGTTAGATTGAGTGGTACTATCCGCTCTTACGATCAGGCCCAGGCCACCTTGCTGCACTTGTTCTTTAATCGCGACAGCTTCTGATGATGGAAGTGATTTCATCACCTCCAGGTCGCTGACTACCACATCAAACTTACTTAAAACGGAGGACGCAATGTGCTGTAAAGACCGTTGGGATACGTTGGCGAATTCCTGGCTGTATTTGTTCTTGCTGATCTGGTTGCGAACCGCCACGCCGTATTGGTTCTCGCTGAGCCAGTTTTTCAGGAACTTATTTTCGAAATCCGGCGCCGATGCCAGTATCAGCACCTGCAATGGTTTAGTGGTATTTACTTCAAAAGGCACGCTTTCATTAGCCAGGGTGTCTTTCTCATTGGTAACAATAAGCCGATAAACGGACCTGCCTACCTGCTTGGGCCTGCTGGTTAAATTGAATGTGCCCGAAGTATTAAGAAACGCCGAATCCAGTGTGGTGCCTAAACCTTTCAGCGTAAGCTTCAGGTTATTTTTTTCAGGATTATTTAAGTGGCCTTGGACAGTTAGCTTTTCTCCCGATTTAAGCTTTTCGTTCCAGCTTACAGACTGAATCCCCTCGGGTACAACGGCGGGATGGAAGGTAATTGTGACGTCTTTTAACTCATCCAATTCGGGTTTGCTTAAACCATAACCAAATAGATGGACGTGGTTAATAGCAGATTTCATCCGTGAAAGTTCGCCTGCGCCGCTGATCAGGCTCGCTTTAGGGTAAGCCTTCTGGGACGCTCTATTTACAGCGAATACCCTGTTTGTAGCATAGTTTTTTAAACTATCCGGCGAAAAGCCTTCGGTGAGCAGAATAGCTTCGTGCTGTTCGTTTGGATTGACGGTACCTGTATAACTTAACGGCAGGATAATGCAAGCCAAAGCAATTATTGCAACAAGCACGGCCAGGATCCGGCAAGCTAAGTAAGCTTTGTTTGGGCGCTGCACCTCGCGCCAGATAATCACGCCTGCGGCTACCACACAAACAATAATGACGATATATTTTTGCGCTATCATTTGTTTAGCCGGCTAAGGGTTTTGAAATATTGCTGTGACAGCGGGTTGGCTGCATTAGCAGATGAAGATGGCAGTTGTTTCTGCACCGGTAGCATGCGCTGCAATGCTTTTTCTATTGCATCAACTTTAGCCGTACTGATTTTATTGCTGGTTGTCAGTTGCTTTAGTGCTGTTAATGCCGGCAAATAAATACCGGGCTGGCTGCTTGCCCTGCGGCCGATCTCCTGCCCGGCCAATTGCAGGGTGTGTTTATCTGCCGGTGAAAGTACCGGTGTGGTTTTATACTGTTCTAATATGATCACTGCTTTTTTCAGTGTCGCGAACTGGTCGTCTGTTTTTTTAATATCTTCTTTAGCAACGGGCTCGGCAATTTTATCCAGTTCGCCACTCAGGCGTTTCTCCATTTTTAGTGGTGGCGGGTTGTAACCCGTCTTAGCCACGTATGAGCGCGATTTCTGCTGCAAATCTTTCAACAACCGCAGTGCTTTAAATTCAAACGGCAAAGCTTCTTCAGGCTTATACATGCGCAGGTGCAATTCGGCACGCCACATTTCTGTCAACGTAGCTTTAAGCTGGGCTTTGGCGGTAGGCTCCAGGAAGGTCGCATCCTCGGCGTTATCATGTTTATCCGTGTAGGCATCCATCACCATGGCCGTGTTTCCGAAGTTTTCTGCTTTGCCCAACTGGCCGCCGCTTTTATCCTCATCCATGTTAGATTCGTCTTCTTCGCCCAAAAACTTACCGTAACGCAAACGCAGTAATTTCTGGTCGGTACCCAATTCATTACTCCGGCGGTTAAATTCTTCTTTGCTGATGCTATCCCTGTCGTGCAGCAGCTTTTGTGAATCGATGATGATCTGCCGCTCGCTGCGGAAAAATTCAGGTTTCAGGTTCACACCAGATACAATGCCATCCATGCTTAATAGCTGGGCGGTATCTTGTATGGAAACAATGTACACATCGGTACGGCTGGTTAACTTGTGTGTGTCCTGCGCCTGGATAAAGAAATACAACTCGTCGCCGGGCTCCATGTTGAACGCAGGAAGACTAACCAGTTTCTTTAGATCGTATTGCTTGTTATGCCCGCCGAAGTTTTCGCTGAAGTCTATTTTGTATTCCTTGAACTTCACACCCTCGCCACGGCCTTTTGCTACAGTCGCTGCAATGTAGGCATTACCAACACCGTAATCATCGTTGATCGCCGCCTGGATGGTTACCTGCGGTTTCTCCCCGGCATCGATATGCGTATACTGTTTAGGCGCTTTGATATGAATTACAGGTGGCGTGTCTTTAATGATTTGGATGGCATACAAGTCTGACAGTTTGCCATCTAACTCTACCTGGTAAAAACCTGCTGCGCTTAGTACCTTCTGCGCCTGCCAGTGCTGATGATCGCCCGCAGGCTGCATGTCTATCTTTTCGCGCTCGTTGAAGATCAGAGTAAGATGGTCGACGGCAGTATTGGTAGTGATAAGCCAGCTGACGGAAGCGCCTTCTTCTACATTCAGTGTAAAGCGGTCTTGCTGATAAGACTTTTTACCTGTATAAGCAGGTGGTGTGATGGTTACTTCGGTATTGCTGATCTGCGGCAATATTTTTTCAGGTGGTAAATTCTTCTCGTTTTCTTTAGCCGGGTTTCCTCCGCCAAAAATACCTTGCTGTGAGTGTATCGGAATTTTTAAAAGAATAAAACTAAGCACCAGTGCGGCGGCTAAAAATAGCGCTGCCCGCTTTAGACGGTTGGTAAAACCGGCAGGTGTGCCAGGAATGTGCTGTAAAGTGCTGACTACCTTATGTTGTTGCAGCGCTTGCAACAGGTTCAGTTCTTCCGCTGGTTGGAGCGCAAGCGTGGCGCTTTCTTCCAGTTCGGGATAGGTTTGATCGAGATAGAGCGATACCGTGTTTAGCGATGTTGCCCAGGGCTTACGAAGCAAAATAACTATGCTGAAAATTACGGCGAAGATTAAAATACACCAAACCCAATTAATAGATGCCGCATGTAACAAAGCACCTGCTAGTAATGCAATAGCAGCGCATAGCAATGCATCGGCGGTGAGCTGGTAACTTACCCATCGCTGCCTGATTTGCTTTATTTTTTCTATGCCCTGCTGATTAGCCATTGCTTTGAATAGTTTTTGATTGCGTTGCCAGCCAACGTTCGGTAATGAATAGGAGCACCAGTACCAGCCAGATCCATTGCGTAGCTTCTTTCCGGATAACTTCTTTTGTAGAAACCTGCGCTTTAAAGCCGCCTTTTAAGGGCGTTATTTCTGCCGCTTGTAGGACACGCTTGTCGTTCTTCATTGGGACTTCCTGCAATTTAGCAGTTAGCTGAAGTAGCAACTGCGGAAACTGTCCGTCCCACGGCAGGTTGTTCCAGGTAGGGTTAAAACGGCTGAAGAAATGGTAAACGTATGCGTTATGCTGTTGTTGCCCTGTTAAAACAGGTTGTCCGAAGCCGTCGTGCCAGATTACGTCGCCAGTATTTGCCGCTGCTTTTATCGATTTAAATAAAGGCACTTGCACGTCGCCACCCGGCAACGCGTTTGGCAGATTGGAAATGATAGTTGAACTTATGGTTGAAGCGATGCCCTTTTGATAAGCGAAAACATGCAAACCGGGATGTAGCAGCCGGGCAGAAAAAGGCCTGTCTGACAGCCAGAAGATCCAGTTGGTATTTGCCGGGATTGCATTCGGGCTATCATACGTTTTCAGGATCACATTGCTGCCGGTGAAACGGTTAACGGCATCGAGCGAAGCAGATAAATAAGCCGCATCTGCGGTATAGGCATCTGCATAAATGGCCATGCGGTAAACAGCAGTGTCTACCTTAAAAGGGGCGCTATTGGCTCCCTTAAGTGTAACTACCGGCTGGCCGTTTTGTACAGAAACGTTGAAGAGTTTATTCTCTCCATCGTTTTTTAAGGTAGTATACTGGTAGCTGATCCCTGACGGACTGCTGTTGCCGCTCAACACGCGGACGTTACGATCGGTGGTCATCCAGGCATCCTGGATCCATTGGCTCGTGGAATCTGCCGGGGTGAAAGTTTGCCAGTGCAGGTTTAAGTCAACCGCCGGTTTTTCGCCTTTGAAATGCGTTTGTGTGTTCGGCGTAAATAAGTAAACAGGGGTAACGGTATCTACTTTACTATTCAGTTCACCAAGCAACGACCAATAATTTTGTGACGAGATGTTTGCGGTATCCACTTTCACCGTATCTAACTTAACTTTCAGCGAAGCGGTATCAAGCACGTTAAAACCAGGATTGAAATAACGAAGGCTATAACCCTTCTTCAAGAGCGAATCTATGCTTTGCTTGTAGCGCCCGTATCCCTGTTGTACATAGCCCTGCGGCAATAATACCCAACCGGTTGCTTTTGGCTGCTGTACTTGTTTTTCCATGAAAGGCTTTGCCAGCAATATGGCCAGCAAGATCAAAAGCAAGCAACGGATGATGAGCAGCAAAACATCCAATATTTTGAAACTGCGGCTGCTGCGACGAGACGCCGCGGCAATAAGGGAAGTACTGCCTACTTTTAATACCTTACCCGGCCGGATATTCCACAGGTGTATCACCACCGGTATGATGACGGCAGCCGCTGCAAAAAGCCATATGGGGTTAAGGAAGTTAAGCATCTGGCCTCTCTCCAAACCTCTCTCCAGGGGAGAGAGGCTTTATTATAATTCGATATATTTTGTTGCTTGAATTCATTTTTTTAGCTCCCTCCCCTTCGTGAGAGGGTTGGGGAGAGGCTACCCTTTACTCCTTTGTATTAAAAAATCCCGCAATGCACCATCAAGCGGTTGTGAAGTATCAATCAGCCGGTAAGCAATACGCTTACCTAATAACTGCATCCTTACACCGGCGAGATATTCATTTAACGTTTCTTTATATGTTTTTTGTGCCTGTTGCGGGTCTATTTCGATGGTTTGCCCGGTTTCCAGATCTTCCAGCGCTGTATAGCCTTTAAAATCAAATTCCAGTTCGTTATGCCCCATCAGGTGGAAGACAAGTACTTCGTGCTTTAATGCAGCGAGCGAGTCCAGCAGTTGATAGATCTCGTTATTTTCCTGGTACAGATCGGTGATAAATACCAGCAGTTCTTTGCGGCTGTTGCCAAATAACTCTTTATAATGTACGGGTTGCGTGAACGTCCCGGACGGTTGGATCTGATCCAGCTGATAATAAATCCGCTGCAGATGTTGCGGGTCGGGTTTAGAAGCCAGCGAAAACAAGCCGCCTTCTTTAAATACATATAACCCGGCAGAATCTCCCTGCAGGTTCACCAAGTAAGCGAGGGACGCAGCGAGGAACCTGGCGTAGTCTATTTTCCTTACCGCTCCGTCCTGGTGGTTCATAGAAGCACTGGCGTCGATCAGGAACCTGACCGAAATGCTGGTTTCTACCTCAGATTCGCGGATGTAGTAACGGTCAGACCGGGCGTACATTCGCCAGTCCAGCCAGCGAAGATCATCTCCGGGCTGGTAGCTGCGGTACTGGCTGAATTCCAACCCTGGGCCTTTAACTGTGCTTTTATTAAAGCCATTCATAAAGCCATCAATAACCGTTTTCGCCAATAACGGCAAATTCTTAATGGTCATTAATACTTTAGGATCAAGCTGCATGACTCGATTTTGGATTTCGGATGTTCAATTTCGCCCTTCGACAAGCTCAGGGTGACAATAGTTTTAATATTTATCTTGGTTCTTGATTCTTGGCTCTTGCTTCTAATCACAGTGCCTTCGGCCTTTCAATCAGTTTAATTAACTCCAGCGTAGCGGTGTCTGACGTAATACCTTCAGCTTCGGCCTTAAAATTCATCAGGATACGGTGGCGCAATACCGGGACGGCCATGGCATGGATATCTTCCATCAGCACGGCATAACGGCCTTTTAGTAACGCACGTGCTTTAGCTGTCAGGATCAGGGCCTGGCCTGCGCGCGGGCCGGCTCCCCAGCGTACCCATTCTTTTACATACCCAACGGTAGTGGTATCGGGGCGGGTAGCGCGGATCAGCTGGCTGACATACCGGATCAGGTCTTCGCTTACCGAAACCTGGCGAACCAGTGCCTGCGCCTGCTGAATTTCTTCTGCGGTAATCACAGGGTTTACCTCGGCTTTGCGTGTTCCGGTAGTTCTGTTCAATACTTCAAATTCTTCCTGTTCGGTCGGGTAGGCGATTTTTACCAGCAGCAAAAAACGGTCGAGCTGCGCTTCAGGTAGCGGATAGGTGCCTGCCTGCTCAATAGGGTTTTGCGTAGCCAGGATAAAGAATGGCTTATCGAGCGGATAGGTTTGTCCGCCGTAAGTCACCTCGAACTCTTGCATGGCTTCCAGCAAAGCAGATTGCGTTTTAGGTGGCGTACGGTTAATCTCGTCTGCAAGGATAATGTTGGCAAACAAAGGACCCTTGTTAAACTTGAAGAAACGTTTGCCTGTGGCATGGTCTTCTTCCAGTATTTCGGTACCGACGATATCGGTTGGCATCAGGTCGGGCGTAAACTGTATCCGTCTAAAAGAAAGGTGCAGCGCCTGCGACATGGTTTTTACCATCAGTGTTTTTGCCAGCCCCGGTACCCCTTCCAGCAGCGCGTGGCCGCCCGCCAGAAAAGCCACCAGCAGTTCGTCTAAAATGGCGTCCTGGCCAACAATCACTTTTTGTATTTCGCCTTTAAGCTGCGGAAGCTTTGCCAGCAGGGCCTTGATATTACTTTCTGTCAGTTCCAAAATCGTCTATTAAATTAATTATAAACAGGCGTTATATTTTTTCACAAGATATTGCGCTTTTAAGGCATTTACAATGGGTTGTTATTAAAAATTAAATGAAGTATCTAAAAAATTACAAGAGATGCAATTGATTGGCTTTTTTGAAAAAAATATTGTAGTAATTTTAGAGTTTTAACATAGATGGCCATCAGTCATAAATTTACTTTTGCAAGGCTTAGCTACCATTCCGGCGATTGGGACACCGATCAGCGGATGCCGGTGAATATCCTTAACTCTTTGCTGGAGTACACCACCATCCCTTTTGAGCAGAAAGAAAAGGTGGTAGCGCTAAGCAGCCCTGATATTTTTAATTATCCTTTTTTTTACCTGAGCGGCCACAAGCTGGTACAGTTTGATGCGCAGGAAAGGGCGAACTTTAAAAAATATATACAGAACGGCGGCTTTGTATTTGTAGACGACTGTAACCACGATATCGACGGGCTGTTTGCGAAATCTTTTGAGGCACAAATGGCCTCGTTGTTCGGTCCGAATGCACTGAAGAAGATTCCTAATAACCACCAGATCTACCGCTCTTTCTTCAACTTTGAGAAAGGCCCGCCGACAACATCCTTCGAACTGAACGGCTGGGGAGACGACCTGGTGCACGACTATCTGAAGGCCATTGAGATCAACGGACGTATCGGCGTTCTATACAGTAATAAAGACTACGGCTGCGAGTGGGATTACGATTTTCGAAATAAACGTTTCCTTTCTGAAGACAATACTAAGTTTGGCGTAAACATTGTTGTTTATGCCCTGAGTTCGTGATATCACCCCAATCTCATATTTAAACAGGTGGTGATTCAAAAGGGCTGTTTACATCGTATATTGTAGTATGAACATTCAAAAAGCAACATTTGCAAGCGGCTGCTTCTGGTGTACAGAAGCCATATACCAAACACTTAAAGGGGTAACTTCAGTTAAATCAGGCTATACCGGTGGTGAAACAGAAAACCCCACTTATATGGAGATATGCAACGGCGATACAGGCCATGCAGAAGCCATAGAATTAGAATACGATGCCGATGTGGTAAGTTACGAAGAGTTATTGCTGGTATTCTTTAAAACCCACAACCCAACTACGCTTAACCGCCAGGGGAATGACATAGGTACCCAATACCGGTCTGCGATATTTTATCATAACGACGAACAGAAACAACAGGCAGAAGAAATGATCGCCAGGTTAACGGCAGAACAGGTGTTCGACCAGCCCATTGTTACGCACGTGGTTCCTGCCGATGTTTTCTACAAGGCGGAAGATTATCACCAGAACTATTTCCAGGATAATACCATGAAACCCTACTGCATGTTTGTGATCCAGCCGAAGCTGAACAAGTTTGCAAAAGAATTCACCGAAAAAATAAAACCAGAATTATTGTAACAAGAAGAATTTCGAGGTTTTTAAGCTGAAACGCCGGAGCATACCATGCAGTCCGGCGTTTTTTTATTGTTAAGCTGTTATTAAAAATGGGAAATTGTTAAGGATTTATTAATGAAACACCCGAATTGCTTTAAGAATCTGTTATTAATAAAATATTTGAAAATTGCCTGTAACTAATCGCTTTCTGGTGCTGTCTTATTGGTGTATTTAGAAATTAATAAACATAAATAAAAAAACTTAAATATCCAATATCATGAAAACTCTGAAATCATTAGTACTTGGCCTTTGCCTTTTAGCAGTATGTGGCGTAGCTAATGCCAACATAAAAAACGACGACAAAGCTGCTTCTCCTTACTTTGCAATCAATACTTATGTTGACGCCGTTACCCGCGGTAAAGTAACCGATTTTGACCAGGCGGTTGACGCTTCTGCCAAATTCAGCATGCTGCGCGGCAAACAAATCTTAAGCTTTGATAAAGCCGAGATGAGCAACTACGTTAAAGAAAACCAAAACATTGAGCAAGCTTGCACCGTGAGCACCTCTATCGTAAACAGCAATGCAGACTTAACCGTTGTGAAAGTTGAAATGAAGTATGACGAATTTGTACGTACCAACTACGTAACCCTTTCAAACACAGGTGGCAGCTGGAAAATCACCAACGTATACTCTGTATTTAAATAAGAATTTATAGTTAGTTTAGTTAGTTTAATTAGGGAGAAGGCCGCTACAGCGGCCTTTTTTATTGCACGTACTTTTTGATGGCCTTTTGCCAGCGGTCGTAACCCTGGCTGTTCAGGTGCAGGTAGTCTCTTTTAAAAAGTGAAGAATCTGGTTCTGATGTATCTTTTTTATACAGCACCGTATTCACATCGATATACTTTACACCGGAATGGTGATTGATAAATTCATCGACCAGGCTGTTAGCTATTTTCACCTCGTTGTAATGCTCAGTCCTTGATGGGCTTTGCTTTATGGACAGCCAGTATGTTTTGCTGCCCGGTAATTTTTGCTGAATTAAATTATACAGGGTTACAAAATCCTCATAAACCTGTTGGCCTGTTCTTCCTGCAGCGATATCATTCTCACCTGCGTAGATAAAAATCCGGTCGGGTTGGTAGGGGAATAAAATGTAGTTGAGGTAATAGCTAACCCAATCGTGCAGGGTTGAACCGCCCACACCACGTTTTAAAACCTTTTTACCTTCAAAGCGCTGTTCCAGATCGCCCCACAAACGTATGGATGAACTGCCAATAAACAGGTTGCTGCCGGGTTTTGGAAAATGCAGGCTGTCTGCCGTTTTAAAAGCGCGGATCTCATCTGCAAAAGGGAAGCCCGTTTGCGCATGTGAAATTTTAGCCGTAAAAAACAGCAAGGCAATCAGGAATAGTTTAGTTTTCATAGATTAGGATTGTGCCAGTCTTTCTTCGAAAAACAAAAATGGTAAAAAACTTTCGCTCCCTTGCACTACCCATACCGGCGAGCCATCGCAAAATAGAATGATCCTGATTTTCTGATCTTGCTTTTTCTCGTACTCTGCAATTACCTGCAGGCAGGAACCGCAAGGGGTAATAGGGCGTTTAAGTTTAAAATCGTCTGTATGGGCGGTGATGGCAATGGTATCGATAGGGTCATTGGGATAATTTGCCCCCCAGTGGAACAGCGCCACCCGCTCGGCGCAAAGGCCTGAAGGGTAAGCTACGTTTTCCTGGTTGCTGCCATAGATCACCCTCCCGCTTTCCAGGCGCAGCGCCGCACCGACACTAAATTTAGAATAGGGCGAATGCGAATTTTTAAGTGCAGCTATCGCTTCCAAACAGAGTTCCTGATCGGACGGGGTTAACCCAGCCAGCGACTCGTATTCTTCGAAGTTTATCTTTATTTCATGCTTGGTCATTATTGTTAACCCGCTGTTAAAACGGGGGCGAACAATATAGGGAATAGGTTTGGTAATAACAAACAAAGCTAATTATCCCCAGAGAAGACTGAATGATTATTATTAAGAACGCTAATTAATTCAAGTGCGGGGAAAGTTGCGATACCTTCCCATCGGGAAGGAGGAGGAAGGGGTAGATTTAGTACCCCTCCCTGACCCTCCCGTTGGGGAGGGAATCTGAAATTTATGCTACTTCTTTAATTTCGGCATCATCCAGTACAACCGGGTTTACCGTTTCATCGTCTTTTTCTACGCGCAGGTTTTGCACAATGTGCTGCTGGCGGGTAGGCGTGTTCTTGCCCATAAAGTATTCTAATAAGCCCTTGATGTTGGCGTCTTTCAGGATAACCGGGTCAAGGCGGATATCTTTACCGATGAACAAGCCAAACTCTTCAGGCGAAATTTCGCCCAGCCCTTTGAATCGGGTGATCTCTGGCTTGTTACCTAATTTAGCAATGGCATTTCGGCGTTCTTCGTCACTGTAGCAATAGATGGTTTCTTTTTTATTACGCACGCGGAACAACGGTGTTTGCAGAATGTAAACGTGGCCTGCTTTTACCAAATCCGGGAAAAACTGCAGGAAGAAGGTCATCATCAGCAGGCGGATATGCATGCCGTCCACATCGGCATCGGTAGCAATCACAATATTGTTGTAACGCAACCCGTCTAAGCCGTCTTCAATATTCAGGGCATGCTGCAGCAGGTTAAATTCTTCGTTCTCGTAAACTACTTTTTTTGTAAGGCCGAAGCAATTCAGTGGTTTACCCTTCAGGCTGAATACCGCCTGGGTCATCACATCTCGCGATTTGGTAATGGAGCCACTGGCCGAGTCACCCTCGGTGATGAACAGTGTGGTGTCCTGACGACGCTCATGCGTATCGTCTAAATGTAACTTACAATCGCGCAGCTTACGGTTATGCAACGAAGCTTTCTTAGCACGTTCGTTCGCCAGTTTTTTAATGCCGGCAATGTCTTTACGCTCCCGTTCCGATTGAAGGATGCGGGCTTTTATGGCATCAGCGGTAGCCGGATTCTTGTGCAGATAATCATCCAGATCTTTCTTAACAAAGTCGTTAATAAAGGCGCGGACAGAAGGCCCCTCCGGACCAACATTCTGCGAACCTAATTTGGTTTTGGTTTGCGATTCGAATACGGGCTCCTGTACTTTAATGGCAATAGCACCGATGATAGAGGCGCGGATGTCAGAAGCATCGAAATCTTTGTCGTAAAACTCGCGCAGGGTTTTTACGACCGCTTCGCGGAAAGCAGCCTGGTGTGTACCGCCCTGGGTGGTGTGCTGGCCGTTCACGAAGGAATAATATTCCTCGCCGTATTGCTGGCCGTGCGTCATGGCGATCTCGATATCATTCCCTTTCAGGTGAATGATCGGGTAGCGCATGGTTTCGGTGTCGGCGTGGCGCATCAGCAGGTCGTGAAGCCCTTTCTCTGAAAAATATTTCTGCCCGTTGAAATTGATGGTCAAACCAGAGTTCAGGTAAACATAATTCCAGATCATGTTCTCCACAAACTCGGGGATGAAACGGTAATGGCGGAAAATGCTATCGTCAGGCATAAAGTTGATAGCCGTTCCATTGCGTTGGGTGGTTTCCTTCTCGGCCTCTTCGCGAACAAGTTCGCCTTTGGCAAATTCTGCAATTTTGGTGCGGCCGTCGCGGTAGGATTGTACCGTGAATGCTGTAGACAAGGCGTTTACCGCTTTGGTACCCACACCATTTAAACCTACTGACTTCTGGAAGGCTTTGCTGTCATACTTACCACCGGTATTGATCTTTGACACACAATCAATCACCTTTCCCAGCGGAATGCCGCGGCCATAATCGCGCACGGCTACTTTATGGTCGTTCAGGTTTACTTCGATCGTCCGGCCGGCGCCCATCACAAACTCATCGATCGAGTTATCGATGATCTCTTTCAGCAATACGTAAATACCATCGTCATAAGCGGAGCCATCGCCAAGCTTACCAATATACATACCCGGACGCAGACGGATGTGCTCTTTCCAGTCAAGCGACCGTATACTGTCTTCGCTGTAATTTATATCGTTTTCTGCCATGAATTTTTATGAAGTAAAAGCTAAAGCTAATTAGTTTAGCAAAGATAGTGAATAGCGCGAACTTACGCCCTTCCATCAAAAATAAGAAATTTACTGTTTAAACCGGATACAGTTGCGGGCTTTGTCAATGTATTTAAAAAAGTCGGGGCCTTTATCGTTTGTCAGGCAAACTGCCAGTATGGTACCATTATGGTCTTTCTGAAACGTGATGATCAGCGCGTATTTGTAGTGCTTTGTCAGGGGCGAATCATTCAGGTTCAGCAGGTATGATTTGCCAGCATCGGCATTATACTGGTTTAAAATACGATCGTCCAGGTTACGCATAAAGTAACTGTTGTCGCCGCTCAGGATGGAAACCTGTGTTTTGCCAAGCGTTTCGTAAACAGAATCGGGGTTGTTGTAGTATTTGCTGATCTGTTTGTAGGGCTTTACCGCGAACCAAATCTCAAACTCCTGGCCGGGCATGGTAATGCCATAATCGAAATTCATTTCTTCATTATCAACCGGGGCTGATTCTTTAAAACCTTCGGGCAAGGTGAAAGCAGCGTTTGCATCTGCTAAAAGCTGGTTGAAAATTCTGGCTTGCCTGGAGTTGAATTGTGCGTATTTAACTTGTGCCTGCGCAATAGCCGTAAACAGCAGCAAACACACTACTGCCAATAACTTGTTTAATTTGCCAGACATAGTTTTCATTAGAGGAGATACAAAGGTAATATCTCAGATTAACATCAGGTGAATATCGCGTAATATTTACATAATTATTAAATCAAAATTTAAAAATTAAACCATAATTAAAAATATCATAAAAAGTTACGCCATTTATTATAAAGTTTAACTCTTAAGGTATGAAGAAGCTGTTTAGTAAAATGTAAATGAGCTGGTAATCCGTTTAAAACCAATTGCATAGAAACAAAAAAAGATGCTTTGGTGAAGCATCTTTTTAATCTTTAAGAATTAACCTTACTGGTATTGAATGTAAATAGGGTAAGGTTTGTATTTTAATACCTCTTCCGGCGTTAGCATGTGGTGAGGCGCTTTTTTAATGTCGTTTTTGTAGAATAGTTTATAACCGGTAAACTGTACAGGCTCATTATGAATAAAGTAACGATAGGTGCCTTGTTTCAGGTCTGGTTCGCCCCAGCCATCCATATCCATTACTACTTGTACTTCCGGGCGCAGTTTGATGTTCTGGTAGTTGGTCACCATTTTTTTAGTGAAACGGTGTACGATCAGGATCTTCGGCGGTAAGTGATTCTTACGAACCAGATCTGCCAGGAAACCAGAGACATAATTGACATCTGCAGCATCATAAGTGCCGATCTTTCTGCCAGGTTTGCTGCCATCTTTCATAGAGAATTCAGGGTCCATACCGAAATGTACATTAGGCAGGGCAAGGTATTTTTCCAGCAAAGGCAGCTCTGCATGGATATTGCTTAACGCTACCTGCACGTCAAGGAATACAATCGCGTGCGCCTTTTTAGCAAGGCTAAGTACCGAGTCTATTTGTTTAAAAGGCATACGGTAACGGTATTTGCCGTCTTTACCACCATCGCCCTGCGCAACTACCGCAATATAATGAAGGGCGGGTTGAACGGGTGTAGTAGGATCGGCTTTCTCCCAGTTTTTTACTTCCTGCTTCAGTTTAGCCAGCATTTGTGGCGGAGGCAGTTCGCCCAGGATACCCATTTTTTTTGAATACAGGTTGCCATAAAAAGCAACTACACGTTTAAACGGTAATATGGCGCCATCAAGCGGGTAAGGTGCATTTTTTACAGGCCATTTGCCAGAAGTATCACCATGCGCCAGTTTTACCATCAGCGAGTCATACAGCTTTTTATCCAGCGGTGGATAATGTTCCTTCACTACAGACAGCGTATCCGTATCTTTTACGGCAGTAGTGGTAGTGGTTTTGCTGGTTGAGGTGGTAGTCGTGGTGGCAGATTTACTACCGTTGCTGCAGTTGGTAAAGGTTAAAATAGCAGCAGATACTCCTAATCCCAGAAGGGAAAAACGTTTCAAATTCATTTAGTTAATCGGTATATATTTCAGTAGGTAATCGTCTCGTTAATAGCGGTCCAATATGGGTAAAATAATTGGATTGCGCGGATGCTTTTTATCAAGAGCGATCACCACAATTACAATTATTTACTTTTAAAGAATTTTCCATAAACTCCCAGTGGAAGTTTTACACCTGAGGTTGCTTGCAGGTAAAGTTCGCCTGTTTCCAGGTTTTGCACGGCCGGGAAGGCGCCGGTTATGAGGTTTTCTACAATAACGGATGAAAAGCCGAGCGAGTAGGTATTCAGGATCAGGAAGTGCTCTTCCGGATCGAGTAGTTGTACCACGTCCTGCATCATCTCCCGGATATGATCTTCCAGTTTCCACTTTTCGCCGTTCGGCCCGTGGCCGTAAGCAGGAGGGTCAAGGATGATACCGTTATATTTTTTGCCGCGTTTCAGTTCGCGTTTCACAAATTTTAACGCGTCTTCCACCACCCAACGAATGTTGCTTAACCCCGAAATTTCCTGGTTTTCATTAGCCCAGGTCACTACCTGCTTTATAGAATCCACGTGCGTAGTGTCTGCACCGGCCGCACGGGCAATCAGCGAAGCACCGCCTGTATAGGCAAACAGGTTGAGTACTTTTGGTTCGGGTGTTTTGAAGCTTTTAACTTTTTCGGCGATGTAGTCCCAGTTTACAGCCTGCTCGGGGAAGATACCCACATGTTTAAATGAAGTTAAGCCTAAACGGAATTTTATGGCAACCTGCGGATTGCTGTAAGTGATCTGCCAGCGGTCTGCAGCTTTAGGGTCTTTTTTCACCCAATCGCCTGCGGTAGCAGAACGGCCTTTAAAACGGATATGGTGCAGCCGTTTCCATTCGCTGTCGGGCAGTTTTTTTGCCCAAACGGCCTGCGGCTCGGGCCGGATCAGGATCAGTGAACCAAAACGTTCCAGCTTTTCAAAGTCGCCGCAATCAATCAGCTCGTAATCTTTCCAGTGGTCCGGCTTAAGTAGTTGAATCATTGTTTTAAGTATCAAGTAGCAGGTATCAAGTAGTGAGACCCGGATCACAAAGATAGTTATAACTTACAAGTGACCTAATGAACTTTAACTGTATACTAAACTCTACCCGCACCTTGGCTATAGTTTCTCTCGCGCAGCCTGTGTAAACTTACTGGCGAATACGAAATCGTTCAGTTCTTTATTTTCTGTATGGGCAATCTCTTTATTAGAACCTTCCCACCATTTTTTACCCTGGTAAAGGAAAATAATGTGATCACCGATACCCATTACCGAGTTCATATCATGCGTTACGATAATCGTGGTGGTGTTATATTCCTGGGTGATTTCGTTGATCAGGTCGTCAATCACCAAAGAGGTCTGCGGGTCGAGGCCCGAGTTCGGCTCATCTACGAAAAGATATTTCGGCTCCATAGATATTGCACGTGCAATACCTACCCGCTTTTTCATCCCGCCGGAGAGTTCAGCAGGGAAAAGCTTGTTCTTGCCTTCCAGGTTCACCCGTTTCAGGCAAAAGTTGGCGCGATCCAGCTTTTCGCTTTTAGACATATCGGTAAACAGATTTAACGGGAAGATGATATTTTGCTCAACCGTCATGGAGTCAAAAAGCGCAGAGTTTTGGAACAACATGCCAATGTGTTTGCGAACAGGCACACGTTGCTCGAAGTTCATGTCGGTAAAGTTCTCGCCATCGAAGAACACCTGCCCTTTGGTAGGTTCGTGCAGGCCGACGATACATTTCAGCAAGGTTGTTTTTCCTGAACCCGAACCGCCGATGATCAGGTTATTCTTACCGGGTTTAAATTCGGCGCTGATGCCTTTCAGCACTTCGTTTTCGCCAAAAGTTTTATAGATATCCTTGATCTCGATCATAACATTACACGTGATATTATTAGGTCGGCAAACAAGATCATGATACAACTGTAAACTACACCTTTGGTTGCAGACTGGCCAACTTCTAATGCACCGCCAGATGTATAAAAGCCCTGGTAGGCACAGATAGAAGTGATAATAAATCCGAAGAAGATAGATTTAACAATAGTAACCTGTATAATCAGCGGGTTGAAACCGTCTGTTAAACCGCGGATATAATCTGCGGTAGAAACATCGCCGGACGCGGCGCAGGCAATATAACCGCCGATCAGGCCCAGGCCGATAGAGATGATATTCAACAGCGGGATCATCGTCAGCCCCGAAATTACTTTCGGTGCGATCAGGTACCCCGGTGCATTTACACCCATAATTTCGAGGGCATCAATCTGCTCGGTTACGCGCATGGTGCCAATTTCCGATGCAATGCTTGATCCTACGCGGCCGGCCAGCACCAGCGCAGAAATGGTAGGGCTGAACTCCAGGATGGTTGAATCCCTGGTGATACCGCCCACAATACTTTTAGGGATAAAATCGCTTACCAACTGGAATGCAGTTTGGATGGTAGCCACCGCCCCTATAAATACCGAGATGATGCTGATAATGCCTAACGAGCCAATGCCGATAGATACCATTTCGCGCATCACTTCGTCCCAGTAAACCTTAAAATTTTCTGGTCGCTTAAAGCTGAGGCGTATAAGTAATAAGTATCGGCCGAAGTGGTAGAACATGCTGATCGATTAATATTCGTTCCAAAAATACATTTTTTAAGCAGAGGCTTTATAGCTTGTTACAATTGCGCTACTTTTAAACATGAAAAACGCATTAATTACCGGTGCCACCAAAGGTATTGGCCGTGCTATAGCTATCGCTTTGGCTAAAGAAGGATTAAACCTTGCAATTTGTTCACGAAATATAAAAGATTTGACGGAAACCCAACAGCATTTGCAGCAGTTAAACCCTGATATAAAGGTGATAGCGGTTGAAGCGGACGTCACAAAAAAGCCAGACCTGCTCAAGTTTGCCCAAACAGCCGTGCATGAACTGGGCGAAATTACTGTACTGGTAAATAACGTAGGCACCTTTGTGCCGACATCCATACTGGATGATGAGGAAGAAACTTTCGATTTTCAGATGAATACCAACGTGCGCCCGATGTATGAACTTTACCGGTTTTTCGGTAAACGGCTTCAAAATATCGGTGAAGGCCACGTGTTCAATATTTGCTCGGTAGCTGCCCTTAATCCCTCGGTGAATGCCGGTACTTATAGCGTAACAAAGGCTGCAACACTATGTCTTAGTAATATAATGAGACTGGAAATGCAGCAATATGGTGTTAAAGTTACTTCGGTTATTCCGGGGTCTACCTTCACCTCATCCTGGGAGGGCACGCAGTTAGATAAAAACTTGTTTGTGCAGCCAGAAGACATTGCCGCCGCCGTGCTAACCATTTATCAAATGAGTGCCGGCGCCAATGTAGATGAGATCATCGTTAAGCCATTGTCTGGTCAGTTATAAAAATATAAATCACACTAAAAACAAACTGAAATGGAAAAGAAACTTTATCGCGACGAACAACGGAAAACTATTGCCGGGGTTTGCGCTGGACTGGCAGATTACTTTAATGTAGATGTATCTTTAGTAAGGCTGATATTTGTATTGACCCTTATTTTTAAAGGCGGCGGCGGCATGATCTATATCGTGCTTTGGATAGTGCTTCCTAAGAAACCGTTCACTTTTGTGCCTCCGGTTGATTACACTGTTCCTCCGGGCGGGGCGGCACAACCGCAACAGCCCTTCTACCAGGCCCCGATAGCACCTGCACCTAAAGGCCCGTCTACAGCGGCTATTATCGGTGGTGTGGTATTGATCCTGCTGGGTGCGGGTTTACTGATAGATCAATTAGATATTATTCCCGACTGGCACTTTGATCTATGGTGGCCCGGAATCCTGGTACTGGTAGGCGTATTTATGATCTTCTCTGGTGGTAAAAATAAAAAGGTTGAATGGAAACAGGCAACTCCAACACCCGAGGCTGAGCCAAAAAAAGACACTACTTCTGATAACGACCCTAATGTTGAGCAATTATGAAAAAAGATAGATTAGGCCCCGGCATTATCCTGGTATTGATAGGCGTGGCCATACTTTTAGTAAACCTGGGATACCTTGAATTCCATTGGAGCAACTTCCTGCACTTATGGCCTGTATTCCTGATCATTGGCGGTGTAAACCTGCTATTGGCTAACAACCGCACCGTGGCAGCACGGATTGTAAAAACCGGCGTATTAGCCGCTGGATTATTTGTACTGTTCTTTGCAGATTTTGGTGATCGCTTTAGCTTCCTGCCGCATATCTATTTTAACCATCGCGGTAACGGCGACGAAGATTTCAGCTTCGACGATGATGACAGCGATACCGTTAAAAATGGCAATGTAGTCAAGATAGATGGTAATAACTTTTACCACACGCCTTACACCGCGGTAACCAAATTTGCTAAATTGAACATCAGCGGCGGCGGAATGCAGTACCGGTTAAGCGATACCACTAACGAATTATTTTCTGCCGATATTAAAGAATACTATGGGCACCATGTGATGAAGGTTGAAACGCATGATTCTTCAAGCGTGATCGATTTTAGGATGAAAGGCGACGCCCGTGGACACTTCAGGTGGAGCAGCGACGACAAGAAAACAAACAAAGCCGAGATTAAGCTGAACCTGGCACCGATCTGGAACATTAACGTAAACGCAGGTGCAACAGACCTTGATTTCGACTTAAGTAAATACAAGGTGAGTAATTTTGCGATCAATGGCGGCGCTGCTTCCTTTAAAGTAAAACTTGGCCAGCCGGTTGAGGGCAACACCGAGGTAACTGTAAAATCTGGCGTATCTGATATTACCGTGAATGTACCTAAAGATGCCGCCTGCAGCATTAACAGCAGCACCGGTTTATCTGACAATAACTTCAGCGGGTTCACCAAGACTGAAAGCGGCCGCTATGAAACTCCGGGTTTCTCGGCTGCGAGCAAAAAGATCATTATCCGCATCAGCGGGGGCTTGTCTGATTTTAAAGTGAACCGCTACTAATCATATTTCACCATCTTCTTCAACCGCTTTGTATATTGCAAGGCGGTTTTTTTAGTTATAGTCATGTCTCAATTATATTATTTAGTAGTTAAGGGAAAGCCAGAGGGACCTTTCACCGTCACTCAGCTGAAGCAGAAGGGATTGAAAGCCGCAGACTTTGTGAAGACGAAGGAAATGGTGGATTACAAAGAGGCGCATGAGGTGCCCGAGCTACGCCAGATCCTCGGGTTTAAAAAACCTGCCGTTATTCCGCAGTATTTCGGAAGTTTTGATCAGCGGCTGCTGGCAGCGGTGATAGACTGGTTAACGGTGTCCGGTGCGTGTATCGTCCCGGTGTTCCTGATTGTATTATTAAGTCCGCGCAGTTTAATGAGTATGGTGCTTACGGTAAGCCTTTTAGTTTTGGTGCCGTTACTGAACCTGGTTTATCATGTAGTGTTTGAAGCCGGGCAGAAGCAGGGTACCTTTGGTAAACAGGTGCTGAAGATAAAGGTGACCAACGAACAAGGCGCCCCGATCTCCGTTGCACATGCGTTAGGGCGTAACCTGTCTAAGATTTTTTCTGTAGCCACCTTTGGGATAGGTTACTTGTTTAATTTTTTCAATAAGCGACAGCAATGTTTACATGATATGATTGCCGGTACGCTGGTAGTAAAAGATCGTCTGATCTGAATAAATGCAAAAAGCCGCTTTAGCGGCCTTTTGTGTTCTTAGGTCTGTCAGTTCTTATTTAAAGGTGCTGTACACATCGGTAATTTTCCAGATGCTGCCCATATTGCTCACGGTAACATAATTGCTCCGGGTGAAATCTTTATATTTCATATCAACCCTTGCCAGCAAAAAGTCGGCATTACTGTTGACAACAGTAGTTCTGATAGTACAGGCCTGGCTATACCCGGCAGTAGTTTTAAAGAAATTCATGGTTTGCTCTTTATCGAAGCTAAGGATCTCTTTACCGCGTAGCAGACTAAATTTGGCAGACTTATCAATCGCAAAATCAAGGTCTTTCAGGTTACCGTGGCTTACCGCTTCAACATAAGTCTTTAATGCAAAATAAGGTGTTGCCGCTTTTGCGTTTCTACTGTCGTCTTTTGCATGTGAAACAACTGCGGTAATTAAAAGGCAGATAGCCAGTGTAAGAGTTTTTAAGGTTTTCATAATATTGGTATGTTTAATTGTTCAACTTAATTCTATCTAAGAGACCAAAGTATTTTGCCTGCGTTGCACGTAGCGAAAGAAATTATAGCCCTATTTTAATTTTTATGATTTGCAGCTTATCGTGTTAATTTTATTGCCATTATGATAACATTCGAGGCCGTTTTGCATCAGTTTGCCGACCAGGGCGAGAAAACCGGGTGGACCTACATCGAAATCCCGGCACATGTAGCGGCCGAATTGAAGCCGGGGAACAAGAAATCTTTCCGGGTGAAGGGGATGTTGGATCATTTTCAGATCTCCGGCGTAGCCATGATCCCAATGGGTGAAGGGAATTTTATCATTGCCGTGAATGCAGAGATGCGCAAGGGAATCCGCAAAAGCAAAGGGGCGATGGTTAACGTTGTTTTAGAAGTACACGACGATTTCGTGATCGAAGTACCCAAAGATCTGCAAATGTGCCTGGATGAAGAACCGGAAGGGCTCGAGTTTTTTAATTCGCTTCCCAAAGGCCACCGCGATTATTTTATCAAATGGATTAACAGCGCAAAGACAGAAGCAACACGTACCAACAGGGTTGTTAATACCGTTAATGCTATGGTAAACCGCATGGGTTACCCGGAAATGATCAGGGCGTTAAAAGCGAAGAAGGGGTAAATTTGAATAATAGGATAAAGTGTTTTGGCCGAATTTATAAATTAAGCTGTCATTCTGAACGAAGTGAAGAATCTTCTTCGCTTTTTTAATCAGTTCGGAAGTTTTCCGAAATTAGTTCGGGGCAGATCTGTACATAGCTCGTTTACAGATTCTTCACTTCGTTCAGGATGACACTGTTTCTGTAGAGACACGACACCTCGTGTCTCTTTAATACTGTGAACGACACACCACAGCTCCTTAAATAATGGTAACTCGGCAGGGAGTCTAGCGACTGCCAAATATCCAGAAACAGGTTCAGGATGACTTATTAAAAGCCATCAGCACCAGAAAAAAGGGAACTAGCCATTGATTGAATTGTTGAGATCATTACCTTAGCGTAAAACAATCTGCTACATATGACTTTTCTGGAAAACGAGTATTTGAGAGTTGGCATCCGCTTGCAAGGCGCAGAGTTAACTTCTGTGTATAATAAAGCCGCGGGAATTGAACATTTGTGGCAGGCTGATCCAAAAGTTTGGGGATGGCATGCACCTAACCTTTTCCCGGTAGTGGGCGGACTTATTAATAACCAGCTGATGGTTAACGGGCAGGCCTACCCGATGCAACGACACGGCTTTGCACGGCCGACTGAATTCAGGCTGGCAGAGGCTACTAAAAGCCACGCCGTATTCTCTTTGCAGTATTCCGAAAAAACATTAACTGCTTACCCATACAAGTTTAATTTCCAGGTTTTGTATGACCTGATTGAAAACTCGTTAAGAGTAACTTATAAAGTGATCAACCTGGATTCAAAACCAATTTATTTTTCGGTGGGCGGGCACCCTGCTTTTAACGTACCATTTTTTAGCGGCGAGCAATACCAGGATTATTACTTAGAGTTTGAAACTGCCGAACAGCTAATTACCCACCAGCTTTCCCAAGAAGGTTTCTTTAACGGACAAACACTACCCATTAAAACAGAAGGCAACAAATTACCACTTCATCACGATCTTTTCGCTGCCGACGCTTTGGTGTTTAAAAACCTGAAAAGCCGTGCTGTAAGTATCAAAACAGCAAAACATGAGCAATGGCTGACGGTCGAGTTCCCGCATTACAGTTATTTAGGTATCTGGGCAAAACCCGGTGCTGATTTTGTATGTGTCGAGCCGTGGTTGGGTTGTGCAGATAGCGTGGGCGAACCGAAAGACATTACCGAAAAAGAAGCCATACAAAGGTTAGAATACGGGCACGTGTTCGAAGCGCCTTACTTTATTACCATTGGTGCTTAATCTTATTTCAAAGGTCCGAAGCATTTGACTTTGGACCTTTCTTGTTTTATCTCCAGATCTTTCTTAAATCTTTCTTGCAGTATTAATGATGTTCACCTTATCAAATTTAGTGGTGGCGCATCCGTGCGATACCGCGCTTACCTGTTGAGGTTGCCCTTTACCGTCAAAGAAGGAACCGCCCAGGCGATAATCACGTTCATCGCAAATAGCAGAGCACGAGTTCCAAAACTCCTGCGTATTAGCCTGATAGGCTGCACCACTCACCATACCGGCAATCTGCCCGTTACGGATCTCGTAGCACAACTGGCTGCTGAACTGGAAGTTATAACGCTGTTGATCGATAGAGTAAGAATTTCGGCCAAACATATACAAACCCTTCTCCGTATTTTTAATCATCTCGGCAGGTGTCAGTTTATTCTTGCCCGGTTGCAAGCTCACGTTTGGCATCCGCTGGAACTGAACCGAACTCCAGTCGTCAGCATAGCAGCAACCCTGCGAAGCATTCAGTCCCAGGATATGGGCCTGGTCGCGGATGGTCTGGTAGTTCACTAAAGTACCGTCTTTAATGATGTCCCACTTGCCACATTTCACGCCCTCGTCGTCATAACCTACCGTACCTAAGGCGCCCGGTTGGGTTTTATCGCCCACAAAGTTCACAATCTTACTACCGAAATTAAAGTTACCTGACTTCCATTTATCCAGCGTGAGGAAGCTGGTGCCGGCAAAGTTGGCTTCGTAGCCCAGCACACGGTCCAGCTCTGTCGGGTGCCCAACAGATTCGTGGATCGTAAGGAACAGGTTCGTCGGGTCGAGGATCAGGTCATACTTACCCGGTTCTACCGGTTTTGCTTTAAGCTTCTCGTCAAGTTGTGCAGTAGCTATCCGTGCGTCTTCTACCATGTTATAACGGGTAGTGAACAGCGAGAAGATACCGTTTAACACGGTGGAACTATCCGGCATTAAATACTCGTACCCCATGCCCATTGGTGCAGCAAGCGAGTTACGGGTTTCAAATCTGCCGGTTGTTTTATCTGTTTTAGTGATCGTAAAATTAGGCCAGATGCGGTGAATGTCCTGATCAATATAGGAGCCTTCCGTAGACGCAAAATACTTCTGCTCATTAATCATAAATAACGAGTTATTGATGAAGCTGGCGCCTGCCTTCATGGCCGCGTTATTCGCCTCTAACAGCAAGGCTACTTTATCTTTTACTGGCACTTCAAAAGCATTTGTCACAATCGGTGTTTTCCAGCTCACCTCGCCGTATCCCTTTTGCGGTGCCAGTTGTACAGGTTCTGTTAACAGCTTGGCATTGTCCTTTGCAATACGAACTGCTAAATCAGCAGCGCGGGCAATGCTATCGTTATCCATGCGGTCTGTCGCGGCAAAGCCCCAGCAGCCGTTGGCCAAAACACGGATCCCCATACCATAAGATTCGGTATTCGCAATGTTCTGCACGCGGTCTTCGCGGGTGATTACTGACTGGTTAAGGTAGCGCCCGATACGAACATCGGCATAAGAAGCGCCTTTAGATTTTGCCGTATTCAACGCCACATCTGCCATTTGCTTTTTCTTAGCAGTCTCTGACGGCGCCAGCGCATCTTCGATATGTACTGGCGAACCTATAACCGGTATATTGGACAACATGGCTGCGCCAACGCCCATGCCGCTCAGGTAAAGAAAATCTTTTCTTTTCAAAGTGTTTCAAATTTAGCTGGTACAAGATAATAATTTAGTTTATTGGTGTATTATCGGTTACTGCCCAATAGTACTTAGTCATGATTTTTTTACGTAGTACGCACCTGGCTAATAAGAAAGCAAAAGCATTAATAGCCACGACAATTATAGCTGGCCGGCAAAAGCCGGTTCGCCACATTCGCCACTTTACCGGCCCGCCATAGGTTTTCCAACTTTTAAGTCAGGATTTATTGATGGGTATTGGCAGAAAATCTTATTTTCGATGGTGAATCGTATCGTCCCTTTTCTTACGCTTGTCTTTCAGATCATTGCAGCAACACTCACGCTTTTTTGCGTCTGGAGCCTTTTTTGTCTTGTTGATTACAACGGCGGTATTGACGGTTGGGTAACTTTGGTGGTCTGGCAATTTGTTTATGGCTCGGTAATTATAGCGGTACTGATTTTAACGGGTTTGATTTTAGGATTGCCGATAAGGTTAATCGTGCCGGTTAACCGGTGGTGGAAGCTAAATCAGAAATTCTGCTATTGGGGAATATTTGCAGGAATAATTTTAGATACAATTGCGTTGATAAAATACGCGTCCGAAACTCCTTTATTTGCGCTCGATCAATCTAATTATAATCACCGCCCAATCTCCACTGCTTTTTTTTCTTTTACCTGCGCAGCATTATTTATAACTGCATTTTTCATATTAAACTTTTACCCGGGCAGGTTCATCAAGGGAATGATGAGTAGATTTAAAAATATATCAATTAAAAATCGAAGTTTTGATTCTTTGCTCGGGCGATAGTTGCATAAAGGCCTTGTAGCAGTTGTTAAGATAGCTGCTTAAATTAAATTCGGGGCTTTTGTAAGTTTTAATATCTGGTGAGTACCTGATGATGAACGCTTTCAATTCCGTCCCCTTCAACGGCACATATTTACTGATATTTTCTTCGCTGAATACCCTGCTGATCTCGGTACTGATCACATCGTTCGCCATCATCTCCTGTTCACGTTTTCGCTTCCTTTCTTCTGAATTGTTGAAAAAACGAAGATTAACGCCGCCTTTATAGCCACCTGTTTTGGGGTCGATCTGGTACTGAAAAGTCTGGCCGTGATAGTCTCTATCAAATACAGGGGCGGTAGCCGTTTTGTTCACCTGTTCTGATGCCTTTACTTTCACCTCGTTAAGCATATGCCCTACCGGCGCCATGAAAAATTCGGTGGTCTTGAGATCCGTAATGATGACGGTGTCCCGCTGGTAATTAAACCCTGAGAGCACCAGCATATCATTCAACTTAACCCCCATTTCAAAATACCCGTCTTTATTGGTAACCACGGAAGCCGCCGTCCGCGTGTTGACTACTTTAATTCCGGCCAGCGATGTATGCGTTTTGTCTTCAAACACACGGCCGCGCAATTGTTGCCCGACAGCTAAGAAAGAAGACATAACAAATAGTAAGGTCAGGATGAAGCGCATCAGGCTAATATAAAACAAGGTTTCATATCCTGTTAGTTAAAAGATGTTAAAGATAGCCTCACTTGGATAGCAATAACAGTTCCCTTTCCTGTCATCCCGAGAGCAACGAGGGATCTTCTTCTCGTTGCATGTAAAAAAGCCTTTTCACTAGCGCATTTATAATGCGTGCTTAAACAGCCGGATGATTAAATCGTCCGAAGCAGCACGCTGTTCTCCATACCAATCAATATCCTTTTACCAACATTATTAGCATCCGTATGGCTAATATGGCGTGTTGTACGTATATTTACACCTTTATATTACTTGCCAAAGCATGAGTGAAGAACTTACTCCGGAATTCCCCGCTTCCGGCGAACAAGATACCAATATGCATAACACCATCTCGCTGGATGGTTTGTACGAAAACTGGTTCCTGGATTACGCTTCATACGTAATTCTGGACCGTGCCGTACCGCATATTAACGACGGTTTAAAACCCGTACAACGCCGTATCCTGCACTCGTTAAAAGAGATGGACGACGGCCGCTTTAACAAAGCAGCAAACGTTATCGGTAACACCATGAAGTATCACCCCCATGGCGACGCTTCTATCGGTGATGCCATGGTGCAGATCGGCCAGAAAAACCTGCTGATCGATTGCCAGGGCAACTGGGGCGACCCGGTAACCGGCGACTCTGCCGCGGCCCCGCGTTATATCGAAGCCCGACTTTCCAAGTTTGCCAATGAGGTTGTCTTCAACCCAGATACCACGGTTTGGCAGGCCAGTTATGATGGCCGTAACAAAGAGCCCATCACCCTGCCCGTAAAGTTCCCTTTACTGCTGGCCCAGGGTGCAGATGGTATCGCCGTTGGTTTGGCAACTAAAATTCTGCCCCATAATTTCATCGAGCTGATTGATGCCTCTATCGAAGTGCTTCGTGGCAACCGGCCAAACCTGGTACCCGATTTCCCTACCGGCGGTATGGCAGATTGCTCTGCCTATAACGAAGGACAGCGCGGGGGTAAAGTTCGAGTGCGCGCTAAAATTGTGGAGCGCGATAAAAAAACGCTCGCTATTACAGAGATCCCTTTCACCACTACAACAGGTGGATTGATTGACAGTGTGATCTCTGCAAATGATAAGGGCAAGATCAAGATTAAAAAGATAGAGGATAACACCGCGCAAAACGTAGAGATTGTGGTGCATCTGGCGCCGGGTATTTCTCCGGACGTAACCATCGATGCGCTTTACGCCTTTACCGACTGTGAAATTTCTATCTCGCCGAATACTTGCGTCATCAAACAGGATAAGCCGCACTTTATGAGTGTGAACGATATCCTGACCGAAAGTACGCTGTTCACCCAAAGCCTGTTAAAGCAGGAACTGGAGATCAGGCTGAAGGAGTTGCAGGAGAAAATATTCTTCAGTTCCTTACTGAAAATATTTATCCAGGAAGGCATGTATAAAAATCCTGAATATGAAAATTCAGGAAACTTTGATACGGTAGTCGAGGTGTTGAATAAACTTTTCGAACCATTCTTCCCGCAGTTTTATCGTGCCATTTTGCCCGAAGATTATAAAAGGCTGATTGATAAACCCATGAGCAGTATCACCCGCTTCGACGTAAAAAAAGCGGATGAGCAGATGAAGGCGTTGGAGCAGGAGATCAAAGAGGTTAAGCACCATCTGAGACACCTGACAGACTATGCCATCGCCTGGTTCGAGCGCCTCAAAGAGAAATATGGCAAGGGCCGCGAGCGTAAAACCGAGCTGCGCACCTTTGATAAAGTGGAAGCTACGCAGGTAGCCCTGGCCAACGTGAAACTATATGTGAACCGCGAAGATGGCTTCATCGGTACAACCCTGAAGAAAGACGAGTTTATTTGCGACTGTTCTGATATTGACGAGATTATCGTGTTCCGCGAAGACGGCCGCTGCATGATCACCAAAGTGCAGGATAAAGTCTTCGTCGGTAAAGGCATTATCCATGCCGCAGTATTTAAAAAGAACGACGAGCGTACCATCTATAATATGATCTATAAAGATGGTCAGAGTGGCGTTTCTTACATTAAGCGTTTTGCCGTGGTGGGCGTTACGCGCGATAAGGAATACGATTTAACTAAAGGCAGCAAGGGTACGAAAGTGCTTTACTTCAGCGCTAATCCTAATGGCGAAGCCGAGGTTGTAAACATCCAATTGAAGCCGCATTCAAAACTGAAGAAACTACAGTTTGATGAAGACTTTGCGCAGATCGCTATTAAAGGTCGTGGCAGTATGGGGAACATCGTCACGAAGTATCCGGTTAAGAAGATCCTTCTAAAAAGCAAGGGCGTGTCCACGCTCTCCGGACGGAAGATCTGGTATGATGATGTGCTTCGCCGCCTGAATGCCGACGGTCGCGGTACGCTCCTGGGCGAATTTGATGGCGAAGACCGTATCCTTACCGTTATGAGCAGCGGGATTTATGAGCTGACCAGCTTCGACCTGAATAACCACTTCGATGACAAAATGATCCTGATCGAGAAGTATGATCCGGAGAAAGTTTATGCAGTGGTACATTACGATGGTAAGTCGAAAAACTACCTGGTGAAACGTTTTGTGTTCGAGAACACGGCAATTGGAAGGCAAACCAGCATTATCAGTGAAGAAGCGGGTTCAAAGCTGGTATTGATATCCGGCGCGGCGCAGCCTATTGTAAAAGTAGAGCAGTTGAAAGGCAAAACGCTGGTGCCGGAATTGGTTGAATTAAACCTTACCGACCTGATTGATATAAAAGGCATGAAGGCCATGGGTAACCGTTTATCGGCGCACACCATCCAAACCATCGAGCTGGTAGCAGAACATGATGATGCAGAAGATGTGCCAGACCCGGCGCCGGATTCGGTAGAAGTAACCGAGCCGACAGTAACGGCAGTTGAAGCTAAGCCGGAAGGCGATTCACCGCCGGAAGAAGCGCTGGTAACAGAAAGTAATCCCTCGCCTTTAGCTCCCCCGGCTGAGGAAAAGAAACCGGTAAAGGATATCAGCCTTGAGATTACCAATCCCGATGATATTGAAATGGATGATAAAGGGCAGTTAGGCCTGTTCTGATTTTCATAAATTCTTGACAACCGGCCTCGCGCCGGTTTTTTTATTTCCGGGTGAAAGGGGGAAATCCTTAAATCCCATTCATTTCGCGTAGACAGCTTTTAATTCTTCCCGAAGAATTTTTAGTAATACTATAATTCTGTTGTTTTTTGCCCGGGCAAATATTATATTTAGCTCAGCTGTTGCTAACTGACATCGTTTAAGGTACAGTATTCACTAAAACAACTCTCTCATTTTGAAAAGGAAAGATTTTCTTTATCTCACCGGCATGGGCTTCGGAGGAGCCATGCTCAGCAGGATTCCTGTTATCGGTGCGCCAATTTCGGCAGAGGCTGCGCTTCACGGAGGTATAGATGTAGCGGTTAAAAAACGCATGGCCGATATTGCACTTAATGCGGCCCGTTCTAAGGGCGCCAGTTATACAGATGTGCGTATAGGCCGTTATTTAAGGCAGTTCGTGGTAACCCGCGAAAACAAAGTTCAGAACGTGGTTAACACCGAATCTTACGGTATGGGTATCCGCGTACTGGCCAACGGTTGCTGGGGCTTCGCCGCTACCGATAAAATGGATAACGACAGCATTGCGCGTGCAGCCTACGAAGCGGTGGCCATTGCCAAAGAAAACGCACGTATACAATCAGAACCTGTTCAGTTAGCGCCACAAAAGGGTTACGGCGAAGTAAGCTGGAAAACCCCAATTGAAAAGAACGGCTTTGAAGTGCCGATTAAAGATAAGGTAGACCTGCTGTTGAAAGTGAACGACACCGCTATGAAAGCCGGTGCCAACTACATTACCTCAGTAATCTTCCTGGTAAACGAACAGAAGTATTTTGCTTCTACCGATGGTTCCTATATTGATCAGGACGTACACCGCATCTGGCCTACTTTTTTTGCTACCAAAATAGATCCTGCTACCGGCAAGTTCGAAACAAGGAATGCCTTGAGCGCACCGCGTGGCATGGGATACGAATACGTGATCCCGCGTGACAGCGACAAGATAAAAGGTATGCCAACCATGTTATACCGCGACCGTTATGATATGATCGAAGATGCGGGCCTGGCCGGTGCGCAGGGTGGTGAAAAGCTGAAAGCAAAATCTGTAGAGCCAGGAAAGTATGACCTGATCCTGGACCCGAGCAACCTGTGGTTAACCATCCACGAATCTGTTGGTCACCCTTCAGAACTGGACCGCGTATTGGGCTACGAGGCTAACTTTGCAGGTACCAGCTTCCTTACGCTGGATAAATGGAAATCTGGCAAGTTTAACTTCGGCAGCAAACATGTAAATATTGTTGCTGATAAATTGCAGCCGGGTTCGCTTGGAGCTGTCGGTTACGACGACGAAGGCGTAAAATGCGGCAAATGGGATATTATTAAAGATGGCATTTTGGTGAATTACCAAACCATCCGTGATCAGGCACATATCATCGGGCTAAATGCTTCACAGGGCTGTTGCTTTGCAGACAGCTGGAGCGACGTGCAATTCCAGCGCATGCCAAACATCAGTCTGCAGGCCGGTAAAACACCGCTTACACCGCAGGAAATGATCAAGAACGTAGAAAAAGGCATTTACATCATCGGCGATAGCTCATTCTCTATTGATCAGCAGCGTTATAACTTCCAGTTCAGCGGTCAACTGTACTACGAAGTTCGCAACGGCAAAATTGTCGGTATGCTGAACGATGTGGCTTACCAGTCGAACACCCAGGAGTTTTGGAACTCGTGCTCGGCGATCTGCGATCAGCGCGATTACCGTCTCGGCGGCTCATTCTTTGATGGAAAGGGTCAGCCAGAGCAGGTGAGCGCCGTATCACACGGTTCTGCCACTACCCGTTTTAATGGAGTTAATATTATCAACACAGCAAGAAAAATCTAAATCGTTATGGCAATATTTAGTCAGGAAGAAGCACAGGCGCTGATGAAAAAAGCCCTGAGTTTTTCTAAGGCCGATGAATGCGAAATAAATTTCAACGGTTCAGTAGGCGGTAATATCCGCTATGCCCGCAATTCAGTTTCTACCAGCGGTTCGGTAAGCCAAACCAGCATGGTTATTTCGTCTGCCTTTGGTAAGAAATTAGGCGTTGTTACGCTCAATGAATATGATGATAAATCAATAGAATCTGCCGTACGCCGTTCGGAAGAGCTGGCGCAACTGGCACCGGAGAACCCGGAATATATGCCGATGCTCGGTCCGCAGAACTTTGCAGCGCCAAGCCCCAGGCTGTACGACCAGAAAACCGGCGACATGACACCCAAACAGCGCACAGATATGGTTGCGCAAAGTTTGCAGGTAGCAAAAGACGGTAAACTTACCGCTGCAGGCTTTTTGCAAAATCAGGGTGCGTTCTCGGCAATGATGAACTCGAAAGGGTTGTTTGCCTACAACAAATCGTCAGACATTAACTTCTCTATCACCATGCGCACTACGGATGGTGCCGGTTCTGGTTACGCCAGCCGCGATTTTGAAGATTTTAATGATATGGATACCTTGAAGCTAAGCCAGATTGCCGGTAAAAAGGCGTCAGGTTCGGCAGGTGCCAAAGCATTAGAGCCTGGCAAATATACCGTGATACTGGAACCGGCTGCAGGCGTGGTATTACTCGAAAATCTCTACGGTGGTTTGGATGCGCGCAGTGCAGACGAAGGCCGTAGCTTTTTAAGTAAAAAAGGCGGCGGTACTAAGTTGGGTGAGAAATTGCTGGATGAGAGGGTGAACATTTATTCAGACCCGCAGGATCCGCGAATGCCTACCAGCACATGGAGCGGCGAGGGGCTTCCGCAGGAGAAGATCAGTTGGATTGAAAAAGGAGTAATTAAAAATCTTTTCTATTCGCGTTATTGGGCGCAGAAAAAAGGGGTAAAGCCTGTCCCTGGTCCAAGCGGTGTGATTATGGAAGGTGGCGATGCATCGCTCGAAGATCTGATCAAAAGTACAGAGAAGGGGATCCTGGTTACCCGTTTATGGTATATCCGCCCTGTGGATCCGCAAACGCTGTTGTATACAGGCCTTACCCGCGATGGCACTTTCTACATTGAAAACGGCCAGATCAAGTTCCCGGTGAAAAACTTCCGTTTTAACGAGAGCCCGGTCATAATGCTGAATAACCTGGAAGCTTTGGGCAAACCCGAGCGTACAGTAAGCGGTGAATCTTTCCAAAGTGCGTTAATCCCGCCAATGAAAATCCGCGACTTTACTTTCAGCTCGCTTTCAGACGCAGTGTAGTCAGAAACAAGAATCAAGAGACAAGACAAGGGCCCCGCAAGGGGCCTTTTCGTTTTATAGGGTTGTCTTCGAACATATTCTACTGTTTCTGTAGAGGCACGACACCTCGTGTCTCTTTAATACTGTGAACGACACACCACAGTTACTTGAATAATCGTCACTCGGCAACAGCCGAGCAACTGCTGTTAGAGAAAAATTTGTAATGCGCGGTAAAAAGATAGATTTATTTAAATAGTAATTGAATTATTTTGTCTCACTCATAAACTTTCGCCACCATCCCGAATTAAAAGCCGCTCCGTCAACCTCTGTAGGCGCGCCCGGTTCCGGAACAAAAAGGGTAAGGTTTTGTCGCTCAGCAAGAGGGAGTAGTTTTTCAATAGGTTCGTACCATGCGTGGGGTGCCAGGTTAAACGTTCCCCAGTGTATCGGCATCATTACTTTGCCTTTTAAGGCCTTATGTGCATTAACCGCGCTTAAAGGGCCCATGTGAATATCAGGCCAGTATTTTCCGTAAGCGCCAATTTCCAGCATGGTTAAATCAAACGGGCCGTAGGCATTACCGATTTCTTCAAAGCCGTTGAACCAGCCGGAATCTGCCCCGTAGTAAATATTATGTTTCGGCCCGCGGATGGCAAAGGCAGCCCAAAGGGTCTCGTTCCGGTGTGTAATTCCCCTGCCAGAAAAATGCCTTGTTGGGCAGGACGTAAGTTGCACATCGCCTATGCTGGCTTTATCGCCCCAATCCATCTCACTAATGCGGCTTTTGGCTATTCCCCATTTTTCGAGATAAAAACCTACCCCGAGCGAGCAGAAGAAAGGCGTTTGTTTATCCGCAAAGAAACGGATGGTTGCGGTATCTAAATGGTCATAATGGTCATGCGAAATCAGCACCGCATCTAATTCGGGCAGTTCAGCTAATGGGAGCGGAGCAGGGAAAAACCTTTTCGGCCCGATCATTTGCGTAAAAGATGCCCTCGCGCTCCATACCGGGTCTGTAAGGATACGCTTACCGTCAATTTCGATCAATATCCCGGAATGGCCCATCCAGGTAATTCTCAAACCCGAAGCCGGTGTATTCTGGTAAACTTTAGGATCTGTTCTGAAAGGGCCCAGTTGCTTTTTAGGCGTATTCTCCGCTTTGTTGGTGATCGATTCGATCAGGATCGGGAACAGCTTTCCCATGGCCTCGTCCGTTGGGACGGTATTCAGATATTTAGCTCGTTCTTTTCGGGAGCCATTCAAGCCATTATAACTCATTGCCTCAAATATGGACAGAAAGATTGTCCTTTAAAAATCTGAGTCCTTTTTTACAAAGGTCCAACAATTGTAAAGGTAGTTCCATGCCGGGGTAGGGGTGCACAGCGCCAAAGGTGTGCCCGGTATTGGGCATAATTATTAACTCGGCATTGGGCTGCATGCGCTTTAGGTCCTGCGCGTTACTTATGGGTACAGTTTGGTCGGCAGTGCCATGTATAATTAACCAGGGTTGGTTAACAGATGCGGCTTTAGCCAGGATGTTCAAACGCGCCGAATTTTTATCCAGATCGTCCAGCAGGGTGCTTTTTAACGGCAGTTGATTGCCGGTGCGGCTATCAGTCATATAAATAAAGCCGCGGGTGTGCCAGTCTTTTTCCGCTTCTTTGGGCCATAAATTTCTGAATGAAGATACTGAAGCCATGGTGATCAGGCCTGAAATGCGCGCATCTTCTGCAGCGGTAATAATGCTGATACCACCACCGAGACTATGCCCTAACAGGATGATTTGTGAAGGGGTTTGGATTGCCGCCCCGCTTTTTACAAAGCTGATCACTTGTTGGAGATCTTCGAGTTCTATGGTTGGTGTGTTTTCGCCAAACGCAATCAGGTCTGTTATTTCCGTTGGTTGGTTTTCTGTAACCCCGTTGTGCGAGAAATTAAACTTCAGGAACCGGTAGCCATTCTCGGCAAAGAAACGAGCTACAAGCGCGTGGGTACCCCAATCTTTAAAGCCTTTGAAACCATGGACGAAAATAATCAGCGGTGCACCGGGCCTCTCCTCATGGTAGGTAATATCGGCCGCCATCAACCTGCCGTTAGCGCCTGTAATAGAAAAAGATTCGTTCTTGATCATATTATCAGAAGTTAACGCTTGGTTGAAATTAATGTTGCGAAAAAGTTAATCGCTGCTTTTTGTAGCCCACCAGGCCCACAGGATCAAAACCGGCTGAAATAACAGTCTTACCCAGGCAATGAGTGGCGTTACCACAAATGAGGCCAGTTTTATTGGTGCTTCCAACAGCATTTGGATATGTACCGGCAAAAAGGCGACCAGCATCAGCATAATTAAAATTCCGCCAAGCCGTCTGGTAGAACGGAATAATAACATTACGGCAAAAATAATTTCTGCTGCCCCGGCAACCTCGTTGGCAATTGGCCGTAATGGTATATAACGGGGAATGATCTGGAGATATGCGTCCGGGTGTATAAAGTGATTAAGCCCAGCCAGCAGGTAAAAAATAAACATAAAACATAGGCTGAAGAGTTTTAAACGGGTGATTTTCATGGTTAATCGGCAGTTATTCAAAAAGTGATCTTAGTCACTTCTAAAAATGACACTTATGCTAACGAAATCTTTTTTCCGATTTGCATATTTGCAGCAGTTTAAAAACAAGGTAGCTATAAACTACAGGTTTTAGACAAAGAATATAACGTTATTTAAAGCCGTTCTAAATTACTTGGTTTGACAAAGTATTGACATACGAAGCAAGTTGAGAACGTAATTTTGTTGGGTTAAATAAAAAACAGTCTTGAAGTATCTTAAGGTCATCGCATTTACGCACAAACAGATTGAATTGAAGGAGCTGGGAAAGCTGGTGATTTGCCAGGAGAATCTGACCGATAAACTTCAATATGTAAAGCAGCAGTTTGATATCCCCGAGATATTTTACCTGGCCACCTGTAACAGGGTAGCGTTTGTAATGGCCACACCGCAAGCTGTCGACCGCGATTTTATCCGTAAGTTTTTCCACGCATTGAACATGGGCTTATGCCCTGGCTATACCGAAGTTTTTCTGAATGCCGCTTCTGTTTATGAAGATCAGGATGCTTTAAACCACTTACTGCGCACCTCTTGTTCGCTGGAAAGCCTGGTGGTGGGCGAGAAAGAAATTTTAGCCCAGGTGCGTAAAGCTTACGAATGCTGCCGTGCGGCAGGCCTCACCGGCGACTATCTGCGTATGGTGATGAACTGCGTTGTAAAGGCTGCCAAAGAGGTGTATACCCATACCAATATCTCTAAAAACCCCATTTCGGTAGTTTCGCTGGCTTACCGTAAGCTTAAAGAACTGAAACAATACATCAATGCCCGTGTGCTGATTATTGGTGCAGGCGAAACCAACCGTAATATTTCTAAATACCTTCAGAAACACAAGTACAGCAATTTTGCAGTATTTAACCGTACGTTATCAAAAGCGCAGGAATTAGCCGCCGACCTGAAAGGCGAAGCGTATGACCTGGAAGCGCTGAAAACCTATAAAAAGGGTTTTGATATTATCATCACCTGTACCTCTTCTGTAGAGCCATTGATCACGCCTGAAGTTTACGCTTCATTGCTGAATGGTGAAACAGACAAGAAGACCATTGTTGATTTAGCGATCCCTAATGATACAGACCCTGCTGTGCTGGCGCTATACCCTGTAAACTTTATCGAGGTACATTCGCTGAACGAGATTGCCAAGAAAAACCTTCAGGAACGCTATCATGAACTGGCCGATGCAGAAAAGATCATCGAGCAGAACATTGCAGAGTTTATCCCGCAACTGAAACAGCGCCGCATAGAAGTGGCCATGCGCCAGGTGCCGGAGAAGATCAAAGAGATCCGCCAGACTGCCCTTAATTCTGTTTTTGCAGACGAAGTGCAGAACCTTGATCCGCATTCTCGCGATATCCTGGAGAAGGTGATCAGCTACATGGAAAAGAAGTATATCAGCGTTCCTATGGTGATGGCCAAGGAGATCATGATCAACAATAACTAAAATTTCATGCGCCCGCTTTATAGCTACTTTTCGGCATCCGGATGTTTGGGAAATTGTATTGGTCAGTAAATCTTCACAATACAATAAAAATTGGCGGTACATGGGTTTAAAAATTAAATTTGTACTGAAAATTTTACTCCTTGGACAGAAAGTTAATTATAGGTACGCGCGGCAGCGAGCTGGCATTATGGCAAGCTAATCATGTTAAAGACAGGCTGGCCGAGATAGGCGTTACTGCTGAACTCAAAATCATTAAAACACAGGGTGACCGCATCCTGAACCTGAGCTTTGATAAGCTGGAAGGTAAAGGGTTTTTCACCAAAGAAATAGAAGAAGAATTACTGGCAGGCAAAATAGATCTGGCAGTGCACTCGCACAAAGACCTGCCGACAGAGAATCCGCCGGGACTCATTATCGCAGCAGTTTCAGACCGGGAAGATCCCTCTGAACTGTTGTTGATTCTGAAGGACTGTGTAGATGTTCACCAGAAGCTGTCTGTTAAGTTTGGCGGATTGGTAGGCACCTCATCCAACCGTCGTAAAGCCCAGTTACTGGCCTACAGGCCCGATCTGGAGATAGACGATCTTCGCGGCAACGTAAATACCCGTATCCAGAAACTTCGCGATGAAAACTATGACGCCATTATGCTGGCAAAAGCCGGTGTTGCACGTCTGGGTTTGGATCTGAGCGAATTTCACGTAGAAGAATTAACACCAACCGAACTGATACCTGCACCGGCACAAGGCGTGCTGGCTATCCAGATCAGGGAAAGTGATATTGCTTTATTTGAAACGCTGCATCAGCATTTGCATAACCCTGATGTTGCCGAACAGCTGTCGGTAGAGCGCAGTGTGTTAAAGTTGTTCGGTGGGGGCTGCCACCTGCCTTTGGGCTGTTACTGCCGCAAGCACGAAGGCGTGTACCAGGTATTCACTGCAAAAGCGGACGAGGGCGAGCAGTTCCCGGACAGGCTATTCCTGCAAGCCACAAGTGCAGAAGGACTGGCACAGCAGGTAGTAGAAAGCTTTAACAAAGACCGCAAACTGGTAAGCCGTGTTTTTATCTCGCGCGAACTGAGTGCGCAAAGTTATTTCCGCCGGGCGTTGGAGCGGCATGGTATCGAAGTAGAAGCACGTTCGCTTATCCGCACCGTCCCGGTTATCAACCGTTTCGATTCCTATATCCTCAAAGATGTTGATTGGGTATTTTTCACTAGCAAAAATGCCGTGGAGTACTTTTTTAAACTAGAACCACAATTCCCGCAGCCGGTTAAGTTCGGCGTTATGGGCACCGGTTCAGAGGAGATGCTTCGCCGCCAGGGTTACTTTGCAGAGTACGTGGGCCAGAGCGGCGATACTGCAGAGGTAGCGCGCGAGTTTGCCCGTGTAGCCAATGGTACTAAAGTATTGTTCCCGGGTGCAGAGGCCTCACTACGCAGTATACAGCAGGGTATGTCTGCAGATACAAAAGTGATAGACCTGCCGGTGTATGAAACCGTAATAGATGAAGATGCAGACGGCTCTTCGGCAGATGTGTTGGTATTTACCAGCCCTTCTAACGCCGAGAGTTATTTTGAAAAGAATTTGTTAGACGTAGGTCAAAAAGTGATTGCCATAGGCAAATCTACCGGCCGCCGCCTCGAAGATTATAATATACCGTATACGCTGCCGTTCTCACCAGACGAGGTGGGTTTAGCCGAAGCGGTATTCGGTTTGTAAAAGTCCATAGCTGATGGTCGATAGACCATTGCTATTTTAAACTACCATTGTCTATTGACTATGGTCTATTAGCTAAAAATGTTACAAAGACCCAGAAGAAACAGAAAAAGCGAAGTAATCAGGCAGATGGTGCAAGAGACGCATGTAAGTGCGGCTAACCTCATCTTCCCGTTGTTTATTGTAGAAGGCAGTAATCAGAAAACAGAAGTTTCATCTATGCCGGGAATTTTCCGGTATTCTATAGATAACCTGCTTCGCGAGGTGGAAAGTTGCATGGAACTGGGTTTAAAATCTTTCGATCTGTTCCCGAATATCGAAGAGCAACTGAAAGACCGCTTGGCAACAGAAAGTCATCGCGAAGGCAGCCTTTATTTGCGCGCTATCGCTGAAGTGAAAAAGCACTTCCCGGAAGCTTGCGTTATTACAGACGTAGCGATGGATCCCTACAGTAGCGATGGTCATGATGGTATTGTAGATAACGGCATTATCCTGAACGACGAAACCTTAGAGGTATTAGGGAAGATGGCGCTGGCACACGCGCAGGCGGGTGCCGATATTATCGCCCCTTCGGATATGATGGACGGCAGGGTGGGCTACATCCGCAATGTACTGGATGAAAACGGCTTTGCTCACGTTTCAATTATGTCATATACGGCTAAATATGCCAGTGCGTTTTACGGACCGTTTCGGGATGCGTTGAATTCTGCGCCGAAGTTTGGCGATAAGAAAACCTACCAGATGAACCCGGCCAATATCCAGGAGGCATTGATAGAGGCACGGTTGGACGAAGAAGAAGGTGCAGACTTCCTGATGGTGAAGCCCGGCTTGCCATACCTGGATGTGATCCGTTTGCTGAAAGAAAATACCGAGCTGCCTATTGCAGCTTACAACGTAAGCGGCGAATATGCCATGGTAAAAGCCGCAGTGCGCAACGGTTGGTTAAATGAACAACGCGCCGTAACCGAAGTGCTTACCAGCCTTCGTAGAGCGGGTGCTACAGCAATTTTAACTTACCACGCTAAAGAAGTATTACTGAATAAGTGGCTATAAGGTAGGTGCGAGGCGCCAGTGACGAGGTGCGGGTACTTAGGAGTAGACGATAAAAAATAATGATCTTACCGGGCAGTTGATACTGGAAACTGGTAACTGATTACTCGAAACACAAAAACATGTTCGATTCAATAAAAAAAATATTTGCAGGGAATGAAGGCGATATGCCGGTAAATACATCCGGTAAGCCGGATATCAGCCGGGAAAAGTCTGCTTCTTTGTATGAGAAAGCTAAATCTTATTTTCCGGGTGGGGTAAATTCGCCGGTACGGGCATTTAAGTCGGTATACGGAACACCGCTTTTTATTGAAAAAGGCGACGGCAGCCATTTATGGGATGCGGACGGTAACGAGTTTATAGACTTCTGCTGCTCATGGGGGCCACTGATCCTGGGCCATAATAACGCCCGGATTAAAGATAAGGTGATTGAAACCATCCAGCACGGCATGTCTTTCGGTGCGCCAACCGCATTGGAAAATGAACTGGCCGAACTGATCCTGAAGAATAACAAGTTTATTGAAAAGATCCGTTTTGTAAGCTCGGGCACAGAGGCGGTAATGTCTGCAATCAGGTTAGCGCGTGGCGTTACCAAACGTGATAAAGTTTTAAAGTTTGAAGGTTGCTACCACGGTCACTCCGATTCGCTATTGGTTAAGGCAGGTTCGGGACTGGTAACTTTCGGCGAAACTTCATCGGCAGGTATCCCGAAAGCATTTGCAGAAGAAACCATTGTAGTTTCTTTGAATGATCGTGAAGCATTGAAAACTGCTTTCGAAGAGTTTAAAGATCAGATAGCAGCGGTAATCATCGAACCTGTTCCGGCAAATAACGGTTTGTTGCTTCAGGAAAAAGAATACCTGCAGTTCCTTCGTGATATTTGTACACAGAACGGAACGCTGTTGATTTTTGACGAGGTGATCTCTGGCTTCCGTTTGGGTTTTGAAGGCGCGGCCGGTTATTACCAGATCAAACCTGATATTATCACCTACGGTAAAATTATCGGTGGTGGCTTGCCTGTAGGCGCTTATGGCGCTTCTGCCGAAATTATGGACCATATATCGCCGGTGGGCAGTGTTTACCAGGCGGGTACGTTGTCTGGTAACCCGGTGGCAATGGCTGCAGGTATTGCACAGTTAAGCGAATTATTGCGCATGGGTTTCTACCGCGACCTGAACAACAAGACAGAAGAGTTTGTAGAATCGATCCGCCGTTTTGCTGCCGCTCGCAGTTATAAATTTAAAGTATTTTCTATTGGTTCTATCTTCTGGTTCGCTTTTACAGATAAAGCGGCAGTCCGCACGGCAGAAGAAATAGACCCGGCAAGCATGGAGAAATTCAAGAAAATGCACCGCGAATTGCTTAACCGCGGCATTTACCTGGGGCCATCAGGCTACGAGGTAGGCTTTATTTCTGCTGCCCATAATAAGATAGACCTTGAAAAGGCCAAACGTGCTATTTTTGAAAGTTTAGATCTGGTGTTTAAAGACCGATAAAATGAAAAAGCCTTTTGTAATTTTCTACGCCCTGATGATCTATGCCCTGGCAGAACTTTTCTGGTGGGGATATATGCTAAGCAGGCTGCAACCACAGCGGTTTGGGATGATTCTTGGAGAAGGCTCTGTTTTTATCCTGGTGCTTGTTGTAGGCGCTATCAGCCTGCATAAGTCTATCAATAAAGAGCGTCGCTTACAGGAGCAGAAGCGTAATTTCCTGTTGTCTGTAACGCACGAATTAAAATCGCCGCTGGCTTCCATTAAATTATATATGGAGACGATCCAGAAGCGGAAGCTTAGCCACGATCAGATCATTGATTTTACGGGTAAGTGTTTGCTGGATGTTGACCGGCTGAATGATATGGTGGAAAATATGCTGATGGCTGCTAAAATTGAAAATCAGTCATACACGTTTCCTAAGGAACGCTTTAATCTTTCCGTACTGGTAGACGGGGTAGTTAACCGTTTGCAGATCAATAAATGCGATTTTACACAACAACTGATCAATGCAGAGATTGAACCGAAGATTGAAATAACCGGGGATAAGTTTGCATTAACGTCTGTTGTTACTAACTTGATCGAAAATGCCGTTAAATACTCCAAGCCATGCTCAGAGGTTAACGTGCGCTTATTTACAAAAGACGGTCAGGTTTACCTGATGGTGGCCGATCACGGTATCGGGATACCTGATCAGGAAAAAGACCGTATTTTCGACCGGTTTTACCGTGTAGGTAGTGAGGATACCCGAAACACAAAAGGGACAGGATTAGGTTTATACATAGTAAAACAGGTTTTGGATAAACACAACGCCAGCATACAGGTAAAAGATAACAGGCCTGCAGGTAGCGTTTTCGAAGTTGTTTTCGGATAACCTAAAAAAGTTCATATGTCAAAAAAGAGAATCTTACTGGCCGAAGATGAAGAGCATTTGCTCGAGGCCATCAAATTAAACCTCGAATTAGAGGGCTATAAAGTAACTACCGCCAATAATGGTAAAAAAGCGCTTCAGATTTTTAAAGAAGAGCGTTTCAACCTGATTATCCTGGACGTGATGATGCCGGAAGTTGACGGTTTTGTAGTAGCAGAAACTATCCGGTTAGAGAATTCTGACGTGCCGATCATGTTCCTGACGGCTAAAAACACCAATGAAGATAAAATTGCCGGTTTAAAGAAAGGTGCAGATGACTACCTGACCAAACCTTTCAACCTGGAAGAACTGATCTTGCGGGTAAATAACCTGGTAAAGCGCAGCCTGAAAGGCGACGAACTGAAAGAGTTTAACAGCTATAAGATTGGCGATAAAACTATTCATTTCAACTCGTTTGAACTGATCAATGAAGATGGTTCTATCACCCCGCTGACTAAAAAAGAAACCATGCTGCTGAAGCTGCTGATCGAGCGCCGTAATGAAGCTGTTTCGCGTGAGCAGATCCTGGAAACCGTATGGAACTATGACGTTTACCCGTCGACACGTACGATAGATAACTTTATTCTTACGTTCCGCAAGTATTTCGAACCAGATCCTAAAAACCCGGTATATTTCCATTCTATCCGCGGTGTGGGTTATAAGTTTACGGACACTAACCATCATTAATGTTAACTAACCAGGCCAGGCTGATCATAGCAGGGATTTTTGTGTTGATGCTCGCATTTTTTGTGTACGAGCAGGTTTATCAGTTGGCGGGTGTCGCGTTAATGTTTTCGGCGTTGTTGATCTGGGGTTACTTTAAAGAAGGCCCGATTGTGATTGCCGCTAAACATTTTCATGACAAGAATTACGACAAGGCAGAACAATTGTTAAAGACCATCAACAAGCCGGATTTGCTGAGTAAGAAGCGCCGAGGGTTTTATGAATTTATGATGGGGGGTATCAACCTGCAGCGGCAGGATTATGATGCTGCTGAAAGGCATTACGAGGTAGCGGCACAATATCCGTTACGTTCTGTAAATGATCACGTAGCGGCGCTGGCCCATGTAGCGAATATCAGCATCAGGCAGCATAATTATGAGAAGGCCGGGGTGTACCTGGTGCTTGCTCATAAGCATTATGATAAAACTACTGCCAAGATGAAAAGCGTATTGGAACGTCTGGATAAAGAACTTAAAAATCACCAAACCAAATAAAGGCTGCATTAAAACAGCCATTTTTTATGAAAGATTCATTATTTACTAAAGCCGCATTTTCAGAACAGACAGAGCGTCCGCCGGTATGGATGATGCGCCAGGCGGGGCGTTTTATGAAAGAGTATTGGGATATTAAGAATAAGTATTCCTTTCTGGAAATGTGCAAAACCCCTGAAATTGCCGCTGATGTGACGATGCTGCCTGTGGACTTATTGGATATCGATGCAGCTATTTTGTTCTCAGACATCTTGGTAACAGGCGAAGCAATGGGCGGTCAGTTAAGTTTTACCCAGGGCGTTGGTCCTAAATTTGCCAATCCGGTGCGTACCCAGGCAGATGTGGATGCTTTAGATACTGACGTGGTTCACAAATTGCAATATGTTGCCGATGCGATAAAGGTGATACAACAACGTTTAAATGGAAAAATCCCGCTAATCGGTTTTGCAGGTGCTCCATTTACCGTAATGAGCTATTTGGTTGAAGGTGGTTCATCCCGCGATTTTAAGCTGACCAAATTAATGCTGCATAACGAACCAGAGCTAGCGCATCAATTACTGGCTAAAATTGCAAAGGTAACCGCAGGATACCTTAATCTGCAGATTGAAGCCGGCGTGAATGCTGTCCAGATTTTTGATAGCTGGGCGCAGGCTTTGGCGTGGGACGATTATAAAGAGTTTTCGCACCGTTATATAGCTGAAATTATCAGCAATTTGAATCGTACAGATATCCCGGTGATTTCTTTCTGTAAAGGAAGTTCGGTATTTGCGCCATTGATGGCCGAAGCTAAACCGGATGTAATTTCGATCGACTGGAACGTTGATCTTGCCGATATGAAGAAACGTTTACCGCAAGGTATAGCGGTACAGGGTAACCTGGATCCGCACATTTTGTATGCAGATAAAAAGGTGATCAAAGAGCGTATCCATCGCTTGTTTGACAGCATGCGCGGCCAGAGTGGTTATATCTTTAACCTTGGCCACGGTATTATGCCGGATATCCCGTTTGATAACGTGAAGTACGCCGTAGAGGTGATAAAAGAATACAGGTACTAACCCCTAACCCCCTGAAGGGGGAACAATAGGATGGTCATTGCGAGACACGAAGTGTTGTGGCAATCTTAGCCCCTACAAATGGGACTTTAAACTCCCTCCTCTGGAGCGGGGAGGGAGGTAAGAAGATTGCTTCGTCGGTACACTCCTCGCAATGACACTCAGTTTTTATGTCATCTCGAACGAACGTGAGAGATCTTCTTCCCGGTGCTTTGTCAAATGAAGAAGATTTCTCTCCGCCGTTGGCGTCTCGAAATGACAGTTTTGAAATATTGATTATTAGCACCCTGATCTTGTTAAAAGGATTATTAACATACTGAACAATCCTTCGACAAGCTCAGGACGACATTTTCGGCATAGCTTAAAGCGGTCATTAAAATAAGTAATATTGTCATTGCGAGACACAAAGTGCCGTGGCAATCTAAGTCCCTACCAATGGGGCTTAGAACTCCCGCCCCTCTGTAGAGGGCTGGGGAGAGGCCAAGATTGCTTCGTCGTTACACTCCTCGCAATGACATTCAGTTTTTATGTCATCTCGAACGAACGTGAGAGATCTTCTTCTTTAGGCTTTGTCGGGTGAAGAAGATTTCTCTCCGCCGTTGGCGTCTCGAAATGACAGCTTTAAAATATTGATTTTTGTTAAAGGGATTATTGGGATATTAAACAATCCTTCGACAAGCTCAGGATGACATTTTCGGCGTAGCTTAAAACGGTCATCAAAATAAGTAATATGTTAATTGCGAGGCACGAAGTGTCGTGGCAATCTCAACCCCTCTAAATCTCCCAAAGGGGAGGCTGTAAACTCCCTCTCCTTTGGAGAGGGCTGGGGAGAGGTCAAGATTGCTTCGTTACGCTCCTCGCTATGCTATTAAAGAATATATGGAATACTACAATTACATAAAGGCACTACATATCATCTTCGTCGTTAGTTGGATGGCGGGGCTGTTCTATATTGTGCGCCTTTTTGTGTACCATGTAGAAGCGCAGGAGCGTCCGGAAACGGAGCGAAAGGTACTGTCGGATCAGTTTGAGATCATGGAGCGCAAGCTGATGAACATTATCTCTACGCCTGCAATGTTTTTGACGCTGATCTTCGGTATCTGGATGCTTTTTCTGATGCCCGCCTGGCTAAAACAAGGCTGGATGCACGTTAAATTAACTTTCGTGCTCGGACTGGTGGTGTACCATTACATCTGTCAGCGTATCATGAAGCAAATGCGTAACGGCGTTTATAAGTGGACTTCCACCCAGCTGCGTATCTGGAACGAAGTAGCTACTATTTTCCTTTTTGCTATTGTTTTCCTGGTGGTACTCAAAAGCGCCATTAACTGGATCTTCGGTGTGTTGGGCATTGTTGCTTTTTCAATGATCCTGATGTCGGCGGTGAAGATCTATAAGTATTACCGGTTGAAAGGGAAAAAATAGCTGGCTTAGAAACAGAGACCAGTGAATTGTAGAGACGCGAAACCTCGCGTCTTTTTTTTTAAGGAATAGTATACAGATCCTTCGACAAGCTCAGGATGACATTTGAGTAGAGACGCGATACTTCGCGTCTTTTTTGTTTCACCTATTCTTTAAGATATATTTCCTATAGTCACTTTCTTCGAACGAAGCATCCACCTCAAACCCACTTCGTTCTAAAAGTTTGATCGAACTTGCATTGTCAATTTTTGTTTCAGCAACAATCGCTTTTAGCTCCATTACATTAAAACCATAAGTAACTACCCCAATCAAAGCCTCCTGCATCATTCCTTTCCCATTATATTCAGGGAGCAATTCATAACCGATTTCTGCCCTATCATTATTCTGATCAAATCCAAAGAAACAGATCGTGCCGATTAATGAGGGGTTATCCTTTAGCGTGATTGCCCAATAGACACCGTGTTGCTGACGAAGCATTGCCTCGATCTTTTGGATGAAGTTTTGGGCATCCTCAATCGTTTGGGCTCTGGCTCTATCGAGGTAAGCGTTCACCTGTTCGTTAGAACGCAGCCTGAAAATTTCAGCTGCATCTTGTGGTGCCAGCTTTCGCAACAGCAGGCGTTTTGTTGTTAATTCCGGAAAAGGGTTAAGGTTAATATTCATAGCTTAATCTGATAATGCTTACTTCACCATTCTGTTTAAAATACCATCGATCTTTACCAATACGCCATCTTTCATCACTAACTCTACGTTTTTAACTGCTTTAATATCCTGAGAAGGGTCACCCGTTACCGCTACCAGGTCGGCTAAAAAGCCCGGCTTTACCTGGCCCAGTTCGTTCAGGCCAAATACTTTGGCATTTACAGCCGTAGCCGAGCGGAGCACATCTATCGGTTTCATGCCGTATTCTACCATCAGTAGCATTTCTTTAGCGTTTTCCCCGTGGGCGAACACGCCTACATCCCCACCCATTAAGATAGTAACCCCGGCTTTTAGCGCTTCCTGGAAAATATAATGCTTGTGTTTAACCTCGTCAGGTTCAGCACCTGAGCCCTTGTTCCAGCCTTTATAGGTTAGTATAGATTCCGTTGCAGCGAGGGTGGGGCATAAGGCAATGCTTTTTTCTTTCATCAGCTTAAATAGTTCCGGTGTGCCGCCGTCGCCGTGTTCTATGGTATTTACGCCGGCCATAATTGCCCGTCGCATCCCTTCTGTCGTGGCAGAGTGTACCACCACTTCACGTCAGCTGTTATGGGCCGTTTCTACCGCCGCTTTTAACTCTTCAATGCTAAAGGTCGGTTCCGGGTGTTTGTTTAGTCCCCAACGGTAATCGGCGTAAAGTTTAATGACGTCTGCGCCATAACCAATCTGCGATCTAACAGCGTGTGTTACTCCCTCTACGCCGTCGGCCTCTTCTGCACCTTTAGGGATGATGGCTTCGGTTACCGTACTTTTTGGCTGGTAGCTACCTGTAGCTACTATCGCTTTGGTGGCTACCAACAAACGCGGGCCGGGGACTACACCTTTTTCAATAGCAGCTTTCAAACCCACATCATCATAAGAGGCGCCTTCGGTACCTAAGTCGCGGGCGGTGGTAAAGCCTGCCATCAGTGTCGCTGCGGCATGAGCAGTGGCCCTTGCGGTACGCTCGGCACGGCTCTCGGTCAGTACCTGGTCGTTCCAACTTACTTCATTGTAAGGATGAAGGAATAAGTGCGAGTGGCCTTCTATCATTCCTGGCATCAGGGTGGTACCCTGTAAGGCAATTTTCTCGGCACCGGCTGGTACAGCAATTTTGCTTTCTTCACCAGCAGCTTCAATGCGGTTACTTTTTACCAGAACCACCCAATTTGGGTGCATCTGCTCACCATCGAAAACGCGGTCTGGTTTCAGCAGGTAAATTTTGTCTTGTGCTCGTACTTGAAAAGCCGCAAATAAGCTCAAAAGAATAACCAGGATTTTTTTCATCAAGCGTAAATATAACCCCGTAAAAAGTATAGTTCGCGCTATCTTTAGAAAAAGTTAAAAAAAGTTAAATATCCTTGCAACCATTTTCGGCCGGCCTTCATCTTACTTACAAATGATGTTTTTAAAACATAAACCTACAACCGAAGACCTGATAAGGGACTGTAAGGCAGGAAGCCGGAAAGGACAAGAAATGCTTTATAAGCAGTTTGCGGGTAAGATGCTGGGTGTTTGCATGCGTTACGCCGTAGATAAAATGGAGGCTGAAGATATGTTGCAGAATGGCTTTGTGCGGGTGTTTCAGAAAATAAACGACTATCGCGGCGAGGGATCTTTCGAAGGGTGGGTAAGGCGTATTATGGTACATAGCTCGATAGAGTATTACCGCAAGCACCACAAAATGATGCAGGTGGTAGAGCAGGACGAGTTACCCGAACAAGCTGTAAATGCCAGTGCAACAGCCAACCTGGATGCCAGGGATCTGATGGCGCTGATACAAAAACTTTCGCCCGGCTACCGGATGGTGTTTAACCTTTATGCGATTGAAGGCTATTCGCATAAAGAAATCGCAGACATAATGGGTATTACAGAAGGAGCCTCAAAATCGCAGCTTTCGCGAGCGCGGGCAATTTTAAAAGAACAGGTTATTAAGATGGAAGGAAGAAAATATGAATATGCAGGATAAAGATATAGACCAGTTATTCCGTTCGAAGCTTGCCGATTTCGAGGTAGAGCCATCAGAGCGGGTATGGAAAGGCATTACCGTTGAAATAGGTGGCGCCAAATCAAAAAGGACATTGATGCCTGTTATCCGTATCGCAGCAGCGGTTGTGCTGGTAAGCGCATTCGGGCTATACTTCCTGGTGAAAGACAATAAACAGGATCAGTACCAGGCAGCAAATCATACGAATGTTCATCGTGGTGTTAAAACGGATGAAGAAAACGGGCTGAAAAATGTGTTGCCTCAGCCAACAGAACAGGTAGCTCCGGAAATTCAAACTCAGGAAACAACTGTTGCCAAGGCAGCAGAAGATTCAAAGAGCGCTTCTATTGCTTACAGCGTTCCGGTTAAAACAAAAAGCCTGACTCATGCTATTAAGGAAACGAAAGTGAAGGTTCAGCAACCGAAAACAACTGTCGATCAACAGCGCGACGATACACCTGATCAATCGGACCAGCAACTGGCGGCTGTAACGCAACCAGCCGAGCCGGTAAAGCAAGCTACAGCAGTGGTGCCTGATGAACCACTTGCCCCGGCGAAACCTGAAGTAAATACAGCAGATGATTTTGCGACCAGCAAGAAAAATGTACAGGTTGCGCAGGTGAATGAAACAAAAACGGCTAAGCAAACTAAAAGGCATGGCATACGCAGCTTTGGCGACCTGATTAACGTGGTAGTTGCCAAAGTAGATAAACGACAGGATAAACTGATAGAATTTACCAATACAGACGACGATGAAGCAACGATCACAGGTGTGAACCTGGGGTTGGTGAAAGTAAAAAAAGAGAAATAATTCCTCCAACATAAATACAACACAATTATGAAACGTATATTATTCACTGCGCTGGTATGTGCGGCAGCCAGTGGCGCCTTTGCCCAAAGCAAAGCCGATTCAACCAAAACTACTTCAGATAGTACCCAAAAAAAGGGGTTTAAGATTTCCTTCGGCCATAATGAAGATCGTAAAGAGTTTAGCATTAATCGCCACAGGGATACCACCATTCATCAGCATAGCAAAGCACCCGGCTTCTCATTCGGCCTTACTTTTGCCCGGTTTGATATTGGTTTGGCAACACTGGTTGATAATGGCAGCTTTACCTTATCGCCGAATAACCAGTTCCTGCGCTACAGAAGCTGGAAAACCAGTAACGTAGGTTTTGATGTGTTTCAATTTGGTTACCGTTTCACCAGTGGATTCAAGATCTACCTTTCAGGTGGTTTCGACTGGACACATATCCGCCTTCGTGATAACATCACCATACTACCTAATGAGCCGGTGCTGACATACCGCCAGGATAATATCGATTACGAAAAGAACCGTTTCTCATCCAGCTACCTGCGCATCCCGCTTTCGTTCGATTTCCGTTCTAAAGAAGATAGCAGGGGCAAACGCTTCCACTTCGTAGCCGGTCCGGATATTGGTCTGTTGTTGAATGGTCGCGTTAAACAGATCAGCGAAGAAAATGGTAAGCAAAAGTTCAATGATGATTACCACTTTACCAAACTTCGCTATGGCGCTTTTGCCCGCATCGGGTACGGTGGTGCAGGTTTGTTCGCTAAATATTACTTCAACGATATGTTTGAAAACAGCCCGGCACAAAAAGGCCTTAAAAACTTTTCATTCGGGTTTATGTTTGGTTTCTAAGATTTTTCTTAATCTATTCATATCGCTTAGGCCGCATTTTGCGGCCTTTGTTTTTATGTATCTTTGCCTGAATGTCAGCAGCACCTTTTTTAAAAGCTTCAGGGGTTACTAAAATCTTCCAGGGAAAACACGGCACCGGCGTACGCTATGTAGATCTGGAAATTAAGCCGAAGCAGATCACCGCTATTATTGGCGAAAGCGGTAGCGGCAAAAGTACGCTGCTGCGGATCCTTTACGGGTTATTATCGCCGCAGGAAGGCGAGGTAACCTTCAAAGGCGAGAGGATCATCGGGCCGGAAGAAAAGCTGATCCCCGGCCATGATAAGATGAAAATGGTAACGCAGGATACCAACGACTTGAATCCGCATGCCAGTATCTGGGATAACATTGCCTCTCTGCTGCCGAATACAGATCTGGTAGCGAAGCAAAAGCTGACCGCGCAGGCCGTGAAGCAAATGAACCTGATGCACCTTTCAGAAAAAAATGTAACCCTGTTAAGCGGCGGCGAGAAGCAGCGCGTGGCTATTGCCCGGGCCCTGGTAAAAAAGCCGGAGGTTTTGTTTTTGGATGAACCGTTTAACCAGGTAGATACCAGCTTTCGCGAAGGGTTGCAGGAGGATATCCGCCGGGTAGTGAAAGAGGAAGGGCTGACGGTAGTGATTGTTTCGCATGACCCTACAGAGGTACTTTCTATGGCCGACGAATTAGTGGTACTCCGAAATGGCGAGTTGGTAGAAACCGGGCACCCGGTAGAAGTATATAATCAACCCAAGAATTTCTATACCGCAGGTTTGCTGGCTAATTGTAATGTGGTGAGCAGCGAACAGGCTAAACTGCTAAACATCCGGACCAACTACAGTAAGGTGGTGATCTATCCGCAATGGATAAAAGTGGTTAATAGCTTTACGCCAAAAAAGTGGGAAGTAACCGATACCTTATTTAAAGGTGCGTTTGAAGAAGTGTTTTTAACCCAGGGCGACGTTACTTTAAAAATGTTGAATTTTGAGTTGGATAAATATCCCGTTGGTAAGAAACTGAATATCCAGCTTACCCGTTATTTGGTTTATTAAAAGTAGGGAGCTTTGTCATGAAAATAATGACAAAAATCTGATGCATCGGCATTTTTACGTCGGAATTTCCACTTCATACTATGCATGCATAGCTTATATACCGTATACCAATTTCATATTTGGTATACAGCTTCAGTTATTTTATTTTGTTTTTTATATATAAATCAGAATAAATATCATTTTTAATAAAAATTTCAGAATAAAATTCTAATTTTATTTTTTTTCTTCGTGCTATTGCTTCCACTTTAGTATCTCTCTAACTTACAAATACCGATTTAAACTTATACAAATCGCTATTATTTAAGTTATGAATACCACTACCGATACTGTTACTACCGAGTTAAACCGCTATAGCAAAACGCTGACTGCAGACCCCACCCAACCGGCTGCCCAGGCAATGCTTTACGGTATTGGTTTAACAGACGATGATATGAAAAAGCCCCAGGTAGGCATTGCCAGTATGGGGTATGATGGTAACACCTGTAACATGCACCTGAATGATCTGGCCAAGATCATCAAAGAAAGTACATGGCAAAATAACCAGGTGGGCCTGATCTTTAATACCATTGGTGTGAGCGACGGTATGAGTAATGGAACCGAAGGGATGCGTTATTCATTAGTAAGCCGGGATATTATTGCCGATTCTATTGAAGCCGTTTGCGGCGCCCAGTATTACGACGGCCTGATCACCGTACCTGGTTGTGATAAGAACATGCCGGGTTCGTTAATTGCGATGGGGCGTTTAAACCGTCCGTCTATTATGGTATATGGCGGTACTATTAAGCCAGGCCACTGGAAAGGCGAAGACCTGAACATAGTATCGGCATTTGAGGCTTTAGGTAAAAAAATCGCCGGTACTATTGATGATGTAGACTTTATGGGCGTGGTGAAAAATGCTTGCCCCGGTGCAGGTGCCTGCGGTGGTATCTATACCGCTAACACCATGGCTGCGGCTATCGAAGCATTGGGCATGAGTTTACCTTACTCATCTTCAAACCCTGCTACCAGCGAAGAAAAGAAACAAGAATGTGTAGAAGCGGGTAAAGCGATCTACCATTTATTAGAGAAGGACATCAAACCTTCAGATATCATGACCCGCGAGGCATTCGAGAATGCTATTATCACCATTATGGTAATGGGCGGTTCCACCAACGCGGTATTACACCTGTTGGCAATAGCCAAGAGCGTTAACGTTCCGTTGACACAAGATGATTTCCAGGAGCTTTCTAACCGTACCCCGCTGTTAGCCGATATGAAGCCAAGCGGTAAGTACATGATGGAAGACCTGCACAAAATTGGCGGTGTACCGGCGGTAATGAAATATCTGTTAAAGTTAGGCTGGTTACATGGCGAGTGTTTGACCGTAACCGGTAAAACACTGGCAGAAAACTTAGCCGACGCACCAGACCTTGATTTCGATACCCAGAAAATCATTTTCCCGGTTGAGCAGCCGATAAAAGCTACCGGGCACTTGCAGATCCTGTACGGAAACCTGGCAACAGGCGGTTCTGTAGCGAAGATCACCGGTAAAGAGGGCGAACGTTTCGAAGGCCCGGCAAGAGTATTCGACGGAGAATTTGAACTGATCCACGGTATCCAAAGTGGCCGTGTGAGAGCCGGTGATGTGGTAGTAATCCGCAATGTGGGGCCGAAAGGTGCTCCGGGTATGCCGGAAATGCTGAAACCAACCTCTGCTATCTTCGGCGCAGGCTTAGGTAGCTCTGTAGCGTTAATTACTGATGGCCGTTTCAGTGGCGGAACGCACGGTTTCGTGGTAGGCCACATCACCCCGGAAGCTTATGACGGAGGAAACATTGCCATTGTTAAGGATGATGATCGCATTGAGATCGACGCGATTAATAACACCATTAACGTAATGATCAGCGACGAAGAACTGGCGGCAAGAAAAGCAGCCTGGGTTCAGCCAGAATTGAAAGCGAAAAAAGGTGTTCTATATAAATACGCTAAAAGTGTAAGCACAGCAGCAGAAGGCTGCATAACAGACGGAGAATAAGTAATAAGTCGGCAAGTCCGAAAGTTAGTAAGTCCGAAAGAAATAAAATCAACAAATAAAATTCCCTCTCCTCCAGGAGAGGGTTAGGGAGAGGCCAAATTTATGAACGAGACAGCAATTGCACAGCAGGAGTTAGAAGCTGCGCCTGAACAGCAGGCAGCAGTAGAGCTTACGGGATCGGCAGCCTTATTAGAGGCGCTTATTGCAGAGGGCGTCGACGTCGTCTTCGGATATCCGGGCGGCGCTATTATGCCGGTCTACGATGCACTGTATGATTACAATGATAAGCTGAATCATATTTTGGTCCGCCACGAGCAGGGCGGTATCCACGCCGGGCAGGGTTATGCGCGCACCTCTGGTAAAGTAGGTGTGGTGTTTGCTACTAGCGGTCCGGGCGCAACTAACCTGGTAACCGGTTTAGCAGACGCACAGATAGATAGTACTCCTTTAGTTTGTATCACCGGCCAGGTGTTTGCGCACTTGTTAGGTACCGATGCCTTCCAGGAGACTGACGTGATCAACATTACTACCCCGGTTACCAAATGGAACTACCAGGTTACCGATGCAAACGAAATTCCGGAAGCTATTGCTAAGGCGTTTTATATCGCACGTACCGGTCGCCCTGGTCCGGTGCTGATCGACATTACCAAGAATGCGCAGATCCAGAAATTCCAATTTAAAGGATATACCCCTTGTAACCATATCCGCAGCTATCGTCCGAAACCGATCGTTCGCGAGAAATACATCAAGGAAGCGGCAGAGCTGATTAACAAAGCAGAGAAGCCATTTATACTTTGGGGCCAAGGTGTTTTGCTGGGAAGTGCAGAGCAGGAGTTTAAAGCTTTTGTAGAAAAATCAGGCATTCCATCTGCATGGACCATTTTAGGAGCAGGCGCTATTCCGTCAGACCACCCGCTGAACGTAGGTATGCTGGGTATGCATGGTAACTATGGCCCGAACGTGCTGACGAACGAGTGTGATGTATTGATTGCTATCGGCATGCGTTTTGACGACCGTGTAACCGGTCGCTTAGACAAATATGCAAAGCAGGCTAAAATTATCCACCTGGATATCGACCCCGCAGAAATCGATAAGAACGTGAAAACAACCGTACCTGTTTGGGGCGATTGTAAAGAAACGTTGCCGTTGTTAACTGCTGCGGTGGAGCAGAAGCAGCATACAGAATGGTTGGCACGCTTTAACGAATTTACCCGCCAGGAAAACGAAGCGGTTATTGATAAAGAACTTCATCCGCAGACTGGTGAAATGACCATGGGCGAAGTAATTGATACGCTGAATACTTTAACCAACGGCGAGGCGGTTATTGTGACCGACGTGGGCCAGCACCAGATGGTGGCCTGCCGCTATGCCAAACTGAACAAAACCCGTAGCAACGTAACCAGTGGTGGTTTAGGAACCATGGGCTTTGCCCTTCCGGCTGCAATTGGTGCAAAATTTGGTACGCCGGATCGTACCGTGGTAGCGGTAATTGGTGATGGCGGTTTCCAGATGACTATACAGGAATTGGGCACCATTATGCAAAGTGGTGTAGATGTAAAAATCCTGATTCTGAATAACCAGTTCTTAGGCATGGTTCGCCAGTGGCAAGAACTGTTTAACGAGCGTCGCTACTCATTCGTAGATATACAAAGCCCTGATTTTGTTAAGGTAGCAGAAGGTTACGGTATTGCAGGTAAAAGCATTTCAGACCGTGCCGATTTAAAAGGCGCGCTGGAAGCCATGCTAAACCACAAAGGATCTTTCCTGCTGGAAGTAATGGTGACTAAAGAGAACAACGTGTTCCCGATGGTACCTCAAGGTTGTAGTGTAAGCGAAATCAGATTAAAATAGTGCCCACCCCACCCTCCCAAAGGGAGGGCTAAAATATAGAAGAAATGGAAATTCAAAAGACACAAGCTTCAACTTCCCTCCCCTTGGGGGAGGGCCAGGGAGGGGCCGTTAAGCAGGAATTTAATATCACCGTATATACAGAAAACCAGATTGGCTTGCTTAATCGCATCGCCATCATCTTTACCCGTCGTAAAATTAATATCGACAGCCTTAACACTTCACCTTCAGAGATCGATAGCATCCACCGTTTTAATATTGTGATCACCGAGACTGAAGATGTGGTTCGCAAACTTTGCCGCCAGATTGAAAAGCAGGTAGAGGTATTGAAAGTGTACTATCATACCAATGCAGATGTAATCTGGCAGGAAATGGCGCTTTACAAAGTACCGGCAGATGTAATTGCAGAAAAGGTGCAGGTGGAACGTCTGCTGCGCGAAAATGGCGCCCGTGCGGTAGTGATCCGTAAAGATTATATCGTGTTTGAAACCACCGGTCACCGCGAAGAAACCGACAACCTGATCAAAGTATTGCAGCCTTTCGGCCTCATCGAGTTTGTACGTAGCGCACGTGTGGCGATTATTAAAGACAGCGAAGGGTTCAACTCTAAATTACGCGAATTCGAGCGCCGCGAGCCTGGTGAAGACGTCATCGAGAATGAATACCTGAACCAGGGGCAAAAGGTGTTTACGATGTAAGCCCCCTAACCCCCTAAAGGGGGAATAGTTAAAATATTATAAAGTAGCCTTAAAAGCCCCTCTCCCTCGGGAGAGGGGAATGGGGTGAGGCAACATAAAATAAACAAGTAATCAACTTTAACCGGTGTAATCAATCCTTTGATAAGTTCAGGATGATAAACCGGTGTAATCATTAACAATAAAAAACAATGGCAAAATTAAATTTCGGCGGTACTGAAGAAAATGTAGTAACCCGCGATGAATTTCCGCTTTCAAAGGCACAGGAAGTATTACGTAACGAAACAGTAGCCGTTATTGGTTACGGTGTGCAAGGCCCGGGCCAGGCGCTTAACCAAAAAGACAATGGCATTAACGTAATTGTTGGTCAACGTAAAAACTCTAAAACCTGGGATAAAGCTGTAGCAGACGGCTTTGTACCTGGCGAAACCCTGTTCGAAATTGAAGAAGCACTTGAAAAAGGAACCATCATTTGCTACCTGCTTAGTGACGCTGCGCAGATTGAATTATGGCCAACTGTTCAAAAGCATTTAACTGCAGGTAAAGCATTATACTTCTCTCACGGTTTCGGTATCACTTTTAACGAGCAAACCGGTATCGTTCCTCCGGCAGATGTTGACGTATTCCTGGTAGCGCCTAAAGGTTCAGGTACTTCACTTCGCCGTATGTTCCTGCAAGGTCGCGGCTTAAATTCAAGCTTCGCTATCTATCAGGATGCAACCGGTAAAGCATGGGATCGTGTAGTAGCATTAGGTATCGCAGTAGGTTCTGGTTACCTGTTCGAAACAGATTTCAAGAAAGAAGTATTCAGCGACTTAACCGGCGAGCGCGGCACACTGATGGGTTGTATCCAGGGTATCTTCGCTGCACAGTATGATGTATTACGCAGCAAAGGCCACTCGCCATCAGAAGCGTTTAACGAAACTGTAGAAGAATTAACCCAATCTTTAATGCCGTTAGTTGCAGAAAACGGTATGGATTGGATGTATGCTAACTGTTCTACCACTGCACAGCGTGGTGCGTTAGACTGGTGGAAAAAATTCCGTGATGCTACTAAACCTGTTTTCGAAGAATTGTACGAAAGTGTAGCCACTGGTAAAGAATCACAACGTTCTATCGACTCTAACAGCCAGCCTGATTACCGCGAAAAACTGAACGAAGAACTGAAAGAACTTCGCGAAAGTGAATTATGGCAAGCAGGTAAAACCGTACGCAGCCTTCGCCCTGAAAACCAGGCGGTAGAAAGCATTAGCTAAAAGAAGCCCCTCCTAAATCCTCCCCAGAAGGGGAGGACTTTTAGTTGGTTATTATAATTGATTTTAGAGATGGCAGAAAATATTGTAGAAAATAAGGTCTCCCTCCCTACAGGGGAGGGTCGGGGTGGGGCTACCCTTTTCGATAAAATTTGGGATGCTCACGTGGTGAGCAGCAAGGAAGGGTTTCCGGATATTTTATACATCGATACCCATTTTATTCACGAGGTAACCAGCCCGCAGGCTTTTGATGGCTTGCGTAAGCGGGGTTTGCCTGTTTTCAGGCCAAAGCAAACGGTTGCCACGGCCGATCATAACGTACCTACCTGGGACCAGCACCTGCCTATTAAGGAAGAGCTTTCCCGTTACCAGGTAGATATGCTTACCAGAAACTGCGCAGAGTTCGGCATCGAACTTTATGGCTTAGGCCACCCTTATCAGGGTATTGTGCACGTGATTGGTCCAGAACTTGGAATTACCCGTCCCGGCTGCACGTATGTTTGCGGCGATAGTCATACTTCTACACACGGTGCCTTCGGTGCAATTGCATTCGGTATAGGTACCTCGCAGGTAGAGCAGGTAATGGCTACGCAATGTTTACTGCAATCTCGCCCTAAAAGGATGAAGATTGAGGTGAACGGCAAGCTACAGAAAGGCGTGGGCGCTAAAGATATTATCCTGTACATCATTTCGCAGATTTCTGCTGCTGGTGGTACAGGTTATTTTGTAGAATATGCCGGCGATACCATTCGGTCTTTAAGCATGGAAGGTCGCATGACCATCTGTAACATGAGTATCGAGATGGGTGCACGCGGCGGCTTGATCGCTCCTGACGAAACGACCATCAACTACGTAAAAGGTCGCGAGTTTGCACCGAAAGGCGAGGAGTGGGATAAAGCGGTTGCTTACTGGCAAACTTTATATTCAGACGAAGATGCTGTTTTTGACAGCGTTTTAAGCTTTAAAGCTGAAGATATTGAGCCAATGGTGACCTACGGTACTAATCCCGGTATGGGCATTGGTGTTACGCAGCACGTGCCAAATACGGTTGATGTTGATCCTACCGAGCAAACCTCTTATGCAAAAGCCTTAAATTACATGGGCTTGCATGATAATGATACTTTGTTAGGCAAGGCGATCGATTATGTATTTATCGGCAGCTGTACTAACTCGCGGATTGAAGATTTGCGCCAGGTAGCCCAATTCCTGAAAGGAAAGAAAAAAGCCGAAGGCGTAGAGGTATGGATTGTACCCGGCTCTAAACAAGTGCAGGAGCAAGCCATCCGCGAAGGACTGGATCAGGTATTTGCAGCAGCAGGTATTCCGTTAAGAGAACCGGGTTGCAGCGCTTGCCTGGGAATGAATGAAGATAAAATCCCAGCTGGTAAATATTGTGTTTCTACATCAAACAGAAACTTCGAAGGCCGCCAGGGACCAAATTCACGCACCATTCTGGCCAGTCCGCTTACCGCTGCTGCTGCCGCTGTAACAGGCCGTATTGTAGACGTAAGGGAGTTGTTGCCAGAAGAGGAATTAGTAGGCTGATGATGTCATTGCGAGCGAAGCGCGGCAATCTGTAAGCCCCTCTAAATCTCCCCAAAGGGGAGACTTTAACTCCTTCTCCGGAGGAGAGGGTTGGGGTGAGGCACAAATTACTTCGTTCCTCGCAATGACGACTAAATGAGAGTAAACAACATGAGTACTAAAATATTCAAACACATTATTTCACCGGCAGTACCGCTGCCGATTGAAAATATCGATACCGACCAGATCATCCCGGCGAGGTTTTTAAAAGCCACTACCCGCGAAGGTTTTGGTAACAACCTGTTCCGCGACTGGCGCTTTGATAGTGAAGATCAGCCGAAGCAGGATTTTGTACTGAATAATCCTACCTACGCTGGTAAAGTTCTAGTAGCAGGAAAAAACTTTGGTTGCGGTAGTAGCCGCGAGCATGCCGCCTGGGCTATTTCAGATTATGGTTTCGAGGCCGTAGTAAGCAGCTTCTTTGCCGATATTTTTAAAGGTAACGCCCTTAACAATGGTTTACTGCCGGTACAGGTAAGCGACGAATTTCTGGCGAAGCTTTTTGATGAGATCTACCGCGATCATCATGCGCAGATAGAGATTAACCTGGAAGAGCAGTTCATTAAAATTGTAAGTACAGGTGAGCAGGAAAGCTTTGAGATCAACCCGTACAAAAAGGCTTGCCTGATTAACGGGTATGACGATATCGACTATATCCTGAGCAATAAAGCGAAGGTAGAAGAATTTGAAGCAAGGAGATAAAGTGAGGTGCGTGTAATGAGTTGCGAGTGCCATGTGGCAAAAACACGCAACTGGCAACTTAAAACTGACAACTGAAATAATGAAGAAACACATATTAGTTATCCCTGGTGATGGCATTGGGCCCGAGGTGACAACTTGGGGCAAGGCTGTTTTAGAAGAAATTGGCAAACAAGGCGGTCACGAGTTTACGTTTGACGAGGCCTTGATGGGCCACGCGGCGATCGAAGCTACAGGTAATCCGCTGCCGGACGAAACACTGGAGAAAGCTAAGGCAAGCGATGCTATTTTATTCGGTGCCATCGGGCACATTAAATATGATAATGATCCATCTGCAAAGGTTCGCCCGGAGCAGGGATTGTTAAAGATTCGTAAAGAACTGGGCTTATATGCTAACCTGCGTCCGATCATGCTGTTCGATGAACTGCTGGACGCATCGAGCCTTAAGCCGGAAGTATTACGTGGTACGGATATCCTGTTTTTCCGTGAGTTAACCGGAGATGTATACTTTGGTGAAAAGAAACGTAGCGAAGACAGAAACAGCGCTTCGGATTTAATGATCTATCACCGTTATGAAGTAGAGCGTATTGCCCATAAAGCTTTTGAAGCGGCACGCGCACGCAGCAAGCGCCTGTGTTCTGTTGATAAAGCCAATGTTTTGGAAGCTTCACGCCTTTGGCGCGAAGTGGTACAGGAACTGGCAAAACAATACCCGGATGTAGAGACCGAGCATATGTTCATCGATAACGCCGCGATGCAACTGGTGAAGAACCCTAAGAAATTCGACGTGGTGCTTACGGCTAATTTGTTCGGTGATATCTTAACGGATGAAGCTTCGCAAATTGCGGGCTCTATGGGTATGCTCGCATCTGCTTCAGTAGGTGATGGTACCGGTTTCTTTGAGCCTATCCATGGTTCTGCACATGACATTGCCGGGCAGGATAAGGCTAATCCGCTGGCTTCCATTCTTTCTGTGGCTTTAATGCTCGAGATCAGCTTTGGGCTGAAAGAAGAAGCCAAAAAGATTACTGATGCCATTGACAAAGCATTGAAAGCAGGTTACCGCACAGGTGATATTGCCGACGCGCATACAGATAAGGCAAAAATATTGGGTACCACTGCTATGGGGCAGAAGGTGCTGGAATATTTAAAATAGCCCACCCAACCCTCCCTAAGGGAGGGAGAGAAGTAGGTTTAACTTGATAAAATGACAAAAATTCCCTCTCCTCTGGAGAGGGTTAGGGAGAGGTCGCCACATGAACTGGAACGCAGATTTATATGATCAGAAACACGCATTCGTCTTTCAATTTGGCGAAAATGTGCTCGAATTGCTGGATGTAAAACCCGGTGAGCGCATTCACGATGTGGGTTGCGGTACAGGTTACCTTACGCAACAGATCAAGAATCAAGGTGCCGAAGTTGTCGGTACTGATTACTCGCCAGAGATGATTGCACAAGCCAGGAAAAACTATCCGGATGTACAGTTTGAAGTGGCAGATGCGGGTGACTTTCAATTAGAAGGTGAGTTTGACGCTGTTTTTTCTAATGCTGCCCTGCACTGGGTGAAAAACCAGGATGGCATGATGCAGTCTGTATTCAACAGTCTGAAACCTGGCGGCCGCTTTGTGGCCGAAATGGGTGGCAAAGGAAATGTGCAGAAATTGATCAAGGCGACGAAGGATACATTAAAGAAATACGGTTACCACGAAAAGGCAGAGATCAACCAGTGGTATTTCCCTTCAACAGGCGAATATGCCAGCTGGTTAGAGTCTCACGGCTTCCGGGTGGTTTTCGCTTCGCACTTTGATCGTAAGACACCTTTACAGGATGGCGATCAGGGTGTGTCCAAATGGATAGAAATGTTCGGCGCCATTTATTTTGAAGGCGTGCCTGGGCAGGATAAACAACAGATGCTGGCAGAGATCACCGAAATTCTTCGTCCTGATTACGAAGAAAACGGCCAGTGGTACGCCGATTATAAGAGATTAAGATTTATAGCAGTTAAAGAGATATGAGATGTTAGATATGAGATTTGAGACCATATCTAATGATAAGTTAAAATATAGAAAATAATAAATATGGTGAGTTGAGGTAGGTGACGAAAACGTCTCAAATCTCGTATCTCACATCTAAAATCTAAAACATATGTTACACGATCCAAACCGCGTTTATGTATTTGACACCACCTTGCGTGATGGTGAGCAGGTACCAGGCTGCCAGTTAACTACCCCTGAAAAGATAGAAATTGCCCGCGAACTGGAGTCGCTGGGCATAGACATTATTGAAGCAGGCTTCCCGGCATCCAGCCCCGGGGATTTTCAAAGTGTGGTAGAAATAGCTAAAGCTGTTACCAACCCTACCGTTTGTGCGCTTACCCGCGCCCATCAAAAAGATATTGACGCTGCCGCCGAGGCGCTGAAGTATGCCAAGCATCCGCGTATCCACACGGGTATTGGCTCTTCGGATATGCACATCCGCACCAAGTTCAACAGCACCCGCGAAGAAATTCTGGAACGTGCTGTAGCTGCGGTGAAATACGCCAAGAAGTTTGTAGAAGATATTGAGTTTTACGCCGAGGATGCTGGTCGTGCCGATATTCATTATCTGGCTTTGATGGTAGAGTCCGTCATCGCGGCTGGTGCAACTGTCGTCAACATTCCGGATACTAACGGTTATTGTTTACCAGACCAGTACGGCAGCAAGATTCGTTTCCTGAAAGAAAACGTAAAAAATATTGACAAGGCGATCATTTCTGTTCATTGCCATAACGATTTAGGTTTGGCTACGGCCAACTCTGTCGCCGGTTTACAGAACGGTGCCCGCCAGATAGAAGGTACCATTAACGGTATCGGTGAACGTGCGGGAAATACTTCTATCGAAGAAGTGGTGATGATCCTGAAAACGCATCACGATTTGGGCCTGCATACCAATATCAATACAAAACAGTTCTATGAATTAAGCCGTATGGTGAGCACGCAGATGCGTATGCCGGTGCAGCCTAATAAGGCGATCGTTGGCGCCAATGCTTTCGCCCATAGTTCTGGTATCCACCAGGATGGCTTCCTGAAGAACCGCGAGAATTACGAGATCATTCGCCCCGAAGACGTAGGTTTCCCAAGTGCGAGTATCGTACTGACTGCCCGCAGCGGCCGCCACGCTTTGAAGTTCCATTTAGAAAGATTAGGCTACACTTTAAATAAAGAAGAACTGGCCGATGCTTACGCCCGCTTCCTGACCCTTGCCGATAGTAAATTGAATATTGATGATGAAGATTTGAAAGGCTTAATGGTCGGTCAGTTGGCTAAGGTGCAATAATGGAAACAGCTACCAAACATATACTTGATTTTACTTCGGCTGCCGCGCGACTGAAAGATGTTGTGCGCCGTACGCCTTTAGAATATAACGCGCGTTTATCAGAACGTTACGGGTGTGAAATTTACCTGAAGCGCGAAGACCTGCAGGTGGTACGTTCTTATAAGTTAAGAGGTGCCTACAACATGATCAGCCAGCTTAACCAGGAAGAGTTAAGCAGGGGCGTGGTTTGTGCCAGTGCGGGTAACCATGCCCAGGGTGTTGCATTCTCTTGCAAAAGGCTGGGGACAAAAGGGGTAATTTTCATGCCCGAGATCACACCGAAACAAAAGGTGAAACAGACCGAGATGTTCGGCAACGGCAATATCGAAATTGTGCTGGTTGGCGATACTTTCGACGATTGTTTGCGCGAAGCGCTGGCTTACACAGAAGCTCACCAAATGACGTTTATTCCGCCTTTTGATAACGAACGGATCATCGAAGGGCAGGGTACCGTAGGGGTAGAGATACTGGAAGACCTGCCAGACCTGGATGTGGTAATAGTACCCATCGGTGGTGGCGGACTGGCTGCGGGAGTGGGTAACTACCTGAAACAACATAACCATCACATCTCAGTTATCGGCGTAGAGCCGGAAGGCGCGCCTTCTATGTTTAAAGCTTTGGAAGCGGGCGAACCGGTTACGTTGCCAAAGATCAATCGTTTTGTTGATGGCGCGGCTGTAAAGCGGATCGGCCACCTCACTTTCGAACTATCCCGCGATATTCTGGACGACATGCTGCTGATCCCGGAAGGGAAGGTATGCTCGGCCATATTAAAGCTGTATAACGAGGATGCTATTGTGGTAGAGCCAGCCGGAGCGTTATCTGTAGCGGCACTGGATTTTGTAAAAGACAAGATCAAAGGCAAAAAGGTAGTTTGTGTGGTAAGCGGTGGTAACAATGATATTGACCGTATGCAGGACATTAAAGAGCAATCGTTGCTGTACGAAGGCCTGAAGCATTATTTCATCGTCCGATTCCCTCAACGGCCCGGAGCATTAAAGTTATTTGTAAGCAGTGTGCTTGGCCCCGGTGATGACATTACCCGTTTCGAGTTTATCAAGAAAACTGAGCGCGAAAGCGGCCCGGCTTTAGTAGGTATCGAACTAAAAGATGCAGAAGACTATCCAGCCTTACTGAAGCGCATGGAAGAGCATCGTTTTGATGTGATAGAAATTAACCGCGACCAGACACTGTTTGAGTACCTGGTATAGCCAGAGGATATTGAGCAGAAAATAGCTGACTATTGAAAAAGCCGCTTCCAAGTATTCTGAGAAGCGGCTTTTTATTGCTATTGTATCACCCTTACTTTTAAAAAGCTGGGGTATTGCTTAGAGGTGTATATCTTATGTGTTTCCTTTTGAAAATCCTGCTCACCGGCTTTCATAATATTGGTAAACTTCTGCGGGTTGCGGTCTACCAGTGGGAACCAGGTGCTTTGTACCTGCACCATTATCCGATGGCCCTTTTTAAAGGTGTGCAGGATATCCTGAAGTTCGAAATTTACTGGTGTTACCTTTCCGGGTACAAAAGGTTCGGGTTTTGAAATGTTATTCCGGTACTTCCCACGCATGGCTTCGCTACGAACCATTTGCTGATAACCGGCCATATTTACTTCCTTGGCCGACCAACGGTTATTTTTAGCGGTGTCCGGGTAAACATCTATTACCTTTACAATCCAGTCAGCATCGGTACCTGTAGTCGATACCTTTAAATTCGCCCAGATATTACCGGCAATGGTCATGTCTTCTTTCAGCACATCGCTTTGCCAGCTCAGCACGTCAGGACGTGAGGTGACAAAACGTTGATCGGCCGTCATGTAATCGCGGTCCATATCCATGCTTTTCCGGTTCAGGAAAGGAACAGGATTCGACGGATCGGACACAAATTCTTTAACAGCGTTTTTATCAGTTGAAGGTGCTGCAAAGCCTAATTTGCCACCAGGTAGCAGGTACAGGTTCTTTTCCTTTGCTTCAGGCGCGGGCCAGGTATTATAAGTTTTCCATTGATTCACACCGGTTTGAAAAACCGAAACTTTAGGCAGATCTAAGGGCGAACCTTTAAGATAATGTTGGAAGAAAGCGAATTCGATCTTCTCCCTGTAATATGGCGCAGTATTCTGCTCAAAATCTACATCGCCGAGGTGATCACCGTTACCGCGCGACCAACCCCCATGTACCCATGGGCCCATTGCAAAATAAACGGGCGTATTGGGGTTGTTTTTAACTAAGGTTTTGTAAGTATTGATTGCGCCATACAAATCTTCGGCATCGTACCAGCCGCCGGTTACCAGGGTTGGCGTTTTAATATCATGCAAATGATACAACACGTTGCGGTCTTTCCAATGCTGGTCATAGTCCGGGTGTTCCAGCATTTCGTTCCAAAGCCTGATGGTATCCTTATAATACTTATCGTTGGTATTTTTCATCGGCCCCATCTTCATAAAAAAGTCGTAGCCGTCTTCTGTTCCCGGATCAAACACTTTACCCCTGCGTTGGGTTGGTTTATCATCCTGGCGGTTGGTAAAGCCCGGATAGAAGCCAAAGTTGGCTACCAGGAAGAAAGCGCCATTATGCCAGCCGTCATCTCGCCAAAGGTCTGCAATGGGTGCCTGTGGCGAAGCGGCTGCGAGCGCAGGGTGACGGCTCAGTAATGCCGTTGTGGTGTAGAAACCCGGATAAGATATTCCCCAAACACCTACCTTGCCATTGTTATTCGGAATGTTCTTGATCAACCAGTCGATGGTGTCATAGGTGTCCGTGCCTTCGTCCACATCTTTGTTGGTAGCGTGCGTTTCTTTCTCCGGCGTCATTTCCTCGTAGATACCCTCACTCATCCAGCGGCCGCGTACATCCTGGTAAACAAAGATGTAGCCATCGTGCAGGAACAGGGGAGAAGGACCTAATGAAGTCTTGTATTTATCGGTGCCATAAGGTGCCACACTATAACAGGTGCGATCCATCATGATGGGGTACTGCTTGCTATGGTCTTTGGGTACATACACCGAGGTAAATAGCTTCTTACCATCCCGCATGGGTATCTGGTACTCAAACTTTTCGTAGTTATCCTTCACATACTGGGCATCGGCAGAACCGGGTTGTGCAAAGGCGAAGGCAGAAATTAATAAGAATAAAACGGAGAGGAGTTTACGCATAGGGAAAGTTTTAAGTCGAATATAAGAAAAAAGCAGAACCAAAGCCACGCGCTGAAAAGTATGAGGGAAAGGTAAAGTTCGACGGGACTTTACACAAATTATAAAAATGGCTGTGGAAACAAAAACAGATCAAAAAAAAGCAAAATAGTTGCTAAGATTATGGTTATTTTTGCGTATATTTAAAGTAATGACAGATAGCAAGGATCACCCACAGGAAACAAGCCAATCTCTCTCTTTTGAAGATTTTAGCCACCAAAATGGAATAACTTATTGGTGGGCTAGTGATTTTATGAAGATGATGGGATATCCTACTTTACAAGCATTTACAAAGCCTATTAACAGGGCTATGACCGCTTGCCTGTCAATAAATATTGATTGCCACGACAATTTTATAAAAGCCGAAAGGATAGTAGATGGCAATCATATTACAGACTATAAGCTTACTCGCTTCGCATGCTATATGATAGCAATGAACGGCGATACAAAAAAGCCGGAGGTAGCGGCAGCGCAAGTATATTTTGCAAAACAGGCAGAACAAATAAACTTAATGCTTTCCGGCGCTAATGATGTAGAGCGTTTACTTACACGTGAAGAGATTAAGGACGGCAACAAGTCTTTAACTTCTACAGCGAAAGCATCCGGAGTTGTAAATTACGCCTTTTTTATGGATGCTGGATATAGGGGACTGTATAACACAGGCATCAAAAAGCTTACGGCTAAAAAAGGCATTAAGCCAACAGAAAATCTTTACGATTATATGGGCAAAACTGAGTTGTCCGCAAATCTGTTTAGAATAGCACTAACAGAAGAGAAGCTAAAACAACTTAACATCTTCAATGAAAACCATGCTATTCAAGTACATAACAAAGTTGGATCTGATATAAGAAAAATGGTAAAAGAGAATACCGGGTTAAACCCTGAAGATTTACCAGTTGAGAGGCGACTTGGCGATGTCACTAAAGAATTAAAGCGGGCTAACAAGCAGCTAAACAATAAGAAGAAATAAAAAAGCCTCATTAGAGGCTTTTTTTATCACCATCCTTGTCCCAACTTATATATAGTTACCCCAAAGAGAGGGGAGTTATATAGTCATAAGGTTTAACTACACCATCGCGCGCATTTGTAATGCGTGCGAGTGCAAAAGAAGTAGGAAAGGAAAACTTGTCGGTGGACCTCTCCCTAATCCTCTTCAAAAGGAGAGCGAATTTAACGTCCCTCCGTCTTTGTAATGCGTGCGAGTGCAGAGGTCCTACGCCGAATGCGAGTTCAGGTTACTGCCATTTTTATGGCGGTAATACTGACCTAAAAGTTAGAAAACCTATGGCAGGCCGGTAAATGTGGCGAACGTGGCAGGCATGGCCGACTGGCTTTTGCCAGCCAGTCACCATGTTTAGCGAGATATGCATGAAATAGAAAGGCTCTTCTGAGAAATCAGAAGAGCCTTTCAAACGTATTAAAAGTAAAATTTAAATTATTCGTTGATGGCTTTAACGCCTGGCAGTTCTTTACCTTCCATGTATTCTAACAACGCACCACCACCGGTAGACACGTAGCTTACATCGTTAGTAAGGCCGAATTTAGCTACTGCAGCAGCAGAGTCGCCACCACCGATCAGCGTAAAGGCGCCATTCTGTGTTGCTTTAACTACTGCATCAGCTACCGCTTTAGTACCCTTGTCAAAGCTTTCCATCTCGAATACCCCCATCGGGCCGTTCCATAAAACGGTTTTAGATTCTTCGATCACTTTAGCAAAAGCAGCGCGGGTTTCCGGGCCGATGTCCAGGCCTTGCCAGTCGTCAGGGATATTATCAGTCGGCGCTACGCCTGTTTTCGCGTCGTTGTTAAAGTCGTCTGCAATAATAGTATCAGTTGGCAGCAACAGGTTCACGCCTTTTGCTTTAGCTTTTTCTAATAAGTTCAACGCCAGGTCTTGCTTATCAGCCTCCAATAATGATTTACCAATGGTACCACCTTGTGCTTTAGCGAAGGTATAAGCCATACCGCCACCAATGATCAGGTTATCTACCTTCTCCAGCAAACGCTCGATCAGTTCAATCTTGTCTGATACCTTCGCACCGCCCATAATGGCAGTAAAAGGTTTTGCTGCGCCGTTCAGTACTTTTTCGGCATTGGCTAATTCGCCGGCCATCAGGTAGCCAAAGTATTTGGCGTTCGGGAAAAACTGTGCGATAATGGCGGTAGAGGCATGTGCGCGGTGTGCGGTACCGAAAGCATCGTTCACATAAACATCGCCCAATTGAGCCAGTTTTTCTGCGAAAGCTGTATCGCCTTTTTCTTCCTCTTTATAGAAACGAAGGTTTTCCAGCAGCAGCACTTCGCCCGGGTGTAAGTTCTTAGCCTTATCGATCGCTTCCTGACCGATGCAGTCATTAGCGAACTCTACCTGCTGGCCTAATAGGTCTGACAGGTGCTTTACCACGTGTTTCAGTGAATATTTATCTGTCGGGCCGTCTTTTGGTCTGCCCAGGTGCGACATCAGGATCACTGCACCGCCTTCTTTCAAAATCTTTTGAATAGTTGGCAAAGCCGCAGTCATACGGTTATCGTCGGTAATATTAAAGTCTGCATCAAGGGGCACATTGAAGTCTACGCGGATCAGCGCTTTTTTGCCCGAAAAATTTACTTGATCTATTGTTTTCATTTTATGTGTTGGTAAAGTAAATCGCCCCAAATCTGGTAAATAAATCTGTAATTGGAAACGGATAAATGAAAAAGGTGTTTAAAATACACAAAGAAGCTTGTCGCGCTCGTTATTCGCGTTTAAACTCAATATAGTATCATGAAGGACTCATCCCCGCTTTAAACAAGAAAAGCCTTCCTGGCGTACCAGAAAGGCTTTCTTACAGAAAATATTTCTATGGCTTAACGGTGGGTAATGCCTTCGGCAAGTACCATCACTTTGTTGTTAAGCACTTCAACCACACCACCCTTAATTAAAAATACATCGTGTTTACCTGCAGCGCGAACAGTAAGTTTACCGTCTTCGAGCGTAGAGATGATCGGTGCGTGGTTGTTTAATATTTCAAACGAACCCATAGTGCCGGGTACGGTAACCGAGGTTACTTCGCCTTCGTACACTTTATTATCGGGAGTTAAGATTTCTAATAGCATTTGTTTGAGAGTCAAGAGCCAAGAATCAAGAATCAAGAGCACTTTTCAGTTACTTTGATCTTTGATTCTTTGCTCTATTTAAACTTATGTTTTAAAGTCCGGAATAAAAGCGTGACTTATGTCCTGGCTCTTGATTCTTGACTCTTGTTTCTATTAATTAAGCGTTGGCTTCCGCTAATAGTTTTTTACCTTTTTCGATAGCGTCTTCAATGCTACCTACCAGGTTGAAAGCAGCTTCCGGATACTGGTCAACTTCGCCGTCCATAATCATGTTGAAGCCTTTGATGGTTTCTTTAATGTCAACCAGTACGCCTTTCAAGCCGGTGAACTGCTCGGCAACGTGGAATGGCTGAGATAAGAAACGCTGAACACGACGGGCGCGGCTTACAGTTAACTTATCTTCTTCAGAAAGCTCGTCCATACCAAGGATAGCGATGATGTCCTGAAGTTCTTTATAACGCTGCAGGATCTCTTTTACGCGTTGAGCAGTGTTGTAGTGCTCGTCGCCAAGAACAGCAGGGCTTAAAATACGTGAGGTAGAATCCAGAGGGTCAACCGCAGGATAGATACCTAACTCAGAAATTTTACGTGAAAGTACGGTAGTTGCGTCCAAGTGGGCGAAAGTTGTAGCCGGCGCAGGGTCGGTTAAGTCATCTGCAGGTACGTATACTGCCTGTACAGAGGTAATAGAACCACGTTTGGTTGAAGTAATACGCTCTTGCATCATACCCATCTCGGTAGCCAGGGTTGGCTGGTAACCTACCGCTGAAGGCATACGGCCTAACAACGCAGATACTTCAGAACCTGCCTGGGTGAAACGGAAGATGTTATCGATGAAGAACAGGATGTCGCGGCCTTTGCCTTCGCCATCACCGTCGCGGAAATATTCAGCAATGGTTAAACCAGAAAGGGCAACGCGTGCACGTGCACCCGGCGGCTCGTTCATTTGTCCGAACACGAAGGTCGCTTTAGAGTCTTTCAGTACTTCTTTGTCTACTTTAGAAAGATCCCATCCGCCTTGCTCCATAGAGTGCATAAATTCTTCACCGTAAGTGATAATGCCAGACTCGATCATCTCGCGCAGTAAGTCGTTACCTTCGCGGGTACGCTCACCTACACCGGCAAACACTGATAAACCAGAGTATGCTTTTGCGATGTTGTTGATCAGTTCCTGGATTAATACAGTTTTACCTACACCGGCACCACCAAACAGACCGATTTTGCCACCTTTTGCATAAGGTTCTAACAAGTCGATTACCTTGATACCGGTAAACAATACTTCTGTTTCGGTAGAAAGATCCTCAAATCTTGGAGGGGTGTTGTGGATAGGGCGACCGTTGGTGGTATCTAATTGGTTGATACCGTCAATAGCTTCACCAACTACGTTAAATACACGGCCTTTGATATCTTCACCGATAGGCATTCTGATCGGCGATGCTAAATCAACAACCGGCATTCCCCGTAACAAACCATCTGTAGAGTCCATCGCGATAGCCCGCACACGGTCTTCACCTAAGTGCTGTTGTACTTCTAAAACAACTTTTTGGCCGTTTTCGCGGGTGATCTCCAACGCGTCGTAAATTCTGGGAAGATGTGCATCATCGCCAAAGCTTACGTCAACTACCGGACCGATGATCTGTGATATTTTTCCAATGTTTGGCATATATAACCTGGTAATTAAAAGAATTTAAAACTAACTCACTTACAGTGCGCTACTTGCGCAGTATAAATTTAGAGCGCAAAGTTAACTTTTGTAACGGATTTTTTAAATACCTAATCCAAAGATTTTTGAGTTAAATTTTTTTACAAATTGTTAAGAAATATTAACACTAATTGGTTAGGTTTGTCACCCAATTTTTAAACAACTCCCCCTAATTATCAATGTATGAGAAGAATTCTACTTTTTTTAGTGACTTTTCTGCCTGTAGCGACATTTGCCCAGGGTTTCCAGGTGAACCTTGCGGGGCAAAAGCAAATAGGCATGGGGCATACCGGTACCGGCCTGGCGCAAGATGGTGCTTCGGTATTTTTTAACCCCGGTGCGGTAGCCATGCTGTCGCAAAACTCTATCCAGGCGGGTATCAGTCCGCTGTTATTTAAATCGGCATTCAACCCTGCCGGAACAAACGATATTTATCGTACCTCAAACGAAGTAGGCACCCCGTTTTCTGCATACGCGGTTTGGGGACCAAAAGCTTCTTTCTGGAAAGTTGGCCTGGGTGTTTATACGCCATTCGGCGGCCTCACCAACTGGGGTAATAACTGGGAAGGTAAATACGTGGTGGAAAGCCTTAATCTGAAGGCTATTTACTTCCAGCCAACCATCAGTATTAAACTGGCTGATTTTATCAGTATCGGTGGTGGTTTTGTGTATAACCACGGCGAAGTTGATCTGAGCCGCGCCATCCCGCTTGCCAATGCCAGCGGACAAGATGGCCAGGCAGAACTGAAAGGCTCTGGCAAAGGTTACGGATGGAATGCAGGTGTTTATGTAAAAACCGAATCAGGCGTTACCGTAGGGCTTTCGTACCGTTCTAAGGTGAAAACTACTATCAACAATGGTGATGCCTTTTTTACCGTTCCGGGTTCACTGCAAGCCAGTTTCCCTCAGCCAAACACCTTTTCGGCAAGCTTACCACTGCCAGCAACAACCACATTGGGTTTAGGCTTTTATCCGTCAAAGAAATGGACTGTTGCCTTTGATGCCAACCTGGTTTCGTGGCATGTTTACAAAGCGCTGGAGTTTGATTATGCGAAAAACACTTCGGCACTACAGGATACTTATTCACCCAGGCAATATCGTGATGCGTTTAGCCTTAGAGCCGGTACGGAATACCGCCCGGTAAATAAATGGGCCATCCGTGCGGGGGGCGGTGTAGCTTCTGCTGCTGCACGCAACGGTTATGTAACTCCTGAAGTGCCGGATGCCAAGCGCTACTACCTGACAGGCGGTCTTGGTTATACTTTGGCAAACAGGTTAGACCTGGATCTGTCGTTCGAGTTTGAACATTTGTTCGCACGTAAGCAAACCAATATTGAAAGCCAGCTTTCGGGCACTTTCAGATCAAACGTTTACATCCCCGGCGTTTCACTTTCTTACCACTGGTAGTACTTAAAGATCGAAAATCATCATGAATAAGATTAAAAATATATTTCTTGCAGCTGCTGCCGTTTCGGCTTTTGCTGCTTGTAAAACTGAAGTTAAAACCACTGAGCCTACCCATGGCTCTGCTGATTTTAGCCGCTACGTTGCCGTTGGTAACTCACTTACCGCTGGTTATGCCGACGGTGGTTTATACCTGGATGGGCAGCAGAACTCTTACCCTTCCATCATTGCCAAACAAATGCAGGGTGCGGGCGGCGGGACTTTTACCCAGCCGTTGTTCAGTGCAGACCAGGCTAATGGCTCTGGCTATATAACCCTCACCGGGTTCGACCAAAACGGCTCGCCTGTTACAGCACCGGTAACTAGTAACCTGGCCATAAGAGGCGTGGTGAATATTCCGAGTTTTGGCAATGTAACTACCTATACCAAATACACCGGCGATATCAATAACTACGGCGTTCCCGGCATTAAGTTATTGCACATTACGCTGAATACTTACGGTAACCTTAACGGCTATTTCGAACGCTTGCTTCCGGGCAATGCGGGAACCAATACCACCAGTTACCTCGATTTCGTAACTGCCAAGCCTTTTACATTCTTTACGAACTGGTTAGGTAATAACGACGCTTTAGGCTATGCTACATCTGGCGGTGCAGGTGATGTGCTGACTGATAAAGCCACATTTGCACAATTATACACCTTATTGCTTACCCGCATGACGGCTAACGGCGCTAAAGGTGTTTGTGCAACCATTCCGGATGTTACCTCTATCCCTTACTTTAACACCGTAACTCCGGCTTTAATACTGGCGAACGTGCAGAAAGCTAACCCCGCTGCCCAGGCCATTTATATCAACGCGAAAAGTAACGCAGATCCAACAGGTACGGCTTATGCAGCGCGCCCGGCTACTGCAAACGACTTGATCACGCTTACCTTCCCAACGTCAAAGATCGGTCAGCCGGTTGCCTCTGCAGGTAACCTGCCTTATGGCTTAACGCCACTTACCCCGATTGATAACCAATACGTGCTGGATGCCAATGAGGTAGCTATAGTGAAAGATTACGTAACGTATTACAATAACACCATTAAATCGGTAGCGGCATCAAAAGGTATTGCCGTGGCAGACATGTATACCTTCTTTAATGATATTGCTAAAAATGGCCTGGTGGTAGATGGTGTCAATTTGAATGCAAAGTTCATCAGTGGTGGCTTGTTCTCTCTTGACGGTGTCCACCTTACGCCAAGGGGGTATGCCATTGTGGCGAACCAATTCATCAAGGCATTAAATGCTCAGTACAATGCAACCGTTCCGCTGGCAAACGTTGCACAATACCGCAGCGTAAAATTCCCGAATTAAGTTTGTCATTGTTCTTAGTCATTATTTCATTGGGGCACCGGTGATTGACTGCAGACTAAGAAGCTTACTAAAATATAGCAGAGCCACCTTCGGGTGGTTTTTTTCGTTTTGAGTTATATAGTAAGCAAGAATATTAAAGACGAATAACCAAAGACAAATGACTCAATGATGAATGACCAATGAAATAATGACAAATGACTAGATATTAAAACGTCAGCACGATCTTCCCGATATGCTTGCTGCTTTCCATCAGGGCATGGGCTTCTGCGGCTTGCGCGGCAGGGAAGGTTTCATAAACTACCGGGCGGATCGCGTTCGAGGCCAGCAGCGGCCATACCTTTTCTTCCAGGTTGCGGGCAATGGCTGCTTTGAAATCCACATCGCGGTTACGGAGTGTCGAGCCAGTGATGGTTAGTCGCTTCCGCATTACTAAAGACAGATCTACCTGTACATCTTTGCCTTTCATGGTATTGATCAAAACCAACCTTCCGTCTTCAGCAAGCAGTTGCAGGTTGTCGGCCGTGTAATTACCGCCGATCATGTCCAGTATCACGTTTACACCTTTGTTCGCCGTAGCTTCAGTTAATACCTCCTTAAAGTTTTGGGTGTTATAGTTGACCGCTTTATTTGCGCCGATATGCTCACAAAAGGTGCATTTCTCATCGCTGCCCGCCGTGGTGTAGACGGTACTTCCCAACGCTTTGGCCAGTTGTATCGCCGTTACCCCAATACCGCTGCTGCCGCCATGTACCAGCAGGCTTTCCCCGGGCTGCAGTTGGCCGCGGTCGAACACGTTGCTCCACACGGTAAAGAATGTTTCGGGGAGCGAAGCTGCTTCAATCATCGTCAGGTTGGTGGGGACGGGTAAACACTGCCCTTCCGGCGCGGTACAATACTCTGCATAACCGCCGCCGCTTACCAGGGCGCAAACTTGGTCGCCAACCTTCCAACGGGTTACTTTGCTGCCCACTACTGCAACGGTACCGGCAATGTCTAACCCTGGTATGTCAACAGGGGCGCCAGCAGGGGGAGGGTAGTTGCCTTTGCGCTGGGCTACGTCCGGGCGATTGATGGCAGCGGCGGCTACTTTAATCAGCACCTCATGTTCTGCAGGGAGAGGTTTGGGGCGTTCCTGCAATTGCAAAACTTCCGGTCCGCCGGGTTGCGTTATAATTACTGCTTTCATTCGTTATTCATTTGGTTGGATCAAATCCCAAAGGTTGCCATACAGGTCTTCAAAAACAGCTACTACGCCGTAAGGTTCCTGTTTCGGCTCCCGCACGAATTTGATTCCATTATTTTTATACAGTTGATAATCTCTTTGGAAATTATCTGTTTCCAGGAACAAAAAAACTCTGCCTCCGGTTTGGTTACCCACACGGCTTTGCTGTTGGTCGTCCGCCGCCTTTGCCAGCAACAGGCAGAAGTTTGCATCCGGGGTGGGGGCTATACGCACCCATCGCTTGTTTTCCGTAAGCGGCGTATCTTCTACCAGTTTAAATCCCAGCCTGGAGGTGTAAAAGTTAATGGCTTCGTCATAATCGTGCACCACCAGGCTGATGAGGTTTATTCTTCTGTTCATTTTATCTATCTTTCGACGCTTTATATCGTAACCGATCTTATAAACGTTAAGTATTTAAAATTACTAATTCAATCCATGGCATTACAAACAGGACAACCAGCACCGCAATTTACCCTGGTATCATCAGAACTGAAAGAAGTTTCCTTGGCAGACTTTAAGGGCAAGAAAGTAGTTATCCACTTTTTTCCGATGGCGTTTACCGGTGTATGCACCACACAGCTATGCACCATGCGCGATAGCTTTGGTTATTACGACGGGCTGAATGCTCAAATTTTAGGGATCTCTGTCGATTCGCCTTTTACCCTGGCCAAGTTTAAAGAAGAGAATAACTACCAATTCCCGCTGCTGTCAGACTTTAATAAAGAAGTTTCTACCGCATACGGTGCCATTTATAACGAGTTTGTGTTCGGGCTGAAAGGCGTTTCTAAACGTGCTGCTTTTGTAATTGACGAAGAGCAGAACGTGATCTACGCCGAAGTACTGGAATCAGCAGGCGACCTGCCAAACTTCGAAGCAATTGCCGAAATTGTAAAATAAACAACATAAAATTTGAAAAAGCACCTGTTTTAATCTTTAGCAGATTACAGGTGCTTTTGTATTTCAAAGGCATGCTGTATACTTGATACTTTACCATACCTGCTTAATTTCGTTAACCGCAAAAGTTTTGAATATTACTCCTTCGCTAAAAAAAGTCATTGGCCTCTGCCTGCCGCTGCTGTTTTCCATTTCTGCTATCGCCCAGCCCGTCCGACCAAAAGCCAACTGGCAAAACCTGGACTTGCAGGCCGATGGCATGTTTGGCATCAGCACAGAAAAGGCTTATAACGAATTACTGAAAGATAAAAAGCCGGTACCGGTGATTGTGGCCGTGCTGGATGGTGGTGTTGATATTAATCATGAAGACCTGAAAAACGTGATTTGGGTTAACACAAAAGAAATAGCGGGGAATGGCATAGATGATGACCATAATGGTTATGCCGACGACGTGAACGGATGGAATTTCTTAGGGTCGAAAAAGGGGAATGTAGAGTTTGATAACCTGGAGATTACCCGCATCCTGAAAAAAGACTGGTATAAGTATGCCTACGCTGATACGACTAAACTTAGCAAAGACGAGCTAGCTAAGTATCACCAGCAGCAAAAGCTTTCGCGCGAGCTGAACGATAAGCTGGAAGATGCCCGTAAGAACCTCGATCTTTATACGAAGGTAAAAACAGTATATGAGCGTGTCTTTAAAAAAATAGGCAAGCAGGAACCGACTTTAGAAGACTTTGCCGATTTTATTCCCGACAACCCCATGGAAGCGCAGGTTAAGATGGTGACCATGCGCGAATTGCCCAAGGCAAAGAACTTTAAGGAATTCTATGCGCAATCTATTATAGACCCCATTAAATTCTGTAATGAGGAAATTAATTACCACCTTAACCTGGATTATGATTCGCGCGATATTGTTGGCGATGATTATAACAACAGCAACGAACATTACTATGGCAACCCTACCGTAAACGGGCCGACTACCACGCACGGGACGCATGTGGCCGGGATTATCGGCGCGAGCCGCGATAACGGCATCGGTGTTAAGGGTGTGGCAAACAACGTACAGATCATGTCTGTCAATTGTGTACCCAACGGCGACGAACGAGATAAAGACATTGCCAACGCCATCAGGTATGCGGTGGATAATGGCGCCAAAGTGATTAACATGAGTTTCGGCAGGCCTTATTGCACAGATAAGGCAGTGGTAGATGAAGCCATTAAATACGCCATGAGCAAAGATGTGTTACTGGTGCATGCAGCGGGTAACGACAATGAAGACCTGGATAAGAAAGCAAATTATCCTACCCCGTTTTACAACGATGGGGGCCATGCGGATGCTTGGTTAACGGTAGGTGCATCCGGATTCAGGGATGATCAAACCTTAAAGGCCGACTTTTCCAATTATGGCAAGCAAACCGTGGATGTTTTTGCACCGGGGATAAAGATCAATTCTACCGTTCCGGGTTCTGCTTATGTAGAATATGGGGGAACCAGCATGGCTTCGCCTGTAGTGGCCGGGTTAGCGGCGCTTATCCGCTCGTATTATCCGAAACTAACTGCCGTACAGGTAAAAGAGATTATCATAGCTTCTGTTGTAAAGGTGAATCACAACGTGGATATCGAACGGAAGGGTAAAATAAAGCACATCGCTTTTGCTGATCTTTGCCGTACCGGCGGTATTGTAAACGCGTATCAGGCATTGAAATTGGCAGAAAGCCGCGCAAATTAGTATGCAGATTTAAAGGATGTTAAATATCTTTTTCAGAAAAAACATTAAATTTTTTTTGGAGTTGTTTCGCAACTTTCAAATAAATTACTACTTTTGCATTCCCTTTCGGAAGCGACGCCACGGCAGAACAACTGAAAGATTTAAGGTCCGGACTTGTAGCTTAATTGGATAGAGCATCTGACTACGGATCAGAAGGTTAGGGGTTCGACTCCCTTCAAGTCCACATTAAAAATTAAGCCTTTCCGTCTATGTGCAGAAAGGCTTTTTAACTTTTAGATCAACGCATGCTAAACTTGGTATTGTTTGGCCCTCCCGGAGCCGGCAAGGGAACACAATCGCAAAACATCATCGAAAAGTTCGGTCTGATACACCTCTCAACCGGTGATCTTCTCCGTAGCGAAATTGCAAACGGTACAGCGCTTGGCCTGGAGGCTAAGAAACTGATGGATCAGGGCCTGCTTGTTCCGGATGAAGTGGTAATCGGGATGATCAGCAATAAGCTGGACAGCAACAAAGACGCCAAAGGTTTTATTTTCGATGGTTTCCCGCGTACCGTAGCACAAGCAGAAGCGCTTGATACTTTATTAGAAAGCAAAGGTTCTAAAATTTCGTGCATGATCGCCCTGGAGGTGAATGACGAGGAACTGGAGCATCGCCTTTTATTACGCGGTCAAAGCTCTGGCCGTCCGGACGATGCAAACCCGGATGTGATCCGCAAACGCATCCGCGAATACAATGAGAAAACCGCTCCGGTGGCAGACTTCTATAAAGCGCAGCATAAATTTACCAGCATTAACGGCATTGGTTCTATCGAAGAAATTTTTGATAGCATCTGCAAGGTTATTGAGAAATAACAGCTGTTAAGTTTTAAAAATACGATGCCGCTTATAACGGCAAATAAGACCTCTAAAACTATGTTTAGGGGTTTTTAGTTTAATAAAGGAGTTTGTTTAACAAAGACAGGCTTCGAAATCCGAAATTAAAAAGTTGATTCGTGTCAGAGATCAGGGTAAATCCGAAATTGAAGATTCGAAATCCGAAATTAAAAAGATATGTCTCAGGGTTCAAATTTTGTTGATTATGTAAAAATCTGCTGCCGTTCTGGTAAAGGCGGGGCAGGTTCTGCGCATTTACACCGCGATAAGCATACAGCAAAAGGCGGCCCGGATGGCGGCGACGGCGGTCGCGGCGGACATGTGATTGTTAAAGGAAACGCGCAGTTATGGACACTGCTGCATTTGAAATACCGAAAGCACGTGATCGCAGGGGACGGAGAGTCTGGCGGCAGCGCCTTAAAAACCGGCAAGACCGGCCGCGACGAGATACTGGAAGTACCGTTGGGTACCATCGCCAAAAATGCCGAAACAAACGAGGTGATTTTCGAAATTACGCAGGATGGCGAAACCAAAATTCTTACAGATGGCGGTCGTGGCGGCTTAGGCAACTGGCACTTTAAATCGTCTACGCAGCAAACACCGCGCTTTGCCCAACCGGGCGAATCTGGTAAAGAAGAATGGAATATCCTGGAACTGAAGTTGCTGGCCGATGTAGGTCTGGTAGGATTTCCAAACGCGGGTAAATCTACTTTGCTTTCTGTAGTGTCTGCCGCGAAACCCGAAATTGCCGATTACGCTTTTACAACCATTGTTCCCAACTTGGGTATAGTTTCTTATCGCGACAATAAATCATTCGTGATGGCAGATATCCCTGGTATTATCGAAGGCGCTTCAAAGGGTAAGGGATTAGGTTTCCGTTTCCTTCGCCATATCGAGCGTAACTCAGTATTGTTGTTTATGATACCCGCCGATACCAACCGCACTATTAAACAGGAATACGAGATCCTGCTGAACGAACTGGAGGAGTATAACCCGGAACTGATGCACAAGCCACGTGTACTGGCCATTACCAAAACAGATCTGCTGGACGACGAATTACAGCAGGAAATGAAAGCCGAGATCCCTGCGCATATCCCGTCGGTGTTTATCTCTTCAATTGCGCAAAAAGGTATTTTAGAATTAAAAGACCTGCTTTGGAAAGAAATTAACCGAGCTGTTTAATCGGCGGAATACATGATGTAATCGCCGGTGATTTTCGTTTCCTTGAAGTTGTGATAGTCCTCAAAACACTTCAGGATAGTTTCAGCTCGTTTACCTTCACAATCTGCAGGTAGGAAAATATACAACGGTCCGCCGTGTCCGCAATGCAGGTTATCCATCAGGCTATACTTCAGGTCGACAGGTACAGGATCAATCGTGATATACCTGTTGTGCTCCACTTCAAGGCCCAGATCAGGGCTGGTGAATACAAATATCGCGTTGGTATGTGTACGGTCTAAGTTGATCAGTGTGTTCAGCGATTTCTGATCCAGGAATTGTTGGGTAATCCCACTTACTCCGTGCGAATTTTCATCCCTGTTCACGCGGTATCCCGTCGACACATATTTCAGGCTGGCTATTAATAAGCCAGCCCATAACAAGCCGAACAAAACGCGATAGCCAATCTTTAAGCGGCTCACCAGGTAGATCACACCAGGAATAAAGATCAGGCCGATGATGCGGAAGTGCCGGCCTTCATAAGAGATAGCCAGTTGCTTTAAATACGAATAGCCAAAGAACAATACCGCCGCCACGTAGAATACCGTAAGCAGTGTTTTGTAAGATTGATACGGTACTTTCTTTAATATGGCGATGAAGATCGCAACGCTAAGCGCGGCCAGCAGTACAATGATCAATACCGAAACAGCGTAGCTGAACATCGGCCCATCCGGGTGATAGAGCAAACCTAACGTAAGTTCGTCAATAGAAAATCCGGATAATAGCGGCGAAGCCAGCGGATAACCAAACGTTTCCCAAAGCAGCTTTAACGGGTTATTGCCGGAAGCAGGCGTCAACCCGCGCGAAAGGTAGCCCAGGTAAATTACGGCAACCGCAGCTACTGCCGGTATGCCCAGCCAAATGCCGTTTACGATCCATTTAACCGGCTTCTTTTCTGGTAAAGAAATGTTTATCCACAGAAAACATAGGGCCGCGCCAAACATCCACATGAAAGACGATTTACAGCAGAAGCCCATTAGCCCGCTTAGTAAAATAAAGAGCAGCAGCCGCCAGTCGTTCGCCTTGCTAAAGCTGAGACAGCCGTACAGGAACCAGCCCATAAAGCCAAACAACAGTACTTCGCCGCCATTGTAGAATACATAGGGCGACACATAAAAAAGCTGCGAGGCAATAAAAGCAATGCTGATTGCAGAAATATTGCGGGAAAAGCCTGCTTTTCTGAAGAAACTATAAAACCCAAGCAGGCCCAAAATTTCACATACCAAAATGGTAACCGCACTGGCCTGGCCGATATTTAAATGAAATAAGGTACGGAAAACGTAAGGTACCAGGTATTGCCCCGGCGACCACCAGCTGAGGAATTCGGCGTAATTTTCGTTGATATCCTGCTGGTCTGGTACCACCTTCATATTAAAACCGTGCCCGTGTTCCATGGCTTTCATTACCTGGAAGCCCCAACTTGGGTCGGGGAAAATGGCCATCGGTCGCAGGTAAGTGACAATGCCTGCGATCAGCGTAAGTAAGATCAGCAGGGTAAGTACAATACGCGGAAGTTGTTTTTCAGTCAGTGTCATTCATCCGGGGTTAGATGGTTGCAAAATTAAAATAATTATTGATGGAGCGCGGATGACATACCGCCCCCGTCAAGTTTATGCTTTTTACTTAGCTTTGCAGCCTTATTTTATTGCCATGAGGATAGCTATTAACGGGTTCGGTCGTATCGGCCGTATCTTCCTTCGAAACATCCTGGCAAAGCCCGGTATTACGGTTGTTGCCATTAATGATATTACAGATACCGCCACACTGGCGCATCTGTTTAAATATGATAGCGTACACCGTGGTTTTAAGGGTACCGTTACCCATGATGAACAAAATCTGTTCATCAACGGCGAGCAGATACAGGTGCTGAATGAGCGCGAGCCATCTAACCTGCCATGGAAAGAATTAGCGATAGACCTGGTGATTGAATCGACCGGAAAGTATGCCTCTTTAGCAGGAGGGCAATTGCATTTGCAGGCCGGTGCCAAGCAGGTGATCCTTTCTGCGCCGGGCGGAAAAGAGGTACCTACCGTGGTATTAGGGGTTAACGATCAGGAGATAGATCTTGCTGCGCCGGTTCTTTCCAACGCATCCTGCACCACCAACAACGTAGCTGCAATGGTAAATATATTGGACGACCATTGGGGCGTGATGGAAGGCTACATTACCACCGTCCATTCTATGACAGGCGACCAGAACCTGCACGATGCGCCGCATAAAGATTTACGCCGTGCCCGTGCGGCTTCGGCATCTATTATTCCTACCACTACGGGTGCAGCTAAAGCCATTACCACGATATTCCCGCATTTGGAAGGCAAACTTGGCGGCGCCGGGATTCGCGTCCCCGTTTTAAATGGTTCACTTACAGATTTTACCTGCCGGTTGAAAAAAGACGCCACTGTTGAAGAAATTAACGCGGCGTTTAAGGCTGCTGCTGAAAATGAAATGAAAACGGTACTCGAATACACGGAAGACCCCATTGTGTCGACCGATATTCTTGATAACCCGCATAGCTGTATTTTTGATGCACAACTTACCTCGGTAGTAGGCGGACTAACCAAGGTTGTGGGCTGGTATGATAACGAGTGGGGCTATTCGAGCAGGCTGGCAGATTTGGTTGAACGGATAAGGGATTCAAGAATAGATAGGCAAGAAGCATGATAAAATTTATAACCGCCGACGACGTATTACCTGTTCGTAACGAAGTGTTACGCGAAGGGAAACTTATGCTTGATGAGTGCCGGTGGGCAGGCGATACGGACGAAGGTTCTTTTCACCTGGGTTACTTTGCCGGCGAGCAGTTGGCTTGCATTGCTTCCTTTTACATTAAAGGTTATGGGAACTTCGAAGGCCTGGGTTACCAATTGCGCGGAATGGCTACCATAGAAAGCCATCGCGGAAAAGGAATCGGCAATCAACTTGTAAATTTCGCCATCACTTATCTGCGTGGCCAAAAGGCAAATTACATCTGGTGTAATGCGCGTAAAAAAGCAGCCACCTTTTACCTTAACCTTGGATTCGAAATTATCTCCGACGAATTTGATATACCGGGCATCGGCCCGCATTACGTAATGTATGTGAAGATACAGTAAAGCGGAAAGGTTGATATAGTCGCTTTTATCTTAAGACAAAGTGTTCAAAAATCAAGCCGACGTTAGAAAAAGAAAACTATAGCAACGAACAAACGTGAGCGTTCCAAATTGTTGTATTCTGGGGAGGACCTCTCCCTAACCCTCTCCAACGGAGAGGGAAAAAAAGTCCTCCCTATCGGGGAGGATTTAGGAGGGGTTAAACTACGTTGCCAGCGACGAGCTTAATTTAGTTGCGTTATTTTAACGGCTTAAAGAAAGTAGCTAATGGCCGATTTAGCAAGTTATAAGTATTACGGCTGTCTCAACCCTATCCTTTTATATCGTATAATTATAGAATTTAAAGCCGCTTTCTTTAAAGCCTATCTTTTCGTAAAGCAACTGCGCCGGGTTATCTTTCGCTGTGCTTAGCGATATTCTTACACAACCTGCATATTTCGCTTCCTCTATAGATCTATTGATTAGAAGCCGGGCAATTCCCTGGTTTCTTTCCTCTTCCAGTACATACAGGTCGTTCAGGATAAAAACCTTTTTCAACGAAGCAGAAGAAAAAGTTGGGAAAAGCTGGGTGAACCCAACAATTGCGCTGTTTTTTCTGGCTAAAAATATGATCGACTCCTGTTGCTGTATGCGCTCCTTTAGAAAATCAATCGCAGCCTCTTTGTCATGAGGCATTCCGTAAAAACTTCTATAGAGCGAGAAGATCACCTCTAAATCTGCGAGATCGGCGATGGTCGCAATGGTAATTTCAATATTTTCTGCCATTGCTTATCCTAACAACTCCTTCAACAGCTTATCCATTTGCTCGCGCAGTAGCGCTACTTCTGTTTCTAACTGGACTACGCGCGTTTCCAAGCCAGAGTTGTTTCCTGGTCTTTCTACCGGTTCATCGTCCTCAGGTATTTCAAGGCTTTCGCCTAAAAGGTGCATATAGCGCGCCTCTTTCTGCCCCGGTCGTTTCGGTAATTGAAGAATATAAGGTTGCTCTTCGCTGCTTAATTTGTTCAGCGTTTGTTGCAGGTCTTCCAGCGTTTCAAATTCATATAGCCTACCAGAGTTTGTATTTAACTCGCCAGGGGTTTGCGGCCCGCGGAGTAGCAGCAGGCAAATAATTGCCAGTTCTGAAGGGATTAGCGGGTATACGATCGCAAAATTGTGCTTGTACTTAGTCGCCCGGCTCGACCCGCCTGTTGCTGTCGAGATCAGTCCTTTGCGTTTTAGGGTGTCCAGTGTTTTAATTACGGTATCCTCATCATAATCTACCACCGGTTTCCGTGCGGACTTCTGGTTGCACGCGGCTACCAGTGCGTTCAACGTCATGGGGTAATAATCGGGTGTGGTACGGCTTTTTTCCATCAGCGCACCCAGTACACGTATTTCTTCGCTATTTAATTTAGGTAAAGCAGGTATTTCTTCCAATTTCTTAAATCTTAATAATTCCTGAAGCAACGAGGCTTCGCATTCAAATATAGGTTAATCTGCAAATACAGATGATCAATCATCATCAGTCAAAAACTACCGTTTTGTTCTGGAATACCAGTACACGGTCGTCAAACACCAGTTGTAATGCCCTTGCCAGTACAGCAGTTTCTATTTCCTTTCCCGCTTTAGTCAGGTCGGTTACATTCAGCGCATGGTTGATAGGGATGATCTGCTGGGTGATGATCGGCCCTTCGTCCAGTTGATTGGTCACGAAATGTGCCGTCGCACCGATCAGTTTTACGCCGCGTTCATAGGCTTGGCGATAAGGGTTGGCTCCGATAAAGGCAGGAAGGAACGAGTGATGGATGTTGATGATCTGTAAAGGATAGCTGGCAACAAAATCAGGTGAAAGTATCCGCATAAATTTGGCCAGTACCAGGTAATCTGGCTGGTAGTTGTCGATGGCCTGTTTAATTTCTTCTTCAAATACTGGTTTTTCCTTCCCTTCATGGCTGATGTGGTAGAAGGGGACGTCAAAGCGTCGGCAAACGTCGGCCAGTACGTCGTAATTGCCGATCACCGCCTGTACCTGTGCGCCAAGTGTACTGAAGTAATTCCTGATCAGGATATCGGCCAGGCAATGGTATTCTTTGGTCACCAGGACAACGATTTTCTTTTCCGGAAGTGGGTTAATGGCAATTTCTGCATCGTCAGGCAAGACGTGCTGAAGCTCCTGTTTTAATGCATTGGCATCGGCGGTGGGTTCTACATTCAGGCGGATGAAAAAGCGGTTGTTGCTTTTATCCACATGCTCGCCCAGGGAAACAATATTAAGCGCAAACCTGGCCATTACATTAGTAATGCCCGCAACAAGGCCCACCTGGTCTTTGCATTGAATAATAATAATCATGTGGGGATGAAGATATTAAATACTTACAAATGCTTGTAGCGCTTTTTGTAAAACCCGCGTATGAATAATAAACCTTAAAGATGAAAACCTATTTCTTTCTACTTATCGCTATAGTATTATTTGCCGGTTGCCATAAAAACGAAACTAAGCCGGTAGTCGCTTGCGAGCCGATGGCCTGTACCCTCAACTTTGCGAGTGTAACGGTAAAATTCTTAGATAAGGACGGGAACGCCACAGCTGTAACTGATTTTACATCGGTAAATGCGCGTACCAAAACGAAGGTACCTTACTCAGGGGCTAATCAAGGATATGTAGGATATTATACCGTAGCGAATGATTCTAACCTGAAAGATATCGCCCAGGATGGCGACGTAGTCATCGTAACGGCAAAAAATCCGGCTTCAGGCCAAACGCTTTCAACCACTTTTAAAATCGCCGGAGGGTGCCGTTGCCATATTGAAAAATTATCCGGCCCTGCCGAGGTTCAATTCACCAAATGAAACACCATATTTCGGATTGCATTAAATCCTGATCAGAATATTTTCACCGAATTTACTGGAAACAGCAGTCTCGTTTTCGTTATTAATACCTAGTATAATAGAATCATCAAAAGAAATCTTCTCTTTCACTTCCAGAACAGTGCCGATACTAATGTTCAGTTTATGAAGGTATCGGAGAAACTCTGCACTGGTGTCCCTAACTGCGGCCACACGGCAAACCGTGCCGACCGGTGCAGCTGATAGCGTTAGGGTATAGCTTTCCGGCATTTTACCATTCGCTTTAGGGATAGGGTCGCCGTGAGGGTCATACTCCGGGAACCCCAGAAACTTATCCAACCGGTCTGCCAGGGTATCATCGCTGATATGTTCCAGTTCTTCAGCGATGTCATGGATTTCGTCCCAGCGATAACCTAGTTTATCCAGCAGGAAAACTTCCCAAAGCCGGTGCTTGCGGACAACCAAAGTTGCCACATCAGCGCCTTTCTTAGTTAGGTTGATACCCTTACGCTTATCATAACTGATCAGCTGTTTATCGGTCAGCTTCTTGATCATGTCAATTACCGACGCCGGATTATTATTCAACTGTTCGGCGACGGCTGTCGGGGTAATCTTTTTATCGCCTTGTTGCGATAGCCGGTAAATCGCCTTCAGGTAGTTCTCTTCAGATAAAGTCTGCATTCGAAATTTTAATTCCTTACAAACATAAACATTGTTTACTTTGTAGAATAAAATTAGGTATACCTAATTTTATTAATATTGTTAATCTTAAAAAATGTTTATGGTTATTCATTTACGTTTGGTGTTGCTTGTTTTGTTTCTTTTTGCTAATAGTAACGTTTTATGGGCTCAGTACTTAGAAATTGCCGGAGTTATCCTGGATAAGCAAACTAACCAGCCCATTGCTTTTGGTACCGTCGCGGTAAAAGGGCATCCGCACGGAACCACAACCGAAAGTAAGGGAAGGTTTAGCTTAAAGTTGACGGAGCAGGCTTTTAACTCTGTGCTAATAGCGTCTTGTATTGGTTATCGTTCAGATACATTAAAGCTCATGCGCGAAAAGAAATTCTATACCCTTAAACTTGAACCTGTAAAAAGCCATCTTAATGAAGTGGTGGTTACCGGCGTATCGCGGGCAACGCTGGCAAGAGAAAACCCCATCCCGGTGGTAGGGGTATCCACTAAAAAGATAGAACAGGCTGCTGAAAGTAACATCGTAGATGTATTGGTAAAAAGCGTTCCGGGCTTGAATGCCGTTAAAACCGGGCCGAATATCTCCAAACCATTTATCCGCGGCTTGGGGTATAACAGGGTGCTTACCTTATATGACGGTATACGGCAGGAAGGGCAGCAGTGGGGAGACGAGCATGGGATAGAAGTAGATGCCTATCACATTGTCCGGGCAGAAGTGGTTAAAGGGCCATCAAGTTTGATCTATGGTTCTGATGCGCTGGCAGGGGTGGTGGGTTTAATTCCCGCTGGCGTTGCCGATAGTGGTTTGCGCGGCAAATATTTTGGCGAATACCAGAGCAACAACGGGCTTATCGGTAACGGGATGCGTTTAACTTACCGTTCGGGAAGGTGGAGCTACGTTGCGGCTGCTTCTTACCGCATAGCAAGAAATTATACTAACCAGATCGACGGGCGGGTTTATAATACCGGCTTCAGGGAGATGAATGCGTTGGGTACTGTTAAGTATAGCTCCGCAAAAGGTTATTCCTCTCTCAACCTTACCTTATATAATAACCTTCAGGGCATACCCGATGGCAGCCGTGATTCACTTGCCCGCCGGTTTACCTACCAGGTAGCAGAAGGCGCAGCAGATGATGTGACGAAACGGCCAATCGTCCCGGAAAATATCCTGAACAGTTATCAGCTGAGTCCGCTGCATCAGCATATTCAACATTACCGTGTTTATACTAAAAACCAATATTCGATAGGGGCAGGGGATATCGATTTCTCAGTGGCCTTTCAGCAGAATATCCGCCGCGAGTATAATCACCCAACGCAACCAGATCAGGCCGGCATGTATGTGAGGCTGAACACCGTCAATTATGCCTTTAATTATAACGTCCCGCTCTTTAACAATACCATGCTTTCGACGGGAATCAATGGGATGTACCAGGATAATAAAAGCAAAGATGCAACCGACTTCCCGATCCCGGATTACCGTTTGTTCGATGCCGGGGCGTATGCCTTTTTAAAATGGAGCTATGAGCGATGGACGGTAGGCGGAGGCCTGAGATACGATCAACGCTTTTTACGCGGTAAAGATTTTTATACAGCCACCGATCCTGTAACGGGTTTTAGTCGCCGTGTGGCTGGAAATATAAATAATGCTTACCTGCAATTCCCTACGATCGATCAGCAATTCAACGGCGTTTCTTTAAGCCTGGGTACTACCTATAAAGTAAGCGAGCAACTGAGCCTGAAGGCTAATATCGCCCGTGGTTACCGTGCGCCAAGTATTACGGAATATGCGTCAAACGGATTAGACCCCGGTGCGCACATTGTCTACCTGGGTAACCGCAGCTTCGAGCCCGAGTTTTCTTTGCAGGAAGACCTGGGGGGCGAGTTCTCCAACCAATACGTATCGGCTTCTTTAAGTGTATTCAATAATAACATAACTAATTACATCTATCTTACCCAGCTTACAGATGCCTCTGGTAACTCCATCACCGATGCGCAGGGTAACAAAACCTACCAATACCAGCAATCTCGGGCACAATTATATGGCCTGGAAGCTACGCTAAGTATCATTCCCGAGGGAATGGCAGGCTTTTCCTTTGATAATGCTTTTACTATCAATTATGGGTTCAACAGAAGCGTGCGTTATAAAGGGGCAGGTATACAGGGCGAGTTTCTCCCACTTATTCCCCCTTTTCGTTTGCTTAGTAGTATTCAGCAGGAGTTTAAGCTAAAACAGGGGTGGGTTAATTCTTTTAAGTTTAAAGCAGAAGCTGATTTTAACGGCGCTCAAAACCGTTTTTTGGCTTTAAATAATACCGAGACAGCCACGGCAGGTTATACGCTGATCGATTTATCAGCCGGTGCAGAAATACGTTATACCAGGCAACATTGCCTACAGCTGATGTTGCAGGTCAATAACATTTTTGATACACCGTACCAATCTCATTTAAACCGCCTTAAGTATTTCGAATACTATAGTCAGTCGCCAAACGGACGCACCGGAATTTATAATATGGGCCGTAATATATGCTTAAAGGCCGTTTTGCCTTTTTAAAAAGTATTGAATAAACCTAAGTACAAGCCTCACTGTGGGAAACGGTGGGGCTTTTCTGTTTAGTTAAAATTGTTGAAAACTTTTTGGTGGGAAAAAGTGGTACAAAGTGGAAAATGTGTTTTACTTTTACATAGGAATTTTGCCGAAAGACTATAGATGTCCCACTTTTTAGGAGAATTTGAGTGTAAACTGGATGCCAAAGGGCGGATGATGATCCCTTCGGGCCTCAAGAAACAGCTTCCAGAAGCTGAGCGTGAGGGCCTTGTGATCAATCGTGGCTTTGAAAAGCATTTAGTGATCTATACCCGCAAAGAGTGGAACGCAATCATAGACGATCTAAGCAAGCTAAACCAGTACGAGAAACGTACGCGTGAGTTTATCCGCTACTTTACCCGTGGTGCTACAGAGCTGACGTTGGATAGCAACAGCCGCATCCTGTTGCCGAAGGCCTTGCTGGAATATGCGGGCATTGGTAGTGAAGTGGTACTGGCTTGCCAGTTTAATAAGATAGAGGTGTGGGATCAGAAAGCTTATGACGAGCAGATGGATGCCGAGCCGGAAAACTTTGCCAACCTGGCCGAAGAGGTAATGGGTGGTTTAGGAAGGAGGAATGATGACTAACTATCACGTTCCGGTAATGCTGCGGGAGTGCATCGAGGGGTTGAATATTCGCCCTGATGGTACTTATGTAGATGTAACCTTTGGCGGCGGCGGTCATTCGCGCGAGATTATGAAGTATTTGGGCGCTAAAGGCAGGTTGCTGGCTTTTGACCAGGATGCAGACGCGCAGCGGAATATCATTGAGGATGAGCGCTTTGTTTTTGTAGATCAGAACTTTCGTTACCTCAAAAACTTCTGCCGTCTACATGGCGCTGTTCCGGTAGATGGTATCCTGGCAGACCTGGGGGTTTCGTCTTACCAGTTCGATCAGCCCGACCGCGGTTTTTCTATCCGCTTTGATGCAGAGCTGGATATGCGGATGAACCAGGCCGATAGCCTGACGGCTAAAGAAGTGGTAAACAACTACGAAGAAGCAGATCTGCATCGCATCTTCGGTATTTACGGCGAGATACAAAATGCAAAATCGCTCGCCCGTACTGTTGCAACTGCACGGTTAAACACGCCGATAAATACGGTTGCAGATTTAAAAAATGCCATCTCGGGGTTAATTCCCCGCGGTAAAGAAAATAAATACCTGGCGCAGGTTTTTCAGGCTTTGCGGATAGAGGTAAATCAGGAATTGGAAGCCCTGAAGGATTTCCTTACCCAGGCAGCTGAAGTGCTGGCGCCGGGCGGCAGGTTGGTGGTGATGTCGTACCACTCGCTGGAGGATAGGCTGGTGAAGAACTTCATAGCTAAAGGAAAATTTAGCGGCGAGATAGAAAAAGATATTTATGGTAACGATAACCGCCCATTAGAAGCAGTTAGCCGTGGGGCCATCACTGCGTCTGAAGAGGAAATTAAAGAGAATAACAGGGCACGTAGTGCCAAACTAAGAATAGCAGTTAAGAAATGAACCGGTTGATCACAGAGATTGAGGAAGAGGAATTGGTGCAGGAGCCTGAGGTGGTTGAAAAACCGCGCAAACGGGATCCTGAGAATTTCCTGACTTCATTTTTAAGCAAGGGTTTCGTCAGCACAGACGATGTTACCCGTGCGTTGCCGTTTATTTTATTCCTGTCCTTTTTGGGCATGATCTATATTGCTAACCGCCACCTTGCAGAGCGTAACCTACGCGATATCGATAAGATCAGCAAAGAGGTAAAAGAGCTGGGCTGGGATTACAAGAGCACCAAGGCCGAACTGGCTTTCAAAAGCACGTTGACCGAAGTGGCTAAACGTGCAGATACCCTGGGCGTACATGTTTCTGTTGAACCGCCACAAAAAATTGTGGTAAAAGCGGAGGAGCAGCCATGAGTATCAGGACCAACATATTGTTAAGGGTGTACCTGGCTTTCGGGTTAATTATCCTGTTTGCCGGGCTTGTAGTGGTGCAGTTGTTCCGGGTGCAGTTTGCGCAGGGGCAAAAATGGCGTTCTATGGCTAAAGCGCTTTCTACACGGTACATGAATGTAGAGGCTGCCCGCGGCAATATTTTTTCTGTAGATGGTAGCTTGTTGGCCACCTCTGTACCCGAGTACGAACTGCATATGGATATGCTGGCTGGTGGTATTGCTGATGACAAGATCTTCTACTCGAAGGTGGATTCGCTGGCGATGAAGCTATCTGCTTTTTTTGGCGATAAGTCTGAAAGGGAGTATGCGCGCATACTGCGCGATGCCCGCCGGGATAAAGACCGTTATCAATTGATCCGCCGGAAGGTAACTTACCAGGAGCTAAAGAAGATCCGCCAGTTCCCGATTTTTAACATGGGTAAGTACAAAGGCGGGTTGATCATTGTGCAGAAGAACAAGCGCATTCTGCCTTTCCGTGCGTTGGCCGCCCGTACCATCGGTTACAAGAACGAGAATATTAAAAACCCGGTAGGCCTGGAAGGGGCTTATGCAGAATATATCAACGGCGAGAATGGTCAACGCCTGATGCAGCGCATCGCAGGCGGTGTGTGGATGCCGGTAAATACAGAAGAAGAAATTTCACCTAAAGACGGTGCAGATATTATTTCTACGATAGATGTTAATTTTCAGGATGTGGCGCAGAACGCACTTGAAAAACAATTGATAAAAAGTGAAGCCGATCATGGTTGCGTGATCCTGATGGAAGTCGCTACCGGCGAGGTAAGAGCGGTTGCTAATTATACGAAAGTCGCACCTGGAGAGTATAAAGAGCAGTTCAATTATGCCATCGCCGGTAATCAGGATCCTGGTTCAACCTTTAAAGTAGCTTCATACATGGCCCTGCTGGAAGATCATAAGGTAGATACCAGCACCCGCGTAAACACCGGCAGTTACCATATTCCGGGTAAAACCATCGTTGATTCGCACGGAAGTATTGGTGTGGTATCGGTAAAGCGTGCCTTCGAAACTTCTTCTAACGCAGCGGTAGCTTACCTGGTGAATAATGCTTATCACGAAAACCAATCGCAGTTTACAGACCATTTATATGACTGGAAGCTGAACGAGAAATTGGGTCTTCAAATCCCAGGCGAAGCGCAGCCGGTGGTGAAAAACCCGAAGAACCGCAGCTGGAATAAGAACATGACCTTGCCGCAAATGGCTTACGGTTATGAAATGCAGCTAACGCCGCTGAAAATGCTGTCGTTCTATAATGCGATTGCAAATAATGGCAGGTACGTTGCACCAATCTTTGTTCGCGAGATCAAACGCCTTGGTAATACCATAGAACAGTTCCATGCCAAAGTGATCAATGATAAGATCTGTTCGGATGAAACGCTGAAGAAGATGCACGAAATGCTGGAAGGCGTGGTAAGTGAAGGTACCGGTAAGGGGATTATTTATAACCCGCTTTATAAAGTTGCCGGTAAAACAGGTACCGCGCAGGTAGCAGATGGCAGAAACGGTTATAAAGCCAAACGGCAATACCAGGCATCTTTCTGCGGGTACTTCCCGGCAGATAAACCGAAGTATTCGCTGATTGTAGTGATTAATGATCCTAAACATGGTTACTATGCAGCAGAAGTGGCTGGGCCGGTGTTCAGGGAGATTGCAGATAAAGTTTATTCTAACGACCTGGAGATCAATCACCAGTCGCCCGTACGCTTTGCTGGTATTTTACAACCGGCTGCGAAATCGGGCAATGGAAAAGCGCTTCACCAGGTGATGAATAAATTGGGTGTACGGGGTGTACAGGCAAGTGATAGCACTGTTGGCGAGGATAACGATACTACCGAAAAAAGAGGTACGCTGGCAAAACGTAAAACAGAGCTGGTGCCATCTGTAACCGGCATGGGTTTAAGCGATGCCCTGTTTGTATTGGGTAACGCAGGATATAAAGTGGCGGTAAGAGGAAGTGGCCTGGTTAAAAGGCAGTCTGTAACAGGTGGCAGTATTATACCTAAAGGTTCTAAAATAACAATTGAACTGGAATGAGAAACTTGAGCGAAATTATTGAGGGGGTAGCCTTTACCGAATTGCAGGGTGCGGCAGATGTAGAGATCTCGCTGATTACGGCAGATTCGCGTAAGGTAGTTCCGGGGACGTTATTTGTTGCCGTAAGAGGCACACAGGTAGATGGGCACGATTATATCGAGCAGGCAATAAAGCAAGGCGCTGTAGCTGTAGTTTGTGAAGAACTGCCGGGCCATACCGCGGCAGAAGCGGATTTTCTGATGGTGGCAGATTCTGCCCGTGCACTCGGTCAACTGGCCTCTAATTTTTACGATAAGCCATCAGGTAAATTAAAACTCGTTGGCGTAACCGGCACAAACGGTAAAACAACAGTTGCTACCTTATTATATAAGCTGTTTATTGATTTAGGCTATAAAGTAGGCTTGCTGTCAACAGTAGAAAATAAGATCAACGGAAAGGTAATTCCTTCTACGCATACCACGCCGGATCCGGTGGCTTTAAACGCCTTGCTGGACGAGATGGTGGTACGTGGCTGCGATTATTGCTTTATGGAGGTAAGCTCACATGCGGTTGCCCAGCAACGTATCGCAGGTTTGCAGTTTTCTGGTGCGATATTCACCAACATCACCCATGATCACCTGGATTACCACGGTACTTTTGATAATTACCTGAAAGCTAAAAAAGCCTTTTTTGATGGCTTGCCAAAAAATGCTTTCGCGCTGACTAATAATGATGACCGCAATGGTCTGGTAATGCTTCAAAACACCAAGGCTTATAAAAAGACCTACGGTTTAAAAAGCATGGCCGACTATAAGGTGAAGATGATTGAAAACCAGTTTGATGGTTTGCAATTGAACATCGACGGTGAGGAGGTATGGTTTAAGCTGGTAGGCAGCTTTAATGCTTATAACCTGTTAGCAGTTTATGCTACGGCGATGCTGCTCGATCAGGATAAGGCCAAAACCTTAACCAGCCTGAGTAAATTGACTGGTGCTGAAGGTCGCTTTGATTATGTGGTTGGTCCGGATAAGATCATCGGTATTGTCGATTATGCCCACACGCCAGATGCGGTTCAAAATGTGCTGAGCACCATTAAAGATATTCGCAAAGGAAATGAGCAGGTGATCACCGTGATCGGTTGCGGTGGCGACAGGGATAAAACCAAGCGCCCCGTAATGGCAAAGGTAGCCTGCGACTGGAGCGATAAGGTGATCCTGACATCAGATAATCCACGTTCGGAAGATCCTGCGCAGATCATTAAAGATATGGAAGCAGGAGTTGACGCTTCAAACGCCCGCAAAACCATCAGTATTGTAGACCGCAGAGAGGCAATTAAAACAGCCGTACACCTGGCAAAGCCGGGCGATATTATTCTGCTGGCTGGTAAAGGGCACGAGAAATACCAGGACATAAAAGGAGTGAAGAACCACTTCGACGATAAAGAGGAGTTGACAAAGGCTTTTGGCGCTTAGGAGAGGTAGATGGTTATGCTTCGACAAGCTCAGCATGACACAAAGGAGATTTAGTAACAGGTATATAAAGGTTAATGATATAAAAGAATGATAAACAAACGGATTGTCACCCTGAGCTTGTCGAAGGGCAAAAATCCTAAATAGGACCTATATGTTATACTACCTTTTCAACTATTTAGATCGAAACTATAATATCCCGGGGGCCGGGGTATTTCAGTATATCACCTTCCGTATGGCAATGGCGGTTATTACTTCGCTTATTGTGACTACGGTATGGGGCCGCAGGCTGATCGACTATATCCGGTTTAAACAGGTAGGCGAAACTATCAGAAATTTGGGTCTGGAAGGGCAGATGCAGAAACAAGGCACCCCTACAATGGGTGGTATCATTATTCTGCTGGGTATCCTTATCCCCACGCTGCTTTTTGCAAAGCTGGATAATATCTATGTGATCCTGATGCTGATCACCACTGTTTGGCTGGGCGCAATCGGTTTTCTGGACGATTATATCAAAGTATTCAAGAAGAACAAAGAAGGTCTGGCGGGTAAGTTCAAGATCACCGGGCAGGTTGGTTTGGCGTTGATTGTTGGTTATACCATGTATTTCAACAGCAACATCATCATTCGCCAGGAAGTAAAACTGCCTGTGAAGTATGATGTGCCGGTTGGCTTCCACATGAAGGGAAATACACCGGTTTACACCCAGGATATTAAGTCGACCAAAACCACGATGCCGTTCTACAAGAACAACGAGTTCGATTACGGCAAGGTGCTGAAGTTTCTGGGAAAAGGTTACGAGCATTATACCCTGGTGGTATTCCTGGCCTTCGTGATTTTCATTATCACGTTTATATCCAACGGGGCGAACATCACAGATGGTATAGACGGTCTGGCGACGGGGACGTCGGCAATTATCGGGCTTACACTTGCCATACTGGCTTATGTGTCGGGTAATACATTGATTGCAGATTACCTCAACATCATGTACATCCCCAACTCGGCCGAGCTGGTAATTTTTGCCGGTGCTTTTGTGGGGGCTTGTGTAGGCTTTTTGTGGTACAATTCATACCCTGCGCAGGTATTCATGGGGGATACCGGCAGTTTGGCAATCGGCGGGATCATTGCCGTGTTTGCGATCATGATCCGTAAAGAGCTGCTGTTGCCTTTGTTGTGCGGAATCTTCGTTGTAGAAAACCTGTCGGTTATTATTCAGGTGGGCTGGTTTAAGTTCACCAAAAAGAAATACGGGGAAGGTCGTCGTGTATTCCTGATGGCGCCATTGCATCACCATTATCAGAAGAAGGGATTTCACGAGGCGAAGATTGTTACGCGGTTCTGGATCATCTGCATCATCCTGGCGATAGTAACGGTGATTACGTTGAAATTGAGATAATCAGCCCCACCAACCTCCCCCAAGGGGAGGCTTAAATAGAAAAGAGAAATGAACGAAAACAAAAATATCGAACCTGAAAAAGCTCCCGCTCCTCTGGAAAGGGTTGGGGAGAGGTTGCGTCTTGTTATCCTGGGTGCAGGCGAAAGCGGCGTTGGCGCAGCTTACCTGGCGCAGCAGCAGGGTTTTGATGTTTTTGTTTCAGATATGGGTGCTATCGCACCAAAATATAAAGAGCAATTACAGCAGTGGAATATCTCTTTTGAGGAGCAGCAGCATACCGAGGAGTTGATTTTGAATGCGTCGGAAGTAGTAAAAAGTCCGGGTATACCAGAGAAGGCACCGCTGGTTAAGAAACTGCGCGAAGCAGGCATCCCGGTAATATCCGAGATTGAATTTGCAGGCAGGTACACCAATGCAAAAATGATCTGCATTACCGGCTCGAACGGTAAAACAACTACCACCAGTTTAACCTACCATATCCTGAAAAAAGCGGGACTAAATGTAGGTCTGGCAGGTAACATCGGTAAAAGCTTTGCCTACCAGGTAGCAACCGAGCGGTTCGACTACTATGTGTTAGAGATCAGCAGCTTTATGCTGGATGATATGTATCAGTTCAAGGCAGATATTGCTGTGTTGCTGAATATCACGCCCGATCACCTGGACCGCTACGAATACAAGATGGAGAACTATGTGGCTTCGAAGTTCCGCATCGCTCAAAATCAAACAGCAGCAGATTATTTAATCTACTGCGCAGACGACCCGGAAACGGTTAAAGGGATGGAGAGCCGCACCTTTGGTGCACAGCTGTTGCCTTTTTCAATAACAACAAAAGTACAACCAGGCGCATACCTGGAAAACGATACGATAATTATAACTACTAATCAACAACAAGAACTATTTAACATGTCAATCAACGATCTGGCTTTGCAGGGGAAGCACAACATTTACAATTCTATGGCCTCTGGAATTGTATCAAAAGTGCTGGAGTTACGGAATCAAACTATTCGCGAGAGTATGGGCGATTTCAGGAATATAGAACACAGGCTGGAGCATGTTGCCAAAATCCAGGGCATCAACTTTATTAACGATTCCAAAGCAACCAACGTAAACTCTACCTGGTACGCATTGGAAAGCATGCCTAAAGGCGTGATCCTGATTTTGGGCGGTGTTGATAAAGGCAACGATTACTCCATGCTGAATGATCTGGTAAAGCAAAAGGTTAAAGCCATCGTGTGTCTGGGTAAAGATAATACCCGCATTCATGAGGCATTTGCCGGAATGGTATCAGAAATTATCGATACCAAGTCGGCACCAGAAGCGGTATATGTATCGTATCATTTGGCTAATAAAGGCGATACCGTGTTGCTATCGCCGGCTTGCGCAAGCTTCGACTTGTTTAAGAACTACGAAGACCGCGGCGACCAGTTTAAGAAAGCAGTAATGGAGCTTTAGGCTTAAGAATCAAGAATCAAGAGCCCGGAGATTTAAAAAACTATTGTCACCCTGAGCTTGTCGAAGGGCGAATTGAACATCCGAATCCTAAATAATAGATCATGGATAAGTTATTAGCAAGAACAAAAGGCGACAGGTGGATCTGGTTGATCGTCATCATGCTGTCTATCATTTCTATGATGGCCGTGTATAGTTCTACCGGTACGCTGGCTTACCAGAAGGGTACAGGTGCAGAGTCTTATCTGATCAAGCACATGGCCATGATCTTTGGTGGTATCGCGCTGATGTACATTTCGCACAAGCTGGATTATCGCTACTATTCGGGCATTTCCAAAGTGCTGATGGTAATTACCATTCCGTTGTTGTTGTATACCTTATTGTTTGGTAGCCACGTGAATGATGCCAGCCGTTGGGTGGCTATCCCTGGTACTGGGTTAACGTTCCAGACTTCCGACTTGGCGAAACTTGCGCTGATCACTTACCTGGCACGTACGCTTTCCCGTAAACAGGAGAATATTAAGGATGTAAAGCAATCTTTTATCCCGATTATGGGTTCTGTTTGCGTAGTGTTTATCCTGATTGCATTGGCCAACCTTTCTACCGCATTAATGCTGTTTGGCGTTAGCGTGTTGTTGTTGATTATGGGCCGTATTAGTGTAAAGCAGATCTCGGTAGTGTGTTTGGCAGGTGTGGTGTTACTGGCAGGCGTAGTGTTGTTGGGCCCTCGTCGCGCAACCTACCGTTCACGGATTAACGCGTTTATGCACCCCGAACTTGCTAACCCGGATAAATCTTTCCAGGCAGACCATGCCAAGATTGCCATTGCAACCGGAGGCGTTTTTGGTAAGGGGCCGGGTAACAGTACAGAGCGTAATTACCTGCCGCAATCGTATTCGGATTTTATTTATGCCACTATTATTGAAGAATACGGCCTGTTAGGCGGGTTGTCGGTAATGGCTATTTATTTGTTCCTGCTGTACCGATGTGTGAAGATCGTAACCAAAGCACCTAAGGCGTTCGGGGCCTTGTTAGCTGCCGGGTTAAGCTTTAGCCTTACCATTCAGGCTTTTGCCAATATGGCTATTGCCGTGGGTTTAGGTCCCGTGAGTGGTGTGCCGCTGCCGCTGGTAAGTATGGGTGGTACATCAATCTTGTTTACCAGCGTGGCGTTTGGCATCATCCTGTCTGTTAGCAGGCATATTGATGAAAACGAGCAGCAGGCAAAGGTAGAGCAAGGCGAAAATACAGCTAATGAGCGCCGTTCTAAAAAGGTAGTTGTAGGCGAGATATTGGAAGTAGCATAAGCCCCCCTAACCCCCTGAAGGGGGGAATAAAAGGATTTGTAATGACAGATAACCAAGAAAAATCAGTTGAAACTAAACTCCCCCTTCAGGGGGATGGGGGGCGTATCATCATCAGCGGCGGCGGTACAGGCGGGCATATCTTCCCGGCGGTATCTATTGCCAACGCTTTGAAGAAGCGCAATGCCGCAACTGATATTTTATTTGTTGGCGCCGAAGGTCGAATGGAAATGGAAAAGGTTCCGGCGGCGGGTTACAAAATTATTGGGTTAAATATTCAGGGTATCCAGCGGGGCTCGATTGTGAAGAACCTGTTGCTGCCTTTTAAAATGATTGGCAGTGTGCTGAAGGCTATTCAGATCATTAACGAATTTAAACCTCAGGTGGCGGTAGGGGTTGGTGGCTATGCTTCCGGTCCGTTGCTGTACGCAGCATGGATAAAAGGTGTGCCTATTTTAATCCAGGAGCAGAATTCTTATGCAGGCATTACCAATAAATCATTAGGTAAACGTGCCAAGAAGATCTGTGTGGCTTTTGATGGGATGGATAAATTCTTTCCGGCAGACAGGATTATCAAAACCGGTAACCCGGTTCGGAAAGATTCGGTTGCGATAGCCGGGAAAAAGGCAGAAGCATTGGCGCATTTTAAACTTTCTGAAGCTAAGAAGATTATCCTGGTAACCGGGGGAAGTTTAGGTGCCAGAACGTTAAATAACAGTATTAAGGCAGGTTTGCAAAAGATCATTGATGCAGATGTGCAGTTGATCTGGCAGACAGGTAAGGTTTATTATAAAAAGTTGATCGAAGAACTGGGTGAGAATTACCATCCGAACATCGTGATCACGGAGTTTTTAAACCGCATGGACCTGGCCTATGCAGCAGCAGATGTGATCATCTCCCGTGCAGGCGCCGGTACTATTGCAGAGTTATGCATCGTAAAAAAGCCAGTGATATTGGTGCCTTCGCCGAATGTGGCCGAAGATCACCAGACAAAAAATGCGCAGGCGCTGGTGAATGAACAGGCGGCGGTATTGGTTAAAGACAAGGATGCCGAAGCCGGTTTGGTTGATGAAGTACTGCAATTATTAAATAATGCAGAAAAACAGCAACAATTGGGCGCAAATATCGGTAAACTGGCTTTGCCCAATGCCGATGAGGATATTGCAAATGAGGTGATTAACCTGATTAATAATAGAAAATGAAATTAAGTAACATACAGCGGGTTTACCTGGTTGGTATTGGCGGTATTGGCATGAGCGGCCTTGCCCGTTACTTTGCACATTTAGGTTGCAGGGTGGCCGGGTATGATCGTACTTCTACGCCTTTAACCACCGAATTAACGCACGAAGGCATTGATATCGTTTTTGATGATAATGAAGTGCTGGTTCCTGCTGAATTTCATACACCTGATGAGCATACGCTGATCATTTTTACACCTGCTATTCCTAAAGATTCAGCCATCCTGAATTTCTTTATCAATCAGCAGTTCACGCTATACAAACGTTCGCAGGTATTAGGTATCATCAGCGAAGGGATGTACTGCATCGCGGTAGCAGGCACACATGGTAAAACTACTACCTCTACTATGGTTGCCCATATCCTGAAACATTCAGGTAAAGATTGCTCAGCATTTTTAGGCGGTATTTCTACCAATTATAACACTAACGTGTTATATGGCAAAAATAACATCATGGTAGTAGAGGCTGATGAGTATGACCGCTCATTCCTGACACTGCACCCGGATATTGCCGTGGTGACTTCTATGGATGCGGACCACCTGGATATCTACGGCGATCATAGTCACCTGACGGAATCGTTCCGCTTGTTTGTCGGTCAGATGAAAGCCAATGGAAGCATAATTGCTAAAAAGGGGTTAGAGATCGACCATACTTATACCTACAGCATTAAAGAGCAGGCAGATGTTTATGCAGACAACATCAGGATAGAAGGCGGTGAATTCTATTTCGACTTCCATCATAAGGATGTGGTCATTAAAGATATTCACCTGGGTATCCCGGGTATGCACAATGTCGAAAATGCTGTCGCGGCTACCCAAGCGGCTTTATTGGCAGGGGTATCGTCTGAAGCTGTAAAGGCAGCGTTAACCGCGTTCCGTGGTGTAAAACGTCGGTTCGAGTATATTGTAAAGAAGCCGGCGCATATTTATATCGACGATTATGCCCATCACCCGGAGGAGTTGCGCGCTTGCATCTCATCAGTGAAAAGAATTTACCCGGATAAAAAGCTGACCGTGATGTTCCAGCCGCACTTGTTTACCCGTACCCGCGATTTTGCCGATGGGTTTGCAGAGGTATTAAGTATGGCAGATGAACTGGTCCTGCTGGAAATTTATCCGGCCAGGGAACTGCCTATTCCGGGTGTTACTTCGCAAATGCTGTTAGACAGGGTTACGGCCACTGACAAGCGTTTGCTAAGCAAGGCGGAAGCTTTAACAGTTGTTAAAGAAGAACAACCTGAGCTATTGCTGACGGTTGGCGCAGGCGATATTGACACATTGGTTTTACCGTTAAAGGAAATTTTAAGTAATGAATAAGAAAAAGCTGTGGCGTAATATCCTGATCACAACGGCCTGGGTGGTATCGTTGGGTGGGATTATTGTGCTCATGAGCTTTATTGAAACGAAAGAAGCTTCGGTGGTATGTACAGATGTAAAAGTATATATACCGGGCAGCCAGTATTTTATAGACAAGCAGGAGGTGGACAATATTTTGCAGGTAAGCAGCCATACGCTGATTGGCCGTAAGATTGAGAACATCAACATGCACGCGCTGGAAAACAAACTAAAGGCAAATCCATTTATAGAGTTTGCAAAGGTTTATGCCGATATGGATGGCGTTATCCGGGTGGAAATTGAGCAGCGCCAGCCAATGATGCGGATCATGAACAGGTTCGATCAGGATTTTTATGTGGATCAGCACGGGTTGAAAATTCCGCTGTCGTCAAACTTCACCGCAAGGGTGCTGGCCGCAAATGGTAACATCGAAGAGCCCTTTGGTGGGCGTGTAGATAGCTTGCATACAACGGTGGCGAAAGACCTGTATAAAGCTGCGGCCTTTATTACTGCTGACAGCCTTTGGAATGCGCAGATCGAGCAGATCTATGTGAATGATCAGCACGAAATGGAATTGATCCCGCGTGTGGGTAATCATCGTATTTTGTTAGGCAATGCAGATTCGCTGCAAACGAAGTTTAGCAACCTGCTGGCATTTTATAAACAGGGCATTCCCCGCGTAGGCTGGGACGCTTACGAAGTCATTAATATTAAATATGCCAACCAGGTAGTTGGTATAAAAAGAACAAACGGAACAAAAACAGATTCGGTAAAAAAGGCTTTTACAGCCAGACCGGACAGTTTAAATAATATCATTCAGGACACATCTCATAGAACGCATTGATTATGGACAAAATCTCAACTCAAGACAGAACTTCACCTATTATTGTAGGTCTGGATATTGGTACAACCAAAATTTGTGCTATTGTCGGCCGTCGCAGCAAGAACGGAAAAATTGAAATATTGGGTATCGGCAAGGCAGAGTCGGCCGGTGTTACCCGTGGGATGGTTTCAAATATAGATAAGACGGTACAAGGCATTTTACAAGCGGTTGAGGTAGCGGGTTCGCAATCAAACGTAGAGATTCGTGTCGTAAACGTGGGCATCGCCGGTCAGCATATTAAAAGCTTGCAGCACCGCGGCCTAATTACCCGCCGCGACCTGAATTCAGAGATTAGCCGTAAGGATATTGAAAAGCTGATCGAAGACATGTATAACCTGGTGATGCCTCCGGGCGAAGAGATTATCCACGTGCTTCCGCAAGAGTTTACCGTGGATAACGAACCAGGTATTAAAGATCCGATAGGTATGGCCGGCGTACGTCTTGAAGCCAACTTCCATATCATTTCGGGTCAGGTAACGGCCATCAAAAACATTGTTAAATGCGTTAACAAAGCAGGTTTAGATAGCCAGGAACTAATTTTAGAGCCACTGGCTTCTTCCGAATCGGTGTTGAGCGATGAGGAAAAAGAAGCAGGCATTGTACTGGTAGATATCGGTGGTGGTACTACAGACGTAGCCATCTTTCACGAAGGTATTATCCGCCATACAGCGGTGATTCCTTTTGGCGGTAACAGTGTAACGGAAGATATCAGGGAAGGCTGTTCGGTAATGCGTAACATCGCGGAGCAACTGAAGATCAGGTTCGGTTCGGCCCTGGCTGACGAGAACCGCGAAAATGAGATTGTGTGCGTACCTGGTTTACGTGGCCGCGAGTCGAAAGAGATTTCGGTTAAAAACCTGGCTTATGTGATCCAGGCGCGGATGGAAGAGATCATCGAACATATTTATTACGAGATCAAATCTTCAGGCTACGAGAAAAAGCTGATCGGCGGTATCGTCATCACCGGTGGTGGTGCCCAATTAAAGCACCTGCCGCAACTGGTAGAATATGTGACAGGTTTGGATTGCCGCGTGGGTTACCCGAACGAGCATTTGGCCAAGAACGAGGTGCTGCCTAAGAATGTTTACGAAGAGCTGCAAAGCCCTACGTTTGCAACAGGTATCGGCTTGCTGATCAAAGGCATTCAGAAGACTGAGTATGACAATGCGCCGCAAGGAATCGTTACCCAGGCAAAACCAGAAAAGCAGAAATACACCAGTGAGGAAAAGAAATTCGGACTGTTTGGTAAACTGCTGGAAACCGGTAAGAAATTTATTAAAGACGACATTAAAGACGAGGATTTTTTAAAGTAAAAATTAAATCAGTTGAGAAAGTCCTCTCCTTTGGAGAGGATTTAGGAGAGGTGAAGTGGGATAATTGACGACTCCTCCCAGACCTTTCCCGAGAGGAAAGAATGAAGTAGGGGAATTTTAAAGTCATCAAGTCCTCTCCTGTTGGAGAGGATTAAAAGAGGTCAAGGAAGTGGTAATTAATTGACGACCCTCCCTAACCCTCCCCGAGGGGGGGGAATGAATTGGCAAGAACTTAAAGTCATCAAGTCCTCTCCTTTGGAGAGGATTTAGGAGAGTTCAAGGAAGGGTGAATAACTGACGACCCCTCCCTGACCCTCCCCGAGGGGGAGGGAATGAAGTGGCAAGAACTTAAAGTCATTAAGTCCTCTCCTTTGGAGAGGATTTAGGAGAGGTGAAGTGGGATAATTGACGACTCCTCCCAAACCTTTCCCGAGAGGAAAGAATGAAGTAGGGGAATTTTAAAGTCATCAAGTCCTCTCCTGTTGGAGAGGATTTAGGCGAGGTGAAGGAAGTGGTAATTAATTGACGACCCCTCCCTAACCCTCCCCGAGGGGGAGGGAATGAATAGCGGATTTAGGCGAGGCCCAGTGAAGGTTTTTTAAAGAAATCAACAATTGATAAGTTTTCCACATTATTAACGAATGTTAATAACTATTGTGGAAAAAGTAATATACTTACAAGTAGTAAAATCAACTAAAAGGCAATACTCATTTAGCTGAAAAACAAGACCATGCAGTTTGAAATGTTAAAAGAAAAATCCTCCATCATCAAAGTTATCGGTGTTGGCGGCGGTGGCGGCAATGCAGTAAACCACATGTACAAACAAGGTATTACGGGTGTTGATTTCATCATTTGCAATACAGATGCACAGGCTTTAGAACTTAGCCCGATACCAAATAAAGTACAATTAGGTGCAAGCCTTACCGAGGGGATGGGAGCCGGATCTATTCCGGAGGTTGGTAAAAATTCGGCTATAGAGAATATTGACGATATTAAACAAATGCTGGGTACCAATACCAAAATGCTGTTCATCACAGCAGGTATGGGCGGTGGTACTGGCACAGGTGCAAGCCCGATAATTGCAAAGGCTGCGCGCGAAATGGATGTGCTTACCGTAGGTATTGTCACCATGCCTTTCTCTTTTGAGGGTAAACGCAGAAGAATGCAGGCAGAAGAAGGTCTGGAAGAACTGAAAAAGAACGTAGATTCTTTCCTGGTGATCTCTAACGACCGCCTTCGTCAGATCTTTGGTAACCTTACTTTAGGTTCTGCTTTTGCACAGGCCGATAATATTTTAACGACCGCAGCAAAGGGTATTGCAGAGATCATTACGCTGCCGGGCTATATCAACGTCGACTTTAAAGATGTGCGCACCGTGATGAAAGATAGTGGCGTGGCCATTATGGGTAGCTGCTCTGCAGAAGGCGAAAGCCGTGCTTTGCGCGCTGTTGAAGGTGCGTTAGCATCTCCGTTATTGAAAGATAATGAAATTGAAGGCGCACGTTACATCTTGCTGAACATCAGTTCTGGCGATAAAGAGGTAACCATGGATGAGGTGAGCATCATTACCGATTACATCCAGGAAGAAGCCGGTTTAGCTGCCGACCTGATCTGGGGTAACTGTAAAGACGAGGCACTTGGCGATAAGCTTTCTGTAACTATCATCGCTACCGGTTTCCAAACCAAAGACGAACGCGAGAAGGAGCAAAGCAACAAGAAAATAGTTTCTATGCTGGACGATAACCAGCCTTTGGTTAAACCGGTGAACGAGTTTGTTGCCCCTAAAACCGAAGAAGCTACCGAACCTTTTCTGAAAAAAGAGGTACAGCAGACCGGTTTGTTCGACCTGTTTGCTAAGGGTGGCGAGGAAGCGCAGGCAAAACCTGCTGGTGGCCCGACAGTGATCCGTCACAGCCTGATCCAGGAAGAACCTGCACCGGTTCAGGAACAGGAACCATCGATAGACTTTACACTGAAAGTGACCGAGTCTGTAATGAACTTTGAACCGGTAAGGCCGGAGCCTGTTGCACAGCCAGAACCGGAACCTCAGCCACAGGCACAAGCCCCGGTTGGTGCGGATGATAATAAAACGGACGAGTCTATCGAAGAGCAATTGCGTAAATCGCGCGAGCGTATTATGCGCCTGAAGGATCTGAGCATGAAGTTGCGTAACGGTAACATCCAGGAACTGGAAAACGTACCGGCCTATAAACGCAAGGAAATTGCTTTACAGCAAACGCCCGCTTCAGACGAAAGCCAGATATCGCGCTTTACCTTAAGCGATAACGATGGGCAGACCGAGATCAGGAGAAACAACTCTTTCCTGCATGATAATGTTGATTAGTTAAACCTTGATTTAAAGGTATTATACAAAAAAACCACTCGTGAGAGTGGTTTTTTTGTATTGTATTATTTGCGCTCTAATCAAAAGAAATATTCGTTTACGTTTTGTTTGATGACTTTAAGGACGCAATGAGAATACTTGCCAATCCTAACAAAAAGCTAAAATGATACTGCAAAAGAGAAATAATTTTTTAACATCTTTTGTATCATGAAAAAGCTCACTTCTTTTTGGTCAAAGTTTTTACTTCCGCTTTAAGAAGAGATGTATCTCTCTTTAGCAATGTTATCATTGTTTGTAATGAGTCTAGCTGCTTCTTGTTGAATGCGTACAGTCGTATTTGGTCTTTTGTAATATCTCTTTGATATTGCAGTAGCGATACAAAGAAGCTAAACAATGCAAATACGGCTGTAGCCCCCGCAATGAGTATCTGCTTTTTTGAACTTTTACTTACAATATCATTCGTAACTCTAACAGAACTATTGGTATCTATTACCGACTGATTTAGGGTAGACTGAGAAACTCTTAATCTTTCGTTGTTTAAAAATGCAATGCCGGCACCTTTAATATAAGCTACGCATCTTATACCATTAAACCACCTGGTATACCCCCGATTATAGTCTCCGCACATAAAAAGAATAGAGGTGTCAAAGTGGATAAGTTTTTCATCAATCAATTCGCTAAGCAATCTTAATAAACCACGCTTATTCTCGTCGAATTGCAACATGTCGACGTCAAATGGGAATAATTCCATCAATAGATCTGAAATTTCTACGCTAACTCCAAAACCAGATTTTTCAAGAAATTCTAAAAGAATAATTCGTTTGTCCATCGTTTCTAAGGTTTAAATCAATCTATTAAACATAATAAAAATCACATCTTTTCCAATAATTTTTTGCCCTCAAAAATCACCCCCTTTGTTCATTTAAATATCTTTTTATAGACAGGGTTAAACTCGTATATACTTACCATTATAACGGCACTTATATCTTACTATAACCCACTTTCGAGTGGGTTTTTTATTTAATGATAGTTGTAATAGCTTTATTGATTATTGCTGTTATTACAATGAAAAAGACCTTAGAGAAAACCACCTTATCAGAACTGAAAGCATTACGGAAAGAGTTAATAAATGACTTGGAGAAAGTAACGCTTGCAATCAATGCTTTAGAACTTCCTAAAAGAAAGATACCTGTAGATGAAGATTACCTTAATGAACACGTTGCTTTAGGTGTATTACAATACCACCATAACATGAGCATAGAACAAAAGGTATTACATGCCTTAGAAAAGATAGGTGCAGGAGACGCAACAGATATAGGTAACTACATTTTAATGATAGATAAGGTAATTAAGAACGATAGAAGGGTTTATCAGAAAGTAACAGTTACATGTTCTCGTTTATTCAGACAAGGTGTTATAGAGGCTGTTAAACAAGGCAGGCGCAATTTGTATAAGTTGAAATGTGATAGTTAAAAATGATAGTTAAATCTGTATTATATTTTTTAATATCATTGCAAAAACGAAATAATTTTTTTTAATTTAAATATTCAACAATTAGGCTTACTTTTGCAGTCCCAAAATATGAGCGATTTTACACATCTTGCTAAGATTTACGGATTTGAGTGTTATTATAATGATAACACAGGGGATATTGAGGGTACAAGTTGGATTAATCAAAAACTGATTGAATTATTTGTATGGATTGATGTAACCTTTACAAATAACGAAGCGTTTAAAATTGAAATAATCCAAAAACTATAACGTTCTTATATTGTAGTTATAAAAGAAAAAGGCCGACAGTGACCAACTATCGACCTTAGTTTGATTACGGTTTTTTACTCGGGGGGAGTTATTTTACCGGAATCTTAAAGGGGCGTCCATTTGACCTACGAATTTTCTTACCTTTTACGGTAATAGTCATTCTGAAAATGAAGTTACCTTCTTCTTTGATTTGCTTAGAATCATTAGAATTATTCATTCTTAAGAACTATACTGCGTCCTTTGGCACAGTTACCCCTTTTTTTTATTTCTCCTAAAAGCAGGGCAAAGGATTACTTGATATTTTTGGTCTTAAAAAAGCCTCGGCTTATCAAGGGCCGAGGCAATGTTTTCATCTTAGTCCAACTTCACGGCTCTATTGATAGTGATAAAAAGGTTAGAAGGACTTCTTAAGACGAATAACTGTTGATTCTAAGCACGTCAAATTTAATAAATATTAAAGAAATAATAAAAATATCTCTTAAATACTTAATTTTTAATACTCACAAATTTAAACCTCATGCTCGATTATACTATTCGCTATTTATTCACACTTTGTTAATAATATAGTTGATAGTTGTAAACTAAATACTATATTTGTACATGCAATTAGCCAAAGTAGATATAACAGGATTAAAGACAGTTAAAAACTATGCTGCAAGCAATAGTGTTACCACTGCCTATATCTACAAACTGATTAAAGCAAGTAAGTTAGAAGCCGTTACAATTGACGGAGTGATTTTTATTGATGCGGTTAAATATCCTACCATTAGAAACAGTAAGTAATATTTTTTTTATCACAATAGTTTACAGTTATAAACTACTAACCATGCAAAACAAAATCTTACCTTTCAAAAACCTAATTGAAGTAGCAAACCACTTTAATGACAAACAAACCTGTTTAGATTATCTTATCAAACTGCGTTGGCCTAATGGTGCAACGTGTCCGTTTTGTAGCCATGACAAGGTTTATCATTTACAGGGAGCTAACAAGCGTTACAAGTGTGCTAAGTGCCGTAAACATTTCAGCGTAACCAAAGGCACTATTTTTGAAAATAGCGTTATCCCTTTGCAAAAATGGTTTGTTGCTATTTACCTAATCACTTCTCATAAAAAAGGCATTTCAAGCGTTCAGCTTGCTAAGGATGTAAATGTCACTCAAAAAACAGCATGGTTTATGTTGCAACGTGTTCGCCATGCTTTAAAAATGAGATCATTTAACAGCCCTGAAAAAATAGGTAATGTAGTAGAGATTGACGAAACCTATGTAGGCGGCAATGATTTAAACAGGCACGCTAATAAAAAGAAAAGCGCATTCGATACCAAGACAATCGTACTGGGAGCGATTGAGCGTAAAGGCGAAGTAAGATTGAAAGTAGTACCACAAGCCACTATAGAGCATATAATACCCTTTGTTGTAAAGAACATCAAAACAGACAGTGTATTAATGACGGACGAATGGACTGCTTACAACAGAATGGGTAAAGTATTTGAACACTTAACGGTTAATCACTCACAAGGCGTTTATGTACAGGGTTCATCACATACCAATACTATAGAGAACTTTTGGGGTGTGCTAAAGAGAGGTATTTACGGCATCTACCACCAAGTAAGCGCAAAGCACATGCAAAACTATTTAGAGGAGTTTGCATTCAGGTTCAATAATAGAAAAACTACCGAGGCAGAGCGTTTTAATAAAATGGTATCTTTGAGTAAAGAACGCATTAAGTATGCGGACTTAATTAGGGATGTCAAAAAAGCAAGCTAAAAAGAAAAGCAGTAAGGGTAAGTCAGAAACTACGCAGGTCGAACCAAAACAGGACGATGTAACCAACGACTTGTATATGGACTTTGAAGAAGCAATGAAAATACTTGCTAATCCTGAAAAAGGCGATAATAGCAGATAGATTTTGCAGGTAAAAAAGCCCACAGTAATTAGGTGAAAAAGGGCGCCTAAGAACGTGGGCTTGGTGTGCGTTCAATTTATTGACTTTAAAAGTTTAATAAGATGGCCGAAACATCTAAAAAACCTGCAAAGTTTGAACGCGTGTACCGTTCCAATCTAAAGAACGGTAGCAAATATTACATGCGTTCAGCACACAAACACAAATCTTGCAAAAACAAGTGAGTGTTTTTAGGGTAGCTTCATGCTACCCTAATTTTTTACTTCAATTTTGCTCCCTTAAAATAGAATTTCTTTTTTACCGTATTTTGCAATATGGAAGAATCACAAAAAATTGAAGTATTGATAGAGAATAAAAGGAGTGAGTTATTTGATGAAATAAAGAGAACCTTAGTTGACACTACATTAAGCAGTTCAACTAAGGTTTTAAAAATCTCCGCACTCATTAGAAATACAGAAATGGAAATAAAACACCTATTCTGATATTTTGTCTCCTATTATTTCTAAATTCTCATTAATCTCTTTCAGGCTCTTACTGATTTTGGCCTCATCAACATTTTTGTTTAAGTAGGCTAATTCGGTTTGAATGTCGCTTAATAATGATTGATGCTGTCTTAATGCAGCCATCAACTCTCTGAATTGCACATCAGTCATAATTGCAATAAATTAAGGTTTAAATCAATTATTAAACCTACCAAAAACAGCCCTCTTTTACTACAATTTTTCGACAATTTTTTACCCTAAAAAACCGCCTTACTTGTCTATTTAAAAGGCTTTTTATAGACAGGGTTAAACTGGGATATACTTACCATTATAACTATCGGGTAAAAATCGCGTTATAAACTATTATAAAAAGTTATAACCATTGCCTGCGGGTTTATTTGGGTTATATTTGTATATTAATTGACTACTAAAGAATAAAGAGTTTTGGATTTATTTGAAAAGATAGCAAAGAATATGGGCGGGCCTATCGGCCAGCACCAAAAGTGGTCGCACGGATATTTTTCGTTCCCCAAACTGGAAGGAGAGATAGGGCCGCATATGTTATTTAACGGCAAAGAACACCTGGTTTGGAGCCTGAACAACTACCTTGGTTTGGCTAACCATCCCGAAGTGCGCGAAGCCGATGCACAGGCTGCTGCCGATTTCGGTATGGCTTACCCGATGGGTGCCCGCATGATGTCTGGTAACACCAAATATCACGAGGCACTGGAGCAGGGCCTGGCCGAATTTGTTGGTAAAGAAGATGCTTTCTTATTAAATTATGGTTACCAGGGCATGGTATCGATCATCGATACACTGGTTGACCGTAATGATGTAATCGTTTACGACGCAGAATCGCACGCTTGTATTATAGACGGTGTACGCCTGCATATGGGTAAGCGCTTTGTTTACCAGCATAATGATATTCAAAGCTTTGAAAAGCAACTGGAGCGTGCTACCCGTTTAACAGAACAGACAGGCGGTGGCATCCTGGTGATCACCGAAGGCGTGTTTGGTATGTCTGGTGCGCAGGGCAAGCTGAAAGAGATTATCGAGCTTAAAAAGAAATATGCTTTCCGTTTACTGATTGACGATGCACATGGCTTTGGTACCATGGGCCCGACTGGTGCCGGAACGCACGAAGAGCAGGATTGTATTGAGGGTATCGACGTTTATTTTGGCACATTCGCCAAATCTATGGCCGGTATCGGGGCATTTGTAGCTGCCGACGAGCAGATTGTGAGTTACCTGCGTTATAACATGCGTTCGCAAACCTTTGCCAAGGCTTTACCAATGCCAATGGTAATTGGTTTGTTAAAGCGTTTCGAACTGTTGAAATCACGTCCGGAACTGCGCGAGAACTTGTGGACAATTGCCCGCGCCCTTCAAAACGGTTTGAAAGAACGCGGTTTTGATATTGGCATTACCAATACTATGGTTACCCCGGTATTCCTGAAAGGCGACTTGTTTGAAGCAACCAGCCTGACACGTGATCTGCGCGAAACCTATAGCATTTTCTGCTCGATTGTGGTGTACCCGGTTATTCCAAAAGGTTTGATCGAACTGCGTTTGATCCCTACTGCGGTACATACGCTTGAAGATGTTCGGCGCACGCTTGACGCTTTCAGCGAAGTATCCGAAAAACTGAAGGCCGGCGTTTACAAAGAAGATAAAATGGCTGTAGCTTAATTTGTTAATGCCGCACTAAAATACTCATGGAGCTCCGCTTTCGCGGGGCTTTTTTTTGCTTTGTACCCGACTGCAGATGTTAATATTTTTTCCATTCCTATAATGCGTACAATCATATTTTTAATTAATTTATACTAAAAGTTAATTAAATATTTGTTTTGGTTAAGATGAATTTATGAGTCCAATAGAGAAATCGCGAAAAAATGTCAAAAACCACGTTTAAGGGCTTATTTTGAGGGTTATTATTTTTTTTTAATAAAAAAACACTTTAGATTAGCTCTATATAAAACAATAAACCTCAACTATTTAAAGGAGTAACTAAAAAATGGAAAAATTTACTGAAGTAAAAAATCTTATTGCCTCTTTGGAAGCAGACGCAGACAAGTTCTACAACAAAGGTAACAACGCTGCTGGTACCCGCGTTCGTAAAGGCATGCAAGACCTTAAAAACCTTGCTCAAGCTATCCGTCTGGAAGTACAAAACTCTAAAAATACTGCTAAATAAGTATTTCACTTATAAGCAGCAGGCAAAGGCCTGTACATTAAATAAATCCCGGCAGATAATGTTGGGATTTATCATTTAAAGCAGTTTCCCTATGGCTTTAAACCGTTCAAATACCATTTCGGTGTGCGGTGCATCCATAAGCTCGGCAGTAAGGTCTTGCCCGGCCCAGTGTTCGTAATGTTTGCCGTTTCTCCATAACCGGCTTTCGGTAACATCGTAGATCAGGCCGCGGTAGGCCACCCATATTTGTGGCTTGTCCTGTCCATTCCTTAAAGCCAGTTGCGAACGGGTATAAACAGGTAAATCATCCATTGGCAACACTCCTTCTCTTTTTAAAATACTCGTAAAAGCCTACGTTCATCACTAGCAGCGCCATCGAATAAAAATGGTCTTCAAAGGGAATGGTACCCACTCGTATGCCTATGTTCTGATAGTTGTTATATAGCACAATAGGGATAGAGGTAAGCAGGCCGTTCACCACATAAAAGGGGATGAGTGATACCAGGTAAGTCAGGTAAAAGCGTGGCAACCAGGGCGCTTTTTTAACAAATTCTAACCAGATTAAAATAACGGCAAGCAATGAAAACGTGATGAGTGTATACCATCGGTCGTGGTAAAAGAATAGTAACACCAGGCTTAGGGTAATCTGCATTGTAGAAATAGCAGTACTGATGGTTTTTGGCAGTTGCCATTTTACGTAATAGTTCAAACAGGCATAGATGAATATGCAGGCAAAAGGAACCGTCAGGAAGAACAGGATCTCTTCTAACGGCAGCTGCAATAATTTAATACCTGTGATATAGTTGTCGTTAAAATACCAGATTTCCTTTAGCGTGAACAACACATCCCAGAACAGAAATACCAAACCGGTGATGAGCATACCCGGCCAGATAAAACGCCAGGTTTTATAAAACTGAACGCGCTTATCAAACGAAAGGACAATGGGGAAAAAGATAGTCAGGAAGTTAATCAGCAGGTAACTGTATTTCACTTTAAGGCGCTTAGGTGTTTATTTAAAAGCTCTTTTTCACCGGCGGTACATCGGTCAGAGTCAATCAAAAATTTCATTACGGTAACTACCAGCGCTTTGTCTGCGGCATGGTAGTTATTTCTTTCGATCTGGTTAATGATCACATGTTTATCCGCCTGCAGGTTTTTATTATAACCCAGAAAGCTGGGTACATGGTGCTCAACAGAAAACCGCATAAAGCGAATTTCTATATTATCTGGGTCCTGTGCTACCGCTTTTTCAAAATGATCTTCCGCCGTGTTCAGGTACTTTAGTTTAAAGTAGGGGTTCCAGGTATACTTGGCTTTTAATGCTTCCAGTGCGCCGATATACCCTACGATAACCGGGGTTTTGTTCTTGGAGGCGGTTAGTACATTATAAAGTGAATCTGTAGTCTGCTTGCTGTTCAGCGCATTTAACAGTTGTTTCCGGATGACGGCATAGTCAGGTTCTGCGTTGTAATTAAAACTGCTGAAAAGAAGACAAAACACTAATACCGTTGTTAAAAGTAGGTTTGGTAGAGTTGCTTTATTGCTGAAGTATCTCGAAAATCGCTGCATCTTTCTAAAACGGTATCAACCAAATGTACGTAATTACATAGCTGTTATCTAAAGCAACAACTATTTAGTTAATTTGTGCCGGAAGTATGCAAAATCATCCCAAACGTATCATTGTTATCGGTGCCGGCTTTGCCGGGCTAGCGGCGGCCTCTGTGCTTGCCAAAAAGGGCTTTAAGGTTACTATTCTTGAAAAGAACGATCAGCCAGGTGGCCGCGCCCGTGTGTGGGAGAAAGATGGCTTCAAGTTCGATATGGGGCCTAGCTGGTATTGGATGCCCGATGTATTTGAAAATTATTTTTCGCTGTTCAACCATCATCCTAAAGACTTTTATCAACTAAAGCGGCTGGATCCGGGTTACCGGGTTTATTATGGCGCGCATGATTACATTGATGTACCGGCTGATCGCGGGCAGTTAGATGAACTGTTCGATCGGCTTGAACCGGGAAGCAGTGCTGGGTTGAAGCAGTTTTTAGATCAGGCAGGATACAAGTATAAGGTAGGGATGAACGAATACGTCTTCCGCCCGTCGCATTCTGTCACGGAATTTATTGATCTGAACCTGATCCGTAAAAGCCTGAATATGCAATTGCTGACAAACATGCGTAAGCATGTGGCTAAGTATTTCAAAAATCCGAAACTGGTGAAACTGCTAGAGTTTCCGGTGCTGTTCTTAGGGGCCACACCGCAGAACACCCCTGCACTATATAGCATGATGAACTATGCCGATCTGGTGCTAGGCACCTGGTACCCGTTCGGGGGCATGAACGAAATAGTGCAAGGCATGGTAAAGGTAGCCGAAGAGTTGGGTGTCGAGATTAAATTAAATACAGAGGTAACGGCGATAGATATCGCTGATCAACAGGTTTCTAAGATCAGAACCGTAAGCGGCGACTTTGAGGCAGATTTTGTAGTGGCCGGTGCAGATTATGAGCATGTTGACCAGCAGTTGTTACCCAAGCAAAAGCGCAATTACACCCCAGAATACTGGGATAAGCGGGTAATGTCACCATCCAGCCTATTATTTTATATCGGCACAGATTGCAAGATCGATAACATCCAGCATCATAATCTTTTCTTTGACGAGGATTTTGAAAAGCACGCCGACGAGATCTATACTCATCCCAAATGGCCCGAGAAGCCTTTGTTCTATGTATGCTGTTCGTCTAAAACAGATGCTTCGGTAGCGCCGCCTGAGGGGGAAAACCTATTCTTTCTGATGCCGCTGGCGCCGGGGTTAAAGGATGATGAGCAATTGCGCGAGAAGTACTTTAACATCATGCTGGACAGGTTTGAAAAGCTGACAGGCAACAAAGACATACGCCAACATATTGTAGTGAAACGAAGCTATGCGATGGATGATTTCACTGCCGATTATCATTCTTATAAGGGCAATGCCTATGGCTTGGCAAATACGCTTTCGCAGACTGCCTTTTTTAAACCGGCTATGCGCGCCAAGAAAGTGAAGAACCTGTTATTCACCGGGCAACTGACGGTACCGGGGCCAGGTGTGCCACCGGCGTTAATATCCGGCCAGGTAGCTGCAGAAGAGGCGGCAAAGTATTTTAAGGAATAATTATCGGCCAATAAAAAAGGTCTGTTAGCTGAAACAGACCTTCTCTATGTTATAATGGTTTGAGTTTACAAATTAATCTTCATCGGCGTAAACCGGTTTTTTGATACCGCTATCATAAGCTTTAAGGTTTTTCTTTAACAGCTTACGTGCCACGTGGATACGTGTTTTAACAGTACCGATTGGAATGGCCAGGTGATCGGCAATTTCGTGATACTTGTGACCTTCAAAGTACATGGTAAAAGGCACATAGTAATCTTCTGGTAACCGGTCTAAAGCGCGGCGGATATCATCCATCACAAATTTAGATTCGCCCTGGTTTTTGGTTGAACTGAATACCAGGTTTGCTGAAGAAATCTCTTCTGACTTGGTTACGAACGTGCTCATCTTCACAAAACGACGATAGTTGTTTATGAAGGTATTTTTCATGATGGTGTATAACCATCCTTTTAAATTGGTGCCTTCTTTAAACTTATTATAATAAGTTATCGCCTTCAACATTGTATCCTGTACAAGATCGTTAGCATCATCTGCATCATGCGTAAAGTGCAATGCGTATGAACGTAGTGAACTGGCTTGACGAAGCACCATGGTGTTAAACTCAATCTTTGTCATTTTGTTAGCGTTAGTGTATAACGTTATTGACAAACATGATACCGTTTTCGTCAAAACCTGTGTGACCTTTATGTTAACATTCTGCTTTCAGTAGCTTTTACCCAGTTGAGTTTGGTTTACTTATTGCTGCTGTTGTAATTGTAAGGTATTGATAATGAAATACGTTTACTTGATTTTTGGTAGATTTTAAACGATTTGACCAATCAACGCAATTACTAAATCAAATGTTTTGTAACAAGAATGAGACAAATTTGAGGGGGTCAATTTTTTTAAAAAAGAGAAAACATTAATTGATAATATTCACTTCTCGTTCTAAGCTGACGCCAAACTTAGTGTACACACTGTCTATAATTTGCGACGATAGTGTATAAACTTCTTGTCCCGTAGCATTACCATGGTTAACCAGCACCAGGGCCTGGTTCTTCCATGTACCGGTATTCCCAACGGTTTTTCCCTTCCAGCCGCATTGTTCTATCAGCCATCCGGCGGCCAGTTTTACACCATCGGATGCAGGGTAATGTACAACGTCCGGAAATTCAGACACTAAAGTTTCAAACTGTTCCTTGCTGATTACCGGGTTCTTGAAAAAACTCCCTGCGTTGCCAATGGTCGAAGGATCAGGAAGTTTTGAAACGCGGATATGCGAAACCACTTGCGAAACATCTTTAATAGTGGGCTGCTCGATACCCCTTTTTTCTAACTCCTGCTGTATCGCGCCGTAGTGTAAGCTAAGGTTGGGTTGAAGGGAAAGCTGAAACTTTACGCGGGTGATGATATATTGCCCTTTCAATTCAGATTTAAAAACACTTTCCCGGTAACCAAAACCACATTCTTCTTTAGTAAAGGTTCTGAAAGTTCCGCTTGCAATTTCAAATGCGTGGCAGCTATGGAAAACATCTTTCAACTCGATACCATAAGCACCAATATTCTGAATTGGGGAGGCCCCTACGGAACCGGGGATCAGGCTCAGGTTTTCCATGCCTGCAAAGCCATGGTCTACACAATAGGTTACCAATTCGTTCCAAACTTCGCCAGCGCCTGCTTCAACGGTTACTTCCTCGTGATTGATGCGGTGTTCAATACCGCGGATGTTCATTCTTATGACTAAGCCCTCAAAGTCTTTTACAAACAGCATATTGCTGCCGCCACCTAAAACAAGTCGTGGGAGCTGCTTCCACTGATCGTCCAGAAAAAGTTCCTGAAGGTCTTCCTCTCTATTGATTTCGGTGAAATATCGGGCTTTAGCATCGATACCAAATGTATTGAAGTTTTTCAGGGAGACGTTTTGTTCAATTTGCAGCATGGGGCGAATTTCGGAATTTAATCGGAGTTTACTCATATTTAAAGAGATGACGAAACAAGTTCAGGACAGACTTTAAATTTATCATTAAGAGCAAAGCGACCTGTCCCAAACTAGTTTCGGGAAGAATATGTTCGTTAATCTTGAAGTTCAAAATGGTGTTATTTTGATACTCACTAGGCGAGCAGCTACCTTAGTTGCATTACCTACAGATGCTTCGACAAGCTCAGCATGACAAAAGGAATATGATTTCAAAAATCTCTCCATGAGTTAATAAAAGGATCGTTTGTAGATGCCGAAACAACCCTTCGACGCGCTCTGGGTGACATGTTCGGCATGACGAAACAAGTTCGGCATGACGGAACGGATGATTCAGATTATTTCTTCAAATACTTCTTACTGGCTACCAATAACCCAAACTCTTCAGATGGCCATTTCTCAGTAGATTTGTGGTGCATCTTATGCGCCCGCCGGATGTTCAGCAAGTAGCGGTTGTTGGTTTTAAAAGGCTTAAAGCGGTTATGGATAAACCAGTCGTGGAAGATAAAGTAAATGGTACCATAAATGCTGATGCCTATCCCGATAAAGAGGCGGTAATCCTGCTCGAAATGCCCTTCCCACATCAACCATAAAGATAACCCGGCAAATAAAATACTGAACACGTCATTCAACTCGAACCAGCCATTCCGTTGCTCGTGGTGCGTTTTATGGATAAACCAAAGCGGACCATGAAACAGGTATTTATGCATCGCCCATGAAAGTAGCTCCATACCCGCAATGGTAAGTAAGATGATAAGTATATTGAATAGCCAGACCATTTTTACCTCAAGTTTGTCATTCTGAACGTAGTGAAGAATCTGTACTTAAACTACCAGGCAGATACTTCCCGAAACTAGTTCGGGACAAGTCGCTGTGCTCAGGATGACAAGATCAGATTGTTATATGAATACAAAAGGCTGCAAGATATGTTCTCGCAGCCTTTCTATTGTTAGTCAACCGATAACTAAATCAACTTAATAACTTTTATTTAAATATGTATCGGCCTGTTCTCTGTCGCTGCTAAACAAGCTTCACGCATGGCCTCAGTATACGTCGGGTGTGCGTGGCTGGCACGGGTTACGTCCTCTGCACTTGCACGGAATTCCATCGCGATAACAGCCTCAGCGATCATGTCAGCCGCACGCGGGCCGATCATATGCACGCCTAAAATTTCGTCGGTAGTGGCATCAGCTAATACTTTCACAAAACCGTCTGTATCCATACTTGCACGGGCACGGCCGCTTGCTTTGAACGGAAACTGCCCGGTTTTGTATTTTACACCTTTTTCTTTCAGTTGCTCTTCGGTAAAGCCTACGCTTGCCACTTCAGGCCAGGTATAAACCACACCAGGGATCAGGTTATAGTTGATATGCGGTTTTTGTCCGGCAATGGTCTCAGCCACAAAAGTACCTTCGTCTTCAGCTTTGTGGGCCAGCATGGCGCCACGTACTACGTCGCCAATTGCATAGACGCCTTTAACGGAAGTTTCCAGGTGTTCGTCAACGGTAATTTTACGTCCGCGTTCTTCAACGGTAAGGCCAATATTCTCTAAACCTAAATTGTCGGTATAAGCCACACGGCCAACGGCTACCAGGCAGTAATCGCCTTTCAGCTCCATTTTTTCGCCTTTAGGGCTATCAAACGTAACGGTTACTTCATCGCCTTCGGCAGTAGCACCGGTTACTTTATGGCCCAGGTAAAATTCCATGCCCAGCTTCTTTAATACCTTCAGCAGTTCGCGGCCTAAGCCTTTATCCATCGTCGGGATGATGGAATCCATGTATTCAATCACTGAAACTTTTGCACCCAGGCGCGCATAAACAGAACCCAGCTCTAAGCCGATAACACCGCCACCGATCAGGATCAGGTGCTTAGGTACTTCCTTCAGCGTTAATGCTTCAGTAGATGTAATAATGCGTTTTTTGTCTATCTTGAGGAAAGGCAAGCTGGATGGTTTAGAACCGGTGGCGATAATGATATTTTTACCGGTAATGGTTTGCTCGCTGCCGTCTTCTTTTTTAACCTTAATAGTGTTCTTATCTACAAAAGAACCAACGCCTTGTATGCCATCAATTTTGTTCTTTTTAAACAGGTAGGCAATACCGCTGGTATTTTCGGCAACAACCTGGCTTTTGCGGGCAATCATTTGCTCGAAGTTCACGCTTAAATTATCCAGGTTAATACCATGGGTTTTAAATGTGTGCGCCGCATTGTAATAATGCTCAGATGAGTCTAATAATGCTTTAGACGGGATACACCCTACATTTAAACAGGTGCCACCATAAGTTGGATATTTTTCGATACAGGCAGTTTTTAAGCCAAGCTGGGCACAACGGATAGCAGCAACATAGCCGCCCGGACCCGAGCCGATAACAATTACATCGTATTGCATAGTAATGTTTTAAGGTGACGCAAAGGTAATATTCTCTTTAAGGATAAGGATAATTTTTTGGTAAAGTTTAAAAGCGCGGTTATGTAACAGTATTATTCAGATACCGCAGATGCAGCGAATACTTCTTAATTTGCAGCATCAACTTTTAACTAACTAAAATGAAAAAATTAGTATTGGTACTTGTGGCTTTCTGCTGTTCGGGTATCTTAAATGCCCAAACCCCGGGCGATTATGCTAAAGAGCACTACACTAAAAAGGAAGTGTACATCACCATGCGCGATGGCATTAAATTATTTACGGCTATCTATACACCTAAAGATGCGTCGAAAAGTAAGAAGTATCCGATGGTGATGCAGCGGACCTGTTATAGCGTTGCGCCCTATGGAGAAGATAAGATCCCTGCGCGTTTAGGTCCTTCTGAAACGATGATGAAGCAAGGCTACATTGTAGTTTACCAGGACGTTCGCGGCCGCTGGAAAAGCCAGGGCACCTGGACGAACATGACTCCCGTTGTGGAACACAAAACCAAGAAGGATGTGGACGAAGGTACCGATACTTATGACACCATCGACTGGCTGGTGAAGAACGTTGCCTTTAATAACGGTAGAGTAGGGCAATGGGGTATCTCTTATCCGGGCTTTTATACTGCTGCGGGTATTTTATCTAATCACCCGGCTTTAAAAGCTTCTTCACCGCAGGCACCAATTTCCGATTTTTGGTTTGATGATTTTCATCACAACGGTGCGCTGTTAGAAAGTTACTTCTTTACCTATCCGGTTTTCGGTGTACAGAAGAAAGATACTACTTCTAAAGCCTGGTATGAAAGCCAGATGATCCAAGCTGGTACCCGTGATGGTTACCAGTTTCTGCTGGATATGGGACCGCTGAAGAATGCCGACAAGTATTACCATGATAACTTCTATTGGCAGGAAACGGTTAACCACCCTAATTACGACGAGTTCTGGCAATCGCGTAGCCTGCCGCGCCACTTTGGTAAGGTAAGCCCTGCGGTGATGTGGGTAGGCGGCTGGTACGATGCCGAAGATTTAAGCGGCCCGCTGGATATGTTCAAGCGCGTAAATAAAACCGACCCTTCGGCTTATAATACCATTGTGATGGGGCCGTTCGGCCACGGCCGCTGGTCGCGCGAGACCGGGCACACCATGCATAGCAATATTTACTTCGGCGATAGCATCGCAACGTTTTATCAGCGCGATATTGAAGCCAAATTCTTTGACCATTTCCTGAAAGGCGATGGCAGCAAAAGCAGCGGTTTGCCAAAAGCGTATATGTACAACACCGGTAAAAAAGAATGGCAGCAGTTTGAGCAGTGGCCGGTTGCCAATACTGCACACCAAAAGCTTTATTTAGGTGCCGACGGTAAATTAACCATGTCGCAGGCTTCAACCGCTGGTTTTGTTTCGTACATCAGCGATCCTTTAAAACCTGTTCCATACACAGAGGATAATACCACCACCATGGGCTTCACCCCGCATAATTACATGAGCGAAGACCAACGTTTTGCAGGCCGTCGCCCGGATGTTCTGGTATTTCAGTCTGACGTACTTACAGATGATGTGACGCTTGGAGGCGAGATCATGACGCACTTAAAAGTAGCCAACACCGGCACCGATGCCGATTATATTGTGAAACTGATAGACGTTTACCCGCCGGATGAAAAGAATAATGCCTACATGCCGAACAAGAATATCATTCTGAGCAACTACTGGCAGATGGTACGTTCTGAAATTATGCCCGCACGTTTCCGAAACAGTTTTGAGAAACCCGAAGCCATGGTGCCGAACCAAAAAACAGATGTAAAAGTCCGTTTGCAGGATGTGTTGCATACGTTCAGGAAAGGACACCGCATCATGATCCAGGTACAAAGTACCTGCTTCCCGTTGTTCGCACGCAATCCGCAAAAGTTTGTAGCCAACCCATACAAGGCAGATGAAAGCGATTATGTAAAAGCTACCGAAACGGTATTTAACGATAGCTATGTAGATGTAGAAATACTTAAATAACAGCAATAGTTATTTATTACAGAAGAGACGCGATTACCTTGCGTCTCTTTTTTTGTTTATTTGCGTTTAGAAGCTTTCGCCCCAATGAAATTTAAAAATCTGCTACTTGGTACTTTTGCCCTGCTGTCCTTTAATTCACTAAGTACTTACGCCCAAACCCCGGCTAAATTTACTCGTGCCGATACGCTGCGGGGCATGCTAACCCCTTTGCGGACCTGCTATGATGTTGGCTATTATCACCTGGACGTGAAGTTTAATATTGCGGATAAATCGATCAGCGGAAGTAACCTGATCCGGTTTAAGGCAATGAGCGATTTTACCCGTTTACAGTTTGATCTGTTTGATAACCTGAAGATCGAACGGATCATCTATAAAGGGAAAGAACTGCCTTATCAGCGCGAGTTTAATGCCGTGTTCGTCAACTTCCCACAGACGGTGAAAAAAGGTTCGATTGACGAGATTAAAGTTTATTATTCCGGTAATCCCCGCGTTGCAAAGAAAGCCCCGTGGGATGGTGGCGTAGTTTATACAACAGACTCGTTAGGGAAACCGTGGGTAGCTACCGCCTGCCAGGGTTTAGGGGCAAGCGTGTGGTGGCCGAATAAAGATCACCAGTCGGACGAACCGGATAGCATGCTCATCAGCATCAGCGTACCTTCTGGCCTGAAGGATATTTCTAACGGCAGGTTAAGGAAAGTAACAAAGTTAAAGGATGGTTATACCCGTTACGATTGGTTTGTGAGCAACCCGATCAATAATTATGATGTGGCAGCTAACATTGGCAATTATGTTCATTTCGGCGATAGCTATAATGGCGAAAAGGGTAAGCTGACCCTGGATTATTGGGTGTTACCCGAACATCTGGAGAAAGCGAAAAAGCAATTTGGCGAGAACGTGAAGCCTATGCTACAGGCCTTTGAACATTGGTTTGGCCCCTATCCGTTTTATGAGGACGGGTATAAATTAGTGGAGTCGCCGCATTTGGGGATGGAGCATCAAAGCGCCGTGGCTTACGGGAATAAATTCCAGAACGGTTACCTGGGGACAGACCGTTCGCAGACCGGCTGGGGACTGAAGTGGGATTTTATCATCATCCACGAAAGCGGGCATGAGTGGTTCGGTAATAATATCACCTCGAAAGATATTGCCGATACCTGGATCCATGAAGGCTTTACTACTTATTCAGAGTCGTTGTTTACAGAAAGCCGATGGGGAAAGCAGGCAGGGCAGGAGTATGTGCACGGGCAGCGACGGATTATTCGTAACGACGCACCGATCATCTCCCATTATAATGTAAATGAAGACCCTACAGGCGATGTGTACGATAAAGGGGCTAACCTGTTAAACATGGTACGCACAATTATCAATGATGATGAAAAGTGGCGAAGCATCTTACGCGGGCTGAATAAGGAGTTCTACCATCAAACGGTTACAACAGAGCAGGTGGTAGGGTACATCAACAAGCAAGCTGGAGTGCCATTGCTTAAAGTTTTCGATCAGTACCTGCATTACAAGAATATCCCGACACTGGAATTTCGGGAGCAAGCAGGTAAAATGTATGCCCGCTGGATAGCCGATGTGGATGATTTTGATATGCCCGTGCGAGTGCGAGTAAAAGGTGGAGAATATCAGATAATTAAGCCGACGACTACTTCTAGGGAAATTAAAGTAGAAGGCTTAACCAAAGAAAACCTGCAAGTGGACACGTTTAATTTTTATATCGGAGTATTGGTAGAGTAATTAGCATGTTTGTCAGTCCGAGTGTAACGAGGAATCTTCTTCGAAATACAAGTTGGGTAAGTGTTGTTGACAACACCAACAACGGGCTAATTCAGGTTTATTCAGAGCGAAGCTTGGAATCTGTATGATATGACAATTAGGGTGTCATGCTGAGGCCCTCGAAGCATGAGCGTTGGGTAGTTTGAGGTTGTTGGTGACAACACCAACAACGGGCTAATTCAGGTTTATCATTCAGAGCGAAGCTTGGAATCTGTATGCTATGACAATAAGGGTGTCGTGCTGATGCCCTCGAAGCATGAGCGTAGGGTAGTTCGTAATTATAGAGACAACACCAACAATGGGATAAACAAGTTTGTCATTTAGAGCGAAGCGACCTGTGCCGAACTTGTTTTGGGAAGAAGCTCTACGATACAACAGGGAGGGTGTCATGCTGAGGTCCTCGAAGCATGAGGGCTGGGTAGCTCCACATTGTAAGTGACAAAATCAACAATGGGATAAACAGGTCACTTTCGAGCTGGATGACAATTAAGCATTAAAAGTTACCCATTCGCTCTAACCCAAACTTTTCTGCCAAAGTATTCAGATCTTCTACTACAGCATCAACCAACGGAATACCATTGGCTTTTCTGTCAAGTTCTGCTTCTAACTCCGGTTCGCCGGGAATAATCACTTTTTGAGCACGGTCTATCGGATTTGCCAACTTAAAACGACGGATCCAGTTATCCATGTTAGCTTTAAAATCTGCTACAGGCCGGAAGCCGTCGACGCGCATTGCACCTACAAAATGACCGATACCCTGGCCAGGAGGATTAGGAAGCGGATCCAGAAATGCCACGAACGGCGGCACCCATGGCCCATACCCAGCGCCGGAAAGTACGCCGGAAAGAATATCTACCACACTGCTCAACCCAAAACCTTTATGACTGCCATGTTCGCGGTCGCTCCCAAGGGGAAGTAAAGAGCCACCCGATTTTAACGCATGCGGATCGGTAACAGCGTTTCCTTGCTGATCCTGTAGCCAACCTTCGGGAACATCCGAACCCTTGCGTTGTGCAATCTCCAGCTTACCATTTGCAGCAGCCGAAGTAGCCATATCTACCACCACAGGTGGAAACTCGCCTGCCGGGAAAACATAACAGATAGGGTTGGTGCCCAACATACGTTCATTGGAGAATGTCGGCGCTACCAGCGGACTGGCATTGGTCACCGCAAACCCAATCATGTCCTTTTCTGCGGCCATCATGGCGTGGTAGCCTGCTATGCCGAAATGATTTGAATTGCGGACCGCCACCCAGCCAGAACCGAACTGCTCCGCCTTTTTTATGGCTATTTCCATAGCGAAAGGGGCTGTGACCAGTCCCAGGCCGGCATCGCCGTCTACTGTTGCGGTAGTGGGTGTTTCATGAGCGATCTGTATATCAGGCGTGGCATTGATCCGCTGCTTCTCCCATAATCTTACATAGCCGCTCAGTCTGGCGACACCATGAGAATCTATGCCGCGAAGATCTGCCTTTAGTAACACGTCTGCTGCGAGCGTAGCATGTTCTGGGCTGCAGCCGATGGCAAGAAAAACTTGTTGGGCGAATTGACGGAGGGCGTTTTCAGGAATGAGCATGGGCTAACTGATTATTATGATGGCATGCCAAACAGCCCTTCGACAAGCTCAGGGTGACCTATTCGGCACAACCTGATGATCTTATCCGGTAATCAAGGTAAACTTAAAATCGAGCGGTTGAAAATGATTAATCAGTTCATCGATGAAAGTTTGTCCCCAGCGTACGTAAAACAAGCCAAAGTTTTCGCTGCGCTCTTGTAAACTGCCATTGGGGAAAAGTTCTGTTTTAATCTGGTCGATCTGTTCCAGCCGGGTACTGTAATTGCGCTTTTCGGCACGGATCAGTTTCTTCTCCAGGTTATTCATTGCATGTTTTAAACGGGCTTCCACTGCCTCTGCTGATACAGACAAGGTTTCATCTATCTTGCCCGAACGAAGTTTGATCCGTTCAAAAATGCAGTGCAGCTCACGCCATTCGTCAGCTAAAGAAAGTTCGTGCTGGCTATGGCTTTTGATCCAGTTATTTTTGATCTCATCCACCGGGCCAAAAATCTCTGAAGGCGACAACTCCATTTTGGCAATTTTCGCAGCTGTTTCTTTTCGCATGACCAATCCCGAATTTCTCAGGATCAGTACCGGGAAGGTAACCCCGTAATGGTCGAAGTTTGATTTCAATTCCAGCCAATAGACCAGTTCCGCACCGCCGCCAATATAGGCTACATTCGGCAGGATGTATTCCTGGTAAAGCGGACGCATGGTTACATTAGGGCTGAAACGTTCAGGGTGATTATCTATCTCCGCTTTTAGTTCATCTTCAGAAAAGCTGATCTCGGTATTTAAAACTTTGTATTGGTTATCTTCAAAGACAAGGCGCTCGCGAAGGCCATCGAGCAGGTAAAAGAAATTAATTTCACGCGGGTTAACCTGGATATGAACATCCAGTTGCTCCAATAGTTTATTGGTTTCGGTGATGTGCTTATAGCTATGCTGGTGTATGATATCCTGCTTCATTACTTCAGCAAACTGCTGCTTAAGTAAATGATGGTCTGCATCCACAATCACCAGCCCATATTGTCCGAATAAGGCGTTGACCATGTAACGGGTTGCATCGGCGAGTTTATCGAAAGTGGTATAGGCTTTCTCGACAATTTGGGCTAGCTCCTGGCCATGATGCGCCATGCCCAAAACGCCTTTGTACTGGTTTAGTGCCTGGCGCATACTTTCGGGGTTGATGCGGCCGGTTGCACCCTGCGCTTCGTACCACCAATGTATCTTCTTACCACCGATATTGGTATAGTTAATCTCGGCAAAATCATGGTCTTCACTCGCCATCCAGTAAACGGGGACGAAGTTCTTATCCGGGAAAGCTTCCTTTAATTGCGCGGCCAGCTTAATTGCTGTCACGATTTTATAGATAAAATAAAGCGGACCGGCAAAGATATTCAACTGGTGGCCGGTAGTAACCGTGAAGGTATTCGAATCTGCGAGTGCAGCTATGTTTTCATTGGGGATAGCAATGCCTGCATCGGCAGCGCTGATACGGGCGTACTGCTCCTGAAGAATGCTTACCAGGGTAGCCCGGTCTGCGGTCACTTTTTCTTCGTTAAACAGTTTCGCAAAACCATCAAGGTCCGGGCGAAAGCTATAAAATGAACGAAGGTCTGGCTGGTCATTTAAATAATCAATGACCGTTTTGGAAAAATAACCGGTTTCCTGGTAGCTGATACAGGTAGCATCCATATTCTGAATTTCGAATTTTGAATGTGCAATTTCGAATTGAACATTGTAGTAACCTACAAGGTTCGAAATTAGAGTTTATATCTTATAAATCAGACTGCCGCTGGCAAAAACCGCTTATTTTACAATCTGTCCATACAAGTCGAAGTCTTCCGCGCTATCGATCTTTACGTTAACAAAACTACCGGGCGTAGCATATTGCGTGCTTGCATTTATTAAAACTTCGTTATCAACTTCAGGTGAGTCATATTCGGTACGGCCCGCAAAGTATCCGCCTTCCATCTTGTCGATCAATACTTTGTAAGTCTTGCCGATCTTCTCCTGGTTTTTTTCGTAAGAAATACCCTGTTGAATTTCCATGATGGCATCGGCACGTTCCTGTTTTACCTCGTCCGGAACATCGTCTTCCAAGGTATGGGCATGCGTTTTTTCTTCGTGCGAATAAGTGAAGCAACCTAAACGGTCAAAACGCGTTTCTTCCACCCAAGCGGCCATTTCTTCAAAATCCTGTTCGGTTTCGCCAGGGTAACCGGTGATCAGCGTAGTACGCAATGCAATTTCCGGCACACGGTCGCGGATGCTGTTCACCAGGTCAATGGTCTTTTGCTTGGTGATACCGCGGCGCATCGATTTCAGCATGTTATCAGTGATATGCTGCAACGGCATATCCAGGTACTTACAGATGTTTTCGCGTTCGTTCATCACGTCCAGGATTTCCATCGGGAAGCCGGAAGGGTAGGCATATTGCAAACGGATCCATTCTATACCCTGCACGTCAGAAAGGCGGCGCAGTAATTCATCCAGATTACGTTTGCCGTACAAGTCTAATCCATAATAGGTCAAGTCCTGTGCAATCAGGATTAGCTCTTTAGTCCCTTGTTTAGCCAGTGAAGTAGCATTTTGCACCAGCTGCTCCATCGGGGTAGACAAGTGCTTGCCGCGCATCAGCGGAATGGCACAAAAAGAGCAAGGGCGGTTACAACCTTCGGCAATTTTGAAGTAGGCAAAATGAGAAGGAGTGGTTAGCATACGCTCGCCCAACAACTCGTACTTATAGTTAGCGCCGATTGATTCTAAAACACCGGTCAGGTCGTTGGTGCCGAAGTAGGCATCAACGTCAGGAATTTCAGCCTCCAGTTCTGGTTTGTAACGTTCAGATAAACATCCGGTGACAATTACCTTACCTACTTTGCCCTGTTGTTTCAACTCGCTGAATTGAAGGATGGTATCGATAGACTCTTGTTTGGCGTTATCGATAAAACCGCAGGTATTGATCACCACGATGTCGTTCTTGCCCACTTTATCTGCCTCATGCACCACATCGAAATGGTTACCCTTCAACTGGCCCATCAATACTTCCGAGTCGTATATATTCTTAGAGCAACCCAATGTCACTACGTTAACACGTGGTTTCTCAATTATTACATTTCTACCTATTGACTTAGTCTTCATGCTAATTAACCCCTCTAAATCTCCCCCAAGGGGAGACTTTATCCATTTGTATTTAGAGCCCTCCCTCCCGGGGAGGGTTGGAAGGGGTAACTCAATTACTTTTTAAATAAACTATCCACAAATCCTTTGCGGTCGAATAACTGCAAATCGTTCATGCCTTCGCCGACACCGATGTATTTAACCGGTATCTTAAACTGGTCTGATATGCCGATCACGACGCCGCCTTTTGCGGTACCGTCTAACTTGGTCAGCGCTAAAGCATTAACGGCAGTAGCTTCTGTAAATTGCTTGCATTGTTCTATGGCGTTCTGCCCGGTAGAAGCATCCAGAACCAGCAGGATCTCATGCGGCGCGCCGGGGATCACCTTTTGCATCACATTCTTAATTTTGGTCAGCTCGTTCATTAAGCCCACCTTGTTATGCAAACGACCGGCAGTGTCAATAATAGCCACATCTTCGCCATTGGCAACGGCAGATTGCAGGGTGTCAAATGCGACAGAAGCCGGGTCTGACCCCATGGCTTGTGCCACTACACGCACGCCCACCCGTTCGCCCCAAAGCAGGATCTGGTCTACCGCTGCCGCACGGAAGGTATCTGCAGCGCCTAAAACCACCTTATTCCCGGCCATTTTCAACTGGTGGGCCAGTTTGCCAATGGTAGTTGTTTTACCAACCCCATTAACGCCAACTACCATAATTACGTAAGGTTTGTGGTTGCCGTACTCGAAGTTGTGGAAATCGTTGCTGTTATTTTCGGCCAGCAACTGCTGAATTTCATCGCGCAGGAGCGAGTTAAGCTCAGAAGTGCTGACATATTTATCCTTTGCAACACGGGCCTGTATACGCTCGATGATCTTTAAGGTGGTGCTTACGCCTACATCAGAAGTAACCAGGATCTCTTCCAGTTCGTCCAGTACATCGTCATCAACGGTCGACTTACCGGCTATGGCTTTAGATATTTTGGAAAAGAAGTTGTCTTTGGTTTTTTCCAACCCGGTATCCAGCGCCTGTTGTTCCTGAGGCGTGCTTTCCTTTTTCTTAAAAAAATCGAATAAACCCATGTTTCAGCTGTGCAGATTTGAAAATATGCAAAAGTGCGGATGATACAAAAATAAGCACCTTTACTTAATCCTCTGTAGCAGTACAGTCATTTTGACTATCTGGTTATTATTATAGGGGATGGGGTAAGGCACAATAAAAAAAGCCCTCTGGCATATTGCAAGACGGCTTTTATATTTTTAGCAGAAAACTAAATTACGCTTTAGCTTCAGCAATCGCATCTTTAACGTGATCGTTATGTACGATTTGTTCTTTGAATGAGTAAGCACCGGTTTTTGGTGATTTCACCATGGTAATTACTTTAGAGTACTCTTTACCTTTGCCGGTTTTCAGGGTTGCAACTACTTTCTTTGCCATCTCTTTATTTTGTTAAAGGTTGTATGTTGAAGGTTGACTGTCTTGAGAATACTCGCAACTTACAACTCGCAACTTACAACTCAAATTACTTAATCTCTTTGTGAACGGTTACTTTACGTAATACAGGGTTGAATTTTTTCAACTCTAAACGCTCAGTTGTATTTTTCTTGTTCTTGGTGGTAATATAACGAGACATGCCTGGCATACCGCTCTCTTTATGCTCTGTGCATTCTAAAATTACCTGAACTCTGTTACCTTTCTTTGCCATTTCTTTATTTAGTTATGGAGTTATTTAGTTATTAGGTTATTAAATGAATAACAATTCACTCAATCAACTAATTAACCAAGTAACTACTATATGTATCCTTTTTTAACGTATTTACTGATAACCGCGCTGATACCGTTTTTGCTAATGGTTTTAACAGCTGAAGTAGATACTTTTAAAGTGATCCATTTATCTTCTTCCGGTATATAAAACTTCTTGATTTTTAAGTTAGGATAAAACTTGCGCTTGGTCTTAACGTTTGAGTTAGAAACGTTATGGCCGTTCATTGGGCTTTTTCCTGTTAAATCACAAATTCTTGACATGACAATTCGTATTAATGCTGTACTTCCTCTTAAAAAGAGTTTGCAAATATCGATGTTTTCATTTAATTATTCAAGAGTGTCTGTAAAAATATTCAAAAAGATTTCCACATTGTCTTTCAACAGTTTAATAGCGTGCAAAACTTTCAGCCGCGGCCTTTAGTCTGTCGTGCAAAACGGTTTAAAAACTGCTTTATATTAACCCTACAACCTTTTCGGTAAAATTACTAATTTACGCCCACCATTATTACCACTATGAGCAACTTCAAAATCTCGAGTTTCGACGAGTATAAAAAAGTATATCAGCAAAGCGTTGAACAACCCGAAGCCTTCTGGGGCGGCATTGCCGAAACCTTTAAATGGCGCAAGAAATGGGACAGCGTGTTGAACTGGAACTTCAAGGAGCCCAGTATTAAATGGTTCGAAGGCGCCAGGTTGAATATCACTGAAAATTGCCTGGACAGACACCTGGATACCATCGGTGATAAACCTGCGATTATCTGGGAGCCGAATGATCCGTCTGAAGATCACCGCATTCTTACCTATAAACAACTGCACGATAAAGTTTGCCAGTTCGGTAACGTATTAAAGAACAACGGTATTAAGAAAGGTGACCGTGTTTGTATTTATATGCCCATGCTGCCGGAACTGGCTATCGCTGTTTTAGCCTGTGCGCGTATCGGTGCGATACACTCCGTAGTATTTGGTGGTTTTTCGGCGCAATCTATCGCAGATCGCATTAACGATGCCACCTGTAACCTGGTAATTACTGCCGATGGTGGTTTCCGCGGACCGAAGGACCTGCCCCTGAAAAACGTAATTGATGATGCGCTGGTACAATGCCCTACCGTTAAAAAGGTAATTGTATTGACACGCAGCCATACCCCGGTTTCCATGATCAAGGGCCGCGATGTGTGGTGGGAAGACGAAATTAAGAAAGTGGAAACCATGGGTAACCCGGATTGTCCGGTAGAGGAAATGGACGCAGAAGATATGCTGTTCATCCTGTACACATCCGGTTCAACCGGTAAGCCAAAAGGTGTGGTGCATACCTGCGGTGGTTACATGGTTTACACAGGCTATACCTTTGCAACGGCCTTCCAGTATGACCCGAATGAGGTTTATTTCTGTACCGCTGATATTGGCTGGATTACCGGTCACTCTTACATTGTTTATGGCCCGCTTACGCAAGGTGCTACCAGCGTATTGTTCGAGGGCATACCTACCTGGCCTGATGCCGGCAGATTGTGGGATATTGTAGAAAAGTATAAGGTAAACATCCTGTATACTGCACCAACTGCTATCCGCTCACTGATGGGCTTTGGTTTGGATGTGGTGAAGAATAAAGACCTGAGTTCACTAACGAAGCTGGGTTCTGTAGGTGAGCCGATTAATGAGGAAGCATGGCACTGGTTTGATGATAACATCGGCCATAATAAATGCCCGATTGTGGATACCTGGTGGCAAACAGAAACGGGCGGTTTCATGATCTCGCCTGTCGCCAACGTTACTCCGCTGAAGCCAAGTTTTGCCACCTTGCCACTGCCAGGCGTACAACCTGTATTGGTAGATGAAAACGGAAAGGAAATTGAAGGTAATGGCGTAAGCGGGAACCTTTGCATTAAATTTCCTTGGCCCGGCATGCTGCGTACTACCTACGGCGACCATGAACGCTGCCGTCAAACTTATTTTGCGACATACGAGAATATGTACTTCACCGGCGATGGCTGCTTACGCGATGAGGACGGTTATTACCGCATTACCGGCCGCGTGGATGACGTGCTGAACGTATCCGGCCACCGTATCGGTACCGCAGAAGTAGAGAACGCCATTAACATGCACAGCAGCGTGGTTGAATCGGCAGTGGTAGGTTATCCGCATGATATTAAAGGACAGGGTGTATACGCTTTTGTGGTTTGCCCTAACAAGCACGATAACGATGATAACCTGACACGTAAAGATATCATCATGACGGTATCGCGTATCATCGGCCCGATTGCAAAACCGGACAAGATCCAATTCGTGAGCGGACTGCCTAAAACCCGTTCAGGCAAAATTATGCGCCGTATCCTGCGCAAAATAGCCGAGGGTGAAACCTCCAACCTAGGCGATACCAGTACCTTACTGGATCCGGCAGTGGTTGACGAAATCAAGGCGGGAGCGTTATAAGCTATAAATGAGATTATTTTTGACGGCTGCCTAGTTAAACAAGGTGGCCGTTCTTTTTGGTATTTAGAATAAAAAGCGGTCTAAAAATTTGGTATCCAGACCTTAAAGGGAATTAAGAGATAGCTAATATTTTACAACTTTATCGATTTAATCAATTTCAAGAAAGAATATTTCATTATTGCTGTCTTTGATAAATTCTATAATCGCTCCTCTATTGCTAATTAATTTATTGGCAATTTTAAGATTTGTTGAATTGCCGAATCTAAGCCAAACTACCTTGGGTAATGATGATCTGAGGACAGAAAGATCGATAAAATCACTATCGAAAGTAACTATTGTGTATCCTTTCGCTTTTGGATATTGCCAAATTTCCGCATCAGGAGCGTCAACCAAACCAAGGGTTTTTAGATGCTTTGTTTCAGGGAAAGTATCTTCTAAAAGCCTTGCAACTTTATAGGAAATGTTTTGGTCGAGCAGAAGCTTCATTTAGGCTGTCAGTATTTAACTTGTGTTCCCTATCTGCTGCATAAGCAAGGCAGGCTTTTATCTGCATTTCATTTAATTCGGGGAAATCGTCAATAATTTCAGCAACGGTCATTCCTTCTGACAGCCAGCTTAATACGTCATATACAGAAATACGGGTTCCGATAACACAAGGCTTGCCAAATCTTTTTTCCGGCTTTATTTCAATATATGCGGCGTAATCCATAATCAAATATAATTAAATCTTAACTGTATCTATTTAATCTCACAGTTAAAACCATACACGGCACTAATTGTTACAAGTATATAAATTGAAACTACCATGGATAAATTAGAAATAAAAGGTGGCTGGAACGAACTGAAAGGCAAAATCAAACAAGCCTACGGCGACCTTACCGACGATGATCTAACACACGAAGAAGGTAAAGACGATGAGTTTTTAGGTAAACTTCAGCAGAAGACAGGTAAAACCCGCGATGAGCTGGTGACCTGGATTAAAAGTCTGTAATGACAATTCTTCAAAAATGAGACTATTGTCTATAATATGAAATCACAAAGCCCGCAATTGCAGGCTTTGTGATTATAAATACCACTTGTCATCTCGAACCGCAACGTGCGGGAGAAATCTTTTGTGGTTGCTAAGTCTGTTATAGAAGATCTCTCACTAATGTTTGAGGTGACATATTTATTTTCAACGCTATCAAAAAATCTTGATTCTTGTCTCTTGATTCCTGCTTCTAAAGCGAAGTGATTCGCTTCGTTTCCGCGATGATTTTCTCCGCAATCGCATCATTCACATTTACCAATGGTAACCGAACGGCATCGCCGCAAACCCCCAATTCTTTTAAAGCCGCTTTTACACCTGCCGGGCTGCCATCTGCAAAGAACAGCCGGGTAACCTCTATCAGGTCGAGGTGACCTTTTTGTGCTTCTGCAAATTTGCCTTGCAGGCACAACCGTACCATGTCCGAGAATTGGCGAGGGAAAGCATTGCCCACAACAGAGATCACGCCAACAGCACCTAAAGCCATCATGGGCAGGGTAACCGGGTCGTCTCCGGAAATGAACAGAAAGCCTTCGGGTTTATCGCGCATGATCTGGTTAAACTGGTCAAAGTTGCCTGATGCCTCTTTAATACCAATGATGTTTTTAAAATCAGTTGCCAGTTTGCAGGTTGTTTCAGCGCTGACGTTGCTGCCTGTACGGCCAGGTACGTTATATAAAATTACAGGCAATGCCGATGTTTCTGCGATGGCCTTGTAATGTTCGTAAATACCGCGCTGATTAGGTTTGTTGTAATACGGGCTGGCCGAGAGAATGGCATCGTAACCGGCAACGTCGAAGCTTTTTACAGCTTCTACAACCTCGCGCGTGTCATTACCGCCAATGCCTGCAATTAGTGGTGCGCGGCCATTGGTTACCTTTGCCGTAAATTCCCAAACCTTCTTCTTTTCGTCCTTATTTAATGTGGCACTTTCGCCGGTTGTACCTAACGATACTAAATACTCCACACCACCATCCAACAGGTGGTTGATCAGTTTCTCCAGGGCTGGGTAATCTACCTCGCCGCCGGCGCCAAAAGGGGTGACCATTGCTACCCCTGTGCCATAAAATTTATTCATCACAATAATATAAGGGGTGCTAATTTAATGATTTTAGCAATATGCCCGTGCCTAAATTAGTGGTATAAAGAAGTTAATCACTTAAAATTTCAAGTTCGCCATTAAAGCATCCACCCGCCTTTCTACTTCAGGGTCTTTTATCAACGGTGGGGCATGGTGCGGCTTAATGCGGGCATCGATGATCACCGGCCCGTGGCAGCCCCAGTGCTTATGCTCGGTAAAACTGTTAATGCCCCAGATGTCGTGCGAGGGGTTACTCCGTGTAAAGGTGATCCATACCAGGTTATTGATATTAGCGGCGGTAAAATCAGCATCGTCGCAAAGCACTATTAACGGAAGCCCTTTTAGATCGGCATTCTTCAAGTGTTCGTTCAATTGGCTGATTTCCTGGTTCGTTGTTAGTTCATCGCGGTACTTCGGAGCAGTGATTGCCAAAACACCCGGCATGGCTATTTTATAGTTAGAAAAGTTATCCGGAAGAGTGAACGACGATGGAAGTTCGCGCCATAATTCCCTAATCACCGGCCCGGCTACCGTTACGGCGACCTTACTGCCCGAGTTCAGCCCGCTGCCACTGTAATCGAGTGTGTCAATGGTGGTTTTGGTGTAGAAGTGCAAGTCGCGGGTCAGGTCAATCCGCTCCAGGATATGTTTCAGAAAATCTTCGATATTGTTAATATCCAGTTTCGGATCATCTTCTTTTGCCGCAATAAAAAGATACTTCGCCAGGCTCAACTGGTTTTTCCCGAGGATATGATTGGCAATCGTCAGGATCTCCTGCGGTTTGCGTTCTCTTAAGTATGGTGTGTAGCGCTCACTACCTATCGCAAATAGCAATGGGTGGACACCCGCTGCATCGACTGCGTTAACGGCATGCAGCCCGGGAATTTCATTGGGCAGGGCAGAACCGGTAATCTCGTGGATCAGGGCGCCAAAGCTGGTATCTTCCTGCGGTGGCCGACCTACTACCGTGAAAGACCATATGGCGTTCTTTTTATGATAAACGTTATGCACCTTCATTAGCGGGAAGGGATGTTTCAGGCTGTAATAACCTAAATGGTCGCCAAAAGGGCCTTCGGGCTTATTTTCGTGAGGGGCAACTGTGCCGGTAATTACAAAATCGGCATCGGCAGAAATGCAAAAACCTTCAGCATCATAGAAGTAGCGGAACCTGCGTTTACCCAACGCCCCGGCAAAAGTCATTTCTGACAGACCTTCGGGCAGCGGCATTACCGCAGCAACCGGGTGCGAAGGCGGCCCTCCCACAAAAATACTCACCTTTAGTGGCTGGCCTTTCGCGTTAGCTTTAGTTTGGTGAACACCAATACCGCGGTGCAACTGATAATGCAGCCCAATTTCCTGGTTAGTGATATAATCGTTACCATTCAACTGAATGCGGTACATGCCCAGGTTAGCATTCATAATGCCGGGCTTGTCGATGTCTTCCGTATAAACCTGCGGCATGGTCACAAATGGTCCGCCGTCCATCGGCCAGTTCACAATTTGTGGTAAAGCGTCGATGGTGGTTTTTTCAAAATGGCGAATGTTACTGCTGCTGATCTTTTTAGGCAGCGCTGAAATTGCCGTCAGCCCGACGTTGGCGTATTGAAAAGGTTTTTTAATAGCTTTTACAGGATCATTCTTTAGTTCAACCAGCGTCTTGATCTTTTCCAGCGTATCGCGGAAAATAAACTCGGAACGATGAAGCGTACCAAACAGGTTAGAAACTGCCGGGAACTTGCTGCCTTTTACTTTTTCGAATAAAATAGCAGGCCCCTGCTGTTCAAAAACGCGCAGATGGATAGCCGCCATTTCCAAATAGGGGTCTACCTCTTCTTTGATCCGAATGAGGTGGCCGTTTTTTTCGAGATCGGTGATGCAGTCTTGTAAGCTTTTGTAACCCATGTGGCACCAAAAGTAATAACTCGGAAGAGTAAATAGTATCAGTTTTAGGTAAGAAGATTTGTATTTTGCCGCTTTAGAAATAATTTAAGCAGCATGAATTTTAATCGAGCCAAATTATTAGCAACGGGGTTATCCATCGTGTCCGGTCTTTCAGTTTTCGCCCAGATTAGTGGGATGACCGAAGAAAGCTACCGGAAATATGCAAAGGAAATTTCTGCCGATGAAATGCAGGGACGATTGCCTTTTACCCAAGGCGAAACCAGAGCCATTAGCTACCTGGAAAAGCAGTTTAAAGCGTTGGGGTTGGAGCCAGGGAATAAAGGTAGCTATTTGCAGCCGGTACCCATGGTTGCAATTTCTACCACGCCCGATGCATCCATGAAAGTAATCAGCCCTAATTCAACCATAGAACTTGAAGGGTTTAAGGATTATGTATTATGGACACGCAGGACTGAGCCACGGATTGACATTCAAAATGATGAGTTAGTCTTCGCGGGATTTGGGATATCTGCCCCGGAGTTTAAGCACGACGATTATGCCGGGCTGGATGTGAAGGGTAAGATTGTGGTAGTGTTGGTGAATGATCCGGGTTATTATGATGCTAAACAGTTTAAAGGCCACACCATGACCTACTACGGCCGGTGGACTTATAAATACGATGAAGCAGCCCGGCATGGTGCTAAAGGTTGCTTGATCATCCACGATACCGGCCCTGCTGCTTATGGCTTTGGGGTGGTACAAAATAGCTGGAAGGCAAGTAAATTATACCTGGACCAGCGTGGGCACGAAACGTTCAAGTGCGCCATAGAAGGCTGGCTGACATTGCCTACAGCAGAAAAGTTACTGGCAGCTTCCGGTACGGATTACAAAACATTGTTGAACAAAGCTTTGCAGCCTGGATTCAAGGCAGAGACATTGCCGTTAAAATTATCGACAGGGCTGAGCACGACGGTAAAGTATAACCAATCACACAACGTGATTGCCAAAATAACCGGCAGCAAAAAGCCGGATGAAGCCATTATCTATTCTGCCCATTGGGATCATTTTGGTATCGGTAAAGCTGATGCTAAAGGCGATTCGATTTATAACGGCGCATTAGATGATGGAAGTGGTGCAGCCGCCGTATTGGAACTGGCAAAGGGTTTTAAAAGTATGAAAACTAAACCCGCAAGAAGCATTGTGTTTCTACTGGTAACTGCGGAAGAGCAAGGCTTGTGGGGTTCGGCCTATTATGCAGAACACCCTGTTTTTGCGACGGCTAAAACTGTCGCCGATATTAATATTGATATGTTGTACCCGTTCGGTAAAACAAAAGATATTTCTGTAGTAGGTTACGGGCAATCGCAATTGGAGGATTATTTATTGACCGAAGCTAAAAAGCAGGGCAGGTATATCGAGCCGGAATCTGACCCGGCAAAAGGGATGTACTTCCGGTCTGACCATTTCAATTTTGCCAAAGTGGGTATCCCGGCGTTGTACATTGAAACAGGTGTCGACCTGGTAGCTAAAGGCAAAGTAGTCGGCAAACAAATGCATGACAACTTTACGGCCAACACCTATCACAAACCAAGCGATCAGTACAGCGAAGATTGGGATGTAAGTGGCACGTTGCAAGACCTTCAGTTGATACTGAATGTGGGTAAGCGCTTAGCTTACGGCAGCGAATGGCCGCAATGGAAACAAGGGTCTGAGTTTAAAAAGCTGAGGAAATAGCGGATAGAACCAAGAAACAAGAATCAAGACTGATTTTTAACCGTGATTCCGCGCTATAAAAACATAATAAGCGATCCTGAAACAACCCTTCGACAAGCTCAGAGTGGCATGTTCAGGATCGCTTAGTTATGCAGCGATGACCTTTTTTTGTCATGCCCAACCATATCATTCTGATCTGCCAACTCGCGAGAAGAATCTGTAAAAGAGAACTATGTGCAGATTCTTCACTGCGTTCAGAATGACAAAAATCTATTGTTAAATATTGAATTTTTTAGAAAATAGTCTACATTAACTATCACAACATCTTAGCACGTTGTTGGTGTTGTCACCAACAACCTCCACCCAATGTGCATGCTTCGAGTGCCCTTCGACAAGCTCAGGGTGACATTCCTCAGCGTGACACCATCATTGCCAATTTTACAGATTCTTCCCAAACAAGTTTCGTGAAGAATCTTCTAAAAATAGAACGAGGTTCATAGCAAATTAACTTAATGATAAAACCGTAAGACATATTTACAGTTCTGCAATCATTTGTAGATAAAGCCTTTCTGCATTTTCTTTTTTGAACAGTTCTGTACCGGGGTTCATGGTAGCGGCACTGCCACAAGCGATGCCCATGCGTACCATGTGCCTTACGTCCATCTTTTTTTCGCAGCCATAAACCATACCGGCCACCATACTGTCGCCGGCACCTACGGTACTGCGTTTTTCTACGGGTGGGGCTTTAATGTGCTCTGTAAAACCCCTGGTGGCCAGCAGGGCGCCATCCCCACCTAACGAGACGACAATCACCTCGCATTTGCCTTTATTAATAATAGCTTCGGCTGCTTTCTTTACATCTTCAATCGTGCTGATGTTTTTGCCGGTCAGCTTACTCAATTCATTCTGGTTTGGCTTTAATAAGTACACCCCTTCTTCTACAGCATACCTTAATGCTTCGCCAGAGGTATCTACAATCAGTTTTGCCCGGTCTTCTTTGGCTATTCTGGCAATCTCTGCGATGAAATCATCCTTAATTCCAGGCGGCATCCTTCCGCTTACCACTATGTACTCTGGTTTTGGCTGCATATGGCGAATGGTGGTCAGGATTTCTTCTTCCTCACTCTCCAACAACTCGGGGCAGGGCATCCCAAATCTAAACTGCTCGTTGGTTTTGCGGCTTACCACAATGAAATTTTCCCGGGTGAGGTTTCGCGTAGCAATGGGGTGTTGCTCCAGGCCTTCCTGCTGTAGTAATTGATGTAGCCGCTGCCCTGTTAAACCACCGGAGGGGTATATCGCAACGGAGTCCAGCCCCAGGCGTTTCAAACCTCTGGATACATTAATTCCCCCGCCGCCCGGCTCAAACTTCGGTTCCGAACACTGTAGTTTATGTTCCGGGATTATTTCTTCTACGCTGCTGCTTTTATCAATAGTAGGGGCCAGCGTTAAGGTAACTATCTGTTTCATCAGGCCAGATCAATTTCTTTAGCTAAATAAACATCCTGGATGGTTTGCAAGAACTCAACACCTTCGGCAAAGGGACGCTGAAATGCCCGGCGACCAAGTATTAAACCAGAGCCGCCTGCCCGTTTATTGATCACCGCATTTCTGACAGAATTCGCCAGGTCGCCCGTGCCTTTTGATTCGCCGCCCGAATTAATCAGCCCGGCGCGACCCATGTAACAATTAGCCACCTGGTAACGGCAAAGGTCTATCGGGTGATCGGAAGACAACTGACTGTACATTAAAGGATCGCTTTTAGAGAAGTTAAGCGTGGTAAACCCACCATTAGATTCGGGCATTTTTTGTTTAATAATATCCGCCTGGATGGTGACCCCTAAATGATTGGCCTGCCCGGTAATATCCGCCGCGGTTTCGTAGTTCACACCGTCTTTTTTGAAGGCGTTATTACGCGTGTAGCACCAGAGGATGGTAGCCATACCCAACTGATGCGCCTCTTCAAAGGCTTCGGCTACTTCTATGAGCTGTCGGCCGGATTCTTCGGAACCAAAATAGATGGTTGCCCCAATTGCCGCTGCGCCAAGGTTCCAGGCCTCTTTTACTGAGCCAAACATGATCTGGTTGTACTTGGTAGGGTAAGTCAGCAATTCATTATGGTTGATCTTTACGATGAACGGAATTTTATGTGCGTACTTCCTGGCTACCATCCCCAGGTTGCCAAAGGTAGTAGCCACGGCGTTTGATCCGCCTTCTATAGCCAGCCTGACAATATTTTCAGGGTCGAAATAAAGTGGATTTTTGGCGAATGAAGCACCGGCCGTATGCTCTATGCCCTGATCGACAGGCAGGATAGACAGATAACCCGTTCCGGAAAGCCTGCCATGATTTCTGATAGCGGCAAGGCTTCGCAATACCTGCGGGTTGCGGTTGCTTTCTACAAATACTTTATCCAGGAAGTCTGGCGAAGGCGCATGCAGTAAGTCTTTCGAAAAGGTTTTGCTTTGATGCTGCAACAAGTAAGGCGCACTGTCGCCCAACAGATCAAGAATTTTTTGGTAAGCCATGGTGATACTTTTTTGTCCGTCTGAAGGATAACAGCGCCTTTATGCTATTGTTGCAAAAAGGCATTGCAAAACCATCAGGCGGTTCTGGTCAAAGATATCAGCACGTCGCAGGTAAATAAGTGATCTGGTCTCCCGTTGTTTGTGATCTTTATCAGCGTTTCAGCACTGCAAATCTTATTAGTGCACCGTCATCGAGAAAGCATCAACCGCCTGTTTAGCCAGGTTGGTATCGCCCAGATAGCTCCACCGCAGGCCAGAGATATATTTGTTGAGGCTGCGGTTAATTTGTGCCACGGTAACTTTACTCAGCATCTGCGGTAAATTTTCTGCATACTGCCAGCCACCGTTAATTTCAGCTGCTCCCAGGTTAGAGGAGATGGCACCCGAACCCTGTTGCTTGCTGTAGTTAGAGGTGATGAAGCTATTCTTCAGATATTCCAGGCCCTCGTCTGAAATGCCTGCTGCACGTATCCGGTTCACTACTGTTACCATTGCCGAAACAGCCTCTTGCGGATCATTCGTGCTTACATGAAGTATCCCGTAAGAGATTTTATTACTTACCAGGTAAGCGCCGGGATCATACGATAAATTTCTGCGTGTACGTAATTCTGCGAAGATAGAACCACTCAGTGCCGAGATACCCATCCGGAAGGGGAGATAGTCGGGGCTGGTAGGTGCCGGTGCGTTAAAAGCTGCGCTGATGTAGTTGGTAGCCAAAGCACGGCTTTCTGTATTCAGGTTATTGTCTGTCCAAACCGGGATGCTTTGCACCGGCGGCGAATACGGTTTTGCCGGCAGTGCGGCAAAGGCGCTGCGGATCTTCTGCTCCAATTGCTGTCGGCTAATTTTACCGGCCACTACCAGGAACATGCGGTTTTTATTCAGCAGTTTGGTGTAGTATAATTTTAACGCTTGGGCTTTTAGCGGCAGAATACTTTGTTCCGTTCCTTCAGGGTCTGTTGCATAAGGGCTGCCGGCAAAAGCGTTGGCAGTCACCATGTCTTCAATATGCTGGTCCGGGTCTGATTGCTGGGTATTTGCCCTTGTAATCACCTTGCTTTTCAGTAATTCAACTTCATTAGGTTCGAAAGCTGGGTGCATAATCGCTTCGGCGAATAAGCTCCATCCCTGGTCGAAGTATTTAGAAATACACTCCATGGCAATGTTGCCATAATCAAGTGATGATGAACCGCCGATGGAAATGCCAAACTCGTCGGTCATATCGCGAAAAGCATTTGCAGAATATTTTTTGGTGCCGCACTCTGTAGCGGCTTTCAGCGCAAAGTTTTCTATGCCCGCCTGCGATTTTGGGTAATTGTAAACACCGCCGCGGTAATACATGCGCACGCTGATCACTTCTTTAACCGTGGGTTTGAAAATTACCTTCAGGCCGTTCACCATAAAAGAAGTGGTGGTACGGGTGCTGGGTTGGGCAAAAGTTGCGGATGCTGATAAAATTAAAGAGAATATAAGGATGAATGTTCTTTTCATGATGGAAGGAATACCTGCTGTATGTTAAGATTTAGTTGCTGGCGGTAAAGAATTTTTCGGGCATGATCTGCTGCTCCATATACGGGTTGATCAGCAAGCCCGCGCAATGAGGTTTGTCTTTAATGTATTTGCGCACGTAGTTCTGCAGATCTGCTTTGGTCATTTTCTTCAGGTTATCGTTATACGTGTTGAAGTAATCAATAGAAGCCGATGCCCACCAGAACGAAAGCACCTGCGTAAAATCTGAAGTGACCTCTGCTTCGCGGATCTGCTTAATTTCCAGTTTCCGCTTAGCGGTTTCCAGTTGTTCGTCAGTTACGTAATCGGGGCTGTCCCACATGGCAATTTGCCGTTTAATTTCGGCCAGGCACTCCTGTACTTTATTGGGGTTAGGGATCACTGTTAGGGTAATGGGGCCGGTATAGCGTAAGGTAAGGTAACCAAAGTCTACCTGCAAGGCCAGGCCGGATTGGATGAGCGCTTTACTGAGTTTAGACGAGTTTTGATCCAGAATGTAAGAGAAAACGTCTGCGGCGTAAGTTGCCGGGATGTCATTCCGGGTGTCCGGTCCGAACCAGTTCATCTGGATAATAGGAACATTGGTAAGGTTCGATTTCACCACGAAATAATCGTTTTTGGTTAGCGGCTTAAATTCGGGTATCGGCCATTTCTGAAAAGGGTCGAAAGAAGAATGCTTCCAGCTGCCAAAAAGCTGCTCTACCTGGGCAAATACGGCGTCATGGGCTACGTCTCCGGCTATCGTCAGTAATGAGTTGTTAGGATAGTAGTACTTGTTTTTGATAGAATCCATCATGGCAGGCGTTGCCGAGCGGATCACCTGGTGGTCGCCTGTAGGGTTCTTACGGCTATACAAATCGCCCCACATGTGATGGTCCATGGTTTGCAGCAGCGCAAATGCCGGGCTGGATTCGTGCCGCTGAAATTCATCGTCTACTACAATATTTTCTTTTGCCATTTCCTCCGGGGTAAATAAAGGGTAGCGGATGGCAGAGTTCATCAGTTCGAGGCCGGGTTTCAGGTTTGCGCTGGGCAGGGTGAAGTAGTAGTTCACATTTTCGAATGTGGTAGAGCCATTAAACTCGATCCCCAACTCGCTGATGCGATTCATCAGGTCTTCCTGGGTAGGGTAATCTTTGTTTGCCTTAAAAAACATGTGTTCGTAAAGGTGGCTCAGCCCGTTAAACTGCGGTGGTTCTGTAAAAGAGCCATTCTTACAAGTAATCATTACAGTAGCCAGCGGCACGCTGTTATCTTCAATCACCAGTACATCAAGCCCGTTTGGAAGCGTTTTAAAAAACATGTTCGACGGGAGCTTGCTTTGCGCGACAGCACCCAGGGCGAACAGACAAAAAAGAATAAGCAGTTTAATTCTCATAGCGACATTAAAACGATTAAAGTAGTTATTATCTTTTAAAAATTAATTAAAAATGCTGTTACGCCAAACCGCCTGGCTTTGAAAAGTATTACTACTTTAGCAAACGAAACAGCACAAGCCCCGCAATGTCTGTATATCTCTTAACTATTATTATTCTTGCAGGTTCTTACTTTGCCGGTCTTTTAGGTTCTTTAACCGGCTTAGGCGGCGGCGTGGTTATTATCCCTTTGCTGACAGTGCTGCTGCATGTAGATATCCATTACGCCATCGGTGCATCGCTCATCTCGGTTATCGCTACTTCGTCCGGTTCGGCAGCGGCGTACGTTCGCGAAGGGATCACGAATATCCGCATCGGCATGTTCCTGGAGATTGCCACAACGGTTGGTGCGCTTGTCGGCGCTACCTTGTCTTTATATATCCATACGCCCATCATAGCCGTGCTTTTTGGTGTCATCCTGATCTTTTCGGCGCTCATGTCGCTAAAGAAGAAAGTGGAGAATATCTCGCAGACAGAAAGCGTTTGGGCAGAAAAGTTAAAACTGAACGGAAGTTACCCCACGCCAGACGGGCAGGTAGTAAAGTACGGTGTGCGTAAAGTTGGCGGCGGCTTTTTTATGATGCTGTTTGCCGGTATTATTTCCGGCTTATTGGGAATCGGCTCAGGATCGTTAAAGGTGGTGGCGATGGACAGTATTATGCGCATACCCTTTAAAGTTTCTACGACTACCAGCAACTTCATGATCGGGGTTACCGCAGCTGCCAGTGCCGTAGTTTACCTGCAGCGCGGTTATATCGATCCAGGTTTGTCTATGCCTGTTGTATTGGGTGTGCTGCTGGGGGCTTTAACCGGTTCAAAGATATTGGTACATGCCAAATCTTCCGGCTGGCTGCGGTGGGTGTTCGCCGTCATCGTGACGATACTGGCCGTGCAGATGATCTATAACGGTATTACGGGTAAAATTTAAAGTAATGGCGGGCAGTAATTTTAAAGATAAAAACATACAGGATGTCATTGGCTGGGTACTTCGCGGAGGGGTAATTGTATCCATGGCCGTGGTTTTTATCGGCGGCGTAATTTATCTGTACCGGCATGGCAGTTCTACCGTCAGCTATCGCCAGTTCCAGGGTGTACCGGCATTCGTTCAAAGCATTGGAGGGATCATCAACGGCATCCTGAACTTACGTGGAAGGGCCATTATCCAGGCCGGTATTATCCTGCTGATAGCCACACCAGTGGTACGGGTCATTTTTTCTGCTATCGGGTTTATTTTAGAGAAAGATTACCTGTACACGGCGATCACCCTGTTTGTACTGTTGGTGATCATCATCGGTATGCTAACCGGGCGCGGTGGCTGATCAGTTCGAACCACTCATTCGTTTCTGTTCTTCATCATTACCCACATTGCGGCGGCGCGAAGCTTTTACGCCCGACTTACCAAAGCGGTAGGAAACACTGAGCCTGAACACCCTGGTTTCGGGTTTATCATACAGGTTAAAATCAAGGTTTTTATAATTGCTGTAGGTTCTGTCGCGTCGGGTATTAAAAATATCAGTCACGGCAAAAGTGAGCGTTATTTTTCGTGAGGCAAATTGTTTGATTACAGACGCGTTCGAATAATAAACCTTTTTATAGTTCAGTATTCCGAAGTAAGTGGGAATATCGTAATAGCCGTCAATGCTGGCCGTCAGGTTTTTAGCGATGTTAAAATTCTGCTGAAGCAGCACGTTCAGGTCGTGTGCATTTTTGCTGTACCCGGTTGTATCTGTAAAACGCATCAGAGTAGCTTCGCCATAAACAGAAGCACGCCACCAACTGGTTAACTTAAAAGGGATACTATAAGTTAAACCTAATACATCTTCTGCTTTGAAATTAACCTTGGTGGTTTTGAACGTCTTTGTTTTATCGTCCTGGATAAAGTAAGTAAAGCTCCAGAAATCAGTGATCCGGGAGGCATTAAGCGTAATCAGCCAGTCCTTACTATTGCTGTACTTTAAAGCCAGTTCATTTTTATACGCGGGTTTTAAGAAGGCATTGCCCGAGCGGAAATTGTAATTGTCCTGGAAGTAAACGATCGGATTAAGGTTTTCATAAGCAGGCGGGTCAATCCGGCGCGAAAAATCTAAAGTCAGCGACGACTGATTTTTTAAATTGTAATTAACCAGTAAGCTTGGGTAGTAGCTGATGTATTTCCTGTCTACATCTAATCCCATCGAGGATGATTCTGCTTCCGTTGCCCGGCGTTCTGCCCTTAAGCCTGCGGTATAGTTAAACCTTCCTGATGTTTTAGCATAATTTACGTATGCAGCTGCTATTTTTTCTGCATACATAAACGTTGAAGTGAAAGGGGCGTAGGGTTTATAAATCCCTTTTCTTACCACGTCGAATTCCTGTTGGTTATCTGATTTTACGTCGCTTACTTTTACCCCGGCCTCAAGCCTTGCGGATGCGGAAACAGGGTTGACATAATCTATTTTAAAAGACTTATTATCATACCGTGTAGGGGCATAGTTACGCAACGTGTCATTGGAAAAAGCCGGTTGGATGATCGCCAAAGTGGGCTGATTAATTGGGCGAAGCCTTGTTGCTTTGCTGTATAAAATTTCATCGGTAGTTCTGCGGTACACCGAATAATCTGCATCGGCACTGAGGGTTTGTTTTGTATGCCCGATTTTGCCGCTGTAGTTGAGGTTATAGTTTACATTGCTGACACTTCTTTCGGGGTAAGAAGTGGTGTACAGCATAGAATCCGGCTGCCCGTTAACCTGCATCAGGGTAGTGGTCCTTTTGTTAAAACGGCTGGTGCCGGTATTGCCATATACCAGGAAACCAACTGTATGGTCAGAATCTATTGAATAATCAGTGCCAATCCGGTAATCGAACCGCGGTGTACGTTGCGTATTGTAATACCTTGTGCTAAAGTTAGAGAGTGCAGTGCCATGCACATTACGATCGGTATTAATCGTATGGTCTGTTTTATCATAGCGGTAGCCCGCATTCCCAAAAATGTTGATCTTACCCGTACGATAATTTGTATTTAAATTAATACCCGCTTTGCCAAAGTTTCCATAACCGGCAGATGTGGTCAGGATATTATTCAGCCCGGTGTTTTTGCCTTTTTTTAAGATGATATTGATCAGTCCTCCGTTACCGGCAGCATCATACTTGGCAGGCGGATTCGGGATCAGTTCAATTTGCTCAATGCCGGATGAAGGCAGCGATCGCAGGTATTCGGTAAGGTCTGCACCGGAAAGCTGCAATAACTTCCCGTTGATCATGACGGAAGGTTGTTGCCCCGCATGCATCGCTATTTGTCCGTCACCACTTACTTTCACTCCCGGGGCTGTCCGCAGCAGATCGGTAAATGAAGCGCCCTGTGCATAGGGGTTTCGTTCGACGTTGAGGATTATTTTATCGCGCCGTACTTCCACCAGTTTTTTTACACCGGTGATGGTTACCGTAGCCAGCGACGTAATATCGGGTTCTAACCTGATGTCAGGGATGGATGTTTTGGTTGAAGACAGGACGGTGTATGGTCCAAAATAAGTTTTTCGATTACTGATGCGGCTGATTAACAGCAAGTAACGCCCTGCACCGAGGCCGGAAAAAGAAAACAAACCGCTTTTGGTTGTGCTGGCGGCCTTTACCAGGGCCGAGTCTTTTACGGTTAGTAAGGCAACCGTTACCGCTTCTGCCGCAATACCGGTTTCGTCCACAATTTTACCTGACAACGTAGACTGGCCTGATTGCGCATGCGAGTAAAGTGCATATCCTGTTAGAAAAAATAAAAAAATGCAGGTAGACAGTTTTTTCATTAAACAGCAGCAGGGGCCTTTCTATTTGTCAATTAGTTATAGCGCCGGTGATAGGCTTAGTACGTAATAATATTATTACGGTTGCAATATATTTAAATATTGTGATTGTTTTTTGTTAATAGTTAACAAAATTATCAAGATTTTATAATACTTGAATGCTATTAGTATTTTTAGCACCGATAATCACCGTAGGTAATGAGAGCACCATTTTTAATTATCCTTTTATTGAGTTTAACTGCGGCTTTTGCCCAGTCAGAACCGGCTGCATACAAGAAAGCTGTCGCGCGTTTTCAGCATTATTATAATAAAAATCAGGCTGATAGTATTTTTAGCTTGATGGCGCCGGAAGTAAAGGCTTTACTACCAGCAGATAAAAACCGGCAGATGATCAGCCAGTTGCAAACGCAGTTAGGCAAGTTAGACCAGGTTTCATTTATCGCAATGGATAAAGGCATTGCTACCTATAAGGCCACGTTCAATAAATCTGTATTGGCCATGAAAGTGAATATTAACCAGGCCAACCAGTTTGCCGGGTTGCTTTTTGACAATTACAAAGATCCTGCGCAGGCGGTAGTTGCGCAACCCGGCCAGTTGGAACCAGGCGAATCTGCATTTACCTATAAAGGAATGGGCGCTACCATTTCTGGTACCCTGACCATGCCTGCTAATGCCACTGGTAAGGTGCCTGTTGTTTTGATTATCCCCGGCTCCGGGCCGACAGACCGTAACGGTAATAGCCCCAAGATGGGTTTAAATGCCAATAGTTATAAAATGCTGGCCGCCGCGCTCAGCAAAAGCGGTATTGCCAGTTTAAGATATGACAAGCGTTTGGTGGGCGAAACAGTTAGTTCTACCAAAGAATCGCAGATCCGCATAGATAATTATATTGATGATGCCGTAGGACTGATCAATAATTTGCACGACGATGCCCGCTTTTCTAAAGTAATTGTATTGGGCCATAGCGAAGGTTCGCTGATTGGGATGGTAGCATCGGCAGACCAACCTGTTAGCGGATTTATCTCTGTAGCCGGTGCAGGCCAGCCAGCTTATTATATTTTAAAGGAACAGGCCAAATCGCAACCGGATTATATATCCGGCAGGTTCAGTGCGATAATTGACAGCCTGGCACGTGGCAAAACGCAGGATAATGTGGATGCGTCGTTGTATGGTGTTGCCCGCCCGGCAATTCAACCGTACCTGATGTCGTGGATGAGCTATGACCCGCAACGGGCGATCAAAAAGTTAAAGATCCCGGTATTGATCGTTCATGGTACTACAGATGTACAGTTGAACGTAAGCAATGCAGAGAAACTAAAGAAAGCAAAATCAGATGCGGTTTTGCAGATCATCCCGGATATGAACCACGTGCTGAAACAGGCACCGGCAGACCGTGATAAAAACCTGGCGACCTATGCTGATCCAACCCTTCCGTTGAAGCCCGAATTTGTTAGCGCAGTGATTGATTTCGTCAATAAAATAAAATAAACCAGAACCACCATCCGGAGCGGATTTAAAGAATAATGTTTAAGTTAGTTCCGATTTTTAAATCTGCTTCAAGTGATTAAGACCCCTATCATTCCCGCGCTGATCTTAGCCGCGGCCCTGTTTACCGGTTGTAAAAAAGATAGCGTAATGGCTGAAGAAGGCGGGCGCGACAGCTCTGCCTTTGTTGGTTATGAAAACCGTTTTCTGGATGCGTACTGGAAGTTAAACCCCGATGAGGCCACCATGACGGGGTATCACAAGTATGATAGTCTTTTGGTGGTTTTTGACGCCACTTCGCGGCAGAAACAGGTAGACTTTGCAAAGAAGCAATTGGATTCCCTGGGCAGGTTTGATGTAAATACACTTTCAGACAGCTATAAGATAGATCACCACCTGATAGAGAACCGCATGCAGCAGCTAATCTGGAGTGTGCAGCAGCAAAAGGCCTGGGAGTGGGACCCGAACCAGTATAACCTGATCGGCACCTTCGCTTTCATCCTGAATGAAAAGTATGAGCCGCTGGATAAGCGCCTGCGCAGCTTCTATCAGAAGATGACCAACATTCCGCTATGGTATAAAGAGGCGCAGAAGCAGGTAAAGAACCCTGTGCCGGAACTCACAGAATTGGCGATCGACCAGCATTTGGGCGGTGTATCTGTTTTCGAAACAGATTTTGTGGATTCGCTGAAGAAAACCAATATCCCGCAGGCAGAGAAACAGAAGATGCTGGACAGGGCAAAGCAATCTGTGGAAGCGATTAAAGGTTACGCAGCCTGGCTTAAGGCGCTTAAAAATGATAAAGGCCGTAGTTTCCGCCTGGGCAAATCGCTGTACGAGGACAAATTTAAATACGATATACAATCGAGCAGCAGCTCGCAGCAGATCTACAACGCCGCGATGGAGCGCAAAAAGTACCTTCACCGCGAAATGGCGAAGATCAGCCGGCAGTTGTGGCCAAAATATTTTGGCAAAGCCGAAATGCCTAAAGATAGTTTAGTGCTGATTGGCCGCATGATTGATACCTTATCAACCGTGCATGTGAAGCCGGACGAGTTTCAATCGGCCATTGAAAAAGAAATTCCACGCCTCACTACTTTTGTGCGTGAAAAGAACTTGTTGTTTATTGATCCAAGCAAACCGTTGGTAGTGCGGAAAGAACCTGCCTATATGGCCGGAGTAGCCGGGGCTTCTGTTAGCGCGCCGGGGCCTTATGATAAAACGGGTAACACTTATTTCAACGTGGGTAGCCTGAGCGGCTGGCCTGCAGAAAAAGCGGAAAGCTACCTGCGCGAATACAACCAGTACATTCTGCAGATCCTTTGCATCCATGAAGCGATACCAGGGCATTATACCCAGTTGGTATATGCCAACAAATCGCCGAGCTTAATTAAGTCGGTATTTGGCAACGGCGCCATGATTGAAGGTTGGGCGGTTTACACCGAGCAGATGATGTTGGAAAATGGATTCGGTAATAATCAGCCGGAAATGTGGCTGATGTGGTACAAATGGAACCTGCGCTCTGTATGCAACACCATTTTGGATATCAGCGTGCATACCGGTAACATGAATAGGGATGAAGCTGTTCGTTTGCTGACTAAAGAAGCATTTCAGCAGCAGGCTGAAGCCGAAGGCAAATGGAAACGCGTGAGCGTAACCAGTGTACAGCTGACCAGCTATTTTACCGGGTATAAAGAGATTATCGACCTGCGCGACGCGTATAGAAAGAAGATGGCCGACAAGTATAAGTTGAAAGAATTCAACGAGAAATTCCTGAGCTATGGCAGTGCGCCGGTGAAATATATCCGCGAGCTGATGCTGGGTAAAAAATAGCTCTTTAAACAGCTGCGATTCTTTCCAGCACGGTTTTGATGTAGCGATCCATAATCGCTGCGGGCTGCCTGCTGAATGTATTGGTAATGCGGTTAGCCAGCAGCACATTAAAAGAGATGGCCTGGTGGCCAAGTGCAGCTGCGAGGCCGTAAATACCGGCTGTTTCCATCTCGAGGTTCGTGATGCGTTTGCCATGGTGCCTGAACTCAGTAATGGCGGTCAACAGGTCTGGTATAGCTGACTTTGCCCTTACCTGTCTTCCCTGCGGCGAATAAAAGCCGGGTGTAGTAATGGTGATGCCTGTTTGAATATCCGCATCTAACGAACCGATTAAACGGCTGCTTGCAGAGGCGATATAGGGTTGGCCTTTAAAAGTTTCGGGTAACACCGCTTTGAAAGCCTTTAATAATTCCAGCTCTTCTGCCGTTGCCGGATAGTCATAATAATGCAGCAACGGGTCAAGGCCAAAGGCTGCTTCTGAAACAAGTAGGCTATCCACCGGAATGTCTGCCTGTACCGTGCCCGAGGTACCAATGCGTATAATATTAAGGCTTTTTAAATCCGGTTTTACGGTTCTTGTTGATAGATCGATATTCACCAGGGCGTCTAATTCATTCAGCACGATATCGATATTATCCGTTCCTATACCGGTAGAAATTACCGTAAGGCGTTTATGGCCGATACGGCCGGTATGGGTTATAAATTCGCGTTTCCCTTTGCGCAGTTCAACCTCGTCAAAGTATTTGCTTACTGCGGGTACCCGGTCCTGGTCGCCAACAAAAATGATCGTGTCCGCTACATCTTCTGGTAAAAGGTTCAGATGGTAGGCAGTACCGTCTGCATTTAAAATTAAATCTGTGTCAGATATCCTGTTCATCATGGCAAATGTATAAAACTATGTCGCCAAAAATTATTTACTTTTGCCTTGCCTGGAAACATCAGGCAGCTACTCCAATGGTAATATAACCGGTCTGCCTTTAGTCTTAGCTATCCCGGCGTTATCGGCAGGCCATCTCCTCCTGTTTTACAAATCCATTGTTTTACTTTTAATACTGCTACTATGCCTTTTGGTCCAGATCCGGCCGTGGTTTACCCATTGCCTCACTATAAGAATTTAGTTTTTCTTAAAAATATCATTACCCGCCCTAATATTATCGTTGGCGATTATACCTATTATGATGACCTGGAAGATCCATCCAACTTCGAAAAGAATGTGTTGTATCACTTCGAATTTCTGGGCGATAAACTCGTTATCGGGCGTTTTTGTGCCATTGCTTCCGGTGCGAAATTTATCATGAATGGCGCCAACCATGAAGTAAGGCCTATTTCAACCTTTCCCTTTGGTATTTTCGGTAATGGCTGGGAGCAGGTGAACGAGGGTGTCGATCTAAGTAAGAAATATCCCTTTAAAGGGGACACCATTATCGGCAACGACGTATGGATAGGTCACGACGCTACCATTATGCCTGGTGTTAAAGTAGGCAACGGGGCTATTATCGCTGCCGGAAGTTTAGTAACGAAGGACGTGCCTGATTATGCGGTGGTGGGCGGCAACCCAGCCCGAGTCATCCGCATGCGTTATGATGAAGCTACCATACAGCGGTTAAACAAGCTGGCCTGGTGGGATTGGAACGCAGAAAAAATTACAGCGAATGTAAAACTGATCAACGGCCTTGATCTTGATGCACTTGAAAATGCTAACCGATAACTGGCAGGTATTTTGTACTGGTTTATATATCTAATATTGAAAGACATGGCAAAGTATTCAGAAAAAAGCCAGGAAAAAGTTGGCGAAGTAATGCACGAAATGAAAGAAGGTAAACTGAAAAGCGGCAGCGGTAAAAAAGTGACAAGCCGTAAACAGGCAATTGCCATTGGTTTATCAGAAGCCCGTAAAGAGGGTGCAAAAGTTCCTAAGAAAAAGAGTAAATAATAAGGCCGCAGATGCGGCCTTTACTTATTGATTTTGCGTTACTTTCTCGTATTCGTTGATTACCCAATCTTTTAGCGTGCCTTCTTTTTCCAGCTTTAGCAGGTGCTCTATATCGCTGTCTTTTTTATGGTCGGGTTCTGCACGATATTTATCAAATAAGGCTTTTACCGCGGCCATATTAGCATCTTCTTTTAAATAAACCGGGTGTTGAATGGCATATTTGGTGTACCCGCCAATAAAACTGGCCATCAGTTTATTGTTTTGGTCGGTAAGGTCAACCAGTGGCGGCATTAGCTCCATAGTAATGGTAGGCGTGCCCTGTATCCATTTAAACAAAAAGGATGTTGCTTTACTGTACAGCTGCGGATCCTGCTTCCAGGGTGTTTCCTGCAGCCAATCGATGGTCTTAACCACATCCTGTTCGTATCTCTGGTAATCCTCCCTGGTCACCATTTTGCCTTGAACAGGCACAATGGGCTGCGCGCTCAGCATCGGCGCAGCAGGTAACAAGATGGCGATTAACAGAAACAGCTTTTTCATGCCAATACAAAAATAATAAACCGCGCTTTTTAACAAAACGTTGCGTGGCTTTGTTACATGTTACTTGTTGTAAATGCGTCTAAAACTTTCATCAGCGTTACGGCTTCTTCAATTGGGCTGGGGTTGTCTGCCTCGCCATTAAAGTATTGTACTATTTTCTGTATGAGCGGCTGCTGTATATGTTCAGGGTGTTCAAAGGTGATGGTTTCGTCGCCCTGATTATTTTGCAGTCTTACCGTATTTCCAAAAAACGGGAAGCTGATCTTCCCTTCGGTTCCTACGATCTCACAAAGATCAACCACCTGGGCTTTAGCCACGTTAAAGCTCCACGAGCCATTTACCACTACATTGTTTTCAAATATGATGGTGCCGGTAACGTGATCATCGGCCGGGTAGCTTTTGCTTTGATTGAGCGAATATCCGCTATAAGCTTTAGGAGTGCCGAACCAGTGCATCATCAGGTCTAACTGGTGCGGGGCCAGATCATGGAAATAGCCGCCGCCAGATTGGTCAGGGTGAACGCGCCAGTTGGTAGCCGTTTTTGCAATCATTTCTGCATCTGCGCTTTTCCACATGCGGATCTGCACCGTCCTCACCTCGCCAATTGCCTGCTCTGCCAGTAATTTCTTTACGTGGATGAACATCGGTACCGCCCTGCGGTAATGCGCTACACAAAGTTTACTGCTGGCTTTACTTACGGCCTGCGCTAATTCTTCTGCCTCGGCTGCATTACGCGTAACCGGTTTTTCCACGTAAACATTCAACCCTTTTTCCAGGGCCCGCAGCGCGTAGGGCAAGTGCGAATCTGGCGGGGTGGCAATGTAAACGGCATCAAGCCCGGCATTGTCCATCATTTGCTCAGCATCGTCAAACCATTGTTCAACGTTGTGGCGCTTTGCATAATCTGCTGCCTTTTCGCCATTGCGGCGCATTACCGCCGCTAATTTGCTGTCTGGTACTTTGCTGAAAGCAGGTCCGCTTTTTTTCTCGGTCACATTACCGCAACCGATAATTCCCCATCTGATCTGCTTCATGCCTTACCCAGGATATTTTCAATCTGATTTAATTCTTCCGTGCTGAAGGTAGTATTATCCATGCACTTCAGCGAGTCGGCTAATTGTTCCGGCCGACTGGCGCCGATCAGAACAGAAGTTACACGATGATCTTTCAGCAACCAGGCTAAGGCCATTTGGGCCAGGCTTTGCCCGCGTTGTTGTGCAATTTCATTCAATGCCCGCACTTTGTCAATAACCTCGTCAGTTACCTGGCTGGTTTGCAAAAATCCTGACGATTTTGCCGCCCGCGAGTCTTGCGGAATGCCGTTGAGGTATTTATTAGTTAATAGTCCCTGCGCTAAAGGAGAGAACGGGATACAACCGACGCCTTCTTTTTCCAGTACATCCAATAAGCCGCCTTCTACCCAGCGTTCAAACATGGAGTATTTAGGTTGATGGATCAGGCAGGGCGTACCCAGTTTGCGTAAAATATCTATCGCTTTCTGCGCTTCTTCTGCCGGGTAGTTGGATATACCCGCATATAGTGCTTTCCCCTGGCGAACGATCAGGTCCAGCGCGTACATGGTTTCTTCTAAAGGCGTTTCCGGATCGGGGCGGTGATGGTAGAAGATATCTACATAATCCAGTTCCATGCGCTTCAGGCTTTGATCTAAACTAGCCACCAGGTATTTCTTAGAACCCCAATCACCGTAAGGGCCATCCCACATGGTGTAACCAGCTTTGCTGGAGATGATCATTTCGTCGCGGTAGCCACGGAAATCATCTTTCAACAGCTTGCCGAAGTTTTCTTCCGCAGAGCCCGGCGGCGGCCCGTAATTATTCGCCAGATCAAAATTGGTGATACCGCTGTCGAAAGCCAAGTGCAATGTTTTGCGGTAATTTTCCATCACGTCCACGTGGCCGAAGTTGTGCCAGAGGCCTAATGATATTGCCGGTAGTTTAATGCCGCTTTTACCGCAGCGGCGGTATTCCATATGTTGATAGCGTTGCGCGGATGGCAGATAAGTCATGCTGATTAATTGGTTTGATGTCGCCCCTAAATTATCATTTTTAGGGGATAATCACGCCAAATCTGAAGCCGGATTCAACCTTTGTGCCGCCATGGAACGAGCGTGCAAACATCAAACGCATGTTAAGGTATTGTACGCCGCCCGCTACTTCGAAGTAGTTTTTAAGCGATTGCGTAGACAGGTAGTTGAAATTCACGATTTCCTGCAGCTTTAACTTTCTGATGAGCGGGACTTCGTTTAAAAACAAGCCCGAAAAATTATGTTCGAAATGGCCTTCGAGATATTTGTCCGGCGTGCTGTACTTGTACAAGTCGAGCAACAAGTAACGGCGTGGGCTTACCCTGTAAGATAAATCTGCATCACCCAGAAAGTGTACGTAATCGGTATAGTAAATAGCGGATCTGTTAAAGAACTTACCCCCACCAATATAAAAGGATGAACGTCCCCAGGTGCCGAGGCTCAGTGCCGATTTAGATACGCCTGCCGTAAGCAGGTTGTAGCTGGCATCAGACCCGAAAATGTTTTTGATCGCCTTGGTATAGCTTACCTCTATTTTTGGATAATTCGATGGCAGATAGTACCGGCCCGAAGGGTAGGTGACGTATTGGTTGCTGAAATCGTAACTGGTGGTGATGTTGATCTTGAACGATTGGTTCTGTGGAAATACCGGCAGATCTGCATCTGGCGTAAAAGGGTTGTTTGAAGTATATTTCTTTTGCTGGTACAGGATGCTGAAGTAATTGGTATTAGGGTACCACTGCCGGTCGGCAAACTCGGCAGATGCACTCGCCAACCAACCGCCGGTAATGCGGTGCGCAGCCCATACTGAGGCAAAACGCTTTTCGTAAAGTTTTTGCAGGTTGCGTTTACGCAGCAAACTGTTATAACTGTTTGAGAAAGTGGTAACGGGTTCGGTATTGTTCATGTCTACCATATCTGTTCCGCCACTAAAACCGATGTCGTAATTCTTGACGGGCATGGTAGCGCTCAACATACCATTCAGCATGTGGTTACTGAAACCATACCTGATATTGCCGTTTACCCGCAGGTATTTGTTGCTGGTACTATCTATCTGCCGCGTATAGTAAGCGCCGTAGTTTATGGCAAACCCTTCAACAGTATTGTACAGCAGCGAGGTGAGCAACGGGTTGAAATACAACTGCTTTTTCTCCCACCGGTTACGGATGGCGACACCGGTTAGAATAACTTTTTTAGGAGTGACGGTGTTATTTGCCTTATCAAGCGAATCCTGATAAGCTTTCGATTCGCGCTTTCTGGCTAATGTTCCTTTTTTCTTGTAATCCAGAATTTCCTCGTCTGTTAAGGGGATTGGGCGTTGCTGTTCCCAATAAAGCGAGTCTTTTTTATTTACGCCGGCGGTAATGCGCATTACTTCGGCAAAGGTCTTCTTATTCAGTAGGGGCTCTATGTCATAATCCCGGTAAACAGAAACAAAGTAACCGCCAAACCTGAACCCGAACAGGCCGCCGGTAAACTCGAAACGCAGTGTCGCAGGCATCCACACTTTGGGGTTTACCGGCAAATATTGTTCACTTATTTTTAGGGTGTCTACCAGTTTCAGGTTCGCGCTTTTGGTAATGGTAAGGTCGTAACTATGCAGTCGCCAGCTGTTTTCGGTAATGTAAATGGTGCCGGTAAAAGCGGCGTCAAAGCTATGCTTGGGCCATAGTTGGATTTTATTAATCGTCTCGCCGTTTTCTTCAATCGTACCCAGCCATTTGTAGTTATAAAAATTCAGTGCATTATCAGCAATAGGCGATACCAGGGGGCGGTTACATAGGTCGGGCCAGTTCTGGTAATTCTCGTAAAGATCGACCCGCTGGTCTGAAGCCCGGTTAAAGCTGAAGGCGCGGTTACTACCAGAAACTTTGGACGAGATCATCTCCTCGTGATAGCTGTCGGGCTTCATAAAATCCAGTTTCGATTCCGATTCTGAAAGATAGAGTATACCTCGACGGTTAGAGTCTAAACCGATACGCTTCGCCAATTGGTCGATGTCACGGCCCAGGAACTTTTTAGGCGCAGCCAGCAGGCGTTGCAAGCCTTTAATGTAAACACGGCAGCTGTAGCTGTTTACTTGTTGCAGGTAGGTTTTCCTTTTTCGCTGCGCCTGGCGGATAATTTCATATGCCGGGTCTTCCGCACCCGGGCGCACAACGACATCTTTCAACTGGTAAGATGCCGAATTAAGCTTAACGTTCAGTATTTGGTCGGCATGAATTTCAACCAGCTGGATGTGCTGCGTATAGCCAATCGCCCTGAACTGCAGTTCATATTTTCCTGCGGCAACAGACAGCGTAAATTTACCCTCCGCATTCGCTGAGGTGCCTTTTGTGGCATTACGGATCACTACCGTTGCAAATGGAATAGCCTGACCGCTTTCATCGGTAATGGTACCGCTGATGGTAAACTGTTGCGCAAATGCCTGTAAGGAAATGCTGAGGAATAGAAAAAGCGATAAGCGTATCTTCATGCTAAACGGTTACTCCCTTAAAGATGCTAAATATGGGCAGAAGGTGTCAGATATAAACTCTTTTTAACCAATTTTTAACAGTTTTCTAATCTTTACTATCCATTCTGCGGATGGTTTTACAGATTAACTACACACTTTTTATACGCTTTTGTTACTTTTGAAATTATGCTTGCGGCCACCAACCATTCGCTCGAAAAATTAGAGAACCTGCTGAAATCGGCAGGTTATAAACTGCGGTATGAGAAGGGCAACTTTAAAACCGGCGCGTGCCTGCTGCAAAGCAGTAAAATGGTGGTGGTAAACAAGTTTTCGAACCTCGAAAGTAAGATACAGGCGCTTGCCGAACTGATCCGTACGGTAGAAGTGGATCATAAATTGTTAGACGAGAAACAGCTGGCTTTTTATCAGCAGATTAAACAAACTGAATTACAGCTGTGAGAATAACTTTTTTAGGAACCGGCACTTCTCAGGGCGTACCTGTTATCGCCTGCGATTGCGAGGTATGTACCTCTGTAGACCCGCAAGATAAACGCCTGCGCACTTCTATACTGGTAGAGGGCGGCGGAAAGGTAATCGTTATCGACTCTGGCCCCGATTTCCGTTACCAGATGCTGCGCATGGGTGTTAAGCACCTGGATGCCGTAGTATTAACGCATGAGCATAAAGACCATATTGCCGGGCTGGACGATATCCGCGCGTTCAATTACCGCCAGCAACAGGCGCTGGATGTTTATGCTACCGAAAGGGTACAGACAGGACTAAAGCGCGAGTTCCATTACATCTTTGCCGAAGAAAAGTACCCGGGCATTCCACGCGTGAATCTGCACACCATTGATAAGAATACACCCTTTGATATTGGCGGCCTCCATTTTGTACCGATAGAAGTGTTGCACTATCGTTTGCCTATCCTGGGTTTTCGCATAGGTAGTTTTACTTACCTTACCGATGTAAAGACGATTAGTGACGCGGAGAAAGAAAAGATAAAAGGTACCCAAACGCTGGTGGTAAACGCCCTCCAACGCGAACATCATATCTCGCACCTTACCCTGGATGAAGCTATCGCTTTTGCAAAAGAAATTGGCGCAGAACAAACTTACTTCACCCACATCAGCCATAGATTGGGCAGGCATGCACATGTAAGCCGCGAATTGCCCGAGGGGATCCACCTGGCTTATGACGGCTTACAACTGGAAATTGAAGGCGAATAATTAAACATGCTTCCTTTTAGTTTGTAGTATTTCGGGTAATTTGCAGAACCTGTTTATTCATGAAAACTTCTGATATCATCATTGTTGGGGCCGGTGCGGCAGGACTGATGGCCGCGCGTACTTTAGCAAAAGCCGGAAAGCAAGTATTGGTTTTAGAAGCGCGTGACCGCATTGGCGGGCGGGCGCATACCATCGAAGTTGCAGGCCAAGCTATTGAACTGGGTGCTGAATTTGTTCACGGCGACCTGCCGCTGAGCCTGCGTTTGCTAAAAGAGGCGGGGATTGAAACTGAATATGCCCGTGGCGAAATGTGGCATTATCAAAAAGGTAAATTCACCCAGGATGAAGAAGAGATCGTCGGTTGGGGCGAATTGATGCAGCAACTGCAACAATTGAAGGAAGACATCAGCATCCAGGAATTTCTTGACCAATATTTTTCTGGCGAAAGCTATGCGCCTCTTCGTCAGTCGGTTTTGCGGTTTGTGGCAGGCTATGATTCCGCCGAACCAGATAAAGCCAGTGCCTTTGCCCTCAGAACCGAATGGCAGCAGGAGGATAATGACGCGCAGCACCGCATTAAAGGCGGCTATGTGAAGCTGATGAACTGGCTGCGCGACGAGTTATTGCAAGCCGGCGGTAAACTGCTTTTAAACACTCCTGTAGAGCAGGTGGGACTTTCCGGGCCCGACGTAATCCTTACTACCCAAAATGGCGGGCAGTACAAAGCTTCCAAAGTAATTTTAGCCTTGCCTTTAGGCGTGCTTCAGAATAATGGCATCACTTTTACCCCGGATGTGCCGGAACATCGCCATGCCTGGAACCTGATGGGTTTCGGCGCTATCATTAAGGTATTACTGGTATTCAAAACTAGGTTTTGGGAGCAAGTGGAAGGCGCGGACATGAGCCACATGCTGTTTTTGTTCAGCGAAGAAAAGATCCCCACCTGGTGGACACAAGTCCCTGATCAAAGTGCGGTTTTAACCGGTTGGCTTGGTGGACCGGAAGCCAAAAAGTTGAAAGATACCAGCGAAGATGCACTTTTAAAGATGGCCCTGCAGTCGCTCGGAAATATGTTCAACATGGGCGAACAAGCATTGCAGGCTCAGTTGCTATCCGCGCATACCATTAATTGGACTGCCGATCCGTATACTTTAGGGTCTTATGCTTATGAAACGGTTAACGGGCACCAACACCATGCCGTGTTGAATAACGGTGTGGACGGGAAACTGTATTTTGCCGGTGAATATTTATATGAAGGGCCAAGTATGGGAACTTTGGAAGCTGCCTTATGCAGTGGCCTCGATTTGGCAGAAAGGCTGATAGCGTATAAAAACTGTTGATAAACTTTTATCTTCAACCCAAAATCTCGATTTATGGAATTTGGCAAAGTCGCCCCGGAAACGCTTGGTGAAATAGATTTTAAACTTCCGCCCGATACGCTTTTTACTACAGAAACGCTGCAACGGGCAGAGAAAAAGCCGCTGGATGTTCACGTGGGTTGTGCCAAATGGGGCCGGAAGGAGTGGGTGGGGCAGATCTATCCACCAAAAACCAAAGAAGCCAACTTCCTTGACGAGTATGTAAAGCACTTTGACTCGATTGAGTTGAACGCGACCTTTTACAATATGTACCCGCCGGAAACTATTGCAAAATGGGCGGAAAAAGCGGCTTCAAATCCGCATTTTAAATTCTGCCCGAAATTTTCACAGAGCATCAGCCATATGCGACGGTTGAAGAATGCCGAAGAACTGACCACCCAGTTTTATAACAGTATGCTTGCCTTTGGCGATAAACTTGGGCCGCTGTTTTTGCAACTGAGTGATAATTTTACGCCTAAAAGCTTCCCTGAACTAAAGGCGTACCTGGAGCACTTACCAACGGATGTGCCTGTTTTTGTAGAGGTGCGCCACAAAGAATGGTTCAATTTGGCAGGCACAGATCAAGATGTTTTTCGATTGCTCCGTGATCTCAATATAGGCTCTATCATTACAGATGCTTCCGGCCGCCGCGATTGTGTGCACATGAACCTGTCTACCTCGCACGCTTTTATCCGTTTTGTTGGAAATGGTTTGCATGTTACGGATTACCAGCGCGTGGATGACTGGGTGGAACGTATCGTGCAATGGAAAGATCAGGGCTTACAATCGGTGTGGTTCTTTATGCACCAGCATGATGAACGTTATTCGCCTGAACTTTGCGATTATGTGATAGAGAAATTGAACACGGCTTTAGATATGAACATTCGCCGGCCACATTTTATTGAAGCTGCCCAGGGCGGTTTATTCGGATAAAAGGATACGTTTGCTAAGTTGATCATGGTGTTGAACATAAAAATGATTACAGTGGTCATGTGGCTGGCCACGGTATTCTCCTTTTCAAAATGCAGAAGAGAAGCTGTCATTCACAAAGCCGATCCGTCCCAGTATACAAAAGATTCGACCGGGATCCCGCTTAAAAATATGTTCGGCATCAATGCCTACGAATGGAACTTTTTGCTTGACCCGAATAACCCGAACGACGTCACCAAAATCTACGAAACCAAGATGGCGGCAATTAAAAACTTTACCGCCGTGCGCCATTACATGGATTGGGAAAAGTTAGAGCAGCAACAAGGGAAGTATACTTTTAACCCTGTGCATAGCGGCGGGTGGAATTACGATGCCATATATCAGCGTTGTGCGAAGGATTCGATTCTGTTGCTTGCCGATTTAAAATCATGCCCCGGATGGTTCCTGGATAAGTTTTACCCGAAAGATCTGCGCGATGCCGAAGACGTACCTGCTCCCTATGGCAGTAACCGGTCAGATCCGGCTTCGTACATTTTACAAGCAAAAGCAGCCTTTCAGTTCGCGGCACGTTATGGAGCTAACCCGCATGTAGATTCGGCCCTGCTGACGGTTGATGCTACCCCACGCTGGACAGCCGACCCGGTTAACCAGGTAAAGATCGGGATGAACCTGGTGAAGTATATTGAATGCGATAACGAGCGCGACAAGTGGTGGAAAGGCCCGAAAGCGCAGCAATCGCCGGAGGAATATGCCGCTAACCTATCTGCTTTTTACGATGGAAATAAAGGTAAGCTGGGGAAAAACGTAGGAGTAAAAAATGCCGACACCACTATGAAAGTGGTAATGGGTGGGCTAAGCACCGCCGACGTAAATTATGTAAAGGCTATGATTGAATGGTGCCGCAAAAACAGGGGATACCATGCCGATGGTAGTGTTGATCTTTGTTTCGATGTCATCAACTATCACCTTTATGCTAACGATGGCGATTTTTCAACTCACCGGCAAAGTACAACAGGCGTTGCACCGGAGCTGAGTGAGGCGGGTGGCATCGCTTATCAGTTTGTTCAGCTGTCTAAGGCCAACCATGTACCCGTTTGGCTGACAGAAAATGGGTACGATATTAACCAGGGTAGTCTACAAAAGGCCATCGCCGTTGGCAGCAAAACGCCGTTATTGACCCAGGCCGACTGGATCATCCGTTCTTGCCTGATGTATATGCGTTACGGGATTAACCGTTTGTTTTTCTACCAACTGTTTGACGATACGCCTAATAGTCCCGCTACCTATGCCACTTCCGGTCTGGTGAATGATAATTCTTCCCGTCGCCCTGCTGCTGACTACATCCGGCAGGTGAATACCTTAATGGGTAACTACGTATATAGAGGAACGATAAATAACGACCCCTTAGTTGATAAATATGTGCTGGGTAAAAAGACGATCTACGCACTGACGATACCTGATCAAAAAGGCCGCACCGGGACATACACGCTTGATTTAGGCAGTGCAACGGCTGCAACTATTTATCATTTGAAAGCAGGCACCGATACTGCCATTAAAACGTCCGTAAAAACCAATAAAGGCAAACTAACGGTTACAGTTACCGAAACACCGGTCTTCGTCCATGCAAACTAAAATAGTTTTCGCACGATAAAGAATGCCCCGGCTGCTGCTACTCCAACCAATCCGGCTAATTGTACGCGGCTCGGTGTAATTGTTTTAGAAGCGTAACCTCCCGCAATGCGGTTATCGGCACCCGTAGGCTCAAAGGCATTACCATTGGTCACCGGTTCGCATTCGGCCTGCTTAAAATACATCTGCATCAGCTTCAGCAAAGACCATCTGGTTAACCGTGGCGAAATAGCATATCCGGCCTTAGCCAGGTAGGCGGAGGCACCGATGATGGTGGTGCTTTTGGGTTTAAAAACCAAACCAGCTATTGCTTTGGCAACTTTGTACGTAGGCACTACAGGTGGAACGGGCTTCAACTTCTTACCGGTATAGTTACCCGCGTGTTTCGGGCCGGGGGTATCTACAAAGGATGGGAATACATCACAAATGTGAATATCCGGGCAATCGCTTAGTTCGCCGCGTAAACCTTCCGAAAATCCTCTCAAGCCAAATTTACTGGCATCATATGCCGCTGCGTAAGGCATAGCCACCCATCCGCCGACAGAATTTACATTGATGATAGTGCCGAACTTTTGCTTTTTGAAATAAGGCAGCACGGCATGTGCGCCGTGCATGTAACCCATCAGGTTGGTTTTAATCACCTGGTCGTGTACTTCAATAGGCACGGTGGTGAACTCGCCCATTACACCAATCCCGGCAATGTTTATCCAAACGTCTATAGATTTCCCAAACAGGCAGGCATCTTTTGCCAGTTGCTTTACAGATGCCGCATCAGTCACGTCGGTCACCGCTACCATGGCTTTTGCGCCAAGCCGGTCGCAAACATCCGCCACTTCTTCCAGCGCGTCTTTTTGCCTTGCCGCTAAAACAAGGGTACAACCGTAACGGGCCAGCTCAATAGCTGTAGCCCTGCCAATTCCACTTGATGCTCCGGTGATAACGATCGTCTTCTTGTTGATCGGCTGAGCCCGCTCTGTCTGCACTTTTAATAAACTCATCGGGAAATTAGTTCAACGTGAGTATAAAGAACCAATGCCGAAGCAAAATAGTTTATCAAAAGTTAATATTTATCAGGCACTTAGAAGTTCCATGTACCGAACTTACCCTGACGGTAATCCTGGTAAGCCTGCATGATCTCCTGTTCGGTATTCATCACAAAAGGCCCCTGAGATACTACCGGCTCGTTGAACGGTTGTGCATGGCCAAAAAGTAAAATGCTTTCTTCTGCAGCCTGAATGGTTAATGCTCCTCCCGATTGGTCAAAATCGGCCAGCTGAAGTGCTTTAACGGTTTGCCCGTTAACATCAAGCGCTCCTCTGATCACGTAAAAGAAAATATGATGCCCTTCCGGTACGTCAAGTGTAAGGCTGCTATCAGGCTTAAAAGTGATAGTGTTTAATTGTAATGGAAATTCCGCCTGAAAGGCAGCTTTCGTTCCGTCCAGGTCGCCGAAAATTAAAGCGGCTTCTACTTTGCCGTTATCGAAGGTCGCAACCGGGATTTCTTCTTTTTGCTTACCGATATAAAAAGGATCAGCCATTTTTAAACGCGCAGGCAGGTTGATCCATAATTGCAGGATCTCTAACGGCCCGCCTTGCTTCAGGAAAGCATCTGAAGAAACCTCGGCGTGGATGAGGCCCCGTCCGGCACGCATCCATTGTACGCCCCCGGCATTGATCACGCTTTCGTGGCCGCTGCTATCTTTATGTGCTATATCGCCGTCTATGATAAACGTAACGGTTTCCATTCCGCGGTGTGGGTGCGGCCCAAATGGCAAGCCGCTGTTGTTTGCCGGGTAAACCTGCGGTCCGTGGTGGTTAAGGAACAAAAACGGGTCTATGTAATCTACATATTGCGTAGGTAGTGCACGGTAAGTGATCAGGTTGCCCATGTGCGCATCTACTGCCGGATATATTTTTTTTAGTGTTGCCATTGGTGATGTTTAATAGTTAACAATCGCTTTCTGTTATGTTTATGCAAAGATTGGTTAATAACCTGATTACAAAACTTATTTTTGTGTAAAATTTACACCAGACAGAATGGATACAGCTGAAGCGCGGTTAAAAACAATAAAATCGCCGCAAGTGATGCGGGCCACGGTAGGCGCCATGTTTTTCCTGGCAGGCTTGTGCTTTGCCAGCTGGGCTTCGCGTATTGCTACCATTCAGCAAAAGCTGGATCTTTCTGATGCCGCGCTGGGCGGCATCCTGTTTGCACTGCCGGTGGGGTTAATGCTGTCGCTGCCTTTTGCTGGTTGGGCTATTCATAAAGTTGGTAGCCGGGTGGTGTTAACCATAGCGCTGATCTGTTATGCTCTGTCATTAACTACGCTTGGCTTGGTAAACACGCCGCTGCTGTTAATCATCAACTTGATTATTTATGGCTTTTCCAGCAACAGCGTTAATATTTCTGTAAATACCCAGGCCGTAGCGACAGAGAAAATGTACACCAAGCCCATTATGGCTTCTTTCCATGGCTTATGGAGTTTGGCGGGTTTCTGCGGTGCGGGTATCGGTACGTTCATGATCGGTAAAGGTATTGAGCCTTTTTACCACTTCTGCCTTATTGCCGTGATTGTTATAGCTGGGGTATTAATTGCATGGCAGTTTTTACATGCAGACAGGAACAAAAGCGGCGAAAACGCCGGGCCGGCCTTTGTAATACCAGACCGCTCTTTGGTAAAACTGGGACTGATTGCCTTCTGCTCTATGATCTGCGAGGGCGCCATGTTCGATTGGAGCGTGATTTACTTTAAAAAAATCATTTTAGCGCATGGGGCATGGATCGGCGCCGGCTATACCGCCTTTATGTGTACTATGGCCTTGGGCCGCTTCGTGGCGGATGGTTTTGCCCACCGTTTTGGTTTAAAACGGACGCTGCAGGTAAGCGGGGCTTTTACAGCAACGGGATTACTCATCGCGGTGATCTTCCCGCATTTATATACGGCTTTGCTCGGTTTTCTGCTTGTAGGTATCGGTGTTTCTTCCGTAGTGCCGATGGTTTACAGCGCCGCCGGGAAGTCTAAAACCATGTCTCCAGGTTCAGCTATCGCAGCGGTATCTACCATTAGCTTTGTCGGGTTTTTGATTGGCCCTCCGGTTATCGGTTTCTTGGCAGGCGCCTTTACACTACGCGCTTCGTTTACCTTTATTGCCATTATGGGGTTAAGCGTAACGGCATTATCCACTAAAGCAAAGTTGTAAGTCGGCGCAGTTGTTACTTGGGCTGGTCTTTGTTTAACACTTCGTCTGTAAAATGCTCGCGGTGTTTTTCATGCGTGAATTTTTCTTTATTATACTCGGCAGATTGTCCGCGCGGGATGGATAGCGACTGCCACTGATCGCCGGCGAGCATTGTGCCGATGAGCACGATCTGACCAACATGGTAAGGGTAATGAGCCAGTTGACGCTTAATCGCTTCGGCAACGGTATGACCCATATTGCGGATATAAATTACTTTTTCCAGATCTTTGTCGGTAAGGGGTTCCAGGGCATTAAAAAGACACTGCCAGCCCTCGTTCCATTTTTCCAGCAGTTCTTCGCGTGTGGTGATGGTTGAATCGAACTCTGCTTCACGGTCGCGCGACTCTTTTTCGCCGTCTTCGGTCAGGAAGTTGGTCCACCGGGAAAGCATATTCCCCCACAAATGTTTTACGATGATGCCGATACTGTTACTTTTCGGATGATATTGCCAGAAGAGCTGCTCATTCGTCAGCTGTGCAAAAGTTTTATCGCCGAGTTGTTTGTAATAGGCGAATTGCTTTTTGGCCGAATCCAGAAAATCGTGCGACATCACTACGGAATTAAAAATTTAACGGTTTACCCTGTTCAGGAAATATCAAATGAAGGCCGAGCTTATTTTCTGCCTTTAATTGTGCTTTAATACGGTTTATTTTATATTGCGGCGGTTTTAAGTGGGTAATTACCACGTTAAATCCTTTTAAGTTTTCCGCACCGCATAGGGTAGCAAAATTCTGAAATTCAGCCATCAGCCATTTTGGTGTAAAATGCCCGAATAAAGTTTTATCGGGCTGCTCATCCGGGAAAGAGGTTTCAATCATGATGGCTTTTAGCCGGTGGCTTTTTACCAATGGAACCAAAGCCTGCCAGAGTTTTTGCATACGGTCGCTTTTTTCAGTGGCATCTGCACCGGTATCACCAAGGTAAAGCAGGTAATCCTCCCTGCTTCTGATCAGGAATGCGGTACTGGTGAGATTAGAATGGCTCAGTTCAAAAGCTTTTACCGTCATGGTAGTATTAGCCAATGGAATTTCCTCGCCCGGTATCAATGTTTCGTAATGATATTTTTTTAATGCAGGGGATTCACCAGCATCGCCAAAGTTTGCCCAGCTTTGCCATGTGAAATAATGGGTTTCAAAGGTTTTGATACATCCGGCAAGGGCATAAATGGTTTTAGAGGTATCATCCGGCGAGTTAGTGATCAGCCCGCTCAGGTGGTCTAAATGCGAATGGGAGATACAGTATCCTTTGATATACTTCTTTAGAACCTCTTCTTTGGGCAGGTCAAATACCTTATTGTTTACTGCTTTTGCCAATCCTGCATTTAATGTACCCGCGTCCAGACAGATGTATTCATCAGATCCGGCAGGCGCTAACATATAGGCGGATAGGTTACTTTCGTCCGCACCGCCTAAAACTCCCAGGGGTACGATTTTGAACGCATATGTTTTTTGCTGGGCATCAGCTGCAAAGCAATACAATAAGACCAGAAATATTAAAGAGACCTTTTTCAAAGCAATATCGATTTTGCGTAGGCAAGTTAATCAATATTGCGAGCATCAGTATAAAGCTTTATACTGCATTAGATTCTGTTACTGGTTGGCTCTTTTTTGCCCAAACATACTGCGAATGAAGGCAGTTTAGACATTTATATTTTTTAAGTGGTAGAAAAAATAAAATGTGTTTTACAAAAAAGCTACGAGGGATACGTTGATGAAGCTTTTGCTTGCAACAACGGCAGCGCGGATGATGTTGTGAATCTTGAATAGGGGCGTTAGGCATACCAGAAAATCAATTGCGATAATTAACTATTAGTTATATTAGATAGCGTGTTTTGTTTTCTGTATCGTACTTGACCAAGGTAAAATACTTCGTAAAGATACGTAAAAAAGGCCTTAGAAGCGAGTTAAGAGCGAGGAGTTGTATTGTGTAACAGAATAATTACAAATATTATAATGTATCTGTTGTGATATTAATTAATAGATAAATTATTCATTCAGTTTTCATTTTCTTTTCGGCTGACTTCTTGAATTCATAGTCGCCACCCAGTAGGTAGCCCCATGGCTTCAGGTCTTCGATGTGGTCAAAGATGATTTTCAGGATCGCTATAAAAGGAATAGAAAGGAACATACCGGATAATCCCCACAACATTTCGCCTACTACGATGCCGATAAAGGTGATTAATGCATTCAACCGGACTTTTGAACCCACGATTACCGGTAGCAAAAGATTGGCGTCTACTGCGTGGATACAGATAACAGCGATGGCTACAAACAAAGCTTTGCTGATAAAGCCGGTAGCAAAAGTAATAATGGTGCTCAATAGCAGCGCAGAGAAGATGCCCACATAAGGTATAATATTAAAAAGGCCCGTAATAATACCCAGCAACGCGGCGTATTTAATACCTATTGCCCAAAATACGGTGCAGGCGATACAAGCTACCACAAACATTTCCAGCAGCAGGCCGATGATGTATTGTCTTAAAATAGATTGAATGTTTTCTGCAATGCTACGTACGATAGAAGAATGTTTTTTACCGAATACTTTCACCACGAACTGGAAAAGCAGGCGTCGGTAGAACATGATCAGGAACGTATAGATCAGGATGAAAACAAAGAATAACAGTAAGCCCGAAACGGATAATACTGTTTGCCCGACAACGGTAGTACCGGACGACATGATTTTATCTGTGGTGTGGTGAATATACGTCATCTGGCTATCGATATTCACGTGGAAGGTGTTCTGCACCCATATCTGTACGGCCCTGCCAGATTCGTCTATCTGTTTTTTCAGCATGGGCCAGTCGCTCATTAGTCCGGAGATCTGTGACGCCACCAGGTAGATAATTCCGCCGATCAAAGCCAGCATCAGTAAGATGGAAATAAAAGTAGATGCGCTGCGCGGAAGCTTCAGCCGGCTTTCGAAGAAATTAGAAAGCGGCAGCAGCAAAATGGCGAACAAAAAACCGAACATCATCGGGTCAAGCAGTTCTTTACCCACAATCACCAGGTAACCGAAGGCAATTAAACTAACTAAGGTAAATGATAATTTAGCATAAAAAGGTAGTGCGGGTCCCTTGATGATCATAAAGCAGCTGCAAATTAATATGTCTAATATACCGTGTTTAACACCAACTTCCTTTTTTATGTTTTGTGTAATGTAGCGATGTTGATGTTGTCATTTCATTATTGCTATCTTCGCCTACCATGTCAGTAAACCAGCAGGCCAAACAACAGATAGAAACGCTTACCGCAGAGTTGAAACAGCATAATTATAACTACTATGTACTTGCCCAGCCTACCATTTCTGATTACGAATTCGATCAGAAACTGGAACAGCTTGCTAAACTGGAAAAGCAGCATCCGGAATTGGCCGACCCTGAATCGCCGACGCAGCGGGTGGGCGGAGAAGTTACCAAGGAGTTTAAGACGGTGCGACACCGCTGGCCCATGCTTTCCCTGGGGAACACCTACAGTGCGCAGGAGTTAAAGGATTTTGATCAGCGGATACGTAAAGCTATTGGTGATCAGTTTGAGTATGTATGTGAGTTGAAGTTCGACGGCCTGTCTATGAGCATGACTTATGAGAACGGGAAGCTGGCCCGCGCCGTTACACGCGGCAATGGGGTAGAAGGGGATGACGTAACCGCTAATGTTCGTACGATCCATAGCGTACCCAAAAAAATAACAGCCAGTGATTATCCCGATCTGTTCGAGATCAGGGGAGAGGTGTTTATGCACCGCAAAGCTTTCGACCGTTTGAATAACGAGCGGATTGAAAGCGGTGAAGTACCTTATGCTAACCCCCGCAATTTTGCTTCGGGTACCATGAAATTACAGGATTCGGGCGAAGTAGCGCGCCGTCCGCTGGATTGCTTTCTGTACTTTTTATATACTGAGAAGCAATTATTTAAAACCCATTGGGAAAGCTTGCAGGCAGTTAAAGGCTGGGGCTTCCATGTGAGCGAGCACAACCGCTTATGTAAAGATATGGACGAGGTGCTCGAGTTTATTCAATATTGGGAAGACCGGCGTTTCGATCTTTCTTTCGACATCGATGGTATCGTAATCAAGGTGAACAGTTATGCGCAGCAGCAGGAGTTAGGCTTTACAGCCAAAGTTCCGCGATGGGCTATAGCCTATAAGTACAAGGCAGAACAGGTAGAAACGGTACTGCAAAGCGTGGAGTATAACGTCGGGCGGACGGGTGCTGTCACCCCGGTGGCTAATCTGAAACCGGTACTGCTGGCCGGAACCACGGTAAAACGAGCCACCTTGCATAATGCCAATGAAATCCTTCGCCTGGATTTGCATGAAGGTGATGCCGTTTTTGTGGAAAAGGGTGGTGAAATTATACCAAAGATCATCAGTGTAAATCCGCAAAAGCGCAACCCGGATGCGAAACCGATAGCTTATGTAACCCATTGCCCGGCTTGTGGCACAGAGCTGATTAGAAAAGAAGGTGAAGCTGCTTTTTATTGCCCTAATGACGAAGGCTGCCCGCCGCAGATTGTGAGCAAGATGCAGCATTTTGTCGGCCGCCGGGCCATGAATATAGATGGCCTGGGCGATGAGACCATCGAAAACCTTTATCAACGGGGTTTTATAGCACACATCAGCGACATTTACGACTTGCATTTAAAATATGATGAGTTAACCCAGATTGAACGTTTCGGCGAGAAGTCTATCCGTAATATGCTGGATGGTATCGAGAAGTCTAAACAGATGCCGTTTGAAAAGGTATTGTTTGGGCTGGGGATTCGCTATATCGGCGAAACTGTTGCGAAGAAACTGGTAGCTTATTTTAAAACGATAGAAAAGCTGATGGCTGCTTCATTTGAAGAATTAGTGGCTGTTGATGAAATAGGGGGGCGCATTGCAGAAAGCCTGATCGAATACTTCAGCATAGAAGAACACCGTGAAGAGATAGCCAAGCTGCAGCGCCAAGGCTTGCAGTTTGCTGCCGAGGAAAAGGAAGTGGTTTTACAAAGCGAAAGCCTGAGTGGTAAAACCTTTATCATTTCCGGGGTTTTTGAAAAGTATTCGCGCGATGAACTGAAAGACCTGATAGAGCAGAACGGCGGTAAAATACTAAGCAGCATTTCGGCCAAGTTGAACTACCTGGTAGCCGGTGATAATATGGGGCCATCGAAATTAGAAAAGGCAACCAAGCTGAACATCCCTATCATCAGCGACGAAGAATTGCTGAAAATGATAGGTTTGTAAAGTTTTCAATTCATTTCTTTGTCATGCGGGGCGCTTAGCTCAGCATTACAAAATAAAATTCACTATTGTTCGTCATTGCGATAAGCCGACAGGCGAAGAAGTAATCCCCAATAAGACTTATCGCTTAAAAGATTGCTTCGTTGCTCGCAATTGTAACGCTTTTATGTCTTAGTTACATTTCTATTGGTTCGTTATGAGTGTATTGGGGAATCTTATGGCTTTGAAGTTGAAAAAATGCTTCGACAAGCTCAGCATGACAAAGTCTTGTTTCTACCTTTCTTTCCATCCGGTCATTCCGATCCGTCGCCTGACGGAGAGGAATCTTCTTTGCTTTGCCTGTTGAAGAAGATGCTTCGGCTGGCAGCGTGGCAATATAAATTATTCAGTATTTTCCGTCATTGTGATGAGTCGAAGGGCGAAGAAGCAATCCCAAACTTTTTAAGATAACGTGAATAACGAAGATTGCTTCGTTCCTCGCAATTGTAAAGGTTAGATAATTCGGTAACAGAATTAGCTTTAGAAAAGATAAGCTAATAAAAGTTATGCGTAACATCAACAATGATCTTACCCTAAAGCGGAACTACCTGAGCAAGTACCGTTTTCTGATCAGTGAATACGAGCAGGTCAAGCGCGGTGAACATCCTAGATTCAGATTTGCCAAAGAGTTCTATGCTGCCCATGATACAGATCCCCGGGCTTTTTTGAAGTACTATAACCGTTTCAAGCAGTCAGGCAATGAACAAGACCTTTTGCCTGCTAAACGTGGCCCCAGGTATAACACGCGCCGCCCTTCTGTTGAAGATGAGAAGCAGGTACTGGAATTACGCTCCCGTGGCTGCAATAAGTTTGAAATCGCCAGCCAGCTTAAGCAAAAAGCGAATAACTTTATGCCATCACCTTCAGGGGGGTATAATATCCTGAGACGATATGATAAGAACCGTTTAGAAAAGGCTGATAAAGAAGTTAAGCGTAAGATCATCAAGGAGCGCATGGGACAGTTAGGACATATCGATTGCCATCACTTGAGTAAAAGCGTGATCAGGGGACAAAACACAAAGCTATACATGCTTTGTGTTTTGGACGATTATTCCCGTCTGGCCTGGGCACAGGTAATGACGGACATCACCGCATTAACCACCATGTTCACTGCCATGCATTGTATGCAGGCACTCAAACGTGAGTTCGGCATCCAATTTGAAGAAATCATTGCAGACAACGGACCGGAGTTTGGTACGTCAACCAGCTTGCAAAAGCAGAATCATCCCTTTGAACGAATGTTGATGGAGACAGGTATCAAAAGAAGATATATGAAGCCTTACCGCCCACAGACCAATGGCAAAGTGGAGCGGTTCTGGCGTACATTAAAAGAGGACCTGATCGAAGAGACCGATTTCGACAGCCTTGAAGAGTTGGAAGATGAATTATTAAAATACCTTGTCTATTACAATTGGGAAAGACCCCATCAGGGCATTAATGGTAAAAAACCAATTGATATGATCCACTTTAATATTAAAAATTAAATCGAAATTCTATTACCGATTTACATAACCCTTACAGCAATGACGCTATCGGACGATCAGATGCTTCGATAAGTTCCGCATGACAAGGTTTTTAAATCTACTATGTCATCCAGAGCGAAGCGAAGGACCTGTTCACATGCTGTAATCGCTTCGAAGATTGCTTCGTCTGCCATCCATCCTCGCAACAACGAGGCGAAGCTTGCAGATCCTTCCCGAAACTAGTTCGGGACAGGTAGCACTGCCCGTTGTTGGTGTTGTCACAAACAATGTAAAATTACTCTAACGTCCCCATGCTTCGAGAGCCCTTCGACAAGCTCAGGGTGACATTCCTCAGCATGACAAGGTTTTTAAATCTAATTTTGTCATCCAGAGCGCAGCGAAGGATCTGTTCACTTTATTTAAAATACTAAAAAGATTACTGCACGACACAACGACGGGTGGATTGACATACATGCTTGCAGATGTTTCCCGAAAATAGTTCGGGACATGTCGCTGCGCTCTGCATTACAAAATAAAAATTTTCACTATTGTTCGTCATTGCGATGAGCCGACAGGCGAAGAAGCAATCCCAAATTTTTTATGATAACGTGAATAACGAAGATTGCTTCGTTCCTAACAATGACATGATCGGACGATCCTGACTTAAAGGTTATAAAAGCTATGGCCAACCCGGTAAATGTGGCGAGTGTGGTAGACATGGTAAACGCGGCAGATGTGGCAGTCGTGGCGCACTGGCTTTTGCCAGCCAGCCAAAGCCAGCCACCGCTGTGAAACAAAAAAAGCTGCACAAAGCAGCTCTTTCTATCAGATATTAAAATTTTTCCTCTTATCGTAGATCAACAACCTCTACGCCAGGATGTGCTTTCGCATCGAAAGTGAAAGTACTTTCGGGTAGGTTCAGGTTGGTGTTGAATGATTTAAGGGTGTAAGTGATACGGCTACCGCTTTTATCAAAGATGGTGGCGCTGTAGATCTGTTTTTGTGCTTTGTCTATAAATAAACGCACTTTAAAAATGTTGCGTTTGGCATCGGTAGGGCTAAGATCAATCACCTGGCAAAGCTTGCCGTTTAATTTCTGGTCGCCGGTGTACAGGTACTTAAATCCCTTTTCGTAAATGGTGAAGATTTGGGCGGGGTTTAGGCCCTCGCCGCTTTTGTCCACTTCATTTACTTGTACTTCGTTGTCTTTTTTAAGGTAGGTCCACTGGTTTTTACCATCGCTGGTAATTTCCTGGTTTATGGCATTGCCCTTTCCATTGATAGTCACCTTAAACTTACCGGTTTTAGGTTTGGCAATCAGCGAACCACTTTGCGAATCTTTAACACCTGCCTGCGGGTTATCCAGCGAGAAAGTAAAATCTGTTTTAATTAAATTGTAGGCTTTATATTTCTGGCTAACCTGGCTCAGGATAGTTTTTGCCTGCGCATCCAGCTGGGCAAAGGTTTTACCGGCGGTAACTAAGGCCAGTAATAAAAGTATTAAGTGTTTTTTCATAAAAGTGCTAACGCTATTGCAGCGTTTCCTATAACGTATTAGATAGTTTAACTATTCGGAGGTTTAATCTTTTCCTTTTTGTAATTCTTCCAGGTGGCGTTCCAGGCTGTATTCATCCGGGTAAAGTACCTCGCGGGCTTTGCTGCCTTCAAACGGACCGACAATCCCGGCCGCCTCTAATTGGTCGATGATACGGCCGGCGCGGTTATAACCCAGTTTAAGTTTGCGCTGGATCAGTGAGGTAGATCCTTGCTGGTGTAGTACAATCAGGCGGGCAGCATCTTCAAACATTGGGTCGCGGTCATCCGGGTCAAATTCTTTAGGTGAACTGCTGGCTTCGCCTTCGCCCACATATTCAGGCAGGAGCATTGCGGTAGAGTAGCCGCGTTGCCCGCCAATGAAGTCTGAAATTTTCTCCACCTCCGGCGTATCCACAAAAGCACATTGCAAACGTATCAGGTCGCTGCCCATGGCTAACAACATATCACCACGACCGATCAACTGATCAGCACCACCTGCGTCGAGGATGGTTCTGGAGTCAATCTTAGAGAGTACCCTGAATGCCAGACGTGCCGGGAAGTTGGCTTTAATGGTACCGGTAATTATATTTACCGAAGGGCGTTGGGTGGCAATTACCAGGTGGATACCTACCGCACGGGCCAACTGCGCCAAACGGGCAATAGGTGTTTCTACCTCTTTGCCTGCCGTCATCATTAGGTCAGCAAACTCGTCAACCACCAGCACAATAAACGGCAGGAAGCGGTGGCCATCCTGCGGGTTCAACTTGCGGTTGATAAACTTAGCGTTGTATTCCTTCAGGTTACGTACTTGCGCATCCTTCAGCAGGTCATAACGCTGGTCCATCTCAATACAGAGCGAGTTCAGCGTATTGATTACCTTCTTGGTGTCAGTAATGATAGCGTCAGCCTCATCGGGTAGCTTCGCTAAAAAATGGCGTTCGATCTTACGGAACAGCGTAAGCTCTACCTTTTTAGGGTCAACCATTACGAATTTCAGCTCGGCCGGGTGGCGTTTGTAAAGCAGCGACACCAGGATGGCGTTGATACCAACCGATTTACCTTGTCCGGTAGCACCTGCTACCAGTAAGTGCGGCATTTTTGCCAGGTCGGCGATAAATACTTCATTGGAAATAGTTTTACCCAGGGCAATCGGCAGGTCCATCGTGGTATTCTGGAACTTTTCGGTAGCCAGAACAGAGCGCATCGATACCATTTCCGGATGCTGGTTTGGTACCTCGATACCAATTGTTCCCTTACCTGGCATGGGTGCGATGATGCGGATCCCTAACGCCGCAAGGCTAAGCGCAATATCATCCTCCAGGTTCTTGATCTTAGAGATACGGACACCCGGCGCCGGGATAATTTCGTAAAGCGTTACCGTAGGGCCAATAGTTGCTTTGATCTTCTCAATCTCTATATTGTAGTGGTTCAGCGTCTCTACAATCTTATTCTTGTTGGCCTCCAGCTCGTTCGCGTCTACAGAAATTTTGTTAGAGCCGTAGTTCTCCAATAACTCTAACCCTGGATATTTATAACCAGAAAGATCCAGCTTGGGGTCAAACGCACCGTATTTCTCTACCAGTTCATTGGCGGTTTTTTCAGTCTCTTGTTCAATGCTTAAAGCAGCCTGCGGGCGTTCTTCTTCAACAGTTAACGGGATGTCCTCTACCTCAGAACCACCTTCTTCCATTAATGGTTCCTGGATATTGGTTTCTTCCATCAACGGTTCCGGCGTCAGTATAATTGGCTCGTGCGTTAATGTATTTTGCAAGATGGTGCTATGTGCTGCAGAATGCGGTACAATATCGTCGGCCTCCATTGGTTCAACGGCTACTTTGGGTTTATGGATCACCACGTTTTGCTGCAAAGGAGGGCCGGTATGTACAGGGGGCTGCTCTTCAACCTGGTCAAATTTTAATTTATTGCCGTTCTTTTGCCATTCTACCGGTTCAGAAAGGATTTCGTCTTCAAGTTCTACCGGTTCCGGTACGATATGTCCACCAGCGGCAGATGGCATCAAGCCGCCTTTCATTTTACGTTCAGGTAGTTTAAAGTCGATGTTGTATGCGATGATCAATACCGTTAGTGCAGCAAATACCAGCAGGCAGGCAGTGCCAGCCCGGCCGATCTGCGCATCCAGCAGGCGGTTGCTCCAATAACCAAATTCACCTTCAAGGAAGTGCGGATATTCTGAAATCAACCCGTGTACAAAGCCAACGGCTACGGATACGAAAATGATCCCGAACAGTGAATATGCCAGGGTCTTACTCAGCGAAAACAGCCGTACCTTGAAAAGCAGGCGATAGCCGATCACAAAAAAAATAAATACAAACAGGTAAGAAGCTACCCCAAACCATTGGTAAATAAACTGGTCTGATATCAGCGCACCCAATTTACCCATCCAGTTATCTACAACGGGGTCTTTGATGCCATTGTCCATCAGCTCCTGTTGTGTTTTAAACAGGTTATGCCAGCCACCGTTAGCGCGGCTTACATAGCTTTGATCTTCCTGCCAGGTAAACAGGTAAGCCGTAAAGGCCATAAAGAAAAAGATGGCAAGTATTAAAGAAAAAAGGCCCACAATTTTCACCAAACGGCCATCGCGCAGGTCAAAGCTGGGTAGTTCTACACGGGGTTTAACTGTCCGTTCCCGCTCTCCATTCCCAGACCCCTGGCGGGGCTTGTTTTCGTCCCTGAAACTATTAGATTTAAACTGATTTCCTCTTGGCGGCATTCTAAACAACAGCTAAAGCGCAAATATAAAGTTAATAGATTAAAGCAGCCTTTGTAATAATTTTTAATTTTTTTGTATTATTGAGTGATATGACTATCGACCAACTGGAACAGCTAATCGGGGCGGGTGATGTAGCCGGGGTTCGCCAACTGCTTACCCAGCAGCCTGCGCTTGCTACTACGGCTACCAGTTACCAGGTTTCGCCGGTATTGCTGGCCTGTTACTTTAAAAAGCCGGAGTTAGCACAAACCATCCTCGGTTTTTTAAACCAGATCACCTTATTTGAAGCTTGTGCCGTTGGGCGCTTTGACGCCGTTGCTTACCTGGTTCAGCAAAAGCCGGATGCCATTAACAATTACGCAGCCGATGGATTTACCGCCCTGGGCCTGGCTTGCTTTTTCGGGCATTTCGAGATTGCCCGTTATCTGGTACTGAAAGGTGCCAACGTCAATCAGGCTTCTGATAATGGGTTTAGAGTGGCGCCTATCCATTCTGCCGTGGCCGGTAATTATACGCCTATTGTAAAATTATTAATCGAGAACGGGGCAGAAGTTAACGTTACCCAACAGGCCGGTACCACGCCTTTGCATACCGCTGCCCAAAATGGAAACCTCGAATTGTTGATCCTGCTGCTCGAAAACGGCGCTTCGGTAGATATCCGGATGGAAGGCGGCAAATTACCTGCAGATCTTGCGCGCGAGAAAGGCTTCCAGGAAATAGCGGATATATTAAGCTGATGTTTAAATCAAATTAACAGATTTTTACGTTATTGCACTATCAAACTGATTTAAAGATGAAGGCTGAAAAAACGGTGATGCTTACCGGTAAACAATACCAGGAGATCAGACAGAAGATAGATAACGGTCAACCTTGCATTTTTAATGCGGGAAGCGATGCCAAACCGCATATCATCAATGTAACAAATGTTTACCTGGATACCGACCCCGAATTTACGCGCAATCCTCAGCAGTACGCCAAAGTACATGATGATAAAAGCGTGCAGGTAAAACTGGAATACGAAGACCAGACCGAGTAGTTAAAGATCTGTAAAGCGCGTATGGATGCGCTTTACATAATTGCGTATATCCAGCACGATACCCGCGCAGAAATAAAACACCAAAGGGAAACCCACGGCCAGAAAAGACGAGTAAATAAAAAACAGGCGAATTTTTCCGATAGAAATATTGAACCGTTCGCCAAGATAGGTACAAACTCCAAAAGAGTATCGCTCAAAAAAAGTAAGTATCCGCTGTATCATTTTAAGTAAGTCTTAAAATTTTATTCCCGACGCCGCATTGAAGGCACTGTTTATGATTACAATAACTGCTTCGTAACTCTAATAACGCCTGAGAGTCAAAAGCTGTTTTAATTTTAACACCTAAAGATACAAAATCATTTACAATTGCATTATTCTCAGCCGGTAGCTGCTCTAACAATTGCAACGCCCGGTTGGTATATTTCTGCTGCTGGTACTGCTTGCCATAGCTAAACAAAAATAATGCAATGGTATTCAGCATCAGGTTATCTACAGAACTACTGCCCATTGTTTTAAGCGCCGGTTTAGATTCTACCTCAAACCGGTAATGATTGTCCCAATAGGTATTAACTGCTACATCATCAAACAGCTGATGCAAGGTTTTAGTATCTGCTATTTCTATAATTTTTGAAAATAAATGGTTCGATTGCACTACCAGCGCCGCAAATTGAGCCAAACGAAGCGTAGGAAAATTCAACGGACGCATCCGGGCAAATTTCCATAAATGCTTTTCTATAGGCTGCAGGTTGTACTTTTTTCTAAGGAAACCATATTCTGTTTTTAGCTGCTTGGGATAATCGTCTTTGAACTCATCTTCCAGAAACCCGGCCTGACCAAAAACAAGCGCCTCTATCTGTAGCGGGCTATTCTTATGCTTGCCTAAAATTTGCTGTGGTAAAGATTTAGCCATCATTTCAAAAGGAAGTGCATTTACCTTGAAACCAAAGTTGGCCGCCAGATGCTGATAAAACGTCTCTTCCCAATCGCCGCGATTATGTTCCAGGTTTTTCAGGACTGCAGTTGACTTTTTCTCGAGCCGTTCTACCAATACCCTCGTCATCCAATTGCGCAGCGTTAAATCGTCCACGGTTTTAATGGTGCCCTCGCAGGGGATGATCTGTTGATTGCCGTAAATCAGGTTATGGTACCGGCTATACAGATCGCCGTTGATGCGTTCGTTTAATTCCAGAATGGGAAGCGTTTTTGCACGAACGCTTTCGGGCATATCGTTTTTGTAAACGACGTGCAGAATGACGTTCTCATAAGCCTTATCACGGTGGTGGCCATGTTTGTGCCAGTCTGATGCCGCCACGTGGATCTCTACATTACCAGCCCACAAGGTATCGCCGATTTTAATGCGGGCGTTGTAAAAGTCGGGCCCGGCATTGGTATTTTGCATACCCGGATGAATAATCTCTACCGGTTCGCCCGCCGTAGTTTGCAGCAGGTTACGGTCATACAACCGGAACTTCCAAACGTAATAGAGAAAATCTTCTGTGAAAAGCATGGTATCGAAAGGTACGAAAATAAAGGATTTGGAAGAGATATTATCAAGTATTTAAAACCTCTCCCCAACCTCTGTCTAAGGAGAGGGGCTTTTAACAAATTCTGCTGATAGAATTCGCTATGTTTATTTTTAGTGCTCATCCGGGCTTTGCGCAGGGATTGGGTGCTCAAATTTTTTTAACATCTTTGCAGCATGAGCAAACTTTGGCAAAAAGAGACAGACGTTAATCAGCTGGTAGATCAGTTCACTGTAGGTAAAGACCGCGAATTGGATAACCAGATGGCTGCTTTTGATGTATTGGGATCACTGGCCCATACGCGTATGCTGCAAAGCGTAGGCCTGCTTGATGCCGAAGACCTGTTGCTCATCCAACGGGAACTGAAGGCGCTTTACCAGCAAATTCAGCAAGGCGAGTTTATGATCGAAGCTGACGTGGAAGATGTGCATTCGCAGGTAGAACTGCTGCTTACCCGCCGTATTGGCGATGCCGGTAAGAAAATCCATAGCGGCCGTTCGCGTAACGACCAGGTGCTGGTAGACCTTAAATTATTCTTCCGCCACCAGTTGCAGCAGGTTGTTGACGAAACCGGTAAGCTCTTCAATACGTTAATTGAACTGAGCGAGCAGCATAAAGACGTCTTGCTACCCGGCTATACACATTTGCAGGTAGCTATGCCATCATCTTTCGGGTTATGGTTTGGCGCTTATGCGGAAAGCCTGATCGATGATCTCGAACTGGTTCGCGCGGCGTGGAACATCACCAACAAAAATCCGTTAGGTTCTGCCGCAGGTTACGGTTCATCTTTCCCTTTGAACCGCACCTTGACAACACAATTACTGGGCTTTGAAGACCTGAACTATAACGTGGTATACGCGCAAATGGGCCGTGGTAAAACCGAGCGGATTATCGCTCAGGCGATCTCTGCCATTGCCGCAACGCTGGGCCGGTTTGCGATGGACCAGGTATTGTATCTGAGCCAGAACTTTGCTTTCATCAGCTACCCGGAGAACCTGACAACGGGATCGAGCATTATGCCGCACAAAAAGAACCCAGACGTTTGGGAAATTATGCGTGGGAAATGTAACCGGCTGCAAGCGTTGCCAAATGATGTTGCCATGATGACGACTAACCTGCCATCGGGCTATCACCGCGAAATGCAATTATTGAAAGAGTTGTTGTTCCCTTCATTTCAGGAACTGAACGAATGCCTGCATATGGCTAATTTTATGCTGCAACACGTTTCTATTAAGGCTGATATTTTGAACGACCCCAAATATGCCTACCTTTTTAGCGTGGAAGAGGTAAACAAACTGGTATTGAATGGCACCCCTTTCCGCGATGCGTACAAGCAGGTTGGTTTAGCCATCGAACGAGGCGAATTCAACCCGGCTAAAGAAGTAAACCACACGCACGAAGGCAGTATCGGTAACTTAGGGACCGAACATATTATCAACAATATGAACCGCATGCTGCAAAGCTTCAACTTTGCAAAAGTAGACCAGGCTATTGCAGAACTTACGGCTTAAAGCGTCATAAAGTGCTGGGTGAGGTCGGTAAAGTTGTCGAATTTCAGGTCGTAATTATCCGTCTTCCCGAAGCCATAGGTTACAAATACAAACGGTAAGCCTGCTAAACGGCTTTGCTCGCCATCGCCTTCAGTGTCGCCCACATACATAGGGGATGTCAGGTTGTGTTTATCCATCAATAGCTTGATGTTATGGCTTTTAGGCATATGGTTAACACCGTAGGCAAATTCGTCGGTGATGTATTCATCTATCCCAGCCCAATCAATAAACAAGCGGATAATCCCTTTCGCACAATTGCTTAAAATAAACAGCTTATACTTTTCAGAAAGCTGCTGCAAACCCTCTTTTACCCCATCGTATAAAATACCGCCCATTTGCGGGATCACACTACGGCGATAATCGTTCACCTGCATGTAAATCTCCTCACGTTTTTCCTCGGTCAGGTCGGGCATTAGCAGTGCGGTCGCTTTTTTACCTTCCATACCTACCAGCTTTGCCAATTCTTCCACCGCTACCCGGTGAGGCAGGTCTAATTCCTCAAAAGCTTTATTCCAGGAGTGCGTATACGTAGCAACGGCATCCCAAAGTGTGCCGTCCATATCAAAAATTAAACTATCAGGTTTTTCCATTGATAAAAATGCGTAGGTTATTTAGAGGACACCAGGCCCGAAATGATATTAATGCTAAGTGCAACAATAGCGGTGTTAAATGCGAATGAAATGAGGCCATGCACCCAGGCCAACCTCCTGATCTGGCGCGAGGAAATCTCCACGTCCGATACCTGGAAGGTCATGCCGATCACGTACGAAAAGTACACAAAGTCCATATAATCCGGGTCAGGTGTTTTTGGGAATTCCAACCCACCAATTTCTTTTTTTGCGTTTCCTTCATCGTCGGTGGTGTCATAATACAGGTAAGCATAGCGCATGGCAAATACGGTATGCACCATCCACCACGAAACCACCACAGAAATTACGCTTAGCAGCACATGTGCAGTCATTACCGCTTCGTCGCCGGTTTTGGTTGATTTCAGTAGAAAAAGTATGGCCACCAGGCTCATGATCGAGGCCGCGATGACAATAACAAAGATCAAGCTGCGGCTTTTATCTTCCAGGCTGGCCATTTTGCATACCTGCCTGGGGTGCAAGCTGGCGATGAGCACCCAGTCAAATACGATATGGCATACAGCATAAGTAATCCAGCTGAACAGCACCACTTCCGGCAGCGTATGGTTTTTTCGCACCGAAAAGAAAACAATCAGCGCTATAAAAACAGCAATAAATATCCGCAGGTGCGTATCAAGCCGCAGTATGGGATTTCTGAATTTGGTAGATTGGGTCATAGCAGACGATAAACACTACAATCGGCCGGATATTATGTTTATCGGGCTCAAAATAAACAATTATTCAAAAATTTCTATCACCCGGCCAACCTGCCCGTCTTCCAACCGTACTTTAATTCCGCGCGAGTGGTAAGGTGCGCTGGTTAACAAGTTCTTTACAATCCCGCGGGTACGTGCGCCGCTCCGCTGGTCTTTTTTCAAAATAATATCCACCTCTAATCCCGGGTAAATGTCGCTGCGATTTCTGCCGTCCATACTGCAAAGATGGGTATTTGTTAAATAAAGTTAAAAAGTGTTAAACGGCAGCGGCTTACGCTTAGCAGTACTGATATTAGCTTTTGAAACTAATTCCCTTACCATGAATTTCACCAAACTGAACAACCTGCTTGGCTGGTTTTGCTTTGCCGCCGCCGCCATTACTTACACGCTCACTTTAGAACCCTCTGTAAGTTTTTGGGACTGTGGCGAGTTCATCGCCTGTGCAGCAAGATTACAGGTATCGCACCAGCCGGGTTACCCCTTGTTTGCCATGCTGGGTAAGGTGTTCTCGCTGCTTTCTTTTGGCGATAAAACCCGCATTGCCTACTTTACCAACTTTGGCTTTGCGTTATCCAGCAGCGCGGCAATTATGTTCCTGTTCTGGACCATCACCCTGCTTGCCCGTAAAGTAATGCTGAAGAAAGGCGAAAAGCCAGCACCGACCCAGGCTATACTGATTTTAGGTGCAGGTTTGGTAGGTGCATTAGGTTTTATTTATACCGATACGTTTTGGTTCTCTGCTGTTGAAACCATCGTATTCTCCCCCGCAATGCTTTGCACCAGTTTGGTAGTATGGGCAATTATGAAATGGGATTCCGTTGCAGACGAACCTGGCGCCGACCGTTGGCTGGTGTTCATTGCTTATATTATGGGTTTATCCATCGGGATACATTTGTTAAATCTATTGACCATCCCTGCGCTAACGCTGGTTTACTACTTCAGAAGGTGGAAACGTATTTCAACGCGCAATACACTTATCGCGTTACTTATCGGTGTGGTGCTTTTAGCGTTTGTTCAGTTTGGTATCATTCAATATACCGTGAAGCTTGCCGGATATACCGACCTGTTTGCGGTAAATTCATTAGGCATGCCGTTTAATACAGGCGCACTAATATTCTTGCTTGCCTTATTCAGCGGACTGGCTTATGGTATTTTTTACAGCATCAGAAAAAGGAAGTACGCGTTAAATGTGGCGTTGATCTGCACCGTATTTATTTATTTTGGCTACAGCTCTTTTACCATGATCCCTATCCGTGCCCATGCCGGTACGAACCTTAATAACTATCACCCGGATAATGCATTTAAGCTGACCGAATACCTGAGCCGGATCCAGTACGTGGCCCCGCCGTTATTATACGGTCAGTATTTCGACGGCAAGATGATCGATCAGAAAGAAGGCCCTACACTCTACCGTAAAGGCGATAAAAAATACGAAGTGATTGGTAAACGGCAAGACCTGGTTTATGACCATAACACCATCCTACCGCGCATTTTTAGCAATGACCCTAACGATGTTTCTTTCTATCGCCAGTGGCTTAACCTGGGTAAAGACCAATCACCCACCTTTGGCGATAACCTCAATTACCTTTTCAGCTGGCAGATCTACCAGATGTATTTCCGTTACTTCTTCTGGAATTTCTCCGGCAGATATAACGATGCCGATGGGCAGACCAGCACTTTCGGTATCAATGGCAATTGGACAACCGGCTGGCTCGATCATCACCGCCAACTGCCTAAGTCGGTTTTAAATAGCTACACCTATACCCCGCTTTACGCGCTGCCGCTGATTATTGGTTTGCTGGGTATGTTCTGGCACTTTAAAAAGAACAAGCAGGACGCGCTGGTTATCCTGATGCTATATTTCTTCATGGGCATCGCGATTGTGCTGTATGTTAACCAATATAACCTGCAGCCACGCGAACGTGATTATTCTTACGTCGGTTCGTTTTATGCCTTTGCCATATGGGTAGGTCTGGGTGTGCTGGCCATGGCGGATATAATGGTCAGGAAGCTGAACCAACGTACGGCTGCACTTGCTGCTGTTGGCTTATGTTTTATCGCCTTCCCGGTGATTACGGCGTCTTCTGAATGGAAAGACCACGACCGTTCTACCAAGATGGTGGCGCATGATATGGCCTATAACTACCTGATGTCTTGCCCGAAGAATGCCATTTTATTTAACTCCGGCGATAACGAAACTTACCCGCTTTGGTATTTGCAGGAAGCAGAAGGCGTAAGGCCTGACGTGCGTTTGGTTAACCTGAATTTGTTCCCGACGGACTGGAACATCCGGCAGATGCAGCAGCCCATCAACAAAGCGGCGGCACTGCCCATCACCATGAGTTACGATAAATATAAAGACGGCGTGCGCGACTTTATACGCTACCAGGATTCGAAGCTTGGAGATTCGGTAGAGTTGAAGGAGGTGTTCGACTTTATGATGTCCGAAGATCCGCAAGCCAAGCTACAGTACGAGGATGGCACAATAGAGAATTACCTGCCGACAAAAAACTTCATGCTAACGGTAGATAAAAAAGCAGTACTGCAAAATGGCGTTGTGTCGCCGGATCAGATCGGCCTGTTGACAGATACCATGAAGTGGAAATTCCCTGGAAATTATCTGAACAAGGGTCAGCTGGCTCTGATGGATATCCTGGCGCATAATAACTGGAAGCGGCCTATTTGTTTTTCTGCTTTGATGAATGACGAGATGCTGGGCCTGAAGCCTTACATGTATAAAGAAGGGATGGTTTATCGCTTGCTGCCGCTGAAAGAACAGCAAAAAGACGAAGAACAAGGGGATCAGCTGAATTTGCAGGCCATGTATAAGAACATGCTGGAGCAGTATCGCTACGGTAACATGAAACACGCCAAATACCTGGATGAACAATCGCGCAACCTGTTTTACCCCATGACATTGAACAACTTCATCAGCCTGGCCCAGCACCTGGATATGAACGGGCAGAAAAGCCTGGCGGTAAAAGCCATCCGTAAAATGGATGAAGTATTGCCCGATCTGAACCCGTATATTGAAATCACCGCGCAGAAGTATTACCTGGCAGATACTGCTTATCACCTACAGGAAGTGAACCTGGCGAATAAGTATGTAAAAAGCACCACGGCTTACCTGAAAGACCAGCTGGATTATAATTATCACCTTTATCAGAACGATGCCGACACCGTAAATGTACGCGAGGTGCAGGTAGGTATGTGGACTTTGAACCAGATGACCGACCTAACGAAGAAATATAACCAACCAGTACTGTACGCGCAGTTAGATAAGGAACTGAAAGATTACGAGCAGAAATTTTCGGGAATATTAGGCAAGCAATAACAATACTTTGTTGTTGTATTTGAAAATTTAAGTTTATGCCCGAACTACCCGACCTGCAAGTATTTGCCCGAAACCTGAAGAAGAAACTCGGCGGAAAGAAGTTGCATACGCTGGTGCTGAATACCGATAAGATCAACACCGGGCCTGAGGCCATAGTGCAGGCCGTACATAATCACGAACTGACGGACGTTTACCGCCACGGCAAGGAGTTGTATTTTAAGTTCGGGCATAACACCCTTGCTATGCACCTGATGCTGCGCGGGCAGTTGCACCTGCTGGAAGGCGCCAACACCCAGAAATATACCATCTGCGAACTGCAGTTTGAAGATGGCACTACGCTGGTGCTTACCGACCCGCAAAAGGCGGCCAAACTGGCGCTTGACCCGGAAGATAAAGAAGCCCCCGATGCCCTTGCTGAAACGGTAACAGCACATTGGCTGAAAGAAGAATTAAGCGGTACACGAAAAGCAATTAAAGATGTATTGCTCGATCAGAAAATCATTGGTGGGATAGGCAATGCCTATGCAGATGAAATACTGTACGATGCCGGTATCTCGCCGTTCTCGGCTTCTAACAAAATACCCGAGGAAAAGGTAGAAGCCCTTTCAAAATCTATCAGAAAGGTATTGACCGATGCTGAAAAAGAGATCCTGAAAGCAGAGCCGGATATCATCAGTGGTGAAGTGCGCGACTTTCTGAAGGTTCATACCCGTAAAAAGGCAACACCCAAAGGCGAGCCGATACTGGTTAAAGAAGGATCAAGGAAGACTTATTATACCGAAAGCCAGGAGTTGTTTAAATAAAGGAAAGCTTTGCTTCCAGCATGGCTTTCACTTCTGCCCATTCGCTTTGTAAAATGCTGTAATACGCAGAACTGCGCATAAAGCCATCGTGTAACTTCATGTGTTCTCGCAAAATACCTTCGAACTTTGCGCCTATGCCTAATATGGCATTCCTTGATCGCAAGTTTCGCTCGTCGGCTTTTAGTTCGATACGGTGAAGTCCCAGGGTTTCAAAGCCATATTTTAGTATCTCGTACTTCATGGCCTTGTTCAAACCCGTTCCACGAACGTCCTTGTTGATCCAGGTCCAGCCGATTTGCGCACGGCTATTATGAAAATCTATTTCGGCCAGGCGTGTGCTGCCCGCAATCTTATTCGTAATTGGATCTACAATTGTCCAAACGGCTGCAGTTCCCTTATCACGATCTGCAATAGCCGCGGATAAATAGGCTTGGAGGCTTTCTTCCTTCGAAAAATTGATATTGCCGTACTTCCAGTTGTCCTCGTCCTGCGCAATCTTTAGTAATTCACCGGCGTCCGCTAATTCAAGCGGTCTTAAAACCACTTTTGCATTTGAGAGTACCGGTGAAAGATTGGCAGTCATCAGTTGATACTTTCCAGCATTTTAATATAAAGCTCAATCCCTTCCCTGATCTCGTCCACATAAACAAACTCGTCCGCAGTGTGTGACCGTGCCGAATCGCCGGGGCCAATTTTAAGTGAAGGTATATCCAGCAGCGACTGGTCTGACGTTGTCGGTGAGCCATAGGTAGTTCGTCCTAAAGCAATTCCTGCTTGCACAATCGGGTGCTCTTTATCGATAGATGAAGGCTTTAACCTGATCGAGCGTGGCTTCACCTCGCTTTGTACATGCTCGCGGATTATTTCCAGTACTTCCTCATTCCGGTAAGCATCGGTAACACGGACGTCAACCGTGTAGGTACACAATGCGGGCACGACATTGTGCTGAGAGCCTGCATTGATAATGGTAACAGACATTTTTATCGGTCCGAATACTTCAGATTCTTTTGGGAAACGGTAGGTGCGGAACCATTCGATATCTTGAATAGCCTTATAAATGGCATTCTCACCTTCTTCACGTGCGGCGTGGCCTGCTTTACCGTGCGCGGTACAATCCAGTACCATTAGTCCGCGTTCGGCAATGGCCAATTGCATCAGGGTAGGCTCACCCACAATGCCAAACTCCAGTTTGCCCAGTTCTGGGATGATCAGTTCCAACCCGTTAACGCCAGAAATTTCTTCCTCTGCGGTAGCAGCCAAACAGAAATTATATTTCAAGCCCTGCTTTTCGTAGAAATGCAGGAAGGTGGCAATCAGTGATACTAAACAGCCACCCGCATCATTACTGCCCAACCCGTAAAGTTTTCCATCTTCAATTTTAGCCTCGAAAGGGTCGCGGGTATAGCCAGAATTAGGCTTTACCGTATCGTGGTGCGAATTAAGCAGAATGGTAGGCTTCGCCGGATCAAAATATTTGTTCCACGCCCACACATTGTTCATTTTACGGTGCGTGGTAACGCCATGCTGTTCCAGATAGGCATTAACAATATTAGCGGTAAGATTTTCTTCTTTACTGAAGGAAGGAGTAGCTATCAGGTGACGAAGCAGTTGAACCGCTTCCTGAAAAAGGGTATCTGTATTGATCATAAACGGGCGGAAAAAACTTCCGAATGAAGGTGCAAAGTTAAGGTTATTTTTAAAAAGTTATGTTAAGCCTGTATTTTGCGCGTATGAAAAAACTGCATCTATCAATGCGGGAACATACCTATACCAGTGACGTATGGCAGCAACAAACCGGTAAATCGCTGGATGAATTATGGGCCGAATATGCGGCTAATCCGGTACTGTAAAGATTATTAAAAACGATTGCCTCCAAGCCCCGCTCCAAAGAGCGGGGCTTGTAAATAAGTGTATTTAGCAATTTCCTGATTCGATATCACAGCTGTCGCCATTACCAATATTGACTAATTGGTTGGCATAGGCCTGCTGTAATGCCTCGGTAAACACGGCTGCCGGTTGCGCACCGGAAACGGCATATTTACGGTCTAATACAACAAAAGGCACTGCGTGAATTCCCAATTCGTCAGCCTCGCGCAGATCGGCGTGAACTTTGTCTTTCAGTCCGCCTTCGCTTAATTGCTGCTCAAAGGCCTGGGCGTCCAGATCGAGGTCTCTGGCGATATCCAGCAAGGTTTCTTGATCATCAATGTTTTTACCAAGCGTAAAGTACGCCTTAAACAGCGCTTCTTCTGCAGCATCGCCTTTGTTTTGGCTTTTAGCAAACTGAATAAATTGATGGGCATTAAAAGTATTAGCTACCACAATATTATCCATAAAATAGTCCAACCCGCATTCTGCGGCCATATCTGTTACCTGCCCTGCTAATTGTTTCGCATAGCTTTCCTGCCAGCCTTTCACTTCTGCCAGGTGCTGGTGTATGCTAATGGTGGTATCTGTTTTTAAAGTCGGGTTCAGCTGGAAGCTCTTCCATTCTATTTCTATATCGTTGTGGTTTGCAAATGCTGCTAACCCCTCTTCAAATCTTCTTTTACCGATGTAGCAAAAAGGGCATGCCACGTCAGACCATATTTCAACTTTCATTCTATTTGTATTTAGTACAAAAATAAACAGCAGTTGGGGTTGAAGCTGTAACGGGCAGGTAAATTTACAGCAATAAAAAAGGCAGAAGCGTAGTACTTCTGCCTTCATCGTAGCCTTTTATAGGTCTTATTTCGCCCGGGTAAGGGTGGTGTGCAGCTTCTGTCCGTTAACGTCGATGTCAATCGCTACAGAATCACCATAAAACTTTCCGCTTTGCGGAATTTCCATGCCTTGTACAGAAGTAACAAAGCTAAAATCAGTCCCCTGGATTTTTCCGTTGCTGATGTCAGACGGGCCGTATGACGATTCTACCGTGCCGCCGAGTTTTTCACCATCAACCTTAAAGTTATAAGTAAGTTCTACGGGCTGTCCGCCGTAGTTTACCTGGCCGGTCCATTTGCCTGTCAGATCTGCAACTACGGCCAGGGCACCCAGTGCCAGCAGGCAAAGCATAAGTGTTGTGCTTAATAATTTCTTTTTCATTGTTATGAACGTATCTCTAAAGATATGGGTTTTAATGAAAAGAAGCTGTAAAGCAAATGTTAATTATAAGATCGCGAATAGACGTTTATATATCTTCAGTCAACACTTCTGTAAGGTCGGATCAATTTGAAATGGAATAGCGGTAGATGGGCGCATAAACACCTTCGCTGGTGGTGTAATAGTATTTACCATCGCGGGTAAAACCGATGGCTTCACCTTGCTTTTCCTGTTCGTAATTAAGCTCGGCGGGCTTATTCTGCATGGTCTTCCAAACCGGTATGCCTGGTGTACGTTTCCAGTAATATACTTTAGAATAGCTCTTTAATAAGATCTGGCTGCCATCCGCAGAGATGTCTCCTGCGGTAATCCACTTCAGTAATTTAAACCCTTGAAAATGCAAGCGGCAATTTTTCTTTAAGGTAACGGTATCGCCGTCTTTAAAAACTAAAGGCGTGCTGTAAACGCCTACGGAGTCTTCGCGTTTGGTGACGATGTACAATAGCTTATCAGAAGGGTCGGCCATTAATGTTTCCGCATCATGCGCACCATCCGGATACTTGACAAATAATTTCGAAGCGGCAATGGTAGCCGTTGTTTTTCCGTTTTCAACTTTAGGTTCTGCAAACCTGTATACAGTTAGGTGCTTTCTCGAACTGTTGTTATCGCCGATATCACCCAGGTAGATATAACTTTTGTTTTTAACCGGTCCGGGGCCTACGGCAACATCCTCGCAATCCGTTACGCCCAATGGGCCTGCTTCGTTTCCTTTAAAGCGGAAAGTTTCTTTCAGGTTGCCCTGCGCGTCTATGGCAAAAAAACGACTGCTGTCGCCGCTATCATTATGTACATAGAAGATATCGGGATTAACGGCTGATGCCGCAATACCGGAGATTTCGTCAAGTTCTCTGTCTGACAGATGGCCAGTTCCCGTAGGTTTGGAGCCAAAACGGTGATGCGCATAAGCGGCAAAAAACATCGTGGTAACAATTGCAACGAGTGCAATTTTGCGTTTTTTAATTGTTTTGTGCATTCCGGGCATAATAACGTACAAAAGTAGCTTCAACGTATGAAGTTTTTATTAACAGGCTGTTTTTTTTACACAGCCGTCAACATCTGTGTTACATAATTGTATAAAATACAGTTTTTTTTATTGCCATTGAGCGATAATGGTGCCAATTGTAATTAAAACTGTAAATTGGCATGCCGATAAATAACCAATAATAACCAAACCATCTTGTAACATGTACCAACAACTTGTTAAGCCTGCTTTTAAATACCTGTTTTTGCTGGCTGCTGCCGGCGGGGTAATGTCGTCCTGTAATAACACTGCAAAAAATAATTCTAAAATGACAGATAGTATTGCTGCAAGCAAATTGCTGCCGGATTCATCCGGATTTGATCAGACCGTTGACGGTAAAAAAGTTAAATTATTTGTTCTGAAAGGTAAAAACGGCATGCAGGCCGCTATCACCAATTACGGTGGCCGGATCGTCAGCCTGCTGGTGAAAGATCAGAAAGGTGATACCGTTGATGTTGTTGCCGGATTTGATAGTGTAAAAGGTTACGAAGAAGCTGCAAGCAATTACTATGGCGCATTGATCGGCCGTTATGGTAACCGTATCGGTAACGCCCATTTTAAGCTGAATGGGAAAGATTATCCCCTTTTTGCGAATAATGGCCCCAATACTTTACATGGCGGTAAACACGGCTTTGATGTAAAAGTTTGGGATGCAGAGCAACCGAATGAGCACCAACTGATCTTGAAATATCACTCGCCGGATATGGAAGAAGGTTTCCCTGGTAACCTGGATGTAAAGGTTACTTATACTGTTACCAAATACAATAGCCTGGAGATTGAGTACGAAGCTACCACAGATAAACCAACGGTAGTGAACCTTACGAACCATGCTTACTTTAACCTGAACGGCTGGGGCAGCGGCGATATCCTGAAACATGTACTGCAAATCAATGCAGATAGCTATACCCCGGTTGATGATAAATTGATCCCGACCGGCAAAATTGAAAGCGTTAAAGGTACTCCGTTTGATTTTAGGGCGCCTTTAAGCATTGGCGAACGTATTAACGATTCTACCAATACACAAATTAAGTATGGTATGGGTTATGACCATAACTTTGTGCTGAATAAACCGAATACCTCTGTGCCTGTGGTAACTGTTATTGGCGACCAGACCGGTTTGATCATGAAAGTGTTCACTACCGAACCTGGCATCCAGTTCTACAGCGGTAACTTCATGAAAGGAGCGTTCAAGATGAAAGGCGGCCATCCGGATGCGCACCGCAGTGCATTCTGCCTGGAAACACAGCATTTCCCGGATTCGCCAAACAAACCGCAGTTCCCTTCTACAGAATTGCAACCCGGCAAAACCTACAAGTCCATCACGATGTACCAGTTCGAAAAGAAATAATTAAAAGCCCCGGAAGGGGCTTTTTAGTTAGTTAAGAAGTGTTTGATATAGTTGGCGGTTCTGGAAAATTTATATTAAGATAATCAACCGGTAATATGGTGTTTGATGTAGTTCGTTATCTTAGCGCAAACCTGCTGTCACAATGAAAAAGCATTTATTCTTCATCATATTAATTATTATTGCCAGTTGTAAAAGGGACAATAGCATAAATCAAATCTACGCTTCTGATAGTGAGACTATCCAAAAGGCCAAACTTTGGTATGACTCTATTCACATTACATTAAAGAAAAGCCATGATGCTCAAACCTTTGGCAATTTAAGTATCGCTCGACTAAAAGCAGGAGGTGATCCAGGTATTCCAAACTGGTCGAAAGCCAAAGTCGAAAGACAGAATAATAATATTACTTTAACTTTTTTACCTTATGATTCCGGGACAGCGATCTATCATATCTCGAAATTCGGTTTCAGAAGACTATTGATTTATACGTATGAATATGGTGACAATCAGTCTTTCTGGGTTGAAGTAAATTCTGATAAACCCGTGAATAGTGAGAATTTTACCCTTAAAGATTTTACTGGTAGCGTTTTGGTCTTTGACTTGAACAATAACTTCTTAACAGGAAAAAGGTATTTAGATGGGAAGTGGACTGCAGATGTTTATTTAGGGACAGAGCGGGAAGTTTCAACACAAAGTAGAATCTTAACTCAGCAGAGTGGAAAGGTAAAAAATGCGAATAGTTTAGGGCTTACAAAACGCACAGATGGAGGTGGCTTAATTTGCTATGACTGGTACATTAGGGTATGTATACCTGATATAAATTATTGCTCCGAATGGAGATATGACCACATGCAATGTCAATACGTTGAATTTGGACCAGGTTTTTCCGGAGGATCTTCCGGAGGATCTTCCGGAGGGGCTTCCGGAGGTGGAGGCACAGGAAGTGGAAGTACCGGATCGGGAGATCACGAACCAGGCAGCGGTGGATCCATAGGAGTTGATAATATTGGTTATACTTTTCCGGGTAATTTATGGAATGGGATTAACGGCAATAAGCCTTTGGGGGAATATCCAGACATTTGTACTGGAGCACAAGCTATTTGGAATTCAAGTGTACAGGCCCAGGCTGAGGCAATTGGTTTGATCACTATGGATAATAAATTTATGTTTGTTGCCCAAGTTGGTTATGCGGGGGGAAGCTTTGGCGGGCTTGCAATTCATCAGGGACAGGCATATTACACGTATCCAGACAATCTAGGCTTTCCTGCTTATAATTATCCTGGAATTATTCATTCAATGAATCAATATTGGATACCTGTTAAGGGCACTGTTCATACCCACAACCCATGTTTGCAGGATGGGACCGATGGAATAACCAATTTTACCTTAAGTCAGGGTGATCAACTTTTGGCAGCGAAGTTTACGATGCTCAATCATTACATAATCGGTTGTGGTGCTGTTGGTCAATTCAATAATGGTCGTAACACTCCCTGGGTAATATCAAGCGGTAATTTAAGTAGTACTTGCTCAGCCATACATTAATTATGAAAAAGCTTTTAGTTATAGTCATTGGATTGATCTTATTTAGCTCGACATCAGCTCAAAGATTGAATGTCGATATCCAGGAATTGAATATCAAGGATTCTACTTTTACAAAAAACATAACAAACTTTATTGAGGAGCAAAAAAAAGGAGGTGATGAATTTCATTTCTTTAAAAAGGGTTTGGGTTACGTGACAGTTCAAATAGCGGATTACCATAAAAACGATACCCTCCTCCGCTATGCCGTTTTATCACAGGCTTCGAGTTTTAATCATGATACAGACGATGGTGTTTATCCTCAATATTATACGTTTATTGATGGTCATCCGGTATTACTTTATTTTCGATCTGTTTCAATGCTTGGTAATCTCAAATATTCTGAAAAGAGTAAGAAGAAATTACAAAAAGTTATAGAACCATTTTTAGAAAAGAAAAGGACGAAATTGCTTTACGACGTAAACCAGAAAAAAACTGTAAAGGTTAAAAATTTTAGGAATGAGTTTTTTAAGTTCATAGGTGCCACAATTTACTACAAGTTAGGACGGCAATACGAAAATTAAAATTTCGGAAATCTAATGCTGCAAAGTTATTATATAGTCCTTGATGGTTAGGGTTATTCGTTTTATTCTTTCTATTTGAAGTTCTTTAGTTACTGTAGACTCGCTATAGTGGGGTGATTAAATTTCCTGTCTTAATCGTATGTATTAATAACATATTTGCATTTTTTACGAAATTGTCTTGATAAATATGCTATTGATGCTTTTTAATGACATTAAGATTGTAAATTTCACATAAAAGAAACAAGTTTATTACAATAGCATCTTAGTGTAAACTGTACATTTGCACCATCTCTTATGAATACCCCATGTTAAGAAAACGTATTGCCCTGGCAGGGCTTTTTGTTTTTGTCTTCTCCGTTGATAGTTATGCCCAGCAAACATTAACATTAAAGGATGCGCTAAGGATAGGGTTGGAAAATTATCCGGCAATAAAAGCAAAGAACAATCAGCTGAATGCCTCTAAATCCGCGTTGAAAGAAGCGCGGACAGAGTATCTTCCCGATGTTAATTTTTCTGCACAGCAGGATTACGGTACAATTAACGGCACCAACGGCCCGCTGTTTGGTTACCGCGGTTTAAGTGTGGCCTCTTCTGGCCCGGCACAGCCCAACCAGAACTGGAATGCCGCTTTTGGCGCCCTTTACCTCACCAATGTCAACTGGGACTTTTTTACCTTCGGTAGGTCAAAGGAAAAGATCAACGTTCAGAAAAGCTATGTGAACCTGAACCAGACGGATCTTACCCAGGAACTTTTTCAGCATAAGGTACGCCTCTCTGCTGCCTATCTGAATTTACTTGCTGCACAGCGTTTGGTAAAATCGCAGCAGGATAATCTGAACAGATCATTAGAGATCAGGCGTGTGGTAGTTGCCCGTGTTAAGAACGGCCTAAACCCTGGCGTTGATTCTTCGCTGGCAAATGCCGAGGTTTCTGCAGCACGCATCGCATTGACGAATGCACAGCAAAATGAGCAGGATCAAAGTAACCAGCTGGCGCAGTATCTGGGTACGCCGCCACAGAATTATGCATTAGACAGCCTGTTTGTAACTAACGTGCCGGCCAATACCGATCCCCAAGCCGCCGCGCCGCTTGATGCCCACCCGGTTCTTCAATTCTACCATAACCGCGTTGCCGTTAGCGACCAGCAGGCCAAGTATTACAGCCGCCTTGCTTATCCCACCTTCAGCTTTTTTGGTGTGTACCAGGGCAGGGGATCAGGTTTTAAGAACGATGTAAACATCGACCCGAATGATTATACCAGCAGCTACGGTTCAGGTGTTGATCCTACCCGTTTCAACTACCTGTTGGGCGTGGGTATGGTCTGGAACTTCACCAGCGTATTCCGGGTGCATCACCAGGTGCAGTCGCAGAAATTTACTTCGCTACAGTATCAGAATGATTATGACCTGGTAAGCCAGCGTTTGCAGGATCAGGAGATTTTGGCTGAAAGCCGTATCTCAACCGCCTTGCGAAACTACCGCGAAGCGCCGGTAGAAGTGAAGGCTGCTAATGATGCCTACATCCAGAAAAGCACGCTATATAAGAATGGCCTATCCAGTATTGTTGATCTTACGCAGGCGCTGTATAGTTTAAACCGTGCCCAGATAGACCGCGATATTGCCTTTAATAACGTTTGGCAGGCCGTGCTTTACAAAGCTGCCGCCACCGGCGATTTCGGTATTTTTATCAATAACTTATAATCAAACACAGCTAAGATGGGATTAATTAAAGGCGCGTTAAGAAAACCAATAACCGTACTGGTACTGGTAGCTGGTTTGTTTTTCTTTGGTGTTAACGCGGTACGCAATATTAAAATAGATATTTTTCCAGACCTGAACCTGCCGGTGATCTATATTTCCCACCCTTTTGGTGGTTACACTGCAGACCAGATGGAATCTTACTTCGGTAAGCAATATGTTAACCTGTTGCTCTACGTTTCCGGTGTAAAAAGCATCGAGACGCGTAACATTTCGGGTTTAACGCTGATGAAGCTGACTTTTTACGAAGGAACGAATATGGCACAGGCCGCCGCGGAGGTGACGGCCTATACCAACCGGGCCCAGGCGATTTTTCCGCCCGGTACCCAGCCGCCCTTCATCCTGCGGTTTGATGCTTCTACGCTTCCCGTGGGGCAATTAGTATTAAGCAGTCCGAAACGAACGAATAACCAACTGCTCGATCTGGCGAATATTTATGTGCGTTCGTCGTTTACGTCTGTCCCGGGCTTGGTTTCCCCGGCGCCATTCGGTGGTAATACCCGTACGGTTGTTGTTAAAGTAGACCCCGAGTTACTTCGCTCACACAATCTGACGCCTGACCAGATTGTGGCCGCCATCCGCGAGAATAACCAGAACACCCCTGCAGGTAACGTACGCATCGGCGACCTCAATTACGTTACGCCAGCCAACACGTCAATCAAAAAAATTCCAGAATTTGGCGATATTCCCATCTATCGTAATGGTATCCAAACCTTATTCCTTCGTGATGTGGCCACGGTTGAAGACGGTGCCGATATTACCAGCAGTTATGCACTGGTAAATGGTAAGCGTTCGGTTTACCTGCCCATCACCAAATCTGCAGATGCTTCTACCTGGGAAGTGGTTCAAAACCTAAAGAAATCTATCCCACGCTTTCAAAGCCTTCTGCCAGATGATGTAAAGCTTTCTTATGTGTTCGATCAATCTGTTTACGTAATCAACGCAGTAAAGAGTTTGGCAGAAGAAGGTGCTATCGGTGCGATCCTTACCGGTTTGATGGTGTTGCTGTTCCTTGGCGACCGCAGAGGGGCACTGATCGTGATTTTGACCATCCCGACGTCCATCATCTCGGGTATCCTATTCCTCTACCTGTTCAAGCAAACCATTAATATCATGACACTGAGCGGCCTTTCACTGGCTATTGGTATCCTGGTAGATGAATCGACGGTAACTATAGAAAATATTCACCAGCACTTTGATATGGGCAAGCCCAAGGCCCTGGCCATTTGGGATGCCTGTAAGGAAATTGCCTTTCCGAAGTTGCTGATCCTATTCTGTATCCTGGCGGTGTTTGCCCCGGCATTTACCATGAAGGGTATCCCCGGTGCGCTGTTCCTGCCGCTGGCATTGGCTATCGGTTTCTCCATGATCACCTCTTACCTGCTGGCGCAAACCTTTGTGCCGGTTATGGCAAACTGGATCATGAAGAACGAGCATGAAGACCATAGCCACGCTGACGGTTATGCCATGGAAGATGAAGGCGACGATGCCGCACAAAAAGAACGTGCCATTAAGCAGGCCATGGAGCATGCCGAAAAGCCGGAAAGTAAATTTGATAAGTTCAGGGTTCGTTACCTGAAGCTGATGGACCGGATGCTGCAACGGCGTAAACTGATCTCTGTTGTTTATGTGGTAGCGGCTTTAGGACTGGCATTTTTACTGCTCACTATCACCGGACGCGATGTGTTACCGAAGGTAAACTCCGGCACTTTCCAGGTAAGGTTGCGTCTGCCGGATGGTACTCGGTTGGAACGGACAGAGGCTACTACCATCAAAGCGCTACAGGTGCTGAACAAAATGGTTGGTCCGGGCAATGTGCAGGTAACTTCGTGTTTTGTAGGGCAGCACCCTTCGCAGTTCTCTACCAGCCCCATCTATTTATTTATGGCTGGCCCGCACGAGGCGGTAATGCAGGTGAACCTGGCCGAAGATTATAAAGTAAACCTGGACGACTTTAAAGAAAAGTTCAGGGCAAGGATCAGGAAGGAGCTTCCGCAGGTGACGCTTTCTTTCGAGCCTATCGAGCTGACAGATAAAATATTAAGCCAGGGTTCGCCAACCCCGGTAGAAGTTGCCATATCCAGCAAGAATAAAAAGCAGAACGTGCAGTACGCTTATAAGGTACTGGAGAAACTGAAACAGATAGATTACCTGCGCGATGTGCAGATTGGCCAGGCGATCCATTACCCGTCTATCAATATCAATATCGATAGGGTGCGCGCCGCACAATTAGGTATCGGCGTTACGGATATTTCGCGTTCGCTGACGACTTCCACTTCTTCTTCAAGGTTTACAGACAAGAACGTTTGGCTGGATGAAAAAGTAGGTTTGAGCTATAACGTGCAAGTGCAGGTGCCGGAATACCAGATGTCCAGCATGAATAGTATCCGCGAGATACCGGTAATGAGTAACCAGCCGCGCCCGGTTTTGGGTGATGTGGCTGATATTAAAACCGGTACAACCTTTGGCGAGAATGATGACATTGGTGCTATCCCGATGCTGACCGTGACAGCTAATATTAACAAGAAGGATTTGGGCAGTGCTTCGGACGATGTGCAGAAAGCGCTGAAATCGCTTGGTAAACTACCACGCGGACTAACCATCACCCCGCGCGGCTTAACTCAAACGCTGGATGATACGCTGGGTAGTTTGCAAAATGGTTTATTAGTTGCAGTAATTGTAATCTTCCTGATGCTGACCGCCAATTTCCAGTCGTTCAAAGTGTCGCTGGTGGTGCTTTCTACGGTGCCAGCAGTATTGTTCGGCTCTATGTTGTTGGTGAAGGTCACCGGTTCGACACTCAATTTGCAGTCGTACATGGGTATGATCATGTCTGTAGGGGTATCCATTTCTAACTCCGTATTGCTGATCTCTAACGCAGAGGAGCTGCGAAAATATAGCGGAAATGCCTTGCAGGCTGCGCGTGAAGCTGCTGCACTGCGTTTAAGACCGATCCTGATGACCAGTTTGGCAATGATGGTGGGGATGATCCCGATGGCTTCCGGCTTAGGCGAAGGCGGCGACCAGACATCGCCATTAGGCCGCGCGGTGATCGGCGGTTTGTTAGCCTCAACTTTTGCTGCCTTACTGATCCTGCCGCTGGTTTTTGCCTGGGTACAAGGCAATACCTCTACAGAGTCTGTTTCACTGGATCCAGAGGACAGCGAAAGTAAGTTTTATGTGCCGCGGACACACGAAGAAGGAGAAGCGCGACTTAAATTAAACACCGGAAAACATTAAGCGAGATAAAAGAGCAATGAAAACTATCATATTTAAAAAAGCTTCAGTGGTAAAAGCACTTGTTCTAATAAGCTTTACTGCATTGGTTGCCGCCGGCTGCGGAAGTAACAAAGCCGAAAAAGAGGAAGAAAAGCAAGAGGAACAGCAGGAAGCTGCCGTTGAGACACCGCCTGTAGAAACCATTTCTTTAGCGAAAGGTAAACTGACGTCGAGCATTCAGGTACCCGGGGAATTGGCGCCTTACCAACAGGTAGACCTTTACGCCAAAACTAACAGCTATGTAAAAAAGCTATTGGTTGATGTGGGTAGCGAGGTGCACAAAGGGCAGTTGCTTTTAACGTTAGAAGCGCCCGAAGTAAACTCACAACTGGCAGAGGCTAAAGCACGGATTGCACAGCAGCAAGCTATCTACATGGCAAGCAAAGCTAATTACGACCGTCTGGAGAATACCAGCAAAACGCCGGGTACCATTGCCCAGAACGATCTTGACCAGGCGTCGGCGCGTAAAGGTGCAGATCTGGCAAATGTGGAAGCTGCAAAATCATACTACAAACAGGTGTCTGCCAACCTGGGTTATTTAGAGATTCGAGCGCCGTTTGATGGTGTGATCAGCGCCAGAAATGTAAACGTGGGTGCTTATGTCGGCCCTTCTGGAAAAGGGTCTGAATTGCCATTGTTAGTACTACAACAGCAGCGCAGGCTCCGCCTGATCGTATCTATCCCGGAAGCCTATACCGGCGGATTAAGTAACCGCGACGAGGTTGAGTTCACTGTACGTTCATTACAAAACCAAACTTTTAAAGCTAAAGTAAGTCGTTTGGCTGGAGCCCTGGATAATAAATTGCGTGCAGAGCGATTGGAAATGGATGTTTATAATCCTGAAAAGAAGCTTTTACCGGGTATGTATGCAGAAGTGCATGTGCCGCTACCTTCTCGCGACAGCGCCTTTATTGTGCCTAAAACAGCCGTGGTAAGTTCTACCGAAAAGGTTTTTGTAGTTAAGGTTGATAATAGCCACCATGCCCGCTGGGTAGAGGTAAAGAAAGGTTTAGCAGCGGGAGACCAGATGGAAATTTTCGGCGCCGGTTTAAACAAGGGTGACAAAATTGTAACACAAGCGACTGACGAGATCCGCGACGGACAGCCTGTAAAAGACAAAGCAGCATCGCCGAAAGAAGCTGCCGCTAAAACGGAATAATCTCGTGATGTTATTTGATACAAAAAGTCGGCGAATAGTCGGCTTTTTTTGTTTAAAATCGGTGGCTTTGGCTGGCTGGCAAAAACCAGTTCGCCACATTTACCGGGCCGGCCATCGGTTTTCTGACTTTTAAGTCAGGGTCAGATGGCACAGTGATGTTGTATTTCTTTAAAGATTCAGGCCTTCGCAAGCTCCTGGGATGACCTATTCAGATTTAAAACCTGTCGTCATTGCTGTAAAGGTTAGCTAACTTGGTAACCGAATTAGCTGACCTTTACTATTGCGACGAGCCCAATGGCTATCGGGAGACGCGGCAATCTTCACCTTGTAATATAAACTAGCAAGCCTTTTGTCGCTCTCCGTATGATCGTATTTGTATCGCCACAACCTCTAACTGCCCAGCGCTCATGCTTTGAGAGCATCAGCATGACACTCCCTCTAGCGCACGCATGTAATGCGTGCTTCAAAAGAAAAACGATTAAATCGTTGGGATTGAGCGTGCGATTATAGCAAAACTAAGATTTGTCACCCTGAGCTTGTCGAAGGGTAAAGTAACATGAAAAATGTACAGATACTCCCCGAAACTAGTTCGGGACAGGTCGACAAGCCTATCATGACATGATCGAAAATTATCAAATGTTTTATTTCACCCAGCCATTCAGCTTCATCCATGCTTTTAAGTCTTCGAACCAATCTTCGGGCTCTTTAGCATTATGCAACCCAAAGCCGTGGCCGCCCGCCTGGTAGATGTGCATTTCGGCTTTAACACCATTTTTCAGGAGTGCATCGTAGAACAGCAGCGAGTTTTGTACCGGTACCACATCATCGTCCTGTGCATGCACAAGGAAGGTTGGCGGGGTATCCTTTGTCACTTGCTTTTCGTTCGAAAAGTAGTCGATCTGCTCTTGTGCAGGGTTCTTGCCCAAAAGATTATCGCGCGAGCCTGCATGCCTGTACTCGCCCAGGGATACCACCGGATAGATGGCAATCAGAAAATCGGGACGAAGGTTTACCTGATCCGGGTTGGCAATAAAAGCCTTATTAAAATGAGTTGCCGTAGTAGTAACCAGGTGTCCCCCTGCCGAGAAGCCGATGATACCAACTTTATTGGGATCGATGTGATACTTAGCAGCATTTTGCCTCACAAATTGTAAGGCGCGCTGGGCATCCTGTAGCGGACCGATGCGCTTATCTGCCATAATTTCATCAGACGGCAAACGGTATTTAACCAGAAAAGCAGTTACACCTGTTTCGGCAAACTTTTGGGCAACCTGCGCACCTTCATGGTCGTTAGCCAACCCTGCGTACGCACCACCTGGGAAAACCAGCACTGCCGCACCGTTAGCTTTTCCCTCTTCGGGCAAATAAGGCGTAATCTGAGGTTTGGTAACCATCGTGATCCAATCGCCCTTAGCGTGTTTCTCCTGGTAAGTGGCAGGTGCAGTTTTGCTGTTAGGAACACCATCAGGGTAAAGATCAATCGCTTTTTCTGCTCGCGATTGCGCTGCTAAGTTTAAAGCTTGTATTAACAACAAGAAAGCAAAAAGAAACTTTTTCATCGCTTAACAGGTTTAATAGTGATTTTTCAAAGTAAAAAAGTACTAGAAAATTAACAATTGATGCCTTTAACCATAATAAAAAAACTTACCCAAAAGATACCCGCAGCAATGCCATTTACCAAAATCATTACACGATCTTCCATCCCATTAAAGGCCCGAAAAAGATAGATCAACGTAGCTATAGTTGAAAACAACCCCCATATTAACACCAAAAATGAGGCTAATTCATCAACAATCCCGTGGGTAAACTTAAAAAGGTTACAAATTATTATAGTTAGCAAAGCCACTACATAGGCAAGCAAAGTAATTTGTACCGTACGCTTTAATTTGATTACCAATTTTTAGCTTTTACTGATGAAACTCTCTATAAAAATAAATCCCCACCAACCAACTGCTGCAGATGCATTAATAAATAATAAGGCATTATTTTTTCTTCCCGTTATAAATCTAACCGCACTTATTACTAGTGCTATTGTTGAAACTATACCAAAAAGAAAAAAACTCAGGAAGTCTAAATTAGGCGTACAAGGGCCACTTTTAAATTCTTTATCCGTATTAAAAACCACGATGGCAATTATGGAAACGACATATGAACCACATATTATTATAGACTTCCTGCTCATATCTTATCCTCTTCCGCCGCCGAATTCCATCAGGTAGGCTTTCAGGAATTCGTCCAGTTCACCATCCAGCACCGCTTGCGCGTTAGAAGTTTCGTAATCGGTACGCAGGTCTTTCACCAGCTTGTACGGATGCAATACATAGTTGCGGATCTGCGAACCCCACTCAATCTTCTTCTTCGCACCTTCAATGGCATTGGTTGTTTCCATACGCTTACGCATCTCGATCTCATACAATTGCGATTTCAGCAAGCGGATGGCGTTCTCCTTATTCTGCAGTTGCGAGCGCGACTCCTGGTTTTTGATGATAATACCAGAAGGTTTGTGGTATAGTCGTACAGCAGTTTCCACCTTGTTTACGTTCTGCCCACCTGCACCACCGGAGCGGAAGGTTTCAAACTCAATATCGGCCGGGTTCACTTCTATCTCGATGGTATCATCCACCAGCGGATACACATAAACCGAAGCAAACGAAGTATGTCGTTTCGCATTAGCATCAAACGGAGAAACACGCACCAGGCGGTGAACGCCGTTCTCGCCCTTTAAATAACCATAAGCAAATTCGCCTTCTATTTGCAGCGTAACGGTTTTAATGCCGGCAACGTCGCCTTCCTGGTAATCCTGTTCAGACACCTTGTAGCCGTTCTTCTCGCCCCACATAATGTACATCCGCATCAGCATGCTGGCCCAGTCGCAGCTTTCTGTGCCACCGGCACCGGCGGTGATCTGCAGCACCGCATTCAGCTGATCTTCTTCGGCAGAAAGCATGTTTTTAAACTCCAGTTCTTCCATTGCCTTTGTGGCCATGTTAAACTGCTCTTGCATTTCTGCTTCGCTGGCGTCGCCGCTTTGATAAAATTCAAATAAAACGCCGGTATCTTCTATAATCGCTTGTACCTTCTGGTAAGCATCGGTCCACACCTTTTTGGCTTTGATAGACGCCAATACCTTCTCCGCTTCTTTGGGGTGGTCCCAAAAGTTGGGGGCTATGGTTATTTCCTGTTCTTTTTGCAGTTCATCGAGTTTCTTATCGATGTCAAAGATGCCTCCTCAGGGAAGCTGTTCTATCCCTTAAATCCTGAATCTGTTCTTTAGTCATGAAGCAAAGATAGTTTTTGAAGATGAAAGATGAAGTGCGTAAAAGTTTAAAGTAGAAAGTTATAAGTAGCAGCCACTATCAGTTCCCGCTCCTTCGGGAGAGGGTTAGGGGAGGTTGTCACCTTCAAAACAAAAAAGGCCCGCCTCACGAGGCAAGCCCTTCTGAAATATTATGCGGACGGCTGATCAGGCGGCCATGTAGCTGTCTACAAGGGTACTGAAATCATTTCCGCCGCTCAACTTGGATAAAAACCGGTTGATAGTAAATTCACTTTCGGCAGTACTTTTAGAAAGTTTTGCCATCTGTTCGATCACCGGGACGATCAATAAGCTCGACGCATTGAAGGCCGACTTCGGATCGATGTTATAATACTTGTTCAACTTATTGGCAAAGCGGTTGATCATACTGGTTACCAGTTCGTTGTTCTTCACGTCCATAAACTTAAAGAAACGGATCAAGTCTTTAATACGTCCATTGTCTAACTGCTTTTTCAGCACTTCAATAATAGCGCTTGACGCATCATTGATCACAGCTTCACTTTGCCCTGCAGGGATAACGGGATTTTGGATAACGGCTTCGCCGGCGTTGCTTTTAACAAGCATAAACAGGTTCTCAAACATAATATTCAGAATTTAATGGTAATTAGCTTAGAATCCCTTTTGCTTTAGGCAACAACCTTCGGCAAAGGGGTGGTATAAAGACAAATGTAATACCTATTTGTTTTCATTTTATAAATAATATTTCATTTTTGTTGAAATATTGTCAATTTTTTTGTGTTATTTTTACACTATCCTCAATGGTTAATGTAGAATTTACACTATGTGAGAAGAGAAATCTTACTGTAATTTTTTGAGGTAAAAACAATTCTTTAACCCGTAACTTGTTACTTTTGGTCAAAACACTACAATCATGCTGCCAAACATTAATTTTACCACTACAAAAGCCTATAATTATCTTACAGACCATTTCATAGAGCTTACTTCGCAACATCTTGCTGATCTTTTTAAAGCAGACGAAGGACGTTTTGAAAAATTCTCTGTACAGTTTAAAGACATTCTGTTCGATTATTCAAAAAACCGCATAGACGAAAAGACAGTTGCCTTGCTGGTTCAGCTGGCACATGAGTGTGAATTAGATAAAGCTATTGGGGCTATGTTTGCCGGTGAAGCTATCAACGTTACCGAAAACCGCGCTGTGCTGCATACTGCCCTGCGTAACCAAAGCAATACACCGGTTTATGTAGATGGTAAAGATGTAATGCCTGAAGTGAATGCCGTACTGGATCACATGAAGCAATTTTCTGATGATGTGATCAGCGGTAACTGGAAAGGCTATACCGGCAAAGAAATTACGGATGTAGTGAATATTGGTATCGGCGGGTCTGACCTTGGCCCGGTGATGGTGACCGAAGCGCTTAAGGCTTACAAAACCCGTTTGAACCTGCATTTTGTATCAAACGTAGATGGTACGCACATCGCCGAAACTCTTAAAACCATTAATCCGGAAACTACACTTTTCCTGATCGCCTCTAAAACCTTCACCACGCAAGAAACCATGGCCAATGCCCACACCGTACGCCAATGGTTTTTAGACAGCGGCGCGAAGGAAGCAGATATCGCCAAGCACTTTGCCGCCCTTTCCACCAACAGTAAAGGTGTGTCTGAATTTGGTATTGATACCGCCAACATGTTCGAGTTCTGGGACTGGGTGGGCGGCCGCTATTCTTTGTGGAGTGCCATCGGCTTATCTATTGCACTGGGTATCGGGTTTGATAATTTCCAAAAGCTGCTGGCAGGCGCACATGAGGCAGATCAGCATTTCAAAACCACACCTTTTGAAGAGAACATCCCGGTAATTATGGGGCTGATTGGTATCTGGTACAACAACTTCTTTGAAGCAGAAACCCAGGCCATTTTACCTTACGATCAGTATATGCACCGCTTTGCGGCCTATTTTCAGCAGGGCGATATGGAAAGCAACGGTAAGTCTGTTGCCCGTAACGGCGAGCACGTAGACTATCAGACCGGCCCGATCATCTGGGGTGAACCAGGCACTAACGGGCAGCATGCTTTTTACCAGTTGATTCACCAGGGCACCAAGCTAATCCCTTGCGATTTTATTGCACCGGCGCAATCACATAACCCGATCGGCGAGCACCATACTTTACTGCTCAGCAACTTCTTTGCGCAGACTGAAGCGCTGATGAATGGTAAAAGCTACGAAGAAGCAGCGGCAGAGCTGAAAGCCGCAGGAAAATCTGAACAGGAAATAGAAAAACTTGCACCATTTAAGGTATTCGACGGTAACCGCCCGACCAATTCCATCTTGGTGAAAAAGATCACACCAGAAACGCTCGGTTCGTTAATTGCTTTTTACGAGCACAAAATATTTACCCAGGGCATTATCTGGAACATTTACAGCTTCGACCAGTGGGGCGTTGAACTGGGCAAACAACTGGCGGGAAAAATCCTTCCGGAACTAAGAACCGGCGACCAGGTTACTTCACATGATTCATCTACCAACGGGCTGATCAATCAGTACAAAGCCTGGAGATAAACCGGCAGCAATCTTATAACTTATTTTTTATAACGACGGGGATATAAATGTATCCCCTTTTTTACTTTCGTACGTTAAACTATTAGTTTAACAGCTACTCTAATAATAAACCTTAAACTTCAACCATGAAAACTTTATTCAAACCCATTGCCCTTATCCTGACGGTTATTTTATTTGCGGCCTGCAGTACGCTCCGCAAGGTCGACCTTACAAAGGTGCATACCGGAATGTCAAAAGCAGAAGTGCAAGCCGCGCTACAAAAGAAACCGGTGAATATTGTTGCTTCCAGACATTTTACTAATCCCGATGCCGATGTAGAAGTTTTGGAATATACCGATAATGTGGTAAGCTATTATTTATACTTTGTAAACAACAAGCTGGATAAGTGGCACAAAGTAACACAAGGCGAACATGCGCCTACCCTTACTTATTATAATTTCGGGGATAATAACGGCTATTAGCCCCCCGAAAATTATTCGAAAATTTTATCATTTTTTTGTATCAAAATTACCCCTTTCTACGTCTAAAAGGTAAAACCTATACCACATGGCCGTTAGAAATAAGATCATCACTAATCCGAAAACGGGGCAGCAGATCAGGTTCATCAAAACTGCGAAGAGTACCAGTGGCGAACTACTGGAAATGGAAACTGTCTATGCTGCAAAGTCGGCAGAACCGTTGCCGCATTATCACCCGCACCAGACGGAAGATTTCACCGTGATCAGCGGCGAGCTAACCGTCAGGATCAACGGAAGGATCAGAAAACTAAAAGAAGGTGAACGCATGCATATTCCCATGAACCAGGAACATGCCTTGTGGAACAGTTCTGAAAATAAAACGATAGTAAGCTGGATTGTACAACCTGCTTTAAATACAGAGCATTTGCTGGAAACCATTACCGGCCTGGCGGCAGACGGTAAAACAAAAGCAAGCGGTATTCCGAATATCTGGCAATTTGCATTAACGGCACGCCATTTTTCTGAAGTACTGCGGTTTTCAAAAGCACCAGCATTTATCCAAACCTTAGTATTTTCTTTACTTAGCCCTATCGCTTATTTGTTAGGCTATAGACCCGTGTATAAAAAATACCTGGACTAAACTACGCTGCAGGTTTTACAAACTTCACCTGGTATAGCTTCGGCCATTTTTTCCCGGTGATAAAAATCCGGTTGCCTGCTTTATCATAGGCAATACCGTTCAGTACGTCTGCATTAGGTGCGCGCTGGTCTGCTGGGTACAATGTACCCAGATCTATCCTTTGCTGCACCGCGCCTGTTTTGGGGTCAATAACCACAATGGTATCCGTTTGCCAAACGTTGGCATATAACATCCCGTTTATATATTCCAGTTCGTTAAGGTTGGTTACCGGGCCTTTATCATCATAAACATCAATAACACCTTTGCGCTGATAAGTATTCTTATCGAGGATTAAGATCTGGTTGGTACCGCCGGCATCGCTTTCTGCAAAGGTGGCATATAGCTGCTTTCCGTCGTTACATAAACCCCAACCCTGCGCTGCCGCATTGAATGGAAAAGTACTTAACCGTTTCAGGGTTTTAGCATCGTAGGTATAGCCTACCTTTTCGTGATAGGTTAGTTGGATTACTTTACCGTCGATCACGGTGATACCTTCTGCAAAAACTTTCGGATCTACGTCAGTTTTCAGCACTGCCTTTCCTGTAGCAGGGTCAACTTTACGTAAACTTGAATTCCCCTCAGAAGAACCCGCATACCCGCCATCACTCTCGTAGAAATAACCATCGTGGTATTCCAATCCTTCAGTGAAGGAACTTGTATCATGCGGGAAGCTCTTTTCAATTTTATAAGTCAGCACTTCGGGTGCTTTGGCAGCCACGATAACCACATTGGTAGATCCCTCGTTACTCTTGCCACCCTGGTAAACCTTTGCTGTAATGATCCGTACACCCAACTTTACACTATCCGTTTTTAAGCTGAAGGCAGATAGGTCCTTCTGTACGCCTACCCGTGTAGAATCCAGCAGGTACACTACCGAATCCGGCTTGATATCACCGGCTGATACTTTAACCGGTACCGCTTCTCCGGAACGCACTGTAGTACCGGCATCGGGTGTTAAAGTAATATTGTCACTGGTGGTTTGTTCCTGGTGGTTGCCGCAGCTATACAGAACAATCAGCGCTGCGAGTAAGAGGTAGATGCCTTTAGTTTTCATGAAATATTTATCAGCCTTGCGGCCAGAATGCGTCTTCTATATGTTTTAATGTATAATGATCACCTTTGATCAGCACGGATATAATATCAAACCGCACTTCACCCTGGTGGTTCATTAGGTAAATATACTCATCCGCAGCATCGACAAGCAGTTTTTGCTTCCTGTTATCCACAAAATCCTCAGGTTCGCCAAATCCGGTGCCGGTACGCGTTTTTACCTCGGTAAATATAATCACACTATCTTTATATGCAATTAAATCTATCTCGGCTTTGCCGTGCGTCCAGTTCTCGTCTAAGATCTCGTAACCCTGGCTTAATAAATGATTTTTGGCAAGTAATTCGCCGCGGCGGCCGGTATCCAGGTGCTGCGCCATTTATTTAATGATTACCGAGCCAAGATAATCTGAGATATGCTTCTCTACTTTTTTCAGGTGCATGTACCGGGTCATCAATATTTCCTGGTCTTCGGGTACGGTAGTCTCCTGTAATTCTTTACGAAGTTCTTCCAACATTTTGCCTACCTTTTGCATTTTTAAGTGGAAAATAGCCCCCAGTACGGTTCCGCGCATATTCTGCTGCTCGTCTGATACCAGGATGTGGTGCATATCGTACCAGTTTTCGCTTAAAGCGTATTTGGTCGAAAGCAAATCCACCGCAAGGTCTACTATTTGTTTATCCTCATGATGGATAAAAAACTGATCTTCGGGCAAAACGCCGTTCTCTACCTGTTCGCGGTAAATATCTACAAACTGCTTGCAAACCGGCTCTTCAAAAGTAACGTCGCTCATCTCGGCAATCATGAACGGCCCAATATAGGTATTGGCAATGCCGTCCCAGTCGATCATGCGGTTACCGTACAGTAACAGCACCCTTACCACCTCGCGCTCTTTGTATAAAGCTTTTGAGATATTATTAGCAGGGGCAGGATTATCAGCAAAAAGATCTTCAGGAGGTTGTTCCGGGAAAAAGTTGGATGGTTCTGGTTGTTCGCCCTTCTTTTTGCTTTTGTTGAGCCGCATTTTATTCAGCTCGGTAAGCAGCACCCGCTCCTCAATCTGCATCTGGTGGCTACACTCGCGGATGAACACCGAAGCCTTAATAGAATCCGGGATCTTAGCAATGCTTTCTACCACTTCGCGAATTACCTCTGCCCGGCGAATAGGGTCAGTACCGGCATCCTTTAGCAGGATGTTGGTTTTATATAAGATGAAGTCCTGGCGATTTTGTTCGATGTGTTGTTTAAAGGCTGTACTGCCCACCTGGCGCACATACGAGTCCGGGTCGTGCCCGTCCGGGAAAGAAACTACCTTTACGTTCAGGCCCTCTTCCAGGATCAGGTCCAGCCCGCGCAGCGACGCTTTGATCCCCGCCGCATCGCCATCATAAAGTATGGTGATGTTTTTGGTTAAACGGCCAATCAAACGGATCTGCTCCACCGTAAGTGAGGTACCCGATGAGGCTACCACGTTTTCTATCCCGGCCTGAAATACCGAAAGTACATCTGCGTAACCCTCTACCAGGTAACAGTTATCAAAATCGCGGATGGCTTTTTTGGCAAAGAATAAGCCGTAAAGAACGTTGGATTTGTGATAGATCTCAGACTCGGGCGAGTTAACGTATTTAGGCACGTTCTTATCGCTCTTCAGCGTACGTCCACCGAAGGCAATCACCCTACCGGTAAAGCTATGGATGGGGAACATCACCCGGCCACGGTAGCGATCATACAGCGTGCCGTTTTCACGCTTTACCGAAAGACCACTTTCGAGCATAAATTCGGGCTGATAACCTGCCTTTTCCGCTGCGGACGAGAATGCCTCCCATTGGTCGGGCGAATAACCCAACTCAAATTTTTTAATGATATCGTTACTGAAGCCGCGCTCTTTAAAATAGCTCAGGCCGATGTTTTTCCCTTCCTCAGTATCCCACAAACTTTCCTGGAAAAACTTAGCCGCGTAGCCCGTTACAATCATCAGGCTTTCACGGCGGTTCTCGGCTTCTTTATCCTCGCGGTTTTCCTCGGTTTCCTCTATCTCGATGCCGTACTTTTTCGCCAGCCATTTTAACGCTTCGGGGTAGGTAAACTTTTCGAGCTCCATTAGAAAGGTAACGGCAGAACCACCTTTACCCGAACTAAAATCCTTAAAAATACCCTTGGCCGGAGAAACCGTAAAAGAGGGCGTTCTTTCATTAGCGAATGGCGAAAGACCGACATAATTAGCCCCGCGCTTTTTTAATTGTACAAACTCACCGACTACCTCTACAATGTCGGTCGCTTCCATAATCTTATCGATAGTGAGTTTGGAAATCATAGCCTGCAAAGATACGGACAACTTCGCGCCGATCTAATCATAAATGTAAAGTATTTCGGCGAAGGATGGAAGCAGCTTATACTATAACTCCTGCGTCTGTCAAAAGAAATTTAAATTCCCTCCCCACGGGAGGGTTAGGGAGGGGTCATGTCATCTATTACCCCTTCCTCCCCCTTCCCAAAGGGAAGGAATCGCAACGCCCAACGCTTATATTGATATAGTTGAACAGGACTGGTATTCTTTTATACAATGTGAGAAACCATCTCGATTAGCTTACTGTAATCCCCTGACAGCATAGCAGAGTATACACTTGTCCAAAATAAACTACTTCTGCAAACGGTATAAAACTTAACACTAAAGCCTCTATGTTAAGCTTTTGTAGTGTTTCTGTCATTTCATAGGTCGATGCAGGCTTTTTACACTATCCCTCAGATAAAAGGCATAGCATTTGATAAAATGTGAACGAGATGAAAAAAAATACCCAAAGAAAAAGATATTTGCAATCCCGGATATTCGAGTGGGTAGTACTTAAAGGTCCGGAGCTTTTAGCAACACTTATATCTTAACAGCTCTTTTCCGTTTACATGGACATTCATTTACTGTATAATGCAGCTTATTTATGGTTAGCCACACGTGGCCCCAAATTACTGATAGGCATTATCGTTTTGATTATCGGACTTTGGTTCATTCGTTTTCTGCGGGGTTACATGCGCCGTCGGATGGCGCACCGCCAGGTACATTCCTCATTACAACCCTTTTTCTTAAGTTTAACATTTACGGCGCTTCACCTGGTACTGATCATCGTGGTAATGGAGGTGATAGGCCTGGAGTTGACCATCTTTACGGCCATTATCAGTGCTGCCACGGTAGCTGCCGGTTTGGCGCTATCCGGCACCTTGCAAAACTTTGCAGGGGGCGTGATGATTCTGCTGTTGAAACCCTTTGAAATTAACGACAACATCATTGCGCAAGGGCAGGATGGTATTGTATCCGAAATACAAATCTTTTACACTGTGATCATCACTTTTGATAATAAGACAGTAATTATCCCCAATGGAAAGCTTTTTAATGAAGTCATCGTCAACGTCAGCCGGGAAGGCAAGCGCAGGCTGGATATTGAAATGAAGATCAGTTACGCTTACGACTCTGAGCAGGTAAAAGCGACCATGACCAAAACGGTAAAAGCAACGAAGAATATCCTCGTAGAACCGGCCATGTATATCGGCGTGGAAACCCTCGACCCGGATGGCATGCGTTATACAGTAAGAGTTTGGGTAGAACCTTCGAATTTTCTCCGTGCTAAATTAGACCTGCAGGAACGCCTGATCCAGGATTTAAAGTCGAGCGGCGTAAAGCTGCCGGGTATGGCTTAATTCATTCCGAAAAGGTTCTGTTTCGGTATTTAATGCCCTATCTTTGTAGTAATGCAAAAGGAACAGATCTCCGTTTTCCATATTTTTAAAATAGGCATAGGCCCTTCAAGTTCGCATACCCTTGGTCCATGGCGCGCTGCGCAACAATTTGTCAATCTGCTTACAGAAAAGCAGGTTTTAGAAGAAGTTGTACAAGTAAAAATCCTGTTGTACGGTTCGCTGGCCAAAACAGGTAAAGGGCACGGTACTGATATTGCTGTCTTGCTTGGGCTGAGCGGGGATGATCCTGTTACTTTTGATGTGACGCAGGTGAACAGTAAGGTAGAGAAGATCAAATCTTCACACCAGTTAAATCTGGGTGCGCGCAAGCAGATCAGCTTTTTCTTTGAAGACGATCTGCTGTTCCTGTTTAATGAAAGCCTGCCTTTCCACCCCAATGCGGTCACTTTCCAGGCATTTTTAAGCACAGGTAAGGCTGTTTCAGAAACTTATTATTCTATAGGTGGTGGTTTTGTGGTGAAAGAAAACGACCAGGGCGATGCCGCCAAAGAAGTGGACCTTCCCTTCCCGATTGATACTGCTGCTGAACTGTTGCACTGGTGCCGTAAAACCGGCTTGAAGATTTCCGAGGTGGTGATGGAGAATGAGCAGGCCTGGCGAAGCGAAAAGGAAACGCGAGACGGTGTGTTGGATATTTTCCGTGTAATAAAAGAATGTATTTATCGCGGCTGCCACACTACAGGCTATTTGCCCGGAGGGCTGAATGTAGCCCGCCGCGCGGCCGGATTGAACAAAAAACTGATTGGCGAAAATGCCTACCATAACTTCGAAGAATGGGTACAAGCTATTCGTGCTACAGGTTATGGCTTTAAAAATATACTGGACTGGGTAAGTTGTTTTGCTCTGGCCGTTAACGAAGAAAATGCTTCATTTGGCCGCGTGGTAACGGCCCCAACGAATGGTGCAGCGGGTGTAATCCCGGCAGTGCTGCAATATTTTATTGTTTTTTGCGATAGCTATAGCGAAGATAAGATTATTCAATTCTTACTTACCGCTTCCGAAGTAGGAAGCATCTTCAAAAAAGGTGCTACGATCTCTGCCGCGATGGGCGGTTGCCAGGCAGAAATTGGCGTGTCATCAGCAATGGCAGCTGCAGCACTAACTGAATGTTTGGGCGGATCGCAGCGGCAGGTATTAATGGCTGCGGAAATTGCTATGGAGCATCACCTGGGTTTAACCTGCGACCCGATCGGCGGCCTGGTGCAGGTGCCTTGTATAGAACGTAATACCATGGGGGCCATCAAGGCCATCACGGCTTCGCAATTAGCGCTGCAAAGTAACCCGGAACATGCCAAGGTAAGTTTGGACGCAGTGGTAAAAACCATGTGGCAAACCGCTTTGGACATGAATTCGAAATACAAGGAAACTTCTGACGGTGGCTTGGCGATCAATATCCCGATTAGCCTGCCGGAGTGTTAGTATTGATCCAGGATATTTTAGCCACGAAGATATATACTCTATCGCGAGCACTTGTAACGCGAGCGCCTAATATCTGACGATTTAAACGTCCTTCTTTTTAAGCACGCGTTAAATTGTGCTAGACGGAATGTCATGCTGAGGAATGTCACCCTGAGCCTGTCGAAGGGCTCTCGAAGCATCTGATCCTTCGATGGAGTCATTGCAAGTAACGAAGCAATCTTTGAAGCGATAAGTCTTACTGGGGATTGCTTCTTCGCCTTCAGCTCATCGCAATGACATGTTTTTAAAAAAATCTTGATTCTTGGCTCTTGCCTCTTGATTCTTTTATCAAGCTTGCCCTGCCAGCAGGAACAATACCGCCATACGGATGGCTACGCCGTTCTCTACCTGGTCGAGAATGATGGACTGTTTGCTGTCGGCCACATCGCTGGTAATTTCCACGCCGCGGTTAATTGGGCCGGGGTGCATAATGGTAATTTCTTTATCCAGTGAATCCAGTATTTGTTTATTCAGGCCGTATAGCATGGTGTACTCGCGCAGGGAAGGGAAGTATTTGATATCCTGGCGTTCCAACTGAATTCGCAGCATATTGGCTACGTCGCACCAATTCAGGGCTTTGATCAGGTTGTGTTCTACTTTTACGCCTAACGAACCAATGTACTTAGGAATCAATGTAGTTGGTCCGCAAACCATTACTTCGGCACCTAATTGTTTCAGGCAAAGAATGTTTGATAAAGCAACGCGCGAGTGCAGAATATCGCCTACGATTACTACTTTCTTACCGGCTACATCCCCATATTTTTCGCGGATAGAAAATGCATCAAGCAGGGCCTGCGTAGGGTGTTCGTGAGCACCATCGCCCGCGTTGACAATTTGTGCGTTGATATGCTTAGAAAGGAATACCCCGGCACCGGCATAAGGATGGCGCATCACTACCATGTCCACCTTCATAGCCAGGATGTTGTTTACCGTATCGATTAAGGTTTCGCCCTTGCTTACTGATGAAGACGACGCCGCAAAGTTAACCACGTCGGCAGAAAGGCGGCGCTCGGCCAATTCAAAGGAAAGGCGCGTACGCGTAGAATTTTCGAAAAAAATGTTGGCAATGGTAACGTCGCGCAGTGAAGGCACTTTTTTAATCGGCCTGTTAATTACGTCTTTAAAAGAATCAGCGGTTTCAAAGATCAGTTGAAGATCTGCTTCGTTCAAATCTTTAATACCTAATAAATGCCTTGTGCTAAGTCCCATCTGTTGAATTTCGAATAATGAATATTGAATTTCGAATGTTGATTTATTTTAAATTATTCCTTTTAGCAGTTTCAATGCTTCTTACAAAAATTGCTATGAGTTGATTGCACTCATCTTTAGCTTTTGACGTTTTATCTAAATCATAAATATTTCGTCTTTCAATAAGTTTAAGAGAAACCATCGTTTCCCTTAGTTCTTTAAGAATAATTTTCATTTTATGAATGAAATCATTTCTTGATTCTGCTGATTGAGCTTCACCATAGTTTAAGGCAGGTGAGCAACCTGATCTTAATATTTGTCCGGATACATAAGCTCCAAATCTGGTCTCGGGTAACTTTTCCGATAATAATGATATGCTAACAGCAAAGTCAATTAATCTTTCTTCAAGATCGTATTTGGCTTTTGCTTCCTTAACTTCATTATTCATCATTGGTTATTCGATGTTCGATATTATTTCTGCTCGTTGATGAGCGTTACTTTATCTTCCTGATCCGTCTCTTTCCAGCTTACCACCACTTTTTGCGAGGCGATAGAATCTACCTCGATCCCGGTATAATTTGCAGATACCGGGATATGGCGCGAATAGCGACGGTCTACCAGTACCAGCAGCTCTACCTTTTCGGGGCGGCCAAATGCCTGCAAGGCATCCATCGCGGCACGGATGGTACGGCCGGTCCAAAGTACATCATCCATCATGATCACCTTTTTGCCTTCGGTGATAAAGTCGATACGTGTTTGGTTAGGCAGTAACTGCGACTCGCGGCGGCGAAAATCGTCGCGGTAGAAAGTAATATCCAGGTCGCCCTGTAAAATGGTTTTGCCCGGTAATATTTTGCGTAGTTCTTCGGCAATGCGTTTAGCCAGGAAAATTCCCCTTGGCTGGATACCGATAATAACTGAATTAGAAAAATCGTTGTGATTTTCAATTAACTGACGACATAAACGCTGTATCGTTATTTGAAACTTCTGACCGTCGAGCAGCGTAAGATTTTGCATCGTTGGGTGGATTTGGGCAAAGATATGGATTTTGTTGATTTGTTGAAACGCCAGTTGCAGTAGCAAACGAAAAAGGCTTCTGAAAAGAAGCCTTCGTAATTACTTTTATTCTGCTACAATCAGGAAGTAATTTTTCTTCCCTTTTTGCGCTACCAGGAACTTGCCGTTAATCAGGTCTGCCGCTGCAAATACCTGCTCGGGTGCGCCAATCTTTGTTTTATTTATGGATACGCCACCTGCCTGTATCATTTTACGCGCTTCGCCTTTTGACGGGAATACTGCTGTTTTAGTTGCCAGTAATTCCACGGCATTGATGCCTTCGCTTAGTTCGTCTTTCGCTACGTTGAAATTAGGAACACCTTCAAATAAGCCGATTACTTCTTCGTCGTTCAGTTCGTTCAAAAACTCGATGCCGGTATTGCCAAACAAAAACTCGGACGACTTGATCGCTTTTTCATAAGCATCTTCGCCATGCACGCGGATGGTAATATCTTTCGCCAGTGCTTTTTGTAAGGCACGCTGATGTGGTGCCTGCTCGTGCTCTGCCTCGATGGCCTCAATGGTAGCCTTGTCAAACAAGGTGAAGATGCGGATGTAGCTTTTTGCATCAGCATCGCTGGTGTTCAACCAGAACTGGTAGAATTTATAAGGGGAAGTTTTCTCCGGGTCGAGCCATACCGCGCCACTTTCGGTTTTGCCGAATTTGGTACCATCGGCCTTTTTGATCAGCTGGGTAGTTAATGCAAAAGCTTCACCGGCGTCTTTACGGCGGATCATCTCCGTACCGGTTACAATATTGCCCCACTGGTCGCTGCCGCCCATTTGCAGCGTGCAGTTTTTATGTTTCCACAAATAGTAGAAGTCGTAGCCTTGTACCAACTGGTAGGTAAATTCGGTGAAAGACATCCCGGTATCACCCTCCAGGCGTTTCTTTACCGAATCTTTCGCCATCATGTAATTCACGGTGATGTGTTTACCCACGTCGCGGATAAAATCAAGGAAGGTAAAATTTTTGAACCAGTCGTAATTGTTTACCATCTCGGCACTGTTGGCGCCGCTTTCAAAATCCAGGAACTTAGCCAGTTGTTTCTCTACCGATTTCAGGTTATGCTGAAGCGTTTCTTCTGACAGCAGGTTACGCTCGGCCGATTTACCCGAAGGATCGCCTACCATACCGGTAGCGCCACCCACTAAAGCATAAGGCTTGTGGCCTGCACGCTGAAAGTGGATCAGCGTCATGATCTGCGTAAGGTGGCCCACATGCAGCGAGTCTGCCGTGGGGTCGAAACCGATATATCCCGAAGCTATGCCTTTATTCAGCATTTCTTCAGTGCCGGGCATAATATCATGCAGCATGCCCCGCCAGCGTAATTCTTCAACAAAGTTTATGGTACTCATAAGGACTGCAAAGATAGAAATTCAAATGAAGTTGCGGAGGTACGAGTTTCGAGTGTTCAGGTGCGGGGAGCGAGACCAATGATTAATGATTAATGACCAATGACCAAGTGATTAGTGACTAATGATTAATGACCAATTTTCAATTCCCGCAAAAATTCGGTATTTTGCCTCTGCATCTATGAATTTCCTTTCTCACTATTACTTTGACCGCAAAACGTCAGACTGTTACCATGTGCTGGGTACCGTATTGCCAGATCTGCTGAAAAACGCGGATAAGCATACTTCGCTGCACCCCGAAAAACTGATCCACCCGGATAAAAATATCAACAGTTTGATCGGCGGGTGGAAAAAGCACCTCGAGGTAGATCGTCATTTTCATTCATCAACATTTTTTAAATATCATTCGCACCAGCTGAAACTAAACTTGCTGCCAGCGCTCGAAGGCTCACCGGTAAAGCCATTCTTTTTAGGGCATGTGGGGATTGAATTGATACTGGATAACCTGTTGCTGACTAATAACCTGGTTAATGCGGGCGATTTTTATGACCAGCTGAATGATTGTAATGAAGAGGTGATCTACCGCTTTTTAAGCTTTGCGGGAATGCGAAACCCCGAGATCTTTCTTTCATTCTTTGATGGATTTAAACGCAGCCGTTATTTGTTCAGCTATGCAGAGAGCAGCCAGGTGGCCTATGCATTGAAGCGGATTTGCATGCGGGTATGGCAATCGCCGTTTACACCGGAGCAGGAAGAACAGTTAACACAGCTTGTAGCCGCCTACCGGCTTGAAGTGCAGCCTGTATTTATGGAGATTTTCGATTTGATACAGGCTGCATTACCGACGGACTCTGCCGCGTAATTTTGGTTAGGGTATTAATTGCGCAGGTTCTTCTGCCGAATGTGCGATCTGTTGAGCTGCAGAACGTTTCAGGCACAAGCCGAATACAATAGCAGCAACAAATCCGCAAAGACCTTCGATCAATAATACATGCCTTGCGCTGATATGGTGGGCTGCTAAACCAACCACAAAACTGCCCAGCGGCTGCATGCCCATAAAGGCCATTACGTAAAAGCTGATCACACGGCCACGCATCCGGTTATCTACCGTTGTTTGGATAAACGTGTTGGTACCGGCAATTTGTGTCATCATACCCAAACCACTAAAGCAGATAAAGATCAGCGCAACCCATAATTTACTGCATAAGGCAACTGCCGCTATGCTGGCACTGAAAAGCATACAAGCATAAACAACGGTGTGCCGCAAATTTTTGGTGGATTTTAATCCGGCCATATATACGGCACCGGCAAGTGCACCCAGTCCGGAAAGGCTGTTCAATAAGCTGTATGTCCCGGCGTTACCCTTGAAAATATCTTTAGCGAAGATGGGCAGCAGGGTAGTGTACGTCATGGTGAAGAAACTGGTAAAAGCCATCAGTAGGATAATCAGTTTAATATCGCGGGCTTGCTTCAGGTATTCAAAACCACTCTTCAACCCTTGCCAAACCGTATCTGTAGCCGCGGGTCGGGTTTCAGGTTTCAGCTTCATTAGTAACAAGCAGGCAATCACCGCCAAAAAGCTGATGGCATTCAGCAGAAAGCAAATACCTGAGCCTACCGTAACCAACAAAATCCCGGCAACAGCAGGGCCGATCAATCGTGCCACATTTACCATGGACGAGTTAAGGGCAATGGCGTTCTGTAAATCACTTTTATCATCAATCAGCCTGATCATTAACGATTGCCTGGCAGGGGTATCAAAGGCATTGATAATCCCCAGCACCACGCTTAAACACATAATGGCCGGCAGGCTGTAAACCTTAGATAAGATGAGGGTAGCCATAATGCTGGCCTGAATCATGGCGGCAATTTGCGTGGTTAATAATATGCGGTAACGGTTGTGCCTGTCAGACATGGCCCCGCCGTACGGCGATAGCAGCAGGGTTGGCAATTGGCCGCTGAAATTAACCACGCCCAACATCAAAGCGGAATGTGAAATACTGTATACCACCCAATTGATGGCGATACGCTCCATCCAGGTACCGATGAGTGACAGCGACTGGCCGATAAAATAAAGTCTGAAATTTGGATATTGTAGTGAACGGAAAGTAGAAGACATATTATTTAAACGACAAGTATCCCTGTTTTTGGTTTGTTGTATTGTTTGTTTAATGTAAAAATGAGTGATAGAGGTGTGGGTTGTTAAAATTATAGCAGATCGCTCCCGGATAATTATTACAAAAACTACTCAAAATCAGCAATTAACAATAAAATAATTTTTTTGTACCGAAATTATATCCGTACCTTTGCAGTCCCAATTGCATTGGGAAAAGGAGAAAATTTATTTAATGGCTAAAAAACAAGAAGCAGAAAAAGAATTAAAAGCTAAGGAAGCTGAACTGGGAACAGTAGCGCTTTCTAAAGACAGAGAGAACATTGAATCAGAAGCTGATTCGATTTCTATCGATGAGATCAAATCTAACATTGCAAAAGCAAACGAAGATTTTGATTGGGACGCCGATGACAAAAAATTCGGCAATTACAGCACTGCAGACCGCGAGCGTTTAGAGCAAATGTACGATGGTACTTTCAGCTCTATCAACAAAGGCGAGATCATCAACGGCACTGTTGTAAGCATCAACAACAAAGATGTGGTATTGAACATCGGCTTTAAGTCTGATGGTATGGTATCATTATCTGAATTCCGCGACACTCCTGAGCTGAAAGTAGGCGACCAGGTGGAAGTTTTTGTTGAATCACAAGAAGATGCTAACGGACAGTTAGTATTATCTCGTAAACGTGCAAAAACACAGAAATCATGGGAGCGTATCAATCAGGCTCTTGACAATGATGAGATCATTACCGGTTTTGTGAAGAGCAGAACTAAAGGTGGTCTGATCGTTGATATTATGGGCGTAGAAGCCTTCTTACCAGGTTCACAAATCGACATTAAGCCTATCCGCGATTATGACGTTTATGTGGGCAAAACTATGGAGTTCAAAGTTGTTAAGATCAACCACGAGTTTAAAAACGTAGTGGTATCGCACAAAGTGCTGATCGAAGACGATTTGGAAAACCAAAAAACTGAAATTGTTGCCAAGCTTGAAAAAGGTCAGGTATTGGAAGGTACAGTTAAAAACATTACCGACTTCGGTGTATTCATCGACCTTGGCGGTGTTGACGGCTTACTGCACATCACTGATATTTCTTGGGGACGTATCGAGCATCCGCGTGAAGTATTATCACTTGATCAGAAGATCAACGTGGTGGTTCTTGACTTTGATGACGAGAAAAAACGTATCGCCCTTGGCTTGAAACAATTAACTCCTCATCCTTGGCAAAACCTTGACGAGGCAATCCAGGTGGGTTCACTTGTTAAAGGTAAAATTGTTACCGTGGCTGATTACGGCGCGTTCCTGGAAATTATCCCTGGCGTTGAAGGTCTGATCCACGTATCAGAAATGTCATGGTCTCAGAACCTGCGCAATCCTCAGGAATTCCTGAAAGTAGGTGACGAGGTTGAGGCTAAAGTATTGACATTAGACCGCGAAGAGCGCAAAATGTCATTAGGTATCAAACAATTAACTCCTGATCCATGGCAAAATGCTGCTGAGCGCTACGCAGTAGGTACCCAGCACGTTGCTACCGTTAAGAACATGACCAACTTTGGTGTGTTCGTAGAACTGGAAGACGGAATTGACGGTTTAATCCACATCTCTGACCTTTCTTGGTCTAAGAAAGTTAACCACCCTAACGAATTCACTAAAGTTGGTGAGAAATTAGACGTGGTAGTACTTGAACTGGATGTTGAAAACCGCAAATTAAGCTTAGGTCACAAACAGCTGGAAGAAAACCCTTGGGATACTTTCGAAACTATCTTCACATTGGATTCAGTTCATGAAGGTACTGTGCTGAAAGTAACTGACAAAGGTGCTATCGTAGCATTACCTTACGGTGTTGAAGGCTTCGCGCCAACCAAACACTTGGTGAAAGAAGATGGCAAAAGCGTTAAAGCTGAAGAGACCGCAGAGTTTAAAATCATCGAGTTCAACAAAGATTCTAAACGTATCGTGATTTCTCACTCACGCATCTGGGAAGACCAACGTGCAGAGGCTCGCGTACAAGACTTTGAAAACCGCAAAAAGGAAGCAAAAGCTACTACAAGTGCAGTTAAAAAAGTAAAAGAATCTGTTGAGAAATCAACTTTAGGTGATCTAAGCGTGCTTGCTCAATTAAAAGAGCAAATGGAAGGTGCCGAAAGTAAGGCAGCTGCTAAAAAAGCCGCAGGTAAATCTGAAGAAGACGCTCAATAAGCATTAAATAAATTGATCCTTCATAAGCCCTTTGCTGAAAAGCAAAGGGCTTTTATTTTTTTGTAGCATGCCCAAGAAGATTTCTCCTCGTGCCTCGTCGAAAAGACAATTAATGGGACAAAAAGGCCATACAATCTTGGATCATTTCTAACGAGTGTTTCAAATATCTTAGCGATCGAATCGCTTTAATTCTGCGGCACGCGTTGCAAACGCGCGCTTGCGTTGAATCATATCGTAACTGTCATCTCGAACTAGGAGAGAGATCTTCTTTAATTGGTATGCCCCGGAAGATTTCTCCTCGTACCTCGTCGAAAAGACAATTAACGGGACAAAAGGCCATGCAAGCCTGAGCTCATTTCTAACGAGTAGGGGTCTTAGCGATTGAATCGCTTTAATTCTGTCGGCACGCGTTTCAAACGCGCGCTTGCGTTGAATCATATTGTAACTGTCATCTCGAACGAAGAGAGAGATCTTCTTTAATTGGTATGCCCCGGAAGATTTCTCCTAGTACCTCGTCGAAAAGACAATTAACGGGACAAAAAGCCACACAATCTTACGCTCATTTCTAACGAGTGCTTCAAATATCTTAGCGATCGGATCGCTTTAATTTTGTCGGCACGCGTTGCAAACGCGCGCTTGCGTTGAATCATATCGTAACTGTCATCTCGAACGAAGAGAGAGATCTTCTTTAATTGGTATGCCCCGGAAAATTTCTCCTCGTACCTCATCGAAAAGACAATTAATGGGACAAAAAGCTGCGCAATCTTGAGCTCGTTCGTAACAAGTGCGTTGTGATCTTAAAGCATACAAATAAAAAAGGCCATCCTGATAAGAATAGCCAGTATTTTTATGCTCGCAACCTAATCTACAGGTCGCTTAGCAGATCCAGTTTTTTCTGGTTATATTCTTCCTGCGAGATCAGCCCGTTATCGAACAACGTTTTCAATTTCTTTAACTTTTCGGTCAGTTCGTCTGGCTTGGTTTCTACAACAGGTGCCGGTGGAGCAACAGGTGCTGGAGCAGGTGCGGCGGCAACTTGCGGAGCAGCAGCCTGTGGCTGTTCTGCCGGGATGTTGATGATGTGCCCGGTTTCACGCTCTTTACGGCGGCGCTCTTCTTCGCGGCACTGCTGCGAGTACTGGTAAAGCTTACGTGCCTGCACTTTTGGCAAGTAATCTACGCCCATTTCTGCGCCTTGTGTAGTTTTAATAGTAAATACCGCACCAATGATCTCTTCTTTCATGTTCACGTCGGCAACGTCTTTCCACATAAAGTCTACAAACTTTAACGAAAGGCCCAGGTTGGCCGGGGTGAAAAACAATACCCGGCGTGTGGTTACCACGATACAATCCGGAAGGATATTTACCAGCGGTTTTTTCTGGGTAGCCAGGTAAAGGGCTTCTTCGCCGGTTGGTAACAGTTCTTTTAAACGGCTATATACTTTCTCAGCGGCTTTGGGGTCTTGCTGATCCTGTAAAAAATTTTCAATCGTCATATTGGTTTTGTTTATTTAAACCGGTACAAAAGTATACATTTTTTTTAGCTGTAATCAAGCAATCAATAAATTACAACCGCGGATGTCTGCATTATCAAACCGGCCAAGCACTTCAAAAGAACCATCAGGATGAACCTTCCCTAAATCCTGCGTGGCAATGAAAGCGCATGAATTGATATTGGCCAGATCAATGATATTCACCCCGCCGGTTTTACCTGCCGGCAGTATTTGTAAGGGATCGTTGGTGTCACGCGTGATGATCTTCATCCACGGAGGACAGTTAAAAACACCATCGCCTTTAGAATAGGCTTGCGATAATAGTTCCGTCATGCCGTATTCAGAATGGATAGTTTTCACGCCGAAGCCTTTGGTCAGTATCGCATGCAGTTCTTCGCGGATCATCTCTTTCCGGCGGCCTTTCATGCCACCAGTTTCCATCACAATCAGTTCCGGGAAATCCACCTGATATTGCTCCACAAAATCCAGCAAAGCAAAGGTGACGCCCAGCAAAAGGGTAGGCTGTTTATTTTGCTTTTGTTTAAGCAACTGCTCATGCAATTCCTGGTGGTTGTACAGGTAAAAGCCGCTATCCGGGTGGCCCGACTCGCGGATGAAATCTTCTGCCATGTAAATAAGCGAAGACCCTTCCCGTTCCAGGTAGGCGGGGAGTAATGCCAATAAACAATAATTGCTGACATCACCGTAGAAATAGTTGAATCCTCGTCTGAAACTTTCGCAGTACCAGTTAACGTCTGTTACGTAATGGCTACTAGTGATCATGCCGGTAGTACCGGAACTGGTAAAAACTACTTCTGCACTTTGACGACTACTGACCACCTGATGCGCCTTAAAGAACTCGACGGGCAGGAAGGGAATTTGCGACAAGTGGGTCACGTCGGCTGGGTTTATTCCTAAGCCATTGATAAAAGTTTTATAAACGGTGTTGTATTCAGCCTGAAAATGGAAGACCTGCAACGCAATCGTTTCAAACTCGCGCCGGTTGCTGATAGAAAATACCTGTTCCTGATCTGGCTTTTGCACGTTGCAAAGATAAAACAAGTGATTGTTAATCCTTTGTTTTTGTATCAGCAAATGCTTTCTTTACCAATAACCCGGATAGTGCAGACATGCCTCCTACCAGGCCGCCTATCAAACAGGTGATCAGCAGCACGAGGCTCCAATGTGGCAGGCCAATCATTTTAGCTACGCGGTCGGCGAGAATATGGTCATTCGGTACGCTTTTAAACAGGGCCAGTACCAGCCATACTAAAGCGATAGCAAAAAAGCCAGACCAGAATGCTTGCCTGCCTGTTTTGCCTGTGAGGAGGGCAGCTACAAAAGCGATGATGCAACCTACCCACCAGGTAAACACAAATCCACTTGCAAGGGCTAAAACCAGTATAATCAGAAACAGCATGTTATTTGGTTTTTAAGGTGAGGGTTGATTTAATACGTGAAGAACTTTCGTTAGCCGACTGCAGGAACAACAGTTCATTCAACTGGCCTTTACGCCATGTATTGAACATATTATCATAGAAATAACTACCGGGATTGCCGGATTCGCCGCCCGGGAATACTCCGTAGCCTTTTACTTTCGGGCCTAATTGTACCACCATGCGCCAGGACGGCCCGTGCCCGCCTATCAGTGCATTGACCGTAGTACTAGTTCCTCCCGCCTTGTATTTGCCAACACCCATGCCGGGTATGTTTGCCAGATGGTTCAGGTAAGTTTCTTTCACGTTACCCCATTCCCATTCTGTTCCCGGTTTTCCATATTTTTTATGTAGCTGGCTGACTGTTTTTGCAAAGGATTGGCTGAGCAAATCTGCGCAGGTTTCTACCACCGGCGTCTCCAGGTTATCAAACCATTTCGACTGCGGCTCTTGCAGCATCAGCTGAACGGTTCGGTCGCGGCTGGGCAGTTTCAGGTTATCTTCGGGTTTGCCAAAGTTGTCCTGCCAGATCATGTCGTAAAAGTTCTTCCACCAAGTATCAAATATGCTGGCCCCGACGGAATTTTCGTCGTACCGAAGGTCCCATTTTTCTAATAGTTTCACCGCTTCCAACTGATTCTCGTCGAGCTTCGTGATGTCGATATTTTTTAGCATTTCAGCCATCACATCGTGCGCGAAGATGCTGTAGTTATCGGTTTGAAGGTTGCGCATACTATCCACTGTTGCCTTTTGCATGGCCGCCAGCCGGGTATTGATCCGGTGTGCCCGCTCATAAGGTGCAAACTGCCAGTTGAGGTAATAGGGATAAGTTGGATCTGTAGAGGATTGGTTAGCTGAACTGAGGTACCCCCGCGCTGGGTTTTTAACGGTCGGGTTCTGATCGTTCGGGATCCAGCCGTGCCAGTCGTCTCCCGGATCGGCCCCGTTCAGGATAAATTTACCCTGGTCGCGATACTTCAGCGGATATTTGCCGTTAGGCGTAAGCGCGATGTCTTTATCTGCGGCCGCGAAAATAAAGTTCTGCGCAGGGCAACTGTAATAAGTCAGCGCCTGGCGGTAATCGCCATAGTTCTTTCCGCGATTGAGCAGGTAAAAGGTCTTCAACTCGTCAGATTCGTCGTGCGCCAGCCAGCGCAACGCATGGGCAACCGGAACCGGCTTGTTTTTGCCAGACGGTTTTTTTTCAGGTTCTTCAAAAGTTACCGGACCATGATGGGTATAGAAAACGGTATCTATTACCGCTGCCTGCCCGCGCACATTTATCCGTTCCAAACGTGGTTTAACTTTATTCCACTGGTTGTTGTACCAGTACTCCTGGTGGGTATTGTCTTTGAATTTGATCTGGTACCAATCGTACACATCGGCGTCAACATTGGTAACGCCCCAACTGATCCGCTCATTATAACCGATGATAATACACGGCGCACCGGGAATGGACACACCGTAAGTATTCACGCCCGGGGCAGACAGTTGAATCTGGTACCAGATGGAAGGATAGGTGAGGTTCAAATGCGGGTCATTCGCCAGTATAGGATAACCGCTTGCGGTTTTGCTTCCGGCGATCACCCAGTTGTTGCTGCCAATACCCTCGGGTTTATTATTTGCTGGTAATCCCGACTGGCTAGCCAAAAAACTTGCCGATGGCTGCGGCGTTTTCAGCGGTGTGAAATTCCATTTGGTACCCGCGGGGATAATCGGGTCTTCGCGGAAAGGATAGTCGGGGAATAGATCGCGTGTTACCGCCGGGCCAAACTTGTTCAGCACATTGGTCATCTGAACGGCATCTGTTCTGCCTGCCAGCGTTTCTGCCATCAGTTTAAGCAGGTAGATACAATTGATCGGCTTGAATTCCTCGGGGGCGTAATCTAGTAGTTTAAACTCAATTGGGTAATCGCGCGGGGTAAGGCGGTGGATGTAACTGTTCACTCCTTGGCTGTATGCTTCCATCGCCAGCTTTACCTGCGGATCGCGCATGGCAGCACGTAAAGAGTTTTCTGCACCATAAACCATCCCTGTACGGCGATGAAAACGGTCTATTTCTAAAGCTTTCGGCCCCACAATTTCTGAAAGCCGCCCGGCTGCTTGCCTGGTTTGGATATCCATTTGCCACAAACGGTCGCGTGCGGTAACGAAGCCCTGGGCCAGGTAAAGGTCGTGATCATTTTGGGCGAAAATATGCGGGATCATATTCTCATCAAACCGGATGATTACAGGTTTTTGCAAACCTTCTATATTCAGGTTTTCTTCTTTCAGGATGTGCTTGCTTTCGGCATTCTGCCAGAACCCGTTACAAGGGTTTAAAAACTTGCCGATAGGGGGAAGGCTGCCAAATTTGTGTTGCAAAGCCCATATCAGCGCGAGCGTAAAAACAATAGAGAGTAAGGCCTTAATTGCTTTCATTAAGCGATATTCGTATAAATAAACGGATTGATCAGGAATATGAGCTAACTAAGCTAATCAACTTATATCACTAAATCAACCCGTGCAGCAATTACATTAATTCCCTGTCTTTTCTTTCGTGGTAGCTTTTGTAACTCAGGTAAAGCATAGCGATAGCCAATATCGCATCTATGATTACTCCGGTGTAAGAACTATTGGGATATTGCCTGGTAAGGCCAAGCACTACCGAAATCGACAAAAGAATACCTGCGATTAAATAAAGATAATAGAAGTTGAAAATTCTCTTTTTCATGATCAGCCCATCTTTTTAAACACCGTTGCTGCCAATGGCGGAAGATCAATCACGATAGAGTTCTCGCGGCCATGCCAGCTGTTCTTTTCAGATTGTACAGGTGCGCCGTTTAATACGCCGCTTCCCCAATATTCGTGTTTGTCAGAGTTAAAGATCTCTTGCCAGGTTCCGGCGGCAGGTACGCCGACGCGGTAACCACGTTGTACAGCAGGGGTCATGTTCAGGGCGATCACCAGGTCGTTCTCCCTGTCATGTCCTTTACGGCCATAGATCATGATCGACTGGTTGGCGTTGCTGGCGTCGATCCATTCGAAACCATCACCGTCAAACTGTTTCTCAAACAGGGCAGGCTCTGACTTATATAACTGGTTTAGCGCTTTCACGGTTTCTTTAACGCCATTATGGCTGTCGTACTGTAGCAGCCACCAATCCAGCGAATGCTGGAAGTTCCATTCGCCGCTTTGCGCAAATTCAGAACCCATAAACATCAGTTTGGTGCCTGGGTGGGTAAACATATAAGCATAAACCAAGCGCAGGTTAGCGAAGCGCTGCCAATCGTCGCCCGGCATTTTGCCTAGCATAGATCCTTTGCCATACACCACTTCATCGTGTGAGAAAGGCAGCATAAAGTTTTCGGTGAAGGCATAGATCAGGCTGAAGGAGATTTGGTTCTGATGATATTTTCTGTAAATTGGGTCTTTGCTGAAGTATTTAATGGTGTCGTGCATCCAGCCCATCATCCATTTCATACCAAAACCTAACCCGCCGCTATAAACCGGCCGACTTACACCAGAGAAAGAGGTAGATTCTTCGGCAATGGTTTGCGTATCCGGGAAGTGTTTGTAAATCGCCTGGTTAAATTCTTTCAGGAAGGATATCGCTTCCAGGTTCTCGTTGCCGCCATAGATATTCTGTTCCCATTCGCCGTGATTGCGCGAATAATCCAGGTATAGCATCGAAGCTACAGCGTCAACCCTAATCCCGTCTGCATGGTATCTGTCCAGCCAGAACAAGGCATTACTGATCAGAAAAGCGCGAACTTCGTTGCGGCCGTAGTTAAAGATGTAGGATTTCCAATCGGGATGGAAGCCTTTGCGTACGTCTTCATGCTCATATAAATGCGTGCCATCGAAACGGTAAAGCGCGTGAATATCGCCCGGAAAGTGCGAAGGAACCCAGTCTAAAATAACGCCGATGCCCGCCTGGTGCAACTGCTCTATTAGGTACATCAGATCCTGCGGTGTGCCATAGCGCGAAGATGCCGCAAAATAACCAACCACCTGGTAACCCCAGCTTGGGTAGTAAGGGTGTTCCATTATCGGCATAAACTCCACGTGCGTATAGCCCATATCCTTTACGTAAGGCACCAGTTGATCTGCCACCTGGCGGTAGTTTAAAAACTCGTCCGGCGATTCCTTGCTGCGTGCCCATGAGCCAATGTGGACTTCATAAACAGAATAGGGTTTATCAAGCGCGTTATGCTGGTAACGTTTGCTCATCCACTCCTGGTCTTTCCACTCGTAATAAGTATGCGTAACAATAGAAGCGGTGCTTGGAGGAACTTCCCAGCGTAATGCGAAAGGGTCGCTTTTTTCCAGATCCTCGCCGGTATTTGAATTGATAAAATATTTGTAAACCTCGCCATCGCCCACATGCGGAATAAATCCTTCCCAAATGCCAGAGCTATCCCAGCGTTGGTATAATGCATTTGCACCTTTGCTCCAGTAATTAAAATTACCGATCACCGAAACATACTTGGCATTGGGCGCCCAAACGGCAAAGTAAGTACCGATGACGCCTTTGTGTTCTATCACGTGCGAGCCGAACTTTTCGTACAGTTTATAGTGCTTGCCCGATTTAAACAGCATAATATCAAAATCGGTAAAACGGCTATAAGGTTCAACGGCTTTAAGTTGTTCGGTGGCGGTTGCGGGCGGTGGCAACGCTTCTACACCGGCAGGCTTTTTAGCAGTACGTTTTGCAGGGGCTTTAGGCACATCCGCAACAGGTGCAGTTTGTTCTGTAGCCGCTACTTTTTTCGGGCTTCTTTTTGTGGTTGGTTTTGCACCATCGCCGGGAACTGGTGTACTTATTTTACCTGCTTCCAGTGGTTCACTCGTGGTCTTTTTACGTCCCGGGCGTGGTGTTTTTATCGGTTCTGTTGCCTGCAAAGCAGCAGCGTTATCTGTTGTTGGTTCGGTTGATGGTTTTTCAGTCGATTTTTTACTGGTCTGTTTTGCCATAGTAGATGTGGTTACCGCAAGTCTTAAATTGGTTGAAGTTGCAGATTTTTAATAAGCAAGGTAGCGGCGATATGCCTGTTTAACATGGCATGCCGCAGCTTGTTTGCAATAAACAATGATAATAAAATTAATAGCAGATTTTCAATGCCTTTATCGCAATCAATAATGCAAAAGCGGAAGGGCTTTAAATAAAGAAGCCCCGTTTTTTCGGGGCTAATTGGTCTTGTTATTTGATAATATCGATATGCTTGAAGTTCTTACTGAATTTGAAGCTTAGTGTCTTATCTTCATTTAAGATGAGTTCTTTCACTTCTTTGCCGTCGATAATTACTTTTGATGCTTTAAACGGCAAGCCGATAATATTGAAATGGTAATTCTCGTAACGGGGGGTATACAAGCCTTCCATACTTTGCTGAATGGTCAGGATAGAATCTTTACCCGCTACAATGAACTTCTTTTCTAAATAAATATCCTGTTCGTAGGCAAAAGTCTCGCCGTAGTCTTCAAAAAAGAAAGAGTTTACTTCATGCTCAGTGAAATAAACGTTCAGTTTTACTTCCTCTATCTCTTTTTCGCCTACGTACTGCATTACCGGGTATTCTGGTATTACAGCACCCGCTTTTATAAACAGCGGAATGGTCTCCAGCGGAGTAGGTACTACCACTTCCTGGCCACCTTCAGACTGCTCATTGGTCCAGTAGTTAAACCATGTCCCTGTTGGCAGGTAAACCCTGCGGTTTAACTGGCCGGGTTCTAAAACCGGACATACCAGGATCTTATCGCCATAGGTAAACTCATCCTGACGGGCCTGGTTGTTAATTTCATTTTGTTCCTGCATTACTACGGGGCGCAGAATCGGGAATCCATAGCGGTGATGCTCCCAAAACGTAGAGTATAGGTATGGCATCAAACGGTAACGCAGCTCTATAAACTTCCGGTTGATGGCCGTGAACGGCTCGCCGAAGCTCCATGGTTCACGCTCCTTGGTATCACCGGCAGAGTGCGCCCGCATAAACGGAGAGAAGGTGCCCAGCTGGATCCAGCGGGTAAACAACTCGCCATCAGGTTCGCCGCTGAAACCACCAATATCTGTACCGCAGAATGGTACGCCTGACATAGACAAACGCTGACATTGAATATTGCCTAAACGCAGGTGTTCCCACGACGCGACGTTATCCCCAGTCCAAACCGAAGCGTAGCGCTGTAAGCCGGAATAGCCTGCACGGGTAATGGTAAACGGACGCTTATTCTTCATTAATTTGCGCAGGCCTTCGTAGGTGGCGCGCACCATTTGCATTCCATATACGTTGTGCGCTTTGCGGTGCGAACCACGGAAACCATCGTATTGGTGGCGAACATCATCCGGGAAGGTTCCGGCGCCAAAAACAGCAGGTTCGTTCATGTCGTTCCAAACACCGGCAACGCCTAACTGTACCAGTTCATCAAACAGGCCACCCCACCATTCGCGGACTTCGGGGTTGGTAAAATCGGGGAACTGGCAACGGCCCGGCCATACGTGACCTTCCATAAAATAATCGTCGCAGCGGCGGCAGAAGTAACGTTTCTCTTTGCCTTCTTTAAACACCCAGTAATTGTCATCTACGCGGATACCCGGGTCGATGATCACCACGGTTTTAAAGCCATCTGCAGCCAGATCTTTCACCAATTTTTTGGGATCAGGGAAGTATTTGCGGTTCCAGGTGAAGCAACGGTAGCCATCCATATAGTCGATATCCAGGTAGATACCGTCGCATGGGATTTTACGGTCGCGGAACCCCTTTGTAACTGCCCGTACTTTCGCCTCGGGATAATAGCTCCAACGGCATTGGTGATAACCCAACGCCCAAAGTGGTGGCATTGGGTGGGTGCCGGTTAAGCTATGGTAACGCTTTACCACGTCCATCATATGCGGGCCGTGGATGTAATAGTATTGCAGTTCGCCGCCATCGGCCCAGAAACTGGTACGGGTGCGGTCTTCGCTGCCAAAATCAAACGTCGATTTAAACGTGTTATCGAAGAAGATACCGTGTGCGATACCCTCGTTCAAGCTGATGTAGAACGGGATGGTGCGGTACAGCGGATCCTGGTTCCAGTTGAACGAGTACGCGTCGGTATTCCAATTTTTAAACCGGCGACCGCGTAGGTTCAGGTCGGAAGCCTTATCGCCTAAGCCATAAAACGCTTCTTCTGAATGGCAACTTTTGGTACAGAATACATAGTACCCACCAAACTGCACGTTCTCTTCCCAGTGCATCGGTACGGCATCTTCGTTGGTAACGTGGTTCTGCGTGTCAGAAAAAGAAACAAAAAAGTCTTTTTTACGGATGTGGCAGTTTACCGTATTGGTAGAAACGCGGTATTCGTTTTCACTTTCGTGCAGGGAAAATACGTATGGTTTTGGCTGTAGTTTGGGTACAGCGTAAGAGAATTCCTCCAGAAAAACACCGTGAGGAGCGAGGCGTACACGGATAATTTCATCGGTAACGACGGTTACTTCTACACGTGCCTCTCCATCTGTAAAGTAAAATTTATTTCCTTTTTGTTCAACGCTGGCAACGCTGCCCAAATATTTTTTGACTATAGGTTTTAACCCCGTAACGGGGTTATTTACGTGGTGAAACTCTTCCTCTTCTTCAATAAGCTTATTCGCTAATAACTCGGGGTTAAGTAAGTTTTCGTCCATTAAATTAAAGTGTTACTGATAAAAAACGACCCTTCCAATCTTTTGAACCAGCAATATACCATAATTGTTCCGGAATTATGAGATGATTTTTCAACGTTATCAGCTACTTAACGCCCGCTTAACGTTAATATCTTTGTTATCCTGCACAAACAAAACCGATAGCGCAGCGCAAAGCATAAAAATCCCGGCAATGATCAGCGCGTAGATGGCATGACCTCCATAGACGTGCTTTACAATTGGTCCGCCGATGATGCCATTAATAATTTGCGGCAGGGTAATGAAGAAATTGAAGATGCCCATGTATACCCCCATTTTCTTTGCCGGTATAGAGCTGGACAAAATAGCGTAAGGCATTGCCAGGATACTGCCCCAGGCCAATCCGATACCAACCATTGGCGCGACAAGCCATGCCGGATCCTGGATGAAGAAAATAGAGATTAAGCTGATGCCGCCCATTGTAAGTGAAAATGCGTGGGCCATTTTACGGCTGGTTGTCCTGGCGATGGCAGGCAGCAAGAGTGCATACAACGCAGATACACCATTATAAATGCCAAACAAACCGCTTACCCAGTTGCCAGCTTCGCTGTAACGGGCCGATGAGGTATCATTAAGCGGTACGTGATAAATATGGTCTGCAATAGCAGGGGTGGTAAATACCCACATGGTAAACAGCGCAAACCACGAGAAGAATTGCACTAAGCCCAATTGTTTCATGGTTTTAGGCATGCGGCGAAGGTCGGTGATGATTTCGGTCAGCCCGCTTTGGTGTTTGTGGTGGCCGTCGTCTTCACCTTCATGGAATTTGGCGTATTCTTCCGGGGCGTATTCTTTGGTGGTGAAAATAGTCCACAGGATGGTTAACAGCAGAATAGTACCGCCGACATAGAAAGAATATTTCACGTTAGCCTCTACCTGCCCGGCGGGTGCCGTTGCGCCGAAATGGAACCAGTTGGCAAATGCGTAAGGCAGCCAGGAGCCAATTACCGCGCCAATACCGATCAGGAAGGTTTGGACGGAAAAACCGGTGCTACGCTGGCTATCGGGCAGGTTATCCGCTACCAGCGCCCGGAAGGGTTCCATCGCTACGTTGAAAGAAGCATCCATAATCATAAGCATACCTGCACCGACCATGATAGGCGGGGCGATAGCTGCAATAGCACCTGAATTAGGCATCAGGAACAGTGCGAGAGCAGATAATATTGCCCCGGTTAAGAAATAGGGTCGACGGCGGCCGAGCCGATTCCAGGTACGGTCGCTGTAATGGCCGATAATCGGTTGAACGATCATGCCGGTGAGTGGGGCAGCTAGCCAGAACCACGAGAGGTGCTCTACATCGGCACCAAACTTTTGCAGGATACGGGAAGCATTACCATTTTGCAAGGCAAAGCCGAATTGTATACCCAGGAACCCGAAACTCATGTTCCAGATCTGCCAGAAGCTTAGCCTGGGTTTTTCCACCGCTGCCTTGCCGGTTTTTTCCATTACTTGACTCATATGTTGGTTTATAATTGGTCTGTGTTTGTCATTGGCCGGTTGTCATTGGTCAATAGTCATTACTCTATTGCGATGAGATTGCTTCGTCTCCCGATAGCAATCGCGATTCTCTCAATGGCTTTTTTTCTTCTCGCTTAATCGTTTCGCAATAGCATCTTCCTGTTTGTCATTCCGAACAAAGAGAGGAATCTTCTACAGTCGTTCCTCACTTATTTAGAAGATCTCTCTCCGCCAAATGCCGGATCGAGATGACATTTTTATAGTTCACAGCACTCGTCGCACACGAGCCCACAAGGGTTTTATATACCTTTTTTTGTCATTCCGAACAAAGAGAGGAATCTTCTACAGTTGTTCCTCAATTGTTTAAGAAGATCTCTCTCCGTCAAATGCCGGATCGAGATGACATTTTTATAGTTCACAGCACTCGTCGCACACGAGCCCACAAGGGTTTTATATACCTTTTTTGTCATTCCAAACAAGGAGAGGAATCTTCTACAGTCGTTCCTCAATTGTTTAAGAAGATCTCTCTCTCCGCCAAATGCCGGATCGAGATGACAGCATATTATTTTTTAATGACCAATGCCTAATGACCAACCCCTAAAACTTCAGCAACACCCCGTTCGAAGCAGGTAGCGTAATATCAAGCCCATCATTTATATTCGCCGTGCTGTACGTTTCGTCGTTTAAAAGGTTGGTAAAGTTTACTCCTCCAGATACCTGCAATTGCTGCAATAGGTCAGCCGGTAACTTCACCTTTAAGTGTTGTGCCTGCCGATTGAAGTTAACTGCCACCAGCACGCGTTCTTTGGTCGTATACCTTGCGTATAAATAAACTTTGGTGTTGAAACCTTCGCTATGCTCGTTAGCTATCATGAGCTCATAAAACTTCCCAGAGTTTAATGCTTCGTGGTTTTTAACCACATTCAGCAATTTACTGTAAAAATTTCTTAATTGCTGCTGATCTTCTGATAATTGGCCGCCGTCGAATTGTCCATTATTAACCCATTTCTGATGCTCTGGCACGCCCCAGTAATCGAAAATAGTCGTACGCCCGTCCTCGCTGCTAAAGCCCTCAGTGTCATCAGCCGGTTCACCAACTTCCTGCCCGAAATAAACCATTACGGGGCCATTATGCAGGGTTGCCGTAACGATCATTCCCGGGATAGCTAGTTTAGGATCACCTGCAAAGTCTTTCGAGGCTATACGCTGCTCATCGTGGTTTTCCATAAAGCGCAGCATATGTTCATCCATGTTTTTGCAATCATGGTTCCACACCCGGTTAATGTCCCAGGTGGTGGCGTGGTCTTCATTCCGCACCAAGCGTTTAATGCCGTCGTAAAGACCTACCTTATCGTACAAGTAATCAAATTTTCCGTTAAAAATATAGTCGTGGTATTTGCCTACATCGTAAGCTTCGCCAATGAAAACCAGATCCGGTTGCTCGGCTTTGAGCTTGGTGATCACCCAGTTCCAGAATTCTACCGGCACCATTTCTACCATATCGCAGCGGAAGCCATCTACCCCCTTGGCCGACCAGAAATGTAAAATCTCATACATCTTTTGCCAGGTAGGCGGGATGGGGTCGAAATGCTTGGCACGGCCATTCATATAATCTACGCCGTAGTTCAGCTTAATGGTTTCAAACCAATCGTTAATAGAAGGTGTCGCTGTAAACGCATCATTGCCTGTTGCTTTCGCAGGGTTCTCATCAAATTTGCCATCTTTCAACAGACTATGAAAATCATCACCTCCCGGATTGTAACCAGCCGGAACAGTCAGCTGCTGACCGGGTATATAATAAAAATCGTTCGCTGGACTGAAGGCTAAGCTTTTGTCGTCATCCTGACCAAAATCCCTTACGCCTACCGGTTTAACATCTGAGTGATAAGTGCGCGCCACGTGATTGGGCACCAGGTCCATCAAAACCTTTAACCCATGGGCATGGGTGCGTTTTATCAAAGCTTCATATTCTGCCATCCGGTTCTTCACATCAACGGCAAGATCCGGGTCTACATCGTAATAGTCTTTGATCGCGTAGGGTGAACCCGCGCGACCTTTCACCACATCCGGATCATCGGGCTGAATGCCGTAGGCAGAATAATCCGTCATGGTAGCATGTTCAATAACGCCGGTGTACCATACGTGGGTAAAGCCCATTTTCTTCAGCTCATCAAGCGCACGGTCGTTAATATCATTAAACTTGCCTACGCCGTTTTCTTCTATAGATCCGTAAAACTTATTAGCAGTTTTTGTATTGCCGAACAAACGGGGCAGCAACTGGTATATGATGAGTTTATGATTTGCAGAAGATTCCATTTTTGTAATCGTTTTTTTGTGGCTACCCTTTTGTGCCGCCACCTGTAAAACAGGCAGTAATATAGCCAACATTAAAACAACTTTAATTCGCATGGTTTAAACTATTTCACATCAAAAGTTACTGTATCGTTTCCTTTGATCAATCCCTCCTGATCATAAACCACAACAGAAACTTCAGTGCTTGTCTGGTTACTGATCTGCACGCCTGCTTTGCTCACTTTAATATTTAGCAGCGCGCCGCGGAAACCTACGTGGAAAGAGAATGATTGCCACTTAGCCGGCAAGAAAGGATTGAACCAAAGTTTGTTATCGCGAACACGCATGCCACCGAAGCCTTCTACTACAGACATCCAGGTACCAGCCATGGAGGTGATATGGCAGCCGTCTTCAGTGTCATTGTTATAATCATCCAAATCCAGCCGCGAGGTGCGCAAATAAAATTCGTAAGCACGCGCTTCGTCGCCAAGTTTAGCCGCAAGGATTGCATGTACACAAGGTGATAAAGACGACTCGTGCACAGTGCGCGGCTCATAAAAGTCGAAGTTGCGACGGATGGTATCTATATCGTAATTGTCTTCAAAGAAATAGATACCCTGCAATACGTCTGCCTGTTTAATGAAGCAGGAGCGAAGGATACGGTCCCAACTCCACTTTTGATTAATCGGCCGGTCGCTGGCTGGCAGATCTTTCACCAGGATCTGTTCTTTATCCAGGTATCCGTCCTGCTGCAGGAAGATCTGCCGTTTCTCGTCATACGGGTAGTACATCTTTTCAATGATCTCCCTGAACTTTTGCGATTCTTCCTGTTCGCGATAGTTTACTTTCTCTGCCAGCTCTTGAAAACGCTGCGGATGAGTGCTTTTAATATATTCGGCTACGGTTAAAGCATAGTCCATACACCAGGTAGCCATAGTGCTGGTGTACCAGTTGTTGTTGATATTATTCTCATACTCGTTTGGCCCGGTAACCCCCAGCATTACGTACTGTTGCCGGTCTTCAGACCAGTTGACACGCTGCGACCAGAAACGGGCAATAGCAATCAGCACTTCCCATCCAAATTCGGCCAAGAAATCGTGATCACCGGTGTAGCGCACATAATTGAAAATCGCAAAAGCGATAGCCCCGTTACGGTGAATCTCTTCGAAAGTGATTTCCCACTCGTTGTGGCATTCGGTGCCGTCCATGGTGACCATCGGGTACAGCGCAGCACCATCTTTAAAGCCGAGTAGTTTGGCGTTTTCAATGGCCTTATCCAACTGTTTGTAACGGTAGTAGAGCAGGTTGCGGGTTACCTTTTGCGGCGCGGTTGCCAGGTAAAACGGAACGCAATAGGCTTCGGTATCCCAATAGGTAGAACCGCCGTATTTTTCGCCGGTAAAACCCTTCGGGCCGATGTTTAAACGGGCATCCTCACCGGTATAAGTTTGGTTCAACTGGAATATATTGAAACGGATACCCTGCTGTGCAGAAGCGTCGCCCTCGATGATGATGTCATTGTGTTTCCACTTTTCGGCCCAGGCGGCTGCCTGCTCTTGCAACATCTGGTCGAAGCCTTTATCGAATACCCGTTGAATGGTTGCCTTAGCTATCTGGGGCAGATCTTTAGCCTCGTGGTTTTGCGAAGATACGTTGGCCGCGTACTTGTAGATGTTTAGCGGAGTGTTAGCGATGAGCTTTACGTTAAACTTTTGTGCAATATACTTTTCCTTTTCAACCGGTTTTAATTCAGGGTTGAGGGTTTTACCGTCCTGACTAACGGCGATCATCATGCCTGTAGCCACCTCGAAGCCGGTCTTTTTAGTTCTCAATTGTACATAGCCGCCATTCTCCCACGCTTGCTTGCTAATCTCGTCCCAGAATTTTTCGTCGTAGTTGGCATCTTTATTCATTACATCGCCGTCGATGTAGGGGGTGATGGTGGCTTCGCCGTCAAAATTTAACGGGGTAATGGTATACCTAATGGCGCCCGTTTCATCGTCGGCCATACTGCAAAAGCGGATCGCTTCTACGGATACCTGTTTTCCGGACGGTAAGGTAGCGGTGAAAGTACGTTTCAGATAGCCTTCCTGCATATTCAGTTCCCTGTAAAAGCTATCGACTTTGCATTTCGCCAGATCCAGTTGTTCGCCGTCAATAGCTATATCAATTCCTACCCAGTTAGCCGCGTTCAAAACTTTGGCGAAATATTCGGGATAGCCGTTCTTCCACCAGCCTACTCGGGTTTTATCCGGATAATACACGCCCGCTACGTAATTGCCCTGTAAGGTATCGCCGGAATAAGCCTCCTCAAAATTAGCGCGACCGCCCATACGGCCGTTTCCCAGGCTGAAAATGCTTTCTGATATTTTATTTAAATGCGGATCAAAACCTTCCTCGATAATCTTCCATTCATCAATCTTGATGTAATCTTTCATTGTTCAAATCTTAGGTATCTGCTATAAATTATTAAGTCGTTCCAGGGTCATTTCGTTCAGCCCGGCGATCACCAGGTCGGCTTCGGTCAGTATTTCCGGCGAGCCAATTCCAACCGCCTTCATTCCACCATTCTTTGCTGCTTCTACGCCGGCAATCGCATCTTCAAAAACTACGCAATCGGCAGGAGTAACGCCCAGTTCTTCAGCACCCTTTAAAAATACTTCCGGGTCTGGCTTTGGTTTGCTTACTTTATTTCCGTCTACCACGGCATCAAATAAATTGGCAATGCCTACTTTGTTGAGAATAGTCCCGGAATTTTTACTGGCCGAACCCAGCGCGGTTTTTAAACCTGTAGCGCGGCAAGCTTCCAGGAATTCTCTGGCCCCGGGTAAGATTTCGGCAGGCGTCATCTGGTTAATCAGCTCCACATACCAGTTATTCTTACGGGTGGCCAGTTCTTCCTGTTCTTCAGGTGTTTTGGTAATGCCGCCCCAGCCAAGGATCAGTTCGAGCGAACGTACGCGGCTTACGCCTTTCAATTGTTCGTTTTGGTGTTCGGTAAAATCAAAACCAAGTTCGTTGGCTAATCTTTTCCATGAGCGGTAGTGGTATACGGCTGTGTCTACAATAACGCCGTCCAGATCAAAAATGCAGGCTTTAATAGTTGCCATTTTATTTAGCGGGTATAAGTTCGAGTATCAGTGTTGTTTTTGCAGGCACTAACAGTTTTTTAATGTCAATCGTTTGGGTACTAAAAATGTCTTTAGCCTGGTTCGAATTATTAATACGTTCAGCATAGTAATCCGTAGCAAGGGTTTGCTCTTTATCGCGGCTGTTGTAAACTACCATTACGGTTTTCTGCTGATCATACCTGAAATATACATAAACCCCATCGCGCGGTATAAACTGCATCAGTTTTCCGGTTTGCAAAGCGGGTGTATTTTTACGATAATTCGCTAATGTACGTAAGTAATTAAAAGCTTCATTTTCTTTTTTGCTTCGTCCGTCTGCGGTAAACTTGTTGTCCTTATCGCCAGGCCAGCCCCCGGGGAAATCCTCACGCACCAGACCATCCGGATTAGAAAAGTTTTTCATCAGAATTTCATCGCCGTAATACATCTGCGGAATACCTCTGAGCGTGAGCAGCAACGCCAAACCGGATTTGTACTTGGCCATGTCTTCATTCACCATGGAATAAAAACGGCTCATGTCATGATTATCCAGGAAGATGACATTTTTGGTGGGATCTTTATATAAAAAGTCCTGGGCCAATACAGCATATATACGGTTCACACCATCTGTCCATCCTTCTTTGCCGTTGAGTGCTTCGTAGATCGCATCTTTTACTACGGCATCAGTCACTCCGGGCAGGTGGGTATCGAGGCCGCGGTTAACCACGTTCCCTCCTAAAAAGAAGGCCTGATTAGCTGCCGACCAAACCAGGGTTTCGCCATAGATGGAAAGCTTTGGGAATTCGCGTTGAACGTCTTGTGCCCACTTAGCCATATAATCCGGGTCGTTATAAGGATAGGTATCCAGCCGGAAGCCGTCTATACCGGCATATTCCACCCACCAGATATGGTTTTGAGTGAGGTAGTTCTGTACGTAAGGGTTATTCTCGTTCAGGTCGGCCATGCGTTTATCAAACCAGCCGTCGAGCATAATTTTCCGATCCTTTGCGGACGCGTGAGGGTCCATCACCACCATATCCCTGAAATTGGAGTTGGTATATTTAGGCCATTGGTGTACCCAGCTTTTCATGGGCATATCCCGGATAAGGTATGATTCTGTCCCGATATGGTTATGCACCAGGTCTTTGATTACTTTCAACCCTAAACGATGACACGCTTCCACATATTGTTTGTACAGTTCGTTGGTGCCATAACGCGGATCGATCTTGTAATAATCCGTAACGGCGTACCCATGGTAAGAAGCCGCCGGTTCATCGTTTTCTATCTCGGGCGTCATCCAGACGGCTGTTACGCCCAGGTCTTTTAAATAGGAGAGGTGGTTCATTAAACCCTTAATGTCACCGCCGTGGCGGCTAAACATCGAGTCTCGATGGATGCCCCGTTCACGCATGCCTGCTACATCGTCATTTGACGGATCGCCGTTTGAAAAGCGGTCAGGCATCAGCAGATAAATAAAGTCTTTACTGGTTACACCCTGCGCCCGGTTGGCCGCGTGGCTTCGTTCTTTTAACGAATAATTATAGACTAGGTCTTTTTCTCCTGGCTGGATAAACTTTATCGGGAACGTTCCCGGTCTGGCTGAAGAAAAAATCTGCAGGTCGAGGAATAAATAATTCGGGTTTTCAACTTTATGGACAGCGGTAAGTTTTACGCCTGGGTAGACCAGTTGTACGCTTTTGGCAGCGATGTTACGGCCGTGTACAATCAGTTGCAGCTTAGGGTTGCTCATGCCTGTCCACCAGAACATCGGTTCGACGCGCTCCAGCGCCGGTACCTGGGCTTTCGTTTCTAATCCACAAACGATACAGCCTATGGCGATCAGTAGAAATTTTCTCATTTAAAAACAATGAAATAGGAAGCTATTAATTGGTTAATGATGGCCACTGCCATGCCTCAAAGTTAAAAGAAAATGTAATGATGCGAAATGTTTACAAAATGATTGGCTGCAACATGCAGAAAATACCCTTTGATGATATAAAATGTGAATCATATCAGGAAAAATCACTAATTTTCGAACCAGAAAAACTTTTTGTGTTTGAGAGAGGTTATCATCTGATTGCAAAGACTTTCATTGCCAGCTTAATACCAGAGAGGAAATTCACAACTATTAGTTCTTGCTATTTTACACTAACTGCATTTGATAACTATCTTAAAATGTGTTTTTAAGCATGTGATAAGGTGTTATTATCTGCCTGATAAACAAGCGCTTATTAGCTAAATTATTAAAAATATTTCAAAGTGTTTTTTTTACAATTAGTAAATCATACTTTTAACCCGTACTAAAAAATAGAAAATGATACTCATCGCTGACGGTGGCTCTACTAAAACAAACTGGTGCTTAGTAACTGAAGAAGGAAAAAAAGTATATTTCAATACCGAAGGTTATAACCCTTACTTTGCGAGTACAGAATATATTCTGAATTCTTTAAACGAAAATCTACCTACCGACCTGGAAAGGGAAAAAATTACAGAAGTTAATTATTACGGTGCTGGTTGCAGCGTACCTGAAAAGAATAAAATTGTAGAGAACGCTATGAAAGCGGTGTTTACAAAAGCTAAAGTAAGCATCGGGCACGATTTGCTTGCCGCTGCACGTGCTTTGCTGGGTAACAACGAAGGCTTCGCCGCTATTTTAGGTACAGGTACCAATACCTGTATTTATGATGGAAAGAAAATTCTTCATAACATAGACTCGGGCGCTTACATCCTGGGCGACGAAGGAAGCGGTTGCTACATCGGTAAAAAACTGCTGGTAGATTACCTGCGCGGTTATATGCCAGAGGCAGTACGTAAAAACTTCTGGGATACTTTCCAGCTTACGCCAGATGAGGTTAACGACCGTGTGTATTCGCAACCTTTGGCTAACCGTTTTTGCGCCAGCTTCAGCAAATTTGTTTACGATAACAACGTACATATCGAGTATTCACGCAACCTGGTTTATACATCTTTCAAAGATTTCTTTACCAACCTGGTAACACACTATCCAAACTATCAAAACTACACTTTCAACTGTATTGGTTCTGTAGGTTATAATTTCCGTAACGTGCTTGAAGAAGTGGTAACAGAGCATGGTATGGTAGTAGGTAACATCATCCGTTCACCTATAGATAACCTGGTGAAATATCACCTGGAATTAGCTCCTTCCCAACTGTAAGTTACAGTTGTTAAACATAAAAACGGCCGCAATTGCGGCCGTTTTCGTTTGGATTTAAAATTAGTTAACTATAATTCTCCGGTAAGGTCGTTCTGAAAGATCTTGGCATACTTGCGTTTGTCAAACTTGTACAGTTTGGCCGCCCGGTAAGATACACCTTTCTGCTTCTCGTCTAGCTCTTTTAAGAAGCCGTAGCTCAGCATTTTCTTTCTAAAATTACGCTTATCCAGTTTCTTGTTCAGTATGGCCTCATAGAGTGTTTGCAGCTGCGTAAGGGTAAACTTCTCTGGCAGCAGCTCAAAGGCAATAGGCTGATAGTTTAATCTTCTTTTGATTTTGTTAAAGCCCGTCTTAAAGATCTCGGTATGGTCAAAGGCCAGCTTTGGCAGATCATTCACGGGGTGCCAAAAGGCTTTGCGCGCATAGTGCGTTACCGGACGAAGTTCTTTTTGCCCGTTTATCCGGATCAGGGCATAATAGGCCACAGTAATCACACGCCCTTGCGGGTGCCTGTTCACTTCACCAAAGGTGTGGAACTGCTCCATATGCAGGTCGCGCAGGCCCGTCAATTCATACAGGATCCGTTCGGCTGCTTCATCGATACTTTCGTCTTGTTCAACGATATATCCGGGCAGCGCATACCAATCCTTAAAAGGTTCAACGTTCCTTTCAATAAGTAAAATCTTCAATTCGCCGGCCTCGAAACCAAAGATAACGCAGTCGATAGAGAAGACGGAGTCGAATTTAGGTAATATAACGTCCAAGCTTTTAAAGTTTAGAAGGTTTGCAATATAGCCGTAATTTTGAAATGAAAAAATATAAATTAAAATAACATCGTGTTAAATATACACCTATCTTAGGGCGATTTTTAGATCAACCGAGAGCATGGGTAAATTATCAAAAATCGGCGTTCTGACTTCCGGAGGCGATGCCCCGGGAATGAACCCCTGTATAAGAGCTGTAGTACGTACAGCTATCTATCATAAATTGGGTGTGGTAGGCGTGAAACAAGGCTATCAGGGTCTGATAGACAATGACATGTACGAGATGACCACCCGTTCTGTAAGTAATATCCTTGATTTTGGTGGAACTATCTTAAAAACCGCCCGGTGTGCAGATTTTCGTACGGACGAAGGGATGGAAATAGCCTACCGGAACCTTAAAGCGAAAGGTATTGATGCTTTAGTGGTTATTGGCGGCGATGGAACCTTCACCGGTGCGCTTCGTTTCAGCAAAAAGTATCCGGATATCGCGGTGATTGGTGTGCCTGGTACGATTGATAACGACCTGGGTGGAACGGATTATACCCTTGGCTTTGATACCGCAACCAACACCGTGGTAGAAGCTTTGGATAAAATCCGTGATACTGCCGATGCGCACGACCGTCTTTTCTTCATTGAAGTAATGGGCCGCGATTCTGGCTGTATAGCGCTTCGGGCCGGTATTTCTGCCGGTGCGGAAGCAATTATGCTACCCGAAAAGGAAACTGCTATTACCGAACTGGTAGAAAGCCTGAAAGCCGGCGAGCACAACAAGAAGTCGTCCAGCATTGTAATTGTTGCCGAAGGCGACAAACATGGCGGGGCTTACGATGTGGCGCAGATTGTGAAGGAACAGATTAAAATATATGACGTTAAAGTTACTATATTAGGCCACCTGCAAAGAGGGGGTAGTCCAAGCGCTTTCGACCGTATTTTGGGCAGCCGTCTGGGCTTTGCAGCAGTAAACGCGCTCATCGCCGGTGAAACACAAAAAATGGTTGGATTAAGAGGTAACAGTGTTGCTTTAACCTCTCTTGAAGAAGCCCTCAAAGTGCACGAATTTAAGTTGGAAGACGATTTGATGCAGATGATGGAAATATTATCTATCTGAGTTAATGATAGCAGTAGCATATAGCGGATCACATCAGGCCGATTGGCGGCTGGCAACAGCCAACAAAACTATAGCGTCTTTTAAAACCAACGGAATTAACCCGCAGTTTAACGACGAGAAAAGCATACTGCAACTGCTGAACAAGAACATTAACCTGATCCACCATGCCGAAGAGGTAAAGAAACTTTATTTTTTCAGCGCGGGCATTTCACGGAAAGATCTGAAAGACCTTTTGGTTAAAGCCTTTGGCAAGTTTTTTAAAAATGCCAAAGTTTATATCGGTCAGGATATGCAGGCCGCCGCCGTTGCTTGCTGTAAGAATAACGCGGGCATCATCTGCATCTGCGGCAGCGGTACCAACGCCGGCTGGTACGATGGCAAAAAGCTGAAACCAAACAACTACGGGCTGGGTTATATTTTAGCAGACGAAGGGTCTGCTAACTGGTTGGGACGGCAATTGATAAAGGCTTTTATGAACGAAACACTTCCGGCGCAATTAAGACAGAAGTTTGAGCATCGTTACGAGGCCGACCGTAAAACCATCCTGGAGAAGGTTTACCGCCAGAAGCAACCGGCACTATTCCTTAGTTCATTCACAGATTTTTACGTGGACAATCTTTCAGATCCATTCTTACAAAATAAGGTGCTGGAAGGGTTTAACTTACTTACCGAAACTTACCTGCTGCCACTAAAGCAGCAGAACAATAGCGATACTGTACATTTTACCGGTTCTATCGCCTCATTATTCCCGAACGAGCTTCGCCAGGCTGCCGAAAAGGCAGGTATTGAAGTTGGCACTGTTTTGAGGGAACCTATTAATAATCTATTAACATACTACATAACCAAAAATTAGAAATCATGAAAATAGGAATCAACGGATTTGGCCGTATTGGCCGCCTGGCTTTCAGAGCTGCAATTGAGAGACCCGAGATAGAAGTGGTTGGTATTAATGACCTGGTAGAGCCTGATTATATGGCTTACATGTTGAAATATGATTCAACCCACGGACAATTCAAAGGTACTATCGCAGTTGAAGGCGGAAACCTGGTGGTAAACGGTAAAACTATCCGTGTTACAGCTGAAAAAGACCCTGCAAACCTTAAATGGGGTGATGTAGGTGCTGAAGTTGTAATTGAATCTACCGGTTTATTCCTTACCCAGGAAGCAGCTCAGAAACACATTCAGGCTGGTGCCAAAAAAGTGGTAATGTCCGCTCCTGCAAAAGATGATACCCCAACCTTCGTAATGGGTGTAAACCATAAACAACTGAAACCAGAGCATACCATCGTTTCAAACGCTTCTTGTACTACCAACTGTTTAGCGCCTGTTGCTAAAGTATTGAATGATAAATTCGGTATCGAAGAAGGTTTAATGAGCACCATCCACGCGGTAACTGCTACCCAGAAAACCGTAGATGGTCCTTCAGCAAAAGACTGGAGAGGCGGCCGTGGTGCTTACCAAAACATCATCCCTTCATCTACCGGTGCTGCTAAAGCTGTAGGTTTAGTATTACCAGAACTGAAAGGTAAATTAACAGGTATGTCTTTCCGTGTACCAGTTGCCGACGTTTCTGTAGTTGACTTAACTGCACGTCTGAAAAATCCGGCTACTTACGAGGAAATCAAAGCTGCAATGAAAGAAGCTTCAGAAGGCGAACTGAAAGGTATCCTTGGTTACACTGAAGACGAAGTGGTATCTGAAGACTTTAAAGGAGATGCTCGTACTTCAATTTTTGATGCTAAAGCTGGTATCGCGTTAAGCAATAACTTTGTTAAAGTTGTTTCTTGGTACGATAACGAGTGGGGTTATTCAAACAAACTGATTGACCTGGTACAAGAATTAGGTAAATTATAATCAGCCCATCCTAATCCTTCCCAAATGGAAGGACTTTGTAATATTCAACGCCTTGCTGTGCAAACAGCAGGGCGTTGTTTTTTTATTAATTGTCTTTGCGAGCGCAGCGCGGCAATCTCACTAAAAAACAATAAATTAGAGATCGCCACACTCCTTTGGAGTTCGCGATGACAAACGAGGGCCCACCATCAAACCGCCCTGTCATCTCGATCCGCCAGTTGGCGGACAGAGATCTTCTTCTGCTGAAAGCCAATAGCAGAAGATACCTCCGGCTTCACCGTTCGGGATGACTTGTTTTCTCTGCTTGGAGAGGGTTAGGGAGCGCAGGCGGTAACCACAGGCTTTGCAGTGGCAGAACAGGGGCACAGACTGCGCTGCCAGCGACGAGTTTTTTCTTGGTACTTCTTTTTTGACGGCCAAAAAAGAAGTACAGCCACCAACGCTCATAAACCAGGCTAGCGCTATTTGATTAACCATACTTCGAAACTTGCACTTTGATGCCAATTTCTTTTCAACATCAAATTATTCCGTCCACGCATCAAACTCGTGCTTACGCTTTCTGCGTTTCTTTTTAGGCTGCTTATAATCGTTCGATTTGTGTTCGCGTTTATTCTGCCTGAATTCCCAGGGTGGGGTAGGGTTAGCGTCCTGCCATAAGCCGAGTTGCTTTTGTTGCGCCTCTGCCTGTAAAGCGGCAAGGGTAGCGTTGTTTGAATAATGCGCATAATGCCAGGCGTACCCATTCTTTACCAATTCCTGGTTCAGGTTGGTCTTGTTATTGATGATAACAGTAGCAATGGTACGCCCGTAGCGGTCGTGCTCGTTGCCTTGTAAGGTTACATTTTTGCCAAAGCAAAGGTCTGATGTAAATTGCTTGGCGGCCTGCCCGAAGGCCTGGCTTTTCTCCGGGCAGTCTACCTCGGCCAAACGGACGGTGATCTGCTGATGATCCGGCGTAAGCACTACAATAGTATCGCCGTCTTTTACACCTACTACCCGCATTTGGTCTTCGCGGGTACAGGCAAAAACGAAAGCGAGCAACAGGAATACAAGGGTTCTTTTGATGGCGTTACGGGTAGATAGCATACAGGAAGGCAAAGGTAAAGGATATCACCACACGGCTGTGTAGCAATTTCAAAATCATGCTCAAGCAATTTTAAAGCCCAGCTCTTTGGAGAGGGGCTTGGGGAGAGTCAAGGCTGCTATTCCCACATTTTCTACGATATTTGCGATTGATGAAGTCTGAGTCTTTTTTTGATTTTGTTGTTGTCGATGAATATGCGGCTACGCCAAAGTACTTGCAGTTGAGCAACAGCATCCTTAATGCCATTGAAGCAGAAAAACTGACAAAGAACTTCCTGTTGCCCTCTATAAATGAACTGAGTTATCAACTGGATATCTCCCGCGATACTGCTGAAAAAAGCTACCGTTATCTGAAAGAGATCGGCGTCATCAGTTCAGTCCCAGGTAAAGGGTATTTTATTACGAATGTTAACTTCAGGCAGAAGCTGAAGATCTTCCTGCTGTTTAACAAACTGAGTGCCCATAAAAAGATTGTGTACGACACCTTTGTAAGTACCCTCGGCGAAGATGCGGCAGTTGACTTCTATATCTATAATAACGACTTCAAACTGTTCAAAAAACTGTTGTTGAATCGCCGCGATGATTATTCGCACTACGTGATTATTCCGCATATCGCGTCGGCTGATGAAAATGAGCAGAACGTAATTGATTTGCTCAACAATATCCCGAAAGATAAATTGATCCTGCTGGATAAGCGGGTGCCAGGGTTAAAAGGCGGTTACGGCGCAGTTTACGAAAATTTCGAAAAGGACATTTATAACGCACTGGACCATGCACGGTCACACCTTAGCAGTTATCACACCATTAAGCTCATCTTTCCTGCGAAGAGTTACTACCCGGTCGAGATCATTAAAGGTTTCCAGTTGTTCTGCCGGCAGTATGCGTTTAATCACGAGGTGTTGAACGATATTAAATCTGCCCCGATTAACAAGGGCGAGGTTTTTATCAACCTAATGGAAGACGACCTGGTTACCCTGCTCGAGCGATTGACAACCATGAACTTTAAGGTGGGCGAGGATGTCGGTGTCATCTCTTACAATGAAACGCCGCTGAAAAAAATATTGCTGAACGGGATCACCACCGTATCTACCGACTTTAAATTTATGGGTTCCACCGCAGCAGAACTCATTCTTTCCAATTCGAGGCAACAGGTAGAAAATCCCTTCTATTACATCCAAAGAGCCTCTTTGTAATCATCTGCTTTCTTTCCGACCCAATTAGCTGTAACCGTCGTTGCCCATGACAGTGCATGACAGTTAGCATGCCTTGCATTTTTACATTAGCAACTGCATTTGCCAATTACCAATAAACCTATATTTAAATGCAAGCAATTTTAGGCGTTCTATTTCATTTCATCGGCGGCTTTGCGTCGGGCAGTTTTTACATACCTTACAAAAAGGTAAAAGGCTGGGCCTGGGAAAGCTTCTGGATCGTCGGCGGGTTATTTTCATGGCTCATCGTCCCCCCATTGGCCGCATGGTTAACTATCCCAAACTTTACAGAAATCATCAAACATACCGATAGCCATACGCTATTGCTTACCTACGTTTTTGGGGTATTATGGGGCATTGGTGGTTTAACTTATGGCCTGGGCGTCCGTTACCTGGGGGTGGCGTTAGGTAGCTCGGTCATCCTGGGCCTTTGCTCTGTTTTTGGTTCGCTAATACCGTCTATCTACTATAATATTTACCCTAAGGCAGGTAAGGACACCTTCTCCATGCTGGTAAATAATACATGGGGGCAAACTGTGCTACTGGGTATCCTGGTATGTGTAATAGGTATTATTATTTGTGGTAAAGCGGGGATGATGAAAGAGAAAGACCTTTCTGCAGATCGCGAAGCTGCCGTAAATAACCAGGAGTATAAGTTCGGCCTCGGGCTTACATTGGCAATTATTTCCGGTGTGCTGAGCGCCTGTTTTGCTTTCGGTATAGATGCTGGTAAAGATATGGCCAATGAAGCCAACAACCTCTGGAAAGCCGCTAATCCTAACCAGGGCCAATTCTTGTATCAGAATAACGTAACCTATGTGGTGATTTTGTGGGGCGGCTTAACTACCAACTTTATCTGGTGCATGTTCCTGAACGCGCGGAATAAAACCTTTGGCGATTATACCAATCCAAAAACACCTTTGCTGCGCAACTATTTCTTCTCGGCGTTGGCGGGTACTACCTGGTTCTTACAGTTCTTCTTCTATGGCATGGGCGAAAGCCGATTAGGTAATGGCCCAAGCTCGTGGATATTACACATGGCATTTATCATCCTGATAGCCAATATGTGGGGACTGGTGCTGAAAGAGTGGAAAGGCGTAAGCCGTAAAGCTTTTGTAACTGTAATTGTCGGTATTGCAACCATCATCCTTTCGGTGCTGATTGTTGGATACGGAAACTCAATAAAACCTTAATTAAGTAATTAAAAAAATCTGAATAAAATGTCTGCTAACACAACAGAATTTAAACACGTAAGTTATTTGTGGGACGAAGCTAAAGCGGCCGAACTGGCCGGTGACGAAGTAGCTTTGCTGATCTATCGTTCAAATCTTTTAGGTGCTGATCTGCGCCTGACTAATTACGGTGGCGGGAACACTTCCTGCAAAGTAATGGATAAAGATCCCTTAACCGGTAACGAGGTTGAAGTAATGTGGATCAAGGGTTCTGGCGGCGATATCGGTACGTTAAAGAAAAGCGGCTTGGCGGCTCTTTATGTAGATCGCTTACGTAGTTTGAAGAACGTTTATCGTGGTATTGAGCACGAAGATGAAATGGTGGAACTATTCAACCATAGCATTTTCGATCTGGCTTCTAAAGCGCCTTCCATCGATACGCCTTTGCATGGTTTCCTGCCCTTTAAGCATATCGACCACTTGCACCCTGATGCAGCTATTGCCATTGCCGCAGCTAAAGACGGTGAAAAAATTACCGAGGAACTATTTGGTGGAACCATCGGCTGGGTAGAATGGCAGCGCCCCGGTTTCGATTTAGGTTTGAAACTGCGCGAGTGCTTAGATAATAATCCTGGTATACGTGGTATTATGCTGGGTTCGCACGGTTTGTTTACCTGGGGCGATACCGCTTACGAAAGCTATATCAACACGCTTGAGGTGATTGAGAAATGTGCCGAATACCTGGAGCAGAATTATGGTAAAAAAGGCCCTGTTTTTGGCGGTCAGAAGATCGAAAGCCTGGATGAAACTTCACGTAAGAAACAAGCTGCTGCTTTAGCTCCGTTGCTGCGCGGCTTCTGTTCAAGCAAAACCAAAATGGTTGGTCACTTTACAGATGATGCCCGCGTGCTGGAGTTCATCAACTCTAACGATCTTGACCGTCTGGCGCCGCTGGGTACCAGTTGCCCGGACCACTTCCTGCGTACCAAGATCAGTCCACTGGTGTTAAATTTAGAGCCGGGTGAGGACCTGAGCGATACCAAAGCGCTGAAAGAAAAGCTGACGCCACTGTTCGAGCAGTATCGCCAGATGTATACCGACTATTACAACAGCTGCAAACATGAAAACAGTCCTGCCATTCGCGATACCAATCCGGTGGTGATCCTTTATCCGGGTGTTGGCATGTTCACCTTCTCTAAAGACAAGCAAACTGCGCGCGTAGCAGCAGAGTTTTACATCAATGCCATTAATGTAATGAAGGGTGCCGAGGCCATTTCGGAGTATACCTCATTACCCCGCCAGGAGGCATTTGATATTGAATACTGGTTGTTAGAAGAAGCAAAATTACAGCGCATGCCAAAGCCTAAAGCGCTTTCTGGCCGTATTGCTTTAATTACCGGCAGCGCAGGCGGTATTGGTAAAGCTATTGCTAAAAAACTGGTTGAAGAAGGCGCTGTAGTAGTGCTGAACGACATGAACCAGGAACGTTTGCAAGGTGCTGGGGAAGAGTTTAAAAAACTATTCGGGAAAGATTCCTATACCACGGCACTATTAGATGTGACTAATCAGGAGCAGATCGAAGAAGCCATGAACATTGCTGCACTTGCCTTTGGTGGTGTAGATATTATTGTTAACAATGCAGGCTTGTCTATCTCTAAAACGATTGAAGATCATACCCAGAAAGATTGGGATCTGTTGTATGACGTTTTAGTGAAAGGCCAGTTCCTGGTAACGCAGGCAGGTGTAGCAGTGATGAAAAAGCAGGCTATCGGTGGCGATGTGATTAACATCGTGAGTAAAAATGCCTTGGTAAGCGGCCCCAATAATGCGGGCTATGGCAGTGCCAAGGCCGCACAATTGCATTTGAGCCGTTTGAACGCTGCAGAACTTGGTCCGGACAAGATTCGTGTCAATGTTGTAAACCCTGATGCAGTGATCAGCGATAGCAATATCTGGGCTGGTGGCTGGGCAGAAGGCCGTGCAAAAGCATACGGTATTACGGTTGAAGAACTGCCTGCATATTATGCAAAAAGAACCTTGTTGAATGAAATCATCCTGCCAGACGATATCGCTAACGCCTGCTTCGCTATTACTGGTGGTTTATTAAATAAATCTACCGGAAATGTGATCAATGTAGATGGTGGCGTAGCCGCAGCATTTGTGAGATAGATTTAGTTATTTAGTCGATTGAGTTATCATGTTATTTTTTATAGATATAAATCACGATAGCTCAATCTTTTAATATTTCTTACTTGCCGTATTATTAGGCCGCCGACAGGTGAAAAATTAGATAACATACAATGGCTCGTATTGCATTTAAAATGAAATTGCATCCCGGAAAGGAAGAGGAGTACAAAAGGCGCCATGATGAATTATGGCCCGAATTGGAAACGTTATTAAAAGATACGGGAATAAGCGATTATTCCATTTTCTTAGATAGCGAAACCAATTTATTGTTTGGGGTATTAAAGGCAGAAAATGCGGGCGCACTCGATAATTTACCCGGGCAGCCGGTTATGCGTAAATGGTGGGCTTACATGGCCGATATTATGGAAAGTAATGCTGATCATTCGCCGGTAAGTATTCCCCTACAGGAAGTGTTTTATCTTCCTTAACCTATTTAAACCAAAAATTATGAAAGTAGAGCAATTTAAAATTGATGAATCAAATCATCAGCATAAAAACGAACACCAGCGTAAGTTTGACTATGTAGCAGCTGATGTTGCCAACCTTGATGAAGTACTGCAGAAACTTGCTGCTTTTAATATAACTATCCCGAGCTGGGCATTAGGCACCGGCGGTACCCGTTTCGGCCGGTTTTCTGGCGGTGGCGAGCCACGCAGCCTGGAAGAAAAGATAGAAGATGTAGGCGTTATTCATGCGCTTAACCGTTCCAGTGATTCTGTTTCCTTGCATATTCCTTGGGATATTCCCGAAAATGCTGCATCTATCAAAGCACTTGCCGCGCAGGTTGGTCTACGTTTTGATGCTGTAAACTCTAACACCTTTCAGGATCAGAAAGATCAGCAACTGAGCTATAAGTTTGGCTCGCTGCACCATGTGGATAAGGCCGTTCGCAAACAAGCGGTTGAACATAATATCCAGGTGATTAAGTACGGCGTAGAACTGGGTTCTAATGCACTGTCTGTTTGGCTGTCAGATGGTTCTAACTTTCCGGGTCAGCTGAATTTCCGTAAAGCATTTCAGAATACTTTAGAGAGCTTGAAGGAGATTTATGAAGCCCTGCCAGACGACTGGAAGGTTTGGGTAGAGTATAAACCTTACGAACCTAACTTCTATTCAACCACCATTGGCGATTGGGGGCAATCCCTGCTGCTGGCAAATAAGCTGGGTGCAAAGGCATCTACCCTGGTAGACCTTGGCCACCACCTGCCGAATACCAATATCGAGCAAATTGTTGCGCTGTTATTGATGGAAGGTAAACTTGCCGGTTTCCACTTTAACGATTCAAAATATGGCGATGACGACCTGACGGTTGGCAGCATCAACCCCTACCAGTTATACCTGATCTTTAATGAACTGGTAGAAGGTATGGATGCCCGCGGCATGAACCATGCAAAGGATTTGGGTTGGATGATTGATGCTTCGCATAACGTAAAAGACCCGGTAGAAGACTTGTTACAGTCTGTCGAGGCAATAAAGATTGCGTATGCACAAGCGTTAATTGTAGACCGTGCTGCATTGCTTGAAGCGCAAAATAACAATGATGTAGTTCGCGCCCAGGAAATCATCCAGGAAGCTTACCGTACAGACGTGCGCCCATTGGTGGCTGAAGCACGCCTGAGACAGGGCGGTGCTTTGAAGCCGGTAGAAGCGTATCGCCAGTTAGCTGTTCGGGAAGAATTAATCAAAGAGCGCGGAAGTAAAACAGTAGCAACCGGATTATAATCATGAATCGTACGCCGGTTATAGCCATATTTGATATCGGGAAAACGAATAAAAAGCTGTTTCTTTTCAACGAAGATTATCATATCGTCTACGAAAAATCAGCTCGGTTTAACGAGGTTACCGACGAGGATGGGTTCGCTTGCGAAAACTTAGAAGCATTGCGCTCATCCTTATTCGAATCGTTGCGCGAGGTGTTCAAGTTAGAACAGTACGATATCAGGGCGATCAATTTTTCCACCTACGGTGCCAGTTTTGTTTATATCGGCGAAAATGGTGAACCGTTAACGCCGCTGTATAACTACCTGAAGCCATTTCCTGAAAAGCTGCAGGAGGATTTTTACGCGCAGTACGGTGATAAAAATGAATTTTCGCGGCAAACGGCTTCGCCCGCTTTAGGTAGTTTAAACTCGGGTTTACAATTGTACCGGCTAAAGCATGAACAGCCAGAGGTATTCAGCAAAGTTAAATACGCGCTTCACCTGCCGCAGTATATGAGCTATTTGCTCACCCAAAAGGCGGTAAGTGATATTACCAGCATTGGGTGCCATACCGCGCTTTGGGATTTTGATCATCAGCAATATCACGCCTGGGTTGAAGCGCAAGGCATTTTCGAAAAGTTAGCCCCAACCAACGTAGCTGATTGTACTACGCAAGTAAGTTATGAGGGCCATACGCTGGCGGTAGGATGCGGACTGCATGATAGCTCTGCCGCGTTGATCCCGTACCTGGCTAACTTCCACGAACCTTTTATGCTGCTTTCTACCGGTACCTGGTGCATCAGCCTTAACCCGTTTAATCATAATCCGCTTACCGCCGAAGAATTGGAGGCAGACTGTTTATGCTACCTGGATTATCGTGGCAACCCGGTAAAAGCTTCAAGGTTGTTTTCTGGTTACGAGCACGAGGTGCAAACCAAGCGACTTGCAGAATATTTCAATACCGGCCCGGCCAGATACAAGTCGATAGCATTTGATAGTGCCATTATTCCCGCATTGAAGAAAAATCCCTTGCTGGTAAAGGATGGCGATTTACTGCCTTTTGCTGAGGTTGACCTGACGGCTTTTAACAACGATACTGAAGCTTATCATCACCTAATCTATGATCTGGTGCGGAAACAGGTAATTTCATCTAATCTTGTACTAAAAGGAACAGCGGTGCGTCGTATATTTGTCGACGGAGGGTTTAGTAAAAACCTGGTATTTATGAATATGCTGGCAGCCGCATTTGAAGATCTGGAAATATTTGCCGCTTCTATGCCGCAGGCCACCTCATTGGGTGCAGCAATTGCGTTGCACAAACACTGGAATCATAAATCGTTACCTACCAACCTTATCGAGTTAAAGTATTATTTGAGTAACCCGGCATATAGCCCAACCAAAATTTAATGACGGTAGGTTTATTTATACCTTGCTATGTAGATCAGTTTTACCCCAACGCTGCGATAGCTACTTTGCAGTTGTTGGAGAAGCTGGGCGTAAACGTTGTATACCCCATGAACCAAACCTGCTGCGGCCAGCCGATGGCCAATTCGGGTTTTGAGCATTTAACGCACGGCTGTAACGAGCTTTTTATCAAGAACTTTTCTGAATTCGATTATATCGTCGCGCCTTCGGGTAGCTGTGTGCTGCACGTACGCGAGCACCTGCACGATGAAAACCAGGAAGCAAAAGCGGAAAGTACCCGCCATAAGGTATGGGAACTTACTTCTTTCCTGACGGACGTGTTGAAGGTGGAGCACCTTGAGGCACGTTTCCCGCATAAAGTTGGCGTTCACCAGAGCTGCCACGGACAGCGGGGTTTAAAACTGTCGCAAATGAGCGAACTGGTGGCGCCCGGTTTTTCAAAGCCCGGATCATTGCTGAATATGGTGAAGGACATCGAACTGATCCCATTAAACCGAGTGGACGAATGCTGCGGATTTGGCGGTACTTTTTGTGTGGCGGAAGAAGCAGTATCTGCTAAGATGGGGAAAGACCGTGTTGCAGACCACGTCAGTCACGGGGCAGAATATATTACCGGTGTGGACATGAGCTGCCTGATGCATATGGAAGGTATCCTGAAAAGGCAAGGGAGTGATGTAAAGGTGCTGCATATAGCAGAGATATTGAATAGTACCCCCTAACCCCCTAAAGGGGAAATGCTCATCGTAATTATTAAGGTTGAAGTGGAAACATGGACGAGGTAAAAACAAAAAATAGCCCAAATGTCCCCCTTCAGGGGGCTGGGGGTAAAGACCACGCCGAACTGGCGGCAGAGTTTAATATAGACGAGAAGCGTGTCGACTGGCACGACGAAACCTTGTGGTGGATCCGCCAGAAGCGTGATAAAAACGTGCATCAGTTACCCGAATGGGAATTGCTGCGCGAAACTGCTTCGCAGATCAAATTCAACGTACTTTCGAACCTGAGCAGCTATCTCGAACAATTCGAGAAAAATGCCATTGCCAACGGCGTAGTGGTGCATTGGGCGAAGGATGCTGCGGAACATAACCAGATTGTACACGGCCTGCTGCAGAAGCATGGTGTAAGTAAGATGGTGAAAAGCAAATCTATGCTTACTGAAGAGTGCCATCTGAACGAATATCTTGCCGAACATGGTATCGAAGTGATCGACTCTGACCTGGGCGAACGTATCGTGCAATTAGCTAAGGAACCGCCAAGCCACATCGTGCTGCCGTGTATCCATAAAAAGAAAGAAGAGATCGGCGACCTGTTCCACATGTACCTGGGGACGCCTTCGAATGTGGCAGATCCGCAATTTTTAACGGAAGCCGCCCGCCAGCACCTTCGCGAAATATTTCTTACCCGGAAAGCTGCGTTAACAGGTGTAAACTTTGCCGTGGCCGAAACGGGAGAGTTTGTAGTTTGCACCAATGAGGGTAATGCAGATATGGGCGCCCACCTTGCCGAAGTACATATTGCCAGTATGGGTATGGAAAAGATCATCCCCAAACGTGAGCATTTAGGCGTGTTCCTTCGCCTGTTGACCAGGAGCGCTACCGGCCAGCCCATCACCACGTATAGCAGTCATTTTAAAAAACCGAGAGCCGGTAAAGAAATGCACATCGTGATTGTAGATAATGGCAGGAGCACGCAGTTAGGCAGGGAGGATTTCCGTAACTCGCTGAAGTGTATCCGTTGCGGTGCTTGTATGAATACCTGCCCCGTGTATCGCCGTAGTGGCGGACATAGCTATCATACTGCGGTAGCCGGGCCAATCGGGTCTATTCTTTCGCCAAATCTGGATATGAAAAAGTATGCCGATCTGCCGTTTGCGTCTACGCTGTGCGGTTCATGCTCTAATGTTTGCCCGGTTAAAATCGATATCCATGATCAGTTGTACAAGTGGCGGCAGGTGCTGGTAAAAGAAGGCTATGTAGCCACCGGTAAAAAGATCAGTATGCAGGTGATGGCCAAAACGCTTGCTTCGCCTGCCTTGTATCATCTGGCTGGTAAAGCGGGCAGGTTAACGCTAAAGTTTGCGCCGTTTGCCGTCAACAACAAACTTAATCCGTGGTATAAGAACCGGGAGATGCCCGAACCGCCAAAGCAATCTTTCGGTGAGTGGTACAAGCAGAACCGTCAGTCTTAGAAACAAGAGACAAGAATCAAGAAACAAGAGTCAAGACAGGAAATTGAATTAATGTCACCTTGAGCTTGTCGAAGGTAGAGGTATGATAAGGTGCTGAAACAAGTTCAGCCTGACAAAATAAATACAATAGAAACGTCATTGCGAGGCGTAAAACGACGAAGCAACCCCTCGCATGATTCGGTTATTGATATTGCTTTGTAGTACCTCGCAATGACGTTTGCGAGTTTGAATATTTAATCGAGAGTAAAGTCTAATAAGGAAATAAATCCGAAATCAAACTAATGTCACGCAGAACTTGTCGAAGGGAGAAAGTATGATGAGGTGCTGAAACAAGTTCAGCATGATAAAATAATAAAAACAATAGAATCGTCATTGCGAGGCGTAAAACGACGAAGCAATCCCTCGTATGATTAGGTTATTGAGATTGCTTCGTACCTCGCAATGTCGTTTGCAGGGTTGAATATTCAATCGAGAGTAAAGTCTAATAAGGAAATAAATCCGAAATCAAACTAATGTCACCCTGAGCCTGTCGAAGGGCGAAATCCGAAATTAAAACCATGAGCCGCGAACAAATATTAGCCGCAGTAGCAAAAAATCAACCTAACCATACCCCATTGCCAGATCTTACCCCATTGAAGGAATTGGAAGGCGGTGCGCTTGAAAAGTTCACCGAGGTGCTCACCGGTATTGGTGGCAGGGTAGTGCAGGCAGGTAGCTACGAAGCGATAGAAGCCTCGGTAGTGAACCTGTTTGGGCCATCGGCTAAAATTGTTACCCCGGTTGCGGAGTTAAAGTCATTGTTTTCAGCAGATAAATTAAATGTGGCTGATATTCATGACTTTCATGATGTTGACCTGGTGCTGATCAAAGGCGAATTTGGCGTTGCTGAGAATGGCGCTATTTGGGTAACAGAAAAGACCATGGGGCACCGCGTATTACCCTTTATTTGTGAGAACCTGGCCATTATTATTCATGCCAGTGATATTGTACCCACCATGCACAAGGCATACGAACTGATGCCTGAAAGTGATGCTGGTTTTGCAGCATTTATTGCGGGGCCATCTAAAACGGCAGATATTGAGCAGTCGCTGGTGATTGGTGCGCACGGCCCTAAAAGCATGACTGCATTCATACTGACTAATTAAACGAACCCATTTCAAAAACTTAGTCTGTTAGCGTGGGAGTTCAATTTTAAGTTTTTCAACTCCTGTTTACTGAAAATAAATTAAGGTTGTAGAAAATTTATTATAACGATAAACTTTATTTGAGTTAAAAGTGTTAGCTTCCCGTGGGCAAATGTCCCTGGTAAAAATTAATTGACACTTTTATTTTATGTTTCTCCCTGATCTAACAAACTGCGACAGAGAGCCGATTCATATTCCGGGAAAAGTACAGGGACACGGCTTCCTGATTGCGATTGATGCGGATTTTGTGATCAGGTATTGTAGTGAAAATATCAAAAACTTCCTTCCTCTGGAAGTTTCACAGGTTCTCGGTAAACCTATAGACGTAATTGAGCCGGCCTTCAACAGCCTGCTTCCTAATTTCTTTTCACGTGCTGTCGGCTTTTCAATCCGTCGCAAGCATTTTGAACCCGCTAATCCTTATAGTGTAGAAATAGCAGGGCAAGAATTTAACCTCATCCTAAGCCAAAGCAACGATTTTTACATGCTGGAATTTGAGCCGGAGGCATCTAATCTGGAGGCAGACCTGCAGCACCTGGTGGGCAGATCGTTGTCAGAAATGCTGAGCGACAAGGAATTGTCGCGACTTTTGTACAAAAGCGCTGTCCAGGTGAAAAATATCATCGGCTTTGACAGGGTGATGATCTACAAGTTTCACGAAGATGAACACGGAGAGGTAGTTGCCGAAGCAAAAAATGAAGACCTTGAACCACTGCTTGGGTTACATTACCCGGCTTCCGATATTCCCCGCCAGGCGCGAGAGTTATACAAGCTTAATTTAACCCGTTTAATTGCAGATGTGCATAGCGAAGATTCGGCATTGCTTGCAGAGCCTGGCTCAGTCCCGCTTGATCTGACGTGCAGTGCGCTAAGGGCAGTTTCGCCTATTCATATCCAATACCTGAAGAATATGAAAGTAGCGTCCAGCTTCAGTATTTCTATTCTTAACCAGGATAATTTGTGGGGGCTGATCGCTTGCCATAACTACACCCCAAGGTTTATCAATTACCGCCAGCGCGAATCGGCCCGGTTGGTAGGCCAGGTATTATCATCGGCTATCAGTTTCCGCCAGCAGGACGAAGACCAGGAAAAGTTTCACTTACGCAGGCGGGCAATAGAGGCTATCACCCGTTCGCTTTTGCGTAACACCGCTATCGAAGAAGCGCTTACACAAGGGGAGGTAACGTTGCAGAGCGTGCTTCCTTCTTCAGGTGCAGCGCTCTTTCTTGAGAATAAGTTAACAACGATAGGTAATGTGCCGGATGAGCGTTTTATTAACCAACTGTTGGAATGGCTTCCTAACCAGATGGATGATGATGTGTTTTACACTAACCAGCTTCCTGTTTTGTTTGCTCCCGCTTCGCCCTATAAAGACGTGGCATGTGGCCTGCTGGCCTGCCGGTTTTCAAAAGAACTTAAAGAGTTTATGCTTTGGTTTCGCCCCGAAGTAATTACTACTGTTAACTGGGCCGGTAATCCGGATAAACCGGTAGAATATGATGCCGATGGGATTGCACATATTTCCCCGCGTAAATCTTTTGCCGTTTGGACGCAGAACGTCGCCGGTACTTCTGTAGAATGGAAGCCGGAAGACGTTAAGGTAGCAGTTGCGCTTCGCGACGAAGTAAACCATCTCATTAGCCGTAAGGCTACAGAATTGCGCGTGCTGAATGAAAAACTGCGGCATGCTTATGCAGAGTTGGATACGTTTAGTTATACCATCTCGCATGATCTGAAAAACCCGCTTACGACTATAAAAAGTTATTCGCAATTAATTAACAGCCGTTTTAGTCTGGAGCCAAAGGTAAAGGACATGGTATCAAGGATAGCGGCCGGAGCAAACAAAATGCAATCAATGATTGATGAGGTGCTGCAATATTCGCGGGTTGGCCAATCTAAATTAGAAACCACCACCATTAATATGCGTGAGCTGTTAGACGAATTGACGCATGATCTTCAGTTGTCGTCTGCTAATCAGGGGCTTCGGTTTATCATCGAAGCCACACCGGATGTCCGCGGCGAGCAAACGATGATGCACCAGATATTTTCAAACGTGATTGGAAATGCCGTTAAATACTCTCAAAAAGCAGCGGAACCTGTTGTTAAAATTAGCGGTAACGTTAGGGGCAACGAGGTGATCTATGCTGTTTCGGACAATGGTATAGGCATACCGGAGGCGGAACAGGCAAAGGTTTTTGATCTTTTTTCCCGAGCGAAAGGCGTAGAGGAATTTGAAGGTACCGGAGTTGGTTTAGCCATCGTGAAACGGATTGTTGAAAAGCACCATGGCCGTATATGGGTAGAAAGCGAGCCGGGTAATGGCACCACGTTTTTTATTGCCCTTCCGGTGTGATAGTTAATGCCCGCAGTAACGTAACGGCAGTTCAGCGATATATTACAATCATTCTTTTTAAAATAAGAAGAGCCGTCTTTTAAGAACGGCTCTTCTTGTTTTATGTTGCGAGTTTATTTCACGTCCCAGAAGATCTTAGCATCTCTGGTGTCTTTTGCTCTTACATCAGCGTAGTGGCTGTTGAAGCCTCTTTCGATTGATGGGTAAGTTAACCTGTTAGGGGGCGTGGTGTAACCCGAAAGTTTACCGGTGCTTGGGAAGGTTAACTGCGGATACTTGGTCCGGCGGTATTCTGCCCAGGCCTGTGTGCCCTGCATAAAGCCAAAGTGTACCCATTTTTGGGTCCAGATCTTAGCCAGCTTATCTGTTTGTGCACCTGTGTAAGCTACTACAGATGAACTTAAGAAAGGTGCAATACTTGCCGTATTCAATACCGGTTTAGTACCTGTTCCCAGGCTGTTCAGGTAATAATAGAAATAAACAGATTGAGTAACTGCTGTTTCGTAAGCAGCTTTAGCGTCACCGCCGCCCCAACGTTCAAAAGCTTCTGCCTTAAGGAAATTAACCTCTGGCGCAGTGATCACGATGCCAGGTAGTTTGCTGTTGGTAAGGAAGGTAACAGAGTCTACAATTGCATACTTGGTAGCGTCAGACTCTTGCTGCGCAGCAGGAAGATCTATCGGCATAGCCCTGTAAGTAGCGTTTGGTACAAAAGTATTGTTGATAGTTTGGCCATACTTGTCATACACAACAGGGATGCGTGGGTCGTTAGACGGATTCATCACTTTGTTCAGCATATAATCCGGTGCGTAGAAGCTTCCACCTTCAGTCAGTGCGCTTTGCAATGAGTTGGTATAGTTGGTAAGCGGGGTTAACAACACGTCTGAAGATGACGGGCTATATGAACCTACCGAACCACCGTCAATCAGCGGGTATTGGGTAGGGTTGCTCAGCATTTTAGTTACCTCTGTTTTTGCAGTGTTTTCGTCATAGAAAGACATACGCATCAACAGGCGCAAACGGATAGAGTTGGTATAACGTCTCCATTTGTCAACACTTCCGCCTAACAAAATGTCTTGTTTGGTGAAAGAGTTAGCGGCTAATGTAGAAAGCTGCGCTGAAGCAAAATAAGTGTTAGCGGCATCTAAACCATCGATGAAGGTTTTGTAAAGCGCTTTCTGATCGTCGAATTTTCCGTTCTGAACGCTTGCACTGGTTTCCAGGCTGCTTGCTTCGCTAAATGGAATATCGCCCCAGCAGTCAACCATTTGTGAAGCCTGATCATACAGCGTTACACGGGCTGCGTTCATGATCACGTCATTGGTTTTTTTGTCATCAGCAGACATTTTGTTGTATACGCCTTCCATCACTTTGTACAGCGCCATTGGGCCGCTACCGTTACCTGTTGGGTGGTAGAAATCTTCCCAACGGTTACCCATGTAACCATCATTTGGTTGATAAACCGTATTTGAAGTTGGCAGGTAATCTGTTTGTGCGTATTCTGCAGTTGCAGTCAACACAAAAGTACGGTAGTTCCAGTAAGATGGTCTAACCCGGTCATTATTCAGCATAGCCGTAAACATGTAAGGTATACTTACTGTCGACGTTTTCTCCGGGTTGTTAAATTTATCGTCTATGCTCTTCTTACAGCTTCCCAGTGATAACACCAGTAATGCTGCATATCCTATGTTTTTTACTTTGTTAATCATGTCAATATCTTTATTTCTGTTTAGAAATTAGCGTTTAATGAAAATCCGAAACTTCTGGTTGCAGGTGAAGAACCTTCATCTATACCTTGTCTGTACCAGGTAGCACCGATCGGAGCTTCCGGATCCAGGTTTTTCAGTGTACGGTAGATGTAGAACAAGTTTCTGCCTACTAAAGAGAATCTCAGGTTGTTTACATGTAATGCTTTGCTAACACCTGCAGGCAATCTGTAGCCGATAACTGCTTCACGAAGTTTTACATAGTTATTTTTAAACACCGCATATTCGTTAACAGAGTTTTCGCCCCAATCATAAGTGTTTAAGTAATAAGTAGCCGCATCGATGATGGTGTTATTGGCTTGTCCGTTTCCGTTAACGCCTGGTAAGATCACACCATCGTGGTATACTTTTGCACCGTTAGGAGCGCTTGCGCCATTTGATAACAGGTGTTTGTTATCATTTGCATCAATGTAATAAGCTAAACCGCCATGTGCTTCGTCGCGGTATTGTAAAGTGCTTTCATACATACCGGCACCGGTAGCATATTTCATTGGGTTTGATACCATTTTGCCACCCCAACGGTAATCTACCAATACATCTAAAGAGAAGTTTTTGTAAGTAAAGGTGTTAGATACACCGCCAATAATTTTTGGCTGGATGTTGCCTACATTCACGAAACGGGTTTTGTCGATTGTGTATAAACCGTCGCTGTTGATGATTTTGTTACCGTTAGCATCTGTAGCGATTGGGTAAACCAAAATGTTACCGATTGGCTGGTTTGGCTGGGCAACTACTTTCAGTGCGTTTTGATCACCGTTGTAGAAGTTCAGTTCGTTAAAGCCAGGTGCCAGGTTGTTCACCATTGAATGGTTGATGGCAAAGTTCAAACGGGCATCCCAACGGAACTTACCTACTACCGGAGTGCCGCTAAAACCAACCTCGATACCGTTGCTATGTAAGGTAGCCGCGTTTGCATATAAACTTGAAGCACCAACAGTTGGAGCCACATTTAAAGACATGATTACGTTTTTCACCTGGTTGGTATAGTAGGTGAAGTCCATGCCTAAGCGGTCTTTAAAGAAGCGTGCTTCAACACCGTACTCCTGCTCATATTTTTTCTCAGGTTTCAGTGCCAGGTTACCGTATTGAGAGTCGAAGGTTAACTGGGTTACAGAACCGCCGGTAGTCTGGATAGACGACTGGTTGTACAATACGTTAGAAACATAACGCGGAGCAGAGTTACCTACCACGCCATAAGACGCTCTTAATTTACCATAGCTGATAAACTCAGGAAGTTTGAATGCTTCAGAGAATACAAAGCTACCGTTTACAGAAGGGTAGAAATAATTATTGTTGCCCGGCGCTAAAGTTGACGAGCTTTCGTCACGAGCGGTACCTTCTAAGAACAAAAAGGTTTTGTAGTTGAAGCTTGCTGTTCCGAAGAATGCTTGTTTCTTCAGGAAACCGCGGGTTGCCGAGGTATTTGGAATACCGTAAGAGTTGCTTAAAGAGAAGAAGTTTTCTGTTACTAAACCACCGTTAGTGCTTGAAGACTGATCTCTGTAAGTTTCGTTACGCGAAGTGTAACCACCGCTGGCAGAAAAACCTAAATCTTTGGTAATGTTGTTAGCGTAGGTCAATAATAAGTCACCATAAGTAATAGAATACTGTCCTTTTGCGGTACCGTAAGCGCCGGTACTTTGAGAACCGTTAAAGGCTACAGGATACTCGTTATGCTGCATGGTCTCGGTATTGCGGCCGGTATAGTCGCTACCGATACGGCCACGGAATTTCAAGTGCTTAACGATATCCCAGTTCAGGGTAGCGCTGGTTAATAACCTGTTTTCGGTTTCATCTTCGCTGTTCACTAACTGTGTCCAGAAGAAATCCATAATATCGCCGCCGCTCATGTTGTATTTGAACGCTTCAGCCGGGTTTCTTGCCTGGTTACCAAGGGTTACATATTTGTAGCCTTGTGAAGTTTTGTAGTTGTCTAATAAAACGTCAGCACGTTCAGAACGGTTAAGGAAACCGCCGAAGTTAGCGAGTACGCGGTTTAACTCGTACGGACGGTTGTGGGTAAGCGTGTTTACATAGTTTACTACAACGTCTGTGCTTAACTTATCTGTTAACTTGATAGAAGTGTTTAAGTTGAAGGTGTTTTTTTGTTGTTTAGAACCGCGTTGGATCCCCTGATAATCTAAACGTGTTGCTGACAAACGGTAGTTAACCTTATCAGTCTGGTTTGAAATAGCAATGTTAGCGTTTGAGCTGTAACCTTTCTGGAACAGGTCTTTGTAGTTGTTAGGCTGCGGAGAATAAGAGCGGTACTCGCCATCCCACCAACGGATCATCTGGCCGTCCATTTTGGGTCCGAATTGTGCGTATGCGCTGAAACGCGGGCGGTAACCAGAAGGTGAGTTAGGATCTTTTAACCAGCCTTCGTCTGTAAAACCACCGGCAAGGTTAGTCTCGCGGTCATAACCAGGGCCGTAAACGTTCTGGAACTTAGGTGTAAAGGCCACTTGTTCCATGGTACCTACGTAGTTAAAATCAACACCAAGACCACGGGTTTTTGAACCTTTTTTAGTAGTGATCACGATAGCGCCGCTCATCGCGTCAGAACCGTAAAGCGCAGTTGCACTTGCACCTTTCAGTACTGTCAGGCTTTCAATGTCATTCGGGTTGATATCCAGGATACCGTTACCACGAATGCGCTGGTCAGACCAGTAACCATCATTGTTTGAGCCATTTCCGTTAGGCGTCTCGTTGTTGTTACGGATAATTACACCATCTACCACAAATAAGGGCTGAGTGTTAAAGTTTAACGAGTTGATACCACGGATCTGAACGTTTACCGCACTACTTGCACCACCTGGGGCAGTAGTGATTTTTACGCCTGGCGCTTTACCATACAAAGCAGAAGCAAAGTTGGTGTTACCTGCTTCGGTTAATTGTTTGGCGGTAATGGTAGTAGTGGCATAACCTAATGCACGTTCCTGGCGTTTGATACCGAATGAGGTTACCACAACTTCATTTAAGCCTGAAGTTGCTTTTCCCAGGGTTACGTTAAAAGGGCCTGCACCTGTTACGGTAACTTCTTTTGATTCGAAGCCTACTGATGTAAAGGTTAGCACTGCACCTTCAGTAGCGCGAATGGTGTATTTACCATTTACGTCTGTTACCGTACCGGTAGTTGTACCCTTAATACGCACGGTAACACCGGGTACCGGGCCTGCTTCGTCCCGCACCACACCGGTAACGGCTGTCTGGGCAAATGTACTTGCCGTAATAAAAAGGAGCAAAAATAGCATTGCCATCCTTTTTAAATTTAAGTAGAATTTTTGCATAGAAATTAAATTGTTGGTTGTTTAAAATAAATCAGTTATGATTTTGGTGTTGGACAGTTAGCCATGCTGAAATTTTGTCTTTAATCTTATCCAGATTTTCGACAACTATCGCTAAACCGCCGAGTAATTGGGCTTTGTCGCCCAGCTCAGATACGGCAAGCGTGGTATAAGTAGTTAAATGCGGGATGCAGTGTTGGTGAATAGCCTGCTGGATAGGGGCCAGCCATATTTTGCCAATCACGCTGCCTTTGCCGCTCAGAATAATGCTTTCGGGGTTCATTAAATGAATAAGAATAGCCAATCCCTGGCCGATATAATAAGCACACTCGGATATGATCTTGATCGCGTAAGCGTCACCTTTGATCGCTTCGTTGATAATATCATCCGCGGTGATATGCTCGTAATTAGAGAGATGGCTTACTTCGCCTGCTTTCAGGCCGTCTATTGCTTTGGCTTCAATGGCCAGCAGCGATGCTTCTGTTTCCAGGCAGCCGTGTTTGCCGCACGAGCAGAGTTTGCCGTTTTTGTAAAGGGCAAGGTGACTGAATTCGCCCGCGAAACCGCTATGCCCTTTGAATACTTTTTGATTAACGATCATGCCTAATCCAATACCCCAGCCCAGGTTGATGATCATGGAATCGTTTTTAGCGATGGGTAATCCAAACTTTTGTTCGGCAAGGGCAATAGCTGTAGAGTCGTTTTCGATGAAAACAGGTAAGCCGGTTTTTTCTGCGATGAAATCTACAAAAGTTCCTTGCGGAGATTTTACAAATAGCAGGTTGTTGCCTTTAAATGCATCGATAAAACCAGGCATGGTAATGCCAATTGCCAGGAATCTTTCTTTCGGCCGTCCGGACGCAGTGATGGTTTGGTTGATGAAATCTACCAGGTCAAAAATCGCATCGTGTTTTTGATGGATATTAATTTCCAGTTCCTGCGTCTCGCCGATAAAGCCGGTGCCCAGATCGGCAATAACCACTCGTGTTTTAAACTGGTCAATCGCTACAGAAACAATAAATCCGGTATTTGCTGATAAAGAATAGGTTGCAGGCTTACGGCCGCCACTTGAAATTCTTAAACCATCTTCTTTAATAAAGCCCATTTCTAACAGCTCGCTGATCGCTTTAGTGGTAAAAGGGATGCTGCGGCCGGTAACCATGCTGATGTCATGGATGGAATAGCCTTTATTGTAGTATAAGGTTTTTAAGACTTCAAGTTGACTGAGCAACATTACTAGTATAAGTTTTTAATTAATACATAATTACATAATAATTATTTAATAACAAAAGCTTACTTAAAAATATTTTTAAAAAGTTTTTAATTAATTTAAAAAGATATTTATCGGCAAATTGTCGGAACTGCCGTAGTTAGAAAGCAAACAGGCTGTAGCAATCGCTACAGCCTGTTTGCGGTGAATCCGATATCGAAATCGCGGATGAATTAACAGCCTACTTCGATCTGCTTACAAACGCGGTTGAATAGTTCGTCTATATCGAACGGTTTGGCAAGAAAGTCATTTGCCCCATTTTCACGGGCGATTTTTGCGCCATCAAGGCTGGCAGAGATAATGATGACGGGTAAAGATTGCGTATCTGTCTGCTGGCGTATAGCACGCAATATCTGATCGCCGGATAGCACAGGCATCCACAGGTCCAGCAGGATCAGATCAGGTTTTTCTTTTTCAATTAACGGTATTACGTTCAGGCTGTTCGATTCAGTAATAATAACGGTTTCGTCGCTTTCAAGTGCCAGTTCCAGCATTTCGAGTATCCCGGTATCATCGTCGCATACCAATACTTTCTTCTTACTCATTTTTTTCCAGGTGCTTCTTTTGTGGGAAGTGTAAAACTAAAATTAGAACCCTTGCCTTTTTCACTTTCCACCCAAAGGGTACCTCCATGTTGTTTTATGATCTGATCGCAGATATATAAGCCAACGCCCATTCCGGGGAATTTGGTCTGTATGTCTCCTGCGCGATAAAAACGCTCAAATATTTTCTGCTGGTCTTCCGCGCTGATCCCCATGCCGTTATCAATCACAGAAAGTTTGATATAGTCGCTTACGAATGCTTTGTGCACCTCAACTATTTTGCTTTCGGGCGAATATTTTACGGCATTAGAAACCAGGTTATTTACTACCTGGATCAGATGCGACTCATCTCCGTTATAGCTGCCGATTGGTTCACCTTTAATGATGATCTGGTGACTTTTCGAAGCCGCCTGTATACCTTCCACGGTTTCAGCTATCATCTGGTCGAAATCAAACATTTCCCGGTGAATGGCCATTTTGCCGGTTTGTATGCGCGATACATCCAGCAACTCGGTGATCAGGTTGCTTAAACGGTCGATGAATTGGGCAGTTTTGGCTAATATGTCTTTAAACTTTTCATCGGTTTCTTCAGGCATAAACCGGTTCATCATTTGCACATAACCTTTAATGGTAGTTAAAGGTGTCTTTAGCTCGTGACTGGCAACGGTAAGGAAATCATCCTTTCGTTTTTCAATCTCACTGCGGTCTGTGATATCCTCAATGGCAATCAGAATGCGATCTTTATATTCGCCCGAATATTCTATCCGGTGCGCGTTTAAGAGCATCACTTTATGGCCGATGTACGGAAAATCGTGCTCTACCTGGAAATCGACCACGGGATTGTTGGTAGGCAGAACTTTTTCCAGCAGTTCTTTTAATCTGGGAATGTTCCACTGGCCATTGCCCAAATCAAAAAGTAGTTTATTTTCGGTTTCCTCTTTGTTTACTTTAAAGGTGCGCAGGAAATGATCATTTACGCTTAGTACTTTGTAGTTGTTGTCTAAAACGATCAAACTTTCGCGCACGGTCTGCACAATACTCTCTACATACTCCTGGCCAAGTTTAAGGCTTTGCGTGCGTTCTTCTATGCGCTGTTCCATTAACTGCCGCTCATTCTCCAACTCGGCTTCAGCCTGCTTTCTACGGGTTACATCATGCTGAATACCTATAAAATGGGTTACCTTTCCCGAAGCGTCTTTAATGGGGGAAACATACAATTCATTCCAGAAAAGCGTACCTGTTTTGGTATAGTTCCTTATTTCGACCATCACAGGTTTGCCCTGGTCAATACCTTCGCGCAGTTGCTGCCGTTCTTTTTGGGTGCGGTCCTCACGCTGCAAAAGCCTGCAGTTATGTCCGATAATTTCTTTCCGGTCATAACCTGTCATTTTTTCAAAAGCACTATTGCAGTAAATAATCGGATTATCCGTCAATCGGTTATCCGTGATAATGATACCCGTGATACTGGCATCAAGAGCGGCTGTCAGCAAGGTAAAGTCCTGCTCTACAGTATCGCGCGAGAAAGTAAAATGTCCATCCTTAAGTGAGTCCAAAGCTATCTATAATAAATTATCATCCAGCAAATTATAGAACAGTTAACATTTGTTGATGCCAAAGTGTTTGCGTATTTACACTTGTGCTGAAAAGTAAAAAGTAATAAAACACGCTGCGCTTTGTGCTGTTTAAATAATTTATTTGTGGCCGAAATTACCTGTGAAAAAATAAAAGTCTATAAACGTGTCTGATACTTATCCGTTTCTTCAAGGCGGCGGTAAAATGGGAGAGCTAATCCGCGCAAAAGATTGGTCAGCAACAATGCTCGGTTCGCCCGAAAGCTGGAGCGACAGCCTGAAATATGCAGCAAGCATCAGCTTGAATTCCGGCTTCCCTATTGCTATTTACTGGGGAAGTGATTTTACTTTGTTATATAATGATGCCTGGAGCAGTATACCAGGCAACAAACACCCCTGGGCGCTTGGTAACCCGGGTGCTGTAGTTTGGCCTGAGATATGGGCAGGCCTGGATGAACAATTTAATAGTGTGCTGAATAGTGGTAACTCTATCCGTCAGCCAGATGCTTTGCTGCTCATGCATCGTTATGGCTATACAGAAGAATGCTATTTCGATTATACACTGTCGCCCATCGTCGCTGCAGACGGGAGCATAGGAGGTGTATTTAACGCGGTGATTGAAACTACTTACCGCTTTATAAACGCCAGGAGAAATTTAACACTACAGGCGCTTCTGCAACGCCTGAATTTTCCGCAGACGGTAAAAGAGGGATTAAGGGTGGTGACAGAAATACTGGAGGCGGCGGAACTTGATATCCCCTTCTTCCTGATCTATTCTGGTGCGAAGCAAAGTGATGAAAACCCGCAGCTGACCGCCTTCAGCGAATCGGGCAGGAAACTGGCAGGTGTGTTGTGGCCGAAAACCGATGATGTTTTAAAAGGGGAGAGCGTGGTTTTACAGCTTGCGGATCACCCGTCTATTCCGTTGATAGAAAGCAATTATTGGTCAGAAGCACTTGCAGAAGTTTGCCTGGTACCCTTAATCCGTGACGATTCACTGATTATCGGTTATGCCGTTTTAGGCGTATCGCCGCGTAAACGTTTGGATGAAGACTACCTCAATTTTTTAGATACGGTTGGATTACATACAGGCACTATCGTCAATAATGCTTATGCTAAAGAGCGCAGCCAGGAATATGAAGAGGAGTTGGGTGCAACAAACGAGGAATTAACCGCCATAAACGAAGAGCTTTACGTAACCCAGGAGCAATTACGGGGGTCATTAGAGCGGATAGAGGAAAGCGAAGCGAGCCTGCGCTTTATGCTCGATGCAATTCCGCAACACGTATGGACAGCCACTCCTGACGGAGTATTTGATTATGTAAACCTGGTAATGGCCAGGGATTTTGGCGAAATGGGTAAGACAGTTGCCGAATATGGACTTCGGAAATTCATTCACCCGGATGATATTGACGAAAGCCAACAACGGTGGCAGAATAGCTTAGATGCCGGTATTGAATATACAATGGAACACCGTTTACGCATGCACGATGGTGTTTATCAGTGGCATCTAACCCGGGCCCTACCCTTTATTGAAGACGGTGAAATAAAAAGCTGGATAGGTACAAATACCAATATAGAGCAGCAGAAGGCTAACGAGCAGCGGAAGGATGAATTTCTGTCCATCGCCAGCCACGAACTAAAAACCCCATTAACAAGTATCAAGGCCTTCAACCAGTTGATGCAACGTGAAAACGATGGGGAAAAGCTCCGGAATTTTATTGTGAAGTCTGCAGACCATGTACGGCGACTGGAAAAGCTGATCAGCGACCTGCTGGATGTTACCAAGATCAATGCCGGAAAGATGACCTATAATATGGAACCCTTCCGGTTTGATGAAATGTTATTGGACACCGTGCAGGCTGCGCAACTGGCTGCGACTGGCTATGATCTGGAAATTAAGGTAAATACAGAGGTAATGCTGACGGGCGATCACCTGCGGTTAGAGCAGGTGATCAATAATTTTTTAACTAATGCCATTAAGTATTCGCCAGATAGTAAAAAGATCATTATCAAAAGCGAGATAGAAGAAGGCGAGGTTGTTTTTTCTGTTAAAGACTTCGGTATCGGCATCGCTAAAGCCCACCTCGACCGGCTTTTCGAGCGCTATTACCGGGTGGATAATACGGCGATGCGTTTTGAGGGGCTGGGTTTGGGACTTTTTATTTCTTCTGAAATTTTGCGAAGACACCATGGAAGCTTCTGGATTGATAGCGAAGAGGGTAAGGGATCTACCTTTTATTTCAGGCTGCCGCTGAAGCAGGAAGTTGCTCATGGCGAACTGGTATTGAAATCTGTACACCGGTACGAAAGCAAACATCTCAGCATTTTTTATAACGCACATCAACAGTGGCTCGAAGCTGACTGGAAGGGTTTTCAAAATTTTGAAACCGTAAAGGAAGGATGTATGGCGATACTGGACCGCATCCGGAAAAATAACTGCGGGAAATTGCTAAACGATAACCGCCGGGTTTTAGGTACCTGGTCAGAGGCGTCGGAATGGGTGGGCATGGAGTGGTTCCCCCTGGCGGAAGAGGCAGGTTTGAAATACGTCGCCTGGATAGTTTCGCCAAGTGCCTTTAGCCAGCTGTCCGCACAAAAAAGCGTGGATGTAAAACAAGGGAACATCATAGCACAATTCTTTACAGACAGCAAGGAAGCTGAAGCTTGGCTAAGCGGGGTAGTGTAATAACAAACATATCAAAAGAGCGCAGAAAGGCAATTGAAGGAAATATCACTCCTCAAATCTTTTCTGCGCTCTTTCTAATTAACAAACAAGGTTAGGCTACTTAATCACTTCCCAGTTTTTAATCTGGTAGCGGTGGTTCTTGAAGCTTCCACTGCGTGTAAGATTTCCTTTTTTACCATCATAAGTCAGGGTTAAGCTATTGTAATTGCCTTGCTCAAGATCGAAGGTTTCGCCGTCATCTTCGAATAATGTTCCGCGGGCTTTGTCGCCATATACGCAGCACGTAATTTCAAACTTAGTATTTGGGCTAACGTTCTCCACCGGCTTGGCCAAGGGGAGTATGGTGCCTTCTTTCACAAATACCGGAAGTTCTGTAAAGGAAGTGGCGATGGTATACGTTTGACCGCCGGTAAATTTTTTTCCGGTATTGTAATCATACCAGTTACCGTTAGGCAGGTATACCTTGCGTTCATTCTGTTTTTCTGTTAGAGGTGCTGCCAGGATACCCTTTCCGATCATATATTCATCGGCAATATTAAAAGTGTTTTTGTCTGTTGGATAATCCATCACCAGCGCGCGAAAAGGCGGAATGCCTTTGAAATGGTAATCGGCGAAAGCATTGTATAAATAAGGGACAAGGCTCATACGGAAGTTCAACAGCTTCCTGATATCCGCTTCTACCTGCTTTGCATTCTCCATCAGTTGGTTGTGGTTGTTCTCATCTATCTTTATCTGCAGCCAGGGCGGATTGGTAAGGTACCACGAGTTAAATAAGGTTTGTGCAGACAATACTGCGGTTTGGCTGCGACGCATCAGGTCTGCGATAGAGGTTGACTCCCTTACTTCGGGCGACCAGAGCATGCCGGCAAAACCACTATTTACAATCATGCCGATATATTCCTGGTGGTCGTAAGTGTCGCTGTACAAAGAAGCAGGGTAGGGCGACGCAAAAGAACTCGACGCACGGACATCCAGATAGGTACGTGTGTTTCTCTTTTTATAAATATCGTAGATTGTTTTCTGATACAACAAGCCGAATACCTGGTGCATTTGCTCGCCGCTTAAACCAGATGGGAACTCGCTATGCTCCGGGAAGCTCCATACGGCGTGGCCGGAACCCAGATTAGAGTTATCGCATTCATCCAGTTTAAAGCCGGATATGCCTTCTTTTACAAAGGTATTCTCGTGGTAACGGGCAAAGGTGCCTGCGGCAGAGGTGTCTGCAAAGTCCGGCACCAGGCCGTTCCATACCAGGTAATTGCCGGATCGTTCTTTTAATGGTTTATACAATGGCGATTTTGGATTCACAAAGGCATGTTCCCACAAATTGAGGTGGAAGCCCTGTAGTTTCATGCTATCGATCAGGTGCTGCGGCGAAGGAAAATATTCGGGGTTCCATACGTAAGAGCAGGAGTAAGCAGTCGTCTGCCATTTCGGTTCCAACCCGATCACATCGCACGGGATCTGGTTCTGCCTGAAGTAATTTGCCATTTTTTTTACCTCATCCTGCTTAAAGTCTGCCTTCACCCGGTATTTTACGCCCAGACCCCACAATGCCGGCATTGTACCGCCACCAGAGAACAGGTTGTAACGCTGCAGCGCGGTAAGAATATCGGGACCGCTGAATACAAAAACTTCAATTCCTTTGGCGCCCGGTACGTCTGCTTCTACATAGTGCGATACCGCTGATTTATGACTGTACAACTCCAGAACAGAATTTCCTCCGTAGGTTGTTTTTTCATCCGGCTTGCCCGAAATATTCATGGCGGTAGTGCCGCAGTAAAAGGTGGTGTAGCGTGTGGTGTTGATTAAAATGCCATAGCCTTTGTTGGATACGTAAAAGGTAGTGGGGCCGTGTGTATACCCGACATCGTTTAGCGGGTTGTCGTTTACAATGGGCTTTTTACGCAGACCGCGCTGGTTAAACGTGCCGATCTGCAAACCAAAACCATACAGATGTTCATCGTCATCCAAGGGGATATCGACTAATGCACCGCGCTGGGTAACTTTAACGCGGATGTCGTTAATATTAAATGGAAGCTTGGCCGGTGCCAGCTGGCTCATCGCTTTTATACGCGGCGGCTCACTGCAAAAAGTATAAGGCGTAAATTTGTCAATAACGCCCTGGGAAATAATCTCGACCCCTGGTGCGGGCTGTTGAATTTTATAGGGCTGCGAAGTTGCCTGCTTCGTGAATACGGCAAGCAATAGCAGGCTTAAAAATGTAAAGCAGGTTTTCATAGGCGAAAATGTAGAGAAATGCTGTAGGTAACCGCGAGCAAATTACCTTTTTTAACTGTAACCATCAGTTAGAGTTTGCACAGCTTTTTCTCAACATCTTCACGCAGGCAGTAGCTGCTACCTGTAAGGCTGTATTATACAGCCTTCTTAACTTTTATAGCGTTCAGGCCTTTCGGTCCGCGCTCTACTTCAAAAGTTACTTTATCTCTTTCATCTACCTGCTCTAATAAACCGTTAAAGTGTACAAAAACACTTTCCTGTGTTTGCAGGTCTTTTATAAAGCCGTAACCTTTAGAGCTATTGAAGAAGGTAACTGTTCCTTTTCTTACCGGGTCAACTTCAACATCCGGCTGGCGGCTTACACCAATTTCAATATCTTCTAACGCTATTTTTTTCTTCTTGGTCGGGTCTGGCGGCGTAGAAGTAATGTTGCCATTCTCGTCGATATAAGCCATCATATCTTCAAGGCTTTTTCCCTTGTCAGAATTGGCTTTGCGTTCAGCAGCTTTTTCTTTTTTATCCTGCTGTTTTTTTAGTCTCTTTTTTTCTTTTTCTTTTTTACTAAATGTTTCTGATGATTTACCCATAGTTGTTTTTAATGATTACACTCTGCACCGTAAAGCTGTTTGCGGTGCAACTTAATTTTCTATCGTGCCAGATTACTTGTGCTAAGTGGTCTGTGAAAACTTATACAGATACAAAATCAGTTAAAGGGAATAGCTTCAGTTTGTATCTGCCTGAATATTTCCGGCGGGTGGTTGTTGAAGAAAAACCCGCAAGGTCTAAATAGGAATAATGATGGCGGCGATTATTTTATAAAGGTACTGAATAAAAACGAATTTTCCCAATCTGCCGTTAATAACGATGTCAGAATTGGTGATGCGGAAGGTCAGCTCAGGTGCTGATAATTACTTATATTAGTTTAACTGTTAATCAAACTATGGATACCTCTGCACAATTGGCAAAGCATTTAAAAGAAGTTTATTTCGGTGGAAACTGGACGGCTTCTAACCTGACCGCTCAGTTAGCAGATGTGTCATGGCAGGAAGCTATTGCCAAAGTAGGGACGTTAAATACTATTGCCGCTTTAAGTTATCATATTGGCTATTACGTTACGGCAATTTCAAGCGTGTTGAAAGGGCAGCCGCTTACGGCCAAGGATAAATTCAGCTTTGATCACCCGCCTGTTGAATCGGAAGAGGCTTGGTCGGCTATGCTCATGCGGATCAGGTCTGAAGCTGAAGAATTAATTAGACTAATTGAAGGCCTACCCTCTGAAGCGCTCGATAAGGATTTTGCCGACCCAAAGTACGGGACTTATTACCGTAACCTGCTCGGACTGATTGAACACACGCACTATCACCTGGGGCAGATTGCCGTGATTAAGAAGTTGATCCGCGAGCGAGTTTAGTGCGAAGTGGGAAATGTTAAACCAACTGATTCAGGATCAGCACCCCGGTCAGTCCGAGAAAGGATACCAGGCTTTCCATCATCGTCCACGAGAAGAACGTTTCCCTGACAGAGAGTTTAAAGTATTCTTTGTAAAGCCAGAAGCCGGTATCATTTACGTGCGATCCGAATAAACTTCCGGCCCCGATAGATAATACCATCAGTTCTGGATTAATGGCGGTATGTTGCGTGGCAGGGAATAAAACACCAGCTGCAGTTAGCCCGGCTACGGTGGATGATCCCAGGCACGTGCGCAATACGGCAGTTACCAGCCAGGCCAGTGCAAGGGGTTCGAGCGAGCAGCGAACGACCAGTGCGGTTATTTCATCACTCAGTTTGCTGTCCACAAATATTTGTTTCAGGGTACCTGCACTGCCGATGATTAGCAGGATCATGGCAATATCTTTTACAGAATCAGTATAACACGCCATCACCTCCTTTAAGGATCGTTGCGTTCTGATGCCGAGTGTGTAGGTGCTAACTATAATGGTGATGAGCATGGCAACAACCGGGTCGCCGATAAAATGCGCAAGCTGAAAAGACGTGCTGTTTTTGTCTGCCAAACTGGTAACTACCGAAGCAATAATGATAATGATAACCGGCAGTAAAGATGATAACAAACTGTTGAGCACACCGGGCAAAGGTTTACTGTTGTCTGAAACGCTTGTAGCCGGATAAATTGTTCCAACCTTTTTTAACCGCGAAGCAAAAACAGGCCCCGCCAGGATGATCGCCGGTATGGCTACAATCAGTCCGTAAATAAATGTTTTGATAATGCTGGCATGGAAAATTCCGATAAGTGTCATGGGGGAAGGGTGGGGCGGTATAAAGCCGTGCATTACCGAAAGTGCGGCAAGCATGGGCAAGCCTACGTAAACCACCGGGAGGCGCGAGCTATAGGAGACGGAAAAAATAATAGGCGCCAGTAAGATAAACCCTACATTATAATATAAAGGTATGCCTACTACAAAGCCCGTTAAGGCCATGGCATAGGTTAAATACTGCGGACCGAAAATATTCTTCAACCGGTTGGCGATGCTTTCTGCTGCGCCGCTTAGCGCAACCAGTTTGCCCAGCATGGCGCCCAGGACGATAATGATGGTAACCGAACCAAGCGTATCGCCAATGCCTTTATTGATGGAAGCGATTACCGCTTGCGGTGGCATTTTTAATAACAGTCCCGCCGATACCGATACCAGCAGGAAGGCGATAAATGGGTTGGTTTTAAATGCTGTTATAAGCAATATGAGCGTGACGATACACAGCGCCAGTATAATAAGAGCCATAAGCGATATTCCGTCAGAAACCGGTAGATAATTGGTGAATGCAATCAAATTAGCAATTAAATATTAATTGAAGAGCACTCGCCGGAAAATTATGTCACACGGAGGTGCAGTGTGATGCGCCTTTGTAACTTTTGTGTGCGTTTTGTTGCATGTTTTGTCTTTCCTAAACTATTGCTTTTATTTTCATGAAATAAATATATACCTTAATGCCGTTATTTAAAACCAAATAGCTGTTTATCTGATTTTGCGTTTTCTTGCTGTTTTTTATTGGAAGTGCACAAGCTGGTAATTGAGCTGTATATTCATATCTAAATTTATTTACATGTCATCTGCTTTCAGATCCTTTCTCCTGGCGGCCGCCCTATGCGGTAGTATCAGCGCCATTGGTCAAACTGTAGACCGCGATTCGGCCCAGGCCGATAAATGGGTAAAAAAAGCATTCAGGAAGCTGAATAAAAATCAAAAAATAGCCCAGTTGATGGTGCTCCGCCTTTCTGAACGGCGGGGAAAAGAAGTGGTGTTTTTTGATGAGGATATTAAAAAGTATATCAAGAAATATAAAGTAGGTTCGGTATGTGCTTTTCAGGGAAATTCCGTTCAGCAAGCAAAGGTGCTGAATGAGCTACAATCAAAATCTAAAATTCCCTTATTGGTCTGTGTGGATGGCGAAACAGGGTTGGGGATGCGTTTTGGTGATGTAAAGCCATTTCCGGATCAACTGACGCTTGGTGCCACCGGCGACGCGCAGATTGCCTACAATATTGGTAATGCCATTGCCGCACAGTGCAGAAGGGCGGGTATCCAGGTAGATTATGCGCCGGTAGTGGATATCAACAATAACCCTAATAATCCGGTTATTAACTTCCGTTCTTTCGGCGAGGATAAATATAAGGTAGCCTTATACGGTACCCGTATCATGAAGGGCATGCAGGATGGCGGCATCCTGGCCTGCGCCAAACACTTCCCCGGCCACGGTGACGTAGCGGTTGATTCGCACCTGGACCTTCCGGTAATCAACAAGTCTCTGGCGCAATTAGATTCGCTGGAGCTTTATCCGTTCCGTGAAATGATCAAGGCTGGCGTGGGTAGCATGATGGTAGCCCACCTTTATATCCCGGCGATAGATACTACGCATAACCAGGCAACATCTTTATCAAAAAATAATGTGACCGGCTTACTGCGCGACCAACTGAAGTTTGGCGGCATAACGTTTACAGATGCGCTGGAAATGAAAGGCGTGGCGAAGTATTATCCGAAAGGCGATGCCGCTTTGCAATCTTTAATTGCGGGTAACGATATGCTTTGTCTGCCGGGCGATGTGGAAGGAAGTATCAAGAAAATCCGCCAGGCAATTAAAGATGATAAGCTCACCTGGGCCGATATAGATGCGCGCGTAAAAAAGGTTTTATATGCTAAATATAAACTTGGACTGGATACGTTAAAGGAGATCGATACGCTGAATATTCAGCAGGATTTGAATAAAGACGTTGACCGGTTAAAACGTTTCGCTTATGAAAAGGCTATTACCGTTGTAGCGCAGGCAGATAAAAATGCGTTGCCTTTAAACCGGATCGGGAAAGTTGCCTTTGTAGGTTTAGGGTTGGAAAAAGAGAATCATTTCGCTTCGCGGGTGCACGAGCTGTATAACGCAGATTGTTATTATCTGTCTTATCAGGATGATAGCCTGAAAGCCAAACAGATTCTGCAACAGTTGCGGTCTGGTTATGACGCTGTAATTGTTTCGATGCATAAATACGCGAAATACCCGGCACGTAATTTTGGCATCAGTAACACGGCGGTGAATGTGGTGCGCCAGTTACAGCAACAGAAAAACGTCATCAGCTTTGCATTTGGTAACCCTTACGCCATAAAAAATATTGCCGACGCAAATAATATCGTCGCAGCTTATGAGGATGACAGTCTGATGCACGATGTTGCTATTGACCTGCTGATCGGCAAGATTACGCCTAAAGGGACACTCCCAGTAACGGTAGATCGTTTTAAATATGGTACCGGTGTAACCACTAATTATTATTTCCCGGTGGTTGCAGCTAATGAAGCCGGTTTGGATAGCACCGCACTCACACGCATCGATTCTATTGCCAATAACGCCATTGCTGCCGGTGCTACACCGGGTTGTGTGGTATTGGCTGCTAAAGATGGTAAAGTAGGTTTCTATAAAGCCTATGGCCATCTTTCTTACGATGCAAAAGAGCCCGTTACCTTACAAACGGTGTACGATATGGCTTCAGTAACCAAAATTAGTGCGACCAATGTGTCGGTGATGAAGTTGTACGAGGAGGGTAAACTGGATATTAATAAAACCGTTGGCGATTATTTACCATGGTTGCGTGGTTCTAACAAAGAAGGGTTAAAGCTTACAGATGTATTGCTGCATCAGGCTGGTTTGGTTGCTTTTATTCCGTTCTATAAAGAAACTATTGATCCAACAACCGGCAGGCCTAAGCCAGGTTTTTACCACGAAACACCGGATAAGTTATACAGTGTAAGGGTGGCTAATCATATGTATATGCGCGCAGACTACATTGATACTATGAAAACCCGTATCCTCAACAGTAAACTGGGTGCGCCTAATAAATATGTGTACAGTGATAACGACTTTATCCTTTTAGGTATGATTGTTCAGCAGGTGACCGGGCAAACGCTCGATCAGTATGTGCGTAACACTTTCTACCTGCCGCTGAATATGATGAGCACTACGTTTAAGCCTTTGGAGCACGAGCCACTGGACTTGATCGCGCCGACTGAAAACGAAAAAACTTTCCGCATGCAGCAGATGCGCGGAGATGTGCACGATCCGGGGGCGGCTATGTTTGGTGGTGTTGCAGGGCATGCAGGCTTGTTCAGTAACGCTTACGATTTGGCACAACTGTACCAAATGCTGTTAAATGGCGGTGAGCTGCATGGGGTGAGGCTGCTGAAAAAGGAGACGATCGATTACTTCACCGCTTACCATAGCGAAATTAGCCGTAGGGGGCTTGGTTGGGATAAGCCCGAGAAGGATAACGCCACCAGTAAATCGCCTTACCCGTCGTTAAGTGTATCGCCGCAAACGTTCGGTCATACAGGTTTTACCGGGATAGGTGTTTGGGCCGATCCGAAATATAACCTGCTGTATTTGTTCTTTTCTAACCGGGTAAATCCTGATGGTGGCGATAACGGTAAATTATCGAGCATGAACGTGCGCAGCAATATCCAGGAAGTTATCTACGATGCCATGAGGAAGAAAGAGGCTGCTGATGCCGTAAAGGCTGCGCCGGTTAAAGAACCGGTAAAGCCGGCTGTGCGCCCCAAAGCGCCTCATCACCGGCACAAGCGTGTGATTAAAAAATAAACAAGGAAGAAGATAGCTGTACTACAGTACAGTTATCTTTTTTGCATAGCGTTTAACGTTTTCATGGCTTTCGTCGGCATCAGTAATCAGGCAGTTGATATTATTCAAGTTACAGATCTGCATTTTCTGAACAGAATCCAGTTTTTCGCTGATGCTAAGGATTGCAGTTTTACTGGCAGATTTAATCATGGCCTTTTTTACCTGTACGACTTCCCAGTCAGAATCGGTAATGCCGTGTGTAAGTGAAATGCCATTGGTGCCCAGAAAGCACAAATCGGCTTTGATCTCCGAAAGTTGGCTGATCACCTGCGATCCGGTGACGATATGCGAATTGCCGCCTAATTGCCCGGCGAGCAGGTTCACACTCATGTTAGGGTGTTCAACCAGTTCAAGGGCTACCAGTGGGCTAATGGTGAAGATGGTGCAGTGCAGGTTTTCTGGAAAGATACGGGCCAGTTCAATCATGGTTGTTCCGCCACCGATCAGTAAAACCATGCCGTCTTCGATTAGTTTAGCGGCTTTGCGGGCGATTTCTTTTTTGCCGTCTTTGTTGTAAACCTCTTTGCCAGAGAATGGATAATGAAAGGATTTGGATAGCGCGCCGCCGTAAACTTTAACAATCTTGCCCAGCTCGGCCAGTTCGTTCAGGTCGCGGCGGATGGTATCTTCCGAGACATTAAGCTGCGCGCTGAGGTCTGTTGATAATACCTTATTGTGGATATTAATCTGGTTAATAATATACTGCTGTCTTTCTTCCTTTAGCATGACGATAAAAATATAAAAAATATGTTTCTAAAGAAGATGTTTAAACACATGTTGTCATCTGCGTTTCTTTGCCGTTTCTTGCTTTTTGTATCATGAATATTTCATGAAATTTACTTTTTATTTGCGTTTTCTTGCGTTATTTTTTATTATGTTTGCATGAATGCGCTTGAATTAAACCTATATAAATAATATAATGGAAGCCACTACCGAAAAAGACTCCCGCTACTCGGATCTTCACAAAATGTCTATTACAGATATTGTTACCAATATTAATAACGAAGATAAGACTGTGCCGCTGGCGGTGGAAAAATGTATCCCCCAAATCAGTGCGCTTGCGGGTGTGATCTCCGAAAAAATGAAAGCTGGCGGAAGGTTATTTTATATCGGTGCGGGTACAAGCGGACGTTTGGGGATATTGGATGCTTCAGAAGTTCCGCCTACTTTCGGCGTTTCGCACGATTGGGTAATTGGTATTATAGCAGGCGGCGATACCGCCATTCGAAAAGCGGTTGAGTTTGCAGAAGATGATCAAGAGCAGGCCTGGAAAGACCTGCAGGAGTATCACATCAGTAATAAAGATGTACTGGTTGGCATTGCAGCTTCGGGTAATACACCTTATGTATTGGGCGGATTGGCTGCGGCAAACTGGCATGGTCTGGAAACGGGTTGTGTGGTTTGTAATAGCGGCAGCCCGATAGGTAAGGAGGCTAAGTATCCGGTTGAGGTAGTAGTTGGTCCGGAGTTTTTAACGGGCTCTACCCGCATGAAAGCGGGTACCGCTCAAAAACTGGTGCTGAATATGTTAACCACTTCGGTAATGATTAGTCTGGGCCGGGTAAAGGGTAATAAAATGGTGGACATGCAACTGACCAATCATAAGCTGTACAACCGCGGCGTGAATATCATTATGCAGGAAACCGGTTGTGATAAAGAGACTGCCGCCCGTCTGCTCGAACAGCACGGAAGCGTAAGGCAGGCCCTTACTGCATTACAGAGTAAGCAATATTAGCCAATCACCCTTCAATATTAAACTTTATGTCGCCACTTGTACTACTGCTTTTTGTTGTAGGTTATTTCGCCGCGCTTATCGGTGTATCTTACTTCACCTCCAGGAACTCGTCTGATAACTCCAGTTTCTTTATTGCTAACCGTAATTCCAAATGGTATTTCGTTGCTTTCGGGATGATTGGCACGGCCCTTTCCGGTGTGACATTTATTTCTGTGCCCGGTGCGGTGAAAGGTTCAGGCTTTGGCTATTTTCAGTTTGTTTTGGGCAATGCAGTCGGGTTTGTTATAGTTGCTTATGTTTTGCTGCCGCTTTATTATAAGCTGAACCTGGTATCTATCTATACCTACCTCGAAAAGCGATTTGGCTACTATAGTTACAAAACCGGTTCGGTAATTTTCATCGTTTCGCGGGTTATTGGTTCAGCATTTCGCTTATACCTGGTAGCTATTGTTTTTCAGCGTTTTATTTTTGATGCCTTGCATGTGCCCTTCGGTGTTACCGTGGCGCTTTATCTTATCCTCATCTGGTCGTACACATTTAAAGGCGGGTTAAAAACTATCATCATTACAGATACCCTGCAAACTGTTTTCCTGTTGCTTTCTGTAGTGCTGTCTATCTACTTTATTTCAGAAAGCCTGCACCTGAACATTGGCCAAACGTTCGAGGCGGTAAAGCAAAGCTCTTATTCCAAAATGTTTTTCTGGGAAGATCTTGCCGGTAGTAAGAATCATTTCCTGAAGCAATTCCTGGGGGGTGTTTTTGTAACCATTTCCATGACCGGCCTCGACCAGGACCTGATGCAGAAAAACCTGAGCTGTAAAAATATCGGCGAAGCGCAGAAGAACATGCTCACCTTCACTATCGTGTTCGTGGTGATTAACCTGTTTTTCCTGAGTGTCGGGGCTTTGTTGTACCAGTATGCTGCGGCGAATCACATCGATGTTAATGCAATGAAAACAACAGATCACCTGTTCCCCGAAATTGCATTAAGGCATTTGAATGTACTGCCTGCTACAATCTTTATGCTTGGTCTTACCGCAGCTACCTTCGCCACAACGGATTCGGCGCTTACCGCCCTGACCACATCTTTCTGTATCGACTTCCTGAAGTTTGATAAAAGTAAAGATCAGAACAGTGCAGAACTGGTAAAGAAAAGGCACCTGGTGCATGTCGGTTTTTCAGTGGTAGTGCTGTTAGTAATATTGGTTTTCCGTGCCCTGAATGACGATTCTGTAGTCAATGGTATTTTTAAGGCCGCCGGTTATACCTATGGTCCCTTGCTGGGTTTATTTGCCTTCGGAATCATGACCGAAAAAGGAATTGCTGATAAAGCTGTCCCGGTGATCTGCCTGCTTTCGCCCGTTTTGTCTTTTTTCCTCGAGAAATATTTGCTGGTATGGTTTGGCTATGCGGTGGGCTTTGAGTTGATCGTTCTGAATGGCCTGATCACCTTTCTGTTGTTGTTGATCTCTACACAACTGAAAACGAATAATACTCGGCCGGTTGCCAAGGCTGTTGAATTTAAAGGAGCTTAGTTTATGCGTGATAATAGAAAAGTTTTCAGGTATAACGCAGCACTGATTTGCGCTTTTCTGCTTGCTTTCACCAATGTCGCTTTTGGACAGAGTGACAGCACCGCCGCAAAAAAGGTACTGCAAATGGTAAACGAGGTGAGGTTGAAATTTGCGCCGGATAAGCGCACTGATATTTTCAACGCGCAGGTAAACAATTTGCAGCCCCTGATCGTCACGCTGGAAACTACAGTGCCTGCGGCCGCTATAACTTTGCAAAAACATCTTTCAGCTACAGACATACCGTTGGTATTAAGGACGGATACCCTGCCTGCTAAAGAGTTGCAGGGTAAGATATTTGGTGTAGCCAACCTTTCGGTTTCCAACAACCGCATCTCTCCGGGAAATGCACCTGAAATGGTGACGCAAATGTTGTTGGGTACTCCCGTTACTATTCTCAAAACACAAAGAGGATATTCGCTGGTACGCACACCCGACCGTTATATTTCCTGGGTAGACAATAGCGCAATAACGCCCATGGATGCCGCTGCTTTCGTGGCCTGGCGGGATGCTGCTAAGGTGATCTATACCAACCAGTACGGCCATGCATATCAGCAGGCTTCGCGCAGTTCTTTGCCTGTTTCAGATCTGGTAGCCGGTGATATTTTACAATTTCACGGAAAGAAAGCTGATTTTTATGAAGTGGCTTTTCCGGATGGAAGAATAGCCTATATTCCGGTAAATGAAGCCGCTGACTATCAGAAGTGGCTGGATAAGCCCAAGCCGGACGCTGCTAAAATTCTTGCCACTGCGCAAACGCTAATCGGGGTGCCTTATTTGTGGGGAGGTACGTCCATTAAGGGTGTCGACTGCAGTGGCTTTACTAAAACAGCCTACTTTTTAAACGGAATCATATTGCCTCGGGATGCTTCCCAACAAGCGTTGGTAGGTAAGGAAGTAGATATTTACGAGGCGGATTCTGTAAGTAATGCCAAATGCCTGAAAAACTTGCAGCCCGGCGACTTGCTTTTTTTCTCACCCGGAATTAGACAAGGCAGGCAGGCTAAGATTACCCATACGGGTATTTATATGGGCAATGGACAGTTTATCCAATCGGCAGGAATGGTGAAGATAAACAGCCTCGATCCTAAAGCGGCGAACTATGACGACTATCGTCGCCAGCGGCTGGTAGTAGCCCGCAGAATGCTAACTTCAGTTGGAGAGCCGGGAATTGTAAAAGTAAGTGATCATCCTTTTTATCATAGTACCTCTAAAAAATGAATAGCAGAAGAAATTTTCTAAAGGCTTCGGCCTTAGTGACCGGCACCACACTATTGCCCTGGGAAAAAGCACTTTCAGGTATCGCCGGGCAATCTGGTAAGGGTAAACTACAGTTAAGGTATCGCCCGTACACGTTGCAATTGAAGCATGCTTTTACACTTTCTACCAGTTCAAGAACTACCACGCCCGTAGTGCTGACGGAGTTGGAATATAACGGGGTAATCGGTTATGGTGAAGCTTCTATGCCGCCTTACCTGGGCGAATCGCACGAAAGCGTATTGAAGTTTTTAGGTAAGGTAGATCTTTCTCGGTTTGATGATCCGTTTCAAATGGAGAATATCCTAACTTATGTTGATGGTATTGAAGAAGCGAATAAAGCCGCGAAAGCTTCGGTAGATATTGCGCTGCACGACCTCGTTGGTAAACTAATGAAGCAACCCTGGTATAAAATATGGGGTTATGATGCCGCTAAAACCCCTAACACCTCGTTTACCATCGGTATCGATACGCCGGAGGTAATCCGCCAGAAGGTGAAAGAAGCCGATCCTTACAAAATACTGAAAGTGAAACTGGGCCGCGATACGGATAAATTGCTGATCAATACCATTCGCGAAATAACCAATAAGCCCATTTGTGTGGATGTGAACCAGGGTTGGACAGATCGCCAGATGGCTTTGGATATGTCGCACTGGTTGCAGGAGAAAGGGATTGTTTTTATTGAACAGCCGATGCCGAAAGAACGGGTGGAAGATAATGCATGGCTTACCCAGAACAGTCCGCTGCCTACCATGGGTGACGAAGCCGTTCAGCGCTTGGATGATGTAGTGAAAGCGCACGGCGTTTACAGTGGTATCAATATTAAGCTGATGAAATCTACCGGCATGCGCGAAGCTCATAAAATGCTGATACTGGCTAAAGCTTTAAAAATGAAAGTAATGATCGGGTGTATGACAGAAACATCCTGCGCGATATCGGCCGCATCGCATCTGGCGCCTATGGCAGATTGGGCAGACCTGGATGGGGCATTGCTGATCAGTAATGATGTTTATAAAGGCATGCAGGTTGTTGACGGAAAAGTAACGCTTAGCGATCTTCCCGGCATTGGCGTTCGTAAGATCTGATTGTGCTGTTTTTAGTAATTAACTATCGCTTAATTTTAGTTTTTTAACTTACTGTATAGTGTTGCGGGTTTTATGAACATCATGCAAAAAAATGTTGATGTTGCAAAAAGGTGCAAAATTATTCACGATCCTATGCTGATAAGCTGAATTTGATTTTATTGAACTTCTTTTTTATGTAGTGTTTTATTGCCCTCAAACTTGTGTTGAGGGCTTTTTTGTTTCCAATAGATAGGTTTGTCTATGTTTTTGGTAGATTTTATCAGGGTGATAATAGTGTTTTTATTACACCAATATGATTTGTAACATTTTGCATGTTTTTGCAAATTTTGTAAAAAAACATGCAAGAGTTATTGTTTTTTAAGAACGCAATTCTATATATTTGAAAGAGTAAGGATTTGGTAATGTGCGTGTTTGTGCGTTTTGTTTAGCTGAGTTTCTTTACTGCGCCTTTAAGTTATTTAACCACCAAGATGATGCGTTTTTCTGCCTTTTTGTTTCTTTTCTTGCTACAGGCATGCTTTGCATTTTCTCAGAACGACTCTTTGAATTTTAAACGAGTTGAATGGGAATCTAAGCGCTTAGCGCCGGGTATAAAATTGAAACAAGCCTGGTTCAGGGGAAACAGCTTATTTAAATCCAGCCAGTTTATTTCTGTTCTGGAGGTTAAACAGGGGGGGAGAAACAAGTTTGACCTCGCATTCGAGCCGAAGGTAAAGCGGATCACCAGTGACTTTGGTCAAAAAGAGGGTGCAATAGCAGCTATCAACGGTACCTTCTTCGACGTGAAAAATGGTGGCTCTGTTGATTACCTGCGGGTTCACGGGCAGGTGATTAACGCAAACCGGCTGGAAAAAAATAACACAAGAGCAAGGCACCAGCGGGCAGCCATTGTGGTGAAGGATGGCCTTGTTCATATAGATAATTGGGATGGCGGCCCGGACTGGGAGACTAAGTTATTAGGGGACGACGTAATGTTGACCGGTCCGTTGCTGCTGTATCAGGATAAAGGCGTGGAAATGGATACCAGCCTTTTCGCAAGAGCCCGCCATCCGCGTTCTGCCGTGGCGATTAATGATAAACATCGGGTATTGCTGATTACGGTAGACGGCCGCGACGCGAACGCTGCCGGCATGAGCCTGTTCGAGTTGAAAAAAATACTGCAATGGATGCACTGTACTGATGCGGTCAATCTTGATGGTGGTGGTTCGACCACGCTTTGGGATAAAGAAGACGGCGTGGTTAACCACCCATCCGATAATAACAAATGGGACCACGAAGGCCAGCGAAAGGTGGCCAATGTGGTGATACTTAAAAGAAACTAAAAGCCAAAACGCTATACATGAAGAAACTTTTACCCAGATTTTTTATCGCTCTCTTTCTTTTAGGTGGTCTGTTATCCCTAACAGTGTCGGTGCGGGCGATAGCCAGGCCTATTTTGCCGGGTGCGGATCAGACAGAAAAATATATTCCTTATCTGAAGGGCAAGCGGGTGGCTATGGTAGTAAACCCATCCTCACGCATTGGTGAAAAAGCCAGCGTGGATAGCCTGTTGGCATTAGGAGTGAACATAGTGAAGGTATTCGGCCCTGAACACGGGTTCCGCGGCGATGCCAGTAACGGCGCGCATGTGGATGACAGCATTGATCCTAAAACCGGCATTAAGGTGCTATCGCTTTACGGCAAAACCGGCAAACCAAGTCCGGAAAGCCTGGCAGACGTAGACCTGGTGGTTTATGACCTGCAGGATGTCGGCGCTCGCTATTATACTTACCTGGCTACCCTTCACCGGGTAATGGAGGCCTGTGCCGAAAACAACAAAGAACTAATGATTCTTGATCGTCCAAACCCGAACGGTTATATGGTCGACGGGCCGGTGCTGGATATGAAACTGAAATCGGGCATCGGGTTTCACCCGGTTCCTATTGCCCACGGGATGACCGTCGGTGAATATGCGCAGATGATCAACGGCCAGGGCTGGATGGCCAATGGTATCAAATGTCAGATCAGGATCATTAAGGTGGCTAACTACAAGCATAGCATGTTGTATACGCTGCCGGTACATCCTTCGCCAAATTTGAACACCCAGCAATCGATTATGCTGTATCCGTCTTTATGTCTGTTTGAAGGTACGATCATCAGCCAAGGCCGCGGCACTTATTTTCCTTTTACCGTTTTGGGTAACCCCGATCTGAAAGGTAAATATGATTTTTCTTTTACCCCGGTAAGCCTGAATGGTATGAGCGAAACGCCGCTGTTCCAGGATGAGACTTGTTACGGGTTAGACCTGCGTAATTATGATGTTCAGAAGCTGGTGAAAAGCAAAAAGGTGAACCTGAGCTGGCTGATCGAGCTGTACAAAGCTTACCCCTATAAAGAAAAATTCTTCGATTTCAAGCAAAGCAAGCAAATAGGAAACTTCGATAAACTTGCCGGAACAACCGACCTGAAAGAACAGATCATCGCCGGAAAAACCGAGGCTGAGATCAGAGCATCATGGGAGCCTAAACTCACCGAATTTAAAAAGATGCGGAAGCAATATCTACTCTACCCCTAATCAAAACCCAAAAAATCAAATAGTTCAAATGTTCCTCAACTAAAACTTAAACAAACTTTATGAAAAAAAAGCTACTTAAAATGTTGCTGGTTCTATTGCTCTTTTCTGTGCACGTAATGGCGCAGCAAAAGGCAATTACCGGAAAAGTCATCTCTGCTGATGATGGCTTGCCTTTACCCGGCGTATCCGTGCGGCTTAAAGGCACAGGCATGGGGACCGCTACAGATATTAATGGTAAATACACCATTAATGCAGCACCGGGCCAGGTGCTAACCTTTAGCTTCATCGGTTCGCTTACGCAGGAAATTACCGTAGGCACATCCAATGTAATCAACGTGAAAATGGGTTCAGACGCTAAATCGCTGAACGAAGTAGTCGTGGTAGGTTACGGTACTCAAAAGCGTGCCGACCTTACAGGTGCCGTGGCTACCGTTGATACGAAGGTATTAGCGTCGCGCCCTATTACAGACGTTGCCCGTGGTTTACAGGGCGCTGTACCAGGCTTGACCATCACTACCGCAACAGGTGATATCGGTACCAACCCGAAGATCAGGCTGCGTGGTTTACAAGGTTCAATCAATACGGGGGCCAGTGGCGCTTCTCCGCTTATCCTGGTAGATAACGTGGAAATTCCAAGCCTGCAAATGCTGAACCCTGACGATATCGAGACCATCTCTGTATTGAAGGATGCCGCATCTGCTTCTATCTATGGTACGCGTGCTGCTTTCGGTGTGATTTTAATTACTACTAAATCTGGTAAAAGAAATGCGCCTACGAAGATCACCTACTCAAACAACTTCGCATTCTCAAGTCCGATCAATAACCCACAGTTAGCAAGTGCGGCAGATAACGCACAGGCGTCTTTACTGGCGTTGCAACGCTTTAGCCCAAACACTACCAGTTACAATGTTATCGGTTATTCAATAGATCAGCCATCTATAGATAAAATGCGTCAGTGGGATCAACAATATGGTGGGCAGGATCTTGGCCCTGAAATGGTAGAAGGCCGTGATTTTGAGATTATCGGCGGAAAGCTGTTCTTCTACCGCTCATGGAACCCTGAAAAACTGTACCTGCGCCAGTGGACACCACAACAAACACACAATATCGGTGTAAATGGCGGCAGCGAAAAAACCAATTATAACTTAAGCATGGGTTATCTAAATCAGATGGGTTCATTAAAAGTAAACCCGGACGAGTTTGACCGTTATAACCTGAACTTAGGTGTAAATACCAGTGCTACAGACTGGCTGGACGTACGCGGAAAAGTATTGTTTTCTAATACTTTAAGCAAAAGCCCGTTCACCTTCTCTGGCAGCCAATACGGACCCTACTACTATCTATATCGCTGGCCGGCTAACTACCCTTACGGTACTTACAAAGGATTACCTTTCCGTAGTGCAGTAACAGAAGTTCAGCAGGCAAAAATGGACGAGGACAAAAATCAGTTGGCACGTATTGCTTTAGGCGGAACGTTGAAAATTGCGAAAGGCCTAACTTTAGATGCTGATTATACTTATACTTCAACTAACGAACATTTGCATCAGACCGGTGGTAACACCTATGCCTACGACTTTTGGTCATTGAAGACAGATGCTGGGCTTTCTACTCAAGATAGATTAAACTACCGCCCTTATCAAAGCACCAGCTATGATAAGGCAAGATATTATTCGTACTGGAACCAGATCAATACCGGTAAAGTATTCGCAACCTATAACAAGAATATCAAAGACCACGCGATAAAAGTTATTTTGGGTGGTGACATCGAAATGAACGAGGCTACCAGCCAATCTTCTGAAAGAAGAACATTAATTGACCCAAATTACGGCGAGATCAAGTTGGCCACCGGAGATCAATTGGTAGACGGAGCACACAGCAAATTAACAACATTGGGCTATTTTGGGCGAATAAACTATGCCTATAAAGATAAATATTTGTTAGAAATTAACGGGCGTTACGATGGTTCTTCACGTTTTCCGGTTAACCAGCTTTATGGTTTCTTCCCTTCAGGTTCGTTAGGCTATGTGCTAACGCAGGAGAAATTTATGGATTGGAGTAAAAACTGGCTCTCATTCTTAAAAATTAGAGGATCTTACGGTTCTGTCGGTAATCAGGTTGTTGGTAACGGACGTTTCTTGCCCTTAATGAGCGCCTCAAATTCTGGCTGGATATTGCCTACCGGCAATGCAGTTACCTTAAGTACGCCTACGCCATTATCACCAATATTGACCTGGGAGACTATTAGAACTGCAGACTTGGGTTTAGATTTACGCGTTTTGCATGACGACTTAGGCTTTACTTTCGATGTCTTTCAACGGAACACCAGCAACATGATTACGCCCGGGGTTACGCTCCCGTCATCTTTTGGAGCAAGTGCTCCTGTTCGTAACTTTGGCGAGTTGCAGGGCAAAGGCTGGGAACTGGCAATTGATTACAATCATACTTTTGCTAACAAACTCCATATTAACGTTACCGGAACTTTATCTGATGCGATCGAACGAATCAGCAAATTTGCGAACGTGACCCGTTCTTTACCCGCTCCTATTGCTGCACTAAACAGCACCTATTATGAAGGTATGCGACTAGGGGAGATCTGGGGTTATGAAACAGATCGTTTATTCCAAGCAAGCGATTTTGTTGGTTCTAACTACGCTCCCGGGATACCTTCTCAGGCGTTATTGGAAGGGAATAATAGTACTTTTAAGTTTGGGCCTGGTGATGTTAAATATAAAGATCTTAATGGGGATGGAGTAATTACCTATGGAACCAATACAGTAGATAATCACGGTGATCAGAAAATTATAGGAAACTCAACCCCCCGTTACCAATATGGTTTCAGGTTAGGCGCGGATTGGAAAGGGGTTGATATTAATGTTTTCTTCCAGGGGGTGGGCAGCCGCCAGCTTTGGGCAAGTGGTTCAACGGTATTTCCGGGTTTCAGAGCCGCTGAAGGCTGGTTTGCCAACCAGATGGATTACTGGACACCGAACAATCCTAATGCATTTTACCCAAGACCTACAGATTACGGCGCCAGTGTGGATAGATGGGATTACGTTCCTCAAACCCGCTATCTGCTAAATATGGCTTATCTTCGGTTGAAGAATCTTAACGTAGGTTACACTTTCCCAAAAGCATTAATTCAACGTGTTAAAATACAGAACCTGCGCGTGTTCTTCAGCGGTGAGAATATCTTAACCTGGGATCACTTAGGCAATATTCCAGTAGATCCGGAAATTGATTTCTCTCAAACGCAGATCGATAATGACCGTGCCGGTTTCGGGCGTGTGTACCCTTACCGTAAAACGTTTTCTTTAGGCTTGCAGGTAACACTTTAATGAAAAGATTGATTATGAAAACTTTAAAATATTTACTGTTTGGTCTGGTGCTGCTTGCATTCAGCTGTAAAAAGGAGACCGATAAGTTCCTGACCAAGTACCCGTTGGATCAGATGACGGATGATACCTACTGGACAAGTGAAAACAACGTACGCACGTTTGCTTACGGGTTTTATACCAATTACTTTCCGGGTTACGCTTCTGGTTTCGATTTAAGCTGGGGCGGCTATTTTTCAGGTGAAACACTAAACGATGATTTCGCACCAACTACACCAGCAGCCTTCACCAAAAACGTGCCTACCAGCGGCGGCGGATGGTCATTTACCTATATCCGTAAAGCTAATTTAATGCTGGATCGTATAAAACGTGTCCCCATGAGTGCAGAGGCACAGAAACATTGGGCAGGTATAGCTCGCTTTTTTAGAGGAATGGAATATGCTTCAAAAGTTAAATCTTTCGGCGATTATCCATGGTACGGACAAGTACTTTCCGAAACAGATGAAAAAGCGCTTTACAAACCACGTGACCCGCGTACCCTGGTAATGGATAGCGTACTGGCAGATTTTAATTATGCCGCCGCTAACGTTCGCGTTTCAGACGGTGATGTAAGTACCAAGGGCCTACTTGTGAACAGGTATGTTGTACTTGCATTCATGTCCCGCGTGTTTTTGTTTGAGGGAACCTGGCAGAAATATCAGGCTAATAACGGAACGAAAGCGGCTGAATATCTCACCGCTGCGAAATGGGCGGCGAATGAGATCATCACTAAAGGGCCGTATTCTGTAGCGGCTGATTATCGCAAGATCTTCAACTCGCTCGACTTAAGCGCTAACCCTGAAATTATTATGTACCGGAAATACCAGCAGGGCCTCCTGACACACAGTTTGAATAGCTATGTGAACAAAGAGCCGCAAACCGGCGCGTCTAAAAATGCGATTGATAGTTACCTGGCCAGCGATGGTTTGCCGATCAGCATTTCTCCGCTTTACAAAGGCGATAAAACAATTACTGATGTAATGACCAACCGCGATCCGCGGATCAACGCCACCTTTGTAACCCAATTGCGTTTGAATGGTATTGCTTCAAACTATTCTACTTCTGGTTATGCCGTTCAGAAGTTCTTGAATGATGATATTAAAGACCTGACCAACGGTAACAGTAACCTGAATGATACTCAGGCACCGGTGATTCGTTACGGCGAGGTGCTGATGAATTATGCAGAAGCATCAGCAGAATTGGGGACATTAACCCAGGCCGACCTTGACCTGACGATCAATAAACTTCGTCAGCGCAGCGGTTATACCACAAAATTGCCTAACCTGCAGCTCGTTGGTAATCTTCCTGCGGTTAACGGTGTTACTTACGACGATCCAAAAAGGGATGCTACCGTCTCTCCTATACTGTGGGAGATTCGTCGCGAACGCCGTACAGAACTGATGATGGAAGGTTTTAGAAATAGTGATTTGAGGCGCTGGAAAAAGTATGATTACATTGATACCCAGCGTAACCCTGATATTAACTTAGGTGCCTGGATCAACAAGGCAGACTGGGCTAAAACCCTTTCTGTAACCTTACAGAACAATGCTACTGTGGGTTACATTGTACCTGCACCTAAACCGGAAACACAACGTTTGTTCACCGATCCGAAAGTTTACCTGAATCCGCTTCCGCTGGATCAGATTAAGCTTTACCAGGATCATGGCGTAACGTTAACCCAGAATCCGGGCTGGCAATAAGAAAAGCGTTCCAGAAGCCCTTCCTTGCGTTTGCAGGGGAGGGCTTTCTTTTTAAATTCAAATAAACCTTTGATTATGCGCATCAAAAAATGGAGTTTTCTTGCTGCCTGCTTATTGTGCAGTTTCATCACCTCTATCGCTTCGGCACAATACGTTCCCAAACGCGAATTCCGCGGCGTTTGGGTGGCCACTGTAGAAAACATCGATTGGCCATCTAAACCAGGGCTTCCTTCGGCTGCACAACAGCAGGAAATGCTGGAGATATTGAATGAACATCAAAAAAGTAACATCAACGCCGTTTTGCTGCAGGTTAGGCCTACCGCTGATGCTTTTTATGGCAAAGGCCGCGAAGAATGGAGCAGGTTTCTGACCGGTAAACAGGGTAAAGCGCCAGATCCATTGTACGACCCGCTGGCGTTTGCGATTAAAGAAGCACACAAACGCGCGATGGAATTGCATGCCTGGATCAACCCGTACCGGGCCAGTAATGATCTGATCGACTCGAACATCAGTGCCACGCATGTCACCCGCACACATCCCGAATGGTTCTTTAGTTATGCCGGGAAGAAGTATTTCAATCCGGGCTTGCCAGAAGTTCGCGCCTATATTATTAGTGTGGTGATGGACATTGTACGTAATTACGATATAGACGGCATCCATATTGACGATTATTTTTATCCCTATCCAACCAAGCAAAAACTGCCGGATTCGCTCACTTATGCCAAGTACGGGCAGGGCTTTAATACGATAGAAGATTGGCGGCGGCATAATGTGGATACACTAATCCAACTGCTTTCAGATAGTATCCATCATGCCAAAAGTTATGTAAAGTTTGGGATCAGTCCGTTCGGTATCTGGCGAAATTTGAAAGATGATCCTAACGGCTCGCAATCTAACGGATTTTCTGGCTACAGCTCGCTTTATGCAGACGCGCGGAAATGGGTTAAAGCCGGTTGGCTGGATTATATCAATCCACAGCTTTACTTCCCTTTTTATTATCCTGCTGCTCCTTACGAAAAGTTGCTGGAATGGTGGAGCAACAATGCGTTTAACAGGCACGTGTATGTGGGACAGGGTGTTTACCGGGCCATGGAAAACCGTGAAGGCTGGCGCGACAGAAGCCAATTGCCTAAACAGATGCGCGAATTGCGTAAGAATTTCAGGGTGCAGGGAAGTGTGTTCTTCAGCTCGAAATCGGTAACGGATAATCTGGCCGGCTTCCAGGATTCCTTGAGAAATGATTTTTACAAGTACCCGGCGTTGTTGCCGCAAATGATCTGGCTGGGCGAGTCGACACCAGTCGCCCCTGAAGTAGTTAGATTAACAAGGACTAAACGTTCGGTCGTCGTTAATTGGTCGTACTGGAAAGCAACACCCAAGAACGTCTACGGCTATGTTGTTTACCGGTTTCCAAAAGCGCAAAAAGTTGATACCAATAACCCTAAATATGTGTTGAAGATCAGCTTCGACAAAACCCTAAGAACCTTTACAGATTCTACCGCCTCGTCAGCGGCGAACTATAAATATGTGGTCACTGCAATAGACCGCCTGAAGAATGAAAGCTTGCCCTCAAAAGCGACGCTTGTTCGCAATAAATAACATCTATCGATTATTTTATGAAAAAAATAACCCTTTTTCTATTCGCGATAACATGCTTGGCAACTACAGGCTTTGCACAGTCGTTCAAGTTTGCTCATGTATCCGATACGCATATTGGTAATCACACCGCGGCCGAAGACCTTCGCAGAACCGTAGCCGATATCAACAAGAACGACGAGATTAAATTTGTAGTGATCACCGGTGATATCACCGAATTTGGTGCGGATGATGAGATCAAACTCGCCAAGCAAATTCTGGACAGCCTGAACAAGAAATGGTATATCATCCCCGGCAACCATGATGCCAATTGGTCTGAAAGCGGCAGCAATACCTTTAAAAAGGTTTTCGGTGCGGAAACTTTTGCCTTTAATTATGGCGGTTACTTATTTGCCGGGGTAAGCTCTGGTCCGAACATGCGCATGGGGCCGGGGCAGGTGCCGCGCGAACACATTGTTTGGCTGGATTCCGTTCTGGCACATACCAGCCCGGAAACACCTGTTGTTTACCTGAACCATTATCCGCAAGATTCGGCGCAGAACAATTGGTATAATGTTATGGATGCGTTGAAGAAAAAGAACGTACAGCTGATTTTATGCGGCCATGGGCACAACAACCACAAGTATAATTTCGAGGGCGTACCGGGTGTCATGGGGCGATCAAACCTGCGCGCGAAGGATAGCATCGGCGGGTATAACATCGTTACATTCAGCAACGGTAAAGCCACTTTTGAGGAAAGAACGCCTTTGGTGGAAAGGAACCGGCAATGGACAGAGGTAGATCTCTACAACCATCACTTTGAAAAAGATACCGCGCACTACTATCGCCCTTCATACGCCGTGAATAAAAACTTAACTGGTGCCAGCATCAAATGGACTTACCAGGATCAAAGTGATGTCGGTTCGGGTATGGCCGATGCGGGTGATAAAATTATTCTGACAGATACTAAAGGATTGATCTATGCCCTAAGTAAAGCTACCGGTAAAAAGGTATGGGCTTACCAAACGGGTGGCAAAATTTATTCGACCCCGGCCGTGAGTGGTGGGTATGTAGTAGCCGGTTCTTCGGACAATCACATTTATTGCGTTTCTGCAAAAACAGGTAAGCTGATCTGGAAACTCGCGGCAGAGAAAGCGGTTGTGGCATCGCCGGTCATCAAAAATAAGGTAGTATACATTGGCGCTTCGGACGGGCATTTTCGCGCAATCAACCTTAACTCAGGCAAATTGATCTGGGACTTTCCGGAAGTGAAAGGCTTTGTAGTCACGGTACCGTTGATTTACAATAACCTCATTTATTTCGGTTGCTGGAATAATGATTTTTACGCGCTTGATATCAATACTGGTAAAATGGCCTGGAAATGGAACAACGGTTCATCAAACCGCATGTTCTCACCTGCGGCCTGTTACCCGGTGGCCACTAACGGCAGGGTATTTATAGTAGCTCCTGACAGGTACATGACGGTGTTTAACGCCGCAAACGGACAGGTAATCTGGCGTAAACAAATGCCGGATATCAAGGTGCGCGAATCTATGGGTTTAGCGGCGGATAGTTCCGTCGTGTATGTGAAAACCATGGGTGGGCAATTATTAGGTATCTCTACCAAGGCAGATGACATGCAGGTTGCCTGGCGATCTTCGCTACAAGTTCCATACGAAATTTGTCCCTCAGCCATTGTAGAGAAGAATGGCCTCGTTTACGTACCCACCAATTCTGGTATTATTTACGCTGTGGATAGCAAAACCGGCGAAACCAGGTGGAAACATAAGGTATCCTACTGCCTTGTGAACCCGGTATTAGCGACAGGGGATGCAGTTTATGTAAGCACCATGGATGGTAAGGTAGATTGTATCGGCCTGAAGAAATAGAAAACAGTAAAACGCCCGGGGGGGACCGGGCGTTCAAAATACTATTGTATTTGTTTGAATATTTTAAAGATGATGGGCCAGGGGTATACAGCCATTTTTTTGTCTTTTTCGCGTTCGGAATTAATTCTTCTGGATATTTCGTCCAGCGCATCGTTAGGTAAATGTTGGTTGTCGCCGGGCTTCGGGTTACAAGTTTCTGTATTGTTTACCGAGAAGTAAAAAAGAAGTTTGCTATTTGCTGGTTCGCTCCGTAAAACTTTGTATCCCAATAAAAATTTAAAAGCGTTCATTACCTCATCCGGTACACCGTTTACCGATTCATAATCGACGATCTTTCCTTGCCTGTCTATATGAAGTTTGATGAGCGCAAATTGCCATTCGCAAGAAGCTAGCTGTTCTTTGGTGGGTTTGTAGTTTTTTAAGATAAACCCCTCTAAATTATTTTTTGGTTGGCAGTATGCTGGTTTCGCTAAGCTAAGCGTCAACATAAGGGTTAAAATAAGTTTCATAAAAATGCGTGATTAGGGTGGTAGTTAGTTTTGGATGCGGTAAATCAGATGCTCCAATACAATTTCAACTTAATTTATGTAAAAAATCGCACATGTGGAGATCTGTTTTTCATTCGGTCTTCAATCAACTAAGTTTCCAATTCACAAAGTTTTTAGCTTCTGGGCTATTAATATAAAGTTGCAATTGCTGATATTGCCTTACCAATTTTCAAATCCTATGCAACCGGTCAATCTAACTCGTTCACAAGCTTTCTGGCTTGCTTTGTTTATAGCGCTGTTTTCTTTTAATCCCCGCGTCAGGGCTCAGAATTTAACGGATATCCCCACCTGGCAGGCGCGCTGGATAGAAAGCAGCTTCCCCGAGGATAACAAAATAAGACCGGCGCAGTATTTCAGGAAAAATTTCGAAATCGGTAAAAAGGTGAAACGCGCAGTGTTGTTCATCACCAGTCATGGGATGTACCAGGCACAGCTGAATGGTAAAAAGGTAGGGGATGCATACCTTACCCCCGGTTGGACAAGCTACAACAAACGCCTGCAGTACCAGGCTTACGATGTTACTGCAATGCTCGGCAAGGGAAAGAACAGCCTGGGCGTAGTCGTTGGTAATGGCTGGCACCGCAGCGCGCTGGCCTGGGGCGATAACATTAACCGCTTTGCCAAATACTTGGGTTTGTTAGCGCAGATGGAAATTACGTATACCGATGGTACCCGGCAACTTGTAATTTCAGATGGTACCTGGAGATCATCTACCGGGTCAATTCAAACGAATGAGATTTATAAAGGTGAGGACATCGATGCACGGTTAGAGAAAACAGGATGGGCCTTACCCAATTACGACGATAACAGTTGGTCTTTGGTGAAAGTGGTAGACTATAACAACAGCAACCTGATACCTACCACCAACGAAATGGTGAAAAAACATGAAACGTTTAAACCTGTAAAATTGATTACCACGCCAAAAGGGGAGAAGGTGCTTGATTTTGGGCAGAACTTAGTGGGTTGGGTTGTAGTGAAAGCCAAGGGTAAGTCAGGCGACCATATCATAATCAGGCATGCCGAGGTGCTGGATAAAGCGGGTAATTTCTACACCGACAATCTGCGCGCAGCCAGGGCCACCGCAGAATATACGCTTAGCGGTAACGGCGAGGAAGTTTTTGAACCTCATTTTACGTTTTTCGGGTTCCGCTACATTAGTGTAGAAGGTTACCCGGGCGAGATCAGGCCTGAAGATTTTACGGCTGTCGCCCTGTATTCAGACATGTCGCCCTCCGGTACGTTTGCCTGTTCTAATCCGTTACTGAACCAGCTTCAGCACAATATTACCTGGGGACAACGCGGAAACTTTTTAGATGTGCCGACCGATTGTCCGCAGCGTGACGAGCGCCTGGGCTGGACAGGCGATGCACAAGTTTTTTTCAACACGGCAGCCTATAATTTTAATGTGAAGAAATTCTTTTCCAAATGGCTGAAAGATGTAGCGGCTGATCAGCGTGCAGATGGCGCGGTTGCCCACGTAGTGCCCAACGTTTTGGGCGATTACGAATACGGTTCAACCGGTTGGGGCGATGTAGCTACAATTATTCCATGGGAGATGTATGAAGTGTATGGCGATCAGCAAGTGCTTAAAGACCAGTACGAGTCCATGAAACGCTGGGTTGGGTATATGCAGACACATACTGATTCAGTTGGATTGTACCGTTATGGTGGTCATTACGGCGACTGGCTGTCTTATCGCTCGGGCAATGATGATGGCTCTGATGCCATTACCGATAAATATGAAATTGCGCAGTGCTTTTATGCGTATTCCACGCAGCTTTTGCTGAACGCGGCTAACGTACTGGGTAAACAGGATGATGTAGCGAAATACGTACAATTGCTGAAGCGGATCAAGGATGCCTACAACCAGGAATACGTCACCCGCTCGGGCAGATTGGTATCCAACACCCAAACCGCCTATGTACTGGCCCTGATGTTTGACATGCTGCCCGAAGGGGAGGCCAGAACCAAAGCCGCAGCTTACCTGGCCGATAACATTAATCGATATCGAAACCACCTGACTACCGGTTTCCTCGGCACACCTTATTTATGCCATGTGCTCAGTCGTTTTGGTTACAGCGATCTGGCTTATACGCTGCTTTTGCAGGAAACCTATCCAAGTTGGCTGTACCCGGTAAAAATGGGCGCAACAACGATATGGGAACGCTGGGACGGCATCAAGCCGGATGGTTCTTTCCAGACTACGATCATGAATTCCTTCAATCACTATGCTTATGGTGCCATTGGGGACTGGATGTATAAAAACATCGCGGGTATTCAGGCAGCTGAACCCGGCTATAAAAAAATCATCATCAAACCGGTCATCGGTGGGAAGCTAAACTGGGCAGAGGGTAGCTATAACTGCGTTTACGGTAAAATTTCCAGCCGCTGGGAAATTAAGGGCGACCAGCTTGTGATGGATGTAACGATTCCATCAGGAACTACGGCTGATATCTACGTGCCCGACGCTTCAGGGAAAAATTATCAGCAACACACCGTAAAAGCGGGCACTTATCATTACACGCGTTAAATTGAAAAAAGATCAACGGCAGGTTACCGTAAATTAATAAGTTTGGGTGTATGAATGAGCATTCCCCCGCTAAAAATTCTGTCCGCCGTATTCTGGCGGCCAGCCTGATCGGTACCACCATTGAATTTTTTGATTTTTATATTTATGCTACCGCCGCCGTGCTGGTTTTTCCAAAGCTTTTCTTTCCTGCTGTAGATCCCACTTCGTCCACGCTGGAATCATTAGCCACTTTTGCGCTGGCTTTTTTTGCCCGGCCGTTGGGTGCGGCTATCTTCGGCCACTTCGGCGATCGCAAAGGGCGTAAAGCAACGCTAGTAGCAGCACTCATGACCATGGGGCCGTCTACGGTGGCTATCGGTCTGCTGCCTGGCTACCAATCTATCGGCATAGCTGCGCCGCTTTTACTGGCGTTGTTCCGCTTTGGGCAGGGTCTTGGCCTCGGTGGCGAATGGGGTGGGGCAGTGTTATTAGCTACAGAAAACGCACCGGAGGGTAAAAAGGCCTGGTACGGGATGTTCCCGCAATTGGGTGCGCCGATTGGTTTCCTGCTATCCACCGGGATATTCTTTATGCTAAGCAAATTGATGACTGATGCCGACTTTCTGAATTATGGCTGGCGTATTCCTTTTATCGCCAGTGCCGTGTTGGTTTGGCTGGGCTTGTTCATTCGTCTGCGTATTACCGAAACACCTGAGTTTATGAAGGTGGTGGATAATAACACCCGGGTAAAAGTGCCGGTTGCAGAAGTTTTTACCAAAAACACCAAAGCCATTACGCTGGGCACGCTCATCACCATTACTACCTTTTTGCTGTTCTACCTCATGACGGTTTTTACCCTTAGCTGGGGTACCAACGCATTGCACATTCCTAAAGCTACCTTCCTGGTGATGCAAATGGTTTCAATGCTGTTTTTTGGGATTGGGATACCATTATCTTCGGTAATTGCCGACAAATACGGCCGCAACCGGATGCTGATGATCGCTACGGTAGCCATCATTCTATTCGGGCTCGTTTTTGCACCGCTCTTCAGTACCGGCAATGTATTTGTAACTGCTACTTTTCTTTCACTCGGCATGTTCCTGATGGGTTTGACTTATGGCCCTATCGGTACCGCATTGGCAGAGATATTCCCGGCATCGGTACGGTACACCGGCGCTTCGCTGGCTTTTACTTTAGCCGGCATTTTAGGCGCTTCGCTTACACCCTACCTGGCTACTACCCTTGCTACCAAATACGGGTTGGCTTATGTGGGGTATTACCTGTCTGTTGCATCTTTTGTTACCTTGCTGGCTTTACTGGCTGCACGGCCATTAATGAAGGTAAAATAGCGGGTAATGACGCAATAATAGGTAACCTCTTACTGTTATCGTCTTGTAATTATTTGTGATTTTTTATCAACGTTTCGTTTTCCGGTTGTTTGCAATAATACCTTGCGCGAAGGTTTATACTTTGTTAAAGCAGATCAATTATTTTTAGACGTATGCAGCAATATATTTTGGGTATAGATATTGGTACGGGCAGCACTAAAGCTGTCGCTTTAGGGTTTGACGGTGAAATGCTCGATGTTGCGCAGCAGTACTATCCGGTTAAAAGTCCCCAGCCGGGTTACGCGGAACAAGACCCGAAACTGATATTTGATGCCTTTAAAAGTTGTGTTGCAGCAGTTACCGGTAAGTTAGGTTCGCCGGTGGCGATTAGCTTTAGCAGCGCCATGCACAGCATTATGCCTGTTGATAAAAACGGCGAGGCCATGGCAGATATGATCATCTGGGCAGATGCGCGCAGCCAGCCAATCGCTGATCGTATCCGCAGTTCGGGCGATGGTGTTGCCATCTACCGAAAATCTGGTACACCTATTCACGCCATGACGCCATTGTGCAAACTGATCTGGTGGCGCGAAAATCAACCCGATCTTTTTCACGGTGCCGCCAGATTTATTTCCATCAAAGAATATATCTGGTACCGCCTGTTTGCCGATTACCAGGTAGATTATTCCCTGGCTTCCGCTACAGGATTGTTTGATATCGAGACGCTTCACTGGAATCCGGATGCCTGTAAGTTGGCAGAAGTTAACGAAGATCAGTTATCTAAACCTGTCGATACTACTTATCATCGTTCGGATATAGATCAAAAACTGGCTTCAGAGTTAAAGCTTAATCCGGAAACTCATTTTGTGATCGGCTCCAGCGATGGCTGTTGCGCTAATCTGGGCAGCTATGTAGATACCGAAGGTGTGGCTGCTATCACTATCGGCACCAGCGGTGCGGTAAGGATTACCGGCAAACAGCCCGTTATCAATGACGAGGCCATGATCTTCAACTACCTGTTATATGAAAGAACTTTTGTAAGCGGCGGCGCAGTAAACAATGGCGGCAATGCCATGCAATGGCTTATACGCACGTTTTTAAATCATGATAAGGTAGAAGAGGCAGCATACAACGAGTTTTTCGACAAAGCTAAAACAGTACCCGCAGGAAGTGACGGCTTGGTGTTCTTGCCTTACTTAAATGGTGAGCGCGCACCGATATGGGATACCCGCGCCTGCGGCATGTTCTTTAATATAACTGAACGACACACGCAGGCGCATTTTCTTCGTGCCGGGTTAGAGGGCATTTGCCTGGCTTTGATGAATGTGCTGCAAACCCTCGAACAGTCTTCCGTGCCGGTTAAGCAAGTGAACATCAGCGGTGGTTTTATCAATTCGCCGCTATGGGTACAAACCCTTGCCGATATTACCGGCAAAAAGCTGGTAATTGTGCAACAGGAAGATGCTTCTGCAATGGGTGCGATATTCCTGGCAGTTAAAGCATTAGGGTTGCCGCAGGCGATCATGAAACGCCCGGAGAAGGAAGAAGCAACGATAGAACCAGACGAGAAAAATCAGGCGGTATATCAACAAGTGTTCAAAAGATTCAGGCGATTAACTGCCCGGCTTGACGAACTAACGAAAACGACAAGTGAATAATAATTTCAAAGAATTATATTGCCGCCGCCAGCAAAAGAGCGCCTAACCATGGGTTAAAATGAACATGCTGGCACGGTATTTTCGGGTGACGAGTAACTATGACAAGGGGTTGACGGATTTGTGGGGAAATACTCCGAATCTTGAAAAACAAGTTCTTTATTAAGGAGTTGAACAAACAAACGATACCCTTACAGGATCATTTAAATAAAATAAATATGTCTACTACCCAATCATCTGACATCGAAAAACTGACCGTAAATACCCTTCGGTTCCTGGCAACCGACATGGTGCAAAAAGCAAACTCAGGCCACCCCGGCCTGCCGTTAGGGGCTGCCCCAATGGCCTATGTGGTATGGCAACGATTTTTACGTTTTGACTCTAAAGAGCCTAAATGGCCAAACCGCGATAGATTTGTGTTATCAGCCGGTCATGGTTCTGCATTATTGTACGCGTTGTTGCATGTGTACGGTTACGACCTGCCGATGGACCAGTTAAAGCAGTTCCGCCAGTTGGGTTCAAAAACGCCTGGTCACCCGGAATCTACCCATACACCGGGCGTCGAGGTAACCACAGGGCCGCTTGGTCAGGGTTTTGGTAATGGTGTTGGTATGGCAATGGCAGAAGCATTTCTGGGCGCCAAGTATAACCAGGAAGGTGCGGATCTCATAGACAATTACATTTATGGCATCGTAAGCGACGGCGACCTGATGGAAGGTGTAGCTTCAGAGGCCGCTTCCTTAGCCGGACATTTGAAACTGGGTAAGCTGATCTATCTGTATGATGATAATAAGATTTCGCTGGATGGCCCGACAGATTTAGCTTTTACCGAAGATGTTGCAGAACGCTTCCGTGCTTATGGCTGGCAAACGCTGACTGTAGAAGACGGAAATGACCTGCTTGCGATCGAAAAAGCAATTTTAGAAGCCCAGCAGGAAAAGGAAAAACCTACACTGATATCCGTTAAAACCATTATCGGTTACGGCAGCCCGCAGCAAGGCACCAATAAAGTACACGGTAGTGCATTAGGCGAAGAAAACCTGAAAAAAACAAAGGAATTCTTCGGATGGGATCCTGAAAAAACTTTCTTTATTCCGGATGGCGTAAAAGAACATGCTGCTGAAGCTATTGATAAAGGCACAAAGCTGCACGAAGAATGGAAAGGGCAGTTTGCAAGCTATCAGCAAAAATATCCGGAATTGGCGCAGAACTTCTCCACCGGCCAGGATGGTAAATTACCGGAAGGATGGGACGCTAACCTGCCAACATTTAAAGTAGGCGACCAGTTGGCTACACGCCAAGCTTCGGGCGAAGCGCTTAAAGCATTGCGTGCAAATATTCCGTGGCTGTTAGGTGGCTCGGCAGATTTAGCCAGTTCGACCGAAACACCGGGTAAAGATGGTTCAGATAGTTTCCAGCCGGGTAATTATGGTGGCCGTAACCTTTGGTTCGGTGTGCGCGAACATGGTATGGGCGCTATTCTAAATGGTATGGCTTCCTATGGCGGCGTTCGCCCTTATGGTGGAACGTTCCTTACCTTCTCTGACTATATGCGCGGTTCTATCCGCTTAAGCGCATTAACCCATGCGCCGGTTACTTTTGTGTTCACCCACGATAGTATCGCCCTAGGCGAGGACGGCCCTACCCACCAACCGGTAGAGCAGGTAACTTCATTACGCCTTACACCGAATTTAACTGTTGTTCGCCCTGCTGATGCTTACGAAACAGTAGAGGCGTGGAAAATAGCGCTGGGGCGTTTACATGGCCCTGTTGCACTGATCTTGTCGCGCCAGAAACTGCCGGTGATCGATCAGGAAAAATATGCTCCTGCTACCAACACCTGGAAAGGCGCTTATGTGCTAAGTGAAGCAAAAGGCGGCACGCCTGATATTATCCTGATGGCAACCGGTTCGGAGGTTCATTTGGTGCTCGAAGCGCAGGATCAGTTGGCGGCAGAAGGTATCAATGCCCGTGTGGTAAGTATGCCTTCTATGGAGCTGTTTATGCAGCAGGAAGAAAGCTACCGTAACGAAGTGTTATTGCCTAACGTGCGCAAACGTTTAGCTGTTGAAGCGGGGGTTACCTTGCCGTGGTACAAGTTTATTACAGACGAAGGCGCTATTATCGGTATCGATAGCTTTGGCGATTCGGGCGAAGGCAACGCGGTACTGGCCCACTTTGGCTTTACTACAGAAAACGTGGTTAAAAAGGCTAAAGAAATATTGAATAAATAAGCAGTCATGAAAATAGGTATAGTAGCAGACCATGCCGGTTTCGAACCCAAGCAGCAGCTGCTTAAAATGCTTCAGGAGGCTGGCTATGATGTAAAAGACTACGGCGCTTTTACTTACGAACCGACTGATGATTATCCGGACGTTGTAATTCCTTTAGGCGAGGCTATCGCCAAAGGCGAAGTAGAACGGGGCATTGCCGTATGCGGCAGCGGGGTAGGCGTGTCTGTAGCGGCGAATAAAATGCCGGGTGTAAGGGCGTCGCTCATCACAGAAACTTATTCGGCACACCAGGGTGTAGAACATGATGATATGAACTTGCTTTGCCTCGGCGGGCGTGTGATTGGCCTCGTACTGATGTGGGAAATCATCCAGGCTTACCTTAAAGCCAGTTATGACGGCGGCGAAAGGTTTCAGCGCCGGTTAGATAAAGTTTTAGCAATTGAACATAAATACATAAAGTCGTGAAAAATCCATTAGCACGTATTCCCGATTTCGGGCAGAGCATTTGGCTCGATTATATCAGGCGTTCTTTCACCAAAGGTGGTGAACTAAAAAAACTGATAGACGAAGACGGCCTGAGAGGTGTTACCTCTAACCCGGCCATTTTTGAAGAAGCTATTGCACACAGTAATGATTACGACGATACACTCGCCGAGTTAAGCCACCAAAATCTATCGCCAGAGGAAGCTTTCCTTAAAATTGCGATAGAAGATGTACAAACAGCAGCAGATCTTTTTAAAGGTGTTTACGAAGAAACCGACGGACTGGATGGTTACGTCAGCCTGGAAGTATCACCTGGTTTGGCGCTGGATACTGAACGCTCTATCAAAGAAGCCAGATCATCATGGGAAACGCTTGACCGTAAAAACGTAATGATTAAAATCCCTGGTACCGAACCTGGTTTACCTGCCATCAAGCAACTGATCAGTGAGGGTATTAACATCAATGTAACCCTGTTGTTCGGCCTGGAAAGGTACCGCGCTGTAGCGGAAACCTATGTAGATGGGTTAGAAGAACGCGCTGCCAAAGGTTTGCCCGTAGATAAAGTGGCTTCTGTGGCCAGCTTCTTCCTTAGTCGGATAGACACCATGATAGATCCCATGCTGGATAAAATAGCACAGGATGACCCAGAAAAGGCAAATGCAGCGAAAAAGCTAAAAGGTAAAATCGCAATCGCAAGCGCGCGCGATGCCTATGCCATTTATAAAGAGGTATTTGGTTCAGAACGTTTTAAGGCTTTGCAAGCTAAAGGCGCTAAACCACAGCGGTTGCTTTGGGCAAGTACCAGTGTGAAAAATAAAGACTACCTTGAGCTAATGTATATTGAAGCATTGATCGGCCCTGATACCGTGAACACTCTGCCGAAAGATACCTTGAATGCTTATCGCGAAAACGGTAACCCGGCCTCACGCTTGGAAGAGGGTCTGGAAGAGGCACGCTACGAACTTTATATGTTAGAAGACGTAGTTGGTATTCGTTTGCTGGATGTTACCAAAAAGTTGGAGGAAGAAGGTATCCAGAAATTTGTGAAACCTTTTGATAGCCTGATGAAGGTGATTGGCGAAAAATCTAAACAAGTTAGCCAGTAATAATGCCGCAGTCTATCAAGTTGCTGTTGCTGGACATCGGCGGCGTATTGCTGACGGATGGCTGGGAAACAAAATCGAGGGAAAAGGCCGCTGCGCATTTCTCCCTTGATTTTGATGAATTGAACCAGCGGCATAAAAACGTATTCGACGCGTATGAGTCGGGCAAAATGTCGCTCGATCAATATCTCGACCTGGTTATCTTCCACCAGGAAAGAACCTTCGGGCGTCAGGAATTTAAAGATTTTATGCTGGGCGAGTCAAAACCGTTGGAAGACATGATCGCCTTTATGAAAGCTTTGAAACAGCAATACCGCGTTCCGATCGCTACAGTAAATAATGAACCCTTAGAGCTGAATGAACATCGCATCAAAACCTGCGGTTTGTCTTCGTTCATTGATGTTTTTGTTTCTTCCTGTTACGTGAATCTGCGCAAGCCAGATCCTAAGATCTATCAGTTGGCGCTGAGCATCATGCAGGCCAAACCTGAAGAGGCCTTGTATATCGATGACCGTAAGGTGTACACTGAACAGGCCGCTGCTATGGGAATCAATACGATTCACCACACCGGGTTGGAAACTACCCGCGAACAGCTTAAAAATTTTAATTTCACCGTTTCTTCAACCTGAATAATAAATACTTTGAACAATTAAATTTCGAAAATATGGAGCAATATGATTTTGGTATGGTAGGTCTGGGCGTTATGGGCCGCAACCTGCTTTTTAATATAGCCGATCATGGCTATGCTGTTGCCGGTCTGGACCTGGACCAGGGCAAAGTTGACGCATTACATACCGAAGCTACAGATAAACAAGTTGTAAAAGGCACCGGCTCTGCACAAGAGTTTGTGAGCATGCTTAAAACACCGCGTGCAATTATGTTATTGGTTCCTGCCGGCAAACCTGTCGACGGCGCTATCGCCAGCCTGGTTCCATTGCTGGAAAAAGGCGATATCATTGTCGATGGCGGTAACTCGTTTTTTCACGATACAGATCGCCGTTTTAACGAGCTGAATGAGAAAGGTATCCACTTCTTTGGCATGGGTGTATCCGGTGGTGAAGAAGGTGCACGCCGCGGACCAAGTATGATGCCGGGTGGCGACCGCGATGCTTACGAAAGGCTTCGCCCTATATTCGAATCAGTGGCAGCTAAAGTAAATGGCGAGCCTTGTGTGACCTATATGGGTACTGGTTCTGCAGGGCACTACGTTAAAATGGTGCACAATGGTATCGAGTATGGTATTATGCAGCTGATCTCAGAAGTTTATGACCTGCTAAAACGTGGCCTGAACTACAAGGAAGATCAATTGCAGCAGATCTTTCAATCATGGAATGAAGGTGAGCTGAAATCCTTCCTTTTGGAGATCACCGGCATTGTGCTGAAAAAAGTGGATGACGAAACCGGCGAACGCCTGGTTGAGGTGATATCAGACGTAGCACGTGCGAAAGGTACCGGTAAATGGACTTCGCAAAATGCGATGGATATACAGGCGCCGATACCGGTGATTGATGCTGCAGTAGCCATGCGCGATCTTTCTAAATACAAAGCAGAGCGTGTTCAGGCTTCGGAAAAGTTAACCTGGGATGGTTCGGCTAATGAAAGTGATGAACATGGTCACCTGATCCAGCACATTAAAAAGGCATATCACTTTGCCATGCTTACCATCTATGCGCAAGGCTTGTCGCAACTGCAACTGGCTTCTAAAGAATATCAATACGGGTTGAACCTGGCAGAGGTGGCTAAAATCTGGCGGGGTGGTTGTATCATCCGGTCTACTTCGCTGGAGGATTTTATGCAGGCGTTCATCAAAAATCCTGAATTACCGAATATCATGCTGGACGATAAAATCGCCGCTACCTTATTGGATACCCAGGAAGCTGCGCGTTTTACCGTGAAGTTTGCCGTAGATAAAGGCATTTCAGCTTCTGCGTTCATGACGGCGTTAGCCTATTTCGATGCTTACCGTACTGCCAAGCTGCCGACTAACCTGGTGCAGGCCCAGCGCGACTATTTCGGTGCACATACCTACGAACGGACAGACCGCGAAGGTGTTTTCCATACCCAATGGGATTAAAATTATTAGCCTCTACAAAAAATAGAACGTGATGAAAACACAAAAAAAAGCCCCACCTACGATCATCGTTATATTTGGTGGTACGGGCGATCTGGCGAAAAGGAAACTGATCCCCGCTTTTTATAATCTTTTTAAAGACGGTTGGATGTCTGACCAGTTTGCCATTTTTGGCCTGGGGCGTACCAAACTAACAGACGAAGATTTTCAGGAACGCCTGCACGAAGGGTTAAGCAACTTTTCAAGAAGCGGAAAACCAGAAAAAGATAAGTGGGGAATTTTTAAAAAGTCTATTTCCTACTTTGTATCTAATATAGATGATGCAGCTTCTTATAAAGAGCTTGCAGAAAAACTGGATGCTATAGATAAAGAATGGGGGGCAAGGGCCAACCGTTTGTTTTACATGTCAATCGCGCCACAGTTGATCGGTGCGGTTACTACGCACTTATCTGAAAGCGGTTTAGCTTCAGACCCAGACAAAGACCGCCTGGTGGTTGAAAAGCCTTTCGGACATGATACTGAGAGCGCTATCGAACTGAATAAGCTGCTCACCTGTAAGTTCAACGAAAAGCAGATTTACCGTATAGATCATTACCTGGGTAAAGAAACCGTACAAAATATCCTTGCCTTCCGTTTCGCCAATAACTTATTTGAGCCTATCTGGAATCGTAATTTTATTGATTATGTGCAGATTACCGTTGCAGAGCAGGTTGGTGTTGAAGAGCGCGGCGGTTATTACGAAGGTGCCGGTGCGTTGAAGGACATGATCCAGAACCACTTGTTGCAGTTGGTATGTATGATCGCCATGGAACCCCCGGTATCATTCGAGGCTGAGGAGATCCGTAACCGTAAGATCGATGTATTGCGTGCGGTACATCGCATCAGACAGGATGAGGTACATTTCAACGCTGTCCGCGGTCAATATGGCGGCGGGTGGATGCAGGGCGAGAAAGTTCCGGGCTACCGGGAAGAGCAGGGCGTAGATCCGCATTCAAATACAGAAACCTTTGCAGCCGTGAAGTTTTACATCGATAACTGGCGCTGGCAGGATGTACCGTTCTACCTGCGTACAGGAAAACGCATGCAGGAAAAAACTTCGTCTATCACCATACAGTTCAGGCCGGTGCCGCATTCTACTTTTGCAGGTTCGCAGGTGGATAGCTTATCCCCCAACAGACTGACAATTAATATCCAGCCGCAAATGGATATCAGGCTGCGTTTTATCGCCAAAAAGCCAGGTTTGGAAATGGATCTGAACCCTGCGGAAATGGTATTCGATTATGCCAGCGGAAAAGATGCGCCCGAAGCTTACGAAACCCTTCTGCTGGATGCCATGGTTGGCGATGCCACCCTGTTTATGCGAAGCGACCAGGTAGAGGAAGCATGGAAGGTCATTACACCGATACAGGAAGCCTGGGCATCCAGAGATTCGCTGGATTTTCCAAATTACAATGCAGGTACCTGGGGACCAGAAACTGCTGAAGCGCTTATTGCTCGTCAGGGCCATACCTGGGCATTCACCCAACAAAAGAAATAATTGAACGCCATGGTTAAAGTATTGGAAGATCAATTGCAGCTGAGTAAAGAAGCCGCAGAGCTGTTTGTAAAGCTTGCCGCAGAAGCCGTTGAAGTACATGGTAAATTCACTGTCGCACTTACAGGCGGCAGTTCACCCGAAAAATTATACGACTTACTGGCAACGCCTGCTTATCGCGATAAGGTTGACTGGAGTAAGGTACATGTATTTTGGGGCGATGAACGCTGGGTACCGCTGGACGACGACCAGAGCAATGCAAAAATGGCTAAGCGTACCTTGCTGAGCAAGGTTCCTGTCCCTAAAGAAAATATCTTTTATATGTGGGCAGACGGGAAAAGCCCGGAAGAATATGCTGCGGATTATGAGCAGATGGTGAAAAAAGAATTGGGCGAATCGCTGAAATTCGATCTGATTTTGTTGGGCATGGGGCCCGACGGCCATACGGCTTCGTTGTTCCCTCACCAGCCTGTATTGCATGAGCAGACAAAGTTGGTAGATGCTTACTATCTGGCTCCGCAGAGCATGTACCGGATAACGCTTACCGCTCCGCTGATTAATAAAGCTAAACACATTGTAGTAATGCTTTATGGTGATAATAAAGCCAATGCGCTATATGAAGTGTTAGAAGGGGAACCAAACGTTGAGTTGTATCCGTCTCAACTGCTTCACCCCGAAAGCGGTGATATTACCTGGCTGGTAGACAAAGCTGCCGCCGCTCTGCTGAAGAAGCATTAAGCTTGTATCATTTAGCGATATATTTCATCAGGCGTTAGCTACTTACCGCCTGATGAATTTTAAAATACTCTTCTTTACCCGAACAGGCGCTTAAGCTCATGATTTCGTCCATTTCTTAGCATACCTCGTAATTTAACGAAATAGCGTCATTCTTTTCTTATTGAAAACCGTGCAAAACATTGACGGTTAGCTGTTTTTAAAACGGTTTGCGATTTGTTGCTTTATTTTCCAATATTTAGTAGTTAAGCCCCTTAAATGCCGGGCAAGTAATTAATGGCTCGCCAAAAACGCAAAAATTATTCTGCCATACACCTGTTTAAGGTGTTTACAATATGCTTTTGCTTGCTGCAAAGTAGCATTGCTTTGGGACAGATAGACCTAAAACATTCTTTAGTTGAACTTTATACGGCGTTAGCAAAAGCAAAAAATGAAAAGCAGAAGGCGGAAGCCGCCCTGGCAATTGGAAGTTTTTATATCACCAATAAAGCACCGCGGAAAGCCATGATAGACTCTGCGCTGCACTACGTTTCCGCAGCACAAAACTTTAGCGAGGAGAGTAATTTTCAGGAGGGGTTAGAAGGTGCAGAGGAGCTAAGGGCAAGGGCATTTCTACGGCAGGACAAGCCTGAAGTAGTAAAAGACATGATTAAACGTGCTTCGGGTAAGCTTTTCTGCGATCTTAATTTTCTTCTCGGACGATATTACCTTGAAAAACCAGGGGAAGATAAGGAGGATATGAACGATGCCGAAACTCATTTTTCTGCGGCGATACATTACGCCGAAAAATATCACATGCCCAATACCGCGCTGATTAGTCGTGCCTTTATATACGTGCTTTTAGTTGAGAAGCAGCAAGGTAGCCGGAATGAATGGAATAGCTATTGTGATAAGATCATCGCCGAATGTAGACGATATGGTCATACCCGCGTTGAGTTACAGTTAATGAAGATGAGGGCAATTACCGATAGATATAATTTTAATGATCCTGCCTACTTATATAAAACCTTATCGAGGGCAAGGGCGGTTAAAGAATATGAATTGGAAATTTATTGCCTAAAGGAGATAGCAGACTACCATTTACGGTTGGGCAAGTTGGATACGGCAGAGAATGAACTTAAGGAAGTATTAAAGAAATATAAAACCATCGGCTATCAAAACTTACAATTTACGTATGATCTTCTGGCTGCTACTGCCCTGACTAAAGGAAATATAGAAACAGCAATGTTGTACGCCGTACACACTGTTGAAACGGCAGAGAAAACAGGAACCGAGTTCGCCATTACCGCTTTTTATAACCGTTTGACACAATTATGTGAAGGGCTTGGTTTAAAAAGGCAAAGCTTAATGTGGTACCGTAAATGGCAGGCAGCAGCTATCCGGACCAGTACGAGCTTCCCGTATACCGCTTACAGTGCCATAGCAAACGAACTTATTTCAAAAGGAAAAGCCAGGCAGGTTTTAAAAACGCTGGATAGTGCAGACCGGATCTTTAAGTATGATGCTAACCGTTTGTTTCTGATCCCGCAGCTTCGTGCCCGTTGTTATGCTGCTTTAGGAAAAATGGATAGTGCCGAGATTTATAACCTGAGCATTGTTCGAAACCTTGAAAACCGTGGTGTAAAAGATTATGAGTATTACCAGGCTTATCAGAACCAGGCAGCATTCTATATTTCGATAAAAGAGTTTAGTAAAGCGGCGCCGTACGTAGAAAAGGCTTTTGAAGCAGAAAAAGGGTTGATCAGGTCATCGGATATGGCCTTACTTTATCTGTGTAAGTTTAAGGTAGATTCTGCCAGTGGAAACTACCTGGCAGCGATAAAGGATTTTGCGAGTTCAAGAAGTATCAGTGATTCTATCTATAATCGGAACAGGTTACGGCAAACACAGCAGTTGCAGTTGCAGTATGCCACCGCCGAGCGTGACCGCGAAAATCTACAATTGCGGAACAGTAATAACTTGCAGCAGGGAGCGCTGGAGAAAAGCGCACTGGAAAAAAGGTTGATCGGTATAGTACTCGTGGCCTGCCTGTTAATTTTAGGCCTGATGGTTTATTTATACCAGGCAAAGCAGCGGAGCAACAGAAAACTGCAGCAACAGCAGCAGGAAATCAACGAGCAGAATTTGCAATTGAATCAGCTGCTGATTGATAAAGAATGGCTGATCAAAGAGATCCATCACCGCGTGAAGAATAACCTGCAGATTGTCTCGAGCTTGTTGAATACCCAGGCTGTTTATCTTGAAAATTCAGAAGCCCAGGCAGCGATCAGGGATAGCCAGAACCGGATGCAGGCTATTTCCATTGTTCATCAGAAGTTGTACCAATCAAATGATCTGGCCCGGGTTCATTTCAACCTGTATGTGAAAGAGCTTGTCCAGAGTATTTGCGATTCTTTCCAGGTAGACCTCGGCATAATGTTTAGCATCGATGTGATTGACGTTTATTTAGACACGGCCCAATCTGTACCTATCGGCCTTATTTTAAACGAAGCCATCACCAATAGTATTAAATACGCGTTCGGGAATACCCTCCATCCGCAAATATCCATATCACTAAAAGCGCGTACCGCAGATTGGTACGCATTAGAAATAAGAGACAACGGAGAAGGGTTACCTGCCGATTTTGATATCCTGAATTGCATATCGTTAGGGGTGAACCTGATGGCTGGACTTGCCGGGCAATTAGCCGGAGAATTTAAGATTTACTCCAGTGCCGGAACTGTGGTAGAGGTTAATTTCCCGCAGTTTGTAGCGCGCGCGTAATATTCACCTTTTCGTTTCGAAAAATCACGAAATATCGTAATAGTAAAACCGACTGATGCTTTTCAAGTTTTTGATTATCAGTAGCTTATTTATTTGTTCGGATTTTGCTTGACCTGATGCAAATCAATGCAGCGATATGTCAAAGAAAGTAGCCGAACAATTAGTTGAAATGTTGGTAAATGCAGGAATAAAACGCGTTTATGCAGTTACCGGAGATAGCTTAAATGAATTAAACGATGCGGTACGAAGAAATCCGCATATTAGTTGGGTACACGTCAGACACGAAGAAGCGGGTGCCTATGCAGCCGCCGCAGAGGCAGAACTTGGCGGGTTGGCATGTTGTGCAGGAAGCAGCGGCCCGGGCCATATCCATTTAATCAATGGTTTGTACGATGCTCACCGGTCTAATGTGCCGGTGTTGGCTATTGCTTCCACTTGTGCAACGGTAGAATTTGGAAGCAGCTATTTCCAGGAAACAAATATCATCAAGCTCTTTGACGATTGCAGTCATTACAATCAGATTGCGGCTACCCCGGCACAATTACCAAGAATGACGCAGGCAGCCATTCAGCATGCGGTACAGCGCAGGGGAGTTGCCATCCTGGGTTTGCCCGGCGATGTCAGCGCGATGGATGCTGTAGAAAATATTTCGGCGAATAAAAATTACTTCTCTAAAGCGCTTATCCGCCCTTCTGATCAGGACATCCAAGAAATGGCTACGCTGATCAACCGCTACCAAAAGGTAAGTATCTATTGCGGTATCGGTGCGGCAGAAGCGCATGACCAGGTTGTACAACTGTCGCAATTAATTAAAGCACCGGTTGGATACTCTTTCCGTGGAAAAATGGGTATCCAGTATGACAATCCGAATGAAGTAGGTATGACGGGCTTGCTTGGGTTGCCATCCGCATATCACAGTATGCACGAAAGTGATTTGATCATCCTTCTAGGTACCGACTTCCCTTACGTACCGTTTATGCCTACCGATAAAAAGATCATCCAGGTTGATCTTCAGCCAGAGCGATTAGGCCGTCGTGCGAAGTTGGATTTAGGCCTACACGGCGATATCAAAACCACGCTTGATGCACTGTTGCCGTTAATTAACAATAAGCAGGACGATAGTTTTTTAAAAGCGCAGCTGCATGTTTACGGTAAGGTTAAAGAACACCTGAATATTTATGTGGAAGACAAGGGCAGTCTAAATGCCATTCAACCCGAAGCAGTTGCTGCTTGTTTAAATAAGCTGGCCACTGACGACGCCGTATTTACAGTAGATACAGGTATGTGTTGTGTATGGGGGGCAAGATATATCCAGGCCACTGGTAAGCGTGCAATGCTGGGTTCATTCAGCCATGGTTCTATGGCTAACGCCATGCCGCATGCCATAGGTGCAGCTTTCGCCTGCCCGGGCAGGCAGGTAGTGGCAATGTGCGGCGATGGCGGTATTTCTATGCTGCTAGGCGATCTGGCCACTATGAAACAGTATAAGTTACCGGTGAAAGTGATCGTTTTTAACAATCGCTCTTTGGGTATGGTGAAGCTGGAAATGGAAGTAAGTGGATTGCCGGATTCTGAAACTGATATGGAGAACCCTGATTTTACCCTGATTGCCCAGGCGATGGGAATTAAAGGCATTACCATCAATGATCCTGACCAACTTGAAAGCGGCTTACACCAGGCGTTTGACTATGACGGACCGGTATTGGTAAACGTGTTCACAAACCCCAATGCATTGGCTATGCCGCCAAAGATAGAATTTGACATGATTAAAGGCATGACCTTATCTATGACCAAACTGATGTTGGGCGGAAAGTTCACCGAGGTATTAGATACAGTAAAATCGAGCTATAAACACATGAGCGAACTGCTGGACTGATTGGGCAGACAGCATCAGCGCGAGGCAAAACGGTTCTTTGAAAAAATATAAGGGTTATTGATTCCTGATAAATTTTATCTGTTATTTTTGAACAACACGAAAGGTTTAATTTATCTTTAGATCTTTCGTGTTCATGCTATATATGCATGGCAATAGCAATTTCTTCAGTAGGAGAGGTCAGAGAGAGGTTTCAATGCGTAAGTATCAACTGCCGGTTTTTACAGATCATATGCTGCTCGGCTATATGCGCGACCGGGATGACCATGCCGCTTTTGAAGAAATTTACCATCGTTACTGGAAACAGTTGCTGGATACCGCTTTTCAACGAATCAAATCTAAAGAGGCTGCCGAAGAGATTGTACAGGAAGTTTTGCTCAGCCTTTTTTTGCGAAGGCACGAGCTGGTGATTACCTCTACACTGGAAGGCTGGTTAAAAACCGCACTTAAATACCAGGTATATAAAAGCTACCGCGCCCATTTAATTCACCTGTCGCACCTTAGCGAGGTAATTCAAAGTAACCAGATCGCCCCGCTGACACCTGATGAAGCAATGACGCTGAAAGAAATAAGGGAAAAGGTGAAGCAGGTGGCCAATAAATTGCCGGAGAAATGCCGCGAGGTGTTTATGCTGAGTCGTTTCGAGCATTTGTCGCAAAAGGAAATTGCTGAAAGAATGGGCATCTCCCTTAGTACCGTAAAAAAGCATCTTACCCGTGCGTTAAGCGCACTTAAAAATGATCTGAGTGAAGATCACTTCCCATTTCTGGTTATTCTTGTTTGTCTTTTTGGCAGGATTTAAACAAGAGGTAACAAAAAGATAAAAAAAATTTAATAGCGGATAGCACCTTTCTGTCTTTCACGGTACTTAGGTATAAAACACCTGATGAACCCGGCAGAAAGAAGACTTTTAGAACTGCTTGAAAAGATAGAGCATGGCACTGCTACCCCGGCTGAAAAATTTGAGCTGGATGAGTGGTATGCTTCTTTCGAGCACGATCCTAAACTTACTCCTCAGTTGCCAAAAGCAAAACTTGCGGCTACCAGGGATCGTATGCTGTCTAATATCCGCAAGGCTGCTAAAGCTCCTGCTGATGAGATGAGTAACCAAAAGCGGTTCTCCAAAGGCCGTATGGCAATTACGTTACTGGTACTGATTCCATTGCTGCTCATCCTTACCACCAAACGAATAGCCACAATTATCCATTCCCAACCGGATGCCATGCCCGGTTCGCAAACTGCTGTGCTGACACTCGGTACTGGTAAACGAATTGACGTTGGTAGCGCAAAAGTGGGGGTGGTTTATACAGGAAATGGTTATCAGATCATCAAAAATAGCAAGGGGATGATCTCCTACCGCCTGAATGCGGCTAATTCAGTGATAACTGAACGAAATGTGCTTTCCACCCCGGCTGGCGGCCAGTTTTTGGTAGTGCTCGCAGATGGGTCGAAGGTGTGGCTTAATGCCATGTCTTCATTAACGTATCCGGCAGGCCTATCAAAACATAAGCGAGAGGTGAACCTCAACGGCGAAGGATACTTTGAGGTTGCAAAAGACCGGGCTCACCCGTTCGAGGTAACTACCCTTAAAGATAAAGTAGAGGTGCTGGGTACCCATTTTAATATTGCTGCTTACACTGATGAAGCTACCCAGAAAACCACCTTGTTAGAAGGTTCTGTAAAAGTTTCAGCGTTGGCCGCCGGAGCAGATACAAAAATAATAAAGCCTGGCGAACAGGCCGAGGATAAAGGCGGACTGTTAAATGTTAAACCTGTGAATGCAGAAGATGCGGCAAGCTGGAAAGATGGGGTATTTTCTTTCGACCATACAGAACTTCGGCCATTAATGCAGCAACTGGCACGCTGGTATAATGTAGATGTGGTTTACCAGGGGCAGGTTCAGCATCGGTTCTTTTCAGGCGAGATAGACCGTTCTTACACGTTAAGACAGGTATTGAAAGTGTTGGAGTTAGGTGATGTACACTTTAGAATTGAAAACCCATCGGACGGTAAAGAGCGCAAACGACTGGTGCTGATCCCGTAAATCTATAACGAATTGATAAAATATATAACCCTTAGTAGCCTATGGAAATAGAACAATAACCTAACTGCTCTTCGAAAAAAAAGGGGGAACAAAAAAGCCGGGGCGTGATTGGAACCCATCCCCGGCATGTCTGGATTCTCCTTTAACAGATCGGCACAGGCCGATGATTGAAAAAGAAATTAATGTATCACCATTTACCCAAACGTACAAAGGTATGAATTTAAACTTGCGTGCAGTGCCTGCTAATACCAGGCGGCGTACTGTACTTAAATTTTTGATGGTAATGAAAATGATTATCGCGTTGGTAGCCATCACATGTTTACAGGTATCGGCAAAAAGCTACGGCCAGCTTGTAACATTAAACGTGAAGAACGAACCGCTTACAAAAGTTTTTAAACAGCTTCAGAAAGAAACCGGCTATCGTTTTTTTTGGGAAGAGAACAGTGAAATCGCCCGGATAAAAACAACATTCCGGGTAACGGATGCGCCGGTTAATGCAGCTTTGGATCAGCTGTTTGATAAATTGCCCTTAACTTATTCTATTTCCAGTAATTCAATTGTGGTCAGGCATAAGGAGATGTCATGGTTCGATAAGATCAAATCGGTATTCGCAGCTGTTGATCTTCATTTGAAAGTAGTGGACGAAAAAGGGCAGCCCCTGCCCGGTGCCACCATTAGCTTAAAAGGTACTGCGTTTGAAAAAGGTGGTATTTCTGACACCAATGGCGAATTTACCTTCCAGCGTGTACCCGAGGGTAATTACACCCTGGTAGTAACGATGATAGGCCTAAGCCGTTTTGAGAAGACCATCCAGGTTGACGCCAACCATAAAGAAATTTCTGCTACCCTGATGCAGATGTCGTCCAGTTTGAGTGAAGTGGTGGTGATTGGCTATGGTACCCAGCAGAAAGCAAATGTAACCAGTTCAGTAGCCACAGTAGCAGGCAAGGATATCGAGAACAGGGCAGTACCATCTGTACTAAACATCTTACAGGGGCAGGCAGCAGGTTTGAATATTCAGCAGACAGACGCCAACCCCGGTTATGGTTCCACCCAGGTAGATATTCGTGGTAACAGTACGTTATCTAATAACCCCGTGTTGTTTATCGTGGACGGTATGGCCGTTAACGGGATAGATTACCTGAACCCGGCGGATATCGAATCGGTAAGTATCCTGAAAGATGCTTCAGCAACGGCCATCTACGGTGCCCGTGCGTCTGGCGGTGTAGTACTGGTAACTACTAAAAAAGGTAAGCTGAACAGCAAGACCGTAATCCAGTATAATACCATGTTTGGTTTTCAGCGCCCTGCGAGGTTGCCTAAGTTTGTAGATGCACCACAATTTGTAGACCTGTATAACCAGGCACAACGAAATGACAATCCGTCTACACAGGTGAAGTTTACGCCGGATCTGGTAGCTAAATACAAAAGCGGCGAATTGCCGAGCACCAACTGGCTGCCTTACATTTTAGATAACCAGGCGCTGCAAAATCAGCAAAACCTGAGTATTACCGGTGGTTCTAAAAATACTGATTATTACGTATCTGCCGGTTATTTGGACCAGGGCGGTCTGATCAAGAATGTCGACTATAAGCGTTACAGCACTCGCGCCAATGTTAATGTACAGGTTTCGAAAAGACTGAAACTGGGTATCAATTCAATTTTAACCAAAGAGGATAAAGAGCAACCTTCATACGGCATTGGTAACGCCCTGCAATGGTCGTATATCGTACCAGTGACTGAGTACCCTTATACCAAAGCCGGGCATGACCGCAGCTACCGCGGCGGCGCGCAGCCTAATGACATCATGACCAAGGGCGGCATACAGAATGAAACACTCAACACCATCAATACCAACTTCCTGGCAGAGTTTAAGATACTGGATAACCTGGTTTTGAACGGTACTTATGGCTATAATTACACTAATAGCTTTACCTCTGCTTTTTATAACAAGTATCTGCTGTATAATGATGATGAGCAAATTGTGACGTATAACAATAACCCCAACAGCGTTTACAAGGCCAATTACTCACAAGTTCACCCGACAGCGTTAGTTACCCTGAACTATACCCAGGCCTTTGGGAAACATGGCGTAAAAGTTTTGGCAGGTTATTCACAAGAGCAGGACAGGTATGATTTTAACAGCATTAGCCGTTACGGATTTTTAAATAATTCTTTGGATCAGGTTGATGCCGGTTCATCAGACCCTACACTTACCAATGTATCCGGTAACGCTACCTCCTATGCTATTCGTTCATGGTTTGGCCGTGTAAATTATAATTACAATGGCAAGTACCTGCTCGAAGCCAACGCGAGGTATGACGGTACTTCTGTTTTCAAAAATAAAAAATACGGCTTCTTTCCATCCGCATCTCTTGGCTGGATTGCTTCCGAAGAGGAATTTCTTAAACCTGCGGCAAATATCATCACCTTCCTGAAGCTGCGGGCCTCCGTTGGGCAGGTGGGTAACCAGAATGCCAGCGGGCTTTATCCCTGGGCAAACACCATTGCACAAAGTACTTATGTGCTCAATAAAGCGGCGTATACCACCACTTACTATAATAACTCACCAAACCCTAACTTAACCTGGGAGGTGAAAACAACCATCAACCTGGGCCTCGACCTTACCTTATTAAAGAACCTGGACCTGAACGTAGATATTTTCCGTGATAAAACAACTGGTATACTACGTTCGCCATCGGTTCCAAGTACCTATGGTATCGGCGCGCCACAACAAAACGTGGGTAAACTACAAAACCAAGGCTTTGAGATCAACCTGGCATACCGTAACAATATTGGCAAATTAGCCTACAAGGCTGCGGTTAACTTCTCAGATTCACGTAATAAAATTCTTGATCTTGGCGGTACCGGGCCAAGCTATGGCGATAATCCCCTTATTGTGGGGCAATCCAGATGGGTGTGGTACGGTTTGCAGGCCGAAGGTTTATTCCAGTCTACCCAGGATATTGCCAGTCATGCCACCCAAGATCCCAGGAATATCCCCGGCGATATTAAGTTCAAAGACGTAAACGGTGATGGAAAGATCACTCCGGATGATCGCGTGCTGTTAGGTCAGGCTACGCCGCATTATCGTTATGGTGTCAGCCTTTCTGCCAGCTATAAAGGCTTTGACGCATCCGTGCTGTTGCAAGGTGTGTTCAGTAACCTGCTAAGGGTAAGCGGCGGTGCGCAGGTGCCGTTCTTCTTTAACGGAGATGGCAACATCTTACAATCTCAACTGGATTACTGGTCGCCCTCAAACCCTAATGCCCGCTACCCGATATTGCGCACAGATCAGTCCATCAATAACGGGCAGTTCAATAGCTGGTGGTTATTTAAGGCTGCATACACGCGTTTTAAGAATGCTCAGTTAGGCTATACGTTCTCCAATGCTTTTGTTAAGAAACTGGGAATCAGCTCTGCTAGGTTTTTTGTGGCAGGGGATAACCTGTTCCTGATCACCAGTAAGAACTTTCCGAAAAGCCTTGATCCGGAGATTGCCAATTACGGCGACGGATCCAACTATCCGCAGGTACGTAACCTTAGCCTTGGCCTAAATGTCACCTTTTAAAACAAAGCTGCTTAATGCAAAAATGAAATCATGAAAAAGCAAAAAAATCATATATCAATATTTGCCGGGCTTCTGATCGCGTTGGTTATGCTCGGCGGCTGTAAAAAAGACTTGCTTGACGAACATCCGCTTAACCAGATCACGGATGATACCTACTGGCAGTCTGCTGACGATGCCACCATGTTCGCTACGCGGATGTATACCTATATGCCGCAAGACAACTTTGTTTATTACGAGGGCATGAGCGATAACGGGATCAGTAACGACCCAACCACGCGTCGTTTCGGAAACAGTACGCAAGACCCGACCATCAGCGGTAAGGAATGGAGCTATGCGCCTATGCGTCAGGCCTTCAGTTTTTTTGCCAACGTAGATAAAGTGCCGGATATGGACCCCGCGCTGAAGAAACGCCTGATCGCCGAGGTAAAGTTTGTGCTGGCATATCGCTACTTTATCATGACCACCCTATACGGGGACGTGCCGTTGGTAACTTCGCTGATTACTGACCCTAATGCCGCTGATATTCCTAAAACACCTAAAGCAGATATTCAGAAACAGGAAATCCAATGGCTGGACGAAGCTGCCGCTGATCTGCCGTTAAGTTATTCTGGATCAGACCAGGGCCGGGCTACCAAAGGTGCTGCACTTGCGTTGAAGGCACGCATCTATTTGTACGCGGCAGACTATACCAATGCCGCTGCAGCTGCAAAGGCAGTGATGGATCTGGGCGTATATAAACTGTATGCGAATTATTTCAATTTCTTCCAGAAAGATGGCGATTACTCGTCAGAAGATATCTGGTCTTTCGGTTATACACTTTCCGTAAAGCAAAATTCTTTACGCGATATCCTTGGTTCGCAGGCGCTGATGAATGGGCGTAATATAATGGACCCAACTTCGGAACTGGTGAACGATTACGAAAGTAAGAACGGTTATTACCCTTACACGAAGGATCCGGGCTATGTAGCTACCGATCCTTATAATAACCGCGATCCGCGCTTGCGGCAAACCGTGTTATGCCCGGGCGATATCTACGCTTATCCTTATTTTCCTAACATTAATCAGTATGATCCTTTCAATAATGCCGGCGACCGCATCGGGGGCGACCTTGGTTCGCGCTCGGGATATTCCTGGTGCAAGAATGTGGATCGTTATGATTACGTACGTTCGGGCACCAACAACTGGAAGGCATTCCGTTATGGCGAAGTGTTGTTGAATTATGCCGAAGCGCAGAACGAAGTAAGCGGCCCGGGTACCGATGTAATTGCGGCTTTAGACCAGATCCGTACAAGGGCGGGCATGCCAACAGTTGCACAAACCTTTGCGGTTAACGGCTTGGCTGTAAATCAGGTGAATATGCGTAATTTTATCCGTCACGAGCGCCGTATCGAGCTGGCAGGCGAAGGCTTACGTTATTTTGATGTGTTACGTTGGAAAATTGGCGAGCAGGTAATGCAGGGACCTATCTATACGGTTGATGCTTCTGCGGGGATCAGCAATATCAGCACGGCGAACGGCCGGATTAACAAGTATCCAAAAACGGTGATCGAGCAGCGCTATTTCAACAATGCGAAATTTTACCAATGGCCTATCCCGCAATCAGCGGTGGACGCGTCGAAAGGTGTTTTGACGCAAAATCCATTGTGGAAATAAAACTATCCGGCCGGCATTTGCCGGCCGGTAACTATAAAATCTATCAATTATTGTTTATATGAAACTTTTCACGACCGTACGGTCACTATTTATTGCTTGTGCTTTGGTTGTTACGGCAATTTCGGGCCACGCACAGCAAAAGCGAGGTAAGCCGCTGAATGAATTGCAGCAATCCTTCGTGGATCTGAAATTCGGTATGTTCATTCACTTTAACATCCCGACATACTTTAACCAGGACTGGCCCGACCCGGAGGCTTCGCCATCTGCATTCAATCCAACTAAATTAAATGCAGACCAATGGGCAAAGGCGGCAAAATCAGCCCATATGACTTACGGCTGTTTAACTACCAAACACCACAGCGGATTTTGTATCTGGGATACCAAAACTACCGATTACAGCGTTATGCACAGCCCATACAAAAAGGATGTGGTAAGGCAGTTTGTTAACGCATTCCGTGCAAATGGTTTAAAAGTGATGCTTTACTATTCTATCCTGGATACGCATCACAAGCTTCGCCCGAATGAAATTAAGCCATGGCATATTGAAATGGTGAAGAAGCAGCTGACCGAACTATTGACAAACTACGGGCCGATTGAGGCTCTGATCATCGACGGCTGGGATGCGCCATGGTCGCGTATTTCTTATGATGATATACCTTTTCAGCAGATCTATCAGTTGGTAAAATCGCTGCAACCGAACTGTATCCTGATGGACCTGAACGGGGCTAAGTATCCGAAAGACGGGCTGTATTATACCGACATTAAAACATATGAAATGGGTGCCGGGCAACGCATGTCGAAAGATATTAACCAAATGCCATCATTAGCTTGCTTGCCGCTGCAATCGTCATGGTTCTGGAAAACAAACATGCCCACCACCCCGGTAAAAGATCCGGCGAAACTGGTGAACGAAACTTTGGTGACCTTGAATAAAGCCAACTGTAATTTTATCCTGAATGTAGCGCCGAACCGTGATGGTTTGTTTGACGAAAATGCCTTGGATGCCCTAAAAACAATCGGCTCGTTGTGGAATAATGATGGTTCGAAATCTGACTTTAAAGCAACCGGCGCACCTATTATTGCTTCTAACCTGGCGAAACATCAACCGGCAAATTCAAGCTGGAGCGACGATATGAACATTATGGATTTTGCCAATGATGACGATTTCGACTCTTCATGGCAATCAAACCCGGAAGTGAAAAATCCGTGGTATGAGGTAGATTTCCGCACACCGCAGACTTTTAATGCGGTCGTAGTGTTCGAGCATAAACCCAACATCAAAAAATACAAGCTGGAATACTTCAGCAACAACACCTGGAAGGTGCTTTTTGAAGGCGAGAATCTGAACCGTGTGAAGCTTAACCGCTTCCCGGCGGTAAAGGGTGAAAAAGTACGGATGGCTATCCAGACGTATGATAATGCACCGTCTATAGCAGAGTTCCAAATTTATAACGAACCGAGATAGGCAATACGCTAGTTCTGACTGATACGTTTGTGAAAAGAGGAGGCGCCTTCGTGAGGGTTAGCCTCCTCTTTTGTTGTAATGAATCAGATCTTTAATCCACCTATCGTGCTGAAGAGCATTACGCAAAGCACAATTAAGGTGATCAAAATGTACATTTTGTCTTTTTCGAGGATAAAGCCGACCAATGAAAATGCAATGCGCATAATTGGCGTCGCGATAAGTACAATTACCCCTAACTGGATGATGCCTTTAGCCTGTAACGAAATTGCACCGCTGACGATGCCCTTAAAAGTAGTATAGCTATCACTTTCACCCGCGAAGCGGTGGTATGATGGAACCTGTCCCTGCCCATGTTGGATCAGCAGCAGGATACCGCCAATTAGCACGATCGTGCTGGCCGTTACCACGCCATAACGTAACAGTTTACCGATGAGCTGCTCGATGTCCTGATCGGCCCAAAAACTCTCTGATAATATCTTTTTCATAACTTTTTTGATGATTAAAATTGATGGTTGATTCCGTTATACATCATTTCTGCTGCTACGAATACAATCGCCGCGCAAAATATGTAGCGTAAAAGTGTGGGGTCTAGCCGGGTTAGTAATTTAGAACCTGTAAAGGCGCCACCTAATACGCCAAGCACTACGGGGAACGCAATGCCCGGATTCATATAACCGCGTTGCAGGTAAACAACGGCACTCGCCGCGGCGGTAACGCCGATCATGAAGTTGCTGGTAGTGGTACTTACTTTAAAAGGGATATGCATGGTAGAATCCATCGCCAGTACCTTTAACGCACCGGAACCGATACCCAGCAATCCCGATAAGACACCCGCGATGGTCATGATAGAAAAGCCGCCGCCTACGTTTTTTAACTTATAGGCTACCTCGCCGTCTTTAGTGGGGTAGCTGTTGTTTAGCTTCAGGATTTCGGCCAGCTTGCTGCCTTCGGTTAAAGCTTCCTGGTTTTTTTTTCTGATGGTCATGGCGGCAGAGAACAGCAGGATGACGCCGAAGAGTATAGCGATGGTATTGGTAGGGGTGTAGGCCGCTAATACGGCACCGACAACCGCGCCGACTGTAGTGGCAATTTCCAGGAACATCCCCAGCCTGATATTGGTGATACCTTCTTTTACATAAGCGCTGGCCGCACCCGATGAGTTAGCGATAGAGGCCAGTAAAGCCGCGCCAATAGCGTACCTGATATCCACATGGAAAACCAGTGTAAGCAAGGGGATAACCACCACACCGCCGCCGAGGCCGGTGAGTGAGCCCACCAGGCCTGCCAGAAAAGCACCCAGCAGTACGATGATGGAAAATGTAAGTATAGTCATGATGTATTAATAATTATGGTCCAGTATTTCTTTGGTGATCTGTCGGGCCTGTTCTACGTTCTTGTTTTTGATGGCGTTGTAAAGCGCTTCGTGCAGGTAATGGCTCATGGCAAAATGGGCGATGCCCTGCGCTTCGCGCTTAGAGAAAAAGTCGCGGATGATGACGGTAAAGCTCTGGTATAGATCAGCCAGCACCGGGTTCAGCGATGCATGGGCAATGGCCAGGTGAAAGGCGATGTCGGCATCGATACATGCCTGCCTTTGTTCATTCAAAATAGCCTGTTTACGCTGCAGTAGGTAATCTTCAATTTCTTTGAGGTGCTGTTCTGACTGATGCTCGGCCGCCAGCGTTACAATTTCGTTTTCGAGCAGCTTACGTACGGCATTGATGTGCTCAAAGTCGGCACGTTTAAGACGCTGGTCGATGGATTCCAGTGCAGAAAAGGCATTCACAAAAGTGCCTGCGCCTTGCTGAACCCGTAAGATTCCCGAATCGGCCAATGACTTGATGGCCTCGCGGATAGTAGACCGCCCAACGCTATAACGCTCCATTAGTTCAGGCTCAGAAGGGATCTTCTCATTCACCTTAAAATTCCCTGCGGTAATTTCTTCCCTGATCTGCCTGACCACCTTTTCGCTCAATTTTTCTTTTGCAGCCATGTCTTTTCTGTTTTATGGCACAAATATATGATGTTTATTTTAAACATCTGATGTTTTGTTGGAGAAATTTTTGTCCTATTCATCATTCAAAGGACTTACCTTATCTGTTAAAGGTAGTTCGCACTTCTTCGAATTGATGTTACTTGAATTCCTACTTCTTAAAACGTTACTTGTTACAAAGACTATTAGGGACGCTCCTATTAATATTGCGGGAACAATCATTGAATACATTTCGATTACGAACCATGTTCCTCCTTCTCCTACAGGCGGCATGTTGATGAATTCATTTACTAAGTCACCAATAGTTATAAGATAGAGAGCTATCACGATGCTATAAAAAATTACACTCTGTCGCCGCGTGAGCCGATATCGGATAATGAACGTCAAGATCAAAAAAAAGAGAACTTGTACTATGATGATTACAGGTAGGTCTTCCTTCATTTCTAGCTATTGCGGCGTAAATCCATTTCGTTTGATACAATGATAATGTTAAGACAGTAGAGGATTTTTGGCTACATTATCTAACTAAAGATATTTCTAATGTTGCTATTTGCGTGAGAAAAGTATGAGAAAAAGAAAAGCCGACCTAACAAGATCGGCTTTATTCGTTGTAAATCAAGTGATTCCATCAGAATTCGAACCCAATTGTATAAATAGCTTATTTGTAGACTCTTATATAAAAAACGAAATTTCAGGTAGCTACTTAGGTGCTCACCTACTGACTGTTCAAATTTACAATTTGATAAGAGTTATAGTTAATGTTTATTGTGATTAAACCAAGAAAGAATTGTATGGCAATTTCTATTTTTTAACGTGGCAATTACAATAGTGACTAGTGCTTTACTTCATTATAACGGACTGTACAATCATTTAAAAGATTGATGGTCGTAATTGCAGGCAGGAGAACTTGCTAATTCTACGGAACAGTTGTAGTATTTCGACATAGAACGTTTTCTGTCAACTAATAATAAAGTAATAATATTGCTTCGCCTAAATAGGGCAATATACCATTGCATCAAAAATCTATGATCAGAAGAAATTCGATCTGATCGCCTTCATCCCTTTATTACCGGATGCTGACCTTAATGGACCTTTCATTATTCAAGAAGTAAAATACATGCTGACAGTGGGGCAAAGATCCATTATGACAGTTCCTCTTCAAGGGACGACAGTTTAATAAGCATGCAGATTGTTTGGATGTTTACAGACTATTGAACTTGATTTCTATAATTTACACCATAAATCACACTTCTAATTCAATAAAAAATACAAATAGCAGTTAATATACTTCAATAATATTATATTGGTATCCATGTCAACACTTTCGAACGTGAGCGATGATGAATTGTTATCCGCCTTTAAAGCGGGAAATGCACAAGCGTACCAATATATATATGAACGCTACTGGCAAGTTTTATTCCGCTTTTCACGTAAGATGTTACAGGATGAGGTTTTAGCTAAGGATGTAGTACAGGAGGTATTTACGACTTTATGGGCGAAGAAAAATGATCATCATATTTCTGGCCCTCTGGCTGCTTATTTATATACTTTAACAAGAAACCGTATATTAGATATGGTTAAACGCTCCAAGGTGGAGAATAAGTACCTGGAGTCTTTAAATAACTTTATTGAACTTAACCATACCACTCCCGACCGGCTTTATATTCAAAAAGAACTTTATGACCAAGTAGAAAAGGAAATACAGCATCTACCTGAAAAAATGCGAATGGTGTTTGAAATGAGCAGGAAACATCATAAATCTAATCAGGAAATTGCAGATGAACTTGGTATTACCAATAAGACGGTTAAAAATCAGTTAAGCAGCGCATTAAAGCTGCTCCGGAACAAGCTGGGAGACTCTATTAATATCTATTTAATATTTTTTTAATAATTTTTTGATTTCCTCTGGGACTTTGCGGCGGGTTAGTCGTTAAACCAGTAGAAATCAAATTACTGATGACCGAAAAGGAAGCCAATTTTACTAAAGATCTTCTTGAACGATACAACGCAGGCAAATGTAGTGAAGCAGAATGCAGGCTGGTTGATTCGTGGTTCAATTATCAGGCGGCTAATAACCCGGAAATGCCTGGGTCTGATGATATTGAATTGATCGGGCGTGAGATCTGGCATAATCTACCGGCATCCGGCTATGTTGCAAAAAGACATTTATGGTATAAAATTACAGCAGCTGCGGCTATGCTGGCAGTTGTTTGCGGCATTTTTCTGCACGTTAACTCCCGGCGTAACAATCAACCGGCAGTTGCTAAGCAGAAGCAAACAATTTTGCCTGGCACATACGGCGCAACATTAACACTTGGAAATGGTAACCGTATAGCACTTAGGGCGTTGCAGAACGGCGTTTTTGCAGAGGAATCTACTGTTACTATCAGCAAGACGGCAAAAGGCGAATTAGTTTACAAGGTAAAAGATACGGGGGTTGCCACTCCGCAGGTCAATACCCTCAGCACTGCCAAAGGCGAAACATTTAAAGTTGAACTTCCTGACGGCTCTTCCGTTTGGCTTGATGCGGCCTCTACGCTTACCTATTCAACTAATTTAGCTACTGCAGATATTCGGAAGGTTAGTTTAACCGGAGAAGCATATTTCAAAGTGGCTCATGACGCAGAACACCCTTTTGTTGTAAAGACTGCCGGGCACGAGGTAAAAGTATTAGGAACTGAATTTAATATAAGTTCTTATCCAGATGATGATGTCGAAACAACTACGTTGATAAAGGGAAGCGTGAGCATGTCAACCGCCAATCAAAAGGTTTTATTGGTACCAGGGCAGCAGGGGGTTGTAAATAACGGCAGGATCGAGAAGTCTGCTGCGAATATCTATGCAGCAATAGGCTGGAAAAATAACGAGTTCGTTTTTGCCAGTCAAGACATTCGCGCTATTATGAAACTTATCGCACGATGGTATGATGTGGACATTTATTACGAAGGCAATATTACAAATGAAAAGATCAGCGGTAATATTTCCAGGTTTGCTGACATTAACAGTGTAGTTAACATTTTAAGAGCAACCGAGATGGTAAAAGTTCAGATAGATGGAAGGAAACTAATTATTTCCGGAATTAAATAACATTCAAAGCAGAACTAACTAAAGTCTATAATAAAACTAACTACGCCCCTAATTCATGAGCTATGATTAAACTTTAACTTAACGCCAATTCTCGGAAAATAACGGTCGGCCAACAGGAATCAGACCGGTGAATTCAATAAAAAAATCGCTTTTTATTAAACCTAATTGATGAAAACAAACAATTCAAATGGGATAGGAAAAACTCGTCCCAAATTTTTTCGGGTGCTGTCAGTATCTCAACTTATACTTATTATAACACTTCTGCACGTTAGCGCTGCAAGTTTTGCTCAAAGGGTTACATTAAAGATATCAAATAAGCCGATAACGGAAGTTTTAAGCATGATCAAGGATCAGACCGGGTACAACTTTGTTTACTCAGACAATGTTGTCGCAGCGGCCAAACCAGTTACGCTGAATATCCATGATCAACCTTTAGAAACTGCTTTAAACGCCATTTTTCAGGCTCAGCCGATCAAGTACATCATACAGGATAAAACAATAGTGCTTGTGCTTAAAACTCAAAAACTGGACCAGGTAATTGAAGGCGTTATTAAAGATCGTAAAACTTCTGCTCCAATGACAGGAGTCGTCGTTTCGGTGCAAGGTTCAACACTGGGAACTCAAACCAACGCCCAGGGACGTTATAAATTACTTGTACCTGCGACGGCGGAGTCACTGGAATTTAGATTCATAGGCTACAAAACAGTGGTTGTTAAAATAAAGCCCGGGGCCAGTTATGACATCTTTTTAGAAGAAACACAGGTTGCATTGAACGAGACCGTGATAACCGGTATTTTCGCTCAAAAAAAGGAAAGCTTTACCGGCGCAGCCAAAAGCATTTCAGGTGCTGAACTTAAAAAAGTTAGTTCTAACAACCTGTTTGCTGCTATGGGCGCTATAGACCCTTCGTTCAGGATAGTACAAAATAATATCACCGGCGGAAACATCAATCAGCTCCCTAATATCCAGTTACGCGGTGAGAACTCTTTTCCAAATCTTTCAGGTCAGCTATCAACTGCACCGACGCTTCCGCTGTTAATATTAGATGGTTTTGAAGTAACCTTACAACGTATTGTTGATCTTGATATCAACCTGGTAAAAAATGTGACTATCCTTAAAGATGCATCCGCAACAGCGCTTTACGGGTCCAGGGGCGCAAACGGTGTTGTTGTGATCACTACGATCACGCCATCGCCGGGCCAGTTTCAGGTGAATGTGACCAACGATTTCCGTTTCACCACACCAGATCTGTCTGTTTACAATCTTTTGAACTCCCAACAAAAACTCGACTTTGAAAAACGCGTGGGGCTCTATACTACTACTTCAGCGATACTGCAAAGTAGCGAGGATATGCTTTATAATGAGCGATATAAGGCATACGTAAAAGGTGTAAATACCAACTGGTTATCCATACCCACACAAAACGGATACAGCAATCGTACATCTGTATATGCTCAGGGTGGTGATACTGTAATCCGGTATGGTTTCCAGGTATCAGGAGATTTGCAATCTGGTGTGATGAAAGGCCAGAACAGGCAAAATTATTCGGGGCAGTTTGACTTGAACTACTTTAAAAAGAAGTTTGAATTCCGGAACTCGATACGCGTTTTTCAAAATAAATCCAATGAGTCGCCATACGGAAATTTCAGTGACTATGTAAAAATGAACCCATACTGGACGCCGTATGACGATAAAGGAAAAGTTGTTCCGTTTGTGGAAAATTACAATTTCCTGGGATTTACTTACCAACAGGCCAATCCCATGTATGATGCTACGTTGCATTCTATTAACAGCACAAATTACTTTGGTATTTCCAATAATTTCGTATCCAGATATAAACCTTCATCATATTTTTATATCGAATCAAGTTTAAGCGTCAATAAGCAAACAGGCGGCGGAGATCTGTTTTATTCAGCTCTAAGCCCCAGGTTTGCCAACGTAGCAGATGTAACACAAAGAGGAAGTTACCAATTAACTACTAACGGTTCTTCAGGGTACGAGAGTTTGACCACTGCCAATTTCAATAAGGCTTTTGGTAAGCACGAGATCTATTCCAACCTGGCCTTCAATATCGCAGAAACCAGATCAAATTATTATGTCGTATCGGCAAGTGGTTTCCCGACAGATGCTTTAGATAATCTATTATTTGCCGCGCAGTATACAGGCACGCCAACCGGTGATGAGAATACGGTTAGACGGGTTGGCCTGGTTTATAGCGGTAATTATATCTATGACGATCGGTTTTTCGGTAGTGTATCTATCAGACGGGATGGATCTTCGCAATACGGTAACCAAAAAAGATTTGGGACATTTTGGTCTGTAGGTGCCGGGTGGAATATTCACAACGAATCATTCTTTGGAAAAAGCGATATCGTGAACCGTTTAAAACTTAGAGGTAGCTATGGCTCTACCGGGTCGCTCAATGTGCCATCATACGCTTCACAGTTTCGTTACAATTTTAACACCAGCACAGTTTACTACAATAACCTGGGTGCAACTTTGGCCGCCATGGGGAATGAGTTTTTGAGCTGGCAAAATGTTTACAAGGCAAATATTGGTTTAGATGCCACATTATTTAAAAGTAAACTTGACTTAAGGGTAGAACTATATCGCGAAAATACCAAAAATGCCGTAACGCAAATCACATTGGCGCCATCTGCCGGATTCAATTCGTATACAGAGAACTTCGGCGAGCTGCTCAACAAAGGCTTCGAGTTTTATGCCAGGTACACGCTTATGCAAAATCCGGCGTCAAGAACGTTATGGACCGTTACGTTAAACGGCTTTACCAACAAGAATACGCTAAGCAAGATATCAGATGCATTAAAGGCTTCAAATAATTTGCTTAATAACGGTAACCCCAGCCAGGTGGTACCAAATATGCAGCTGGTAGAAGGGCAGTCTATCAACACCATTTTTGCCGTCAGATCACTGGGTATTGATCCGGTAACAGGTTCCGAAGTTTATTTAACCAAAAACGGGCAAACGACGTTGAACTGGAATGTAGCAGACAAGGTTCCGGTAGGTGTCAGTCAGCCCGTTTGGAATGGCAACTTCGGTACCAACTTTTCGCACCGCGGGTTTGAGCTCGGCCTTATTTTTAACTATCAATGGGGGGGGCAAATGTATAACCAAACACTCGTAGATAGAGTGGAGGCGGTTGACGCGCGTTTCAATGTCGATCAAAGAGCCTACAATCTCGGATGGACAGGGCCAGGTTCTGTCAGTCCCTACAAAAGGATAACAGCAAATCCGGGCACTACCAAACTTACTTCCAGGTTTGTACAAAATGACAACAACCTCATTCTAAGTTCTGCTTCTTTGGGATATGGCTTCTATGACAGGCAGTTTCTTAAACGTATTGGGCTTAGAAGTTTGCAGCTGACTGCAATAACCAATGATCTGTTCCGGGTGAGCTCTATTCAGGTTGAACGCGGCACAAGCAACCCTTTTGCGAGAACCTATTCATTAACATTAAGAGCGGGCTTTTAAAATTTAAAACAATGAATTGTAAAAAAATACTGGCACTATTGGTTTGCTTAACTACCATACTCGCGTCATGTAAAAAGTATCTTGACGTTAATCCCAAATCTTCAATTTCAGAAGAGGCACTGTTTTCCTCAGAAACCGGATTTCAGCAAGCATTGGATGGGGTATACTCATTGTTTGCTTCTCGCGCCCTTTTTGGCGACAACCTGTCTATGGGGTTTGAATCGGCACTTGCGCAAAACTATAGTATTCCTACCGCAAATACGTTCTATGATACGTCAAATCTCAACCTGACTTCAGCGGAGGTTGCAGGCTTTGGAAATGATATCTGGAGTAACGGGTATAACGCTATTGCCGGTGCTAACAAAGTGATACAAAACACTCAGGATAAACGCAATGTGCTGAGCGACCAAGCCTATGGCAGAATACGGGGCGAGGCACTTGCCCTTAGAGCGTATATGCATTTTGAACTATTGCGCTTATTCGGGCCAGAATATGTAGCTGGCCAGAATAACAAAGCGATACCCTACAAAACAGCGGTGAATCAATATACCGTAATACCATCTACTACGCAAGTTGTCGTACAAAAAGCACTGGCCGACCTTAAAGAGGCAGAACAACTGCTGAGCAATTCTGATCCAATATTAACCGGTGATGTAACCAGGAGAATCAAAATGAATTATTATGCAGTAAAGGCGCTTGAGGCAAGGATCTATCTTTTTTCCGGCGATAAAAACAACGCTTTTGCTGCCGCTAAAACTGTTGTAAATGCCAATAAATTTCCATTCGTCTCTTTCAACGCAGCTACGGCTGACGCAAGTTCAAGGGACCGGCTTTACATTACCGAACAGATTTTTGGCTTACGTGTGGCCAACTTAAGAAATTGGGCCGATCAGAGCTATTTCCGCGGAGCATCTTCAATGCGCAGATCCCTGAGCGATTATCAAACCCTGTACGAAACCGCATCTGGTGGGTCAACAGATATCCGATACCTGGCCCGAATAGAAACCGACAACAGCGTTTCTAACAGTGGCGGAAACGTGTTCTGCTCAAAATTTTGGCAAACCTATCCGGGTACTTCACCAACTGACGACAGGCTGGATGAGATTGTACCTATGCTACGCTTATCTGAAATGTATTACATATTAGCCGAGTGCGCCCCATCTACAGTTGATGGCGTTAATTATTTAAACATGGTAAGACAGAATAGAAATTTAACTGCACTTGCCGGTAACATTACTCAAGCCGCATTGAGTAGCGAGATTACTAAAGAATATCAGAAAGAGTTTCATGCAGAAGGCCAGCTTTTCTTTTACTACAAAAGAAAGAATGTTGTTAGAATGCAATTTAAAACTTCAGATATATCCTTATCCCAGTACGTGCTCCCTATTCCAGACAGTGAACTAGAATTTAATCCCAACTACAAATAAAGTTATATGAAATACTTAACTATATTAATGCTTTTGGTGTTCGCTTTAGGCTGTAAAAAAAGTGATATACTAACGTATCACGGTGCTGATGGCATTAGCTTCTATATTACCTATTTTGAAAATCCGGATAGCATAAACTATTCATTTGCTTTACAACCTACCCAAAAACAGCGCGACACAGTGCTTCTTAATATGCGGCTGGTTGGCAAGATTTCAGCCAACGCGCGCACTTTTAAACTAAGAGCAACTGATAGTTCAACGGCAAGAAATAACATTGATTATATATTGCCCGATATGAAGCTCCCTGCTAATCAAATGTTCGTTAAATATCCGCTCATCGTTTTAAACTCGCCTGAAATGAAAACGAAATCTTTTAAACTGCTGCTGGAGGTAGCTCCCGGAGCCGAACTTGTTGCAGGTGCGCCCGGCATTGCTACAGACCTTTCCGCTAATTTGAAAAGAATGAAGGTGAACATTACAGGTCAGTTGATCAAGCCGGATTACTGGGAAAATGTTCAGTTTGTGTTTGGAACATTTAGCGTAACCAAGTTTCAGTTTATGATCAAAACTTCAGGGCTAACCAATTTTAGTCCCGCTGTTATTGGACTTGGAGAAATTTTCAGGCTTCAGGTAACGTTCAGGAACGCCCTAACAGCGTATGAGAAAGTTAACGGCCCTCTAATAGACGAGTCTGGAAACCGGGTTATATTTTAAAAAATGTCAACAATGAAAATTTACTTATATACCTTATTCTTAGGTTGTGTGTGCCTGCTCTCTTGTAAAAAGGATAAACAAGACTTTAAGTATGCCCAACTGAATGAAGTAACAATTAAAACAGATTCGGCTATTACTATCACACAGTTTGATACGTTAAAGCTCGATCCGGTGATTACAGAATCCAAACCTTCTGGCGAAAGCTATAGCTACCAGTGGAAAATATATTCTGTTACCCCTGTAGAAGGGATATCGTCAATGGTTCTTTCAACAGATAAAGCAATTAAGGCAGTGATTAGTTATCCGCCACTTAGGGACGGGTATAACTTAGAATACAAGGTAACGAATAAAAGCAACGGCGTATCTGCCTTTAAAACCTTTAGCTTGCAAGTTACCAGTGTTTTTAAAGATGGCTGGTTAGTGAGTAGTACAAAAGGTAATACAGCTGGGTTAGATTTTATAAGGTCAGATTACAGGGTTTTTTACTCTCCTGCAACAGCTGTTAATCGAACCGCTTATACAGGTAATGCGGTAGCTGCATACGCTTATCCAAGCTCTTACGGAGCAAAAACAAGCATCGGTTTTTTTACGGATAACGGCAATTATATTTATGATGCCAATAGTTTCTTAGAAAGTGGCAAATCAACAACTGGCTTTACACCGGTTAAGGGCCAGTTTACCTTTGGGTTGACAAGATATGGATCCGAGGAGTATATAATAAATAACGGAGACCTGTTTGGTGCTTCAGTAATAGATGACCCAATTAATGTGACCTTTACAGACCGTATCGGCGGCGATTATTCGCTTTTTCCTAAAGTAATCAAGAGCACCTATTTCATTACCTATTTTTTTGATAATAAGTACAAAAGGTTTATGTATACAACTTTTGGAGATTTCGGTTTAAACCCTGTTCTGGGCTCTTCTTCTGCGGCGTTTAATATGGGTAATACAGGCATGACCATGGTGGGAGCGTCAGATGGCCCACAAGATGTAAGTACAGGGACATATTACTTTATAATGCAGGATAATGTTGGCAACAGATATATTTATTCTTTAAACGGTGGCAAGCCAGTGCTTAAACAACAAATGCAGAACAGCCCTGAAATTGCCTCTGCTAAAACATTTGCCAGTTCGCTTTTTCTTAATCAAATGTATTACGCTACAGATAATAAACTGTATGTGTACGATATCCTAAGTAATTCCTCAAAGCTCATTTACACCTTCCCGGCAGGTGTTTTAATTAAACAAATGGTTGTGCAGCCCAATGATGCAAGAAAACTCGTGATCGCTACAAATATCGGTACATCGGGTAGCGTGTACTTTTTTCAGTTAGACAACCTTGGCAATATCGTAAACAATAGTTACGTGCAAAAAATAGATGGCTTTGGCGCAATAGCTAACATCGATTATCGTAAACCCAACTAATAATAAATAATAAAATGCTAAAAAAAATTTCTTTGTTTTTGATGCTGATCACTTGTTCAGCCTCATTATTCGCTCAAAAGGAACGGGACTACCAAAAGGCAGTTGATTCTTTGTCGGCAATTAAAGATACCGTTGTTCTAAATAAAAAATTGGCTGCTTTAAAGGAAGGTAACGAAAGCGATCTTACCCTTTTGTTAAATTACAATGTGGCTAAAGAATTGCCTTATCAACCGCTGCTTGAACTTATTGAAAAGCGTTTTCCAAAAGGTGATATTGCCTACAGCAGACAGATTGACCGTTTAGTTACAGAAAAGGACCTGCAAAAGAAACTTCAAATGCTGGAGGCGCTTAAAAAACAATTCCCAAATAGAGATATGGGATATGCGTATGCCATGATTTCTCACGCTTTTGCAAATGCCGGCAAGTTTGATAAATCTATGGAATACCTGTACAAAACTAAAGGCTATTACAGATTAACGGCGTGGGCCATGTTTGCGTATGTCACTAATCCTGTTTCTGTTGCAAAAGTAGAGCAATTGGTTGACAAGGAGCTGAAAAATACTAAAACGATGACCCTGGAACAACAAAATTTGATGCTCAGTTTAAAGCGTTATTTCTTTGAAAAAAAGGGCGATTTTAAACAAGCGGCAGTTGTTAGCAAAAAGATTATCGACTTAAAAAAAGGTAAGGATCAAAAAGAAAATGACCATTACACAGTATTGCTTGCTAAAAGCGGGCAGTATAAACAAGCTTTCCCTGCATTAGAGGCAGCTATTATGCAAGGCACTGAAGATGAGGAGATCAGAGATGGCTATCGTATGGCTTACCAAAGTTTATACCCAAATAGAAACTATAAAGCCCATCTAGATTCGATCAATAAACGTTTGCAGGAGAAATACGAGAATACGTATAACAGCAACATCGCTCAAAAATTAGTTAAAACTAAAGCGCCTGAATTTGAATTGCTTGATGTAAATGGCAATAAGGTTAACCTTGAAACTTTTAAGGGAAAAACCATGGTGATTGATTTTTGGGCAACCTGGTGCGGCCCATGTAAAGCTGCTTTACCCGGAATGCAACAACTGGTTAATAAATACAAAGGCGATACTACCATTAAATTTCTGTTTATACACACCAATGAATTACCGGGTGAAACCCCTAAAGTAAAAGAAAATGCAATGGCATACTTTAAATCAAAGCAATATGATTTACCGTTATATCTTGATCTAAGAAAAGGCGAAAAGGGTAATGAAGTTGCAAAGGCTTTTAAAGTTACAGGTATTCCACATAAGGTGATTGTTGATGGTAATGGTTTTATACGCTTTACCAGCGTAGGCTTTAGCGGTTCTACCCCCGAGTTAATAGCAGAAATGAGCGCCGCTATTGAGGAGATAAAAAAGTCTAATTAATTTATTTGGTAACTGGGGGAGCTGGATTATTCCTAGTTGAGGCCCCCCTGCTTACCTAAAACCTGATATAAATCGTTTTTGCGAAATTTTGAAGTTGAGGGATGATCTTGTTTAGAATTGCGAAGTGCAGCTTTTTAATATTTATTTTAACCATATTAAATGCTAATGCCCAGAAAGAAATCTTGACGCCGCATCAGGTCGAAAAACTTATAAAACAAACTTACGATAGGGTACACGGTGCTTGCATTAAATTAGTAATTCGTGACACCCTGAATGATCGTGATTTTGGTGGCTTCAGTGGTGTAATTGTATCCCGGGATGGTTTGATTTTAACTGCAGCACACTCCGTAATGCCCGGTATTAGATACAGGGTAGAATTTTCTGACGGAAAAAAGGCGGTTGCCACGGCATTAGGGCGGATAGCTTTTACAACTACGGATAAAAAGCTGGATCTCGCTATGCTTAAAATCCAGGAAAAAGCCATATGGCCTTATGCAGAGTTGCGCGACAGCCAATCGCTTTTGCCCGGAGAAGGTTGCGTAGGCATATCCTATCCCGGTAGTTTTTTTAGAACTGAACCTAACGTGCGGTTTGGCCGTATTTCCCGGCTGGATGATGGATATGGCTACATAGAATCTACTTGTAAGATGGAGCCGGGAGATTCAGGAGGTGCGTTATTTGACCTTAGTGGAAAATTAATAGGCGTACGCGACAAGATCAATGTAAACGAAGACGAAAACTTCGATATCCAAATCAATCTGTTTCGTAAATACTGGACAGCACTTCAGAAACCGATTGATTACAAAACACTACCTGATAGTGACCGGTTTGAGTCTATCCCTTTGCCAAGTCGCCTCAATAGCCGCCTGCCCGAAAAGCTGGTAACATTCCATCCATCAGTCTTAGATAGTGCATATGTTGTTTACAATAATGATAAGGGTTTAATCCAGACAGCGTTGGCAGCCCATGTAACAGGTAAGTTCAACAGCAGAGGGCTGCACGTATTCATCAGCAAAAGTTCATTGGTAGGCGAGCATCCGTGGATCGTTTATAAGGGTAGAAAAGTTCCCTTATCGGTTTCCCTGCGTAACCGGGAAAACGACTTTGTGGTGATGCAAACCGCCCAACCTTTACCAGGTTTGGTGTCAATTGATATTGATCGTTCATGTTCAAATAATCCCAACCAGAAGAATATAGGAGAATTCGTCATTTCTCCGTTACCGGAAAAAGGCTATAAAGTTGGTATCGTTAGCACGCAAATACTAGAACTTCCCGTGTTATTTAGCAGAGCACAACTTGGAGCATTATTAGAGAACAAGGATGGAAAGGTTTTCGTGAAAGACATTGCAGTGTCGTATCCTGCAGAAAAGTATCTTAAGATTGGAGATCAGATTTTGTCATTTAATAACAATAAGGTGGACGATGCCGGTACGTTTGAGTTTAAAATGAAAGAATTCTATATTGGTGATAGTGTGGCACTGAATATTTTGAGGGATGGGAGTACGCTGAAAGTCATCATCCCATTTGAAGAACAAAGTTCTGATCATCTGGCGGCTAAATACGAGGGTAAACGTAGCAAGCGGGCTGACGGATTTAAAGAAGTTTTTGTGCAGGATGCAGCAATCCGGTCTGATGAATGCGGGGGGCCTGTCTATGACGGTGCCGGGAAATTTTTAGGTATCAACATTGCCCGGCATAGCAGGACCTCAACTGTAATTTTGCCTGCAGACGTGATCAGGAAATTGGTTACTTATAAGAAATAAGTTCAGCTTAAAATTAACGGTTTAATTAAATGTAATTCAAGATGGCAAAAATGGAATTCTCAAATAAGATGGTTGTTTTTCCGCCAGAAGTTCTTACACAGCATATTGGCGGCGGTTTGGTATTAATGAACATGAATACCGAATATTTTTATGAGTTGGACGAAACAGGTAAGCGTTTTTGGGAACTTTTATCTGAGTTTGGAAAGATAGATGTGGCTATTACAAAACTTACGATGGAGTATGAGGTAACTGAGGATGTTGTGAATGAGGATATGGCAGCATTGTTACACAAATTGGTTGAATATAAACTGATCGAGATACGGCATGAGTAATAAAACTGCCATACGTCAAATTAGCGAAAGCTTAGCCGCTTTTAGATACAAGTTTTTGAGATGCCGTTTTTTGGTAAATTTAATCGAGGCATCACTTTTAACCATTGGTTTTAAGGGAACAACTGCGTTATTGGAGTTTTTAAATTCGTTTAGTAAAAAGCATACTTATCTTCATGCGGGCGACGATGGGGATATGGTGATAATAGATCGTTATTATAACATATTTTACTTAATTAGCCTGGGGGGGCGCTTCAAAGGGAGATGCTTGTCGCGTTCCCTTGCTATGCAATATGCACTTAAATGCTATGGGCTAAGAACAGATTTGAGAATAGGCGTAGATATTCACAACGGTAATTTTTTTGCGCATGCGTGGCTCGAAAGAAACGGGATTATCTTAAATGACCATCCGATTAATATTGAAAACTATTTCGTGCTACCGCTAGATAAACTAAATTCAAAAATGCAATTTGTATGAGCGGATTTGTTGGTTTAATAGCATCTGATAACCGTTATAACGCAAGCAGTGTACTGGATAAATGTCAGGAAGAAATTTCTCGATGTTGTAATGACCATTTGGGCAGACATCAAAGCCCGTTGATTGATCTGAGGTTTGGTTGGCTAAAAGTAGATGACGATACCGACGATGACATCCAGCCATTCACCGATGATGCAAAAGTTTACATTACAGGAGATGTAAGACTCGACAATCGCGAACGATTGATTGAGCTGATGCAACAAAAAGGAGTTGCTGTAGATAACAAAATACCAGACAGCCATTTGGTTTTATATGCTTTTAAAACCTGGGAAGAAGGTATGATGAAATATCTTGCAGGTGACTTCTCCTTTGCCATTTGGAATGAAGCGACTGAAACACTTTTTTGTGCGCGTGATCATTTCGGTCTGGTACCTTTTTATTACGCCAACACGGAACATGGGTTCTTATTTAGTAATTATTACCGCTGCCTGAAGCATGTACCAAATCTCTTTGATGAGCTGCGTACTAATGTATTGCAAGATTATTTTTTTTGCGGTAGAAACGACAGCGTTGAACACACCATTTATACAAAACTTTTTAAGCTACCGCCAGCTCATCAGATTTCTTTAAAAAAGGGTAAGTTGGAAATCAGTCGATATTGGAGTGGAACACAGAAAAATACTCCCGTAGAAAAGTTAACCACATCTGCTTATGTAGCCAGGTTCTATGATATTTTAGAAAGGTCAGTAGGTGATCGGGTTCGTAGTAAGCACGTGTCTTGTCATTTAAGTGGTGGTATGGATAGTTCTTCGGTAACTGCTTTAACTGCAAAAAACCACAAAGAAAGGTACGGGTCTGCAATGGGCCTTAATGCCTATAATTTTACCTTGGAAACAAATGTGGTAGAATCCGAAACCTTCTATTCAAAAATAATTGCAGAACATTTGGGCATTCCTCTGCGCCATTACCTGGCTGACCAATTGGCCGGACATCATGCAAAAGATGATCAGACATGGTATCCAGAACCCGCCGGAAGTTTAGCAACTGTACCGGATGGCGGTATGCTAAGGGATACATTACAGAGATCAAGGATTACACTTACCGGTTTTGGTGGTGATCCTTTGTTTGGGTGTCAAGATGAAATCTGGAGCAGCAGAATTCTTTTAAATGGTGTATTTAAAACAGTTTTGGATTGGGGAAAGTTTGTGGTTATTCATAAAAGGATACCAAGATTAAACGTAAGTACAAAGAAGAAAAAACGGAAGCTAGCTGCCAAACCTTTTTTTAGCCCGCCCTCATGGATAAGGGAAGATTTTATTGATGAAGAATATTTAAAGGCCAAAATAGAGCTTGCAGCTTCACCTCAAGCACTAGCTGACGGTATGTCCACACATCCTTTTTGGCCATACCTGTTTGAAATTGGTCACCCGGGCTTTACCGGAATGAAGATGAAATATCTTCACCCATTTTTTTCTTTAGAACTCTTTGAATTTATAAAAATTGTTCCACCTCATCTGCTTAATCAAAAATTAATTCTCCGCGCAGCGATGGTTGAAGAATTACCTGCGGTGGTAGTTCACCGGCAAAAGACGCTTGCTTATTCTTTTTCCCGAATTCAAAATTTAAAAAAATCGGGCTTACTGGAATTTCTGAAAGACAAGATCAGTAGTGCTCCGGATTTTATTAAGGGAGTTATCGATGAACCTGCGCTGCACAAAGAAATATCTGACTCAGAACTACTGAAAAAAGCAGATACCAAAAAGATAGAGGCTTTGGCAAATATTCTTTTATGGGGTTTATATGATTACAGGCAAACAGCTAATTAACCAACATTTTAATACTTTAATCATTTCTGATCATGGAAAATCAAGAGAACCAAAAAAAGAGCTATGAATCGCCTAAAATCAAAGAATTAGGAAAAATTGGCGAAGTTACAAACGCTGGTACACAAGGAGCGGACGCTAATGACAGTACAAATGGATACGGGTCTTAATGTGTCATACTCTAAGTAACCTTTTTTGTTTAATATACAGGCCGAAATTATTTCGGCTTGTATATTTTTTACTCAGTTTTAACCCTAATCCAAAAGTTTGAAATTAGATACTGAATTTAAAGAGCTATCGTGGGATGCATTTATTACTATAAAAGAAAAGTTTGTCTTTTCTGATTTAAGATCCATTATCAATAATGATATCGGCGAAATTGTACAGAGCGGTCTTTCAACAAATGGAGAAAAATGTACATTGTTCAAATACTTTGACAATACCGATAAGGCCGAGTTTTTAATATCAGGCTCCGCCAAAAATGTATATTACGCATATACTGATGCAGCTTCTAAAAGAACCATTAATTCTCTGATAAGAGGGAATATCACCAAATTTTGCTTACAACATCAGGGAAACTTTTGCTTACATGCGGCTGGTGTCCAGGTTGATAACGGTGTAATTTTATTTACTGGCCATAAAACGGCTGGCAAATCTACCCTTACAGCTTATTTTCGTTTAAAAGGGCACACTGTTTGGTGCGATGACTATGCCGTTGTTGGCTCTAACGGCGGTAATTGGTTTGCTTATAAGGGAGATGATGATTTAAAAGTAACACCCGAAACTGCATCGCTGTTTAACCTTCCCTATAGTGAGCTTCAAAGTGTTTTTACCTATCGCAACAAAATTGACAACTCTGAGAAGCCAGTAGCAGGTAAATATTACTTTAAAAGTTCTGTAGATTTAGCACAGCCTGAGTCTTTACCAGTAAAGGCAGTTTTTCAGCTTTATCCGCGCGAGTTATCACCTCTCAATATTGTTCACGATCAGGATAAACAGAAAGCCTTTATGTTTCTGCTAAAAGAAATGATGCTCCCCGGTGTAAACTCGAAAGCATATATAGAACTTTATTTCAAGTCGGCCAAAAGGTTCATAGACGATCTGCCATTTTACGCAGTACATGCACCAGATGCCATTGAAAGGATTGGTGAGGTATATCATGAAATTTTAAGGGTTTCTCTTACTGACAAACGTTAAAGCGATGCTTAATTATTCATTATTGTGTGCCTCGGCAGGTTTTTTTGACAAGCTCCCCGCCGAACTTGTATCAAATGAACAAAGGCGGCATTTGTTAGAAGCGGCAGAATTATTTCCTCCTATTTTGAGGTTCGCCCTCGAATGCAGACTAAATTCAAATACGCAGGTTGATTTGCAAATGTGTTTACAAAGGGATAAAGATGATTTAACATCTGTATATCAATGGTTCGATAAGCTAATTGACAGGCAAACTGAAGATGAGACACGCTTTATGGATTTTTTAAGCAAATGGTCAACTTCTAAGAATTCTTACTACGAAGATATAATAGAAATTTTCCTGGAGTTAGACGTAAGAACTACTGCATTTGGGGTGCCACTATTATTTTTACAACTGGAACCTACCTTAACCAAGGACAAGAAAAAAACTTTCTGTGATTACCTGATCACGGAAACACTTGGAGAAAGGAAAGTTTTTTTGCCAATTTTGGATAAGATCATAGATCTGTGTCCAGAGCATGGTAATGTTGCTTACTTGGGTATGCAATTTTCTCGTGACGTTAATGTTTTAAGAGTAAATATTAAAACGCTTACAGCGGAAAGTGTGCTTTTATTTCTTAAAGCTATTGGCTATCAGTGGATATCTGAAAGTTTAGCAGATTGTATAGAATTTGTATATGAACATGCTGATCGCGTTACGTTATGTCTTGATATAAGTACCGGTGTTCTACCGGGTATTGGATTTGAGTGTTTTTGGAATGAGTTTTCTGCTGAAGATGTCCGGTGGGTGGCATTCAAATCGGTTATCATTGAAAAAGGTTTATGCGAACCTCAAAAAATTCAAGCGGTAGAAAGCTGGAATAAGAATATTTTTCCTGGCGATATACCACATTGGCCAGAGCATTTGTGGATTGAGTCTTTACAAAGGTCAGATTTGGAGTTTGTCTATTTAAAGCAAACGCTCTCACATATAAAAGTGTCCTACAAACTTGATAAACCTTTAGAATTTAAAGCTTATCTGGGCTACCTCAATTTGTGGATGAACTTAGCATAATTTATGTCTGACCTTTGATATTGAATAAAGTAATATTAGAGGTATAAATTCAAAAAGCAGTCAGCGTAATCAGGGTAGATTTAGAAGTTATGTTTCTAACAACAATCTAATGCTGAATTTTGACCAATTGAAATTGTGGCGAAGGGATGATTATAATTTGTTCAATAATCTTTTGACCGGACATTCGCTTCTTTTTTAGAGAAAGAAAGAATGTTATATCATGCTGGAAAGGCCGCCATATTTATACCTGTTCAATTTATCGATGAAAAAGCCAGGAACCACTATCTGCGCGACCATCCTTTTTTATCACTTAAATGCTTATGATGTTGATGGTACAAATTAATCACGTAACGGTCAATCCTGTAGGCTGGGATCAGAAGAATTGGCAACCGGTTTATATTTAGAAGCAATTGGCAGATAGCAACAATTAGCAAAATGAAATAATTATGTTAGGAGTTTAATAATATACTTATTCATCAATCTAACTGGCCTAATGATAAACAATAACGGCACAAGGCGAGGGGGTAGATTTAAAAGAAGGTCACTTATATTAGGTCTTGCCACTGAACGTATCACCTTAATCATAAAAACAAAGTTTTGTCTTAAACTTTGATTTTTTATGAAGGTCTTAAAAAGTTGAAGCCGATTGACCATCGGGAGGTGAGCATTCTTGTCTGCTAGAAAAATAGCATAAAAAGCCTCAACTTGTGGTGAAGTCCCGAATTGAATGCCTAAAATGTCAGTTAGTGCTGCTGATCCGGCATATAGAAAGCGTTCATATCCTAACTTCAAATAAAGGTCTTCTATTTTTTCAAAATCCAGACGTTCTCCGGCAGTATTGACTATGCAGGCTAAATCAACCAGGTATTTAAATTTAAATAAAGGCTCTTTAAGAAGATGATGCGAAGAAACGCAGATAAAATCATAGGTTTCATTCAAACCCGGAACATCAGTGCCATCTCTTTTCTTAAAGTTACCTGAAAAGAAATCATATCCCGGAAAAGCATTGAAATGACTTTCCACTAAAGACCATTGTATTTCCACTGAGCAGCTCAGACCTGAGAAGTGTCCGGGTGTTTTGAATGATAAGTCTCTACAATTTTTCATTACATAGCCAAGGTACTTTGTGGGTATATCGTATTTATGATGATAGTTGTGTTCTTTAAAATATTCAATAGCCTTTATAACATCCCTTTGGCTAACCAAAAAATCTATGTCTGAGCTTTCACGCAAAAAAGGCTTTTTATAGTAACTAGTAGCAAAAAACGCCCCTTTATAACTTAAAGCATGGATATTATGAACTTGAAAATCCCTTGCTAATTCACGGGTGATTTTAAGCTGATAAAGGTTTTTCTGTTGAATTGTCGAGGCGGCTGCTTTTAACATATTGAGTACAGAGTAATCAATTTTAAGATCAAAAGTCTCTATTATATCGTACAGAAATCCGCGAATACTATTAAGCTGGGCACTTTTATAAAATAATGTCCAATCAATGTCGGTATCTTCTAAATATTTTTGAACGTCAAGTAGTAGGGCTTTTTTGAAATATAACCGACAAAGTAATATGATCAGGGTTTGTTCGGCGGAGTAGCGGCGACGCAACTGTTGCGTAGATAACATAAATTCTTGTTTATTTGCCTAAATCACTCGTGCTCTTGATCCAACGCATTTTCCAATCCAAAAGAAATCCCTTATGAAGTGCTTCCTTGCTTATTTCTACTTGTTCTTTCTCTAAGACTGTTAATAAATCGTCAAATGTTCTTAGCGAACCGGACAATTTGGTATCTGTTTTAAGGCGATCTATAACGTTTAGCGCTTTTTGTATTGACATGGGCTTTTAGATTAATATATCGATACTGCATTTTATAAGCATGAATACCCCAACCATTCATATTTTATCGTACGGTGTAAAAAATCAATTTATTAAAAAATAAATGCACTGTACAATTAGCTCAAATTCTGCTGTAAATTTCACTAAATTACTTAAAAAGCAGGATAATGTATACCCCTAACTTACCATAGTAAGCAACAAATTTCAATGAAGCCGAAGGCAACAAAACCAAACTGAATTTACGCGATCATTCCTTCAAAAGCTACCCTTTAGGCAATAGAAAGCGTTTTTGGGTTATCTTTCCAATGAAACCTGATCTCAATGTATTTACCTTACTCATAATTGAAGTTATAGTTTCATCTTCATACCCGGTGAAATTTGCGTTAATTTCTGGATAAATGCAGGTTTTTAGATTATTTCATTTATTGCTGAACGCATGGCCCAAGAATCAGGATTGTACCAGCGTTAATGTAAAGCGGCATAATAAATGGCAACCGTTGGCAGGCAGTTAGCTGTAACGCTGCTGCAGGTCAGAAATGAGGTTAAATTCATCAGCTACCTTGGTAATCAGACTTTCAAACACCCTAAAATATTGGGCGTAAATCTCATGATTTTCTGCCTTTGGATAAAAGGTTTGATGCATATTCACTGTTTTAGAAGCCTCTTCCAGAGAGGGGTAGAGCCCCATCTCGGTGGCGCTTAACAGGAAGGCTCCTCTGCCTATACTATCTCCATGGCTTAGTGTACTTACCGGCTTATTAAAAATATCGGCAATAATTTGTGTGCAAAGCGGTATCGAAGCAAAGTTACCATTAATAGAGAGGCCTTTAATATGGCGATGTTTCTCCAGGGACCGGCCTATACTATACATCTCAAATAAAATTCCCTCGATCGTAGCCCTGATGAAATGTTTACGCTCGTGCCTGATGTTCACACCAAAATAGCAGCCGCGGGCATTGGGGTTCCATATTGGTGCACGTTCTCCGTGCAAAAAGGGAAGAAATATCAAACCGCCCGAGCCCACTTCTACTGTTGCTGCTTCCTGGATCAGTTCATCCATAGACTGGTCGATATCATATGCTTTCTGAAAATCGCCGAATTGTTTGGTGAACCAGTTAAATATAACGCCGCCGTTGCTTGTTGGCCCCCCGGTAATAATATGTTTTTCTGTAAGCAAGTAATTAAATATCTGTTGTTTAGGGTCATCAATGATATGGTCGCCGATGATGCGGAAAGCACCGCTGTCTTCGATAGTGATTGTGGCCATATCATTGCCCCATACGCCGGCGCCCAGCGTTGCGAGGCAGCCATCGCTTGATCCTACCAGGATTTTTACTGCAGGTAGCAGTTTCAGTACCCTTTGATATTCTTTCTTAAGCGTCAAGTCCGAGTAAAAAACGGGGTGTAAAGCGGGTAGTTCCTCAGATGTTATACCGGCAAAATTCAACGCCGCCTCGTCCCAAGCCAGGGTGTGGATGTTCATCAAACCGGTTGCTGATGCGATGCTGAAATCTATCACACATGCGCCTGTGAGTTGCTGTATAATATAGCTTTTTATCGGTAGAAACTTTTTTGCCAGCTTAAATTTGTCCGGTTCGTTATTTTTCATCCAGCAAATTTTTATCAAAGATGACATTGGGTGTATCGGGGTACCAGTGGCTTTATAAATTGCCTCGCCCAGTGCGCTAGCTTTTAATTCTGCAGCTTCTTTTTTCCCCCGGTTATCTGCCCAGGTAATGGCGTTGCCCAAGGGTATCCCGTCTTTGTCAACAGCCAGTAAGCTATGCATTGATGAGCCGAAGCAGATACAGCTTACCGTGTATTTTTTTGGATAAATCTTCTCTATAAGCAGGTTTTTTAGTATGTACAACATCGTAATAAACATCTGCTCCGGATCCTGTTCGCTATGGTCGTTTTGTTCATGAAAAGTGGGGTAGTGCCCCTTGGACGAACTGATTAAGTTTCCGGAAAGATCGAAGGCAAAGACCTTGACTGCGGCTGTGCCCATTTCTATAATGATGATACAATTCATGATGTACGTTATTGATCTGTTGTGTTGTTTTTCCTGAATTCTGTCGGTGTATAGCCGGTTAATTTCTTAAATGTTGTAGAAAAGTGCTGTGAAGAATAAAAACCGGTATTCAGCGCTATCTCGGTTACGTTCACCTGGTTTTTCTTGAGCAATTTGGTGGCTTCGGCTATTCTGATCATGATCAGATAGTTCAGCGGCGAGAAGCCTGAATAATTTTTTACCTTTTCGGTAAAAGCCGTAGTGCCCATACCTATCAGTGTGGCCATTTCTTCAACCGTCCATTGATGGGCAAGGTTTTGTCTTAAAGTTTGTTCCAGTTTCAGGAAGTTTTGCGGGAAATCCCGCCTGGAGTTATTCTGTCTGATGAACTGACGGCTGATCAACACAAAAAGCTCATCGAGCAATTGGTTAATACGTGTATAAAAGCCCACTTCTTCGTTTAGCAGCTCCGTTTGCAGGTTTTGCATCAGGGTATGCGCTTCTTTTAATTTTAAAACGGGCTGTTCTTTATTAAGCATCAATATCTGGTTGACCGATATTTTTTCTTTTTTGGTTAAGCCGCTCCATTTGCCCAGTAACAGTTTGCTATGATCTTCGATAGATATTTTGATCCAAAATAGCGCCCCGATGTTCATAATACCGCTTTGGCCGCCGATGCATTGTCGTGGTAACACTATAGCAAAATCACCGGGATACAAGGTGTGTTCCATAGAATCAATGATCCAGGTAAACTTTCCCTCCAGTATATAATACAGGCAAATACAATCGCAAACATTGCTGCTAAACGAGTTGAGTTGGATGGTATTATTTTTTTTATGGACAAATTCAAGTATATGCGGGAAGTCCGCAAGCTCCTTGGATAAGCCTTGCTGAAGTATCAGTTGATTCATTCAGGATAATAATTGGTATGCTGCTGCGGCTATTACAAAACCTTGCAAGTATTTAGGTGCCCAACCCGGTTCCCTAACCAACAAGTTTACGCATTATCATACCAACATTTGTATAAAAATCATCGCTGTTTTTTAATGGTATCTTCCGGGTTTTATAATGGCATTATTTGTTTAATTATAAACCAATTCCAAAAACTAAACCGGCCTGCTGTTAACTGCGGGTCCCCCGCATTCAGCGTGCACATTAAACTTTATTATGAAAAAATGGCGTTTCCTTGTCTGCATTTTAGGTGTTGTCTTATTGCATTGCTGCTTAGGTATTCAAGTAGCATTTGCCCAGCAAATCACTAAAGACGAACTAATCTTTTTAACCCCTGAGTGGAAAGGCGAGCGTTTTGCAGACGGGCGTCCAAAGGTACCCGATGGTATCCTGACGAGAATGAAAAAGGTTAGTATAGAAGAAGCGTGGGCGGTATTGAAAAATGCGGGTTACGGTTACCAGATAGCAGATAACTGGATGGTGATAAACCCCGACAGTGTATTGGTAGGGCGGGCAGTAACGGCAACGTTTATGCCTGCCAGGCCAGATGTATGGAAAGCTATTGATGACCGTGGTAAGGCCAGGGGAAAAAAAGGGCAGAACACCTGGCCGGTAGATCTTTTGATAAAAGGAGATGTGTACGTGGCTGACCAGTTTGGTGCGCACAAGAACGGGCCTACCATTGGTGATAACGTAGGAAATGCCATATACGCAAAAACCGGTAATGGTATTGTATACAATGGTGCTGTTAGAGACATACGCGGCTTAAAAGAGATCGGGGGCTTCACATCGTTTGTTGAAAGCTATGATCCATCATATCACAACCCGCCGGGCGACCTTAATACCATGATTGTTGGTATAAATCAGCCAACCCGGATTAAACAGGTTACCGTAATGCCGGGCGACGTTGTGCTTGGCGAAAATGGTATAGTAATATTTATACCACCCCATTTGGCCGAGAAAGTGGTGACCACTTCTGAGATTGTAAGGCTAAGGGATATGTTTGGGCACCTGCGCCTCAAGGAAGGAAAATACACAGCCGGGCAAATAGATGCGCGATGGAGCGATGACATAGAAAAAGATTTTTCTAAATGGCTTAACGACCATATTAACGAACTGCCCGTGCCCAAAGAACAAATAAAAGAGATTCTTAAAAACCGTACCTGGTAAAATAACCTACCCTTAGTAATCAAATTTATGTCAAACAAACAAAACAGGCGTAGCTTTCTAACTAAAGCTTCGTTAGCCGGTGCAGTTGCACTCGCCGCGCCGCTAAGCAAAACATTTGGTCAAGGTTTAATAGATGCCAAAGAGCGTACCCCGCAAGCATCGGCTCCCTCAGACCTGAAAATAACTGAAGTAAAATGTGCCTACGCCGGGGGCGGGCTATTTGTGAAAATATACACCAACCAGGGAATATGGGGCTCTGGTGAGGGTGTTGACGCAATAGTGGGTACCTATTATTTGGTAAAACGGCTGGAGTTTTTTCTAAAGGGACGCAGCCCGCTTAATCCTAACAGAATAGCCGAAGAGATCCGTAAGGCAAACTTTTTTGGCGGAGCACAGTCAGGTATGTTTGTTGCCGTACTTACCGCTATTGAGGCCGCGCTTTGGGACCTCACCGGCAAGGCGTTAGGTTTACCGGTTTACCAACTGCTGGGTGGCAAATACCGGGACAAATGCCGGGTATATTGTGATACCGAGTTATACACGGCCACGCATCCCGTTCCGGCGGATTATGCAAAGGCTGCACGAGGCGCTGTAGACCGCGGCTACACCGCCGTAAAATTTGATATCGATGATGCCTGGGATCCCAATAAGTTTGACCGTTACAATTGGACGGCAAGTAATGCCGAATTGGACAGGATGTATAACGCCATTGCTGCGGTAAGGAAAGAGGTAGGCCCCAATATAGATATCTGCGTAGATATGCATGGGCGCTACGATGCCACTACAGGCCGCAGGGTAGCCAAAATGATGGAGCCTCTGAACTTGATGTGGTTAGAGGAGCCTATACCGGCGGATAATATTGATGTTTATAAAACGATAACACAGGAAACAACCACGCCTATTTGCGCCGGTGAAAACTTTTATCTGGCCTATGGTTATACCAGGTTGCTCTCTGAAGCCGGGATAGATATTGTAATGCCGGATTTGCAGAAGTGTGGTGGCCTGGGCGAAGGGCAGCGCATCGCCAACCTGGCCAATTTATACTATGTGCCTTTTTCACCCCACATGGTAGGCTCATTCCTTGGCGCCATGGCCACCGCCCATGTTTGCGCATCGGTTCCCAATTTTCACATTCTGGAGTGGCAAACACTTAGCGATACAGAACCGAAATGGAAGGAGATAGTCACTTATGATAAGCCTTTTATTGAAAAAGGTTTCCTGGTAGTGTCTGATAAGCCCGGGATAGGCGTAGAAATAAATGAAGAGGGCTTGAAAAAATACGCTACGCCCGGTGTGCCTTTCTTTGCCTGATGGCCTGGAGTATGCGTACCTTTTATAAAATAGCTATGATGCTTTCTGCGGCGGCATTAGTCGCCGTATTGTTAACCATCGTTTGCAGGGGAGCGGTTTATGCCGGCCCATATGTGCTTGCCTTCTTCTTGCTGCTGGCTATTGGTTGCAGGGGCTTTGAAAAAACCAGGAGCTTTGCTTACACCATCGTGATTTTTTTTGCTGCAACTATGGCTCTTTATTATCCGGGTCTATTTCTTAGCTACAACAGTTTTAAGTATGCCACGCTGATTGTACCGCTAATCCAGCTAATTATGTTTGGTATGGGTACATCTATGCACTACCAGGACTTTCTGGGGGTATTCCATGCGCCAAAGGGCTTATTAATAGGCGTATCAAGCCATTTCATCATCATGCCCTTGCTTGGCTTTAGCATCGCCAGCCTGGGCGTAAAGTTCGCGGCGATGCCCACGGAGGTAGCAGCAGGTATTATTCTGATTGGTTGCTGCCCCAATGGTATGGCATATAATGTAGTTTCCTACCTGGCCAAGGCGAATCTCGCCTTATCTGTTACAATTACCAGCATTTCCACGCTGCTTTCGCCCCTGGTCACGCCATTTTTGATGAATTTACTTGCCGGGCCATTAATCAAAGTAAACCCATGGCAAATGGTTGGAGATATCTTTAAAATGGTAATGATCCCCATTGCCCTGGGGCTGCTTTTTTCATTTATGGGCAAAGGACGCGCTAACGGGTTAAAAAAGTTGATGCCCTTAGTATCGATGGCGGGTATCGTCGGGATCATCATCATTATAACGGCTGCAGGTCGCGACAGCTTACTCAAAGTTGGGCCGCTGCTTGCCGTGATGGTATTGGTTCACAACATCGGCGGCTACCTGCTTGGCTTTTGGTCAGCCAAATTTTTAAGGATGGAAGAGCGCGACTGCCGCACCATAGCAATTGAGGTAGGTATGCAGAACGGGGGCATGGCAGCGGGCCTGGCAAAAGGTCTGGGTAAAATAGCAACCCTTGGCCTTGCACCGGTAATCTTTTCCACGTTGATGAATATTACCGGCTCTTTGTTAGCGTCTTACTGGCATAAAAAAACAGTAAAGGAATAATTCAAAAAATTGATATAGAGATAGTTATTAAACTATCCGGAGATAAGTTACCGCAGCAAGATGTGTAAAATTCATCGCTGTGGTTTTTTAGAAGACAAAGCCACTTCAATTAACATTCTTTGTAAAGCAACCAATTGTAACCAAATAATTACATTCTTTTTTTTGACTGTGTTACTAGCCGGGCAAACCCGGCATAATAAAAACAGCTATGCATATTTTTAAATCAAACGGAAAAGTTATTGTCCAATACCTGGAGAAACTTTACACTTCTGCGGAGTGGTGCTGGGATAGCTTTATAAACCGCCAGGGGCTTCATCAGCAGGTGCTGCAAGATATCATGAATTTGCCCGCCGGTATAGCACAGCCTGCCAGCCTTGAAAATATAGACGCGCCTATTGCCGGGCAGGAGATATGGGCGTCGGGAGTAACCTACCTTCGGAGCATGGACGCGCGGATGGAGGAAGCGAAAGATGCAGGAGGCGGTGATTTCTATTCCAGGGTATATAATGCAAAGCGCCCGGAACTCTTTTTTAAATCGGCCGGGTACCGCGCAATTGGTCCGGGCGGTACCGTGCGCATTCGCAAAGACTCCAAATGGAACGTTCCCGAGCCCGAACTGGTATTGTTTATCTGTAGCGCCGGTACTATCGAAGGATATATGATCGGCAATGATATGTCGTCGAGAGATATTGAGGGTGAAAACCCGCTTTATCTGCCTCAAGCCAAATCCTATGACGGAGCTGCATCCATAGGACCGTGCCTATTCGTCCCTGCTAAACCTATTGATCCAGATACCAAAATTCAGATCGAAATATTGAGAGGCAGCGAACAGGTATTTGCTGATGAAGTGCTGATCAGCCGGATGAAGCGTACACATGCGGAACTGGCAGAATATCTTTTGATGGAATTGTCGTTCCCACAGGGTGTATATCTGATGACCGGAACCGGCATCGTCCCTCCAGATTCTTTTACACTTCAATATGGAGACGTGGTTAATATCAGTATCGGCAGTATTGGTCGGCTTTCAAATGTAGTAGGGGAGTAATAAGGATGAATGTTGATGGTAAGCAAATAATTAATGGAGTAAGCGCGACAACCGGCACTGAATTCTTTTATGCGGTGGAACGTGTAAAAGGCAACAGGCTGGACACTCGTTTTTTTAATGCCTCCAAAGCCGACATAGACATGGCAGTAACGGTGGCGCAACAGGCCTTTGAGGTAACCCGGAGAAAAAGCGGCCTGGAAAAAGCCTTGTTTTTAGAGGCAATTGCTTCAGAATTAGAAAAGGCGGGGCCACAGATAGTTGAAATGGCTTGCCTGGAAACGGCGCTTCCTACCGCACGGATAGAAGGTGAACTGCTGCGTACTGTTAATCAGGCACGATTGTTTGCTAAGCTAGTTCGAGACGGCAATTGGGTAGAGGCGAAGATAGATACCGGCGATCCGGATCGGAAACCAGCGCCACGGCCTGATATCAGGTCAATGCAAAGGCCGGTCGGCCCGATTGCGGTATTTGGCGCGAGCAACTTTCCGCTTGCTTTTTCAGCTGCCGGCGGCGACACAGTGAGTGCAATAGCTGCAGGCTGCCCGGTTATATTCAAGGCGCATCCCGGGCATCCGGCTACCAGCGAAATCGTAACCAGGGCAATACTTGCGGCAGCTTACGCAACTGGCATGCCGGCGGCATATTTTTCATTGTTGCAAGGTGATAAGGCAGAAGTGGGCATAGCGCTCACCAATAGTGTAGGAATTAAAGCAATCGCTTTCACCGGTTCAAACCGCGTTGGCAGACTGATATTCAATGCCGCCGCGGCCCGTCCAGAACCGATACCCGTTTTTGCCGAAATGGGTAGCAGCAACCCGGTATTTCTATTACCGCAAGCCATGGCAGAACGGTACGAAGCTATAGCCGCCGCTTACACCAATGCTTTAACCCTTGGCGTGGGGCAGTTCTGTACTAATCCCGGTATGTTGATACATGAATCTACAGGGGCTCAAGAGCGTTTTTATGAAAACTTGATCAATAATATCAATGCTGCTCAGGGTGGCGTAATGTTAACCGATGCGATAGCTCATGCTTACGCTAAGGGGGTAGCTGGCCGGCACGCGAATGAAGCCCTGGAATTATTAGCGCAAGGGGAATTGCCACAAGATGAGCAGCTTCAGGTACCGGCCCTTTTTAAAACAAACCTTAATACATTTCTTGAGCAGCCTCAACTGGAGGAAGAATTGTTCGGTCCGTCAGCAATTGTTGTTGCGGCGAGATCAAAGGCCGAAATGATAAACTTCGCGGAAGGTTTGTCTGGACACTTAACAGCCACTGTTCATGGCACCGAAGATGAATTGATACTGTATAAACCGCTTCTTGAAATCCTGGAAACTAAAGTGGGGCGGTTAATCATCAACGGTTATCCGACTGGAGTAGAAGTGGTGGAGCCTATGGTACACGGCGGACCTTACCCAGCAACATCAGATGCGCGTACTACATCTGTTGGTACCGGGGCCATATACAGATTTACCAGGCCGGTATGCTACCAGGGCATGCCCCAGGCTTTGTTGCCTGATGAGTTAAAGGACGGCAACCCGCTGGGTATCTGGCGCTCTATTAATGGGCAGTTTGAAAATACATCCATTAGTAAATAAATAAAAGGATAAAGAATAATGTCACAATTCAGAAGTTCGGATTGGTTTGGTAAATCGGGTAAGATGGGTTTCTTATACCGTAGCTGGATGAAAAACCAGGGTATACCCGGCGACCTTTTCGACGGTAGACCGGTTATCGGTATTTGCAACACCTGGTCCGAACTTACCCCCTGTAACGCGCATTTTCGCGACCTGGCCGAAGCCGTTAAGCGTGGCGTTTATGAAGCCGGCGGCTTTCCGGTCGAATTTCCCATCATGTCATTAGGTGAAACATTGCTTAAACCCACGGCGATGCTTTTCAGAAACCTCGCCAGTATGGATGCAGAGGAATCAATTCGTGGTAACCCTATTGATGGTGTGGTACTACTCACCGGTTGCGACAAGACCACTCCCTCTACCATGATGGGTGCGGCAAGCGTTGACTTACCTACGATTGTAGTTCCTGGTGGGCCTATGCTTAACGGGAAGTTCAAAGGGGGCGATATAGGATCGGGCACATCCGTTTGGAAACTGACCGATGATCTTAAAACCGGTAAAATTACTACAGAAGACTACCTGGCAGCAGAAAGTTGCATGTCGCGTAGCGCGGGACATTGCATGACCATGGGGACAGCTTCTACTATGGCATGTATGGTAGAATCATTAGGAATGTGCTTGTCAGGATCAGCTGCTACCCCGGCAGTAGATTCGCGTAAAAAGGTACTGGCACAGCTATCCGGCAGGCGCATTGTAGAAATGGTTAAGGAAGGGCTTGTCATGTCAAAAATCCTTACCCGCTCTGCTTTCGAAAACGCAATAAAAGTAAATGCTGCTATAGGCGGTTCAACCAATTTCATTATACATCTTACCGCCATAGCAGGGCGCATAGGGGTAGATCTATCCCTTGATGATTTTGACAGGCTGGGTAGTAAAATTCCTTTATTACTTAACCTGATGCCATCAGGCAAATTCCTGATGGAAGACTTTTATTACGCTGGCGGCCTGCCCGTGATTTTAAAGGAGTTAGTAGAGGTGCTGGATATGAACACGCTTACGGTTACCGGTAAATCACATGCCGAAAATATAAGTAAGGGAGGTATTTGCTATAACAACGAAGTGATAACAAGCTGCCAAAACCCCATTATTCCTGAAGCGGGCATCGCCGTATTGAAAGGGAACCTGGCGGTAAATGGTGCAGTTATTAAACCTTCGGCAGCTACTCCAGCCCTCATGCAGCACACCGGCAGGGCGGTAGTTTTTGAAAACATAGAAGATTACCATGCAAGGGTAGATGACCCTGAGCTGGACATTGATGAAACCTGCGTGATGGTGCTAAAAAGTGTTGGCCCGGTGGGCTACCCCGGTATGCCTGAAGTTGGCAATATGGTGCTGCCAAAAAAGCTTTTGGATAAAGGGGTAACAGATATGGTGAGGGTTTCTGACGGTCGCATGAGCGGTACGGCTTATGGTACCGTCGTTCTGCATGTTTCGCCAGAGTCTGCTATTGGCGGTAACCTTGCACTTGTGCACAACGGGGACCTGATAAGACTGGATGTGCCCGCGCGAAGAATTGACCTGCTGGTAGAAGATGCTGAACTGGAAAAACGGAGGTCTCTGTGGCAGAAACCAGCCTATCATACTGATAGGGGCTACGTTTCGATGTACCAACGCCATGTACAACAAGCGGACAAAGGGGCCGACCTCGATTTCCTGGTAGGAAATTCGGGTTCGGTAGTAACGCGTGATTCTCATTAAAAAACATAGCGCCGATTGAATATAATGGTACTTGTACTCGTCTTATGTATACTGCTGCTGGTAATGCTTATATCCTGGGCAAAGGTTAATGCATACCTCGCTTTCCTTATCGTTGCGCTGTTGGCCGGCTGTCTGTTCGGGATGCCGTTTACCAGGGTAATTACGTCGGTAAACAAGGGGCTCGGGGATACCCTGGGGTCGGTTGCTATCATCATCATATTAGGGGCTATGTTGGGCAAACTGGTGGCCGAGAGCGGGGCTGCACAACGCATAGCTAATTTTATGCATGCCCTGTTTGGTGCCAGGTATGTAACTTATGCTATGGCGTTAACGGGCTGTGTTGTAGGTATCCCCTTATATTACAACGTCGGCTTTATACTGCTGGTACCTATTATATTCTCTGTTACTCAAAGCTATCGCCTTCCACTGCTGTATGTAGGCATGCCTATGCTTACGGCTTTATCAGTGATGCATGGTTTCTTACCGCCACACCCATCACCCATGACATTGATCAGTGTTTTTCATGCTGATATAGTGAAAACCTTCGGCTACGGATTGATTATTGCTACCCCGGCGATACTTGTAGCGGGGCCATTATTTGCCATCACGCTCAAAAATATCAGACCTAGTGGTTCCAACATGGTCAAAGCCTCTGCGGTGTTGCCTGAGAAAGAATTACCCGGGATCCTCAACAGTATAGTATCCTCGCTTCTGCCCGTCATGCTAATTTGCCTGGCCTATTTGTTGCCTATGCTTTTTGGGCCTGCTCCCTGGATAATAGCCTTAAGCCATTGGTTAGTCGAGCCGGTTTCTGTCATGCTGTTAACGGTCATCATAGCTACCTATACACTGGGGTTAAGCAAAGGGAAGTCGATGACGCAAATTATGGGTTGTTACGGTAACGCGGTAAAAGAAATAGCCATGATCCTGTTGATCATAGGTAGTGCCGGGGCCTTAAAGCAGGTTTTTGTCGACAGCCGGTTAAATGACGCGCTTGCCGTTATGCTGGTTCATTCGGCCATGCCCCCTTTATTACTTGCCTGGCTGGCTACTGCTTGTTTACGGGTTTGCCTTGGTTCTGCCACCGTAGCTGGCGTAACCGCTGCCGGCGTTTTATTTCCAATTGCCCATCACGCGGGAATCAACTCCAATTTACTGGTACTGGCAATAGGCGGCGGCAGCCTTTTCGGGTCGCATGTAAATGATACTGCCTTCTGGCTCTGCAAAGAATACTTCGGGCTATCGGTAAAAGAAACCTTAAGATCCTGGACGGTTATGGAGAGCCTCGTTTCGGTAATAGGTCTTGCCGGGGTGCTATTACTAAACGGCTCGCTCGAAAATTAAAAACTAATGAACTAAAAGATTAATAAAACACTAAAGCCGGTTAAATTATGAAGAGAAAAGTACATAAATAAGCAAATCGTTGCCGACCAGGCAACATACAGGGTAATTGTACTCACGAGCCCAATCTGTGAGGCGATTAAAACGATATACACCAATTAACCAACCTAAAATTATGAAAAAGAAGATTCACGCATACAGCATGTGCCTGTGTGTTTTTATAAGTGTGCTATTGACGCTTATTTTAACAGCAGATGTAAAAGCGGGGAACACAGGTAATCTCCGTATCAATATTAATAAAGAAACAAATGCCCAAACGGTAACCGGTAAAGTTGTTGATGAAAAAGGAGCACCACTTGTAGGTGTTAGCGTAAGCGAACGGGGTACCACCAAAGGGACGCTCACAGATGCTAAGGGTAATTACCGCTTACAAGTATCCGGCGGAGACGCGGTATTGTTATTCACCTACATCGGTTATGTATCTAAAACAGAATCATTAAGCGGCCGCAGCGTTGTCAACGTTACCCTTGAGCCCAAAGTAAGCGCTCTTAATGAAATTGTGGTAACAGCGTTAGGTATCAAACGGGAGTCGAAAAAACTCGGTTATGCGGCAGAAAACGTACGCGTGGGCGAGATTACCACTAACCGCAGTACAAACTTTGTAAACGCCCTGGAAGGTAAAGTAGCGGGGCTTGATATTACGCCACCAGCCGCGGGTCCGGGCGGAAGTACAAAAATCAGGCTGCGCGGACAATCTTCATTCGGGGGCGAAAACTCACCGCTGATCGTATTAAACGGTTTGCCCTTATCTCAAAGCCCATCGAGTGCTAATGGTTATACCCAATCGGTGGATTTAGGTGATAATATGCAGCAGATCAACCCAGATGATATTGAATCGATGACGGTATTAAAAGGTGCTACTGCGGCAGCCCTTTATGGTTCCCGTGCAAGCAACGGCGCCATTATCATTACCACCAAAAGCGGTAACAAAAATTCAGGTATTGGTATCGAGTTTACTTCAAACTTCACCCAAAACCAGGCATTGGACTTTACCGATTTTCAATACGAATACGGGCAAGGCGAAAATAACGTACGGCCTAAAACCCAAGGACAGGCGCAAAGTTCAGGCGCGTGGAGCTTCGGTGAAAAATTTGATAACGCTCCTACCTATCAGTTTGACGGTGTACAACGGCCCTACGCCCCCGAAAAAAATCGTATCAGTAAATTCTTCAGGCTGGCTAACGCATGGACCAATACTATTGCATTTTCAGGCGGCGGCGATAAAGGAAGCTTTAGGTTTGCCTATTCAAACCAGGATGCGCAAGGCATAGTCCCCAATAATGATTATCATAAAAAGATTTTCAACCTTGGGATCAACCATAATTTTACGCCTAAGCTTTCTGCACAGGTTTACGCGAATTACGACCACGAGAACAATAATAATCCACCAATAATTGGTATTCAGGGTACCTCAGTCACTAACTACATATACCGTTATTCTAACTCGGTTAGCCTCGATGTATTAAAAGCAGCAGCTGTTGACGCTAATGGCAACGAAACGCCTACTTCAAGGTTCACTACGCTAACCAATCCTTACTGGATCATGGCAAAACAATTTACCAGGCAAACCCGTGACCACCTTCTGGGCACCGCCACGTTGCGCTACCAGTTTTTTGACTGGCTTTATTTACAGGGTCGCGCGAATATGGAATACAGCACATCGTATTACGAGCAGAATGTACCTACAGGCACGTTGGCAGTCGGCGCCGCACCCACAGGTCTTTACAATGGCAGCTATACCTCAAACGACAATTCTTACCGCGCGCTAAACGCCGACTTCTTGCTTGGCGGAGGTCACAAATGGGGCGATTTTTCTTTTGATGCCACCGTCGGCGGAAATACTTTCCCATCTTCTTCCCAGGGTTATAATGTAAGTGCAACAAATTTTTATGTAAGGGATTTTTATACCCTTGGCAATGGCGTGACTACTACATCGGGCTACAGCCTTTCTAAATCAACTGTAAATTCTCTTTATGGCACTGCTGAGTTTGGCTATAAGTCTTACCTGTTTTTGAATATAACCGGACGTAACGATTGGTTTTCGGTTTTAAGCCCTACGCATAACCATTATTTTTATCCTTCTGTAAGCGGCAGCTTTGTTTTCTCCGAAATGTTTAAAACACTGCCCTCGTGGCTTTCATTCGGAAAGTTGAGGGCTACTTATGCCAATGTGGGTAGCGCAAACGGTATTGCCCCTTACAGCAACTCGCTTACCTATTCTATTTCTCAAAATGCTTTTAATGGCGTTCCGGTAGGCAGTATCAACAATACTACTACTCCTAACCCCGATATTAAGCCGTATAGTGTAAAGGAAAAAGAAGTAGGCCTTGAACTGCATATGTTTGATAGCCGCGTTAATCTTGATGTGGCAGCGTATGATAAGCGTACCACCAATCAGATCTTGAGCGTTGCTATTTCAAATTCTTCGGGATATACAGGCACTATAGTAAACCTGGGCAAACTGCAAAACAGGGGTATGGAGTTCCTGTTAGACCTGGTGCCGGTTAAGAGGAGCAACTTTACCTGGCGCTCTGCCTTTAACACGGCTTATAATACCTCTAAGGTACTGGCACTGGCAAATGGGCAAAATCAATTAACCTTGGGCACTGGCGAGTTCTTTGGTTCGATTGTTGACCAGGTGGGTTTGCCGTTGAACCAAATCCAGGGTGCAACATACAAGCGGGACGCCGGTGGTAACATCATCGTCTCTGGCGGTAAACCGGTAGCAAGTACCAGTCCAAAACTTTTCGGCAGTGCGTTACCTAAAACTACCGGTGGCTGGGTTAACACATTCACCTATAAGAAACTTACGCTGATGGCTCATATCGATTATAAATTCGGCGGGAAAGTTTTATCAAGTTCTAACCTGAATTTCCTGAGGGAAGGTTTATCTAAAGAATCGTTGGTAGGCCGCGAAGGCGGCGTGAAGTTTAATGCGGTAAATGCTGATGGGTCGCCAAACACAACAGCTGTAAACGCCGAAGATTTTTATGCTAATTACCGTTCACAAGGTATTCTGGACCCTTTTATTTATAAATCAGATTTCATCAAATTGAGGAACCTTTCTTTAAGCTACGATTTCTCTAAAATGGTGAAAACCAAATTTATTAAAGGCCTGGTACTTTCAGCTGTTTGCCACAATGTGCTTATTATCAAAAAATACCTGGCAAACCTTGATCCTGAAGCCATACAATCAAGCGGCGACATTCTCACGGGGTATGAGCAAGGGTCTTTACCTACTACAAGGACTTACGGATTCAATCTTAACGTCAAACTTTAAAACGTACCATCATGAAAAAGTATATCAAAGTAATAATATTCGCCGCTTGCTTATATACCGTAGCGGGCTGCGATAAGGGATTCAAAGAGTTGAATGTTAACCCCAATAATCCTACAAGCCTCGACCCTGTATTTTTGTTTTCCAATGCAGAGTTATTAACGTATGCCTCGCTGATGGAAACCGAGGCAACGGTGGTTCAGCAATTTGTAGATCCTTTTGGCGGTGTTACGTCGGCGTTTAACTTTAATGTTTTAAATCAAACCTATACCGTATTGCGGTGGAATAATGCTTACCCAAACAGCATAAAACTGCTGGAGCAGGTATTGGCTTCTGCAAAATCCGACGCATCAAGACCAAACCTGTATAACGAAGCCAGAATTTGGCGGGCTTACAACTATATGATGCTGGTTGACACCTATGGCGATGTGCCTTACAGCCAGGCGGGGCAAGCATACCTTAACACGGTATATCTGCCAAAATATGATAAGCAGCAGGATATTTACACTAACCTGGTGAATGAAATTACCACTGCTACAGCCGCGCTGGACCCTGCTAAGGACGTAGTAACTGGAGACGTATTTTACGGGGGTAATATTGCTCAATGGAAACGCCTCGGCTATTCTTTATTGCTACGAATAGGCATGCGCTACACCAAGATTGATCCTGCAAAAGCAAAAACAATTGTACAAACAGCATTCAATGGAGGTGTAATGCAATCCAATGCCGATAACTGTTATCTTAAATATAACAACACGTATACCAATCCGATGACGCAACAAATCCAGCAGTTAACCAATACCTATTACCTTGCAGAACCGTTTGTTACGCAACTGAAATCTACCGGCGACCCGCGGCTGAAATATATATCTGCAATTTATACCGATCCGGGCAAGGCTTTGACGCTTACTCCGGATACCACATCGGCTAACCAATATGGCCTACCAGTAGGGTATGACAGCGGCACACTGCCTTCTGCTCCGGGTTTCCGCGGGGGGGGCGGCTCAGGATTTAAGTATTCGCAGGTGAACTACAGCGTGTTTGGTAAAGTAACTGCGCCCCAGTTTTTTATAACCTATGCCCAAACACAGTTGCTCCTGGCAGAGGCAGCCTATAAGGGTTTTATCACTGGTTCACCAGGCTCGTTTTACGCAAATGGTGTGAAAGCCGCCATGGACCAATTTACCACTTATGATGCTACTGCAATAATACCTGCCAGTACAGAGAATGCTTACCTGAACAATCCGTTAAACGCCTATTCTGATGCTAATGCTTTAAAACTTATCAATACACAGTATTGGATAACATCTTTCGGTAACGGTGCAGAATCTTGGGCTAATTTCCGGAGAAGCGGCTATCCCACACTCGCGCCTAATACTTACCCTGGTAAGCAAATAAAAGGGAGTTTTGTACGCAGGTACACTTATCCGCAAACAGAAGCGGCTATAAATGCCGATAATTACAGAGCGGCTGTTGCCAGCATAGGCGCGGATGATTTGGATACCCCTGTTTTCTGGGATAAATAAAGACCCGGGTACTACTAAATATTATTTTTTTCGAACCTCGAAGCAGCAATGGCTTCGGGGGGTTCATATCAATGAACAGCCTGCATAGAGTTGTAATTTAAGCAACCAGTAGATAAGTTGATCATAAGGATTGCTAAAATAAAAACCCTCTAAATAAGATTTTTAGAGGGTTTTTAAAGGTACTTAATGTACCTGAAGTGATTCCATCAGGATTCGAACCTGAGACCTACTGCTTAGAAGGCAGTTGCTCTATCCAGCTGAGCTATGGAACCCCGCAATGTTTTTTGCGGTGCAAATATGCAAAATTTAAATTAAAAGTTACAGGTTAAATGCTCTTTTAATGCCTAATTCCAGTCCGCGCAGCTCTGCCAGTCCGCGCAGGCGGCCAATGGCCGAGTAACCCGGGTTGGTTTTCTTGTGCAGGTCGTCCAGCATTTTGTGTCCATGATCGGGGCGGAAAGGCATCCGAACATCTTTGCGGCCATTTTCTACACGTTTCTTTTTCTCTTCAAGCAGCGCTTTCATCACCTCGTACATATCCACGTCGCCGTCTAAGTGGTCGGCTTCATAGAAATTTCCCAATTCATCACGTTTGGTAGCGCGCAGGTGGATGAAATGGATACGGTCGCCCAATCTTTTCACCATTCCGGCCAGGTCGTTTTCGGAAATCACACCAAAAGACCCGGTACAGAAGGTCAGTCCGTTGTTCGGGCTGTCCACCGCATTATAAAGGTCTACAATGTCCTGCTCTTTACTTACCACGCGCGGCAGGCCAAGAATAGGGTAGGGTGGGTCATCCGGGTGGATGCACATTAACACCCCGGCTTGCTCAGCCGTCGGGATCACCTGTTGCAGAAAGTAAGCTAAGTTTTCTTTCAACTCTTTCGCGCCGATGCCGCTGTAGCTGTCCAGTACCTGTTGAAACTGCTCAAGGGTATATCCCTCTTCAGAACCGGGTAAACCTGCGATGATATTTTTTACCAGCAGCTTCTTGCTATCATCGCTCAATTGCTGCAGGTATTCTTTTGCCAGTTGCAGTAGGTGCTCCGGGTAATCGGCTTCGGCATTCGGGCGTCTTAAAATATAAGCGTCGAAAGCAGCAAATGCCGGCATATCAAACCGCAAGGCGGTAGAACCGTCTGGCAGGGCATAATCCAGGTCCGTACGGGTCCAGTCCAGCACGGGCATAAAGTTATAACAAACAATGTCTATGCCGCACTGCCCCAGGTTCAGCAGGGTTTGACGATAATTTTCCAGGTATTGGTCGCAATTGCCTGTACGTTTCTTGATATCTTCATGTACGGGAACGCTCTCCACGACAGACCATTTCAGGCCAGCAGCCTCAATCGTTTCTTTTCTTTTTAAAATTTCCTCAACCGGCCACACTTCCCCATTAGGGATGTGGTGTAAGGCGGTTACCACGCCGGTAGCCCCGGCTTGTTTAACGTCGGCAAGTGAAACCGGATCATTTGGTCCGTACCAGCGCCATGCTTGTTCTAAGCTCATTTCTTATGATTGATCGTATAAATTTATTTTGTTGTGATGAAATCCTCACGCATCGGGCTGAAGCTATCTATCAGCATCCCGGCCTCGATACACCTGATGCCATGTTCCATATTCGATGGCACAAAGTAACCATCACCTTTTGAGATGGTGCGCACCTCGTCGCCGATGGTCATTTCAAAAATGCCGCTTTCGATGTAGGTAGCCTGTACATGCGGGTGGCTATGCCTTGCGCCGATAGACCCGGCTTCAAATTTTACCTTTATCATCATCAGCGTTTCTCCATAACCGAAAAGCTGCCGTTTTACACCCGGCCCGGCATCTTCCCAGGCTAATTCTTTTTCAAACTGAAATAATCCGTTCATCAGCTGTTCAGTTATTGGGCAACTTTTATTTTAATTACCAGTTTTTTATCAGTGTCCGCACCTTCGGTTTTTACATTCGGGCGGTGTGCATCTTGTGGGAAGAACAAAAAGAACGTTCCGGAGGTAGCCAGGTAATACTTGCCATCGGCAGAATAGTTGGCCACGTCTTTTGCAGGATCATATTCTTTCACCACGGTAGCCGTATTAACCGGTACCATACCAATTTTCTCCGCACCGCGGATCACATACTGCAGGTCAATATATTTCTGGTGCGATTCCCATTTGGTTTGGTCGAATTCGCGGGTAGGCGAATCGGTAATGGTTGCGTACGCATTGTCGCCGTCGATAGGGTAGCGGCCGACATGGAGGGTGTCTAGATCGTGCGTTTTGATAAACTCAAAAGCTTTATCCCATACGGCTTTGTTGGCGATGTATTGTTTCTGAAATTCAGCTGCGTTCACCTCGTCGAAGACATTCAATTTAATGCCATTGCCCCAGGCTTTGCTCTTCACCCACTTTTTCGCCGCTTTATTATTCCCCGTGTTAGGCTGCGCAAAAACTACCCCCGCGGTTAACAACGCCAATGCTATACCCAGCGCAAGCTTACCCACTTTTTTCGTCTTCATCTAAGTTAATGTTACGGTTTATCATCTTATCGGCAGGCCGATTGTTCAATATTACAACGTATATCGCTTAAATTATAATTATACCACGCACAATTTACGCAAACGATTGAGTAGCGTGGCTAACCTCTGTTTTTTGAGTGTTCCGATAACGATTGCGTAGAAATAAGGGCCGATTTTCTTTCTTATAAACGCCGAGAATTGTAGACTTGCTAACCCATTTATAAAGTTTAACCTAATAAGAACATCTCGTGTTAAAAGTAATACATAGCATCCACCCCGGGGATTTTAAAAGTTACCAAACCCAAAAGATCAGGGAGAATTTCCTGATGGACGAACTGGCGCAGCAAGGGCAGATCAATTTTGCCTATACCCATTACGACCGTATGATGGTAGGCGTAGCTATCCCGACCGGTGAAAAGTTATCATTAGAAAACTACCCAAACCTGCGTGCCGAATACTTTTTAGAACGCCGTGAAATGGGCATCATCAACGTGGCAGGTGCAGGTGAAGTTATTGCAGACGGGCAGGTTTACAGCTTAAACAAGCTCGACTGCCTGTACTTGGGCAAGGGCGTAAAAGAAGTAAGCTTCGCGGCTAAGGGTGGCGATTCGCCGGTTTTCTATATCCTTTCTGCCCCGGCACACCATACCTACCCAACTACCTTAATGACTAATGAAGAGGCAGTAAAGGTTAACCTGGGTGACGTTGCTACGGCTAATCAGCGTACTATTAATAAGTATATCCACTTAGAAGGTATTCAAAGCTGCCAGTTGGTAATGGGCTTAACTATTCTGCATAACGGAAGCGTTTGGAATACCATGCCTTCGCATGTGCATGACCGCCGTATGGAAGCTTATTTTTATTTCGATGTGCCTGAAGGGCAGCGCATCTTCCATTTTATGGGCGAGGGTAATGAAACACGCCACATCCTGATGAAGAATTACGATGCCGTAGTTTCGCCGCCATGGAGCATTCACTCCGGCGTTGGTACATCAAGCTACAGCTTTATTTGGGGTATGGCAGGTGAAAACCTGGATTATACAGATATGGATCCGGTGACGCTTACAGATATCAGGTAATTAAATCTTAAATCATTCAACTACAAATAGGTGGAAAATAAATTTTCTTTAGAAGGTAAAGTAATCGTTGTAACCGGCGGTACCGGTATTTTAGGCGGCGCTTTTGTTGATGGCATTGTGGAAGCAGGTGGCACCGTAGCTATCCTTGGGCGAAACAAACAAGTAGCCGAGGAAAGAGCCGAAGCGATTAACCAAAAAGGCGGTAAAGCATTGGCGTTGGTAGCCGATGTGCTTAACGAAGAGCAACTGAAGGCAGCAAAAGATAAAGTACTGGAAGTATACGGCCGACTGGATGGTTTGGTGAATGCTGCCGGTGGTAACATGCCAGAAGGTGTGCTTCAACCCGAAGAGGATATTTTTAAAATGAACCTGGAGGGGATGAGAAAGGTATTGGACCTAAATCTTTGGGGAACTTTACTGCCTACTCAGGTATTTGGTGAAGCTATCGCGAAAACAGGCAAGGGCAGCATCGTGAATATTTCGTCCATGAACTCTAAACGGGCAGTAACCAAAGTGTTGGGTTACAACATGGGCAAGGCTGCGGTAGATTGCTATAACCAGTGGTTTGCGGTGGAACTGGCTAACCGTTACGGCGATGCCATCCGCATGAATGCCCTGGCACCAGGCTTTTTCCTTACCGAGCAAAACCGCTATTTATTAACCAAGAAAGAAGGGGGCTATACCCCGCGTGGTGAAGCCGTGATCAAACAAACACCATTTAAACGTTTCGGGCACCCGAATGAATTGATCGGCGCTATTGTGTGGTTATTGAGCGACGCATCTGAATTTGTAACCGGATCAATGATCTGCGTTGACGGAGGATTTTCTATATTTAGCGGAGTATAAATCAGTTAACATCAATGGGATTACAAGTAGAGCCGGGAGGTTCAGTATTATCTTTTGGCGAATTGCTGATCCGTTTCTGCCCCGATGGCGACGGAAACTGGTTAAAGGAAAATTCGCTAAAGTTTTATTTAGGCGGCGCCGAGCTGAATGTGGCAACCGCGCTGGCTTTGTGGGGCGTTAAGTCTAAATACTTCACGGCACTGCCGGATAACGGGATGTCTAATCAGGTGCTCAGTCTGCTGGAAGAAAAAAATATCGATACTTCTGCCGTGCATTTCGGCGGTAAACGGATCGGTACTTTTTACCTCACCACCGGCCGCGATATGAAGAACGATGCGCTGATCTATGATCGTGCAGGTTCTTCATTTGCAGAACTTGGTGCCGGTGTGATCGATTGGGACAAAGTATTTGAAGGCGTAAAATGGTTCCATTTCAGTGCGATCTGCCCGGCACTATCGCAAAACGTGGCCGACCTATGCGAAGAAGCTTTAGCCGCGGCATCAGAACGTGGGATACTGATCTCTGTCGATCTGAACTATCGGGCAAAGCTTTGGCAATATGGTAAATCCCCAAAAGAGGTGATGCCTTCACTGGCTAAATATTGCGACCTGATTATGGGGAACATCTGGGCCGCCGAAAAAATGCTGGATATCCCGGTGGATTTGGAAGTAACTGAATCGGGTCAAAAAAGCATTTACCTGAAGGCAGCGCAATGGTCGTCTCAGGAGATCATGAAGCAATACCCGAAATGTAGGGCAGTTGCCAATACCTTCCGTTTTGATGGCGGGAAAGACATCGCCTATTATACAGCCTTATACACTGACGAACATTTGTATCATTCGTTCGAATACAATACCGATGCCGTGGTAGATAAAGTAGGCAGCGGCGATTGTTTTATGGCCGGGCTAATCTACGGCTATTACAATAACCTTCACCCATCGGATACGCTGGCTTTTGCTACGGCAGCAGCATTTGAAAAATTATTTATTGCAGGCGATGCTACCCATAGTACCGTTGAAGAAATTAAACAAGCTATTCAGTATGAAAACTAAGCAGGATGTTTTAGATTGTATTATTACCCAAGGCATGCTGCCCTTGTTTTTTTATAAAGATAAAGAGGTAAGCCTTGATGTTACCCGCACGCTTTACAAAGCAGGGGTAAGGGTGATTGAATATACCAACCGTGGCGAAGCGGCTTTAGAGAATTTCAAAGCGCTTAAAAAATTACAGCAGGAGGAAATGCCCGACATGCTGTTGGGTATCGGTACCATCAAAACGGCTAAAGACGCTGAAAACTTTGTTGATGCAGGTGCTGATTTCCTGATCCAGCCCATCGTTAACCCAGAGGTAGCTGCAATAGCTGCTAAAAACAACATGCTTTGGATTCCCGGTTGTATGACACCGACCGAAATCTTTACCGCACAGCAAAATGGTGCGGCGCTGATCAAGATCTTCCCGGCAAATATTTTAGGCCCCGCATTCCTGCAGGCCATCCGCGAACTGTTCCCCGGCCAGCTGTTTATGCCAACCGGTGGCGTAGAAATGAACCTGGATAATATTACCACCTGGTTCCATGCAGGTGTTTGCGCCGTTGGGATGGGCAGCAAACTGATCAGTAAATCGGTGCTCGAGAATAAAGAATACGACCAATTATATAACGACACTTTAACCGCCCTGCAACTGGTACAAACCGCCAGATAGCAGAACGAGGAACCTAAATTATGGCACAAACTTCTATAGGGAAATACAGGTGGGTAGTTGCTGCCCTGCTACTGTTTTCAACTACCATCAATTACATGGACCGCCAGGTAATTAGTTACCTGAAAGAGTTTTTTTCTACTCCGGTAGAAAAAGGCGGCTTCGGTTGGACCAACAGTGAGTACGCGAACATTACCTCGTGCTTTACCTTTTTCTATGCCGTGGTAACCGTTCTGGCAGGCCTGCTGATAGACCGTATCGGTACAAAACTGGGTTTGGCGCTTTCGCTGATTACCTGGTCTGTATTCGGTATCCTGAATGCCTTTGCAGGCAGTACCGTAGCAGTACACATGTTTGTGCGCAGTTTATTCGGTATTGGTGAGGCGGGCAACTTCCCGGCTTCTATCAAAACTGTTGCCGAATGGTTCCCTAAAAAAGAACGTGCCCTGGCTACAGGGATATTCAACAGTGGTTCTAATATCGGCGCCATGATTGCCTCGCTTTTCGTGCCTTGGTGTTTAACCTATTTTGGCTATCAACAAGGGTGGAAGTATGCTTACATTATTACCGGTGCCGTAGGTTTTGTATGGCTCATTTTCTGGTTTCTGTTGTACAACCCGCCGGGTAAAATGCAGTCGTTAAGTAAAGAAGAATACGATTACATCCATAGCGATGACCTGGTAATGCATGTCGCTCCATCTGAAGATGTGGCGTTGCGCGAAAAGGTATCGTGGTGGAAATTGCTGACCTTCCCGCAAACCTGGGCGTTCTTCGTGGGCAAATTTATGACGGACGGGATCTGGTGGTTCCTGCTGTTCTGGCTGCCTGATTATTTGAAAAAGCAGTTTGGTATGACGGGCGAGCAGGTAATGCTGCCAACGTTTATCGTTTACGGTATCGCTATCATCGGTAGTGTTTTTGGCGGAAGTATACCAATGTTTTTCATTAACAAAGGATGGGAAGTTTATAGGGCACGTATCACTGCAATGCTGATTATTGCCGTATTCCCGTTGCTGGTGCTTTCTACCCAGTATTTTGCAGATAAAAGCATCTTCGGTGATAACGCCGTAATATTTGCTGTTGCAGTAATTTGTGTAGGCGCAGCGGCGCACCAGGCCTGGTCTGCAAATATCTTCTCTACCGTGTCTGATATGTTCCCTAAAAAGGCTGTCGGATCTGTTACCGGTATCGGTGGCCTGGCCGGTGGACTGGGCGGTGTGCTGATCCAGAAGCTAGCCGGTTACCTGACGGATTTATATGCAAAAAATCCGCAGCATGCGTACTTTATTATGTTCATTATTTGTGCATCATCATATATCATTGCCTGGTGCATCATGAAGCTGCTGGTACCGCGCTACAAGCAGGTGCAGCTATAAGCGCTACTTTTTAATTTTTTGAATAAGCGTGTAGGTTAATACCCCTGTAATCAGTGCCGCCGAGGCCAGTATTACGGGGTTTACTTTTTGTGGCGGTACATATTGCACGCCCCGCTTATTCATCTTTGCAGCGTCATGCACATAACGGCCATGCGCAGGTACAGCTGTTTCATTAAAAGTATTCACCAGATGGTCTAAGCCTTTGGCAAGTTCTTCGCCTTGCATGGGCACGCCATGGCCTGTAGCCGCTACGTGTGGATGCAGGTCTCGTAATCTGATCACCGAATCGTTAGCAGAAATCCAATCCGGCGTGAAATATTTCGGTGGGCCGCTTAATACCTTTTTGAAGGTAAGCGCATCATAAGCCGATTCTTGTTTTGTCGTGACGAAGGCATCACCAGCAATCAATACCTTGTCGCGTCCACGGAACAAGGATATATGTCCCGGTGCATGGCCCGGTGTGGGGATGTAGATCCAATCATTTAAAAAGGGCACGCTGCCATCTTGCGGTAAAGCCCGAACACGGTCGCCCAGGTTTAAAGGTTTTTTTGGATATAGTACAGACAGCAGGCTCATCAGTCCGCCGCCTACGGTAGGATCTGGTGGTGGATAGGAAGACAAGCCTCTGAGGTAGGGTAATTCCAGGTTATGTGCATATACCGGAACATCCCATGTCTTTAATAGCGCTGGCAAAGCCCCGCGGTGATCAAAATGGGCGTGGGTTAAGATAATGGCTGAAGGCGGTACATCGCCAAAAAGTTCTTCGGCCATTTTTTTGATCCTCCCTGCTGACCCCATGATGCCGGCATCGACCAACACCCATTGTCCATCTGCACCGGCAACCATATAAATATTGACGAAGATGATCTTTAAGCCATATACACCTGGCGCTACTTCAAAGTAACCACTGCTGCTATCCTTCATGTCTTTACTTGTTACTATAATTATTAAACCTTTGGTTTTTGTTACAGTTTTAAAAGATGTGAATTAGTAAATGATGACTGAAAACGGTATATTAGGTTGTTATTATCAAAAATGGAGAAACGAAAAATATTCTGGCGCGTGATCCTCGTTGTATTGCTTTATTCTTTGCTAGCGCATTGGGGCGATTTTACAAGAGGCATACACGACGGCTTTCGTGATGCACAAAAAGGGGAACTGGTTCGTGCCTCAAACAAATAGAGCTTCCTTTAAAAGCACTCTGTTAAATACCACAACTTTTAATGATGGGGCGGGTTCACCTGGTCAAACTGGTAATGCTGGCCCTTTGCCAAAATGTCTACTTCTAAACCGCGGATCGTCAGCAGTTCTTCCCGGTTATCGGCAATGGTAGAGCCGTAGCTATGCCGGGCGTTAATGACAATGATTACGCCGCAGCCGATCACTTCCATATCTGTGCCGTTACGGACAATAATTGCGGTATCTTCTTCAATACCAATGCCGATACTGGTTGGGTTCTCGGCAATTACCTGCGATATGCGTACAAAACGACCACGGTGTACAAAGTGTGTATCGATGCAAATATCTTTCAGGAATTCCAGCCCAGTAGTTACTTTCACATTACCTGCAATCATTTCATCACGTCCTACTCCTGCGTAAATCATCGGCGTTGAAAGCGCCATCGCGCCTGCGCTGGTTCCGGCTATCACTAATTTCTCGTAGATGTATCGGTTCTTCAGCAACATCAGCAGTTTAGTTCCGCCATAAATAGACGTCAGCTTCAACTGGTCACCCCCTGCAATAAAAATCCCGTCGGCCTCGCGTAAGCGTTGTTCCAGTTCTTCAAAATTTACTTCTTCAAACTTATTATGGTTGATATGACCGACATTGCCTGCACCGCATTTTATAAAAGCTTCCTGGTACTCTTTGTACGTTTCGTTCACATCGGCATCACTGGCAGAGGTAATTAATTCTATACGGGGCTGCTCTTTGTCCATCAGGTCTACAAAAGTCTGCAGCACCTCCATGTGTACATTATTGCCTTGATATTTTTGCTCGTCCTGCCCGCGGTCTTCCGCACCGCCTATTACGAGTAGAATGCCGTTTGGTACGGGGCATTCTGTTTCGTTCGTTAGCAGGTCTGCACTTTTGCGCTCCATATTTATTTTATTTTTAAACAATTGCGTTGTCAGATAATGGTTGCGGGAATGGTTTATGCACATCATTCTTTTTATCTATTGCTTTTCGCATCAGAGCAGTCCCCACGGCAAATACCAGGTGGGCAATGAATAATTGTTTATAGAAATTTTTTAAGTCTACCCCAGGCGGGTTTGGGTGCGCTTTAAAAGTAGCATGCCATACGGCGATGCCTGTAAGCCCGCTGATACTGCCTAACAAGGCGGTATTCATCAGGTTGGGGCTGGTTCTTCTGATTTGCAGGTATTCTTCATAAAACAGATCGAAGAACAGGCCTACGCCATAATGGGCTGTCCAACCAATGATCTTTGACGCAGGCTTTTTTATCGGCGCAATGCGGTGAAGCAATTCGCCAAGGATTACCGGTTCAATGAAATTCTTACCGGTTGCTTTGGTGACAGCATAACTAAAGGCAGTCATTAAAGTAGTGCCACTTATAGCGCCAGTTAATGCTCTTTTGAAAATCATTTTCTAATTGGTTAATATTTCAGAAACATGGCGGTATTATAAATGTTCTTAAAAGTTGTAAAGCAATGTGAGTATGGATAGTATAACCGCCATTATAGAAAGCCCGAAAGGTAGCGGCCATAAGTATGATTATGAGCCCGAAATGCAGTGTTTCAAGCTGAAAAAGGTGATGCCCGCTGGGTTGGTATTCCCGTTTGACTTTGGCTTTATGCCCGGTACCAAGGGCGAGGATGGCGATCCGCTGGATATTATTGTGATCTCGGAGATCAAAAGTTTCCCCGGTTGTTGTATGGATTGCCGTATCATCGGGGGTATTATGGCAGAGCAAACCGAAGAGAACGGCGAGACAGTTCGCAACGACCGCTTCCTGGGTATTCCTGAAGTTTCACATCTTTTCAAAGATCATCAAAGCATCGATGATTTACCCGAAGGGATTATCACGCAAATAGAGCGCTTCTTCGAAAATTACAATGAACAAGCCGGTAAAAAATTTAAAGTGCTGAAACGGCAGGGAGCAGAAGAAGCTTATACCACCATCCGGAAAGCTTTAAAAGAATAACAGACTGGCGAAAAGACTTTCGGGGCATTGTATTATCGAGACGGATGTCTTAAATTGGTCTATTATGAAAACTATAGGCCTGATCGGGGGGATGTCATGGGAGAGTTCCGTTGTTTATTATCAACTTCTTAACCGCGGAATTAACCAGCGTTTAGGCGGGCTGCATTTCTGCAAGTCTGTTCTCTACACCGTTGATTTCGAAGAGATATCCCGCCTACAGCGTGAAGGTAACTGGGATGAACTTGCCCAGATGATGGTTACAGCAGCGCAATCATTAGAAAAAGCCGGTGCAGACATGGTATTGATCTGCGCAAATACCATGCATAAAGTAGCTGATCAGGTGGCGCAAGCCGTTCGTATTCCGCTTGTTCATATCGGCGACGCCACCGCAGAAGCCATTACTAAAAAGGGTTTTAAAAAAGTAGGCTTATTAGGTACCCGCTATACCATGGAACAAGATTTCCTGAAGAGCCGTATACAAGCGCATGGGATAGAACTGCTGATACCGGAGCATGAGCAACGCTTGGTGGTTCATGAGGTGATTTACACCGAACTGGCCAAAGGCATCATTAGTCCGGAGTCGCGCAGCAAATATCTTGAAATAATAAACGAACTGGTCGCCAGGGGTGCAGAGGGGGTAATTTTGGGGTGTACCGAAATTGGGTTGCTGATCACACCTGCGGACACCGATGTGATACTATTTGATACTACTGTAATCCATGCCGGGAAAGCGATAGAACTTGCTCTTGGCTTATAATTTTTGCTATACTTAAATCGATGAAAAAGTTATTGCCGCTATTGGCTTTGCTGCCCTTTTTTGCGCATGCACAGCGTTTTTCGAAAGATGAAATTAAACGGTTTGAAAGCAAAGCCGCGCAGGTGAACATCATCCGGGATAACTATGGCGTGCCGCACATCTATGGCCGTACAGATGCCGATGTTGTTTTTGGCCTGATGTATACCCAATGCGAGGATAATTTCAAGGCGATAGAGCGTAATTATTTATACCAGATGGGACGGCAGGCCGAGGTAGATGGAAAGTCGCGCGTTTTTGAAGATCTACAGATGCAGTTGATTGCAGATACCGCAGACGCCATAAAAGATTACGGTAAGGCAACCATATGGATGAGAGATTTACTCAATGCCTTTGCCGATGGTGTGAACTATTATCTGTATAAGCATCCGGAAGTAAAGCCTTTGGTTTTAAAGCGCTTTGAGCCCTGGTTCCCGCTGATGTATACAGATGGTAGTGTGGCCGCCACAGATTTTGGTGGCGCAACTGTTTCTGAAACAGCGGCTTTTTATGGTAAGGAAGAAAAAGTTGGCCTGACCAGATCCCGGCCTTCTGATGATATTACGGCGCTGCTGAACGAGCGCGAGATCGGTTCAAATGGTTTTGCCATTGCGCCTTCACGGTCTGCAAGCGGTAAGGCGATGTTGTATATCAACCCTCATGTGCCTTTTTATTTTCGTACCGAGGCGCAACTGGTGAGCGACGAAGGAACAAATACCTACGGCGCGATTACCTGGGGGCAGTTTTTCGTCTACCAGGGCTTCAATAATTTTTGCGGGTGGATGCACACCAGCAGTTACGCAGACGTAGCGGATCTTTACGTTGAAAAGGTCAGCCAGCAAAACGGTAAATGGTTTTATGAGTATAAGGGCAAGAAAAGGCCAATGAAGCAGAGGACAATCCTGATCCGGTACCTGGAAAATGGTAAACTACTGGAGCGCGAATTTGAAGGCTATTATACCCAACACGGACCGATCATTGCTTTGCGGAACGGGCAATGGCTGAGTTTAAAAGCAAACAACCGTTCGGATGAGGCATTGGCTGAATCGTGGTTAATTACGCGCGCGCAGTCTTTCTCTGATTTTAAAGGCGCAATGGGTATCCGGGCAAATACCAGTAACAACACGGTGTACGCAGACGCAGACGGAAATATTGCGTTCTGGTACGGAAACTTCATGCCGAAAAGAAACCCGGCGTATGACTGGACGCAGCCTGTTGATGGAACAATCAAAGATACCGAATGGGATGACCTGCATAGTTTAGACGAAATAATCCATGTGTATAATCCGTCTACCGGTTTTATACAAAACTGCAACGCCACGCCTTTTACCTGTTCCGGCACTGCCAGTCCCAAAAAAGCAAATTACCCGGAATACATGGGGCCGGATGGGGAGAATTTCAGGGGAGCGCTGGCAGAAAAGATATTTAGCGGAACAGTAAAACTTACCATGGATGAACTGGTTGCGCGAAGCTATACCCGTTATCTGGCCGCTTTTGATGTATTGCTGCCGCCATTGTTTAAGGCTTACCAGGCTGCGCCGGATTCGGTTAAACAACCTTTTACTGATGCCGTAAAGACTTTGCAGCAATGGGATAAGTATGCCGCCGTAAATTCTGTAGCTACTACACTGGCTGTAGAATGGGGGACACTGGTGATGAAAGATCTGCCGAGGCCAGCCTCTGTTGCAGCCGGTACTTTTCAGACCCAACGTGTGGAACAGCTGATGCAAACCATGCCGCCAAAGCAGTTATTAGCTTATTTGCAGCAGGCAACCGACAATCTTAAAACCAGGTTTGGTACATGGGAAGTGAAATGGGGTGATATCAACCGTTACCAAAGGCCTGCTGATGGTGTTTTTGATGACCAGAAGCCCAGTCTACCGGTGGCTTACACGGCCAGTACATTTGGTCAGTTACCTTCTTTTGTAAGCCGTACGCAACCCAATACGCAAAAACGTTATGGCTATTCTGGTAATAGTTTTGTAGCCGTGGTAGAGTTTGGTAAGAAAATTAAAGCCAGAAGTATTGTAACTGGCGGGCAATCATCAGACCCTTCTTCACCGCATTTTACAGACCAGGCGCAAGGCTATCTTGATGGTAAATTTAAAGACGTATGGTTTTATAAGGACGATGTACTGCAACATGCAGAGAAGAAGTATCGGCCCGGCCAATAAAGCATTCGGCAAGATTATGTATATTTGAATGCTATTTCCAAAATGAAGAAGGTTTTTGCTGTTTTGTCTTTTCTGATGATACTTGGACTATCCAGGGTTCAGGCGCAACACATTAACTTTCCGGATCTGCTGAGTTTGGTAAGCGCTCCGCCAGAACAGATCAACCAGTTTTTAACGGTTGGTAAGAAGTTCGAATTCCTGTCGACAGATTTTACTTCGGGGCACCCCATCAGTCGATATCAGAATAAATACGATGGTTTCCGTGAAACGGTTACTACCGGTATGGGGTCGCCAAATAAGGATGGCCGGATGCTGCGCGTGATCAGTTATACCACTACTTCGTTAAAGCACATTAATGAAATATTGACCCAGATTACCAAATACGGTTACCCGTTGTGTTTTAAGGGGGCGGATGATACTAAAAACATTCGTGTTTACCAGAGCGATCTGTATAGCGTGTCGGTATATATCCCCTTTAATCAATCCTTTTTTACAGTAGAAGTGCATGAGCGGCAGTTCATCACCATAGAATCCCCTTAAAAGTATTTTTCGATAGTGAGGCCGTAGTTCAACAGCGTGTTTTCGCTATGGGTACGGTTCATGCGGTTGTAATTTAAAGAAGTGGTAAAGCTTAACCATTTCCTGATCCTGACGGAAAGGTTGGTGGTAGATCTGATGATGTAATCATTTCGCCTCGAAAATGAATTCTGCACAAAGTTGCTGCCGTCAAGCGTTACAATATCTTTAATCACAAAGCGGTATAACAGGCGAAAAGAATTCCGGAAGGTGTGGTAATTATCCCGGATGTCGTCGGCAATAAACAAGTCCCCGCGGTCATATAAAACGCCGTCACTCAGGTTCAGCATTATGTTTTTCTTGTCAATCAGGTTGTATGCGCCGCCAACTCCCCCTAAAAACTGGTTATTGATTTTCAGCGAATAACTGGTTACATAATTCACCAGGCCCCAATAGTAAAAGTGCGGGATGCTTTTGTAAAGGTTGAAATCTAAGGAAGTAGAAAAATCGTTATTGGTAAGGTCATCATTGCTTCTACCGTAAACCCAGTTGTTGTTAAAGTTCAGTGCAATGCTTTTCTTTTTCTCACTGAAACGGAAAGCATTGTTTAACAGGTAACTGCTGCCGTCTTGCGTGCGGTTAATGGCACCGGTAGATGTAAAATTAGTGTAGTAATGGGTAGTATCGTTAAATTGCGCCAGGCATGTAAGGGCGCACGTCCATAGAAAAACTATAGTAGGTACGGTGATGATGAGTAAACGCATGCTTACAGGCAACAAGCGCCTGCCGGATATGTTTACCGAAACAATAGCATAAGCAAGGCTTTTCAGCCAAAGCACTCGTTAAAAATACCCATTATCCTGGCGCGTTCTTTACGCGGGCAAGGTTTGGTGAAATTTAAACGTGGTTTCACCCTGTCGCCGTGAATAAATACGGGATGACCGGGATGCTCTATCTCGAAATAGTCTTCGTAGTTCACGTGGTTCATCCGGCCGAAATACTGTACCAGTTCACCGAATGTAAAAAGTCGTTTATAAAACGGATTCATAAGAAATGAAAATGGTTTTATTATAACGACAAATTATTTCGCTATCTGGTTTTGTGTATATTTCAACACTAAACGGTTGGTTATTAACCAGTTTTAGACAGCGGGTGTTAATAACTCTACTAAAGGTTAAATATATTGATCGATGATTTGTTTAAGTTGCGCAGCAGGTATCACACCAGACTGGCGCCACTTGGCCTGCCCGTTCTTAAATAATATCAAAGTAGGAACCCCTTGTATCTGATAATTTTCAGCCGTTTGGGGGTTCTTATCCACATCAATCTTTAAAATGCGCAGCTTATCGCCCGTCATTTCCTTCAGCTGTTTTAGTATAGGCGCCATAGTTTTACATGGCCCGCACCATTCGGCAGAAAAATCTACTAAAACCGGTTTTGTATCACTAACTAATTCTGAAAATGTTGCCATCGTTATAGTTAAACCAACAGTCCTGTACAGCTTAATTTTATGCCGTCCTTATCAGTCTGCACCGCTTCCTTATAGCTTTCATCGTCCACAAACATCCTTTCATTGTCTATGGTGATGTGGTGCTCGCCGATCATGAAATCGCCTTTGATGCGTATGATCTGTGCCGGCGATAGTGCCTTTAAACGTGCGCAAACGCTTTCGGGTAATTTCTCCATTTCGGCAATACCAATATAAGTAATTTCCAATACAATATCTCCGTCAAGGTTGGTAACAGAAACGCTGTGCTCGTCTCGTTTTACCCGGTAATTGCTGTGGTAATAGTCCTGGTCCGATAACATGATCTGGTGCCCGTCAAGGTCGGTCAGATTGGTGTTAATGATCGTCCTTCTGATGTCGGAAATGGCGTGTTGTTTATTCCCCAGGCTATGTATATGTAGCACCTCGGTGCTTTGTCCGTCTTCAATAAAGGTAATTACAGGTCGGTCGGCTACAAACAGGTTGCTACCGCAAATGATCGCATATTTCATTGGTTTATTATTGGTTAATAATAATACCACGGCTTTTCAAAAATGTTTAATCAATAATTAATTATTGTGTAATTTATTTTATACGGAGCCTTAATCTTATTTTAAACAGGTAATTTGTTAGAGCTGGTAGCGCTTTTACTTGCTTTGAAGGCAGCCGTAAAGGGTATTTTTTTAGCCGGGATAGGAAAATTTAGATAAACGCTCTTTGGTCTCTGATATTAATGAAAAATAATGAAAAGGCCCGTGTATTACATACCGCACGGTTAATGAACGTTAGTGAGAATATAAAAAAGGATCTGCACGATATTGTGGACCTGGCGGCTGATATTTGCCAGACCCCCATAGCGCTGATAACCTTGATAGATGACGATACACAATGGTTTATTGCTTCCAGGGGCGTAGCTACTGACCGCAATACGCGCGAGGCCTCTTTTTGTAAATACACCATTGTGCAGGAAGACCTGCTGATTGTTAACGATGCCCGCACGGACGACAGGTTTAAAACCTACCCGGTAGTGCTCGAAGCCCCGCATATTAAATTTTACGCAGGTGCAAACCTGACCACGCGCGACGGATATAATGCCGGTACCCTTTGCGTGCTGGATGTAGAGCCAAAGGATTTAACCGAAGCACAACGAAATTCACTGAAAATACTATCGAGACAGGTGGTGAACCTGATGGAGCTTAGCCTGAGCCTGGAGTCACTCGAAGTAAAGCACGAGGAAACACTGGAGCAGAAAAAGCTGATAGAGGCCGCGGATATTCAGTTGAAGGCTTTTTTCAACACCTCTAAAGATATCTTTATACTGATAGACACCGATATGCGGGTGATAGCGCATAACCGTTCTGCCGAGCGTTTTATTTACCGTGTTACCGGGAAGCACTTGTATGCAGGCGACCTGGTGACCAGTTACCTGGATAAGTTAAGTAATAAGATTATTGTACAGGAGTTTAGGAAGGCGGTGAAAGGCAGCGACGCAATTAAGGAGTGGAAATTAATGAGCCCAGGTAAACAACTCACGTGGATGGAAACCTATTTTATGCCGGTGGTACGTAACGAGCAGGTGATCGGCGTAGCCATAAACGCATCTGATATTACCGTCAGGAAGTTCGGCGAAGAAGAGTTACGGTTGAAAAATGAAGCCCTACAGCGTATTGCCCTGATGCAGTCGCATGAAATCCGCCGCCCGGTAGCTTCGCTGATGGGTATACTTGAACTGCTTAAGGTGGAATATGAATCGCCAGAGAAGCTGTTTCCCTACTTCGATATGATTGAACAATCTGTACTGGAACTGGATGCTAAGATCTGCGATGTGGTATCCAAATCAGAGTTCACGCTTAATATCAAAGCATCACTATTTTAACCATCTGAACGTATTTAAAACCCTTCACACTGCGGGTTGTTGTAAACTGCGATGGCCGCAGAAAATATCAATAATCAACCCGTATCAGAACTGTATATCGCCAGCCGCGGCCAGATCAACCATTATCATCTGTCTATCGGTCTGCGGCTCATCTGGTTAAATAACAGCCAGGCTTTTATGTTTGGTATCTACAGCGCGACGGTTGTTGTAAAGGCACCCAATGCTTTTCTGCTGGCGCAGGAACGCAACCTGGCAATGGTTATCCCGATTATTGGTTTCCTGATATCCCTGTTCATACTCGGGGATGTCATTGCGTCGCTCATCCAGATGCATAAACTGAACTGTAATTATAACCACGGGCCCGAAGAAGAACGGCTATTCCCTTTAGTTTATACCAACCTGTTTAACCGTATGCTTCAGCATCTTTCGCCGGTGCTCAGCAGTCTGTTATTTATCCTGATCTGGGGCGGGCTGATCTTATTTGACCACGGTTTGCTTAATCTTTAGCCAGCGTAATCTGCGAAGCTTCCGTAATTACAATTTCCGGGCGTCCTTTAAAATCAATGATCTTACCGGTAATGCAAACCTTTTTGTTCAGGAAAAATTTTTCGGGCTCCTGTTCAAACTTCTTACGGTCGTCGCCTTTTATTACCAGTGTCAGCAATTCGTTAGGATGCACATTTCCCACGTTCAATAAAGTTGTCTGCGAGTTTGCGAAGTATCTGCCATCGGCAATCTTATCACAAATGGTAACCGTTTCATTAATATGTTTTGCCGCTTCTTTAGCAGGGATGGTTGTTTGGCAAAATGCTTTTACAGTAAAGGTTGTAAAAAACAGCGCGGCGATAATTGCTTTATTCATTTTTTAAGTTTAACTTCAAAAGTAACAGTTTTTTCAAACGCTTATTGTTTTACACGCAATAATAAAGTTATTCAACGAAGAATTGCATTGGCAATATCTTTGTTTTTCTTAAGTTAAGTTTTTTCTATTTTATTAAATATTATAACTTTATTTTAAAATTGAGTGTTTAATAAGTTAATTGCAGTTGCCTAATAACGAAAACTCCGGTCGTAAGAAATGTCAAACCTAAGTTACAACTGCTATGATATTAGAATCAGGCAATTCGCCATATAAAGAAACACAGACAGATCAGTTCGCAGCCCTAATGCAGAATCCTGGTCTTACTGCTGTTTTTGATATCACCAATGGCACCGTTATAAAAGCAAATGAAGCTTTTCATACGCTAATGTCGGGTATCGAATCGCGTAATGGTGCTGAATTTCCAAATCAGGTCGACTTTCAGGAATCTGTAGCCGAGATCAGACGCACCGGGCAAACGCTTTATCGTTACGAAACACCGTTAGTTGGAAAAACCGGAACCATCTGGTTCGATTGGGTGGCATGGCCTTATCAGTTAGCCGAAAACGAGACTTACGTAATAGTTCAGGGTTATAATGTCACCGAACGCGTATTGCGGAATCGCGAGGTAGGCGAGCATCAGTTGCTGCTGAAGAATATTACCGATGCTGCTGCCACAGGTTTATGGATGATTGATACCCATGCAGACGTGACTTTTGTAAACCAAACATGGGTAGACTGGACAGGCAAACCGCCCGAAGAACACTTGGGGAAAGGATGGCTGGAATGTGTGGTGAATGCAGACAGAGAAAACGTCATAAGCTGGTTCATCAGCGGTTTTAACACCCGTAAACAATTCGAGATTGATTTCAGGATAAAACGTGCGGACGGACGGTTACAATGGGTAGCCGCTACGGGTAAGCCTTATTATACTTTTGAAGGCAAGTTTGCCGGTTATGTTGGCTCCTGCACCGATATTACGTTAAGAAAAGAATCTGAAGAGATGAAGAACGAGTTTATCGGGATGGCCAGCCATGAACTAAAAACGCCCATCACTTCTATTAAAGCCTACGTACAATTGCTGATCAGCATGTATAAAAATGATACCGATGACGAATTTCTTCAGAAATCACTCACGACGGTTAATAAGCAGATCAATAAGCTGACCAGGCTGATCACAGATTTGCTGGATATATCCAAGATAGAAAGCGGCCGACTGAGCCTGAACAAAGAGGTTTTTGTGTTGAACGAACTGCTTCGTGAAACCATTGATGAAGTACAGCATACCACAACCCAGCACGATATTGTATTTACCGAAGAAAGCGAACTAAAAGTAAATGCCGACCGTGACCGCCTTGCGCAGGTGATCACTAATTTTTTAACCAATGCCGTAAAATATTCACCTGGAGCAGATCGTATCGATGTGCACCTTGGCAGGGTGGATAACGAAGTGATAGTTACCGTAAGGGACTATGGGATCGGCATCAACGAAGATGAGCAGTATAAAGTTTTTAATAGGTTTTACCGGGTAGAGGGCCGCAACGAACAGACTTTCTCTGGCTTTGGCATCGGCTTATACGTAGCTTCGGAAATTATTCGCCGGCACGAGGGCCGTATCTGGGTGAGCAGCGAAAAGAAATCTGGTTCTGCGTTTTGTTTTGCGCTGCAAGCTGCGAACTAATCGTATTTGGTTTAGCGTTTTTTATATTTTAACAAACCGTACATCGCTCTCATTGTTAACTACATAATTCATCTACTCAAAAGTATAGAAACATGAAAGATCAATCAAAAGTAATAGCAGCCCTCTTAATCGGAGCTGCAGCAGGTGCGGCAATAGGTTTATTACTTGCTCCCGAAAGCGGTTCAGAGTTAAGGGAAGACATTGCCGATTATGTAAACGATTTATTCGACAAAGCTAAAAATCAGGCGCAGACTACCGTTGATGACATTAAGCAATACAGCTCAAACGTGGTAGATAAAGCCAAAAATAAGTTTAGCGACATTGTTGGTGATGCAACAGACCTGCGCGATCAGGCTGTAGACGCTGCTCAAGGCAAAGTAAATGATGCTAAAGATGCAGTTAAAAGCACAGCTAATGAGTGGAATAGCTCTATACAGCAGTCGTAATAAATTAATGCGCTGTTAAATATAACAGCTAAAAACAGGAAATTTTAACCAGAAGTTGTTTTTCAACGGAATTTTTCATTGTTTTGTGCAGTTATTTTAATAGGGGTATTAAATGACTATGAATGAAGGCCGGGCTGTTAAGCCCGGCTTTTCTTTTTTATACTTTTTCTGACAGGTACTCGTCCGTGATGGCCTTGAATAACTGGTCGTCTTCTTTAGACTCATCAAAGCATTCGATCAGTAATTGCTCTACCTGCGGCAATTTTAATGAAGTGGCTAGCTTTTTCATCATACGGTAAGAAATGATATTTACATGCTCTACCAACTGCATATGGATCATAATATCAACATCGTTCAAGATATCGGTACCCTTAGTATTACGTAGTTCGCAGGCATTTTTAATTAATTTGCTCATCGGCGTATCAATTACTTTTGCAGGTTTTTCATTCAGCAAATCGTAAATGTCCGACATACGGTTCAACTGCTTGTGCACATCTTCCACCATTTCGTCAAGCGCCAGCTGTAGGGTCTTATGGTTGGTAATGCCTTTCAGTACCGGGACACAGTCTTTAATATAAGTTTTACCATCATAGATCCGGTTCAGATAGTAAATTAATAGTTCCCTTGGGGTAGTAGGATCGGGGGGAAGAAAGTCGTTTTTCATAATGATGACGTTTTATATTTTAAATCAAGTGAGAGCGAAAAGAATATTGGATGTATAGTCAACGGTCAAACGCCGAAGGATGTTTAATTGTTTTAACTCGTGATACCCCCGGCACTTCCTTTTAAAAAAGAAACCAGCTACAACCCATCTGCTTTTTATTTGTTAAGCTGCTAATGACAGATTACTTAGACGAATTTGAAAATGAACCTGGCGAAGCGCCCGAAGAATCATTCCATATCGAAGTAGACCTATACGATACCGGTGATTACGTAAACATGTTGGTAGTACCCTGTACTGATCAATATATTGTTGTTTCAGGTAATGAGCATTTGGGAACGCTCGCTAAAACCTGCGACGAGCCGGAATGCTGGGAGCAACAGGAGGGTGCCCTTGATGATGAGGTGGTTGAAAAAATCGGTGCTGCCATTAGCAGCTATACGGGTTTAAGTTAAATGTTAACTTTGCTGCCAATGAAATGGAAATTAGGTGATTTTGTAAGGTTTGTTGAAGAAAACCGTGAAGGATATGTAACGCGGATTTTTGACGACCAGATGATTGGCGTAACCGGAGATGATGACTTTGAGATACCGGTACTGGCTTCGAAGGTAACGGCTGTACACGGACACGCCGCTAAAGGGCAGGCTAAGGCAGAGGATACAAATATAACCGGTACCGTCCCCGCAGCATTTGTTAAGGAAGGTGTATTTCTTGCCGCCATCCCTGACGAACGTGCGCAATCCGTGGTACATTTTCATCTAGTTAACCAAACCTCGTTTAAACTACTTGCTGCGTTAACAACGCAAAAGGATCAGGTATTTAAGGGCGAGTTTTCAGGTATTGTTGAACCCACATCGTCCGTTAAATTCTACTCCGCACAACTGGGTGATCTGCAACTTTGGCCTAATTTCGATCTCGAGGTGATATTCTACACACCGTATAACGTAAAACGCCCCGCTGCCATCCGTTTTGAGGAAAAATTTAAAGCGAAGGATTTCTCCGGCGCTAAAAAGCAGGTACCTGTTTTAAATAAGGGTGGATGGCTTTTCCGCCTCGACCAGCCCGAGTTAAAAATAGACCCCGAAAAACTGAAAGAAAGCTTTTTTAAACCGGCAGAAGAAAAAGTGAGCCTGGAACGGCCAAATAGCGAAGTAGACCTGCATATAGAAAAACTGCGTAACGATTACCAGTTTCTCGGCAGCAGCGAAATTTTGAACATTCAGTTGAACCATTTCCGTAAAAGCCTGGATGCAGCAATTGTTCACCAATTACCTGCCATTGTTTTTATACATGGTGCGGGTAACGGCATATTGCGGCACGAGCTGCATAAGCAGCTAAGCAAACACCCCAAAGTGCAAACGTTTATGGATGCCCAGAAAGAGAAATTCGGCTATGGTGCTACCCGTGTGCTGCTGAAGTAGCATCATGCTTTGGAACTTCGGGATGGGAGTTGCTTGTGACGGTAATTATGCTGTAAATCGCTTTGTTAACTAATTTTTTATGCCATTTTTGTACAACTATTAAGAAATGACGGAAAGTAAAAAACGCTTATATCCTTTAACCTTTATACTTCTTTTTCTTGGTGTTTTACTGAGTGCGTTTAAGCCCCGAACCGATACCACCCAATATCGTTTTAACACGATTGTGATAGATGCCGGGCATGGCGGTAAAGATCCCGGTGCGCATGGTGCATTTTCTGTTGAAAAGAACGTGGCCTTATCCATCGCTTTAAAACTGGAGAAAGCCATTAACGATCAGATGCCGGAGATGCGTACCATCATGACGCGCAAGACAGACGTTTTCATCCCGTTGAATGAACGCGCCCATATTGCCAATAGCAACCGTGGGCAACTGTATATTTCTATTCACTGTAATTCATCGCCTTATGCTCATGGGAAAGATAAAGGCGTATTGTTGCTGGTTTACGGTTTCCATCGTAGCGGCGAGCAGCGCGAGGCCATCCGCGAGAATGCTTCTATTTTTATTGAGAAGGATTACAAAACCAAGTACAGCGATTACGATCCTACTTCGCCTGCGGCAGCCATTATTCTGAATAATTACATGCTGAAGTACCGCAAACAAAGTATCCTGTTCGGTACGCTGGTGAATGACGAGTTGAAGGAGAATGACAACCGCCATAGCCTGGGGGTAAAAGAGCAGGGGGTACTGGTACTGGCGCACAGCGCTATGCCTGCCGTTTTGGTGGAAACCGGGTTTATTAATAATGTAGACGAGGAGGGATACTTGAATTCAGCCGAGGGGCAGAATGCCATTGTGCAGTCTATTGTGCGGGCGTTGAAGGAATACCGGGGGCGTTTGAACGGCAATTAAAGGAGTTTAATCCGCGCGTCATATCCTTGAAATAATTCTACTGATTTTGTAGACTTTTTGATCGCTTATTTTATATTTGCTGGCGAACATCAACCCGATTACCATCAACTAAATAATAAAGTTATGAGTTTACGATTAGGCGATAAAGCGCCAAACTTTAAAGCGCAAACCTCTGAAGGGGAAATAGATTTTTACGAATTTTTAGGCGATAGCTGGGGCGTATTATTCTCGCACCCTGCCGATTATACACCGGTTTGTACCACCGAGCTTGGCCGTACAGCTTCGCTGAAAGAAGAGTTTGACAAGCGCAATGTAAAGGTGGCGGCGTTGAGTGTTGATTCGGTAGAATCGCACAAAGGCTGGATCAAGGACATTAACGAAACGCAAAACGTAGAAGTTAATTTCCCGATCATTGCCGATGAAAACCGCGAAATTGCCGAAGCTTATGACATGATCCACCCGAATGCTTCGCTTACCGCAACAGTACGTTCATTGTTCATCATCGCGCCGGATAAAACTATTAAACTGATTATTACTTACCCGGCGTCTACCGGCCGTAATTTCCAGGAAATCCTGCGCGTGATCGACTCTTTGCAATTAACCGCCAACTACAGCGTAGCTACTCCGGCCGACTGGAAAGAAGGCGAAAACGTAGTGATTGTACCAAGTATTAAGAATGAGGAAATACCTGCGAAGTTCCCTAAAGGCCACATCGAGGTAAAGCCATACCTGCGCTTGACCCCGCAGCCAAACAAGTAATTTTCAGGAACAATATTTATAAGCCCATGCAGCGTTGTATGGGCTTTTTTGTATTTTACATCATGTGGTGGATCTATGCCTTGCTTTCGGCGCTGTTTGCTGCGCTGACGGCAATATTTGCTAAAATTGGAATTAAGGGTGTCAACTCAGACCTGGCTACGGCTATCCGTACGGTTGTGATCCTGATCACCGCCTGGGCGATAGTGATTTTTAAAAACCAGGCCAGTGAAATTGCCACACTCACCAAAACCAACTGGACGTTTATTATCCTTTCCGGACTGGCAACCGGGCTGTCATGGATATTTTATTTCAGGGCCTTGCAGTTAGGCGAGGTTTCGCAGGTGGCCCCGGTGGATAAACTGAGCGTTGCACTGGCCATTGCCTTGTCCGTCATTTTCCTGGGTGAACCGCTGACCTGGAAAAACGCTATCGGGGCAGTGCTTATCATCAGCGGAACTTTAGTCCTGATCTTTTAACAATTCAGTATCATCCCGCCTGCCGTCGTGCGGTAGCAACTCTAATTGGTCGGCAATCAGGTGCAGCACTTCTTCGTCCAATTTGCCCGGGTTCTTGCATACGTGCAAAAATTGGTGTGCATCGGGCTGAAAGCTGGCAATAAAATCGCCGTTATTGTACACTTCGAATTTACAATGTTCGCCTTCCTGGTGCAGGTAGTCTGCCACCTGGAAGCGCATGATCTCTTTATCCCTTACAACGGTTATTTCGAATCTTTCCATAACTGTTTTTATAATTCAATAATAGGGTGTTTTGTTTGGACACTCTTGCGCGCGTTTATAACGCGTGCAAAAAAGCAGCGACGATTTAATCGTCAACTTATAATTACGCACGCATTTCAAATGCGCGCGATAGGACAATGACAAATGACTAATAACTAATGACTATTGATGTCACTTGCGCGCGTTTGTAACGCGTGCAAAAAAGCAGCGACGATTCAATCGTCAACTTGTAATTACGCACGCATTTCAAATTCGCGCGATACGGGCACACTTTGTTTGTTGACTAATGATTAATGACCAATGACCCAATGATCAATGACTAATAACGAAAGCCTGCCTGGCTGGCAAAAACCAGTTCGCCACGTCTGCCGCATTCACCGTGTTTACCACATTCGCCACATTTACCGCCCCGGCCATAGGTTTGCTAACTTTTAAGTTAGGTTTACCGCCATTATTTTGACAGTTTTTTAAAGAAACTAGCAAATTTGCGGTCGGCCGTAATGCACGTACATACGCCAGACGATTCAAAAGTCAGTAAAAGTTACGCACGTATTTCAAATGCGCGAGATAATTTACTGGTTAAAGGTATCCTCCCCTTTGGGGAGGGTTAGGGAGGGGTTTCTAACAGACCCGGAAAAACAACCCTTCGACAAGCTCAGGGTGACAAATTATAGAAATATTATCCACCTTGTCATGCTGAGCTTGTCGAAGCATCTCTGTTTTACTGAAAGTTAAAAGCCTCTAATCAAATACTCGCGCGCGTTTGTAACGCGTGCAAACAAAGCCAAGGCGATTTAATTGCCTATTGATAATTACGCGCACATTTCAAATTCGCTATAATTAGAGACTTTCTCCCCTTTGGGGAGGGTTAGGGAGGGGTTTCTAACAGACCCGGAAAAACAACCCTTCGACAAGCTCAGGGTGACAAATTATAGAAATATTATCCACCTTGTCATGCTGAGCTTGTCGAAGCATCTCTGTTTTACTGAAAGTTAAAAGCCTCTAATCAAATACTTGCGCACATTTGTAACGCGTGCAAAAAAAAGCCAAGACCGATTGAATCGTCAGCAAATCATGAGTGAAAATAAAATCTTTCAGTCCATTGTAAAACTTCTTCAAATTATCTTACTTTGTAAATCAAAGTACTTTAAATGGAAAGTAAAGATGTTTATGCCGAACTAAGTTCCATCAAGAATATTATGGAGCGTTCTACCCGTTTTATTTCGTTAAGCGGGCTGGCAGGGGTAATGGCAGGCATTTACGCGTTGGCGGGGGCAGGGGTTGCTTACCAGTTACTGAACAACGGCCCGGCAGATGTGCAGTTGCTGGTTGCAGTGGCGTTAGGGGTGTTAGTAATATCTATGGGTACGGCGATATGGTTAAGCTACCGTAAAGCAAGCAAAAAGGGGCAAAGCATCTGGACCCAAAGCAGCAAGGCCTTACTGTTTGCCGGGATGGTGCCCCTGGTTACCGGCGGCTGCTTTACGCTGATGATATTGAGCCAGGGTAATTATGAATTGATCGCGCCGTGCTGTTTAATTTTCTACGGACTATCTGTAGTTTCGGCAAGTAAGTATACCTTTGGCGACGTTAAATGGCTTGGCATTTTAGAAATCCTGCTCGGCTTAATAGCTACCTTGCTGCCCGGTTACGGATTACTGTTCTGGGCATTGGGTTTCGGGGTGCTGCACATCATATACGGCACCATTATGCACTTTAAATACGACCGTGAAAGTATCGCTCAGTAATTTCGATAAGGCTTTTGAGAACCGCATCAGGCTACAGATCATGAGTGTGCTGGTGGCTAACGAAAGCTACGATTTCAACTCGCTGAAAGAACTGCTGGAAGTGACGGACGGTAACCTGGCCTCGCACCTGAAGGCGCTGGAGAAAGAGGAATATATCACCGTGAATAAGTCTTTCATTGGCCGGAAACCCAATACCAGGTACCAGGCATCCGAAAAAGGGGTAGCTGCATTTAAGAAACATCTGGAAGCATTAGAACAATTAATTAAGCAACAGAAAGGGTAATATTTTTTTAACTATAAACTTTGTATTTCAAAGTACTTTAAAGTATAATAAAATGGAAACTTTAACAGCACAACATTCTTTAGCCGCAATAAGGTGGCGCATCGGTATCGTCATTGCGGGGCTTTTCATCAGTGGGGTAACTGCCTTCCCCTTGCAAAGCGAACTGGAATTGCTCAGTAAGGTAATACCTTCAAACGGTTTATTAGGGGAGTGGCTGCACCGGGTGAACACAGCCCTAACAGAAACGCAGGTAAAATATCCCTTTTTAAATTATGGAACAGACTGGCTGGCTTTTGCACACATCATGTTCGCGGTACTTTTCATTGGCCCCTGGATAGACCCGGTAAAGAATACCTGGGTGACCCGGTTCGGTTTGATCGCCTGTATAGCGATTCTCCCCTTAGCGTTCATTGCAGGCAGCATACGCGGTATCCCGTTCTTCTGGCAACTGATCGATTGTTCTTTTGGTGTATTTTGCTTTATCCCGTTATGGTCTGCCCTTAAACGCACCAATAAACTCATCCAAAAAGAGAATAAACTTTCTTACTACCACGTATCATGACATTCAACAAAAGCTATTTCATTGCAGCCCTGCTGCTGTTTTTTACAGAAGTGTTGATCGCGGCCTATTTTCATGATGCGGTGATCCGGCCGTTTGGCGGCGATCTGCTGGTGGTGATCTTGATCTATTGCAGCCTGAAAAGCGTTTTCAAAGTACCGGTTTTGCCTGCTGCCCTTGGGGTACTGATACTGGCCTTCTTTATGGAGTTTATGCAGTACATGAACATGCTCTGCTGGCTCGGGCTGGAACATAATTCGTTTGCTCGGCTGGTGATGGGCAGCTATTTTGCCTGGGGCGATCTGGTAGCGTACTTCCTGGGTTTTGTTGCAATTCTGGTGATAGAAACCGCAAAAGAGATGCGCCGGGGAGGAAATGATACTAAAACCATTGTTGATTAAGTTTAAAAAGAGATGAGCTATTTTGTGGATAAGGATTCTGTGGTGAGGAAGATCTGGGGCAGTGCAGATACCATTATGTTTATTTTTGCGGGGGCTTCTGCCGAATTCGCCCTGAATAAGTCTGTCGACTGGCTTTACTTTACCGGCAAACTCCCTGCCGATCCGCTTGGGCGATTGTTTTCTACCGTAGCGTACGCCAGGATGATCGTATTTTCTCCATACCAAGATGCCATGCGGGCGATAGACCAGATTACGGCGATACACCAACAGGTGGAGCAGGCCCGGGGAATGAACATACCAGATTGGGCTTACCGCGATGTGTTATTTATGCTGATCGATTATTCGGTGCGTTCATTCGAACTACTGGAGCGTCAGTTAAGCGATAAAGAGAAGGAAGAAGTTTTTAACGTGTTCTATAAGGTGGGAAACCGTATGGGAATACAGGGGTTGCCTGCCGATTACCGGAGATGGTTGCTGATGCGTAAAGAACACCTGCAGGATAACCTGGTGGTAAGCGAATTCACGCGCGACTTGTTCCGCCAATATAAAAAGCATTTAGGCGCAGGGCGGTATATCCTGCTTAAGGAAGTACAAAAGATAGTTTCGCCACCGCAGGTAACCCAGCTTTTAGCATTGGGAAGCCCGGCGATCATCCGGCAAATTATTGCAGCTTACAAAGTGAGCAAGCGATTAAAGCTCGATCACGTTCTGAAACATGCCATCCTGCCTCCGCAATACCTGCAGCAGATCAAAGCTTTGGATAACTAAGCGAATACTTATTGATCGTTCCGTACAATCTCATTTGCTGTCCGTACCATTCTGTTGTCTGAAATCTGATTTTCACTTGGTGGCACATCCTGTATGGTGCGCGAAGGGTAACGTTTGGTATCGAACTTGCCCGTCCAGTCTACACCCTTACTATCGCCGATCAGGATACCTGTTTGCGCATCTTCGATCTGGTTATGTTCAATTTTGCAATTGCTGGCGGCGATGTAAAAACCGGTGGTATTCTTGCCATTGGCCATGCCATACATCAGGCGGATAGGGTTGGCTACCTTTTTAAAACTATTGTATGCGATGGTATGGCCGGTTCCGTTAATGCGTATGCCATTGCCTCCGATGAATTTATTACTGTCAATTATGCAATCGTGTCCGCCGCGCATCACCAGTTCGCCGGTACAATCTTCAAATAGGTTGTTCAGGTAGCGGTTGGCCGAGCTTTTATTGCTGATCACCTCGGGCTCGGCGTCGCAGCGTACAAAATGGTTATCACGTACCGTAGTGAACGCCTGCTGATTGCCGAGCAATACGGGGTCCTGACCTACCTGCACACACTCGCCGCCGTTGAAATTGGCCCAGGTTACTTTAGGTTTGTCTGTAAATTCATTATGGTCGATCAAGGTGCGCTGCGGGACTTCATCTTTCGAAATGCGCACTTGTATTTCCTGGTTATCAATATTCTGCCTGAAACTGCAATGGTCCACGCGGTTACCCTCCCCATTACCACCTACGATGATCAGTGGCATAAATTGCGTTTTGGCGGTATCGTTCTGGCACGCTACATGATGGATGCGGCTATGTTTGGTATTTAGAAGTTCGGCCAGTACGCCATATTCTTTCCCTTGCCGGTAGATGCTTCCTCTCTGAAAACTGATGTTGCTCAGCTCTACGTAATCGCCTTTGATCAGAAACGCGGGTTTACGCACTTCGCCGGTACACACCACTTTGTTTTGGCTTTCACCACGGATGATTATTGGTTTTTGAGCTGTTCCGCTGATGTTCACCTCTACGTACCAGTTGGTGTAGGTGCCATTAGCGATGATGATGGTCGATCCCGGTGTTGCTTTTTCCAAAGCTTTTTCAAAAGTTTCAGGGCTGTTCACTTTAACAACCTGCGCTTCGGCAGCCACTACTCCTGGCAACCCGGCAATAATGAAACAAAAACGGCGTAGTACTTTTCTTAAGCAAGACATGATCAGATATGGTTATAATTTGGTTAAGGGTAAAGCTAAGCAATTACGTTATCAACCTTTAAACCGCATTGTAACAATCATGCCGTTTTAACTGTAGCTGCCGCTGTTAATTTTTTGGCTGCATTCTCGGTTGCAAAAGATGCTACCATACAAGTAACCACAATTAAAAGAATGGTGCCATTCAATACGTTTTCATCTACAATCCCAGCCTTGTAACCCACCAGGATGATGGCCATGGTAGCGGCGGCGTGCGAACTGCTTAAGCCGAACAACAGCCTGCGTTGAAGCGGGGTATAGGCGAATGTTTTTTGTGTGATCCAGGCGGCGAGCCATTTTCCAAGCAGGGCAGTGATGGTAAGGCTGGCGGCGGCAAATAAGGCTGCCGGGCCTTTAAACAAAATACGTAGGTCAACCAGCATCCCTACGCTGATCAGGAAAAACGGAATAAACAACACCGTGCCCGTAAATTGTACACGCTCCATTGCCGTGGCTATGGCGGGTACAAATCGGTTTAAGGTTAGCCCCGCGACAAAAGCGCCGATAATGGGTTCCAAGCCTGCCAGTTGCGAAAGAAGAGCTGCTGCGAAAACTATGCTCAACACAAAAATATATTGCATGCCATCTTCGCCTGCGAACTTTTTAAAGAAGTAGGCCGCAAGTTTGGGGATAACCAGAAACATGATCAATCCGAATACGGCGGCCGAAATAACTAATCTAAGAATGAACGGAAGATTAAACTGCCCGTGCTGAGCCGCCAGAATGGCCGAGAAGATTACCAGCACGGCAGTATCTGTAAGGATGGTTCCGCTCACGGCTACAGAGACTGCTTCGTTACCGGTGACTTGATATTTAGAAACAATAGGGTAGGCCACCAGGGTATGCGTGGCGAACATGCTGGTGGTTAAAATAGTAGCCAGCAGTGGCAAATGCAGCAGATAATAACAAACCGGAAAACCCAGGGCGATGGGGATAGCAAACGTCATTACTCCAAAAAATAAGCCCCGGTTTTTCTTTTGCTGAAATTCTTTCAGGTTCAGCTGTAAGCCGGCAATGAACATAATATATAACAGGCCGATGGTGGCAAGCAAGTCTATAGCAGCATTTTTTTGAAGGAGGTTTAGCCCGTAGGGGCCAATCGCAATCCCCGATAAGATAAAGCCGACAATATCCGGCAAACCCAGCATTCGCACCAGTCGCGGTGCGATTAAGATAATCAGGAGTACCAGCAGGAAAATAGCGACAGGGTTGGACAGAGGTAGTTGTAACGCAGCCATGGGTTGATTGAACCAAAGATACTTTATTGGCCGTACAGTTTTTTTAAATGTTGCGGAGTAATCTGATTTACAGCTAAAAAAGCCATAAATTTTCACCTGATGTAGCGAAGTTAAAACTGGTTGCGTAATGATTATAAACCTTTCAACAATATGAAAAGACCTAATTATAAGAAGGGGCTAGTAGCCGGCATCATGTTCATTGCATTATCATCATGCAAGAAAGATTCAACCGTTGATCCGGACAAGTTGAACATAACGGCTGATAATCTGACATCGTGCCCATTAGGGTCTACATGCAGTTATTTATTTACGGAAAGTGCAGATTTAGTTGATAATGACAGGAGCGAACTTAAAACAGGTAAATACCGTTTGTTTTGGTTTAAAAATGAAGCGGATGGTTACACATCTACAGTTTTTATAAAAGCACCGATGAAGGGAACAGGCTTTGAGCTGAAAAAAGCAGATTTGCTGGAAGGAAAAGTAGTGGTTGTTAGAAGTTGTTTGGCTTGTTTATTTGGTCCCCAGGCTATTGTGGATGGTTATGTAAAAGGAGTAAATTCCACCCCTGGTAAACCTGCTGATCAGGCTAAGTGGTTGTTGGAAGGCCAGGTTGTACTTCAGCTACAAGGAGGCAGTAACAATCAAAAATACACGATAAACTTTAAACAGGTGTTTAGCGCCAATTTTGTGTCAAATTAATAGCCGAAGCAAGAGCATTCTTACATTGATCTTTATTGCTACAAAGTATTTACGTGATAAGGTTTCAAATCAGAATAAAAAGATGAAGATTTGCACTTTATGCAACATTTATCTGATCAGTTAAACACAATCGCGGGCAGCTTCACCGGCGAATTGTATTTCGATAATTCTGTACTACATCAAACGCAGTTAATGGCTTATTCTACGGATGCTTCGGTATACCAGGAGAAGCCCTTAGCCGTGGCACTGCCCAAAAACGTTGCGGATATTCAGCTGCTGGTAAAGGTGGCTGCCGAATGCGGGCTCACCCTGATCCCCCGCGCCGCAGGTACTTCGCTGGCCGGGCAGGTTGTTGGCAATGGTATTGTGGTAGATATTTCTAAATATTTTAACCAGGTTATCGAAGTTAACCCAACAAAAAAATGGGTACGTGTGCAGCCGGGTGTCATCCGCGATGACCTGAACCACTACCTGAAACCGCATGGGCTAATGTTCGGCCCTGAAACTTCTACCGCCAGTCGCGCCATGATCGGCGGAATGGTAGGAAACAATTCCTGCGGGTTGCATAGCATTGTATGGGGCGCTGTGCGCGACCATCTGATCGAGGCAAAAGTGATTCTAAGTGACGGCTCCGAAGCGATATTCAAAACAAAAGTAAGCCTTGATGAATCATCTGAAAATCTGCTTGAGCATAAGATATACCGCGAACTATCCAAATTGCTTTCTGATAAACATAATCAGGAGCTGATCAGGCAGCGGTATCCGAAAAGTACCGTGACCCGCCGTAATACAGGTTATGCGCTGGATAGCCTGTTAGAAATGGCGCCTTTTGCCGATGGTGGCGCGTCGTTCAACCTTTGCAGTCTGCTGGCAGGGTCAGAGGGTACGCTTGCATTTGTTACGGAAGTTAAAATCGGCTTGCTGGATCTGCCACCTACGGAAACGGCGTTGATCTGTATCCACTGTAATTCCATCCAAGATTCGCTTACGGCAAACATGGTTGCTCTGAAGCATAAACCCTTGGCTTCTGAGCTGGTGGATAAGTTCATTATGGATTTTACCATTAATCACCCGGAGTATCATAAAAACAGGTTCTTTATTGAAGGTGATCCCGCTGCTATCCTGATGGTGGAGTTTATGGAGCCAACCCGCGAAGCGGTAACGGCCAGGTGCGAGGCTTTGATCAGCGACTTACAAGCAGCCGGAACCGGTTATGCCTATCCTATACTTTATAACCAGGATACCAAATACGGATGGGAAGTGCGTAAGGCTGGTTTAGGGCTTCTACGCAATATCAGCGGCGAAAAGCAGCCTGTAAACCTGATAGAAGATTGCGCGGTTGCGCCGGAAGACCTGCCAGCTTATATCAGCGATTTGCAGGAACTCCTGGCCCGCCATCAGGTGCAGGCTTCTTATTACGCTCACGCCGGTGCAGGCGAGCTACACGTAGAACCTATTCTGGACCTGAAAAGCGAGGAAGGTATCCGTTTGTTCCGTACCATTCTGGAAGAAACGGTAGAACTGATCAGAAAATACAACGGTTCTTTATCAGGCGAGCATGGCGATGGCAGGCTGCGTGGCGAGTTTATCCCAAGTTTGCTGGGCGAAGAAGTTTACGATTTGCTGAAACAGGTAAAGCACATCTTCGATCCAAAACAGATCTTCAACGCAGGTAAAATAACCAATACCCCCAAGTTGGAAGCTAACCTTCGGCATAAGGTGGGTAATCCTCCTGCACAACGAAAAACCGTTTTTGATTTCTCGGGTAACGGTGGCATTTTAAAACTGGCAGAAAAATGTTCGGGTAGCGGCGATTGCCGGAAGAGCGAAATAACCGGGGGCGTAATGTGCCCCAGCTATATGGCCACCCGCCGCGAAAAAGATACCACCCGCGCCAGGGCGAATGTATTGCGCCAGTTCCTGAGCAATGAACAGGATGAGCAGCCTTTCGATCACCACGAGATTAAAGAGGTGATGGATTTATGCCTGAGCTGTAAAGGCTGTAAAGCAGAGTGTCCTTCGAGCGTGGACGTTGCCAAAATGAAAGCAGAGTTTTTGCAGCATTATTATGATAGAAACGGCGTTCCGTTCAGAAGTAAATTAATCGGCGATTTTACCCGGCAGATGGAGCTGGCTTCTAAACTTCCATGGGGCTTTAACCTCATCTATAGCACGCCGTTCCTGCGCCGCATGGCTAATAATATCGTTGGCTTTCACCCTGATCGTACCATACCAAAGGTAAGCGCGGTTACGCTGCGCAACTGGGACAAAAAACGTACGAAAACAACAACAGGCCGTAAAGTTTATTTATTCTGCGACGAGTTTACCAATTACAACGATACCGAAATTGGTAAAAAAGCAGTACAGTTGCTGGAAGCGCTCGGCTACCAGGTAGTTATACCGGAACATGTGGAAAGCGGACGAACCTGGTTGTCAAAAGGGCTGGTGAAAAAGGCAGCAGAAATAGCCAACAAGAATATCAGTATGCTGGCAGATGTGGTGACTGCCGATGCGCCGCTGATAGGGGTAGAGCCGTCCGCCATACTGACCTTTAGGGATGAATATGTAGACCTGGCCGAAAATCATAACCTGGAGAAAGCCCTAAAACTTTCGCAGAACGTGTTTACGATTGAAGAGTTTTTAAGTCGCGAAGCCAGCCGGGGGATGATAGACGCTAAGCGCTTTACGCCTGCTCATAAAGAAGTAGTGATCCACGGGCATTGTTTCCAGAAAGCATTATCTACACAAAAGAGTATTGCAGATGCGTTGAGCATCCCCGCAAATTATCAAACCAAGCTGATCCCTTCCGGATGTTGCGGTATGGCCGGTTCTTTTGGGTACGAGAAAGAACATTACGATGTATCGCAGCAAATAGGCGAGTTGGTTTTATTTCCAACCGTGCGTAAGTTGAGTAATGAAACCATTATTGCCGCTTCGGGCACCTCGTGCCGCCACCAGATTAAAGACGGGACAGCAAAACTTGCGCAGCACCCGGTAGAGATTTTGTGGGAAGCGCTGATAAAGTAGTTTCTATAGCGCGCGTTTATAACGCGTGCTGCGGTAAATTAACGATTTAATCGTTGCCATATAACCGCACTCGGTGCAAACGAGCGCGAGTGTTGAACAGAAAACTATAGTGACTAACGGAACGTCGGCGCTTTTAGATGTCGCATCCAGCGCAGGACCTCTCCCTGGCCCTCTCCGAAGGAGAGGGAATTAAGTTCCCTTTTTTATAGCGCGCGTTTATAACGCGTGCTGCGGTAAATTAACGATTTAATCGTTACCATATAACCACATTCGGTGCAAACGAGCGCGAGTGTTGAACAGAAAACTATAGTGACAAACGGAACGTCGGCGCTTTTAGATGTCGCATCCAGCGCAGGACCTCTCCCTAGCCCTCTCCAAGAGGAGAGGGGACAAAAAGTCCTGTTCGGTAGTACCTGGTCGGGGTTAAATTGCGGTACTGCAAAATGTTTTTATGGCACTTGCTTTTAACCATCGCGAGTGTTAGAGAGTGAGCTGCTAAGCCCATCTCTTTCGGAGAGGGGTTGGGGAGAGGCAAAACATTCATTTTACTTATTTTTCTCACCATCGCAATAAAACTTATAACTTGGCTTCTACCATAATAGAAACCAATTATCTATGAAACATAAACTGAAAGCAGTACTTCTTATTACCCTTTTAGCCATGATTAGCATCGGAACCAGCCCAGTTAAAGCACAAAGCAAATCGGTAAACCAGGTTGCCGAGGCGGTAGAAAAACTACGTAAAGCAATGGTTGATCCGGATGCGAAAGTGCTGGACGAATTAGTATCCGACAGTCTCAGCTATGGCCATTCATCCGGTGTGGTACAAACTAAAGCTCAGTTTATAGAAAGCCTCACCAGCGGGTCTTCAGATTTTGTTTCAATCGACCTGACCGACCAAACTATCCGTGTGGTTGGTTCTACTGCGGTTGTAAGGCATATCCTTTCTGCCGCCACCAATGATAAAGGGAAGGGGCCGGGTAATGTAAAGATCGGTATCCTGCTGGTGTGGGTGAAAACCAAAGGCGAATGGAAGCTGCTGGCCCGTCAGGCGGTTAAAGTATAGTCTATTGCATTTAATCAGAATGTGATCTGCGTCATGGTACGGGGATTTTGAAATCTGCTCTTTTGCGCTTTCAATAATTATCCGCGCTATAACAGATTATTCATGATTATTTACAAGCAATTCACTTTTGATGCAGCACATGCTTTACCTAACGTTCCCGAAGGCCATAAATGCCGTCAATTGCATGGGCATACCTATCACTTAACCGTTTTTTTGCAAGGTAGTGTACTGGGAAAAGAAGGATGGATTATAGATTTTGGGGACGTAAAGAGCCGGATTAAGCCCGTTATCGATCAGCTCGACCACGCTTTGCTAAACCAGATACCCGGGCTTGAAAATCCGACGGCTGAATTACTTGCAGTTTGGCTGTGGAATAAAATAAAGCCCCAACTTCCGCAACTCTGCAAGATCGAGCTAAAGGAAACTCCAACCTCCGGGGTAATCTATGAAGGTGATTAGTCAGCTAACTTTACCCGTTACAGCTTTTTGCAGCAGATATTCTTCGCCATTTAACACGGGCGTAAGGGAATTTAGTTCTTCTGCGGTGAACAGGCGCGAATGGATGATAAACCGTATGCCGAGCGGTATTTCCAGTGAAAAGCTGGAGCCGCGGCCCGGTGTAACATCCAGCAGCAATTGGGTGTGTTGCCAGTACTCGAACTGGTCGGCGCTCATAAAAAAGGGGCAGCCGCAGGCATCGCCCAGGTAAACGTCATTCGCACCTACTTTAAATTCGCCGTTTTCGAAGCACATCGGTTGCGAGCCATCGCAGCACCCCCCGCTCTGATGGAACATCAGTTCGCCGTGAACATGCTTTAGTTGTTCAATCATTTGGTCGGCTGCAACGGTTGTTAAAATACGGGAAACAAGCATGGTTGTTTTCAATTAACAGCACTGCAGCAGTTACGCCGCAATGCTGTCGGTTATGGTTTGCTAAAAGAAGCCTAAACTGTTTTTGTCATAAGAAATAAGCATGTTTTTATTTTGGCGGTAATGGTTAAGCATCATCTTGTGCGTTTCCCTGCCAAAGCCCGATTTTTTATAACCGCCGAAAGGTGCGTGTGCCGGGTAAGCATGGTAACAGTTTACCCAAACGCGGCCGGCCTGTATAGCGCGTGGCAGGCGGTATAGCTCGTGTGCGTCGCGCGTCCATACACCTGCGCCAAGTCCGTACAGCGAATCATTGGCAATTTCAATCGCTTCTTCTGCGGTTTTAAAAGTGGTAACGCAAACAACCGGGCCAAATATCTCTTCCTGGAAAACACGCATTTTATTGTTCCCTTTCAGGATGGTCGGTTGGATGTAGTAACCTTCAGACAGGCCATCAATATATTTAGATGCCCCGCCCGTAAGCACTTCGGCACCTTCTTCTTTACCGATCTGTATGTAAGCCAGTATTTTTTCGTACTGATCTTTAGAGGCCTGTGCGCCCATCATGGTATCCGGGTCGAGCGGGTGCCCCATTTTGATACTCTCTACACGCTTGATTACCCGTTTAATGAATGCGTCGTAAATAGATTCGTGTACCAGCATGCGCGACGGACAGGTGCATACCTCGCCCTGGTTTAATGCAAACATGGCTGCGCCTTCCAGGCATTTATCAAAGAAGGCATCATCGGCATCCATTACGCTTGGCATAAATATATTCGGCGATTTACCACCTAACTCCATCGTAACCGGGTTTAAATTCTCTGATGCATACTGCATAATCAGGCGGCCGGTAGTAGTTTCGCCTGTAAAAGCTACTTTATTTACCCTGGGCGAGCTGGCCAGCGGTTTGCCCGCTTCTGGCCCGAAGCCGGTCACTACGTTAATGATACCTGCCGGAATTACGTCTTTGATTAGGTCCATCAGAATCAGTATCCCTACCGGGGTTTGTTCGGCTGGTTTTACCACTACGGTACAGCCAGCGGCGATAGCGGGTGCTATTTTCCAGGCGGCCATCAGCAGCGGAAAGTTCCATGGGATGATCTGACCAACCACACCAATCGGTTCGTGCAGGTTTAACGATACGGTATTGTCATCCAGCTCGGTAACAGAGCTTTCCTCGCTGCGGATCACCCCGGCAAAGTAACGGAAATGGTCGATTGCCAGCGGCAGGTCTGCCGCTTTGGTCTCGCGTATCGGTTTGCCATTGTCGATGGTTTCTACGGCAGCCAGGTAGTCGATATTATCTTCCATTACCTGCGCAATTTTCAGCAGTACCTTGCTTCTTTCTGCCGGTGAGGTGTGCGACCAGGTAGCAAATGCTTTATGTGCCGCATCGAGCGCCAGTTCGATATCCTCTTTTCCTGATCGCGGTACCTTAGTGAAAGAATTGCCGTCGATTGGAGAGATGCTTTCAAAATATTCGCCCCTGACCGGCGATTTCCATTCGCCGCCGATGAAATTATCGTAATGATCTTTAAACGATGGGCGCGATACCAGGTTTGTTGCTTCTGCAAGTGTTTCCATAACTTATTTGTTTAAATATTGGTTAGGGTAAAAATAGCGGCGGGGCAGGGTGGTGTTTATGTCTTATCGTATCAGGTTTATGGTATAAAATATCAATTGATACTAACCGTTATAATTCCGGCGATTATTGCTAATTTTATCATAACCAATTATAACGGTGTCTTTTGCCGTTGCACCTGTTTTATTTTATGCCGATAAAGTTCAAGCCGAAACTGCTGCCTTTAAAAAAGGAAGAAGAGTTGAAGACGCTGGTTGAAAACCGGTCTGTCTACGCTTTGCCGCATTGCGAGCTGAATGTTTTTGAAACCCACCAGGCATCAGAGAAAGTTAAGCTGGTATTTAACGATATGGTATTAACCACCATGCTGCGCGGTAAAAAGGTGATGCATTTATTCGGTTCACAGCATTTTGATTATCTGCCGGGCGAATCTGTTATTGTGCCTAACTATGAGGAAATGGTGATCGATTTCCCCGAGGCCGACCGCGATAACCCCACCCAGTGCCTGGCGTTGGCAGTTGACGGTGATATTTTAAAAGATACACTGCAGCTTTTGAATGATAAGTACCCTAAGGCAGAAACCGGCGACAGCTGGAATATAGACCTGTCCTGCTTTCACCTGCAAAATTCGTTAGAAATTACGGCGACGATAGACCGGCTGGTACGGATCAGCACGGAACCGATTGCGGCAAAAGATGTACTGGCAGATTTTACGCTTAAAGAATTGCTGATCCGCCTGATGCAAACACAGGCCCGTCAACTGATCCTGGATAGCTACCACAAGCACACCGGTAACCGGTTCGCCTATGTGGTGCAGTATATTAAAGATCACCTGCACGAAGAGATTACGGTAGATAAACTTAGCAACCTCTGCTGTATGAGCAAGCCTAATTTTTTCAGGTGCTTTAAACGCGAATTTGGCATCAGCCCGGTTGATTTTGTAGTGCAGGAACGTTTGAAACAGGCTAAAACACTGCTCGGTGATGTCAGCATGTCCGTCAGCGAAGCCTGTTATGCTTCGGGTTTTAAGGATCTCAGCTACTTTTTCAAGCTCTTTAAAAGAATAGAAGGCGTTACACCCAATGAATATCGCCGAAGGCTGAATTGAAAGGGCGGTTGTTCATCCGGGCCACTTCAGCCTTTTATGATTTCCGTTGCTAATTAAAATACCGTTTATTTAACCAGAGCTTAAGTTGCCGTAACGTTCGCTTTACACAGGGATCGTAGCTTTGTGCATGCCTCTTGATACTGCTACATCAGAAAATGAGCTGATCTTGAATTTATCGCTGGGGAACCCATCCGCATTCGATCTGCTTTTCGACCGCTACTGGCAATACATGTATGAGGTGGCATTTCAGCGTCTGGGCGATGAAGAGCAGGCGAAAGATGTAGTGCAAAATGTTTTCTCAGATCTGTGGGAAAAACATGCCGGTTTGAAAATTACCACAAGCCTGCAGCCGTACCTTTATGGTGCTGTCAAATTAAAAGTGCTGCAGCATTTCCGGTCTGAAAAGATTAAAAAGCGCGTTTTTGATAACGCGCTGGAACACTTAAACCTGTTGATCAGCGAAAGCGACGAACTTTCGGGCTACTACGAACTGGAAAAGCTGATCAGCACCGAGGTAAAGGAAATGCCCGATAATATGAAGCAGGTATTTCTGTTAAGAAGCCAGCAGTACTCTGTTAAAGAAATAGCCCGCACGTTAAATCTTGCCGAACAAACCGTTGCCAATAACATGACGGAAGCCATGAAGCGCTTGCGGTCGAGGTTAAAGGGGGCCTATGCAGACCGTTACCTGCTTTGCCTGGCTTCGGTATGTACTGCCTTAATGTATAATTAATAAAAGCTTAACGAAAAATAGAAGTAGTAAACGCCCTTCTGTGCAACATAGAAGAAAACAAAAGGCGTGAACCAGGCTGAATTTAAAGCATTAATAGACCGTTATCTTTCGGGGCAGGCATCAGAGGAAGAAAAGCACCTTGTAGATGAATGGTATTCGTCTTTCGCTGCTAAACCTGCAAAGGAAGAGCAGCCAGACACATCAGCGGTTCGCGACGAGATCTACGGCCGGTTAAATCAAAAATGGCATCAGCAAAAACCTGCCGCTCCTGTTATTTCCATTCGCCGCATTTTACCTTACGCTGCGGCAATCACCGGGATTTTGGTGTTGTTCTTTTTCGCCAGGAACAGGGTAAGACGATCAAATAATGCAACCGCAGAAAAGTTCACGGTTTTAAGCTGCGCGGCGGGCGAGGTAAAGAAGATCTATCTTCCGGATGGTTCGTCTGTTTGGCTGAACAGCCGCAGCCGGATGCGCATTAGCGATGATTTCCAGGTAAAAGATTCCAGGAACGTTTTTCTTGACCAGGGCGAAGCTTTTTTTGAGGTGACGAAAAATCCCAGGCGGCCATTCTTCGTCATTACCCCTTCTGTTACCACCCGTGTGCTGGGTACTTCCTTTAATGTAAAGGCCTATAAAGAACTTACTAATGCCGTGGTGACGGTAGCAACCGGTCGCGTGCAGGTAAAAGGCGGATCAAGGATATTGGCTGTGCTTACCCGCGGGCAGCAGGTGAGCTACAACACGCTAACGCAGAAATTCGAGTTAGCCACCGTCGATCCGGAAAGCGCCCACCAATGGATGAATGGTGAGTATACGTTAAACCAGGCCGGGTTTAACGAACTTGCTTTCGCCATTAATAATCTGTACGGGTATAAACTGGTAAGTACAGATCCAGCTTCGAACCATTATAAATACTCTTTACGCCTTAAATCTGCGCGTACGTTAGAGGAGACTATAAAAATCATTTGTTCTGTTCACCAAAACCACTACAGGAGGAGTAAAAATGAGGTAATAATTACCAAATAAAAAGCCGGTCTGCAGCAGATCCGGCCTCAAAGCAAACGGCCCAGTTTGAGCCCTGGCCAATTTGCCCCTAGTTAAATGCTATTTATTTCACTAAGTATTCAAAAATATGAAAAAAAACCTACGTGGCTTTAAACAGACCCTGCGTATTTCATTTCTTATTTGTGCCCTGCTTTTACAGGCAGGTCTGATTTATTCAAAAACGCAAGGACAAAGCATTATAGAAAAACGCCTGAGCGTTTCTTTTAATAACGAAAACCTGCGTACAGCGATAAAAAAGCTGGAGATCACCGCCAATGTCGATTTTGCTTATGACCCTGCCGCCTTGCACCTGCAAACCATCAGGGTTAGAAGTATCCAATTCAGTAATGAGCGTCTGGATGTTATTCTTTCTGCCTTGCTGCAAGGCACGCCTATTGATTTTAAAGAAGAGGTGAAAGGCACCGTAACCCTTTATAAAAAGCCCGTTGCCAGCAAAGCCGAAGGCGGTAAGCTTACCGGTAAGATTGTAGACGAAAAAGGCGAGCCTCTGCCCGGCGCAACCGTGCGATTGGTAGAAACCAACACCGGCGTGCTTACCCAGGCCGACGGTAGTTTTACCATTAATGCCAACCCTGGTACGTATACGGTTATTGTTTCATTTATCTCTTACCAGTCTAAACGGATACCGGCAGTAAAGCTGTCGGCAAATGAGACGGTTTCTTTAGGCAGCATAACCATGGTTGCCGAATCTGGTACGCTTAACGAGGTAGTGGTTGTAGGTTACGGTACGCAAAAGAAAGAGAACCTTACAGGTGCAGTAGACCAGGTTACTTCAAAAGTACTGGAGAACCGTTCTATGCCTAACCTTACCCAGGGTTTGCAGGGAACTATTCCTAACCTTAACCTGGTTCCGCTGGATGGTAAGCCTATTCAATCGGCAACCTACAACATCCGGGGTACAACTTCTATCGGTCAGGGTGGTAACGCATTGGTGCTGATCGATGGTGTGGAGGGCGACCCCAGCCGTATCAACCCGAACGACGTAGCTAGCGTGTCAGTGCTGAAAGATGCAGCATCCGCAGCGATCTATGGTGCGCGCGGCGCTTTTGGTGTGGTACTGATCACGACTAAAAACCCCGCGAAAGAAAAGACAAGCATTACCTATTCATTCAACCAGTCTTTTAAAAAACCAACCGCCGTTCCGGACCTGGTGACCAATGGATACACCTTCGCCAAAATGTTTAACGATGCGTGGACGGCCTGGAATGATTATGCCCAGACGCCGCAGAATATTAACAAGACTGTAAAGTTCTCGCCCGCCTATTTAGCCGAACTGCAAAAACGTAACAGTGACCCCAGCTTGCCTAAAGTGGATGTGAACGGCGCAGGCGAGTATGTATACTACGACAATACCGACTGGTATAAGCTGCTTTACAAAGACCATAACAATGCGCGCGAACATAATATTGCCGTTTCGGGCAATAGCGGCAAGTCAGACTTTTTGATCACCGGTCGTTATTACGGTCAGGATGGCTTGTTTAGTTACAACTCGGATGATTACAGCATCTATAACCTTCGGGCAAAAGGCTCATTACAGGTTTATCCATGGTTGCGTATTTACAACAATGCCGACTATTCCAACATGAAGTACCATAACCCCCTGAACGTGGGCGAAGGCGGCGGTATCTGGCGTAACCTTCAGGACGAAGGCCATACTGTTGCACCACTGTTTAATCCGGATGGCAACCTGAGCTATTCGGCTGCTTATACCGTGGGTGATTTGGTTTATGGTAAGAACGGCATCGATATGAATAACCGGGTGTTCCGTAATACCACCGGTTTCGCTACGCAGTTTTTTGACGATGTGTTCAGGGTGAAAGGTGATTTTACCTTCCAGAACACCGATAACAACCAGGACAGAAGACGCGTACCGGTACCATACAGCCGCAAACCCGGAGTGATAGAGTACGTAGGTACCGCTACTAACGATTTTCAGAACGTTTTCCAGCAGACACAATACGTAGCTACCAACGTATATGGCGAGTTTGAACCAAAATGGAGCAAAGTGCATTACTTCAAAGCGCTGGGTGGTTTTAACTTTGAGCAGTCTACCTTAAAACGTAGCGAAATTGTGCGTAACGGGTTGATCTACCCCGATGCCAACAATATCAACCTGGCCTTGGGGCAATCTATCTCTACTGCCGGTGATTGGGACCGCTGGGATATTATGGGCGGTTTTTACCGTTTAAACTATGCGTTTAAAGACCGTTACCTGGTAGAGGCAGATGGCCGTTACGATGGTTCGTCCAAATTTCCGAGCAACCAGCGCTGGGCCTTCTTCCCATCGGTATCCGCAGGCTGGCGTGTATCTAACGAACCTTTCTGGAAAGTGTCGCCTAAATACATCTCCGATCTGAAGATCAGGGCTTCCTACGGTTCTTTAGGAAACGGTAGTATCGCTTCTTATGCCTTCCAGGAGAAATTTAACATCAGCCAGTCTGGGCGGGTATTAAACGGCGTTCGTCCGCAAACCACCAGTCAGCCCGGTGTACTGCCAGACGGCTTAACGTGGGAAACCGCGCAGGTGCAGAACTTAGGTGTAGATATGGGCCTGCTGGGTGGCAAATTAACCGTTACAGCTGATGGTTATATCCGCAAAACCAAAGATATGTTTACCGTTGGTATGACACTGCCTGCCGTATTTGGTACGGGTGTGCCTAAAGGTAACTATGCCGACTTGAAGACTACCGGCTGGGAAGTAACCGTTGCATGGCGTGATCGCTTTAACCTGTCTTCCAAACCGTTCAACTATGGTTTAAGACTTACCTTGTCTGATTATACTGCCGAAATTACCAAATATAACAATCCGGACAAACGCCTGAGCGATTATTACGTAGGGCAGAAAGTGGGCGAGATATGGGGTTACCAGACTGCCGGTTATTTCACCTCTGCGCAGGATATTGCCAGCTCTCCGAAGCAAACCCTGATCAAGGCTTCTACCAGCGGACAGCTATTGCCGGGAGATATCAAATTTGCTGATCTGGACGGAAACGGCGTGATCGACTACGGAAATAACACGGTTTCTAAACCCGGCGACAGAAAGATCATAGGTAATACTACCCCAAGATATACTTATGGCGTCGGCCTGGATGCAGACTGGAATAATTTCTTCTTCTCTGCCTTTATACAAGGTGTGGGAAAACGCGACTGGTATCCTGGCCCGGAAGCAAGTAACTTCTGGGGACAGTACAACCGTCCGTATAATAAAATCCCGGTTTCAATGCTGGATAAGATCTGGTCGCCAGAAAATCCCGACGCTTACTTCCCGCGTTACCGCGGCTACGTAGCGCAGAATGGTTCTGGTGAGTTGACAGTTAGCCAGACCAAATACATTCAGGATGCTTCTTACATCCGCTTGAAAAATATACAGATTGGTTACCACCTGCCTTTGAGCTGGATCAAGAGAGTGGGTATGGGCGATGCAAGGGTATTTGTATCTGCTGAAAATATCTGGACATCAAGCCCGCTGTTCAAGATCACTAAAGATATTGATCCTGAAAGCATTGGCCGTTCAGACGTGATCCTGAGCCCGCCAAACGCTGGCGACATGAACGCCAACGGCAGTACCAATGCTTTAAGCATGAACCCGCCGGGGCCGGGTATTTCTAACAGCAATAGCAGTGGTAACGCCAATAACTACCCCATCCTTAAAAGCATTACCCTTGGTTTATCGGTAACATTTTAATTAAAACGATTTGGATATGTTGACTGAAAAAATAAAATTACTGAAGAGCCTTTTATTTGTGGCCATACTGGGCACAGTAGTGGCAGGCTGTAAAAAGCTTGACCAGGAGCCGCAGGCTACGGCTACAAAAACAGCGGTTTTTACCAACCAGAACGGTCTGGATCTTTACGCCAACTCTTTCTATAACATCCTGCCGGATGCAGGCACCATTTTAAGAGGAGATGCCATGGCCGATTATGCAGCCCGTACCACCGTGCCGGACTTCCTGCGCCCAGGTGCATTTAGTGCGCAGCAAAGCACCGGCTGGAGCTGGACTGATCTTCGGAACATCAACTATTTTATAGAAAACTGTAACAGCCCGCTGGTAGCACAAAGCGTGCGCGAAAACTACATCGGACTGGCGCGCTTTTTCAGGGCGTGGTTCTACTTTGATAAGGTAAAAAGATTTGGCGACGTGCCGTGGATCAACAAAACCTTTACCGTGGACGACCCTGCCTTATACAAAGGCCGCGACCCGCGTACAATGGTGATGGACTCGGTAATTGCCGACCTTGATTATGCTGCGCAGCACATCAACATCAGCGATAACACCCGCAGCCTGATTACCAAATATGTAGCTTATGCGTTTAAATCGCGGGTTTGTCTGTTCGAAGGTACTTTCCGGAAATATCATACCGAGTATAACCTGCAAAGCTCTGCCAACGGTTTACTGCAACAGGCCGTTGATGCCGCCCAGAAAGTAATGACCGACGGAGGTTTTAGCCTGAATACCGCAGGCGGAACCGATAAGGCGTACCGCCAGTTGTTCATCAGCCAGGTGCCGGTAGCGTCAGAAGTAATTCTTGCATCGGTGATGGACCCATCCTTGAGCGTTTATAACGACTCTAACTGGTACTGGACCAGCGCTACCTACGGCGACCGTGTAAGTTTTACCCGTACCTTTGTAAATACGTATCTGAACATTGATGGTACGCCGTTTACAGATAAAAGCGGCTACCAGACGCTTACTTTCCCCCAAGAAGTTAAAGGCCGCGATATGCGCCTGCAGCAAACCATCCGTATGGGTAACTATACCCGCTTGAATGGCGGTGTGCAGGAAGCAGCTCCGCCGGTATTCTCTTATACGTATACCGGTTATCAGCCGATTAAACTTACCCAGGACGATGCCTCTATGGACGGCGGAACACGTAACACCAACTCGATGCCGATTATCCGCTACGCCGAAGTTTTGCTGAATTATGCAGAGGCTAAAGCTGAATTGGGTACACTGACAGATGGTGATTGGAATAGCACCGTTGGCGCACTGAGAAGGCGCGCAGGTATTACCGGTAATACTTCAACCAAACCGGTAACTGTAGATACTTATCTGCAAACTAATTACTTCCCTGCAATAAGCGACCCGGCCATATTAGAAGTGAGACGCGAGCGCGGTATCGAGCTGGCGTTAGAAGGCTTCAGGTTCTATGACATTGTTCGCTGGAAACGCGGCTCGCTGATGGACCAGGTATGGAACGGTTTTTATGTACCCGCGCTTAACCAGTTAATTGATTTGAACGAGGACGGAAAACCGGATGTATGTTTCTACAAAACCATGCCTTCGCCAACGGTTGCAGGTGTAACTTATGTGAATGTTTCTGCCACCCTGAGCGGTGGTACCCCTAATCCACAACGCTTGGCTAATGATAACAGCGGCGAGCTAACCTGGCTGACCAACGTTACCCGCAAATGGGACGATAAGTATTATTTGTACCCGATCCCGGAGACAGACAGATTAATTAACCCTAAATTAGGCCAGAATCCGGGATGGTAATTCATCCTGGTAAATAATTCTATTTACTCATGAAAATGTATAAGCACTTTTTGGCCATACTGCTGGTATGGTCGGCCATTTCAGTAAAAGCACAAAGCCTGGTTGTAGGTACGTTTAATTTGCGTTTTGATAACCCTGCAGATAGCGGGAACCTTTGGGTGAACCGCGCGCCGGTTGTTGCTTCGCTCATCAAATTCCATGATTTCGATATCCTGGGTACGCAGGAAGGGCTTAAAAACCAGCTGGACGACATCAGCAAAGCCTTGCCTGAATATAACCGTTATGGTGTTGGCCGTAACGACGGTATAGACGGCGGCGAGCATTCTGCTATCTTTTATAAAAAAGATAAATTTAAACTGTTGGCCAAAGGCGACTTCTGGTTGTCGCAAACACCAGATAAACCATCATTAGGTTGGGATGCTACTTGCTGTAACCGTATCTGCTCATGGGTTTACCTGCAGGATGTAAAAAGCAGCAAGAAGTTCTACGTGTTCAACGCGCACTTCGATCACCAGGGAAAAGTAGCCCGCGAAGAAAGCTCGAAACTGATCCTGGCTAAGATAAAAACCATTGCCGGTGACAACCCTGTTATCCTGACCGGAGATTTTAACGGCGATCACAGCAGTGTGCCTTATCAGCTGATTGCAAATTCACAGGTGTTGAAGGATACCTATAACGTTTCCGGTTTCCGGTACGAAAACAATCCGTCTTTCAATTCATTCGGACGTTCGCTAAAAGAGACAGGCATCATCGATCATATCTTTATCAGCAGCCAGTTTACAGCAGAAAAATGGGGCGTACTTTCGGATAGCTATCATGGTAAATACCCGTCAGACCATTTCCCGGTATTGTCGCTCGTAAAGTTTAAGTAAACAGCACATTTTAATCTTTGATAGCAGGGCTGGCGTTACAAACGCCGGCCCTTTTTTATTAAGGCTCATGGTATTGATTTGAGCGCGATAATTTTTTTTAAAAAAAATCTATTAATTTTGTAGACTATTTTTATATTTGCTGCTGTTTGTTAAACGTTCTTTTTATACTTATCCAGAAAGACTGAGGGAAAGGCCCGATGACGTCTTAGCAACCTGTATTAACGCAGTTAATAAAAGGTGCTAATTCCTGCTCCTGATTTTATAGGAGAAAGATAAGATAACAAGTTTACCCAAATTTGTTAGGCATATACCAATGCTTTCTGGATAGGTTGAAAAGATAAAAACCAAAAACGATGAAAGTATATCTGGACAACGCCGCTACCACCCCGCTCGACAAAGAAGTATTTGCTGCCATGACTCCCTATTTGCTGGAGTATTATGGTAACCCGTCATCGCATCATGCGCACGGTCGTGCTGCCCGCGCCGCGATAGAAGAAGCCCGCCGTACTATTGCAGCGCATTTAAATGCATCGCCCGAAGAAATTATTTTTACCTCTGGTGGTACCGAGGCCGATAATACCGCTATTATTTCTGCCATTTACGAAAACGGCGTTAAGCGCGTAATTACCACCCCGTTCGAGCACCATGCCGTACTGCATACCTTGCAGGAGCAGCAAAAAAAAGGCAGCATAGAACTGGAATATATCCGCCACGACGAACGCGGAAATTTAGACCTCGATCATCTTGAACACTTATTGGCTGAAGAAAAGCCAACGCTGGTATCTGTGATGCATGCCAATAACGAAGTAGGTAACCTGAACGATATCGAGCAGATCGGTAAGCTATGCAAAACTTACAGCGCTTTGTTTCACTCAGATACGGTGCAGACAATGGGGCATTACCGCTTCGATCTGCAAAAACTGAATGTCGATTTCCTGGCGGCTTCAGCCCACAAGTTTCACGGGCCAAAAGGTGTCGGTTTTCTTTTCTGCCGCAAAGGTATTAAACAAGCCAGGCTGTTACAGGGCGGCGGTCAGGAACGTAGCTTACGTGCCGGTACAGAAAATATACACGGGATCATCGGGTTGGCTAAAGCCCTGGAAATAGCGTGTTGTCACCTGGATGAACATCAGCAACACGTCGTAAAAATTAAAGAAAGCTTGATCGGACAACTTACTCAGCTTTTTCCGGATGTCAGCTTTAATGGTAATTCTGGTTTGCTTGATCGCAGTCTTTACACGGTATTAAACGTCAGTCTGCCTGCTTCAGGTGTAAGTTTGCTCGGCCACCTGGATGAGGAGGGGATAGCAGCATCTGGCGGCAGCGCCTGTTCTACGGGTTACCGCTCGCATGTACTGACGGCGTTGAAGGCAGATCCTTCGCGCGAGCACATCCGGTTCTCCTTCAGTAAGTACAATACCCTAACAGAGATTGATTATTTGGTTGAAACCTTAATAGCTCTATACCAGGAGATTGCGGCGTGAAAGTATCGCTCAAAAGGGAATATCTCTGAAGGCGGCAGTTGCAGGATGAGAAGATGGTACAAAATCCGGATAAGATAGTGTAAAGCGAGGCAATGTACGCCCTGTAGATTTGGCCTTTAACCAGGAAACCCTGTTTAATGACCAATTTAAGCTGAAGTACCGCCATGTCTCACCGAATAAAAAGTTACGCTGTCTACACCGCAAAAGCCACGTTGAATCAACCAATTGCTGATGCCACCCATACGCTTACGGAGATATCTTTTATTGTTTTGCGGTTGCAACTGGAAAGCGGCGTTATCGGTGAATCTTACCTGCTCAGCTTTCAATACAGCCCGCATGCAATTGCCGGGGCATTGAAAGACCTGGGCGAGCAAATCATCGGCGAAGAAGTACACGATACCGTAGCCGTTTTTAAAAAGCTGGATCACGCGAATGAATATTTCGGCCTTGAAGGGATTAACCGCTGGGCGCAGGCGGCTTGCAACATTGCCATGTGGGATGCCTGGGCAAAAACATTAGGTCAGCCGGTGTGGAAAATACTGGGTTCATCACGCAGGCAGGTGCCGATCTACGGCAGTGGCGGATGGCTTTCCTACAGCATTGATGACCTGATTGCAGAGGTAAGTGGTTATAAGTCGAGGGGCTTTAAAGCGGTAAAAATAAAAGTAGGTAAACCCGACTGGAAAGAAGACCTGGAGCGATTGAAGCTGGTAAGGGAAGCTGTAGGTAAAGGCATCGGTATTATGATGGATGCTAACCAGGGGATGGATGTGCCTTCGGCATTGGCATTAGCCCGGGAAGCGCGGATGCTGAACATTCAGTGGTTTGAAGAACCGATAAACCATACCGATTTTCAGGGTTACCAGTTGCTGCGTAACCAGGCCGGAATTTCGCTGGCGATGGGCGAAAGAGAATATTCGACTTTACCATTAAGGGAATTACTGAGCCGTAATGCGATTGACATTTGGCAGCCTGATATTTTGCGCTTGGGTGGGGTAGAGGCCTGGCGCGACAGCGCTGCCCTTGCAGCCGCATACAACATCCCTGTGCTGCCACATTATTATAAAGATTATGACATTCCGTTACTCTGCACCATACCCAATGGCGCCGGGGCGGAGTCCTTCGACTGGATTGATCCGCTGATCGACCATCCGCTAACAATTGTCAATGGCATGGCTACGCCACATGATCGCCCGGGATGGGGCTTCTCTTTTAAAGACAATGTGCTGAACGAAATTTAACAAAGTTCAGTCTTAGCTAACAAAATGAAACAGAACTAGTCTTTCCCAATCCAAAAATTCGCCGAATAGTAGTATCTTTTGCAAATCTATCTGCTGTCTGCAAACTCAGAATAGTTTGCCAGGCCGGAAGAGCGATGACCATTATTACCTACTGTTCCGATGAATAATAAATTAAAAAGGATTGCCTTTATTCTTGCACTTGTTCTGCCACTTCTGTTTGCTCAACAAAACTTTGCTCAATCAACCAAATTCAAAGACTTCGCGGGATACCTGTTCGCCTATTTTGAGGGGTCTGGTGATATTAATCAGCAGGAACAGTTACGGTTTGCTGTCAGCGAGGATGCCGTTAATTGGGTAGCCCTGAATAATAACAAACCGATTATCCCTTCAGCAGAAATATCCGGAACGGGTGGTATCCGCGATCCGCATATTCTTCGCGGAGCAGATAATAAATCGTACTACATGACGGCTACCGACATGTATACCATTAAAGATGGTTGGGACAGTAATCCTGGCATCATCCTGATGCGTTCGGATAACCTAACCGATTGGAGCCATAGTGTGATCGATTTGACCAAACTCTACCCCAAAAAGTTTGGTAATGTGAAGTGGGTGTGGGCGCCGCAAACTATCTATGATCCTAAAGCGAAAAAGTACCTGGTTTATTTTACCATCCGGTTTAAAGACAGTGAGAAGCTCGATTTTTATGCGGCATATGCCAATAAGGATTTTACCGGTTTCATTAGCGAACCCAAGCTGATGTTCAGCAGCAAGTACGGCGCTATTGATGGCGATATTGTTTATAAAGATGGCGTTTACCACTTCTTTTATAAAGGAAATACGAAAGATAGTTCCGGTAAAGAGATTCAGAACGGTATTCAGCAGGCCACCAGCCGTAGCCTGCAGGGGCCGTGGAAAGAAGAGTTTAAATACCTTGACGCTTATTCGAGCAAGCATACCGGCGTAGAAGGTTCCAGCGTATTCAAACTAAATAACTCGGACGATTACATCCTGATGTATGATTTGTACACCAGTCGCCGTTACGAGTTCCAGCGGAGTAAAGACTTGTATAATTTTACTACAGAACCGGAAAAATTCGCCAAGAATTTTAATCCACGCCATGGAAGCGTGATCAGTATTACCAGGGACGAAGCCCGGCTGCTACAGGCAAAATGGGGTGGCGTGCCAGAACAACTGTTGAAGCCAACTTCGGCGGCCGACCGTTATACTTTCGTTTCTAAAGGGAACCCGGTGATTCAGCACGAGTTTACCGCAGACCCGGCGACGCTGGTAAAAGGCGATACCCTATGGATGTTTACCGGCCATGATGTGGCGGGCGGGCAAACGAACTATCGTATGAAAGACTGGAACGTTTATTCTACCACGGATTTAAAGCACTGGACAGAATACGTAACACCTATGAAGGTGAGCGATTTTACATGGGCCAAAAGCGGCGACGCGTTTGCCGGGCAGGTGATAGAACGGAACGGCAAGTATTACTGGTACATTAGCACCAACTGGACGGGCATCGGCGTGGGCGTGGCCGACCGGCCGGAAGGCCCCTACCGTGATGCGTTAGGAAAACCACTGCTAACCAATAAAGACTGTTTTGCATCAACGCATTCATGGGCCTGTATAGATCCGACGGTGATTATCGATACTGATGGACAGGCCTGGTTGTTCTGGGGCAACGGCCAGTGCTACTGCGCTAAACTGAAGCCAAATATGATCGAGCTTGACGGGCCGGTTAAGCAGATTAATGTAGGTACGCTTGATTATACCGAAGCACCATGGATACATATCCGCAATGGGAAATATTATCTTTCATACGCGTCCGGGTTTCCCGAGAAGATCGTTTACTCTATGAGCGACCACATCGACGGCCCTTACGAGTATAAAGGCATTATCAATGAAATTGCAGGGAATAGCAACACCAACCACCAGGCCATTGTGCAGTTTAAAGGCGATTGGTATTTTATTTACCATAACGGCGGTATCCAAACCAATGGCGGCAGCTATAGCCGCTCTGTTTGCGTTGACCGCCTGCAATATAATCCCGACGGTACCATTAAAAGAGTGGTAATGACCACCGAAGGTGTGAACTGATAAAAGCAAGAATTAAAATACCTGGCAGTCTGCTGAAAATTACCTTTTAGCCTTCACGTCTTTTAAAAGTGTTGTAGCAACTGCGGTTAATAAATCAGGGCTTATTCTCTGTTTAAAATCAGGGTTAATATATTCAAATTGAATTATTCCCTGTCTGTCTAAAATGAAAACTGATGGTACCGGAAGAAGATGTGCAGCATTTTTTCCGTTTGAGCCTTCTGTTAATATTTGGTCGTAGGCTTTTGGTGCAACAAATGCGATACCGAACTGCTTCGCGGCAGAAAGCTCGCTATCAGACAACAGCGTATAAGTTAGCTGATGCTTGTCCCTGCTTTTACTCAGATTTTCCGGACTATCCGTACTAATTGCTAAAATCTGATAGCCCATTTTTCGTAAGTCACTTTCAATACTTTGAATACCGGCCAGTTGTTTATTGCAGAAAGGGCACCAGCCGCCGCGGTAGAAAATTAAAATTGTAGGTTTTTCTGTTATCTTTTGATTCAGGTTCACTGCGTTTCCGTTAGCATCTGGTAAGGTTAATTGCGGCACAGATTCACCAATAAGTAAAGGACTGATGTCCGTTGGTTTAGCCGGAATAGCCGTATCTGCTTGCTTGGTTCGTAAAGTATTTTTGTCCTTGTCTTTAAGAGCACCAAAAGCCGCCAGGCAGAATATCGATAATATGGATAGGGCAAGCGTAGCTTTTTTTATGCCGTCGCCGGGAGTAGAGAAATTGGTCATTGGGGAGGTTTTAATTGTAAGCTTCATTGACTAATAATAGCGGCCCGGTTTTAACCAGGCCTCTATTGTGTTACATTTTACTTTCGCCTGCTTTTTTATCCATTTTGTTATCAGACATTTTATCTTTCTTTCCTGTCTTATGGTCCATCTTTGATTTCTTGCTCATTTTATGGTCCATTTTAGACATTTTAGAAGTGTCCGGTACAGTTGTTTCGGCTTTTGTTTGCGCTGTAACAAAAAGAGTAGTTGCTAAAACTGCAATTGATAAAATTGATTTCAGGTTTTTCATTTTTTGTGTTTTTAGAATTATTAAGAATCTATTTCCTCATTTGTAGTTAACCGCCCTGAAACCTTACAAGAAAAATAAATTAATTATTTAGCCTTGTTTCTATTTCCTGTTGCAACGCTGTTTTATAATCGTTGTCGAGGTGAAGTTCTTTCTGATTGGCTTCATCAAATAGCTTTTTTACCAATTCGTTTATCATGATACTCTGTTTCTCAAAAGTCCGGCATACAGAGCAGCCTGCAAGATGTATCTTTAGTTCTAACTTCTCGCGCAGGGTAAGCAATGTGATCTGTTTTTTCTCGATCAGTAGCGTGGCCTTTTTACAGTTATAGGCTATTTTTTTAAGTTCTCCCATGTTCAAAATTTTAACTCCAGTTTCTTTGAAGGCATGCCCGTAAGTTCAGCTTTGCACGATGGATAATCACCCAGTAATTAGATGTGGATAGTTTGAGCGATGTGCATATCATTTCTGTGTTCTCGCCGTCCACATGTTTCATCGTAAATACGGATAGCCATAGCGCAGGTAGTTTATGCATGCATAATTGAAGTATATGCGCAAGTTCTTTATTATGTAAAGGGTCATTATCTTCTACACCAAGCAGGATTGGGCGGTGCTCGGCGTTCCAATGTCCATCCTCGGTGTTAAAAAAGTTGTCCTGTTCTTTTTCTGCCTGGGTAACGTCAGGCTTCAACAAAATCGTAGCTGATTTCTTTCGATAGATATCGATCACTTTATATTTTAGTATTGCGGTAAGCCATGTCCGCTCGCTGCTCTCGCCCTTAAAACTTTGTATCTTTTCTAACGCTGCAAGGAAAGTATCCTGTACCAGATCACGTGCTATGTCTTCATCATTCAGGCGTGTTAATGCATAATTGTAAAGATAATCGGCGTATTTGCTTACCCATTGGCGCGGATCAACAGTAAGTTCTTTAGTCTCCAAATTCATTATTTAATTGAATTAGTTGATACAATATTAAGACGATATCTATTCGTCGAGTCTTTTAGTCGGAACAGCCATTCAAACCTTACAAAAAGTTCTAAAAATATAGCGCTTAATTGTTCATTACTCAGACTTGTTAATGGAAGAAATCCCGCTTAATTATTTAAAAAGAAAATCATAATGTAAGATATCGTGTTATCAGTTAAGATAAGCAGAATGGATTACGTTAAAAGGATTGGCATCGAGTTACTTTCCATGATCTGGGAGATTTACTGGGGGCTGGCTTTTGGGTTTATGTTATCCGCTGTGATCAGGGCATTTGTCTCTACCAGTACCATCAGTTCTAGGCTGGGAAAAGATAACGCCAAAGCATTATCCCTTGCTTCCTTTTTTGGTGCAGTTTCTTCTTCTTGCTCTTATGCTGCGGCATCTATGGCGCGTACACTTTTAATCAAGGGAGCAAGCTGGTCTAATGCCGTAGCTTTTATGGTGGCCAGTACCAACCTTGTTTTTGAGATTTTCATTGTGATCGTCAGTGTTTTGGGCTGGTCTTTTTTTGGTGGTGAAATAGCGGGCGGCTTACTGCTTATTGTGATATCAGCGTGGCTGATCTCGAGATTTTTTCCAGCGAAAATCAAAGATGAAGCAAAGGCTCATTTGACTGAAATCGATCATCAGAACAATGCTCATGATCATATGCACATGATGGAGGGCCCTGCGCACCAGCATCATAGTCACGATATGCATCAGCATGGCACTAATGAAACTGAAGTGCCAAAGCGGTTCAAAGATAAAATGCTTTTGGCCAGCAGCCATTTTTATATGGACGTGATGATGGTGGGTAAGGACATCCTGATTGGGGTTATTGTCGCTTCGGTTATTATGGTGTTGGTCCCCAAAAGTTTTTGGAACGTTTTATTCCTGACCGACAATCATACGCTGCCGCATTTCATTGTAATTCTGCTAAATGTTATTGTCGGCATCGTAGTAGCTATCATTAGTTTTGTCTGCTCGGTTGGTAATATTGTTATGGCTGCTGCATTGTGGCAGGGTGGTATATCATTTGGTGGTGTAATAGCCTATATTCTGGCCGACCTGGTTACGATACCGATGTTGGCCGTTTACCGCAGCTACTATGGCAATAAGCCTATGCTGATGCTATTATTGCTATTAATTGTAAGTATCCTGATATCAGCAATTTTAGTGGATGCCGGCTTCACTTTACTTCACTGGATACCTGCCAGTCATGCCTCGCGGGCAACACAATCGCACCATGTTTTTGCCTGGAATTATAAAGCAATACTAAATATCATTTTTATTCCTGCATCCATAGCCTGCTTCTTTATCGGTAAAAAACAAGGCAAAATGTGAGTGTAACTTTATTCTGCGCCATGGTAAAAATGCGATAGAACTTGTAGAAATGCTTAGCTTTGTTTGTAACGCCAATTGTACACTAATTCCTTTTGATGAGAAGATTTTTACGTTCTCTATGTAAACGTATCGTTATTTGTCTGAGTTTTTTACCAACCATGCAGGTTTTAGCCTATCCGGCTGTTAAATATCTTGGTATAGAACAAGGCTTATCCAATAATGCTGTTACCTGTATTTTTAAAGATCATTATGGTTTTATATGGATTGGCACGTATGATGGGCTAAACCGGTATGATGGGGAAAAATTCAAGATATTCAGGAATATTTGGGGCGATAACAAGTCGCTGAACTTCAATTATATTGCGAATCTTTCCGAGGTGGATAATAAAATTCTGATCGGTACGCAAAAAGGATTAGCCTATTATAGCTATACCGATTCGAGGTTTTACCCGGCTTATTGTGCTGTGGCGAAAAATGGCCCTTTACAAAAGATCACCAATAGTATTAATGCTTTAGTTACTGACAAGAATGGTAACGCCTATATAGCGGCCGACAATGCTGGTGTGCTTGTACTTAAAAAAAAAGCGGCCTACTGCTATCGTTTAAACCTTGCAGGTTCGAGCGCAACTTATGATGCGCAGGCGCTTACGGTTGATCAGGATAACCAATTATGGGTTTTTGTAAAAAACAGAGGGCTTTGCCGCTACAACAAGAATAGCCGCGGTATTGAACTGGTATGCAGCGATATTAAATACGCTGCCTGCCTTTTAGCTGATGGTAAGGGCAACATCTGGATCGGTACGGAAAATGGCCTGTATAGTTACAATGTCACAAGCAGAAAAATAACTCCGTTTAACAGTACTTATCATAAACTGACCAACGACAATATCATGTCTTTACATGCAGACCGTACAGGCCTGCTTTGGATTGCTACTAATGGCGGAGGCATCAATATTTTTGATATGCATACCGGCAGGCTAAGCTACCTGGTACCCGGCGAAAAAAGTGGTTCGCTGCGTAGCGGGGCGGTAAGTGCGATATATGAGGATGACGAGGGCCGCAAGTGGATAGCTACTCTCCGGGGCGGTATTAATGTAATAGATCCGCAGAATACGCCGTTCCAACTATTCACGCATGATCCTTTCAATAAAAATAGTGTCGTTAATAATTTTATCATCTCCTTTTGCGAAGATGAACATCACAATATCTGGATTGGTACAGACGGTGGCGGTATCAGCTATTGGAACACTAAAACCAACCAGTATACCAGTTACACGCATAATACGGCTAAGGGATCTTTAAGCAGTAATTTTGTGGTCAGCATTGTTAATGATTACCAAAACCAGGTATGGGTAGCAACGTTCAGCGGGGGGATTGATGCATTCGACAGGTCTTCCGGACAATTTAAACATTACACCTGTTTTAATACGGTCACCGAAAATATTGATAGAAATCTTTGGAAGCTATATGAAGATTCACGTCATAACCTGTGGGCTGGTAGTACGCGTGGCGGGGCTTTGTATTTATATAACCGTAAGACAGATAAATTTGAGCTGTTTGACAACCGCCTTACCAACATACATGCCATCTATGAAGATCATTCCGGCAACCTATGGGCAGGCGACTATACCAGGTTGATCAACATAGACCGGGTAACTAAAAAGCATCAGTATTACCCCGTTAATTATGCCATCCGCTCTTTTGCAGAGGATAAATCCGGTAATTTGTGGATAGGTACAGAGGGCGGTGGCCTGCTCTTGTTTAACAAAGTTACGGGCGTTTATAAAAGGTATACAGAACGCAATGGGTTGCCGGGTAATTCAATACTCAATATTTTAACTGATAACAGCGGCAATTTATGGTGCAGTACCTATAATGGTCTTTCGCGGTTCAATACTGCCACCGGGAAATTTAAGAACTACGATGCCTCTGATGGATTGCAAAGCAACCAGTTTAATTACAATGCTGCGCTAAAACTCAAAGATGGCCGTTTAATGTTCGGTGGCATTAATGGCTTTAACCTCTTTGACCCGGCTGATATGGCTTTAAAGACAAATAAGCCCCAGCTTCGTATCACTGGGTTAAGGATCAATAATACCGTAGTAGAGGGTGGGATGCCTTATACCGATAATCAGCCCCTGGTTGCCTTGAAACGTATTGTTGTACCTTATAATCAGGCCACTATCGCGTTAGATTATAACGCGCTCGAATATTCTTTTCCCGATAAAATCAAATATGCCTATTATCTTGAAGGTTGGGACCACGGATGGAACGAAGTAGGTAAATTAAAAACTGCTTATTATACACGGTTAAATGAGGGTACATACACCTTACACATTAGGGCTACCACTACCAGTGGCGGGGTAAATCCATACCGGATAGACCTGCGTATTGTTGTTTTACCGCCCTGGTACCGTACCTGGTGGGCTTACTTTATATATGTTAGCGTAATTGGGTCTGTAGGGTATAGCCTTTGGAGATACCGTATCGGACAAACCCGGCTGAAATATGAGGTTGAGATCGCTAATCTTAAGGTGGAACGGGAAAAAGAACTGAACGAAAAGAAGCTTTCTTTTTTTACTAATGTGGCACATGAATTCCGTACGCCGCTTACGCTGATCATCAACCCAATCAAAGACTTGCTTAAAGCGGATCATAATCGTGATAATACCGAACTGACAACCATCTACCGTAATTCGCGCAGATTGCTGGGTCTGGTAGATCATCTGCTTTTGTTCCGCAAAACAGAAAGCGAGAATGATACGCTTAATCTATCGAGTGTTAATTTTTCTACCTTATGCAGGGAGGTTTATCTGTGTTTCGGGCAACAAGCCAGGTTCAAAAAATTGAAATATGACTTTCATTGCAGTAACGAAGCTATCATGATCTTGGCAGACCGGGAGAAGATAGAAATAGCTGTTTTTAACCTCATCTCGAATGCGGTAAAGTTTACTCCGGCTGAAGGTGAAATTCAGATAAAGGTAGAAGAGACAGCCGGTACGGCACTGCTTAAAGTATGTGATTCTGGTTGCGGTATTGCAGAGGGAACAGGTGAAAAGCTATTTGATAAATTTTATCAAATCAAAGATAATACCTCGCTCAAAACAGGTTTTGGGATTGGTTTATACTTAGTGAAGAGTTTTATCAATCATCACAATGGCAGTATCTGTTACCAGAATAATGAAAATGGCGGCACTATTTTTACTGCAGAGTTGCCTAAAGGCAAACCAGTAGTGTATGCAGGTTCAATACCTGAAGCGGCAGAAAAAAGTCAGCACCTGCTCGAAGAATTTATTAATGACGAGCTTGCCGAGCCCAGGCCGTCAGAGGAAGAGTTTAATCACCTTGAGTTAATGATCTCAGACCGCCAGTCGGTATTAATTATAGATGATAATGACCAGTTGAGGGGATACGTTAAAAAGATCTTCAAAGAGAACTTCAGAACCTATGAGGCAGGCACCTGTGAGAAGGGGCTCGAACTCATTAAAAAATATCTTCCGGACCTGGTGATCACCGATATTATGATGGAGGGGCTGTCTGGAATAGAATTATGCCAGATGATCAAACAGGACGCTTCGCTAAGCCATATCCCTGTGATCTTGTTAACGGGTGATCCTAACCCCGAAATGAAGTTGAAGGGTATTGAAGTAGGTGCCGTTGATTTTGTAAGCAAACCATTTGAAAAAGAAATGTTGCTGGCCAGGGTTCAGGGTATTTTACGTGACAGAAGGGAGCTGCAGAATTATTTTTATAATGAGGTTACCCTAAAATCAAACACCAGGCACATCTCAGAGCATCACAAAGATTTTCTGTATAAATGTATCAGCCTTATCGAGAATTATCTCGTTGATCCTGATTTTGACGTAAAAACTATTGCAGATGAATTGGGGATGAGCTATTCAAGCCTTTTCAAGAAAATCAAATCCATTAGCGGGCAATCCGTAAACGGTTTTGTCAGGTATGTGCGCTTGCGAAAAGCTGCCGAAATTATGATCCATACCAATTGTAATGTCAACGAAGCTGCTTTAAAAACCGGCTTTAATGATATTAAATACTTCAGGGAGAACTTCATCAAGCAGTTCGGGATTAAACCCTCAGAGTTTATCAAAAAACATCGCACCGCATTCAATAAAACCTACCTGGTAGAAGATAGCACCTTCCATTGACGACGACCGCTTTATTTGTGGTTTAAATTGCTTTAGGCAATAATTAAAGAGGGTAATATATTGTTTTACCCCCCTTTAATTTATTGTTTTGTCCCCCATACTTCCGGTTAAATTATCCTTAATTCGTTTTGTTCGATCAAAGCTACTGTAGCTGCATTTTTGAACACCATAAACCAATAATCAACCTTTAATCTGTAAACTATGGAGTACTTCTAAAAAAAAGAACTACGGAAAAGGTATGTCCTCAAAGAGGAGTATATACCCCAAACTCAATGCAAGTATTAATAACCCAATTTTAAATTTATATGAGAAAAAAATTTACTAATTCAATTTTTCTTCTGCTTTTGATAAATGTGCTGCTGGGTGCATTTTGTCAAACTGCCCTTGCCCAGGGAACTTCTTACACGGTGAAAGGCCGCGTACTGGATTCTAAAGGACTATCCTTGCCAGGTGCAAGTATTAAAGTGGAGGGCTCAACGCAGGGCGTTATGGCAGATGCTTCCGGCAGTTTTTCCATTACCTTAAAGGCCCCTTCTATTTTAGTGGTATCATTTACCGGTATGGCAACCCGGAGTGTTAGCGTGACAAGCGCTACAAAAACAATAGACGTAACACTATCTGATAATGGCCGCAACCTGAACGAAGTAGTTGTAGTAGGTTATGGTACACAAAAACGTTCAGACATTACCGGTTCTGTAACTACGGTGCCAAAATCCAGGTTGTCACAATTGCCGGTAACCAACGTTTTACAAGCGCTGGAAGGTGCAGTTGCCGGGGTAAACATCACCACCACATCTTCTGTTCCTGGCAGTCAGCCGTCTACCTTACTGAGGGGGCAAAATTCTATCAATGCCAGTTCAAGCCCATTTGTAGTTGTTGATGGTATTCCGTTAAGCAAAACAGGCGGCTCGCTGAATGATATCAACCCCAATGATATCGCTTCTATGGAAATTCTTAAAGATGCCTCTGCTGCTGCTATTTATGGTACAAACGCATCAAATGGTGTTATTTTAATTACCACCAAGAGGGGTACTTCAGGCAAAGCCGTGATCCGTTATACCGGTTACGGTGGTTTCGAAAACCTGGCGCACGTACTTCAGCCAAGAGACCCTGCATCATTTACACAAAAATATCTGGACTACCTGTCGCAAAATAACCTGAAGCAGCAATTTACAGAACCTGTTTACAATGCCGGCGAACGTGCCAACTATGCAGCAGGTAATACGGTTGACTGGCTAAAAGAAGTTACGCAACAAGGTTACATGCAGGATCATAACCTGAGCGTATCGGGCGGAACGCCTGACGTGAAATACTTTGTTTCGGGCGACTACCTGAAGCAGAAAGGTGTGGTTAAAGGTTATCAGTATAACCGCGTCAGTATCCGTTCAAACTTGGATATCAACGTTACTAATTACCTTACTGTCGGTACATCGGCTTTCGTAACAAATAATAATTATGATGGTGGTAGGGCTAACCTTTTGTTTGCTACTGCCATGAGCCCTTATGGCAGTGTTTACAACCCTGATGGTACTTATATGATTTATCCGCAGGCGCCCGAGCAGCTTTATACCAACCCGTTATTAGGACTTACTACCAGCGTAATTAACAGGAGTGTAAATTTAGTGGGTAACGGATATGGCGAAGTAAAATTTGGCGGGATACTGAAAGGTTTACGCTACCGCCTTAATGTTGGCTACAATTACCTGCCAACACGATACGATTCTTACAGCGGCCGTTTAGCCAATACCCCATTAGGTTCTGCGACGGCAAGAAACGAAGAGACCAGAAGTTACACTGTAGATAACCTATTGTACTACACCAAAGATATTGGCAAACACCACATTGACGTAACCGGCCTTTACGGTGCGCAACAACGTAATTACTTTGTTAGTGGCTTAACAGGCACCGGCTTTATCAATGACGAACTTACCTTTAACCAGATTGGTGTCGCTGCTACTGTATCAGGTGCAACAGTTAACACTAGCTATTCTGGAAGTTATGCAGACCGTTATGCCTTAAATTACCAGATGGGCCGTGTGGTTTATTCGTATGATCAGCGTTATGTGGTTACGGTTACCGGCCGCCGCGACGGTTCATCGGTTTTTGGTGCTAACACATCTAAATATGGCTTCTTCCCTTCAGCGGCTTTAGCCTGGAATATCAGCAACGAATCATTCCTGCAAAACTCAAAAATTGTTAATAATTTAAAGTTAAGGGGTTCTTACGGACTTGCCGGTAACGAGGCGATTTCTGTATACCAAACCATCACCACAGATGGTACAGTTCGTTTTCCTTTTAACGGTATAAGCAACGTTGGCGTACAGGCCAGCAATTTAGGTAATGCAAACCTGCATTGGGAAAGTACCAAACAAGCAAATATCGGGGTTGATTTCTCTGTCCTGAATAGCCGTATCAGCGGTACCATCGATGCGTATAACTCAAATACCAGCGGGCTGTTGTTAAAAAGAAGCTTACCTGCCATTACCGGTTATGCCAACGTATGGGATAACTTAGGTAAAACCAATAACAAAGGCCTTGAAGTTACCCTGACAACCCGCAATATCCAGGGGAGTGCATTCCGTTGGGAAAGCAGCATCGTTTATGCAACTAACAAAAATAAGATCGTCGATCTTTATGGAGACAAGCAAAGCGATTTAGGGAACCGTTGGTTTATCGGGCAACCAATCAATGTAATATATGATTACAAGATGGTTGGTGTTTGGCAACAAGGAGAGGACCCGTCTAAGCAAGACCCGACCGCCAAGCCAGGTGATCTTAAATTTGCAGATCTAAATGGTGACGGTAAAATAACCCCGGACGACCGTACCGTATTAGGGCAAACCGCACCTAAATGGACAGGCGGTATCACCAATACATTCCATTATAAAGCATTAAGCCTTAGCGTATTTATACAAACCGCGCAAGGTGCGTTAAGAAACAATGCCGATTATAACTATGCAGATGAAGCCGGCAGAAGAAATACGCCTGCTGAGATCGGCTACTGGACACCAACCAATGGCAGTCAGGATTTTCAATCGTTATCATACACCAATACCCGTGGGTATGGCTACCCGCACGATGCAAGTTATACCCGTTTAAAGGATGTAACGCTTAGTTATAACCTGCCTTCAAGCATTATTGCTGACTGGGGTATTTCAAATCTGAACGTTTATGTGAGCGGACGTAACCTTAAAACATGGACAAACTGGATAGGATGGGATCCTGAGCAAACTTATTATACAAGAGGTTCGGGTGATTATGTAAATAACTATCCACTTACACGCACCATTGTATTCGGTTTAAATGTTTCATTAAAATAATCAGCACGACCACATGAAAAAGATATATTTGATATTAGGAACTATAAGTATGGTTGCTGCAACGTTAACTGCATGCAAGAAAAGTTATTTAGATGAAAAACCATACTCTTCTTATGCGCCGGTAACCTTAACAGACTCGCTTGGTTTCGAAGCAGAACTAATTGGCCTTTACCAGCGTCAAACCGGGATACTAACCTGGGCAGACCAGCAGGGATGGCCCAGCGTATGGCAGGTTGGAACTGATGTTGCCAATGCAACTGCCAACCAGCAGGGGGTAGAGGTGCCCTATTATAATTATGCGCAGCTTACCTCGACAGATCCTGCCGCTTCATTTGCCTGGAGCCGCTACTACAGTATCATCAACAACTGTAATATTATTATCGACGCCGCACAAAACCCTTCGCTTACTAAAATTGGCCCGGTAGGTAAAAAGCAGGCCGAAGCAGAAGCTAAGTTTTTCAGGGGCTATGCTTATAACACCCTGGCCACCTTATTTGGCAAGGTACCGCTGATCCTGCATACGGTAACAGGGCCTAAGTTTGATTTTACCCGCGCTTCTTTAGATGCTGTTAATAACCAGATCGTCAGCGATCTTACTTTTTCAGCAGCCAACGGGTACGACCTGAACGCGGGAAACAAGAATGTGAACATACAAGGCAAACCTGTTAGTCGCGCTAATAAGTACATGGCTATGCAGTTACTTGCCGAGGTTTATCTGCGCATGGGTAAAAATGACTTAGCAGAGCAGCAGGCACAGCAGGTGATCAACAGCGGTAAGTTTAGCTTAATTAAATCCCGCTACGGTGTACGGACAAGCGGCGCCGGTGATTATTATTCTGATATGTTTGTCTACGGTAATCAGCGTCGTTCGCAAGGCAACACCGAAGCTATTTGGGTGCTGGAGCAGGAAAATCCAAATACAGTAGTGGGTGGTAATGTGGATAATGCGCAGCAACGCCGTGTTTGGGGATCTGCTTATTATCAGATTCCGGGGATGGCTCTTGCGGATAGTCTTGGTGGCCGAAGCATCGCACGTTTGCGTATCAGCAACTGGGTTATTTATAGTCTTTACAAGGGTAACGATATCCGAAATTCACAGTACAGCCTTCGCCGTCGCTTTTATTACAATGATCCTAATTATCCTGCTTTACTGGGTAAACAGGTGCCATATACCGGTGCAGATACGCTTTTCCGTATTTGTCCGATGATTACCAAATGGGGCGCTTTTGATCCGAACGATACCTTTGGTTATGCCATGATCAAGGATTTTATCATGATGCGTTTGGGCGAAACTTACCTGCTTTTAGCCGAAGCACAGTTTAAACAAGGTAAAACGTCAGATGCAGCAGCTTCCATCAATGTGCTTAGGGCACGTGCCAATGCGCCATTGATAACTGCGGGCGAAGTAACTATGGATGCCATATTGGATGAGCGGGCACGCGAACTGATAGGTGAAGAAAACAGACGGATGACGCTGATGCGTACAGGTACACTGGTTGACCGCGCATTACGCCTTAACGCTAATGACGCTGCTAAACCGATAACCGGCCTTACCACTAAAAATCTGTTATTGCCTATTCCTTTAACAGAAATTCAGTTGAATAAAGATGCCCCGCTGGAGCAAAATCCTGGGTATAATTAATAATTTTAAGCAGCAGCTACTTGTTAGCTGCTGCTTCATTTAAAAGATGTTATAGAATGCATTTACCTATCGGGAAGCAGGGAAGGAATAGTGTTTATAAACTAATGCTTGTGGCACTTTTATGGCCGGCAGGCTTGTTTGCTCAGAGCAGTGTGATCGCCTCAGATGGCTGGGCAAATAATTCTGTAAATACGGTTGTATTCCGTAAAAATTCGTTAGTTACTTTTAAAAATATCCAATACGCCGCTTATTACGATGCAGAGCAGTATGTGGTACTAGCAAGCCGTACACTGGGTACAACCACATGGCAAACTCATCGCACTGCCTTTAAAGGCGATGCTACTGACGCCCATAAAAGCATCTCTATTATCGCCGACGGCGATGGTTACCTGCATGTAAGCTGGGGGCACCACAACCAGCCGCTTAATTATTGCCGCAGCGTACGCCCGGGAAGCTTACAGCTTACGGATAAGTTATCCATGACCAGTGACCGGGAGAATAAGATCACTTATCCGGAATTTTATAAGCTGCCTTCTGGCGACCTGTTGTTCTTTTACAGGGACGGCGCATCTGGCAATGGCAATTTAGTACTTAACAGGTATGATGTAAAGACAAAAACATGGCGGCATGTTCAGCATAACCTCATCGATGGCGAAGGCAAACGCAATGCTTACTGGCAAATCACGATAGATGTGAAAGGAACGCTGCATCTGTCTTGGGTATGGCGCGAATCTCCGGACGTGGCCAGTAATCATGATATGTGTTATGCAAAATCTGATGATGGGGGTATCACCTGGAAGAAATCAACCGGCGAGATCTATATGTTACCTATTACGCAGTCTACTGCCGAATACGCCTGTCATATACCACAAAACAGTGAGCTAATTAATCAGACAGCCATGTTTGCAGACGAAAACGGGCATCCTTATATTGCCACTTATTGGCGTGGTACGGGCGATGCTGTTCCGCAATACCACCTTATTTATAACACTAACGGACAGTGGCAATCTGCAAGCCTCGGGTTCAGGAAAACCGGTTTTAGCCTGAGCGGGGCAGGTACTAAAAGTATCCCCATTTCCAGACCGCAGATTTTGGCGTGGAAGCAAGGTAAAAAACAGGCAGCCGCACTCGTCTTCCGTGATCTAGAAAGGGGTAGTAAAGTATCAATCGCTGTGAATAGAGATTTGGAGCAAGGTAGCTGGAAGGTCACCGATCTTAGTGCGGAAACCGTAGGCTCGTGGGAACCTACTTATGATACCGAGCTATGGAAAGCACAGCATAAGCTGGATTTGTTTGTCGAAAAAACAGTTCAGATGGATGCGGAAGGTAAAGCAGACATTGCGCCGCAGCAGGTACAGGTAATAGAGTGGAAACCTTAGATAAACAAGAATATTATAAATGAGATTGAAGAAGCTAATAATCAGTTGCCTTGCCGCAGGCCTTTTTTTGTGCGGTACGGGCTACGCACAGCAAACAGGTTTCAGGCAGGATAAAAAACTACTGAAAACAATTGATAACGACTATAAAACTGCCGTTGGCCAATATCAGTTCATGATGAACGAGCTTGGTTCCACACCAGACAGGTTTCCGAAAACGTATTACCCGCAAACAGGAAAGTTCGAAACCAGCGGATCTGACTGGTGGTGCAGCGGTTTTTACCCCGGTACGCTGTTGTATCTTTATCAGCAATCACACAATGCTGCTTTACTTACCGAAGCCAACCGCATGCTGGATGTGCTTACCAAAGAACAATATAACAAGGGCACTCACGACCTTGGATTTATGATGTATTGCAGCTTTGGCAATGCGTTAAATACAGCACCCAAAGCAGCATACAAGCAAATCCTGGTCAATAGTGCAAAATCGCTGTCAACCCGGTTTAACCCTACGGTAGGGTGTATTAAATCGTGGGATTCTAAAAAGCCGGATGAATACCTGGTGATCATTGATAATATGATGAACCTCGAACTGCTGTTCTGGGCTACAAAGGAAACCGGTGATTCCAGTTTTTATAAGATCGCCGTCACCCACGCAAATACCACTATGAAAAATCATTTCCGGCCCGATTATAGTTCGTATCACGTACTGAACTATAACGCACAGACCGGAGCCGTACAGCAAAAACGTACCGCGCAAGGTTATGCAGACGAGTCGGCCTGGGCCAGGGGGCAGGCCTGGGGGCTTTACGGTTACACGGTGATGTACCGCGAAACCGGGGATAAGAAATATCTTGACCAGGCCACACATATCGCCAGCTTCATCCTGAATAATCCGAACCTGCCCGCTGATAAGATACCGTATTGGGATTACAATGCGCCGGATATTCCCAACGCCTTGCGTGATGCTTCCGCTGCCGCAGTGATGGCCTCTGCCTTTTTAGAACTTTGCCATTACGATCATCAGAATGGGCAACGCTATTTTCAGACTGCCGAAACCATTATCAGGAACTTATCGTCAGAAAAGTATTTGGCTAAACCCGGTGCCAATGGCGGCTTCATTCTGCAACATAGTGTAGGTAGTTTGCCCGGGCATACCGAGATAGACGTACCCTTAACTTACGCTGATTATTATTTCATCGAAGCCTTGGGAAGGTATAAAAGAATCAACGAAAAACCATGAAGAAAAGAATACATCTCCTTGCTGCTTACAGCACCATGTTGGTGCTAAGCATTTTGTCCACCATCGTTTATGCACAACCTGCCGACACCCTGCATGCACCACCACCGGTATTGCCAGGGGTATATGCAGATCCGCACATTGCCGCAATAGGGAATAAGTTTTATATCTATCCCACAACAGATGGTACGGAAGGATGGATGTCTACCTCTTTCACCTGCTGGTCATCGCCAGATTTGGTTAAATGGAAAAATGAGGGCGTTATTTTCGATCTCCCTTCAGATTTAACTTGGGCTAAAGCGCGCGCCTGGGCTCCGGCAATCGCTGTTAAGAACAATAAATACTACTATTACTATTCAGCTGATGTAAATATTGGTGTAGCCGTGGCCGATAAGCCGACCGGCCCGTTTAAAGATCCGCTGGGTAAACCACTTATCAAAAGAGGAAGCCGTAAGGGGCAGATGATAGACCCAATGGTTTTTGTAGACGACGATGGCGCTGCTTACCTGTACTTTGGCCAGGGTAATTGTAACGTGGTAAAGCTTAACGATGATATGATTAGCTGCGATACCAGTAAGATCATGTCGTTCAGGCCGGAGGGGTATAATGAAGGCCCGTTCGTGATCAAAAGAAAAGGGATCTATTACCTGATGTGGTCTGAATATGATACCCGCGATCCGCGATACTCTGTTGCTTATGCTACTTCCAGATCTCCGCTGGGGCCTTTTGTAAAAGCGCAAGGGCCGCCGGTATTAAAAGGAAAAGGCGTAGTAAAAGGTGCAGGACACCATTCGGTAGTGCAGGTTCCGGGTACAGATCAGTGGTTTATTGCTTACCACCGGTTTAAAATTCCGGACGGTAACGGTTACAACCGTGAAACCTGTATTTCGCCTATGCGGTTTGATGCCGATGGCCGGATTTTGCCTGTAAATGTTTTTGAAAAGGTAAAGCCGGTTAAAATAAAAGTTGCTAAATAAAAGCTGATGAAAAGAACGCTTTTGATCGCGGCCGCAATTTGCCTGACGTTTGTAGTGAAGGCGCAGAAAAAAAATACGACGGTACTTTCTGACCGCAAGGTCTGGCTTAGCTATATGGATAAAGTAGCGCGCCCGGTTTTGGCCAACCTGGCTGCCGATCAGTTGAAAGAGAAAATGCCGATGGAACTTTCAGACCGGATTGATAACAAAGAAAGCCGGTCTAAAGTAGGTTACCTGGAAGCTTTTGGTCGTACCCTTAGCGGCATTTCCCCGTGGCTGCAACTGGAAGGTGGCAACCCGGAAGAAGTGAAACTCCGCGATCAATACCGGCAGTGGGCGTTAAAAGCCATTACAAATGCAGTTAACCCGCAGGCGAAAGATTACCTGCAATGGAATGGTGGCCAGCCGCTGGTTGATGCTTCTTATGTTGCTTTTGCACTTATCAGGTGCCCGTGGTTATGGGAGCACCTGGATGAAAATGTAAAAAAGCAGGTGGTGGAAGCATTGAAAGCAACGCGTAGTACGGTTCCTGTTTATTCTAACTGGATATTGTTCACCGGCATGATCGAGGCTTTCTTCTGCAAGTATGATCTGGGGTATGATCCAGTCAGGGTAGAATTTGGTATACGTGAATTTACGCAGCACTGGTACGTAGGCGACGGGATGTATGCAGATGGGATGGCATTCCATTACGATTACTATAACAGCATCGTCATTCACCCCAACCTGATGACAATACTGGAAGAAGTGAACGCCAAAAAGAAAACTTATTTGCACGAGCAGGAGCGCGAGTTGCTTATTGGCCAGCGTTATGCAGAGATACTCGAGCGGTTGATCAATACAGATGGTAGTTACCCGGCTACCGGGCGCTCTATCGTTTATCGCGGCGGCGTATTTCATCATCTGGCTAACATCGCATACAAAAAGCAATTGCCTGCAAGTCTTAAACCTGCGCAGGTAAGAAGCGCCCTTACCGCCATGCTTAAGAAAACGTTGGGTGCCCCGGAAACTTTTAACAAAGAAGGATGGCTAAACATCGGCTTATACGGAAAACAGCCCGGGTTGGCGGATTTTTATATTACAACGGGCAGTCTATATATCTGTGCCAATGCTTTTGTAACGCTGGGGTTACCAGAGACGGATGAGTTCTGGAGCGCACCCGCACAACCATGGACCGCAGTAAAGATCTGGACGGGGCAGGATGCTATGGCCGACCATGCATTAGATATCAGGAAGTAGAAATTATAAGAATGGGATTATTAAAATACAAACGCCTGGCAAGCTGGTTTGCCTTAGTGATGCTATGTGCGTCAGCAGTGGTAAAAGCCCAGGCTGTAAATGATAGACCCGGGAAGTTAGACCGGTTTACACCGGGAGCGATATGGACGGATAATCACGGGGTACATATCAATGCCCATGGCGGCGGGATACTTTACAATAAAGGCAGGTATTATTGGTTTGGCGAACATAAGATTGAAGGGTCGGCAGGTAACCGGGCTATGGTGGGCGTACATTGCTATTCTTCAAAAGATCTCTATAACTGGAAAGATGAAGGCATTGCTTTAGCTGTATCTCCAGATTCGACAAACGATATCGCCAAAGGCTGTATTTTAGAGAGGCCTAAGGTGGTTTACAATAAAAAGACGGGAAAGTATGTGATGTGGTTCCACCTGGAACTGCGCGGACAGGGTTATAAGGCAGCAAGAACCGGACTGGCTATCAGTGATAAAGCTACGGGCCCATACCGGTTCATCAGGAGTTACCGCCCTAACGCCGGGTTTATGCCTGTATATCCGCCAGGTACGCCGGAGAGTGAGCAGGTAGATTGTGCCCATACGAAGAGTAAAAGCGAAGGTTTTTTTTGCCGCGATTTGCCGGGCGGCCAGATGGCAAGAGATATGAATTTATTTGTTGACGACGATGGGAAGGCCTACCACATTTTTTCAGCAGAAGAAAACTTTACACTGGATATCGCAGAGCTGAACAGTGACTATACGGCGCATACCGGCAAGTTTACCCGTGTATATGCCGGCCATCAGACAGAAGCGCCTGCATTGTTTAAACACAATGGCGTCTACTACCTCATCGGTTCGGGAACTACCGGCTGGGATCCTAACCCAGCTCGCTGTTTTTCTGCACCTTCTATCTGGGGGCCGTGGACCTATCATGGCAATCCCTGTAAAGGGGCAGGATCAGAACTCACGTTCGGCGGTCAAAGTACTTATGTGTTGCCTGTAGCCGGTAAAAAAGATGCGTTCATATTTATGGCTGATAAGTGGGCACCGCGTAACGCCATTGATGGCCGTTACTTATGGCTGCCCATCGTTTTTAAAGGCGATGATATAGAAATTAATTGGTTAGATAACTGGAAACTTGAAGTTTTTGACAAGAGATGAAGCAACTCATAAAATACGCATTTTTATTGATATCCATTACTACGCAGGCTTATGCGCAGGATAACCTGATCACCAATATTGCCTCGCGCAAATCGGTATCTTTAAATGGTAGCTGGCAGTACATTGCAGACCCCTACGAAACCGGTTTCTATGATTACCGTTACACCGAATTAAAGGAATCGAACCCCGATGCTTATTGGAATACAGACGTACCCAGTAACAAGACAGAAAAAAAAGAGCATGGCTATACCGATAAATATTCCTTGCAGGTGCCGGGTGATTGGAACCATCAAAAGCCGGAATTTTTATATTATGAAGGTACTTTGTGGTATAAAAAATCATTCGATGTTAAGAAAATCAATACCGCAAGCCGTTACTTTATCTATTTCGGAGCGGTAAATTACCGTGCCGACGTTTACCTGAACGGTAAAAAACTGGGGATGCATATTGGCGGTTTTACGCCTTTCAACTTCGAGATACCAGCAGCGCTATTAAAAGAGAACGGAAATTTCCTGGTGGTAAGGGTTGATAACAAGCGCGGTGCAGATGAAGTGCCTACGCTAAATACGGACTGGTGGAACTATGGTGGTATTACCCGTGATGTGAAATTGGTAGAAGAGCCGCAAACCTTTATACAGGATTATTTTCTTCAGCTGAAAAAACCGTTGGTGGGTAAAGCGCCGGCAGCCCGTCCGGAGGCAGAAGGTTGGGTGAAGTTGAATAATTGGAAACATGGAGAGGCTGTCGTGATCAGTATTCCAGAGCTAAAGTTCAAGAAACGGGTTGTTTCTGCCAATGACTCAACAGCCTTAAGTTTCAGCTTACCAAAGCTTCAGTTATGGTCGCCAGAAAATCCAAAGTTGTATCGGGTTGTGATCGCCACTGCTACAGATACAGTAGTTGATAAAATCGGGTTTCGCACTATACAAGCTGCCGGGAAGCAGGTATTATTAAACGGTAAGCCGATTTTTATGCGTGGCATTTGTATCCACGGTGAAATTCCTGATGAAGTAAGACGGGCGGTAGGGCCTCAGGATGCCCGTATATTGCTTAACCGCGCCCGGGAACTGGGCTGCAATATGGTGCGCCTGGCTCATTACCCGCATGACGAAGCCATGACCCGCATGACGGACTCATTGGGCTTATTGGTTTGGTCTGAAATTCCGGTGTACTGGACCATTAATTTTAGCAATGAAGCGGTGCTTCAAAAAGCAAAAGCGCAGCTGAAAGAAATGATCACCCGCGATCATAACAAAGCGAGTGTTATCATCTGGTCTGTCGGGAACGAGACGCCCATTAGCGATACACGGACCCGGTTTATGCATAGCCTGATTACCACCGCAAAACGTTTGGATTCAACACGTATGATTTCTGCGGCTCTTGAGGTGAATTACGCGGCACTAAAGAGCATGAATGTTATTGATGACCCGCTGGGCCAGTATGTAGATGTAGTGTCGTTTAACGAATACCTGGGCTGGTACGGAGGTTTACCCGATCAATGCCGTAAGGCTAACTGGAGTACGCCTTATAACAAGCCTTTGTTCATCAGTGAAACCGGGGCTGATGCAAAAGGTGGTTTTCACGCCGATTCGCTCACCCGGTTTAGCGAAGAATACCAGGAGTGGTACTATAAAGAGCAATTGGATATGCTGAAACGCATGCCGGATAATTTTGTAGGGATTTCTCCCTGGGTACTTAACGATTTTCGTTCCCCCAAACGTAATAATCCCTTATACCAGGAGGGCTGGAACCGCAAAGGCTTATACGATGATAAGGGAAATAAAAAGAAGGCTTTTTATCTGCTTCAATCCTACTACAAAGAAATAAAGGCCAGGGACAACCGGAATAAATAAACTTATGAGCTTAAGAACTAAACTAATTGTTTTTTCAACGGGCATAGCAATGCTATTACATCAGCGAAGTAGTGCGCAGGATAAAATTAAAAATGCCAACAACGGATATCAATTGGTATGGGCGGACGAGTTTAATAAGGAGGGTAGCCCGGATAGCACCAACTGGCAATTTGAACAAGGTTTTGTGCGTAACCACGAGTTACAATGGTATCAACAGCAAAATGCGGTATGCCATAACGGAATGTTAATTATAGAGGCGCGGAAGGAGCATTCGCCTAACCCTGGATATGACAGTACCAGCAGTCAATGGAATATCAACCGCAGTACGATAGAATATACTTCGGCAAGTATAAATACGCGTAACCATCATAGCTGGCAATATGGGCGATTTGTGATGCGCGCCCGGATTGACGTTTCGCCGGGTATGTGGCCCGCTTTCTGGACACTGGGTGATAGCAAGCCCTGGCCTTCTAACGGGGAAATAGATATTATGGAATACTACCGCAATATGCTGTTAGCCAATATTGCTTGCGGCACGGCCACTCCATACAAAGCGAAGTGGTTTAGCAATAAAAAGGAAATCAGCACCTTTAGTGATCCCGATTGGGCAAATAAGTTTCACATTTGGCGGATGGACTGGGATGAGAGTGCGATAAGCTTGTACGTGGACGATTTATTATTGAACCGCGTAGCACTTAATGAGCTGGTTAACCGCAATGGTAGCGGTTTTAATCCTTTTAAGCAGCCTCATTATATATTGCTTAACCTGGCAATAGGTGGCGATAACGGCGGCGACCCGTCTTTAACCACCTTTCCCCGTAAGTTCGAAGTTGACTACGTAAGGGTATACCAGCGTCAGCCGTAAGTAGCATATTACAGATATATCCAAGCCGCGGGAGTGCTTACAGCACTTGCATTACCAGCTTATTATTGCATCAATTGCGAATAATAATAAGTAAGTGCAAGTTAATTAAGGTACTTTGATTGTCCAAAAGAGTCCAGACCCTTGCGGATTGTAATTCGAGTTGATTGTAGGTTCATAACTTTTACCATTAATAACTACAGAAGCGGTAATATGGGCGTTTATTCCAGAGGTAGCGCCAAGAGATACCCAATCACCTGATTGAACATCTGTATAGGTATATGTGTATGAAGTAAATAAAGGTCCTGTATTATAATTCCCAAATTGGTGAATTTGACCATTCTGATCCTTGCGTTCCATACCAACTACCATGTTAAATTCTGCGGCAGAATTAGCTTTAAATACAATGCCCTTTAAAGATTCTGGTTTTGGCTCATCTGTCGTTTTCTTTGAACAAGAACTTAGAATAGAACAAAAATTAAAAATAGTAATAGGTTTAGTTTTATCATGATAAATCACTCCATTGTGCCAACTAAAATAGTATAAATTTTGAGTTTATTATAAACCCTATCCAGGACTTATATTTGTATGTAAATCTAACAAAGGACTATTAATAAATAGTGTAAACTTTTTTCAGGACGTGACATCTTGTTTTGTGGTGAGCAACCACTTTAATATACCAGATCTTATTTCTGCGTTTTTCCCTCCCGATTCAAAGGCTTCGGCTACAAGCGCTATTGTTTCTTCTTTGGATTTTTACTATGTTGTTCACAATAATGGTAGTATTCCCCTTAAATAGCGGCTACATGAAAAATGGTTAAAAACGTAGAGCCGGAGCAACTGGACAGCCTGCGCCAGGCCTTGCTATTTTTTAAAGATAAACCGTAACTATAACCCGTTTGCTTGTGCGGTAATTTCGGCAATATCCAGCACCTGTATTTCCTGCTCTTTTTCGTGGTGTTTTACACCATCGCGCAGCATGGTCATGCAAAACGGGCAGGCACTGGCTACAATCTGGGCTTTCGCTTCAATCGCATCCTCAATCCGTTCTACGTTGATCTCTTTCTTTCCGGGCTCGGGTTCTTTAAACATTTGCGCGCCGCCTGCACCACAACATAAACCATTGCTGCGGCAACGTTTCATTTCTACCAGGTCGGCATCCAATACTTCCAGCGCGCTCCTCGGCGCTTCGTACACTTCATTTCCCCTGCCAAGGTAACAGGCATCGTGATAGGTGATCTTACGGCCTTTAAACGGCTGGCCATCCTGCGGTTTTAGCTTACCTTCATCGATCAGCTGCTGGATCAGCTGCGTATGGTGGATCACCTCGTAGTTGCCGCCCAGCGATGGATACTCGTTCTTTAATGTATTGAAACAATGCGGGCATCCCGTCACGATCTTTTTTACCTCGTAAGCATTCAATAGCTCGATATTGGTCATGGCCTGCATCTGGAACAGAAATTCGTTCCCTGCCCGTTTCGCCGGATCGCCGGTACAGCTTTCTTCAGTTCCCAAAACGGCATAGCTAATGCCTACATGTTGTAGAATCTTGCAGATGCTTCGGGTGATCCGCTGCGCACGTTCATCAAAACTACCGGCGCAACCTACCCAGAATAATAGCTCAGGCACTTTCCCTGCAGCCACCATTGCTGCCATGGTAGGAACTTCGATAGCCTCTCCCCGTCCCTCTCCAAAGGAGAGGGAGTTATTTGCGGATTTCGAATTTTCGATTTCGGATTTATTTAGGTCTTCCATTTTTTAGTCTCATTTGCACATCTTCTCATTTGTACACCTACACATTTGCTCATCTGCTCATCTGCACATCTTCTTATCTGCACATTTGCACATCTGCACATTTTCTCATCTGCACATCACTTCGCCCAATTAAACCTGTCTGCATTGCTATACTTCCAGGGGGCGCCGTTGTTTTCCACGTTACCGAACATATTGTTCAGGCTGCCCGGCGCAGTGGATTCTTCCATGACGATGTACCTGCGCATTTCTATAATAATACTCAGCGGATCGATGTTCACCGGGCAAGCCTCTGTGCAGGCATTACACGTGGTACAAGCCCATAATTCTTCGCGACTGATGTAGCTATCCAGCAGCGCTTTCCCGTCGTCGTGATCCTTACCATGCTGGTCGATGTTCTTTCCTACCTCAGTCAGCCGGTCGCGGGTATCCATCATGATCTTTCTTGGCGAAAGCAGCTTACCGGTCTGGTTGGCCGGGCAAACGCTGGTGCAGCGGCCGCATTCGGTACAGGTGTAGGCGTCCATCAGGTTCTTCCAGGTCAGGTCGGTCACGTCCTTGGCGCCAAACCTGCCGGGCTGGGTTTCCGGTGTAAAAGAAGGATCGAGCATGGCTTTAACTTCCGCGGTAACCGAGGCCATATTGTTAAACTCAGCCTTGGGCTGTAACCTGGAATACCAGGTATTGGGAAAGGCCATGATGATGTGGAAATGCTTGGAATAAGGCAGGTAATTCAGGAAAGCCAGGATGCCTAAAATATGGAACCACCAGCATGCCCTTTCAATGATCACCAATGCACTTGCACCGGCAGGTAACAGTGGCGCAATCAGCGAACTTACCGGGAAACTTCCTGCGGTAATGTAATGCCCGTAATGCAGGGCCTGCAATTTATAGTCGGCAGCGTTCATGAGCAGGAAGGCCGACATCAGCAATATCTCGGTGATGAGGATATAATTGGCGTCCGACTTTGGCCAGGCCGTCATCTCTACCCCGCTGAAGCGTTTTAACTTCAGCACATTCCTGCGAATGAGGAATACGGCACAGGCCAGCCAAACCAGTAAGGCCAGCACCTCGAAGCTGCCGATCAGCAAGCCGTACAAGCCGCCCAGCACTGAAGCAAACACCCGGTGTGAACCGAACAAGCCGTCGATCAGGATCTCGATCACCTCGATATTGATGATCACAAAGCCGACGTACACCAAAATATGCAGCACGGCGGCCACCGGTCGCTTCGTCATTTTACTTTGCCCTAAAGCGACCCTGGCCATCACGGCCCAGCGTTCGGCAGGCCGGTCACTACGGTCGATAGCTCTTCCCAGCAAGATATTCCGCCTGATCTTACGGACGTTCTGCGTAAAAAAAGCGACGGCTGCGGCAAATAGAATAAAGAAAATGAGTTGCGAAATCATGATAGAGTTTGTAATAATGATCAGCTGCCTTTAACAGAACGCGTTAGTTGTTCGATGTTGTCCCAAAGCGAGTCTGGTATCGCTTCAAGCGCGTTAAATTCACCGGCCCCCTGCAGCCATTCGCCCCCGTCAATCGTTACTACTTCACCATTAATGAAGCCGGAAAAATCGGAGACGAGGAAGGCGGCCAGATTGGCAAGTTCCTGAGGCTCGCCTACACGCCTTAGTGGCACTTTTTTCTTAAAATCAAAATTCTCTGCTACAGTCCCCGGCAATAGGCGTTCCCACGCACCCTTGGTAGGGAAGGGGCCCGGAGCAATGGCGTTGGTGCGTATATTAAATTTCCCCCATTCTACAGCTAAAGAGCGGGTGAGGGCAAGTACGCCTGCCTTAGCACAGGCAGAAGGAACAACATAAGCAGAGCCGGTAAAGGCGTAAGTAGTTACGATATTGAGAATAGTGCCTTTGAGGTTTTCTTTGATCCAGTATTTTCCGGCTGCCAGGGAGAAATTAACAGACCCCTTTAATACGATATCAATAATGGTAGAAAAGGCATTTGCGGAAAGCCGCTCTGTTGGCGAGATAAAATTGCCTGCCGCATTATTTACCAGGATATCAATTTTGCCAAATGTTTTAACAGCGCTGGTTAATACGGCTTCTACCTCATCCGCACGGCGAACATCACAGACAAGGGGCAATACTTTACCACCGGTTGCTGCTGCCATTTCCGCGGCGGTTTGCTCTAACACATCGAGCTTACGACTGGTAATTACTACGTTTGCGCCCAACTGTAAAAAGTAGAAGCCCATAGCTTTGCCCAAACCTGTGCCACCACCTGTGATAATGGCAGTTTTACCTTTTAAAGCATCGTCTCTTAACATACCGCTCAGAGAAGGGGTGGTGTTATTCAGCTCCATTGGTTATTGTTGTTTCTTTATGTTTTGAGGTTTAAAACTTTCTATAACTTTCTGTAGTGCTTTCCGGGTATCTGGCGACCACCACTGTTGCAGCATTTCCTCCAGTACGTCTGCTTGCTGGTGCTGTAGCTTCGCGATAAGTTCTTTCCTGAAATTCAGCTTACTTTGCTGCCAAACTGCATTAGGGTAGCTCATGTATTTGCGCGCTTGTAGCTGAGCGGCTGAAAGCAGGTTCTCCGGTTCAACGGCTTCATCAATCAGGTTATTTTGAAGCGCCTCTTCGACGCTTAATAACCGTCCTTCCAGTAAATATTGGTAAGCCTTGTGCCTACCCAGCCAGAAGGAATAAAGATGGAAAACTGCATCAGGAACAATGATACCCACGGGTACTTCATTTAATCCGATCATGAAATTACCTTTAGCCATGATCCTGTAATCGCAGCACAGCGCCAGGATACATCCGCCTGCAGGGGAATGGCCACTAATAGCGGCAATAGCCGGTTTTTTAAAAGCGCAGAAGGTGTATTGTAATTGTAAGAAGCTTTCCCAAAAAAGCCGGCTTTGCTGTTCATTGTAATTATAGGCCTCTATCAGATCTACACCTGCTGAAAAAAATCCTTCTTTGCCCGAAATAATCAAACCCAAGGCGTCATCATTGTTATTCAGACTTTCTATTGCGCCGGAAAGTTCTTCAACCATTTCTAAATTAATCGGATTTGAACGGCCCCGGTTAAGTGTGATGACAGCAAGATTATTCTGGATTTCTAATTGAATAGTTTTCATGGGTGGAAGGGTGTATTAGTGCATTACCGTAAACTCGTTCGTTTCGTCGGTATATATTTTTTCAATCTCGACTTTATATTTTTCGAGTATTACGCGCCTTTTCATTTTACTGGTAGGGGTAAGCTCACCACCTTCAATTGTCCATTCAACAGGTAGCAAAACAAATTTTTTTACCTGTTCTACGTGATTGAATTCAGGATTGTAAGAATCGATTATCGACTGATAAAAGCTTATCACCATTGGGTTCTCTACAATACTTTCATTACTGAGGTAAGCGATCTTATTTTGCTGGCACCACAATTTAAGGTTGGTAAAGGACGGTACAATTAATGCGGCCGTAAATTTTCGTTCCGCACCGATGACCATCATTTGTTCTATGAAAAGACTTTCTTTCATACGGTTTTCAATAGGTAGCGGGGCTACATATTTACCGCCTGAGGTTTTAAATATCTCTTTCTTACGGTCGGTGATTTTTAAAAAGTACCCTTGATCTAATTCCCCGATATCACCTGTATGGAACCATCCATCCTGTAAGACCAGGGCAGTCATCGCCGGATCTTTATAATATCCGCGCATAACGTTAGGGCCTTTACAAAGTATTTCACCATCGCCATCTATTTTAACTTCCACGCCTTTTAATAGCGGGCCCACGGTGCCATATTTTCTCTGGTTTTTGGAGTAACGGTTAACCGCAATTACGGGTGACGTCTCAGTAAGTCCATAACCTTCCAGCACGGTCATTTTAGCGGCGGTAAATATTCTTTCTAAACGTACGGGGCAGGCAGAACTGCCTACAATTATTGCCTTTACATTTCCGCCAATCGCCTGGCGCCATTTACTAAATACCAACATGTCGGCAATAGCAAGTTTTATTTGATACCACCAGCCGGTTTTAATTTCATATTGCTCTGCCAGGTTAATAGCGGTAAAAAATATTTTCTTTTTTATGCCTTTTAGTTTCTGCCCCTCTTGCATAATCCGCTCAAATACCTTCTCGAGTAAACGGGGCACGGCGGTAAATATGTAAGGCTTTACTTCCTTCATGTTAGCGCCTATGGTATCCATATTTTCGGCATAATAGATTGAAAAGCCGTTGAAAAGATAGATATAGGTGCACATTTTCTCGAAAATATGATTGAGTGGTAAAAAGCTCAACGCTTTTTTTTCACGCAGCGGAATTTCGGTAAGCACCTCGGTACAGGCCTTAACATTACTCAGAATATTTTCGTGGGTCAGCATTACGCCTTTGGGTGTACCGGCGGTTCCCGATGTGTAAATAATCGTACTTACCTGATCTGCCCTTACCCCGCTGCTGATTTGCTGTAACTGCCGGTATTCTTCAGTAGTAAAGGGATTTAAAAGTTCTTCCCAGTGCTTACATCCGTCTACCCGATCGAAGCTGAAGATCCATTTTAACGAAGGGACATTAGGACTTATTTCCGCTATTTTGCTGCATAACTCTTTATTGCCAATAAAAATGCACTTTACCTCTGCTGAATTCAGTATTTGCTCCAGCTCTTTATTACTCGTATTGGGATATAAGGGAACAAGGATTGCCCCGATTTGCTGCACGGCTAGGTCCGTAATCAACCATTCAGGTCTGCCGCTGCAAATCAATGCTATTTTATCTCTTCCTTCGGTAGTGCCGTCGTGTGCAGAAACCCCCATTCTTAATAAGGACACGGCCAGCTGATTGATCTTGTCGTGCACTTCCGCGGTGCCGTATGCTTTCCATTCGCCATTTTGTTTGGCATTCAAAAGGTTGTTTACAGGCGCCTCTGCCTGTACACGGATACAATCAAATAGTCTGGTCGCATTAATCATAGGAGCAAATTCTAAAGCAGGATGCAGGTGATTTTTTTCAGACTTTTAAAAACAATACTTGTTGCTTTCAATCAATTTCGCAGCTATGCTTCGGCGCGCAGCAGTTGCGTTGATGTCCTCTGTTTTGGTAAACCTTTTCAACCCGGTCATCATCATGCGCCGTTCATCACCTTCGGCAAAAGAATTTAAAGCTTCTTTGCCTGCTTTGAAGATCCGGTCTGCGGCATCTCTTACATACACCTGCATCATATCTATCTGGTCTTTTACCGCTTCGGCGCCACGCTGGCCCGACAATTTCTCTACGCGTAATACCAATGATTCGCTTACGTAGGTTTCGATCAGCATATCCGCCAGGTACATCAATACTTCCTGCTCTTTGGCCAGGTTCATCATTAGTTTCTGAACCGCTGCGCCTGCAACAAGTAATACTGCCTTTTTGAAGTTAGCCGTGTATTTCTTTTCTTTGGTAAAGAGGTCTTCCTCTTCGGTATTGAAATCAGGAATGCTCATTAATTCTGATACTACGCTTTGGGCAGGCCCCATCAAGTCAAGTTCGCCTTTCATCGCCCGTTTAAGCATCATGTCAACAGTCAGCATTCGGTTAATCTCGTTAGTGCCTTCGAAGATGCGGTTAATGCGGCTGTCGCGATAGGCCCGGTCCATAGGCGCTTCGGCGCTGTAGCCCATACCACCGTAGATTTGTACGCCTTCGTCAACCACGTAATCAAGCGCTTCTGAAGCATGAACTTTAATCATTGCTGCTTCTATTGCAAAAAGTTCAGTGCCTTTTAGTTTTGCCTTTGAAGCTTCCATTCCGCCCTCGATCAGGTTGTGGGTAGCATCCTCAATATTCTGGCTGGCCCGGTACATGGCAGATTCGGTAGCATAAGTTCTGATGGCCTGCTCTGCCAGCTTGTAACGGATGGCACCGTATTTGGAGATGGGGCGGCCGAATTGCTCGCGCTCATTAGCATATTTAACAGCGGTTGTAATCACAGACTTAGCTGCACCCAACGCTGCGCCGCCAAGTTTGATACGGCCCAGGTTAAGGATATTAACTGCTATTTTGAAACCATTGCCGCGTTCAGAAAGCAGGTTTTCTACAGGCACTTTACAATCATTGAAGAATACCTGGCGTGTAGAACTGCCTTTGATGCCCATTTTGTGTTCTTCCGGGTTGAGCGATAGTCCTTCGAAACCTTTTTCTACGATAAAAGCGCTTAAATTTTCGTCATTATCGATCTTCGCAAAAACAGTAAACACATCGGCAAAGCCAGCATTGGTTATCCACATCTTCTGGCCGTTCAGAATATAATTCTTTCCGTCTGCAGAAAGTGTAGCGCGGGTTTTACCGGAATTAGCATCTGAGCCAGAACCCGGTTCTGTAAGACAATAAGCGCCTTTCCACTCGCCGGTAGCTAATTTGGGGATGTACTTGTTCTTTTGGTCGGCGTTGCCGTAGTATAAAATAGGCAGCGTACCAATGCCCGTGTGAGCCATTACCGCAACAGAGAAAGAAGCGCCGGGCCCTGTTTTTTCACTGATAAGCATGGCTGTGGTAAAATCTTTACCAAAACCACCATATTCCTCGGGGATAGACACACTAAGGATGCCCAGCTCGCCGGCCTGATTGATAAGGTCGACCATGAGGCCCTCTTCCTGTGCATCAATTCTGTTAAGAACAGGAACAACCTTTTGTTCTACAAAATCCTGGCAGGTTTGTGCAATCATCAATTGTTCTTCATCCCAGTTCTCGGGAATAAAAACGTCTTCTGCGCTGGTTTCCTTAATTAGGAATTCGCCACCTTTTAAATGTTTTTTATCTGTTGCTGTGCTCATAGCGCTGGTATGTTTTAATTTTATGATCTACAATAATTCGAAAATGCCGGCGGCTCCCTGGCCTGTCCCTACACACATGGTTACCATGCCGTATTTTTTTTCTCTTTTTTTCAACTCATCAAAAAGTTGTACAGAAAGCTTGGCGCCGGTACATCCAAGCGGATGACCAAGAGCGATTGCCCCGCCATTGACGTTAATAATATCCGGGTTGAGGCCCAGCCCTTTGATAATAGCAAGCGATTGCGAAGCAAATGCTTCATTTAGCTCAATCAGCTCGATATCATCCTGCTTCATTCCGGCCATTTTCAATACCTTAGGAATAGCCACCATGGGGCCGATGCCCATTATGCGGGGCGGTACGCCTGCCACAGCGTAGTTAACCAGCCGTGCAATAGGGGTAAGGTTATTTTCTTTTAAGACGCGTTCGCTTACTACCATCACAAACGCCGCGCCGTCGCTGGTTTGCGAAGAATTGCCGGCTGTTACACAGCCTTTGGCGTCAAACACTGGTTTTAGTTTTGCTAAGGCGTCTATCGATGTATCTGCACGCGGACCTTCGTCTGTGTCTACCGTGAAGTCTCTTTTCTTTTTCTTGCCGCTCTCGTCTACGTAGGTTTCTGTTATACTCACAGGTACTATCTGATCTTTAAAGCGGCCTTCTTTTATAGCGTTTATTGCTTTCTGGTGCGATTGATAGGCAAATTCATCCTGCTCGTCGCGATTGATCTGGTATTCTTTAGCAACAGCTTCTGCTGTTAATCCCATACCCCAGTAGTAATCCGGGTGTGCAAGCGCTACATCCGCATTAGGTACTATGCGCCAGCCACCCATCGGGAGCAGGCTCATGCTTTCCACACCACCGGCGATAATGCAATCTGAAATGCCGCTATGTATTTTTGATGAAGCAATAGCAATAGTTTCCAGGCCCGAAGCGCAGTAACGGTTAACCGTCATTCCCGGCACTTTATCTGTATCCAGCGCCATCAGAGAAATCAACCTCCCTACGTTTAAGCCCTGTTCTGCCTCCGGAGTGGCATTCCCCACAATTACATCATCAATTTGTTCTTTATCTATGTTGGGCACCGAGGCAATCAATTGTTTAATCACATCTGCAGCCAGTGTGTCGGGCCGGGTAAATCTGAACCCGCCCCGGTTAGCTTTTCCAACCGCACTGCGACAAGCCGCTACTATATATGCATTCATTTTTCTCTTTAATTGGTAGTTGTCAGTTTCTTAATACTTTTCCGCCTGTTAGAATTGATTGGATCCGCTCAAGCGTTTTTCTTTCTGTACATAAGGATACAAATGCTTCCCTTTCGAGCGTAAGCAGGTAATCCTCGCTTACCACGGTAGGTTGGGACAGGTCTCCGCCTACCATTACATAGGCCAGTTTTTGCGAGATCTTTACATCATGCTCGCTGATGTAATTGCCAGTATACATACTGTTGGCGCCCACATAGCCCAGTCCCAGAGCCTGTTTCCCCAGCACCCTGATGTCTTTCCGGGGCGCTGGTTGCACATAGCCCTCTTCTGCCAGCAGCAAGCAATGTCTTTTTGCTTCAGCCAGCAGGCGGCTGCGGGAAAGGATCACCACGTCGCGGCCTTTTTTCAGATAGCCCAGTTCAAAAGCTTCATAGGCCGAAGTGGAAACCTTAGCTTGGCCGATAGTGAGAAACCTGTCGCGGAAGTTATTTAGTTCGATATCGCCTTCCTGCAGTTCGTCAGAAAGCCGGAGGGTAAACTCTTTTGTACCGCCGCCGCCAGGGATCAAGCCGACGCCAAACTCTACCAATCCCATATAAAGTTCGGCGTGGGCCACCACCTTGTCTGCATGCATACACAACTCGCAGCCACCGCCTAACGCCATCTGGTGAGGAGCGGCCACGACAGGTATAGAAGAATACCTGATACGCATCATGGTGTTCTGGAACGCTTTTACAACCATGGCCAATTCATCAAACTCCTGCTCTACTGCCATCATGAAGATCATGCCGACATTGGCGCCCGCACTAAAATTGGTTCCCTCGTTAGAAATTACCAGCCCCCGGTAACTCTGCTCTGCAAGGGTTATGGCTTTGTTAATACCCTCAATTACTTCACCACCTATGGTGTTCATTTTGGTATGAAACTCCAGGTTGATGATGCCGTCGCCAATATCGGTGATGGTAGTGCCGCTGTTTTTCCAGATAGTTTTGCTGCCGCGGATGTTATCAAGCGTTATAAACTCTTCGGTGCCAGGAATAAGCAGATAAGATTTGGAAACGATATCATAGTAGTAACGTTTGCCATCCTGAACCTTATAAAAACTATCGGCACCAGACTGCAACATCTCATAAACCCATTGAGCGGGTTTGTGCCCTGCCGCTTCCATTGCCTTTAAGGTTTTCTCAACTCCTAAAGCATCCCACTTTTCAAACGGACCGAGCTCCCAGCCAAAGCCGGCGTTCATAGCTGCGTCAATTTTATAAAGCTCGTCTGCTATTTCTGGTATGCGGTTGCTGGAGTAGGCAAAAAGCTCATAAAAAACCGCACGATAAAATTCTCCGGCTTTATCTGGCGCCGCAAATAACACCTTCATGCGTTCTTTTAAATTATCAATAGAACGGGTGGTTTCCAGTGAAGGGAATTTTACTTTTTGCGAAGGCTGGTATTCCAGTGTTTTCAGGTTAAGCGCGTAGAATTGGTTAGCGCCCGCTACCTTTTCTTTTTTATAAAACCCTTGGCCGCTTTTGCTGCCAAGCCAGTTATTTTCTGCCATTTTACTGACGAAGGCCGGGATCTGGAATAAATGGCGGGCCTCGTCGTCAGGTACGTTTGCTGCAAGTCCGTTTGCGACATGCACCATGGTATCTAACCCCACTACATCACTTGTGCGAAAGGTTGCCGATTTTGGGTGACCAATTACAGGGCCGGTAAGCTTGTCAACTTCTTCAACCGTCATGCCGGTTTTGTCTACATAATGCAGGATGCTCATGATGCTGAATACACCGATCCTATTACCGATAAAAGCAGGTGTATCTTTTGCCTGCACTACGGTTTTGCCTAAAAACTTTTCACCGTATTCGAGCAGGAATGCCGTAACTTCCGTTAAGGTATCAGCCGTTGGAATGATTTCCAGGAGCTTAAGATAACGTGGCGGGTTGAAAAAGTGGGTTCCGCAAAAGTGCTTTCGGAAATCCTCCGTGCGTCCCTCTGTCATTAAATGGATAGGGATCCCGGAAGTATTGGACGAAATAAGGGTGCCTGGTTTACGATATTTCTCTACTTGCTCAAATACTTTCTGCTTAATGTCTAACCGTTCAACAACCACCTCAATAACCCAGTCACAATCGGTTATTTTAGGCATGTCGTCCTCAAAGTTTCCGGTAGTGATCCGTTTTGCAAATGATTTAAGGTAGATCGGAGAGGGGTTAGATTTTAAAGCCGCATCCAGGGCATCATTTACCAATTTATTTCTGGATTTAGCGTCGCTGCCAGCATCCTTGCCCACTACATCAAGCAAAAGCACCTGCACGCCAATGTTGGCGAAATGACAGGCAATTCTGCTGCCCATTACTCCGGAGCCTAATACAGCAACTTTTTTTATAATTCGTTTTGAACTCATAGTCAATTAGTCGGATTAATTTGTTCTTTCCCAAACAGTGGTGCGGCCAAGTAAAGAAATGCCGATATAGCCACGGATGTCGAGCGTTTTTCCTTTGTAAGTCATTTTACAGCTATAGGTCTTCCCGTTCTTAGGATCATAGATAGTACCGTCAACGTATTTGTTATCGCCGTCTTTAACGAAATCAGATAGTATCTGCAAACCTATTACAGGCCTTGTGCGGAGCTGCTCATCAGGATTTTTATCGTCAACTTTTGGCTTTCCATCTTTTAGCGGTTCTTTAAGCCACACTATTTTTCCATAGAATTTGCCGTTGGCGTCTTTTGATATTAAAATTTTGGCAGTTTTAATATCATTGAACCATAAGCCTTCTACTTTATCTGTTTGTGCGCGGCCCGCGAAAGTTGACAGCACCAGTGGCAGCACCAATAGCAATGTTATATATGGCTTTTTAGAGAATGTCATCATACATTCATTTAGGGTTTAAACAATCTGGCATTTGCAAAAAGCAATAAGCACCACCATAACCCGGCAGTAAATAACGGCTGTCAGATTTTTTTAATAATTTGGTTAAAGCCTTATTGCGATGGCTTTTATAATTGGTTTAACTTCTACAAATATCTTTGTAAAAACTTGTGCATAAAGGTCTAAATGGCGGAATGATTTGTCAAAAGTTCGGTATTTAACCGCAATAGTTGGCAAGCGGGGTTTACTTTCCCGCCTGCAGTTTTTGTACAGTGGCTATATAGTCAGTCATAGCACTTTCAGCCGAAGTTCCCCTGAGTTTCTGCCAGGCATCATATTTCGCTTTTGCCACAAAATCAAACATTCCGGGAGCGGGCGTATTAGGATCCATGTCGCCCTCGGTTGCTTGTTTATACAGGCTATATAATTTTAATAAGGTTTCATTGTCTGGCCTGGAAGTCAGCTCTTTGCTTTCTTTTACGGCTTTGTCAAAGCTTTCTTTTAAATCCATATTCAGGTATTTTATAAATCAGTTAGTTAGTTTTTGGAATCTCTTCAATATAGTCGTCACTCTTCGGGCAGTGTGCAAACAGTTTATTCAGATCGGCGTGTAGCACCGTCAGCTTGCGCTTCTCCATGTCAATCCACGCACCCTCTGCGACAATAATGGCTGCTTTAATACCGTCGCCTCTGTATATTTCATGGCGTATAGACCATCTGGATCCATCAGCCCTTGATTTAAAAACTTCGCAGGCTACCTTAATATTGTCATTAACGCTCACCTCCCGTAAATAAAAAAGTTCCTCTTTAAATAACACCGGGCCAGTTTTAGCTTTTAGAAGGACAGACGGATTTAAGCCTGCTTTTTCAAGCATGTTTAATCGCGCCTGTGCGCCCAGATCGGCATAGGCAGAATGGCGCATGTGCTGATTAGCATCTATTTGCGACCAAAGTACCTGCCCTTCAAAAAATACCTCCATATCTTACTGATGATTTTCTTTGAATTTTCTTACTGCTTCTGTTAGCCGTGGCAATACTTCCATTACATCACCCACTACACCATAATTTGCTGCTTTGAAAAAGGGGGCTTCAGGATCTTTATTGATCACAACAATAGTTTTTGAGCCACTTACGCCTGCCAGATGCTGAATCGCACCCGAAATGCCCGCAGCTATATATAGGTTGGGCCTGATTGTTCCGCCCGTTTGGCCCACATGTTCATGATGTGGCCGCCAATGCGCATCGGCCACGGGGCGGGAGCAAGCGGTAGCCGCACCCAGCTCTTTTGCCAGGTTTTCAATCAGCCCCCAGTTTTCAGGTCCTTTTAATCCCCGGCCGCCCGATACTACTAATTCAGCGTCAGCCAACGGTATCTGGCCAGTCACCTTGTTAACTTCGGTAACTTTTATCGCAAAATCTTTATCCTCAAAAGGTACTGACAGTTTTTCTATGATCACACTGCCCGTTGTTTTACTTAGCTGAAAGGTATTGGGTACCAGCATGATCACCTTGATAGCTGTGGTTACTTTTACAAAAGCAAAGGCTTTACCCGAAAAGACGGATTTTTTAATCATGAAACCTTGATCGAGATCGGGGTAGGACAGGGCGCCACTTACCAAACCTGCCTTTAGCGCCACGGCCACGCGTGGGGCGATTGCCCTGCCGTTTACATCGTGCAGCGTGACAATTACCTCGCTATTTTCCTGCCTGGCTGCGGTAATCAATAATCGGCAGTAGGCACGTGTATGCAGGTTGTTCAATCGCTCATCTGGTACATGGAGTACTTTTTTGGCGCCATATTCGCCCAGTTTCTGCATTTCCGAATCTGCTACGCTACCTGCTACAACTGCCGTAGCCGAAGTACCTAATCGTTGCGCTATTTCTGAAGCATACTGTACGGCTTCAAAGCTTTTCTTTTTTATGTTGCCCGAGCTATGCTCTATTAATACAATTACTGACATTTTTTAACTAATTAAGGGTTATACTAAATCACTTTAGCTTCCTGATGAAGCAGGTTCACCAATTCATCCATCTGGTCTGGTGCAATTAATTTTACGCCGGCTTTTTGAGGCGGCATTTCATAGTGATCGATTGCAATTAGTTCAGGTACCGGAGTAGGGGTGATAATTTTTAGTGCTTTACTACGGGCAGACATGATTCCCCGCATGTTCGGAATCCGTGCTTCTGCAACGCCTTTCTGGCAGGATATGACCACAGGCAAAGCACAACTGTCTGTTTCTTCACCTCCTTCTATCTCGCGCTTTACAGTTGCTATACCACCCTCCAGTGCAATGCTGGTAGCAAAACCGATATAATCCGCGTCGAGCAGTTCTGCCAGCATTGGTCCTACGGCACCGCTATGATAATCGATGGATTCTTTGCCGCATAGAATAAGGTCGTAACCAGCAGCCTTTGCATACTCCGCAATATAGTTAGCAATTACATAAGGATCGTTGCTGTCGGCATCAATCCGGACTGCTTCATCCCCGCCCACGGCCAGCGCCCTTCTGATGGTTGGTTCTGTATTTACCTTCCCTACAGTGATCAGATGCACTGCTTCTGCAATACCCGCTTCTTTAAGCTCCAGTGCGCGTACCAGCGCATACCATTCGTCGTAGGGGTTAATAATAAAAGTAACGCCGTTTTCATCTACAGCAGTATTATTGTCTTTTAAAGTGATTTTAGTTACCGTGTCAGGAACCTGACTAATACAAACCAGTACTTTCATAGCTATTTATAATTGGAAAAGAGCCATTGGTTCAGGCTACTTTATATGAAAGTAAAGGTATAGGATTAAGAAGCCCTTCGGAAAGGGCTGAAATGCGGATAGATTGGTCAAAAATTCGGAGAAACTGCCCGGTCAAATTAGCCGGTAACTTTGTCGCGAAATTCAGTAGGGGAGTGTCCCGTATGTTTTTTGAAATATTTGCCAAAAGAAGACTGATCCGGGAAATGTACCTCATCAGCCACCTGTGCAATACTGATTTCATGATTGCGCAGTAATACCTTAGCTTCCAGAACTACCGCATCATCAATCCATTCTCCGGCGGTTTTCCCGGTTACTTCCTTAATGGTTTCCGTTAAATGTTTGGGCGATACGCATAGCTCATCAGCGTAATACTGCACGTTACGGTGCTCTTTATAATGCTGGAAGACCAGGTTTTGAAACTGCATATTCAATTCCTGTTTCCGGGATTGCTTGTTTTTGATGATAATGTGCTGATCCTCATAAATAGAGGCTACTTCGTAAAGCATGGCTGTTAAAATACTTCTGCAAATTTCTGTCCGGTAGTGGTTGCCCTGTTCCTGTAACTTTTGCTGTATAAAGGAAAATATGTTTAACAGCATTTGAGCAGGCTCGTTAGCGGGGTAGATGACCGGGGTAGCGGTGGTTTTAAAAAAGCTCAGCGACTCCGGCAGATGGCTACTAACGTTATTCTCTCTTAAAAAAGCCTTTGAAAACACAATAAAGCGGCATAAAAAATCGGGGCTGCTGTTATAGATGCGTAACACGTGGAAGGGCGTAGCCAAAAGCATTGCATCCGGTTTGGCATCATAGGTCTGAAGATTTACCTCTACCAATGCAGTGCCACGTGTACAAATACCTATTATATAACCTTCAGATCGGTAAGGATATTCGCTTAAAGCTAATAGTTGGCGCTCCTCGGTGATGAAAAAGTCGGTTCCGATAGAGTTTTTAGCATATAGATCTACAAATTTCGGGAAGGTAAGTTGGGCTATTTTTTTGCTCATTGTTAGGGTTACTGACAATTGCCGTTTTAAGGTTTAACGTATCTGCTATATATTTTGCCCCTAACATACGTTAAAAATAAGGTTATTTAAATGATAAATGGGTATATCTGCCAGTGATGGCTTCGAGGAGCTCATTGCGTCTGTTTTTCCGACTTTTTGACTAATCTATCCGCATTCCAGCCCTTTTTTAAATTGTTATCCTGCGTAATTTTATCTTATCGGTATGCTAAAAATCCAATTATAAACCCGTATACTACTTATTAGCCTATTTTACTGTTATGAGAAGACTACTATTATTGCTGCTGGCATTAGTGCCTGCTATTGCCTTTGCGCAAGGTTTCCAGGTGAACCTTGGCGGTCAGAAACAGATCGGGATGGGGCATACCGGAACCGGGTTGGTACAAGACGGCGCCTCTATTTTCTTTAATCCCGGCGCTGTGGCCATGCTGCCCGAAAATTCTATTCAGGCAGGGATAAGTCCATTGTTTTTTAAATCGGCCTTTAACCCATCGGGTTCCAATACGGTCTATCATAATGCCAACAAAGTAGCGACTCCTTTTAACGCATATGCAGTATGGGGGCCTAAGAACGGTTTCTGGAAATTTGGCCTGGGTGTTTACACGCCCTTTGGTGGATTAACCGATTGGGGAAACAGCTGGTCAGGAAAATATGTACTGGAAAGTTTAAACCTGAAAGCCATTTATGTGCAGCCGACAATTAGTATCAGACTGGCAAACTGGGTAAGTATCGGCGGCGGTTTTGTTTACAACCATGGCAGTGTTGATCTGACCAGGGCCATTCCTGTTTCCGGGGCGGACGGACAAGACGGACAGGCACAGTTAAAGGGTGGTGGAAATGGATACGGTTGGAATGCCGGTGTGTTTTTTAAGGCAACAGGCTTTACGGCCGGGGTTTCGTACCGATCAAAGGTTAAAACCACCATTGATGGTGGCGATGCTTTTTTTACAGTGCCTGCTTCCTTACAAGCTAATTTTCCTCAGCCAAATACCTTTACGGCAAGTATTCCTTTGCCATCAACAACTTCTGTCGGGTTCGGCATTTATCCAACCAATAAGCTTACCCTTGCACTTGATGTAAATTATGTACACTGGAGTGTTTACAAAGTACTTGCATTTGATTATGCTAAAAACACGTCGACTTTACAGGATACTTATTCTCCGCGTAATTATAAAGATGCTGCGAGCTTCAGGGTTGGCGGGCAATATAAAACAACCGATAAACTGGCTTTGCGCGTGGGTGGCGGATATGCCTTAACTTCTGTAAGGGATGGATATGTAACGCCGGAGGCGCCCGATGCAAATCGTTATTATTTTACTGCCGGGGCCGGCTACAAGCTTTCGCGCCACTTTGATATTGACGCCAGCTTTGAGTTTGAAAAAGTGTTGTCACGAAATCAAACCAACATAGAATCAAACCTTTCAGGTACTTTCAATACGCAGGTATATATTCCTGGTGTAGCACTTACATATCATTGGTAAATTATTAAATGCCCGATCAAATGAAAAATCTCAAACTATACTTCTACTTATTGCTGCTGACAGCCGTTTTTTCGGCTTGTAAGCCTGAAATTCATACACCTGCGCCGCAGCAGGGCTCGGCTGATTTCTCCCGCTATATTGCTGTCGGCAACTCTTTAACCGCCGGCTATGCAGACGGCGGATTGTACCTGGAAGGGCAGCAAAATTCTTATCCTTCTATTATTGCAAAGCAGATGATAACAGCAGGAGGGGCTCAAACATTTAATCAGCCTTTGTTTTCTCAAAGTCAGGCCAATGGCTCGGGCTATCTGAAGTTAACAGGTTTTGATAGCAATGGCAGCCCGGTGACTGCAAGCGTAACTACCAACCTGGCTATAACCGGCGTCACCAACATTCCAAATTTCGGTAATGTTACCACCTATACGAAATATACCGGCGATATTGATAATTATGGGGTGCCGGGTATAAAACTGCTACATATTAAAGTACCGCAGTATGGCAACCTCAACGGCTTTTTTGAACGGCTGCTCCCGGGTGCCGAAGGAACTCATACAACTACCTATCTGGACTTTATCAGCGCCAAGCCTTTTACTTTTTTCTCTAACTGGCTGGGAAATAATGATGCACTTGGTTATGCCACCAGCGGCGGCGCAGGAGATGTTTTAACAGACAAAGCTGTTTTTAATGCGCTATATACAGAACTGATTAATACATTGACTAAGACCGGTGCAAAAGGTGTTTGCGCTACCATACCAGATGTAACCGCTATTCCTTATTTTAATACGGTAACACCGGCATTGATACTGGCAGGTGTGCAAAAAGCCAATGCAAGTGTGCAGGCTATCTATGTAAATGCCAAAAGCAATACTGATGTTACCAGTACCACTTATGCAGCAAGACCAGCTACTGCAAGCGACCTGATTACGCTCACTTTCCCAACTTCTAAAATTGGCCAGCCGGTAGCATCTGCGGGTAACCTGCCTTATGGTTTAACACCGCTTACTCCAATTGAAAACCAGTATGTGTTAGACGCAAATGAGGTAAGTATTGTAAAAGATTATGTAACCGCATATAATAATACCATTAAGACGGTGGCCGCATCAAAGAATATAGCAGTAGCAGATATGTACACTTTCCTGAATGATGTTAAGGCGCATGGTTTATTGGTAGATGGTGTAAGTCTCAACTCTGCTTATATCAGCGGCGGTTTGTTCTCTTTAGATGGAGTGCATTTAACGCCAAGGGGCTATGCCGTAGTAGCCAACCAGTTTATCAAAGCCATTAATACGCAGTATAATGCCAATATTCCACAGGTAAGCGTAGGCGCTTATAACGGAGTTAAGTTCCCATAATAGTATGCAATTTTCCCTCTCAATAATCTAGCTTAGAAGGCTCTGCAAAATAATACCATGTTAAAGCAGCCGTGCCCATTGGTTCCATTTTAAGGAATTACAGGATATGGGATACATCATTTACCACCCTTCGTACCATCCGGGTTATCGGAGCGAAATAGAATTAAAAAAGCCTTGAAGAGTACATTCTTTAAGGCTTTTTATCTTTGTTGTAAATTTTGGAGTTTGCTTTACTAAAAATAACTTCGATATCGTTATCAATAAAATTTCACAAATTAACTTCGCCAATCGAACTCGATCTCGAAATTTGAACGCTATAAGCCAATATAAGCTATACGCTAATGAATCTGGAATTTTATAAAACAAAACATAAAGGCCTTAAGAAATATATTGAGGGATATTATTTTATCTCTGAAAATAAAAATTCTGATTTGCTTCATTACTGGACGTTCCCAAATAATTTTTTTATCATTTCGGTAAATGAAAACGCTGATGTTAGTATTGAAAATAACAGGATTATAGTAAAGCATAGCTCCGATAAAAACATTGTAGCAGACTATGTTGCCAGTTATATTAAGCCAATAGAAGTGTGCTATATAAATCCTGTAAATGAAATTACTTTTTATTTTAAGCCCTTGGGCATTCATCATTTTATCGAAAATGCACAGTCCTTGTTAATGACTAAGGCGGCTACCGATTTTATGCCCTTCCCTGATTTTATCGATAAAATGGCAGAAATATTTTTGCTCAACGACAGAAACGAACAAATTGAGCAGTTAGAAGAGTACTGGCTGTCAAAATTAATACCTCAGCCATTATCTTTATTGGAAAGTGTGCTGGTCGATATTGAGTCTGACCAAAAGATTGATGATGTGGCCAGGAAACATAATCTGTCACGTCAGTATTTGCATAAGCTGTTTAAAAACAATGTTGGTAAGTCACCCAGTGAGTATCGTAAAATACATAGGTTTAGAAGTGCTATAAGCAAACAGCATGAATCAAAAACGTTAACCCAGTTGACCTACGACCAGTCGTACTATGACCAATCACATTTTATAAAGGATTTCCGGACGTTTGCAAACATCAATCCCCATTTGTTTTTTGATAAGGTAGATACGCGCAAAGACAATATCTGGCTATTTATATAGCAGTTTACATTCTTACAATTTTACGCCCTGCCGTACCTGTACTTTTGTTGCATATAATATCCTTCTATGCGAAAAATAGTGTTCTTTTTAATGATGGCCTTTTCTGGTCAGATGTATGGACAAACGGCGAGCTGTAACTGTGATCAGGCATTTACCGAACTGGTAAACAAAATAGAAACAGAATATCCGGGCTTTGCTTTTAAGACAAAAGACGGGCTTGCTTACAGCAACTTCAAAGAAAAATTAGCGCAATCATCAAAAGATGCGACATCTGCGCAGTGCCCTGCTTTATTAAAAGCATACACTGATTATTTTAAAGATCCGCACTTGTGGGTGGGTAGTAACGGGGCGCCCTTCTCTGGCGCTACCAGTGGCAAGGGTAAAGAATCTATTAACATTCATATCCCGGATTTTAAAAATAAAATATTATCAGGTAAAGATAAATTGGAGGGGATATGGAAAAATGAAACCTATACGATCGGACTAAAAAAATCAAATACAAACGAGTATACTGGATTTATAATTGAGTCAGCATATAAAGAATGGAAACCAAAGGAAATTAAATTCAAACTGTATAATGACAATGAGTTTGAATATGCCTTGCTGGACGGTACTACAAAAACCGGAACGTTTAGAGTTATAGACAACAGCATATTACAATTAGAGGATGTAAGCGTTCAATTTGTAAAGTATTTACCGAAGCCAACCCTTAGCGAAGGTGAGCTATCACAGAAATTAGGAGAGTTGAATGGCTTTTATATTAAGCGGCTTTCTTCAAGGACAGCGATTATAAAACTGCCCAGTTTCGATTATAAATACATGCGCACTATAGATAGTTTAATCAGTAATAATAAAGATTTGCTGGAAAGTGAAAACCTGATCATCGACCTTAGGGGGAATGGTGGTGGGACTACTGATGCCTACCAGAAATTACTCCCATATATTTCCGGAAAAGCGATCAGAAATACTGGAACCGAATTCCTGGCTACACAAACCTATATTGATAACTTGAAAGCTTATAAAAAGACACTGGATAAGGATACTTCAGCTACAGACACTGATGATCATATAAAGCGGCTGGAAAATAATCTCGGGAAATTTGTAAATTTTAGTGGCTCGCAACATCCCGAGGTAGCGATTGAGCAGATAGCAGTATCGCCTAAAAGCCCACGACATATAATTATTCTTGCGAATGGCATGACGGGAAGCTCTGCCGAGTATTTTTTATTCATCGCAAAGCAAAGCAAGAAAGTTAAGATTTTCGGCAAGCCAAGCTACGGTGCCCTTGACTATGGAAATGCCTATTTAGTAAATTTAAAGTGTTCCGGCTATCAGGTGTTTTTACCCACATACAGGGCGTTGCGCTTACCGGATTACCCTATCGATAACATTGGCATACAGCCCGATGTATATATGGACAAATCCATAGAGGACTGGATTGCCTTTGCGGTAGATTACTTAGAAAACTAAATGCGGTAAGACCAATACCTAAGTAATGAATTTAACATTAACATATAAATACGTACTGATCTTTTGCATTAACTTTTTTAATGCACGAGTTGCACGAAATAGTACATATTTCTGTTGGACGTTTGATATGCGGTTGCTGGGGTACGAGAGATTTTAATGTGTGGTTTTTATGCGGAAGCTGCGCAGAAGAAAATCCGTTTATTGCGGGCGGTTGGTTTAATAGTTGCGCTGTTGCACGCACTTTGGCGCCCGCCGGTAAGTCAGTTTCACCTGTTTTAATAACCCGGTAATATAAAGTAGCTGTATTACGGTAAGTTACCCTTATAGGTATTTCTTTTTCCGGCAATACCTGATCATCCATTGGATACCGATAGCTTCTGGTTGATGCCGTAAAACCATGCTTAACAACTTACTTACTTAAACGGATTACTTCCTTTTCGTTAATCATACTATTATTCGGGCTGCTTTTCTACCAGTTTTTCTTCTTCATCAATACTTTTGGATCGTTTCCTATAGCGCCTTTTGGGTTTAGGAGCCTCAATAAAGAAATACATTATATAACCGATAATAACCCCTGTCAATAAGCCGCCGATATGCGCGGCGTTATCAATACCCCCGGCTAATCCGATAATAAGGTTTATGCCGATAAAAACCGCATTGTTAATCAATAGCGCCTTTTTGGAACGCGCGTCAACTTTATTGGTGGTTAATAGTGCGGTCATTAAACCGAATAATCCAAAGATAGCTCCGGATGCACCGACACTTAATGTTGCCCGATGCCACCATATACTTGCCAGGCTTGCCAATAAACCACACAAAATATAAGCAATTATAAATTTGGCTTTACCTAAAACAGGCTCAAGAAAAGCGGAAACGAAAAGAAGGCCGTACATATTAAATAAGAGATGCATTAATCCTCCATGTAAAAAAATACTTGTTAATAGCCTCCACCATTGTCCTTTAACCACGGCGGGGCGATAATTAGCGCCCCAGGCGTATAGGTCTTGCCCATCAAATGAGATAAAGCCTAACCCGGCAAAAACCATAAGGACAAAAACCAGAATGTTTAAAGCAATAATGACGACGAACAAAGGAATATTTTTATCGATTTTTATTGAGAAGAGAAAGTTACTGAACGCAAAGAATTGATTTTTAGGACTATATTCCGGAAGCTTTTTAAGTTGTGCTGTATTAAACTTTGGAAAGATTAACATCAGTAGCCAAATACCTGCTCCAATAGCAAATGATTTGAATATCCAACCCAGTTTACATCCGTTTCTTGCTGCGAATGGTTCGGTTTTGGCCTCTAAAATTATTATGTTGGAAGTGTTATTTCCAATTGAAGTTTTAATGGCCGCCTCATAACGTTTCCGGCGATCATTATTTCCAATGCGGTCTAAATAAATAAATTGATCAAGGTTCTTCTTTTGCAGATCATTATACGTTTCCACACCTAATTCTTTAAAAGCAGCTTCCTTTTCCGCATCACTACTGTTATTACTAATACCTTTCATGTATTCTGTCCCCAGCCATGCAACGGGTGTTTTAAACCTCGTCAGGGTTTCAGCTTTTGCTGTAGGTATGTTGTTTATAATAGGGCAAGCTACATACAGATGAAATGTTAAATGCTCATTGTTTTTTCCGCTTACTTCTGTTCGCCGGTGTACAGTGGCATGTTGCTTATCAATATAATGATTTCTGATAACGTAATATTTTGTAAAGGGCTGTCGGGTTATTTCGTCAATACTATTTATGGTGGTCAGTTCGCCTGTCGCTGTAAGCAGATACTCTTGCGCGATTATGGTAGGAGCAGAAATAGCCAAAGAAGCAGCAAAAAAATATAAAAAAGGAAGGTTCCCCTTTTTGTCCCTTAATACAAGTAGTTTAATTTTAGGTCTAACCCAAATAAACACTGGTATGGCAGGCAGACAAAATGGTAGCCAGAATTTGATTAACTCTTCATTTAAAGACAATATTTCGAATCGGTAAACAATTAACCACATCAAAAAGGAATAGCCGCCGATAAAGCCTATTCCGACAAGCAAGAAGGGTAAATAAATGAGCTTTAATTTAGCGAGTAGTTGGGGCATTGTTGTTGTAATAAAGGTTTGTATATCGAAATGAAAGCATCAATTTATAAATACAGGGAGCAAGCTAGTAGATTGCTTTCAATAATTTCAAATGCCGTGTAATTCCAATGTTGGCACGAGCTTACGTGCCCGCTGCTATTACGACCTTGTAGCTAATGTCTATTGAAGATGGACTTGATTTGCCATCAGTAAGCCGTTTCGCGTTTATTTCAGCCTATTCCTTTTTCAATTATTCTCAAGTGAATCTAAATAAATTAAATAATCATCGATTCCACGCTCTTTTAATATTTGTTTATAAGCAATTGAGATATCATTACTCTCACGAAAATTAAGTAGTCTTTTAGCTAACTTTTCGGATGATAAATGCTGAAATTGTTCCTTCAGATTTTTTATCCTTTCAAAACTACCTGTCGTTTTGTTTCCCATATTAATTATTGTCCGTCACTGGCGCAAGCGTTACATATGTGCTACTATTGCCATATTAAGCCGATAGCAGATTAATCAACCACACGCAACCAACTAACGTAATTAGAATCGCACAATATCTCAGTTCTACCCACATAAAGGTATGTTGTCGTTTTATTCTTGGTAAATAGACAACCCGTTGAACTATTGCCCCCTCGTATACTTTTACACGTTTGTTATCCATTACAAATAATGAAACGCCTGACAGCAAAAAAGTAACGGCGCCGTTATACTTGTCGTTAATTGATAATGCATCAGTCAGCACAAATAATACAAAGCCGATTATTAAAGGCATACCTATTACCCATCCGCCTTTGCCCTTATGTTGAATGATATGTGCAAGCATTTTTAAACATAGCTTGCATAAAAATACTTCAAAATATTTCTCCCGCACAAATACCATTACCACAAGCACTTAAGTTGTAGCCTACTTATGTAGGCTCTTGCTTAATCGAGCATGGTGCCCAGAACGAGATTCGAACTCGTACCACTTTAGTGATATAGGTAGATGGTAGGTATATACCAGGTACCAGTGCGGAAGAAGGGACTCTAAACCCTAAATTATCAGCATTTAATGCCAATCATACCCACAAAACCTACATTGTTTTGCTTCCGGCGTTCGGGCTAACTTTTTACATACCGGGCATAGGTTAAAGTATACTTTATCGGGATTATCCTTTAAAATACGTTCGGCGAATGTTTGAATAATCCCCCAAATTTTCGACTGAACCATAAATCCGACGCAGCTGCTTAGGTCCGGTCTTTAATTATTTTAAGGAAGCTCTCTTGGTAGCTTTCGCCAATGGGTATTGCCTGATCGCCAATGTAAACCGTATGCCCGTCAACCATGCGCATTTTAGCAATTGAAATGATGTAAGATTTGTGTATCCTGTAAAACGGTGGCTGAGGGAGCAGTTCGTCAATATCCCGCAGACTCTGGTAGGTAATGATTCTTTGGGTGGTGGTAAAAATCGAGATATAATTTTTAAGTCCCTGTATATAAAGGATATCGCCGTGGTCTATTTTCAGAAATTTATTTTTGCTGTCGCCCTTGATAAAGATGTAGTCTTGTTCAGTAGGTACCGTTTCCGCAGCCGCAGGGATCAATTGTTTTGCAGGAAGCTGCTTTACACCGGTAAATTGCTCGAATGCTTTTTGTGCGGCTCTAAGGAAGCGATCGAGCGCTATCGGTTTTAATAAATAATCAATTACCCCGTATTCAAATCCGTCCAGGGCGTATTCAGCATAAGCCGTAGTCAAGATCACCTTACATTTATCGCCGCAGATTTTTAAAAACTGTAAGCCGGTCAGCTCGGGCATTTGAATATCCAGAAAAACAAGGTCTACCGCTCCGCTCTGGACAAGGTTCAAGGCTTCTATTGCATTTGTAGTAGTGCCGACAAGCTCAAGGTAGGATACCCTGGCAATATAATCAGCAATCATGTTTATAGCGTAAACTTCGTCGTCAACAGCAATGCAGCGTATCCTTGTCATGGTTTATGTAATATAAGATGCAGCGTTGTGCTGTAAAATTTCCCGTTATTACTAATTAAAAGCTCATATCCGCCCGGGTATATCAACTCCAGCCGCCTTCTGATATTAACCAGCCCTATACCACTTGAACTATCCTTCTGCCCGTAGCTTATTTTATTGCTAACCTTCATGGTTAATTGTTGGCCGGTAGTACTAATAAGAATTTTTATTGGCGTGCCGGCATCGTTGACCACACCGTGCTTGAAAGCATTTTCTACCAGCGGTATCAATATCAGCGAGGCAATCTTTTTTCCGTTAAAATCACCGGTTGCTTTAAAATCAACAAAAAAGCTCTTTTCAAAGCGTAAACGGTAAATCTTGATGTAATTGCTAAGGTAGTCTATCTCTAAGCTTAGGTCAAGCATTCCATCGAGGGTATTATTAAGCATGTAACGCATTAGTTGCGAAAGCTTAACAATGGCGTCTGCAAGTTTATCGCTTACGGGGTAGGCTAATGAGTACAGGTAATTGAGCGTATTGTATAAAAAGTGCGGGTTGATCTGTGTTTTCAGAAACAGCAGTTCGGCTTGTGTTTTTTCCTGCTTTAATTGTTCGGCTTCCTGTTCTTTCTGATAGGTGTTTAGTAATGCCCAGGCTACAAAACTGAATATGATAGGCTGGGCTGCGCGCCACCAGTTATCGCCGACGTAATACCAAAATCCTACCGGATGATCATAATTACTATATCCTAAAAACCATAAATAAAACACTTCTTCTATTAGGTACCTGCAACCGATAAACAAACCGTCGGCTACAACAAGCCCAAGCACCAACAGTGATATTTTTTTGACTTTTAGTAACGTGGGATAAACGAAAAAGAAACAGAACGAAAATTCTATAAAGCCCGCGACAAGGTTTGACCATACGTAAGGTTGCGTCCCCCTTTTGTTGGCCACGTTATCAATATAAAGATAGAGCGTATAACACACCCATGCGAGTAAATAATAAATGACCAATCGGTTACGCTTCATAGCCCAAATATAATAGGAAGGTATACCAATCGGCCGTTTATTATCCCAACAGGCTTTATCGCAGTATTAAAACCTGTGTTGCAGGTATCAACGCGTAATTACATTTAAAATAGTGGTGGGATAATATATCCGGGTGTTGGGATAAGAAAATTTAGCCGGTTAAAGTTGCAGGTCATCTTTGCTTCATAACTTAAAAACAAAGGATATGAAAAAAACAATCAAAGTGTGCCTGATCATTTTAACAGTAGGGATAACCAGCATTGGTAAGGCCAATGCCCAACAGGCAGACAGCGTACGCCGTCTTATTGACACCCTACTTCAGTTCAGCAAGGCCAACTCGCTGTATAGCGGAAGTGCAGATTGGAAAAAGATAAACGACAGTGTACGTGCCAAAGCGGCAAGCGCAGGAACAATCAAAGAAGCTTTACCAGCTGTTAAATTATTGTATCAGCTATTGGGTGATCATCATGGGTTTATCACCTATAACAACAAATATTACGGATGGACCGGAAATAATAAACCATTGGACAAAATAGTGCATGCCGCCCTGATTAAACAGATGAAAGACGGTTACGGGCTGCGCAAGCAAATGCTGGAGAAAGGCTATGGCTATTTGCTTATCCCGAATAATAACCCTACTTACCGGGGTGCGGTTAATAGCATTGCCCGGCAGATCAGAGACTCACTGATGGCGCTTAAGCCTGAAAAATTAAAAGGCTTGGTGATCGATCTGCGTTTAAACACCGGTGGCGATATGTATGCGATGATTGGCGGGCTAAGCAATCTGTTTAAACCCGGAAAGCTTGGCGCCTTTGTTTATCCGGGTACAAAGAAAGAGGAAGCATGGAGCATTGAAAGTGAAAACGGCAGGGATAAAGTTTATTCTGGCGATGATACTTTGTGCAGGATAAACCGCCGTGGCAACCCCCTGTACGACCTTAAAGTTGTTGTGCTGATAGGGCCATACACCTGTAGCTCTGGTGAAGCACTTGCCATTTCTTTTAAAGGTCGTAACCACACATTCTTTATCGGCGAGGATAGTGGCGGCTATACAACGGCCAACAACTCTTTTCAATTTACCAGTACGATAGGTGTATTTGTTGCAACAGCGGTAGAAGCCGACCGAAATGGACGCTTGTATACCGACAACGTTAAACCAGATGAAGAGATTACCGGTGGAGATGATTTTAATAACCTGAGGAATGACCTGAAAGTGAAAGCTGCAATTCAGTGGCTTAAGCAGAAGTAGCTAAGGGATCAGTTTACAAACATCATCGGCAGCTAAACACTATTTAAATGAAACAATTACTTCTGCTTGTCCTATTATTAGCAAACTCTTTAAGTTATGCGCAAAATGGAAAATCTGTTTCTGACGAGGACAGGTTAAATAAATACATTACTTCCCATATCAGCTATTTCACCTTTAACGGGCAGCGCCCGGAGGGAAAGGGATGGGATACACTGGACAGTCTGTTTGCCAAGAACCAGTTTGTAGCCTGGGGCGAATATCATAACTCGCCTTTGCTTTCACAATTAACCGTTTATGCGCTTGAAAGCGCCGCAAAATATGGCTATAAAAATTGGTGCGTTGAGGTGGGGCCGTATACGGCTACAGAATTAACACGCATTTCACGGGCTACCAACCCGGCAGACACCATAGAGAAGCTATTTAAAGAGGGCTATCCAAAGATTGGCACTTTCCCTTTTTTCAGCACCGCAAATGATGCACAGATGCTAATGGCGGCGCACAAGTTTGGTTATCATATCTGGGGAATCGATCAGGAATTTCAAATGAGCTTCCCCTATGGTCTTAAGAAGATTTATCAGGCCCAGTCAAACAAATTCCGGCAGCGGTACAAACCGCTGTATGATAGCCTCCAGGCAAAGTGGTGGTACCCTAATACCTTGCTTTTAGATAGCCTTGCCAATGCAATCGGGCAAAAGCAATACAAAGCTCTTCTGCAAGGCATCAAGGTTTCTAAAGAGATCTACCGGAATGGCGATAACGCTTCAAGGGCGGCTTTAATGAAAAAAAACTTCTTCTGGTGTTACAATCAAACCGATAATAAACAGAAGGTATTCTTTAAAATGGGCAGCAATCACTTAGCCAAAGGAATGAATCTGCAAACCAACCTTTACGATATTGGTAACGCCGTTTACGAACTTGCCCAGCGCAACCAAACCGGCTTTGCCAATGTATATTTAATGGTGCGTTACACCATAGAAAATGGAAAACTGACAGACGATTTCTCAAGCAAAGAGAACGAAAATCCAAGGGTATTTTCAAGCCTGTATGAAAAGGATAAATGGGTGTTGATTGATCTGAGAAAATTGAAAGTAAAGTATGACGCTACCTTATCCAGAGATACCTACCAACTAATTGAAAAATATGATTACGTTTTGATATCGCCGGAAATACTGCATGCAGATGCTACTGAAAATTAATCGGCATGCGGTTAAGCCCGTAGATAAATTACATCTGATTTGTGTTGCGCTGCTATTCGTGTTCACCCGTTTTATTTAACCTGGCCATAGATTTTTTGCAATTGCAATGTTTTATCCTTCATCAGCTTTAGTGCCCCATTTAACAGATCGGTGTGGTTAAGTTTAAAATCCATGAACTTTTGAAGCAGGGCATCTGCAGGGGCGTCAAAACCATTTTTTAGCAGTGCTGCGTATTTCCGGGCGAAGTTCTTCTGATCCTCATGGGCCATAGTGTACAGCTTGCAAGAGACCAGCATGGCGTAAAGGTAATTGACATTGTAAATGGGGTCGTCATAAAGCAGGCGCTTATTGATCCACTCGCTGCGCCTTTCTGGTTCACTTGCAAAGTAGCGGTCATATTTGTTCATAATACCGGCATAAAGACTATCCACGCCCCGGCGGTCATTAATCGTCCCTGCAACAACACCTTCGTAAAGCCCTTGTTCAAATGCACCCTCTTCTGCAGAGGTAAATAGCTCGAGCGAAAGCTTGTCTAAAAACATTTTGGTAAAATAGGCCTTACCTGCTGGCGTAGGCGCACGCTTTTCCAGTTCATCCATCAGTAATAACTCATTGAAGATCGCGTAGGCTTCAAATAAAAAACTTGGTCCGTTTTTATAAGACGGCACAGAAAGGTGATCGCTCATCAGTTGTTCATGCGTTGCATGACCGCCTTCGTGCGCCAAACGCGAAATTTCTCGGATGGTTCCGTTGTAGCTCCTCATATAAAGGCTTTCGGGCACACCCGGGAAGCCAACGGATGTGAATTCAGTCACCCGGTTTGGCCCACCGGCGATATCCAGTTCACCATTCGCCGGGTCAAGCAGTTTTGAAAACGCCTGTCCGTATTCCATGCCCAGCGGTTCCAACGCGGTTAAGATTAACGACCTGGCCTGGGCGTAAGGCAGTGCCTGAGCTTTATAGCTTAGCGGTAATGAGGCGTCCCAGCTATGGACGTTTTTGATCCCAGTCATCCTGCTCACCTGATCTGCCTGTATGCGCTGATAGTTTTGAAGCACATCGGTATGCCTTGCTATTTCAGCAAGCATCTCCTTAACCGCAGCTTCAGGCAGTTGTAATCTGCGGAGATAAGCACGTTCGGTAGCGCTCTTAAATCCCCTTAGCCTGGCCATGGCTGTTTTCTGCATGGTTAAATCAATCAGGGTGGTGGCCAGTACGTCAGCATGCCGGGCATAGGCCTGGTGATAAGCGGCCGTGCCTTTCCTGCGTAGGGTGCTGTCGGGGCTTTTAAGAATAACCGGCAAAGCAGTAACCGGATCATATTTTATCGATCCCGACTGGACAGAATCCGCTTTGATATTGTCCATTAATGCATCATACCGGTTAATCAAATGGTCAACCATGACATCCGATAGTTGATGGGCCATTGCCTCTTCTTTGTCTGACAAGTTGTGAACAGCTTCACAGGCGGCCTGCTTTAACAGGTATCGGTAAGCAGTTAAGCCATAGTTGCTCAGTTGTTCATCAGTTAAACTTATAAAAGCCGGCTTAAGTAATCTGGTGCTAACCATTCCCTGAAGGGCGCCGGTAGAAGCATCCAACTGATCGTAAGCCTGCCTGGCCAACGTATCTTTGTTATTGACGTAACATTTTAGCGTGAAGTAGCAGAGATGCCTTTCCATCGCTACCAGCAGGCGTTCATAGGTATCGAGGTGCGCACGTAAGTTCTCCGGCGACCAGGCTGTATCGCGCTTTAAAACTGCAATGCTGTCCAGCAGCCGTGCTCGGGTCGCTTTCTCATCAGCCTCGTTTTTAAAATAGCGGGAAAACCGGACATGAAATGACGCTGCTTGTCCGTCAAACGGATCGAATTGCTGGGAATGGGCGCAGAATGAGCTGCAAATTAACAAGAACGCTAATAGTGCTTGATATTTTCTGATAGGTGAGACCGGCATCGTTAGATCATTTTGCTCAAAAGTAAACTCCAGGGAGGTGCCGGAATTGAACTAAATTAGCCTTTTCGTTATTTTATAATTTCCGGAACGCGTTAGGCAGGTAACCGGTAGCAGCCTTAAACGTGCGCGTAAAATGCGCCTGGTCTGCGAAGCCGCAGTCATAAGCTATCCTGGTGAGCGGCAGGGAGGTGCTTTTAATCATTCTCAATGCCTTATCAACCTTAATCCGGTTGCTGTACGTGCTTAAGGTGATTGAAAAATAAAGCGGAAAATAACGGGATATTGTTACCGGATGAACACCGATCTTTGAGGATAGTTCATCCAAACTAATAGGCTTATCCCATTCATCATTTAGTAATTGCTGTAATTTTAAAATCCATAGCGGTGGTGTTTTACTGGCCATCGGCGAAGGTTGCGTCCCGGCATCAAGCAACTGGTATAACAACAATTCTGCAGAGGCACCGGCCTGAAGTGAGCTGTCGTGCAGTTCATGGCAAAGCCTGATGAGTGTGAATTTGGTATTGACAGATTGTGGAATCCAGTTGAACAAGTGCTCTTCTTTTATCGTCAGGTCACGGATCAGTTTCTCATTAAAATCAACATTTATTTTCCGGGTACCGGGTGTATAATTGTTGCAACGATGCTGTTCGCCAGCGGGTATAAATTTCAGATCACCAGGCACTCTTTTATACTCTTTATGCTGTAAATCTTCTGTATGGCTGCCATTCAGCAATAAGCTGATGCCGGAATTTTCGTGTGCATGCCATTCCTCATAACCGCAGTCGCCGGAATAATGGGTAAGGGCAATGCTACAGCCGGCGACAGTGCGATGTTGTTTAGTATCGCCAAGAAAAAATTGAATAGCTGCCATATATCTCCAGATGGATGATGTTAACGGAATTACCTGCTACGAATAAGACCCAACCGATTGCATTACGTTACAGTTGAATAATTAATATACTATTATAGGTTAGAAGAGAAAAGGATAAACATTTATTACTTTGCGTAGGCGCCGGTACTAATTTCTATTTTTTTTCTTAAGCCTAATCAACGTATTAAAGTAGCGGTAGATGCAAGTAATTGTAATTATATCAAGCGCGAGAAAGGCCCGGTATTTTTCGTGCCGATAAGCTATTTATTTGTTCCGGACTCGCCTTTGGGCCAACGCCACGCCTGATATACGATTAAAGAAGTAATACTAATTTCGATAACACCCAGATAGATATAAAAGAGCATCCATTGATCAATGGATGTGCCGACTACTAATAGCATCACCATCGTAAAGAAAATACCGGCGGCAATGTTAACAATGCGGTTTGCTTTAGGCTTTAGAATTAAAGATAAAAATATCATTAGCGGAGGTATGGACAAGAGAATTGCATATGCAAGTAATACCCACGGCGTAATGGGGCCGGCCCCGGATTGTCCGTTCATCAAACCTTTAATTCGGCCAGGAACAAATAACGAAAAGAAGTCGCCGTAGATATAGCAAAACATGAGCGAAATCCACAAAGCCGAAAGTTTAACCTTTATATTTATTCTAAAATCCTGTAGATCCATTTTTTTTGTAGTGTTCATATTCATATGCTAGCGGCTGAAGAGGTATTGAGCGGTATTTGTTTGTCCTTTATTCCTATAATTATTAACCACAGGCAAATTCCTATTTCGCCTAAGCTGGCTGGCAATGTGATGTAGTTTGAAATTATTGTTTTATCATACGTTGGAAAAAGAAAGCTTCCAAAAAAATCAATTAGATAGCCAATGCACCCGGCCATCAAAAGGAGACCTAATATTTTAGGCATAAAACCCGACTTATATACTAAATACCCAAACGGAAATAACCAAAGGCCCCAAAATATTTGGTTAATAAAATTACCCTGGCGATATAGATTTAGGAAAAATAATATTTGAGCTGTCAAATGGTCTGTCGGAAGTGCTTTGAGATAGGTTGAACCGCTGATAAGGTAAAGAACAGCGAATTTGTTTAATAAATTTATGAAGGCGATAGGAACTTGAACTACTGCAAAAACAACCATCAGTCTGGCAACGGTGCCATTAACAGGTTTAAATAATTTGTATAGAATAATAGGTAACATGGCAAACGCCAACCAACAAATTATTTCAAAAACGATACTAACTTTAAACAACAATTCACCGTTCACCAAGCGAGGAAGAATTGCTGACGGGGCTCCCTTAAGTTTAATTTTCGAAGGGATATACTGCAAATAAAAGGTTCCACAGAACACTACAATTAAGTATAGGATGCCAGCTAACCTTGCTGTACGTTTGCTTGTATCCATCGTTGTTAAATTTTGGAGTTTTGATGATAATAACATCGAATTGTTACACGAGAAAGGAGTATCATATAGCTTTTATTTCAAATATGGCAAGTCCATTGTTGCTGGCGCACACTTTTCGCCCTGTGCTTTTTAAGCATTCCGTGCGAAGAAGGGACTCGAACTCCCGCAATACATCAACCCAAGGCATTACACCCTCAAACATGCACTGTTTCGAATGTGTATGTCTGCTAAATTTTTGCCACCGAAAATAGTTAGAAGTACACATAGTTTGGATTGTATTCTGAAGTTCATCCATCCCAGGTATCGGCGCTACTTTACTAAATTTTAATAAACCCTGAAAAGTTATCTATTAATAGCGATTAAATGCCAGCCGGTGTAATACAACCAACACTTTATTTGACCAAAGGCTCCTGGTGTTACATGAAGTGTCATTAAGCACTGACTTTATGATGCAGGAGGGTGCATGTAAAGACGGTTTTTAAGATTTTAAGGCGGTCATTACGCGCATATAGGGAAACGCCGATAACGGGCTCTGTAAGATTTTTACAACATCACTTTACACGGGCGCCCGCGAAGCACAAAGATTTTTCTTCGGTCAGTCATTAATAATCAATTTATGATTAATAATCGGTTTATTAACGATTGCCGCGTCGATATTGAATCTAATCTGGCTTCATGAAAATAAACAGGTCAAATTATCTATCATATGCCGGGGGGGGGTATCAATAATTAACCCATGCAGATTATTTCCCAACATATTGAAGTAATACAAAGAGAGGCGATCACGTGTAATGCCCTAAAGCCTAATACCAAAACCATTAGCCGGCCGGTTTAAATAAATCACTCAAAAACAGGTTTGATTTGCTGCCAAGAAAATGAATTAAATAAAAACGCCCTTAATGATCTATTAAAGGCGATTTTATAAAACATTGAAGTGGAGCCGGAGGGATTCGAACCCTCGTCCAAACATGGTATAAGGTAAGCTTTCTACATGCTTAGCTCTGTTAAATTGTCGGGAAGGGGAAGGTCAGTTGCTCACCTGTACCGTCTTCCGTAGGTGCTGTTTCTTGCTCGTTTAGCGCACCATAAACAAGCCAGTTCCGTTTTTCGATGCCCCGTTTGCAGATTCAACAGAACGGAAAACCTGCGGGACAAAAGCTATGCTAATTCTAAATTAGGCAGCTAAGGCGTAAGTATTTTCGCCATTTGTAAGTTTGAGCGTTCAGATTAAAGCGCTAATTCACCCAACGCGCTGCATGCTTACTTACTTATCTCCATCCTGTCAATTCCGGTCGACCCCATTTTGTAAGGAAGTCAAAAGTATAAAGTTTTAAGTTAAAAGCAGTGCTCTTTTCAAATTATATACTTTCAACCTTCAGCTTTGTACCTTCAATTGTACGTCCAGGATACTCCTCAAGGGCTTTCTCCAGGCAGACCATCGCGTTCTGCAAATCTGTACTGTTCAAAACGTATGCCATTCGCACTTCGTTCGTTCCTGCGCCCGTTGTGCTGTAAAAACCTGTCGCCGGTGCCATCATTACTGTCTGGTTGTCATGACTAAATTCTTCCAGCATCCACTGGCAAAAACGGTCGGCGTTATCAATTGGTAGTTTCGCCACTACATAGAACGCACCGCCCGGGTTAGGGCAGTATACGCCTTCCATTTTGTTCAGCGCGCTAACCAATACGTCGCGGCGATGGGTATATTCCTTATTTACGGTTTCAAAGTAGCTATCAGGCGTATCTACCGCGGCTTCGCCGGCAATTTGCTCCAGCATACCCGGACTCAAGCGGGCCTGGGCAAATTTTAAAGCTGTTTTTAATACGGCTTCGTTTTTGGTAATCAAACAGCCTAATCGCGCACCGCATGCACTGTAGCGTTTACTGACGGTATCCATCACTACTACATTTTCCTCTAACCCATTCAGGTGCATCGGCGAAATAAATTCGCGACCGTCGTAGCAGAATTCGCGGTAAGCTTCGTCGGAGAAAAGATAAAGGTCATACTTTAAGGACAGCTCTTTCAAGGCCTGCATTTCCTCTTTCGAGTACAGGTAACCGGTCGGGTTATTAGGGTTGCAGATGATGATGGCCTTTGTCTTGTCGGTGATCAGCTTTTCAAACTCACTGATAGAAGGCAGCGCGAATCCATTGTCGATATAAGACAGGATGGGCTTCACCACAATATCGCTCTGACAGGCAAAACCGTTATAGTTGGCATAGAATGGCTCGGGGATAATCACCTCGTCGCCGGGGTTAAGGCAGGTCATCATGGCAATGGTGATCGCTTCAGATCCGCCGGTGGTGACGATGATATTTTGCGGGGTGATACCGTAGCCCAGCTTGTTGTAATATTCTGCAAGCTTCTGGCGGTATGATAACGTTCCTTCCGAAGCAGTATATGCCCATACCTTAAACGTGCTGTTATGAATGGCATCCAGCATGCCTTTAGGCGTTTCAATATCAGGCTGGCCAATATTCAGGTGATATACTTTTTTGCCCTGTTGCTTGGCTGCATCGGCAAACGGGGTAAGCTTACGAATAGGAGAGGCGGGCATCTGCTCGCCTTTGTGCGAAATTTTTGGCATGGCACAAATTTAGGAAAAGAAACAGGGCAAAAACAAAAAGAGACGCAATTGATGCGTCTCTCTCAAAATATTTTACTTCAAATGTGTTATTTACTTGCCGGAGCGGCAACAACCTCGCCCACAATGTTCAGGTATTTCTGCGGCGTAGAAGCGTTAGAAGTAACAATGATGGTCTTGTTAAAAGCACCTGGTACCGCAGCATTGTAGGTAACACGGATCACCCCTTTGTCATTTTTCTTAACAGGTGTTTTAGTGTAATCTGCAATGGTACAGCCGCAGGTAGGTTGTACAGCGGTAAGGATCAATGGTTCTTCGCCAACGTTCAAAAACACAAACTCTGTAGTAACCGGCTTACCTTGCGGTACTTTGCCAAATTCGTGCTTTTCTTCGTTGAATTTGAACTGAGGCTTGGTGTCAGTTTGCGCAGAAGCCACCATCACAAATCCTAAAAACATCGCGCACATTATCATTAACTTTTTCATATCCTTGTATTGTATCACAAATATAAATTATTTTACTGAAAGCAACAATTTTGCTAACTACTGACTGTTTAAATGGTTAAAAGGATTAATAACAAAATCCAATTTTTTACATTTGCCTGCTAATGAAATTAAATATGCCTCAGACCAATATAAACACAACCAGCGGATTTGATGCTGCTGAACTGAACTTTGAGGATTTTAAAAAGATTGTCATCAACGATTACCGGATCGGTTTTGAAAGCCGTCAGGCGGCGTTGCTTGGCCGTCGCGAAGTGCTGACTGGTAAGGCCAAGTTCGGCATATTTGGTGATGGTAAAGAGGTTGCCCAACTGGCTATGGCCAAGGCTTTTAAGCCGGGCGACTGGCGTGCCGGGTACTACCGCGACCAGACCTTTATGTTTGCCACCGGTATGAGCACGCTTAAAGAATTTTTTGCGCAGTTATACGCCCATCCCGATATCGAAAAAGACCCTGCTTCGGGCGGCAGGCAAATGAACTGCCATTACGCCACACGGTTTATTGATAGTGATGGTAACTGGGTAAACCAGGCAGATACCATGAACTGCGCTTCAGATATATCTACTACGGGCGGGCACATGCCCAGGCTGCTGGGTTTGGCTTATGCATCTAAATTGTACCGTCAAAACCCCGAACTGCATTATTTGCGACAGTTTTCCGTAACAGGAAATGAGGTGGCATTCGGTACCATCGGGAATGGTTCTACTTCTGAGGGGCTTTTTATGGAGGCCTTCAATGCAGCCGGTGTGTTGCAGGTGCCGATGGCTATCTCCGTTTGGGATGATGCCTATGCCATTTCTGTTCCCGCAAGGTTACAAACTACTAAAGAGGATATTTCAGAAATATTAAAAGGTTTTCAGCGCGAAGACGGCACTAACGGGTACGAAATATTTAAAGTACGCGGATGGGATTATGTGGCTTTATGTGAAACCTATAGCAAGGCCATTGAGGTTTGCCGTACGCAGCACGTCCCGGTGCTGATCCACGTTACCGAGATGACGCAGCCGCAGGGCCACTCTACCTCTGGTTCGCACGAACGTTATAAATCTAAAGAACGCCTGGCCTGGGAAACAGAGCACGATTGCCTGCTGCAGATGCGCAACTGGATGGTAAGCTCTGCAATTGCTACCGAACAGGAACTGGATGCGTTGGAAGAACAGGCAAAAAAACATGTGCGCGATTGCCAGCGTGAGGCCTGGAACGAGCTTGCCGGAGAAATTAAAGGTGAATTGAATGAAGCCGCAGAGCTGATCGAAGATCTGGCGCAGCAATCTGTATCATACGAAAAACTGCAGGAGGTAGCGGCCGAGTTAAAGGCTTGCGTAGACCCCGGCAGAAGGGATATTGTTGCTGCTGTACGTAAGGCATTGCGGATAACAGTAAAAGAAACGCTGAATGCCAAGCAAGGGCTAATCAGCTGGATGAACTACGAGAATGAAAAGAACGCGGAGCGTTTTAATTCCCGGTTGTTTACCAATACCCGTTTTTCACCCCTGAACGTGCCGGTAAATGCGCCACGCTATAATCCGCAGGCGAAAATGGTAGACGGGCGCGAGGTGTTGAACGCTTGTTTTGATGCTAACTTTGGGCGCGACAAAACTATTGTTGCCTTCGGCGAAGACGTGGGTAACATTGGCGACGTGAACCAGGGTTTTGCAGGATTGCAGGCTAAATACGGCGACTTGCGGATCACCGATACCGGCATCCGCGAAGCTACCATCATCGGGCAGGGGATGGGCTTGGCCATGCGCGGCCTTCGCCCGATTGCCGAAATACAATACCTGGATTACCTGCTTTATGCCATGACTGTCCTAAGCGACGACTTAGCCAGCTTAAGCTACCGTACCCACGGTGGGCAGAAAGCTCCGCTAATCATTCGCACGCGCGGCCACCGGCTGGAAGGGATCTGGCACTCCGGCTCGCCAATGGGCATGATCCTGAATTCGATGCGTGGTATCCACGTTTGCGTTCCCCGTAACATGACACAGGCCGCTGGCATGTACAATACCTTGTTACGTGGCGATGAACCTGCCATTGTAATTGAAAGCCTGAACGGCTACCGTTTGAAAGAGAAACTGCCGGATAATCCGGGCGAGTTCACCGTTCCGCTGGGCAAAGCCGAGATTATGCGTAGCGGTACCGATATCACCGTAGTCTCTTACGGCTCTACTTTGCGCATTGTGCTGGAAGCTGCCGAGGAACTGGAGCAAATGGGGATCAGTATTGAAGTGATCGATCCGCAAACACTTTATCCGTTCGATCGGGAGAAATTATGCGTCGCCTCATTACATAAAACCAGCAAGTTGCTGATAGTAGACGAAGATATACCGGGCGGAGGCTCTGCTTATATCTTGCAGAAGATACTGGAGCAACAGAACGGCTATTACCAACTGGATGCCCAGCCGCGTACGCTGAGCGCGAAAGAACACCGCCCGCCTTACGGGTCTGACGGTGATTACTTCAGCAAGCCATCGCTGGATGATGTAATAGAGGTAGCCTACCAGATGATGAACGAAGCCAACCCGGAGAAATACCCGGCGATCTATTAGTCATTAGTGTCATTGGTCATTAGTCATTGGTCATTAGGCTTTGTGTCATTATTACTCATGTCATTGCGAACTGCGTAGCAGTGTGGCAATCTCATAGTAGGGTAAAAAGGCTGAAATAGTGGGGTTTATTATTTAAGTTTAAATAGTCGCCCGGCTCTGCACAGTTATCACAAGGCTGGCTGGCTGGCTGGCAAAAGCCAGTTCGCCGGGGCTGCCACGTTTGCCGCATTAGCCATATTTACCATATTCGCCACATTTACCGGCCGGCCATAGGTTTTCTAACTTTTAAGTCAGGATTTGGTGTCGCAACTATGCCACCAATTATCTTGTTACGGTTGCAGAAATTTGTTGTGTAATAATAAGTTCACATGGCAAATTTTGAAAGACCGATGGAAATCGAGATCATCCGGCAATCGGTCCGCGAAAGTATGAACCCGACACCGGGGAAAAAGAAATACGACTATTGGAAGGAGCCGCTTTACTGCAGCGACGATGTTTTCCAGGTGCGCAAGGCTAACGACTGGATGGCAAGCGACGGGCAAACCCAAAAACCACGGATGCTTTTTGATAACTTTTGGTTCGAAGGAGAGCTTTGTATCTTATTCGCTGATACCAATCTTGGTAAATCTGTTCTTGCTGTGCAGTTAGGGAACTGTATTGCAACGGGAACATCCATAGAACATTACAAGGTTGAAGTACCTGCCTCAACAGTGGTGTATTTCGATTTTGAACAAAGCCAGCTCCAGTTTGAAGCGCGGTACAGCGGTTACAGGAACGCCTACAGCTTCAGTCCCAACTTTTATCGTGCCGAACTAAACACCGCAGCAGGTGACGTAAGAAATTACCTCGACCGCATCCATTATTCGATAGAAGAAACGGTAAAAAATACAAAAGCTAAAGTGCTGATTATTGATAACCTGACATATTTGGGTAACCAGTCTGGCCATGCAAAGGAGGCGTTAAACACCATGAAGTTTCTTAAGATGCTAAAGAGCCGCTACCAGATCAGCATATTGGCGCTTGCACATACGCCAAAGCGTAACCCGGCTAAACCCATTACCAATAACGATATGCAGGGTAGCAAGATGCTGATTAATTTCTGCGACAGTGCTTTTGCGATGGGGCGTAGCAGGCTTGACCCCAAATTACGCTACCTGAAACAAATTAAGCAGCGCAATGCTACTGAGCTTTACGGGGCAGACCGCGTTTGCCTTTTTACCCTTGAGAGGAACGAGAACTTTATCTACCTGAGCCCTTGCGGCTGCGAACCGGAGCACAAGCATCTGTTTGAAGCAGTGGATATTACAGATAACCAAATCCTGTTGCAAATAAGGGAATGGGCGGTGCAGGGTAAATCGCAACGTGAAATTGCCAGAGATCTGGGCATCTCGAGGTATCATGTGGCGAAGGCGATGGAAGGAAATGTAAGCGTTGTTTAAAAAAAAATTGCATCAAGAGGGGCTTAGCAATACGAAAGGAAACATCGTTGCGAATGCAGTGAAGCAATCCCTAACTTTCAATTTTGCCAATCGAGCGCGTTGTAACACGTTCGTGGAGTAATTGACGATTCAGGCTTCTCTTGGCAAACATATTAATGTGCCACTGAAGAGTTTAGGCCGCCCTTGCTTGAAATTTAGCCGTCTGCTTGAGCGTTTGGCACTGAAATAGTCGTCACTCGGCTGGGAGCCGAGCGACTGCGCTGTTGGGGCGACATGGCTTTAGTTCTACGCTTTGTCATACTAAGGCCCTCAATGCATTTATTCATCTCTATTTACAATTCCGCTAAACTCTACAGTACAGCCTCCACGTTGCTTAGTCTGATCTCAAAAACGTGTCATTGCGAACTGCGATAGCAGTGTGGCAATCTTCCGGGGACCCCCGAGGGATTGCTTCGTTCCTGGAGGCTTTTCGAAAAATCTGTTATCCTGCCAATCGAGCGCGTTTGCAACGCGTTCGTAGTAATTGACAATTCTATCGTTTCTTTGCAAACATACCACTTTGTCACTGAAGAATTAACGCGGATTCGCTTACAATATAACCGCCCGTTTAGAGTTTCGCTATTAAACAGTCGTCACCCGGCTGGAGCTAAGCGACTGCTGTCAGCAGTAAGATATCTTATAAGCCAGGTTTGTCATCCCGAGCGAAGTGATGAATCTGGAAACTTAGTATTCCTTCAATTTCCGATAGTTTTGCACGATACCTGCTTCAAAATGTGGAGTTGTTGGGTAACAATACCAACAATGGCGGTAAATACCTATTTTAGGATAGAAATGTTAAAGCTTATTTCTAAAGTTCAGCACAAAAACTATGAGAAGGGAGAGTTTTCTGACGAGCAATCTCGTTCGTTGGAAGAGACGTTGGAACTGATCAAAAAATTTCCCTGGGAGCAAGAGCGATCACTAACTGATATTCAACTGACCGGTCCCGGGGTAGTAATTCAAAATAATGCAGGTGAATATTTAAAAGTTGGTTTGTATTTTAATGGAAAATTCGCTCTATACTATTTAGATCAAAACGGGCGTTTGTTCGATCATCCTGTAGTAACGTTAACCGAGGTTTGCGAAAGAATAGCATCTTTTTTTAAAGGTGGTTTAGATTTAATAGTATTTAAAAAGAATACCAATTCACTTTTCCCTCGTACACATTTTATTACAAAATCATTCGAATATAGGGGGACATTATCCAGTTTTTTTATTAATTCCTGGGGATTAATGGCGGTTGAAATCATTATTATTCTTGTGATGTGGTATTTACTAATAAACGAGAGATACACGGACGCTTTTGTTGTTAGTTTTATTTTAGTCATGCTTTCTGCTACGCTGATCTATTTTGTGTATGGAGCTTATAAGGCTAAAAAGATGTACCTACGGCTATCAAAAGGCAATGAGGAATTTTCTTTTGGCTATGACATTAACAATGTAAAGAATTACTCAAAAGAGCTTATTGCAAATGTTGAATTCTACAGTCGCCAAAAAAAGTCATTTTTCAGAAATGGTATTCCATTAACGACAGCGAAAGCTTTTAAAATAAACTTTAAAAACGGTGAATATATCAGATTTAGTAGCTTTTTAATATCGGGCAACCAACTCAGAAAAAAGTTTAAAACTGAATTAATAAAAGAATGCAATGAAGAGCTATGGGGAATGTTGTAAATCCGTTAGCAAATAAAATTCTCCTTAAGCTTAGTTATTTCGTATACAATTGTATGCAGATGCTTCCCAAAACTGGTTCAGGACAGTTCGATGGCGTAAGCATGACAAAATAAGGAAACGGTATTGCGAATGCAATGGGGCAGTCCCTGACTTCAATTTTTTGTCTTAAGCCTCGTCACCGGTTAAAAAGTCGGCGACGATAGCAGCGGTAATAGCGGGCTGGTTGCCGAAGCCGATTTCTTCTGCTTCGATAGTACCGATGGCTGTACCATGCGTTCCGGGTAGTAATATAACTCTGCTGCCTGCAATCAGTTGGGCCAACTGCAGGATATGATTGGGCAGTATAACGTCTTTATCATTTGAAATGATCAACGTCGGTGCAGTGATGGTTTGAAGCTGCTCGTCCGCAATATCTTTAAAGCCGATCATTCGGTTTTTATCTTTTTCAAACATGTTTTGCAATCCTTCCTGGCTTGGGTTCACCTTAAGAAAAGCATCCCGTAGGGGTTGGGGCATGGTATCCAGGGTAGCCTGGGGCAGCCAGTCGAACAAGCCTGGTATCATCCCGTCCCGGCGATAATTGGCCGAAACAATAATCAGCTTATTTACCAGATCAGGGTGCCTCATAGCAATTTGTAGGGTTGTGGTGCCGCCGTTGCTAAAGCCCAGAAAGTTTGCTTTCGGGATTTGAAGATGCGCCAGCAAAGCCGCCACATCATCGGCGTCCTGCTCAAAAGATTCGGGGGCATTGCGGTCGGTAGTGCGCCCGTGGGCCTGTAATTCAACGGCTATCACTTTGGCATCAGCAGAAAGCAAAGGGATCAGCTTACTAAACGTACTTTCTATAGTAGAACCCCCGCCGTGGATCAGCACCAGCGGTACGCCGCCATATCCGTAGATTTCGTAATACATTTGTATCCCGTTAACAGGTGCATGTCCGGATGTTCTTGGTGTAGCCATAGGTAATAAGTTTGTGATTATTAAAAGTAGGAAATAACTTTTCTATTTACTTAAAATAAAGTCATCCTGAACCCGGTTCAGGATCCTTGCAATTATTATTTTGAGATGCAGAGGGCCTTCGACAAGCTCAGGCTGACATTACTTTAAAGTGAAAGCGTTTTTTCAAAACCCTGCCGTTATTGGTGTTGTCACCAACAACTTATCTCCATTTTGCAGATTACGAGACAAAGAGTTTCAAAATATACTATAATCATTTTCAGCACATCATTGCGATACGGTACGCTGGATTTTTTCTAAATACCGAACATATTTATCAGGATCACTTTTCGATACTTGAATCCTCAGAGAATCACCAATATTGAAGGTATCTTTATGAACTGAAAAGTTATTTTCATACCGAGTACCACTAATATTATAGGTGACATAAATAAATGCGAGACCCCGTGAAGGAACTTTTTCTTTGACTCTGGCTATTGTTGTAATGGAATGAGACAATGAGCTATTCCGTTCGCAACTTTTAATAATACCATAAATCATGCTACCGACGATAAGTAGTACTATAAAACAGAGTGCAAACTGATTATTCTGAATTTTCTCGACATTCATTTTCTAACGTAACTTTATTTCACCCAGTGCCATAAAAAGTTTATTAAAACCCTTCCTAAATATTAAATACAAGAAGGTAAGACAAACAAGAGCCTTCGACAAGCTCAGGCTGACATTACTTTAAAGTGAAAGCGTTTTTTCAAAACCTCGCCATTGTTGGTATTGATACCAACAACTTATTTATCGCTAAGAGCCTTCGACAAGCTCAGGCTGACATTACTTTAACGGAGAAAGCGTAGAAGCAATCCATGATTGATATTTTTTAATGAGATTGCTTCGTCATTCTTCCTCGCAAGGACGTATCATTTAGTTTAGCCTGCCCAATGGTCACCAACCACTTATTACTGCTTCAGTAATCCCTTTAATAACTGGTAATCCTTTGCATAGTAATCCGTCTCCCCGGGTTGGTAGCGGTTTTCGGCATCGAATAAATAAGTGGGGATACCCAGCGCTTTTGCAGCTTTTATCTCCGACTCCATATCGTCGCCGATGGCCAGCAATTCTTCCGGCTTGTAACCAAATTCATCCATGATCTTCTGAAACACTTCCTTCTTGGTTTCGTGTGTTTCTTCGGGGTCTACAATGTAGATTTTCTTAAAATGTCCGCGAACGCCCAACTGATCGATCTTGCTGTTTTGCAGTGTTACAAAACCAAAAGTAACCAGAAATTTATCAATGTTCAATCCAGCCAAAGTTGGATAATCCGGATAAGCATCAAAGGGTTTATCGTATTTGCGGTGCTTCAGTATCTCCACACCTTTTTTCTTAAATTCCTCGGGAAAACCAAACTTGTCTGCCACCTTTTGGAAAGGCGTGCGGGTAAGCTCTTGTTTGGCTTTATCCAGGTCTTCAGTGCTCAGGCTTTCTTTATATTCATCCATCAGGCTGATAATGGGTTGAAACAGTTCCTCGCCGATAGATTTCGCAGGGTATACGGTATTATCCAGATCTATAATCAGTGCTTTTATCATAAACGTATTAGTGGTATGTTGATAAACGTTTTCGCCTTATTTTGTTTCGGGCAGCAGCATCTCCGGCGCGACTTTCACCGTTTTTAATCGCTTTTGATATAAGCCGTAAAATCCGGCGATTGATAACAGGCAAATCGCACCCAAGGTCCACCAAAGTGATTGGTAACCCGCAAAGGCGATAATCTGGCTCCCCAACGCCGGGGCAAGTACCTGAGCCGTAGACCATGCAATGGTATAAAGCGCGGCGTATTGCCCTCTGTTATGCTCGTTCGTCCTGCTGATCCAGAAAGCATTCATAAACGGCATGCTGAACATTTCGCCGAAAGAAACCAGGATAATACTCATCACCCCCGTTAAAGCCATCGCTGGCATCCAATTGACCAGGGTAAGGCCAATAGCCGTCAGGAAAATACCAAAACAGATATACTGCATCGGGTGTCGGCGGCCTTCCAGGTTGTGGATCAATACCATTTCTACAAACGCTACCAAGAAACCGTTCAGGGCCATCAAGCCACCGATCAACTGCTCGGTTAAATGCCATTCTGTTTTGTAAAAGACGGGCTGCAGCGTAAATATCTGGAAGAAACAAAACGCAAACAGCACCACAAACAGGATAAAAAGCATATAAACGCCATCTTTGTACGGCGAAGATTGGGCTGTGTGGTGGCGTTGTGTTAAATTTCTTTTTGCATTTGCTCTCGGCATCAGGATCATCAGCATCACGCCTGATAACAGGTTGGTACAGCCATCTACCCAGAAAAGCAAGTGGTAATTATGCGCCGCCAGGAACCCACCGATGGCGCCACCGAAAGACCAGCCCAGGTTTACCGCCAGGCGATTAAGCGAATAAGAACGGGTTTTATTTTCGGGCGAACTGTAATGTGCTATCGCGGTAGAATTTGCAGGACGGAAGGCATCATTACACAGGCTTAAAATAAAAGTGCAGGCACAAATAGCATAAAAATGCGTTTGATAACCCAGTAAGATAAATAGCAAGCCGGCGCTGAGCAGTGAACCGATCTGTACATCATAGAACCCGTACCTATCGGTGATCTTTCCGCCAATAAAAGCCCCGGTGATAGAACCCAAACCGAACATCGCCATTACTACCCCCGCCTGCCTGATACTGAAATGCAGGGCCTGGGTACAATAGATGGTCATGAAAGGCAACACCATGGTACCGCTGCGGTTGATAAAAACCACCAGCGTGAGCAGCCAGCTGTTACGCGACAGGCCGCTGTAGGCTTTACGGTATAAGGTGATAGGGTTCATGTTGATCGATTTGCAGATTTGAAAATTTGATGATTTGCAAATTGAAACTACATTACCAAATTTTCAAATCATCAAATTATCTCATTATAAGATAACGGTTTTATTTCTTAGAAAGTGGTCGGCAATCACCAGTGCGGCCATGGCTTCCACGATCGGAACGGCACGTGGTACTACGCATGGATCGTGGCGGCCTTTACCCTGAATTTCTGCTGCCTCACCTGCTGCGTTAATGGTCGGCTGGTTTTGCATAATGGTGGCTACGGGTTTAAAGGCTACTTTAAACTCGATAGGCATACCGTTACTGATACCGCCCTGGATACCACCAGAGAAATTAGTCAGCGTTTTAACGTTACCCTCTGCATCATGGATAAATCTGTCGTTATGTTCAGATCCCAGCATTTCGGCGCCACTAAATCCGGAACCGTATTCGAACCCATGCACGGCGTTGATGCTTAGCATCGCCTTGCCTAAATCTGCGTGCAGCTTATCAAACACCGGTTCGCCTAAGCCCACCGGACAATTGGTGATATAGCAACTTACCTTTCCCCCGACGGTATCGCCCTGTTTGCGAACGCCATCGATAAAAGAAATCATTTCTTCTGCAGTAGCCGGATCAACACAGCGGACGATGTTCTGCTCGCGCTGTTCTATAAACGCGTCCGCATTAGTGATGTCCACATTTGGTGCGTCTATCTTTCCAACGCTGCTTACATGGGCAAACACTTCAATACCATAGGCTTTCAGCATCAGCTTTGCAACCGCACCTGCTGCTACACGAGCGGCAGTTTCCCGGGCTGAAGACCTGCCACCGCCGCGGTGATCACGAATACCGTATTTGGTATGGTACGTATAATCGGCATGCGATGGACGGAAAACGTCGGTATTGTGGCTGTAGTCTTTCGACCGCTGATCTTCATTAGGGATGATCATAGCGATTGGAGTACCCGTAGTTTTTCCTTCAAACACCCCTGAAAGAATTTTTACCGTGTCGCTTTCTTTTCGTTGCGTAGTAATTTTCGATTGCCCCGGTTTGCGTTTATCCAGTTCGGCCTGGATAAAGTCCAGGTCGATTGGTAATTGAGACGGACAGCCGTCGATAATAACGCCGATTGCCTCGCCGTGCGATTCGCCGAATGTGGTTATTTTAAATAGTTGCCCGAAGGAGTTTCCTGCCATGGTTTCGTTAGTATCAAGTATTTAGTATCAGGTATCAAGATCGCCATTGCGCGGAATGAACAATCTTTCTACCCTTGTCTTATGTCATCCTGAGCTCGTCGAAGGTTGTTTCTGGATCTTAGTTCGTTAAATCAGTCAAAGGACACACCCCTTCCCCCCTCTCAAGAGGGGAGTTTTAACAAATCGTCATTGCGAGTAACGAAGCAATCTCTTTGCTTAGCTTTTCCAAGAAGATTTCTCTCCGCCAGTAGGCGGATCGAAATGACAGCCTTGTTTAAGTCGCCGACGAAAAGATTGCCGCGTCTCCAGATAGCTATCGGTATCCTCGCAATGACACATTATTATTATTTCAATCTATAAAAATCATCCTGAACAATGTCACCCTGAGCTCGTCGAAGGGTTGTTTCCGGATATTAGTTCTTTAAATTAATTAGAGGACACACCCCTAACCCCTCTCAAGAGGGGAGTTTTAACAAATCGTCATTGCGAGTAACGAAGCAATCTCTTCGTTTAGCCTTTCCAAGAAGATTTCTCTCCGCCAGTAGGCGGATCGAAATGACAGCATTGTTTAGGTGCCGACGAAGCGATTGCCGCGTCTCCCGATAGCTATCGGTATCCTCGCAATGACACATTATTATTATTTCAATCTATAAAAATCATCCTGAACGATGTCACCCTGAGCTCGTCGAAGGGTTGTTTCTGGATCTTAGTTCGTTAAATCAGTCAAAGGACACACCCCTAGCCCCTCTCAAGAGGGGAGTTTTAACAAATCGTCATTGCGAGTAACGAAGCAATCTCTTCACAAATAGCCCTTCGACGAGCTCAGGGTGACAATTTATATAAGTTTGTCATCCTATGTTAACGACCTGTCCCGAACCAGTTTTGGGAAGAACCTGCATGGTTGTGTTTCGCTTACAGATTCTTCACTGCGTTCAGAATGACAGGCGCGTTAAGCCTTCGTAAAAGGTTGTGAAAGACTAAACCCGGCCTTTTGCAAATCATCCCAATATGCCGGGTACGATTTCTCTACCACCATATAGTCTTCGATCTCCAGCTCGGGGATCACCAGAGCCAGCGGTGCGAAAGCCATCGCCATCCGGTGATCGTCGTAAGTGGCAATCGTCATCTTTTCCGGAATAAATTTTCCGCTGCAATCCAGGGTGTAAACCTCGTCCTTCTCAACCAGCTTTACGCCCATCTTGCCTAATTCGTTCTGCAAGGCCGCAATGCGGTCTGTTTCTTTAATTTTCAAAGTTTCCAGCCCTGTAAAGGTAGCTTCATGACCTAAAGCTGCACACACCACAATTACGGTTTGTGCTAAATCGGGACATTTGATCAGGTTGAAATCTTTGCGACCTAAAGCTTTAGGCTCTTTCTTCAGGTATACACCGCCGTCTTTAAACTGTGAGGTAATACCGAAGTTGGCCATAATCTCGGTAATGACGCTATCGCCCTGAAGGCTGTAAGCAGTCAACCCGGGAAGGAAAAGTTCTGCTTCATCACTCAGTGCAGCAATTGCATACCAGTAAGAAGCCGCGCTCCAGTCCGGCTCAACCCAGATGCTGGTTTCGCTGAACGGTTGGTTTCCAATACTAATGGTATTGCCTTCCCATTCGTGCTGAATACCTGCCTGTTGTAGCATACTCAACGTCATTTCTACATATGGGCGCGAAGTAAGTTCACCTTCAATCTCTAGTTTTAAACCTTGCGGCAAACGCGCGGCTATCAGTAATAATGCCGTAATATACTGGCTGCTGATATTCCCCTTGATGCTTACGGTGTCTGTTCTCTGCTCGAAACCACCTTTAATATGCAGTGGAGGATAACCTTCCTGTTCGGCATAAGTAATATCAGCACCAAGGGTGCGAAGGGCATCAACCAAGATACCGATCGGGCGTTGCTTCATTCGCTCACTGCCTGTCAGCAAAACTTCGCCTGGCTCCAGACTGAAGTAAGCCGTCAGGAAACGCATGGCCGTACCCGCAGGGCCGATGTTTACTTCAGTTGCAAGTTGCGAGTTTTCAGTTGCGGGTTCGTCCGCCGCTGTAACTACTTCTTGATTCCTGACTCCTGACTCCTGGTTCCTTAAAATATTAGCCAGTAAAACCGCGTCCGCCGCATCGGAAACATTCGTCACCTTTACTCGCCCCTGGCTTAGGGCTTCAATTACCAATGCACGGTTGCATTCGCTTTTGGAACCCGTAAGCTGGATGGTGGTATTTACAGTTTTGCTGTTTTTATGCAGTATGATGTTTTGTTTCATCTGCTGATTAAGCATGTGTTAGTTTTTCCTGAACCGGAGCCTGACTCTGGTTCATGATCTCGGTTTGTTTACGGATAGATTCGCTGTGGATCAGTTCCAATAGTTTCTCGGTAAAATCTGCTTCCAGTTTTAATGCTTTCCCATACTGGGTGCGCTTCTGCAAGATTTCGTCCCAACGGTTAACCTGTAAAATGGTGATGCCGTTGTCTTTTTTGTATTGGCCGATCTTCTCTACAATCTGCATACGCTCTGCTAATTTTTGAATTACCAGGTCATCCAGTTTGTCGATCTGATTACGCAGTTCTGCCAATTTATCTTTCACCTCGCTGCTGGCGGTTTCCGGCTGGCGAAGGGTTAAACGGCCAACTAAATCGTCCAGTGCTGCTGGTGTCAATTGTTGTTTAGCATCTGTCCAGGCAACAGAAGGGTCGATGTGCGATTCGATCATCAGGCCCTGCATATCCAGGTCTAACGCCTTTTGAGAAACGTAAGGGATCAGTTCGCGGTTACCGGAAATGTGGCTTGGGTCGTTAATGATCGGAAGATCAGGCGCATGCGTTTTCAGGTTGATGGCCAGATCCCACATTGGTTCGTTACGGAAAGCAGTTTTCTCGAAAGAAGAGAAACCACGGTGAATAGCAGCCAGTTTAGTGATACCCGCATTGTTGATACGCTCCAGAGCACCAATCCACAAAGAAAGATCAGGGTTAACCGGATTTTTAACCATTACAGGGATATCAACACCTTTTAACGCATCAGCAATTTCCTGTACGGTGAAAGGGTTAACGGTAGAACGCGCACCTACCCAGAAGATATCCACGCCTGCTTTCAGCGCTTCTTCTACGTGTTTGCCGGTGGCCACTTCTACCGCGGTTGGCAAACCGGTTTCTGCTTTAGCACGTTTTAACCATTCTAAACCAATGCTGCCGATACCTTCAAACTCGCCCGGACGGGTACGTGGTTTCCAGATACCTGCGCGCAATGCGGTAACGCGACCGGTTTTTGCCAATAAATGAGCAGTGGCAACCAACTGTTCTTCAGTCTCGGCGCTGCATGGTCCTGCGATTAATAACGGCTGCTTTTTAGCAGTGATCCAGGAACTTAGGGGCTGTATTTTTAAATCAAGTTTCATACTATTTTGGTTGTTACTCGGAATTTGAATTTACAGTCCGTAAGACCGTGAGTCCGAAAGTCCGAAAGTTTGTTTGTTGGATTATTGAATGTTTTATCTGTTTAATTTATGTTTATTGCTTCGCTGACTTTTCCGGACTTACCGACTTTCGGACTCCTCCTCTTCATACCTTTTATACTCGCCCAGGATGTTAAAATTGTGCGTGAATTTAAGGATTCCTCTCAGGGCGCGATCATAATTTCCCTGAGCTTCCCACTCCACGTCTACATAAAACTTATACTCGTCGCGCTTGCCCAGTACCGGCATCGACTGGATCTTGCTCATATTGATATTTTCTTCTTTGAAAACCTCCAGCACCTTGAACAGTGCCCCTGCTTCATTCCGAACTTCGAAGCATAGTGAAGCCTTGTCAGCCGCCGTTTTTTGTACATTCTCCTGGGTTGTCATGATCAGGAAACGGGTAAAATTCTTTTTGTTAGACTCGATGCGGCGTTCCAAAATTTGCAGGTCATAGATCCGGGCGGCCAGGTTATTGGCAATGGCAACGGTATCGGTCAGTTGCTCATCGCGGATACGTTTAGCACAAGCGGCAGTATCGCTGCTTTCCACTACTTTCAGGTTTGGATGATCATTAAAGAAATCATCACACTGGCGTATGGCCATCGGGTGCGAGGTTACGGTGGTGATCTGTTCAAACGCAACGCCGGGTAAGCCCATCAGGTGCAATTGAATAGGCACGTACACCTCGCCCACTACCGGAAAGTTATAGCTTAACAGCAGGTTATAGTTCGGCAGAATGCTGCCCGCAATGTTATTTTCAATAGCCATCACCAGGTAATCGGCTTCACCGGCTTTTAGCTTCTCAAATGTTTGCTTAAAAGAAGTACATTCTACAGTAGTAATGTCATTGCCGAAAAATCTGAAGGCGGCTTCCTCATGAAAGGAGGCCCTGATTCCCTGAATAGCTACTCTTGGTTTTTGCGTTTCCATAATGCTGTTAAAGCAAAAAGTCCCGGCTGTTGGGCCGGGACTTTTTGCTTTTTGTTGTATGTCTTTATGGCATATCAGTCCCGGCTCTTACTGGTAAAGTAAAAGTAAAAACCAAAATAATATGCACCTGTGTATTTCATTGTTGTGTTTACGATGGTAAATGTACAAGTAAAAATCAGAATGTCAATACAAAATTTTATTTTTTAGAAAAAAGCAGGTGCAAACAGAATTTTATTTGTTATGAGTTGATACAAGGTAAATAAAAAGAACGATGGCGATGAGCAAACAGATGCTGCAATTGGGAAATTAGTTTAACAGGGAAATCTCTTCCGCGTTTTATACATATTATACTAAGGCCAGAACGGTTAAGCAGAAGCCTCTCCCTTAAAAAACCTCAATGCTTCGTCACGCTCTTCGGGGCGGTTTACATTCCTGAACTCTTTTACATCCGGTGCATGTAGTAATTCAATGTCACTGTTGATCAGCACCTTTCGCGGACAAGAATAGCCTTGCGACAGAAACTGCAGCATTACCGGGTAGGCGCATGGTTCCCAAATGGTGATTAGCGGCTCCGGGAATTGTGCATCACTGTCCAGGAAAGCGGTTGCCAGTTTAGAAGGATTACGCCTTCCCACCAGATACTGTAAGGTGGCTGAAGTTAAATAGGGTAGATCGCAAGCGAGCGTTAACCAGGCTGCATTGGGATTCTTTTGCATGGCTGATAAAATGCCCCCAAAAGGACCTAACCCTATAAAAGTGTCCGGAATGGTTGGCAATCCTTCTTCTTCTGCACCGGACAGGGAAACTTCATCGCAAAATTCCGCAAGCAGGTGATGAGTATGTATACGCTGGTTTTGCCCGTGGTAGGCTATACTTCCTTTATCGGTTTGCATACGTATGCTTTTCCCGCCAGCCAGTACAAGCCCGTGTATGGGGGGGATGGCAGCGGTAAGCTGTGTTTGCAGGAATTGCAGAATTTCTGCCTGTTGCTCCAGTTTCAGTACCGGTACGTCTGCCAGGTGATTTAAAAAAGCAGGAACTTCCGTAACGCCGTCTGCCAGCAGGATCAGTTGTACGTCGGTCAGCTTCTCCAGCTTTTTCTCCAGCGATTTAGCCGGATGAATGATCGCGATCTGCTTTTGCGCCTTGAAATGATTGCCGTTGATCAGGATCAAGTCCTGATCGTTAAAAAGCACACGATTACGGAACGGTTTGTGCTCTTGCTTGAAGTCAATCCTCCCGAAGCTGATCTTATCCGTATAAATCAAATCTGCTCCCCGCCAAAGCTGCGCTTCCTCGTGATGGTCAGCATCAACAAAAGAAACCTTCCACTGCTCACCCAGTACCGCGCACCATTGCTGGGCCAGTTCCCTGATCAGCCCACATGGGGCACCGAGAATGCCGATTTCATTTCGCCCGAAATCACCCAGAGCAGGTCGTTTCAGGGCAGCGTGTTTTTGATGTTTATCCGGCTGTGTAGTCACTTTTTCCTCCCGTCTTTTTTATCAGCTTTGTTTCGCGTATTACCATCTCCTGCGATACCGCTTTACACATATCATAGATCGTTAGGGCAGCTACGCTGGCACCAGTTAGCGCTTCCATTTCCACACCAGTTTTACCTGTCACCGTTACTTCACATGTAACTACGGCTTCAAAAGCGTCATTCGTGTCGATGGTGATCTTTATGGCTTCCGTAGGCAGGGGGTGGCAGAACGGGATCAGTTCCGCAGTTTTCTTCACCGCCATGGTTCCGGCAATAATGGCCGTTTGAAATACCGGGCCTTTTTTAGTATGCAGCTCACCTTGTTTCAGCCCCAGCATCACCTGTTTGCCAAGGCTAATGATAGCGGTTGCTATGGCTGTTCGCCTGGTAACTGCTTTATCACTAACGTCAACCATACGCGGTTGATTGCTGTCATCGTCTATGTGTGAAAAATTTTTCATCCCTTGTGCAAACAAAGCTATAAAATACCCGTTCCCTTACCAGTGTTGCGTTCACTATTTTTGGCCTAAAAAGGTCAGGGCAGCCAGCATTTAACAACAATAACACTTAATTTAAGTTTACAAGCGTTTGATTAACAACCAGGAGTGATATATATTTACGCCTTTATCTACCTTTTGTAATTACATGATACTGATTGTCGACGATAAGTCTGAAAATCTTATTGCGCTAAAAAAGATATTAGAGACACATAATTTTAGTGTAGATACGGCCCTGTCTGGCGAGGAAGCGCTGCGCAAGGTGCTCAAATATCCGTACAAGTTAATCATTCTGGATGTGCAGATGCCCGGTATGGATGGCTTTGAGGTTGCCGAAGCGATAGTGGGTTACAGCAAAACCAAAGATATTCCCATCATTTTCCTTTCCGCGGTAAAGATCAATAAACAATTTATCAGTAAAGGCTACCTTTCTGGTGGCCGGGATTACCTGGTTAAGCCAATTGATCCGGATATATTGGTACTGAAGATCCGTACGTTCATCCGCCTATACGAACAGACCGATGAACTGAACCGTATTCAACAAGCCTTACTTGAAGAGATAGAATACCGTAAAGAAGCTGAAAGTAAAAAGGACGAATTCATCAGCATTGCCAGCCACGAATTAAATACACCCCTTACTTCTGTAAAAGGCTATTTACAACTTGCCGAGAAAGCGTTTGAGAAGGATAATAAAGACGGCATACGAATGTACCTCGACCGTACAAAAACGCAATTGAACAAACTGAACCAGTTGGTGGCAGACTTGCTCAATACCTCAAAAATTGTATCGGGGAAACTGGAGTATCATTTTAAAGATTTTGATTTCGAGCCGTTTATCGAAAGCGCGATAGATATCATCAAGCAATCTTACCCCGGTAAAAATATTATTAAAACAGGTAGGGCGAACGTACGGATCAACGGCGACCAAATGCGGCTGGAACAAGTGGTACTGAATTACCTGACGAACGCTATTAAGTATTCGCCAAACTCGAACGATGTTTTTGTGGAGGTGACCACGCCAAGCCCCAATAAGGTAACGGTAGGTGTGCGTGACAAGGGTATAGGCATCCCCAAGGAAAAACAACAACAACTTTTTGATAAGTTTTACCGCGTCGAAGAGTCGTCCAACAGATTCCAGGGGTTGGGCATGGGCCTATATATCTGCGCCGAAATTATCAAGCGCCACGGTGGTAATTTTGGGGTACAAAGTGTAGAGGGGCAGGGATCTACCTTCTACTTTACCATACCTGTTACTAAAAAGACTGTTTAACAACCTACTTACATCATATCATTAATGAAAACAAACGTAACCCGCAATCTGCAGATCGGATTCGGCTTATCGCTGCTGCTGCTCATCATCAGTTCGATTGCTTCTTACGTAAGCATCAATAACCTGCTTACCAGCAGTGACCTGGTAGAACACAGCCACCAGGTAGTCCGTTCGCTGGATAACATCATTTCCACCATGAAGGATGCCGAAACCGGGCAGCGGGGCTTTTTGCTTACCCAGCGCGACGAATTTCTTCAGCCTTACGAAGGTGCTTACAATAAGGCGCTGACGGAGGCCAACAAGGTGCAGAACCTTACACCGGATAATCTGGTGCAGCAGGAAAATATACGCCACGTAAAGGATATTTTGTTGCAACGGATGAGTATTCTTAGGCAAACCATTGATAAAAAACGTGCCGGAGGTGTAGTAACGGTTGAAGATCTGCGCAAAGGCAAGGAATATATGGACGAACTGCGCCGTTCTATCGCATCAATGGAGGGAGCAGAGCAGACGTTGTTAAAACAGCGGACAGAACGCTTGAATCAGATGTCGAGTTTTACGCCGGTTGTTATCGTTTTTGCAGCTATCCTTTCTTTCGCCATATCCATCTTCTTTTATCTGAAGGTAACCAGTGATTTTAATGAGCGGATGCGTTTGCAGAAAGCATTGGAGGAAAAAGACGAGGAAACCAGCCATCGCATTCATGTGATACAAGGCATCGCCGAAAAAATCTCCAATGGCGATTACGAAACCCGCGTTGCCGCAACAGAGCAGGATGTTTTAGGAAGTTTAGGAGGAGCGTTGAACCGTATGGCGGCATCACTGCAAGCTTCGTTCACTAAAATATCAGATAATGAATGGTTGCAAACGGGTATCGCGCAATTAAATGACCGCATGGTGGGTGAAAAGGACACCCCAGCACTCGCTGCGGATATTCTGGATTTTATTGCTGAATATACCAAGAGCCATGTAGGCGCGCTTTACATCTGCGATAAGGATAGACTATATCTGCAGGCAGGTTATGCGCTTTCTCCGGATGCGCGGAAAGAGATTGCTGTTGGCGAAGGTATCCTCGGTCAGGCGGCTTTAACCGGCAAACTGATCACGCTTACGGATATCGACCCGGATTATATTTCGGTTAATTATGCTTCTGGTGGCTTAAAACCTAAGAATGTGATCGCCGTTCCCATTTTTCATGATCGCTCGGTGCGTGGCGTTCTGGAACTGGCAACGTTGAATGTTTATGCCCAGCGTAAGTTTGATTTTCTGAATACCGTTTCCGGCAATATCGGTATCGCCTTGCAAAGTGCAGAAAACCGCCGCAGGTTACAGGAACTGCTGGAAGAAACACAATCACAAGCCGAGGAACTGCAAGCGCAGCACAGCGAGCTGGAAAACCTGAATACAGAACTGGAAGCACATACCCAGCGTTTGCAAACCTCTGAAGAGGAACTGCGCGTGCAGCAGGAAGAATTGCAGCAAACTAACCAGGAGCTGGAAGAACGCAACCGGATCATTAACGAACGGAACAGCGAGATTCAACGTAAAGCCGAAGAGTTGGAGCAAAGTACCCGCTATAAATCAGAGTTTATGGCGAACATGTCGCACGAGTTGCGTACGCCGCTGAACTCTATTTTGCTGCTTTCGCGATACCTGTATGAGAATAACGAAAAGAACTTATCTGACGAGCAGGTAGAATCTGCTAAAGTGATCCTGAATTCGGGAAATGGGTTGCTTGACCTGATTGACGAGCTGTTGGATCTTTCAAAGATTGAAGCCGGTAAGATGGATCTGGAATATGAGCACATCGGTTTGGCGGAGATTGAAAATGATATGCGTTCGCTGTTCAGCCCGATTGCCCGCGAGAAGCAGATAGAACTGGTGATCCAGAACAACTATAAGCAGGGTGAAACAATCGAGACGGATAAGATGCGCCTGGAACAGATCATTAAAAATCTGCTGAGCAATGCGTTAAAGTTTACGACAGAGGGCTCGGTTCAACTAAGAATCAGCGAGTCTGAAATAGATCCGTCATTCATTAAGTTCTCGGTAAAAGATACCGGTGTAGGTATCCCGAAAGATAAACAGGAGCTGGTGTTTGAAGCCTTTAAACAAGCCGACGGTTCTACTAAACGTAAATACGGCGGAACCGGGTTAGGACTTTCAATCAGCCGCGAGTTGAGCAGGTTGCTCGGCGGCGACATTCGACTGGAAAGCGAGCCGGGAAAAGGCAGTAATTTTATGGTGTACATCCCCAAAAACAGGGAGGTTGCTATTCCGTTACCGCAACCAGAGAAAGAACCTGTAACACAGCAGGCAGAAGAGAGCCAGGAAGAAAGGGTAAGACATATTGCCCCGGTAATTCCTAAAGATGTGGAGGACGATCGGGCAAATATTTCAGCTGATGATAAGGTGATCCTTATCGTAGAAGATGATACCCCGTTTGCCAAAGCGCTGCTGAACTTTACGCACCAGCGCGGCTACAAAGGTGTGGTAGCTGTTCGCGGCGACCTTGGGCTCGAACTGGCCCAGAAATACCGTCCGCTGGCTATTCTGCTCGATTTGCAACTGCCTGTAAAAGACGGCTGGGAGGTAATGGAAGAGCTGAAAAGCAATCCGGCTACGCGGCATATTCCCGTACACATTATGTCTTCAATGGAGGCTAAGAAAGAAAGCCGTTTGCGCGGCGCGGTAGATTTCATCAATAAGCCGGTGGCGGTAGAACAGATGAAAGATATCTTCGCCAAATTAGAAGATGCTCTTAGCCGCAATCCTAAGAAAGTGCTGATCGTTGAGGAAAACCCTAAGCACGCGCAGGCATTGGCTTATTTCCTGCAAACGTTCAACGTTTCTTCGGCAGTGTCCAGCAGTTTGCCGGAAGGGGTGGATATGCTGAAGAACAAAGAGGTGGATTGTGTGATCCTGGATATGGGCATCCCTGATAAGAACGCCTATGAAACCCTGGAAATTGTGAAACAAAACCAGGGCTTGGAAAACCTGCCGATCATTGTCTTTACCGGTAAAAACCTGTCATCGGCAGAAGAAGGCCGCATCAAACAGTACGCAGATTCTATCGTCGTAAAAACGGCGCATTCCTATCAGCGCATCCTGGATGAAGTCGCTTTGTTTCTGCACCTGATAGAAGAGAACAAGCAGGGCGGGCAGGCTAAACCTGTACTTCCGCTGGCAACACCGCTCAACGAGATTCTGAAAGATAAGACCGTGCTGATCGCCGATGATGACGTACGCAACATCTTCTCGCTAACCAAGGCTTTGGAAAAGCATAAAATGAATGTAATTTCGGCAATTGATGGCCGCGAAGCGCTGCAACAACTGGAGCAGCATCCGGAAACGGATATCGTGCTGATGGACATGATGATGCCAGAGATGGATGGTTACGAAAGTACGCAGCGTATACGGCAAAACAAGAAGTTTAAAAACCTGCCGGTGATTGCGGTAACCGCCAAAGCCATGATGGGCGACCGTGAAAAATGTATTAAAGCGGGTGCTTCTGACTATATTTCCAAACCGGTAGACGTAGACCAGCTGATATCGCTGCTGCGCGTATGGTTGTACGATAAGAATATTTAAAAATGACCCAAACCTCCAAAAAAATACTGATCGTAGACGACGATACCCGCAATATATTTGCATTAAGCCTTACCCTTCGCGCCAAAGGTTACCAGATATTGTCTGCTACGGATGCCATAACGGCGTTAAATATGTTACAACAAGATAACACTATTGCTGTTGTACTGCTTGATATGATGATGCCGGAGATGGATGGTTACGAAGCCTTGGGACGAATCAGGACGGATGAGCGCATTGCTGATCTGCCCGTTGTTGCCGTAACTGCGCAGGCTATGCCTGGCGACAGGGAGAAATGCTTTGAAGCAGGTGCAAGTGCCTACATATCTAAACCGGTAAATGTAGATGTGCTTACGGATTTGTTGAATAATTATTTAAAATAATAATGGATAACGCTATCGGTGAGCAGGAAATGGCGTTGTTGCTTTCAGACCTGCTCGAGCTTTACGGATACGATTTTACAGATTATGCCAAGGCTTCGCTGAAGCGCAGGCTGAACCGCCTGTTTACCCTCGACAGGTTTCCGAGCTTTGCTGAGTTACGCTACCAGGTGCGCAACGACGCTGAATATGCCAGACGGTGTGTAGAACAAATTACGGTGAATGTGACCGAAATGTTCCGTGATCCGGCTTTTTACCATGCCTTAAGGACAGAAGTATTACCCGTGCTGGCCACGTATCCTTTTATAAGGATATGGCACGCGGGATGCTCCACCGGCGAGGAAGTGTATTCGATGGCAATATTGCTCAAAGAGGCCAATTTATTGCACAAATCGTTACTATACGCTACGGATATTAATACGCAGGTTTTGCAAAAAGCGGCTACGGGGATATTTCCCCTCAGCCAGATGAAGCAGTACTCCGAAAACTATATTGCTTCTGGTGGTAAAGAGGATTTTTCCAGCTACTACACAGCGAGTTATAACAGCGCAAAGTTTGACGAAGAGTTGAGCAGGCGCATGGTTTTCTCTACCCATAACCTGGTTTCGGAAAGTTCTTTCAACCAGTTTCAGTTAATTATGTGCCGTAATGTGCTGATCTATTTCGAAAAAGAATTGCAGGGCAGGGTTTTTGCACTTTTCGACGAAAGCCTTGAAAAACTCGGTTACCTGGCGGTAGGCAGTAAAGAAACTATTAAGTTTTCGCCCATAGCCAACCGGTACAGGCAGGAAAGTAAAGAAAAAATATGGCGAAAGATTCACTAAGAGACGAGGAAAAACTGGTGGTGATTGGTGGTTCTGCAGGTAGTCTTCCGGTGATTATGTTTATACTGCAGCACCTGAAACCAACCCTGCGAATACCTGTAGTTGTTGTATTACACCGTAAAAGCGATTCAGATTCGAGCCTGAGCACCCTGATGGCCCATCGGGCGAAACTGGTGGTGAAAGAGGCAGATGACAAAGATCCGATTATACCGGGAATGATCTACCTGGCGCCGCCTGATTACCATTTGCTGGTTGAACGCGATAAGCACTTCTCGCTGGACGACTCTGAAAAGATCAATTATTCGCGCCCAAGTATTGATGTTACTTTTGAAAGCGCCGCCGAAGCCTACGGAAAAGGCACTGTCGGGATATTGTTGTCCGGTGCAAATGCCGATGGTGTAGATGGCCTGCAGGTGATCCAGGAACACGGCGGAATCATTGCCGTTCAGGATCCGTCCAGCGCGCAGGTACCTTACATGCCACAGGCTGCAGTTAATCAGCTTAAAGTTGAACGCATATTGGGCATTCAGGATATCCCGGGTTTTATTGACAGCCTTTAAGTACATTCACGGTAACCAGCAACTGACCGGTATGCCTCATGGTATGTTCTGCTGAATGTACCAGCAAACCGATCACGGTAGATGGTAGCTGCTTTCGCCCAACACCTCTGAAATCTGTCAGCTGCGTTTCGTCAAATTGCTTTAAGGCGGCTATCGCGTCATCAATCCGCTGGTTAAAAAGATCAAGTAATTCTTTCAAAGTAATACTGGTGTCCAGTTTTCCTTCATTTGCAAGGTAATGCAGCTGTTCTGCGGTCAGGGCGTGTCCGTGGGCATAGGTAAACAGGCGGTCGAGCACGCCGGCCATATGCTGAAGGTGGAACGCCGGCGATGCCATTCCGGCTACTTTATCAAATAACTGCTTTTCCGGGAAATTAATCATCAGGCTGTTTACTTCTTCGCATGCTTGCAATAGTGCGTGTGCAACAGGTTGTAATAATGCCGACACATCCTGTAAAGGCCCGCGCAGCCATACTTCGGGTAATAATGGGTTCGTCATAGCGGATATTCAAATGTAAACGTTGATGCGAATGTTTTGATTGCCCTAGTTAGAAATGACGTATTGGTGATGCTACACTAAATGCTAAGAAAATGCGCTGTTTTACCGACAACTAAAGCTCCTTCTTGTTTTATATATCGCATTATTGCTTTATTTTGAACCATTTATGATCATGGTACACCTATTGCTTTAGTTCGGCATATTTTAAGATAATCCCTATGAACATTAATTACCATAAGTTAAAAACCGGCCTTTCCTCGTTTTTGCTGATCTGCGCTGTTCTGTTTGTTCTCGACAGCTGTAAAAAAAGCCGCTCTGACATGGGCCGCGAACTTTACGATAAAACGAAAAATAAAGTATTCAAAAACGTAACACCCGAAGGCTTTCAGCCTGTTTTTGAACAGATGCTGAATGATAAGAAATCTAAACTAAACAATGCTTCAACAATACTCAGCTGGTACCAGCAGCACGAGTACGATCCGGTGTTTGTGATGGACCATCTGAAGAATGACGACCTGAAAGTGTTGGCAGATTACCTAAGCAAAGCAGCCGCTCATGGCCTCGACCCTAAGATTTTCAGCGCCCAGGAGTATAACGAACTCCTGAAGAAGTTCTATGATAAAAAGGGGATCAAAACCACCGAAGAAGCATACCAGGATATGGCGAAGCTGGAAATACTTACCGCTAATGTGATGATCAATTATTCGAACGCCCTCCAATATGGGATCATCAGCCCGCGCCGTATTTACGCACGTTATTTTACCAAAACACTACGCCCAGACAGTACAACAGCAAGAGGTGTGCTTCAGGTGAGCAACTTCCGTACCTACCTGGATAGCATCCAGCCTAAAAATCCCCAATATATTGCTTTACAAAAGGCGTTGACGCAAGGCGTAACCGCGCCAGGGATGTCTAAAGAAGAAACCGAGCGCGCCATAAAAGTGAACCTGGAACGCCTGCGTTGGAAAAACAAACCCGGGGAAGCTAAATATGTAATTGTAAATATCCCTGCGTTTCAGTTAGACGTAATGGAAAACGGGCATTCCACATTAAATATGAAGGTTTGTGTAGGAGAGGGCCGCAATAAAGACAAGGAAAATACATTGGTAGAGTATGATGAAAGTGACAAAGTAGACCGTCCGTTTTCGCGCGAGACGCCTCAATTAAACAGCATGATCTATGAAGCGCAGGTAAACCCTATTTGGAATATCCCGCAAAGCATTGTCAGCAAGGAAATTGTGGAACATGCTAAAGCTGACCCTTATTACCTGGATAACAACAATATGGAGGTGTACCACAATGGTCAGAAAATGGATGATACCGAAAATGTCGACTGGGGTTCCGTTAATTTATCCGAATACCAGTTTAAGCAAAAGCCAGGCTCTGACAACTCGTTAGGTAAAATTAAATTCCTGTTCCCTAACAAGAGCAGCGTTTACCTGCACGATACTCCTGCGCAGGCACCATTTGGTTGGACGATGCGCGCGGTGAGCCACGGTTGCGTGCGGTTAGAGAAACCAATTGACTTGGCTCATAGTCTTTTCGGCGACGGACCGAAGTTTAGCTTGGTACAAAAACTGATCAGTGAAGATAACCCGCACCCTACAGACATAGCATTAGCTAAAAAGGTTCCGGTTTATATTACCTACGTTACCTGCTGGGCAGATGAGAGCGGTACGCTGCAATTCCGCCCTGATGTGTATGGCTTAGATATCGTCCTTTACGGGCACATGCAGAAATATTTGGCTGCATAACTATAAAATGTTATTACGTAAAATGCCCGGGTTGATATAGCCGGGCATTTTCTGCTTATAGAAATTTCGAAGTATTATAAAGCTGCAGTTAAGGGTTGTTTGCCAGCGGTATCCGTACCAAGGGCGGCACTTGCAGCTAATTCTGTATTTAAATATCTGGAGTTGTAACGGTTGTCATTACCGTTAATGAACAACATGTTTCTGCCTTTTAAAGTATTGATTACCTGATTTGCTACTAAAGGTGATACCGCCGGGCAACCAAAGCTGCGACCTAAACGGCCAAGCTGATTAATAGTGTTTTGGCAAACATAATCTGCCGCATGGATCACAATAGCGCGCTGACGGGCCAGGTTGTTAAAGCCTGCATCCATACCATCCAAACGAAGTGAACGGCCATGTTTACCAAAATAAATATCGTCGGTTACATAGAAACCAAGGCTGCTTTGGTGCGATTCTTCTGTATTAGAGAATTTGGTTGCTACATCATCGCCACTGCCTTGCCCGTGTGCTACCCACGTATTCAGCAATAAAGCTTTATTAGCCAGATCGATGATCCACATGCGTTTTGCGCGGCTTGGCAAGGTAAAATCTACCACGGTAAGCACCTGGCTTTTCTGCGGAAGTTTGTGAGCTAACTTTAAGTTATAGAAACCGGTAAGTGCTTTCTCAAATACAGCTAAGCTTAAGCCTGATTGTTCCAAAGCTGCACCCTGGTATACATTTGAGGCAAACTGGCCGAAACGGGCGCTTAATGAATTTGCATCGGTTGCAACAGTTGTCGCCGTTGCCAAAGTATCTGCTTTAGCTATCGGGGCGGGCTTAAAACTGGTGGCTATTACGCCAATACCCAATAAAATGCCTGCTGCCCATCCAAACGTTTTCTTCATATCCTGTTTTTTAATCAATAGTTTTAGACAATATAACAGGTTTAAGTCAGAGTTTTATAATTGTTTGATTGTGATTTGTATCACAAATATAAAAAGAAATGAGATTTTAACAGTCATTAAAATCTCATTATAAATTAATAAATTATTCTGGCAGTTAATTGTTTGCCGCTGCAGCAACCCATTTTACTTTTTCTTCCAGCGGTATTTTCCGACGGCCTTCTGGTTTTTCGTCTGCATAGCCCAGGTAAAGAACGCCCAATACATGGTCTTCTTCGCCTAGTTGAAGAAAATCTTTCATCGGCTGTTTCAAGATCATGCCGCCGGTGCTCCAGAATCCAACGATGTTTAACGCTGTAGCGCCTAATAGCAGGTTTTCAACAGCGCATGAAGCTGCGATGATCTCTTCAAATACCGGGATCTTGGGCAGGTCGCCACGTTTCATAACGGCTACCAGTACATGCGAAGCCTTGTTACCCTGCGTCATGAAGTTGTTGTAGCTGGTTTCGTTAAAATTTTCTGCAGGCGTATGCTCTTTATACAAACCCGCATGCTGTTGGCAGAAATCTGCCGGGTTTTCATACACTACAAAACGCCAGGGTTCTGTAGAGCCGTGGTTAGGTGCCCAATCGGCCAGTTCGAGCAGGGCTGCTACGTGGCCGTTAGGTATTTTATTGCCGTTCATGGCTGCGGCCTTCACCGTACGGCGGCTTTTAATAATATTACTGATCGTTACAAAATCTTGATTATCCATAGCGGCAAAGGTAGCGAAAGTTGTCTAAATCGAGATTTTGAGTGAAGCAGAAATAGGCGTAGCGTTACATAAAAAGGGTGTACGATCAGCAGATAGTACACCCCTCATTGTAGCTCGTGTTTTATAACGGAAGACCAATAAAACCTTTAGAAATTCAGCGAAGCGTAGAATTTTAGGCTTTCGCAAAGTTCATCTTCTGTACAGATCTGGTTGATGGCGCAGGCGCCTATTTTGCTTATCAGCGTGCAGTTAATGTTATCGCCTTCGTTCTTTTTGTCTTTTTTCATCAGGCTGTTCAGTACGGTATAGCAGGAATCATCCAGATGATATTTAGGATAAACGCGGGTAAGAACGCTGATGATTTCTTCCAGTTCCTCTTGTTTCAAGCCGGCTTTTTGTACCGATAGCCAGCCTTCGCAGATCATACCGATGGCGATGGCTTCACCGTGTGTCAGATGGTCACCATCATTGTCGAGTGAGAAAGTTTCCACGGCGTGGCCAATCGTATGGCCGAAATTCAGGCATTTGCGGCGCCCTTTTTCCAGCGGATCGTCCAGCACGATCTTATTTTTTATCACTACCGATTTAAAAACTAATTCGGGGTTTGGAACAGAAAGATCACTATTTTTTAATTCGTCCCAGTAAGCTTCATCATCAATCAGCCCGTGTTTCAGCATTTCAGCCAAACCCGAACGTACCTGCCGCTCTGGCAATGTTTCCAGGAAACCCGGGTGAACAAAAACCGCTTTTGGCTGGGTAAACGTACCGATGATGTTTTTAATGCTGTCCAGGTCTACGCCGGTTTTGCCACCTACAGAAGCATCCACCTGCGAAAGCAGGGTAGTGGGCACGTTTACAAAATCGAAACCACGTTTAAAGGTGCTGGCCACAAAACCGCCCAGATCGGTAACCACACCACCGCCTACATTAATCAGCAGGCTATGACGGTCGGCTCCGAAATCAATCAGCATCTTCCAAACACCGATACAGAAGTCGATGGTTTTGTTGGCTTCGCCGGATGAGATCTCGATTAAATCGTAAGGGGTTACGCCGTCAAGACGTTCTGTTACAGCGGGAAGGCAGCAGTTGCTCGTCTGGTCGTCTGAAAGAATAAAAACTTTAGAATATTTTCCTTGCTGAATAAAATTTACCAGCTCTGTAAGGCTATCATTGAAATATACATTGTAGCCTAAACTCTGTATCGTATCCATAATTAAATTACCCTGACCTGCTGGCCACGGAACTCAATAACGTCACCTTTACGCACTTTAAGCCTTTTACGCGTATCGATCTGTCCGTTATAACTTACCTCGCCCTCCGATACCACTATCTGCGCTTCGCCGCCTGTTTGTACCAGGTTAGTGGCCTTCAGCAACTGAATCAGCGGTATATACTCTCCGTTTAGCTCAAACTCGATCATGGTTACGGCGGCAAATTTAAACTATTCAAAGAATAATGAGTTATCTAATTGGCATTTTCTAATTTTGCACCATGCTTGAAAATAATATTTCCGCTTCAACCGCAGGTACCTCACTATCTTTTGATAATACAGAAATTGCTTTTAAACATCTGACCAATGCCGACCTTGACCGTGCCTATTGGTTGTTTAAAGCCATCAATAGTAACACACTGGTAAAAGTAGGGCCCGGGATTACCAATGCCGCACTTAAAATAGGCTTGCCAATTAAGGGGCTGATCAAGGCGACCATTTTCAAGCAGTTTTGCGGCGGGGAGACGATTGCCGAGTGTGATTTAGCAATTAAAAACCTGCAGGCCGGTAATGTAGGAACTATCCTGGACTATTCTGTTGAGGGTGAAGACGAGGAAGCAGTTTTCGACGCAACGCGCGACGAGATTATCCGGACCATTGTACGTGCTACCGGCGATAAAGCCATTCCGTTGACGGTATTTAAAGTAACCGGCGTCGCCCGTTTTGGTTTACTGGAAAAGCTGGACACCGGCGCAGCGCTTAACGCGGAAGAAGACCGCGAATGGCAAAAAGTGAAAGCGCGTGTACTGGCTATTTGTGAAAAGGCCTTTACTTCGGGTGTGCCGGTGATGATCGACGCCGAGGAAAGCTGGATCCAGAAGACGATTGACCAGCTCGCGCTGGATATGATGCGCCGATTTAACCAGTATAAGGCCATTGTTTACAATACCTACCAGATCTATCGTCACGATAAATTGCAATCGCTTAAAGATGATTATGCCGTAGCCAGCCGCGAGGGTTTTGTACTCGGTGCTAAGCTGGTGCGTGGTGCTTATATGGAAAAAGAACGCAAGCGTGCGGCAGAGATGGGCTATCCTTCGCCAATCCAGCCGGATAAAGCTGCTACAGACCATGATTATAACCAGGCGTTAAGGTTTTGCATTGACCATGTAGAACGTATCGCATTTGTTGCTGGTACCCATAATGAAGATAGCTGCGCGCTGTTGGTGCAATTGATGGACAAAGCAAATATCGCGCATAATCACCCGCATGTGTATTTCTCACAATTGTTAGGCATGAGCGATAACCTCAGTTTTAACCTTGCCGAGGCAGGTTACAATGTTGTGAAATATGTGCCTTACGGCCCGGTGAAGGCTGTGCTACCTTACTTGTTCCGCCGGGCGCAGGAAAATACAGCCATTGCAGGGCAGATGAGCCGCGAATTAAGCCTGATTGTTAAAGAACGGAAGCGGAGGAAGTAGAGGCCCCTAGCCGGCAATATGCTTTTTCTGCCGCACTTTTCCCTTAGCTCAAGCAAACCAGAAACACCGACAACGATAGCTATTGACGATAGCCCGACCTAAATTCTCCCCAAGGAGGACTTTAAAGCTCTTCAGGAGAGGAGTTGGGGAGAGGTTTTCGCTTGAATCGCACATTTCAGCCGATCTGTTTTGCTTATTCCCAAAGCTGGTTGCCAGCCTTAAACAAAAAACTAAAGTCACGAACGGAACGTGACCGTCTTAGACTGTCGCATCCAGCGCAGGCGACAAACACAGGCTTTGCAGTGGCAGAACCAGTACATAGCCTGCGGTGACAGCGACGAGTTCTTTTTGGTTACTTTTTCTTGACGGCCAAGAAAAAGTAACAGTCGTAACAATGCATAAAAGGTTTGCAGGTTATGTAGCTAGATAAGATATAATACGATTTTATATAAACAACAAAGGCTATAGTTTTACACTACAGCCTTTGAAGGTTTTTCCCCGCAATAATTCAACTGCGGTTTATAATTGGTAGATGTTATTTCTTTTTAGTCTGGTGCGCATGCTCTCTGTACAGCATATTGGCACCAGGTGTATGGTTGAACAGATTTTGATTGATCATGCGACCATTATTGTTGATCTGTTGAATATAGCTGCTTAATGAAGTACAGCTGATCCCGCTGTTATCTCTCTCTCTTACAAATGCTGAACTCATGGCTTTTTCGGATTTAATGAGAATTGCCCAATTGTTATGCCATAGAAAACAGCTTGTTGCAATTAAATTTTTTTAAATACTTTTAGCCATGAAGCAAGCTGAAGCGCAAGTGGTTGACGCCCGCAAGTTCAGGTTTAAATCTGTACTTGGCGGGTCTATTGGTAACCTGGTAGAGTGGTACGATTGGTACGCTTATTCGGTATTTGCTTTATACTTCAGTTCGGCATTTTTCCCTAATGATGATGAAACTTCGCAACTACTGAACACCGCCGGTATTTTTGCTATTGGTTTCTTAATGAGACCGATAGGTGGTTGGCTGATGGGCGCTTATGCAGATAAAAAGGGTAGAAAGGCAGCGTTGACCTTATCTGTACTGATCATGAGCGCCGGTTCTTTAGCTATCACTTTCGTTCCGGATTACCATCATATTGGTATTGCTGCGCCGATTATATTAGTGCTGGCCAGGCTGTTCCAGGGCATTAGTATAGGCGGGGAATATGGTACGGCAGCTACTTATTTAAGTGAAATTGCTCCGAGACGACATCGCGGGTTTTATTCCAGTTTTCAATACATCACAACAACTTGTGGACAGATTTTAGCACTAATTGTATTGCTTTTACTACAACGATATTTTTTAACTACAACGCAATTGGGTAGCTGGGGATGGCGTATCCCGTTTGGTATCGGTGCAGTGCTTGCACTTTCTACTATTTACCTGCGGCGTAACTTACCCGAGACTACTTCGTTTGTGAAAGAAAAGGTGGCCGAAAGTAAACGCGGTACAGTAAAGGAGTTGCTGAAATATCCTAAAGAGACAGCCATCATCGTGGGCTTTACCATTGGTACTACAGTGGCTTTTTACACATTTACTACCTACATCCAGAAATTCCTGGTTAATACGGCAAAGTTTTCCAAAGCAGACTCTACACTGATCACCTTGATTGTTTTGGTGGTGTTTATGCTGGCGCAGCCGGTTTCGGGTATCATCAGCGATAAAATAGGCCGCAAGCGTGTAATGATCATTTATGGCATGGTGAGTATGGTGGCAACGGTGCCCATTATGATGGCTTTAAGCGCTACTCATAACTTTTGGACGGCAACATTGCTGATCTCGCTCGCGCTGGTGATCCTGAGCCTTTGTACGTCTATTTCGGCTATCATCAAAGCAGAGCTTTTTCCGGTAAATATCCGTACGCTTGGTGTCAGTCTGCCGTATGCACTTACCGTTGCCATCTTTGGCGGAACAGCGGAAACCGTTGCGCTTACCTTTAAAAAATGGGGGCATAACAATTGGTTCTTTTGGTACATTGCGGTGTGCTCGTTGATATCGCTGGTGGTAAGCCTGGTAATTCCGGACCCGGATAAAACATCCCGGTTGGAGGATAATCAGTATTAATTAATAATTTAATTTGACCAAATGAAAACCATCTCGATCATTTCTATCCCGGTTACAGATCAGCAGCGTGCCAAAGCGTTTTACACACATTTGGGCTTTGAAATTATTGTGGAAGCCCCGGCCGGTCCAGGTCAGCACTGGGTACAGTTGGGTTTGCCGGATACACAGACTACAATTACGCTTGTCAACTGGTTTGAAAGCATGGTACCCGGTTCTGTACGGGGATTAGTGATTACCGTAGATAATTTGGACGAAGAAATTGCAGCATTGGAAGCAAAGGGTATTACCGTGGAGCCAATTAGTAAAACCCCATGGGGAAGGTTTGCAACCGTTAAAGACCCTGATGGTAATGCTTTAAGCTTGCACCAAAAGTAAATCAGGCCCCTGCTGTAGCTGCCTTCTCATACTTTCTTCGGAACATGAAAGCCACGTTGACCAGCGCAATTAAAGCCGGTACTTCTACCAGTGGGCCGATTACCCCGGCAAAGGCTTCGCCAGAGTTGATCCCGAATACTGCTATCGCAACGGCGATGGCCAGTTCGAAATTATTGCCGGCCGCCGTGAAGGCAATCGCGGCGTTTTGTGAATAGTCGACTTTCATGAATTTGCCAAAAGCAAAGCTGATGAGGAACATGATGGCAAAGTAGATCACCAGAGGTATCGCGATCCGCATAACATCCAAAGGGATTTTTACGATGAGTTGCCCTTTCAGGCTAAACATCACGACGATGGTAAATAATAAAGCAATTAAAGTGATAGGGGAGATTGCGGGGATGAATTTTTTGTTGAACCAATCGCTGCCTTTTAATCGTATCAGAACCGCTCTGCTAATGACTCCCGCCCCAAATGGGATCCCTAAATAAACACCTACCGATTTGGCTATTTCGCCCATACCGATAGTTACTTCGTAGTCTTTGAAGCCGACCAGCGGTAGTAATATCGAAAAAAAGAACCACGCGTAAACACTGTAGAGGAATACCTGGAAGATACTGTTCAGCGCAACCAATCCCGCGGCGTATTCCCGGTTACCGTCGGCCAGGTCGTTCCACACAATTACCATGGCGATACATCTTGCCAGGCCGATCAGGATCAGCCCGGTCATATATTCGGGTTCATCATTCAAAAAAACTACAGCAAGAATAAACATTAATAAAGGGCCGATGACCCAATTAAGGATCAACGACAGCGCAAGGGCCTTTTTGTTGTCGAATACCTTGCCCAGCGTCTCAAATTTCACCTTAGCCAGCGGCGGATACATCATCATAATAAGGCCGATTGCGATAGGGATATTTGTTGTACCTACAGAGTAAGCATTTATACGGGCTGGTAAACCCGGAATGTAATAACCCAAGGCTACGCCTATCGCCATAGCAGCAAATATCCAAAGGGTGAGATAGCGGTCTAAAAAGCCCAGCTTTTTCCTGCTTACCGCGGGTGCACAATTATTCATTTCTACCTTGATGCTTCATGTTTTCCATTACAAAACGGAGCACATATCCTTTAATAAGATTTCTTACCCTTCTGAATTCTTTCATCACTTCTTCTTCGGTTCCCGTTGCTTTGGCCGGATCCGGAAAGTTATAGTGCAGGCGTTTAACGTCACCTGGAAAATAAGGGCAGGCTTCGTTGGCGTTATCACAAACCGTAATCACGTAATCAAAACGGATTGCGGCATATTCGTCCACATGGTTAGAGGTATGATTGGAGATGTCGATGCCATCCTCGGCCATAACGGCTATCGCTTTTGGATTTACGCCGTGTGTTTCAATACCCGCGCTGTAAACATTGGCGGTGCCTTTTAAAAAGTGTCTTAAATAACCTTCTGCCAACTGGCTGCGGCAACTATTGCCGGTGCATAATACTAAGATATTCTTCATCTGATATTTAATTAGCAGCAGCCAGATCCGGGTGTACAACAAGCTGTTTCTGTCGCCAGGTTTTTTAATGCTACTTTAGGTTTTGCGGCAGGTACGCAGCAAGCTTCCGTCTCAGCGCCTGTTCCGCAAGAACCGCCACGGGTTTCTGCCTTGCATTGTACGGCATCTGCCTGTAGATCTATCACCAGGTTTTCGCCGTGTATATGGATAGCCGCCGGAAGCATTTGTCTTGTAGCGAAGGTGGAATTACCGAATTCTATTTTTACAACTGCGTCTGAAGCCAATGGCACTGCTTTTTGCACAATATCTATGATAGATAAAGCTTTGCGTACTTTCATGGCGCGCAGTTGCTGCTCGTTCTCGGGTTCCAATAGCTGTACGATTACTTCTGTCCATTTATTTACCACTCCTCCGCAATCAACGGATGTAATGGGCGCCAGTTTAATTTCAGTAATGTGGTACGATGGTTTTACCCATTTACCGGCTTCGTATTGAAATTGAAGATCAAGTGCTGGGTGGTCTGTCAGCTGCTGAAGGAACTCGCCCCATGTAATTGGATTATTCATTGTAATATTACGATTGATTTGTTCAAAAAATTTTAACAACAGCTATTCATCGGTTTGTATTTGCCAAAGAAAGCGCCTAATTCCTGTTCAAAAAACTTCCAAACGGTTTCATCAATACAATAGCACACGCTTACGCCGTCTACCGTACCTTTAATAATGCCGGCTTCTTTCAAAGCTTTTAAGTGCTGCGATATAGTTGCCTGCGCCAAACCAACTTCATTTACCAGGTCGCCGCAAATACAAGCGTTGGCTTTTATAAGTTCCTGAATGATGGCAATCCGGGCCGGATGCGCCAGTGCTTTCAGCATGATAGCCAGCCTGTTTTGTTCTGCCGTAAATATTTCTGTTTTAGATGCGCCCATTTAATCGCAATATTACGATTAATTTGATAAAATAAAAAGTTTCTGAGTTAAACTTGTTTTTCGCGGCGCGGCTGCGGCTCGTTAACAGGTTTCATGGTGGCGTTAAGGATGAAGGAAAAGTCGGACCCCGAACCCGGTGCGCTTCTTACGCTGATAGAACCGTTGTTGGCTTCTATAAATTCTTTGCACATCACCAGCCCCAAGCTGGTTCCTTTTTCGTTGAAGGTGCCATTGTTGCTGACGTTTTTAAGCGAAAATATAGCCTCAAAGCGGTCTGGCGAAATACCGATACCGTTATCCCTAACGGTGATTGTGGCCTTGTTGGTAGCAGGGTCAAATTGAGAGCGAAAGCTTATTTTCCCACCCGCGCGGGTAAACTTAATGGCGTTTGATAGCAGGTTGCGTAATACAAACTCTACATGGTCGCTATCAGCAATCAGGTTCAGTTCTGGTTGGATACTGTTTTTAATGGTAATGCTTTTATGGCTGGCGTTGGTAGATAGTAGCTGTGTTACCCGGTCTGCGAGCGGCCGCACCGCAAATTCCTGTTGATTGATTCTTAGCCCTTTGATTTGGGTTTCGCCCCATTTTAACAAACCGGTAAGTGTTTCCAAGCCAGCCTTACTGGTTAGGCCCAATTCCTGAAGCATTTCTTTGCGGCTGTCTTCCGGGATATCGTCATCATCCAGCAAGTCCAGCAGGTTAATTACAGAGATAAATGGCGAGCGCAGATCGTGCCCGAGGATAGAAAACAGTTTATCTTTAACATGGTTAGATTCGTCCAGTTGTTTGTTGGCTTTTAAAAGCTGTTTATTTAAAGCGCCGGTTCGGTAGTTCGCATAGGCGATGATCAGTAACACGATGATCGAACAGATGGCGACAGCAAGGATCACGTTATGCTCTGCAGATTGCTTACTATTGATCAGGTTCAACTGCTGGATCTTTGCCTGTGTTTTGGTAAGCTCATATTGCGCCTGCAGATTTGAAACCTGCTGCGACATTTCCTTGTAAAAGAATTTATCCGCCAAGTCATATTCTTCTTCTTTGGCATCCAAGGCGGCCTCGAAATTTCCTTTTTTTCGGTATAACTGGGCGATGCTTTGCAGGGCATCAATTACCTGTTTATAGGCTTTCCTGCCTTCAGCCAGCTCTTTTGCCCGGTACAGGTAGTTAAGGCTCGAGTCAACGCTGATGTTTTCGTAGCTTTTGGCCAAACCCGTTAGGGTTTGCAGCTGGCGGATGTAATTATGGATTTTTTCGGCTTTGGCAAGCGCTGTTTTTTGTAATTTAATGGAATAAGCAGTATTCCCTTCTTTGGCGTATACAGAAGCCAAATTGTTGATCAGGGTAATGTTCAGCCCCTGGTACTGCGGGATATTGCTCCGGTCTATCCCTTTCTGAAAGTAATATTTCGCCTCTTCCAATTTGCCCGTCTCGCGGTATAGAATCCCAAAGTCGTTATAAAGGTTAAGCGTAAGGTTCGAAAGCGGAATGGTATCGTTGATCTTTTCGGAAATATTCAGGTAATTTAAAGCTGTCTCGTAGCTGCGTTGGCCGGTATAAGCTTCGCCCAGGGTAATGTTGGCCTCCATGATCCCTTTAGGGTCTTTAATACTTTCACTCAATTTTAAAGCTTCCAGGAAATAGCTGGTGGCTTTATCATAACCACCTTTACGCATTTCAACCACACCCAGGCGGATGTTTTCCGTAGCCATGCCTTTCTTGTCTTTCACCACTTTGTACAGGCCTAATGCTTCCAGGTAATTAGCCCGCGAGTCTACAAACTGCCCCCGGTTGTCATTGATCATGCCCAACTGGTTCAGCATCAGGGCACGCCCGGCTTTGTCGTTATTTTTCCTGGCTTCTTCCAGCCCTTTGTTTACGAAAAACAAAGCAGAATCCGGGTTATCATACCGGTACCGGCTGATCAGTTTGTTGTATTTTTCAATTTGGGAAGTCTTTTCGGGGAGCGTAACCGGTTGAGCCTTACTTAAAAACGGGGTAAGCAGGCTTATGAAAATAAGCAGTCTCAACTTCAACTCGGGCATCAATCAACAGTAGCGGTAAATGTAATGAATGTTTCGTTCTAAGAAAAGTATTTCTGCGCCAATATCCTTTTATACCATTATTGTATAACGAATGTTGCGAAGTTTTAATATTATTAATTGGAAATTGATATTTTAGCTTTGCTGAAGTTTTGTGTCTGAAGCGCCAATAATGGATCAGTTATATTCCAGTCCGAAATTTCAAAGTTACTTCGAGAACTCGCCGCAATCGCTTATTTTAAAGGCAGATCCGCCTTATTTTACTATACTGGCGGTCAGTAATCAATTTTTAGCTATTTCCGGGACGGTTCGTGAAGAAATTTTACATAAACCCCTTTTTGAAGTTTTTCCCGATAACGAGCATGACCCAAGCGGCAGGCAGCGTGCGATGGATACCTGGATGGAAGTGATCCAAACCAAAAAACGGGTGGATATACCTGTTTACCAGTATGAGATACGCGACCCGCAGACCGGCGAACTTGAAACCTTTTACTGGTCTAATGCGAATGAACCCGTTCTGGATGAAGACGGAAACGTAGCTTATATCATCAATACCACCAAAAACGTTACCGAAGAGGTGCGTTTAAGGCAGTTGGCCGAAAAGGCTAACATGAGTCTGGAAGAGCATCAGCAACGGATAAACAGCCTGCTGATGAAAGCGCCTGTGGGCATGGCATTCCTGAGCAGGAACAATTATGTTATCCAATATGCTAATGAGGCTGCCTGTGCAATATGGAATAAAGGCAGGCCTGAACAGGTGATCGGTATTTCGATATTTGATCTGCTGCCAGAGCTTCGGCAAAGCGATATGCAGGACATGTATGATCGTGTGATGGAAACCTGCCAGTCTTTTACCCTTACCGAATACCCGGTTGACCTGGAACGCGATGGTACATTGCAGACCTCTTATTTCGATTTATATTATTCGCCGCTTACCGACTTAAAAAACGAAGTGACGGGCATAATGGTAATGGCAAATGATGTTAGCCATACATTGGAAGCCCGGAAAACTCTTCGTGATGCGGAACAGCGCTTACGGTTGGCAGTAGAAGCGGCAAATCAGGGTATTTTTGACCTTAACCTGATCACCGGCGAACTGGTGCATAATGAAAGGCTGAACCGGTTGTTGGGTTATCCCGATGGACTTACGCTGGTGCATACCGATGTGCGCAAGAATATGCATGACGAAGACCGCGTTAAAGTGGAACGGGCTTTTGACGATGCCTTAAAAACAGGCCGTTTTAATTACGAAGCCCGCGTGAACTGGACAGACGGTGAACAGCATTGGATTAAAACTTTAGGGAAAGTGTTTTTTGATGCGCAGGGCCAACCGGTACGGATGCTTGGCTCTACAATGGACATTACAGAGCAGGTGGAGTATGAGTGCCGGCTGGATGAAATTAATTCAGCGTTGCAACAAGAGATCAGTAAATTCGAGATCATAACCGAATTTATTCCGCAGATTATCTGGTCTGCAAATACCAATGGCAGTATAGATTATGTAAACAAAGGGTGGGCATACTATACCGGGTTGCCAATGGAGGCGGCTTATGCCAGCACCTGGCAAGAGGTTGTTCACCCCGATGATTTTGATAGGGTGCAGCAGGCCTGGAAAAACTCCATGCTTTCTGGCGAGAGCTACCAGATAGAGTATCGCTTGCGGAAACACGACAGCGAATATAATTGGCACCTGGAACGCGGTAAGCCATTACTGGACGAAGATGGAAAACCCGTGAAATGGTTTGGTGCAACCATGAACATTAATGACCATGTAGAGCTTCAGAAACAGAAAGATAATTTTCTGGCTATTGCCAGCCATGAATTAAAAACGCCTGTTACCAGTATCAAAGCTTATGCGCAAGTATTGGAAATGATGTTGCGGAATGCCGGCGACGAACAAAAGGCATCCATGGTGACCAAAATGGGTATCCAGGTGAACCGCCTAACAACGTTGATTGCAGACCTACTGGACGTAACCAAGATCCATACCGGCAAAATGCAGTTTAACGATGCTTTTTTTGATTTTAATGAAATGCTGGACGAAGTGATCGACGATCTGCAACGTACTACGCTCAAGCACCAACTGGTTAAGGAGTATCGTTTTAACGGACAGATTTACGGCGATCGCGACCGTATCAGCCAGGTAGTCATTAACTTGCTGACCAACGCGATCAAATACTCGCCAGATGCTGACCGTATTATTGTGGCTACCCACACTAATGATAATGATCTTGAATTAAGCGTGCAGGATTTTGGCATCGGCATCAGCGCAGATAAAAAAGACCATGTATTTGAACAGTTTTACCGTGTAAGCGGCAGCAAACAGCATACCTTTCCGGGGCTGGGGCTGGGGTTGTATATCAGTTCAGAAATTATCAGGCGCGAAGGCGGGCGTATCTGGGTAAATTCAGAAGAAGGCGAAGGCTCTGTTTTTTATTTCTCGCTGCCGTTAAATAAGCCTGTTGCATAAAAAAGCCATATATTAATATATGGCTAAGCTTCTTTTTCGGTTTTCAAAGTTTCTGTTTTCGGTTTCACTTTGTGCGGGCGTTTCTTACCAAAAGAACCCTTTACAATTTTTCCTTTACGGCTTTTTCTATCTCCTTTTCCCATAGTTTTAACAATTTACAGTCGTTTAAAAAGTAGTTGTTAGCTGAACAGACTAAGGTTAATTAAAGTTTAAAAAAAGTTCTTCAGCCGGGCTTAATACCCCGGTATCAGGTGAATAAACTGGTGAAGCAGGTAAATGCTTCCGCCAACAAGTAATAGCGAGTAGCCATAAGGCATGATATCTATCGCCTCAAATTCCTTTACCAGCGGTCTTTTTGTTTTTTTGGAAATGGTCATTTGCGTTTCAAATAAAATGAATTAATACAAAGGCTAGCAGTACTAAGTTAATAATAAAACAGTATCACTAAAAAATTTACATCCGACATTTTGTGATATAACCTTTTGAAATATAGCTTCGTATAAGCACAAAATTATTGGTTGCCCAAATGAACCCCGAAAGTAATCTTTGCGCTGCTGTGGGTGAAGTGTTGCTTCATACCCATTCCGTTTTAGATAAAGACGGCCGGTTCAGGCATTTTAGCGATGGGGTGATCGCATCTTTTGGATATGGTAGCAGCGAATTAACGGCCAGGCTGATCCATGACTTTATTTCTCCGGATGATGACGCCACGTTTGCCGGGCAACTGGCAAAGGCATTACCTGGCGTAACAGCGGCATTAAAACCTTTCCGGTTCAGGATGCGGAGCGGCGGTTGGCGCTGGCTGGAGCCCACGGTTACCAATATGCTTCAGGTGCCTTCGGTAAATGGCTTTCTGCTGATCTGCAGGGATGTAACCAACCAGATTGAAGCAGAGAAAAACCGGAAAAAAATCACCACATCTTACTCTGATTTTTTTGCCAAGCATCCTTTTGGCGTAGTTCATCTAACGTTGGCCGGTGAGGTGGATATGATTAACCCAAAGCTTACCGAAGATCTGGGTTACCGGTTGATTGATATTACAGAGCGGTCGCTCCCCAGTTTTTTTCTCCCCAAATACCGCCGCCTGGTACTAAAAAAATATTGTAAGGCCAGCCGTTACGGCGAAGCTGAAACATTTGATGTGGAAGTTTTCAACGCCAGGGGCAGGGCGCTGCATGTTAACCTTACCATTATTCCTGTTGTGCATAACGGGGAACTAATAGAGGTTTATGCGGTGATTAAGGATATAGAGGATCGTGTAAAGATGCAGGAGAACCTGCGGAAGCTTTCTATCGTCGCTGATAAGACCACTAACGGTGTGGTGATCTCTGACAAGAACGGGCTGATAGAATGGGTAAACAATAGTTTTTGCCAGCTCAACGGTTATACATTGGCAGAAACTTTGGGTAAGCGGATGAGCGAAGTTTTGCGGACCGGCGCAACAAACGAACAGTTGAAAAGCCTGGATCAGAAACTGGCGTCGGGTGCAAACTATACCAAAGAAATTTTATGCCGGCGTAAAGACGGTTCTGCTTACTGGAACCTGGTAGAAATTACGCCGGTGATGGATAGAAACGGTAGACTTGAAAAACGGATATCTATACATACCGATATTACCGAACGTAAAAAGGCAGAGGCAGAGCTGCAGCAGTTTGCGCATGACCTGTTTAAACGCAATAAAGAACTGCAGCAGTTTGGCTATGTAGTTTCTCACAACCTGCGGTCGCCGGTGGCTAACATCATGGGCCTGGCTAACGTGCTGGAGATCGATCAGGCTAACCCTGGCATTGTGCAAATGTGTACCTCGGAAATTAAGCATGCGGTCGGCCGCCTGGACACCATTATCCGCGATCTGAGCGCTATACTTTCCGTTACCGATGGTTCAAGGGAGTTAACCCTTTGCAGCCTGGATATAGTAGATCTGATTGAAGACGTCAAAGCAGATCTGAAAGAGGTGATCACCCTGTCCGGAACGCAGATCATCAGCCCGGAAAGCCCTTGTATCGTATTTTCGCACAAAGCCTATTTGTATAGTATCTTTTTTAACCTGATTGGTAACGCCATCAAGTACCGGTCGCGCAATACGCCGGTGATCAGGATAGACCTGATGCGGTCAGAAGAATTCATCACCATCAGTGTAAGCGACAACGGCCTGGGTATCGATCTGAAGAAATACCAGGACGATATTTTTAAGCCTTATAAACGATTCTCGTCTGCAGTAGAAGGCAAAGGGCTCGGTTTATTCCTGGTGAAAGGACATGTAGAAGCGCTTCAGGGCGAAATAAATGTTAAAAGTCGCCTGGGTAAAGGCACTACGTTTATTATCACCCTTCCCATTATCGAAAAGTTAAAAAATCAGCAAACGGAAGATAACTATCGTTTCAGCTGATACGGATTTCCTTCCCGAAAAATTACCCCGCTACAGAAATTAATCACATATTTATGCCCGCAAACAGTGGCGTTTTGCGCCGCTTACTTTAAATGTAAATTTTACAATTAACTACAATATATGAAATTGATAAGATACGGGCAGGCAGGTGCCGAAAAACCGGGCGTAATTATTGATGATATTCGTTATGATGTGTCTTCATTCGTTGCAGATTTTGACGAACGCTTTTTTACCAACGGCGGTCTGGAGAAACTAAAACAGTACGTTGATGAGAATGCAGGTAAGCTGCCTACTGTAAGTAATGATGAACGTTTGGGAAGCCCGATCGCGCGCCCGTCGAAAATTCTTTGTGTGGGGTTAAACTATGCCGACCACGCGAAAGAAACGAATGCGCCAATGCCTTCAGAGCCTATTCTTTTCATGAAAAGCACTACATCGCTAACCGGCCCTAACGATATTGTAGTAACCCCTAAAAATTCTACCAAAACAGATTGGGAAGTAGAGCTTGGTGTGGTGATTGGCAAAAAGGCTACTTATGTAGATGAGGCCGAAGCTGAAGCTTATATTGCGGGGTATGTTTTGATCCATGATGTATCTGAGCGTGAATTCCAGTTAGAGCGTAACGGGACATGGGATAAAGGAAAAGGCTGCGATACTTTTGCACCTATCGGCCCATGGTTGATTACCCCGGATGAGATCGGCGATGTAAATAACCTGAAGCTATGGCTTAAAGTAAATGGCAAAACCATGCAGAACGGTACTACCGCCAACCTGATCTTTAAAGTGCCATACCTGGTTTCTTACATCAGCCAGTTTATGACCTTGCTGCCCGGCGATGTGATCTCTACCGGAACTCCTGCAGGGGTAGGGCTCGGTTTTAACCCACCTATTTACCTGAAGCATGGCGACGTGGTGGAGCTTGGAGCCGACAACCTTGGCGAGCAGCGGCAGGATATTGTTGCTTACGAAAAGCTTTAATTGTTAAGAAACTGCTAATAAATTAAAATGCAAGTATTAAGAAATTAGGCAATGCTTTGTTATGTTAAGCGTGCTTTAATATAATCTTAATACTTGCATTAAGATTAGCTTAAATACCGGATGTTTCTTTGGAGCGAATTTCAACACGCTCTAAATGAAGAAACTTTTCCCCTTTTTGATTCTTGTCTTTTTATTCAATGTTACCCAGGCGCTCGCAGGTGGTACAGTTAAAGGACTGGTTACAGACAAAAAGACCGGCGAACCACTTACCGGTGCTACTGTAACCCTTGAGAATGAGAACACACACAGAAAAATATCGCTAAGCGTTGGCCTCGACGGCAGTTTTATCTTTAAGAACGTAGCGGCCGGCAAGTACGAAATAGAGGTTCGTTACATTTCTTACCATAAGGCAGAAGAACATTTTACCGTAAATGATTATGCTACGGTTAACTTAAAGCTAAGCTTAAACGCCAAAGCGAATGACCTGAATGAGGTAAGTGTAAAGTCGCGTTCCAGCCGCGAGTCTGAACAGTCTGCAAAAACAGCTGAACAGCGTGCGCCGCAACTGATCAACGCCGTTTCGGCACGTACTATTGAGGTTTCGCCTGATATTACCATCGCTAACGTAACCCAGCGTGTTTCTGGTGTTTCTGTAGAACGCAGCAACAACGGTGAGGCACAATACGCTATTATCCGCGGTATGCCGCAACGTTACCAGTATACCCTGGTGAACGGCGTTAAAATACCAAGCCCGGATAACAAAAACCGTTATGTACCGCTGGATATCTTCCCGGCCGATATTGTAGACCGACTGGAGGTTTCAAAATCACTGATCCCATCAATGGAAGGCGATGCTATCGGTGGTGGTATTAACCTGGTACTGAAAGATGCGCCGGAAGATTTTACCGTTCGCGCTAACATCGGTACAGGTTACGCAGCGAATCTGTTCAATGAGGATTTCTCGAAGTTCAGCCGCTCTGGTGTGGCTAATGTTTCCCCACGGGTAGCTAACGGCAACAACTATACGGCTACTATGGCCAATTTTCCTAACAGCCCGTTCCATTACAGTAAAGTGAACGCGCCGCTGGCAACCATTGGCGGTGTAACTGTTGGCGGACGTACTGCCGATAAAAAATTAGGCGCGTTGGTAGGCTTCAGTTATCAGAACACCTATCGCCGTACAAACAGTACCTTCTTTTCTACCAGTGTAAGCCAGGTAACCAGCGAGCCGCAGGTTACGGATATTCAAAGCCGCGTTTATGATATTCAACAGCAACGTATCGGCCTGATCTCTAAATTCGATTACCGTATTAACCCAGCCCATAAGCTGACACTTGATGCAGATTTCATCAACCTGAATCAGAATACGTTCCGTTTCCGTTCGGATACCAGCTTAGACCTGGGCCGCACCGGCATTGGTACCGGCCGTGTTACGCAGCAGTACCGCAGCGACCGCATGATACAGAAGGTGTACAACTTTAACCTTCACGGCGATCACCGCGTTTCTGATCTGTTCGCCATGAACTGGTCGGCCGTTTATTCAAAAGCCACTGCTAACGAACCAGACCGCGCCGAACTGAACTTAACCACCGGTCGTAACAGGCAGGGAGATGGTTCGGTAGTGCAGGCACCTACTTTGTTTGATGTGAACAATGCGCAGAACCGCACATTTGCAAAAAATACCGATGAAGACAAAAGTGGGTTCCTGAACCTGATCTTCTCTCCAAAACTGTTTGATACCCCGGTTGAATTAAGCGCAGGTGGTATGTACCGTGACAAAGATCGCCATAGCGATTACGACCAGTATGCCATCCGCCCGGCTGCCAACAATACCTCGCAGCCATTTACCGGCAATATCGATAACAATACTTTTGAAGTATTTAGCGTGCAGGGTACCCCGTCAGATCCGCTGAATTATGATTTCTCTGAAAAGATTGCCTCAGGATACGGACAGTTTAAGTTTACTGCAGGGCGTTTGTTCGCCATAGGTGGTGTACGTTACGAACATACAGATCAATCCTGGGTAAGCAGCGCGCCGGTTAACGTAGAAGGTAAAACCGGATCGATCAAATATTACGACATTTTACCAAGCGTCAGCCTGAAATACACCCTTGCGACTAACCAGTATCTGCGTGCGTCATACTATTCAGCGATCAGCCGTCCAAACTTTTACGAGTTGATACCGCATACTACAGGCGATCCGGATGCAGATTATGCAGAACGTGGTAACCCGTTCCTGAAACGTACCAGCGCAGAGAACTTCGACCTTCGTTACGAGTTCTTCCCTAAAGGCCTCGATCAACTGTTGGTAGGTGTATTCTATAAGAGCATTAAAAACCCCGTAGAGTATGCGTTGATTAAGCTTACCGGCCAGTCTGATCTCGCATTCCAGCCGTTCAACTTTGGTAATGCCAATAACTACGGCTTCGAGTTTGACGTGACCAAGTACTTCAAAAACTTTGGTTTCCGTGCCAACTACACCTATACCGATTCGAAGATCACCACCAGTAAAGTGCAAAATTACCGCGATGCCAACGGCTTGCTCACGAACCGTTCGGTAGACCAGACCCGCCCGCTGCAAGGCCAGTCTAAACACATTGGTAACCTTTCGTTCCTGTATAAAGCGCCTAAACCAGGTGTAGACGCGCAGGTTTCGTTAGTGTACACCGGCCCACGCATCAATACCGTATCGCCATTCCTTGATAATGATGTTTGGCAGAAAGGCTTCGTAACGCTGGACGTATCTGCAGAAAAGAGAATCGTTAAAGGTCTGTATGGCTATGTAAAAGCAACAAACTTGCTCAATACACCTTTCGAACTGGAAATACGCCGCCCTTACCCTTCAACCGGGGTAGTGGTTGAAAAACAAGTAGTGGGCGAAAATACCTTCGTAAGAAGAGACAGCTATCGTCAGTACCTCATCGCCGGATTAAGATATAAACTGTAAAACTCAGCATCATGAAAATATTCAGAACGTTCATCATACTGGCAGCCTGCGCATCGGCGCTGAGCGCCTGTCATAAGGCAGAGCTTACCGAAATTTCAAAACAGGTAGTTCAGGCCGGAAATATCATCAGCTCAGATACCCTGAAAGGAACTGTAAAGGGTACCCTTTTGAGCGGTAAAACCTATTATTTTAAAGAGGATGTTACCGTAAATGACGGTGATACCCTGTTAATGCAACCAGGCTCTAAACTAATTGCCATTGGCGACGGTAAAACTTGGCAAACCAGCCCTGAGATTGTAATGCATGGTACATTCATCAGCCTGGGTACAAAGGAAAATCCTAATTACATTACCATTAAGAATAGCGATGCTGTTCATGCCGAAGCTACCCAGGGTACTTATACCAATGTGTTTACCGGTTACTGGGGCGGTATCGTTTGTTATCCAGGCCCGGCTACGGCAAGTAACCCTAACCCTGCTGGCGGCGACGTGATTATCAAATGGACACACCTGGAGTTTGCAGGTGGCCCGGCCGGCCCGAATGATGCAGCGGTTTATGCGCAGGGCGACCCGCGCTACCTGGTCATTTTTAACAACATCAAAAAGAACTTTATCCTGGAAGATTCGTGGATTTTCGGTAGTAAGGATGATGCTGTCCGCGTTACCGGTGGTAAGATCAACGTGATGCGCAATACCTTCGAGTTTTGCGGACAGGCGGGTGGCGAGTTCTTTAACATGAAGAGCGGTACCGTTGGCAATATCGGCTATAACCTGTTAATCGGTGCAGCAACCAACGCCTTGAAAGCCTCTGACGCGGGTAGTTCTGGTACGCAAACCAACGTGGCCATGTATAACAATACCATCATCAATTGCGGTTTCAGGCAGACAAAAACCGGCCGTGGTGGCTCAATTAACTATGAGAAAGCAGCACGCGGACAGATCTATAACAACCTGATCCTGAACTGTCGTTTCGGATTACGTTTAACCAGCGATGCCGACCTGACCAACATTGCGTACAATAACCAATTGTATTATGGTTCAACCTCGGGCATTGTGAGCCAGTTTACAGCGGCTGACGGCGTGGCTACCTTTAAGGCGAATGATATTAAATCATCTACCCCGGGTGATAATGATCCGAAGTTCTACGGCTATAACATGACGCAATATGACTATGCCGCTAACCCCGGCCCGATCACAGCTGCCAAACAAACACCTGCAGCTGTAATGGTAGGCACTTCAAACTTCCGTCTGCAGACCGGATCGCCTGCTATAGGAAAAGGCCGTAACGATTTTAGTCCGGTTAATTCAGTAACTTCAACCGGTAACTATGGCGCAACCATCACCCAGCCTGGTAAAGACCTTGGCGCTTACCAAACCGATGGTACCGGTAACCAGCACTGATAGTACGAGCGAATGGATAAAAAATATTTAACGTTTTTGATTTTTATTCTGGGCAGTTTGGCGTTTAACGCCACTGCCCAGAATTGTAATGTGGCGTACCTGGGCACCAAAACCCTTTATAAAGCCCCTTCAGCAAAGGCATCCGCTGCACCTGCCGGTTATAAAGCTGTTTTTATTAATCACGTGGGCAGGCATGGGGCAAGGCATCTAACTAAAGAAGTAAGCACCTCTTTTAGCTATGGATTTTTAAATAATGCAGATAGCGCGGGGCAGCTGACAACTGAGGGCACCCGCTTATGGGCAATGGTTAAAAAGCTGGATAAGGTAGAACATAAGCATGTGAAATCTATCTCTGCCGAAGGTGTTGCAGAACTGAATGGTTTGGGTGATAGAATGTATCAGAACTATCAAGCCGTGTTTAAGGGCCCTGTTAAATTAAGTGTAGCTATCACTAAAGAAGTTCGCACCAAACAATCTGCTGACGCTTTCCTTGCCGGTATGAAGAAGAATCTGAAAGATAGCGCAACGGTAGAAGAATACCCGGACGATCTCCATTTGCGTTTTTATGATCTTTCCCCCGCCTATACCAGTTTCGAAGAAAGCGCCCCTTCTAATGGGGAACTTGTACGGCTAAAGCAGCAATTGCAGGTTGAGAAGATAGAGGAGCAAATTGCAGCAAAATGGCTTAAAGATATTTCGGTTTTAAAGACGGCAACTGTTGCAAAACTGGTGAGTGATGTGTTTGGTTTTGCAAGTATTGTACCTTCCCTGAAACAGGAAATAACCGAAGCCGGGTTTAAGCCGGGCGATTTAAACTTCGAAAGTTTTTTCACCTGTAAAGAGATACAGGTGCTGGGCAAAATAGATGCTGCGGAAGATTACTACCTGAAAGGGCCCGGCGTAGATAACAATGGCTTGCAGGTACGTATTGCAGCGCCTCTGCTTGCAGATTTTATAAAATCTACAGATGCCTGGCTTGCCAAACCCGAATACACCGCCCGCCTGCGTTTTGCCCATGCCGAAACCATAGCGCCCTTCGCTGCCTTATTAGAAATGAGTACAGCGAACAAGGCTACGCCTAAAGGGCAGGATTTTGAGCAGAACTGGCAGGCAGGCCAGGTGATTCCGCTGAGCAGCAACATTCAATGGGTTATTTACAGCAACGGCAAGGGCAGCCATCTGGTGAAATTCCTGTTGAACGAAAAAGAAGTAAGCATCAGCGGATTAAAGCCGGTTAAAGCGGGCTATTATGATTGGAAGTTGGTACGCAGCTTTTACCTGGCTAAGTTGCAGCATTTGGGCTTGGGTATGGACAGTGACATGCTACAGTACTTGAAAGAACTGAAATAACTTTTCGACAGTTTAACCGTTGTTGAAAACATATTGCTGTTACCTTTGGTAACAGCTTTTTTTATCTATTTTAATTGATCTATGTATTGGTACGAAGACGAAGTGCGGCGTCTGGAAAGCGAGCGGCTTAAATTAGGTTATCAGCCGGAAGCGCTTTTCTATGGCAGCTCCACCATCCGTTTATGGAAAACGCTTTCCCAGGATTTTAAGAATATTAAGCCTTCGAATTTGGGGTTCGGCGGGTCTACCCTGGCGGCATGCGTTTGGTTTTTCGACCGGATCATGTACCCGTATAATCCGCATCAGTTGGTGATCTACGCCGGTGATAATGATCTGGGCGACGGACGGCACCCGGAAGAGGTTTTTATATTTTTCCTGGAACTGATGGCGAAGGTGGAAAAACGCTTTGGTGGTATCCCGTGTTATTATGTTTCATTGAAACCCAGCCTGAGCCGGTGGCACATGGCCGATCAGTTCAAGTACACCAATAACCTGATCAATAACGAGATTATTAAGAATGATAATAACTGGCAGTTTATAAATGTATTTCCAAAGATGCTGGACGAGGCAGGTAAGCCGCAAGCCAGGTTTTACAGCCCGGATGGCCTGCACCTGAGCGACCAGGGCTATAAACTATGGAAAGACGTGGTGAGCGCGGCTATCAATTACAAATAGTAAATTAGGCTTAATTCTCAGGTAATATCAGCTACAGATATTTCCTGTACAATACCGGTGATGAACAGAGTATACCATAAATGGTTCAGTACAGAACTGCGGCGCAATATGGAGCTGCTGGTATTTGGCCATGCCGGGCGGGCAGTGCTGTTTTTTCCTACACGTATGGCACGGTTTTACGACTATGAGAATTGGCGGATTGTTGAAGCGGTAAAAGGCAAACTGGAAGCGGGTGAGCTGCAGTTATTTTGTGTGGATAGTATTGATGCCGAAAGTTTTTATAATCAACAGATTACACCTATAGAAAGGATAAAGAGGCACCTGCAATACGAGAAATATATCCTGAACGAAGTACTGCCGCTGATTAAAAAAGAAAATAAAGGCGACTTTATAGAAGTGGCCGGCTGTAGCATGGGCGCTTACCATGCGGTGAACATCGCCTTAAAACACCCCGGTCTGTTTAAAAAGGTGGTTGGCATGAGCGGTCGTTACGACCTGACAACGGCTTTTACAGATTTCAAAGACCTTTTTGATGGTTTTAAAAACGAGGATGTTTACTATAACATGCCCGAAGAATTTATCGCCAACCTCACCGACGAACGCATCCTTTCACAAATCCGGAAAATGGATATTACACTGGTAGTAGGAGAGACCGATCCATTTATTGCCAGCAACCGCAATCTTAGCGATTTACTGCATAGGAAGAATATTGTTCATCAGCTTTACGTTTGGGACGGGGATGCGCACCGCGCCAGGTACTGGCGACAGATGGTGCAGCTATATTTGTAAAAATGTATGCTGTTTTCATTTGCTCTTTTGTATTACTCGGCTTTTACTGTAAGCTAATTTATCGTTGTTCTTACTGCCGACAACCGGCTTTTGGCATAAGCAAGGCAGAACAGCGGGGTAAAGCTAAGGCAAAACGCATTTTGAATGTTGCCTGAAGCGTGGGGCAAGCGCGAACGATAGTGGCGGCAACAGGCAACCAGCGTGAGGTTCTGCCTTGCCTGAGCGGAAGCATGTGCGGTTAAAAAGCATATTGTCGGCAAAGCACTTTGGCTACTTTGTTGCGATTGACAAAGTAGCTCAAAGACTTCATGTAAACATTAATGCCCCGTTAACAGACGCTTTTGTACTTTTGCCGGTGCAATGACGGACATTAAAAAGCATACTACCCCGGTTTTTAAAAAAGACCAGCCCGACGATACGAATAAATTCCAACCCCTTCCTAATCCAACCGGGCGATTTCCCTATCACCTTCAGTTAGAAAATATCATTGCTGATGTTGCAGCAGATAAACTGGTGTTCCACATGGCGGGGGATACCGGCAGCCTGGTAAGGCCCGAGTTTCAAAGGCTGGTGGCATCTGCAATGGCTAACCAGATCAGCGGGGCAGAGCAACCGGCAGATCAGCCAAAGTTTTTGTTCCACCTGGGCGATGTAGTATACAATTTTGGCGAAGCCGAATGTTACCCGGTGCAGTTTTTTGAGCCTTATGAAGTTTACCCTGCGCCCGTCTTTGCCATCGCCGGTAATCACGACAGTGACGTCAACCCGGATAATCCGGTTCCTTATCATAGCCTGAATGCTTTCGTGCAGGTTTTCTGCTCGCCGAACGCGCAACCAGTCCCTTTCAGCGGCGGTGCTAAACGGTTGAGCAATGTTCAACCCAATGTATATTGGACGCTTGAAACGCCTTTGGCGAACATCATCGGCCTGCATAGCAATGTGCCTAAATTTGGCGTGCTGAAAGATGATCAGCTGGCCTGGTTTGTACAGGAACTAAAGTGGGCTAAGCAACATCATCCAGAAAAGGCACTGCTGGTTTGTGTGCATCACGCGCCTTACTCGGCAGATATCAACCATGGCTCAAGCGAACCTGTCATCCGGTTTTTAGACCGGGCGTGCAACCAGGCAAATGTTCTCCCGGATGCTGTTTTTAGCGGGCATGTGCATGATTATCAACGGATGCACAAACATTATCCGGATGGAAAAGTGGTGCCGTTTATCGTTGCCGGGGCAGGCGGTTATGACCAGCTTCATGCCATTGCCGCATTAGATGACGATCGTTATACTGCTGAAAGCGCGCTTTTTAAAGATATATCGCTTGAAAATTATTGTACAGATCAGCATGGGTTTCTGAGAGTAACCCTCGAAAAGCAAGCATCAGGCGTACATGTTATTGGCGAATATTTCACCCTGATTAATGAAGCGCAGGGCAAAGCTGACCTGGAGTTGGTGGATAGGTTTGTGGTAGAAGTTAATGCTGGGTTACACGTCGAGCAAGGCTCTTAAATCTTTTACGGTTAAGATACTACCATCGGTTTTTGCCTGTTCTGGGATAGGCCCGGTATAATAGATCTTCGCACCCGGAAATAGTTTGTTTAGCTTATGCTTTGTCTCCTCAAAACTGTTGCGGTGCAGGGTGCTGGTAATCCCTGTTACGATAAGATCGGCCTCGGTAAGCGGCGGAATGCGTTGCTGGTTATCTAATGGAACCGACTGACCAAGATAGATAGTTTTGTAGCCGCGCGAACGAAGCGCATAATTGTAGAACAATAAACCTATCTCGTGTAGCTCACCCTCGGGGAGCAGCAGTATAGCGGTAGTGGCTTTGTCCGGTGCTGTTTGTTTAAGCGCAGCAGTGGCGATAATTAGTTTTTCACGGATCAGGTTCGAAAAGAAGTGTTCCTGCACGGGGCTGATCGTGCCGGTTTGCCACATTACACCGATCTTTTCGAAGAACGGGAAAATTACTTTTTCAAAGGCCTTCTCAAATCCAAAATGTTTATCGAGTTCATAGAGCGCCCGGTTAAACTTGGCTTCATCCATTTCTATCAGGCTCAAAAGCAGATTTTCTTCAAAGCTTTGATGTGCATCATCTGCAGATCGGCTTAATTCAGACAGATGCCTGGCGCGTTCAACGGAAGGCATTGCCGCGATAGCCGAAATCTTATATCCGTTTTTGTTGAGCAAACTGATATTTAAAATCTCGCGCAGGTCTTCGTTCGTATAATGCCTGATATTAGTCTGCGTGCGTTGAGGCGCGATAATGCCATACCTTTTCTCCCATATCCTGATGGTGTGCGCCTTAATACCGGACAGTTTTTCCAGATCTTTGATAGAATATGTTCCGCCGGTATTCATGAATTGTTTGATTATGATATGAACAAAAAAACGGTATATTGTTTACTTTAAAAGACTGATATTTAAAAGATAGCCTGTTTTCCTAAAAATTTTCCGCACGAAATTTTTTTGTTTAACTTTTTTACAAAAATATTAAACAAAGTTATAGGTTAGCATTGTTGTAAGTATTAAAATTGTACAACATTAATTCCTTGCGGAAAGCGTGTTCAACTAAACTAAATTAATACCGGCAGGTAAACAACCGGATATAAACACATATGAAAGATTTATTTGATAAAGTAAGTGCGCGTTGCAGCAAACTCACAACAAGGGCTTACAGTACTTCTTTTTCATTGGGCATCCGGTTTTTAAACCGTAGCCTTCACGAACCTATTTATGCTATTTATGGTTTTGTGCGGTTTGCAGATGAGATCGTAGATTCATTTCACAATTATCCCAAGGCAGAACTGCTGGCAGATTTCAGAAAGCAAACTTATGAGGCTTTAGACAAAGGCATCAGTTTAAACCCTATCCTCAACAGCTTCCAGGCTACGGTGAATAAGTACAACATCGAGCGCGAGCTGATTGATACCTTTCTGGATAGCATGGAGATGGACCTGCATAATAACTACTACACTTTGCAGATGTATGAGCGTTATATCCTCGGGTCGGCAGAGGTAGTTGGATTAATGTGTCTCCGGGTATTTTGCCAGAATGACGAGCGTTTGTATAAGTCGCTCACTTATTCAGCCATGAAGCTGGGCGCTGCTTTCCAGAAAGTAAACTTCCTTCGGGATATAAAGGCCGATACGGAAGATCTGGGCCGGATATATTTTCCGCATGTAAACCTGGCAAACTTTTGTCTGGAAGATAAAATGAAGATTGAAAGCGAGATCGAGGCCGATTTTGCAGATGCACTGATAGGTATAAAGCAACTTCCGAAGGCAGCCCGTAAAGGCGTTTATTTGGCTTATGCTTATTACCTAGTGCTATTTAATAAAATAAAACGCTTGCCGCCGCAACGCATCATGACGGAACGGATACGTGTAGCCAACGGGCATAAGATTGGAATTATGTTACAATTAATGGTATCGCCCGGGATATAAAACTACATTTGACTAATGATTGAGGCCGAACAAGTAATACTTGTAGATACCAACGATAATCCCCTTGGCACGATGGAAAAGATAGAAGCACACCGTAAGGGGCTGCTTCATCGTGCTTTTTCTGTTTTTTTATTGAATGATGAGGGTGAAATGCTGATCCAGCAGCGCGCCCTTGGTAAATATCACTCGCCAGGCTTGTGGTCAAATACCTGCTGCAGCCATCCGCGCCCCGGAGAGGCGACCATTAGCGCTGCTCAAAGGCGTTTAAACGAAGAAATGGGCGTTTCTGCAGAATTAAAGGAAGTTTATGCCTTCACCTATCGTATCGACTTTGATAATGGGCTTACCGAGCACGAGTTCGATCACGTTTTTGTCGGACGTTTTAATCAACCACCCGTAATTAATCCCGATGAGGTGGCCGATTGGAAATATATCAGCTTGGAAGCGCTCGAAGCAGACATGGAACGCCGCCCCCAGTTATATACCCACTGGTTTAAGATGGTTTTGCAACAATTGCCTTTAATCGGGTTGATTTAAAGGGCATACGGGAGCATCCGTTCGCTTTCGAAACGTCGTAAATGTCGCCGATCATTTAACGCCAGCTTCTTAAAATATACTTTTTCTTGATTCTAATATTTCTGTTCGTTATTATTGTGATTAAGCAAAAAGACAGTGAGGAAGGAAAAAGGATTTAAATATCTTATACTACTTGTTGTATTCTTTTTCACGCTCGTGAAAACGACACAATACCAGTATCCTTACGCGCAGGATCAACATCCGGGCGCAAAGTCCTCCCATTTTTCAGTAACTAAAACAGCTATTGAAGCCAATCACGTCAGCTTCTCGCGTCATATCGAAAAGTCGTTTGAGGAACGGTTGACAGTAAGTCACGTCCCTCCGGCTAAATTTTGCGGTTTGCTGTTTACCTGTCTGTCTATCCTTTCGCTGATCCTGTTTTCTGGCGTTAAGCCGTGCAGCTTATCCTATAACGATCTCATTGCGGGTAAAAAGTCCTGCGTAAAACTCTGCATTCTCCGGATCTGAAATTCTTACAGATTCTATTGATATACCACCCGTTTTAGTCCAAGGTGATGGCATAACTGCGTCGCTTTAATGTTAAAGCGCGGGGTGTTTTTTTACAGCCGTACTATCCGTAACCATTATATTTTCTCCCTTTTATTTAATTACTATGAAGAATAAGTTAATTACTACCACTTTAGCGGCAAGCGCTATCCTGGCAGCAACTTCAGGTTCTGCACAAAAATTAAGTGATGTTCAAAAGGCAATTGATGCCGAGCAGTATCAGAAAGCCAAAGTCTGGCTAAAAACACTAACCACAACAGAAGCCTCTAAAGATGAGAACTACTTTTATTTGGGCTGGGTTTATTTATTGCAGGACTATCCCGATTCGGCAAAGACCGTGTTTACCAAAGGTATAGCCGTGAACCCCAAGTCGTCGCTTAACTATGTAGGTTTAGGAGCGATAGGCAAACTGGATAATAATGCTTCTGCACTGATGCAGAATTTTGACCAGGCCGCCGAATTTGCCGGAAAAAGCGACCTACCGTATATCTACATGTCTAAGGTATACCTGATGAAACCAGATCCGAAGGCCGACCTTGCGATCGCTACATTAGAAAAGGCCGCGAAGGCGGGGGCGAAAGACCCGCAATATTTCATCGCTTTGGGTGATGCTTATCATGCCAAGTTAGATAATAGTAAAGCTTACGCTAATTATGCAAACGCACAAACCATCGATCCAAAATCGCCAGCGATTGAAGTGGCGATAGGCGCGCTATGGAAACAGGCAAATAATTTTGACGGGGCCGAGGACGAATTAAAAAAGGCTACGGCTGCTGACCCGAATTACGGCCCTGCGTATCGTGAACTGGCTGAAACAGACTTACGCTGGGCACAAACAGATCCTAAAATGGCATCTGTAAAAGTGAAGGAAGGTGCCGAGTATTATAAGAAATACCTGGACTTGACAGACCGCTCGCCGGAATCCGAAATGAGATACGCTGATTTTCTGATCGAAGCAGGAGATTACAAAACCTTAGAGCAGGTGGCCAATCAACTGGCGAAGTCTGATAAAACGAACCTGCGGATCTACCGTTACCTGGGTTATGCCGCTTATGAAAACAACAATTATCCGGCAGGATTAGAAGCACTGGGTAAATTTATGAAAGAGGCGGCACCCAAACGGATCATTCCGCGCGATTACCTTTATCTCGGTCGTTTGCAGGTGAAAACCGGGCAAGATTCTTTAGGCATTACCAACATGCTTAAAGCAGCAGAGCTGGACACCACCATGGCCGACGTTTATGCCGAAATAGGCGGAATGCTGTATACAAAACAAAAATATACAGCCGCCGGCGACGCTTATGAAAAATACATCGCACATGCTAAACACCCCAAGCTGAACGATTATTTCAGGGCTGGCATGAGCTATTATTATGGTTACAGCGACCAGTATTTTAATTTTCTTAATAAAAAGTCGACTGTGGCAGCGGACACTGCCCTGTTGGCCAAAGCAGATTCTGCATTCAGTTATGTACAGCAAAAAACAACCTCCCGGCCGGTTGCCGATGTTTTTCTGTATCGCGCCCGTCTGAATGATCTGAAAGAGACGGACCGGAAAAATATTAAAGGTTATGCCAAACCTTATTATGAAGAATATTTACAGTTGAAAGAGGCTGCGCCATCTGATGATGAGAGAACAAAAAAGAACCTGGCAGAAGCGCACGCCTACCTTGGTTCTTATTATCAATATATCGCCAAAGACGATGCGAAGGCAGAAGATAATTATCAGAAAGCATTGGCAACAGCGCCAGATAACAGACAGGCAAAAGCATACTTTGCAGATAAAACGGCAAAAGAATCAAAAAAATAAACGCCTATTGTAATAGTTTAATGGGGCTGTCACCGGGTTTTGGGGCAGCCCCTTTTTTATCCAAAAAGTTATTATAACCCAAAGCGTCTTTGCTATAATGATAACCATAACGACGCCAGGGCTGCTACGAGGGCAAGCGTCATTACTAAGCAACCAATTTTCAAGAATGCCCAGCCGCCTACTTCCTGTCCTTCGCGGCGCAGCGCTACTAACCATAAAATAGTAGCAAGCGACCCGGTGACTGAAAGGTTCGGCCCAAGGTCTACACCGATCAGTACGGCGCTTTTAACCATTTCGGGTGTGTGCCCGCTTTGCAAAACGTTTCCGGCAATAAGTCCTGCCGGTAAGTTATTCAGCAGGTTACAGGCCACGGCTGTAATGGTGCCGCTAAGCCAAACCGCTTCAGTTAAAGACGCAGAAATGGTATGATTGAGCAGGGCTGTTAAATGTTGGATCATCCCCGTTTTGTTTAATGCTTCAACAATAACAAACAAGCCGGCCACCAGGGGCAGCACCGCCCACGACACTCCTTTTACAACAATAGCGGGGCTTTTTTTAGCGGTAATTAAAACAATAGCTGTAGTGATAATGCCGGTAATGGCGGTAGGCAAGCCAAGGTCTGCATTCATTGAAGATAAGATCAACAAGACGATGGCTGTAGCGCCGATACCAATCAGCGCTGTTTTGCCGCCTTTGGTTAGTTCAGGTAAATCAATGTCGGTTTGTATGGTTTCGCTGAAGCAATTCCGTTGGGTAAAACGCAAAACAAAATAAGTAACAACGATAGCAGCTACAGAGGGAATAGCATAAGTGCCCAGCCAATGCGCCAATGGTGGCATATGGCTGCCGTAGATCACCAGGTTGGCGGGATTTGAGATGGGCAGTACAAAGGACGCGGCATTGGCAATAAACGCGCAAATAAGTAAATAGGGCAGGGGCTTTTCTACCCTGGCCGATTTAACAGCTGCGGCGACTGCCGGTGTAAGTACCACTGCGGTAGCATCGTTAGATAAAAACGTAGTGACAACCACACCCACCAGGTAAATGAGCAGGAAGAGCCTGCCCGAAGAGCCCCTGGCAATAAGCGTGGCACGGGCGGCCAGCCAGTCAAATAGTTTTTCTTCACGGGCGGTTTCAGCAAGCAGCATCATGCCGGTTAAAAACAGGTAAACATCCAAGCCTTTGCCTACACCTGCCAGCGCTTCCGACGGCCTGATCAACTGAAGTATCAACAACAAAACAGCGCCTGATATGGCGTAAACAGCTTCGGTAACTTTAAACGGACGGACGATAACCCCTGCAATAGCAAGGAAAGAGATAATCCAGATAAGTATATGATCCATAAAATATTAAAATAATCAGGATGGCTTACCATTACTGTTGGGGCCTAATTGCGTGCCGAAAATACCGTTTTCGGGCCATGCTCCAATAGTGTCAGCATCACTGCCATCTTTTATGCGTATGGGGAAAGTATAAATTTCAGTCAACGGTTGTATCGTCCACTGCCCCGGCCTGCCGGTTACATCGGTTGCTTTTACGGTTAAGCCGGTTAAGTTTTCAGGTGTTTGTAATGTAGTTTTCCAAAAACGTTTATTGAATTCCGTCATAGTTACCCAATTTGCTATGTCGGTGCGGCACTCCACGCTTTTAAGTGGTCTGGAACCTAATATTGTGGCACAAACCTCAAGCTCGTCGCCAACCTTCTGCGCACTATTGTTTGCCAGGCGATAGTCAACCGGCGAGTTGATCATTACCAACGGGAAAGGGTCGGCTAAATGCTTGAACCGCCAGCTTACTACGCCGTTGTATGTAGATATGACCGTGTAGCCCACCGGGCCTTCCTCTATTTGCCCGGTAGAGCGGGTTGCGGTAAATATAGTTTGCCCATTATTGGTGATTTCGTTATAATGTGTATGCCCCATATCTACGAGCGTTACGTTATACCTGGCCAGCAGTTCATTTAATAATTGTTTTTCCGCAGCGTCTTTTAAATCAGCAGGAAACGTATGCATAAACAGCAATATGGTTTCGCCGGCATTGGTCTCTTGCGCTAATTCACTATGCAGCCATTGTAATTGTTGCTCACCGATCCGGAAATCAGGCCCGCCGCTTCCCGGGCCGCAAACATCAATAAAAATGCACCTGTTGCCTTTATGTAATTTAGAGAATGGCATTTGCCGGGCAAACGGCATCGCATATAAATTATCAAGGCTGCCCTGTTCCATGTCATGGTCGCCGGATAAGATGTACACCGGTACGCTTAACATCTTTAAAGCAGTGGCCACTAAGCGGTATTGTTCTGGTTTGCCGTTATCGGCATTATCGCCCGGAAGGACAACAAAATCCAGCTGGTCGCCCAATTCTGTTTCTATCTGGGAAATGATCGAAAGCAGATCAATGTAATTTTGCTCTTGAGCCCTGGTGATATGCAAATCGCCGATATGGGCAAAAATAAGGGGTAAAGAAGACATGTATCGGAAATTAATGAATGAAGATTAACCGGATGTTTTTTCGCAATCCTTGTGGATGGTTCGGTAATAGATAGACCACAACAGGATAGAGCCTATGGCGAAACTGCCGAGTATCAAAAATGCCGTGCTGTAACCCATTCCCTGCGCTATCCAACCGCCTATTGCAGGACTTAATGCTGCGCCAAGCCCCTGCACCGTCATAACGGCTCCCTGCCCAATGTTTACCCTGCCTGTCCCGTTCAGGATGTGTGCCACCAAACCTGGCACAGCTACACTTTGCAGGCCTGCTCCAATGCCGTCTAATATTTGCACAGGATAGATACCCGACTTGCTATGCATATAAGCCGCAATAAAACCCCTTACGGGTAATGATATGAACGAGATGAGCAGTACCAGCCAGTAACCGCTTTTATCTGCCATGCGCATGGCCAGTAATGAGGTGCCGATCATGACCAGTTGTGCGATGATGATGGTCATCGCTACGAACATAGATGCATTATCATGACTTTTAGAGGCGGCCGCTAACCCGTAAAGTGGTAGCATAGCGCCGTTCCCCAGGTGAAAGAAAGCCAGCGCAGCCGCCAGCACCACTAAAGATTTACATTGGAAAAGTACTTTAAAACCGCTTGCCTTATCATCGGTGCTGTTTTGTTTCATTCCCCGAGCAGCTTTATCATCTATGGCCGATGCTGGAATCATCAGGACTGAAATAATTGATAGAACGCCAAATACGGCAGCAAGCAAGAAAATAGCGTGCATGCCAAATTTATAACCTAAATACCCCGAAAGCGCCGAGCCAACCACGTTTCCTGCATGGTTATAGGCCTGGTTATGCCCGTTCTGCCTGTTAAAGCCCTCTTGTTTTACAATACCCAAAGTGATGCCGATAATTGCCGGGCCAATGACTGACCCTGCTATTGCTGTGGCGACCTGCGAAATACTGACCAGCCAGAACTCTTGTGTCAGCAAGATAATGCACGAGGCTAGTATGGTAAATATGGCGGAGATAACCACAAAGAAACGTTTTCTTTTAGTAGCGTCTATGAGTGCCCCTGCGGGTATGGTCATGATCATTCCGGCAACACCACCAATAGTCATGACGGAGCCAATGAGGCCGCTTTTCCACCCGTGTGCTAAAAGAAAGAGACCTAGAAAGGGCCCAACCCCCGCCTGAAGGTCGGCCATAAAGAAGTTAAGGGATTGCAAAGGCCAGATGACCTTTTTATCTGTATCGGCTATTATATTTTGGCTCATCTACAGTGTTGAACATCATCAATATGATTATTGTTTATACACCTACAGGGAATATATTTATTAAAAATCTGATTTTCAGGTATTTGATATTGTTTGTGGATATTAAATTTTTATTAGATTATTAAAAAGACGCTTATTTTTTCTCGAGGTGCTTGATAAATTCACGTATCGCTTTTTCATCTACACCGGGCACATCATTCATGGTAGAATGCCCTGCACCTTTAACCAGCACAAATTTTGCATTCGGTATCAATGAGGTGTAATAGCGTACAGTTGCCGGCCGGGCTGCGTCAAATTCACCTGCGATGAGTAAGGTTGGCACAGCAATACGGTGCAGATCTGGGATACGGTTGTAGTTTACGAGTGTACCATCGGCGGTGAATTCATTTTTCCCCCACATATGTGTGTATAAGGCGTTGCCAAACTGCGCCAAAGCGGAGTCGACACGCGGCACATGCGGCCTATGGTTATAAAAGTTGGCAAAGTACAGGTCGAGGGCTTTAGCTTCCTTGAGAGAATCTTGCGGAACTCCTTTTTTTAAATTTTGAAGGATGGTTCTTTCCGGTTCGCGAAGTGCCGCCATCAGGGTATCTGCATCGGTTACCCAACGTTTGGTGCTCATGCAGGGGCTGCCCAATATCATGGCCTTGACTTGCTCAGGATGTTTAAAATAATATTCCACTGCCAGCATTGTGCCGTACGAGTGCCCATACAGGTAAAAGTTTTTTACGCCGAGGTGGTTTAGCAAAGCTTCTGTTTGCTTAATCTGGGCGTTAATGGACATGGTGGAGGTATCTGTTGTATGGTCAGACCGGCCGCAGCCCAACTGGTCATAAAAGATCACCGGCCGATCAGACGCCAGTGTAAACAAAGGGGAGAGGTAATAGCTGGGGAATCCCGGGCCGCCATGCAATAAAACCAACGGGGCCTGATTGGCAGTTTGAGGTTTACTGATCACCTTGTACCATATCTTACCCCCTGCTACCTTAAGTTGGCCTTCCTGACTGGTTAAACCCGAGGGTTGTTTACAGTTGGTTAAACCAATGGTGATGATCAACAAGCTTAATAAATGCAGGTATCGCTTCATAGCTATATTTTTAAGTTGTTTTTATTTTCCTGCTGCCAAAAAACGCTTTCCATTGCAGCATAATGTCCGGAACAAAAAATGCCATACCAGTTATGCCAAACACAATGTAGGCAAAGTCGTCTGCTGAAAGGTTGGCATAGGCAGAAATTGGATTAAGCAGGCGCGTCATAAAGAAAGTGGTAGTAATTGCATAGCTACGGGCGATCCAGAGTTGGTGTACCTGTATGTGCCTTCTCCGGGCCGATATCCAACCGAGGGTTACGGTGATGACCCAGCAGATCGCTTCAAACAATGTTGCATAGGTAAGGCGCACTGCGTACGGCAACAATGGCATTTGATGGAATAAGATCGCAAAAACAAATAATACAGACAGATAGATGCTGATAACGTATAGTTTACCCAGCACCCGGTGAAGCTTTAAATTGGTTTTTCTAAGGTAAGAAGAAAACTGAAATGGCCCGGTGATAAAGGCTATGGTGGCAAATACGACATGAGGATGTATCAGCCAGCGGATAGCATCCAGGTGGGCGCGTAAGGGATGTTTCGGATTTAATAACGGTAATTCAGAGAAATAGATAACGGAAATCACGATCAGCGTCATAATAGCTGTCAGTACCACGCGGCCTTTGTGGAATGGCTGCGAACGTAATAAAATCGCCATTAGGTTTGGTTGTTAGTATAAAATAGGATTAGCAAATACACCCAAAAATAACATTTTTGAAGAAAAGCAAGAAGTACGAAGTCCAACCGGTTTACGAATTCAAGTAGTTTGCTTCATCTATTATAGTAAGCAAAACAATTGCCCTAACTAATTTCATTTAGAATAGCGTTTGACAACAGTTAATAAAGACAGTTTTGTTAAAAGTGCCGTAGGAAGTAACTGACAAAGAAAGCCAATGCAAACAAAAGGGAGTACCATTTGAGTGCAAAAAAGCCAAGATTGAAAATATCGGGATTCGGATCCTATAGAATATAATCTAAACAGATCATATCAGGTCTGACAGGTTCGATTTTGACAAGCACTGCTTCAGCATGCGTTCAAAGCCTTCGGGGTTGAGCTTACGGCCAATAAAAACCAGGCGGCTTTCCCGCTTTTCATCGTCGTTCCATTTTTCGCCGAAACCGATAGCAAGGTCGTTATGAACGGATTGCACAATAATACGGCATGGATGACCTTCCACCCGTAATATCCCTTTCATTCTATAAATATCAGAAGCCTGAAAAGCCAGGAACATACTCATCCGCAGCTCAAAGTTCTGCAGGTTAAACGCTTCCTGGAAAGTAAAACTCAGAGAAGTGAGATTGTGGTGCGAATGCGATTCAACACGTTGCGGTGCTACCGAAAATTTAGGACGCCGCTGCACTATTTTCATCCGGTCCAAGCTAATCAGTTCGTCAAAAGGATAGTTTTCCTTAGAGGCGTTAAAAACTGCAGCAAATGGGTTCAATGCTGTTAACAGTTTTTCTATACGCTGAACATCGACCAGCGAGACCAGATCGGTTTTGTTGATAAGCAGAATGTCACTGAAGCTGATCTGTTTTCTTGCTTCGTCAGAAACCTCTAATTCTGTCTCAATGTGCCGGGCATCAACCAAGCAAATTACACGCTTTAGTTCGAAGTACCTGGATACTGTTTGATCCGTCAGGAACGGCGCTGCAACCAAAGCCGGATCCGCAATGCCTGTCGTTTCAATTACTATTTCGTCGTATTGGTCGTGCTGTGCCCAAAGAGATTCCAGTAACGCGTAGAAGTCCTGGTTCAGGCTGCAGCATAAGCAACCATTATTCATTTCAAACAAGTCGTTTTTTTCGTTTATTACCAAGTCGCCATCAATACCGATCTCGCCAAATTCATTTTCAATAACTGCCAGCCTGTAATTTTTTCGCCGGGTAATCAGTTTATTCAGAAAGGTTGTTTTGCCGGCGCCTAAAAAGCCACTGATAATAGTTACGGGTATCGGTTCAGTTGATGTCATATCGCCTGCTGTTTCGCACGGTAAAACCATTTCAACACTTGCCGATAGTAAGCTTCTCCATAGCACTGAACAAAAGTTTTGACGTAATCACTGTGGTCGTCCTCCATTATGGTAATCCGTTGTTCAATAAAATGCCTGTAAAGGTTCAGCCCGCATCCTACAGTGATGCAGTAACGCCACTCTTCGTAATTTCCCGGTATGTTCATTGCAAAATTGAAGTAGGACAAAATTAAGAATAAATTCATTAAATGCAATTTTGTTGCATTTTGTGCTTGTAATACCATAGATCGTATGGCTCAATTCAGCCCAATCTTTCGAAATTCTTTGCGGTCCGGGCAGACGAGCGTTACGCCGTTGTCACCTGATGAGTAAGTTTTATGATTTGAAGATGACGGTAAATCTTATTGTACTTATTAATATTGTGCAAAATTATATTGTGTAAAACATTTTTTGATTTGCGTTGTTTTGTCAATTATGGAAGATCTACTAAAGCTCGAAAATCAGATTTGTTTCCCGGCCTATGCGTTCTCCAGGAACTTAACCAATTTATACAGGCCGCTGCTGGCGCAACTGGATATTACTTATCCGCAATACCTGGTGTTGATGGTACTGTGGGAGCATCAGGAGCAAACCGTAAATCAATTGTGTGAGAAGTTATACCTGGATACAGGAACGCTTACGCCACTATTAAAAAGGTTAGAACAAAAAGGATTGCTGAACAGGACACGGAGCAAACAAGATGAGCGGGTGGTTATGATTTCTTTAACCGCACCAGGCAGGCAACTGAAAGGAAAAGCCAAACACATACCGATGGAATTGGTTAAGTGTGCGAATGTTTCTACGGATGAACTTCAGCAATTAAAAGCTCTTTTAAATAAAGTTTTAACCAGATAATGCGTACCTCCAAACTGCAAAATATTGCCCGCATTACGCTGGGTGCTTTTCTGGCCTTCGCCGGCATTAGCCATCTGACATTTAACCGGTCAGAATTTTTAGCGCAGGTACCTAAGTGGCTTCCTGTTAATCCAGACCTGACCGTTATTTTGTCCGGAATAGTGGAGATCAGTTTGGGTTTAGCGCTCATTTTTGCCGTCCGGTATAAAAAATGGATGGGCATTACTGCCGCTGTTTTCTTCGTGCTGATTTTCCCGGGCAACATTGCACAATACGTTAATAAAGTTAATGCCTTCGGCTTGAACACCGATAAAGCAAGACTGATACGGCTCTTTTTTCAACCTGTCCTTATCCTATGGGCGCTTTGGAGTACCAACGCGCTCAAAAAGAACAGTCATTAATTATAACATTTAATAAATCTAACAATGAAAATTTTATTTGTAGTTACCTCTCACGATCAATTGGGCGATACAGGCCACAAAACAGGCTTTTGGGTAGAAGAATTTGCCGCTCCATATTACAAATTTACCGACGCGGGTTACGATGTTGTAGTAGCCACCCCTAAAGGCGGGCAGGCACCTATCGATCCTAATAGCGAAGCGCCCTCTGCACAAACCGATGCCACCAAGCGTTATTATAGTGATGCTAACGCGCAGGAAGTTATCGCCAACACCCATAAGCTTGCCGATGTGAAAGCGTCAGATTTTGATGCTATCTTTTACCCGGGCGGCCATGGCCCGCTTTGGGATCTGGCTAACGATACGAAGTCGGCACAACTGATACTTGATTTTTATAACAGCGGCAAATTAGTAGGTGCAGTTTGCCATGCGCCCGGCGTATTTAAGAACGTAAATTTTGAGAACGGCGAGCCTTTTGTAAAAGGTAAAAACGTAACCGGATTTTCAAATACAGAAGAAGCAGCCGTAAAGCTGACGGATGTAGTGCCCTTTTTAGTGGAAGATGAACTCAAAGATCTGGGTGGAAACTACAGTAAAGTGGATGACTGGGGCGTACACGTGGTTGAAGACGGGTTACTGATCACCGGGCAGAACCCTGCTTCGTCTGAAGGTGTTGCTGAAACAATGATCGACCGGTTAAAATAATTCACATTTAAGAATTCATCAAAAATGAAAACCTTATATACCGCGGATGCAACCGCAACAGGTGGCCGTAACGGCCATGTAAAAAGCAGTAACGGCGTGTTAGACCTTGAGGTTAGAATGCCTAAAGCGCTTGGTGGTGCCAATGATGATTATACTAACCCTGAACAATTGTTCGCGGCAGGCTATGCCGCTTGTTTTGATAGCGCCCTGAATTTGGTGATCAAGCAGGAGAAGGTTGCCACCGCTGGCACCACCGTAACCGCCAAAGTAAGCATCGGCCAAAATGATGCTGGAGGTTTCGGCCTGGCTGTAGAGCTGGACGTTAATATTAAAGAAGTTGAGCTGGATAAGGCGAACGACCTGGTAGCCAAAGCACACCAGGTGTGTCCATACTCTAATGCTACCCGTGGCAATGTGGAAGTGAAATTAGCGGTTACTAATAATTAAAATTCAACAGCGGGAATAGGTTCTGATCCCGCTGTTATAAATTTACTAAATGTCATTAATAGAAGATTTAAAGTGGAGATACGCCACTAAGAAATATGACCCGACTAAAAAAGTAAGTCAGGCAGATATCGATAAGATCGTAGAAGCGGCACGTTTAGCGCCAACTTCTTCAGGGTTGCAACAGTTCCGGGTGCTGGTAGTATCTAATCAGGAGATCAAAGAGAAACTCGCACCCAGCTCGCTTAACCCCGAGGTGATGGTAGACTGTTCGCATGTATTGGTATTCGCGGCCTGGGATAGGTACACTGCCGAACGCATAGATACTATTTATGATCGTATTACCGACGAGAGGGGTTTGCCCCGCGGCAGATTTGGTAGCTATACAGACAAAATCAAAAATCTTTATCTGAACGAAACTGCTGAGGAAAACTTTGTGCACACAGCACGGCAATCATACATTGGGTTTGCATTGGCTATTGCACAAGCTGCCGAACTGAGGATTGATAGTACCCCTGCCGAGGGGTTCAATAATGCCCTTGTTGATGAATTGCTCGACCTGAAGTCTATAGGACTAAAAAGCGTAACCTTGTTATATTTAGGTTACCGTGACGAAAGCGATTGGCTGGCACCGATGAAAAAAGTGCGTAACCCGGTTGAGGATTTCGTGATCGAGTACAAGTGATCTCAATTTAAATAAACAAGTGGCTGAGTTTTGCTCGGCTAATTAGTGCAAAAGGGTTGCCATTCATGGTAGCCCTTTTGTGTTTAAAAACTTCTGTTCATTTAATGCTTACCATCACTATACGATGAGCTGCTATACACGAAAGTTACTTTAGCATTAGGGGATTGCCGGTTGTTTTGCGTCTTAAGTGCATGAAGAACAAACTGATCATCTGCCGTATGTTACCGGCACTCATTTGCCTTTTTTGTTGGGGTAACTTAATGGCCCAGCAAAAAGGTGGTAAAACGCTATATGTAAATACATTTATTGGAACAGCACCACTGAACGACCCTAAGATCCTTGGTTACAAATTACCCGACGGCTGGCGTTCATGGGCGGGCCTTACGTTTCCCGGTAGTTCGCTGCCCAATGCGATGGTGCAATTAAGCCCCATGACGGCATACGGATCAGGGGCAGGGTATCAGTACGAAGACTCGGTGATATTGGGTTTTACGCACACCAATAAAGGCCACTGGAATTTATGTAATATCCCGATTCTGCCGATGTCAAACCCGGGCGACAAGTTCGGGTCGAAATTCAGTCATAAGCGCGAGCAGGCCTCGCCCGGTTATTACCACGTTTTCCTGGATGATTACAAGGTTGATGTGAGCCTGACGTCTACACTTCGCTGCGGCTACCATCGTTATAGTTATCAAAATAATACTGCCCGTCAAATACTTTTTGATATGGGTAAGGCAAACAGCCGTGTTAATACCTGGAACCTGGAACAGGCTGGTGACTATGCCGTACAGGGCTTTCAGGGAGGGGAGAACGTTTATTTCTATGCCGTTTTAAATACTAAAATTAAAAACATAGATAAGAAAGACGAAGGGCAGCGCAGTGGATACGCCATTGTTCACCTGGCCGATGGCAGTACAGCTCCTGTCGAATTGAAGATCGGTTTGTCTTTTGTCAGCACTGCAAATGCGAAGCAGAATTTGGAAGCAGAAATAGGTAACAAAAGTTTCGAAACCATCCGTGCGGATGCTAACCGTACCTGGGAGAAACTTTTATCAACCATAGAGGTAAGCGGCGGAACACCAAAGCAAACGCAAATGTTTTATTCTTGCCTTTACCGCTCATTCTTATGGCCAGCATTACGAAGTGACGTTAACGGAGAATATCGCGATGCGAAAAGAAACATATCCAAAGGGAACCTGACTTATTATACCGAACCATCCTTATGGGATACCTATCGTAATAAAGATGTTTTGCTTGGCCTTGTTACCCCGCAGGTAACATTAAATGTAATTAAGTCGCTAAAGGACGTCGGTGATAAGACAGGTTTTATCCCTACGTTTTTCCATGGCGACCATGGAGCTTCATCAATTGCAGGCGCGTATTTGAGAGGGATAACAGATTTCGATATTCTGGGTACTTATAAGCTATTACTGCGCAATGCGAATGTAGAGGGAGGGGCCAGGCCTTACATTACTGAATACATCACTAAGGGTTATATATCAGATCCAAAGATAGACCACCCCGTAGTGGAGACGAAAGCAAAAGCTGGTGTTTCTAAAACGCTAGAATATTCATACGATGATTACTCTGTTGCGCAGATCGCGAAAAAATTGGGTGATACCGCTAACTACCGGATCATGATGAAGCGGTCTAAAAACTACCGCAATATGTTCGACCCGTCAACCCGGTTTATGCGTGGGCGATGGGAAAATGGCGATTGTATCACACCCTTTGACCCGCAGCAGCCTTATTACGAATACATGTATCGCGAAGCTAACGCATGGCAGGTGTCATTTTATGCGCCGCATGATATGCCGGGATTAATTAAGTTGTATGGCGGGCCGAAGAACTTCGAAGCGAAGCTTGATTCGCTGTTTACCCTGCCCTGGAACCCTAACCATATAGCGCGGAATGTGGAAACCATGATCGGGCAGTATTGCCAGGGTAACCAGCCGGACCATGAAGCGCCTTTTGCTTATATTTTTATCAATAAACCCGAGAAATCGCAGAAGATCATCGACCGTATCCTGAATACGCTTTACGGAATTGGTGATGAAGGATTGGAGCTAAGCGGCATGGATGATGCCGGGGAGATGTCTTCGTGGTACGTGTTCACTTCTTTAGGGCTTTACCCGTTCTCGGCTACAGACCCTGAATATATCGTTACTGTACCCTTGTTTGATAAAGTGACCTGGAAAACCAGTACAGGTAAAACATTGACCATTACGAAGCCGGGCAAAGGCAGAACGCTTACCGGGATAAAGATGAACGGGAAATTGGTGAAGGGATATTTTGTTCCGCATGAACTGTTTAAGTCTGGCGGTTCGGTAGAGATGCTGACGAAATAAAATAGAAAAGCCTTCCGGTTAAGTTCGGAAGGCTTTTTTGGTATTAGAATTTACCTGCTGCTTTTAGGGTTGCAGCGGCTTCTAAGGTAGTGACACCACTAATTTGCGTGGTTAAATCTGTTGATCCGGATGGGGCGCTTTTCCAATCCGGGCTCACCATAAAATCAGGCCTGCCGATACCTTTTGCAAATAAAGTTTGCGCATTGAACTTCAGGAAGTTTGCATAAGCATCACGGTTGGCTTGCGGTACATCATTTTTCAAGGTAAGCAATGTCAGATATCTTACCAGGATGCCTTTAAACAAACCGCCGTCGCCCTGGCCTTCGTTTTTTAATAAGCCTCCCGGTGCGATATCCAAATCTTTTGTTGTAGCGTCGGCGGTCTTAATGGCATCGTTTAAGTAAGTGCCGTCACCGGTTGCGTTATATAATTCCAGTGCCGCGCCAATGAAAACGCCCTGGTTATAGGTGAACTTATTTTTATCTATCTGCGAGTCGCCTTTGGAATTTATACCATCCCAGATAATGCCGCTGCCGTCCAATAGTTTGCCTTTTAGCCAGATATACAGTTCTTTAGCCAGGTCAAGGTCGGCGCTGTTTTTTTCCAGCTGGTATAAACGTGCAGCAAAAATAATTGCCGGGGCATTTGCTGGGGTATTCTTATAAGTCGGTTGCGATTTACGCCATGCAATGCCGCCGCCCTGGTTGGCGTTTTTGCCTGTTTTAATGTCTGTCCACAATATCTTTGCGGCGCTTAGGTAATCAGCGTCTTTTGTTGCATCATAGGCACGCAAGCTGGCCAGGGCCAACCATTCCATGTCGTCATAGTATTCATTTTCATACTTGTTGCCATTGGTTTTATAAGTACCGTTAAGCAACGACTTCATACGCTGTTTATAGATGTCGTTCTTGGTACGTAGGAAGGCATCGGTAAAAACGTCGAGCGTATGTGCCTGCGGCCAGTAGTTGTAATTGGTGTTGCCGCTGTTATTTTGCACAAAATAGTTACCGTTGGCAGATAAGAAGGTGGTATAGGTTTTTTCCTGTAAGGTATCTGCCGTAGCGGCAAAAGTGTAATTTATTTTTGCACTTACCTGGTTTGGGAAAAGCGCAAAAGGCTTGTCTTTTAAGCAGGAGGTTAACGTAAGTGCCGTTACAGACACCAGCGCTAATCTGGTTATATTTTGAATTTTGAGAGTCATAAACTTGGTTTATAATGTAAGGCAGGTGTGAGCCTGCCTTACGGTTATCAACTTATTGTTTTAGCGTAACGGTGTGGGTGTAAGCAGGCACATCTGCGTTCATCATTACCTTAATATCTGCAGACTTGTTATCAAAGTCGTGGTTGAACTTAAAGGTGTAATCATATACAGAGTTATCTACAGGTACCATGTAGAAGTAGGTTGGTGAGGTTGCTGATGTAGCAGCGCTGTTATCCCTGTTGGTACTTCCGAAATACTGATCGGTAGTTGAACCATCGGCATTTTTGAAGGTAAAACGGAATTTGTAACGCTCGTCACGTCCCCATGATTCCTGGTGGAAAACAATTGGCTTGTTATCTGCGGTCCATGTTCCGTTGCCTGCGTAAGTAAGATCAAACCAGATCTTATTATCCGCAGAGAACCAAAGCCCTACTCTGGTTACTTCTGTAGCTTTGAACAGCGCATCATTAAAGCTCACTTCCAGTTTTACCACTTTAGTGTCACTATTATTTGTTTCGCCGTCTTCAACCAACCTAGAACCGTTGAACGAATATTTTTTGATGATGCCCGTTTTTGCATCCACAAATTGGTAAGTACCCGGCTTTAATGAAGTATATACCTCAAATTTGCCTTCGCCTACTTTTTTCATTTTTACGGCCTTAGAAATATCCGTACCACCTTCAGTAGCAGAACCGGTAATATAAACAGCGTCCGGGCTTTCAAAACCTACCGGGCGTTGAACCATAATGGTCCGCTTTACTGTTGATGGGGTCAGGTTGACGCCTCTTGACGAACGTACTGTCCAGATCAGTTTTGCAATTTCCTCTGGTTTAGCACCGGCAATGGAAGCAATCTTGTTTAAGTCGCTGTAGGATAGGGTAAGTTTATTATACAAACCGTTGCCATCAGAAGGGACGGTGTATAAAGGCTTTGAAAAATCGCCGCCATCTTTATCAAAAGCTACTTCGTAAAGTACCAGACCATTGTCTGAAGCGTGGGCCTGCGCCCATTCAAAAGTTACAGAACCTGATGCGCCTGACGGAATCTTTACCGCTTTTGCATCTTCCGGTGCAAATAGGTTGGTAACGGCAGTTACATCTGCATTTTTGATTGTTTTATCCTTTTTGCAGCTTGTGATGAATAGTAGTGCTGCTAAACCTGCAACTAAGCAGTATAATGTCTTTTTCATGATTTTATGTGATTAGAAAAATCGTTCAATAATGATGTTTTTTACCAGCCCGGGTTTTGCGTTAAGTTAGGATCAACGGCCCTTTCGTCTCTCGGTATTGGCCATAAATAGGCTTTGGCCGGATCGAAGGTGCGTTGGTTAGCGCGGATATAGCCGTTATCTACCCCGGCCGGGCCGAATTTGGCACCATGCGCCCACCCATTCAATACCACCTCGGCAATCTTCCAGCGGCGGATATCAAAGATGCGCAGGCCTTCCATGCCAAATTCAACGCGGCGTTCGTTACGAACCGTCTGGCGTAAATCATCCTGGCTGGTAGCAGGGAAGTTTAGTGCAGCTGCATCTGTAAAACCGGCACGGCTTCTGACTGCACGCACGGTTTGGTTCCAAACCGAAGCATCCATCTGGCCTAATTCTACTTTAGCCTCGGCATACATTAATAGTACGTCTGCATAACGGATCAGGATCAGGTTTAAACCAGAACCAAAGTCGGCTGGGGTAGACGTAGGATCGTAATATTTACGTGTGTAATAGCCGGTTGGTGAGGCGATAGAGCCGGGCGAATATTCATCCGGGTGGGTTGGGTCTGGATCCGATCCCGGTTTAGTATAAATAGTTTTAATGGTATTGTCGGCTTTTTTCCACTGGTAACCATTATAAACAACGGTATAAGTCAAACGCGGGTCGCGGCCTACGTACGGATTGTTTTCGTTGTAGCCAGAAGTTGGATCAGTGATCTTTTTTCCGTTCAGCATCAGGTAGCTATCCACCAGTTCCTGGGTTGGGGCGATGGCATTTAGACGGCCATTTACAGATAACGGCGCCATGTCTCTGAAGTCGGTATAATACCTGGTTCCGACAGATGGCGGCAGATACTCCAGATCGAACATTACCTCTGAATTATATTCATTCTGAGGAAGGAACAGGCCTTCGTATGAATTGAACAAGGCATAAGTGCCGTAAGCAGTTCCATTCATTAACTTTTCGCACTCGGTAACTACGTCAGCCCATCGGTTCTGGTAAAGCAATACCCGTGCTTTCAGCCCCACAGCGGCACCTTTGGTAACGCGGCCGCGGTCTGCTGCAGCAAGGGCAGTATTTACAGGCAGGTCTGCAGTAGCGGCGTCTAATTCTTTCAGAATAAAATCTACCACCTGTGCTTTTGGCGTGCGTGCAATGGTTTTAGACTCGTCAATCGTCAGATCTTTATCAATCAGCGGAACATCGCCCCACCAGGTCTCGAGCATGAAATAGTGCCAAGCACGGATAAATCTCGCTTCGGCTTTCATGCGCGCTTTTAACGTAGCATCCATACCGGGTACCTTATCAACATTTTCCAGGAAGATGTTACAGGTTTTAATACCACGGTAATGATCGCCCCATTCGCTTTTCAGGCGGCCTAATGAAGCATCATAGGTTCCGGCGGCAAGCGAAGCAACACCGTTGTTATCACCACGGCCGTTGTACGCATTATCAGACATGGCCTCGTTGGTGAAAAAGTATCCGCTGTTTGATATCTGCTGGTAAGCCGTGTTCAGGATAACGCCCGCTTTATCAGCCGTAATCCAATAGTTAGCGTCGGTAAATTTATTTTCTGGAGCAAGATCCAGCTTCTTGCATCCTTGCGTTGCTGCTGCAAGCAACAGCAAAAAGCTAATTTTATGAATAATGTTTTTTTTCATGTCGGTGTAGATTTAAAGGGTAATATCAAGACCGAAACCATAATAAATAGGCAGTGGGTAAGACCGCGCACTGTTGGCGCCGCCTCCGTTTGGTACGTTTGCGCTCCCCGATAATTCGGTTGACTCCGGATCGATAAACTTCATTGCGGAGAATGTGAGCAGGTTCTGCCCGGTCAGATAAGCCCGCAGTTTACGCATGCCGATCTTTTTTGATAAGCCACCTGGTAACGTATAGCCGATCTGCACGTTTTTAACCCTTAAATAAGAGCCATCGAACAAATACATGTCTGAACCCCGACGGAAGTTATTGGTGTTAGACTGGCTACCGCTGGCCGCAAGGCGAGGAAAGCGCGCATCAGGATTGTCGGGTGTCCAGTAATCCAGTTGGTGCTGATAGATTACCTGCGAATAGTTTACGTGGAAAGGTTCTACCTGCTCGCCGCGAACAAACATGCTGCGTTTGCCTACGCCTTGCAGAAATAAGCCTAAATCAAACTGTTTAACAGAAACGCTATAGTTAAACCCGAAGGTTAGGCGGGGGAAGCCATTACCAAGAACAAAACGGTCATTGTCATCAATAACGCCATCTCCGTTCACATCCACGTAGCGGTTATCGCCCGGTGATACGGTGATCCCTGCCGGTTTCGGCCCGTTCTGGATATCATCCAGGTTCTGGAAATAACCATTACGTTTTAAACCAACATAAGAGCCGATAGGTAAACCAACTTTGTTGATGATCTGCATCTCGTCGTAAGACCGGATCTGATCACCACCTTCCAGCTTCAATACCTTGTTTTTGGTATCGGCAACGTTAAAAGCAAAAGTGTGGTTAAATGCGCCTGTTTTTGCGCGGTAGTTCACGGTTAACTCCCAGCCGCGGTTTTGTACTTCACCCGCATTATAATCCGGCAATGATGCTCCAAAAGTGCCGGGCACTACCGGTGGCAGCAGAATATCGCGGGTGACTTTGTTAAAGTAATCGGCGGTAACAGAAAGTGCGTTTTTAAAGAAAGTCGCATCAAAGCCGATGTTAAAGGTTGCTGCGCGTTCCCAACGGATATCCGGGTTGGCGAAGTTGATGTTAGAGGTACTAACCGGAAGATTATTGAATGAATAAAAGGTATTTGACGATACGTTAAACGTATTGAAATACTGATAATCGCCAACGTTCTGGTTACCCAAAATACCGTAAGAAGCGCGTAGTTTAAGGTCGCCAAACTTATCTCGGTAGTTTTGCATAAAACTTTCTTCGCTTAAGCGATAGCCCAGCGTTCCGGATGGGAAGAAGGCATTACGGTTTTGTTTGGCAAATTTGGATGAAGCATCAACCCGGAAATCAAACTCGCCGTAGTACTTGCTCTTATAGTTGTAAGAAGCTCGTCCGAATAGCGAGTTCAGGCTGGTTTCTACTTTGTTGTTGTTAGTGGCAGTAGACGATGTTTCAATAACAGTGCCGGTAACAGGCGTGCCTAATTCCGGATCGGTGTATTTCAATCGAAGAAAGTTTGATTCGTTATTGGTGGACTCGTTGGCCACACCTACCAGCAGGTCGACGAAATGATCTTTGTTGATGGTTTTAGTGTATTGTGCCAGGAACTGCGAATTAACAAACAGGTTTTTATTATTGTCATCTGTGGTGTTCCGGTCAGAACCATAGCTGCCTTTTGGCAGGAAGTTCACCTGCATCACACGACCGAACATGTGGTTGGAAAGCAGGGTTCCGCCGAATACGCCTTTCAATTTGAAATCTTTGGTAACGGCAAGTTCTGCTGTTAAATTTCCGAAGATGTTATCATTGTCGCGTTTGCGATAACCGCCTTTTTCAAGGATACCAAGTGGGTTAAACTCGGCCAGTACATCGTTCGTCAGGTAGTTGCCCTGCGCATCCTGAATAGGGTAGTAGGTGGGGGTACGGCCTGCATCTACAATCAGCGTCCCTGTATTGAACGAGTGTTCTTTTATTTCAGTGCGTGCATAAGAAAGTATGCTGGTTACCTTCAGTTTACCAAACTCACTGGTCAGGTTCATGCGGTAATTGTAGCGTCTTAAACCATAATCAGGGCCAACAAGGTTACTGCGCTGATCAAGAACACCGGCAGACACCAGATATGACGAGGTTGCATTACCACCGGAAAGACTTAGGTTATGGTTTTGCTGAGGCGCGTTTTTAAGTATGGCATCCAGGAACCACTCCTCATCGCCATGTTGCTGAAACTGGCGTATCTGGGCTGGTGAATAAATCGGGGTAAGTCCGGCATTCACTACGGCCTCGTTCCGCAGTATCGCATTTTCATAAGCATGGACAGGTTTGTAACCCACATGTGGTTTTTGTATGCCATATTGCCCATTATAGGTTAACGTGGCCGCCGTATTCTTGCTGCCTTTTTTGGTAGTTACCAGGATAACGCCATTGGCAGACCGCGAACCGTAAATGGCTGCGCTACCGGCATCTTTCAATGTAGAAATTGTCTCGATATCATTAGGGTTAAGCAGGTTCAGGTCGCCACCGGTAATCCCATCTATAACTACCAGCGGACTGTTGTTGCCAAATGTGCTTACACCGCGGATGTTAATGGTTTGGTAAGCGCCCGGCTCGTTGTTGTTTTGCTGAATGATTAAGTTGGGCAAAGTCCCCTGCAAAGCCTGGGTAAGGTTTACTGCAGGTTTTCCTTCTATAGCTTTTGACGTGATCTGGTCTACTGCGCCTACAACGTTTGCGCGGCGTTGCGTACCGTAACCTACCACTACCACTTCGTTAAGTGAGGTAGCAGCAGGCATCAGTTGTACATCGATAGTGGTTTGGCTGCCAACAGCTACTTCTTTGGTAGTGAAGCCGATAAAAGTAAACACAAGTGTGTTATTCGCGTCGGGTACGTTTAAGGTATAGTTACCGTTAACATCTGTCACGGTGGCTATATTGCTGTTTTTTACTCTTACGCTAACACCCGGCAGGGGCTTATTGGTGTCGTCAATAACCCGGCCGCGTACCTTTATGGCTTGCTCGGAATTATTTGCTCCTGTTGTCGCGGCGGTAGTGGGACGGTCACTGATAACAATCACGTTATCAATAATCTTGTACGATAGATGAAAAGGTGTAAGCAGCTCATCTAAAACTAATTTCATCGGACGCTGGTCAACGTCAATATTCACCTTAAACGGTGGTTTAACCACGTTATCGGCATAAGCAAATTTCACCTGGTTATCTGCAGATAACTTTTCAATAACGTCCGTAAGCTTTTTGTTTTTTAGCTTAAGCGTTACCGTTTGCTCCAGGAATTTCTGTCCGTAAGAGTTGTTTGCGATAGCTGAAAAGCACATCAGGCAAACCACGAAGACGGCAAGCGAGGTAAATTTCATTAATATCAGTGCATAACGAACTACTCCATTAGAAAATAGAGATATATTCATAAATTTGAATGAGTTAAAGTGTTTGAATTAAAGTGTTCCGCTCTGAATTGGACCTCTGAAACGGTACACTAATTAATAACCCGGCATTTTAATCTACCCTGGTCAAATCCGTTTGAGCAGGGTTTTTGTTTTTCTAAGTAATCATTGTTCTTTCCTGGATTTAGATTTGTTTAATTGGTATAATAGATTTAATTGGTGTATTAGCAACCTTTACCGCGCAAATGGTAGCCCTTACCTTCGGGTGTTGCATTCCCTTTTACCAGTTTGGAAATAATTTCCATGATATGCGAAAAGGATACGTTGGTGAAATTGGCCGAGATAGAACACCCAGCAAGATTAGGATCTGCATTTATTTCGACGTTAAAACGTCGGCGTAATGAACTTAAAACGTCTTTTAATGCGGCTTGCTTAAATACCAGTTCGCCGTCTTTCCAGCCAGAAGACAGTTGGACGTCTACATTCTCTTGCTTTACCAAAGCCAGTGTTGATTTATTTACGCGTAATTCCTGGCGAGGGGTAAGTAAAACGGCTTGTTGCTTTGCCGCTGTTTTTGGAGTACTTAAAACACCCACTTTACCTGTAACCACATCTACTTGTACAAATGCATCTTCCGGGTAGGCTTTTACATTGAAACTTGTACCTAACACTTGCGTTTGGATATGGCCGGTATGGATGATAAATGGCTGATCTGATTTGTGGGCCACGTCAAAAAAAGCTTCACCCTCTAAGGTGATCTCTCTTTTGGCGCCCCTGAACCTTTCGGGGTAAATTAATTTACTACCGCCGTTAAGCCATAGTTTAGTTCCATCGGCAAGGGTATAACTAACCATCTGTCCATTAGCGGCGGTTAATGTTTTTACAGCAACAGGGTCTACTTTATCTAAAATTTGTGTGCGATACTGGTAAGAAATAGCCGCTAAACCAACGATGACCAGCAACGAGCAGGCAACGGCCAGTTTTTTACCGATGTTGTTTTTTCTTTGTTCAATTTCATTTAAGGCAAGGTTGATGCGCGAAAATACCTTGTCCTGGTCAAACGGTTCGGCGCCATCGACTGGCTGCTGGTTTTTGAGTTGCAGTTCGTCGAAATACCGCTTTGCCAGTTCTTGCTGTTGCAGGCTATCGCCAGACGGCTTACGCTTTTTCAGGAAATTGAATTTATTCATCGGTTTATGGGTGTAAGATGCAATAGAAAGACCTACCCCCTAAAACAAAGAAAAATTTTTATATCGATTTTAGTTCAGCAGGTGTAACAGTAGTACAATTGCTATTTGAGGTAAGTAATCGCTTAAGCCTGCACGCAGATGGCGCAATGCAATAGTGATTTGATTTTCTACCGTTTTAACAGATATGTTAAGCATGGATGCAATTTCTTTATTACTCAGGTATTGTGTTCTGCTGAGTTTGAATATCTGTCGGCATTTTTCGGGTAGGGACGCCACATTTTCATCCAGCACCCGGTTGATATCATTACGCAGTAGCTGGCTATCTGCCCCGTACTTTTCTGCCAGTAGTTCAATAGCAGAGATATCCAGTTCGGCACGTTTGGTACGCAGGTACATTAGTACGCGGTTTTTAATCGCCACCTTAAGGTACCACTCTAACGAGTTTATTTTTAACTGGTGACGCTTTACCCAAAGGTCTATAAATAGCTCTTGTACCAGATCCTCACAAATCGCCTGATCTTTAAAAAGCTGGTAGGCTGCGTAGTAAAGCTTTGCAGAATATTTATTGTACAGGATATTGAATGCCGTTTGGTCATCTGACCGCAGCATTTCTAATAACGTCGCGTCGGGCCACATCTGATCGTCCTGTCCTGAGAGCATAAGGCGAATGGTAGGTAGTGAATTGGTAATACATAGTTACAATTTTTTAATAATAAAATGAAAGTTTATCAATGAATCATTTAGACGACGTTGCTTTTCAGGAAGAATCGGAAGCTTTTGTTATGCAATAATTTTAAACCCGACGGCTAAGAAAAGTATCCCGATCAAGGTTGTGTATTCATCCTACTTACAACCTCTCCATCAGGCGTGAATCAGGGCTTGTTGATCGCTTTATCTGCTTTAGCCGTAAATGACCACGTCTGCCAAAATGCTTTAGCTTGTCTGAAAGTTGGAAATTCCCCTCAAAGGAGAATAGAAAGAAAATCTGCTCGAGCCTCTTTGTTATTGACTATCAGTAAGTTTAACTTCGTTTGTAACATATATATTATAATATCGTAAAATCCTTTATGAAATATATACGCCAGTTGGACAGTATAAGAGCCATTGCTATAATTACCGTTATAATGGTACATTGGTGGCCAAAAAATACCTTTCTATATACTTTAGCTGGTTATTGCAATGCCCCGAGTGTGTTTTTCACGCTCAGCGGTTTTTTAATCACCAGCATTTTACTTAAAGACCGGCTGAAATCAGAAAAAACCGGTGTTAATAAATTACTGGTTTACGTGAACTTTTTCGCTAAACGAGCATTACGCTTGTTCCCTGGCTATTTTTTAATATTGGGTATATGGTATTTTACACGTCCGGGATCCGAGCCTATCAACTTTAAATATTATTTGACTTTCACCTCAAATATTTATACTTATCGCATTCAGCAATGGCCGGCTTTGGCTCACTTATGGTCAATGGCGGTAGAAGAGCAATTTTATTTCATATGGCCTTGGGTGATTCTATTTACCAACCGCAAATATTTAGGTTATGTTATCACCTTGTTTATAGGCATGGGGCTAATCAGCGAAAAACTGACTTCTGATAATGCTTTCTCGGCCATGCTGACCACCAATTGTCTTAATGCGTTGGCTGGGGGGGCGCTGTTAGGATGGTTAACCATCACACATTCACCATTATTATCCAAAATATATACGCCCGTAAGTATAGCCGCTGTTGCAAGTTTGGCAATATTGCTTTGCCAGGCTATTTTTCATCGTCTTTATTTTATACAAGACACAACGCTGGCTACTATTATAACTATATGGATTATTTTGTTTTTTGTCCGGAAGCCAGAATCCGGATCTTACCTTTTTGCTTTTGTTTTAGATAATAAACAGCTGATGCATATAGGTAAAATAAGCTACGGTATTTATCTTTTTCATTTTATATTGCCGTATTATACCTATCATTTTCTACAGCCGTTCAATGCTTTCCTGGGCTTGCCTCCAGTATCCTATGATCAGGATTATGTGTTGATTTTTGAAAACTTTGTGCTGTTGATAGGAATCTCGGCACTTTCATATCGTTACTTTGAACAACCGATATTAACGTTGAAAAAGTATTTTAAAATGCCAGATGCTAAGAACCATCCAGATTTAACTAACATCCTGAAAGAAACGGGTGTTACAACTGCTGATTCAGGAAACTACCATGAGCATGGTGTGAGCAATGGGGATGGCATTTAATAAAAAAGCAGTTTTTTACGATATATCGAGTTTGATCTCCTTCTCAAATAGCTGCTGAGATTGCGGTCGCTTCCGTGTTGTTCCGTTCGTGATTGCAAATTGGAGTAGAATGAATAATATCAGTATGCGTTAACACCTTTTTAAGTTAAGTACTTCCCTGAATCCTATAAGAATGTATTATAGATATTTAGCCTGATTTTACAGAGAACGACAACCAGTCTCTTAATTTTTCTTGCTGCAAATTTTGCAGTATTGATTTTTTTTATTTTAAATTGCTCTACCAATTATTAGTAAAGCCGCACGGCCTGTTTAATAAGTGTATTTAAGACACTTAATTTTTGAAGTTAGAGAAGACCCCTATGAGACGGCAGCCAGATGACGAAATGCTGATTAGCTCCATTGCTAATGGCGACAGGCATGCTTTTGCGGCATTATATACCAGGTATCTTAAAAGTGTTCACAATTATGTATTCCTGGTATGTGGTGATGCGGAGACAGCAGAGGAGATTGTGCAATCGTTGTTTGTTAAGTTGTGGGAAAATCGTGAAAGGTTGCATGCGGTGTTCTGCATCAGGTCTTATCTTTTCAAATGTGCAAAAAACATGCTGTTAGATCATTTGCGAAAAGAGCAGATGAAAGCGCGCGTGTATCAGCAAATATCACCTAAAGAAGAAGCAGTTGCTGACGGAGCTGACAGCCGGATCATATTCAACCAGTATCTGCATATTATGCGTGAAGCCATTAATCTGTTGCCAAACAAACGGAGGCAGATTGTGCTGATGCGGACAGAAGATGAGCTATCCTTGGATGAAATTGCGGCAGACCTTGATATATCAAAATCAGTTGTCAAAAAACAGCTTTATCAGGGTTTAAGTTTTATCCGCAGTTATATCAGTGTACAGTTGGATCTGGTTGTTTTAATTTTCTTTATTCTTTTCAAATAAATTTTATCGCCTAGGGGTCCTTTCTCTGTCTTGGTTCGTCATTATAATATGAAACGAAGGGCACTCGCACTTTTCTTGCAAAAATTCAGGGATGGCAACTTTACCCCGGAGGAGCATGCCGAGTTTGTAAAATGGTTGGAGACCATTCCTTCGGATCAGGTTGCTGAAGTGCTTGATGAACTTGCAGATTATTCCGTTGCCGTTGATGATCCAAAAGAAGGGGATGAGGAGCTCATCGGTAGGTTGAAACGTGGTATAGAACAACGATTGGATGATTCGGATCCAAGCTTGCTCAATCACAAACGCAGACATCACGTCCTTTCTACTCTTTTTAAAGCCGCCGCCGTACTGATGCTTATTGGTATTGGTGCACTCTTCTTTCAACGTCAAAAACAAGCGCCGGCAAAACAACAATTAGCAGTAAAACCGGTACGCATTGAACCAGGCAGAAATCAAGCGTACCTGACACTCGGCAGCGGCCAGAAAATTGCCCTTGAACATGTGCCAAACGGTGTTTTAGCAGAGGATGGCGGTATCACTATCGTGAAGGTAAAAGACGGGGAAGTGCGGTTCCGTCAAACTATAACAAAATCCAACTATTCCAGGCAGATAAAAGTAACTGTGCCCAAAGGCGGGCAGTATAAAGTTGTGCTGGCAGATGGCTCTGCAGTGTGGTTAAATGCCGCTACCGAATTGGAAACGCCGGTGCAATTCCCTGCCCACGAACGGCTTGTAAAACTCCTTGGTGAAGGTTATTTCGAGGTTGCAAAAGATAAGCGCAGGCCGTTCAAAGTAGTGTCTGAAAAAATGACTGTGCAGGTATTCGGTACGCATTTCAACGTCAATGCCTATGCCGATGAACCATTTGCAAAAGCAACACTGTTAGAAGGCTCTGTGAAAGTAAGCCAGGGAATGCAAGCCAAAATGTTGAAACCTGGGCAACAAGCCCGCGTTGGTCGTCATATCAAAGTGTTGAAGGTAGCCGCAAATGAGGCTGTCGAATGGAAAAATGGAAATTTCAACTTCGCTCATGAGGATATCCGAAGCATTATGCGAAGAATATCCAGGTGGTATAACGTAGAAGTAGATTACACGCGAAAGATAACAGATGAGGGCTTTTTAGGCACAATCCCACGTTCCGCTCAGATAGAAGATGTGCTTCACCTGCTGGAACTCACCAGAACCGTTCACTTTAAAATAGAAGGAAGGAGGATAATTGTTATGAAATGATTCTACCAAAAGTAGAACGGAAAAAGAAGCCCAAGATGCTGCAACATCCCGGGCCCAGAGTGTCTGGTTCTACAGTACTTAATTAACAGCATTACTTACCGATTTAAACCAAAACTATCAAAGATATGAAACTTTATGCTTCTATAAGGCATACAAGGTCTTGTTGCGTCCGAAAATTCCTTCTTATAATGAAATTGACCTACGTTTTAATGGTAACAGCTTTTCTGCAGGTGTCGCTGGCCGGCAATGCCCAGAGGCTAACCCTTTCTGCCAAAGCTATGCCACTAGCGCAGGTGCTGGAACACATCCAGCAGCAAACGGGTTACCATTTTTTGGTTACAGACCAGATGCTTGCCGAGACCAACAACGTTACGGCAAAATTCAAGAATAAACCGCTGGCCGATGCCCTGAAAGAGTGTTTTACTAACCAGCCATTAGGTTATGAGATAAAAGAAAACCTGATTGTTCTTTACCGGAAGCCATTAGCAGAGACAACTAAGGCAGCCGACGTAAAGATAACCGGTGAGGTTACGGATGACAACAACCAACCACTCCCCGGTGTAACTATCAAATTACAGGGATCAAATACATCAACCCAAAGCAATGTAGATGGAAAATTTACCATCAATGTACCGGATGGGAAGGGTACTTTGCTTTTTTCTTTCATTGGTTTTACTTCGCGGGAGGTACAGATAGTTGGCGGCCGTACAGCTTATAATGTACAAATGCGTACGCAACTGAAATCGTTGAACGAAGTAGTGGTGATCGGTTACGGTCAGCAACGAAAGGCAGACGTAACCAGTGCCGTAACCACTGTAAAATCTGAAAACTTTGTAACTGGCCCGGTTACAGACGCCGCTGCACTTTTAAGAGGCAAAGTTGCGGGTTTAAGTATTTCAAACCCTTCTGGCGACCCTAATGCGCAATCGCAAATTCAACTTCGCGGTAACAATACGATCCTCGGTGCGAATACCGGCGTGCTTGTTATCATTGATGGAATTCCGGGTGATCTGCTTACGGTTGCGCCAGAAGACATAGCAGAAATTTCTGTGCTTAAAGATGGTTCTTCGGCGGCAATATACGGTGTTAGAGGTTCTAACGGGGTAATTATCGTTACCACAAAATCGGGCCAGGGCAGAAATGGGGCACATGTAGATTATAGTGGAAATGCGAGTGTCGGGCAAATCACCAGGCGCCCCAAATTACTTACTGCCCAGGACTACCGCGACCAGATCAAGGACGGGATCCGCGACCCATCTTACGATAAGGGCAGCTCGACAGACTGGCTGGATGCCATCACTAAGAAATTTCCGGTTTCTACGCTACAGAACGCCAGTTTTAGTGGAGGCAATGGTCAAACTAATTATACGGCCTCTTTCAACTACCGTTTATTAAACGGGATGTTCCTTCGGTCAGATCATAGCCAAATTACCGGCAGGGCAGATATTAACCATTCTATGTTTGATGGTAAATTAAAGTTCAACTTCGGCTTGCTGCAAACGAATTTCAATAGCCGCGATTTCAATTATTATGATTACCGGCAGGCCATGCGTATGAACCCTACGGCACCGGTAGTAATGCCGGACGGTACTTTCTACCAGGAACCCAATAACTTTGAGTATCAAAATCCGGTTTCTGATGCCTACACTGTTGACGCGCCTAACAGCGCTTTTAGTAGCAGGTATAATACAACCATTTCGTTTTTGCCGATTGAAGGGTTAAGATTAGCAGCAACAGGTTCATATACCAAATCAGGCTATCAAAACCTTTCTTATGAGAACCATCAAAACATTTCTACTTTGCGTGATAAGCAAAATGGTGTAGCACGGATTTACCAGGGCCAAGCGGTTAGCCGGTTCTTGAACTTGTCTGCCGAATATACCCGCTCGTTCGGCGATCACCGTTTTACCGTACTTACCGGCTACGAATACCAGGATTATAATAATTTTGAAACAAGCATTATTAACCACGGCTTCCCAACAGATATTTTCGGATATAACCAGATCCAGTTAGGGGTAGCCCAAAAGATCGGTCAAGACATTATTAGCAGCAAAAGGACGCAAACAAATCTGATCAGCTACTTTGCCCGTGCTACCTATAATTACAAAGAGAAGTACCTGTTGCTGGCCAGTATGCGTATAGACGGTGCAAGCCAGTTTTATGGTGCAAGTAAGCCCTATGGTAGATTTCCTTCATTACAGGCCGGGTGGCGTTTAACCAAAGAGAAATTTATGGAGAATCAAACCCTGTTTGATGATCTGAAATTGCGCGCTGGTTACGGTGTTACCGGTAATCAGCCTTCCCAGAGCTTCCTGGCAGTAGGTCTGTTAGGGTACGGAAATTATATTCTTTATAACGGCCAATGGATTCAAACGCTATCGCCAAGTCAAAATGCTAATCCCGCGTTGCGTTGGGAGGAAAAGCATGAAACCAACCTGGGTTTAGATTTTAGTTTGCTTAAAAATAGGATTAACGGTACCGTAGATTTGTACAACAGACGCGTTACCGGCTTACTTTATGATTACATAGTGCCGAGCCCTCCAAATCTTTATAACAGTACTAAAGCCAACGTGGGTACCCTGAATAATAAAGGTATTGAGGTTTCGGTAAATTTTGTTCCCGTAAAAACCAAAGATTTCAGTTGGACCAGCACGGTTAATTTTTCAACCAATAGAAATAAACTCGTAAGTCTTTCTAACGATCTTTACCAAGCGACACTACCGTACTTTACTGCCGGCAGCACCGGTCCACCGGCAACAACTTTTACGAATATTGTGCAGGTTGGACATAATATCGGCGACTTCTATGCCTTCAAAGTAGTAGGTATAACCAAAGATGGTTACTGGATCTACCAGGAACCGGACGGAAGTACCGTGACATATACGGATCCCCGGTTTAAACACGCCTTTGAAGATAAGCAAGTTGTAGGTAACGGTCTTCCTAAATACTATGCCGGCTGGAACAACACCATTAACTACAAAAACTGGGATTTCAGCGTCACTATGCGTGGTGCCTTCCGTTTCCAGATCGCCAACCTGCAACGTGCAGATTTCGAACTGCCGGGTATAATGAACTACAACCGTATGGCCAGCGCATATGATAAAATTTATGGGGTGGCCGTATTGAATAAAAACGTAGCGCAGGAGTTTAACAGCTACTACATTGAAAACGGTGATTTCTGGAAGATCGATAACATTAATTTAGGTTATACATTCAGAAAGCTGAAAACAAAATACATCCGTAGTCTGAGAGTTGCGTGCTCCACCCAGAATACCTTCATTATTACCAAGTATAAAGGAAATGATCCTGAAGTTGATCTGAGCGGCTTAAGCCCTGGCATTGATGCGAGAGACGTATATCCGTCGCAACGCATATACAACCTTAGCGTATCAGCCAGCTTCTAAAGTATCAACCATGAAGAAAATAGAAATGAAAAAAGCATATCTTTTTACCATGACTGTCCTCATCGTTTTGATAGGATACTCATGTACGAAACTAAATGACACGAATTTTGCCAATATTATTTCCAGCGAGTTTAAACCAACAGCAAGCGACGTTGCTGCCCTGGTGGGGGTACCGTACACCAACTGGCGGACACTGGAACTTGGCCGGAGTGCAAACGCCATTTGGCGAACCAATGAACTCGCCGGCGATGAGGAGGTAATCCCTGCAAGGCCAAATGGCTGGGTTGACGGTGGTATCTATCGCCGGATGCATGAGCATAAGTGGACAGCCGATGACGACAATAGTTACCAGATCTGGACGAACGCCTATGCCGGTATTACCAATTGTAACCGGTTATTGTACCAGTTGCAAAATAACCTGATCCCGATTACTTCAGGGAAAGATAGTTTAATGGCGGAGTTAAAGGTTCTGCGTGCATCATTCTATTACCCGTTGTGCGATTTCTTTGGAAATGTACCCATCATTACCAAATTTGATGTACCTGCTGGATTTTTGCCAACGCAAAGCAGCCGTAGCGATGTTTATAATTTCATCATTTCAGAAATCACCACCAATTTACCGCTGTTAAATCAGAAGAACGATGGTACCACCTACGGTCGATTTAATAAGTGGGCGGCGCTGGCCTTATTAGCCAAAATGTACCAGAACGCGCAGGTTTACACAGGCACAGCGCATTGGACAGATTGTATTTCCGCTTGCGACCAGATCATTAACTCAGGATTGTTCAATCTGGAAGCGGTGCAAGCCAGCGTGTTCGCCACCAATAACTCGGGTTCTAAGGAAATTATTTTTGCTATTCCTTTTGACAACTTGTATACAGCTGACGGCAATACCGCCTGGACGTTGCATATGGAAACCTTGCAGCCAGAGAACCAGGCCACGTATAACTTCCAAAATTCGCCTTGGGGAGGTATTTGTGCAGAGCCTCAATTCATCAACACTTTTGACCCTGATGATAACCGGTTGAAAGCGAACTGGATACAAGGGCAGCAGTATACAGCCAGCGGTGCCATACTAATGGGTACCATGGATAAGTTTAGTGGAAAGCCATTGGCTTATATCAACCAATTACCAGGCGTCGATTCGTCGCAGGAGGTACACGGTTTCCGTTTAGGAAAATATGAGATCCAGCAGGGCGAATTAGTGGGCATGAGCAATGATTTTCCATTATTTAGGTATGCAGATGTGTTGATGATGAAAGCGGAGGCTGCATTGCGCAACGGAGACGGCGCTACTGCCGCCAGTCTGGTAACACAAGTACGCCAGCGCAATTTTGTTAATAATCCGGGCAAAGCCGTTGTAACGGCTGCGCAACTGGCCGGGCCAACAGTTTATGATTACGGATTGCGCAATCACCTGGCCACCACCCACGAATCCGTTTCTGATATCCAATACGGCCGTTTCCTTGATGAATTGGGTTGGGAGTTTGCCCAGGAGGGACGCAGAAGGCAGGATCTGATCAGGTTTGGGGTGCTGACAAAAAAATCGTGGTTATCGCATTCTCCCAATGGTGATTACAGAACATTAATGCCGATACCAACCAGCGCACTGCACACAAATAGTAATTTAAAGCAAAATCCGGGATATTAACCGGGAATGCAATAAGAAAAGAAACAGGGCGGTTACAGCCGCCCTGTTTAATTGAAACAGTAGTAATTATCGATGAAAAGGGTCTTAAAAAAGCAAAACATATTTAAGCTGCTGGCTTGCCTGTTACCGCTTGTGTTTATTCTTTTTATCGAATTGCTGCTACGGGGTTTCGGCTACGGCCATGATACCTCTTTATTTGTGGAATATCCTGCAGACCCATCAAAGCTGGTGATGAACAGGTATGCATCTGATCCTTTTTTTTCTGATACCATCAACGCTACCAAAGGATTCTACGAGCCATTTGAAAAACAGAAGCAAACAGGAACCTTAAGGATTTTTGTACTTGGCGAATCTACCGCTGCGGGGTATCCCTATTTTCACAATGGTTCTTTCCACCGGTGGCTGGCTTACCGTTTAATGCATTCATTGCCCGATCAGAAAATTGAGGTGATTAACCTGGCGCTAACCGCGGTTAACTCTTACACCGTACTAAACTTTGCACGTCAGGTAGTGAACTATCAGCCCGACGCTGTTTTGGTATACGTAGGGCACAATGAATACTATGGCGCTTTGGGTGTCGGTTCTACCAGTCGTATCGGGAGCAGCAGCGGGTTAATTAATTCACTGGTGTGGTTGCGTCGTTTCAGAACGGTGCAATTGGTGCAGAACCTTTTGTTCAGCATACGCTCGGGTGGCAAACCTTCAAACAGCGTTAATCTGAGTGAAAACCTGATGAAGCGGATGGTGGGTAAACAACAGATGCCTTTCAATGGCGACGACTATAAAAAAGGTATCACGCAGTTTGAAACCAACATGCAGCAGCTAACCACGCTGTTTTCTGAAAAGCATATTCCGCTACTGATCAGTAACCTGGTGAGTAATGAAAAAGACCTGAAACCGTTTATCAGCACTTCTGCGACAGACCGTTATTCTGCTAACAGGGAGTTCAATTCAGCAACCGATGCCTTAAAAAAAGGCGATTATCCGGAAGCGAAGAAGCATTTTCTACTTGCTAAGGATTTTGATGAATTGCGTTTCCGCGCGCCGGAAGCTATGAACCAGATTATTATACAGGCGGCACGCAAACCCAGTGTTTACGTAGTAAACGCACGTGATCTTTTTGAAGAACATTCTGCTAATCGTATTTTAGGTAATGAAACCCTGCTGGAACATGTCCATCCCAATCTTTTGGGCTATGCACTCCTGTCAGACGGGTTTTATGAAGCCTTGAAGAAAATAGGCGTCTTTCATGCAGATACCGCGAGGGAAATGTCTTTTAAAACATTGCTGGCCAAGATGCCTGTTACCAAAGTAGATTCGCTGGCCGGCATTTACCAGATTATGATCCTGCGTTCAGGGTGGCCTTTTAATCAACCTATTTCTAAAGATTTCAATTTAGGGCAATCAATGGAAGAGCGGCTGGCAGGTCAGCTTTCAGTAAATCACCTGCCATGGGCAATGGCGATGGATCAGCTTTTTAAGGGCAGTATGTCTACAGGCAATAAGTTGCAGGCGTTGAAAGCCACAGAGGCGGTGCTGCTGGAGAACCCCGAAAATACCACTTATTACATGTATGCCGCCCGGCTTAATTTCGATTTGGGAAAAGTAAAGGATGCCGAATATTATTTCTTACGCTGCTATCAGATAGACCCGTCTTACAAAAATGCGCAGAACCTGTACCTGCTTTACCTGAAGCTGGACAAGCCCTCAGAAGCGATGAACTGGCTGAAAGTTGTGGAAGCAAAGAATGGCATGAATGCCGATTATGAGCCCATGCTGAAGCTGGTGACCAGGCTGGTACAAGCAAAAAAGGAACTGACGGCACAACCGCAAAATCAGAATCTGCGCATGGAGATAGCCGGGTATTACGAGAAGATGGGGGAGCCACAGGTGGCAAATAACTACAGGTAACTGAAGATGAAGAAATGGAATGATAACAGCCGTTTTGGCTTGGGCATCTCTGTCGGGATAACAACGGCAACTGTGTTGAACAGGTACCGGACTGGTAGTGTCAACCTGTGGCTGGTAGCAGCACTGTGTGGCTTATTACTGATCACGCTGTTTTCGCCAATGATACTGGCTGGTCCGCGTATGCTGATAGAACGGTGTGGACGGGCAATGGCCCAGGTTTTCACCGGCGTGATCCTGACACTGCTTTACTTTCTGGTGGTTACGCCGCTAAGTTTGCTTAATAAAGTATTTAAGAAAGATCCTTTGCAGTTAAAGTTTGATGAGCAGGCCCGGTCCTACTGGATAACAGATTCACAGGAACCTATTGACCCGACTAAACAATATTAAAGTATGAATACGCTGATCGAGTTCTGGGTATTTTTAGGAAAACGGAAAAAGTACTGGATGTGGCCTTTTCTGGCATTGATAATCCTGCTGAGCCTGTTTTTGTTTGTCGCGCAAAGCACCGCATTGTCCACGTTCATCTACTCTCTTTTCTAATGTATATCCTGGGTATATCTGCTTATTATCATGATAGTGCGGCTTGTCTCGTAAAAGACGGGACTATTGTGGCTGCTGTTCAGGAAGAACGCTTTTCCCGCATTAAAAATGATGCGTCGTTTCCCGAAAGCGCAATTAAATATTGCCTTTCTGCAGCAGGTATTGCTTTAACAGAAGTAGATCATGTGGTATTCTATGAAAAGCCCTTCCTGAAGTTCGAACGCTTACTGGATACCATTTTTGCATTTGCCCCGCACGGCTTACGTGCTTACCTGAAAGCAATGCCCATATGGATAAAAGATAAATTGTTTACCCGGGGAAATATCAGTAAAGCCCTTCAACAAATAGATCAAAACTGGAAAGAAAGGGAAGGAGGGTTGCTGTTTTGCGAACATCATTCCTCGCATGCAGCATCTGCTTTTTTTGCATCGCCATTTGAAAAGGCGGCCATTTTAACCGTTGACGGGGCCGGGGAATGGGTTACCTCTTCCATTGCAGTTGGCCATGGAAACAATACTAACCGGATCAAATACATTAATTTTCCGCATTCGATAGGCTTACTTTATTCTGCTTTTACTTACTACCTGGGTTTTAAGGTAAATTGCGATGAATATAAGGTGATGGGTCTTGCCCCTTACGGAAAACCTGTTTACCGCTCGCTTATCTATAAATGCCTGGTAGATGTAAAAGCCGATGGCTCCTTCCGGATCAATATGAATTTTTTCAATTATGCATCCGGGTTAACCATGGTTAATCAAAACTTTGTGAAGCTATTTGGGAACAAGATCAGGGCGAAAGACGAAACCATCACTAAGTTTCACATGGATGTGGCGGCATCTATACAAAACGTCACCGAAGAAATTTTGCTTAAAATAGCACGGGATATAAAAGCGAAAACGGGCTGCGAAAATTTATGTATGGCGGGCGGTGTCGCATTGAATTGTGTAGCTAATGGCAAACTGCTCAGAAGCGGCATATTCAAAAATATCTGGGTACAACCTGCAGCCGGAGATGCAGGGGGAGCGGTAGGTGCGGCATTGTTCATCTACTATCAACATCTGCAAAATAAGCGGAAAATTGGCGATGAAAATCAGATGCAACAGATGTTGCTGGGGCCAGCGTTTAGTGCAGAAGAAATAGCGCATACGCTTAACAAATTAAACATCAGGTATCATAAGCTTAACCCCGATAGTTACCTGAAAACCGTGGCCGAAAAAATTGCCGACGGAATGGTGGTTGGATGGTTTTCGGGCCGTATGGAGTTTGGGCCGCGCGCATTGGGCGCAAGAAGCATACTGGCCGATCCGCGTGATCCGGGTATGCAATTAAAGCTGAATCTTAAAATTAAGTTCCGCGAGTCGTTCCGGCCTTTTGCTCCCGCAGTTCTGCAAAAGTATTGCCATGTATATTTCAATCTGCGGGTTGCCAGTCCGTATATGTTATTCACCGCGCCCGTATCACAATGGCAGTTGGATGGGGATGAAGATGATAGCTTTGCAGTTGGCGTAGCTACGCTTAAAGAAGTACGAACTACTATTCCGGCTGTTACCCACGTCGACTATTCTGCCCGCGTACAAACAGTTGACGAACTTAACGGAAGCTTTTATCATTTGCTGCAAGCTTTTTATCTTGTAACCGGATGCCCTATACTGATCAATACCTCCTTTAATGTAATGGACGAGCCGATTGTTTGTACGCCCGAAGATGCGGTATCGTGTTTCCTGAAAACGGATATGGATCTGCTGGCATTCGAAAATATATTGATCTACAAATCTGAGAACCTAAATATTCACTAATGAAAAACAGAAAGAGAATTGGATATGGCTTAATGCTCGCACTGGCGTGCGGAATGATCAATTCGAGGGTTTCAGCCCAAAGCAAACCAATTGAACTATTTCCTTTAGAAGATATCAAGCTGTTATCAAGCCCGTTTTTGGTTGCCCAGCAAACCGATCTCAACTATATGTTGAAGCTTGATCCGGATCGGCTGCTGGCTCCTTTTTTAAGGGAAAGCGGTTTAACGCCCAAAGCTAAAAGCTATGGCAACTGGGAAGATAGCGGTTTGGATGGGCACACCGCCGGACATTACCTTACCGCCCTGGCACAAATGTATGCCGCCACCGGCGATCCGCAGTGTTTAAAAAGGATTAATTACATGGTAGACGAGTTGGCCCGCTGCCAGCAGAATAATAAGAATGGTTATGTAGGCGGTGTACCGGGAGGGATGGCCATGTGGGCCGAAGTGAAGAACGGCGATTTTAGCAGCTTCAACAAAAAGTGGGTGCCCTGGTACAATATGCATAAGCTGTACGCCGGTTTACGCGATTGCTGGTTGCTGGCGCATAATGAAAAAGCCAAAATAGTGTTGGTTAAACTGTCAGACTGGGCAGCCGAAGAAACCGCGGGGTTAACGCCAGAGCAAATGCAGCGTATGTTAAATACAGAGCACGGCGGCATGAATGAAGTGTTTGCAGATGTTGCTGATATCACCGGCAATAAAAAATATCTGAAACTGGCACAGCGATTTTGTCATCAGGCAATTTTGCAACCGCTGGAAAAACGTCAGGATAAACTCACCGGCTTGCACGCGAATACCCAAATTCCAAAGATTATAGGATTTGAACGTATTTCTGAATTGAACCAGGATACCGCCTATCATACTGCTGCCCGTTTTTTCTGGAAAACCGTAGTCGATAACCGCACCATCTCCATCGGCGGCAATAGTGTGCGCGAGCATTTTAACCCTTCGGATAACTTTCTGCCCATGCTGGAATCTGAACAGGGGCCGGAAACCTGCAACAGCAACAACATGCTGAAGCTGACCAAAATGCTGTTTTTGTATGACAACTCGCCGGAGTACATGGAGTTTTACGAGCGGTTATTGTACAACCACATCCTATCGTCAGAGCATCCGGTAGAAGGCGGCTTTGTTTACTTTACACCTATCCACCCAAGGCATTACCGGGTATATTCCACCGCTGATGAAAGCTTTTGGTGCTGCGTGGGTACCGGTATGGAAAATCATGGTAAGTATGGCGAGCTGATATACGCACATCAGGGAAAGGATATCTACGTCAATCTGTTCATTCCATCGGTATTGAACTGGAGCGACAACGGAATAACTTTAAAACAGGAAAATAACTTTCCAGATCGTGAAAGCACCCGACTAATGGTAACGATTAAAAAGCCGCAACAGTTTAATCTGTCTGTGCGCAAACCATCATGGGCAACCGGTGGGTTTGCTATTAAAGTTAATGGCAAAATAGTAAAAGCACAAAATGGGATTAAGGGCTACCTGGCAGTTAACCGGCTATGGAAAACCGGCGATGTGGTCACAATAGCACTGCCCATGAAGAATTCGGTAGAATACCTGCCGGACCATTCCGGATGGGTATCGTTTCTGCACGGACCGATTGTGTTAGCTGCGCCAACTGATACCACTGATCTATTGGGCCTGAAAGCAGACGACAGCCGCTGGGGACATATTGCCCGTGGTAAACTGTATGATTTCTCCCAGGCGCCGTTGATCGTTGATAAAGGTGGCGACCTTGCTGCCGCGCTTACTCCGGTAAAAGGCAGTAATGCAAACTTCAGCATCTCGCCACTGATCTACCAGGCGAAATACAAAAACCTGAAACTGATTCCTTTTTATAAACTTCATGATGCGCGTTATATGCTTTATTGGCCTGTAGCCAATGCTGATTCCATTTCACAGCGTGAACAGCAACTGGAAACAGAGGACAAGCTAAGCACCCGCCTTGCTTCGAGGATAGTAGATGGTGTAAATGCTGGTGAACAGCAACCCGAAGTTGACCATGGGCTTAACTCGCAAAATTCAAACACAGGGATCATCAATAACCGACATTGGCGCGATGCGGGCGATTTCTTTAGCTATAAGCTCGGGGGGAATTCACAAACTACCGTACTGCAGATCAGTTATTCGGGCAAAGACCGCGACCGTCAGTTTGATGTGTACATCAACGGACAAAACATCACACACATTAATGTAGCGGATGATGCTGCCGAAGCGGTAGTGACCAAAGAATTTAAACTGCCGGATGGATTAGCAAAAACTAACAAAGTACTCGAAGTGAAATTCGTTGCAACTGGTGGTAAAAGAACCGCACCGGTTTATAGTGTAAAGCTTTTAAGATAAAATCAACACAGGTAGGGGCCTGATGAGTAACATACATCTAAACGTATAAACAATGAAATTAAATCTGTATAAATGGTTATTCGTAACCTGTATCGCGATGCCTTCTGTTCTTTTTGCGCAGAACTATCAGCAATCAAAAGAAGGCGTTAAAGCTGTTATAGACGGCGTTTCTGTGAACATCGTGTTCTACTCGCCTGCTATTGCCCGGGTAGAAAAGTTTCCGGTCGGGCATCACTTTACAAAGAACAGCCTTGCGGTAATTAAACAGCCGGAGAACGTGCCGTTAACCGTAACCCGTAATAGCAATGTAGTAGCTATTAAAAGCAGCAAGTTAACCGCTTACCTGAATCTCGCGACTGGTAAAGTATGGTTCGAAACACCTTCAGGTCAAGCGCTTTTATCTGAAAAGGATTACGGCGCCCAGTTTAGTCCTATGGATGATAAGGGCAAACAAATGTATGAAGTAAGGCAAGCTTTTAAATTAGATACCACGGAGGTGATTTACGGCTTAGGCCAGCAGCAAAACGGTAAGTTGAGTCAGCGGTTCGAAAAAGTGTTTCTGCAGCAAGGTAATACCCGCGTTTGTATACCTTTCTTTCAGTCTATTAAAGGGTACGGTTTGTATTGGGACAATTATTCGCCCACTACTTTTAACGATAACAAGCAGGAAACTTCCTTTGATTCTGAGCGCGGTGATAATATAGACTATTACGTGATGGCAGGCCGCGGGACAGACGGTGTGGTTGCAGAAATGCGTACGTTAACCGGGCAGGTTCCCATGAAACCATTGTGGGCCTTTGGTTTTATACAATCGCGCGAGCGCTACAAAACCCAGTTCGAACTGGTTGAAGTAGCCAGAAAATACCGGGAATTAAAAGTTCCGATAGATGGTGTTGTGCAAGACTGGCAGTACTGGGGACCGGACAGTAATTGGAATGCGATGGCTTTCGACCCGAAAACCTATCCACGCCCCAAAGCCATGATCGATAGCATACACCGGATGAATGCACACTTATTCATCGTTTCCTGGCCAGGTTTCGGCCCAAAAACGCCGCAGTATGCAGAGTTCAGTAAGAAAAATATGCTGATCAACTTTGATACCTGGCCGCCGAACAGCGGTGCAAAACCTTACGACGTATACAACCCGGAAGCCAGGGATATTTACTGGTCTTACCTGAATAAAGGCGTATTTTCTTTAGGGCCCGACGCCTGGTGGCTGGATTCAACCGAACCGGATCATATCAATATTAAAGAAAGCGACTGGGAACAGCCAACTTACCTGGGTACTTATCGAAACTGGTTGAACGCTTTTCCGCTTCAGCATACCAAAGGGGTGTATGAACATCAACGCGAAACATTAACACAAAAACGGGTGATGTTGTTAACCCGCTCTGCATTCGCGGGGCAACAACGTTTCGGTTCGGATACCTGGAGCGGCGATTTAGGGTCTAACTGGGAAAACCTGCGGAGGCAGATACCGGCAGTGCTTAATTTCGGTCTTACCGGCCTGCCTTACTGGAATGTAGATATCGGTGGGTTCTTTGCCGGTAGTTTCAGACAGGGTGGGGGAGCCATGAACCCGGATTTCCAGGAGCTGTATGTCCGCTGGATGGAGTTCTCCACATTTACTTCAATGATGCGCTCGCACGGAACGGATATACCCCGCGAGATCTATCAATTTGGTAAACGGGGCGATTGGGCCTTTGATGCGCAGGAAAAATGTATCAATCTGCGTTATCGTCTGCTGCCTTACCTGTATGCTACCGGGTGGAATGTAACAAACCAAGCAGCATCCTTTTTACGTCCGCTTGCAGCTGATTACGCTGGTGATACAAAAGTGCTGGACCTGAATACCGAGTTTTTGTTCGGCAAGTCGTTCCTGGTTGCACCGGTAATTGAAAAGGGAGCAAAATCCAGATCGGTTTATCTGCCGACCAATTCATCATGGTTTGATTTCTGGACCGGCGAGCAAATTGCTGGTGGCAAAGCGATAGAAAGGCAAGCGCCTATTGATGTGGTGCCGCTTTACGTAAAAGCAGGATCAATTATCCCATGGGGGCCAAAAGTTCAGTATGCTGCAGAAAAGAAGTGGGATGTGCTCGATATCCGGATTTATCCCGGTGCGGATGGCGATTTTACCCTGTATGAAGACGAGAACGACAGCTACAACTATGAGCAGGGTAAATACAGTACCATCACCTTCCACTGGGATAACCAGCAGAAAAAACTAACGATAGGCGACCGCCATGGTGATTTCCCGGGCTTGCTTAAAAGCCGTAAGTTTAGAGTAACTATAGCCCCTGCGCTGAAAGATCTGAATGAAGACAGTAACACCTACAAAACAGTAGCATATACAGGAAAATCTAAAACGGTGGTCTTTTAAAAAGCTAAAGACAATCCATTTTCTTACAAACCGATGATGTAAATGAAAGTATACTATAGTTCTATTATGCTATTGACCGGAAATCTTCAATACACGCACTAGTTTTGAATCTGGTGTCTGAGGTAATGAAACTGTTAACCCATTATTGTTTTGAGACCAGGATAACTTTTCAGATGATCCTAACAAGGTAACTTCCTTAATGTCGCCGAACCATAGCGTTTTTCCTTTTTGTAAAGACTTTATGGTTACCTTACTATCCGGCCATTCCATTAGTATGGCATACAGGCAATTTGTTTTGGTAGTAAAACGGATATCTTCGGAAGTATACTTTAACCGTTGGGTTTTATTAGCTTCACCGTTTACAACGTTTGTTGGTCCTTCACCGAATATTTTCCATGGCCGTGTACCGTGGATGGATTCGCCGTTGATATCCATCCATGCAGCCATTTCTTTTAAGAATTGGACTGCCTTTTCTGATATTGTACCGTCTGATTTTTGGGTGATGTTCAGCATCAAATTTCCGTTCTTGCTAACAATATCCGCCAACTGCTGTAAAATTTGCTTGGTGGATGCAGTATAGGCATCCCTGGAAATAAACCAGCCGTCAAAAGAGGTGTCGGTTTGCCAGGGGTATCTTCTTATGGTATCGCTCTGGCCGTTCTCAATATCATGCACAAAGCTTTTCTGCTTTTCGGGCGAATAGCCCTTAACATTGATTACAGCCATATTACGGCCATTATTCCATTCCTGGCTTTTATTATAGAAATGAGCGGCGATGCGAAGATCTTTGAAAGGGAACCCGCCGTCAAAATAGATCAGGTCGGGTTTGTAATTGTCAACCAGGTCATATACCCGGTTAAGGAATTTTAATTTAAAGGCAGAATCCGGCGGTGCGCCTGGTTGGTGCGGTTTGCAGTAAAGGTCTTGCGGGTCGTAACCTTCCCACCATAGCCCCTTGCCGTCAGCCTTAGTCAGATTTCCGTCGTATGGTACTCCTTTTAGCGGCCCATCCAGATCGGCTCCCCGGCTGGGTTCGAACCAGCTCCACGAAGATGAACCATGGAAGGATACGCCGAACTTCATTTGAAGTGCTTTTGCGGCTTCCTGCCAACCCTTAACAATGTCTTTTTTGGGGCCCATGTTTACAGCATTCCAGGGTTGATATTTGGAGTCCCACATATCAAAATTATCGTGATGCTGCCCCATGGACATAAAATAACGGGCGCCGGCTTTATAATAAAGCTCCATCAACGCTTTTGGGTCCCAATGCTCGGCCTTAAATAAAGGGATCAGGTCCTTGTATCCAAATTTTGAGGGATGTCCGTAAGTTTTAAGATGGTAGGCATTTGCTTTAATACCGCCCTTAATTCGCCATTCGTTAGCTTCATTTGGCGCTTTGTAAAGAAAATGGCCGTACCAGTCGCCAAGCTCTGGGACAGATTGTGGCCCCCAGTGTGCCCAGATACCAAATTTGGCATCTCTGAACCATTCCGGACAGTCATACTGCTCAAGTGATTCCCAGGATGCGGTATATTTTATTGTTTTTTTGCCCTTGTTTGGCTCGTTATTCGACTGGCCCATCGTACTGGTCGCTATAGACAGAACGAGTAAAGAGGAAGCTATTTTTTTTGAAACTTTCATTTTTTTAAATTAAAAGAACACCATCCGTTTCGACCGGTAATTCCTACGTGAACATAGCAATATAAGATCCTCAAATTTTTACGGATGGTGTCTGGATTAAGGTATTAGGGGCAAATACGAAAGGTTATTGCTAATAACTAGTCTAATATTTTATTGCGCCGATATCCGGGTTAGTGGTGGTAGAAAGCGCTATGCCAAAATAATCTATACCGCCATTATTGGTAATCACAACCCCGGCCGTTTTACATGGTGAGGCAGAACTTAACTTAAAAGCCGCTGCACTTGCCAGCCCCATCGAATAGCTGGATGGCGATACAAAAGCAGGACTCGAGAATACATTTGATGAATGAGAACCTGTATTCCAGTTGGTGGTTAGAGCGGTTGTTGGATAAAAGCAATTGTTATTAAGAACCGACCCTGAATTCATAGCGCTTTCTGAAAAGTTAGTCACTGTTCCCGAAGCGTTAAGCACATTGTTTTTAAAGTTACCATGGAACGCATGCTCAAATACGTTGGTGATATTATTTGTGATGTAGAAAACATTATTATAAATGTTGTTACTTGTCCCCGTTGGCTTAAAGTCTATCAGCTTTGTTCCGCCCAGCACATCATTGGCACTAATGTTATAACGTACAATCACATTTTTTGCATTAGGCATAAATAGCATGAACCCTTTGTTATTATCGTGCGAGTAATTATACTCGTAGATATCACCGTCCACATCTGTATCGGCGTCGAAAGCTTCACCATCGTTCAGCCCGCCGGTCAGGCCGTAAACTTCATTATGTGAGATAACAGACCCGATGCTATTGAATGTCCAGCAACCGGCAAAATTATTAACATCGTCCATACAAGCATTGTGAACGATATTAGAATCGGCAAGGGCCTGGTAAACCGTATTAAGTACAATTCCGTCGCCATAGATGTTTTCAACGGTATTGCGTATGAATTTAATATTGGTGGATCTGGTGGCTCCTGATCCGTAAGGATAGGTTCTTAAGCCCTCGGTAGCACAATCTTTAACGTAGCAATCTCTAACGGTAACATCGTCGAAATATCCGTATAAGATCACGCCACCGGTTATTTTAGGGACACCTGAAGCGGAGTAATCGGAATTGACATTGTGTATGTAACAGTTGCGGATATAAACGTGGTTTTTCGGCACGGTCAGGTTGGTATTGGTCACTAAAATTCCACGGATCGATATGCCACCTGCGCTACTGTAATTAGAGATCTCAAGGTTGTTGATCTCCCAGTACTCCTGATTGTATAAAAGTAAACCTGCTGAAGATTTTGTACCCGGCCCGTTGATCACCGGTTTATTACCTGTTCCGTATTTATCAATAATGATGGGCGAACCGCTTGCACCTGAGCCTAAAGGGCGTAACTGGCCAGACCACGTTCCGCCGCATTTGAACAGGATGCGATCACCAGGATTAAAGGTGGTTGCATTAACTTTTGCTAAACTCTGCCAGGGTGTCAATTCGCTTGTGCCGCTGCTGGTATCAGCGCCGGCGGGGTCTATATAATAAGTTGTACCAGGGGACAGGGTGTTGAGTTGCTGCCCGGCATGATATGCCTTATCGCCGGACTTGGCCTCCAGCAACGCATCTGCGTTTTTTTTACATCCTGCGCCGAATAAGGCTACAGAAATAAGCATAAGGGGTAAATACTTTCTCATCGTAATTTCTGGTTAAGTGATCTTTTATGAATTGGTTTTGTGATAAAATGGAGGCGTTATTTGGTTAAGCCATCTAACCGGATAACATAAGCTATCGGGTTTGGGGGGGCAGATGGCAAGGCTATTTCAAGTCCTTTTGAAGTACTGTTCAGTTCAAGGGGGCCGTTGTAACCCAGCATAGTTGCTTTTATTGCATCCAATTGCTCTTTGCTGATGCCTTTCAATGAAGTGATACATACCTTACCCGAGGCCGGCCATTCCATGCAAATGGCAAACAGTGAGCCCTCTTTTTGTGTAAACCTGATATCTGCTTCAGTATAGGCATCACTCTTTTTCCTGAAAAGCGGCATAGCACCTTTTCCGTTGTCCGGAATGTATTTTTCTAACGAGGGACCTTCACCGTACCTGGTCCAGGGGCGTGTACCGTAGATGGCGTTTCCGTTGACGGCCATCCATTCCCCAATTTCCTTCAGTATCTTTTTTTCCTGATCGTCAAGCGTTCCGTCTGCCTTGATCGGAACGCTGAGCAAGAGGTTGCCGTTCTTGCTTACCACATCCGCCAATGCGTGTATAACGCTCTTGGCGTCTTTATAATGTACATCTTTCTGGTAGTGCCAGTTACCTATGCAGGCATCTGACTGCCAGGGAATGGGGTTGATAGAACGCTCGGTGCCGACTTCAAGATCATTCACCAGGCATTTTTGTTCTGAGCCGGTCAGTGATTTGGTATTGATAACGGCTTCGTTTTTCCCCGAGTGCCTCGCAGCATTTCTGTTGTAAATATTTGCGACAAGGTTTAAGCTATATTTTTCGCGATCATCCTTAACGCCCAGGGGTAATTTATAATCGTCAAAGTACACCAGGTCCGGCTCGTATTTGTCAACTACATCCAGCACCCGATTATAGAATTTCATGTTGTAAGCCGTGGAAGCGGGTTCCCCCGGAAACTTACTCTGCAGTTTACGGTCGCGTGCATAAATGCTTGGGGTATGCCGCTGTTCATAAAGATCCTGCGGGTCATAACCTTCCCACCACAACCCTTTTCCATCTGCTCTAGTCAGTTTTCCGTCATACGGAACCCCTGCCATAGCGCCGGTGGTATCGCTTAGCTGGGCAACCTCATACCAGCTCCAGGCGCTTCGGGCGTGGATAGACACCCCAAACCGAAGCCCTGCCTTTTTTGCCGCATCTGCCCACTTGCTTACAAGGTTTTTCTGCGGCCCCATGTTAACAGCGTTCCAGGGCTGATACTTTGAGTCCCATAGGTCGAAATTGTCGTGATGTGCGGCTAGCGCAACAAAGTATTTGGCGCCTGCGTTTTTGTAAAGCGCCATCAGTTGTTCCGGATCAAAATGCTCTGCTTTCCAAAGATGGATCACGTCCTTGAACCCGAATTTGGAAGGATGGCCGTAGCGCTTCACGTGCAGTTGATATTGTCTGCTGCCCTGGATATACATGTTTCTGGCGTACCAGTCGCCGGCCTCGGGTTCGCATTGCGGCCCCCAGTGTGCCCATATCCCAAACTTGGCATCACGAAACCAATCCGGGGCCTGTTTATAGCTCTCGAGAGAAGACCAGGAAGCTTTGTACGTTCCAGGTGTAATTTTTAGATCCTGGGCCCGGCTGGCCAGACCCAATGATAAAAGTAGTGGAAGAATAGCTGTTTTTATTCTCCTGTAATTTGAAGGTTTATTTCTGAACATTGGCTGTATGGAGTGAACAATACAAATTTTGATTTTCCTGAGATGTTCCGTTCATGCCTGTTGCAGCAAAAAGGCAGGTGTAATAGTTCAGGCCAATGATTATTGTTAATGCATTAAACATTTGGTTCCGGATAGCGGAATGAGGATCGTTTTCTGCCTGAAATACTATTGGTGATGGTAGCTATTGTTGACAGTATGTTTCTTAAAATTTATTTGAGCAATAAGCAATGCTCTATGAAATATTTGTAATGCCTTTTTAAGCTAAGGTTTAATTAAATTGCTTGCAGATCTATTGGCAAACCAATTACATTAGATCAGCCGATTAGCCTAATTTTGATGATTTTCCGAATTGATTCCAAGAGCTTAAAGCGTTTTGCGATAATGTTGTTCGTGTTTCTTTGCGTGTTTAGAACGGGTAAAGCGCAGGCGAAGACTTTGAACTTCAAGCATCACACCATTAACCAGGGGTTGTCTCAAAATACGGTATTGAGCGTCCTTTGCGACAGCCGGGGTTTGACGTGGGTAGGAACAGAGGACGGTCTGAATAAATTTGATGGTTACGAATTTACCACCTACCGGCATGACAACCAGGATCCCTTATCCATCAGCGGAAACCAGATCAACGCCATTTTTGAGGATAAAAGCGGTGACATGTGGATTGGTACTGCAAACGGGCTAAGCAGGTACGACCGCGATAAGGATCGGTTTACCCGGTTGACGGAAACGTTAAAGACAGCAGAAAGCCCGCAAAATTATATCACTTCTATAACTGCTGACAACGCTGGCGATATCTGGATAGGATGCCTCGGAAACCTGAAAAAATATGATAGCAAGCGAAAACGGCTCATCACTTTCCAAAGCAAAGAATTACAAAGGATACAAAGTATCTTCTGCGATTCAAAAGGTATGCTTTGGCTTTGTAAGCAAAATGGTCTGGTCATCCTGGATCCCTTTACAACACGTATACTTCCGCTGCCTGGTATCCTGGTCAAAGACCGCTCATTGTCGGGCTCCTTCATCCGTACCATCAGGGAGGATAAACAGGGGAGAGTCTGGATCGGTACAGAGTCGCGCGGCATATTTATTTATGAACGGCAACAAAATAAGCTGGTCTCTTTGGCTGCGTTTTCTGGTTTGTTTAACCGTTTCCCGGTAGTCAGTTCTGTCCGCGATATATTCGTCAGGAACGAAAAAGAAATATGGTTCGGTACCAGAAACGGCCTTTTGGTTTATAACATTCTGCTTCGAACCCAAACGCTCTATACCACTGATAAGTATGATCCCTATTCGCTATCTCATAATATCGTCCGTTGCATCGCTAAAGACAAGGCCGGTAATTATTGGATAGGCACCTACTCTGGCGGACTGGATATGACCACCGGCAAGGCGCGTGTATTTAATATGATAGGTGAACAATTTGGTGACCGTCAGGGCCTGACTTCCAAGGTGGTGAATGCATTAGCGGTTGGGGCTGATAGTTCATTATGGGTGGGAATGGAAAGTGAAGGGCTTGATCATTATGACAGCAAAAAGAATACCTTCCGTAATTTCCGTTTCAGTGCCATCGAACCAGAGGCATCCAATACCGTCAAAAGCCTGCTCAGGATTGGAAACGATCTTTGGATAGGTACGCTTACCCACTTATGGCGCATGGATATGAAGACCGGCGCCATCATTAAATGCGAAATTCCCGTAACCGGGGGCGTTTATTCATTAGAAGAAACCCCGAAAGGTTTGTGGGCTGGCACTAATGGATCTGGCGTGTTGTTGCTGCGCTCCTCAAAAATAATCAGCCGGTTATCCCACCGTGCAGGTTTCAACAGTATTGCCAGCGATCATGTGAACAAGATATGCCGGGATAAGGACCAGAGCTTATGGATCGGTACCGGGGCGGGTTTAAACTACTTTGATGGAAAACAGTTTAAGTTATTCATTTATGACCGGAATGATCCGTATAGCCTGAGCAACAGTAGTGTGCTTTCTATATTCATAGACCGGCGGCAAGGTGTCTGGATAGGTACAAAAGGAGGAGGGCTGAACTTTTTCGACCGCGCTACCAGAAGGTTTTATCATATTACCACCAGGGAAGGCCTGGCCAATGATGTGATTCAGGATATTTGCGAAGACAAAGCGGGCAACCTATGGGTTAGCTCTAACAAAGGGTTGTCAAAACTTACATTCAAAAATTTTTCAATTCCGTTCAGGGCTCAAAACTTCAATATCTTAAATTACGATTTTCAGGACGGGCTGCAAAGTAACCAGTTCAACCCCAACTCTGGCGCTACAGCACCGGATGGAGCCTTGTTTTTCGGGGGCATTAACGGCATTTCCTTCTTCGACCCGGTACATGTTGCTGTCAATCGTTACCGTCCCCCAGTGATATTCACGGATTTTTTAATTAATAATGTGAGGGTAAAGGTCGGTGCGCCGGATGCTCCGCTTAAGCAAGCGATTGATCAGTGTAAAGAGGTTGTATTGGCTCACGCGCAGGCTTATTTTAGTATTAAGTTTGCGGCGCTCAATTATATTAATCCCAGCAAGAACCACTACAGGTATAAGCTGGAAGGTTTAACCAAAAATGAGGATTGGCATTACGTAACGAGTGAGCGGTCTGCAACATATACCAGTTTGGATGCCGGCGAATACAATTTTAAAGTGCAGGCATCGAATGATGACGGGGTATGGAATGAGCAGGCAAAGACCCTGAAGATCATTGTTCTTCCACCGTGGTGGAAAACATGGTGGGCATTTATCATTTATGCCACCGTGATGAGTGTTTTGCTTTATCTGTATTATTACTATTCTTTGAAAACTGCTAAGCTGAAGAACGAACTTTCTTACGAACACATTGTACGCGAGAAAGAGCAGGAACTTTATCAGCAAAAACTGAATTTTTTTACCAACATATCCCACGAGATCAAAACACCGATCACACTGATCCTGGCACCTTTGGAAAACCTGATCGAGACCAATCAGGGAAATAATAAGTTTAACAATCAGCTGATGCTGATGAAAAGGAACGGCGAGCGATTGATGAAGCTGATTACCCAACTGCTGGATTTCAGGAAGTTTGAAAGCAACCTGGCGAAGGTTCAGGTTGCAGAAGGGAATATCGTAAGATTTGTAAAAGAGGTGGTGTATTCTTTTCAAGCCCATGCAGAAAACCTGGGTATTAAGATAGAGGTGGAGGCCGAACAACCCAGGATCAGGCTTTGGTTCGACCGGGAGATTTTCGAAAAGATATTGTTCAACCTGATTTCGAATGCGCTTAAATTCACACCGGAAGGCGGAACCGTGCTGATAACCTTGAAGAAAATCAATGATCAGAAACAGCTTCAAATAGAGGTAAAGGATAATGGCCGTGGCATACCCGCCGATCAGATCGTTCATATATTTGATCAGTTTGCCCATTATGACAATTATGGCGTTAACCTTAACGGGAATGGTATCGGGCTTAATTTAGTAAAGACACTTGTTGAATATCATAAAGGGACTATTACTGTTGAAAGCCAGGAGGGCCTCGACGGAAAAAGGGGGTATACCTGTTTTCGCTTTACGGTACCGATGGGTAAGGATCAGTATAAAGCGGATGAAATCATTTCGGATTATAAGAGCAGTGAGGACATAGCCGCTTACCAGGAAAAAGACCTTTATCTGGATGCCGAATTAATAACCGAACAGTTAGCTGAACCGCGCGAGTGGCTGGAAGAGAAACCCATTCTATTGATTGTTGAAGATAACCCAGACCTGATCACTTTTCTTTCTGATTATTTTAAAAATAGTTTTATTGTTGAAGTGGCAGTCAACGGTAAAGAAGGTATCGAAAAAGCATTTCAGCTTATCCCCGATATTATTTTATCGGATATCATGATGCCAGAAGTAAGTGGTACCGAGTTGTGTTCCACGCTGAAGAAAGATACCCGGACCAGTCATATCCCTATTATCTTGTTAACTGCAAGAACGCCGCTTATTTACAAGATCGAGGGTTTTGATACCGGCGCAGACGATTACATTACCAAGCCTTTTAGCGTAAAACTCCTGGAAAGAAGAGTCTGGAACCTACTCGAAAGCCGGAGAAAACTACGGGACCGTTACAAGAAAGAGATCACCCTTCAGCCGGTAAATATTGCCATTAACTCTGCAGATGAGCTTTTGTTAGAAAAGATTATGAGCCTGATAGAAAGGCAGATAGACAACCCTAAACTAAGTGTTGAAGATCTGGGGAAAGAGGTATTCATGAGCAGGGTGACTTTTTACAGAAAGATAAAGGCGCTGACCAACCAAACCCCGGTCGAATTCATCCGGGGGATCAGACTTAAACGGGCTGCCCAACTATTGGCCACAAAAAAATATCACATCAGTGAGGTGGCTTACATGGTTGGCTTTTTAGACCTTAACTATTTCAGAAAGTGTTTCAAAGAGGAGTTTGGCAAAACACCTAAAGATTATTACGGAGCAGAATCCGATAATGCTAAATCATAAAACGGGATTGAAATTTTTACCTCTGGTATCAAAGCATTTAATGGACTGCGATGTTTAGCCCTGGGGTTGATTAGCACGAATAGTTTAACTCTCGGGGACGCCGAAAATATTCCTCAGCGCACTTTGACGGTTATTTCTGTGCGGGACAACTGTTTTGCAAAAGCTCTGATCTTAATGATACCCTTATGCTCACCCGCTTGAATAATGGCCATCAGCTTCCCGTTAAAGGCTTTGCGATAATTTGCCTGGAAAGGTTCGGTGGTTGCAGGGTTGCCATTATCTACTGCTCTCAAAGTTCCGGAGCCGGAAACCTCAAAAGAAACCAGGTTTTCTGCATCAGGGCAAAGATTGCCTTCCCTGTCTACTATTTTTACGGTAACGTAACAGAGATCGTCAACGCCTTTGACCAGCCTATTCCTGTCCGCCTCTAAAACTATCCGTGCGGGTTCTTTTGCCGTCTTCACCGAACGGGTTGCTGCGATACGGCCATGAGCATCATAGGCAACCACTTTCAGTTCACCGGGTTGGTAAATGGCACTATCCCACCTTAGCCGGTAGCGGTTGAGCAGTTCATCCGTTTTGAATCGTTTTCGGCCGAAGCTTTTTCCGTTAATAAATAATTCGGCCTCGGGATAATTGGTGTATACAAATACGGGCACTATTTTTCCAACCCGTTCTGGCCAGTTCCAGTGCGGAAGTACGTGCAAAACCTTTTTGCGGCTCCAGCGGCTTTGATAAAGATAATACCGGTCTTTAGGCAGCCCGGCAAGGTCGATCATCCCGAAATAAGAACTTCTGCTAGGCCAGTTGTCGTTATAAGGGGAGGGTTCTCCAAGGTAGTCTGTCCCTGTCCAGACAAACTCACCCAGAACAAACTTATTTTTATCCTGATTCATCCATTCCACATCCGGCAGCTGCGACCAACTGCAATATTCAAGATCATAAGAAGAGGCCTGGTTGTCTGGCCAAATCTTCATAGACGCTTTGGCAGCCGGCAAATGATAGGCCCCCCTGGAACTGACGGTAGAGGCCGTCTCACTACCATAGAGCGGCTTATCCGGCAATAACTGGTGGATGCGCGAATACTGTTCTGGTTTGTAATTCCAGCCGGGAATATCCAGTACTTTGGCAAATCCATAGTCAATAGCGGGTTCAAGTACATTAATCCCTGCTGTTACCGGCCGTGTAGGGTCGGCACGTTTGCATATCATGGTCAAATACTTCGCAATCTCAGCTCCATCCGGTGTCGTGGCTTCCTTAATCTCATTTCCAATACTGTACATAATCAATGCCGGATGATTTCTGTCCCGCTCAATCATTGCTTGTAAATCCTTTTCCGCCCAGTTGTCAAACAGCCGGTGATAGCCGTTCTCTACTTTGGGAATTCGCCATTCATCAAATGCCTCATCAATGTAGTAGAACCCCATTTCATCACAAAGTTTAAGCATTTCAGGTGCGTGAGGGTTGTGTGTGCCCCGGATAGCATTGCAACCCATTGCCTTTAATAATTTCAACCGGTGCCTAAGCCCCGCTTTATTGAACGCCATGCCTAATGCGCCCAGGTCATCGTGCAGGCATACCCCCTTTAGTTTAGTTTTTATACCGTTGACCGTCATACCGCGATCTGGCGAAAACCGTATGTCGCGGATGCCGAATGTAGTGTAATAAACGTCGAGTATCTTCGATGACGAAAGGACGGTGGTTTTGACACGGTAGAGCGCCGGATGTTCTGCGGACCATAGCTCGGGGTTGGCAACTACGATCTGGTTGGATACGTTTAGCTTACCGCTTAAGTGCTTTACCGAAGCTGAACTCCCTTTTATATGGCCTTTAGGATCGTATATTTCTTGCCGGATAACAATGGCTTTATTGTTGTGCAATTCGTTACAGATCTGCGTCCGGATATTGATTTTAGCTTCTCGCGAAGTGATTGAGGGTGTTGTGATAAACGTGCCCCAATGGCTTACATGCACGGCATTTGTTTTAACCAGCCGGACCATTCTGTATAGCCCCGCACCGGGATACCACCGGGAAGAACGCTCCTGGTTTTCCAGGCGGACAGCAAGTACGTTTATACCGTTCCAGTTAACGTAAGGGGTTATGTTAAATTGAAAGGAAGTGTACCCATAAGGCCATTCGCCAACAAATTTCCCGTTCAGGAAGATACGGGCGTTACTCATTGCACCGTCAAATTCAACCGTGATGTTCTTCCCCTTGTCCTTAGCGGTGATAGGAAGTAGACGTCTGTACCAGCCGATGCCAAAGAATGGCAGTCCACCTGTTCTGCCAATCCTTAGTTTTTCTTTAGCCTCGCCATCTTCTGTCACCCTTACCGATTGCTGATCATTGTCTCTCGAAAAAGGACCTGAAATAGCCCAATCATGGGGTACTGTTACTTCTGTCCACCCCGGGCCGTTTAATTGACTGCTCAAAGCATCGGGCATTTCCTGTTTTGCAAAAAACCAGCCCTTTTTTAGCTGTTCAATCTCCCTGTAACCTTGCGCTTTTAGCTGGCACACGGTGAAGATCAACATGCCGATAACCATACTCGATTCCCTTAGAAATACCCTTTGATGCAGCTTTGGTAAAAAAAACATAAATATGTAATACTTAATTTAAAAGATATATCCCTCTTGCCTGGAATGAACCGTAGTTCAGTTATTTGATGTAAAGCCCGATATTGGGCTCGCCCTGGTTTGTCTGGCTAGCAATCGTTTCTTTGTATGATCAAAAAAAAGTAGCAGCGATTTAATCGTAAGGGACTGTTTCCCGGAGTTACTTAGCCTGTCTGCCGACCTGAAGCGACCATAAAAACAAGGTTGATAGGTTGCTTATTTTAGTTTTGATAACCGTCGCGCCTTCAATACCTCCCCCCCTGCAAGCAGGAATGGCCCAATTGCATGCTGATCGTCGGTAACGCGCGGACGGTTTAAAAAATAGCTCAGATCCTCGCTCATATCAGTAGGCGGGCAGGTGTCTTTTATTTCAAGCCCCGAGGTGATCTTAGTTTTCAGTCCCCGCCAGCCCCTCATACCTGTTTTGTTGAAAGAGCGGTTTAACCACCCCTCGTTTACGCCTTTTAAAATGCAATAGGTGAACATGCCGGAACAGGATGATTCGCTAAAACTTTCCGGAACATTTAATACCTGGTGCCACAAGCCATCTTTATCCTGGTACCTGGCAATTCCTTTTGCAACCTGGTTAAATATCGCGATCAATCTTTTGCGCTGCGGGTGATCATAGGGAAGATGGTTGAGCAGATCTGCAAGGGCCATGATAAACCAGCCATTACCCCGGCCCCAGAAGTGGGAAGCAGGCTTTTGGGTGTTTTCCAGCCACAAACAATGCATTAGCTGGCTTTTGTCATCCCATAGGTAATTGAAATAGTTATACGTTTCACTAATTGCCTTATCCAGGTACTGAACGTCTTTGGTGGATTGCCACATTCGCACCCAGTAAGGCGAAAGCATATAAATATCATCGATTTGCACCGCTCTTGTCCTGTATTTGCCGCCCTTTTGTCTAACGAACATCCCATTCGCTAACTTGGGCGCGGTTAATAAAAAAGACTGAAATGTCTTCAGTCCGTTGATCTTCTCCTGGTTGGTTAGTATGTTTTGTTGCGCAGCAAAAGCAGCGATCATGCCGCAATGCCACATTTCAGTCGGATGCAAATACCAGTCAAGGGTTTTTAGCTGACTGGTGCTTTTTCTTTCTTCCAGATAGGCACAAAAAAAGTTAATGTTCTTGCGTGCATAATTCGCATAGCTACTATCATTAAGCACTAGGCCAAGTTGATCCATCGCTTCCATGATGATGAAATTCTGGTACATCCATTCATTATACCTGGACGGCTTTGTGTTTTCACCGAGGCTAGCTAATGAGAAATTGGTGTTGTTGGATACCCTGTCTGCAACACCGTGAATTAGCACTCTGTCAGAACAGCTGACCAGTAAGGTGGATAAATAAAATACGAAGAGCTGCCACGGAATTCTCGGCATAGGATGTTGCTTAAACTGTTTGTAAGATCTGTTTTGCGTTTAATAGCCATAACCCTGACCAATGCAATTTTAATTGGCCAGGGATGTTGGGTTATCAATTAATAGTTATGTTAAGATTGATCAGCGAATTATAGTAGCCGTTCTGGAAGTCGCTGGCTTCCAATACCAGTTTGTCAGCACCGCCGTTTCCAGAATAAAGATATTTTACCCCGCCTTTTTTTAGCAGTTCCTGAGAGAATGCGCTACCCACCTTGGCAGGTAAATTATTGATCACCAGAGAGCCGTTTGCAGGCAATGTTTTTACAGTATAAAAAATATTATTATCGGCCGTCCCGGATAAACTAAGGTCATCGGTGCTGATGGTTTTATAACCTACCTTGCTGTCTACAACCAGGCCATTATTAACCAGGTCCTTAAGCACCGTGTTGGCAGCACTGCTGATTAGCAGATATGGTCGTCTGTTCGCCGCGGCTTCTTTGGTGGCAAATTGATAATTGATGGTATTGCTGGTGGTAAACAGGCCGATGTTAATAAAGGTTCTGTTCGCCGCAAGCGCATCCATATAGGCCGAGGTAATTGTTCCGTACTGCCAACTAAAATTATTGGCCGTAGTTACCGGGAAACTGGATAATGGAATGGTGCCCGGTACCGGCGCGTTAGCCCAGGTTACCTTGTTTTCCTGCCAGTCGACATTTTGATCTTCCTGTACGGTGATGGTACCCGCGCCATCTATACGATTAATGAATGCGGCAACTTTGACCGAACCGATGCGATTGTTGAAGGATGGCTTCCGGATTGGAAACTGCAACAAAGCCCTGCGGGTAAAACTCATGTTGGTAGGCGTGTTCATCACAATCATATAGATCAATGATCCATAATTGGTATTCATCAGCGTAGTGGTGCCGGCATTAACGTAAGAATCTTTTGTAATAGGAATGGTATCGGTGGCATAGCTGACACTGCCCGGATTTACCGGATCAGCGCCTTTTGTTTTTGGTACATAGTACGTAAATCCGTCTATTACATGCCCGATAGCATTCTTGAATTCAAGATTTTGGGTACGCACGATCACACTGTTAGAATTTACGGTGCTTGATTGATTGACGAAAAGTACATACTGATTGGTGGAGCTTGGGGTCCTGGTCAGAAAAAGCGAGTCCTGGCTGACGGTCAGATACACTTGCGCCTGGTTTGCCGGTAAGTCAAAAGATCTTACCCGTTTTGGGATCAGGTTATTCAATACTAGATTTTTCCAGACTACAGGCGATACATCATTGATGCTCTGGGCGCCTAAAGATTGCAGGAAGGTATTGATAGCGCCATCGCTCGGAATGATGGCCGTATAATCTCCGGCACTGTTAAAAAGGTCTTGTAATCCTGCCAGTTGCACAATTTTGCCATACAGACCAACCTTTGTCAGATCATTGGAATGAAAATCATTGTCAGAGAGAAATTGCCAGATGGTTTCATTCTTCAGATTTGCACCTGCGGGGATACTGGGTAGTTCTTCGTCTTTTAACAAACTGAATTTTTTACATGCGGTCATGAAGAGCGATGTGCAGATCAGTAACGTTAAACTAAATATGGTAAGCGTTCTCGTTTTCATGATTATTTGTAATAGGAGTTCTGTTCTATCAATGGGTTTTGATTGATCACGTTCAGGCTGATCGGCCATAATATATTTGCAGGGTCACTAAGCCCGTTGATGGGCTTCATGATGGGTATTGCTCTGCCGGTCCTCACCAGATCAAACCACCTTTTACCTTCAAAGCACAACTCGCGGGCCCTCTCATCCAAGATGAAATCCTCTGCCTGCACCCTTGAGAAGGCGTTATATTGCGACGCAGCAATTGCCGGAACGCCCGCTCTTGCGCGTACCTGGTTAACCAGTGTGAACGCATTAGCAACCTGCCCTTTTGCGTTTAATGCCTCTGCACGCAGCAAAAGAATATCGGCAAGCCTGTAGAGTATCACATTTTTATCATTACCGGTAACGGTGTTGAAAGTTCCTTTTGGGAAAAACTTAAACACCTGGTTCAGCGACTTCAGGTCTGCTACCGTGCGGATATCATTAGGGTCAAATTTTGCGAGGATATTATTGCTGGCATTGAATTGCGCATTACCGGCGCTACCGTAGATGCCATAAATTCCGGACGTTGCCCCCTCGTTATAGCTAAATGCAATTTCGAAAATCGACTCGGCCGAATATCCGGTCTGGAACATTTGCGCATATTCAGAATTATCGATCAGGGCGGGGGATGCGAAATAGTTGATCGATGGATCATACAGCGTGGTAAGCCTGTAGTTAGAATTTACGATAGCCCCTGAACTATTCACAAATCTGGCAGAAGTGATCAGCGCGCTGTCCATATTATTCCGGTGCATGTAATAATCTGTCTGGATCGCATCAATAGCCCCCTTCGTCAGCATGGCACGGTTCTGCATCACGTCCGTATAGCTGGATGGCAGCAGGTTACCTGCAAGTATCAGGTCTGTTGATATCTGGTTGTATACCTTTACTGTATCCGTTCGCGGTGTTTGAAAAGAGATAATATCGCCGGTAATAGGCTGCGTAATTAAAGGAACGTTGCCCCATATCCTCACCAACCAGAAATAACATAGCGCCCTTAACCCATATGCCTGGCCAAGTACCCGGTTATATTCGGTGGTACTGGTATAAAGCCCGTTCGCTTTCATCAGCTGGACGTTACTGATGATCAGGTTAGCTTGTTTGATCACCTGGTAAAACCCGCCCCAGTCTGTAAAATTGCTGTTTACGTTAAGCGTATTGTTGATCACGCTTATAGAAGCATTGTTATTCTGCAACGCAAGTACCAGATTATCAGATCTTGCCTCGCCGTAATAAATAAACTCGGTATTCAACGTTGATTGCAAGGCCTTGTAAGCCCCGTTCAACGCAGCGGATGCCTGGGCTGGTGTCTGCCAGTAATTATCGCTAGAGTAGGAAGTGATCGGGCCTGAATCTATTTTTTTACAAGCCGCGGCTGTTAAAAGTACAGCCATTACCATCCCGATTAGACGTATATGTTTAATGCTCAAAAGTGTTTTCATCGTTTAGAAACTGATGTTTAATGACAAATTGTAAGATCTGGATTTTGGAAAGGATGCGTTATCGATCCCAAACCCTAAAGGATTATTCCCAGCGCTGACTTCCGGGTCGTAACCCGTGTAGCGCCCGAATACGGCCAGATTATTCACACCTAAACCCACATTGCCGTTTCTGATACCCACACGGCTTAAGAGTTTCCCGGGAAGGCGGTACGTTAGGGTCAGATTTTGTACCCTGATAAATGATCCGTCTTCCACAAAGCGGCTTGAGGGTGCATAGTTTTCCATCGGGTCGCCTTTAACAAGCCTGGGCACGTCTGTAATATCGCCCTGCTTTTTCCAGCGCCGTACCTGGTCTATGGTATAATTTCCATCGAACTGATAACCGTCTATTGACCGGGTAAGGTTGTTGAATATTTTGTTCCCGATAACGTAGTTGACGAATACCGCTAATGAGAATGATTTGTAGCTTACCGTGTTCTGGAAGCCTCCGAAAAACTGCGGGGTAGGGTTCCCTATAATCTGAAGGTCTTTATCGTTGATGATTCCGTCGCCGTTTACATCCTGATAAATCTCATCTCCGCCCTTGTACACTGCACCTGTTGCCGAACCCTTTCTAAAGGGAATAACCGTGCCGTTAGCATCTGTTTTGTATACATTATCTGCGTCGTGTGCATAAACCCCTAATGAACGGTATCCGTAGAATACCCCTACCGGATAGCCAACCCTTGCCAGGCTAAGTGCGGTAGGACGGTAATCCTGCCCATCCGGAAGTGAGGTGATTTTGTTTCTGTTAAGGCCAAAGGTTACAACCGAACTCCATTTTACTTTTTTGTTAATAAGCATGCCGTCAAGCTGGATGTCTACACCCTTATTGCTTAATCCGCCAAAATTATAGGGTATGGTGCTGTAGCCAGTTTGCGACGGAATCTGTACGTTGAACAGCAGGTCATTCGTGTTTTTGACGTAGTAATCAACACTCAAATTAAACCGTCCTGAAAAGAACGTCAGATCAGTCCCGATATCAAACTGCCTGGTGGTTTCCCATTTCAGGTTGGGGTTGGGCAAACCATCAGAGATTACGGATACTGCGCCTAAATATTTCCCGGCATTGCTATATGACCCGGTAGACGCATAGTCGCCGATATTCTGGTTACCGGTAATGCCATAACTTGCCCTTAGTTTACCGTCCAGGATTTTATTTGTATTCAGGAATTTTTCTTCTGTAAATCTCCATCCGCCAGATACGGAAGGAAAATAGGCATATCGGTTGTCTGCACCGAAGCGGGACGACCCATCTCTTCGCAGTAAAGCCGAGAATAAATACTTCGATTTATAATTATAGTTCACCCTTGAGAAAAACGACTGCAGAACAGACTGGGTGATAGACTGCGTGAACAGATCAATATTAGCCGCCCCGCCGATAGTCGTGATCACGTTGTCGATAAAACCGCTTCCGCGAAGATTCAGATTATTGGTTTTATTGAACTGGTAAGACTCCCCGAAAAGCACGTTAATATTATGATTATTGAAGCTTTTCTGATAGGTAATGGTGTTCTCGTTCACCAAAGAATTATTAATGATCGGATTATAGATTGAGAAAACCGATTTGGGCGACGTAGCTGTTGATAGTTGCGGAGGAGAGAAATAATAGGTGTTGGTATTACTGTAATCTACACCGAGCGTAGATCTGATATCCAGGCCTTTTGCCAGTGTGAGTACAAATTCTTGCTGACCTAAAAGGCGCGAACGCTCAATTTTGTTAGTACTGTATATCGCCTGGGCAAGCGGGCTCGGCTTAGAACCATCGAACAAGTTGATGATCTGCCCCGTTATCGGATCGTACGGGCTGTAGACCGGCATGGTCACCAGGTAGGTGAACATCACACTGGAGGTACTGTTACCCGTATTTAAGCGATTATAGGTATAGTTTGATAGATTGAAATTAGTTGAACCGCGCAGGAAAGATGAGATTTTATAATTTGTTCTTGCGCTCGCATAGGCTTGTTTATAATTTGTTTCGATAATGATAGGGGCAAGGTTACGGAAGCCGGCGCTCACGTAATAGTCCATCGCATTATCCTTTGACGAACCGCGTACGCTTACGTCCGTTTTGTATTGCAGTGATCTTCTATACATCACATCCTGCCAGTCGTAAGAGTCCCGGTAATAGGGGTGCAGCGAATCGATCACGGAAACTTTTGTTGTTAATGCCCCGGTCGAATTATATATCGCTTCGGTGTATGCGCTGCGCCATTCGGGGCCGTTCAATATGCCAATCTTACGGTAAAGGCCAACAGAAGAAGCGTTCTGAGAAAAGGAGATCTGGGGCCGCTGGCCCTTGCCGGATTTTGTAGTGATCAGGATGACACCGTTAGATGCACGTGCACCATAAATAGATGCTGTTGCCGCATCTTTTAATACCTCTATTGATTCGATATCTGAGGGGTTGAGGTCGTTAAGCGGGCTGAATGTTGCGCCATCCTGGGCAGATGTAAAAGAATCATTATTAACGGGCAAGCCATCTATAATGATCAATGGCGAGCTGTTTCCGTTAACTGAAGACACCCCCCGTAAGGTGAAATTAGCGCCCGCGCCGGGTTCGCCAGAATCTGTAGTGATTTGCAAACCTGCAATTTTGCCCTGCAGGCTGGTATTTAAAGAGCCGCCTGCAAACGTATCCATTTGGTCTGATTTAATGGAGGCGATAGCACCGGTTACGTCGCGCCTTTTTTGAGAACCGTATCCAACCACAACTACCTCGTTTAATTTGGAATCGATCTCTTTTAAAGTCACGTTGATAACGGTCTGATTGCCGGTTGGCCTTAACTGGGTACTGTAACCGATAAAAGAGAACACCAAAACGGCTTTAGCATTGGGAATTTTGATTTTGTAATTACCTAAAGCGTCGGTTACTGTTCCTGTCTGCGTGTTTTGGATTTTTATGGTTACCCCGGGTAAGGTATTTCCGTCGCCATCTTTAACAGTACCTGAAACCGTGATCCCCCCGGTTTGGGCATAAGCTGTTCTGGGTACGATGGTCAGGAACAGCGTGTAGAGAATTAACAAAAAAAAGCAGCAACGCCATTTTGGATAAAAATGCACCATAGTAATTCTTTGAATTTAGGTTATAAAAAGGTTTAAATAATTGGTATGCTTACAAAATTCAGAGCAATCTGATCAGCAGTAAAATACCCATGATCAGAAGTAATCCGACGTAGATCAGTTTAAGCTGCGGCTTATTTGCGTTGTCCTTCAAATTTGGTTTCATTGCTTTCCAAAATTCCTAAACCAATGCCTTTTTTGTTCATGCCATTTATATCACAAGAGCATGTCTAATTACTCAGGACTGCCTGCTTTATGCCCGTGACAGATATATCCTGGCACCCGGGGGTAAAATCAACTGGAGATGAACAAATGACTATGCTGTTTGAAGCATCAGCAATTGCAACAATTCGCCACTTAACCCTAATTTGCAACTTGTAAACTAACCCACCAATTAAACATGATTTATAAGAAGTACCTGGCACCCCTGGGAGTGCTGGCGATATTTTCAAATACCGCTTTATGCCAGCAGAAGCAAAGCGGCAATTACCGGTCAGAGTCTGTCGAGGCCAGGGTATGGAGCCTGGATAAAGACAGAAATTCTGTTTATAGTGATTGGAAACCTTTCGAGACCAGATTGGTGGGTAATATAACGGATTTTACCCCGCTGAAGGAACCCGACTTTGATACGTATGGCTTTGATAAAAGTAAGCGCTTCAAAGCAACCAATTTCTTCCGTACAGAAAAGATTGACGGCCGCTGGTGGATTATCGATCCGCAGGGGCATCCCGGTACCAATGTCTCTATCAATAGTGTCGTCAAAGGTAATTCGGAAAGAAACGAAGCCGCTTTCAGAGATGATTTCAAAAATGATGAGGATTGGACAGAGAAGACCGGGCAACAGTTGGAAGGGTTAGGCTTTAACGGTATAGGGGCATGGTCTGCCTATAAAGAATTCATCAAAGCCAATAAAAAAGCGTCTAAACCGGTTTCTTATTGCGTGATACTTAATTTCATGAGCTCTTACAGCAGTAAAAGAGGGAAGGGTTATAAAGCTATGGGAAACAGCGGGCATAAAAAAGGGCTCATCTATGCTTTTGACCGCGAATTCCCTTCCTATTGTGAGGAGGTGGCCAGCCAGATAGAACAGTTTAAGGATGACCCCAACCTATTCGGCTACTTCACCGATAATGAGATACCTTTTGCAGCGAGCAACATAGATGAATATTTAGCGATACCCGATGAAGACGACCCTAACCGGCAGGCTGCGTTAGCCTGGCTGAAACAAAAGGGAATCAGCGAAAATGAGCTGACCCCGCAGCTTCGCAATGAATTTATGGCTTTTGCGGCAGACAGTTACTACCGTGCAGTTACTGCTGCGCTGAAACATTTTGATAAAAATCACCTCATACTCGGCACAAGGCTTTACCGTAACGAGAAGAATACGCCTGAGTTTATGACGGTGGCCGGAAAATACTGCGACGTTATCTCAATAAACTATTACGGTGCCTGGACACCAAGCGTGGAGCGCATGCACGATTGGGGCGAATGGTCTGGTAAACCTTTTATCATAACCGAATTCTACACGAAGGGGATGGACACCGGGTTTCCTAATATGTCTGGTGCGGGCTGGCAGGTAAAAACACAGGAAGACCGCGGAAAAGCATACCAAAATTTTTGCCTCGGACTGCTTGAATCCAAAAATTGCGTGGGGTGGCACTGGTTTAAATACCAGGATAACGACCCGCAGAGCAAGAAGTCTGGCGATAATTCAAATACGGATTCCAATAAGGGGCTGGTGGATAATAGATATCAGCTATATGATCCGCTCGCTACAAAGATGCGTGAATTGAACATCAACAGATACCGGTTGATAAAGTATTTCGATGCCCTGCCGGGAAAAAATAATTGATGGTATAAAGCTTACGAATCAGCAGGGTGCATAATCGATTACTTGTTAGCCAACCTTGGTAAAATTTAGATCGACCATTAAACTTTATGAGAAGACTTTTTACCGCTTTAATATTTGCTTTTACATGTGTGGCGGCTTCGGCAGAAGCACACTCACCAGATTTGGTTATTTATGGTGCAACACCAGCTGGTATCATGGCTGCTATCGCTGCAGCCCAGGAGGGGCTTAAAGTAACCATTGCAGAACCCGGAAAATATATTGGCGGTATGCTGACCGGCGGACTGTCTCATACCGACTATGGCGACCGCACGGTTATCGGTGGGTTGGCAGCGGACTTTTATAAAAAGGTAGCAGAATATTACCATGCGCCGTTGTTTTATTGGCGTGGGCCCGAACCCAAGGTAGCAGAACAAATTTTAACGAACTGGCTGGAAAGACAGAAAGTGCAGGTGCTATTTGGAAAAAGGTTGGAAAGGGTTGAGAAGAATGACGGCATAATTACCGAGCTGTTCTTTTTGGATGGAACCTCCCTGAAAGCAAAGGTATTTATTGACGCGGGCTACGAAGGCGACCTGATGGCTAAAGCCAGGGTTTCTTACACTTATGGTCGCGAAAGTAAAAAGGAGTACAATGAAAAATGGGCGGGTAGGCAACCGGTAACCTTTACCAGCCACCAGATAGACGCCCGTCTTAGCCCTTACCGTGATGGACCTGGTAAGCAGCTTCTCCCGCTGATAAATAGATTGCCGATGGCAGAAATTGGCGAAGCCGACGGCGGAATACAATCCTATTGCTTTCGTATGATCGGGACGGACAAAACTGAAAACATGGTTCCCTGGCCGAAACCGCTCCACTATGATACCCTTAATTTTGAACTGGTAAAAAGGTATTACAAAGAAAGGCCGGATGCAGACCCCCTGGTTCGTTTTATTCCGACGCTGCCTAACGGTAAAAGCGATATTAACTCCTCGGCAGGTATCTCAACCAATTTATTGGACGGATCAAGCTGGAGGTACCCGGAGGCAGATTACCGTCTGAGGGATTCACTCTGGCAATGGCATAAAGATTATGTTCAGGGGCTGGTCTATTTTTTGGCCAATGATTCATCCATACCCGCCAGGGTGCGTGAGAAAATGAAACTTTTTGGCTTATGTAAAGATGAGTATACAGATAACGGTAATTTTCCTCATCAGCTTTATGTAAGGGAAGCGCGCCGCATGAAAGGCGAATATTTTATGACAGAGCATGATCTGGAAGATGACACGGTTAAATATGATGCCATTGGCATGGGCTCTTACAATATGGATGTGCGGGAAATGCAGCGAAGCTACATCAGCCTGAGCCGCTTCCCGGAACTGGTTGATGAAGTTTATAACGAAGGTTACCTTTCTATCCCCGTAGCGCAATACCAAATCCCTTACCGTGCACTGCTACCGAAATTTAACGAGTGCAGGAATCTGCTGGTGCCGGTTTGCCTATCTGCCAGCCATATGGCGTTTGCTTCTATCAGAATGGAGCCCCAGTTCATGATTATGGGGCATGCCGCTGGCATCGCCGCAGCCTTAGCCGTTAGGCAAAAAACGGCCGTACAGCAGGTGGATGTAGTTGTTTTACAGAAAAAGCTGAAAGCGGCAAGGCAAGTGATATCCCTTGCAGAAAACCCATACGGTTTGTGGAATTCGCCCCAAGATGTCATTATAGACAATAACATGAAGGGTTTTACCTCCTTTACCGGTAAATGGACGGAGATAGAGACAAAACCGAAGGGGCGTTATGAAATGAACTTCAGGAGTAAGCCCCAGGGCGGTGCCGGCACGTTTACATTCAGGCCCTACTTATTCAGATCCGGGCAGTATGACGTATTCTGTTGGTCTCCGGCAGATGAGGAGAGCGCGGCCAAAGTACCCTTGAATATTGGCACTGCAGATGGAATTGTAAATGCCTCGCTGAACCAGCATGATTCAGGGAAATGGGTGAAGATTGGCCGCTACCGGTTTGTGAAAGGCAGCAAAAGTTATATCTCCATCGTCGGGGAGCAGGATAGCCTGGTGAACGCCGATGCGGTACGTTTCTGTTGGGTGGATAACTGAGCCCATGTTCTTTACCGTCAACTATCGCCGGACTACCTATGAACCGGCGTGCTAACTTTTAACGATAAATCTAAAATAAACCATGATAAAAAAACTATTGCTAACGGCATTGATGCCTTTGTTATGCGCCCGGTTATCGTTTGCGCAAACACGCATCGTACAATCCATTAACAGCAATTGGCTCTTCCATAAAGATATACCCGGCTCTGCCGATGCTACTAGCTGGGAACGGGTTTCCTTGCCGCACACCTGGAATACGCAGGATGTGAATGATGATGAACCAGGTTATTATCGCGGAAAAGGCATCTATAAAAAGACGATATATATACCGGCAAACTGGAAAGACAAAAACATCGACCTGTATTTCGAAGGCGCAAACCAGGTTACCCAAGTGTTCGTGAACGGGGTGTTTGCAGGTAGGCACATCGGTGGATACACCGCGTTTTCTATTCCGGTCAGCAAGTTACTTAAGTTCAGTTCCGACACCGTTTCTGCTAACCAGATTATGGTCGAAGTAGATAACAGCGCCGACCCTGGCGTCCCTCCGTTAAGTGCAGATTTTACCTTCTATGGTGGTATTTATCGCAATGTTTTCCTGGTAGCCACCGGTAGGCCTCATCTGGATGTAAGCGGGCCGGGACAGGCAGGGCTAAGGATTAGTACGCCGCGTGTGAACGAACAGATGGCAGTGATTATCACAAATACAAAAGTGAAAGAGCTGAAAGACCGTAGCGCCTATAAAATTATTAATGAGATTGTAGACCGCGACGGACGAAGTGTGGACCGTATTGAACAGAAATTGGACGGAGAAGGGGTGTCTGTTAAACAAGCACTGTCTAAACCGCACCTTTGGTCATGCGATGACCCTTACCTTTATCGCGTCATCACGCGGTTGATCAATAACAAAACAAAGGAGGTTGTCGATCAGCAAACTAATTCCCTGGGCATAAGGTGGTTTAAGTTCAGCGCCGATAGCGGTTTCTTTTTAAACGGAAAGCATGTCAAGCTTATCGGAGCGAACCGGCATCAGGATTTCAGGGATATGGGCAACGCGCTTCCTGAAGCCCTACAGGAACGAGATATAGTATTGCTTAAAAATATGGGCGCCAACTTTATCCGAATAGCGCATTACCCGCAGGCGCCGTCAATTCTCCAGGCCTGCGACCGGTTGGGTATCATTGCCTCGGTAGAGATCCCGGTAGTCAACGAGATTAATGAATCCGAGACTTTTTATAAAAACTGCCTGGACATGCAAAGGGAGATGATCGACCAGAACTTCAATCACCCAAGTGTGGTCATCTGGGCGTATATGAACGAGGTACTGCTGCATCCGCATTACAAAGAGGGGAGTAAAGAGCGGCAGTTATATTTTGGCAACATTGTCAAACTTGCCAAAAGAATTGATAGCCTGAGCAAGGCCGAAGACCCGGCAAGATTCACCATGATTCCTTGTAACGGTAATTTCGATCTCTATAACAATACCGGATTAACTAAGGTACCTCAGATCGTTGGCTGGAATATCTACAGCGGATGGTACAGTGGCGGGCTCGAAGGTTTTGAACGTTTCCTGGAAAGGCATCATGCCAACCTTCCGGATAAGCCGCTGATCGTAACGGAATTCGGTGCCGATGCAGATATCCGCTCTCATAGTTCAGATCCGGTACGGTTTGATAAAACGATTGAATATCAGCGGATTTATCACATGCATGATCTTAAAGAGATCATGGCCAGGCCTTTCGTTGCAGGCGCAGCGGTATGGAACCTGGTCGATTTTAACTCGGAAGGGCGTGGCGAGTCGACACCGCATATCAATACCAAGGGATTAACAACTGATGCACGCGAGCCTAAAGAAGCTTATTTTCTTTACCAGGCAAATTTGCTGAAAGTGCCGTTCCTTAAACTTGGTGGTAATCAATGGCTGCTCAGATCGGGGATCGCCTCCGCAGACGGAACTTCCATGCAAGAGGTGGTGGTTTTCACCAACCAGCCTTTTGTAGCGCTATGGCTTAACGGTAAGTTGTTAAAAAAGGTTGAAGCCAAAGACCATATTGCCGTTTTTCAGGTGCCGTTTCGTAATGGCCTCAACTATATTAAGGCTTCAGACGGGAAAGGACTGGAAGATGACCAGACGGTAAAGTTCAAAATGATCGCTTCAGACCTTGCCCATGATACCACCTTTGATGCATTGAACGTAAGTTTAGGTGATCCGCGTTTCTTTGTAGATCAGAAAATGCAGCAGGTATGGCTTCCAGAAAAGCCTTATACTAAAGGCAGTTGGGGATATCTTGGCGGGCAGGTTTTCCGGCTAAATTCACTGAACCGGCAACCCTTTGGATCAGACAAAGCCATTGTTAATACCAATAATGATGCAATCTATGAAACGCAACGCATTGGTTTGACTGGTTTTAAAGCCGACGTACCGGACGGGGAATACGCCGTCACCCTGCACTTTGCCGAACTTCAGGCAAAAAATAATGCCGAAAAATCAATTTACAACCTGGATGCAACTGTAGCCAAAGAAGTAGAGCAGACCCGCTCTTTTGATGTACAGATCAATGGTAAAACCATTTTAGAGGATCTTAGCAATCACAATTACCTGCTTCCGGCAACGGCCTATTATTCCACAACCATCATCACTGCCGAAAAAGGCCAGGGTATCACTATTGATTTCATTCCGCACCAGGGCCAGGCCATATTGAATGCCGTTCAGATCAAAAAAATATTCTAAGCCTGGAACTATTTATTGAACCTTAAAAACCAATATATGAAACGATTTTGTTATGCACTTGATCTTAAAGATGATCCATCACTGATAGCCGAATACGACCGTTGGCATAGCGCCGGAAACGGCTGGCCGGAGATTAAAAACGCCATTGTTGGTGCAGATATTACCGCCATGGAGATCTACCGGACGGGTAACCGCCTGTTCATGATCATGGAGGTGGCTGATTCTTTCTCTTTTGAACGTAAAGCCGAGCTTGATGCCGCCAACCCTAGAACCCAGGATTGGGAAGAACTGATGTGGAAATTCCAGCAGCCGCTGCCTTGGGCTAAAGAAAATGAAAAGTGGGTGCTGATGCAGTTGATTTTTGACTTAGAAGTTGCCTGAAAAAAAGCGGACTACATCGGGATGACTGTAGAAGCCGAACGTGATATGCCCGCTTATTGCAGTTTCTTCATCCATTTAATTCACACGAACTTCTCTAAAAAACTATTTCTACTAGAACATTAATAATCACATGAAAAAACTTTCACGAGCTGTTTTTTTACGGATTTTAACTATTTCCTTGTTTGCGCATATGATGGGTAGCATGGCCAGCGCACAGATAAAAACTTTTTCTTCAGGACCGTTTGAACCCACCATTACATCGCTGAGTAATTACCAGGTGCCGGAATGGTTTCGCGATGCTAAATTTGGTATATGGGCGCATTGGGGACCGCAGTGCGAACCCGAGGCCGGCGACTGGTATGCACGCAATATGTATATCCAGGGTAGCAAACAATATGACCTGCACCTGAAACGCTACGGACATCCTTCAAAGTTTGGCTTTAAGGATGTGATCCATCTCTGGAAAGCAGAACATTTTGATCCTGGGCAACTGATGGCGCTTTACAAAAATGCAGGGGCGAAGTATTTTGTTGCGCTGGCTAATCACCATGATAACTTTGACCTTTGGGATTCCAAATATCAGCCCTGGAACGCTGTCAACATGGGGCCTCAGAAAAATCTTATCGGCAAATGGGCAGAAGCAGCAAAAAAAGCCGGACTACGTTTTGGGGTTTCCGTTCATGCCAGCAGTGCCTGGTCCTGGTATGAAGTAACGCAGCTAAAAGATACCAGCGGTGCGTTTAAAGGTGTTTCCTATGACGGGGTTATGTCTAAAGCAGATGGCAAAGGGTTATGGTGGGAAGGTTATGACCCCCAGGATTTATACGCACAGTACGGACACAAAATCAGTAAAGACGTGTTGAATCGTCGGCTGGCCTGGCAAAACCCCGGCGATCTGCCCTCCGCGGCATATCTGCACAAGTTCTATGACAGGGTAAAAGATCTTGTCAGCAGATACGAGCCAGACCTGGTTTATTTCGACGACTCCCATTTACCGCTATATGAGAATGATCCTTCGATCGGCCTGAACCTGGCCGCAGGCTTGTACAATAAAAGTATCGCTAAATATGGCAGGAATGAGGCGGTGATCAATACCAAATCGCTGACGGATACAGAAAAAAAGTGTTTTATCAATGACCTTGAGGTGGGAACCGAGCGGCAACTAAGCAATATTCCATGGCAATCAGACGCGTGCATTGGTGCGTGGCATTATAAAAAAGATATTGAGTATAAAAATGCTGAAAGTGTAATACATGCCCTGATCGATGTTGTTAGTAAAAATGGGAACCTGTTGTTAAGTATCCCGATAAGGGCGGATGGTACCATCGATGATAAGGAAAAGGAGATACTTAAAGGCATTGGCGCATGGCTGGCTATTAATGGAGAAGCCATTTATGGCACACGGCCATGGGTACGTTACGGTGAAGGTCCTTCTATCGCAGATCACGTTCCCGATAATGCAAAAGGACATATGCCGCTGTACCGAAAAGCGCCCTACGTTGCGCAAGACTTCAGGTTTACTACAAAAGGAAAATCACTTTATGCAATTGCGATGGCCCGGCCGTCATCCGGGAAATTACTGATTCGTTCCATCACTGCGTTACCCGGATCTGCTTCAGCTATCAGGATATCTCTATTGGGTTCTGACAAAAAGTTATCATTTCAGCAGACAGCGGAAGGTTTAGAAGTGATGTTACCTGCCGCCATCCCTGATCAGATCGCTTACACGCTCCGCATAGACGGCTATTTGTAAGGCCGGATCAAACAAAATAATTCACCGCTCAAGACTACTTAATTAAAATCAAATAAAATGATGGAGCTACCAAAAGTGATCTACGGAACAAGCGGACTGGGTAACCTTTATACCATACTGCCTGATGAGGAAAAGTTAGCAATAATCAGCGAATGCATCAGGTGTACCGAAGGAGCAACCGTTTTTGATTCGGCAGGGAAGTACGGTGCAGGGCTGGCGCTCGAAACCCTGGGAAAATGTCTCAGGCAGCTTGATGTTTCGCCAGAAAAGGTTATGATCAGCAATAAATTAGGCTGGCTGCGGACAGACTTGGACACGCCGGAACCTACTTTTGAACCGGGCGTATGGAGAGGGCTAAAACATGATGCCGTACAGCGGATTAGCTATAAAGGTATACTGGATTGTTACGCACAAGGGAACGAATTGCTGGATGGTTATGTTGCTGACCTGGTTTCGGTACATGATCCCGATGAATATATCAACGGAGCATCAGACTTGCTTGATGCAGAACGGAGATATGAGGATATTTTGGATGCCTACTCTGCCCTGGCAGAGCTGAAGTCAGCGGGCGAGGTTAAAGGCATTGGCATCGGCGCCAAAGACTGGCGAGTTGTTCAAAAGATCAGCAGGGATGTTCCGTTAGACTGGGTAATGATCGCCAATAGTTTTACAATACACAGCCACCCGATGGAATTGATTGAATTTATGCAGGAACTCGAGAGGAACAAGATCGCAATTATTAATTCAGCCGTATTCAATGGCGGTTTTTTAACCGGCCTTGATTTTTATAATTACAGGCCGGTTGACCCCGTAAAAGACAGCAATTTATATCAGTGGCGGGAGTCTTTCTATAAGTTATGCCGGGAATTTGAGGTAGAACCAGCCGCAGCCTGTATCGCATTCGCAATTTCTGCACCTGGCGTAAACAGCATTGCTTTAAATACAACAAACAAGAACCGGGTTTCTAAAAATATGCGGATGGCTGAGGTACAGATACCCAACGATTTTTGGATGACAATGATACTAAAAGGTATGATCGATCCCAGCTATGCGTTTCGCTACCTGCTCAATAATTGGTCGTAGAGAAAGCACAGGAGCGCCATCAGCCGGATATCGCATCAGGCGCTTGATGCTCTTTGCTGGGTTGCTATGTTGGCTGTTCAGTTCGGCTCATTTTGAAATACGGTTTAGAAAAGCGTCAATATCGCCGATCAGGTGATCGGTAACGTATTGGTATTGCGCATGGCCTTTATCTTTTAAAATGATCATACCGGATAATGCCGATCCAATTTCCTGCATCCGTCGCTGTAGGGCGTAGGCGTAGTCAATATTTATCGTATCATCCTTGTCTCCGTGAATGATTAATACCGGGGGTACGTTAGCAGCAGCTATCTTACCGGCATCCTCCAGGCCTCCCCACAAATCCACCACCGCTTTTACAGGTGGGTGCGGTTTTTTGGAAATATAAGCAAGGTGCAAGGCCGTCATTGCCCCGGCAGATCCACCGCAGATAAATATTTTGCCGGTGTCCAAATGGTATGCTGCTGCTTTGGTGGAAAGAAAAGTCAGTGCTATGGCGGCATCATCCGAGGCATTGGCTACTGCCTTTTGTAACAGCGGGTGGAACCTTCCGCCAACGGGTAATCCTTTTGACATGTTAACGCCGCAGTTAGCCTCATGAACCTTGTTGTTTTTTAATGTAAGCCTGTAATTGATAGATGCCACCGCATAGCCTTTTCGGGCCATTGCCGTGCAAAGTTCTTTCAATGACTTACCACCGCCTGAAAAGCCACCGCCATGTATAAACAGGAACAACGGGAGCTTATCCTTTAAACCCATAGTATGGGGAAGATACAGATCAAAGATACGGTCTGATGAGGCCGTATTGACAGAATCGGGTACCGGGCCATAGCGAAGGTCTGCGTAACAAGTAATGGTGCTATCTATGCTGATAACAGATGGTGCCGGGGAAAGATAGCCGCCTGCCTTACTTTGAGCCGTACCGAACCGTGGTATTAAACCAATAAGAGAAACAAATAATAAAGTTCTGAAAAGATTAGTTGGTGTATCTATGGGTTTCATTTACTTCCTTTAACGAGGCTGGTCATTTGAGCCGCACATGAAAAACTTACATTCACATTTGGCCAATTAATTTACGGGATTATTTAGCGGTAGCTTGTTCGCGATCGCCGTATAAAGTTATTTTAGGATGAATTACAACAAACCGGTATTCATAAGTTTTACCTTTTTGCAGCCCTTGTACCGTATAGGAAAATTCGCCCTTATCATTCATCGGCAAAACCTCGGTACGCTTCCATTCTTTAAAATAAAGATTTTCAAAAAAGCCCGGATATAGCCGGTATTCGAAACATACATTCAAACTCTTTGCATCCCCTTTATCTAATATTTTTCCTTTGAAAACGGTTTGGTTGTTTTCGGTTCCCGGCTTTAAAGTTTGCAAAACCGGCGGTATTAAAGCTGGTTCTATGTTCTCGAGCTTCACGGTGATAGGGTTAGGCCATTTATTGTTATCATAAATTCTTTGGCCATTTACTACCGAAATATGAATACCGTCAGCTTGTTGTGTAAAATAACACTTCGGGTCTCTGTTACCAGCAGATTCAAACGTTTTGCCACTATAGCCCAGCACGCTTATTTTCGTGTTCGGGGTAGTTTTTACAGAAGATATTACAAAATCCTTTCGCTGGCCCTTAAACCAGTCTGGCAGGCCTGTTATCATCGCGTAAACCGTTTTCCTGTTCTTTGAAGCAGTAAACCAGATATACTCCTCGTTGGGGATAATCCACGTCCTGACATTATGGATAGCTTCCTGGTTAATAAAATGCCAGGTTGCTATTTCTTGTAAACGACGCTCTTCCGGGTCAGCAATCGTTCCATCAGGTTTCGGCCCCACGTTAAGCAGCATGTTACCGCCCTTGGCCCGCGTTTCTATCAGGATCTCTATCAACCGGGTGCCAGACTTTAGGTCGTCATTAGTGGGCTTATACTCCCATTGCGTCCCCATGGTTAGGTTTGATTCCCATAATTTATCTGCGCCTGCACCTGGAATGGTCTGTTCGGGGGTATTTACCGCTCCGCGGGTGATCACTACATCCGGCTGTAGTTTCCAGGCTTCTTCTTTACATGCTTCTTTGTGGTTTCCGTCAATAAAAAGCATATCAATTTTCCCGTAACGGGTAAACAGCTCACGGGTTTGTTTTCTCACCAGGTCATTATAGGCATCTTCTATCTTCTGGGGCAATTTACCTGTTGCGCGGCTTACGGTAACGCCATGGTCGTACAGGAACTTAAAATCTTCCGGAGAGTAATAAATGCCGACGGCCAGCCCGGCTTTTCTTGCACCGTCTACATATTCCTTTATCAGATCTTTTTTGTAAGCTGAATTGGTGATCTTAAAGTCGGTGGTTTCTGTATCCCAGAGGCAATACCCCGAATGATGCTTGGCGGTAATGCAGATATACCGTGCGCCTGCTAATTTGGCCTGCATAGCCATGCGGTAGGCATCGTATTTATAAGGATCGAAAGTTTTTGATAATTCATTGATGAACCTGTTCATATAATCATCAGACGCGCCAACCATGGAATGACTGATGGAAATACCCAACTGGCTATCAAAACTAAAATGGATAAACAACCCAAAACCCATATCGCGCAACCATTCTTCACGCTCAGGCTTGTTCTTATTAGACGTAAATTTATTGTCGTCTTCTTCCTTTTGCGCGTAAACGTTTAATTGGCCGAACAGGGTTAACACGCTGATTAGCAAGATCAGCAGACCATTAAAACGAGGTAGGGCGAGCATTCTGCTCTTTTTTGAAGAGTTCATAATCTAAAATTTGGGGTAATCGACTTTTTAAAAACAAGACTTAAAGGTTAATAGTCCGTAGCAACCAAAGTAGTGTACTTCGCTCGTGTCCCGGCAGGACTGTTGATGCAATCAGCAATGCCGAATGTTTCTGTTTTAACCGATTGAAGCATGGCAAAATCAGGAACGCCCTTCCTGTTTCTGAAAAGGCGTTCCTGATAGCAATAGGAGTAGATTCGGTGATATTGATGCCGCGATTTCTATTTCGCGTCAATTTTGGAAGGCGCCCATATCCGGGTTGCCGGTGGTTAACAAGTTATGGCTATAATCATAACCTCCATTACCGCTCACTAATACGCCAGCACTAAGGCAAGGCGATCCGCTGTTGAGTTTATAGGCAGTTCCTGATGAAAGGCCAACGCTATGAAACCCAGCATTTACAAAAGATGGATTTGTGGTGATGTTGCCAGAAACAGTCCCGACAGGCCCGTTAACAGAGGTGATGGAGCCAGGGTAGAAGCAATTATTGAGGCAAGTGCTTGAGGTTCCGGCTGAAGATTTACAGAATTTCGTAACCGTGCCCGTGCAAAAAAGGATATTATTTTTCAGAGTGCCGTTAAAGCCTGCAGCAGAGTAACAGTCTATTAGCTTGCTCATATTGTTGGTGATATACCATACGTTGTTATACAGTGAGTTAGACGTAGTACTGGGTAAGTAATTGAATAACCTTACCCCGGCTTTACAATCATTTACGCTAACGTTGTATCGCACGATGATGTTAGCGGCGGAAGGCATAAACTCCATAAATCCGTTTGCATTATCATGGGTATAGTTATATTCATAGATATCACCATCGGTATTTTCATCAGCATCAAAGGCTTCGCCGTCCCCTCGTCCTCCGGCCAGGTTATACACTTCGTTATGAGAGATAATAGAATTCTGGCTGTGATAGGTCCAGCAACCTGCGTAATCCTGGTCGTTAGACATACAGGCATTTTTTACTACGTTACTGTCAATCAGCCCGGCGCTTACAGTACTTAAAACTATCCCGTCTCCGTAAATATTTTCTATGGTGTTGCTTATAAACTTAACATTGGTAGATAACCCGGTTCCGGATGGGTAGGGAAGGGTGCGTAAACCCTCTACCGTACAATTGGCCACGTGGCATTTCCTTACTTGCAGATCATCAAAATAGCCGTATAGAATTATACCGCCTGTAAGCTTAGAATACAAGGTGGGGCTGGCTGCATAACCATAAGCATTAACATCGTGTACATAACAGTTGTTGATATGGATGTAATTGGCTTTTGTTGTCAAATTGGTATTGGTTACAAAAATACCACGGAGAAGCGTATCGCCTCCTGAATAATAATTGGTAACCTCCAGGTTATTAATTTCCCAATAAGATTGGTTATATAATAGTACACCGGCAGAAGACTTTGTTCCCGGCCCGCGAATAACAGGTTTATTACCTGTACCATATTGATCGATTACAATAGGTGTACCGCTTGCGCCAGACCCTCTGGGGTGCAATTGCCCGGACCATGAATTTCCGCATTTAAACAGGATTTGGTCTCCCGGGCTAAAGGTGATACTGTTAACTTTATCAATAGATTTCCATGGTGTTAATGTGCTTAAACCATCGTTGGTATCACTGCCGGTAGAGTCAACATAATAGATTTTTCCAATGGTGTTAACCGATGTTTTGTGGCTTTTCGAAACATCATCAACAGGTGTAGTATTTACCAGTTGTTTTTTGCACGCGACAAGGGATATACCAAGCGCCGAGATGATCAGGATTCTTTTCATTTGAATTTAAGTTTATGGTTATTATTGGTGTTCTTCCGGTTAGAAGTAGCCGTTTGCCAGGTTTACAGTTTGCTTTTAAATGAACAGATGGTTTGCCTAAATTACTGATGCACAGGCGATAATATGGGTGTCTTTTATTGCATTTAGCGGTCGTGAATGTTTCACCAGCGATAATTGATCCCCTAAATACGGAATTTGGTGGTCAAGGTAGCCGTATTCTCCAATTACCGCCTGAAACCGTCATTTTTCAGGGCGCAAGAGGGGCGCAGGAAAGATTTGAATTTGCAGTCTATTTGAGTCTTTTTTGATGCTTATTTAAAGACTTAAAATACTGTTTTACAGTTCATTAACTCATAAATGCGCCTAAAATTAAAAACTAATTTCAGGGTGCCGGATTGGTGTTCCAAAGCGTGCATTCGTAAGGATTGATATAGACTGGAATAAAATAAAAAACCCTCTGAATCAGCGATTTAGAGGGTTTCGTGATTCTAAAAAATCACATTTCGTGCGCCCACCTGGGCTCGAACCAGGGACCAAAAGATTATGAGTCTTCTACTCTAACCGACTGAGCTATAGGCGCGGTTATTTTTGAGTGTGCAATTTTACGCAATTAAGGCTTAATTTCAAAAAAGGTTTTGATATTTTAATAAAAGCCTGAGGCTGAATCAGCTGCTATTTCTTTGCTGCTTTAGCCATATGTGCTAATCGTCGTCATCATCGTCTGCTTCGGCTTTACCGGCAAGTTTTTCGGGATATAGTTTAGCTCCTTTTGCGTAATACCATAATATACGGTTCATGATACCGTCATTTCCTCCATCCACATGGTCATACTCGGGGCGCAAGGATTGCCTTGCATAATAGAGCGATTTCCCTTTTAATGAAGACAAGCCCGGGTTCATCTCGTTTAGCCTAACCTTATTAGGTACCGCGGTGTAGGTGTAAGCGGACGCTTTTTGGGTAAAACAATTAAACATCGGCAGGGCGGTAGCATCCATCAGGTTCATCGGAGGGATGCCAAGGATCTGCTCGATGGAACGAACGACAGAAGTTTGGTTGTAATTGGTAGAGATAGCTCTTTGCTGGCGGCTATACGGGCTGATCACATTTCCGGTGGTACGGTAAGCGGAAACATGGTCCCAACCGGCCTGCGAATCGTCTTCCGTAATGAATATCACCGTGTTTTTCCAGAAACGACTTTTGCTGATGGCTTCTACAATCCGGCCGACGGCCAGGTCGTTATCGGCAACCATGGCGCGGGGGGTAGGCATACCCGGGCGTGTACCCACGGTATGGTCTGTAGAAAGTGCCATTACACACAGGTTAGGGAACTGGTCGCCGGGTTTTTTCTCAAAATCTTTAAGCTCTTTAATAAAGGCATCTGCGCGTATCTGATCGGTGATTTTCAGGTAATCAGATGCGGGATAATTTTGCGACAGCATCGGCCTTACGCGCGCAATCGTGCTTCTGTTAAAAAATTTAAGCGGCTTACCGGATTTATAATTGTCGTAAATGTTCGTCCAGGTAAGTTTGGGGTCGATATCCGGTAGCGACGCTTCGCCGTATATCCTGACGCTGCGGCCATGGTCGGCGGCATTATTCCAGATAAAGCCTTTCTTGTTATACACCATCGCATCTGTTTGCACGTGCGGGTAACTGCGGAACCATGCCCTAACGTTCTTCTCGATATAGTCAGAAGCCATTCCGGCATCTGTCCATTGGTGCCCTTCTGCAGAACATTTTCCGGAAGCATAATAGTTATCCAGCAGTACAAAGTTTTTAGCCAGTTGGTGTTGGTTGGGGGTAATGCTGTCTCCGAAAACGCACAGCTCTTTACGACCATTCCCTTGCGGCAGGTCGCCTAAAACCTGGTCGTAAGTGCGGTTTTCTTTGATAATATAAATAACATGCTTAAACACCGACGGCTCGCCGACACGTTCGGGCATCGGCCGTTCAGGCTGGTTAGGTCTTGGGGTAAGTTTTGCCAAATCCGTACGGAAATCCAGCATCAGGTCTTTTACCTTTTTGGTGTAGCTGACCAGGGTAGCGTCATCAGGTAATGGAATGATCGATATGGTTGCCTTCTGGTGATGCGAGTTATAGGCCTCGCCGTCAAAATTTTCGGCTTCCCCTTTTGCGCCTTTAATTTCTTTAGTGCTTACACGTGCGCCTTCGCCTTCCAGGTTGGCCACATAAAGTTGGTCGTTATCCATTGCCAGGCCGCCTGGGTAGGCTTCTGTTGGGATATAACCGGCTACTTTTCCTGCTTTACCTTCGTTCAGTTTAATTACGGCTATGGCATTGTCCATGCCATTAGCAACGTACAGCGTACGGTCGTCCGGGCTGATGGTCAGCGCGTTGGGCGAATCTCCAATAAAGCCTGCTTCGCCGGTATTGATCTTAACAGAAATGTCTGCTGTTTTTTGTAATGTCGCCACATCAATAACAGATACCGCATCGCTGTTACTATTGGTCACATACAGCCGGTCTTCCTTGTGATTCGAAATAATATCGTTCGGGTGCAGGCCCACTTCAATATTTTTGATCTGCTTGCCGTCCGTAATATCAAACACGCCGACAGTGCCTTCGCGGGTAGCGCCGGTAACCGGATTAGTATATACCTTTCCGTAAGGGATACCCGCTGTCTCGTCCTTGGTGCCTTCGGTAGGGATGTTGCCGCCCCAGTTGGTTACAAAAGCCCTGCCTTTAACAATGGTAAGGCCATAAGGTGCAGCACCGGTAGGGACAGACCATACGGTTTTTTTATCAACCACATCAATTTTTACCAGCTTGTTATTACCGTTCAGTACCACGTAGAGGTAATACTTTCCGTTTTCCTGGTTAATAGCTACTTCATTTGGCAGGGCCAGTGGGGCAGGGGCTTCCGGTGCAAAGTTAATGGTATCGTTAATCTTGATGTTCTGCCCGTCCCAAACGGCATCTAACACTACTGATTTCCCGGTATCGCCGCTGGCCGCGCTCCAGAAAATGTGTACCTGCCCGCCTATTTTAGCTACCTCTATACCTGAATAGGTACTCATCAGTCCGCGATAAATATTCTCGTTGGGGTAGGCCCACCGGCTCACCAGTTTTTTGGTTGCTTTATTGATAATGGCGATGCCGTAACGGTCTTCCACGGCGATCAGGTCTGTACCCTCTATCTGTTTCAAGTCGAGGCTATGGTTCTCTACCTCCGGGCTGCCGTAGGTAATCAGTTCACCGGCAGGTTGAATGATCCGGTTATACGGCATCATCACCGGTAATTTACTTCGGTTTAAGGTGCTATCGTCATAAGCAGAATGATAGTTCGTTTGATCGTCAGAACCTTTTTTATCAGATCCTAAAAACGAATGACAGGAAGACAGCAGAAATAAAGATGCAGCGAGGGTGAAGAAACCCGGACGTTTGGTAGCCATGGAAATCAGCAAATTGTCCGGCTAAGTTAAAAAGAATAAAGCCTTTAACAGGAACAGTTTCGCAGGAAAAAGAAAACCGCCTCAATGTATTTAACTTGAAGCGGTTCTATCAATACTAACTTAGAAAATTAGCGGTACTTACAACTGGGCTTTGATCTCGCCGCAGGTGAGCATATTTTTAGGGTAGTAGGGGTTCTGGATAGTCTTATTATCGCTGATCCAGGTAACGCCCGTCATGGGGCATTGGTTGTAATAAATGGTCGATTCTTTAATGAACCTGTACCTGCCTGCCAGTTCCCATAGCTTTTGCGATAATACGGCGAATTGCTTGCGTTGCTCGTTAATATTGGGCGCTGTTGCAACTGTATTTGCGGCATCTACTGTTTCTTTACGAAGGACTTTCAGCGACATCAGGTCATTCAGGTCATGCGAACGCAGATGGATCTTTGGCAATTCTTCAGTCAATGTTTTAGCGGCAGCAGTAGCACCCGCAAAATCCGACTGGATCAATTTGCCGTGCAGTGCCACATAGGCTGGTAATACTTTGTTGTTGCGGATGGCGATAGCGGTGTCCTGCTGGGCTACCGCAAATTTGCCGGTTGCCAGCAGCAAAAGCAGGATCAAGGTAGATTTTAGTTGTTTTATCATGGGTTTATAATTTGTTTTGATCGTACAAAATCTTGTCTATTTGATGAATAATATCGCGGTAATGATCAGCGTTTCGTACATCGGCCGCAGCAAGCAGCTTTACATCACTTTTTAATTTTCTAGCATGGGCTAAAGCCAAAAGCCGGGTGTCGTCGCGCTGGGTGTTCGAACGCATTACGCCATCTTTAACCTGTCTGGGATTGATGATGAAATCCAGCTTTTCTACGTAAGAACGCTGCAAACTGCGCCGGATGCTATTGCTTAGCGCGTTTTTTCCAAATGGTTTCCATACCTGTTTTTCTACATCTTTAAGATATTCTGCAACGGGGTAGGGATCATTCGATTGCAGCGCGATATTATTAAGATTATACAGCAACGTCGGCGCCAGCAGTACGTTCATGATCTGGTTTTGAAGGTCGATAATATCATCTGCCGTTTTAGCACCTGTTTTACTGGTGATGCTTTGCGGATATAACCATAAAGGGGCTTCAAATACGTTACGGCCTACATAACTGATGGTTTCCTTAACGCGTGCACGGGGAACCGGTGTATAAACCGGACCAGACTGTTCCACGCTTTTAACAGTAACATAACGGCCCGCGATGTTCTTCATCACATGAAATAAATAACGCTGGTATTGGGCTACCGCTGTTTTGTGCATTTCTGCCAGGTTATCATACAGGTCACCTTCTTCTTTAGTCCACTCTGGTAATTGAGGCACTACTCTTTTGAGGTTCTTGATACCGTATTCATTGGCTTTCACCACATCATCACCCAGGTCTTCAGACTGGCTTCTCGGGTCTTCGTTCTTGCCTTCGCCGCCAAACCACAAACGCGGGTTTTTAGTCAGGCTATCAACCGTCAGCTTATTAAGTAATTTGCTTTCTTGTTCGGTCGTCTGGTTGCCCGGAAACACGCGGTAACCCCATTGGATGGCCCATTTATCGTAAATGCCGATGCGGGGATAGATTCCTGCTTTTCCGATATGGTCTTCCGGCTGGGCAACATAGTTGAAACGAGCATAGTCCATTATTGATACCGTATGGCCGTTTGCTTCCACCCACTTTTTGTTACGAAGATTTTCTACAGGTGTTTGGCTGCTGGCGCCCATGTTGTGCCTTAAACCAAGCGTATGGCCAACTTCATGAGATGATACAAAGCGGATCAGCTCGCCCATGAGTTCATCATCGAACTTCATTTTTCGTGCACGGGGGTCTACCGCACCTGCCTGGATCATGTACCAGCCGTGCAGTAATTTCATTACGTTATGGAACCATACCACGTGCGCCTCTATAATTTCGCCGCTGCGCGGATCAGAAATACGCGGACCGTAGGCATTGGGTGTTTCAGAAGCGGCATACCTGATCACCGAAAAACGCGCATCTTCCAAGCTCATCGTGCTATCATTTTCCGGCCATTCTTTGGCAACAATGGCGTTCTTAAACCCTGCTTGTTCGAAGGCTTTCTGCCAGTCGTTTACACCAGCGATTAAATATGGCCGCCATTTTTTTGGCGTCGCCGGATCGATGTAATAAACAATTTGTTTGCGTGGTTCAACCAGAATGCCTCTGTTGTATTTATCTACATCTTCGGGCTTCGGTTCTAACCGGTAACGCTGAATAAAATCAAGCGTGCTGCTGCGCTGGCTGCTATCCTTAAACAATGTATACCTGTTGGCGAAATAACCTACACGCTCATCAAAAAGGCGTTTTTTCATCGGAACCTTCGGCAACAGTACCATCGAAAGGTTCATGTTAAAAGTGACGGCCCCCGCTGCTCTGCCGGCCTGTATCCCTACGCCGGATGAAGAATAGGTTTTCATGGTCTTCACCTCGATATTGATAGGGTAGGCATTTACGCGGGTGATGAACGAGCGGTCGTCAAGTAATCCACCCAGTTTTGCTTCTGATTTGCTATCAGCCGAGATAGAGAAAACAGCGTTGTCTTTTTTCAGCAGGTCTGTTACATCAATTACCGAACGGTGTTCTGCCTGGTTAATCGCTTTAATATCAAACGCGGCTACAACCGGGTTTACATTAGAGTTCTGTACGGCTTTGTAAATGGCCTGCGTGCTATCTTCGCTGTCCTGGCGGTAAACCACTGCCCTCAGCAACAGTTTATTGCCTTCCATCCGTTCAAAATAAACCGACTGCTCGTTGGCTTCTTCGCCACCATAGATCCGTGCGCCCTGCGGCGTGCCCACATATCGTGTCACTGCCAGAAAGTAGCGGCCAATCAGTGAATCGGGTATTTCAAAGTAGTACTTATTGTCCACATAGTCTACCGTAAACATGCCATGCTTTTGAATGGCAGTAGCAGGTATAACTTTGCTATACGGCATTAACGTTGCCGGTTTTTTTACAGAATCTGGTTTTGCTGCGGGGCTAACCGGATGCTGGGCGAAGCTGAGCATGAAGCTCAGCATCAGCGCCAGTGATAAGATGTATTTCATAAAATTAGCTTACCTAAACGGTATAGTTTCGTTGGTGTTAAGTGTCAGTGAAGGGTTCTTCCGCAGCACATCCTGCCCGAAAGGAATAATGTACATCCGCGAATTAGGCTGCAGGGTATAGGTTTGCTGCGGTACGGTAGTGTTCACGATCGGGAACTTGCGTACGATGGTTTTAGCGTAATCGGGTTCCAGGTTAAAGCGCTTCAGGTCAAAGAAGCGGTTAAAGCCAAACAGCAATTCCTTGCGGCGCTCCTGGATGATGATATCCATCGTAGCCTTCGTGGTAGCAGGAACGGCTAATTGTGCCTGGCTGGCCTGGGTGATCCGTTTGCTGCGAAGGTTGTTCACGATGTTCATGGCCTCTGTCAGGTTCCCTTCACGAGCGTAACACTCGGCCAGCATCAGGTAAACTTCGGTAGTTTTCAAACCTACTGTAGGGTAGAAGAATTTGGTGTAAGGGACGTTCCAGAAGGCAGTACCAGAACCCGCATCCAGGAATGAACTTGGGCCGGTAGTAAAGAAAAGGTTGAAACGGGCGTCGTTACTGCCAAACAACTGCTTTAACTCAGGGCTGATAATATAGGTATAGGCGAAGTTCATCTCGTTGTAGCCCGTCATGTACATAAAGCTTAAAACTTCGGGGTTATTGGCTGCGGTAGTTGGCAGTGCTGTCGGGCCGCCCTGCGAGGTATACTTCACCAGGTCGAAGATCTGGTTGTTGTAGCTTAATGATTTTAGAGCTGCAGCTTTAGCTTCGGCATACTGCTTTCTAAACAGATGCACTTTTGCTTTCAACGCATAAGCAAAAGCCAGGGAAGGGTGGTAGGGGTCTACCGGTTTTTCCTGTAGGTTTGGGATCGATTCATCAATGTCTTTCTGAATGAAATCATACACTTCTGCAACCGTAGATTTTTTAGGTGTTGCCTCCAGGTCGTATTTGTCCATGATGCAAACACCACCATCTGTACCTGCTGTAGACGGGTCGTAAGATTTAGCATAAACGTTGATGAGCAGGAAATAATCAAAGGCGCGCAGCATACGCGCTTCAGATTTTGCCAGTACCTTTTTCGCCGGGTCGTCGCCGTTACTGCCATCCACCAGGGTAATAATCATGTTCCAGCGGTTAATGTAGCTGTAGCACTGGTTGTAGAATGAACTTGCGGTAAGCAGGTCTGGACGGTTAAACTGCTCGTCAAAAGTAAAATTGACAATATCGATACTCTTAGGCTGACCGATCACATAGGACTCCTTGATCCACATGTCGTCTACCAGGTACTGGAAATTATTGATGGGGTAGCCGCGGTTGGGCAGCGCTACCATGTTGTAATAATCATTGGTGCTTTCGATCACCTGCTGCCCTTTGGGCACCACGTCGAGGTATTTATTGCATGAGGACATAATGCCCATGCATGAAAGGAAAGTGACGAATAAAGTTAACTGCTTGAAAAGTTTCATGAGATTTTTTTCTTAAAAGCCTACGTTTAAACCAACTAAGAATGAGCGTGGGATGGGCAAGCTGCGGCTACCACCGTTAAGGCTGTAAGCCTCCGGGTCGATATCTTTACCGGCCGCGCTCCAATACCAAAGGTTGTTCACCTGGGCTGTAAGCTTTACCGTATTGACGTGGAGCTTTTTGATCAGGCTGCTCTGTAATGCGTAAGAAAGTGATACGTTACGCAGTTTGATATAATCAGCGCTCAGGATCTGGTTATCGCCATTAACCCACATACTTGAAAGGGTTGATGCATAACTTTTGATACTGTTAGGGTATTCAAAATATAAGCGCGGAACGTCGGTATTACCGTTGGTATACAAGGTGCCGATACCTTCGTTCATGACATTGCTGGTAATGGCAGAAAGCGGCACCACTTCTTTACGTAATTTATTTCCGCCAGAATAAATGAATAACACGTTTAACTGCAGGTTCTTGTAGCCAATACGTTGCGAGAATGAACCGTTCCATATCGGTAACACACTGCCCATGTTTACCAGCGCTGCCGGTGTATTGATAGACACCACACTTGTCGGCGTACCGTTGGAGTCGAAAGTGACGTTCGGTTTGCCGTTCTGGTCGTAGTAATAAGGGTAGCCATTGGTCATGCCGGCGTAGCGGTAAGCATAGATGCTTTGGTACGGCGCATTGGCAAAATAATAGTTGCCGGGGGCCGATACGTAAGACGTTGCGCTTGCATTGGTGAAGTACACATCTATCACCTTGTTTTTATTATAGGCGTAGACGATGGTAGAGCCCAATGTCCAGTCGTTGGTTCTGAACCAATCAGAACTCAAGCTAAGTTCGATACCACGGTTACGCATGCTGCCGTTATTGATCACGCGGGACAATGTACCTACGGTAGGGTCAAGTTCGTTAGTGCTCAGCAGGTCTTTGCTGTAGCGGTTATAAAGATCTATGCTTCCTTTAATACGGTTCTTCAACACGGCAAAGTCGAAGCCCAGGTTGGTTGTTTGCGTGGTTTCCCAGCGCAATTTAGGGTTGGGGAAGGTGGTAATGGTAGGGTAGCTTACCGAAGGGAACAATACATCTGATTTTAACGATGCTACCGCATAGGCAAACGACGATACGTCGGAGTTACCGTTGATGCCATAGGTCACCCTTGCTTTAAGATAGTTAAGCCAGCTTACCTCTTTCATGAAATCTTCGTTGCTGACATTCCAACCCGCACCTGCCGACCATATAGGGCGCCATTTGTATTTGGGATCCAGCCCGAAGAAGCTTGCCTGGTCTACGCGGACGCTTCCGGTAAGGTTGTATTTGCTGTTAAGCATATAGCTGGCATTGCCGTAATAGGAAATGCTGCGGATCAGGCCGATGCTTTGCTTGGTGGCGTTAGAACCCAAAGTAGTTCTTCCAAATAAATAACCTGTTACACCGGTGTTGCTAAGGGTGTACCAGTCTACCGGCTGCGCAGTTAATAACTGCGGATTATAGCTGTAACGGGTATCGCTCAGGAATCTTGGTGTTTGTGTTTCGCGCATTTCAAAACCACCAATAGCGGTGATGTTATGCTCGTTACTACCTTGTTTAAAGGTGTGGTCATAATTCAGCTGTTGCCTGAAGGTGTAGTCATAGCTGCGCGCATTAGACTGGGCAAAGCGGCCGCCAGTGTTAATTACGTTGTGTTCGTACTTGCCGGTTGCGGTATTAAACGTGGTAAAGGCATCGTACAGGTAACGCATTTTGTATGAATCTGCGCTGTAGAACTGCTCGGTATTCGAGTTCTTGATCTCGTACTGGAAAGAGATATCGTACCTTAAATCTTTATAGAACTTAACACCCAGGTTAGTAAATGCGCGCAGGTTTAAAGCGCGGCGCTGTGTAATGCCGTTTTGCAGTTCATCAAGAATGTTAAAGCTTACCGGTTTAAAATCAGCCAGGCCTTTGATCTTCGAAGCGACAACGCCGTTCATGTTACCGCTGTTGCCAAAACCGTCAGAAAGGTTTACATAATCAGAAAGCACGTGGTTACCGTTGCCATCTACAATGCGCTGGTAACGTTCCTGCAAGCCGTAGTCGCTGTAAGAATTATCAGTAGCATCAGACATGGTGTACTGGCCATTCAAACCCATGGTGGCGGTAAGCCATTTGTTTACATTGAAAGCTGATTTGAAATACATGTTTAACGCTTTGCTCTGGTTGTATTTTATCCTGAAAGCGTTTTCGTCATAGTTCAAAGAAACATAGGTATTGCTTTTAGCTGAACCGGAACTTAGCGAAAGATTATAACGGTTGCGGGTTTCGTTTTGCCAAACATTGTTTACGTAATCACGGATGTAATCATTCCCTCTCCAGTTGTTCAGCGTGCTGTTTAGCTGGTCAGTGGTGATCCTGCCTTCATACTGGTCGCGGAAAAGCTGGTAGAGCGGCGAGTAATAGCGGATGGTGCCGTTGCCGATATCGCCATAGTAGTTAAACATCGCGCCGGCATTGGCATAATTTTGTACTTCAGATTTATACTTAGCGGTTTCGTAATCGATGATCTGGCCCGTAGAGGCATAGTGCATCTTGTTGATATCCGGCTTCTGGTTGACAAAGAAATCGGCGTTTGCGTTGATAGATACCGTATTCTTTGTGCCAGATTTGGTGGTAATTACAATTACCCCGTTTGCCGATTGCGAACCGTAGATAGAGGCCGCTGCTGCATCTTTCAATACGTAAATAGAAGCGACGTCGTATGGATTGATTTCTTCAAGCCTGTAATTAGTCGGAAGGCCATCAACCACAATGAGCGGGTAAGTGGTAATGCTGGATGTCAGGAAGGTAGCAGGGCCACGCATCACAATGTCATTGGTGCCGTTGGTGAGCCTTAAACCAGCCACGCGGCCCTCCAGCGCTGTTACCAAACTTACGTTCAGTTGCTGGTTCAGCGTAGCTGAATCCACCTTAACGATACTTGCTGTACTGCGTTCTTTAGATAATATCTGGTAACCCGTTACCACAACTTCCTTTAGGTTTGAATTACCTACGTTCATCACAACGGTAAAGTAGGATGCAGGCTGTACATTGAAAAGCTGCGTTTCTTTGGTGGTGAAACCAATGCTGCGGGTAACAACGGTAGGCGAACTGTTTAGGGTAGTGATGGTAAAAGAGCCATCCATAGCCGTTTTAGCTGCCGCAGATTCGCCTTTGATACGCACTTCAACGCCAGGTAGCGGAACCCCTGTAGTATCGATCACCCTTCCCCTGATCTGTATAGGATTTACCTGAAGGGTTTTAGACTTGATGATGATCACCTTTTTGTTGATCTCATAAGTAAAAGGCTGCCCGTTGAAAAGCTGGCGCATCAATTCGCTAAACTCGGCATTGCTTACGTTTAGCGTAACCGGAACGGCATTTTTAAGGTAAGCGGCATCAAATAAAAACTGGTAGCCGGTTTTCTTTGAAATATCAGCGATAGCCTTTTCGAAAGGAACGTTTTTTAAATTAATAGTTACGGTTTGAGCCCATACGCTGCACGCGAAAAAGGCGCTGAAGCATAGCGTGAGTATAAAAGTTTTAGTTCGGGGAAAGCAATAAAAGGGCTTCCCGCATTTATTTCGGGTAAAAATCGTCATATTTTAAAGTAAAAAGGGATAATGTGAAAGGAAGTGAAATTGAAGTTTGCAGGTGTCTGTTTACATCACCATCACCCTCCTTTCTTCAATTTTAAACTTCACGCCACTGGTGACGGTGATCATGCGAAGCACTTCGGAGAGGTTAACCTGCTTGCTGATCCGGATGTAATAGTTTTTATTGGGGAGTTTACTATAGTCAATATCAAAATCGTACCACCTGGCCAGCCGGTGCATAATCTGGCTTAGCGGTGTGTTTTCAAATACAAATTCTCCGTTTTTCCAGGCATCGAACAATTCTCCGTCCACATCGGTAACGGCTATTGCCGAATTATTGATACGGCTTTGCTGGCCGGGTTTCAGCATAGCGGTTGCCTTATTTGCTGTTACCTTAACGCTGCCCTGCATCAGGGTGGTAACGGGGCCTTCATCTTCAGGGTAGTTGCTGATATTGAATTTTGTGCCTAATACCTGTACCTCTTCTCCCGGGGTGCTTACAATAAATGGTTTTTCTTTATCATGGGCCACCTCGAAATAGGCTTCGCCGGTTAATTTTACCTTACGTTGATGCCCGGTGAAGCCGACGGTAAAGGCCAGTTCAGATTCTGAGTTCAGTTGTACCTCGGTGCCGTCAGACAAGCGTACGTGGTATTCGCCGCCGCGCGGTGTTGTGAGCGTGTGCTGACGGTTCAGTTCTGCGGTATCCCGGCCGTTAACCCGGTAAACAATGGTGCCGGTTTTAGTTCTGCTGATGGTAAAACTGCCTTTGTTAAGCAACACGGATGATTTGTTACCTTCCAGCCGAAGGGTATCATGCTTGTCGAAAACCAGCATGGCGCGGTCAGTGCCCGGTTTAAGATCCGAAGCTACATTAGCTTGTTTGGATAACCTAGCGTAGAAAATAGTGGCAACAGATAAAATAGCCGTGGCAGAAGCCGCAGCAACATAATACCGTGTCTTGTTGTGGCGTGACGTTAACGTAACAACCTTCTGCTCCTGGCCGAAAGCTCTTTCTAAAACGCGCTCTTTCAGATCCTGCAACAGTTCACGATAGTCGTCATTGGCAGTTTCGTTAACTTCGGTAGTTCTAAGCAGTTCCTTCAGTTCGCTGTCTTCCGCCTCTTTAAAAAAGATAAACAATGCATTTACTTCTTCGCGGGTTGCTGTATTTGACAGAAACCTTTGGTAGTAATTGTTTATCTGGTTGTTTTTATTCATAATATAACACTAATACGCTCGGAAGATTAAAATACACTATTCAAAAAGTGAGAAAAATCACAAAAAATTAATATTGGGTATAAATTGGACTTATTTAGTTTGAAAAAACCACGAAATAATTAAAATAAGCAACGTTTTGGAGTTGAAGATATACTCTTTTAGTGTTTTTGTTGCTTGTACCAACTGGTTGCTGACAGTGGATGGACTAATTCCCAGTTCTTCGGCAGCTTGTTGGTAGCTTTTTCCTTCCAGGCGGCAAAGTTTAAATACGGCAAACCTTTGCGGGGGCAATTGTGCAAGGGCTTCGTCTAATAATTTTTTTCTTTCTTCGAAAATGCCGTCGTCATTATTGGCATAATAAAGATCGGCAAACTGGTCCAGCAAAACCTGCTGCATTTTATGGTCGCGGGATAACTTGCGGTAATAATCATAAACCAGGTTGATGGCTATGGCATAGATCCATGATTTCAGCGACTGCGACGGATCTATCTTTTCCCTTCGTTCCCAAACCTTTAAAAATACTTCCTGCAATATTTCCTCAGCAACCATCCTGTCCTTCACCATGCGCATTAATTTCGAAAAGATCATTGCGCTGTAGAGGTCATACACATGGGCGAAAGCGGTTTTATCGCCCTGTTTGAGGAGTGTTATATTTAATTCGGAATTTTCCAATCGCCGGGGAATCTGTACTAAAAGCGTTGTTGAACAGCTAATCAGCTAAATTATATATTTTACGCCTATTCCTGAAACCGGAAAGCAACAGAGTGAAAGCGCTGCACTTAAAATGTTACACAATTTAAGTTCCGCCTCGATCGATGCATTACCGGCCCAGTTAGGGGTTTTGAAAATTAAGCTTATTTTGCGGGCACTTTACCCGTCGAAACATGACAAAAGCAAGCTACAACCGTTCCATGAAATTCAAGTTTTCCAGCCTTTTACTTCCTGCATCCTTACTTTTCGGTTCCGGCACCGTCGCACAAACTACAGCCGACCAGCCATTGGTGATAACCGTAGATGCAAAAAAGACAGCGCAGACTATTCATAATATCGGGGCTTCCGGTTGTTGGTTTTCTGAAGGCATTGGAAAATACTGGCCACTGGAAAAAAGGGAACGAATGGCTGAGCTGCTTTTTAGCAAGGAAAGATCGGCAGATGGCAGCCCGAAAGGAATAGGGCTTTCTGCCTGGCGATTCAATATTGGTGGGGGAACAACCGAACAAGGGGATAGCAGCGGCATTAAAGATTTTCGCAAACGGGTGGAATGTTTTTTAAACCCCGACGGTACGTATGACTGGAACAAGCAAGCGGGTTATCAATGGTTTTTACGTAAAGCAAAAGCATATGGGGTGGAAAACCTGATCGCTTTTTCAAATACGCCGCCGGTACAATTTAACCTGAACGGGCGCGGTTTTAAAACCGCAAAGGATTACCAGGCTAACCTGCAACCTGATAAATACCAGGCTTATGCAGATTTCTTAAGCGAAGTGATTAAGCACTTTGATGCGGAAGGGCTGCATTTTAACTACATCAGCCCGGTAAATGAACCGCAATGGGATTGGTCGAACAAACCCGGAGAGGCCAGCCAGGAAGGAAGCCCCTGGAGTAATGCAGACATCTATAAAGTTACGACCGCGTTAGATGCTTCGCTGGGGAAGAAAAAATTAACCTCGCAAATTATGGTTACCGAGGCGGGTATGCTTACTTACCTGTACAGCGGTAAATCTGCATCTTCCAGGCAAATCCAGACGTTCTTTGATCATAAAAGTCCGCAGAATATTTGCGGCTTAAAGCATGTACCGGGTTTTATAGCCGGGCACAGTTATTTTACCGATACCAATGATAGTAATATGGTAGCTGTTCGCAGGCACCTGGCAGATACCGCAAAAAAATACGGGATCGAATACTGGCAGTCGGAGTATTCAATGCTGGGCGATGGTTTCCGCGAAGGCGCGAAGGGAAAACGCAGCCAGATGGATTGTGCCTTGTTTCTGGCGAAGATCATTAACCAGGACCTGACCATAGGCAATGCCGCAGCGTGGCAGTTCTGGAACAGTTGGGAACCCGGCAGCCCGGAATGGGACACAAGGTATTACCTGCTGGCGCTTAAGCCTGCCAATGATCAATTTACCGATGGCGACTTTACCGTAACCAAAAACCTTTGGGCACTGGGCAATTACAGTTTATTTATACGGCCCGGCATGAAACGGGTATTAACTAGCCGTAATGACCAGCTCGATGAGGTTAAAGCAGCGCAGGACGTGATGGTTGCTGCCTTTACCGGCGGCAAGGATAAATTGGTGATGGTTGTAGTTAACTATACAGACGAGGCGAGGAGCATCCGCCCGCAACTAAAAAGTTTTAATAGTATTAAAAGCTACCGTACTTATACAACAGCAGCGGGTGAAAAGGAGAACCTTAAACCATCGGCCGTGCAACAGTTTAAAGGGGCCATTAGCTTATTGCCGCGGTCGGTAACTACGGTTATTTTTAATTGATCAACCAGTGGAAAATAAAAACAGGCGGCCTTTTACTGCCGCCTGTTTCTGTATCAAACCCCATCTATTATATGAAGCTATTTCTTTAGTTCGTTGATTTGTACTTGCGGCACCATTACCCGGTGATCTTTTTCAACCGTTAAATCCTTCGCCAGGGTAAATGTGGCGGTTTGTTTAATATCTGCAGATGAAGCGCCTACTTTTACCGTGTACTTGCCAGCATCCGCAACCCATGCAGATGCCTGGGTATTAAACGAAGCCAGTTCTGAAGGTGTAAGTGTAAACGTTAGTGTTTGCGATTCGCCGGGTTTTAACAACCGGGTTTTGGCAAATCCTTTTAACTCTTCGGCGGGTTTATCCAGTTTTTTAGCAGGTGCGCTTAGGTATAATTGTGCAGCTTCTTTCCCGGCGACCTTCCCGGTATTGGTAATGCTGACAGTTGCGGTGATCTTTCCGTTGAAAGTAGTAGAGCTGAGCTTTAAATCGTGGTATTTAAAGCTGGTATAAGATAACCCATAGCCAAATTCATAAGCCGGTTTTACATGGAACGTATTGTAATAGCGGTAGCCAACGTAAATGCCTTCTTCATAGGTTACTTCAGCCGGGGTAGATTTCATACCGAGCATACCATTGGTGGCTTTTTCGGGAAACTCTTTACCAGGGAAGCTCTTCGCAGAAGGTACATCGCTGTAAGCAGCAGGGAAGGTAGTAGCCAGTTTGCCGGACGGATTAACCTTGCCGGTTAAAATATCGGTAATGGCATTGCCACCTTCAAGGCCCGGTTGCCATGCTAACAGGATAGCATCAGGCTGATCGCGCCATGGTAGTACGCTGATCACACCGCCAATATTTAATACCACAATTACCTTTTTATGTTGTGCGTGGTAGGCATCGCATACGTTCCTTAGCAATTCCTTTTCAGTATTGCTTAACTCATAATCGTCTTCAATCTTACGGTCACGACCTTCTCCGGCGTTTCGCCCGATGGCAACCACAGCCAGATCTGTAGCCGATGCTTTCTGTAAAATTGTTTCTTTAGCCAGCGCATATTCGGGCGCAGGTGGGGTAGGGTTCATAAACTCCTGGAAAAAGTTTTTCTTTGGATGTTTACTGGCATAATCAGCAAGGTGGGCCGTAAACTTTTGCTGTAATTCGCCATCAATTGCATAACCTGCATTAGCCAGGCCTTGCGCTAAGGATACTTTATACGCCTTATTCACGTCGCCACTACCGGTTCCACCGGCGATGAGTTCGTAACCGTTAATTCCAAAAAGGGCGATGTTGTGTAGATTTTTGCTAACCGGCAAGCTGCTGTTTTCGTTCTTTAATAGCACCATACCTTCGGTAGCGGCGGTGCGGGCTATTTGTGCGTCTTTTTTCAGATCGGGTTTGTCCGAATATTTATACCCTTTAAAAGAAGACGAGCGTAGAATGATGTTAAGGATACCCGCTACGTTGGCATCAAGCACTTTCTCTGAAAGCTTGCCGCTCTTAACCGCTTCTATGATCTGGGTGCTTTGCGCCGGAACGCCTGGCATCAGCAGGTTATTGCCGGCTTGCATCTGGGCAACGGCATCCTTTCCGCCAAACCAGTCTGTCATCACAAAACCTTTGAAGCCCCATTCGTTCCTTAAGATGGTGGTCAGTAGATCTTTGCTTTCAGAAGTATAAGTTCCGTTGATGAGATTATAAGAACTCATGACGGTCCAGGGCTGCGATTGCTTCACCGCAATCTCAAACCCTTTCAGGTAGATCTCTCTCAGAGCACGTTCGCTCACAATGGTATTTACTGTATTCCGGTTGGTCTCTTGGTTATTGGCTGCAAAGTGCTTTATAGAGGTACCAACGCCGTTAGCCTCTATACCGTTCACCATGGCTGCGGTAATTCTGCCCGCTACCAGCGGATCTTCAGAATAGTATTCAAAATTTCGTCCGCCCAATGGGTTACGGTGGATGTTCAATGCCGGGGCCAGGATAATATCAATGCCGTATTCTTTTGCTTCGTGGCCAAAAGCTGCGCCGACCTTTTTTACCAAAGCAGTATCCCAGGTGGAAGCCAGCAGCGTCGCTACCGGCCATGCCGTAGCATAGTAAGTTTTTCCGGGGCTATTCTTTCTTACAGAATCGATGCGTACACCGGCAGGCCCGTCAGAAGTAACAAGCGAAGGTATGCCCAGGCGGGGAATCGCATGTGTGGTGCCTGCTGCACCGGGTACCCGGTCTTGTGTTTGCCCAACACCGGTTCCTGTGCCGGTAGCGCCGGAAAGGTTGAAGCCTGCGCCAACTAAAAGCTGTACTTTTTCTTCCAACGTCATCGCCTTGATGACATCAGCAACAGGGCTTTTGCCTAATTGCGGCGGCTTAGACTGGCCTATTCCCTGCAGGCCGTAGCATAGCAAGGCGGTACCCAAAATGGTTACACGTAAACGGATTGATGCCATGATGATCTGTTTTGGTTTATATTGAGTTAATGTGACTCAATAATAAATAAATTTTGGATTGAAGACAAAATAAATTTCTTTTACGCCATGCAACGCGAACTACCGATACTGGAGATGCTGGCCAAAGGGGACGAATATTTTTTGCCTGCTGTATCTGTCGACAATGTGATCTTTGGTTTTCATCAGGACGAATTAAAGGTGCTGTTGTTAAAAGCTAAACATGGCAACATGTGGGCCTTGCCGGGCGGTTATGTTTTTAAAGATGAGGAAGTTGATGCTGCCGCAGCGCGTGTGCTGAAAGATCGAACCCAATTAGCCAACCTGTTTTTACAGCAGTTTTATGTATTTGGCAGTGCTAAACGTACCCGGTTAGAACTTTCGCAGGAAGCTTTTCAGAACATTGAGGCTGAACTGATGAAATCTAAATGGCTAATGCAACGGTTTATTTCTGTAGGTTATTACGCCCTGGTAGAATACGAAAAGGTAAAACCCTTGCCAGACGATTTTTCGAGCGAATGTAGCTGGCACGACCTGAATAACTTACCGCAACTAATTTTTGATCACCGGGAGATTATCGAAAAAGCCTTGCTGACCATGCGGCTACAGTTGAACAACCAGCCCATCGGTTATAATTTATTACCCCGCGAGTTTACGCTGAAGAGCCTGCAATCGCTCTATGAAACTATTTTAGGCAGAAAATTAGACCGTGGGAATTTTAACCGCAAGATGCTAGGCTACGATGTACTGGATAAGAAAGAGAAGCACTTTACAGGCGGTGCGCACAAAGCGCCTTATCTTTATTCGTTCAACAAACAGAAATATTTCGAGGCATTAAGAAATGGGCTGAAGCGCGATTTTTGATCGCTCTTCTACCAATTGTCTCCCAACCATTGCTCTGCCCGGCCGGAAAACCCTTCTTTAAACAGTTTTCTAAAATAGGATGGCGTGCTGAAACCGGCCCGTCGCGCTATTTCTGTAATGCTCCGCATTTTGCCGGAAGCGATGGCTTCCCTTGCCACCTGCAAGCGGATTACCCGGATAAATTTGTTGGGCGTAACATTCAAAATTGATTTTACCCGGCGGTGCAGCTGTCGCTCGCTCATGCCCAGTTCCAACGCCAGCCTGCTGATCATGGCTTCGCCATCGCTGATGTGTTTTCTTACCAGGCTTTCAAACTGGCCTAACCATCGTTCGCTTTCCTGCGAAAGATAGATATGGCCCGCTGCTTCGTCTTCCAGGATAGAGGCAAGTTCCTGGTCGGTAGGTATATTTTCTTTCAGTATGGTCCGGTAAGCTTTAGGCTCGGGCAGATAGCCCAGTATGTGCATCAGGCGACGGTATTCTTCCAGCTTTTTCTTCGCGGTGATATCTTTAGCAATAGCGAAAACAACCTGGTCTTTTTTTACGGAAACCGACGTCCATGTAAGCCAGACAATCTCCCCTTGTTTGGTGATGTACCTGTTTTCAAAATTCAGTAACGGAATGCCTTCTGCTATGAGCTTACGTTTTTCTGCTGTAACTGGCTGGTCTTCGGGATGTACAAATGAATTGATCGGTCTGCTGTAAAGTTCGGCATCGGTGTACCCCAGGGTTTTAGATACGGCCGGATTTATTTTTTTAAAGAAGCCATCGAACCCGGCTACGCACATTAAATCTGGCGTAAGCTCAAAGAAATGTTCGAGATCAAAATGGAACGGACCGTAGGCTTTCATTCAGAAGCTATAGTGATTTTTAGCTATTGCAGTAAAGATAGCATAAATGTCAGTTTTGTTTTAAAGATTGTCAGTTTTGTTAACTTAGCAAATCAGTTATTTGGAAAATATTTAAACTCCCATTTAATTTCCTATAGGCGTTATATCTTGCAATGGCAAAAATTGATCTTGCGGTAGAAAAAGGGCTTTATTCTGGTGCTAAGTGCGACTCTGCATGCTTTAAAGCTATGCCCCGGAAAGACATTGCGCAGGCGGGGTTTTTAGATCAGGTCAAGTATTTTTTCAGTCATCTTTTTAATACCAATGATTGGCCGCCGCGCTGGCACTGCGGTACCTGGAGCGATTTTCATGGCTGGCTTTATATCATTTCTGACGTAGCCATCTGGGCAGCTTATTTTGCCATTCCGTTTTTACTTTTCCGCATTGTTAAAAAACGCAAGGATATTCCTTTCCCGCGTGTGTTGTGGCTGTTTATTCTTTTTATCCTGTTTTGCGGAATCACGCACCTGCTGGACGCGATCATTTTCTGGTGGCCGGTTTACAGGGTAAGTGCCTTAACGCGATTTTTCACCGCAGTAGTTTCCATCATAACGGTCGGTGCGCTTTATAAGATTCTACCTTTCATCTATAGTTTAAGAACCCTTGCCGAATTAGAGGTAGAGATCGAGGAACGGAAAAAAGCAGAAGCAGAGGCGCATAAACATCAACTGAAACACGAGGCAGCTATGGAGCTGATGGCGAAGAAGGACGAGTTTATGAGCATTGCCAGCCATGAATTGAAAACCCCGGTCACCAGTGTGAAGGCCACGCTGCAAATGCTGGAAAAGGTAGTTGGCAAAAGCGACGAATTAAAAGAACTGGCGCCTTATGTAAGCCGTGCTTCAAAGCAGGTTGGAAAGTTAACCTCTATCATCAGTGAGTTGATTGACGTTGCTGCAATACAAGAGAACAGACTCAAATTGCGTTTCAGCGAATTTAATTTATTGGAACTGGTAGAGGAATGCGCCGAGACCTGCCGTTTTGCTAATGATGGGCGTACCGTAAATATCACGGGTGACAATACGATTGTTGTTTTTGCAGATTATCACCGTTTGGAGCAGGTGTTGTGTAACCTGTTAACCAATGCTTTCAAATATTCAGCCGCTTCTGAGCCGGTAGATATTACATTCCGAATGATTGGTCAGGACCGGGTGAAGATTTCCGTGACTGACCATGGTATTGGTATCCCCGAAGATAAGGCCCCGCTTGTTTTCGATCGTTTTTTCAGGGTGGAAGAAACCTCGCAGAATTACTCGGGCATTGGTCTGGGATTATATATTTCTTCTGAAATTGTGCGGATACACGGCGGTACTATCGGTTTATACAGCGAGGTAAATGTAGGTTCTACCTTTTGGTTCGAAATCCCGTTAAATGCAAAAGCACAAACCGTTTAGGGAATGTGCTTTTAGTTTTGCGTCTGTCTGGAGTTTTATTCAAACAGCATTTTTTTAATCCCCATTTCCAAACCTCTTAATTCGGCAAGGCCTTTTAACCTGCCGATTACGGAGTAACCGGGGTACGTGTTATAATTATAATCGTCCAGTATCTTATGTCCGTGATCGGGCCGCATAGGGATGGCTATATCTGTGCGACCAGCCTCTGCGCGTTTCTGTTGCTCATTCACAATGCTTTTCATTACTGCAAACATGTCGGTAGTACCCAGCAAATGGTCATCCTCATAAAAGCTTCCATCAGCTTCGCGCCGAACATTGCGCAAATGCAGGAAATGGATATGGCTGCCTAAACGGCTAATGATGCCTGGTATATTGTTTGCCGGATTAGCACCAAGCGAACCGGTGCACAATGTAAGTCCGTTGGAAGGAGAGGGGCATGCGTTAACAATATCCGTCAGATCTTCTTCCGTGCAAACCACACGCGGCAAACCTAAGACAGCAAACGGCGGATCATCCGGGTGGATACACATCTTAATCCCCAGTTTTTCAGCTTCGGGGATAATGGCTTTTAAAAAATAGGCCAGGTTTGCTTTCAATGCTTTCCGGTCTACCTGCGCATATTTTTTAAGGAACTCTTTAAATTCAGGAATGGTGAATACTTCGTCTGTACCGGGCAAACCTGCTAAAATAGTATTCTTCAGCAGTTCCTTTTCATCCGCTGTTAATCCGTCGAAATAGGCTTTAGCTGCTGCTTGCTGTTCAGTGGTAAACTCATTAAAAGCATCTTCGCGTTGCAGCATATACAAGTCGAACGCGGCCAGCGCAGGGGCATGGAAACGTAACGCTGACGCATTGTTAGGCAACCGGAAGTCGAGGTGGGTACGCGTCCAGTCCAGCACGGGCATAAAGTTATAGCAAACAATGCTTATACCTGCTTGGCTGAGGTTCTTTAACGTTTCGATATAACGCTCGATGTACCCGTTGCGCTCGGGAGTGCCCATTTTGATGCTTTCGTGGATGTTTACGCTTTCCACTACCGCCCAGTAAAGGCCCGCCTTTTCAATTTCGGTTTTCCGTTTGGCTATCTCTTCCACCGGCCAAACTTCCCCGCAAGGGATATGGTGTAAAGCCGTTACTACGCCCTTAGCGCCTGTTTGCGTAATGGCTTGTAAAGTAACCGGGTCTGAAGGGCCAAACCAGCGGAATGTCTGTTGTAAATCGGGTATCATGAATATTTTATGTCAATACACAATCGATTGCAAAGCGATCTGTCTCTTTAAAGCAAACAGCTTTCCGCTCGTGTGCGGCAGGTTTATTACTCTTTAACGGTTTCTATCATTTGGATACTGCCGTCGGCGTTATGATGCAGTTCTGTCACCTTTACATTGCGCAGGTGTGTTTTGCCGGATAGTTCGGTATCGTGGTAAAAGATATACCACTTGCCTTTAAACTCCACAATAGAGTGGTGGGTGGTCCAACCTTGTACGGGCTTCATAAATATCCCTTTGTATTTAAATGGCCCCATCGGGTTATCGCCTATGGCATAGGCTAAGAAGTGCGTATCGCCTGTTGAATAGGTAAAGTAATATTTGCCGTTATATTTATGCATCCATGATCCTTCAAAAAACCTGCGGTTATGGTCTTTTCCGAGCAATGGTTTTCCATGTTCATCCAGGATGATCACATCGCGCACTTTGCCGTCAAACTCTTTCATGTTCGCTTTCAGCTTCACTACTTTACAGCTCAAGGCAGGGGAGTTATCCTGCTGCAAATCCGTTTTCGAGCCATTTGCCTCATACTTGCCTTTGGCCCAGCGTTGCAGTTGCCCGCCCCATATACCGCCAAAATACATGTAGCTCTGGCCATTAGTATCGGTAAATACGGCAGGATCTATACTGAAGCTTCCGGCAATGGGTTTGGGTTCTGCCTTGAACGGGCCAGCCGGGTTTTTAGAAGTGGCCACACCGATGTGAAAAACATCCTGCTTGTCTTTTACCGGGAAGTATAGGTAATAAGTGCCGTTTTTGTAGGCGGCATCGGGCGCCCAAAGTTGCCTTCCGGCCCAAGGTATATTTTTGATATCCAGTGCAACACCATGGTCTGTTACCGGCCCACCGATGCGGTCCATCGAAAGAATGTGGTAATCGCGCATGGCAAAATGGTCGCCGTTATCGTTTTCAGGTATCCCGGCATCGATGTCATGAGAAGGGTAGATATAGATCTTACCGTTGAATACGTGCGCAGAAGGATCAGCGGTATAAATGCTTTTGATCAACGGTTCATTCAGGAACTTTTTCTTACCCTGCGCCGCCGACCGGGTGGCTGGTAACATCAAAGCGGCAAATGCGGCGATAGTCAGGCCTTTTGTAGTAATGCTGTTTAACATTTTATGGTTTATAATTAGTTTATCGTTTGGTTACGTCCCCGATATGCTGCTAACGGGTAATTGCCGAATTAAAAGAATTTAATTTATGCAATCGATTGTAAATATATAAACCTTTACTATTTTTATCAAATCAGAACCTTATGATTATGCGCGGCATAATCAATTACCAATTAAAAACTCTAATGATGAAAAAACCTGTTGCTTTAAGTTTACTGCTGCTGGCGGTTCTTGTTGTTTTTTGCGTCGCGTTTAAACCGACCGACAAAAAATACCAGTATGCCTTTCAGAATCCATCCCTCAGTATAGAGGCCAGGGTGAACGACCTGATCAGCCAGATGACGCTCGAGGAAAAAGTAGGGCAGATGCTCAACTCAGCTCCCGCGATAGAACGTTTAGGCATCCCGGCTTACAATTGGTGGAACGAATGTCTGCACGGTGTTGCGCGTACGCCGTTCAAGGTAACCGTGTATCCGCAGGCTATCGCGATGGCCGCTACATGGGACAAAAGCTCGATCCACACCATGGGCGATTATACCGCCGAAGAAGGGCGGGCAGTTTATAACGAAAGCGTAAAGGCAGGTAATCATAATATTTATCTCGGACTTACTTACTGGACACCCAACATTAATATCTTCCGCGACCCGCGCTGGGGCCGCGGCCAGGAGACGTATGGTGAGGACCCATTCCTGACAGGGGAAATGGGCCGTGCGTTCGTGACCGGGCTTCAGGGCAACAACCCGAAGTACTTAAAAGCGGCAGGATGCGCAAAGCATTACGCGGTGCATAGCGGCCCGGAAGATGTTCGCCACAAGTTCGATACCGATATTAGCGATTATGACCTTTGGGATACTTACCTGCCTGCATTCCGTAAGCTGGTTGTGGATGCTAAGGTTGCCGGTGTAATGTGTGCCTACAACCGCTTTAAAGGGCAGCCCTGCTGCGGGAATGATCTGCTGATGAACAGTATCCTTCGTGATAAATGGAAATTTACCGGTTACGTTACTTCTGATTGCGGCGCCATCGATGATTTTTACGAACACCATAAAACACACCCTGATGCCGAGAGTGCTGCTGCCGACGCTGTACTACACGGTACAGACGTGGAATGCGGTAACGTAACATACAAATCGCTGATCCAGGCCGTGAAAGACGGCAGACTGGCAGAAAAACAACTGGATCAGTCTTTAAAGCGCTTATTTACTATCCGTTTCCGGTTAGGGATGTTCGACGCAGCTGATGCCGTTCCTTATAATAAAATTGGTAAGGAGGTGCTTGAAGCACCAGCGCACACCGCGCAGGCATTAAAGATGGCCAGGCAATCAATGGTGTTGCTGAGGAATGAAAACCAACTGCTGCCGTTGAGCAAATCCATTAAAAAGATAGCGGTTGTAGGCCCGAATGCCGACAACGCCGAAAGCGTGCTTGGAAACTACAATGGTAAGCCAAGCCACGTGGTAACGGTATTGGAAGGCATTAAAGCCAAGCTGTCGCCGCAGGCTGAAGTAATTTATGATAAAGGCGTTGATTACGTAGGAGATTCCACCCAGGTTTATGATTATAAAGCTATTGCAGATAAAGTTAAGGATGCAGACGTGATCGTATTTGCCGGAGGAATCTCTCCACGTTTGGAGGGTGAAGAAATGAAGGTGAACAAAGCCGGGTTCCATGGCGGCGACCGTACCTCTATTTTATTACCTGAAGTGCAAACGCAATTACTGAAAACGCTGAAAGCTACAGGGAAACCGGTAGTATTTGTAATGATGACCGGTTCTGCCATTGCCACCCCTTGGGAAGCGCAAAATATCCCCGCTATTGTTAATGCGTGGTATGGTGGCCAGGCAGCAGGCTCTGCGGTAGCTGATGTGCTTTTTGGCGACTATAACCCGGCCGGGCGTTTGCCGGTTACCTTCTATGCCAGCGATAAAGATCTGCCTTCATTTACCGATTATTCGATGAATAACCGCACTTACCGCTACTTTAAAGGTAAACCGCTTTATGCTTTTGGTTATGGCTTAAGCTATTCTACCTTCCGTTATAGCCAATTGACGCTACCAGCCCGTATTGCTAAAGGTAAGCCTGTAGTGGTGCATGTGAAGGTGACTAATACCGGTAAAAGAGACGGGGAGGAAGTGTCTCAGCTTTATATCAGTCATACAGGGCTCAATCAACCTGTTGCTATCAGGGCGTTAAAGGGTTTCGAGCGGACCTTTATTAAAGCAGGCGAAACTAAGGCTATCGCCTTCACGGTTTCAGCGCAGGATCTCGCCATAACCGGTTTGGATGGTAGTTTGAAACAGGCAGCAGGGAAACTTGAATTTACTGTAGGCGGCAGCCAGCCAGACCAGCATACCATGGCCAGCGGCAAAACCATCACCAAGACGGTAATGATGAATTAAGAGCAACGATTCGCCTGTATCAACATATTCGTATACAAAAAGAGAGACAGCTGTAAGGTTGTCTCTCTTTTTGTATGATCGTCCTGAAGAGTTAAAGCAGTGTGCGCTTACGGTTTATCTGTACGGAATGGAGCTGCAGGCAATCCTTCTTTATTAACCAGGTTAGGGTTAACCGGGTTGTCGGCCCAGGCATAACGAACGTATAGCGGTTTCTGCACTTCATCGCTTCTTAAAACCACCTTATCACCTTCAATTTTCGCTTTGGCCCATACAAATACTTTATCCGCACCGGCTATGGCAAATTCCTGCGGTTCTTCGCCATCTTTGGTGGTTAGTCCGCTGCCAACGGCATCAAATGCCACGATGATCTTATCACCTTCCACTTCTGCAGATTTAAACATTGGCCCCGAAGCTACCAAGCCCTTTTCGTGGTAAGCCAATTTTTCGGCAGCCAGGGCCACGCGCTGGCCAACGTCCTTCTTAGCGTCGGGGTGTATATCATTCCATTCGCCCAAATCTATCGCAACAGCCATCGCAGTGTTAGGTACACTTAACGAAGCTGCTTGCGCCTCGCGAAATGCTGCCCAGCCGCTTTCTGACGGCAGGTAATTCATATCCATAAAGCCCGGCAGCTGCACAAAAATGAATGGCGCATCGGGCTCTTGCCATTTCTGCCGCCAGTCTTTAATCATTGCAGGTTGCAGTTGTGCGTATTCAGCGGGTTTACCTGTGTTAGATTCGCCCTGGTACCATAAGAATCCTTTAACTGCGTAATTAAGTACAGGTGCAATCATTGAATTATAAAGCGCGGTCGGTTGGTTTTGCGCCGCTATGCCCCCTGCAAAGAAACCGCCTTTCGGATTGTTCACCAGTCCTACTTTATACTGCCAGTAGCCGGTAAGGTCGAGCGTGTCATTCCCGGCGATCAGCTGGTAAGGCTTATCTGGCACGAAGCCGCCTTTGCCGAAATTGTTGGTTACCCGGATCACGAAAAGGTTTTTGCCTGGTTTAAGTACACCATCCGGGATATTGTAGCGACGTTGCGGATACATATAGGTGGTATTGCCCACTTGTTTTCCGTTGATGTACATCACATCGGCATCTACAATGCGGCCCATGAAAACTTTCGCCGGTTTCGAGAGCATTGATTGGGGAATGTTGATCTCCCGACGGTACCAAACCACGCCATCCAGGTTGCGTACGCCCTGGTCTTCCCAATAACCGGGTATAGCAATTCTGCGCCATGCTTTTGGCTGATAAGCCGGGTCGAACCATTTTTCGGTCATTCCACGGTCTTGTGGACGGGAAACCGGGGTTGTGGTATTCCTCATTGGTCTGGACATCCGGTTGATATAGGCCGTATCCTGGTTTCGCTTGGCAACGTCTGCTATCGCCGGAAATTGCTTTAAGCTTTCCTCGCTCATCCATGCTTCGATAGGCGTACCACCCCAACTGGAATTGATCAGCCCGATAGGTACGTGGTATTTCTGATAGATGGCATCTGCAAAAAAGTAAGCGACGGCAGAAAACTCGCCGATGTCGCCTTTTACTGCTTTTTTCCAGGTGCCGCCGGGTACATCTTTTCGCGGCGATTGCATATCCGCTACGTTACTCACCCAAAAATGCCTGATAAAAGTATTGTTGGCCTTGGCAATCTCTTTGGCGTAGCGCACGCTGTGCAAGTCCATTTGGTGCACCATGTTAGATTGGCCCGAGCAAAGCCAAACATCGCCGAAAAGAATATCGCTTAGTACGATATGGTTATCGCCGTCGATATTCATGGTGTAAGGGCCGCCCGCTTTTGTTGCCGGCAGCACGATTGACCAGGTGCTGTCTTTTCCTGTTACTGTTCTAAAAGTCTTTTTGTTGATGGTAACGGTAACTTTTTCAGACGGGTTCGCCCATCCCCATACTTTAACTTTGGTATTGCGCTGAAGCACCATGCCGTTACTGATCAATTTAGGCAGACGCACTGAGGCTTCCGAGGCATTTACGGCCAGCCCAAGCAAGGCCAGCGTTAAAATGCGTTGAACACTCTTCTTCATTATATAATTTCTAAGTGGTTTTTGTTGGTTATACAGGTGCAAAGTAATTAAAGGTAGGTAATTTCACAATCGATTGCATTTATTTATACTGTAACAACTGTGCTAAAGTATTGCCTATCTCTATCGAATTAGCCCTTATCAATTAGAAGCGGCCACAACCGTTCAATTATTTGGTACGATAAAATTGTAAAATAGAAATTACAAATCCAACAATCGATTGCATAAAGCTTTTTTAAATTCTATATTGGCTGTCCAATTATATAGTACTTAAATAAAAAGCATCGTTATGGTTTTTTTTACCAGGCAATTAAAAGCTGCCTTATTCGCGTTGTTGATGTTGCTCAACCTGGCTTCAGTCGCGCAGCAGGCAGAAACCGCTAAGGGGTTAAAGGATTATTATAAAAGCTTCTTCCCGATAGGCGTAGCGGTCTCGCCGTATGTCTTGCGCGATTCGGCAACGGCCGCTTTTATCGTCAAAAATTTCAATAGCGTAACGCCCGAGAATGCCATGAAAATGGGTCCCATTCACCCGGAAGAAAACCGTTATAACTGGCGCGATGCCGATGCGATTGTAGATTTTGCAACGGCTCATGGTATCCGGGTGCGCGGTCATAACCTTTGCTGGCACGAGCAAACGCCCGAATGGATGTTCTATGATAAAGCTGGTAAGCAAGTAACCAAAGAAGTGCTGTTACAGCGTTTAAAAGACCATATCACTACGGTTGTTAACCGTTATAAAGGGAAGATTTATGCGTGGGACGTGGTTAACGAAGCTATTGACGATGATAGTACTCAATTTCTGCGCAATTCTATGTGGTATAAGATCTGCGGCGAAGATTTCATTGCAAAGGCTTTCGAATACGCCCATGAAGCAGACCCTAACGCCGTACTGTTTTACAACGATTATAATACCGAGCGCCCCGAAAAACGCGAACGGGTTTATCGCCTGCTGAAAAAGCTGGTAGACGCGCATGTTCCCATTAATGCGGTAGGTTTACAGGCGCATTGGTCGATCTATGAGCCAACCCGGCAGGAGCTGGAAACCGCGATAAAGAAATTTGCCTCTTTGGGGTTGAAGGTGCAGTTCACCGAACTGGATATTTCGGTATACCCCTGGGAGAAAAATAAACGTGAACTACGTCCGGGCGAAGATATGTCGTACTCGGATGAGCGTAAGCAAAAACAGGGCGACCAGTACCAGATGGTGTTTGAGGTGTTCAGGAAATATAAAAAGAACGTTACGGGCGTTACCTTCTGGAATATTTCTGACCGTTATACCTGGCTGGATGGCTACCCGGTACCGGGGCGTAAAAATTACCCTTTATTGTTCGATAAAAACCTGAAGCCCAAAGAAGCGTTCTGGCGTGTTGTGAATTTCTAAACCTGTTTGTGATGAAGAAAATAGCTGCTGTCCTGTTAGGATCATTACTATGCCTGAAGCTTTCCGCGCAGGTACCCGGCCATAAAAGTTATATCTCGGAACAAGCCGGAGCCGGATATTTTCCTTTAAGCGCGAAGGGTTTTTCAGCACCCATTTACCTGGAAGATGCCGACTTTAAAGGCGTAAAATACGCCGTGCAAAGCCTGGTGAACGATGTTAAACAGGTAACAGGTACTGCACCCGTTGTGAAAAATAACCTTTCGCAGTCGGGTAATATCGTGCTGGTGGGCACAATTGGGAAGAACAGCAAAATAGATGAGCTGATCAGCCGGAAGAAGATCAACGTGGCCGACATAAAGGGCAAGTGGGAGACTTACCTGATCCAGGTGGTGAAGAACCCGTTCCCGGGCGTGAACAACGCGTTGGTAATCGCAGGTAGCGATAAGCGCGGGACGATTTTCGGTGTTTATGATTTATCTGCACAGATAGGGGTATCGCCATGGTATTGGTGGGCAGATGTTCCTGCAAAGCATAAAAAGGCAGTCTATGTAATGCCCGGCCGCTATACCGACGGTGAACCTGCTGTTAAGTACCGCGGAATTTTTATTAACGACGAAGCGCCGGCTTTTTCGGGTTGGGCTAAGGAGAAATTCGGCGGTGTTAATCACCTGGTTTATGAAAAGGTTTTCGAACTGATCCTTCGCCTGAAGGGCAACTACTTATGGCCTGCCATGTGGGGCAATGCTTTTAATGATGACGATAAACAAAACCCCGTACTTGCAGATGAATATGGCGTAGTGATGGGCACATCGCACCATGAACCGATGGACCGTTCGCAGCAGGAGTGGAAGCGCTACGGATCGGGACAATGGAATTACGAAGCAAATAAACAGGTGCTTCAGGACTTCTGGCGAAAAGGGATCGAGAATATGGGCAGTAAGGAAACTATCGTCACCATGGGAATGCGCGGCGATGGCGATATGCCGATGACCGAGGGCAGCAATATTTCTTTGTTAGAGAATATTGTTAAAGACCAGCGGCAGATCATCAGCGAGGTAACGCACAAAGATCCTTCTGCAACACCGCAGATGTGGGCGCTCTACAAAGAAGTGCAGGAATATTACGACAAAGGCATGCGCGTGCCGGATGATGTAACGCTGTTACTTTGCGATGATAACTGGGGCAATATCCGCAAGCTGCCTTCGCTGACGGAGAAGAAAAGAAGCGGTGGTTATGGCATTTATTATCATTTTGATTACGTAGGCGGCCCAAGAAACTATAAATGGCTAAATACCAACCCTATCGCCAAGGTTTGGGAGCAGATGCACCTGGCTTACGAGTACAATGCCCGGCAGATCTGGATTGTGAATGTGGGCGATTTGAAGCCAATGGAATATCCCATCAGCTTTTTTATGGATTATGCCTGGAATCCAGATAAGTGGTCTGCCGAGCAAATGAAGGGCTATGGCAGGGAATGGGCTGTAGAACAATTCGGTGCTCAGTATGCCGCTGAAATTGCAGATATATTGACGTTGTATACCAAGTATAACGGTCGCAGAAAGCCAGAGCTGCTTAATCAGAATACCTACAGCCTCACCAACTATAACGAATTTGCAACCGTGGTAGGGGATTATAAAGCGTTGCTGAAAAAAGCAGAACGACTGAGCAGTTTGCTACCTCCACAGTATAAGGATGCTTATTACGAGTTGGTGTTGCACCCGGTGCAGGCGTGTGCCAATCTGAACGAGTTGTATTTTGAAGCAGCAAAGAATAAGTTCTATGCAGATAAAGGTTATGCTGATGAGGCAAATGCTGCTGCCGCAAAGGTTAAAGAACTGTTCGATCAGGATAAGAAGATATCTGCCTATTACAACAACGAGCTGGCAGGTGGAAAATGGCACCATATGATGGACCAAACCCACATTGGCTATACCTACTGGCAAGAGCCTCGGGCGGATAAAATACCTGCGCTTACTGAAATACCAGACAGCGCCAAAGCTAAAAATCAGCCTGCCACACCAGCACCTAAATTTGAACTTGCCGAAAGCGAAGCCCTGGTACGGCCTGCTGGTAGCGTGTTTGCAGAAAAGGATGGCGCTATTGCCATGGAAGCCGAGTTCTTTAGCAAAGCAGTTTCAGGAAAAGGGATCAGCTGGCAGGTAATTCCGCAATATGGGCGAACGTTATCGGGCGTTACCCCATGGCCGGTAACCGCAGCACGGGTGAAGCCAGGGGCGGGGACACCTTACCTGGAGTATACTATTGCCGTGAAAGATACCGGTATGGTAGACATTGCAGCCTATGTATCGCCAACGCTCGATTTTCGGAATAAAGATGGCCTGTTCTATGCCATTTCTGTAGATGGCGAAGAACCGCAGCAAATGAACATTGCCACTAAGGTTGATGGCAGGGATTGGTCGATGGCGGTAAGTGAGAGCATCAGAAAGTTAACAACGAAACACCATATCAAAGCAGCAGGTACACACACCATTAAATACTGGATGGTAGACCCGGCCGTGGTACTACAACGATTGGTGGTTAACCTGGGTGGATTGAAACCAAGCTACTTAGGCCCGCCGCAGAACTGATAGGTTTATTGTTGGTTCTTTTCTGTTGAAGAACGGGCAATAAGCTTTGGTTTGATGCTGATTACTTTCGGGATAGTTTCCACCTGCAGGTTTTCACTTTCCTGGAAGAAAAGATTGGCAATGGTTTTTCCCATGTAAACGCTGAACTGGTCTATGGTGGTGATAGAGGGGCTGGTAATTTCGCTGAAGTTTTCGTTAGAGTAGCCACAAATGCCCAGCTCCTGCGGAACTTTAAAATTCATGGAATTGGCAACTTCAAGTACACCCAAGGCAGAAAAGTCTGAAGTGGAAGCGAAGATGGCATCCGGCGGGTTAGAGAGGCTTAACAGTTGCCTTGTGGCTGTAGCGCCTAATTCTTTTGTCCAGGCGTTCTGTGCAATCAGTTCATCAATTACCGGCATCTGGTGTTTTGCAAGTGCTTGCAGATACCCGTTTTTACGCTGACGGAAAATGTTGAGGGTTTGCGGCCCTTCCAGCAGGGCGATGCGGCGGTAGCCTTGCGAAATCATATGGCTTACGGCTTCGAATGAAGCTTGCTCATTATCGTTAATCACCTTCAGCGTTTCCAGTTCTTCGGCCACACGGTCAAACTGGATCAGCTGTATCTGGTGGTCTATCACATTTTGCAGGTGCTTGTAATCTTCGGTATCTACAGAAATAGAGATCACAATGCAATCAACGTGCTGATTAATCAGCGTGTTTACACTTTGTACTTCCTTTTCGTAAGATTCGCCAGATTGGCAGATGATAATGTTATAGCCTTTTTTGTAGGTGATCTCTTCAATTCCGGCAATTACGTTAGCAAAGAAATTTTGGTTAATACGCGGTACCACCACGCCAATAGTTTTGCTTTGCCCGCGGCGCAGGTTAGAAGCAAGCGTATTTCGCTTGTAATTCATTTCCTCTGCCGTTTTCAGGATCAGTTTCTTGGTGGTTTCGTTCACATAACTGCTGTTATTTAACGCTCTTGAAACAGATGATGGGGTAACGTTTAGCTTTTTGGCGATGTCGTAAATGGTGACTCTTTTCTTGGCTTTCATAATTGATAACAGCAAATGTGATAAAAATAAATTTCAACAATCGATTGCATATTCAAAAATTAATCTAAATTCGTTGCTGTTAAACCAAATATAAAGCTTTAAAGCATTTTATGTTATTATTGGGAATAGATATCGGCACTTCTTCAGTCAAAGTTTCTGTGGTTGATGCCGAAACTCAGAAATCGATTTCGGCTGCACAATACCCCGATGTGGAGTCGCCTATCAAATCCCTGCATCCGGGTTGGGCAGAGCAGCCGCCCGAGATGTGGTGGGAGCAGGCGCAGAAAGCCATTGCGCTGTGTCATCAGAAAGGTAATTACCATCCGGCAGATATCGCCGCGATAGGTATAGGCTACCAGATGCACGGCCTGGTGCTGGTCGATAAAGATCAGCAGGTATTACGCGATAGCATCATCTGGTGCGATAGCCGCGCTGTAGAGATCGGTAACAAAGCTTTTGACGCTATCGGTCACGAAAAATCATTGTCTCATCTGCTTAATTCACCGGGAAACTTTACCGCATCTAAGCTGGCCTGGGTAAAAGCCAATGAGCCTGCGGTATATGAAAAAATAGACAAGATCATGCTGCCGGGCGATTTTATCGCTATGAAATTAACCGGCGAGATCACTACATCTGTTTCTGCGTTGTCAGAAGGGGTGTTTTATGATTTTGTAAACAATACCCTTTCTAAAGATGTGCTGGATTATTTCGGTTTCAGCAAGGATTTATTCCCCGAAATAAAGCCGGTATTTGCCGAACATGGAAAAGTTTCAGCCGTTGTTGCAGAAAAACTGCAGTTAAAACCGGGCATCCCTGTCACATTCAAGGCAGGCGACCAACCCAATAATGCACTTTCGCTGAATGTGTTGCAGCCGGGAGAAGTAGCTGCTACGGCAGGCACCTCGGGTGTGATCTATGGCGTAAGCGATGAACTGACTTATGACCCGCAATCACGCGTGAATTCTTTTGCCCATGTAAACTACACCGAAGAACAGAAAAGAATCGGTGTGTTGCTATGTATCAATGGCACCGGCAGCCTGAACCGTTGGGCTAAAAACCTATTCGGCGCTTCGCATAGCTATGTAGAGATGAACGATATGGCCAAAAGCGTGAAGCCGGGTGCGGATGGTTTAAGGGTACTTCCTTTTGGAAACGGCGCCGAACGCATGCTGAACAACAAGCTGGTTGGCGTGCATTTTCAGCATATCGACCTGAACCTGCATACACATGCGCATATTTTCCGTGCTGTGCAAGAGGGGATTGCCTGTGCATTCCGTTACGGATTAGACATTATGCGCGAAAATGGCATGTCGCCATCCATCATCAGGGCCGGGAAGGCTAACCTGTTCCTCAGTGATGTATTCGCACAAAGTTTTGTAGATGTAACCGGTGTCCCGGTAGAACTTTATAATAACGACGGCAGTGTGGGCGCAGCTTTAGGCGCGGGCATAGGTGCCGCTGTGTTCAAAACCCCTTCAGAAGCATTCCGCCATGCCAAACCCGTGCAGTTGATAGAACCGCAGGGCGATATGGAAGATATTTACCAGGAATGGAAATACCTGCTGCAAAGACAGCTCGAAATAGAATAATACAACTTTCATAACATCATTAATCATCAGAAAATAATTATTGTCATGTCAAATATCATTACAGGAGAAAAAGAATTTTTTAAAGGGATAGGTGCCATCGCTTACGAAGGCCCGCAAAGCGATAACCCGCTTGCCTACCGCTGGTATGATGCCGAAAAGGTAGTTGCCGGCAAAACCATGAAAGAACACCTGCGTTTCGCGGTTTCTTACTGGCACTCATTCTGCGGTAATGGCGCTGATCCGTTTGGCGGCCCAACCCACCTTTTCCCATGGGATGCTAAAGCTGATGCAGTAGAGCGCGCTAAAGATAAAATGGACGCCGCTTTTGAGTTTTTCACTAAACTTGGCCTGCCTTATTATTGCTTCCACGACGTAGACGTGGTTGACTATTCTGACGACGTGAATGAAAACGACAGACGCCTGCAGGCCCTGGTAGACTATGCGAAGCAAAAACAAGCGGCAAGCGGCGTAAAACTGCTTTGGGGAACAGCTAATCTTTTCTCTCACCGCCGTTACATGAACGGTGCTTCTACCAATCCTGATTTTCATGTGCTTGCACATGGCGCTGCGCAGGTTAAAGCGGCGCTTGATGCAACTATTGCACTGAATGGCGAGAACTATGTGTTCTGGGGTGGTCGTGAAGGTTACATGTCATTGCTGAACACCAACATGAAACGCGAGCAGGAACATCTGGCTAAGTTTTTACATACTGCTAAAGATTATGCACGCAAACAAGGTTTCAAAGGAACGTTCTTCATCGAACCAAAACCATGCGAGCCTACCAAACACCAGTATGATTATGATGCGGCAACCGTATTAGGCTTCCTGCAGAAATACGATCTGCTGAATGATTTTAAACTGAACCTGGAGGTGAACCACGCTACTTTGGCAGGCCATACTTTCCAACACGAACTTCAGGTTGCAGCAGACGCCGGTTTATTAGGATCGATTGATGCGAACCGTGGTGATGCGCAAAACGGCTGGGATACAGACCAGTTCCCGAACAACCTGGAAGAAGTGGCAGAATACATGCTGATCATTCTTGAAGCCGGTGGTTTCCAGGGCGGTGGTATCAACTTCGATGCAAAGATCCGCAGAAACTCAACCGACCCGGCAGATTTGTTCTACGCACACATTGGTGGTGTGGATATGTTTGCCCGCGCACTGCTTATTGCTGATAACATCCTGCAAAAATCTGATTATAAAAAGATCCGTGCAGATAGATACGCATCTTTTGATAGCGGTAAAGGTAAAGAGTTTGAAGAGGGTAAACTTACGCTGGAAGACCTGCGCGCTTACGCGATTGAAAACGGCGAGCCTGCAACCATCAGCGGTAAACAAGAATACCTTGAAAATCTGATCAATCGTTATATCTAATCTAATCCTTATCATAGTTTTTAAGCCTGCCAAATAAAAAATGAAAAGTCTGTCCACAAGTGATTACGTTGTATTTTTCATCTATTTTATCATCGTTGCTACCTATGGTATATGGGTGTACCGTCGTAAAAGACATGCAGATGCAACCTCAAAAGATTACTTTTTAGCAGAAGGTTCGCTTACCTGGTGGGCCATCGGTGCCTCGCTCATCGCATCTAACATTTCAGCAGAACAGTTCGTTGCGATGGCAGGTAACGGTTTTACCATGGGCCTTGCCGTATCTGCTTACGAGTGGATGGCTGCCCTTACCCTGGTAATTGTGGCGGTGTTTTTTATCCCGGTATACCTGAAGAATAAGATATTCACCATGCCGCAGTTCCTGCACCAGCGCTACAATAGTACCGTGGCGATGGTGATGGCCGTTTTCTGGCTGCTGTTATACATTGTGGTAAACTTAACCTCTATTTTGTACCTGGGTGCAATAGCGGTTAACGGTATTTCGGGGATCAACTTCACGGTGTGTTTAGTAGCATTGGCGTTTTTCGCGGTTATTATTACCCTAGGTGGTATGAAGGTAATCGGGTTCACGGATGTGATCCAGGTATTCTTCCTGATCCTGGGTGGTTTGGTAACTACCTATATCGCCGTGAGCCTGGTTGCTGACCATAATGGCGGAAAAGGCGTATTTGATGGGATTAAGTTAATGGCTTCGAAAGCGAACGACCACTTCCACATGATCCTGAAGAAAGAAAACCCGAGCTTTATTGATTTGCCGGGGCTATCAGTACTATTAGGCGGTATGTGGATCGTGAACCTGAACTATTGGGGCTGTAACCAGTACATTACCCAGCGTGCTTTGGGAGCTAACCTAAAAACTGCCCGTGGGGGAATCCTGTTCGCAGCATTTTTAAAGCTGATGATGCCTTTGATTGTAGTGTTGCCGGGTATTGCTGCCTATGTGCTTTACAAGGACCATGTTTTTGATAACCAGGCCATGAACAGCCTGCACGAGAATGCGGACAAATCATACCCGGTATTGTTGAACCTATTACCTGCCGGGTTCAAAGGTTTATCCTTTGCGGCGCTGACTGCTGCGGTAGTGGCTTCCCTTGCAGGTAAAGCTAACAGTATTGCGACCATTTTTACCTTGGATATCTTCAAGAAACTGAAGCCAGAGACACCAGATTACAAACTGGTAACCGTTGGTAAAATTACCGTGGTAGCAGCAATGATCATTGGTGTGGTGATCTCGCCATTCCTTGGTATCGATAAAAAAGGTGGTTTCACCTTCATCCAGGAGTATACCGGTTTCTTCTCGCCGGGTATCTTCGCCATGTTCATCCTTGGTTTTTTCTGGAAGAAAACCACCTCAAATGCAGCTTTATTCGCTACGATCGGTGGCTTTGCGTTCTCGGTGTTCTTTAAATTTTTACCAAAATTTGTTAACCTGGCGTTTTTATATCCATTCGGCTTTGCAAAACAAGTTGTTCAGGAAGATGGTGTCACTAAACTGTACGAGATACCCTTCCTTGACCGTATGGGCTTTGTGTTCATCATCTGTGTGATCGGTATGTGGATCATCAGCATGATTGATAATGCACGCGGTATCACACCAGAGGGCTTTGAAGTGGATCGCAGCATGTTTAAAACCTCGCGCTCATTCGCTATCGGTGCGTTGATCATTTGCGGCATCCTGGTTGCGCTTTATGCCAGCCTTTGGTAAACCGGATATTTCTTTAAGCAAAAGGCAGCCCCGGAAAAGGCTGCCTTTTGCTTTATAAGCGTGTTTTGTGATTCGGATATATCTTCGTTAAAAACCGTTCAGACCATGATTTGTGTCTGGTGGTTATTCAGTTTCTGGCGGGTATACCATTTTACTGCCGTGTAAACATCAAACCCTTTTCTGACAGAGAAATCTATTGTTTCAAAGGCAATTGTCTGGCCGTTGTTCTTCACGTAAAGCTGCAATTCTTTAGGATCGGGTTTGAACGACACTTTCTCTAAAGGGCATACTTTTATCCTGATTCCGGTTACGGTTGATAAAATAACATCTACAGAAGTGTTATAATCATCGTGTAATACTTCATACGGTTCTCTTTCCATAGCTATAGTTTTAATGGTTTACGCAATTCGGGGTGGAATTCAACTTCTTGGAAAACCGGGTCGGACAGGTTCAATTGATCTCGTTCGGAGCGGAAAAAACAAGTTGGAAAACGATCTGAAAAATGCCCCGTTTGGTTTGCGTTATTCATTATACCACTAAAAAGCGCAATTGTTTAAAAAAATGAATGGACGATAAGGGTAATTTTTTGATAGGTATACGATCAGTTATAAAAGTGACGGGCGTCACTAACTATGCCGCTTGATAGTTAGACCTTTATGTTGTAAAACAAAGCGCCATGAAGAAGATATCAGCAACATTGAACCCATTCATAAAACCACTGTTCTTGCTGTTCATATTATTATCTTCATTAACCTGTAGGGCAGGCGCAGTAACGGCAGATACCGCTGTAGTTTCAGCCATTAAACAAAGTGTGAACAGTGCTGCGGATAACGGCGCTAATTTCCCGGCTTCTGTAAAACGTTTCTACGAACGCGGTCTTCTTCAGCCTGCCTGGATAAACACGGCGAATCAAAAGCTGACGACTGATGCCATGCTGCTGCTGGATTGTGTTTTGCAATACGGCCTTTCCCATGCCGATTTCCATCCGCAGGAGCTTACTTATGATCAATTGAAAGCAATCGTAGAGCAGCCGCAAACGGTTGATGTAAAAACCAAAGCCCGCTTTGACGTGCTCCTGACCGATGCGATGATCACCATGATCAATTACCTGCACTACGGAAAACTGAACCCTTATTATGACGGCGCGAAGGTAGACCAGGGTGCTGGCGATATAGACGCGGCAACTGTTCTGCAAAAGGCTTTGAAAAATGGCCGTTTGGATGATATTTTAAACGTGCAGCCGAAAGTACAAGCTTATGCAGACATGCAAGCCTATATGCGCTTGTGGAAGGGGCAGTTTACCGGCGATTGTTATGAAGAACCTACCGGCGATGTTGAAAAGGTAGCCTTAAACATGGAACGCCTGCGTTGGGCGTTGTTTAATAGTGAAAGCTATCTGTGGGTAAATATCCCCTCATTTACGCTATTCTACCGCAACGGCAATGCAGTCGAGCAGTTTAGGGTAATTGTGGGGAAGCCTTCAACACCCACCCCGACGCTTAACAGCAGTATAACCTATTTTACCACTGCACCAGAGTGGAAAGTGCCTGCTAAAATATTTGCCCGCGAGTTGCTTCCCAAGGCATTAAAAGATGCCGATTACCTGGAGAACAACCACTATGCTATCTATAACCGTAAAGGGAACTTCATAGAACCTTCTAAAGAAAATCTGGCCACAATCACTGCAAATCCTGCCGGGTATTACGCAAGGCAATCTGCCGGGTGCGATAATTCACTAGGCCTCATCGTGTTCAGGTTTAATAACCCTTATGATATTTACCTGCACGATACCCCGCAACAGGCACTGTTTGCAAAAGACGAAAGGGCTTTCAGCCATGGCTGCATCCGGGTAAAGAATGCCCGTAAACTGGCAACGCTTTTATTGGTGAATGATAAAGCGGCGGCAAAAGTTGCCGCTATGGAAACTGCGCTGGATACTTATGATACCAAAGATTTTAGGCTGAAAACCGCTCTTCCGATAAAGATCACTTACGTCACCTGTACCATCAAAGAGGGGCAGGTACAAAACTTACCCGACGTTTACAATCGCGATAAAGCATTAGCGCTGGCTTTGTTCATGAAAGATAAAACCCGTAACCAGCCGCTGGCAGAACATTAATTCAACTCATATTTAGCAACAGACGTTATGAAAAGAATTTTAGTACCCACCGATTTTTCGGAAGCTGCAGAAAATGCTGCCCGCTACGCATTGAACCTGGCGATCAGCTTAAAAGCCGATATCGAACTGGTAAATGCCATGAAAGTGCCCGCCGAGACACCTATGGCCGCACAAGTAGCCTGGCCACTGGAGGATTATAACGATGTACGCAACCAGGTATACTTTGAATTGAAAGCCCTTGCCGCGAAACTGAAAGCAGACGAGATAGACCTTACACTGAACCACCCTGCGGCTTATCGCCCGGTGATAAAAGAGTCGTCAGAGGTGGGTAACGTTAGCGATGTAGTGCGCAATATGGTTTCTGCCCATACCGCGCAAATGGTAGTGATGGGCATGTCCGGGGCGGGCAGCCTCAGCCGTTTCTTTATCGGCAGCAATTCCAGGGAGATGATTGATAAAGCCGGGTTCCCGGTATTACTGATCCCGCCGCATTGCGGCTACAAACGCATCGAAAAAATCGCTTTTGCTACTGCGTTGAGTCAGGACGATGTTGACGTTGTGCATCAGCTTTGCTTATTTGCGACGCCTTTAAACGCCGAGATATTATTAGTGCATGTTACCGAAGAACAGGCGGATAACGGCAACAATCAAAAGAAAATCGACGGGTTCCTGAACGAAATTACCTGCAAGATCAATTATCCGAAAATCTATTACCGCCACATTAAAGGACCGGATGTGAATGCCGGGCTCGACTGGCTAACAGAAAATGGCCGTGTGGACATGCTTGCGATGGTTCACCGGAAGGCGGGTATCTTAAAAGACATCTTCGAAGGCAGCCATACGCAGCGTATGGCGCGGCACATCAGCCTGCCGCTTATGGTTTTTCCCGGCGCGGAAAAGCATTCAGCATTGCCCATATTTTAGTTTTAGTTGTAATATAGTTGTCAGAAAGTCCGCGATTCGCTCCGGGCTTTTTTTGTTTCGCCGAATGTGATTCTTGTCACATTTTCCTAAAATTCAAATCATTTTATAGCAGGTAGCCAAACCGCACTTTTGAAACAGTTAAAAACCTGTTAATGGCTACTAAAATACTCACCCCGGCTGTTTGCTATCATTGTGGGAACGATTGTGTAGAAGAGCACTACGTGCTCGAGGATAAAAATTTCTGTTGCGTTGGCTGCCGGGGCGTGTACCAGGTGCTATCGCAAAGCGGTTTATGCAATTATTATAATTACAATGATCATCCGGGCGCTAATCGTGCCCGGCTGGATAAGCGCTTCGAGTACCTGGACGAACCTTCTATTATTGCAGACCTGGTTGATTACACCGACGAGAATGTTACCACCGTTACCCTGTACATTCCCTACATCCACTGCAGTTCCTGTATCTGGTTGCTGGAGCAACTGAACCGTATCGAACCGGCTATTTTCTACAGCCGCGTAGATTTCCTGAAAAAACAGGTGAACGTGCGCTTTAAAAACCGCGAGATCAGCCTGCGGCAGCTGGTAGAACTGATGTATGATATCGGTTATGAACCGCTGATCAGTTTACAGGATGTGGTAAAGAAACAAACGCTCGGGAAGAAAGATAACCTGGTGAAAAAGATCGCGGTTGCAGGTTTCTGTTTCGGAAACGTAATGTTGCTGAGCTTTCCCGAATACCTGGGCCTGTCAGAATATGAGCAAACCTTTAAGCATTTCTTTGGCTGGCTAAATATCCTGTTTTCTCTACCCGCAGCATTCTACTGCGGCTGGGGATACTTCACATCGGCTTATCACAACCTGAAGAACAAGGTTTTGAATATAGATTTTCCGCTGGCGCTGGGTATAGCCGTGATGTTTATCCGTACGGTAGCAGAAATTTTAACGCATACCGGTCCGGGTTTTGCCGATACGCTTTGCGGCCTGGTTTTCTTTTTGCTGGTGGGTAAATTCGTACAGCAGAAAACCTATTACCACATCTCTTTCGAACGTGATTACCGTTCGTTCTTCCCGGTTTCTGTACAGGTAATTGAAGAGAATAGCGAAAAGCCTGTCCCGCTTGCAGATCTTAAAGTGGGTAACCGCATCCTGATCCGCCATAACGAAATTATCCCTGCTGATGCCATCTTGTTAAAAGGCGATGCGCAGATTGATTTCAGCTTTGTAACCGGCGAATCGCTTCCGGTGAGTAAAACTTTGGGCGAAGTAGTTTATGCCGGCGGGCGGCAAATGGGCGAAGCGCTGGAACTGGAGGTGGTAAAACCGGTTTCGCAAAGTTACCTTACCCAGTTGTGGAACAATGAAGCCTTTACCCGCAAACAGGATAACCGCATGCAAACCTTTAGCGAAAAGGTAAGCAAGTACTTCACCATTGTATTGCTCACCATCGCGTTTGGCTCTTTGCTGTTCTGGTCTTTTACAGATTTTCAGCGCGGGCTTTCTGCCTTTACAGCCGTGCTGATTGTGGCTTGCCCCTGTGCGCTGGCGTTAAGTACGCCGTTTACCATGTCTGCCGCGCTCAGCATATTCGATAAAAACCTGTTCTATCTTAAAAATACCGCCGTTGTAGAACAGCTGGCCGCGATAGACACCATCGTGCTGGATAAAACCGGGACAATAACAGTTGGCGGGAACAGCAACCTGACCGACTATACCAAGCTGGATGATGCCGAAAGGCAGCTCGTTTATAGCGTGTGCAGCAATTCGGGCCACCCGTTAAGCCGGCAGATCGGCGATTACCTGGGTAAACAGCAAAAGCTGCCAGTGGCAGCGTACCAGGAAATTGCGGGAAAGGGGATAACTGCCCAAGCCGGAGAACACCATGTACTGATGGGCAGCTGCGGATTTGTACTGGGAGAGAAAAATCCTTTCAATCTTTCTACAGAAGTACACCTGATGATTGATGAGGTCTACAAAGGATATTTCAGCTTTAAGCACCTTTACCGCGAAGGGCTGGAGGAGGTAACCGGTTTGAAAGACCAGTACCAGATCTTATTATTATCCGGCGATAACGACCACGAGCGTACAGAACTGGCGCCTTATTTTGAAGATAAAGGCGCGATGCACTTTAATAAATCGCCGCAGGAAAAGCTGGATTTTATACAGTCCCTGCAACAAACAGGCCGACAGGTAATGATGATGGGCGATGGTTTGAATGATTCAGGCGCATTGAAACAAAGCGACCTGGGCGTAGCCATTACAGATAATGTGAACAATTTTTCGCCGGGTAGCGATGCCATCCTCGATGGGCATTCCCTTAGCAAACTACCCCGCTTTTTAAAGTTTGCCAAAAATACGGTTACGATTATTCACTGCTCGTTCCTTATCTCATTAAGTTATAACCTGGTTGGTTTAAGCTTTGCCGTTACCGGCAAATTGTCCGCACTGACGGCCGCCATCCTGATGCCGTTAAGCACCGCCACCATTATTTCATTCACCAGCATTGCTACCCACGTGGCAGCTAAAAAAAGAAAGTTACTATGAGTATCATTTATTTCCTTATCGGGTGCAGCATAGTGCTTGCCCTGGTATTTCTGTTAGCCTTTTTCTGGGCACAGCGGCACGGCCAGCATGATGATCTGTATACCCCCTCTGTGCGCATCCTGCTGGATGAAGACAGCCCGGAAGAGGAGAAAAAGTGATTCATATCAGGATTTTGGCCAACTGTCATCATTCTGTCACCCGGATAGCTGATCTAATTTTACACCCATAATAAAAGAACTAACTCTAATTATTTATGCAACCCGAAAAATTTTACTACGATAACAAGATCGTCCGGAATTTCGGTATCGCCACCATCGTGTGGGGTATAATCGGAATGCTGGTGGGGCTTCTTGTTGCCATCCAATTGTACAAGCCCGCTATGAACATGGGCAACCAGTACACTACTTTCGGGCGGATACGGCCGCTGCATACCAACGCCGTCATCTTCGCCTTTGTTGGTAACGCCATTTTTATGGGCGTTTATTACTCGTTACAGCGCTTGCTGAAAGCGCGTATGTTTAGCGATGTACTCAGCAAGATCCACTTCTGGGGATGGCAACTGATCATCATCTCGGCGGTGATCACCTTACCTTTAGGCATCACCACCTCGCACGAGTATGCAGAGCTGGAGTGGCCGATTGATATTGCCATTACCCTTATCTGGGTGGTGTTCGGTATCAATATGTTCGGAACCATATTTAAACGCCGCGAAAGGCACCTTTACGTAGCAATATGGTTTTACATTGCCACGTTTGTTACCGTAGCGGTATTGCACATTGTTAACTCTTTCGAGTTACCAATCTCATTCTTAAAAAGTTATTACCTGTTTGCAGGTGTGCAGGATGCACTGGTACAATGGTGGTACGGGCACAACGCGGTTGCATTTTTCCTTACTACGCCTTACCTGGGCATGATGTATTACTTCCTGCCTAAAATGGCTAACCGTCCTATCTACTCTTATAAATTAAGTATCCTGCACTTCTGGGCGCTGATATTTATTTACATCTGGGCAGGCCCCCACCACTTGTTGTATACCACGCTTCCGGGCTGGGCGCAGTCATTAGGTGTGGTGTTTTCCATCATGCTGATCGCACCAAGCTGGGGCGGTATGATCAACGGTTTGCTTACCCTGCGCGGTGCATGGGATAAGGTGCGCGACGATGTGATCCTGAAATTCATGGTAGTTGGTTTAACCGCCTACGGTATGGCCACTTTTGAAGGCCCTATGCTTTCACTGAAACAGGTTAACGCTATCGGCCACTTTACAGACTGGATCATTGCTCACGTACACGTTGGCGCCCTGGGCTGGAATGGTTTCTTAACCTTTGCTATCCTGTACTGGCTCATCCCAAGAATTTACAGAACAGAGCTTTACTCTAAAAAATTGGCTTCATGGCATTTCTGGATCGGTACGCTGGGTATCTTATTCTATGCGATCCCGATGTATTGGTCTGGCTTTACCCAAGGGCTGATGCTGAAAGAGTTTACCCAGGAAGGTATGCTGAAGTATCCGAACTTCCTGGAAACCACCATGCGTATCATCCCGATGCACGTGATGCGTTCAATCGGCGGTACCTTATACCTGGGTGGCGTGATTATGATGGCATATAACCTGGCTAAAACCATGTTGAAAGGTAGCTTGGTTGCTAACGAAGCTGCCGAAGCCATGCCTTTAGCGCCAAATTATACCAAAGCGCAGGATGGTTTCTGGCACCGCACGCTGGAACGCCGCCCTATCCAGATGCTGGTATTATCACTGGTGGTTATCCTGATCGGAACTTTTGTTGAGCTGATGCCGACACTTACCATATCATCTAACATCCCGACGATTGCAAGCGTTAAGCCTTACACACCGCTTGAGCTGCAGGGACGCGATATCTACATCCGCGAAGGTTGTGTGGGCTGCCACTCCCAAACCGTGCGTCCGTTCCGTTCAGAAACAGAACGTTACGGCGAGTACAGTAAAGCGGGCGAGTTTGTGTACGATCACCCGTTCTTGTGGGGTTCAAAACGTACCGGGCCGGATCTGCAACGCGAAGGTGGTAAATACGGTAATGCATGGCATTATAACCACCTGATGGATCCGCGACTGATGTCTCCGGGAAGTATCATGCCGAACTACGACTGGCTGATCACCCAGAAACTGGATACCTCTAACACAGCAGACAAGATCAACGCGATGCGCAAGCTGGGCGTTCCTTATGCGCCGGGTTATGAAAAGGTGGCCAACCGCGATCTGAACAAGCAGGCGCAGGATATTGCCGACAACCTGGCGAAAGACCACATCAAGGTGAACAGCAATAAAGAGATCATTGCCATTATTGCTTATCTGCAACGCCTCGGAACTGATATTAAGGCAAATAAAACCGCAAGTAATTAATCTACAACAATGTTTAAGCAGTTCACAGAAAATATTTCGGGAAACCAGTTTTACCTGCTTTTCTCGCTGAGCCTCTTCCTGGTATTCTTTATAGTGGTTACCATATTGCTCTTTAAAATGAAAAAGGATCATGTAGACAGCATGAGCGACATGCCCCTGCACGATTCATTAAACGATACTCTTAAAAGTTTACAGTCATGAAAATAATTAAGCCTATACTCTTGTCAGCGCTGGTTTTAACAGGCCAGCCCTTACTGGCAGATGACCTGATCTCTGGTGAAGTAAAAAACTACATTGGCTATGGCGTAATTGTCTTCATGCTGTTGGTGGTACTGGTAGCCATGCTGGTTTTACTGCGTGCTTTTAAGGTACTTACCAAGGTGCTGCTGGGCCCTGCAGCCTATGCCGAATTACAGGCAGAGGAAGCTGCGCAAAAGGCCGGTAAAGCTAAACCTAAGGTAAGCACGGTAGAAAAGCTGTTATCACTGAAACCGCTTGAAGAGGAACAGTCGCTGATCATGGAGCACGAGTATGATGGTATCCAGGAGCTGAATAACCCTACACCGGCCTGGTTCATGGGATTATTCTATGTAACTATCGTATTTGCGGTGTGCTACATTTTTATCTACCACGTATTCGGCATCGGGCAGTTGCAATATGCCGAGTATAAAACCGAAATGGCTGTTGCCGCTAAAGAGAAAGAAGCCTTCCTGGCAAAATCTGCCAACAAGGTAGATGAAAACACGGTGAAGCTGGAAGCCGACGCTGCAACCATTGCCGCCGGTCAGTCTATCTTCAAACAAAGCTGCGTGCCCTGCCACGGCGATCATGCCCAGGGTGTGGTTGGCCCGAACCTGACGGATGAATACTGGCTGCATGGCGGTAGCATCAAAGATGTGTTTAAAACTATCAAATACGGCGTAACTGCCAAAGGTATGCCTACCTGGGAGAAACAGCTATCACCAAAACAGATTGCTGATGTAGCCAACTATGTAGAATCGCTGCGCGGATCACATCCGGCTAACCCGAAAGAACCACAAGGAGAGAAAGAAACAGAGGAAGCTGCTGCAAAGCCAGAGGCTAAAACCAAGGCAGCCATGATCGTAGGTTCTAAATAATATCAAAAATGTCATTATCAGAAACGGCAATTCAGCCAAATACAACAAAAGAAGGCGGTCGCCGGTGGATGTACCCGGTGATCAGGAAGGGGAAGTTTTACCAGTACCGCAGCTGGCTGAGCTATGTTTACCTGATATTGTTCTTTGCCGGCCCTTTTTTGAGGATTAAAGGTCAACCGGTGCTGCTCCTGAATATCATGGAGCGAAGATTTGTTCTGCTGGGCCAGGTATTCTGGCCCCAGGACTTCTTCATTTTCGTGCTGGCCATGCTGGCGGGCGTCGTTTGCATCGTATTGTTCACCATTGCCTTCGGCCGCATCTTTTGCGGGTGGATCTGCCCGCAGACCATCTTCATGGAGATGGTTTTCAGGAAGATAGAGATCTGGATAGAAGGCGATGCCAAAAAGCGCCGCAAACTGGACGAAGGCGGCTGGACAACGGAAAAGATGGTGAAGAAAACTGCCAAGCACGCCATATTCGTGATGGTGTCGTTCCTGATCGCCAATACTTTTTTAGCCTATATTATCGGTAGCGAAAACCTGATCAGGATCATTACCGAACCGGTGAGCCAGCATGTTTCGGGCTTTATCAGTATTTGGATATTTACCGGTGCGTTTTACCTGGTTTACAGCCAGATCAGGGAGATTGTTTGTACCGTGATCTGCCCTTATGGTCGTTTACAGGGGGTACTAACCGATAAGCACACGCTTAATATTGCCTATAACTATAAACGCGGCGAGCCGCGCGGCAAGCTTTCAAAAAAAGACAATACTGTGAAAGGCGATTGTGTGGATTGCGGTTTATGTGTGGATGTTTGCCCTACGGGTATTGATATCCGAAATGGTTCGCAATTGGAATGTATCAATTGTACGGCTTGCATAGATGCCTGTAACCAGGTGATGGAGAAGATTCATAAAGACCTGAACCTGATTGGCTTCTACTCTGAAGAAATGATCAAAGAGGATATCAAGCCCACTTTTACCGGCCGGATGAAAGCCTATAGCGGCGTGATCTGTGCCTTGTTAGGGCTGCTTACCTATTTCGTGGTAACACGCAATGATGTAGACGTTACCGTATTGCGGTCTGCCGGGATCCTTTACCAGGAACAGCCAGGGGGCTACATCAGCAACTTATACAATGCAGACCTGATCAATAAAACAGATAAGAAGCAGGAGGTTGCCCTGGTGCCAGAAGATCCGAAGGTGAAAATCAAATACATCCAGGCGCCGGGAGCCATAGCGAAAGAAAGTAGCACAAAAGCGGTGTTTTTTGTGATGGTACCAGGTAAGGACATCCATTCTGCAAAAACAGATATTAAATTAAAAGTAGTACAGCAGCATAAAGTGCTGGCAACCATCAGCACATCATTTGTTGGACCAATTAGCGGAGAGTAATGAAAATGAACTGGGGAAAAGGAATTGTTTTAGGCATGAGCGCGTTTATCCTGTTCATTGCCAGTCTTGCCGGTTATATGTTAACCCAACCGGACGATTACGATAAGCAGTATTACGAGAAGGGTTTAGCCTTTGATAAAGATTATGCGAAGGAAAAACAGGTGAATACGGATAAAGCTAAGCCGGTAGTTCGTATTGCAGGGAATCAACTGGAAGCGACGTTTGTTAAAGCAGCTTCCGGTACGGTGAAGTTTCTGCGACCATCCGACAGGCGTTTGGATCAGTCTTTCAGTCTGAAAACCGACGCGAATGACGTAGTCACTTTCCCGGTTGCCAAATTTACCACAGGGCAATGGCAACTGGTTTTTGAGTGGACCAGCGGGGGCAAACAATACCTGTACAAGCAAGAGGTATTTATACCATGAGCCCTAATGAAATTGCCTTTTTTATCGGGTTGTTCGGCAGCATCCATTGTATAGGCATGTGCGGGCCGCTGGCTTTTGCTATCCCGATAGGGCAAGGGGGGAAATGGTTGCTGGTGTGGGATAAACTGCTATATAACTTCGGGCGGATTATCAGCTATACCGCTCTGGGTACGCTTGTCGGCCTGGTAGGTAAGCAATTATGGCTGGCAGGCCTGCAGCAAAGTATCAGTATCATCAGCGGCGTGCTGATCATACTCGCAGCGGGTTCCCGGTTCTTTAAATTAAAGGTAGCTAAAGGTAAACTTGGGCTGTTACTGCTCGAACCGTTTAATAAGCTGTTGGTATTTGCGCTGAAAAACCGGGCTGGACACCTGGTTATCGGTATGCTTAACGGCTTGTTGCCCTGCGGTTTTGTTTACCTGGCCCTGATTGGTGCAGTGAATACCGGTGCGGTATTGGCTTCTGCAAAATATATGGCCTTTTTTGGGCTCGGCACGGTGCCGCTGATGCTGGCCGCAGCCATCGCAAGCGGGTTTTTAAATGCTACCGTACGGCGCCGGATGAACCGTGTTGTACCTTATTTTATGCTATGCTTGGGTGTTTGGTTTGTGCTACGCGGCCTCGCGTTAGATATCCCTTACCTTAGCCCGGCGAAAGATCAAACAGGCGGCGTTATTTGCGTCAGCCACTGATCTTTCTAAAAAATCCCGAGGTCTTTTTTAGGCTTATCCGCATATCCCCATTCTTCGCCGCTGTTTAGTTCCGGATAGGCGCTGCTGTCATCTTTCAGCACCAGGTATATGGTTAACACCAGTAACACCGGCGATAACAAGAACATGATGCCCAATAAAAGCGCCGGCCCCTGATACTGGAAAAGGGCGGTATAAACCACCAGGTACGCGGTAAGTGTACCCAAGGCTGATTTTGCTTTCATAACCATTTACTTTTCTAACTAAACTGCCGTTGGCGGCTTTTGTTTATCGCGTCATTTGCCGTATTACTTTTAAAGTGCTAAAGATCACTTTCTGAGCTGACTACCGTCACGCGGTGGCATTCGCCTAAGCGGCATCTTTGTATCAAAGAATAACAACTAATATTTAAAATCATGGCAACTTTAAAAACTATAGCACCTGCAACCTGGACAGTAGACGGACATGCCGCTGAAGCAAGAACCAGCCTTCGTGAAAGATTTTTGGCCTTTGCCGATAGCCAGGCCCCTAACCGCACGCTGTGGTTCTTTATCACGCTGATGGTGCATGGCGTATTCCTGCTGGCTTTACCTGCTACCCTGGTATATTATTTCAATGCACCAGAGTATGTGGTAGGCATTACCCTTGTTTGTTTCTTTGCAAACCTGATCGCTAATATGGGCGGTGCGGGTATTCGTGCAACGTTATCTTTCTTTGCCGCAAGCGTACTTATCCACCTGGTAATGACACTCATTTTTGTGCTTTAACTATAATTTCCTAATTGATCTAAAGCGAAAAGCGGCCGCAGTGCCGCTTTTTTCTTGATTTATTTCTGCAATCTATTTTAATCATGATTCACAAATTTCATATCCCCGTTTTGGGGCTTGGTTATTCAATCGACACCCCTTTAAAAGTAGCCCGCTACGGCATCTCGTCCGTGGTTTCTATTGTTGATGACGAGCTTTGCGAGCGGATGCGCGAGTACCACTCGATTCAAAACGGATTAACTTTTAAAGCGATCTCCAAGTCTGCACCAGACCGGCGGGCGCGCCGCATTACGGCTTATTTGGATTTGCTTCATCAACTGGTTGACGAGCAGTTCGAACAGTTAAAAAAAGAAGAATTTACAGGCGAAAGCGATTTGGATCGCTACTTTCAGTTGCTGCCTCCCGATTCACAGCTGCGCCACGGCTACGAGCTGATGCAGGAGTTTGAAGATGCCGGTAGTAAAAAGATCTTTCAGGATATCCTGCGCAGTAAAATGCAGAAAGGCGATATCGACGGCAACATCATGTCTAAGGTAGATAAGATGAATTACACCGCAACCGGAGAATATACCGGCGATACCAATACCGACGCGCTTGCCGCATTGAGGGGCTTTGCCGAAAGTACGCTGGAATCATCTGTGGTGCTGTCTGCAGGGATGAACCCGAAACTTTACAGCTACCTCGAAAACTTCCCGGATTTCTTCCCTGATGCTGACGGTAAGCTGAAAAAGAAAATCATCCTTAAAGTGAGCGACTTCCGTTCGGCTTTCATCCAGGCGAAATTTTTAGCGAAAAAGGGTTTATGGGTTTCCGAATTCAGGGTAGAATCCGGTTTGAACTGTGGCGGCCATGCCTTTGCAACAGATGGGTTATTGCTTGGCCCTATATTGGAAGAGTTTAAGCAGAACCGCGGCGATATGCGCACGGAACTATGGGAGATGTACAGCGCGGCGTTAACCACAAAGGGTATCGATGCCAAACACATCCCGCAACAGAAGCTGAGCGCCCAGGGCGGTATCGGTACTTCGAGCGAGAATGATTTCCTGCTGAAATATTACTGCCTGGATGCCACCGGTTGGGGCAGCCCCTTCCTGCTGGTGCCGGAAGCGACCAACGTAGACGAAGATACCCTGCACAAGCTAAGTGAAGCAGAGAAAGATGATTTTTATGTGAGTGCAGCGTCGCCACTGGGAGTGCTCTTCAATAACTTCAGGCATAGCACCATAGAAGAGCAGCGGGTAAAGCGTGTAATTGAAGGGAGGCCCGGAAGCCCCTGTACCAAGAAACTGTTATGTAATAATACCGAATTTACCGAACAGCCGATCTGCACCGCTTCCAGGCAATACCAGAACCTGAAGATTACGGAGCTGAAAGATAAATGCCTGCCGGAAGCTGAATATCGCGAGCAGTACAAGGCAATTACCGAAAAGATCTGTCTGTGCGAAGGTTTATGTGCTTCTACTTACATCAAAAACGATATGCTTAAGCGAAAAGAAAGCAAAGCTGTTGCCATTTGCCCCGGACCAAACCTGGCTTATTTTAACCGGATATACAAGCTGGACGAAATGGTAAAGCATATTTATGGTGCATGCAATTTGCTGGCTGAAGTGAACCGGCCCAACTTGTTTGTGAATGAGCTGAATATCTATATCGACTACTTCAGGAAAGAGGTGACCGGGTATCTACAGGAGATGAGCAATAAAAAAGGGAAGCAACTGGCCAAGTTTAAAGAAGAGTTACTGAAGGGTATTAATTATTATAAAAACCTGCTGCCGGCGTTGAAAGATTCGGTAAAGACGGCAGGAGAGGAGATGCAAAAGCAATTACTCCTGGCAGAATTGCATGTCGCTGCGGTGGGACAGGTGATCAGTTAAGCTTATTTTTATTGCCCGAAGGCCGGATTACTGACAAAATAATGGCGGTAATCCGGCCTTAAAAGTTAGTAAACCTGTGGCCGGCCCGGTAACTGTGGCGAATGCGGTAAATGCGGCAGCGTGGTAACTTTGGCAGACGTGGCTAACTGGCTTTTGCCAGCCACCACTTTTTTTATTCATTCAGTGATTGGTCATTAAAGGTAACGGCCCACACAAAAAAAGCGGCTTGTGCCGCTCTTTTTGTGCCAGGATACTCCCTTTTATCCTGCCATACTAAACAATTGAGAAGTAGGTTTATCAGCCCAGAGCCTTGCATCCAGGGCCATACAGATGTTCCGAAGAAAGCGTTTGCCCAGTGGCGTGACCGTAGCGCCTGTCGAGGTCAGGTCGATCAGTCCGTCGTCGGCAAGGGCATGCATTCTATCTATGCCATCATATAATGCGGGTTCAAAATCTTTGTCTATAGGCCAGGTGGTTTGGCCTTTGCACATCAGGTTAAGGATGTGGCGGCGTATCACCAGGTCTTCGGGTGTCAGGAAATGGCCTTTAAATACCGGTAATTCATTATTGTTAATCAACGCCACGTATTCTTCCACCGTTTTTACATTTTGTGAAAATGCGTACCACGTATCACTGATAGACGATACGCCCAGGCCCACCATCAACTGCGTATACTGGTGCGTATAGCCCATAAAGTTGCGGTGCAGCGTGCCGTTTTGCTCTGCCAGGTATAAGCTGTCGGTCTGCAGCGAAAAATGGTCCATACCAATTTCACGGTAACCTTTCGCCGTCAGCATTTCGCGGCCGCCTTCGTACAATATCCGTTTTTCAAGGGCATCGGGCAGGTCTGCATCGCTGTAGCGGCGCTGGCCGGGCTTAATCCACGGCACGTGCGCATAGCTGTAAAAGGCAATGCGGTCTGGCTGCAGCTCTTTCACCAGGTTAATGGTGCAGCGCAAGCCGTTTAAGGTTTGTTTCGGCAGCCCGTAGATCAGGTCGTAATTGATTGACGTATAACCAATCTGGCGTGCCTGTTCCGTTACGGTTTTTACCTGTTCGAAACTTTGGATGCGGTTGATAATAAACTGAACAACCGGGTCAAAATCTTGTATCCCCAGGCTTAAACGCCGGAACCCCAGGTTGTACAATACCTGCAAATGTTCCTGCGTGGTATTTCCGGGGTGTGCTTCAAAACTAAACTCGGCTTTAGGGTGTACAATCGAATTAGCTAATATGCCGTCTATCAATATCTGCAGATGCTCCGGGCTGAAGAAAGTAGGCGTACCACCGCCGAGGTGAATTTCGCGGATCACCGGTTTTTTGCCGAAAACGTTGCAATACATGGCCCATTCGAGCAGTACCGCTTTAATGTAAGGTTCTTCTACCTGGTGGTTTTTGGTAATGCGGGTATTACAGCCGCAATAGGTACACAAGCTTTCGCAGAAAGGCAGGTGTATGTAGATGCTGATTCCGTCGGCTTCGTTCGTTTCGTCGAAAGAAAACTTTACCGATTTGCGCCATTCGTCTTTGTTAAAGTCGCCCTTATCCCAGTAGGGTACAGTGGGGTAGCTGGTATAACGCGGCGCGGCCACGTTGTATTTATCAATTAAATTATGCGGGGCGATCATTACCTTTTCAGTTTACAGTAGTTTCGATGTTGACAGGTACAACCCTGCAGTTTTTGGCACAAACGCAGGCGTTGCCTACGCATTTGTTGTTCTGCCACTGATCAAGGTTTTTAATCGTCTGATCTGCTATTTGCTGTAAGGCTTCGTTGGTTAAGAAAGCCTGGTGTGGTGTAACAATTACATTGGGGTGCGCCATTAAACGGGCCAATAGCGGATCGTGGTTGGTATCCCTTTCGTGGTCTTCAAAAAACAGGCCCTTTTCGTTCTCATATACGTCTAAACCAAGGTAGCCAATGCGGCCCTGTTCTAAGGCATCAACTGCGGCGGCGGTATCAACCAGCGCACCGCGTGAGGTGTTCAGTAACATGACACCGGGTTTCATCAGTGCAATGGTATCCTTGTTGATCAGGTGGCGGGTTTGAGGCGTAAGTGGGGCATGCAGCGAAATAACGTCTGCCGTTTTTAAGAGCTCTTCCAGCGATACCATTTCAATGCCTTGTGTATCTGCTGGCGTTACCACGTCATAGGCAATCACTTTACAGCCAAGGCCTTTGAATATAGCTGCAGTGGCATGGCCGATATGGCCTAAGCCGATAAGGCCAACCGTTTTTCCGAAGAAGTTAAAACCGATCAGTTCATCCAATTTAAAATCAAAATGGTGGCTGTGCTGATCTGCTTTTACAATGTGCCGGCTTAAAGAAAGGGCAAGCGCAGCGGTATGCTCGGCAATAGCCTGCGGTGAATAAGCCGGAACGTTAGCCAGTTTTATCCCCCGTTTGCCTGCTGCATCTTTATCAATATGGTCTGTACCGGCAGAGCGGGTAGCGATGTATTTTATCCCCAGATCTGCTAATTTTTCTACTACCGGGGCGGATACATCATCATTGGTGAAAACAACTACGGCATCTTTTCCCTGTGCAAAAATTGCAGTATCGGGTCCCAGCGGATTGGATATTAAGGTGATATCGTGTTTTTTTTGATTCGCTTTCGCCAGAAATTCTTTTTCAAAAGGTTTGATACTGTATGCTACCACTTTCATCTTTTTCAGGACATTTTATTTCTTAATACAAAAGTACCCTGACTTTGAGAGAATGAGCGTGAGGCCGGTCAGCCAAAAAAGTGACCTTCGTCAGTTTTTCATTTTCATCAAGCGGTTTAAGTCCAGCACCTGCACGTTTGCGCCTTTCTTTTCAATCAAACCTTCGTCTTTAAAATCGGTAAGTGTACGGCTTACAGTCTCGGTAGCCATACCGGCCATAGAAGCCAGCTCTTCGCGCGAAATTTTGAAATGTGCGGGATCTGCAGACTGCTTGCTTAGCCTTACCAGTACCTGAGCCAGGCGTTTACGTACTGAATTATACGCCAATTCGATCAGCTGGTCTTCTTTTTCGCGGATATCGTTAGAAAGTATTTTTAAAAACTGTCGGCCGATGTCGGGGTAACGGTCAAGCAGCGTGAGCACGGTATCTTTAGGCAACAGACAAACTGCCGCATCTTCCATGGCTTCAGCCGTATCGGTAAAGGTCTCGTCAAGCAGTAGTGCATTCACGCCCAGGTAATCGTCCGGCTTGTACAGCCCAGTCATTAACTCGCGGCCATCTTCGGCCAATTTCAAGGTTTTAATGCTGCCCTCGAGGACCAGGTAAATACCCTGCGGCGTATCACCCTCGTAATACAGCACCTGTTTCTTTTTTATCTGTCTTATTTTTCTGCTGGCAATTACATTCTGCAGTTCTGCAGTGCCGTTTTTCGAGCTATTGGCCAACCCTTCTATATTCTGTAAAGAGCGGCTGTAATAGGCCTGCTGCTTTTCCTTTTTTGCCAGGCGGCTTTCAATGGCGTTCAGCAATTCAATATCATCAAAGGGCTTGGTGAGGTAATCATCGGCACCCATTTCCATGCCTTTTCTGAAATCCACGCGTTCTGCCTTGGCGGTCAGGAAAATAAATGGGGTAGAGGCTGTGTCGGGGTTTTTATTCAACAGGTAAAGCACACCATAGCCATCCAGTTCGGGCATCATAATGTCGCAAAGGATCAAGTCTGGTTTATGCTGGCCGGCAAGGTCAACACCAAGTTTACCATTAGCGGCTTGCAATACCTGGTAACCGCTTAGTTCAAGTATTTCTGCTGTGCTTTCGCGAATGTCATTGTTATCCTCAATAATCAAGATGCATTTACTCATGGCTGAAAGGGAATGTTAAGGTGAAGGATGTACCGTTGTTTACTTTACTTTCGAATTTAATTTGGCCGTTCATCAGTCCGGCATAACGTGTCACGATATTAAGGCCAAGGCCTGTACCCGGTATGTTGCCGGTGTTGTGCGCCCTGAAGAAGGCTTCGAACAAGTGTTTCTGATCAGCTTCGGGTATGCCTATACCGTTATCTTTTACCACAACGGTAAGGGCATGGGGCGTAATTTCTGTATTGAACTCGATAAATGTATTCTCGCCCGAATATTTGATGGCGTTGCTGATGAGGTTGATGATACAGTTTTTCAGCAGTGCCTGGTCAAGGCTTACCATACCGCTGGTACCTGTGTGCTGATACACGATGTGTTGGTTTTGCTTGGCGATCAGCTGCATCTCTTCCGTAATTTCTTCAGAGAAATTCACAATATCAAACGTGGTATAAACAGGCGCTACTTTGCCGGCCTCTAGTTTTTCGAGCGATAGGAAATCATTCAGGATACTGGTGAGGTTGGCAACAGAGTTCTTAATTTTTGCAATATGTTTGGCAATGTTAGGGCTGTTGAACTCCTGCGCGTATTTTTCTATCAGAACAGCAGATAGCTGAATAGAACTTAGCGGTGTGCGGAACTCGTGCGAAGCCATGGAGACAAAGCGGCTTTTCAACTGGCCCAGCTCCTTTTCTTTTTCAAGCGTCTGGATCACTTCCTCTTTAGCCACCTCCAGCGCTTTCAGTGATTTTTGCAGCGATTGCGTACGTTCTTCTACCAGTTCTTCCAGGTGTGCGGCGTATACCCGCAGTTTTTCTTCGGCGTCCTTTTCGCGGCTAAGGTCATGGATGAAACCGGTATAAATCTTTCGTCCCGAGAATTGGACTTCACTCACACCCAGGCGGAACGGAAAGATAGAGCCGTCTTTGCGCAGGCCCTTAACCTCGCGGCCGATGCCGATAATATGCGCTTTGCCAGTCTGTTGGTACCGGTTAATATATTCGTCGTGCTGAACACTGTCAGGTGGTGGCATCAGCATGGAGATGTTGCGGCCTACTACTTCTTCTGGCTGATAACCAAATAGTTTACAGGCCGAAGGATTAATGCTTTCGATTATTCCTCTTTCACCAATGGTAATAATGCCGTCGATAGCATTTTCTATTATGGCTTTTAAAAGCGCACCACTCTCCATTAAATATGATTTTTATCACAAATATGATAAATGAATGCCGCAGATTGAAATGAGTACTGTCAGAAAAAAAAATGATGACGGGCATTTTTGGTTAACTTTAAATTAATGCTCCTGGATGCCAAAGTGGATTCCCGGCCGATAAATCGATGAAAAATCTTTCCCCAGGTCAGATCATTTTAAATATTAACTAAACAAAAAGCTATATTAGAAACCCCGCTGCTAACCAGTTATTAACTCCTTCCATGCAAATACCCAAACGTCTACTGTCCATTGATGCATTAAGGTCACTAACCATGTTTCTGATGATTTTTGTAAATGATGCCAGCGGCGTAAAGCACATTCCGGAATGGATTGACCATGCGAAGGCAGACGCCGATGCAATGGGTTTTGCAGATACCATATTCCCCGCCTTTTTATTTATTGTGGGGCTATCGCTTCAGTTTGCTATTAAAAGCCGCATAAAAAAGGGCGATAGTACAAAGCAACTGCTATTGTATGTGATCACCCGCGGCTTTGCGCTGCTGGTAATGGGCTTCTACCATGTAAATCTCGAATCATATAACCGCAGCGTGTCCCTGATACCCAAAGCCGCCTGGGCCCTGATCATTACGGTAGCTTTTTTCCTGATCTGGTTGGATTACCCGGAGAAGATGAAAAAAATTGTTCGCTATGCTTTAGTTGCAGCCGGTGTGCTATTGCTGGTTTTAATGGCCATTATTTATAAAGGTGGCGAGGGCACTGATGTACATTGGATGAGGCCTTCCTGGTGGGGGATCCTGGGGATTATCGGATGGTCTTATTTAACCTGCGCGTTGATATATGTTTTATCGCGCGGGAACATGAAATGGTTAACCGTATTTTACGCGCTGTTTGTAGCGCTGAATATCATCTGCCACACGATAGTGCCTAAAGGCAAGCTTTGGATCATTGGCGATGGATCATCTGTAGCGCTGGTAATGGGCGGTGTGATCATCTCGCGTGTGTTCACTTATCTGAATGATGCGGGGAAAACAACCCGTCTATGGGCGGTGTTAGCCGTTACCGGCGTGTTGTTCATTGTTGCCGGGCTTTTGATCAGGCCTTATGCCGAAGGAATCTCAAAGATACGCTCTACACCGGCCTGGGTTTTTATCTGTGGTGGTATCACCATCCTGGTATTTGAACTCATGATCTACCTGATGGATGTTAAGGGGTACAGAAATCTGCTCAAATGGATTAGTCCAGCTGGTACCAGTACGCTTACCTGCTATTTGCTGCCTTATTTCCAGGTGTTTCTATTGATGCTGTTTAATATCAAGTATCCCCCGGTGATTAATTCAGGCCTGCCGGGGTTATTACGTTCAATTCTTACGTCTTTTATCCTGATACAGATAGCAGGATGGATGGAGAAAAGGCATTTAAGACTTAAGATATAGCTACGGCTACTATTTTTATATTACCCACATTGGGGAATTGTAAGATTTTCCCCTCAAAAAGTTGAAGTGTGTGGAATTTGTTTCCCGCATTTATTAAAGAATTTGTTGTAAATCATATAAAAAGGCTGTTTTATGGCTTTATTGCCACTTGGTTTATTATTTGTATTAGTAATTACAACTAAAACAAATTAAAAAATTAAGATTATGAAAACTGCTCCTATTACTAAACTATTGTTCTCTATCGCTTTATTTGCTATCCCTTCAATCCTATTTGCAGAAGACAAACCTACCACCGCTAAAAAGGTTGCTTTACCTGCCGTAAAGGAGCAGATCATGTTTACAGATACTATTCAATTAAACATGGGCGCTACTGCTGAAAAAACTGTTGAGCTTACACAAGAATGGTTTAAAAACCACATGGTTTCTAAAAAAGCAGGCGTTTTAACCGCCGATAAAACCAACGGTGTTTTTGCAGCTACCAATTGTTTGATCTTACCGGATGTTACCTTTTATAATTTCCCGGTAAGCCCGCTGATGAAATACCAGCTTGACGTTACCGTTGCTGATGGCAAAGCGATTGTAAAAGTTAGCAGTTTAAAATCTGTTTTCAATGCTTTTGGCGAGGTTCAGATCCCGGTAGAGGATGAATACAATAGCTATTTGAGCGGTGCAAACAAAAAAGGTTCTTTCAGAAGCCGCGAAAACTATAATAAACGTGCCGACTTAGCTTTCAGCCAGTTGAATAGCCAGGTGAACGGTATCTTCAAAAGCATTGAAGATGCGCTAAAAACCGGTAACGTTCAGACAATGGCAAATGAAAATAAGGTTGCCCGTTCTAAATAAAAATTTTATCCCGCAAAGGGTAATTAAGAGAGGTTGTATTGTTGTTCAAAGGCTTGTAAAGAAATTTACAGGCCTTTTTTCTTTAATCAGTATTGATGGTATTGGCTTTAGGAAATAGTTCCTAATTTTAGCAGACACCATATTTAAACCTAATGAGAAATACTTTTTACAAAAAGCCTTACATGGTAATTGCGCTTTTACTGCTGATGGTACATTCATTTAAGCTTTCGGCACAATTGCCCGTTGAAACGCCTGCCCAGAAAAAAGCGCGTTTGCAATGGTGGACGGACGCCCGTTTCGGGATGTTCATCCATTGGGGCCTTTATTCTTTGGCGGCCCGGCACGAATGGGTGAAGAATTACGAACGCATCAATGATAGTACCTACCAAAAGTATTTCGATAATTATAACCCCGATCTGTATAACCCCGAGGAATGGGCGCTGAAAGCGAAGCAAGCCGGGATGAAGTATGTGGTTTTGACCACGAAACACCACGAGGGTTTTTGCCTTTGGGATTCGAAATATACCGACTATAAAGTAACCAACACACCCTATGGTAAAGATCTGCTTAAGCCTTTCGTCGAAGCGTTCAGGAGACAGGGGATAAGGGTTGGGTTTTATTATTCGTTGATTGACTGGCATCACCCCGATTTTACGATAGACCGCGTTCACCCGATGCGCGATAATGCAGCTGCAAGAAAAACAAATGCTACCCGCGATATGAACAAGTATCGCCAGTATATCAAAAACCAGCTCACCGAGTTGCTGACGAACTATGGCAAGATAGATGAACTTTTTCTGGATTTCTCGTACCCCGGGAACGATGGTAAAGGGCATGAAGATTGGGATTCGGAGAACCTGCTGAAACTGATCCGCAAACTACAGCCACAGATCATCGTGAATGACCGGCTCGACCTTAGCAATGTACCCGGCGGCTGGGATTATCAAACACCAGAACAATTTATGCCGCAGGAATGGCCTACAGTTAATGGCGTGAAAGTTCCCTGGGAAACCTGCCAGACCTTCTCCGGCTCATGGGGGTATTACCGCGACGAATATTCATGGAAAAGCATTAACCAACTGGTAGAAATGCTGATAGAAACCACCAGCAAAGGGGGGAACTTACTGCTAAACGTGGGGCCTACTGCACGCGGTGTATTTGATGAACGTGCAGATGAACGCCTGAAAGGCTTGGGCGATTGGATGAAGTTTAACGAACGTTCTATTTATGGCTGCACCCAGGCGCCTGATAGTTTCGCGAAGCCAGATAACTGCCTGTTAACTTACAACCCAAAAACTAATCGCTTGTATATCCATGTTTTACAGTGGCCTTTTAAATCTTTACACCTGAAAGGGTATGCAGGCAAGATACGTTATGCCCAATTGTTAAATGATGCTTCTGAAGTGCGGTTCACTACCAACACTACGCCGGGCAGCCATACCACAGAAAATTCCGGTGCAAATGATGTGATCCTTGATCTGCCTGTTACCAAACCCAATACAGTTATCCCGGTCATTGAACTGATTTTAAAGTAGACGGCGGTTAATCGTATCGTTAGAAAAGGACTGCCAGCCTACTGGCGGTCTTTTTATTTTCTGCTCACTGCTTTGTCATAACAGTTAATAATGCCCTGCTGTTACGTTAAATAATGATAAGTTTGCGGTAACTCTTTTAGTTGTAAAGGTTTTAACAGCAAAAGGAGCGTATACATCGCACCTATAAGTATCGAGTACGTGAGAAGGATTTTTATTCTAATTCTATTTTTTACCCTATGGTTTCCTGCCTGGGTTTTTGCCCAGCAACCGGTCAGGATCAATGATCAGCAGGACCAGCACATTTTTACCTTTAAAGAAATTGAGGCTTATGAAGATGCTGGCGGAAAGTTAACTTTTCAGCAGGTTAGCAGCCCGGCTTTTGCCAGTTGTTTCAAATCAAGTAAGACCAGCACCCCGCAGACGCGAAAGCCGAGTTCTGTTTATTGGTACCGCATCCGGATAGATGCTTCCGGCCAGACCGGCAAAAACTGGATACTGGAATTCTTCGACCAGACGATAGACCACCTGACGGCATATATTCCCCAAGCAAACGATAGCTATTCCGTGACCAACCTGGGCGATACCCGCCCGTTTGCTGACCGGATATTTCAGCATAAAAATTTTGAGCTGCCGCTAAAGAACACGGCCGCAGATGGCATCTATTATTTCAAGGTGCAATCGCACGAGCGGGCGGATATCATCGTGGTGCTGCGCTCGGTCAATTGGTTTGTGCGGTACACGAATAACGAGTACTTCAGTTTTGGGCTGTTTTACGGCATGATCCTCGTTTTTGGTTTCTATAACCTGCTGATGTTCATTGCTGTTCGCCAGAAACAGTACCTGTATTATGTGTTGTATCTGTTAAGCATCGCCATGTATGAACTCTGTTCAGATGGGCTTGCTTACCAATACCTCTGGCCTTCTTCGCCGCAATGGAACCAGTATGCCTTCGCTATTGCGTTATGTGCCATCAGTTGCTTCTGCCTGATGTTTACACGGGCATTGTTGCGCACTAAAGAACAAGCACCTGTATTAGATAAGGTACTGGTGGCAGTGATCGGCTTAAGACTGGCGTTTCTGTGCTATTGCTTCCTGTTTGATAAGTCTTTGTTAACCTATAAGTTCATTGAGTTTTTGCCTTTGGTACTTGCGTTGGGTACCGGTATTTATATCAATAACAAGGGTTACAGGCCTGCCAGATTCTTTGTGATCGGTTATGGCTGCCTGTGCCTGGGCTTTAGTTTGAAGATACTGATCATGCTGGGCTATAACTGGCTGAACATTGATGCTTTTACGTATTATAGCCTCACCATCAGTTTCCTTGCAGAAATGATCTTCCTTTCCCTTGCGGTAGGCGATAGCGTGCGTATGCTGAAGCGTAAGAAAGATAAAGCGCAAAAGCTGATGATTAAGCAAATGCGTGAAAACGACAGGCTGAAGGATAAACTAAACAAAGAACTGGAGGCCCTGGTAGCACAGCGTACGCAGTCATTAGTAGAAAAAACAGCCATTATTGAATCGCAAAACCTCGAGCTAAAAGAAAAGAACGATTTACTGGTAAAACAGGCCGAAGAAATATCGCGCATGAACGTGTTGCTCGAGAAAGACAACGAGGTGCTGCATATCAATGTAGAAAAGGTAACACGCCAGCGCGTAATGTCTGAAGAGGTTGATTTTGACGAATTCAGCAGGGTATATCCGGACGCAGAAAGCTGCTATTTATTTCTTGCGGATTTGAAGTGGAAAGACGGTTACCAGTGTCGTAAATGCAACAATACGCACTACTTTTCCGGGCATACGCCGCATAGCAGGAGATGTGCCAAATGTGACTATGACGAATCAGCCACCGCTTACACCATTTTTCAGAATGGCCGTATTCCGCTCAACAAAGCTTTCTATCTGCTTTTCCTGATGTATTCTACCAAGGGAAAAATATCATCACATAAATTATCAGAGATCCTGCAGATCCGGCAGGGAACTTGCTGGACCTATACCGCGAAGATCAAAAAGTTGATGGAGGAGAAGAAGAAAGAATTACGCACTGCACCGAAAGAGGGCTGGAGCAAGCTGGTTCTGGAAGCTTAATTGTCATCACATACTCATCTGTTTTTATAGCCGGTTAAATTTTTTCAAGGTGTTAAGCCGTATCAATTATTCACGCTAACGCTTGCCGTACCCCCACCTTTTATGCTGAAAATCAACAGGTAAACATAGCGGGATGATACGGTTTTGAACCGTATTAAAATTTTTATAAATATCTAATTATCAATAATTTAATCAAAAACAAGCTTGTTTATTTGCCGTTTTCATCCATAAATTTGACCCGCCATTTTTATTTCTGCTAAAGCTGGCAATCCTTTAAATATTATAAACCACATACAAAAATCTATGCAAAAGAAAATTACTTTATTCTTCGCATTCCTATTATCCGCTGCCTGGGCCTTCGCGCAGGACATTACGGTAAAAGGAGTGGTGAAGGATCCAACAGGGCAAACCCTTCCTGGCGTATCAGTAAGGGTTAAAGGGGCAACAACAGGTATTGCTACCGATGTTAACGGTAACTACAGCATTACTACCGGCCCGCAAAACACATTGGTATTTAGTTTTATCGGTATGGCTACCCAGGAACAGCCCATTGCCGGACGAACGACCATCAACGTTACATTGGCTAACGCCAATACTGCCCTGAACGAAGTGGTAGTAGTAGGTTACGGTACGCAGCGTAAAGGCGACATTACCGGTGCGATTGCCGTAGTAGGTAAGAAAGACCTGGATGCCCGGCCAAACACGCAATTCGGTAACCTGATTGAAGGTAAAACAGCCGGCGTGCAAGTGGTGTCGCCATCCGGAAGCCCTACATCTACCCTGAATATCAAGATACGTGGCGCTAACTCCATCACGGCAGGCAGCAGCCCGCTTTATGTAGTGGACGGTGTGCCGACGACCGATACCCGTTCGCTGAATCCTGCAGATATCGAGAATATTTCGATCCTGAAGGATGCTTCTTCTGCTGCTATCTACGGTGCGCAGGGTGCCAATGGCGTGGTGCTGATCACTACCAAAAGGGGTACCGGCAAACCACGTGTTGATTTTAGCGGCTATACCGGTTTTTCGTCTGTACGTAAAAGACTGGATGTTTTAAACGCAGACCAGTACCGCGACCTGGTAACCAGCATGGGTTACACTACAGACTGGAGCCAATACACCAATAACACCAACTGGCAGGACGAAATCTTCCGTAACGGTATCTCGCAGAATTACCAGTTAGCCGTTTCAGGAAAATCTGACGGAACCACTTATTACATTTCCGGCGGCTGGACACAACAAAAAGGGGTTATTCGCAGTTCACAAATGCAGCGCTATAACTTTAAGGTGAACCTTGAACAAAAAGTAAATAACTGGTTCACCGTAGGTACCAACCTTACTTATACCAACTATAATGATGTAAGCATTACCGATAATGCCAACGTAAATTCGGGTGGTGTGCTGTTAGGTGCGTTAACTACGCCGCCAAACATCGGTGTTTTCAATGCCAATAGTACTTACACTGCTAACCCTTTCCAGGAGTGGGAAAACCCGCTGGCTAGTTTATACGGTTCTACCCGTCCGTACAAAAACCAGCGTTTGCTGGGTAATGCCTATGGCGAAATTAAATTCACCAAAGACCTGAAGTTCAGAAGCAGCATCGGTACAGATTACAGCAATGCGGTAAGCAATTACTTCCTTGATCCATACCTGACCAGCTACGGCCGTCAGAACAAAGGTATCTCGCGTAACCAAACTTACCTGACAAACTACTGGATCAGCGATAACACCCTGACTTACGATAAGAAGATTGATAAGCATTCCTTCAACGTTTTGGCTGGTTATGTTTATCAGAAATTCCGTTACGAAAACGGCTATATCCAGGCCACCGGTTTTTCAAGTAACAATATCCCTACAACCAACGCCGGGTCTACCATTACAGCAAACAATACTATTGCAGAAAGAGCAAATATGTCTGCGCTGGGCCGTATCAACTATGATTATGCCGGCAAATATTTGTTAACGGCTAATTTTCGTGCGGATGGTTCATCAGTATTTGGTCCGGGTAAGCGTTGGGGTTACTTCCCATCATTCTCTGCCGGTTGGAGACTTTCTGAAGAAAGCTTCCTGAAAGATGTAGAGGCCATCAATGACCTGAAACTGAGAGCAGGTTGGGGTATTGTTGGTAACGACCAGATCGACCCGTATTCCTACCTTGGACGAATCAGCAGCGGTTCAAACTATGTGATCGGCGGCAGCGTACAGCCGGGTAACTATCCGTCATCTGTAGAGAACCGCAACCTGAAATGGGAGCAGACCAAACAAACCAACATCGGTATCGACCTGAGCTTATTGAATTCACGTTTGAATTTCACTGCCGACGTATACGAAAAAAATACCAGCGACTTGCTGTTGAACCTGCCTTTGCCACGTTCAACCGGGTTTGATATCGCCACCGTTAACGCCGGTAAACTGCGTAACCGCGGTATAGAGTTTATGGTAAGCTCTGTAAACGTTAAGAAAACAGACTTTACCTGGAACACCGACTTCAACATTTCATTCAACCGAAATAAGGTAATGAGCATTGTTGGTCAGCAAATTTATGCAGGTGGTATTTCCGGTCGCGATAACGTAAGCATCGTGCAGGAAGGTCAGCCATTAGGCATGTTCTACGGTTATGTGGCTGCAGGTGTAGATCCGGCTACAGGTAACGAGCTTTATCGAACCGCAAGCGGCGGCACTACGGCTACCCCAAGCGCGGCGGACCGTACCATCATCGGCAACCCTAATCCCGATTTTATTTACGGTTTAACCAACACGCTGACGTATAAAAACTTCAGCCTGAATATCTTCTTCCAGGGTTCTCAGGGTAACGATATCTTCAATGCAACACGTATCGAGACCGAAGGTATGACAGGTCCGCAAAACCAATCGACCGCGGTACTGAGAAGATGGACAGCGCCTGGCCAGGTAACAGACGTTCCGAGAGCATCACGCGATAACATCAACAACTCTTTGATCTCTACCCGGTTTGTAGAAAATGGCTCATACCTGAGATTGCGTACCGCTACTTTGGGTTATACCCTGCCAAAAACGTTGCTTACCAAACTGCACGTTTCAAACGTAAGGTTGTATGTGACCGGCGAGAACCTGTTGACCTTTACCAAGTATTCTGGCTTCGACCCGGAAGTGAATGCCTTTGTAACCAACAACAACCTGTCTAACAATGGCGCTATCGGTATCGATTATGGTACTTATCCGCAAACCCGGAACCTGATTTTTGGTCTGAACGTATCATTCTAATTGACTAACAATGAAAAACAAAAATATACTGAACTACATGCTGGCTGCATCTATTGCTATTGGTGCATCAGCTTGTAAAAAAGGCCTGGATCTTAACCCGATCTCGCAGGCTACCACTACCAACTCTTTTAACACGGCTGATGATGCTGAGGCTGCCATTACCGGCGTTTACAATACTTTCAGTTCGCAGGACTATTACATCTGGGATAACGTTTATTACGGCGATGTACGCTCTGATAACCATTATTCTGGCGGTGACAACCAGGAGTTTAACCAGTTAGACCTGCTGAATATTTCGCCAACAAACAGTAAGGTTTACGGCGACTGGGCGGCTTTGTACAATGCGATTTTGAAAGCGAACCTGGTGCTGCAAAAGGTGCCTGCTATTACTGATGCCAAATTAACCGCTACCAGGAAAAACCAGATCATCGGCGAAGCTGCGTTTTTGCGTGCCTTTAACTACTACCAGTTGGTGATCAACTGGGGCGGTGTGCCTTTGGTGCTAACGCCGATCAGCACGACTGATCCTTCAGAAACCAATACCGCGCGTGCATCGGTTACGCAGGTGTATGACCAGATTGTATCAGACCTGCAAACTGCGGTAAATAACCTGCCGGATACCTACGGAAGCGATGCTTCGGTAAATAAGGCACGCGCTACCAAGGGCGCCGCTAATGCTTTGTTAGCTAAAGTTTGGGCACAACGCCCAGACCGCGATTACAACAAGGTTTTAACCTATTGTGATGCCGTAATAAATAGCCCCGCAGGTTATGCTTTGGTTACCAATTACAGCGACCTTTGGGATGCTGCGCATTACAATAGTTCTGAATCTATTTTAGAAGTTCAGTTTAACGGCACTACCATCAGCAACTGGTCGCCGGGATTGTTACTGCCGCCATCTATCACTAATACTACCTGGAGGAAGTTTATTACCCCTTCACGTGATCTGGCAAAGGCGTTTGATGCACAAGGCGATGTAGTTCGTAAAAATCAAAGCATACTGTTTGAAAATGCACCGTGGGCGGATGAATACTGGTCGACCAAAGTAGGCGGAAGTGTGCCGTTCTCTTACAAGTGGCGCAACTTTGTTAATGGTAACAGTATCAGCCGTCAGTACCTGTTGCGTTTGGCAGATATTATCCTGTTAAAAGCAGAGGCGCAGAACGCACTTGGTCGCCCGGCAGAAGCGGCAACCACCTTGAACATTGTTCGTAAACGTGCTGGCTTGCAAAATACCACTGCAACAACACAGGCAGATATGGCCCTGGCTGTTGAGAACGAACGCCGCCTGGAGCTTACCCAGGAAGCGCAACGCTGGTATGACCTGGTACGTTACGGACGTGCAGAAACGGTGATGAACAATCTGGTTGAAACCAACCTGGTTACCGGGCAGCGCGTAAATTATAACATGACGAAGGAAAAAGAATTACTGCCGATTCCGCAAACTGAATTGAACAGAAATCCGGCCCTGAAGCAAAATCCGGGCTATTGATAAAAAGCGGGGGGGACTTCCCCCGCTTTTTATTTTTATAAATGAAAATGGTTAACTTTTAACGGATAAACCTTTACTACCCTATGTTCAAATTTTTTAAGGCGGCGGCAGTAATTGCTGTTGCGGCAATTGTTCCGGCCAAAGCGCAGGTAGGCTTCTGGCTGACGAATCCAGATCAGTCTGCTTTATTTCAACAGCAAAAGAATCTGCAGTTTGGTAAAGCTGCCAATAACCTGCCTGCTATAACTGTTAACGATCAGCAGAAATACCAACAGATAGACGGCTTCGGATACACACTAACGGGCGGCAGTGCAGTGCTGATTAATAAATTACCCGCAGATAAGCGAAAAGCCTTACTGGACGAACTATTCCTGACCAAAGGTAATGGCATTGGTGTGAGCTACCTGCGTATCAGCATTGGCGCTTCGGATCTTAATGCTGAAGTTTTTACTTATGATGATCTGCCCGAGGGCCAGACTGATGAGCAACTGAAACAATTCAGCCTGGCTAAAGACCGCGATATGGTGGTGATCCTGAAAGATATTCTGAAGCTGAACCCTAAAATTAAAATATTAGGGACGCCATGGTCGGCACCCTCATGGATGAAAAGCAACAATAGTTCTAAGGGTGGTAACCTTCTACCAAAGTATTATGATGTTTACGCGCGCTATTTTGTGAAGTATATAAAAGCGATGCAGGCAGAAGGTATTGCGATTGATGCCATCACCCCGCAGAATGAACCTTTGAACCCTAAGAATAATCCAAGCATGGTGATGGAAGCAGGGGAAGAAGCGGCTTTCATTAAAACGGCATTGGGCCCCGCCTTTAAGGCAGCAGGCATCAAAACCAAGATCATTACTTATGATCATAATTGCGATAGGCCGGATTACCCGATGGATATTTTAAAAGATCCTGAAGCAGCAAAGTATGTTGATGGCTCTGCCTTTCACCTTTATGGCGGTAAAATAGATGCGTTAAGCACCGTTCATGATGCGTATCCGAATAAACACGTTTATTTTACCGAGCAATGGGTGGGTGCCCCCGGCGAGTTTCCGGGCAATTTAAAATGGCATGTGTCTCAGCTAATCGTTGGCGCTACGCGTAACTGGGCACGCAACGTGCTGGAGTGGAACCTGGCTGCTGATTCTAAATACGAACCCCATACTCCGGGGGGCTGTACAGAATGTTTAGGCGCGGTAACTGTTGAGCAGGATATCAAACGTAATGTGGCTTACTACATCATTGCGCATGCGTCTAAGTTTGTAAGGCCGGGTTCGGTACGTATCGCGTCCAACCTCTTGGAAAGCTTCCCTAACGTGGCATTTAAAACACCCGAAGGTAAAACCGTATTGATTGTAATTAATACCGGAAACGACAGGGGGGCATTCAATATCATTGCAAAAGGCAAATCGGTAAAGGCAGAACTAAATGCCGGAGCGGTTGGTACTTTTGTGTGGTAATTTGAATGAAAATAAATTTAAGAAAGCCGTTGCCTCTTGCGACAACGGCTTTCTTTATGCACTATTTTTTAGATCCACGGTTTCTTTTTTCAATTACTTTAATTAAAGAATCGAGGCTTTTGCTGTGATAAAAGTCTATGCAACCAAGCATGTAAGGCTTCTTTCCTTCATAGTCTGCCGGTTGGGCCGGTTCAATGTTTTTAACTGCTAATTTTGCCAAACTATCTATTAGCTGATAGGTGTTATGCTGACGGAAATCCGTAAACTCGGCTAAAATTGAAAAGCTGACGTCGTTTTTGATACAATCTTCTTTTGGAAAAGCATGTTTCAGGCAATCGCACAAGGCTATTTGTTTAAGCCATTCTCGCTGTTGAGGTGGTGCCAAATCCTTTTTGGTTTCATCTTTGGCAAACCAAGCATGGCAACTGCTGAAGATTAAAATTGTGAGTAAAAGGCAAACGAATATTACCGGACTAAATCTTGAGAGGAAATTATTCATTGTGATAAATTGTTGGTTATGATCGCCAATGATCTAAATATACCGTTAGCGATCGCTAAAAACAACAGTTCAGTATCGACAGTACATGTCAAAAAGGCTTAATAACCGTCTATTTACTGTTGCATCACCATCACGTCTTTAGTGCGCGTCTGCGGCGTTACTTTCAGCTTTTCTACTTTGCCATTTTTAATGGTTGCTTCCACTGTGGTATTATAAGGTGCATGGAGTTTAACAATGGCATTCCAGTCTTTCGGCCAGGCGGGCATCAGGTATGTTTTTTTGCCATCGGTTTGCAGCATCATTTCCTGCAGGGCAATCATACCGCTTCCGCCCCAGTTATGGTCAGGAGCCCAATCTAAACCCGGCCCCCAGAAAGTAGGGAAGCGGTATGTGGCGTTAGAAAGCTTTTGGGTGGTCAGGTCTTTGGCTTCTTCGGTAAGGCCCAGGTCGGCGGCATAGATCGGGTCGGGGTGCCAGCTGATAATGCTGTACTGATTCTTCTTATCCGCGCCAAAATGCCAGGTATCTATAGCCAGCTGAAGATCGGGTTTGCCCACACCATAGATATGATATGGAAATACAGGATAGAGCTGCGGCAATTCGGAGTTGATGACTTTCCCATCCCATTTTTCCGCGGGGGCAATCACTGTGTGTCCATTCAGCTCGCGGGTTGTGATAGTTGGTATCCGGTTGAGCAGCGCTTTCCAATAGGTTCGTTGTTGAATTGTGGCTTGTTTCGAAGGGAGTTCCAGCAGTTCGTTTAATACGGTCTTTAAACCGGCTACCGTACTTACAGCGTTTGTAGCCCCTTTGTAAGTTTCTAAAGCAGCACCGGGGTATAATATCAGTTTTCCATTAGCATCCAGCGGGTAACCATTCAGCTTTTTCGACCAGTACTGGTAATGTTCATCAAAAAAACGGACACTGGCATCTATGAAAGGAAGGTATTTAGAAATGTCTGCGCCGGTATACTGCTGATAGTCGAGGATCATTTTAGAAAATTCCAGCTGACCGTCGTAATGGTCTACCACCCATTGGTTCGTCAGAAAACCATAATCGATAAATTTCATCGTCTCGCCTTTCTGATTGACCAGCGTGCGGGTGCTCGAAGAGTCTGAGCGCGGGCTATGCGGGTCTTTTCCCCATAAACGTTCGTAAGTATGCCCGGCAGGTAAGCCAAAATTTTCTACCTGTTCCGTGAGTGATGCGCCGCTATGTCCCCAGTATTTTTTAGTGCGAAGAGTAGCATTATCCAAAGCCCGGTTATAGAACTCGAACTGCGGTTTCATCATATCAAAATCGCCGGATTTCAGCATGGGCCAATAAACCAATCGCTGGTTCTGGGCAGTAAAGTTGCCGCCACCCCAGCGCCGGAAGTCGGGCGTAACTTTGTTTTTATATTCGCCCTTCACAAAGTCGGCGTCAAATACAAACAAGCCGCCATTGAATTTGGTAGGCCATTCGCCGTAGGCATTGCAGGCTAACTGATAACGGAATACATTATAGTTCCGCCCAACTTCCCAGCCTTTATCGCTCTGGTCTTTTTTATCGGTATTGATGTAGATATACCCGCGGTTCCAATACTGCTGCCACCATTGCAGGTTCTTTTGCCATTTTGCGTCTGTCGCGGCAGAACTGTTCACCGCTTTTTGCAAACCTTGCATCCAGCCTGTGGGCGATGCATGGGCAGTATGCAGCACGACAGAAAATTGCAGTTTATTGGCAGGTTTTACACTTTGATAAACCCAGCCCCGGTACTTGTTAGCCACATAGATGCTATCCAGGTTGCCTGTAAATTTCATCCCGGGAGCAAGTAATTCGCCACCAAAGATGAGGTCTTTCATCGGGTTCCAAAGCTGGGCTTTTGCGTCGCCTAAATGCTGCTGAATGGCTTCGCGGTCGATGATCATCTCGCTGTTGCGGTTTTGGTGATACCATACCAGGCTTGAGGATTGAGGGCGAATGGTGTCTTTTCTGGTGATCACCGTCAGCTTATCTGGTGTGGTATTGCTGTAGCCGTAGGCCTGGTGGCGCTCTTCGGTAGAAAGGGAATGGTCTTCTGTACGCCAGTTCTCATAGGTAACTTTAGCGGTAAGCTGATCCGCTGAGTTAATACTTACATGGATGACAGGCTGAAAAACTTCTACCCATAATTTCACTTTTGTCTGATGATCGCCGGTGATCTCGATATACCCTTCTTTCAGCTTCAGTTCCTGCCGGAAACTGCTTTTAAAAGGGTTGGGGGATAGGTTAAGCCTCACTCTACCCAGTTTTAGCATCGAACTGTTTTCATCAAACGTGCCGCTGCGGCCAATGTAGAAAATAATATCATTGTTCTCTACCCAAACATTGCAGCCAATATCCCCACCACCGAGGGGCATAGATTCGGACGAGTTTTTACTTTGGGTAGTCCAGGCAACGTTGTACTGCGAAATATCCTGCGCCTTTGCAAAGTTTACAGCAACTGGTAAAATGAATAAAAACAATAGTAAATGGTACTTCATAACAGCTCAGGCGCATTGCTGCGTATTAAATGCAATACTAATTGGTATCAGCTAATTTGCAATAATAACTGTAGAATGTACAATTTAATTAGTAATAATATCGATACGGTACTTTAACGCAATGAATGTTAGCGGTTTCGTAACAAAATTAGTAGATAGGGGAATTTAAAACGGTGTTTCGGTATATTGGGGAGTGAAAATTTAGCTGTTTTTTAACCCTAACCCAGTATGAATAAAAGCTTACCCATTGCAATTTTAATTACCGCGCTGGCTTCTGGCAATGCCGTGTTTGCGCAGGATAACCCCCGCGCTGCCGGTTCTGCAAACCGGACGGCGGCTCTCCCGGCTTCAAGTATCGCAGCAGCCACCCAGGGCATGAAGAAATTTGAAGGTTATTTTAACTTTTATTACGATGAAAAATCCGGCAAGGTATTGCTCGAGGTAGATAAGTTCGACAAGGAATTTCTGTATTTCTCTTCCTTAACGGATGGTGTAGGCGCAAGTGCAGAGCGTGGCACGGCTTCGGCAGAAGTAACCAAGTTTATTAAGGTTGGCCCTAAAGTATTACTGATAGAACCCAATTTAAGGTATCGTGCCGTTACGGATAACCAGGACCAGGTAAAGTCTGTAGAAAGTGCGTTTGCAAAATCTGTGATCTGGGGATTTATGCCCGTGGCTGTTGAGGGGGATAAAGTATTGATCGATCTGACACCGTTTATCGTGCGCGACAGCCAGAACATTGGCAGCCGTATCGGCGGCGGAAATCGCTTTGCGGGCACCGCCGGCAGGGGCGGCATAGCCGGAAGCTCTTCCGGGGGCGGCGGTTACCGGGTAGACGAAACCCGCTCTGCCGTGTTTCTGCCTAATACCAAAAACTTCCCGAAGAATTCTGAGTTTGAAGCGATGATCACCTTCACAAACCCGGGTGCGGGCGATAGGGGGTATGGTGGTAACAGCATAGCACCCGATCCATCAGCGGTCACTATACGCATGCACCAGTCGTTCGTAGAACTGCCGGACAATAAATACAAACCACGTAAGTTCGATCCGCGGTCGGGCTTCTTTCAATTCACCTACATGGATTTTGCCGCACCGATGGACCAGTCGCTCACGAAACGGTTCATCCAGCGGCACCGGTTAGAGAAAAAGGATCCGAATGCGGCCGTTAGTGAAGCCGTTGAGCCAATTGTTTACTATATCGATCGCGGGGCACCGGAGAATATTAAAAAGGCGCTGATCGAAGGTGGTTCCTGGTGGAACCAGGCTTTTGAAGCTGCCGGGTATAAAAACGCTTTCCAGGTGAAAGAACTTCCGGAAGGGGCAGACCCAATGGATATCCGTTACAACGTAGTGAACTGGGTGAACCGCGCGGGAAATCCGCGGGCGTTTTCTTATGGTTCGTCTTACGCTGATCCGCGTACCGGCGAAATTATCAAAGGCGTGGTAACTTTAGGTGCAGACCGTCACCGCCAGGATTACCTCATCGCTGAAGGATTATTACAGCCCTATAAAGGCAAAGCGGTAAGCAAGCAAATGGAAGAAATGGCGCTGGCCCGTATCCGGCAGCTTTCTGCGCACGAAATTGGCCATACGCTGGGTTTTACCCATAACTTCGCGGCCAGCCCTAAAGACCGTGCTTCTGTAATGGACTATCCTTTCCCGCGTATTAATTTGAAAGCGGATGGCACCATAGACCTTTCCGACGCTTATGCTACAGGTATTGGCAGCTGGGATAAACGTGCTGTAATGTGGGGATATTCAGAATTTCCGCAAGGAGCAAATGAAGATGCAGAGCTGGATAAAATTATGCAGGAAACCCTTAAACAGGGCTTCGCTTACATACCGGATATTGGCGGGTATACACACCCGGCTTCACACCAGTGGGACGATGGCGTAAACCCAATTGATCAACTGAATAAACTGATGAAGATCAGGCGGCATGTGCTGGATAATTTTTCTGAAAATGCCATTCCCGATGGTGCGCCTATGGCGACGATAGAAGAGGTATTGGTGCCGATGTACTTGTTGCACAGATACCAGATAGAGGCCGTGGCGAAATCAGTGGGCGGACTTTATTTTACCCATGCAGTAAAGAACGACGGGCAGATACCTACGCGGATGGTGGCACCTGCCGAACAATGGCGTGCTTTTGATGCGCTGATGGCTACTATTACACCGGATGCGCTTGCATTGCCCGAGAGGCTGATCGGCAAAATACCGCCGCGACCAAGCGGTTACCCTTCTACCATGGAAACCTTTAGTGGTTACACCGGGCCAACTTTTGATCCCGTTGCTGCTGCTGAAACCGCCGCGGGCGAAACCATATCATCGCTATTAGACCCTGAACGTGCAGCACGGTTGATAGAATTCCACGGACGGGATGCCGCCCAACCCGGATTTTTAGCCGTTGCCGATAAATTGATCGACAGAACCTGGAAAGCACCATTACCGGCAGGTTATCATGGCGAATTGCAAACTATGGTAAATAACCTGGTGCTGGAATATCTGCTGGAACTGGCTGGTGATAAAAAGGCTTCTGCAGTGGTAAAAGGCCAGGCTATGTTGAAGATAAACGAGTTGAAAGACTGGATGACTGTTAAATTGAAAACAGCGAGCCCGGAGCAAAAAGCAAACATTTATTATGCTTTGTCGCAAATCGGTGATTTCAAAAGCAACCCAGATAAATTTCAACCGCATCCTGCTTTGGATATGCCGCCCGGCGCACCTATACAACCGGGTATGAGTTTCATCGGCAAAGAGGATTATTAATCGAACCCTGGCGAAAATTAAAAAGCCCTTACAGTTTAACTCGCTGTAAGGGCTTCTTTGCTTTTATAATTGATATGATTTTTTATTTGTAAGTAAGGAAAGTGCTTGGCAACATAGATTCTGACATATCAGATGATCCCCAAACGTTGTCGGTATCCCAACCTGCAGGTTTTTGCGCATTGGACGATAACCAAACGTTGTTCTGGTAATTGGTGGCGTTATAGAAACGTACTTTATTACCTTTTACCGTACTGTTGGTTGCATTGTAGCCGCTGATGCTATTTACGTAGATACCTACGTTAGTAAATGATTGCTGCTTACCGTAAATCTTGTTATTCAGGATCTGGTTGTTGTTACCACCCGCGATAGCCATACCATACTGACCGGGATTTACCAGGATGTTATCAGAAGCGATAGCGTTAGAACCGCCCATATCGCCCAGCATAATACCGCCGCCGCTTTGGCTTGGGCCGCCACCACGGATCCAGTTGCCTGCTACTTTGATGGGGCTGCTGGTAGTACCGTTGCTTTGGTAAATGCTGATGGCATCTTCAGGATAGCTTTGGCCTAAAACGTTTTCGCCTTTATTATAGCTTACAGAGCTGTTCGGTCCGTTTACGTTGTTAAACTGTACAAACTGTCCGCGTGGGAATGGGCCTTTCATGTTCAGGAATTGGTTGTTGTTCACCACAATGCCGCCTTCAGTAGAATGATCTACATACACACCGGTTGATACATTGGTAAAGTAGCTGTAATCTACCGTGATGTTTTTACAGTTCAGCAAATAGATACCCACTTCGCTTGAGTTGTATAACTTACAATTGGTAATATGAACATTGTAACAGTTTTTAAGGCTGATACAAGGCACGTTGCCGCCCGCGATAGCTTTGCCGCTGATGGTAATATCATGCACATTCTCATAAGAGATTACACCCGCTGCGGTATAAGCAGATGATGTTGAACTTGCCGAAGCAGCTAAATTGGTGCTGCCGGTATATGGCGATAACCTGTTACCCGGGATAGGGCTTTCGGTAGCGCCGCCAGGTACCGTCCATTGAACAGATACATGCCCGTCGCCGCCGCCTTGTTTGTGCAATACCTCGATATAATATTGCTGACCAGCCTGCAACGTAATTGCGGCAGATTTTTGTGTGGCAAACTTGGTGAATTCGCGGAAGTTGGTCCAGCTAAGGAAGCTGGCAATTTTTACTTTCTTAGCAGGGTCTGTACTGGTTGACAGCCAAAGTTCGGCCGCATCATCGCCAGAGATAGCGAAGGTATAGCTGCCCGTTGTAGGTGCAGTAACATAACCGCGGATCCGGTGTGCCTGGTTTGCAGTTGTATTATTTGTTAATTCTAAACTTGTTATAGTTGTGCTGCTGTTTGCCGTGGTGCTAACCGGAACCTGGCTAACATCGTTTCCGCTAATATTGGTCCACGTTTCTGAGGTGATCTTGCCTGTAGTAGTGGCTGTTGCTGAAGCAGTTGTAAGGCTTGAGCCGGCAACCGGGCACTCTACAGCGCCTGAAGGCAATGTCCATTGTACGGATACGTGGCTATCGCCGCCGCCTTGTTTCTGTAAAACTTCCACATAATATTTCTGGCCGGCCTGTAACGTAATCGCCGCCGATTTTTGTGTCGAGTATTTGGTGAACTCGCGGAAATTAGTGTAGCTCAGCGTATAAGCTACTTTTACTTTTTTAGACGCATCAGAAGTGGTTGAAACCCAAAGCTCGGCAGCGTCGTCAGCAGCAATCCAAAAGGTGTAACTACCTGTAGTAGGTGCAGTTACGTAGCCTTTTAAGCGGCGGCCAAAATTAGCAGTTGAGCTTGAGGTTACCTCGAAAGCAGAAATGCTTTTAGTAGAGGTTGGCGTAGTACTCACCGGGATCTGTGCAACATCATTACCGCTAACGTTGCTCCACTCTTCGCAGGTAACGTTGGCAGATGTTAAAGACAAGCTGGTGGTAGTGGCATCACTTAATGTGTTTGCACTAAGGGTGCTGTCTGTAGTGGGCGTAAGCTCGTCTTTTTTACAAGAACTGATAAAGGGGATAGTGGCTGTAAGGGCGGTTAGTACGATAACATTTCTAACACGCTGTCTCAGTCGTTTTAACATAGTTGTCCTTTAGAGTTGGGTTTAACCAATAGTTTACTTAATTCTTAACAGGGGGTATTATATAGTGTAATCGGGGCACTTAAACCTGATCGGGGTTGAGCTCAGGTGCTCCGTTTTTCTAAATAATACTTAAAGGTAGATTAATTATTTTAATAATCAAGAAATTATTTTAAAAAAATTAACTTTTGGCAGAATATTAGCTTGTGTGAAGAAATGGATAGAAATAGATACAGTTGCCAAAGGGGATGTATCTAAATGGGGACAAATAACTATATAACGGACATTTTATGCTACATGTTGCCCTGCGAAGTGCCCATACCATACATAATCAAACAACTTTTCAGAATAAGCGGCTAATGCAATGTTTGAGCGCTGTTTTGCGGTAAATATTTTTTGTAGGAATTAAAAAATATTTCGTTTGCACTACCGCTGAAGGAAAGGCATCTTCGTATTATGTCAACCGCTATTAAGAATATCATTTTCGATTATGGCAATGTAATCTTCGCCATAGATTTTAAACGCGTTCAGCAGGCACTGAAAGATATCGGCATCAACGATGTCGATGCTTTCTACGGTCATCTGCAGCAAGACCCAATTTTTGATCTGCTGGAAAGAGGGCAGATCACCGCAGCTGAGTTCAGGGCACGTATCCGGGAAAGGGCAGGCAACCCCGACTTGACGGATGAGCAGATTGATAAAGCCTGGAACAGCATTCTAATAGGTATTGCCGAAGGTAACCATGATCTTTTGCTGCGCGTAAAGGAGCATTACCGTACCTTCCTGTTGAGTAACATTAACGAGATCCATTACAACTACATTATGGATTACCTGAAGCGCGAGTTTGATTTTGAGGGTAACGATCACCTTTTCGAGAAGGTTTACTATTCTCATTTTACCGGCCTGCGTAAACCAGAGCATGCTTTATTTAAACGTGTGTTGGAAGAGAATGGCCTTGAGGCATCGGAAACATTATTTATTGACGATAGTCCGCAACATATTGCCTCGGCACAGCAATTGGGTATCCAAACCTTTTTAATGACGGCACCAGATACGCTGCAGAAATATTTTGAACGAAACGGTCTGCTTGGATGATAATTCAATAAAGTCATTCAAGCGGGATTTATATTTAAGTTATGAAAAACAGCTGCCTTGTTCTATGTATTCCATTGATGCTATTAATGGCATTGCTGCCTGTAAGGTCTGTAGGCCAAGTCCCGATGACCGGCTTTGCAGTGGTAGAGCTTTTTACTTCTGAAGGTTGCTCAAGCTGTCCACCTGCGGATGACGTTCTGGTGAAGCTTAATCTTGAATACGCCGGCAAAACGTTATACCTGCTTAGCTTTCATGTGGACTATTGGGATAACCTGGGCTGGAAAGACCCGTTCAGTAATTCGGCCTTTACCCAGCGGCAGCAGCGCTATGGGCAGTTATTTGGGGCCAGTATTTACACTCCCCAGGCTATTGTTAACGGGCAGAAAGAACTGATTGGTTCGCAGTCTGGCACGCTGCATAACTTGATCAATGCGAACATCCGCAGGGTGCCGGATAATTCCATCGCTTGCTCGGCATCATTCAAAAACCGCGAGTTGAACGTTAATTACCAGTTAGAAAACTTCAGTGATAAAGAGTTGATAAACGTTGCCCTTGTTCAGGAACGTGCGGTCAGCAGGGTAGCCGCCGGCGAAAATAAAGGAACAACCATCAGCCATGTTAATGTGGTAAGGGTGTTTAAAACCGTAAAAGGGGAGCGAAGTGGTTCCGTGCAGTTAACCATACCAGATGATATGCGCGGAAGTAATCTCCGGATTATATTATATGTGCAGGATAAGAATACCTGGCAGATCAAATGCGCAAACACACTATTGATTAAACCGGTTATGAAGACTTATATCATCAAGAGCTGACGTTGTGTGTTAAGGATTTATTGTTTTAATGACAATTTATTATATAATTGCATAGCACAATAAGCTATGCAAAAGTATACCGGCCAGAAAAGAGTTTTAATTGCTGTCGATTGTATCGTATTCGGTTTCGACGGGCAGCATATTAAGCTGTTATTAGTAAAGCGCTCTTTTGAGCCCAATAAAGGAAAATGGAGTTTAATGGGAGGTTTCATTGAAGCCGATGAAACCCCAAATGATGCCGCCAATAGGGTGCTCGAGCTTCGTACCGGGTTGAAAGATGTTTACCTGGAGCAGTTGCAGGTTTTCGGTGACCCAAACCGCGACCCGGTAGAGCGTACCATCTCTATCGCTTATTTTGCTTTGATAGATATTCACCGGTATGAAAACCAGTTGAATGATGATGCTCATGCCGAGTGGTTCCTGCTGAATGAAGCGCCTTCGCTGATCTTTGACCATAATGAAATGGTACGCCTGGCCAAAAAGCAATTGCGCTACAAGGCAGCCCTTCATCCCATACTGTTCAACCTGCTGCCAGACCGATTTACTATTCCCCAACTGCAGGCATTATATGAGGGAATCTATCAGACCGAGTTTGACGACCGCAACTTCAGCCGCAAGGTGCTTTCTACCGGGTTGCTGATTAAGCTACCCGAAAAGGATAAGCAAACCTCAAAAAAAGGCGCGTTTTATTACCGGTTAAACAAAGAGGAATATCTCGAGAATTTCGAATCGTTCCTGAATTTTGTGCCCAACCCGGATAAATTGCTGTCAGATAATTAAGGATAAAGCTTAAGCGGCTTTTCTGATCGTGTCTGGCGGTTGCTAACCCGCAAAGTCTCCATTTGAGAAAAGGGCGGGCACCCTAAATTAATTAAGGTTTTTGGGTAGCCTGACCGTTATTGTAGTTCCTACGCCGGGCTCCGATTCCACTTCTATATGTCCCTGGTGCTTTTCTATGATACCAAATACAATGGAAAGGCCAAGGCCTGTTCCTTCACCAACTTCTTTAGTGGTGTAAAAGGGGTCAAAAATGCGGTGCTTAGCCTCGGGGGATATGCCGGTTCCGGTATCTTTTATTCGGATCTCTATTTCTTTTTCATAATCCGATGTCGTGATCAGGATAAACTCGTTCTCATGCGTATCTTTTGCCTTGATGGCATCAATGCTATTTGAGATAAGGTTAATGAATACCTGGCTAATCTTACCGGGGTAGCAATTGATCAATGGCAGTTTATCCAGTACCGGCTGTATGGATATATAGGCGGGGATAGCACTGCGCAGGATAACTAATGTGCTTAAAATAGCCTTATTAATATCTGCTGCTTTTAAAGATTGCTCGTCTGTGCGGCTGAACGTCCGCAGGCTGTCCACAATTTCTTTGGTACGCAAAGCGCCTTCTTCAATGCCTTCTAAAAGCGTGAGGATCTCTTGTTTGATATAATCAACATCGATCTGCTGGCGATAACGGTTTACCTCATCTTTCAGTGCGCCATTATCAGGTTCGTGCTCAAATGCAATGTATTTTTCTATCAGGTCAAACACTTCCAGGAAATCAAGTCGCAGCGGCTGTACGTTGGCGCTTACAAAATTAATGGGGTTGTTAATTTCATGGGCTATCCCGGCTGTAAGTTGCCCCAGGGATGCCATCTTTTCCGTCGCGATCAGTTGTGACTGGGTGGCCTGAAGGTTTTCCAGGCTCACCTGCAGGGTTTTGTTACTTTCTATTAGCTCTACGGTGCGTTCGTTTACTTTTCTTTCGAGTATCAGGTTTTGTTCGGTGATCAGCCGTTCGTTTTCAAGTGCAATAGCCAGCGCCGCCGATTGTGCCTGGTTATGTTGTTGTCTGTAGAAATTGATGCGGTCTGCCAGGGCGACAGAGAACAGCACAAATTCAATGGCTGAACTATAGAGCACAATATTAAGGGTAAAGTTGTTGTAAGGAACCAGGCCCTGGTTGCGCAGCACAGTAACAATAATGGAAACAAAGAACAGTGTCCACGCAAGCATAAAATATTTCGCAGGGGTATAACCCTTAAAGTAAAGCGAGCCACCGATAACCAGTAGTGAAACGGAGACCATCAGTGCGCTTACTGAAATGATGTTATAGGCAATATGCGGCAAGCCGGTGATTACAAATAACAAAGGCAGGCAATAGAAAATGAACATACCCTTGAAATATACCTGAAGGGTTTTTCCACGATTCTTGATCTGTAGAAATTCATATACAAAAAGAATGATGGTGATGCCAAGCATCATCCGTGTGATGGGCTGGACAATATCATTCAAAAGCTGCTGATTATTTTGAAATAAATTGGTGCCGACCCCCCTTAAAAGAATTTGCGTTAACGCAAGCGAAATAATATATAAGGTGTAATAGAAGTAGCTGATATCTTTCACCGTGAAGAAAAGCAGCAGGTGATAAGCCGCCATCACGAGCACCATACCGATAAAAGCGCCGAGAATTAAGTTTTGAGTGCTGATAGATTGAAGGAAGTAAGTAGCGCTATGCACCTGAACGGGAATGACCGTGTTTGCACTACTCTTGATACGCAGGTAGATGGTGCGGGTAGAATCTGGTAGTAGTGCAAAATTGATATTGGTAAGGTTAGATTGAAGCTGGTTGGAATTGAATTTTGGGTTAGACGATTTTAGATGGAGCAAACGCTTACTGGTCCCGACGAAATAGAGGTCAAATTCATCAATAACACTGCCGCTGATGGTAATAGGAATAAAAGGTTGCGCCGTCTTATTTCGTATCTTAACCTTCAGCCAAATGGCGGCCTCGTCGTATTTTATCTCTGGCAGTTCGTCATCCGGTTGATGAAAACGTGGGTTATTGATAATTTCCCTGGCCTGCAATAACGCCTTGGGGTCTTCCAGTTCTTCGTAAAACTTCTTGCTGATCAGGATTGCATCATTTTCGCGTACCGTTAGCGTGTCTGCCGCCCGCAGTTGCACCGCAAAAGATAGCAGCATTAACACTAAAAACAGTTTTTTCATCCCGAAGACAATTAATCGCAGTTAAAAACGTAAATTTAAAGAACCTAATTAACCCTGTTGCGTAAAAATCGTAGTTGGGTTAAGTGCTTAATTAAGATGAACTTATGCAATACGGCGTACTGTACGTTGACGACGAAATTAACAATTTAAACAGCTTTAAGGCTGCTTTCAGGCGCGATTTCACAATTTTTACCGCGCAATCTGCGCGCGAAGGCCGTAAAATACTCGATAACAACGAGATCGGCGTAATTATTACAGACCAGCGTATGCCTACCGTAACAGGTATCGAATTTTTAGAGAGTATTTTACCCGTTTACCCAGATACCATCAGAATATTACTTACCGGATTTGCAGATATCAATGCCGTAATGGATGCTATTAATCGCGGCCAGGTTTATAAATACCTGGTAAAGCCCTGGCAGAATGAAGAGCTGAAAATGTATATCCAGAATGCGATGGAAATCTACCACCTTCGCAAAGAAAACCGCGATTTGATGCAAAAGCTGAAGCAAGCCAACGCAGCCCTGCAAGGGCTGGCAAAACCGCAGTGATATTTTCTTTTATAGTAATAATATAGCTATATTGGCACAAGCTATTGTTATTATTATTCACCCCTAATTAAGACAACTCACAGTGAAGCTTTGTGCCGGTTTTGCTATTTTTTTAGTTTGTTTATTCAACCTCAATAAAGCGTCAGCACAAAGTACTACCAATAAGGGTACAGAGTTTTGGACGGCTTACATGATCCATGTCGCCGGTGTTACCGGCAACCAACCCAGCCAGATGGCGTTATATATTACTTCTGATGTGAACACATCCGGGGTGGTTGAAATTCCGGGAATCAATTATTCGCAAACATTTACGGTACAAGCGAATAGCGTTACAGAGGTAGCGATTCCGTCAACGGCTTATCTCGGCGGAACCGAAGGGCAATTCTTAAAAGGTATCCACATTACCTCGGATAAAGCCATTGCCGTTTATGCGCATATTTATGCGCAAGCAGTATCAGGGGCTACGTTATTACTGCCGGTGAGTACCCTGGGTAAAGACTACCAGTCTATCAATTATACGCAGCGTTCTAATGAACCAGCTTCTCGCCCTACATATTCTGTATTTAATATTATTGCGGTAGAAGATAATACTACGGTAGAAATTACCCCCTCTGCTGATTTGCTTTCAGGGCATTTGAAGGGAACGACATTTACCGTTACGTTACAAAAAGGTGAGGTTTACCAGGGTTTATCCGCAAACGACCTTACTTCTACCCACATTAAAACCGTAAATGTTAACAATAGCGGTTGTAAGAGGATAGCCGTTTTTTCGGGCAGCAGTAAAATCTCTATTTCATGTACTACGGCTATTACTGCCGATAATCTTTTCCAGCAGGTATATCCAACCTCGTCATGGGGTAAAAACTATATCACTGTGCCGCTGGCCAGCAGGGCGTTTGACGTTTACCGGGTAGTAATGACAGATTCAACTACTAACATTACCGTAGACGGACAGGCTGTTCCGAAATCGCAATACAGCGGCTTATATTATGAGTTTGACGGTACAACCGCAAAAACTATATCTGCCGATAAACCGGTGCAGGTGGTGCAGTACACACCATCACAAGGTAACGGGCCAAATTGTACAAGAATAACTGAAACTACCGGCGACCCGGAGATGATCTATCTGAACCCGCTGGAACAAAGCCTGGATCACGTTACGCTTTATTCCACACCGCACTATGCCATTACTAAGCAATTTATCAACGTAGTAATACCAACTACGGGTGTTTCTTCTTTTAAACTTGATGGCGCTGCTTATAATACCTTTACCCCGGTGCCTGCCAATAGCGCTTATGCTTATGCGCAGATCAGCGTGGCGGCGGGTACGCATAATATCAGTTCGTCAGAAAGTTTTAACGCCATTGCCTACGGTTTCGGAAATGTAGAATCTTATGGCTACGCGGCAGGTACAGACCTAAAAAATCTAAACGAATACATTTCGCTGCAGGAGCCTTCGGGCACCAGCCAGCTTACCGCAGGTTGTTCGGCTGTTACTTATCTGCTTAAAATAACGTTGCCGTACCAGACGACAAATATTTCCTGGGATTTTAAAGATGGCTCGGCCCCGGTTGTACAGACCAACCTGACACCGCAGGTGAGCCAAAAGAACGGCCAAACCTTGTATACCTATACTTATACCAATTCAAAAACCTTTACCAAGGGTAATTATACGGTTATTGCCAGTGTTTTTAATCCAACCGCATCAGACTGCGGCGCTACTGAAGAGGTAGAATTCGATTTTAATATAGCCGATCCGCCGAAGGCCGGTTTTACTTACAGCGCTACTTGTTTTGGTGATAGCACCGCTTTTAGGGATACCAGCGTAGCCACATTACTGCCGATAAAAAGCTGGCACTGGGATTTTGGCGACGGAACAAGTTCTGATTTGCAGAACCCTAAACATGTTTATGCCGCACCAGGTGACTATAATGTAGTGTTAACCACCATCAATGAGAACAATTGTGCAGGCGTATCATCAATTGTTAAAGTACATATCAATAAACTACCCGTAGCTTCGTTTACCCTGTCACCGATAGATTGTGCCGGACAGGAAATTGCCTTTACAGATAAATCGACGCCGGGAGATGGTAATTTGACAGGATGGAACTGGGATTTTGGAGATGGGCAAACATCTATAGAACAGAACCCGAAACATACGTATCAAAACGCTCAGCCTTATACGGTTAAATTAACGGTTACTTCGCAAACGGGCTGTATAAGCACAACTTCCACAAATATTAATGTTTACCCCGTTCCGGTACCTGATTTTGTTCTACCCGACGTCTGCCTTGCCGATGCATCTGCCAAATTTACGGGAACAAGTACCATTGCGGATCATACCGAGAGCGCGTTTACCTATTTGTGGGATTTCGGCGATCAAAATGCTGCTCCTGCCAACAATACGTCGACAACACAATCTCCATCACATAAATATAGTGCCGCCGGGGTTTATAACGTAACGCTGACAGTCACTTCTAAATACGGTTGTAAGGCTGTAAAAACGCAGGCGCTTACCGTTAACGGTGCAATTCCGAAGGCACAGTTTGCAGTGGAGAATGCGAATACCTTATGTAGTGCGAATGATGTGATATTTGATGATCAGTCTACGGTTGATTTTGGTAATATCACCAAGGTGGTATGGTGGTTTGATTATAACAATCACCCTAACGATACCACTGTTTTTTACCGCAGCAAAGGGCAGATACCTGCAGACGGAAAATATACCCATAACTACGGCTATTTTAACTCGCCGCTTACCAAGACCTTTGCAGTACAAATGGCGGTATATTCCGGGCAAAGCTGTTTCAGTATAACGCCAGTTACCAATATTGTCGTTAATGCAAATCCTTACGCAGATCTGCCTGCTATTGCGCCGGTTTGTGCCGAGACCGCGCCGTTCCAGATCACGCCGGATACCCACGGGTTTTCAGGTACGGCTGTCTTTACTGGCAAGGGGGTAAGCGCGTCCGGGTTGTTTAGTCCTGCGGATGCAGGTGCGGGTACTGCTAATATCAACTATTTGTTTACGGCAGATAATACCGGTTGTACTTACAGTAGCTCTATGAATATTGTAGTATATCCTACGCCAACGGTTAATGCTGGCCCGGACAAGCATTATCTTGAAGGTTTAGAAACGGCGACCCTTGACGCTACGGCAAGCGGCAACAATCTGAAATATAAATGGACACCATCTGTAGGTTTAAACCGGGATGACGTATTACAGCCTATTGCCACGCCGACAGAGGATACCCAATACACGCTTACGGTAACATCCGCAGACGGTTGTACGGCCATGTCTTCGGTAAATGTTTATGTTTTAAAAGCACCTGAAATTCCTAATACGTTTACACCTAATAATGACGGGGTAAATGATTTCTGGGATATTAAGTATCTAAATAACTACCCCGGAGCTACTGTAGAGGTTTTTGACAGGAACGGGCAGAAAATTTATTTTTCATCAGGATATAGTGTTCCCTGGGATGGAACGTATAAAAATGCTAACTTACCTGCTGGTGTTTATTATTACATCATAACCCCGGGTAACCGCCGTAAAACAGTTGCCGGAACTATCACAATTATCAGATGAGAAAAATTTACATTTTTGTTGCGCTATGTTTGTTAACGGTAAGTGTGTATTCGCAACAGAAACCCCAGTACACCCAATACGTTTTTAATAACTACCTGTTGAACCCGGCGGTGAGCGGTATAGAAAACTATCTGGACGTGAAAGCAGGCTATCGCAGGCAGTGGACGGGCCTGGATGGTGCACCCGTTACCACTTACCTTACCGCGAATATGCCTATCGGTGCTAAGTTTATAGATGGTGATGCTACCGCGATGCCAGCAGCAGGCGGCACCAATCCGCTAAGCCGCTCTTATACGCAAGAGTATATGGCCGCAGAACCACACCATGGCGTAGGTTTAATGGTGGTAGGGGATAGGACAGGGCCAATTACCCAAACTACCATCAACGCCACCTATGCGTACCACCTTGGCCTGGCGCCAAAGTTAAACCTGGCGGTAGGTGTATCAGCAGGTATTAATAATATCGGCCTTGATCGGTCTAAAATTCAGCTGGGCGATTTTGCAGATGATCCTGCTATTGCAAACAGTAACGTGAGCCAGATAAAACCCGACTTGGGCATGGGCGTATGGCTGTATTCTGCTGATTATTATGTAGGTGCATCTGCTCAGCAATTGCTTAAGCAAAATCTGTATTTCAGCACCAATGGCGCTTATAACCAAAGCCAGACAGTGCCCCATTTCTTTTTTACCGCAGGTGTAAAGCTGTATGTGACAGATGATATCACCTTTATGCCGTCTGTTTTGGTAAAGGTGATTAACCCGGTACCTACCACGTTTGATATCAACGGAAAGCTGGCCTTTCGGGATCGTTTTTGGATAGGTGCAGCATATCGTAGAAATGATGCGGTAGCGGCTATTGCCGGTATCAATATCAGTTCGCTGATTAATGTTGGTTACTCCTACGATTTTACCACATCGGCCTTACGTACAGTAAGTAACGGCACGCACGAAATAGTGATCGGCTTGTTGCTCAACAATAGGTATAAAGTAACCTGCCCAATGAGGACGTTTTAGTCAGTCACTATTTATTGGTCATTAGTCAGTATTCTTGTTGAATATCGACTAACATTGGTAGTAACCAATCATTTAAGCAACTACACAGCATGCTTTGCTTGTAGCAGTTATTAGATAATGTCGCTAATGACTAATGAAAAAATTAATGACTAAATGAAGTAGTGAAAAATGACCAATCAGACTTCTCTTCTTAACCTGGCTACCGGGATGTTCATTTGTTCGCGGTATTTGGCTACCGTACGGCGGGCAATGTTATAGCCTCGCTCTTTCAGAATCTCGGTTAGCTTCTCATCGGCAAGCGGGTGGCGTTTGTCTTCCCCACCAATACATTCTTCCAGGATTTTTTTCACCTCTTTATTAGAAACTTCTTCGCCGCTTTCAGTTTGTATGGCTTCAGAGAAGAAAGATTTTAGCAGGAAGGTGCCATGTTCGGTTTGTACGTATTTTGAGTTGGCCACGCGTGATACGGTAGAAATATCCATCCCGATACGGTCTGCAATATCTTTCAGGATCATCGGCCTTAGATTACGCTCATCGCCGGTCAGGAAGAAGTCGTATTGATACTGCATAATGGCATTCATGGTTTTAAGCAGCGTTTGCTGGCGTTGCTTAATCGCATCGATAAACCATTTTGCAGAGTCCAGCTTTTGCTTTACAAACTGCACGGCCTCTTTCATCTTCTTATCCTTTTGTGAAGCCTTATCGTAATGCTCAAACATTTCCTGGTATGAGCGGCTTACGCGTAGTTCCGGGGCGTTTTTAGCATTAAGTGTAAGTATCAGCCTGCCGTCATTATTAGTAATGTGGAAGTCTGGAATTACCTGTAGCTGTTTGGTTGTAACGCTGCTGGCATCGCCCGGCTTGGGGTTAAGCTTTAATATCTCACCAATAACTGCGCGCAACTCTTCCGAATTCATATTTAAAGAGCGCTCCAGTTTATCGTAATGTTTACGGGTAAACTCTTCAAGATAGTTTTCAACTACCAGCGTCGCTTTTTTGATAATCGGGTCGCTTTGGTCTTTCCTGCGCAGCTGTAGTAATAAGCATTCCTGCAGGGTACGGGCGCCAACACCGGGAGGGTCAAACGTCTGGATCACTTTCAGCATTTCCTCCACCTCCTCATCTTCGGCCATTACATTCTGCGAGAAAGCAAGGTCGTCGGTAAGGGAAGTAATCGGGCGGCGTAAATAACCATCGTCATCCAGGCTGCCGATAATTTGCTGTCCGATCCTGAAATCATGGTCAGAAAGTGGGAGCAGATCAAGCTGGGCCTGTAGGTTTTCAAAAAAAGAATTTTGTATCGCTATCGGAATTTCTTTACGGTCTTCCTCATCGTCGCCGTTCTGGTCATATCTGGAACCATAGTCGTTAACGTTATCTTCCTGTAAGTATTCGTCTATGTTAAACTCGTCATACTCGCCGCTTTCCTCGTCACTGTTATAGGTGTCTTCATCAGGGTCGCGGTCCGGATATTGTTCTTCTGGTTCATTTAAGTTGGTCAGGCTGAGATCTTCAAGCGCAGGGTTTTCTTCCAGCTCTTCTTTAATACGGGTATCAAGCGATACAGTAGGTACCTGTAACAGTTTGATAAATTGTATCTGTTGCGGAGAAAGTTTTTGTAAAAGTTTCTGTTGAAGATTTTGTTTCAGCATAATTAGACAAGGGCCAAAATTACATCAATTAACTATAAAATAAAAGCGGATAGTAATTTGGGCGTGTATATGGATTTAAACAGCAGATTACATAAATGTTTTACTTGGATTAAAAAAATAGCGATCTAACCAAGATACTTTTATATTAGCATAAATTATAATTGCTATGGCCTTTTTTAAAGAGTTTAAAGAGTTTGCAATGCGTGGCAACGTGGTTGACCTGGCCGTTGCAGTAGTTATTGGTGGTGCGTTTGGTAAAATTGTTACCTCGCTGGTAGAAGATGTAATTACCCCGGCTATTCTTACCCCGGCTTTAAAAGCCGCGCATCTGAATAATTTAAGCCAGCTGGTAATTCCGGGTACGGCCATTAAATATGGTAATTTTATAGCGCAGGTAATTTCTTTTATCATTGTCGCATTTGCTTTATTCCTGATTATTAAGGGAATGAACCATTTTAAAAAGAAAGAAGAAGCTGCACCTGCGGCCCCTCCTGTACCTACTAAAGAGGAGATTTTGCTTACCGAGATACGCGATATCCTGTCAAAATCTTCTCGCTAAAAATATTATCCTAAAGAGTGTTTGAATTATATTAAAATAATGATAAATTTGCGCTCTTATTTTTTAAAGCAACGAATACAATAATAGAGTTATGAAAAGAACGTTTCAGCCTTCTCAGCGTAAAAGAAGAAACAAGCACGGTTTTCGCGAACGTATGGCGACCGCTAACGGTAGAAGGATTTTAGCAGCAAGAAGAGCAAAAGGCAGAAAGAAATTATCTGTTTCTGACGAGCGTCGTCATAAAGCATAAATTTTCTGGTTGCTTGCGTAACTGGATTTGAACCGGTTATTTAGTTAATTAGGTTCAGTAGACCGGGCAACTATGTATACTTTTAAAAAAGAAGAACGTTTGCGTAATAAGAAGCTCCTTGATGAGCTTTTTCACAAGGGTTCTTCTTTTTTATGTTATCCCTTCCGCGTATCCTACCTGGTTACGGCACTCCCTCCGGGGGATTATCCGGTACAGGTGGTTTTCCCTGTAGCACGTAAGCGTTTTAAGCGTGCCGTTCAGCGTAACCAGATCCGCAGGCGAATAAAGGAGGCCTATCGCCTCAACAAGCAGCAGTATTTGTATCAATCGCTCGGGCAGTCTGAAGTAACTTTGGTGCTTTCTCTTAGTTACGTTGGCAAAGAAATTCTTCCTTACCAGACGATAGAAAAAAAACTGTTAAAGGTATTTTTGCAGCTTACAGACATGATCAGCCATGGGCAAGGTGCTGCAAATAATTAAAACTATAATAGGTAGTTTCTTTCTGCTGCTGATAAAAATTTATCAGCTGGCAATCTCACCGATACTAGGTGCTTCTTGTCGCTATACGCCCACGTGCTCGCAATATGGGGCAGAGGCTATAAAAAAATATGGTCCTTTTAAAGGCGGATGGTTAACTTTGAAACGAATTGGCCGCTGCCACCCTTGGGGAGGGCACGGTCATGATCCTGTACCCTGAATTCAATCATGAGCTTAATACTCCAAATAGAGACTGCTACCACCGTTTGTTCTGTAGCCATTGCAAATAACCGCGAGGTAATTGCGCTTACAGAAGTGAACGAGCGTAATATACATGCCGAAAAGATTACTGTTTTTATCGAAGAAGCATGTAAAAGCGCAGGCATAGATTTGCATGATCTGGATGCAGTTGCCATTAGCAAGGGCCCGGGGTCTTATACCGGGCTGCGTATCGGGGTTTCAACAGCTAAAGGTATCTGTTTTGCGCTGGATAAGCCGCTGATAGCGGTAGATACCCTTGCGGCTATGGCCGGTGGTGCGATTTCTGAATTTCAAACCCGGTTTAAAAGTGATGCTTTGCTATGCCCAATGATAGATGCACGGAGGATGGAGGTTTATACTGCGCTATTCGATACTTCCGGGAAAATGCTAAAGCCTGTTGCCGCCGAAATTATCGAGGAGGCTAGTTTTGAAAACGAAATTAATGGCCGTCAATTGGTACTCTTTGGTGATGGCGCCGAAAAATGTGCCGACATTTTAAGCATCAGAAATAAAGTGCTGCTGCTACCCGAATTTAGCAACTCGGCTGCGCAAATGACCCACCTGGCAGCAGATAGGTTTGCTGCTGGGTTGTTTGAGGATGTGGCCTACTTTGAGCCTTATTACCTTAAAGAGTTTATCGCAGGTAAGAAGGCAAATTCCTGATCGCTGTTAATTCCCCATCGGAATATCGCTACTATTGTGCATGCTCTCCAGGTTTTTGCCGAATTTGAATGCCATCCCCAAAAAGAATCCGGCTGCTGCTGTAGGCGTTGTTTTATTTCGCGCACTATTGCTTCCTAAAGCCGCAAGCGCAATACTGTAACCCGGGTATAGCTGTTCGCAACCGATAAAGAACTCCAGGTTAGGCGCTTTGTACATATACTGTCCGCCCAGGTTCAGGTGGCCGATATTATCGTATGACGTGATAACGCCGACGGTATGATTATGATACTGGAAATTATTGACCACTGCTGCCGAAATGCCTTTGTAAAATAAAGGTGTAGATACAATCGCCACAGGCTTATACTGGTATTCTTTTTCCCAGTCTAACCAATAGGAATGGGTAACACTCACTTCAAAGCGTCCATCTGTAGTGGTTGTAAAGCCCTTTTTTACGCCGTTGCGTTGCGCCAGTGAATCAATAGCGTCATAGGCGCGGTTTCCGCCATTTGGCCCGGATATATTTCTAACGAATGCTGTACCGTTAAGGGTGTATATATTGGATTGATTATTCCAGCGGATGAAGCCTACATCTTTTAAGTTAAATTGAAACTTATAGCCGGTTTCGCTGTGATAGGCTGCGTTTAACCCAAATGATGCACCGGGATTTTTAAAAATCTTGTAAAGCTGGTCGTTTTGTACAGAGCCGGGATCTGTATTGGTACGATACTCCCCAAGTATATAAATGGAAGCGTTATCGGGGTTACTGAACGTAACAGAAGACTGATCTACCCTGCCACGGGCGTAGAGTACACCAGACAGTGCGCTTGCCTTAACTCCCCATGACCAGTAAGAGTCTATGGTACTGCGATAAGTGAGGCTAAGCTGATGGTAGCTTTGAGATTTAAAGTTATCATTGAACAGGTTGATATACTGCTGTTTATTAAAAGAGCCGCTTCCATTGGGTAAGGCTGCTGTTTCGTCTGTATAAAAAGCAGTACCCTCGCTTTTAATTTGTGCAGAAAAGCCTATCTCTTGTTTGCCTTTTCCGCCCAGGTAGAATTTCGCCATTGCCCAGTACACATTCGCATTTAAAAATACTCTGTTTCCCCTGCCTTCGCCTATGGTGAGATTGTTATACGTGGTAGCACCCAGGAATGCTTGCTGTTTTAAGGTTAATTGTGAATTACCCCGTAACGCAGCATTGACCGTAAAATTTGGTATCAGCAGGTTGAAAGCCATGCTGCGTGTGGTATCCATCAAAAAAACAGGCTGGGCCGGGTTCTCAAAAGATTCGAATACGGTGTTAGTAAAGTAGTGGGAATACCGTTGTGCGATAGAAGGCAATACGGAAACGGTAAATACGAGAATAAGGGTTAGTCGTTTAAACACTTTAGGGTAAAAATTAACACATCAATTAACAGTAAATGATATTAACTTCTGTAACCGATGCTTTGTCGCGAAAATTAAATAGTTTATTTGTGCGTATTGACTGTGTCTTTTGCGGCCAATTGCATGGAAAAGTTAGTATAAAAATCTCTATCTGCCGCAATTAATTGAAAAGAAGCGGCATAAAAATTTTTCAATCCGCTATGGTCATCGTTGAAAGACTCATAGAACGGCTTCTTTAAATCGCGCCTGAAAAGGAACCTGCTGTTTTTAAAATTGATGTAAAACGCGGCGTTGCTTTGTTCGGAAAGCAGGTTGTTAAAATCGTTGTAAGATTCTGTACGGCTTAAGAAACGCTGGTTGTTATAGATGTCTGTATACGTGCGCAGTTCTGAAGCGCTGTTGGCGAGTATAAGGTAGTTGTTAATGATGGTGAAATAAGGGCGGTTGAAAATGCTGAAGGCGTCTCCGAGCAGATAAAACGGAAGCTTGGCATACTTAAACTGGCCGATCTGCCCGTCTGCCATATTGCTGATATTCATCAGCGCGGGGAACAGCAATTGCCCGTTAGTTACTTCAATGATTGCGAGCTTTTCATCAAATCGAGTGGTGACTGCCGCAAATTCTTTAGAAAGGTAGGTGTTAAACTCGCGCTGGATATCTATTCCTGTCTCTTGTTTTATTTGCTGAAACAGTCGCTGTTTATTGCCGTCTGCTTTGCTCTTGCTTAGCCAGTCTGCTAAATCAGCGGTAAATCTTTTGCTGTCAGATACGGCGAAGGACATACTATATGCGGTAGCCGCCGGGAAAATATCTTTAAGGTGGTTAACAATAGGTTTCTGGCGGGTAAACAGGTTAAGGTAACTCAGCGGCTTTCCTTCATCTATTGATGTGGTGCCGTTAAACATAAAGGCATCAGTCTTATAATTTAAGCTAAGTGCTGCTTTAGCGCTTAATAACCTTAGTGGTCTGAACAATTCAGGGTTAGCTGCTTTGTACCACTGTTTAAATAAAGGCTGAAGCTGCGCGAAGTTTACATAGAGTATAGAAAGGGCATTATTATGCTGCTGTTCAGAAACTGTTGCAAAATTTTTATCGGCGTTTTTAGGGTCGTGGTGAATGGCATCTTTCAATACTTCTTCAGAAAAACTACCGCTTAAGACCTGTTTTTGCGGGCTGAACAGGTAAAATGGGCGTTGAATGCCGTTGATATGCAGTTGATAAACAGGTTTCCCCTCTATCTTTAATTGTTTGCCCGAAAATGCTTTCGCATTAACCAGGTCCTGCTCCTTAAAAGTTTCTTTAAAAGCTGTAGTGACTAACAGGTCTGTTTGTTCGGCATCTGATGGGTGCAGCGAAAGGTAGATGCGTTCGTTTTCAAAAGCGTCTTTATAGGCGGCGTTTTGTAAAACCTGGGTGTAGAGCGCCTTTAACTCTTCGGTTTTTGAAGCGCCGGCGACATTGGCTAATATCGGGTTGCCGCTGTAGGCTTCGTAAAAAATATCGTCGTTATTAAATTCGGCAACCAAAGCAGCATCGGCAGGGATATACCGCATCAGTTCTGTTGGCGTAGCCGGATTATGAATGCTTTTGAAATATACCACTGTTACCGCTGCTGCCGCAGCCAGCAAAAAAATAGTGGCAATAATCTGTTTCATAATCGGGGGTAGGTAATACTACAAAGTTAGATTTTTACCTCACACCCACGAAGTAATACTTACAATTGGTTAATTTAGCCCATCACATCATGAATAAACAAATTGTTATCACCGGGGCTTTGCTCGGCATGCTGGCCGTTATTACGGGGGCTTTCGGCGCGCATGGGTTAAAAAGCCTGGTTCCGCCCGCTGCATTGCAAACATGGCATACCGCGGTTGAGTACCAGTTCTACCACGTTTTCGCACTACTGTTTCTATCTACTTTTGGCAGGTTTAAAAACAATGTCATCTTTACGGCTTACTGGCTGTTTACTTTGGGTATCGTGCTTTTTTCGGGTTCGTTATACCTGCTTTCGTGCCGTACGATACTGGGTTGGAGCTGGTTAAACTGGTTAGGGCCGGTGACACCCGTAGGCGGCTTATTGTTCATTGCCGGATGGATCACCCTGGTATTTGCCGCGATCAGAAATAAATAAGTGAATGTTAGAGTTTACCAATACTGATTACACCGGGCGGAAAACCCTCTTTGTTGAGGTAATTCTGCCGCTGGCCATTGCCAAAAACTACACCTATCGTGTGCCTTATGAAATGAACGCGCAGGTAGCAGTAGGCAAAAGGTTAGTAGTGCAATTTGGTAAAAGTAAACTTTATACGGCCATTATTGCCGCAATAGGAGAGCAGGCGCCGGAGAAATACGAAGCAAAATACCTGGTAGATGTACTGGACGATCAGCCGGTGGTGAACGAGCTGCAACTGAAATTCTGGGAGTGGATGGCGGCTTATTACCTCTGCCACACCGGCGAGGTGATGAATGCTGCTTTGCCCTCAGCGTTAAAACTGGCGAGCGAAACCAAGATCGTTCTGAATAAGGATTACGAAATAGACAGGGCTGCCCTGCACGATAAAGAATACCTGATCGTGGATGCGCTGGAAATTCAACCCGAGCTAACGGTAAGCGATATCGCCAAACTGCTGGGGCAGAAAACCGTAATGCCGATTTTGAAGCTGATGTTCGAGAAGAACCTGATCAGTATTTCCGAGACTGTCAATGATCGCTACAAGCCGCGTAAACGGACATTTATTAAGCTGAACCCCATTTATTATCAGCAAGATCAGCTAAAAGAACTTTTTGAAATACTGGAACGCCGTGCCCCTAAGCAGGCTGATGTGCTATTGGCTTACATCAACCTTTCGCGCAACGGGCAGCAGGTATCCCGGAATGAATTGGTTGAAGCATCCGGCGCAAGTACCGCCATCATTAAATCGCTGGTCGAAAAAGAGATCCTTATTGCCGAGGAAGTTAATGTAAGTCGCCTATATGATGATAGTGAGATTGATATAGATACCGGCGTAGTTTTAAGCGAAGAACAGCAGGAGGCATTAGATAGCATGCGCCGGCAGTTCGAAGAAAAGGATGTGGTGTTGCTGCACGGGATTACCTCGTCCGGGAAAACACAACTTTATATCAAACTGATAGAAGATGTGATGGCCCGGGGCAAACAGGTATTATACCTGTTGCCCGAGATTGCTTTAACCACACATGCCATAGAGCGCTTACGCAAATATTTCGGCGAAGATATTGGTGTTTACCATTCTAAATTTAACGATAACGAACGGGTAGAAGTGTGGCAGAAGGTGTTGAACGGCAGCTACAAAGTCGTGTTGGGTGCGCGTTCGTCTGTTTTTCTGCCTTTTGCAGATCTGGGGTTGATTGTAGTGGATGAGGAACACGAAACTTCCTACAAACAATTTGATCCTGCTCCGCGATACAATGCGCGTGATGCGGCTATTTACCTGGGTGCGATGCACCAGGCTAAAGTATTATTGGGTTCGGCTACACCATCAATCGAGTCGTATTTTAACGCCCAAACAGGTAAATATGGTTTTGCAGAATTGAAGAATCGTTACGGAGGGGTGGAGCTGCCGCAGATAGAGGTGGTGAACATTGCCGAGGAGTCGAAGCGAAAAACGATGCAATCGCATTTTACCAGTGTATTGATGACTGATATGCAGGAAGCGCTGGATAAGAAAGAGCAGGTGATTTTATTCCAGAACCGCCGCGGTTATGCACCTGTGATGCTTTGCCGTACCTGCGCTTATACGCCGAAATGCATCAACTGCGACGTGAGCCTTACGTTTCATAAAAGCAGTGGTAAGCTACATTGCCATTATTGTGGCTATAAGGAAGATTCGCCCACGGTTTGCCCGGCATGCGGCTCCGCCCACCTGGAATACAAAGGCTTTGGTACCGAAAAGGTAGAAGATGAGCTAAGTATACTGCTACCCGATGCGCGCATCATGCGGATGGATATGGATACCACACGGTCGAAAAATGCTTTCCAAAATATTTTGAATGACCTGGAAGAAAAGCGGATCGATATATTGGTAGGCACGCAAATGGTGGCTAAAGGGCTCGACTTTGCGGATGTGACCGTCATAGGGATCATCAACGCAGACAGCCTTTTAAAGTACCCGGACTTCCGTGCCAACGAACGGAGCTTTCAGATGCTGGCACAAGTTAGCGGTCGCGCGGGTAGAAGGGGTAAGCAGGGTAAGGTAGTGATTCAGACTTACGACCCTGAGCACCGGGTGATCCGCCAGGTGATTGAAAATGATTATGCCGACTTGTACCGTAACGAGATCAGCGAACGTAAGACCTTTAAATACCCGCCTTATTACCGCATGATCCAGCTGGATGTGAAGCATAAAGATCCGGATCTGCTGTATCAGCAGGCAGAGTACTTAGCGGGCGAGTTACGAAAGCACTTTGGAGAACGAGTGATCGGGCCGGAACAGCCGCTCATTAGTCGCATCCGCAATTACTATATCCGCACCATTAACTTAAAGTTTGAGCGCGATTCTATCTCCCTCAATAAGGTAAAAGAGGCCATCCGCGCGGTTGTGCTGCAATATGAAACCACGAAGCTAAGCAAGGGTAGCATAGTACAGCCGGATGTTGATCCTTATTAGTTATTGCTTTTCGATGCTATGGATATTGATCACCGGGCTGCCGGGATTCTGTGGTGTTGGGGCAACCCATCCGCAAGTGTATCTTTTCCCGGTGAGCGTATAGGTCATATGGATTTGCAGATTGTTTACCTTAAACTTCTCAGGCAGGTTTTCAGCCTGAAACCAGTCGTCGGCAACAGTCTGAATTAGCCATCCGCAACCATCAGCAGCGGGTAATCCTGCATCCTTAATAATGGCATCGGCTACCAGGTAATTGCTGTCTTTTTTACATCCTGCGAGAATAAAAACGAATAAAATAATTGCGATAGATAGTAGAGATTTTCTCATCTGGTAAAGCTTTCTGTTGTTACGGTGCGCCGAACTCAATTGCTACAGTGTTGACAAAATAATTTACTGACTTCCAGCCGTCAGTAGTTTTAGGGAAAGTGCGATAAGTTAACCGCGGGCTTTTTAGTTAAATTTGCATAGCTATGGCCTACAAGTTTATTGACAATTATCGTGAAAAGGGTGCCCGGAAAAGGTTGGTAGAAATTTTAGAGAAAAAGGGTATTGAAGATAAGAGCGTCCTTGAGGCCATTGGCAAAGTTCCCCGCCATTACTTTTTCGACGAAACCTTTTGGAACCAGGCTTATAAAGATATCGCATTCCCGATAGGCGAAGGTCAAACCATATCGCAACCCTACACCGTTGCTTACCAAAGCCAGTTGCTACATATTAAAAAGGGGGATAAGGTGCTGGAAATTGGCACCGGATCCGGCTATCAAACCTGTGTGCTGTTAGAGTTGGGGGCCAATGTTTACACCATAGAGCGGCAAGAAAAATTGTACGAGCGTACCATCCAGGTGTTGCCTTATATGGGCTATAAGCCGCAATTCTTTTTAGGAGATGGTTCAAGGGGAATTGCGGAACATGCACCGTATGACAAGATCATTGTAACCGCGGGTGCGCCCACGGTGCCGGATATTTTATTGAAGCAGTTGAACGTGGGTGGTTTGTTGGTGATCCCGGTCGGCGATGAAGAAACCCAGAAAATGGTGACCGTACTTAAAGTTAGCGAGACTGACTACGAGAAAATTGTACTGGACACCTTCAGGTTCGTGCCGTTGGTAGGCGATAAAGCATGGTGATGTTAGGAGAATCAAGAACCAAGAGACAAGAATCAAGAGAAAGAAATTATAATTCTTTTAAGGTCGTTAAGTGCTCAGATTCTTCCCGAAATAAGTTCGGGACAGGTCACTTCGTTCAGAATAACTACAGGAATGATGCAGCTATCTTGATTCTTGGCTCTTGATTCTTGCGTCTATTTATTACCGTTTCATAATCCGGTTCAGCTCTATCTTGCTTTCGCGTTCTTTAATTGTTTCGCGCTTGTCAAAAGCTTTTTTACCTTGTGCCAGTCCGATCTCTAGTTTGGCGAAACCGCGTTCGTTCACAAATAAGGCCAAGGGTACAATGGTGAACCCTTTTTCTTCCGTACGGGTCTGTAGCTTCTTCAGTTCTTTTTTGTGGAGAAGCAACACCCTGTCGCGCTTGGCTTCATGGTTATAGAAAGAGCCGTGCGAATATTCAGATATATGCAGGTTGCGCACATACAGTTCGTTGCTGATGAAGGTACAGAACGCATCATTCAGGTTTGCCTTCCCTTCGCGTATCGATTTAATTTCTGTCCCTAAAAGTTTAATGCCTGCCACATATTTGTCCAATATGTGGTATTCAAAATACGCTTTCTTATTCTTGATATACAGATCCTGACTCATCGTAGCTGCAAATATGCAAATTATTTACCTTGGGGTTTAACAATCAACACCGGAACATTTACCATATGCCGCACCGAATTGACGGTGGTGCCAAATATCAGGTCTTTCAAAAACCGGTGCCCGTGCGAACCCATTACCACAAAATCTATGTTTTCCCTGTTTACAATCTGCGCTATCGCTGTAGCAGTAGCTCCATAACCAATTTCTGCAACAGCGTCGTAGCCTAAACCAACAAGTTCTTTCGCATATTGTTCCAGGTTATCTGCATCGCTTTGGGTTTCCATATCCATTACCTGTTCGCCATAGTATCGTGCGCCAGCGGTTTCCACCACATGAATCAAGGTATATTTGGCTTCCGGTCCACCTTGCATAATCCCATGTCGGATAGATTCCCAATCGTTTTTAGAAAAATCAATCGCGATGCCGATATGATTGTAATTAATCTGGTCTATGTTATGTACAGCCTTGGCGATACCATGCGGAACGTTATTTGGCTTGTCGGGAGCAACAACCAGCATTGGTTTAACGGTGATATAAAGTAAAAGTATACCGATGACAATGGCAATAGGGATAATTATCCATTGTAGTACAAAAGGTGTCACCGCACCGCTTTGCCCCCAACTGTCAATCTCTTGGATGACCAGCCTGACGTTTAAGGCCACAATGATAACCGCACATATCCACGATAGCACTTTCACCCAGTTCCTGATCACAAATTCGCCCATCCTGGCTTTATCAGACGTAAAATGGATCAGCGGGATAACAGCAAACCCTAATTGCAGGCTGAGCACTACCTGGCTAAGTACCAGCAGATGGCCAAGGGCATCGCCACCCGCATAGATCAATGTTAAGTAAGCAGGAATGATAGCTAATAAACGGGTAATTAGGCGGCGTAACCACGGTGCAATACGCAGATTAATGTGCCCCTCCATTACAATCTGCCCGGCAAGCGTACCGGTAATTGTAGAGCTTTGCCCTGAAGCGATCAAAGCGATGGCAAAAAGGGTAGGGGCCATCGAACCAAAGATTTTGTTCAGCAGTTTATGGGCGTCCTGTATTTCTGCTACTTGGTGGTAGCCATTCCTAAAGAAGGCGCTTGCAGCCAGTATTAGTATTGCGGCGTTCACGAAAAAGGCGAGGTTGAGGGCGATGGTGGTATCAAACAGGTTGAACTTGATGGCGCTTCTGATCCCTTCTGACGTTCGGCTGATCTTACGGGTTTGTACCAGCGACGAGTGCAGGTAAAGGTTATGTGGCATTACCGTTGCACCTAAGATACCGATGGCAATGTAAAGCGCACTACCGGAGATATTGTAAGGCACAAAGCCTTGAGCAATCTCAACCACATCTGGCTTGGCAATAAACATTTCTGTAAGGAAAGATACACCGACAATGAAAACCAACGACACGATAAACCCTTCGAGCTTACGGACCCCCTTGTTCATCAGGAACAGGATCAGCAAGGTGTCAAGCATGGTAATAGATACACCCCAGATCAGCGGCAGTCCGAAAAGCAGGTTTAAGCCAATAGCCATCCCGATGATCTCGGCCAGGTCGCAGGCTACAATCGCAATTTGCGCCAGGATGAACAGGCAGAAATTTACAAAACGGTTATACGCATGTTTTGAGGCCTGGGCCAGATCTAACCCCCGCACGATACCCAATCTTGCGCTTAACGATTGCAGTAGCAATGCAATAAGGTTGGATAATAGCAAAACCCAGATCAACTTGTAACCAAACTGACTGCCCGCGGCAAGGTCTGTCGCCCAGTTACCTGGGTCCATGTAGCCTACACTTATCAGGTAAGCCGGACCAATAAAGGCTAAAAACCTTCGCCAGCCGGTACTTTTATCGGTAGAAACAGAACCATGTACATTTCCTAAAGATTCGCTCATATGCTTATCAAAATATTTTGTGCCGCATCGCGGCTGATGATCACCCTGTTTGCTGATTGATTAATGGTTAACACGACCGACTGATCGTACTCCAGAATCTCCAATACTTTAATTTTGTTTCCGATCAGCAGGTTCAGTCTTTCCAGGTACTGTAAAAAAGCAGCCGAGTGCTCTTTAACGCCGCAGATTTTTCCGCCTTCGTTTACCTGCAGTATGCTTACCGGTTGAAAAGTTTGTTGTTGAAAGGTTCCGTCCCTGTCGGGTATCGGATCGCCGTGCGGGTCATAAGCCGGGAAACCCATGAATTCGTCGAGCCGGTTAATTAATTCTGCGGAAGAGATATGCTCCAGTTCCTCGGCCATCGCATGTACCTCGTCCCATTTAAATTTTAACTTTTCTACCAGGAAATATTCCCAAAGGCGGTGCTTTCTAACAACATCTACCGCTACCTTTTTCCCGGCTGCCGTTAGGTTAACGCCGTAATAACGGGTATAATCAATAAGCTTCTTTTCCGATAGCTTCTTCAGCATATCCGTTACCGAAGCCGCCTTGGTTTTCAGTAGCGAAGCCAACTGCGTGGTGCTTACGGTTTGGTCATCCACAGACAGATGATAGATGGTTTTCAGATAGTTTTCCTCGGTAAAAGTCTGCATTTAAACAAATCTAATAAATAATTTAGACTAATCTAAATTTTACTACGGCTGAAATTATTATTTGTTTTACTGCTTTATTAAAAAATTATATTTTGTTTGAAAGGCATTTTTATATTTGTAGCCCATGGGATCAGAATTAGATAAAATAGACCTTCAGATACTAAAGATATTACAGGAGAACGGCCGCATCACCAATTTGCAGCTCTCTAACGAAATAGGTTTATCGCCGGCACCGACATTGGAGCGGGTGCGTAAGCTGGAAAATGCCGAATACATTAAAAGCTACCATGCGCTGGTTGATGAAGAGAAGCTAGGCTTGGGAATTAAGACCTTTATCCAGGTTTCGCTGGATTTTCATAAAAGCAATACCATCCAGGTTTTTCTGGACGAGATCCAGAAAATAAAAGAGGTGACCGAATGCCATCACGTAACCGGGCAGTGCGATTTCTTATTAAAGGTTTATGTGCGCGATATTAAATCGTATGAGCAACTGATTATGGAAAAGATCAGCCGCATACCCGTGGTGAAAACCTTCCAGACGATGATGATCATGTCTACCAGTAAAAAGGAACCCATCGTGCCGCTGGAATACTAGGTTTAGAAACAAGAGTCAAGATTCAAGAACCAAGACAATTTCTTTCAGATGAAAGTTTTCCATCTTGTTATTCTAAACGTCTTGATCAAAGTTTAAAATGTCTGAACTCTTGTCTCTTGCCTCTAATTAAACTATTTGCCAATCAATCGGCTTTTTACCTTCTTTAACCAGGTATTCGTTGGTCTTTGAAAAGGGCTTAGATCCCCAGAACCCACGTTCTACAGACATGGGCGAAGGGTGAACAGATTTGATGATATGATGCTTGGTTTGGTCTATCAACGGGATCTTTGATTGCGCGTAAGCTCCCCATAAAATAAACACCAACCCGGTTTTCTGTTCAGATAGTTTTTGGATCACCGTATCGGTAAAAATCTCCCATCCTTTTTTCTGGTGCGATCCCGGCTGTCCTGCTCTAACGGTCAGTGTCGCGTTTAGCAATAACACACCTTGCTTTGCCCAGTATTCTAAATTGCCATGCGGGGGCATTTTAAAACCGGGAATATCGGTGAGTAGTTCTTTATAGATGTTGCGGAGTGATGGCGGAAGGGCAATGCCTTTCTGTACCGAAAACGATAAACCATGCGCCTGGTTAGGGCCATGGTAGGGGTCCTGCCCCAGGATCACCACCTCTACCTTGTCCCATGGCGTGGTGTTAAATGCATTAAATATATCAACGTTTTTAGGGTATACCACTTGCCCTTGTTCTTTCTCCTGCTGCAGAAAAGCGCGCAGTTGCTTCATGTATTCCTTATCAAATTCGGGCTCCAAAATCTGCAGCCATCCCGGTTCAAGGTTTATTGCCATAAATGTTATGGTATTTTTGTTTAAACGTACAAATAAACGGATATTTGCGCTTCAAAAATAGATTAACACTGTTATGTCGAATATTGTTAGGCTGGTAATAGCCTGCGTGATACTTGGAGCTGCTGTTGCCCTCTCGGCGTTTGGATTTTGGGGATGGGGGATATTAGTATTATTAATTGGCGGTTTGGTACTGCTTACTTATTTTTTCAACGAGAAGATGATTGTTGCGCAGTTTTACCTGCGTAAAGAAAACCAGGATGAGGCTGAAAAGTGGTTGCTGAAAATTAAGGATTACGAAAAAGAGCTGAATAAAAAGCAGTGGGGTTATTATAACCTGTTGCTGGGTATGATTGAATCGCGCAAGGCGCCAATGAAGGCTGAAAAATATTTCAAGAAATCGCTTTCGTTAGGTATGCGCATGTCGCACAATAATGCACTGGCTAAACTTAGCCTGGCAGGCATTTCGTTGGCAAAAAGAAACAAACGCGAAGCGCAGCAATATATCCAGGAAGCTGCCAAAGACGATAAAAACAAGTTACTGGCCGATCAGATCAAGATGATGAAATCACAGCTGGCGCAATTTGATAAACAAGTGCAGCGTGGTTTCCGTAACTATTAACAATAGTTATTTCTCGTCGATAGAACCAAAATAATCAGGTTCGCTGGCGTTGGTGTCTTTATCTTTTATAGAAGGGCGGGTTTCTGACAGGTACAGATCGTCCTCTGTTAAGTTTTCAACTTCCACTTGTTTTAACAGGCTGCGGATAAACGCTAAGCCGAATTTTTTCCTATCTAATTTGATCAGGTATTCCTGATCCGTGATTTCCAATGTCATTGCCATAAAAATATTGTTGGTCGAAAGTAAATCTATCATATCGGAATAAACAGAAAGTTAGCCCTGCTTTAAATTTTAGTTAAATTGTAATTGGGAGAACGGAGCGATTAGCATAAGCGTTTTTTCTAACGTCTGTCAAACAACTGTTACTGTTAAATTTATATCCTTGCCTTTATCTTTTTAATAATTAATTTAGCTTAATTATAAACCCCGGATTAATAACTGAATGAATCTTAGTGCAGAAGTAAAAACTGTTCCTGATATGCTCAGGAATGTGGTTAAAAATATTCATCCTGAAACACACACTTTTTTAAAACACAAGGTTAAAGACACCTGGAATGAAATTTCGTTTCGCGAGGTGCTGGAGAAAGCGGATGCTATTTCTGCATGGTTCCTGAACATTGGTGTAAAAAAAGGTGACATGCTGGGGCTGATCATCGAGAATGGCCCAGAATATATTTATTACGACCAGGCGATACAGCAGATCGGCGCGGTGAATACCTCTATCTACCCGACGCTTACAGAGGCGGAGATCGAGTATATCTTAAATGATTCGTGTACGAAAACCTTGCTCATAGGCAATCCCTTCTTACTGCGGAAGGTGCTGAAAGTTGCGAATAACTGCCCGCACCTCATCCGGATCATCCCCGCGTTTGACGACTTTGAAAAGTTTACAGATAAGGTAAGCCTTGCTGCCGGTGTAATCAGTTTCGATGAGGTAATCGCCGAAGGCCGGACATTGGTTGACCAGTACCGTACAACTATCAACATTGCACGCGAAGCGATCCTGCCTTCAGATCTTTCCTGTTTAATTTATACATCAGGTACAACAGGTACGCCTAAAGGCGTAATGCTTACGCATAGCAACTTTGTAGAAACCGTGCGCTACGGTCTTGATCAGATTTCGATTGTGAACGCTGACGATACCTTTCTTTCGTTCCTGCCATTGTCGCACGTGTTCGAACGTTGTGCAACCTATTATATCTGCTGCGGAACGGGCGCTACCATTGCTTTCGCGCAAAGCCTGGAGCTGTTAGCCCGAAATATGACGGAAGTTCGCCCGACTATCATGAACTGCGTGCCGCGTTTGTTGGAGCGTATCCATGATAAGGCCAACAAGAATGGCATGAGTGCAGGTGGCATCAAAACTAAAATATTTGTTTGGGCAATGGGTATCGGTCAGAAATACCGCCAGGCAAAAGAAGGAGGTAAAAAGCCCGGACTGATCTTAACCCGCCAATATAAAATAGCACACAAGCTGGTATTTAGCAAGATCATTGAGAAAACCGGTGGAAGGTTAAAGTTCCTCATTTCTGGCGGTGGTGCGCTGCCTAAAAACGTGGGTGAATTCTTTGGCAACCTCGGCGTTCCGATTCTGGAGGGCTATGGTCTGACTGAAACAACCGGGCCAATGGTGGTGACGGAATTCGAGCGTCAGGTTTATGGCACCGTGGGTCGAATTTTAAAGGGTACCGAAACAGGTATACAGAATGTAGAAACCGGCCAAATTTACACCGTTCAGACACATGACAGCTTCGACTCTAACTTCGAATGCCCCGAAGGGGAAATCATCATCCGTGGCGTAGCCGTAATGAAGGGTTACTGGAACAAGCCAGAAGAAACCAAGGCCGCCATAGATGCGGATGGCTGGCTGCATACCGGGGATATCGGCCGTTTTTATAAGGGCTACCTGCAAATTACCGACCGGCTGAAGAACATGCTGGTAAATGCTTATGGTAAAAATATTTACCCTACCCCGGTGGAGAATACTTATCTGAAAAGCCCTAAAATAGAACAGATATTTTTAGTAGGCGACAAGCGCGAGCACATCACGGCGATCATCGTCCCTTCGCGCGAACTGCTACAGGAAACCTTCGGACTTGCTGATCAATATTTTGAACTGCCGGATTTGTTTATCGAAGATCAACACATTATTGATTGGGTGAACCAGGATGTAAAGAAGCTTTCGAACGAACTGGCTAAATTCGAACGTATCAAGAATTTCAAACTGAAACGTAATCCGTTCAGCATGGAAGAAGGGGAGCTTACCGTAACCCTGAAAGCCAAACGTAAAGTGATCGAGAATAAATATGCTGATGCTATTAACGAAATGTATATGGCGCCAAGCGAAGAATTTTAATGAATTGTCTTTTGTAAACAATATCCTATTAACAATAAACCTTACACAAAATGACTGCTGAAATTGGATTACTTAATAAAAGTGCTGTGGTCATCGCTGCAGATAGTGCAGTGACTATCGGTCAAGGAAATAAAGTTTATAACAATGCAAATAAGATTTATTCCTTAAAACATTGTAATCATATTGGTATCATGATCTACAATAACGCAAATATTATGGAGATACCAGTTGAAACTATTATTCGACTTTATTCAATCGAACAAACAGCAACTTGTCGAAATCTTGTAGACTATAGTGACAGTTTTTTGAATTTTTTATCAACTTTTTTAAAAAAACATGTCACAAAAGAACAGGTAAAAAATGGCGTTGAGATAAACACCTATTTAACATTAGATTCAATTACTGAATCAGTGTCGGATAGTATTAGTGAAAATATAAAATCAAATAGTAAGAAAGATTTGGCAAAAAAAAAGATAGAATTACATCTTGAAGTTGCCAAATATATCCTTGAAGATCTGAAAAAAACACAAATACAGGAGGATTTGAAGAAGTACGATTACGATAGTTTTAAACAAGATTATCAAGAGTTAATTTCTAGCATAATTGATTTGCATAATACCCACCATCAACTATCTTTCAATGCTGAATTTACCGACTTAATAACTGAAATTATTTATTATGATAGTGTCCGAGAAATTAATAGCGATGATGATTTTACAGGTATCATTATAGCTGGTTTTGGAGAAGATGAAATTTATCCAGGCTACATAGAATTGCATATAAACGGAGTTATTAATGACACGCTGCGATGGAGAAAGATAAAAAGCACTTCTGTTAATAATGAAATTACAGCTATAGTTAGACCTTTCGCTCAGCGTGATATGTCTGATGTGTTTTTTAGGGGGGTGGATACCGAGTTATATTCAAAAATAATTGAAACACTCGAGGATGAATATAGTGAAATTGATGACTACATTAATAAGAATTTTCGATTAGATGAGAAAAAGAAAGAACACCTTGAAAATTTTCTAAATGAATCTATAAACAGAATACATAAAAAAATCACGAAGATTTCGCAAGATGAATATATAACTCCTATAATAGACACTATTGATACCTTTCGTAAAGAGGATTTGATTGAAATAGCCGAATCTTTAATAAGTATAACCTCCCTTAAACGAAAAACTTCCAGCAATATACAAAGTGTTGGAGGGCCAGTTGATATTGCAGTTATTACAAAGGGAGAAGGGTTTAAATGGATAAAAGCCAAGCACCTAAAAATAGCTTGAGTGAGCGTTGTTATCAAAAAGAGCGTTCCCCTAACCGGAACGCTTTTTTTATAACTTTACTTTCCTCGAAACTGCTACCCAATGAAAACCGAAAAAGAAAAAATGCTGGCTGGCGAGCCTTACCTGGCGATGGACGAGCAATTGCTTACCGAACGCAACAATGCAAAAAGGCTGTTGCGAGAATTGAACCAGGAATACCTGATGAACGATAACTCGCGCGGGATATTGAAACAGCTGATCCCAAACGCCGGCGACAATTTGTATATCGAACCACCTTTCCATTGCGATTACGGTTATAATATCTATGCTGGTGAAAATGTATACTTCAATGTAAACTGTGTGGTACTGGATGTAATGAAGGTAAGCATAGGCAATAATGTTTTCTGTGCACCAGCCGTACAGATCTATACCGCCACTCACCCGCTTGATGCTATTGAACGACGTAGTACAGAATTTGCGAAACCGGTTACCATCGGCGACGATTGCTGGATCGGCGGAGGATCAATTATTTGCCCCGGCGTCACTATTGGTAACCGCTGTGTAATCGGCGCGGGTTCTGTAGTTACCAAAGACATTCCGGATGATTCCTTAGCGGTGGGCAACCCGGCCAAGGTGATCAGAAAATTAAAGTGAAAAAGCCTCCCTTAAAAAGAAGGCTTTAAGCTTACCAGGGACTTATTCCTGTCTCTGGGTTATTATCATCGCTGTAAAATTGTCCGGTCGGGCCGTTGGCATCGCGTATGACCATTGATACAATGACTAATGACCAATTACTAATGTCAAATGATGAAATGCCCCAATGACTAATCCGTAATGAACTAACAAAGGAAATGCGTATTTTTGCAGCCTTAATTTGAGTACACAATAATGATTATTGCAGCTTTATCAGAACAGGAAATTCTTCGTCGCGAATCTTTACAGCAACTGCGGGCATTAGGTATCGAGCCTTACCCTGCCGAAGCTTATGCGGTGAATGCCTGGGCAAATGATATTAAAGAAAACTTCAACAGCAACCCTGAAGCTTACCAGCAGGTACAGATTGCAGGCCGTATCATGACGCGCCGAATTATGGGGAATGCTTCATTTGCCGAAATCCAGGATTCAACCGGTCGTGTTCAGGTTTACCTGAAGCGCGACGACATCTGCCCTGGTGAAGATAAAACGCTTTACAATACCGTATTTAAAAAGCTGTTAGACATTGGTGACTACATCGGCGTTAAAGGCTTTGTATTTCTTACCCAAACCGGCGAAATTTCTGTACACGTGCAGGAATTAACTATCCTGGCTAAATCTTTAAAACCGCTACCGGTGGTGAAGCGCGACGAAAGCGGCAATGTGTACGACGGATTTACTGACCCTGAAATGCGCTATCGTCAGCGCTACGTGGATCTTACGGTAAACCCTGAGTTCAAACAGATCTTTATCAAACGTACCAAGGTGATCAGCACCATGCGGAACTACTTTAACGAGCAGGGGTGGTTTGAGGTGGAAACCCCAATCCTGCAACCTGTGCATGGTGGCGCGGCGGCCCGGCCGTTTGCAACGCACCACAATACGTTGGATATGCCGCTTTACCTGCGTATCGCTAACGAACTTTACCTGAAAAGGCTGATCGTTGCCGGTTTTGATGGTGTTTATGAGTTTGGGAAAATGTTCCGTAACGAAGGGATGGATCGTACCCATAACCCGGAATTTACCTCCATGGAGATTTATGTTGCCTATAAAGACTACATCTGGATGATGGAGATGGTAGAACAATGCCTGGAACGCGTGGCAACTGAAGTGAACGGTTCGGCACTGGTGCAGGTAGGTGATAAGCAGATTAACTTTGCTGGCCCATACGAGCGCTTAAGCATGTATGATTCCATTTTGAAATATACCGGCATCGATGTGTCGCAGATGGATGAATCAGCCTTACGCCAAACCTGCCGCGACCTGGCTATCGAGGTTGACCATACCATGGGTAAAGGTAAATTGATAGACGAGATCTTCGGTGCGAAGGTTGAAGCAAACCTGATCCAGCCGACCTACATCACCGATTATCCCGTGGAAATGACGCCGCTTGCCAAGAAACACCGTACCAAGGACGGGCTGGTAGAGCGCTTTGAATTGTTTGTAAACGGAAAAGAGATTGCCAACGCTTACTCTGAACTGAACGATCCGATAGACCAGCGTGAACGCCTGGAAGAGCAGCTTTTATTAGCAGGCCGCGGTGACGAAGAAGCCATGGCGATGGACGAAGATTTCCTTCGTTCCCTGGAATATGGCATGCCGCCTACATCAGGATTAGGGATCGGTATTGACCGTTTGGTAATGTTGATGACCAATCAAAGCACCATTCAGGAAGTTTTGTTCTTCCCGCAGATGCGCCCTGAGAAGAAAGCAAAACTGGTTACCATTGATGATTTTGTGGCACTAGGCATCCCTGCAGAATGGGTACCTGTATTAAATAAAATGGGTTTCAATACGCCTGAAGAACTTAAAGCTGCTAACCCTAATAAAGTATTTAATGACCTGGGCGGTATGCGCAAGAAGCTAAAACTCGACTTAACTATGCCAGCTAAAGAAGTGGTGATGGCTTGGTTTGAATAACTCGTCTAAGTTAAAAAAGCGATAAAAGTATCGTAAAAGAAGCCGTTCCTGAATGAGTTAGGGACGGCTTCTTTATTAGATTTAATCGACACACAGACTATCTTCGGTTGTATCTCTAAAAGCATTTTGTTTATCTAATAGCCCCATATCACCATTTTTATCCACTCTTACAGTAACTTTATAATACGGATGACTGCAACCGAACACATCGTAATCAAATAGATGCACGATGTAGGAATCTTTTTCCTTCTCAACGTAAGTTAAGCCGGGATTATCTACTTCATAAACAAAAGAACGTTTATAAAAGCTCTTGTTAAGTATAGGGAACAAGCGGTATGCTGCAATCGCATAACTTATCGCCTCGGTATCGGAAGTTATCGGAGCAAATAGTTTCTGCAACTGTCGCCGGTTTTTTATCAGCAGATAATTGTTATCTTTTTTGATAATTAACACGCGGCTACCGAAGTACATCCCTTCATTCAACCAATCGTATTGTGATATAGAATCCCTGTTGTTAATTCGTTTAAACCCGGAAGCTATCTCGTAATGTGGTATTAATCCTCCAAGGTAATCTGCTTTATCAACTGACAATAGCTTGAACTCTTTTTTTAAATATGAATACTTGCTTGTATCAATTGCTATAGCCTTTAAACTGCGGCTGTAATTAATTTCATTGGATTTACCACAGCTAAAGATTAATAGGATGGAAATAGATATGAGTAAGGTTGTAAAAGGTTTCATTATGAAAGATAGGCAAATCTCGTCTAAAACAGCAAAGGCGCTTTAAAAGCGCCTTTGAATAATTTGTGTTAATTCCTTTTACACCGAGAAGCTCTCGCCGCAACCACAGGTGCGTGAAGCATTCGGGTTGTGGAAATTGAAGCCTTTGCCATTTAAGCCATCCGAAAAATCAAGTTCTGTACCGGCCAGGTAAAGGAACGATTTCATGTCTAGGGCCATGCGTACGCCTTTATCTTCAAAAAACTGGTCGCCCTTTTTTTCTTCGTTATCAAAATCAAGCTTATATGATAAACCGGAGCAACCGCCACCTTGAACAGATACACGCAGGAAATATGAAGGGTCTAAACCCGCGTCCTGCATTAAATGTTCAATCTTATCTTTCGCTTTATCAGTTACTGTTACCATTTTTAGTAGAATCAAGAGTCAAGATCATCATCTCTCGACTAATAAACAATCAATATCAGAACAGGAAATAAGGGCAAGAAATAATTTTTTGTCTTGTTTCTTGGCTCTTGATTCCTGTTTCTAAAATTAATGGTGAGACTTTTCAGTTTCGATAGGTGCTAAGCCATTCTTAACGCGATAATCGTTAATAGCAGCTTTAATTGCATCTTCTGCCAAAACAGAACAGTGGATTTTTACCGGCGGTAAAGCCAATTCTTCCACAATATCCATGTTATCAATAGTCATTGCTTCGTCTATTGATTTACCTTTTAACCACTCTGTAGCTAATGATGATGATGCAATTGCAGAACCGCAACCGAAAGTTTTAAACTTCGCGTCGGTGATTACATTGTTATCGTCAACTTGGATTTGCAGGCGCATTACGTCGCCACACTCTGGCGCACCAACTAAACCGGTACCAACCTGGTTACTTGCTTTATCAAGGGTGCCAACGTTACGTGGGTTGGTGTAGTGGTCAATTACTTTATCTGAATAAGCCATAGCTTTTAAAATTTTAAGTTATCAGTTGCGAGTTGTCAGTTTCCTGCTCCTCGTATATTATTTCTAAAAAATCTGCCAATTCGCACATCTGTAAATCAGCACATCTACAAATCAATTTAGTGTTCTGCCCACTCAATAGAGTTAAGGTCGATGCCCTCTTTGAACATTTCCCACAGAGGAGAAAGTTCGCGAAGGTGGTTAACAGCTTTTTTTGTTACTTCAATAGCATAGTCAACTTCCTCTTCAGTAGTGAAACGGCCTAAACCGAAACGGATAGAAGAGTGTGCCAGGTCATCAGATAAACCTAATGATTTCAACACGTACGAAGGCTCCAGAGAAGCCGAAGTACACGCAGAACCAGAAGATACTGCCAGGTCTTTCATCGCCATCATCAGGCCTTCACCTTCAACATATTTGAATGAAATGTTGGCAACGTGTGGTAAGCGATGTTCTACATTACCGTTAACATAGCTTTCTTCAAGCTCTGTTAATGAAGCCTGTAATTTATCGCGCAGCTGAGATAAACGTGCTGCTTCACTGTCCATTTCTAAACGGGCAAGCTCGCATGCTTTACCTAAACCAACAATGCCAGGTACGTTTAAAGTGCCAGAACGCATGCCGCGCTCGTGGCCGCCACCGTCCATCTGGGCAGTAACCTTAACACGTGGTCCTTTACGGCGAACGTAAAGAGCACCTACGCCTTTTGGGCCATACATTTTATGTGCAGAAAGCGCCAGCAAGTCAATGCCATCAGCATTTACATCTACCGGGATCTTACCAACCGCTTGTGTAGCGTCTGTCATGAACAATGCGCCATGTTTGTGTGCGATAGCGGCAATCTCTTTAACAGGCTGGATAACGCCGATCTCGTTATTACCATACATGATCGAAACCAGGATGGTTTCAGGAGTCATCGCTGCTTCCAGTTGTTCCAGATCAACAAGGCCATCCTCTTTTACAGGAAGGTAAGTAACCTTAGCGCCCAATTTCTCCAGGTGTTTGCAGGTATCTAATACTGCTTTGTGCTCGGTAACCGCGGTGATAATGTGGTTGCCTTTTTCCTTATACATTTCAAAAATACCTTTGATGGCAAGGTTGTCTGATTCTGTTGCGCCTGAAGTAAAGATGATCTCTTTTTCGTTCGCACCAATCAGTTTGGCTACTTGTTCGCGGGCATAATCAACGGCTTCTTCTGCAACCCATCCAAAATGGTGGTTACGGCTTGCAGCGTTACCAAACTTCTGGGTAAAGTAAGGTATCATTGCTTCCAGCACCCTTGGATCCATCGGAGTGGTAGCGTTGTTATCTAAATATACAGGAATGTTCATAATCTTCGTATTAACAATGCAAAGATAAATAAACTTTTGCCGGATTCACCCTTGCAGGCTTTACTAAATGTACGTTTGCAGTCATTAATTTGCAATATTTGGATACGTAATTTTAGTGAAGTCTATGACAAAGATAGAACATATCGGGATAGCGGTAAAAGACCTTGCTGCAGCTGGCAAATTGTACGAAAAACTGCTGAATACAAACGTTTACAAGACAGAAGAAGTAGCGAGCGAATTTGTGCGCACTGCCTTTTTGCAAACCGGCCCAAATAAGATTGAACTGCTGGAGGCAACGGCAGAAAATAGTGCTATTGCCGGTTTTATCGCAAAAAAAGGGGAGGGTATCCATCACATTGCTTTTGATGTGGAAGATATTGAAGCAGAGATGCAGCGGTTAAAAAACGAGGGGTTTGTCCTACTGAACGAAACCCCTAAACGCGGTGCAGATAACAAGCTGGTCTGCTTTGTGCATCCTAAAAGTGCGAACGGCGTACTGATAGAATTATGCCAGGAAGTAAAATGAAAACCAGAATCAAGAGTCAGGAATCAGGAAATGTTCTTTCTTATTAATCTTTCGTCCTTTGTCTTTTTATCTTTTCGTCTTGATCAGGTGTAGGCTTCAAACGTTTTAGTTCCCACGTCATCCCGAACTTTCTGCACAGAATTATCGTTTTTGTACTAACTTCTCTTGCTTTTCGTTTTATTACTTTAGACTGTCTCGGTATCGGTGAAATGGGAACCCTTTTTGCTGTATTGAGTACGTTGTACTCCCAATGTATACTCATTAGGAATAAAATTAATTGCCAAATATATTTTCTAAGGAGCTGTTCAGTTGAAATTTATCTATAAATGCTATTAAAACAATAAATTATGAAAAAGTCAGAATTTGGAATGATCGCAGGGGGCATAGTACTCATGATCTTGGGTGTGTTATTATTTAGTCATTTGAAACATCAGAATGCCGTTGACTCACACACATGGACAATAAATATTAACGGAATCCGGTCATTCCCATGGTTAACCTTCGCCGGTTTTGTGATTTTTATGATTGGTGTAGTTTTCAATATCGCTTCTCACGGGAACAAGAATATGTATAGCCATAAGGCAGAGTAGTCAACCGATAGTAGTTATCAAAAGGCATTCATTGATACCGCAGTGGGGTGCCTGCATCATCAGGCCATTCTTGATGCCCTGCGGGTATTGCTTGGCCTTTTTGTTGAACGGTGTTGCTTTTTTAAATCACCAGGCCTATTTAAGCTGGATACTTGAGCGGTAAGCACGGTTATCGCTTTTTCCGCAAAGTATCCGGTTGATAATAGGTGATGTCACTTGTGTGCATCTTTTTGATGCTGGGTTCAGGGCCGTTATCACTCGACTACCTTCTCAGGAAAATTCAGAACCAGGCCAACTGAGCGTATACATTGAGAGTACTATACCATAATTTCCTATTATTTATCTAAAAGGCTGGATACCACCTTGTCTTTTGTCTTTTCGTCCTTTTTCTACTCTGTGTTGAAAACTTTTTGCGCTGCTGTTTTTACTTTAAACTAAAACTTGTATATTTGCACCTCTTTTATAAGGAACGTAATTGATATGAAACAGGACCTGCATCCAAAAAATTATAGATTAGTGGTTTTTAAAGACATGTCTAACGACTATTCTTTCATCACCAAATCATGCATTGATACCAAAGAGACCGTTAAATGGGAAGATGGTAATGAGTATCCATTGGTTAAATTAGAAATTTCTCATATGTCTCACCCGTTCTATACAGGTAAGATGAAACTGGTAGATACTGCCGGCCGTATCGATAAATTCCGTAGCCGTTACGCTAAGAAATAAGGTATCGCCTTTAAAATATTTGAAAGTCTCCCGGCACAATCGGGGGACTTTTTTATTTTTGTGCAATGGCAATCATTTTATTTGACGATCAAAGGTATCAAACCCTGTTACCTTTAACCTTTACCCGCCCCGTTGCCGACCTGCGCATTGGTATACTTACCATCGCTCAAAAATGGGCAGTAAACCTCAAGAAAAGCTACTCCTTCCATACACGCGCTTATTTGCAGCCAAAGTTTCAACTACAGATCAGCGAAGATAACCTGTTCATCAACGGTGCTTTTTGCCCGGATGAGCAGTTATTGGATGCGATTAATCAACTACAGGAAGGGGAGATGCTGAAGTATGAGAATTCGTTGGTCGCAGTTAAATTGAATTCAGCAGATGCAAAGGATTTCAGCGCGGAAAAAATTTACGACTGCGAGGTTACCTACCAGGGGACACCTGTTGTATTAACCTATCCCGAAGATATTTTCAGGAAGAACGATATAGAGCAGCGTAAAGATTTCGCGCTGCTTACCAAAGGACGCACCAGTGCAAACATCAGCAGTACCAACACCATCATTGGCGATAACTTTTTTGCAGAAGAAGGCGCAGTAGCCGAATGCTCGACTTTCAACACGAAGAACGGGCCCATTTATCTGGCCAATACTACCGAAGTTTGGGAAGGCGCCCACATCCGCGGCGGATTTGCCTTGTGCAACAACTCGCAGGTAAAAATGGGCACCAAGATTTATGGCGCTACTACGGTTGGCCCCTATTCGAGGGTGGGTGGCGAGATCAACAACGCCGTGATCTGGGGCTATTCATCAAAAGGGCACGAGGGTTACCTCGGTAATTCCGTTATGGGTGAATGGTGTAATATCGGTGCGGATAGCAACAATTCTAACCTGAAGAATAATTACGCCGAAGTGAAGCTGTGGGATTATGCAACAAATCGTTTCCGTAAAACGGGGCTTCAGTTCTGTGGGTTGATTATGGCAGATCATTCTAAATGCGGCATCAACACTATGTTTAATACCGGAACGGTAGTGGGCGTAAGTGCGAACGTTTTTGGCGCAGGCTATCCTAATAATTTCATCCCGGATTTTAGCTGGGGAGGGGCAGAGGGAATGGAAACCTACGCTTTAAATAAGGTTTTTGAAACTGCTGCGAAGGTTTACGAACGCCGCGAACACCGTAGCTTTAACCAGGTAGAAAAAGACATCCTTTCGTACTTGTTCGATCATACGAAAACCTATCGCGAAAATTGGAATTAAGAAATAAGTATTTACTCTACATAAATTAATCTTAAGGAGACATGAGAAAAAAAATCGTCGCCGGTAACTGGAAAATGAACCTGGACTATAATGAAGGTTTAGCGTTATTTTCTGAAGTAATTAACATGGTGAAAGACGAGGTGACCGGCCAGCAGACCGTAGTAGTTTGCAGTCCGTTCATTCATTTACATAGCCTGGCACAATTAGCTAAGGGCTATGATAAAGTAGCTGTTGGCGCACAAAATGCAAGTGATAAAGAAGCTGGTGCTTACACCGGCGAAGTATCTGCTAAACAAGTACGTTCTACAGGTGCGGAGTATGTGATCCTGGGGCACTCAGAGCGTCGTCAGTATTTCGGCGAGCAGAACGATGTGCTTGCCGTGAAAACAGACGTAGCTTTAAAGAATGGCCTGAAACCAATTTTTTGTATCGGCGAGACGCTGGATGAGCGTGAATCTGAGCAACATTTTGAGGTGATCAAAACGCAGCTGAAAGAAGGGTTATTCCACCTGTCTACCGAACATTTTGAGCAGGTTGTAATTGCTTACGAGCCCGTTTGGGCTATCGGTACTGGTAAAACAGCAACAGCAGAACAGGCGCAGGAAATTCACGCATTTATCCGTAACGAAATTGCAAGTAATTATACCCAGGAGGTAGCTGATAACACTACCATCCTTTATGGTGGCAGTGCGAACCCTAAAAATGCGCCGGAGCTATTCTCGCAGCCGGATATAGACGGCGGCCTGATCGGCGGTGCTTCTTTAAAGTCGCGCGACTTTACCGATATTGTTAAAGTGTTTAATTAAATAGTCATGAGATGTGAGTATTGAGATGTTTGATGAATAAGAAGGTGTCTCAAATCTCACATCTCAATACCTAATTCTCTAAACAATGCTTTACCTGCGGAAATTAGCTTATTCGGCGCTTGTTACTTTCGTTCCGTTTGTTATATTAGCCTGGTTGCTGAAACAATTGTTTCCATATCAGCTTCATCCGCAGGCTTATCCGAACGAATTTACCTTTACAGATCTTCGAGTATATTTTTCGCATGTGATGCCGCTTTTATATGTAGCTGCTCTTTTATTAAATGGGCTGTACGTAGAAAAGCTTGTTAAGCGATTCTTTTCATCAGCACAGGGTGAAAGAAAAAAACAATTGCTCACAGTAGCGATAGTGATTATCATATTCTCCGTAATTTTAAGCATACTGATCTGGAGCCCCGAGGCCGGGTTAACAACTTTACTGCGCTCTGTATCAACCTGCGTAACAATTCAAGCTATTTACTGGCTGCTTACCGCGGCAATGTTATTTACCGGGTATAAGCTTCATGCGGTTATCCTGCGCAATAACTTATACCACTTTTAATTTTATTTTTATGAATTATGTAGAACTGGTTTTCACGCTGGCAGCAGCAGAGGATTATCAGAAAGATTTACTGATTGCCGCGTTAGGCGATTGCGGTTTTGATACTTTTGAAGAAACTGAGAACGGTTTTAAAGCCTATATGCCAGAAAATACTTTTAATCAGCCTGATGTAGATGCCGCGTTGGAAGTTTATAAAAGTATGTTCGGGTTCGGTTACCAGGTAAACACCATCGCGCAGAAAAACTGGAACCAGGAGTGGGAGAGCAACTTTCAGCCCATCCAAATCAAAGACCAGGTATATGTAAGGGCAACCTTCCACGAACCTTCCGCAGGTTTTCCATACGAGATCATCATCGATCCTAAAATGGCGTTCGGTACAGGGCACCACCAAACCACGTCAAAGATGATGGAGCTGATGCTTGGCGCAGGTTTCAAGGGTAAAAAGGTATTGGATATGGGTTGTGGTACAGGTATATTGGCCATTCTGGCTTCAAAACTTGGTGCTGCTGAAATTGTAGCGATAGACTATGACCCGGTTTGCTACGACAGCACGATAGAAAATTCGAAACTAAATGGCGCACATAATATTGAGGCCGCCTGCGGATCTAAGGAAGCGATACCAGATACCCAGTTTGATATTATCCTGGCCAATATCAACCGAAACATCCTGCTCGATCAGATGCAGCGTTATGCCGAAGTACTTAAACATGGTGGCGATATCTATTTTAGTGGATTTTATGAATCGCCAGATCTGGATATAATCAAAGAAGAAGCGGCTAAGTATCATCTTGAATACGAAACCCATTTAAAAATGAATGAATGGGTGGCCGCGCGTTTTAAAAGGATATAAAGGATACGAGCCCCGCAGTAATAGCGGTAAATAAAAAAGGTCGGGCAAACTCTCGCAGTTTGTTCCGACCCTACATCTACCTATGAAAAACAAGCCCTTTTGAGTAGGGCAATAATATATAGACAAAGGATATACCAAATTGCCAATTGTTGCTCTAAAGGAAATAAATAGCCTATTTATAGGTAATTATATAATTTACTTGGTAACTAATTGCCCAAATCGGGAATTATCAGTACAAAAAACGCCCCATTTGGGGCGTTTAAATAACTAATGATTAATGTTGTTTAAGCTTTAATAAATAGCGTCAGGATATTAACAACAGATGTTTTATCTAACGGTTCGTCAAACGCTTCTGTTGCCGCATTCGTGTTTACAATACCTGCTATATTAACGCCTGCCTGTGTGGTGTTATCTTCGCCCACATAAACTGCTGCAGCAGCCGGTACCGTGATACCACTTTGTGTACCTGTTTTCCAAGGTTTTATAGCTACACCACGTAACTGGCGCATACGGCGTAAGTGCGAAGCGTGGCGTGCTTCTACCGAATGGATGTTTAATGCTGCTGTTAACACGGTTGCATTTCCCATTAGGTTGGTTGCCTGCCCTTTGTATGCACGCTCACCGGTATCTTCAAAGGCTTGCGCTAACGCCAGGAAGGTGTCATAGTCGGTTTCTACCGCAGCAAACGGACCATTACCAGAACCGCTACCACCGGAAAAGTCGAATGTCGGCGAAGCGATAGCCGCAGAACCTAATACAGATTTTAAAAACTTCACATGGTTGTTTTCATCCATCTGGATCAACTGTAGACCTGGTTTATCCGCCGCCGGAACGTATGATTTAGGGACGTATTTGTTATAGAAGCTCGACTCCAGGTATTCTGCAGTCAGCGCAAAATTGAGTACATCATTTACGTTGGTAGTTGCAGTTTGGCCGTAAGCTTTTTTAAATAAAGTTGAAAATGCAAACGGTAGCGCTGCTACAGCTACTTTAGAGCCGAAACTTGTAATGTTTTTGATGGCTGCACGACGTGGGCTGATTCTGTCCTGAAACTCCGGGTCTGCGTTGCTTATATTTTCGATAATGTCAAATAAGTTCATGATTTGTAGTTTTTAAAGGTAGATTAATAGATGCCTAAACTTGGGATAGCCAATTTTTTGCCGGTGAGGTACTGATTAGCAATTGGTACTACCTGTGCAGGTGTACGTGAAATTTCAAGGCTGGTGTTGGCAATGTCAACTACAGATGAATCAATAAAAGAATTATAAGAGATCAGATCGCGGATCAGTGCAGCATGGCGCGCTTCAACAGAAACAATCTTTCCTGCTAAAACAAGATAATCTGCCTTTTGGATCATGGCACCTGCACCGTTATAAGCGGATACGCCTAAGTCTTCAAATGCTTTAGAAGCTGCCAGAACGCTGGTACGGTCAGCGAAATTGATGCTTGAGAAATTTGGTGTCAAACCTTCAATCGCGTTACCGGCTAATGCCGCTTTAAAGAACTCGCGGTGTGCAATCTCATGATCGCGAATATCAGTCAGGAGTGAAAGCTCTGCCGAGCTGATACCAGAATATGGCGTTTGAACAACTTGTGTGTAGAAAGCGGCTTCCAGTTGTTCTAAAGCATAAGCATAGTTTAGAATAGCAATATCGCCAGAGCCCAGATCTACGTGATCATTCTCAATGCCTTTACGGTCTTTACTGCACGAAGACATGGTGATTGCCCCTGCAGCTAAAGCAGCACCTGCTCCGGCATAGCGTAGAAATTGCCTGCGAGCCATTCCACCTTGCTGCGGAACCTCTTGTGTTGATGTTTTCATAAAAGTTGATAGTTTTTAATAAACGGTTAATAATTGTTACATCTACTACAATCTACGAGTATTGGTGTTTGCTGGATTCCAACTTCTAAAAGTTTTACTTGATTATATTTGCGGTATGGAAAATATAGTCCAAAACCTGGAGGCGTTGATCTTTGCTTCGGAACAGAGCATCCGGCTGGAAGAGTTGCAATACTGCCTTCAAAGTATTTTTCATGAAGACATTAGTGCGGAACAGGTTATAAAATACCTGGATGATATTAAAAGCAAATATGCAGATGAACAATTTGCGATAGAATTAGTCAGGACGGGGAACGGCTATCAGTTTCTCACCAAGAAAAAATATCACGAGGCCATTAACCAGTTGCAGTTGCAGCGCTCTAAAAAGAAACTTAGCCAGGCGGCCATAGAAACGCTTGCGATAGTTGCTTACCGTCAGCCGATTACGAAACTCGAGGTTGAACAGATCCGTGGTGTAAATTGCGATTATACCATTCAGAAATTGCTGGAAAAAGAACTGATTGTGATATCGGGTAAGGCGGATTCTGTGGGTAAACCTTTGCTATATAGTACCAGCCCCTTATTTATGGATTATTTCGGTATAAATAATATCAGCGAACTACCGCAATTAAAAGACCTTGTAAATGAGAATGATAGTATTGGCGAGCAAAAAGATTGATTTTTAGTATTTCTTTGATTATTGATTTTCGTTATTTTTGATAGAACATTAACGCTCACAACCTGATGAGCACAACAAAAGTAAAAGTTATCTTGCTATAGATTTACCATTAAGTTTTAAGTGCAATGGCAACGCCCAAGAAACCCGAAAAAAAGAAAACTGTGTCGAAGACCGCAGGAGTTGGCAAATCCCCTAAGTCTGCTGACCCAAAAGCGAAAAAGAGATTCATTGATGATGACGATGATGATGACGATTTTGAAGGATCTTATGATGATCTGGACTATGGTAATCTCGGAAGTTTCGACGAAGACGAGGATTATTAATTAAGTATTCCATCATATTTAAGAACTTAAGCATTCAGTCTGCTAAGCTGGATGCTTTTTTTGTATAATTTAGGGCGGTAACAGCTACTTATGACGATAAAAGAAGTTAAGGATAAACAAACCATAAAAGAGTTTCTGGATATACCAAGGCTGATTTATAAAGACGACCCTAACTGGGTTTGCCCGCTTGATAACGATATCGAGTCGGTTTTCGATCCCAAAAAAAATAGTTTTTTTCAGCACGGGCAATGTACGCGTTGGGTGTTAAAAGGCGATAAGGGTGAATTACTGGGGCGTGTTGCGGCTTTCATTAATGAGCAAAAGGCCTATAAGTATGACCGGCCGACTGGCGGAATGGGCTTTTTCGAAAGCGTGGATAACCAGCAGGTTGCCGATCTGCTTTTTGATACTGCAAAGAACTGGCTGAGCGAAAGAGGGATGAAAGCCATGGACGGGCCGATAAACTTTGGTGAAAACGATACCCACTGGGGCTTGTTGGTAGAAGGCTTTATCCCGCCTTCGTACGGTATGAACTACCATCGTCCTTATTACAAAAAGCTTTTTGACAACTACGGTTTTACTACCCTTTATGAGCAAATTACCAATACCATAGATGCCCATAAGCCCTTCCCTGAGCGTTTTACAAAAATCGCAAACTGGGTAGCACAAAAACCTGGGTATGAATTTAAACACCTGGTAGCAAAAGATATTGATCGCTTTGCGGCTGACTTCCGCGAGATATACAACGATGCCTGGGAAAATTTCGAGAATTTTGTACCGATAGCTACCGAAACTATTATGGACAGCTTCTGGCAGATGAAACCCATTATGGACGAGAACCTTATCTGGTTTGCTTATGTAAATGGCGAGCCGGCATCGGCAGTGGTGGTATTACCTGATGCTAACCAGATGTTGAAGAACATCAACGGCAAATTGAATTTACTGGGTAAGCTTAAGTTTGCCTATTACCGGTGGAAAGGTGTATCACGAATGAGGGCCGTGGTAATGGGCACCAAGCAAAAATATCAGAACCACGGGCTGGAATCTGCTTTATTCATCAAACTAAAAGAGTATGTACTGCCGCTGAACCGTTATAATGAAATGGAGCTGAGCTGGGTAGGGGATTTTAATGATAAAATGCTGGCACTGCATTACGCTATGGGGGCTACCTTCAGTAAGAAGCATGCCACCATGAGGTATATTTTTTAGTATCCAGAGCACGCTCGATAAAAATAATTGCAAAAAAAATGCCCGGAGTATTCCGGGCAATGTCTTATTCAATGCAATGCAAAATTGTCTGGTTAGGCTGTTGCTTTACTTTGACGAAGCTCTTCAAATAATTCAATTACTTTTTTCTGCAAGTCAATCACCTCTGTCTCACGATCCATCAGTTTTTTGTTGATGGTTTCCAATTCATTGGCATATTTTAAGTCGCCCTCGGCATCATTAAAAGTGAGTAGCTGAACCACTGACATTTCAAATAAATCAGCTATTTGTTCAAGGCGTGACAGGTTAATGTCTGTAATACCCGTCTCTATTTTAGAGAAAGCAGGTATAGAGATATCTAATCTCTTGGCGACATCTTCCTGGCTCCAACCTTTTTGATGACGTAATAATCTGATTTTTTTTCCCAGTGTTTTCATTCTTGATTTTTAATTAGGATAAAGGTTTCTCAATAGTTAATAAAGTTACAACAAATATTTTTAAATAAAAATAAAATAATATTAGGTGATTTGCAATAACTTACACGTTAAGTTATCAGGTTTTATTCCACAACACTTATCCACATTAAAAACCCTATTTTTTGCCACTGTTTAATCGCATTTGTCGCGGGATAATCTTTTTCTTATAGCTGTTTATTTTTTCTTATAACTGTTTATGAACAGCAGAAGTTAAACTGGGTTATACAGCTACCAGCAGCTATCAAAAAAACGTTGCCTACTATGTGACTAATTGTTACAAATTTACAAAAAATTGAAAATATTAATCGTTTTAGATTTAATTAATTTCGGTTGAGTAAATATTTAACTAATTGTAGAATAAATTATAGCTATTAGCTATAGATGTTTCGTGATTTTCTGGATTGTTAAAATTTCAAGGCTTCCTGGCATGGGAATTTAAAAACAAGTCGGGATTCGGAGGCAGTGCCTTCACTACTAAGATCAAGGATTTTGAAGAACGCAAAATTATCAATGCGGAAAGGGGCATAATTTTCCTGATAAGAGAAATGAAATCCACAATACCTTAGGGCTTTAACTATTACTAATGCTGTTTGTTGCTTATAGGGCAATATTGGGCGTATTGGTACAGGCTTTGTCTATAGCTTATTACCCTTCCCAAAGGGATTGTTTTTCATAGGTAGATGTAGGGTCGGAACAAACTGCGAGAGTTTTTCCGGCCTTTTTTTATGCCCGAAAAATTTCGGCAAATTTAAACTTACTGTTATTCGCTGTCTTGAAATTTATTAATGGGTAATAATTTCCTTAAAAGAGAATCAATTTCTACAGTTAAATCTTTAGTAGTTGCGATAAACTGCTTCTTACAAGCGATAGAGCGGTTTTTAAGGATTGGTATTTCAATTGCCTATATATCAATACCCATCCAAGGGTGTTTTCATAGACAAAGGTATAGTCGGAGCGACTGCGGGAGTTTATCCGACTTTTTTAAAAAGCTAAATGCCAATCCCCTAATTAAGTTCATATATAACGCGAGAAGCCGGTTTTCATGCCGGCTTCTTTATTTTAGATCGTATTAACAGATTAATAATTGATCACCTGTTCTTCTATGGCAGCAGGTATTTCGCGCCATTCGTATTTCTGGTTACGTAGCTGAGGTTCAAAGCCCGCCTCTGCAATTGCGGTCTGTATACCTTTGGCAGTGAAACGGTGCGGCGCGCCTGCAGCCGATACTACGTTCTCCTCAATCATGATCGAACCAAAATCATTTGCTCCGGCATGAAGACAGATCTGCGCTACCTGTTTCCCAACCGTAAGCCACGAGGCCTGGATGTTTTTGATATTTGGCAGCATAATACGGCTAAGTGCGATCATGCGGATATATTCATCACCCGTAACATTATTGGTAATGCCGCGCACTTTACGCAGCAGGGTGCCATCATCCTGAAATGGCCATGGGATAAACGCGGTAAAGCCATAATGGCCTTCTGGTTTTTCTGACTGCACCTGGCGGATCCAAACCAAATGTTCAAAACGTTCTTCAATCGTTTCTACATGGCCGAACATCATGGTAGCCGAGGTTGGTAAATTTAGTTTATGTGCCGCACGCATTACATCCAGCCATTCTTTGCCGCCGCATTTCCCTTTAGAGATCAACCGGCGCACACGGTCGTTCAGAATTTCTGCTCCTGCACCCGGTAATGAATCTAAACCGGCGGCCTGCATTTCGCGCAATACATCGATATGGCTCATTCCTTCCAGTTTACTTACGTGCGCAATCTCCGGCGGACCGAGCGAGTGCAGTTTAAGCGCCGGGTATAGTTCTTTTAGCTGTTTAAACAGGTCGACGTAGAAGGTAAGGCCCAGATCGGGGTGATGGCCTCCCTGAAGCAGTAACTGATCGCCGCCGTATTTAAAGGTTTCTTCGATCTTGCGTTTATAGGTTTCTATATCGGTGATATAGCTATCCTCGTGCCCCGGCCTGCGAAAGAAATTGCAGAACTTACAGTTGGCAATACAAACATTAGTAGTATTTACATTACGGTCTATCTGCCAGGTAACCTTTCCATGAGGTACCTGTATTTTGCGCAATTCGTTTGCCGTGTACATCAGGTCGGGCGTGGTTGCATGGTGATACAAATAAACCCCTTCTTCCATACTCAGGAACTCAAACTTTAAAGCGCGCGCTAACAGATCGGCAGTATTCATATCACAAAGATACGCAGTTGGCGAACAATTCACATAAAGCAACCAAGAATGACATTGCGATGAATACTATCTGCTATATTTAAATGTGAAAACAAAGAACCTTCTTATCACTGCGATAATTTTATTTTTAATTACCAATACGTCTTATTACTGGGAAAGTTGGTGTGGGATTTTTCTTATTCCATTAACTTTAATTTTAATCATCGTTTTTCTTGTTCTTGTCGTAAAAGTTGTTTTTCGTCTTTTTTCCGTGTTAAAAGGAGGGCTCTCAAGAAGTCAAGAGATGACGCATTTAATAGTTTCAATTTTATTATTAACGATTTGTGTTGTAAAACCTGCCGGGATAATAAATTTCGAAAGTATGGAAGGTGAGGATGTATTAGTCGCATCCAGAGAGGGTGTTGCAAATTGCTTTTCCACATTAAAATTAAAGAAAGATGGGTGCTTCTATTTTAAAAGTATTTGTTTTGGTGTGGAGAAAGCGGCAGGAAATTATGCTGTAAAGGGCGACACTGTTATGTTTAAATGGCCCGGCAATCGTGGTATGTATTTTATTTATGGGATCTTAGATCCTGACTCAGCTATTAATGGTACTAAGAATAGCACTCATTTTCTTTTGTACAAAACTCGAAAGGACACAACTCCTTATATGTTACTGGTTGTAAAAAACAAACTCGTAAACTTAAAATCAACTATTCCACCACCTCGCCCTTAACCAGCTTCAGTTGTTTGGTCACGGCCTCTGGTAGCTCTTCCATGTAGTGCGTGACGTAAATCAGAGTGATATTGCTATTCCGGCAAATGGTGTCGATTACCTGTTTGAAAAATTGCTGCTGCAGGTTATCCATGCCCTGGCAGGGCTCATCAAGAATTAGCAGGGCCGGATTTTTGATAATGGCGCGAATAAGCAGACAAAGCCGTTGGGCACTGGCTGGGATGTTTTTAAGCAAATGCAAACGATGCTGCCAGATGTTAAATAGTTTCATCCAACGTTCTGCCAGTTCGGCTTTTTTGGGGTCGCTCCTGCGGAATAAGCCAAGGGTATGATAGTAACCCGACTCGATCACCTGCAGGCAATTTTGATCAAGCGGAAAGTACTGGAACAATTCGGGCGACATAAAGCCGCTGCGCTTTTTGATATCCCAAATGCTTTCGCCACTGCCGCGCTTACGGTCGAACAGTACAATATCGTTCGCATAAGCCTGCGGGTTATCACCATAAACTAAACTCAGCAGCGTAGATTTACCTGCGCCGTTGTGTCCCAATAGGGCCCATCGTTCGCCTTGTTTTACTGTCCAGTTGATGTTTTTTAATACCTGTACTTCGCCATACCGAATGTTAACGTTTTGCATCCGGATGATATCCTCGAAGGTTTCAAAGGCATGTTGATTCATCAGGTCATTTACCTCTTGCGCATCAAAACTGTGGCTGCTGTTAGCCCATTGAAACCGTTCTGTTTTTATGGCCTCGCGCTCTAACACTTGGGTGATCGATCCGTTTTCCATCACCAGAACAGTTTCGGTAACAGCGGGTATTTCGGCAGGGGAGGTGGTTAAAACAATAGTGATCCCGGACGCGGAAATTTCCTGAAGCAGATTATTAAAGTATTCGCGCGAAGTGACATCTAAGCCAGTCAATGGCTGATCTAACAACAAAATTACGGGGTGTTTAAGCAAGGCAGAAGCAATACGCAGGCGTTTGGTTTCGCCGTTAGACAGCTTGATCAGTTGTTTATCCAGCAGGTAGGTCAGATTCAGTTTTTCAACTACTTTATCGAACGTCCAGTAGGAAGCATCGGGATGAGCCCAAGCTACTTGCTGCAAATAAGTAGTTACCGTTTGTGCGTCTTCAGAATCTGATGAATTGTAGCGCTGCTGATAGTAGAAATCAGTGGTGTTAGAAGCGTTTTTGAAATGGTGCCTCGATTCGATCAGTGCAACGTGGGCAGCAGGGTTCCGCTCAGTTCCTAAAGAGCGATGATAAACTACATCTCCTTTTGTAATGGCAAGCGCATGGGCTACTATCCGCAAAAGGCTTGTTTTGCCCGACCCACTTGGCCCGATAATAGCCAGGTGCTTACCTTTAGAAATTTGCAGGCTTACATTTTGTAGGGCTGTTTGGTTTTGTACAGCAGCACTGATGTTCTGTAGGTCGACAAGGATATCCATTGCGGCGAAAATACAAAAACGTGTTTCAACAAAAGCACTTTAAGGGTGTTTAAAAGAAAACAGCATTATGAAAGTATTAGCAGCCTTAGCGGGAGGGCTTGCCGGTGCGGTTGTGTTAACCGGCATTCACCAGGTAGTAAAGAAGAAGAGAGGACATATAGCGCCAAGGATGGATTTATTAGGAATGGAAACACTAATAAAGCTGGGCCGCAAGGCAAAAATCAACCTGCCGGATGAGGACACCCTTTACCAAATTACACTGGCCGGAGACCTGTTGAGTAACACCGTTTATTATAGCACTGCCGCTATAGGGCCTAAACAAACCTGGTTAAAAGGGGCGTTGCTGGGCTTAGGTGCGGGTGTAGGTGCGGTGTACCTTCCAAAACCTATGGGACTTAATCCTGATCATAGCAACCGGACGGAACAGACGAAAGTTTTATCTGTAGTATATTACCTGGTAGGCGGTTTGGTGGCGGCTGGTGTAATTAAATTATTGAAAGCCGAAAAAGTCAAGGAAGTTAGTAGCGTTTAATCCCCCTGCGGTTGTTTCGTGTTCCGTAAATCAGGTAGAAAATTAACCCGACCACCGGGGCAAAAAAGATAGCCGCTGCCCATATCACCTTTATCGGTTTCAGCATATCTTTGCGTCGGCTCAGCGAGATAAGCGAGATAACCAATACAATTAACCAAAGGATAACTATACCTATAAAAATGTTAATGAGGGTAGCAGAAAAACTGTTCATCGTGTATTAATACAAAACAATCAGCGGTTAAGTTTTAAGCAACAAACTAATAAGCAATTGCTATAGCCTGAAACTCAATGGTTGTGAGCAATGCCGCGGTAGGGCAAACTTTTTAATTGGTAGTGCGTTTTCTTTAAAAAATATCCGACCTATGGAAACCAAACAAGAAACGACGTTAGAAATACTGAACGATTTAGTAAAGATCAATAATGATCGTATAGAAGGCTTTGAGCGTGCTACCAAAAACATCGGTGAGGGCCGCGAAGATTTGAAACAAATTTTTACCCGTTTTATTGGCGAGAGCCACCAGAACAAGCTGGAGTTGGGTACAGAAATTCAGGCCCTTGGCAAGGACATCGATAATACCACCAGTGCAAGCGGTTCTTTGCACCGTACCTGGCTACAGGTAAAAGCTGCGTTTACCGGCCATGATACCCATAATGTACTCGAAGAGTGCGAATTTGGGGAAGATGCTATTAAGAAAGCTTATAAAGATGCCCTGGAAGAAGAAGAGGTGCCGGCTTACATAAAAGAGATACTGTTGCAACAACAGCAGAAGTTAAACATTGCGCACGATACCATTAAACAGCTGCGCGACCAGACAGAATAAGCCGTTAATGCGAACAATTTGAAGCACACTGTATTTACGGTGTGCTTTTATTGTTTAAAGTGAGTAATATTGCAAGGTAAAACACGAAAAACACATTCATGAAAACTTACAAATTATTGGCGCTTGGAGCGTTTGCCGCTTGTTGCTTCAGCGCTTGTCAAAGCGGGCAGCAGACACCAAAGGATATTCCGGATTCTGCTAGAAATACATATGGCGCGCCATCAAATAAAGATACTTCTGCAGTTACGCATTACATGGGCCAATCTGGTAATGTAGAGAATGCAGGTAATGGTGGTTCGCAAATCGCGAAAGATACCACTCACATGAAAGTTCGTAGCGTTCCTGTAGCTGCGGCTGCACCGGCACCTGCTACTGCTGCGCCTGCAGATACTTCAAAAGACGCAAAAGCTGGAACAAAGAAACCGTAAGCTGATTGCAAATAAAACAAAAAACCCCGCCGGTATAACCAGCGGGGTTTTTTGTTGCTGAAAAATGTAATTACATTTTTTTAGTAGTGTCTTTTTTAGTAGTGTCAGCTTTAGCAGTGCTGTCAGTTTTAACTGAATCAGTTTTAACAGTTGAGTCAACTTTAACAGTGCTGTCAGTTTTAGTAGAATCAGTAGTAGTAGTAGAGCTGTTGCCTTTGCAAGCTACCATTGAAACTGAAATTAAAGCTACTACAGCAATTTTGAATGCATTTTTCATTGTGATTTTTCCTTAAAAGTGATTAATAATTTATGTTTAATACCAATAATACAAAAAGGTGACCCAGTTTTTTCAAAAAAAATTGCTGAGGGTTAAAAACATTAAAACAATTACTGTTTTTTGCTTTCTTTTTTAACAACTGTCTTGCTGGCAGTGGTGGTTTTTTTCAGAGTATCCGGCGCTTTAACAGAAACAGAGTCATTAATAGCAACGCTATCTCCTTTTGCGGTATCCACTTTAGTTACGGTGTCAGCTTTAACAGAAGAGTCAACCTTTGTGCTGTCAACATTACCTTTGTTTGAATTTCCGTTGCAAGCTGCGAATGAAGAAGTAATAGCCAGGATCAGCGCAGATTTCATGAAGTTTTTCATAGTGTATCAGTTGTTGTTTTTTGTATTAATACGTTAAATAAAAAAAGGTAACCCTTTAGAGGTTACCTTTTTAAAGATCTTATGATCTGTTTAGATTACATTTTTTTAGTAGTGTCAGCTTTAGCAGTGTCAACTTTAACAGTTGAGTCAACTTTAGCAGTAGAATCTACAGTAGTAGTAGCAGTAGAATCAACTTTGGTTGAATCAGTTGATTCAGCGCTTTTGTTACCAGAACAAGCAGCGAAAGATACAGTTACTAAAGCTACGATAGCTAATTTTGCAAAATTTTTCATTGTCTTTTAATTAAAAGTTTATTTTAAGTTACCATTCCTTAATACCCATACCAGCAAAAGGTAACCCACTGCTTTTAAATTTTTTTAAATAATTATTTTTGACGATCATGGGTTACCATTTACATGTATAAAGTATTAATAGTGAGTAATGTGTTAAAAGGTTCAGCACCAACAGATAGCGAGGTTATACTTGGCATACTGAATAATTCGGAAACTGTATTGGAACGCTTGTATGTGGCGTATTTTCCGATGGTGCTACAGTTGATTATCAATAATAGCGGCTCTGAAGACGATGCCAAAGACATCTATCAGGAGGCGATTATAGTTCTTTATAATAAGGTTAAAAGCGGCGATTTTGAATTGAGCAGTAAACTGAAAACGTTTATTTACTCTGTATGCCGGCGGTTATGGCTGAAACGCCTGAACCAGATGAGCCGCTACGGAGGGGATATACATGATTTTCAGGATCACTTACCCGTGGAAGATGAAGTAGAAAAGCACCACGACCGGGATTTGCAGCTGAACCAGATGGAGAGTGCCCTGAAACAGCTTGGCGAGCCATGCCGGACCATTATTGAGGACTTCTACATGCATGATCGCTCCATGCAGGAGATCTGCGCGCGTTTTGGTTACACCAATGCGGATAACGCCAAGACGCAGAAGTATAAATGTTTACAACGGCTGAAGAAGTTATTTTTTCAGCATAAATAGGAATAGGGAAAAATGAACGATAGGGATTTACAAGACGAGATTGAACGTTACCTGAACGGCGAAATGTCGGCGCAGGAGCGTGCAGCCTTTGATATATTGAGAAACCAGGATAGCGAGCTGGACCGTAAGGTGAACGAGCACCGGCAGTTTATCGGGTTGTTAAAGCAGTTTAGCGAACGCCGCGATCTGGAACAACGCCTGAACGCGATCCATGCGGATATTGATGTGCACGCCTTGAAAGAGGAACTGACAGAGCGTCCTTCATGGGTGGTACAATTGTGGAGAAATCACCACTCCAAAATATCTGTAGCGGCATCTATTGCCATTTTCGCGATGTTGACTACGCTGTTCTTCACTGGTTATTTTAATGATCATAGCTCTAACCTCACCCAGTTAAGGATGCAGATTAAACAGCAGGAGCAAAGAACTGCTCAACTGGATCATAAGACCAATGCCCTGATCAACGACATTAAGAAAGGTAAGAAAGTAATGGAACCGGCAAAATTTGGCGGTACAGGTTTTATTATTTCGCCGAACGGTTATTTGGTTACTAATTACCATGTGATTAACGGTGCCGATTCTGTTTATGTACAGAATGCTGCGGGCGAAGCCTACCATGCCAAAGTTGTTTATACAGAGCCCCAGTATGATGTGGCTTTGTTGAAGATAGATGATACCACCTTCCGCAACTTTACAGCTTTACCATATAGTATTAAGAAAGCGGAAAGCGATTTGGGTGAAGATGTATTTACCATTGGTTATCCTCGTAACGATGCCGTTTACGGTAAAGGTTACCTGTCTTCTTCCACCGGTTTCCATGATGATACTACGGCTTACCAGGTTTCTATCCCGGTTAACCCTGGTAACAGCGGCGGACCGTTGTTAGATGCCCGTGGTAACGTAATTGGTATCATTAGCGGCAAGCAAAGCCTGATGGAAGGTGCTGCTTTCGCCATCAAATCTCAGTATTTGTTAAAAGCGATCAAGAATATGCCTCCGGATTCTATCAGTAAGAAAATCAACCTGACCAACAAGAATACGCTGGCAAGTTTAAACCGGACTCAACAGATCAAGAGAATAAAGAATTATGTTTACCAGGTTAAGGTTTATTAATTCTTAGAAAGCAATCAACCCTCTATTATAAATTTTTACCTCAATGCAAAAGCTCCGTAAGGGGCTTTGCTGTTTGTTATCATAATTCTTTCTCGAAATGGCGGTCGAATACGTATTTCCCAATTTGCGTATTGTTGATGGATGTGGCGTCCAGCGTATTCGATGTCAAACTGGTTACCTTGATACTGTAAACTAAATCATTCGCTGGCGGGTAATAATATTGAATGATATTGTTATTATAAGAGTAATTAAAATGATCTATTACAACGTATGGATATCCGTAAAAAGGCTCTGTACCTGTGCCATCACTTTCAAATTTATAGTAGTGCACGGGTTCCCAATTTCTGACGTTATGTGTAGAATCTACTGTTAATATATTGTTAGCGTCAAAAACTCTTACCCTATAACTCTTCATTACCCACTTACCCAAAATTGATGCGGGTTCCGGATTATTCTTTTCTTTTTTACAAGCTGTTACTAATGTCGCGGCCAGCAACAGGCTTATATAGACGATGCGCTTCATATGATTTGTGAATAGATTTAGATTGAAATGATAGATAATAAAAGAAGTGTTACATATGCTCTACCTGTCCAGTTCTCCCAAAACGATATCGATAGAACCCAGAATGGCAATCAGGTCGGCTATCATTACGCCCTTGCTGATCTCTGCCATTACGGAAAGATTATTGAAACTTGGTCCACGGGCTTTAACCCGGTAAGGGATTTCGGTCTTGCCGTCAGCGATGTAATAAAAGCCCACTTCGCCGCGTGCATCTTCTGCACGCATATAGTAGTCTTGCGCTTTCGGTGTGATCTTGCGTGGCATTTTAGCCCTTGGATCGAAGTCAGAGGTGCGCTTCAGCTCTTTCTGCAGGCGATCCAGGCATTGTTCAATAATCTTTAGTGATTCAGCTACTTCATCTACACGTACCTTGTAGCGGTCCCAGCAATCGCCTACTGCCCCCATTTCGCCTTTGCCAATCGGGATATCAAAATCCAGCTCAGGGTAGGCCGAGTAGTTATCTATCCTGCGAAGATCCCACTTAACGCCCGAAGCACGCAGAACCGGCCCCGAACAACCATAGTTAATGGCAACATCTAATGGTAGAACACCAACGCCTGCTGTCCGTTTAATAAAGATCTCGTTATCCGTAAGCAGCTGATTAAGTTCCGCCAGTTTGGGTTTAAAATAGGTCACAAATTCGCGGCAACGCTCTTCAAAGCCAACAGGAAGGTCGTAGAACAGACCGCCTATCCAAATATAGTTATACAGCAGCCTCGACCCAGACGCCCACTCCAGTAAGCCCATAATGTGCTCACGATCGCGGAAACACCACAAGAAAGGGGTAAAGGCGCCGATATCAATTCCATAAGTACCCAGGGCGATCAGGTGCGAGCCAATGCGATTCAATTCGCAAACCAACACCCTGATGTATTCAATCCGCTTGGGGATTTCTTTATCTATTCCCATCATCCGTTCTACTCCCATTACCCAGGCGTGGCTATTCAGCATGGAAGCTAAATAGTCCATCCGGTCTGTAAACGGAATGGTTTGCTGGTAGGTAAGTGATTCTGCATGTTTCTCAAAACAGCGATGCAGGTAACCCATGTGGGGGATGACCTCTTTCACAATCTCGCCGTCTGTAATCAGTTCTAAACGTAAAACACCATGCGTAGACGGGTGCTGCGGCCCCATATTCAGGATCATGTCCTGTGTGGCGGCATCAGCTATTTTCTGATAATATCGTTCGAGAGCTGCATTCATATTTCGGATTTCTACTCTGTCATTTCGAACGTAGTGAGAAATCTTCTAAAAGCAGCACGTTCAAGAAGATTTCTCATACTTAAGTATTCGAAATGACCCTTTTTATACTTTTTAAATTATCTACCTGCATTGCTGGCTAAATTCGAATTTGAACATTCGAAATTCAAAATGTAAATCAATCAATCTTAATCCCCTTATAATACTCTGCAGCTTTGTAATCTTTTCGTAGCGGATAGCCTTCCCAGTCATCGGGTAGCAGGATGCGGCGCAGATCGGGGTGACCTTCAAAAAATACCCCAACCAGGTCATAAGCTTCCCGTTCATGCCAATCCGCAGTTTTATATACTGAAGTTAAACTTGGGAAAGAAGGCAAATCTTCCAAATCACGGGTATGCTCTTTAACTATCTTCAAGGTCAATTGCAGGCGGTACGGCATAGACGTAAGGTGGTACACCACACCAAACTTGTTCTCGCCATAATCTACTGCCGAAATCAGGTTCAGAAAGTCGAAGTGCGTCGCCGGATTATCTCTGAGTTCGCGACAAACCTCAACGATTTTTTCCGGCTGAATCAACAATGCCGGCTGAAGCCCGGTTGTTTCTTCACCCAGAATCAGTTCGGCACCAAACTTAGCTATCAGGATCTGCTTGATCTCTTCAAATGTCATGGTGCCAGGCGAGCTATTTTCCACGATTTTTTATCCGCTTTTTTGTAAACAACCCGGTCATGCAGACGGCTTTGGCGGCCCTGCCAGAACTCGAACCAGGTAGGTTTTAAAATATAACCACCCCAGTGCGATGGTTTCGGGATTACTTCTTCATCGGCATAACGCTCCTGTAGTTCCTGCATTTTATGCTCCAATACTTCGCGGCCTGCTACTTCCTGGCTTTGCGGTGAGGCGAGTGCGCCGATCTGGCTTAATTTTGGGCGCGAATGAAAGTATTCTTCAGATTCTTCACGGCTCACTTTTTCGATAGTGCCTTCTATCCTGATCTGTCTTTCTAACGCTCCCCAGAAAAAGGTAATGGCACCCAATGGGTTTTTAGCCATTTCTTTTCCCTTGCGACTAAGGTAGTTGGTATAAAAAACAAAACCGTTTTCGTCGAAACCTTTAAGTAACACAATCCGCGCCGACGGTCGGCCGTCTGAAGTGGCTGTAGCTAATGTCATGGCGTTTGGTTCCTGAACTTCGGCTTTTAAAGCCTCATTGAACCATTTTTCGAATTGTGCGATGGGGTTTGCGTCTACTTCTTTTTCAGACAGAGTAGAAGCCTGGTACTCCTGTCTTAGGTTTTGAATATCTTGCTGATTCATGATGTGGCAAATCTACAAATCCACCCGGGTAATATGATATAAATCCGACCGTTGTAATGCTACGTATTAATAAAAGAACATTAATTTAACACTTGTGTTATAAATTTATACAACCCATAAGCTATGCTAAGTACCATTTCAGCTGCCGCGGGCAGGCTTTTGATATCTGAGCCCTTTATGATGGACCCTAATTTCAAGCGGTCGGTAATCCTGCTGACCGAATATTCTGATATGGGTGCCATGGGGTTTGTACTGAACCATCCGAGTGAATATATGCTGGGCGACTTGCTTCCGGATATCGCCTATTCTGAATTGCCTGTTTACTTTGGCGGCCCTGTGGCCAACAATACCTTACACTTTATCCACCGCTGTCCGGAGAAAATTCCTGACGGGATAGAGATTTGGGATGGTATTTATTGGGGAGGCGATTTTGAAGCAGTGAAGGAATTGGTAAACACTTATCAGTTAGAAGACGGCGAAATAAAGTTCTTTGCAGGATATTCCGGCTGGACCGCCGGGCAGTTGGATGCAGAGCTGCTGGAAGATACCTGGATTGTAGCGAACAAATTCAGCCAGGAGATCATTTTTGCCCATGACGAGCAGAATCTTTGGCGCGAGGTAGTAATCGGACTTGGTCCGCGCTATTCGCACATCGCTAATTTTCCGGAGAACCCGACGTTGAATTAGTTTTTAGTTGCGAGTAAGGAGTTACGAGGAGCGAGTACTGTTTTTGTATAGATTTTTAAAAATCAAAGTTCTCGCACCCCGAAACCAGTAACTGTACGCTTATTCAAAATCCGAAGGATAACCTTCATTCTTCATCTGCTTAGCCGACTCTTCTACCTTGTTTTTTAGATCTTCTTTGTAATTGATCAGGTTTTGGGCCAGGTATTCATCAGCCGTGGCCAGGATCTGCGCGGCTAACAGGCCGGCATTTTTTGCTGCGTTAAGGGCTACCGTAGCAACCGGGATACCATTTGGCATTTGCAAGATAGATAGCAGAGAATCCCAGCCGTCGATAGAATTACTCGACTTCACCGGAACACCGATCACCGGTAGATGCGTTAACGAGGCAACCATGCCCGGTAAATGGGCAGCGCCGCCAGCACCGGCAATAATTACTTTCAAACCGCGGTCTGCCGCAGATTTCGCGTAGCTGAACATTCTTTCAGGGGTGCGGTGGGCCGATACCACGGTAATTTCATAGTCGACACCCAGTTCTTTCAATACGTCGGCAGCATCCTGCATTACATTCAGGTCTGATTTGCTGCCCATGATAATGGCTACTTTTACGCTCATGCTATTTTTTCGAAATGTCTTTTTAATAATCTGCTACGGTCTACCACGGGTGCATCTTTCATGGCTACAATAAAGGCCGTTAGCTGCTCCTGCTGAAGACCCGAAATATTACCCAGGTGAATGTTTACTTCTGAAAGGCCCAAAAAAGGGTTCAACGCCTGTAGTCTCTTTTTACTTTTAATCAAATGCCGGAATTCATCTTTTATGATCAGGCACACAAAAGGCTGCTTATAAATGGTATTCCAGTAGGCGTGCTCAATGGTATTCCAATTAATAAAATCGTGGTATGCCGTCCGGTCATAAATACCGGTTTCGTTAATAATAATCTGCGGCCTTCTGTCAAAAATCAGAAATAGTCCGAACGGAATACCTAAGCCGAAGAACAATAGTGAAGACCAACTCAACAACGTTTGTTCGATGTGTTTTTGCCCGATAATATCGTACAAGCTAAAGGCAACAAACGGCGCACACAGAAGCATCAGCTTAAAACCTTTCCAGGGCGATCTGTAGATCTTAATTTCAGGAAGGGTATATGCGGCCTCCATAAAGAATATCAGCTTACCACTTTTAGAATGTTCTGCACATGGCGCGCACGTTCAATCGCTTTTTCTCGGTCGGTATCTACAATGGTCACGTGCCCCATTTTACGGAAGGGTTTGGTAAGCGCTTTACCGTAAAGGTGGATATAAACGCCGGGTAATTTCAAAGCCTTTTCTATCCCCTGATAAACAGCCGGGCCTTCGTAACCGGCTTCGCCTAATAGATTGATCATGATGCCATTACTAATGGCATTGGTATCACCCAAAGGTTGATTAAAGATGGCGCGTAGATGCTGCTCGAACTGCGATACTACGTTACCTTCTATAGTGTGGTGCCCACTGTTATGCGGCCGCGGAGCCAGTTCGTTAACCAATATCCGCCCATGTTTGTCCAGGAACATCTCCACTGCCAGCAGACCTACTATCTTTAGTTTGGAAGCAATATCTTTTGCAATTTCTTCAGCTTCCTGCTGGATCTCGAACGGCAGTGTAGAGGGCGAAATCAGGAATTCTACCAGGTTAGCTTCCGGGTTAAACTCCATTTCCACCATCGGGAAGGTTTTACACTCGCCATTTTCATTTCTTGCCACAATCACAGCAATCTCTTTTTCAAAATCAACCCAACGTTCTATCAAGCTTGGGTCAGTAAAAGCTCTATCAAGGTAAGATTCATCAACTACCTTATAAACACCCTTGCCATCGTAGCCGTCTTTACGCAGCTTCTGGATGTAAGGGAACGGGATGTGGCTGTTTTGAAGATCGGCCAGGGAAGAGATGATCTGGAATTCGGCTGTCGGGATTTCGTTTTCTTTGAAAAATTGTTTCTGCAGACCTTTATCCTGTATCAGACGGATCACTCTTGGCTGCGGATAAACGGCAACGCCTTCGCGTTCCAGTTGCTCCAGTGCATCTACGTTAACTTTTTCAATCTCTATGGTCAGCAGGTCTACCTTTTTGCCAAAATTGTAAACGGTTTCATAGTCGCTCAGAGAGCCAACCACAAATTCGTCGCACAATTTTTTGCATGGCGCATCCCGGTCGGGATCAAGCACCTTAACCGTAACATTGTAGTTTATAGCCTGTTGTATCAGCATGCGGCCCAACTGGCCACCACCCAGAATACCTAACCGGAGATCTCCGTAAAATGCCTTCATAACTTTTGCAAGTTTACGGCAAATCTACCGAAAGCTTAGGAAATATCTTAAAGTAGTAGCTGCGGGGCTACTTAACCGGGTATCGTTTGATCAGCGCCCGGTAATGGAACAACTGGACAAGCAGAAAAGAAACGGCTGCCAATTCATAGAAAATAGTGCTTGATAGTTGGTTGCTACGGGTTAGGGCTGCTACAATGAAAACAGCTGTACCACCAAAATAAAGCAGCAACCGACGCGTAGTCTGCCGGTAAAGGTCTGGCGAGGTAAGGAATAATGATGGGATAGCCATGATGAACAGGATGAGGTTAAGGCTAAGGTCGCCCACCAGGATCACAGGCACCGCATGGCCGGTATCCTGCCCGTGCGTGCGGATTAGGAAAAAGGCCATTCCGAATATAAAGGTAAGCACCAGCGAATAGGCGAGTGTTTTAAGCAGGTTGAGGAGTAAAATGCGCGTTGTCATAACGGGGTGCAAGTTAATGATTAACAGAAAGTAAAAATCAAGAACAAAGTCATAAAACCGATGGTATATCTAACGGCGACCCCTGAAGTACGGGCGCAAAAGCGTATATTTGCAGCGTTTTTTACATCTTAACTTATATTCAATGAAAACTAAAATAGCAGTAGCCAAAGGAGATGGTATCGGTCCGGAAATTATGGATGCCGTTCTTCGAATTTTTGAAGCGGCAGAAGTACAGCTCGACTACGAAGTGGTGGAAATGGGAAAATCTTATTTCGATGCCGGCCATTCTACGGGCATGACCGCTAAAGCAAAGGAAACCATTGAATCATTAGGCGTTTTATTCAAAGGCCCGATGGAAACACCAAAAGGTAAAGGTGTAAAAAGTATTAACGTTACAGCACGTAAGGTCTGGAATACTTACGCCAACCAGCGTGATTTCCGCAGCCTCAACGGTGTAAATACTGTTTTCTCTAATGCAGGTATCCAGATTAACCTTACTATCGTTCGCGAGAACATCGAGGATACTTACGGTGGTATCGAACACATGCTGACTAATGACGTTGCCGTTGCGCGCCGTATCATTACCCGCCCCGGCTCTGCGCAGGTGATCCGTTATGCGTTTGAAATGGCCCGTAGAAAAGGCTATAAAAAGATTGCCTGCGGCCACAAAGCGAACATCATGAAGCTGACCGACGGTTTATTCCTGGAAACTTTTTATGAGATTGCCAAAGAATACCCGGATCTGCAAGCGACTGATATCATTGTAGACGACCTTTGTATGAAGCTGGTATCACACCCGGAGTGGTTCCAGGCTATTGTGCTAACCAACCTGCAAGGTGATATCGTATCAGACCTTTGTGCCGGTTTAGTGGGCGGCTTAGGTTTTGCACCTTCAGCCAACATAGGCGATAACATTTCTATTTTCGAGGCTGTACACGGTACCGCACCAGATATTGCCGGTCGTAACATTGCTAACCCGACTGCCCTGTTGCTTTCTGGTATTTCTATGCTGCGTTATTTGGGCTTGACTGCTAACGCCGCAACCATCGAAAATGCATTGTTATATACCTTAGAAAAAGGGATCCATACCGGCGATTTTGGCGATAAAACCACCAAGGCTTATAATACAACAGAATTTGCAGATTGTATTATCGCTAATTTAGGCAAGCATCCATCAACAGGTGGTGCGTTTTCGCAACCGAACTTCATTTGTACGCCAAATGCAGACTTCCATCCGGACAGGAACAAGATCACGGTTACAGATCCGAATGTGAAGGAAGAAATTATGGGTGCTGATATTTTTGTGGAAACAAGTCTGCAACCCGCTGAGATTGCTGAAAAAGCAAAAAGCCAGTTAACGGATAAATTTGAATTGGTGATGGTATCTAACCGTGGTACGCAGGTTTGGCCTACCGGCTCTATCTATACCGAATTGGTAGATCAATCACGTATTCGTTTTGAAAAGCCTGAAGGAACAGAAATTACACAAAAAGACGTTTTTACCCTGGCCTCCCAACTGGCAGATGTATTTAAAGTTTGCTCGGTAGAAATGCTGATGAAATTCAATGATAAATTAGGTTACTCGCTCGCTCAGGGCCAGTAAATAAAAGAATAACACCATGCCGAAGCAAAGCGCAGGAATATTACTGTACAGGCATCGGGATGAAAATTTAGAGGTCTTCCTGGTGCATCCGGGAGGCCCTTTTTTTATGAGAAAGGATTTAGGCGCGTGGTCTGTCCCCAAGGGCGAATTTGAAAACGATGAAGACCCGTTAACAGCCGCAAAGCGTGAGTTTCAGGAAGAGACAGGCCATGCTATTGATGGTAAGTTTGTAGAACTACAGTCCGTACGTTTAAAAAGCGGAAAACAGATCTATTGCTGGGCGGTAGAAGGGGATATAGATGCCGATACGATCGTAAGTAATGTGTTCCAGATCGAGTTGCCAAAAGGATCAGGCAAGATGATCAGTTTCCCGGAGGTAGATAGAGCTGCTTGGTTTGATATCGAAACTGCTAAACAAAAAGCAAATGTTGCGCAGGTGGCATTGATCACGCAGTTAGAAGATTTGTTGAAATAATAGCAACTTCCCCAGGCTAAAAAAGTCGCGTTATGCCTTAAATTTGTCGTGGATTGCTCTTTGACTTACATGTCTCTAAGCTACTTTTGATGATATGGAAACTATTAAAATCATCGAAACAGACAAACGATTGGAAGTTCATAAAGCCAATATTTCCGGTTCTGAAATTCACATGGCAATGCTTAACAACACTACTTTCCGTGATGTGGCTATGAAGAATGTAAAGATTGTAGACGCAAACCTCAGTGATATTGAAATTAAGGAAGCACAGTTAGGAGGTGCCTACATACACGGGATCGACTTACCGCCCAAAGGTCATCCTGCTTACATAGAAGGTGCCAGACAGCGCCCTCTCCGGTTTGAAGACTGCAACTTGAATGGAAGTACCATTACTAACTGCGACCTAAGTAATGTAGAAATTTCCAACTGTAATATTAAAGGTTTGAAGATAAATGGGGTTTTAGTAGAAGATCTGTTAAAATAGCTAAATATTTAATAGCTATAAATAATAAAACCTGTTAATCCTATTCAAGTGAAAGGGAATAACAGGTTCATTAGTAGGTTATCTTCAGCTTTTTGTTAAAAGCTGTTTTTGATACTATTGCTTAGCGTTTTGGTGCTCCAGTAACCGCTGTCGAGGATACGGCGTACAGTCATCAAAGGATCGTTCGCGTCGCGTTTTTCGGCTAACTGGAACGCCATCAGGAAACGGCGTTTGTGCAGTTCCGGCAGGCCCTGCTCGTTCCATAAACCAAACGGATAGGCAAAGTATTTAATCTCCTTACCGGTGATCTCTTGCAATTTTTTTGTAGGCTTATCAATCTGGATTTCCCAGTCTTTCCCCTGGAACTTTTTAAAGTTATGGTGATCCCAGGTATGGCTGGCAATTACGTTCCCCTCGTCTGATAGTTGTTTGATCTGCTCCTTGCTCATGTAATGTGGCCGGCCGATAGATACCGTCATGATAAAGAAAACGCCTTTAAAACCGTACTTCTTCATTTCCGGGCGCGCAACGGTAAACTGATCAAGGTCGGTATCATCAAAAGTCAGCATAATCGGCTTTGATGGCAGCGGTTTGCCAAAAGCCAGGTAATTATAAAGCTGGTCTGGAAGAATGGTATGGTAACCGCTATCAGCCAGCATTTTAATATGCTCTTTAAAAGAGGCTATCGGCACAATGTAATCTTTGGCCACTTTAGAGTCGGTAGGGCGCCAGTCGCGTATCTGGTGATAGCATATGACAGGCACCTGCTTACGGCTCATAATCTCGGCATTTGGTGCTGGTTTTCCGGTCTGGCGTTTCGTTTCTGTAACGGCTGCTTCGGTCTTTGCAGTGGTTTTTTCTGTGGTGGTAGTGGTAACGGTTTTGTCAGTGTTTTTAGACTGGCAAGCCATTACTGCCATAGCGCAAAAAGGCAACAGGGTATTAAATAATTTCGGCATTTTTAAACAGTTTAGCAGGGAGCGAAATTAGCAGATTAATTTTAGCAAAAGGAAATATTTTTAACAGAATAGCCGATGTTTTAGCGGTAGTATTTTCCTTGCTATTAACAATTGCTTTCTTCAAAAGAGGGTTCTTTACCATGTTTTTTCAGCTGGGTTATAACCAGTTCGGCAATGGCAGAAACGGTATCCATGATCACCTGCTCGGGATCGCCCTGAAAGAATACCCGCTTACTGAACGCATAGGAGTGGTAAAAGCCGTGGATAAACATGGTGCCTACAGGCTTTTCTTCCGTCTCGCTTCCGCCCGGCGCGGCCAGTCCGGTTACAGCAACTACAATATCTGCCGGTATCAGTTGTTTTAGGCCGATAGCCATTTGTTCAGTAACCTGTTCAGACTCGGCCGAGAATTGTTCGATCAATTCCGCAGGCACTTTCAGCAATGTTTTCTTCACCTCAGCATCGTAGCTTACGATACTTCCGGCGAGGGCGCTTCCGCAATTTGGAATCAGCGCAAATTCAGAAATTACTTTGCCAGCGGTTACGCTTTCGGCAAAAGCTATTTTAAGATTGTGGTTTTTTAGGGTATGGCTGCATTCGATCACTACATTCGCTGGCATGGTTTACAATTATTGGTTGTAAGGATAGACAGCCGGAAAGTACAATCTGTTTTCAGATTTAGAATAACGTGGCGTTACCGCCTGGTTTTATCACGCCTAAATGCTTGTAAGCAAACTCGGTGACTTCACGGCCGCGCGAGGTGCGCATCAGGTAGCCCTCCTGGATCAGGAATGGTTCGTAAACTTCCTCGATAGTACCCTCGTCTTCACCAACTGCAGTAGCAATGGTTTTTAAACCAACAGGGCCGCCCTTAAACTTCTCGATAATGGTCAGCAGTATTTTGTTGTCCATCTCGTCGAGCCCGTGTTCGTCTACATTCAACGCATTTAACGCGTATTGAGCGATAGGTGTGTCGATACTGCCATTGCCTTTGATCTGGGCGAAATCGCGCGTACGGCGAAGCAGGGCATTGGCAATACGCGGTGTACCACGGCTGCGGCGCGCAATCTCAAAAGCACCTTCATCAGTAATGGGCGTTTTAAGAATATCTGCCGAGCGAAGAACGATCGTGGTGAGTAGTTTCGCATCGTAATACTCCAGCCGCGAGTTGATCCCGAACCGGGCACGTAGCGGAGCCGTAAGCAAACCCGAACGGGTAGTAGCTCCCACAAGGGTGAACGGATTGAGCGAAATCTGTACGGAACGTGCATTCGGGCCGGACTCCAGCATAATATCGATCTTGAAATCCTCCATGGCGGAGTACAGATATTCTTCTACCAGCGGGCTTAATCGGTGGATCTCATCAATGAACAAAATATCCCCGGCTTCCAGGTTGGTTAACAAGCCGGCTAGATCTCCCGGTTTATCCAGAACAGGGCCTGATGTGATCTTGATACCCACGCCCATTTCATTAGCGATGATATGCGAAAGGGTGGTTTTACCTAAACCCGGAGGGCCGTGCAGCAGTACATGGTCAAGCGCCTCGCCACGAAGACGGGCCGCCTGCACAAATATTCTCAGATTGGCTAATATCTTATCCTGGCCGGTAAAATCTTCAAAAGCCTGTGGGCGAAGCACTTTCTCAATGTCACGTTCCGTAGCCGACAGGCGTTCGCGTTCAGGGTTAAGATTCTCGTTCATTTACCAACGAAATTAGCAAAATTTTTGAGATGTGCAGATATGTAAATGTGCTAATGTTGAGATATGAGAATTATGGATGAATGCTAAATGAGATTATTTGCACATCAGCACATCATCTCATTTGCACATCGAATTATCCTTCCGGATACTTCCTGAAAATGCTGTTGATCTTCATCTGGATCACCCCGAAGAAGGCTTCGCGGAAAATACCGGTAGACATTTTAGAAGTGCCCTCTGTACGGTCTGTAAAGATGATGGGAATTTCTATCAACTTAAAGCCGTGCTTTATAGCCGTATATTTCATTTCTATCTGGAAAGCGTAGCCTACGAATTTGATCTTGTCCAGCTTTAGCACTTTAAATACGCGGCTTTTATAACAAACGAACCCTGCGGTAGAATCCTGCACGTCTATACCGGTGATAAAGCGCACATAAACAGACGCAAAATAGCTCATCAGCACACGGCTCATGGGCCAGTTCACCACGTTAACACCTTTGATATAGCGCGAGCCAACGGCAACATCAGCACCGGCAACGCAGGCCTCGCGCAGACGGATCAGATCGTCCGGGTTATGCGAGAAATCTGCATCCATTTCAAAAATATACTCGTACTCGCGTGCAATAGCCCACTTAAAACCATGGATATAAGCAGTGCCCAGGCCTTGCTTTCCTTTCCGTTCCTCGATAAACAGGCGGTGCGGAAATTCGTATTGCAGATTTTTAACAATATCGGCAGTGCCATCCGGAGAACCATCATCAATGATCAGCACGTGAAAATCATGCGGTAATGAAAATACCTTTCTGATCATCCGCTCGATGTTCTCTTTTTCGTTGTAAGTAGGGATAATGACTAAGCTGTCGGGCACTTAAATTTTAAATTAGGTTGAACTAAAAAGCCGTATGTAATCAACATACGGCTCAAATATCCAAAAATTATTTGTGAGGTGTAACAATTACCTTACACCATGCATCATTTTCTTTAAAATACCTGAAATCAGGAACAACAGGATAGATGCCACGCCAGATAAAGTAACGAATACCATAAAGAATTCGTACAGGTTATGAATGGTGAAGCCTGCAAAGGTAGGGTAGTGGATGTCTATCTTATCTTTTGCCAAAGTGGCAATCTGTTGCGCTGTTGGAATGACCTTGCCATCTAATACCGCTTTCAGGTCGATACCGCTTTTGGCTGCCAGATCATATTTATCACCTGTAGGCGGAATGATAGCACCCAGGGTTCCGGCAAGGGCGTAACCTGCCGCATTTCCTAAGAACCAAACGCCCATTAGTAGAGATGAAAAACGTTTCGGGGCAAGTTTTGATACCAGTGATAATCCGATTGGCGACAAACACAATTCGCCCAGCGTGTGGAACAGGTACATGATAAATAACCACATTACAGCCAATTTACCGGTATTACCGATGGCTTTTACCTGCACTGCGATAATGTAATAGCCGATAGCAAGCAACAGTAACCCGATAGCTTGCTTAACCGGAGAGATAGGTTCTAACTTTCTTTTCTGCAAAGCCAGCCATAATAAGCTGAAGGGCAGCGCGAATACGATAATGAAGAATGAGTTAGCGTTTTGTACAGCACTTGGCGGCATCTGCCAGCCAAAGATGTGGGTATCTGTTTGCTTATCTGCCACGAAGGTTAGTGAAGAACCAGCTTGCTCAAATGCCGACCAGAAGAAGATCACGAAGAAAGCCACAACATATAATACCAGGATACGGTCGCGCTCAATTTTGGTGATGGATTTATCTGTCAGGATCAAAACTGCGAGGCTGATACCTGAAGCGTAAATGAACGGATATACCCAGCTTTTGATCGGGTTAGGATCGATAGAAACCCAATGAATACCAAAGAACAAAGCAACCATCAGCACCACTACAGAAATGATAGACGCATTAGAGAAGTTTGCTTTTTCCGCTTCGCCGGTAGGGCTTAATGCCGACCCATCGTGACGTGGTTTGTCGCCAACGGCATTACCCGCAGGGTCTACCACATATTTGTTTTTCAGGAAGATAAACATAATGGTACCCAGGAACATGGCAACTGCTGCCGCCAGGAAGCCCCATTTAAAGGCTTCTACTACGCGGATCTCGCCGTGTTTAACGTCGCCCAGCAGTGGGCAGATAGACATACCTAAAAGCGCGCCTACGTTAATGCCCATGTAGAAGATGGTAAAGGCCGAATCTAAGCGGGCATCGCCTTTTTTGTACAATTGCCCCACCATTGATGAGATATTAGGTTTAAAGAAACCATTACCAATGATGATGACACCTAAAGCACCCCACATGATCATCTTTGCCAGATCGAGGTTCGAAGTGTAAGTATAACCGCTCAGGAACAACATCAACTGGCCAAAACCCATCACGGTACCGCCGAGTATGATACAATTTCTGTTGCCCAGGAACTGGTCTGAGATGTAACCGCCCAGCATTGGGGTAAGGTAACATAAGCCTAAAAATCCGCCGTAAATAATTGCGGCATCCTTATCTGAAAAAGCCAGCGCGTTAACCAAAAACAGGGTAAGCAGCGCGCGCATGCCGTAGAAGTTGAAACGCTCCCACATCTCGGTAGAAAAAAGTACAAACAAGCCTTTCGGGTGGCCCTTCTCTACTTTTGACAGATCGGTTTCAACGGATACAATTGCTGGTTCTGCGCTCATAAAATGTCTGATAAAAAATTTTTCGAAAATAAGATTTATTCCACAATTCAGAATTTTATTTTGATGGATAACAAAATGATGTGGTAAAACTTTCGGTAAAGCCTGTACTAATAACGTTTAGATAATGTATTAACGTACCCAGGGGCGCTAACAAAAAAAATCCGGATGATAAATATCATTCCGGATCGTTGGGGGTATTAAATTAATTGTATGATCAGCTTGCTCTTTTAGCTGCCTCAATCATCAGCGACAGTTCATCAACAGCAGCTTCTTTACTGCCGTCGAAACCGGTAAGCTTAAAGCGGATGTCTCCGTTTTTATCAATGATGAATTTTGCCGGGATGCCGAATACTTTATAACTGCTTACCACATTGTTTACCCTGGTTTTTGGATCTTTGGTATCCATCAGCACCTGGAAGTTGTATTTCATGCTGTTGATGTAAGCCCTGGCATCTTCTGTAGGGTTATCTACCTTTTCCCAGGTGTGGATGAACAGGAACTTCACATTCGGGTCGTTCTTGTATTTATCTACAGCCATCTGCATTGCCGGGAATGAGGCTTTACATGGCCCGCACCATGTTGCCCAAAAATCAAGCACAACTACTTTACCACGCAGATCGCTCAGGGTAACTTTGTTTCCTTGCAAATCTGTAAGAGTAAAGTTGGCAGCCGGTTCTTTAACCAGCTCTTTTGCCAGGCGCTTCTCTACACTGGCAATATAGCCTTTGCGGATATCTGCCTGGTAGGCTTCCAGGCCAGCTGCGCTACCCTTAACCTTCACATATAAGGTTTTAAAAAGATCAGACATTTCCTCTGTTGCCCTGCCAGACTTAACAGCTTCGTCCATTCTTTCAAAAGCTTCCTGGTTGCGGCCAAGCGCCGACAGGATCTGCGCATAACGATAATCGAAATCTGCACGGTGTGTTGGCGTGCCTTTAATGGCAATTTCCATATACTTTAGCGCTTCATTGTAGCGCTTCTGCTCAGTTAATACCTTTGCATAACTGGCACACAAGCCCAGGTAACCCGATGCAGCAAATCTCGCTGCCCCGCTGTTGCCCTGTTTTCCATCAGTGAAAGATCCTGCAACTTCCATTGCTTTCTTAAAGTAAATGCCTGCGTTGTTCAGATCACCGTTGTTATAAAAGATTTCTGCCAGGCCTGCATAACCATTGCCTTTCCAGAAATCTGCCTCCAGCAAGCCAATATAATAATTAGCTTTTGCTACATTCTTTTGTTTTGCGTAGCCATTTGCTAAATAGCTGCGTGCGTAATCATACGATACGCGGTCTTCATGCAGCGGCAGCGAAGGATAGCTTTCTGGCGGGAATTTTTTAATCCAGGCTTCGTAAGCTATAACCGCCTGGTTCATGTCTTTTGTATTAAAAATAACAGACTCTTCTTTATTGCGCGCCTGCATTCCTCGGGGAAACTTAATCAGTTCCGCGTTCATGATAGAGTCTGTTGCTTTGCCGTTTTTTAGCTGGTAATAATAGTTAGCAGCTATGCTCATCTCTTCTTCCTTGTCGCTTGCTGCTAACGCTTTCAGGCGTTCGTCCAGGGCCTTTCTGTCTGCAGGCTCTTTAGAGGCCATCAGCTTGTTTAGCTGCATACGGGTACTGTCCGCATTCGCTTTTCCCTGCGCAACTGCATGGCCCGCCATAAAGGCTGGTAGCAGTGTAATTCCTAAGTACCATTTTAAGTTTTTCATATCCTTATCCTTTTAATTCTAGTTATAGCCTGGGTTTTGTGTAAGTGAAGGGTTCTGTCTTATCTGCGCATCCGGAATCGGGAACAGTACAGACCGGGTAGCATTCCAGGTGTTGGGTTTTAAAGCACTCATCACCGTATTTGCCTGTCCGGTACGAAGCAGATCGAACCAGCGGTGACTAAATTCGCCGAATAGTTCTACCTTTCTTTCCTGGGCAACTGCTGCAAGCAACGCTGTTTGGGTAGTGGCGGTCGTAGCGCCTAAACCCGCACGTGTACGTATGGTGTTAATATCTGCTGCAGCACCGGAAGGGTTGTTTTGCTGGGCTCTTGCTTCAGCGCGGATCAGGTATTGTTCTGCCAAACGCAGTACTACGTTAAATTCGTTACCACCACCTGGGGTAGAAGAGGTAAATATTTTATACTTGTTGATCCGGTAAAACTTTGAACCGCTGGTGGTAGAATCTACCCAGTTGGTTTTACGGCTGTCGCCTGCTTCAAAGCTGTTAGCTATGGTATTAGTTAGCGTAATCGTAGGCGGTGCAATATTACTTGCAGAAGTAGACGTTCGGTATGTAGATGCAAATGATGATACCCCATAATAGGTGGCAAATTGCAGGATGGTTTCATTGCTGGTATTAATGAAAACTGAGTTTGGCGCGCCAAGCGTGTAGGTACCCGAGTTAATCACGGCGGTAGCCATTGCTTCTGCATTTGCGTAATCTTTCTGGTAGAGATATACACGCGCTAAAAGTGCGGTAGCAGCATACTGGTTAACACGCGAACGCAAAGTACCAACATAACTGGTAGGCAATAAAGCTTGCGCATCTTTCAGGTCGCTGATGATCTGGCTATATACTTGCGCTGGCGTAGAGCGGGGAAGGAAGGCGCTGGTAAGCGGGTCACTGCCGGTTAAAGGCACACCACCGAAATAATTCACCAGGTAAAAATTGGTGAAAGCGCGGAAGAATTTGGCTTCGCCCAATAATTGTGATTTTACAGACGGGGTTAGCGTAGTCGAATTGGTTAGCCCGGTAATAGCGGCATTTGCCTCTAATAATTCTGCAAAGCAGTACGACCAAAAGGTGGAAACGGTCGCGTTATTTTTTGAGATATTATCATTCTCCATTTCTGGCAGATCTGTCGACGTAGTTAGCGTATAGTGTAACTCGTCCGAGCTTAAACCTCCGTAAAACGTCATGCCCTGCAGCATACCACCAAGAGAACCAAAAATGCCATAGTTGTATAAAGCCACTACGGATGAAGTTGCAGAAGCATCGGTGACGTAGGCAGAAGAAGCGTTTATTTGATTCAAGGGTGCATCGAGCTCCACATATTTATTACAGGAAGATGCTGTGAGCAACGCAGGGATGGCTGCGAAGGTCAATATTTTATATAGATTTTGTTTTAATTTCATGATGTTGCTGTATGTTATTAAAATGTACAATTAAGACCTAAAACGATGGTGCGCAATTGCGGCATTGCAATAAACTGGCCTGTTCCTACACCTGGTGCTGCGCCGGATACAGTAGTTTCCGGATCATAGGTGTATTTCTGTTTCGCCCAGGTATACAGGTTCTCTCCGCGTGCGAAAACAGATGCGTTGCGGAAGCCTATTTTACGAACCAATGGTTGTGGAAGGGCATAGTTAAGGCTAACAGTTTTCAACTTAATAAATGAAGCATCGCCCCAGTTTGCATCAGAAGAGTTATACAGATAGTATGGGTTCGACCCGATCGTAGTAGCACCAGGGTACATCGAGATATCGCCAGGGGCTTTCCAACGCTGCAAAGCAGAGATGTTCTGGTTGCTCATGGTTGAACCGAAAGGGTAAGAAGAAGTATTGTTGATGTACCCCATCCGGTGGTTGAACAGGAAGGAAACGTCCAGCGTTAGCGTTTTATAAGTAAAGCTGTTGGTGATACCGCCATAGTAAGGGTGGCCAAGCGGAGCAGGGGCCCTATCGTTCGCATAGCTGATTGAGCCATCACCGTTCATGTCCTGATACGTAGGTATACCTGTTGCAGGGTCTATACCAGTGAAGTGGTAAAGCATGATTCCGTTAACCGGCTGGCCGATGATGTAAGTATAGAATAATTTAGAAGGGTTTTGAATGCTGATGATGGCGTTGCGCTGAATAGTAAGGTTAAATGCGGTAGACCATCTAAAGTCTTTCAGTTTAACATTAGTGGTATTCAGTTCAAATTCATAGCCATAATTCTGAACCACCGCAGGGAAGTTGTCTGTATAACTGCTCATACCGGCCTGGGTAGGTAGAGATACCGGTAATAACTGGTCTGAAGATCGGTTGCGGAAGTAATCTGCCTTTACATAGATCCGGTCTTTCAGGAAACCCAACTCTATGGCTATGTCAAGCTTTTTATTGGTTTCCCAATGCAGGTTAGGGTTAGGTACGTTACTTGGGTAAAGTATCGCTTGTCCCTGATAGCTGTTAGCAGTGCCCGAAGTGCTGTAATAAGCATCGTACTGATAATTGCTGATCTGGTCGTTACCGGTTAAACCGTAGCTGCCGCGGATTTTACCAAAGCTAAGTGCAGGGATATCTTTCATAAAAGACTCTTCTGTAAACACCCAGCCGGCACCAACAGCCCAGAAATTTCCGAAACGGTTATTCGCGCCAAACCTCGAAGATCCATCGCGGCGAAAGGTTCCATCAATCAGGTACTTGTTTTCCCAGGTATAGTTTAAACGCCCAAATAATGCAGTGTATTTATAATCAGAATTGCTACTGCCGTAGTTGATCACACTTGCCGCATTATAAAAAGAACCTAGTAACGCGTCTGTGCTAAAGCCTGTACCACGGAGAGAAATGCCATCGGTAAGTGTCCGTTGGAAAGTACTACCAACCAGGGCAGTCAGGTCGCCTTTGGCTATTTTGTGCTGGTAACGGATCTGCGGCTCTATAATGTAGTTAGAAGTAGTGTTATCGGCATACCGGGTATTGTTTGAGGGCGATGACGGGTTTATTGTAGATGGATTCAATGAGGTTAATGGCGTTTCCAGTGTTTGTTTCAGGCCCGTCAACGAATAACCCATATTAGCTTTTAAAGTCAACCCGGGCAGCAAATCATAATGTACGTCCATATTGCTCAATAAGTTGGTAGTTGTATTCTTACTTGGTCTGAGCAGGTACGCTAATGGATTGGTGATTGAATTGTTCCAGTACAGGCTGCCATCCGCATTATTAAGCGGCATGTTAGGGGGCAGGTTGTAAAGGGTAGAAAGGTCTGTACCGATCAGGTTGTTTTGCTGATAGGCATAATTAACATTTAAATTAATACCAAAGCGGTTGTCCTGACTTTTATGGCCCGCATTCAAACGGTTAGAAAAAGTATTAGCGCCGAGGCTACCGGGGAACACTGTTCCCTCATGGCGGTAGTTGGTACTGAATAAGAACGTGTTTTGTGTATTGCCGCCATTGATAGAAAAATCGGCGTTGGTGGTATTAGCAGTTCCACCGATAAATTTTTTCTGCCAGTTGGTATAAGCGTTTTGGTCCCACACCAGTAAATCGGGGGCATTGGTGGTAGTCGGCGTTACACCAGCGGCGGCAAATGCGGCTCTCCGCATGGCCAGGTAATCTGCGGTGTTCAGTTCGTCTATAAAGTGGGCGACTTTGCTGGTACCCTGATAAAAATTAAGGTTGTACCTGGTTTGCCCGCCGGTTCCTTTTTTAGTAGTGATCAAAACCACGCCGTTCGCACCTTTTGAACCATAGATGGCGGTAGCGTCGGCATCTTTAAGCACGTCTATACGCTCTATGTCGTCCGGATTGATCATGCCTAATGGGCTTGTTTCGCCGCCATTGGCCGCACTAATACCGAAGGCATTCAAACCGTCCGTTGGGGGAACTGAGGCATTGAAAAGCGTAAAAGGTACGCCATCGATCACGTACAACGGCAGTGTACCGCTGTTGATAGAACCTACACCCCTGATCTGTACACGGAAGCCAGCCCCCGGTAAACCATTATTCTGGGTAATTTGCACGCCCGGCAATTTACCCTGCATGGCAGACAGCGGGTTGGATACCGGCTGATTAGCAATATCTTTGGCAGTGATAGAACTTACAGAGCCGGTATTTAAGGCACGGGTAGTAGTGCCATAGCCGATCACCTGTACTTCGTTAAGGCTTGCCGAAATAGGGTGCATCACTATTTTTATTCCGGCAATGATAGATTTTGCGGTTACTTCTTGGGTTTTATGGCCAATAAGGCTAAATACCAGTATTTCATTATCATTGCTAATATCAATGCCAAAATGCCCGTTAACGTCCGTAGCAGTACTGGCCATTCTTGAGCTTTTTAATAGAATAGTCACACCTGGCAGCGGCTGACCCTCTTCATCAACTACCATCCCTGAAACACGGCGTATCTGGATATCCTTATCAGTAGGGTTTCCGGTTGGGTAAATAATGATGGATTTTCCTTCCTGACGATAGCTTAAACCGGTGTTCTTCAAAACCTGGTCGAGCGTATTAGCCACAGAGGCGCCCTGGTTATTAACGCTTACCCGTTTTTTTACGTCAACAGTGGCAGAGGAATAAAAGATGTTAAATCCAGACTGGTCCTGAATTTTACGCAGGGCCTCTTTGAGCGTTTCATTCTGAATTTTCAGATTAACAGTAGTGCTGGTAATGGTTTGCCCAGAGGTTTTAGTAAAAGCGAACAAGCTGATACTAAAGGTTAACATCGCCACCACACAAACACTTATTTTCATGATGTACAGCCAATTAATTAGTGATATTCTCTTGAATAGGGCATAAAAAGGCCCCTTTGCAAAAGCAGAAATTTTTTGCATTATTTGTATGAGTTAAAAAATGAATTCAATAGTTTTTTAATCCTGAAACTCCTCATTGCTGTCCAAGGCCGGGGAGTTTTTTTATGCGCTATACTTCCGGTACAACGCAACTGGGAAAGGGGCTCAACTGATGGTAAAAATTTTCATGGTGCAGTTAATTAGGAGTGAAACATTAGTTAATCATTGTGAGCAGCCGGTACCGTCTATTATAACTGTACTGCCCTCTACCTTATAGTTAGTTGAAGTTATTGGTGAGATGATGTTTAAGGCGTCCTGCAATGATTCCGTACCTGTAAAACGACCCGTCACCGGGCACTTTTCTACCTTCGGATTCTTAAATGCAAAGTTTACGCCGTACCTTTTACTTAGCCTGTCTGCCAGCTCCCCGAAAGGTAGCTCATCAAACTGCATATCGGCTTTTATCCAATCGATAGAAGTTTGATCCGATACCTGCCTTTGTGCCACTGCTTTGGTTTGTTCGTTAACCTCGGCTACCTGGTAACGGGTTAGTACGGCCCGAACTTGTTTGGCAGCATCAGAAACGCTAACCTTGCCACGGGTGACTGTAACTACCACCTTCTGCCCCTTGTACGCCTTAATATTGAAGGCTGTACCCAACACCGTGGTAGTAACTGTGCCGGTATGGATTACAAAGGGCTGATGCTGGTGATGTTTAATATCAAAAAAGGCTTCGCCTACCAGGTTAAGCGAACGGATTTTAGCCGTGAAGGTGTATTCTATTTTGCTTCCAGGGTGCAACAATACAACGCTGCTATCCGGCAGCAGGATATAACGGTTTTGGGTTACGCCGGCAACAGTTTCCGCTGCACCGCTTCCCGATGGTTTTTTAAGATATAACAATGCAACACCAAGGCATACTAAAAATGCTATCGAAGCAGCGATCCCTAATCTTGCGGGCATTGAAAGCACCTTGTTACGTTTGGAACGGATATGTTTTTGAAGATGATGAAGCATCTGGCTTTCCAGTGCAGCTTCTTCATTGGGCGAAGTGGTTTCCCAGATAGCTTCCTTATTGCTTTCATCCAGGTACCACTGTTCAACCATGTTTTTCTCCGCATCGGTGGCAGTACCCGAAAGGACTTTATTGATGAGGATATGTATATGCTTTTCGCCCATGGTTAACTATTGCTTATAACCATAAGTCACATAAGCCCAGGCGTTACCCTTAGTCTTTTTAAAGAAATTTTAATTTTTTTTGAAATTGGTAGAATAGTGGCGGCTGTAAGCTGATCAGCCTTACCGGATCATGAAAGAATAGATGAAAATAGTAAGCCAACCGGCATGCCTTAGATAAAAGCGAAGAGATTTAAGCGCTTTGGTGAGGTGCGCTTCAACTGTTTTTTCGGAGATTTCCAGTTCTGTGGAAATTTGCCGGATGCTTTTACCTTCCACACGGCTGTATTTAAACACCAACTGGCATTTTTCGGGTAGGCCTTCTACAATACCGTTGATATGCTGCTGCAAGAACTGCGCGTAGATAACTTCATCATCGTGATGGATTTCTATCGTTGGAACGTTTTCTAAAGCTATTTGTGCTCTTCGTTTTTCGCGGCAAACAAAATTATAAACAGAATAACGGACGGCGATAGCCAAATAGCGTTCCAGAGATTCGATATGGTATTGCTCGCGGCGATCCCATAATTTGATCATGATTTCCTGAACAATTTCCTGCGCGGAAGATTTGTCTTTGGTATGGTTATACGCTAAAGCGAGTAGTTTTCGCCAGTAACGATTATATATTTCAGCCATGGCTGCTTCATTGCTGCTTCTGAGCAATGACACCAGATCTTCGTCGCTGAAATTTTTAAAATCCATCTTTTATAACGCAATCTATTAAATTTCAATCAAATTTTCGTTATCAAAAAACATTTTTTAAAGCTGGTGGGCTTTTGATTGCGTATACAGCGCGGTTTCCGCTTTAAATTAAGAGTGAAGAATTCAATTATACACCCTGTACGCCAATAATGGGGGTATTTGGCGGGCTTATTAGCTCTTGTAACTATATTTTTAAGGAAAACAGTAGGATTTAAAGAGAAGAAAGCTCTGAAAAGGAGAAAAGGCGATAGCTAACGGATTAATGACATCAATAGCTATCGCCTTAAAATAGGTTTTTATAGTTTTATTTCTTTACATATAGAATGTAAACAACAGGCTTCCGGCCCCAAATAGTTACCTGGTAGGGCACATCACCTGCAGAAAAGTCTACTTTTTTAAGCGGTTTAACCGACACGCCGGGTAGTTCTGCAAATTTTGGCTGAAACAGTTTAGGGTCTGTCCCTTCGGATAATGGCAGGTAAAGCCTTTTCCCAAGGGTGTCAACTTCAACCTTTTCTTCAACCAATCCTTTTCCTTTAACAGTTTGTAGTACCGCATCGGCAGGCATAAACCGCGCGATTAACCTTTTTAGTTCGGGTAGGGTTATCGGCATAACGGTGCCATGTCTTGGTTTAAAGTTCATGGATACTTCCTGGTCTATTACCTTGAAGTTCTTTAAGTCGGCAGACTTTGTGAACTGGTAACGGCCGCTGGTATACATATCGTACATCAGGATAAAGCCGCTGCCATCATTTAATTTAAAGGTACCTGCGCCTTCAACCGGGCGGTCTGTCTGCTGAACGTATTCGTCGCTCTGAAGCTGATATCCGCTTGTTAATGTTTTTGAAACCGCAATTTTAATTCCCGGCTTACGGTCTTCTGTTTTGAAGAACAGGTAATATTCACCATCTTTTTCTTCAATATCACCATCTATGCAAGCGGCGCCGTCGGGGCTGTAAAATAACTGTTTAGGTTCGCCCTCCAGGTTGGTAAAGTCTTTGTTGGCATAGCAATAATAGATCTTATCTGGATCGTGGCCATGTTTTAACGAAAAGTAAACCATGTACTTTTTAGCAGCCTCGTCATAAATAGTTTGCGGCGCCCAAACACGTAACAGGCTATCCTGACCAGGGAATCGTTTTTGAAAATTAATTGCAGCCGACGACCAATGGATCAGGTCTTTTGATTTCATCAGGACCAGCCCCCGGTTAGAATTCCATCCGTTAGCTGAAACCATATCGGTAGCCACCATATAGAAGGTTTTACCATCTGCGCTGCGCAGGATATGCGGGTCTCTTACACCGCTTGTTTCGCTGATTTGCGCACTGCTGACAATAGGTTCGTTTCTGTTTAAGGCATAATAATGGTATCCATCCATACTGATGGCAAACCTGATTGCTTCTTCACTTTTTTGATTTCCTGTGAAGTACACAAATAAATAACCTTTATATGCAGGCGCTTTTATTTGTGCCGAGGCAGTGAATAGCCAGCCGATCAAGAAAAAGATCATCCCGACAGCTTTTGCCGTCATTCTTGTATTGTTCATGCTTAAATAGCGGGAGTTTATGCGCCTAAATGATACCTTTTTCTATTGCAACTGATCTAAAATAGGTTTATCAATTGCTGAAATACGGTTGTTTTGCGGTTTCAGCATTTCAAAAACTAAAATCTGGTTCTTGCCGTGGTGCAGCCACTCACGCGGAACATATAAGGTTTGCTGCGGACCTACTTTCCAATACCTGCCCAGGTTGTGTCCATTGATCCAAACCACACCTTTACCCCAGTTGCTCATGTCCAGATAGGTATCACCTAATGATGACAAGTTGAAAGTACCGCTCTTCATTACCGGTGCAACTGCTTTCGATTGGGTGGCTTTAGCTGCATAACCGTCAACCTTTTTAACCGGTATAGGGTTGTTCTGCCAGTTCTTTACTTCTTTGCCGTCGAAGATTACTTTACCAACAATCCCTTTTTTGTTTTGCAATAAGTATTTCCCGAAGTTGATACGGCCAAGGTTCTCTACCAGAATGTCTAAAGCAACATTACCGGCCGGTAAACTGATAGCCATACTGTCCAGACCAGTGCGGCGATCAAGGGTTCCAACAGTTTTTCCGTTGATCATTACAACGGCGTAATCTCTCAGCTCTTTTATTTTTAAAGTGCCGCTTTTTCCACCTTTAATGGTCGTATGGTAAAGCATATAGCCATAGTCTAGCTTTAGGTCTTCGAAAGTTAACGGGCTTACGCTGTTAGCGCCTTTCAGCTTTAAGCTGTTAAGGTCTGCTACGTTTTTGAGCGTAATGGCGGGGATAGCGATGGTTGGCTTAGCCTTTGGCACTTCGGGCAGTTTAACGCCTGCAGCAAGGTGTTTTTGAATCACATTTCTGAAAGCCCAGAATTTCGGTGTAGCGTTTCCGGCTTCGTCCAGCGGCGCGTCGTAGTCATAGCTGCTGATCTGCGGCTCGTAAGCTTTGCCGTCGCTATAATTGGCGCCGTTCATAAACCCACGGGTGGTACCGCCATGAAACATGTACATGTTGATGGAGATGCCTGCCGCCAGTACAGAGTCTAATTTGCCGGTATATTGCTCTGCCGGAACGGTATGGTGTTTAGTTCCCCACCAGTCGAACCAGGCAGGATACCATTCTGCAATATAATAAGGGCCTTTACCGCCATGATTGTCGTTGATCAGTTCTTTTACTTTAGCAGGATTATCCAAACCGTTCACTGCGGGCAGTAATCCCGGTAAATGTCCTTTTACCAGATCGGCAGCAGGGTCGCAGGTATACAGTAGCCCATCAAAGCCGGCCTCTTTAAACATTTTTTGATTGATGGCCAGGTATTCTTTATCTGAGCCGTATGAGCCATACTCATTCTCGATCTGTATCATCAGGATGTTGCCGCCATGGTTTATTTGGTATGGCGCCAGTTTTTTTCCTAATTCTTTAATGTAGCTTTCGTATTCCTTTAAATATTGCGGGTTCTTACTTCTTACCACCAGTCCTTTTTCGTTTTCCAGCCAGTAAGGGTAGCCGCCAAACTCCCACTCGGCACAAACGTATGGACTGGGACGTAGAATTACCCATAGGCCTTCTTGTTGTGCTATCTTGATGAATTCAACAATATCATTATTGCCTGAAAAATCAAATACTCCTTTTTGTGGTTCGTGCAGGTTCCAGAAAACGTAGGTACCTATGGTATTTAAACCCATGGCTTTCGCCATTTTCATTCTGTCGCGCCATGCTTCCCGGGGGATACGTGGATAATGAAGTTCGCCGGAGATCATCTGAAAAGGCTTGCCATCCAGCAAGAAATCGGTATTTCCGAGCGTGAACTGATGTTTGGGTTGAGCTTGGGCACGGCCACCTGCAAATAAGATCACCGTAAGTAGAGCAAGAATAAATGATTTCATTAAAAATGTTTAGACGCTGTTTAGTTAAATAATTGGTGCAATTTAAATCGCAACGGATTGCATCGATTATGCAAGCTGCTAAAATGGTGTAAAATTAGGTTCAAAGTAGGGGACGAATTCGCAAAATAAAGGGGTAAAACTGTCCAAACCACTTTAAATTTCTTTTAAATGTGCGTTAGGCGATTGAAATTAAGACAGTCGCCAATTTGCGTTTTAATTTTTTTTTCATATTAAGTTAATTATGGCTGCGGTTTTTTTCTGATAAATGGTTAACCATTCCGTTTTTAAAATTCTTACGATATTTTTTAATGTATTCAGAAGGCTTTAGATCAAAAACCTTCTTGAACTGCTCCCTGAAATATTTGATGTCTTTAATGCCTACAGCATAAGCAGTTTCCAATATGTTCAGATCGCTATGGACAAACAGTTGAGCTGCTTTACGTAACCGGATTGACCGGATGAAGCTGTTTGCGGGTTGCCCTGAGATCATCTTGATTTTCTTATAAATCCCCGAATAGGACATGTTTAATTCTGAGGCTAATGATTGCAGGTTGAAATCAGGGTCGGTGATGTGCGCTTCTACAATGCGGATGCAAGATTCCAAAAAGCGTTTGTACTCAATGGAAATGCTATGCGGGTTATTGTTCAGTGTAATTTCGTTATAGAAATACTGCTGCAAGGTATTCCTGCTTTTCAAAAGCCCGTTTACCCTTGCTTTCAGGATATCCTTGTCAAACGGTTTGGCAATGTAATCGTCCGCGCCGCCTTCAATGCCTTTTAATTTTATTTCGTTAGAGGCGCTGGCCGTTAACAAAATGATTGGAACGTGTGCCGTAGCCATGTTCGCTTTAAGCGCCGCGCATACTTCTATGCCGGTCATTCCATCCATCATTACATCGCAAATCACTATATCTGGCCAATGTTCATTCACTTTTTTGATGCCGTCTTCGCCGTTAGAGGTGTCAAGAACATGATATTCTGCTTTGAAGATCTGCCGCAGGTAGTCTCTCATGTCCTGGTTGTCATCAATAATTAGCAGGGTTTTTAGTTCGATGAGCGGTGGCTCCTCTGCCCGGTTTGCTGCTACCGCAGTATTTATGGTATTTTCACTGTCGATCAGTTCTTTTAAAAAACCGGCTGCAGGGGCATGCTGTTCGAGCATCAACTGGCCCTGGATATGCGAATCGCCCTTTTTTAGAGTAACGGTAAATACAGTGCCTTTTCCAGGCTGGCTACTGTAGGTAACCGTTCCCGACTGTCTTTCTACGAAGTTTTTAACCAGGTATAGCCCCAGGCCAAAGCCACCGGCGGAAATACCCGTGGGTTCTGCAACCTGGTAAAACCGGTTAAAAAGCTTGTCGCCCACTTCAGTAGGAATCCCCGGGCCTGTATCTTCTACAGTCACGGCTACCGTCTGTTCCGATTCTTCTGCACGGATGCTGATTTTTCCATTTTCTGGCGTAAACTTGATCGCGTTTGACAATAGATTAAACAGCACTATTTCCGTTTTTTCGCGATCCGCATAAATATTCAGGCACTCTGCGGATGAGTTAAACTGTAGTTCGATATGTTTGCGTTTGGCCTCTTGGACAAAACATAAATAAACATCATTGCAAAGTTCGGTCAGGTTTACCTGGCTGATCCTTAATTGGTCCGACTCCGACTCCGCCTTTTTGAAAAGCAGCAACTGATCAACCAAACCCAATAAACGCCGTGCGTTTCTGTATACAATGGTCAGGTCAGAAGAATCTATCTGCTTTTTATCATTACGAAGCAGTTCTTTTACCGGGTTGATAATCAGCGTCAGCGGTGTCCGGAACTCGTGCGAGATGTTGGTAAAGAACGCCAGTTTTTTTTCACTCAGCTCTTTCTCCTTTTCGCTTTCGTAATGCGCCATCTGTATCTCGTACTTTAATTTGGTCTGCCGGTCTCTGTACAACAGGAAAACATAAATTAAACTACCAACCATCAACGCATAAATAGTATAGGCCCACCAAGTACGGTACCAGGGCGGGGAGATTATAATTGTAAGGCTTCGCGGCGTCATGTTCCAAATACCGTCATTATTACTGGCGATAACCTTAAATACATAAGTGCCGGGGTTAAGGTTGGTATAGGTAACCCGGCGTTGATTGTTGTTAGCATTCCACTTTTTATCAAAGCCTTCCAGCTTGTAACGGTAAGCATTTTTCTCTGAGTGGGTGTAGTTTAATGAGACAAACTCGATCGAAAATACATTCTGGTCATGGGTAAGAAACGCGGTATCAGCTACGCTAACCGGTTTTCTTAGGGGGGAATCTGGCCCCGGTTTTACAGACTTGTTAAAAACAAGAAAGTCTGTAAAATAAATTTTAGGGATATTCTTATTCAACTCAATCTTTGCCGGATCAAAGATTACCAGGCCTTCGTCGCCACCTAAATAGATCTTCCCGTCTTTAGACTTGAAGATAATGGAGTGTGCAAATATGCCGTCGCCCTCATCAAAGTTGGTTACCGTACCATTTTGAGGTGTAAACTTTGATACGCCGGTTGCCGAATTGATCCAGAAATTACCGCTATTGTCTTCAACAATACTATTGAAAACATTACTCGCGAAGCCGTTCCTGCGCGAATAGGTGATAAACGAATCGCTGTTGGGGACGTACTTATTCAGCCCATCGGCAGTACCAATCCAGATATTATTTTTACTGTCTTCAATTATACAATGGATAATGTTATTGCTAAGGCTACCGGCAATTTTATCGTTGTAGGTATAATGATGAAATACGCCTGTTTTAGGGTCGAAGCGGTCAACGCCGTTGCCACTTGTTCCGATCCAAACCCGGTCTTTTTTATCTTTTAGAAGACTGTAGAGGTGATTGCTGGCTAATGATTTCTTATTATTCTCTTCGTTGTAATAATGCCTGAATTGGTTCTTTTCTTCATCGAATATTTTCAGGCCCGCATCTGTTGCCAGCCAGTATTCATGGGGTTTCACCTCAATGATGTCTCTAAAAACGTCTTCATTAAAAAAAGCACCCAATGCAGAGTGGTGGGAATGATGTATAAAGCGACTGCTGCGGCTATCAAATTTATCGAAGCCGTTTTCCGTTGCAGCCCAAAGTGTACCCTCATGGTCTAAATAAATTTTACCCACCTGGTTGCTGCTGATAGCAAAAGGATCGCTGCTATGCTGGAACAGTTTTGTTGTTTTGTTTGCCAGGTCGAAACGGTAAAGCCCGTTATTGGTTGCGATCCACATCAGGCTACCCTGAAGCAACATGCCCTTCACAACATTAGGCTTGAAAGACAAGGGAATAAAGTGAAATTTATACTGGGTGAAGTCAACTTTGGTAAGTGTTTCGCTGCCACATAGCCAAATAATGCCCGAACGGTCATTATAGACATACCCGTCGGCCGAGCTATTCACATTACCGATCTTTATCCAGCGATTGTTCTTTTTATTAACCAGGTAGAACCCGCCATTGCTGCCTACTGCGATGGTAGAATCATTCACGTTGTCTATGCTGTAAGCACCGACGTTCACTTTATCATGGCCCGGGAAAGCGGTGTAGCGCCGGGAGGCGGGATCAAAACGGAAAAGACCGCTCCAGTAAGTCCCTACCCAAATACAACTATTTTTCTGATCATAGTGCAGGCTCCAGATATCATTCGGATTTTTTTTATCAGGCACTTCTGCCTGCGGAAAGCTGGTAAAGCGTTTACTTACTTTATCAAACTTATTTAAACCACCGCTCCAGTTGCCCAGCCAGAGATTCTTATGATCATCTTCAACAATGGCATTCACCGATTTTCCTTTTATCGAAAATGGGTTGGAGGGGTTCGGTTTATAGACGATAAAAGACCGCGTAGCAGGAACATATTGATTAAAGCCATCGTCGGTGCCCACCCAAATGATCCCGTAACTGTCTGCCAGTATCGAAAAGATCTTATTGTTACTGATGGATTGCCTGGCTTTATCACGATGGTAGAACCTTTCAAATTTTTCGGTATTGGGGTCCAGCACATTCAGCCCGTCCATAGTGCCCACCCAAATTCTTCCGTCTTTATCTTCTGCAAGGGCATTTATAAAATTTGAACTGATGCTGTTGGCATTGCCGGGAATATTTACCAGGTTTTTAAATGTATAGCCATCGAATTTGCAAAGCCCGTTATCAGTGCCTATCCACATGTAGCCCCGTTTGTCTTTAAGCGCGGTAGTGACGTTGCCCGAAGGCAATCCATCATGTATGGTGTATGATTTTAGCGCATAGTTCTTTATCTCGCCGGTTTGAAAGGCCGAAAGGTTTTGTCCCTTTGATCCAACGAAACACAACAGGCTGATTAATAATAAGAACAGCGTTTTTCTCATAGAAGTTATCAAAATAAAATTCCGTTTAACCAACCGTTGGCGTATACCACGGCCATAGGGGCAGATGGTTACAGCTACACATGGTTAAAAAGCCGGAAAGGTGAGGTTTATAATCTGTCAAATATATTATAAAATAATAACTGTATTTAGAACATTAATTCCGCATCGCTATAATTTTAACTTTATCACTTCTCTGGATCAAACCCTCGGCTTTAGGCTTTGTAGATCGCGGAAAGCGAAGATAAATGACACTTTATCCCTTCATTATTGAGGTTTTGCCCCTTTTCTAACTACGCTAATTAAGAGAGATTTATACAAGCCAGTATAAACGCAGATTTTCCTTAACCAGCATCACACCATGTTTTTGGGTTGATTGAGCATGGCCCGGAAATCTGAAAATTTTTCACATTCTAACCAATTTATCTTGAAAGAGCCTTTAATGATCTTCCAGTCAGCAGGCACAACCCAACGTTACCTGTTGACGCAGGCGAGGCCACCGCCCTTTTTCTGCCGATGGTAAACTATCGATTATAAACGCCGATGATTAAACAATGAGTATTTAACTTTTATGAGATTATGAGAAAATTTATAAAACCTTTACTACTTATCGCGAGTGTTTTAACCCTTGCCGCCTGTACCAAAAAAGATGCCCTGACGACATCCGCCCAGACAGATGTCGCAAAAAAGACATCTGCAAAATCCATGTCTTTAACAACAACCAATACCAATGGCTTCAGGGGAATTAACTGGGCAGACCCCAACGGTAATGAGGGTGACGGGCGCGTAGTGCTGCCAAGCGGCATGACCAGCTCCATCACCACTACCGCCGCCGCCGCCGTAGCCACTAATATTTCTAATGCACTAAAGGCCAGCGGCGGTACCACCATACGTATGCCTATAAACCCATGGACACCGCAAAACTCTAGTTACTGGGCATCTTACCAGGCAGCTATTAATGCTATTGTGGCTAATGGCTGTAAGGTGATTCTCTGCTACTGGCCGGTTGGTGTGCACCACGTGCCCGACCTTACCCAGTGGAACACCATGTGGACGGCCGTTGATAACGTTTATAAAAACAACAGTTCGGTGTTATACGAACCGATCAACGAGCCTGTAGATTATTCCAGTACGGATCTGGCTAATTTATACGCCAACTTCCTGACCACCTTTAGCCCTGCAGATGGCAAATGTGTGTTAGACGGTACCGGTTATGCTACGGATGTTACCGCCATTGGCGCCGACTCGCGTCTAGCCAACCAGTATCTCGGTTTTCACACTTACTGGTGGTTCTGGGGCTCTTACAACGTATGGAGCACATACTACAATACCACATCCGGGAAAGTAGGCTCTTATGCTTCACGTACCATTGTGACAGAGATAGGGGTAGAGAGCTACAGAAACATCGGTTTTTACTGGCAGTGGGATACCGGGGTAGAAGAAGATCAGGCTTTCTTAACAGGCAACCTGGCCTATGCCAGAGATAACTCGATGGGCACCATTGCCTGGTCTGGCGTGAACGATATAGATACTTATCGCTGGTATGTATCCAACACCAACCTGACAGAAGTAAGCCCGGGCGCGGCAAATATGTTCCGCTGGTCATGGAAATTATCTGCTGCGCCGGTTTGGCAAGGCCCGGTAGCCGATGGCCGTTACACGCTTAAAAACCGCGCATCTGGCCTGATGTTGGATAACCTTGGAAATACGGCAGACGGTTCAACCGTGGGGCAATATGCAAGCTCTACCAGCAATAACCAGAAATGGAACATTAGCTACACCGCAGGTTATTACACCCTTAGCTGCCAAACCGGTAACGGTTGTTTGGATGTGGGCTCTAACACTGCTAACGGTTCAAGCGTTTTGCATTACGGTATCAATACCAATAATTCGCAGCGTTGGACGATTGTTTCAACAGGTGATGGCTATTACAGAATACTCAATCTTGCAACCGGTAAATACCTGGATACCGGTGGTAATACTACCAATGGTTCTGCCATACAGCAATGGCCACTTGCCAGCAGCTATAACCAGCAATGGCAGCTTACTAAACTGTAATATTTGCGCTTTTATCATTATTGGTAAGCTATAGAAAACACGCTCACAAGGCGTGTTTTCTTATTTATATAAGGCACAGTCCGTCTGAATTATCCCAGGGGAACTGTGAAATGAAGCTACGAGTGAGAGTTTAGCGAGCCCTTATGGTGATAGTCGGTTAAACTTTCGTCAATTATGGATGTGAGGGAATTCCGGTTTTTTTGAATGTTGATTTACAGGTTAATGCCAGAAAATTGATCCTAAAGAAAAACCCCCGGAAAGCTACGATCGCCGTAGTTTCCGGGGGAGGGATTGGATAGGTTTAGGTAGTTTTAACCAATTATTAAGTAGTAATTAATAGCCGGGATTGTTAGGTAGCAATTTCTTATTGATATCAATATCTGCCTGCGGTACCGGCCATAGCCATCCTTTATTAGGGTCGAATGTCCGGGTCTCTAACTTAACTTGTTTAAATTGCCAGGTAGAAGGGCTTGCAGGGTTAGATAGCAATGATTTGTCGTAACCGTATACGTCATGCACCAGCGACTGGTCTTTCCAGCGCAACATATCTGCGTAGCGGGTGCCTTCCATAAAGAATTCAACCCGGCGTTCGTGCCTTAACACTGCTCGTAATTGGGTTTGCCCTAAAGCTGCACCTTCCACGCTTTCTACTGAAGGCATTTTTGCCCGCGCCCGTACCTGATCTATCAGCGTATAAACTTCAGGAGTGATATTGCCGCCTTCGATCAATGCTTCGGCACGCATTAACAATACGTCTGCATAACGCATCAGGATGGTATTGAGCGAACAGTTGTTAGGGTCTGCAATGCCAATGGCTGCGTATTTACGCGGACGCGCGCCTGATGGAACCACGTCATTTGCAGGTATATAAGTAATAGTGCCCCATTGCGAGCCTGGTAAAACTACCGAAGCTGCCAGCCTTGGATCGCGGTTTACATAAGGGTTTTGCGAGTTATAACCCGAAGCCGGATTAGTGATCGGCAAACCGTTGGTCATGTAATAAGAGTCGATCAGGTCTGCGGTAACATTTGGTGTAGGCCAAACGCTTAAAGATAAGGCAGATGATGGCCATGGTTGCGGCTGTGTAGTCGGGATGTACTGAATGTCGAAGATCACTTCACTATTGTTCTCATGTGCTTCATCAAACATGGAGCCGTAATCTGGGTATAAGGTATAAGCCTTCAGGTTAATGACATCCAGCGCAGCTTGTGCCGCATCTGCCCACTTCTGGTTATATAACAGCACCTTTGCTTTGTAAGCTAATGCTGCTCCTTTAGTGGCGCGGCCAACATCTGAACCTGAGTAGGAGGTAGGTAGTGCGTTAGCGGCATCGGTAAGGTCATTAACCACCTGGGTTAGTACAGTAGCCTTTGGCGTTCTGGCGACATATGCTTCTGACAGGGATTGCACCTCGGTGATCAGCGGTACATCGCCGAAATAAGAGATCAGGTCGGCATAGGCATAACCGCGTAGGAACTTAGCCTCTGCAGACATTTGTGTTTTAGTGGTGGCGCTTACGCTTGATGCTGCAACATCTTTCAGGAATTCGTTAGCCCGTGAAATGATCGTGTAATCTTGTGTCCATTTTGCATAGGGCGCCCAGCTGTTGCTGGTAGTTTGCCATTCGCCCACTTCTTTAGAACCCTGCCATGCGTCCTGGCAGTAAGCGTTGTCAGACTCAAAATCAAACTGGAAGAAATGGGCCGGCGTTGCATTTGGCTGTAAGGCATTGTAAATACCAACCAATGCCATTTTTACCTGCGTTTCGTTCTGGAAGAATGTAGAAGGTGACAAACGATCTTTAGGCGTTTTATCCAAAAGATCTTTCTTGCAGCTTGCAAGACCAATAACTAAAAATGCTATTAATACTTTATATATAGTTTTCATGATTTTACCTTTTAGAAATTAACATTTACACCTGCGGTCATGATACGTACTTGTGGAAAGGCTTCGGCCCTGGTCTGATCGGTCGTTTGTTCCGGATCGAAACCTTTAAACTTGGTAAAGGTGAAGGCGTTCTGCACGTTTGCATAGATTCTCAACGAAGACAAACCAATTTTCTTGATGGCCTTGGTGCTCAGCGTGTATCCCAATTCTATGTTTTTTACACGCAGATACGATGCGTTTTCTACATAAAAGGATGAATGGATATTGTTCCTTACACCATCTAAGGTTAGCCTAGGGTAGGTGTTAGAAGGGTTTTGCGGTGTCCAGCGATTTAACCACCAGGTACCAAGATTTGCGAAGCCACTGAAAGGTGATGCAATTTCATAATAGGTGTAGCCCTGCATACCCTGTACGCCTTGTAAAAATGCACCAAGATCGAAATTCTTCCAGGCCACGTTGAAATTGAAAGCGTAAGTCAGGTCGGGGAATTGTTTTCCGATCACTTTCCGGTCGTGGTTCTGATCAACGATACCGTCTCCGTTCAGGTCGGCATATTTAATATCGCCTGGCTGGGCATTGTAGTCGCTTACTTTTACAACACCAGGTTTAAGTGTGTAGTTGCGGCTCGCATACGGGATAGACGGATCGCTGTTGTTTTGCCAGGTAAAATCAGATATCTGGTAAATACCGGTCATCTGGTATCCATAGAATGAATTGATGGCCGAGCCAACCACAATCGCTTTTGGCGATGTAAACTGTTGCGGCACGTTCATGGCCAGGATCTTGTTTACAATGTGTGAAACATTTAACGAGGTTCTTAACTTGATGCCATTGTCAAAAGCTTTTTTGTAAATGATGCCCAGCTCGATACCTCTGTTTTGAACTTCACCTGCGTTTGCCAGAGGGGCGGATTGCGCAATGGTTAATGGAATAGGTTGGGTTAACAACAGGTTTTTGGTTCTTTTGTCAAAGTAATCTGCAGTAATCTCAATATTATTGTGGAAAGAGATATCTACACCCAGATCGAGCTGCTGGGCGGTTTCCCAGGTCAGGTCCTTGTTGGTCATTTGGGTAATGGCAACGCCCGAGTAAAGCGTTCCGCCGAAAGAGTAATTCTGGCCAGAGCTAAGGATGTCGCTTCCGTTGTAGTAATTATTGATATTCTGGTTACCTAAGCGGCCCCATGAAGCCCGCACCTTTGCAAAATCCAGCCAGCTGATGTTTTTCATGAAGTTTTCTTTAGATAAAACCCAGGCTGCTGAGAAGGAAGGAAACGTACCCCATTGCTTGCCCTGCGCAAATCTGGAGGAACCATCTCTTCTTAAATTAGCTTCAAACAGGTATTTCTCGTCATAGGCATAGTTGAAACGACCAAATAATGAGCGAAGGCCGAGATCGTAACTGCCCGCATTATTGGTTTGGGTAGCTGCATCGCCCAGGTTTAAAACGCGTTGGGTGTTATTCACAAAATTCTTGCGGTAACCACTTTGCCAGTCGTAGGTGAACTCTTCTTCACTGTAACCGCCTAACAGGTTGAATGAATGCTTATTGATGGTTTTATTGTACTTTAATAATCCGGTTAGCAATGAATGCCCGTCAATTTCGCTGGTCACATTCAGATCCGACGGTAATTGAGTAACCGTACCGTTTTGGTTTTGCAGGCTTACATTGGCGTGAAAAGCATTGCCATTGGTGGCAATTACGTTATAACCATAGGTGAGTTGTGCGCTTAAGCCAGGCAGGATTTTGTATTCAGCTTCGGCCTGCCCGCTGAAATTGTAGCGCTTGGTCAGATTAGTGCTGCCTTCTTTAATTTCGCCGTAATAGTTTCGCTCTCCGTTAACAGAAACCCAGTTGCCAGACGCGTCCTGAAGTGGGTGGATAGGCGCAAGCGTGGCATACCATTCTGCATTCCAAAGGTCGGTCGGTTCGTTTTTAATACCTAAGTTGCCGGAGATGTTTCCTGATACACGCAGCCTTTTGTCTTTCAGGTGGTATGAATCCAGGTTCAGGCGGAAGTCTGTTTTCTTGTAATTGGTTGCAACTAAAACCCCATTCTGGTTTAAATACCCCATCATGAACGAGTAGTTCACATTGTCGCTGCCACCGGTTGCACTGATGCGGTGGTTTTGCATGTAGGCATTATCATAATATACCTTGAAGTAGTTGATATCCGGATACATCGGATCGTTATGCGCGGCATATTTCTGTATGGTTGCGTCAGAGTATCCCGGTGCCTGGCCTGTGTTTGTTGCGGCTTCATTATAAAGTGTGGTGTATTGAACAGAGTTCAGTACTTTAGGTAGGCGGGTAGGGCTTTGGATGCCTGTATATCCGCTGTAGTTTACACGAACTTTACCAGCAGACCCGCGCTTGGTGGTAATCAGGATCACGCCGTTTGCGGCCCGGCTACCGTAGATAGCAGATGAAGCAGCATCTTTCAATACGGAGATAGATTGAACATCATTAGGATTCACATCACCGATTGCGCCGGGGAAGCCATCAACTAATACTAATGGCGTATTATCTCCGAATGTGCCCACGCCACGGATGTCTATTACCGTATTGTCATCACCCGGTTTGCCTGAGCTTTGTAAGGCGAACACACCGGAAACAGTACCTTGCAGCGCTTGGCTGGTATTGGTTAACGGGCGGCTTTCCAGGTCTTGTGTATTTACCACACCTACAGCGCCGGTCAGGTTCTCCTTTTTCTGGGTGCCATAGCCTACCACAATGACATCGCTAAGGGTTTTCATGGATGGTTTCAGCTTTACCTGGAAATCTGTTTGTCCGTTAACGGCTATTTCCACTTTTTCATAAGAGATATAGCTGATCACCAGGGTAGCGTTTTCAGGGACATTACTTAGCTGGAAATTACCTTTTACATCCGTCTGCACACCTCTGCCGGTTCCTTTAATACCAACCGAAACGCCAATCAGCGGCTGGCCGTTAGATTGATCTGTAACAGTACCTTTTACGGTAATGTTAGCCTGGTTTGAAGTAGTAAGCGTGCGTGCTGCGAGTTTATGGTAGGCGCTATGCAGGTTTGTAGTTGACGCGCCTGCGCCTAATGGCAGTACAACTATTGCCAGTGCTTTCAATAAGGGGCGTAAACTCCGGGAAGGCAAATAATTTGAAAAAAGTAATTTTCGTTTCATAATCGGTCATTAATAATAAAATCAAATTGGTTGGGTCTGTAACGCCAAAGGGCTGTGATCCTGCCGTAGGGTAAAGGCATGCAATACCCATTTGCATCAAATGCTATGGTTAATAAAATGTACACATGGATAGGATGTGCAGCCGGTTTGTCGTTACAATTCGCGGAAGTGGTTCTTCGTCAGGGTGTGGAACAGGTCTCTGTTACAGGCGGGCATACACCTTTCATAAATTCTCTCATGGTGGTTTAATTAATAGATTTATTGATTAAAAAAGATCGCCTTTACGGCTTGTCAATTGGCGAAGGCAAAGTCTCTGAAAAAGGGAAAATTCAAAAGGGGCTATCCTGCAAAAAACAGGGGACAAACAGGGAAATTGTGCTTAAATAGTGCTGTTAGGGCACTTTTCTAAATTGTTGTCGGTTGAATTATTTTGAGTTTCGATTGTTGGATTATTCAGTTCGGATCAGTCCGTAATTGACATAATTATTTTAGAATAGGATGGTGAAAGATGTTAGTTAACGGCTTTAAACCCGATTGATGAATATTTTGCAGTAACTAATTATGATGCTAACCGCAGGTACTATATGCGATGGAATACTGTTGCCTATTTGATGGCAGAAGTAATGGCTGTAAACAGAAAAGCCTGCAGATTTGGCTGCAGGCTTAGGTCTTAATAGGGGTATGGTAAACTTAATTTTTATAGATCTCTTTTAGTTTATTGTTAAGATCTTCTCCGCGCAGATATTTGGCAACGATGCGTCCTTGCGGGTCTACCAAAAAGTTCATCGGTATCGCTTTTACACCATACAATTCGGCAGCTTCATTTGCCCAGCCTTTCAGGTCTGATACCTGGGTCCAGGTGAGGCCGTCGTCTTTAATTGCTTTCAGCCATTTTTCTTTATCTGCAGCTTTATCAAGGGATACACCTAACACCCGGAAACCTTTATCCTTATACATGGCATAAGATTTAACCAGGTTAGGGTTTTCGCGGCGACAAGGTGCACACCATGAAGCCCAGAAATCAACCAGTACATAGTGACCCTTGAAATCAGATAGTTTAATTGGCTTGCCGTTCACGTCGTTTTGGGTGAACTGCGGTGCAGGCTCTCCTTCTTGTGTTTTCTTAAACTCCAGGATTCTTTTCAGTGTAGACTGGCCAAGCTCAGTGTTTTTTACTTCCGGGCTTAGTTTATTGTAGATTTTTTCTGAAGCAACCGCGTCAAAGCCATCTTTTAATGTTGAGTTAAGGGCCAGTACTGCCAGATACGAGTTCGGGTGCGTAAGTGCGTAATTTTGCTTCGCTTTTAAGATTTCGTCTTCCACTTCCTGCGCTCTTTTTTCTAACGACTGAATGTAGGCACGGTCCGACTGCTCTGTTGGGCTCTTGCTTTTATACTCATCGTTAAGGGCGGTAAGTTTGTCATAAATCGGTTTTAATAAGGCGGTAAGTTTTGCATTATCGTCATTTAAAACCGAGCCGGTGATCTTCGCATTTTTGATAGAGTCTGCAGCCTCTATACGTACTTCTTTGTTTTCAATAAAGAAGGGATACAAGTCCCACACCTGGTGGATAGTCGGGTTTTCAGGGGCATCATCATGCTTTACCCTTATTCCGGCTTCTTTAACAGAATTTACTTTTCCCCTGAACTCGAAATTTCCGTTGACGATATCCGTAGAATCTATTATACGTGTTTCCCCATTTTTATAAGACAGGTAAGCCTTTGCAGGCTTGTTCAGGCTGCCGATTTTACCATGAATAATATATCCTTGCTGCGCGGCAGACAATAATGGCGCAAATAAGCCTGCGCATATAATTGCTGTAATCTTTCTCATTTTATTGATTGTAATAGTTAATAGTTACTTATTTATTCGTGCTGGCAATGGTCTTTCCTTCCAGGTAAGCATTGTATTCAGGTGTGCTATCCAGTATTTTTAACGCTTCATTGATGCTGTCATTCTCGGTATTAATCACACGCAAGTAATTCTCGCGACCAACATAAACCTGATTAGCAACCTGGCCTTTAATTTCTAATGCCAGTAAATCGAGGATTCTTTTCTTGTTTTCTTTGCCAAGTTTAAAACCTTGTTTCTCGGCTGACTTTACAATGTCATTGATGGTGCTTTTAGGAACTTTATAATTGGCAATGTAAGTGGTGATATCCGGATATTGCTTTTTGATCTCCTGACGCTGCGTGTCGGCAATTTTCCAGGAGGCATTGTTGACATAACCCGCAGATGCTACAGATCGCAGCCATGAAGCATCCTGCAAGCTATCTAACGGCACAAATTTGTCCGGTGTAATACCACCGCCTGCATAAACAATACGCTTATTTACTAAGGTTTTGAATTTAAGAGAGTCTGCTTTTTGCCTTGTAGATTCTTTAAATAACTCGCCGGTTGTATACCTGTTTCTAATATCCGCCTGATAGTCTACCCCTTTATATGGTTTTTGAACCGATCTGCCTGCCGGGGTGTATAGACGACCGCCGGTTAATTCCAGTACAGAACTGTCTGGTAGGGCAATCGGCTGTTGGGTAAGGCCTTTACCGAATGTACGACGGCCGACAATTACCGCACGGTCCCAATCTTGCAATGCACCGGAAAGAATTTCGCTGGCAGAAGCCGTGTTCTGATCTACCAGTACTGCTAATTTACCGCCCCATGAAGTGCCCGATTGAGAAGCATAATAGTAGTCCTTACCTTTATCCTGGGTCATGACGTAATACACCAGTTGGTTGCGTTTTAAGAACTCGTCTGCAACTCCCAAGGCAGCCTGCACGTAACCACCGCCGTTGCCTTGCAGATCAAGGATCAGTTGCTGCATGCCTTCCTGCTTCAGTTTTTTCAAGGCATTTTCAATTTCGTTGACTGTGCTCTGACTGAAGATGCGGATAGCGATATAGCCTGTTTTTTTATCATCGAGCATGTACGCAGCCGTTACCGAACGATCAATCACCGGACCACGGGTAATAGCAAAGTCCATGGTTTCCTTTGCCGCCGGGCGATAGATCTCTAAATTAACAACCGTCTTGTTCTCGCCCCTGATCGCGTTCAGGATATCCATGTAGGATTTTTTTACGCCTGCAGCATTCTCTTTATTGATCTTCAGGATACGGTCGCCAGGTAATAGACCTGCTTTTTCCGCAGGGCCATCAGGTAAAATCTGGGTTACATAAACTGTGTCGTTCTGCATCATGTACTCAATCCCAACGCCGACAAAATTGCCGCGCATGGCGGAGGTCATGGCTTTTGCTTCGTTCTTGCTGAAATATTTCGAATGCGGGTCAAGTTCGGTAAACATGCCTTTAATAGCGGCCTCTACCAGTGTTTTGTCGCTTAATGAATCGACATAGTATTTTTTTATGGCGTTCATGGCTGCTTTTAGTTTGTCCTGCGGTTGAAGCGATTGTGCATGAGCCAATACTGGAACGGACAAGCTAAGTGCTATGATTATTTTCTTATACATTTTATTTTTCTGCTTTTAATAGTTCAATAGCGTATGATATTTCATCCACCAGTTCGCTTGGGCTACCAGAGTAGCCTTCTGTTGTATAACGCATTACCCCGTTTTTGATAATTATTTTACGCGGTATGCCTGACGAACTGAACAGTTTCGCATAACCAGAAAATACCTGGTTCTGTTCGCCCGTTTTGGGGTTCACATTATCATGCAGTACTTTAAAACGCCATCCTTCGCGTTTCATAAAGTCTTTTACCTTTTGCTTGTAATCACCAAATTGCATAGTGCCTACAAAATAGAAGTCTACGGTAGGGTCTTTGGCGTATTTATCAACCAGCATCTGCATCCCCGGGAAAGCCGCAATACATGGGCGGCACCAGGTAGCCCAGAAATCAATCACCACGATTTTATCGCCCCAGTTTGATGAATGCACCATATTGCCATTCATGTCTTCCATATCAAAAGAGTCGACATTTACTTTGGTCATGTGTGCCCTAACGCTGGCCTGCAATTCAGATAATTTATCTGCAGATTTCAGCGAAGCCAGGTAGTTATCGTACCCCTCGGCATTACCATGTTGTGCTGTATATAACTGTTTTAACCTGTCAAACATCTCCGGTGTAACGGCATTATTCCTTAGACTATTTTCTAATAGGGGTTGAATCATTTGCTTTTGTCCGGTCTTGTCCAGCAAGTCCAGATGGAGGGCATTAATATCTGCATTGGCAAATCTTTCCTGCGGGCGAAGTAGCTCATAATAGGTTAACGCCCCCTTGTAATCTCCGTTCTGGTAGTGAATGTTGATCTCGTTTTCCGTCCGGTTTTTCAATTGAGCAAAAGCATTCTCTTTTGCCGCAGCATAAGAATCAAAATCAGTTAAGTAGGATTTGTCATTTACTTTTACCAGTAGATCTTTGTAAAGGCTATCCGCAAGGGACTGCAATTTGGCTACCGGGACAGATTTAAGCATATAAGCACGTTCTATATTCCAGCGGTATACTTCGTTTTCGGTTTTAAAATCCCAATCCGGTCTTAATCGTTGAAGGGCTTCAAAATCACCGCTATCGAAATACGCAGTCGCCAGGTTGCGATAAAGGCTGTAATAAATAAAATCCTGATTGGTAGGATGTTGACGCCATTCGCTTATCGGAAATTTCTTTAAGAAGAGCTCGCTGTTAGCAATTACCTTTTCGTTGCTTTTGACATTTTGAGTGGCGTCACGATAGGCCTGAAAGCGGGCAAAGCTTCCTTTAGGATATTTGGTTAGTATCAGGTTTTGGATGGCGGCACCACGGGTTGCATCCTTTAATTCGAATTGGGCCACGCGCTGAAGCTCCATCAGATTGTCTTCGTCCAGGTTTTTGTCTTCGAGAAGCTTATCGATCATAGCCGGCGCGTCTGCCTTAAACTTATCTCCCTTGATTGCTCTTTGCAAAGCCAGGTATTTGTTTAAAAATTTAGTGGGCGTACTTCCTTTTTGCTTTAATTCTTCATTCAGCAATAGTGAAAGGGAATCGGCAGAAAGCATAGGCGACTTACTGGCAAAGTAATCCGGCACGCCACCGTTGTAGCCGGGGAGTTTAAAAAGAGCCTGTGCCAATGCTCCACCGGGAAGTGTTTTGCCTTTTGAGTCTGTAATCAGAATAGGGAAGCCTTTTTTATTGTTATTATCGGCAGCCTCTTGCGAATGGAAACTTCCCTGGTAAAATTTGACTGCCGCAAAAGATGCCGCAGGTAACAAATTAAAGCTGGCTTTGGCGTTTTCGCCTTGCTTTTGCATCAAAGCGGTGTCTGTGTGCCATTCATAATTGCTGAATTGATAAAATGCAGCTTTAATGGGCTTGCTTTGATCGAGCTTACCCAGCTTTACATCGTATACCAACTCGACAGGCTTACCCGGTACAGGCTTTTTAGGCGTAACAGATAACCGGTTTGAATTTACCTGCGCCGAAGCGCAGGTAAATGATAGCATCAATAATGCTAATGAATATTTAAACATAGATATGATTTGTTTTATCTTGGATTTTGCTGTAGTTCGGGGTTCATCAAAACATATTTCTGCCCGATAGGATACAGGTACCTGTTGCTGGTAGGTGTCAACGTATAGGTGACGCCGTTAAATACCCTTGTTTTGGTTGTTGCAAAATTGGCATCTAAGTTTAAACGCTTTTGGTCAAACCAACGGAATCCACGACCGGTGAATTCCCGTTCGCGTTCGTCTACAACAATCTTCAGCGCGGCATCTGCATCGGCAGCAGTCAGATCAGTATAATTGGCATCCAGGAAACGTTTTTTTCTTAGTGAGTTAACAACCGCAACCGAAGCTGATGGGTTACCTTGGCGTGCAAGACATTCTGCTTTTATCAGCATCACTTCCGGTACAGAAGGGCCGGTCTGGATCACGAACTCGCCGTTCAATGAATACCTCCAGTTGGCCCGCCCCTTAAATGAAGGGTAAAATGCGGATCCGTCACGGGTGAATAAAGTATAACGCAGGTCACTGGTGCCTAACAGGTTTAGTGCATAAGCACTGATTGGGATACCTGTAAAGCTTCCGTTTACGATCTTAGATAAAATAATCTCCGGGTCTACCAGCCTTTTAGGTATGGTGCCTGGTGCAGCGCTATAGTTTTTCAGATCCAGTAAGGTGCTTTGTAACTGAAGTGTGCTATCTGCATATAATCCTGCCTGGTTAAAATCGCGAAGATTTAAGTAGGCTTTTGCCAACAACGCATAGCTGGCCGCTTTTGAAGGGCGGATGTTATAGGCTGGTGTCCCGGGCAGTGCAGCTACAGAACGTTTCAGGTCGTTCACAATCTGGCTGTAAACTGTACTTACTGTAGCCCTTTGCAAACTGGCAAAAAGATCAGGCGTTAACAAAAGGGGTACGCCAAGGTCGGTTCCGGCAGTTGATGCAGTGTATTGTTTAGCGTAAAGGTTTACCAGTGTCAGGTAGCAATTGGCGCGGTGAACCAGTGCTTCGGCATAAAGCTGTTGCTTTTGAGCATCAGAACCACCCTGTGATTTTAATACGCCATCTATTACTGAATTACAATTGTAAATGATTTTGTACATTTTTTCCCAATCAACATCACCCGCAGATTCCGGAACATAATAATCTGCCCAGGTATATGCATTTGCCCAAGTGTTACTTATAACGTTCTGTTGATTGGCATCGGTGTATTCTGTATCGTCGCCGGATAGTATGGGAAGGCTGTAGCTGCCTTCAAAAGTAGAAGCATTGTCAAGTAGGTAACGATAGTCGCTTGTATATTTCGGCGTACGGATACCAGGTTGAGTAATTTCAACATATTTACGGCAGCTGGTTGCTGTGGCAACCAGCATTAACATGGCATATATATATTTTTTCATGTTTTTTAGAATGAAGCATTTAAACGCAGTAAATAATTTCTTGCCGGAGGCAGGTTTGCATAGTTGTTGGTATTGGTGAACAGGGGATCTAAATGATCTTTATTTGCCCGCCAGATGATACCCAGGTTTTGCACGTTTGCACCTATTGATAAAGCCTTTATTGAATTTTTAGGTAACAACCTGGCCGGTACAGTGTATGAAAGACTTACTTGCTGTAAGCGGATATGGTCGCCTTTTTCTAACAATGCGTCTGAGTATTGGTAACGATAGATACTGTTGTAGCTTGCGTATTGTATACCGGGAATATTGGTCTTTGCCTCATCGCCCGGCTGGCGCCAGCGATAAGCCATGTCTTGAACTTTACCAATTGTTCCGTAAAACTGTGAATTGCCGCTGGTTGGATAATTGTTGGTATTTACAGACTGGCGCATAAACACGTTACCGAAATAGTAGGCCATTTGTACGGTAGCAGTTAAAGGCCCTGCGGTAAACGTATTAAAGAAACCACCTGTGTACGGGGGATAGGTAACACCGGCATATCTCAGATCATCACGCGTAAAATTAGTTATAGATGTACTCGCAGAGATCACCTTGCCATTTCTGTCATAAATCTGGGATTGTCCCTGGTTATCCAACCCTGCCCAGCGATAAACAAACAAAGATCCTACAGGAAGACCATTTACACTTGATGCACCGGCTATCAGGTTGGATGATAGATTGGTAAACCGCTCGTCTGTGATTTTATTAGTAGTGTAAGTGAAATTAAAAGTAGAGCTCCAATGAAAGTCTTTTAACTTGATGATTTCACCGGTCAGGCCCAGATCGATACCATGGCCAGTCATTTTTGCTGTATTGTAAGACAAGCTTGACCATCCGTAAGTTGGGTTAAACGGAAGTGCCCTTACAATGCCATCTGTACGTTTGTTGTAGATATCGAAGCTTCCGATAAACCTGCCCCTGAACAGGCTGAAGTCTGTACCAAAGTTCAATTGTTTGGTAGTTGACCATCTGAGGGAACTATTAGCGGGCGTGTTGATAGCGGCCGTTGTTAAACCGGTACGGCTATCAGAATTGCTGCTTACGCTAAATAATGTAACATTAGAGCCGGTTGTTGGTATAGTACCAGAAATACCGTATGAAGCACGCAGTGCTAAATTAGATAGCCAGCTGATATTGCTTAGGAAATTCTCTCTGGTTGCATTCCATCGCAAACCTGTTGACCAGAAAGGCCTTGCCCTTACGCTGCGTGATACGCCCACAAGCGTAGCGTCATCAAAACGGAAACTTCCGGTTGCAAAATATTTATCTTTAAAACTGTACCCGGCATTACCATAATAAGATAAGTACCTTCTTCTGGTTTCACTTATACCCGAAAGGTTGTTGGACAGTGTTTGAGAATAACCATACATGGTCATGTAAGACACTCCTGGATTAAATACCCCTATCGTATTTGCATCCTGGTTATAGCCATATCTTGTAGAGCTGGATTCTTTACTGCCAGTTTCGCGTATTTCTGTACCCAATAAAGCCGTTACCTGGTGATCTTGTTTGAAGGTATGATCAAAATTCAGCTGACCCCTGATACCGGTATCGTAAGCGCTGTTATTGTCTTCGTAATAATTGCCGCCGTAAGGGATACCGTAAACCAATTGTCCGTTGTTGCCAACAGATGTTGCGGTGTTTAATTGGATGCGGTTACTATAGCTGTTTAGTTCATTTATGGTATTAACACCCAGTACCTGCCTTTGCGTCATTACAGACACATCTGCATTTAACCAATTAGTAAACTTACCTGTTAAGCCTGCATTTACCCTGAAGCTGTTAGTTTTAGAGAAGGTGTTTGAATAATTGGATTCATCAAGCGCATTGTAGCTAAATGGCAGATAACCTTTACTTACTAAGCCATCGGCAATTGATTGCCTGAAGATGAAGGTACGTTGGATTGTGTTGCCGTTTGCATCTACCAGGTTATCATAGGGCCTTAATGAGGTTGTTGAATTTGACAAGGCGTCAACTGCAGCGCCGTTGTATTTAGAATTATCATACTGGTAATTTAAACCGGTATGAAAAATGACGTGTCTGTTGAATAAGCCGGAAGAAAGATTAGAATTTAGATAGAAAGTTTCCCCATAGTTATTCTTATAAAAAGGGGTGTTCCTGGTGTAGTTTCCTGACACACTATAGGTTGTGTTTTCAGCTCCGCCTGATACAGAGATGTTTGCCTGGTGGGTGATGCTGTTTTGCAGCAGGTATTTGTTGATCTGGTCGCGCGAATTATGTGTGCTCAATTCTGCAAGCGCGGCATCGCGCTGGGCAGCTGTTGCCGTACCTCTTTTTACGCGGAACATCCACTCGGTGGCGTCGCTGTTATTTGCGGTATAAAGGGCATTGTAACTTGGGGCTAAAGCAGGGTCTGTAAGGATGCCGCGGTTAACCAGATCTTGCTCAAAATCGATATACTGGCTGCTGTTCATCCAGGCCAGTTGCTTAAGGTTCGGACGTTGTGAAACCCCTAATGTGTAATTTACATTCAAAACAGGCATGCCTTTTTTGCCTTTACGCGTTTCAATAACAATCACACCGTTTGCACCGCGCGAACCCCAGATAGAAGTTGCAGAAGCATCTTTCAGTACAGTGATCTGCTCGATGTCATCCGGGTTAAAACGGTTGATAATCGCATTGCCAGAGACCGAACCAAGTGCCGTGTTAATACGAGGTTGATCATTAGGGCTGATCAGCGGGAAACCGTCAACCACAATCAGCGGTTGGCCAACGGTCGTATAATCATTCACTCCTCTGACTTGGATGGTATTACTCCTGATATCGAAGTTTACGCCTGGCATTTTACCTACAAGCCTTTCTAATAAATTGGGGCTTGGCGTAGATAGAATCTGATCGCGGTCTACAGTAGAGTAAGCACCGGCTGCACGCTCTTTTGATATTTTGGTAAAACCATCATAAATAACCGAAACCTCGTTTAAGCGGTTCATGGCTGGCTTCATGGTGATTTTGAAGGGGCTTTTATCACGCACGTTAAAATAAACTTCTTGCGTCTGGTAGCCTAAATAGGATACTACAAGCACTACGCCTGCTTCAGCAACGTTAGGTACTACAAACTCACCTTTTGAATCGGCTACGTAGCCTGTTTTAGAAAATTTAACATAAGCAGTAGCCCCTGGCAAGGTATTGCCAAGGCTATCAGTAACTACACAGCGGAAATCAACTTTTGTGGGGATAACGTCTTTAATTTTCTCCAGAAAGGTTTTCTGCCTGATCACGATCTTCTTGTTTTCCACCTCGAAATTTAGCGGCAGGCCAGATAACGTTAAAGACAATGCTTCCTGAACGGTAGCGTCTTTCAGATCAATGGTAACTGGTTTTGATTTTGACAGGACATTCAGGTCGTAAACAATGTCGAAACCGCTCTGACGGTGTATTTCCTGTAATACACTTTCAACAGAAGCATTTTGCTTCTTCAGTGTAACGCGCTGGCCAAGGCTTGCCGCACTTACCTGAAGAAGGCCAACCAATAGAAACAGGGTGGTCCATCGCATAATACGCAGGGTTTTTTGGAGCTGTCGTTTGGGCACGACAAAATCAATAGTATAAATTTTATACATTTGTTAGTTTGTTGTTGCAAAACGCTATTGTTGGAAGCACCAGCGTTTTTGCGGGTTTAACTGTTAGTTTAATTCAGGTAAAACCAGGCAAATAAGGGCCAGGAGTGTTCGCAGCACTTTTGGCTTTTTTATTTACCAGGGATTGGATCGTTTATTAGTAGCTATTCTGTGACCAAAACCCTCCTTCCTTCAAGTTTAAGATGTACTTTGCCAGTGGCTTCCATCAGGTTTAGCACTTCTGACAGTTTGTTTTGCCGGGATATCCATCCGCCTAACATCAGGTGTTCAGGGGCACCGGGCTGATAACTAATTTCCACATCATACCAACGCGCTACTTTTCTTAAAGCGCTGCGGATATCTTCGTGGAATACAAAATCACCGTTCTTCCAGGCAATCGCAGCATCAGTATTGGCTTCAGCCACGTTGAATTTGCCTTCGCCATTGATCAATTGCTGGCCGGGAAGCAGCATGGCCTCACGATTTCGAGCAGGCTGACTTACCTTAACGCTACCCTCAAGAAGAGTAGTAATAGCCGAAGGTTCGTCCTCATAGCAATTCACATTAAAATGGGTACCTAATACTTCAATATACTGGTCTTTATCTGCCTGGCCGGCAACTATCGTTTTAACTATAAAACGTACACGTTTTTTGGTTCCGGGGATATTTTGGTGCGCCACCTCGAAGTAGGCTTCGCCATTTAGCTCAACCTGCCTTACGTCCTGATTAAACACGGAAGGGTATTTAAAAGTGGTTTTAGCATTCAGCCAAACTTTAGTACCGTCCGGTAAAACCACCATAAACTGGCCCTTGGCTGGTGTCTGGATAGTATTCATCACGGCTGTTACCTCATTGCGGGTAGCAGATGTTTCATTAACCTTGTAAACAATCTGGCCATCAGCGCTTTTCGAAATGCTAACGCCTTTTTCGCTCGCTATCAGGCCACTTTTTGCGTCAGAAAGATCAATCTTCTTTCCATTTGCTAAAATCAGCAAGGCTTTGTTACCGCCAGGCGAAATGTCGTGTTTCTTATTTGCGCTGTAGTTGTTCTGCGTGCCTTTGTGGGTAAACAGGAAATACGAACCAATTAAAGCGAAAATTAAAAAGGAGGCCGCCGCATAATAAGATAGCCGTCGGATTTTTAGCTTGTAAATAATGTTGGCCGGGCGCTTTATACTTTGCTGCAAAATTACATATTGCGATTGTGCCTGTTGTTGCGCTGATGAAATACTTAAAGAGGTGATAAGGTTTCGGAGTTTTTTTATCTCCGGCTCACTCTCAGGATGTTCTTTAATCCATTCCTGCCAGTAAAGGACGTCGTTGTCGTTCTTTTCAAGGCAAAAATTTATAAAAGATTCTTCTTTGAGTAAGTTTTCGGATTGAATTTGATCCATTTCTATTGCTTTTCAAACAATAGAGTAATTAATCTCCCGTTTTCACTACTCTTATCTGAAAAAAAATAAAAAAAATAAAACAAAAGCCGAAGCAAGGCTGAAGATTAGTATGTCTTCATCATTAATGGCGTTTCTGAGGTTCGAAATAGCCTTGTAGATGGTATTGTATACAGTATTTATTGAAACATTGTTGCTTTCTGCAATCTCGTTATAAGATAAACCCAGATAAAACTTCTGGTAGATCATCAATCGCTGCCGTTCTGGTAAATTATTTACCACTTTCAGCAGCGCTTCACTATGCCTGCTATTAATGTTATTATAGATGTGTATGGTTTCTGCTGATGGAACCACCAGCGAATCCGGCAGGTCTGTTAAACCGGCTACATCTTCTGTTTCAATGCTGTCGTCTTTATAGAGCCTGCGTAGAAACGAAGTTACCAGGTAGTTATGGTGGTTTTTAACATGCGGCAACCGTTCCTGATTTTCCCATACATAAAGAAACAGTTCGTTAATAGTGTCCTGTGTTAATGCGGCATCAAACCCTTTCTTATTACCAATAAAAGAAAAGTAATGAAAGTAATGGGTATAAATACGTTTAAAAGCTGGCTCACTTGATTGATAAATAAAGGCATGCCAGTCAGACGTTAAATCGGATCCTCTTGAAATTTTATCTGCCCAACCGTTCACAAAGAAACTATTACGTCCACCTAAGATAAATATAATATACTGATAATATAATATTGTTGTTGAATTAATAAGGCGGAATGGCTTTTTGGATATAAATTCTCAATCCATTGCAGCTAAGTGAACTACTGCAAGTTTAAATCTTTCAAAAAGGCGGTCATGCTTGCGGTTGAAATACTCCAGTCTGGCGCTTCTATATTTCCCCATGCTTTCGGGTTATCATACAAATTGAAGTAGCAAACTCCAAAAACCTGTTTATTCTGTTTGATAACGGATGCGGCATCGTGCAACCACTTACGCTGGTAACGCTCCGGACCTTTAATCCCAAACTCTGTAATGAAAAACGGCTTTTCAAGAAAACGCATACGGTAATTTTTCCGGTCGAAAATCGTCGCAAAAGATTCCTGCCTATTGTAATCCGTAATGTTTTTGTCCGGCAAGCCATAAATAGCTATACTAATGAAGTCTACAGCATCAGTTCCCGGAAACCAATCTGCAGAGCCGCGATCGCCCGCCGGGCCCCATACTTTGCGGATATTAGATGCTTTGGCAAAAGCCATAAAATGGCGAAATGCGTTTATGTAGGTAATCGGGTCTGAACTTTGCCAGGCATACCGGTGAATAGGGATTTCCATTTCATGTGCCCATCGAAGATAAACTGTTTGCCCACTATTAGAGATGACAGCAAAAAGCTTTTTAATTGTTTTGTCGTAATTCCCTTTTACCACATGCTCAAGCACGTTCGGGTCGGAGCGATGGGTTGTATCTTTCCAGGGTTCTACCGTTACGATAGCATCATGCTTGCGGGAGATAGTACTGTCGAATTTAAGTTTAAAATCTCCTCTTTGTATCTCGCCCCAATCAGTAAAAATGTGTTCTACGCTGATGCCGGGCAGTTGGTTAATTCGTTTTTTTTCGTCGAACACGCCCACTTTAAGTTGGATCCGAGTAGGTTTCGAAGGGATGCTTTCTATAAAATATCCAGGCGAATAGATGGTGTTACGGTACTTCTGAACAGTATCCGCAAAATCTTCAACCCAGCGTTGTCTGAAATTGGACGGGTTGAGTTGTTGACTGCCAAGAATAATTACCGGTTTAGCCATAAATCGCATATGGTGCAGTTTAGCCGCCAATAATTTGGGTGCAGATAGCAAAGTATAAGGATTCTCTGCGAGCATCTGTTCCGAAGTTCCTTTCAGAGTAATACTGATGAGGTCAACGTTTTTTGCGTCGGGCCAATACTCGCTATCGCCAGGATAGCCGGATGGCGCCCAGATCAGTTTTACATTTGGCGCCTTGCGTTTTAATTGAGCACTGAAATAATTGAAGGCTTCGATATATTGTTTAGGTGATTGCAATTGCCAGGGGTATCTTTGTACGGGTACTTCCATGTCCGGGTTCCAGCGTACCAAAAGCATGTGACCGGAAGATTTAGCGATAGCGGCAAGACGGTTTATCTGCGCATCAAAGTTGCCTTTCAGCGTTTCGGCAAGTACGTTATTGTCTGCGCCGGCACTGCCCCATGTCTCGTTAGACCAGGTTTCAATTGTAACTAAAACATTGCCACGGGCAATAGCTTCTTTCAACCGTGCATCATCGTTCCAAAGAGCAGTGTTACGCCAGATGAGGGTAAGGTGGGCTAACTTTTCAGGTAACACAAAAGGCCTGGCATCTCTACGGTTAAATACCCCAACAGATATATCATCAAAACGTTCCACAGCTTCGTTAGCCCAACGCTTTTTAAGGGGCTGCTTGAAATAGAAAGCCGCTACTGATAACAGTACAATAACTGATACGATAATTATAAATGCGCTGCGTTTTGATGAATTCATAGCGGAAGGTTAAGTGTGGAAATAGCGAGTGTCGCCTGCGCGCCTTTTACACCTGTAAGCAGCAGGCGGTATTGCCCGGCATTTTCGGGGATGCTTAATTTGATACTGGCACCGTTGCCGACACTGGTCATGCTGGTGACATGGCCATACTGATCAAGTTCCAGCAAACGCCATTCAAATGTTAGAGCCGAAGTTCGCGGGTTAGCCAGTTGCCATTCGTTATTTTGATAAACCAGTGCATGGTAGGTGAGCAAAGCGCCCGGAAGTGTGGTAGCTGCCGGGCGAAGGATCTTCACCTGCGGTAAATTATTCGGCAATTCGTGACCGTTCCAAAGTTTACTAAGCAGCGCAAGTTCGGGTTTTTGCCTTCCCCACATGTCGTTCAAGCCATCAAAGTCAATATTATTATCGGTCTGCTGGTCTTGCCATTCTTCTACAACAGCTCCTTTTTTTAAACCGGTAACTTTTTTGTATTGCTTCGGGCGGATATAGCTAAAAAAGTAGGGAACGCATATATCGTGTATCATCGTTGTATCGATCAGATTGTTTACCCTTAAACCAAACCCATCAATCTGGGGAATACTTTCGTGCAAACGTGCGCTCAAGGGCAGGAGTGAAGGATCGGCGATAAGATCCATCGTTAGCGGCCGTGAAGGGTCTTCTTTTTTTATTGCTGCAACCAGCCCGGCCAGCCAGCGGATATACTTTTCCTGTGCTGCAAAAAGCTGTGGTTGTAAGTAAAGGGCTTTAAGTTGTTGCAGTGGAGTGTTTCCCAGGTTCCATGATTTTATGGCCGGATCGGTACGTTTAGAACGGATGTTAGAGATGACCACCTTAGCGAAGGCATTTAAGATGGTGCTGTCCCGTGTAAAATTGGCCGCATCGGGAAGCCAGAAACAGTAGAGAATGTTTAAATGGGTATTCTTTGCCACTTCGGTGGTTGAGCGATCATAATAATGGTTAGGTCCGAAGATCTTGATGGTATTTGCGCCAACATTTTTAATCATTGTAAAATCCGTTCTGATCACTTTCTTCGTCAGCGGAGCAGGGTTTTTGTACCAATATCGTTGTTTGGCATAAATAACACCCCGGATACTATCCAGTGTTTTTGAAAAATAAGCATTGCTGTTTGCTGCCGGAGATGCGTTAGTTAAAGCCCGTTCTCCATCAATTTTAGTGCTGTTTTTAAAAACACTTTTTAAAACACCGGCATCAGCTACTGTCCAATTCAATACACCTGTCGAGCCGTCTGGTATGTTATGGTCAAAAGCGGTGTTGAACAGCACTAGTCCCTGCACTTCACCAAATTGTGTAGCAATATCTTTTCGGGCTTGTTGTAACCATTGCCGCTGCAAGCTGTCCTGGTTTAAAGCGCCAAACTCTGCGATCATCACCGGGATATTTCGGCGCGTTAGCGCCAGGCGGTGGTACGGGGTATAAAGCTGGGCGAAGCCGTAAGACTTACCGCCTGGATTATGGCTGCCAAAGTTAAGGCCGGTTACACCGATCCAATCTACATAATCATCCCCCGGGAAATATTTTTCCACGTTCTGCGGTTTCCATGGGTTCCAAACCCAAGCCACGTTGTAAACGCCAAGCTTGTCGAAACGCTGGTGAACGTATTTCCAGGCCGCCTTAAACTGTGCGGGTGTATTACCACCCCGTTGAGACCAGGGGTAGAACGGGTTATCCGCCTCGTGCGCGAAGCGCAGGAAAACAGGCTGGCGAGTGGCCTTTAAGTGCAAAGCAAACCGGTCAATGTATTTATCGAATTGCCCTTTAAGAATATGCGAAAAAACAAGCGTGTCTTTCACAGCAATACCACCATGTTTAAATAACTTCTGCCAGGGCTCCCAGGTGATCATCGGGACAGAATGGTTGGCGTAGATCGAATCAAGCATCGTTTTGGAAGGGAAGCAGCTACTGCTATCACCCCAGGGTATATAGGCAGAGATTAAACCAAAATGTACATGCTGTGCAGTTTGCAGTGTTTGTACATTGTTTATAGAAGTGATACCCCCCTGGGCAGCAGGGTAAAAAATACCGGACAGGAAAACGCGTTCCCGTTTTATAGGTCGCTCTTTGTTACTATCGCGCGATTTGTATTTAAACTCGAACAGGCTTGCACATACGGCCAGGATCACAAACATAAACGCTACACTGCGCGCACCGGAATAAAGCCGCCGCCTGAAAAACCAGAAACTTACTTTCAACGCTTTTACCCGTTTAGCTATAGCCGTAATAATGGGCTTGGTTTGCTTATAAGTTCTGAATGCAAACTGCTGGCTGATCATTACACTAAATACCATAAAGCAGCAGTTAATTGCCGCCATACCCGCCATAATCAGGTTATAAGGGTTCAAATCTGTATACAGGCTGAATGCAATGGCCGCAGCTGATAGGATGAAAATGCTAATGTTCGGGATGTTGATGAGCAAGTTTTTTTCGTCAGCAATATCTTTAGGCGTTGGTATATAAGGGACTTTTTTCCTGATAATAGTATAAATGAACCCTACGATAAACACCCACCAGGTGACGATAAGTAAAAAGCCACCAATAATATGAAAACCCTGTTCATTCTCTTCCATTACCCAGCGCTGTACGTAGTGCCTGATGGCAATGACAGAGGTGACGAACGGAAGGCTCACCAGTGCAAATGCAGAGAAATCTACCTTAAGGGGATAGGCACCTATAGTTAAAGAAATAATGGGAACTATAAAGTTAATGAGAAATACGAAGCCGGAAAGGTAAAAAAGCGGCAGCAGGCCGTAATGCAATTTTTGCCTCCAATTAAATTTGGTGAACAGTTTGATATATGATGTAACCAATAGCTCGAACACCCCGCGCGACCATTTCAACTGCTGTTTATAATAGGCGGAGAGTGTCGCCGGGACGAGGCCTTCGGTTACCACTACTGGTACATAAACAGATTTCCAGCCCTTAGCGTGCAACTGCATAGAGGTGTGCATGTCTTCTGCAAGGCCTGCAGCGTGCCCGCCGATTGAATCTAAAGCACTGCGGCGAAAGGTACAGTTTGCCCCAATCGCCTGCGCGGTTCCGTAAGCGTGCATGGTCATCATCATGGGGCCGTAGAACTGGTAGGTTTGTTGTGCCGCGCCTTTTGCCACCCAGCTTATATCGTGGTTTTTGTAGGCCTGTACTACCTGCACATATCCAACGTTTTCATCATTAAAATGATCTACCACATGGTCTAAAAAGTCAGGGTTGGGCACGTGGTCGGGGTCCAGTACTACGCACAACTCACCTTTGCAAAATCTTAACGCATTGTTGATGTTACCTGCCTTGGCATCAATTTTTATCTCGCGGGTAATGTGATGCACACCTAACTGCCTGCACACTTCGCGCAGATAAGGGTCGTCCGCTTCATCGCAAAGGTAGGTCTCATGCGGGTGGGTGATCTGCTGTATGGCACTCAGAGTCTCCACAATCATTTCATAGGGTTCGCCCTCGCAAAATGTAGTAAGAATGTCTACTGTCCATTCGCGTTGCTTAGTTGGTGCTTCGGGAACAGTGATAGACCAGTAATGATACCATTCATACAAAACCTTAAAACTGGTAAAAGTAAAGGCTGCCATTAACAGGATGTAAAGGTGTCGTTCGCCCATTGCTTCTCTCGCAAAAAGCGACCGCAAAAGAAAGAACACCGAGCAAAGCCCGATTACGATCATCAGCCTGAGTACAACATACTGCCCGCGGGTGGGTTGTTTTATTTTATGTGGTACTCTCATGGTGCGGGCAGAACATAAAATGGCGTATTACAGGTAGCAAAAGTGTGGTTTTTGGCACGGATGTAGACGTAAACCCGGTATGCGCCCTCTTTATGAGGAACGCGGAAGGGGAAAGCGGTTTTTCCTATACCGGTTTGTATAGCACCTATCGGCTTTAAGGCTTTAGTGCTGTTGTGGTTGTCTGGTTGGTACCAGTCCTCTGCCATCAGCTGCCATTCGTAGCTATACTTAGCATAGTCTTGATCATTAAGCATGACATGGGCATTCGCCATGCTGTCTGGCTTCAGGAAGATGTTATCGCGCGAGCCTTTTTCATTCAATAACATGTACCTGATCTGCGGAACTTTTATGTCGCTCTTTTTAGAGGTCCAGAGATACTGCATTGCGTTTACCGCTTCAGAACGATTGCCCTCGCGGTCAAACAAACTAAACCAGGTAGGGGTGGTTTCCTGTTTCTGGCCCCAATAGAATACCAGCGAACCCAAGTACCGCGGATTGCGGACAGGCATGTATTTCTGATATACTGAAATGTATTGCTCTGCTTTTTTTGTGCTGTTTTCTTCAATATAGGCATTCCAGGTGGTTTGGTCATGGGCTAACCATGGCCCGTCAATTCCCCATTCTGTGATCATGAACGGCCCGTCCCATAGCCGCTTGTATTTGTCAAGCTGTTGGTTCAGATTTCGCAATTCACCGAAAATATTGATAGAGATAAAATCAATATCTGTGCGGTACTTAATGTTGAGGATGTTTTGGGGCTGAAAGTTAATTACAGTAGTGGTAACCGGGTGGTTCGGGTCAATTGAATGAATCATGCCCACCATGTCATTAAAAGTTTGGTAGAACTTATAAAAAGAAGGTTTAAGCGGAAAAGGGAGCTCGTTACCGAGGCACCAGCAAAGCAACGCGGGGCTGTTTTTATACCGGTCTACAATTTTTTGGTACGATTTCAACAAAGCAGAAACTGTAGCCCGGTTGTTGTAAAACCAATCCATGTTTTGATTGTCGGGCATATCAAGCCCTACAATTACCGACAGACCGTTTTGTTCAGCATCTTTCAGGATGGTTCCCAGGCGTAGGGTATCCCAGGTACGGATGGTATTTCCGCCTGCCTGCCTTAATGTAGCCAGATTGGTATAACCTGCAGCGCCGCGCACAAAAAAGGGGCGGCCGTTTTTTATCAGCGTATACCGGCCGTTTTCTGATCGGATATAAACAGTTCGGTTACGATCAGTTTTTTTTGGGGAGCAAGCCACAAAAAAAAGCAAAAACGCGTAAACTAAGGCGCTTACGGCAAAAGAACTTTTCACAGCAATTGGGTATCAGCTAAAAATAATTAATCAATAATTATATAACGCAATTTACGATGGTTAATAAAGAAAACCTTAGGAAAATAAACTTTTGTAGATAATTAGCGCCGAATTTAACGGAGGATAGGGGTGTTTTCGGAAAAAGCAACCTTCAGGGAGTTTTTTATTCTTTTAAGTTGTGGGTTTGTTAGCTTCAAAGCCTGAATAGGATAGCGATACCTGGAGTGAAACCAAGGCAAGTGTTATTCATGGTGGTGTAAGCAATTGTCATTTTGTCCCGCGTTGTAAAATGTCTGCATGGATCACGGGTATCTAACTGCCATAAGCGTTTATACGGTGACGGTGTTTATCGCAGCAGCTCCTTCAGTTTGTCATCAAGTGCCTGGCCGCGTAGGTTGCGGGCAATGATGGTACCTTTATCGTCGATCAGAAAGTTATCCGGTATGCCGGTGATGCCATAAATAAGGGCGGCCTTATTCTGATCGCCGCGCAGATCGCTAACGTTTTCCCAGGTTAGATGGTCATCTGCTACTGCTTTTAGCCACCGTTGTTTATTATCATCAAGGGACACGCCCAGCACGGCAAAGCCTTTATCTTTATAGCGGCCGTACGTCTTAACCAGGTTTGGGTTTTCCTCGCGGCAGGGGCCGCACCAGGATGCCCAGAAGTCGACCAGAATATATCGGGCTTTAATATCCGACAGTCTTATTGCTTTGCCCCCTATGTTGTTTTGCTGGAAATCCACATATTGGCCGCCTACTTTAATGTCACGGTTTAATGATATAAACTCACTAATATCTTTACCATAACCGGATGCTTTAATGTTAGCGCTCATATTGTTATACAAAACAGAAGCGGTGTCTTTTCCCCAGCTTGACGCATAAATACTGAGCAAATTAGCGGCAATCAGCGAGTTCGGGTGGCTACGTACATAGTCCCTGTCCGTTTGGGCATCTAATTTCTTTAGACCGGATAATTGTACGGATAGCCTTTTACGCGTTTCCCGATCCTGTGTTGCCTCTCGCACTTTTTCCAGGCTATCCATCTGGATAGCTAAAGGCTTTTTGAGCAGATCAAACCGTTTACGTTCTTCCTCAGTTGCCGAACCAGTAATTGTTCCTTTCTTGAATTCTCCGGCTTTGACCTGAATCGTAATAGGGGTATTTTCCAGCCAGAACGCTACATAGTTGGTGTAGCGGGCCGTATGAAGGTAAACCAGGATAGCTTTATCATGGATTAGACCCTTCATTTGAAAATGACCAGCACGGACCTGGCATGAGTCAATATCCCTATCTGGTTTAGCCAATCGTAAGTAAAGCCACGTGCCGTCTTCCAAACCATTTACCGTCCCGGTGATGGTATAGCTGGGAGCAGCTTTTTTGTTAAGAGTGAAAGCAAAGCTTATAAGTAGGATAACGCTGTATAAGTATTTCATGATGTGAGGGTGTTTTAACCAAATGTAGCTATGGTTTATCCTGGTGCGCTGGATAATTAGACCAAGACGCCTGGAAATTCGACGGAAGGCTTCAGCTAACGCTTCGTCTAAAAGATCATGGGGTTTGTCGAAATACATGCGTTACGCCTTAAAAAGCTGATCGATAATAGTTAATTTACCGCTATGCAAATGCGCCGAGCAAAGTGGAATTGGAAATACCTGCGTATTGAACTTTTTGTGCTCTTTTTCATCTCGTTCCTGATCTCCGTCATCAGCGATCTCGAATACAGCGCATATGAACAGCATGATGTATCTCGCTTTGCCGAGGATCTGGATTACCGGCTGGTTTGTGGGGTATACAGCTTTATCTTGTATGGCCTGTTTTATTGGCTATTCCTTAAGCCATATGTTCTGAGGGGGAAGATTTGGGCAGTACTTCTTTGTCTGATTGGATTTGTATTTGTCAATCAGTTAGCGCATCACTACGTGCTGAACTGGATCATTAGGCATTCAGCCTTTATTTCTGCGGATATCCGTGCGCGTGCTTCTACTACACATCTTTATTTTGCGGTGAACTATCTTTTTATTTCTGTTTTCTTTCCGCTATTAGGTTTAGCCTTTCTCATCCGCACTTTACAACAAAGCGAGGCGATGAAGACGCTTAAGGAACAGCAGTTGTTCTCGGAACTGAATTACCTGAAAGCACAGCTTCATCCGCATTTCTTTTTTAATACCATCAATAATATTTACTCACTGGCTTTACAAAACTCACCTATGACTGCTTCCATGGTGGCTCGTTTGGGTGAGCTGATGCGCTATATCCTGTATGAAGCTAACCAAAGCAGGGTGCCTCTACAGCAGGAGATTAAGTTTCTTGGCAGCTATGTAGAAGTAGAAAAGATGAGGTATGCCGGTGAAAAAGAAATTAGTTTTGACGTACAAGGAGTAGATGAAAGCCATCAGATTGAGCCCCTGTTGCTCTTGCCTTTTATAGAGAATGCCTTTAAACATGGCTTAGCAGAGGAAACCGGGGAAGGATTTGTCCGTATTGTTATTTGCCGGACCGAGCAAGAACTTATATTAGAAGTAGTGAACAGCAAGCCAACAGACGTTAACCGGCAAGAACCGGGCATTGGAATAGAAAACGTTTGTAAAAGGCTTGAGCTGCTTTATCCTGATCGGTATTTGCTAGAGGTTCAGGAGGATGAACGGCAATATCGCGTACACCTAACGCTGTCTTAACCATGATGAGGTGCCTGATTGTAGATGATGAACCATTAGCCCGGCAGGTGCTGGATGCTTATATTGCCCGGACACCTGAACTGATGTCAGTCGGCAGTTGCAGTAACGCGCTGCAAGCGTACGAAATGATAAGCAGGCTACAGCCAGACCTGGTTTTTTTAGATGTTAAAATGCCCAGGTTAAGCGGCCTCGATTTATGGCGTTCCCTGAAAAATCCTCCCGCTGTAATTTTTACCACCGCTTACAGCGAGTACGCAGTTGATGGGTTTGAACTGGAAGCTGTGGACTACCTGGTAAAACCGATCACTTATGAGCGATTTACAAAAAGTATCCACCGTCTGTTTAAAACCCATCATACCGAAACGCCCTCGGAAAAAGACTATACTTATTTTAAGGTGTCGGGCCAATTGGTTAAGGTGATGCACAATGAGTTGTTGTACGCACAATCCATCAAAGATTATATTCAGTTGCATACAATCAAAGGCCGTTACCTTACACATATGACCATGAAGTACCTAAGCGAATTGTTGCCGTCGCATAGGTTTTTAAGGGTGCACCGTTCATACCTGATCAATTGTTCGTATGCTGAACGCATTGACCGTAATATGGTTGTCATTAAAGATGAACAAATACCTGTTGGGGAAAACTATAGGCACATGCTTAGTAAGGCGATGGATTGGTAAATGCTATTAATGGGTAAAAGCGTTTTTTGCAAATCAAACCAAGCCGAATTCTAATGTTTGATCTTTATGATGCATTGACCTTTTCAGGGAGGCTATTTGGACTTTAAAACTAAATAATTAGTTTTGGTAATGCGTTTATTATTCTTTATTCTACTTGCCTGTTTATGCCTGAATCATTTAAAGGGGCAAAGTCTCGATAAAATTGGTGATAAAAACCAAAGATTGGAACAGGGAATAAGCCTCACCGGAAAAAATGCGACGATAACGGTAATAAATCAAACGAAAGACACGATTAACTTAAAAGGGCGTATATCATTTTATCTACCCATATCTGAAGGTTTAATAGAAGAAAAAATCGCTCCCGGCAAATCAAGTACGATAAAGATCAAAATGAACTATGCTGATTTTGTTCAATTTACGTCTGTGCTCTTTTCAATTTACACCGCGCCGGGTAAAAATGTAAGGTGTATCATAGAGAATAAAAATCCTATTAAATTAAAATTTGAAGGCGACCTCTCGGACGAAAACAACTATTATCAGGACTATTTTAAAGTGGCCCGAAGCAACAATGTCTATTATCAGGCCGGGGGCCAAATTAAGGATTTCAATGATTTTCCAGCCTTGGCTGATTCCATCAACAAACTTAACCTTGACTTTCTAAAAAACTATGATCGCCCTTTACCCGGATTGTTTAAGGAATATGAGTTTTGGAGATTGATGTATAACAACGCCTTCTTAAAACATCATGTTCCGTTTGATCTGTCGTTTAAATCCGGGCGAAAAATGAAATTAGACAGCGGTTATTACCGATTCGACAAGGAAACACCGCTTATAGGGCCATCGGTGCAACTAAGCAGTGAATACCTATGGTATGCCGTTTTCAGGCTGAGAGACGCCGCTATTAATAAAAATAAACCTGATTCTTTACTTCCTGCCACCATGCTTGCAGTGGCTGAAAACGAGTTCGAGAAAAATGAGATCGGGGATGTTGTCAAAATGCGTCTGCTATACGATGCCTATGCGCGTTCCAAAAGTAATTATGAAGATTTACTCCGAGGGGTGACTTTCGCGAATCCCCAAAATAGGAAAATTTTGGATTCGGTAAGTCAGGCCAGGTTTTCTTTGCCTTTGATGGGTAAGAAAGCTCCCGGTTTCCGGCTGATGGATGGCAGGGGTAACACAGTTGAACTGTCTCAGTTTAAGAACCATCTGATCATAATTAACTTTTGGGCTAGCTGGTGCGCCCCTTGTATACAAGAGTTTTCTTTTGAAAACAAAATCTATTCGATGTATAAATACAGCAAAAATTTATTGGTGATTAATGTTTGTATTGATAGTTCATTGGACGCTTGGAGAAAGCTTTCAGCAAAACATCAGTTACAAATGGTTAATCTGTTTGCAGATGATGTACAAACTGAGTATCTGAAGAAGCAATACAACATCTCCTCCTTGCCTAAGAGTATCCTTTTAGACGGAAACCAAGCTATTATCAACAATAACTTTAAGCGCGCCAGCGAAGTGAGGCTACAAGACCTTGATTAATGGTCAACTTTAATTTAGCATCACAATTTGTTTGTTTCGTTTAATAAATTCTACTTTTTTAGTCTATTTGGGGCAGGTCTTCTAGTATTTTTAACGAACTAATTCTTCATACTTATCCTCATTAGGTGTACTTGAAAAACTATCCATAGACGGTTCAAGACGTAAACAAAAAAAAGGGAAAGCTGTTGGCTATGAATAACGATCAGGTGCTCCCTGACCTAAAAGACCCCATCATTATTACCTTCATATTATGAACAGAACCCTTGGAATTATTTTGCTGATCGTTGGTATTGCGATGTTAATCTGGACAGGATTTACCTATACCAAAAAGGAAAAAGTGATTGACGCAGGTCCACTACAGGTATCTGCAGAAAAGGAGAAAACAATAAACTGGCCACCGTATGCGGGCGGCATATTAGTCATTGGTGGTATTGTGCTGCTTTTAACCGGTAAAAAGGCTGCTTAAGAAAGCATTTACTAATTCAACTGCTGATATGATAAACCCATTTACAAGAATTCTGGGCTTTCTGGATCATCGTTTTAATCTTCACGAAGACCGGGCTGAAGAACCAGTGATTGTTGAGTCAATCCGGAAAAATGTAGACTTTAAGGGCGTTAACCTATGGGCCCTTATTTTTGCGATATTCATTGCTTCTATCGGGCTGAATGTTAACTCGACAGCCGTGATCATAGGCGCGATGCTGATTTCGCCGATTATGGGTCCTGTGATGGGTATTGGTCTGGGCATCGGTATTAACGATTTGGATCTGGTAAAAAAAGGTGGAAGAAACTTATTAATCGCAACGATCATTAGTGTAATTACCTCGACCATCTATTTCTCTATCTCTCCTTTACACGAAGCTCAATCAGAATTACTAGCCCGAACATCGCCATCTATATGGGACGTATTTATTGCTTTTTTTGGCGGGCTTGCAGGTATGGTTGCAGCTTCGAGAAAAGAGAAAACTAACGTAGTGCCGGGTGTGGCTATTGCCACCGCTTTGATGCCTCCGCTTTGTACAGCAGGTTTTGGCATTGCAACAGGTCACTGGTACTATTTCATTGGTGCACTTTATCTTTATTTTATCAATAGTGTTTTTATTGCCATTGCTACTTACCTGATGACACGATACCTTAAACTGCACCACAAACAGTTTGAAGAACCCGGAATAGAGCGAAAGGTAACCCGGTATATGATTGCGATTGTGATTATTACCATTATCCCCAGCATTGTAATGGCTTACCGTATTGTTGATAAAAGTATCTTCGAAGCTAATGCCAATAAATTTATTGAAGAACAATTTCAGCATCTGAAAACGCAGGTAGTATCCAAATCTTTTAAGTACAGCCGGAAGGAGAAATCGATAGAAGTACTCTTATTAGGCGAACATTTAGATAAAAGCAAGCAGGATAGTATCCGCAAGAATCTGGCTGACTATAAATTGTCGGATGTAAAGTTGCACATCCGGCAAGGGCTGGATGCAAAACAGCAGTTAGATCTGTCGCAGATCAAAGCCAGCATCCTGGAAGATGTTTTCAGCAGCCGGAAGCATACAGATACTGTTATTCAAACTAAGTCCAAAGCTGTCAATCCCAACCCGAACGTGTTTAAGGAGATGCGCGTGTTATACCCTACGCTTCAATCGCTTAGCATTAATCATGCAGTGATATATAGCGGAGGTGATTCCATTCTGAAAGACACGGTTCCGGTAGCGGTTACCTCTTTTAAGACCCGTATTAGAAAAGCGGATCAAGTTAAATTGCAAACCTGGCTACGTACCAGGCTTCGGAATGATTCTTTAAAGCTCGTGGTTACCACAAGCTTTTAAATTAGTCGGACTGACCATTTGCACTTTGCTGCTTTTCAAATGTATAAAAATGGTAACGCGCAGCTAATATTGTTTTGTTAGTTTTGGGCTTTCAATTTCATCCTGAACATTCATGAAACGTCGCGATTTTGTTAAAAGCACTGCGGTTACCGCTCTTAGCGCATCTTTAATAGCACCGTTAACCAGTCTAGCCGAAGATAAAGTTACCAATTTGAGTAGTGATGATGTATCGCCGAGGGCTGCACTCGCCGATGATTTTTCGCTGCATTTTTTGGCTATTGGTGATTGGGGGCGAAGTGGGGAGTATAAGCAGATTGAAACCGGGCGCCAAATGGGGGAATGGGCTAAAACACACCCCAACAACTTTGTAATTTCCGTTGGGGATAATTTTTATCCTAACGGAGTCATCAGCGAGCAGGACCCGCAGTTTCGATCCACGTTCGAGGATATTTATACGGCGCACTCATTACATTGCGACTGGCATGTGATACTGGGTAATCATGACTGGCACGGCGACCCCGACGCACAGGTCAGATATTCCAAGGTGAGCAGGCGCTGGAACATGCCCGCGCGTTACTACAAGAAGGAATTTAAGCTGAACCAGGGAAAAGCGCTGTTTGTAATGATTGACACAGACCCTATGCTGTTCGATGCAAAAAACGAGTACAGTGAAAAGCAGATCGCGTGGATTAATGAAACATTGAGCAATGCAGGATCGGACATAAAGTGGAAGATTGTAGTGGGGCATCATCCAACTTACACCGTTGGCCCGCGCATCAGCAATTATGATACCCTCACCATTAGAAAAAGACTGACGGAGACATTCGAAAAGCATAAGGTGGATATTTACCTTTCCGGGCACGATCATTCCCTTCAGCATTTAAAGCCCGAAGGCCATACCCACATGTTTATCTCGGGTGCAGGGTCAGAACTCACTCAGGTATCATCTGGGATCCCGTACAGTAAATTCCAGGCATCCGAGAATGGCTTTATGTATTTCTCTATGAATGATAACCGCATCAATGTAAAAGCTATTAGTTATAACGGAGCGGTTTTGTATGAAACAGAGCTAAGTAGATAAGCTATTAAAATTACACTTATCATTAACATAAGCCTGATCTTCGGGCTGTAAGAATAAAAAGGCCGCTTAGGCGCATACCCAATATTTAGGGAGCTTTTTTACTAAATAACATCGTTATATTTAGCTTATCACAATAAATACTGAATGACAAAAAGAACTGTCCTGTTAGCCTGCTGCCTTTTACCGGTCTCTTTAATGGCTCAACAAAAATTTACCATTAACGGAAATGTTAAGGGCCTTAAAAATTCAGACAAAATTTACCTGCTTAAAGAAATCGATAACGGACAGTACGCCTGCGATTCTTCTGATGTAAAGAACGGAATATTTAGCATCACTGGCACAATTAGAAATCCTCAGCTTGTTTATCTTTCACGTAATAAAAACCCGTTAAGAGATAAAGGTGTTAGCGGAGAACGATTTGACGTTATCGATTTTTATTTAGAGGCTGGGATTTTAAGTATAACCGGTAATGATTCGCTTAAAAGCAGCATTATTAACTCAAATATTAATAAAGTCCGTTCAAAATGGAATGACCTACTTAAACCCATTCAAAATAAATTAAAGGCTTTAGATAACGAATTTAAAAACTTAAGTGATACTCAGCGAAATGACGGAGAAACTGTATCAAAAATAATTGCGAGAGAAAAACAGCTCCGGACCGATTTAGTTGCTACTGGTTTAGAGCTTGCTAAAATTTACCCTAATTCATATTTAAGTTTAATTGCACTGAAACAAACTGCAGGCATACCAATGCTTAATGCTAATACGGCATCTGCTTTTAATAAACTTTCGCCAAAACTTAAAAACAGCGAAACAGGGGATCAGATAAGAATGCTTTTGGCATCATTGTCTAAAAATAAAATTGGCGATGATGCCTCGGATTTTACCCAATACACACCAGATGGTAAAGGGGTAAAACTTTCGGATTTTAGAGGAAAATATGTATTGGTTGATTTTTGGGCAAGCTGGTGCGGTCCTTGTCAGGCTGAGAACCCTAATGTTCTGAATGCCTATAATAAATATAATGCGAAGGGATTTACAGTTCTGGGGGTATCGTTTGATTTTCCGGGCAAGAAAGCCGCTTGGATAAACGCTATTCATGATGACAATTTACCGTGGACGCAGGTTTCAGATCTTAAAGGATGGGATAATAATGCAGCCTTGGAATACGGCATACGCAGTATACCATCAAACGTGTTAGTAGATCCTAACGGGAAAATGATAGCTAAAGATTTGAGAAGTGAAGACTTAACAAATAAGCTCGCGGAGATATTTGATAAGTCTTCAAAGTAAAAATTTATCCCTTGTCCTTTAGACAAAAAAAGCTATCGGTTAATAAGGTTATAGTGAATAGCAGCTACTGCTGCTACCCTTGACCGTTTGGAGATAGTAAAATCTAAAAAATCTAACTTGTAAGCGAGTACTATTGTAAGTCAATACTTTTTCCGTTAACTTAGTGTAAATTAATTTAACGTTGCCCGCCCTCAATACAGCATCTGACCAAGAATTGGTTTCTTTACTTCGCGAAGGAAGCGAGGAAGCGTACGCTGAAATTTACAATCGCTACAAATGGCTGTTGCATACGCATGCTTATAAAAAGTTGGGAGACAGGGAAGCAGCCAATGACGTGATCCAGGAGCTGTTTGCTGCCTTGTGGACAAAAAGGCAAGATATATTTCTAACCACTACGCTTTCTGCTTATTTATATACAGCTACCAGAAACCGTATATTGAATATAATTGAGCATGAAAAGGTGGAGTCTAGATACGTAGATTCATTGCTGGTTTATGCCAATAATTATGTTGCTTCGACCGATCATTTGATACGCGAGCGGCAATTAATGGAAATTATTGAAAAGGAAATCGCCGCATTACCTCCAAAAATGCGCGAGGTATTTGAGTTGAGCCGTAAGAGCCACCTTTCTCATAAAGAAATTGCCGAAGAGTTGTCGATTTCAGAAGAAACGGTGAAAAAACAGATAAAAAATGCTTTAAAAATCCTTAGAATGCGCCTTGGTATAGTAATTTATATTATTCTGCTAACGAATTTTTAGGTTATTTTAAATAAAGTGTGATTTTTTCAAAATTTATATACCCCTTGCCTCTAACTATCTTGTCTTTACTATAATTAGCGGATGATTATCCTGCTTTGATATTATGCAAAGACAAAAGGTTTTAGAACTAATCAGTAAATATAATAACGGTACTGCTTCAGAAGAAGAGAAAGGGCTGATAGAAGCCTGGTATCTTCAATTTGAACAGCAGGGTCTGGCAGATATCCCAGATAACGAAAGAGAAGCCGATTTGAATGAAATCTGGGCCCGCTTGTCTGCTCAAACCAGAAAATCGAATCCTTTAACCTTATGGCGTAAACTGAGTGTGGCAGCGGCGGTACTGTTATTTGCTGCTGTAGGTATATACTTTTTTGCGAATCATTCTAACGGCGACCAACAAGAGGTTATCGCGAAAATTGCCCAGACAACTACCCCGGGTGGAAACAAAGCTATTCTTGTTTTAAATAATGGCGAGCGGTTATCATTAACAGATGCCGGTAACGGTATAATTACAACGCAGGGTAATGTTGCTGTCCATAAAACAGCTTCAGGGCAATTGAGCTACCAGGCGCAAGCAAGTACATTGCAAAAGGCGCCAGTGTACAATACCATGCTTACCCCTGCCGGGGGTACTTACCAGTTAACCCTTTCAGATGGCACCAAAGTTATCCTGGATGCCTCGTCATCAATCCGCTATCCGGTAACCTTTATTGGTAATGAGCGTCGTGTCGAAATTTCCGGCCAGGCTTATTTCGAAGTGGCCCACAATAAAACGAAGCCGTTTAGGGTGGTCGCAGGTGATCAAACAGTTGAGGTGTTAGGTACTCATTTTAATATTAATGCCTACAAAGATGAGCGGGCAGTGCGGACAACCTTGCTGGAAGGGAGTGTAAAAGTTTCGACAGCGGGGCAATCCGCGGTGATTAAACCGGGCGAGCAAGCTGTGCTTAAAGCAGCAAATCATAAAATAGAGGTGAACCAGGTGGATATTGAGACCGCCGTGGCCTGGAAAAATGGCTATTTCCGTTTCAAACACGCAAATCTTCAGGAGGTAATGCAGCAGTTTGCAAGATGGTACAATGTCGATGTGAAATACGAAGGCAATATACCTGATGTAGCCATTACCGGTAAGGTGCTAAGGGCAGAAAATGCTTCGCGGATGTTGGAAATCCTTTCCAAACTGGGGATAAAGATGCGGATGGAAGGAAATGCAATAGTTATACAGAACAACTAATTAATAATATGATTAACCCCTAACCCATAAACTATGATGAATTCTATACGAAATTGAATTAGCCCCCGAAAGGTAAGTTCAAAAAAAACCGCGGAAGTGTTGGCGCACGTCCACGGCGAAATTTTGGATTAACCCTTCCGCTATAAGCGGATAAACTGAATTTGAAATGCGTTTAAGTATTAACCCAAAACATCACAAATGTAATGAATTTTACTGCTTTTTCTACGGGGGCGAAGCAACCATGCCCGTCCCGCATAAAACTTCTGTTAAGGATTATGAAGTTGTCTACATTACTGCTTATAATCGGTCTTATTAATGCAAGCGCCAAGAGCTACAGCCAGATAACACTGCACGAGAATAAGGCGGCGTTAGAGAAGGTGCTACAGAAAATAGAAAGCCAGGCCCCGTTTAACTTTATTTACGACGAAAATAATCTTAAAACTGCTCCAATCAGTGTAAACGTTTCTAACGTAAGCATTAATAAGGCTTTGGACGCCTGTTTCAAAGATATGCCTGTCACCTATTCTATTGTCGGTCACAGCATTATTTTAAAGCCGTCAACCCCTTCAATCCTCGATAAGGTGAAATCCTTTTTCGAAGGACCGGTGCAAGTAAAGGGTAGGATTACAGATAGCACAGGTGCCCCTCTTAACCGGGCTACCGTGTTTTTTGTGAAAAAACAAAAGCCGCTGCCCAATGGCGGGGAAATTACCTATGTGACAAACGAGAATGGCCTGTTTTACATGGACGCTGAAGAGGGCGACGAATTGGGGGTGTCTTACATTGGCTATCAAACCTACACTTTTAAAGTAAAGCGGAATATGACGTTCCAGAACATTGTTCTACACACCGTATCTGCCCGTTTAAAAGAAGTGATTGTGCATACCGGTTATCAAAACCTTTCTAAAGAAAGGGCTACCGGCTCGTTCTCTAAACCGGATATGAAAACGTTTTCAACCCGTAGCAATACCATGGATGTGATTGGCCGCCTGGACGGGCAAATCCCTGGGTTAACCGTCAGTCAGAATGTTACAGTGGATAGAATTACCCATGCTTCAACCCGCAGTGCTTTAATCAGGGGGACAAGCAGTACTAAATTATCTACAGAGCCGCTTTATGTAGTAAATGGGGTGATTGTAACAGATTTTGGCTCTATTAACGTGGATGATATTGAAGATATTACTGTCTTAAAGGACGCTGCGGCGGCGGCCATCTGGGGTGCCCAGGCTGCTAACGGGGTTGTTGTCATTGTTACTAAAAGCGGTGCTAAAAACCAGCGGTTAAAAGTAAGCTACCAGGGTTTTGTTTATTACCAGGGCAAGCCGAATTTAAACTATCAGCGTTTCTTAAATTCCAGTCAATATATACAGGCGGCTAAAGAAACTTTTAACCCGGTTAAATTCCCCTACGGTTCACTTTATTACAATCAATTTATAGCCCCCCACGAACAGATCTTGTATGATCAGAATATGGGACTGCTTACAGCTGCACAGGCAAATGCAAAATTAGATAGCCTGTCAGGAATTAATAACAAGCAGCAGATTAAAGATCTGTGGATGCGTAATGCTTTTACCACCAACCATACACTTTCTGCATCTGGCGGTAGCAATTCGTATTCATTTTATACCTCGTTAGGTTATACAGACGTGCAGACCAATAGGTTGGGTGATAAGAATAATACTTACCGTGTAGACCTTAATCAAAACTATACCCCCAACCAACGCTTTGCATTCTCATTAAACACTTCATTGGTTAATACCTTAACCAGTAGCAAAAACGCGATGAGTATCGGTGCCGATGCCATACCTTATCAGCTTTTTAAAGATGCAAATGGCAATAATATAAATATGCCCTACCTGGGCGGTTTATCGCCACAGCAAAGGGCAGATTATCAGCAAGCCAGCGGTATCGACTTGCAAACCTACAGCCCGTTGGACGAGTTGAACTACGGCCACTCAAGAAGTAACACCATCTCTGTGAATATGGTAGCCAATGCTACGGTGAAGCTTTGGAAGGGGCTAAGTTACCTGGGTACCTACGGCTACCTGGTAGCACCGGGTACAGCTACCGGTTACGACGATCATCAGGAATATGCATTGAGAAGACAGTTGGTAAGCTTAACTATCCCTGGCACAAATGGCGGGCCGCCAACCTACTTGCTGCCGAATACGGGCGGTAATTACCGTAGCATTACATCTAATCAGCGAAACTGGACCGTAAGAAACCAATTGGTTTATACTTATTCTGGTCGCGGGGGTAATGACCTAATCAGCCTGCAAGGTGGACAAGAGGCTAGAGAGAGCTTTAGCAGCAGTATAACTACCAACCTGTTAGGTTATGATGAGGATTTGCAAACCTATCCATTAATTAATTATCTGACGCTTAGCCGCGGCGTGCCTGGTACAGTAACCGGCTATGGATATTATTCTTTTCAGCCTTTTTTCCCGATGGAAGCCAGGACACGTTTTAATTCATACTTTGCCCTGGGTAGCTATACCTTCAACCGGAAGTATAGCGTAGATGCCAGCTGGCGGGTTGACCATAGTAACCTGTTCGGTAGTGATGTATCTGCCCAGAATAAACCGGTATACAGTTTTGGCGCTAAGTGGAACGTTACCCAGGAGCAATTTTTGAAAGGCGTAAAATGGTTGAACAACCTGGCGCTCCGCGCAACTTATGGTATCACCGGTAACTCGCCATATGTAGGTGCTGCAACCACATTCGATGTGCTGTCAGATCCGACAGGTAACTATTTATCATACCCGCTAATTGCAGGGAAAGAATACAACATTTCTTCTACTGCAAATAGAAAATTAGGATGGGAAAGCACCCATACTACCAATATCGGTGTTGATTTTGGTGTATTTAACAGCCGCCTTACCGGTACTATTGAATATTACCATAAAAATACCACAGATTTATTGGGACGTGTAGATCTGGACCCTTTTACCGGGCAAAGTTCTGCAACATCTAACATCGGTAACCTCACCAACAATGGTATCAATACAGGGCTGAACAGTGTAAACATTAGAACAACTAATTTTACATGGTCATCCGGAATAGTATTCGCCTATAATAACAACAAGTTAGCAAGTTATTCAGCTCCGCAGTCGTACGAGAATAATGTATACTCCAGGCTAAGCGCTCTCTATGTAATCGGAAAACCGATGTCACCGCTGTATGCTTATCAGTACGCCGGTCTGGATAAGGTGGGCGACCCTCAGATCAAACTCGCAAATGGTACCGTTACCAAAGATCCTCAGGCACCTGGTGTAGCAGACCTGGTTTACAAAGGTTCTATCATCCCTAAAATTAACGGCGGCGTCAGCAATACTTTCCGCTATAAACAATTTGAACTTACTGCCAACATGGTTTATAGTTTAGGTGCGGTGATGCGCAGAGATGTAAACCAATTTTACGGAGGCAGGCTTACCGTGGCAAATTCAGGCTTAAGTGGAAACGTCTCTTCTGACTTTGTAAACCGTTGGAAACAACCCGGTGATGAAAAAATTACCGATATCCCTGCTTATGTTCCGGATATGTTCTATAACTATTCCCAGCGAAACACGGATTTCTATACAAAGGCAGATATCAATGTGGTTAGCGCTTCTTACCTAAAACTTAGAGATGCCTCGCTGGCCTACAATCTTAATCCGTCGGTTACAAAATGGTTAAAAATAGAAAGCGCTGTACTTAGGCTGCAGGTAAGTAATATCCTGTTATGGAAAGCCAATAAATATGGGATAGATCCAGAGTATCAAAGCTTTCAATTGGGCGGCCGGGGAACACCGCTTGGCCAGCATGCCATTACAATCGGCGCAAACGTAAACTTTTAAATCACATTAATCAGACAAGATCATGCTAAAATATATTCATAAAGCAACAGTTGCATTCATCGCACTGTCGATGGCGATGGTATCCTGCAAAAAAAGTTTTTTAGAAGTTGTACCTAAAGGTCAGCTTGTGGCAAAAAACTACGAGGATTATAATCTGCTGATGAACAGTTCTACCTTCTACCTGTATGGTACTATCGGTATATGGCAACCTGCAATGCTGATGGGGGATGACGTATCTGCAGAAGAAAATTACTTTAATCAAAGCAGTTCGCCGGAAGCAAATCTTTTGTTTCAATGGAACCCGGACATTTTTGTGCCGTCGACCGCATCTTACAGCAATTCTGACAGGCCGCTGTTTCTTCAAACAATCTTCGGCAATATCTATACGCTGAACAAAATAATTAACGAGGTAAATGGTTCTGACGGTGGAACCTTGCAACAAAAAAAGGAAGTGGCGGCCGAAGCAAAGGTTACCAGGGCATTCACAAATTTTCAGTTAATCAACTATTTTGCTAAGCCTTATAATGCTTCCACTGCAGGTAGCGATCCTGGTTTCCCGATGATTACCACTGCAGACATTACCGCTACTGATTTTAAACGTGGTACCCTGCAGCAGATGTATGATTTTATCATCAGCGACATAACCGCGGCTCTGCCGGATTTGAATACGGCACCCAAAATCAGAACCAGGTGGTCGCGGGCGGCTGCAGAAGGGTTTCTGGGTAAGGTTTATCTGTTTATGGGTAAAAATACAGATGCGCTAAGTATGTTAAATGCGGCATTTACAGACCTTGGTAAAATGGGAGCCATACCTAAGTTGTATGATTATAACCAGGCATTTGCTGCCAATGGGGCCTTTCAGCCTATTGACCCGATTTATGGCCCTAATACGCCTTATAATAATCTTACAGATCTCACAGAATCTGTTGTTTTCGTCGCCTCTTATTCTGGTAACTACGACGGCAATAATTTCGGTAATGACTTCCTAACAATAGACCCTAAAACCTTGTCACTTTTTAGCGCGTCAGACCTTCGCCTAAACCTTTTCACAAATTTACAACAAGACCAAACTACCATTGAAGGCGGCCGCGTCCGCAGGTATACGGTACCTTACTCGTCTTACGCGCGTATCGGTTTAGAAATGCCCGATTTGTATTTGTTGCGTGCTGAGGCAAAGGCAAGAACAAATGACCTTACCGGTGCTGTAACAGATGTAGAAACGCTACGCAAAAACCGCATGCCTGCCGCAGATGCAACTGTGCCCTCGTCTGTATCCGGCAACCAAAATGCCTTGGTCAAATTTATCATCAATGAACGTCAGCGCGAATTTGCGGGGTTGGGTTACCGATGGTGGGATATGCGCAGGCTTTCGGTTGATCCGGTATTTACCGGCACAGCTGCTGCAACGCATACGCTATTCTTAACAGGCGGTGGAAGCACACAGTTTACATTGAAGCCGGAACGGCTGACGTTGCGCATCCCGAACTTTTACCTCAAAGGACATCCGGATATGGTGAATAACCCATAAAGTACAGAACCATTTCATGGTCAAAAAATTTAACGCGAATAGCTGAAGAAGTTACTCCGAACAGGTAGCTACGTATCAAAAATACCATATAAGTGAAAAAAAGTATTGTAAGAATAGAAAACCTGTCGCACAGATATACCCGGGATTGGGCCATCCGCGACATCAATTTTGAAATAGACGAAGTAGGTGTACTCGGCCTGCTGGGGTCTAATGGTGCCGGTAAATCTACCACCATGAATATCCTTTGCGGAGTGCTCAACCAAACAGAGGGTAGCGTCTACATCGACGGGATCGACATCAGGGAAGAGCCTGAAGAAGCAAAAAAAAGAATCGGTTTTCTTCCGCAGCACGCGCCCTTACACCTTGAACTTACCGTGGAGGAATATCTGACTTATTGTGCCGAGATCCGCAATGTTCATAAAAATGAAATTAAAAACGCCGTACAAAAGGTAATGGAAAAATGCGGTGTAGCCCATTTTTCTAACCGGATATTGCGTAATCTCTCCGGCGGCTACCGTCAGCGCGTGGGTATTGCACAGGCCATTATCCATAAACCGAAGCTGGTGGTGTTGGATGAACCCACCAATGGCCTTGATCCAAATCAGATCCTCGAGGTACGTAAACTCATTAGGGAGATTGCAGAAGAAAGGGCAGTGATATTCTCTACCCACATTCTTTCTGAAGTACAGGCGATTTGCAAAGAAGTTAAAATGATAGAGAACGGCAAGATGGTTTTTGCAGATACGATGGATGCCTTTAACAACTATATCATGCCGGATTCTATGCTGCTATCAATGGATAACCCGCCCTCTACAGCAGAGCTGACCAGCATACCCGGTATTACTGCCGTCGAGCCTGTCAGTGCCGGAAGTTACCGTCTGCGGTTCAGGGCTTCTTCTGATCTGTCGAAGCAACTGATAAAACTAAGCGTGCAAAACGGCTGGGAACTAAAAGAGATCATGCTGGAGAAGAGCTCGCTTGATGAAGTTTTCGCACAGTTATCTAATAAAAAATCAAGATAAAACAGATGAGAAAGATTTTTAAAATAGCCAGGTTAGAACTGAGCATTCTATTTTATTCGCCGGTGGCCTGGTTGGTATTGGCCATTTTTATAATCCAGTGCAGTATTGGCTTTTTAGGCTCCATGCAGGGGATACGCACAAGTCTTTCACTCGGTTACTACCCAGGGGCAATAACACGCTCACTTTTTGCTGGTAACTCAGGCTTGTTCACTATTATGCAGGGCTATCTTTATCTGTACCTGCCGATATTAACAATGGGTTTGATGAGCCGCGAGACCAGCAGCGGATCAATAAAATTATTGCTTTCATCACCGGTAAAACTCACCCAGATTATCCTCGGTAAATATCTGGCAATCATAGGATATGGGTTAACACTTATTGCCGCTTTAGGAATCTATGGAATTATTGGCTCACTCTTTATCACCCATGCAGACATCGGCCTCATCCTTTCAGGTCTGTTTGGTTTGTATCTTTTAATCTGTACCTATGCTGCCATCGGTTTGTTTATGTCATGCCTTACTACCTACCAGGTGGTGGCTGCTATCAGTACCCTGGCCGTATTTACCGTGCTCAGGTTTGTAGGCATTCTATGGCAGGAATATGATTTTGTGAGAGATCTCACGTATTTCCTGTCTATATCTGGCCGTACAGAAAAGATGATTGCCGGTTTAATTACCACTAAAGATGTGTTTTATTACCTGATTATCATTTGCTCGTTTTTGGTGCTATGTGTCCTGAAACTAAAATCAGAACGCGAGTTAAAGCCCTTGACGGTAAAAGCAGGCCGGTATGTACTGTTACTTTTTGCGGCTTTGTTTTTGGGTTATCTCACTTCAAGACCTGTACTTACCGGTTACCTGGATGCCACAAGTAACCAGTCATTAACCATTACTGAGAACAGCCGCGAAATTGCCAAAAAAATAGATGGCGAATTAAAAGTAACTACCTACGCTAACATGCTGGCGCCAAACTTATGGCCGGTTTTACCTTCGGCACGCAATGCAGATTTGTCCAAACTGGAGCAGTATAAAAGGTTTATCCCGGGTATGGAGGTTGATTATAAGTATTACTATCAAAAGCCTGTTGAGCCCGATTTTCGTGATTATGAACATAACCCTAACCTGCGAGGCGTTACCGATCTGAATCAGATTGCAGACAAGATGGGGACGATGATGGATGTCAGTCGCAGCCTTTTTATGTCGCCGACACAGATAGATAAGCTTGTAGACCTGAAACCAGAAGGGTATTTACTGGTGCGAAAATTAGAGTATAAAGGGAAGAGTACTTTCCTGAGATTCTACATGGGAGATACCGACCCCTATGCAGACGAGGCAGAAGTTATGGCTGCTATTAAACGACTGGTGGTAAAAGTTCCTAAAGTTGTTTTCCTGACAGGCAATAACGAAAGGTCTACAGAAAGTAAAGCAGACCGCGATTACCAGTTAATGAGCACACTTAAAATAAGGCGGAACGCTTTAATTAACCAGGGATTTGATATAGATACGGTAAACCTGGCGAAGCAGGAAATTCCGGCTGACGCGAGCATTGTGGTAGTGGCAGACCCTACCGCGGTGTTTGATACCCAAGAGCAGCAAAAGCTTACTAATCATATTAACAAAGGTGGCAATATGCTAATCTCTGGTGAGCCGGGCAGGCAGCAGGTACTCAATCCATTTTTGCAAACATTAGGGGTGCAGTTGCAACCCGGAATATTGGTAAAGCCAGACAAAAAATATACCCCAGGCTTTATTAACGCAAGCGTTTCCCCAACAGCTTTAAAATTAGATTCTAATATCAGCCGGATGCAAACAGTCGGCGCTACCGTAGCTGTTCAGGGTGCCGCAGCTGTTGGCATGACTTCCAATGCAGCCTTTAAAGTAGAACCGTTGCTATTAAGTGCCGAAGGTGGCTGGAACAAGCAACTTTCACGACAACCGGCATCGCAATCGCAAAATGTTGATCTGACCACAGCTGATCTGCAGTTCAACGCCGCTGCAGGCGATGAAAAAGGCACGTTCCCGTTAGCCGTTACTTTAACCAGGAACATTAACGGCGCGCAACAACGGATTGTTGTATGTGGTGATGCGGACTTTATTAGCAACGGCGAATTGTCCCGAGCGAAGAGAGGGGAGAACCAATATTTTAATGCCGGCATTTTCAGATGGTTAAGCAATGGCGCCTTCCCGATAGATACCACAAGGCCAGAGGCAAGAGATACGGATCTGAAGGTTACAAGAGGGCAGATAGATATGTTGTCGTGGTTATGCAAGGGCATCATTCCGGCTATAATTGCAATTGCCGGTGCAATCATACTATTCAAGAGAAGAAGAAATTAATATCAGTTAGTTAATGAGTGGGCATCAGATGGGAGATCGCACTTGCTTTCTCCCTCAAAGCCCTTACTAAGCACACAAAAAGGATGAGTTTTAGCACTGATAAGCAGACCCTGGATGATTTGAAAATATTCGGACGTCCGGGCGGCAGCTCAATTTTTAATCTTTTTAATAGTACGCGTACCCGTGGCGGCGCAGATATCTTGGAGCAGATGTTTCTTCAGCCGTTAGATGACGCGGAAGAAATAAACGCCAGAAGCCTGGTTATGCAGCTCTTTACTGATAAGGGTACCATATTTCCGTTTCAGACAGAACATCTGGATAATGCGGAAATGTACCTGGCCATGACGGACGAGAGAACCATGCTGTCGAAACAGGATGATAATCTGAGCCGTAAGTTCAGCCAACTGATTTCCGCCGATGGTGATTACAAAACCATTCACAATGGTGTAGTAGCTATCATCGATATAATTCGCACCGCAAGCGCTTTTATAGGACAGATAAAGTCTTCGAAAGAGCTATCGTTAGCAATTAGTGACTGGCAGGATATCATCAATTTGTTAGCTGATGAAGAGATACTTAACATACGGAACAGCCTGACTGGTGCAAAGCTCGCTTATGAGCAGGTGGCAGATACAGATAAAGTGCTCCGGTTTCAGTACAGGAATAAGATAAAGCAGTTGTTGGCATTTATTTACCGGATAGATGTATTTATCTCGGTAGCAGAAGTGGCAAAAAAAAACGGATACGTTTTTCCCCTGGCTTTGGCTAAAGGGTTAAACACCATTTCGCTAACAGATGTGCGCCACCCGCTGGTTAATGGTGCTATAGCAAACAGTATTGACATTACCCCCCAAAGCAATGTCATTTTCCTTACCGGCGTTAATATGGCCGGTAAATCTACCTTCATGAAATCGCTCGGTGTGGCTATTTATCTTGCCCATATGGGCTTCCCGGTAGCGGCATCAAAAATGCAGTTTTCTGTGCGCGACGGTCTGTTTACAACCATCAACCTGCCGGACGACCTGGGTTCTGGCAACAGTCACTTTTACGCTGAAGTGCTCAGGGTAAAAAAGGTAGCCAAAGAGTTAAGCACCGGAAAAAACCTGTTCATCATATTCGACGAGCTCTTCAGAGGGACCAATGTGAAAGATGCTTTTGAAGGTACAGTAGCCATTACACAGGCCTTTGCAGAAAAAGCCAATTGCATGTTCCTGGTTTCAACCCACATCATTGAAGCAGGAGATATACTAAAGGAAAAATGCAGCAACATAAACTTTGTATACCTGCCAACCCGAATGAACAAGAACACACCTGTATACACCTACAAGTTGGAGCAGGGAATTACAGCAGACAGGCACGGCATGATCATTATTAATAATGAACGGATTCTGGAGATTATCAGAAGCAGAAAAAACAAAACTACCTGACCCATGATCAGTTTCGCAGACAAACAAACACTGGATGACCTGAATATCCCGGGTCGTCATAAAAATAACTCCATACTTAGCCTCTTTGATACGGTTGTCACCACGGGTGGACGGAAGCTGATGGATCAGATGTTTCAAAACCCGCTGAGGGATAATGAGGCTATCAACAAACGCAGCAGCGCTTTTAAATACTTCTCAAATAATCCGGTTAGGTTTCCATTTACGGCTGATGAGTCGGAGGTAATGGAAAGTTATATCCGCTCTGCCGGGGGCGTTAATCTTTTAGCAACAGGTGCGCAGATAGTTTATAAAAAGCTTTTACAGGTTGCCGCACAGCATGAAGATTATGAACATCTAAATAAAGAAGTATGCACCACCATTGAACTGCTAAACCGGTTGAATGATTTTGCTAACGGGATTAAGCAAACAGGTCATGCCTGGCAGGAACAGCAGCAGCAGATCAAGGATATTTTTAAACAGCCGGATTTAGACTGGTTGGAGCAGGAGCGGGGAATAACGCAGTTATCTGTAGCTAAACTGGTGAAATATGATCATCGTTTAAGAACGCTGATGCAAGTAAAACTGAAGCAGCTATTAAGCTTAATCTATGAGTTAGATGTGCTGATTGCGGTAGCAGGGGTTTCACGCGAGCGTAACTTTACTTATGCCAATGCACTTCCAAAAAGTGCCAATACGTTAGCCGTAGGAAATCTTTTTCACCCGGCGCTAAAATCCGCAGTAGGTAATGATCTGTCTTTGCAGGAAGACCGTAACGTAATATTTCTTACCGGTGCCAACATGGCTGGTAAGTCGACGTTGATGAAATCCTTTGGTATTTGCGTTTACCTGGCCCATATGGGTTTCCCGGTTGCGGCAAGTGCAATGGAGTTTTCAGTAAAAGACGGCCTGTTTTCATCAATCAATATCTCTGATAATATTGATATGGGCTATAGCCATTTCTACGCAGAAGTGCTGCGTGTAAAAACTGTAGCAGAACAGGTAGCTGTAGATCAAGATCTGGTCGTAATCTTTGACGAGTTGTTCAAGGGTACTAATGTTAAGGATGCTTATGATGCTACATTATCAATCACCAAAGCATTTTCTGAAAACCGCAATTGCTTTTTTGTAATCTCTACGCACATCACGGAAGTAGGGGAAACCTTAAGCAAAGAGTGTAATAACTTTCACTTCACCTATTTGCCAACGGTAATGAAAGGGATGGTGCCGCAATACACCTACAAATTAACCGAAGGTATCACAACGGATAAACACGGCATGATGATCATCGAGAATGAAGGTATCCTAGATATCATCAGATCAGACAAGACCAAACAATCCTAAAATTCAAAAAATAACAACTAATGAAAAGAAAAATTTTGTTAGCCCTGTGCCTTGCACCTGCAATGGCCTGGGCCCAGGACGGTAATTTTATTTTAAAAGCTAAAATAGGGAACGTTGCTTCTCCAGCTAAAGCCTATTTAAACTACCGTGCAGCAGGTAAAGTAGTAACAGATTCTTCCAGTGTTCAAAACGGGGAATTTCAATTTAAGGGTTCCGTTGCCGAACCAACCAGGGCACAACTGGTGTTAGATCATCAGGGTGTGGGCTTGTCTAAGCTTGGGCGTAACGCAGACGTGGTTTTACTTTATCTCGAAAAAGGAACCATAAGCCTCGCTGCTAAAGATTCCGTTAAAAAAGCTGAAATCAGCGGTTCGAAGCTTAACGAAGATGAGAAACGATACAAAGCAATGGTTGCAGGGCCAGAAAATGCAATGGCCATGGTTAATGAAGATTACAAAGCCGCCAGCGAAGAACAAAAAAAAGATCAGGGTTTTATGGACGGCTTACAGGCCCGGTATAATAAAGCGCAGGAAGAGCGCAAGGCCATTCAGCAGCAATTTATCAAGCAAAACCCAAATTCGTACCTCAGCCTGCTGGCTTTGGTAGATATGGCGGGTATGGATATAGATGTTCCGGTAGTTGAACCGCTTTTCAAGAGCTTGTCGCCCGTTGTTACAGGTAATTCTGCGGGGCAGAATTTTGCTAAATCGATAGAGGCATCCCGTGCAACATCTGTTGGCGCTATGGCACCTGTATTTACGCAGAATGATGTAAATGATAAACCTGTTTCATTGGCAGATTTTAAAGGTAAATATGTATTGTTAGACTTCTGGGCATCATGGTGCGGGCCCTGCCGTGCGGAAAACCCCAACGTATTGAAGGCTTATCATCAATATAAAGATAAAAACTTCACAGTGTTGGGCGTGTCATTAGACAGGCCCGGAAAAAAAGAAGATTGGTTAGCCGCCATCAAAGCGGACGGCCTGGAGTGGACACAGGTTTCTGATCTTAAATTCTGGGATAACAGTGCCGCCAAGATGTACGGTATCCGTGCTATTCCGCAAAATTACCTGATAGACCCAACCGGAAAAATTATTGCTAAAAATCTGCGTGGCGAGGCTTTAAATCAAAAGCTTGCATCGCTGCTTAAATAATAGGCTGTCTGTACATGAAAGTTAAACGTTTCTTTGCGCTGAGTTTATTAACCGGGTTCTGCTCAGCACAGGCACAGGTCATACCATTTGATGCTACCGTACGCACGGGTAAGTTAGCCAACGGGTTCACCTATTATATCCGTCATAATGAAGAGCCGAAAAATAGGGTGGTTTTTTACCTGGCAAATAAACTGGGTTCTGTTTTGGAAACGGATGACCAGCGTGGTTTAGCTCACTTTATTGAGCATATGAACTTCAATGGTACAACCCATTTTCCCAAGAACGAACTGGTGAATTATCTGCAAAAATCAGGTGTGCGTTTTGGGGCGGATATTAATGCTTATACAGGGTTTGATGAAACGGTCTATCAGTTGCCGCTACCCTCGGATAATCCTGAAATCTTGAAAAACGGGATAGAGATTCTGCATGACTGGGCACATGGTGCAACCCTTGATGAGAACGAGATCAACAAAGAACGGGGAGTGATACTGGAAGAAAAGCGCCTGGGTAAAGGCGCGAGTGACAGGATGCGCAGCAAGTTCTTTCCTGTTATCTTAAATAATTCGAGATATGCCAGCCGCTTACCCATAGGTACCGAAGAAGTACTTAATAATTTTAAGCCGGAAACCATCAGGCGATTTTATAACGATTGGTACCGCCCGGATCTACAGGCGCTAATTGTAGTTGGTGATGTGAACGTGGATCAGATGGAGCGCACGATAAAATCGAAATTCGCTGACCTGAAAAACCCTGTGAAGGAAAAACCAAGGCCAGATTACACCATACCGTTAACCGGGGCGAATAAGTTTATCGCGCTAACCGATACGGAAATGCCGACGACATCTGCCGAGATTTTATTCAAACAGCCGCAATTGCCGTTGCATACCATTAAGCAGTATCGTGAAAGTGTTGCTCGCGCGTTGTTTAACCAGATGTTGGGCGAGCGTTTCAGCGAACTGCAAAGACAACCCAATCCTCCATTTTTACGTGCGAGTGCAGGCATCGGCCCGTTTATGGCAAATCTGGATGTCTTGAATTTATCTATTACGGCCAGGCCCGGTAACTTGCAGGAGGGTGTAAAAGCTGCATGGAGGGAAGCTGAGCGTGTTAAGCGGTTTGGCTTTAACGGTACAGAATTAGAAAGAGCTAAGAAAGGGTACCTTACCCAGTTTGAAGCGGCCTTTAAAGAAAAGGATAAAACCAATTCCGAAAGTTATGTAAAAGAGTATTTGCAATACTTTTTGTATGGTACTGCCTCGCCGGGTATCTCCTATGAATATGAGTTGGTAAAGAAAGATATTGCAAATATCACTATTAATGACATAAACACGCTCGGGCAGTTGTTTTCAATAACAACAAACCGCGATATCATCATTACGGCACCTGAAAAAGAAAAGGCAAATCTGCCGGATGAAGCCACTTTTGTGGGCTGGATGAAAGCTGCAGCGACAGAAAATATTTTTCCTTTCAAAGATGAGGTTAATACACAGGATATCTTAAAAGCAGAACCGGTGGCGGGTAAAATTGTCAGCCGGGGTAGTAATAGCAAACTGGGAATCACCACATGGACCTTAAGTAACGGTATAAAGGTCGTGCTAAAACCAACGGTTTTTAAGAATGATGAAATCTTGTTTAGTGGTTTTGCACCAGGCGGAAGTTCGCTATATACATACGCCGACTATCAGTCTGCCACTGCAGCCAACATGATTCCTTCTTTTGGTGCAGGAAATTATAATACAACCCAGCTAAGTAAGTATCTTTCCGGAAAGCAGCTTGCAATTCAGGTTTCAATAGGAGAGCGTACCCAGAATATCTATGGGCAGGCTAATAATGCTAACCTCGAAAATGCGCTTAAATTAATGTACGCATATATTACGGAACCGCGTAAAGATTCCGCCCAGTTTCATGGAATTTTAGAACGTTCTAAGGCATCGCTTATTAATCGTTCTAATGACCCTGCTAGCGTCTTTCGCGATACCATTAGTGCCGTATTAGGCAACCATAATGTGCGCAGAACGGGCCCGTCGTTAGAGAAATTAAACCAGGTCAATCTTGATCGAGCGTACACTATTTTTCAGGAACGGTTCAAAAATAACGGCGGTTTTACGATAGTATTCACCGGAAGTATTGATACATTGGCTGTAAAGCCACTCGTAGAAAAATACATTGCTTCGCTTCCCGCAAAAGGTAAAGCAGAAGAGGCGAAGGATTTGAATATCGATATTCCGTCCGGGTGGATAGAGCGAAAGGTATATAAGGGCTCAGAGCCTAAAGCTACGGTAAATCTGGTGTTTTCCGGGCCGTTTACCTACAGCTTTCAGAATAAGCTAAAACTGGACGCACTAAAAGAGACGCTGGAAATTCGCTTACTGGAAAGGTTGCGCGAAGACGAAGGTGGTGTTTATTCGCCAAGCGTTCGGATCAGCACTGTCAAATATCCGAAACAGCGATATAACCTGGTAGTTTCATTCGGTTGCGCACCCCAAAATGTGGATAAATTGATATCCTCTGTGTTGGATGAAGCAGACAAGATTAAATCATCCGGGCCGACACAGATCAATCTCGATAAGTTTAAAGCCGAGGATCAACGCACGTTAGAGACCGCAATAAAAACGAACGGTTTTTGGCAGAATTACATCTTGGGGCAGTTGCAGAATCAGGAGGATATGGATGAAATAAACCAGTATTCCCAGCAATTGATCTCAATCAATACTAATGATGTTAAAGAAACAGCTATGAAATACCTGAACGGAAATAACTTTATTAAGTTAATCTTGTTGCCCGGAAAAGACCAAGGCAATTGAGAGGTTGTCATTTGTCTTAAAGTTTTTAAGTGAGATTGTTTACTAGCTATACAAAGATAATTCCTTATCAAATTCTCCCACTCACCCCAAAATGGGAGGATTTGATAAAGACAGGCACTATTGCGGTTCAAGCTGATCATTGCATGGTCAGCTTTTGCGTAAATTAGCTATGATAGAGATTTCTGTTCTGTGGCTTAATAGCTGAAGGAAAATCTTAGTGATCTTTTTTGAAGAACCTGCTGAAATAAAACGAGAGCAGAGATAATTTTCTTGATACTCTACAGTGTCAGGTGAGATTGTTTTTTTGCCGATAAGCGTAACGTCCGGGTTGTTTCAGTTGAACGATACCCGGAATTCCAGAGGTGATAATTTCGTCTTCGTCTTGAATAACTTACTAAACGATTGCAGATGCTCAAATCCGAGTTCATAAGCGATCTCGCTGATGCTGAGATTGGTGGTGGAAAGTTTTTCCTTGGCCAGTTCTATCAGCTTTTGGTGCAGGTGCTGCTGCATATTTTGCCCGGTCAGCGTTTTGAGCAGGCTGCTTAAATAACCAGGGGAAATGTTCAATCTTTCAGCAATCTCCGTCACGCTGGGAAGGCCCCGTTTTGCTAAGTCGCCGCTGTTAAAATAATTGTCCAGGTAATCTTCCAGGCGCGTCAGCAACTCATGTCCGGATTTTTTACGAGTAATAAATTGCCGCTGATAGAAGCGTTCCGAATAGGTTAATAATAACTCTAGTTGTGCAATGATCACGTTTTGACTAAAACGGTCAATTCCAGTATTATATTCCTGTTCAATCTGGTTTACAATAGCGGTCAGTATTGCTTCTTCCTTTTCAGAAAGGTGTAGCGCCTCGTTCACAGAATAGCTGAAGAATTCGTAATGTTTGATGTTTTTGGCGAGCGGGGTATTCCAAAAAAAATCCGGGTGGATCAGGATCATCCACCCCTCAGGTTTTTTAAAGTCCGCCATACGTTCCGCACTTTCTATTCCAAACAATTGCCCCGGCGACATAAAGAATAACACACCATCATCAAAATCGCTGGTTTGCTGGCCATACCGGAATTTGATAGGCGGCATTTTTTTCATCGAGATCCAATAAAAATCACTCACCAGGCTGAAGGGTGCCTTCGCGATCGGTACGCCGACAGTTTCCATGCGAATAACGCTGATCAGCGGATGCGCGGGTTTAAGCAGGCCGGCGGCCCGGTGGTAGTCGCCGACGGTGCTGAAACGAATGAGTGGTGAATTGCTCATGATACAAGATACTTATTTTCTGCCGGTGTAAACACCGTTTTCAATATCACTTAAAAGTAAAGGATGGTTTGGTTGCCAGTTTAAGTGCTCCTGTGTCCATCTACTCGAAGACGGGCAATCGATAGCTGCCATATGGGCAAACCAGCTAAAATGCCTGGCAGCCTCTTCAGCGCCAATGGATCTGACCGGTAGATTTAGTTGCGTTCCAATAGCTTCTGCAATGCTTTTGACGGTAATGCCTTCCTCTGTATTGGCATGGTAGCGCGCGCCCGGCGTGGCCTGCTCTAAAGCCAAACGATACAATAAGCCGACATCCAGTCGATGACCGGCGTTCCAGCGGTTCTGGCCGTCTCCAATATAGGCTGAGAAACCTTTTTCGCGTGCCAGGTTTACCAGGATAGGAATAAAACCATGTTGATCCCCATCGCCATGCACAGAAGGCGGCAGCCGCATGATGGCCGCACGCACACCTTTAGCTACCGCGGTCTCTGCTGCACGTTCTGATGCTCGCGGCCAGGCGGAGTTGAATGGTGATGGCATCTCTTCTGTAGCCAGATTGCCGGGGCTTACCAACGCGGTACCGGAAGTGACGATTAGCGGACGGTCCGAACCCTCTAAAACCGCCGTCATTGCCTCTATTGCTCGCTCATCTATTGCGCAAACTTCCGCGAAGCGGGTAAAGTCGTGGATAAAACCGCAATGAATCACCCCGTCGCTTTTGGCCGTGCCTTTGCAAAGGCTATCCAGGTTTTCCAGATCGCCATAATGAACTTCTGCACCGGCAGCTTTTAATTTGGCGGCCGATGCTTCCGAACGCGCCAACCCCAGCACCTGGTGACCGGCCTTTAATAATTCCTGCACAACGGCAGTACCTACGAAGCCAGAAGCTCCTGTAACAAATACTTTCATATTGATTGTTTTGATGATACAAATAACCTTGTTAACGCCTTAAAAGATTTATCCAAAATCATGATAAATTTAGCCGAAACCACTTACGTACGCAGCTTTAATGATCTTCATCCACCCATTCGCCACTGTTAAAACTTTCGATTGTTTAGGGATAGCTTCCCGATCTTGGCTTTCTCTCCGTCTTTGAGCTTTAAAGCCTTACCAGACCTGTAATCAAAGAATTAGTACTTATTCCCACCTGCCAGCGATAATCTAACGAATGTTGTTGCACAGAGGACAACTGGGTATTGAAACGACGATCATGCAGGTTTGGGCGACTGGCAGGAGAGCCGGAAGAAACTACCTGATGGTAGTGTGGCCATTGCACGTGAAGCACAAGCCGAGGGGGTGAAGTTCGGCATCTTGATTGAGCCGGAGATGGTAAATCCGAAAAGCGAGCTCTATCACAGACATCCGGATTGGGTGATAAAGCAGCCACATCGTGAAGAATATTTTTTCCGCAATCAGTTAGTGCTGGATCTTACTAACCCTAAAGTACAGGATTTTGTGTTTCAGGTTGTAGACTCACTGTTTATAAAAGATCCGGCCCTGGCCTATATAAAATGAGATTGTAATGCGGTGATCTATAATGCTTACTCTGCCTACCTGAAACAAAACCAATCGCAATTTTACGTGGAGTATGTACGCGGGTTATACCAAGCCTGATAAAAGGTGCGGTCACTAACTCTTTACTCGAGCTCATTCCTCGTGATGCTATCACCTGATGGCTTCATTCACCAGCGTCCTCAGCTGCTTGTACCGTTCTTGTCTGCCGTCATTTTTGATATAAAAAGTGAGTAAAAAGGCTGCATACTTCCGCTCATTGTCTACCCATGGGAAACTACCGAAAAGGCCCGGACTACTGACGGTAGTGGTGTTGCCGGTTACGGCAGATTTTTCCACTATCCACTCCCCGAAACCATAGCCAATCCCGCCTGCCTCCGCGGGCGAATAAGCAATTTTTACATCAGGTGTTAGTCTGTTAACCTGCATCTGTACCACGCTGCCCTCGTTCAGGATACGTTTGCCGTTGAAAGTGCCTTTATTCAGGATCATCACCAGGAAGTTCATATAATCTTCGGCCGTACTACGGCCGCCGCCAGCGGGTAGCGCCACCTTGCCGTTACCGAAATCGGTATTCTTCATGGCCAGTGGCATCGCTATACGCTCGGCAAACAGGGTTTCGAAACTTTTGCCGCTGATCTTTTCGATCACCGCGCCGGCAATCTGCAAACCGGCATTGCTGTAATGGAAAACGGTTCCTGGCTTTCCTTCCATTGGCAGGGAGGCGATCTGGGCAATAGCTTCGTCCATACTACCCACGTTCTTCCACTCTTGCAGGCTCTCCTTCAAATCCGGAGCTTTAATACCCGTTGTGTGCGACAGGCATTGAGCGATGGTAATATTGCCTTTACCATGTTGTGTAAGAACAGGCAGGTATTTACCCACGGTATCGGTTAACTTTAATTTTCCTTCATCCACAAAGGTCATCACCAGGGCGGCGCTGTACCATTTGCTGCAACTGGCAATCATCTGCTTTGTAGTGGATGTAAAGTCATCTGTGTTAATAGTTTTGCCCAGCCTGCGGGCCATGAACTTTCCGACCATCTTCTGCCGGCCGCTCAGTTCGTTCACCGCTTTGGTATAAATGATCTTGCCGTCTTTATAGATCATCAATACCGAACGGCCACCCATATTGGGGGTGTTTTCTTCGAGCCAGTTATCCACCTTGCTGAAGTCGTATTGTGCTGATGCTGTTGTAATGCAGGCGAATACGATCACGATCATCGAAAAAAAATGCTTTTTCATAATGGTTATTTAAGGATTCTTACTTTGCATAAAGGCTTCCTTAGCCGCACTCATCTTTTCCTTTATGTCCTGCTGGTAGGCTTCGAATTGTTCTTTTGTTAGTAATTGCTTTAGCTTATCCTCTTTTTCCTTCATCAATGCTCTCGCTTTTTTACCGCGTGAAAACCGGCTACCCTCGCCCGTGATGACAGGCTGCATTTTTCGTGCATATTCCAGGTTGAGGTTGCTGACCTGATGATACTGGGTGTCTGTTAGCTTCAACTTTTCCTTCATTAGCTTATTCTGCCATTCGGCTCTTTGTTCAGGTGTTGAAGTTTTCAGATCAGGCGTTTGCGCCTTGGCACCAGTAATAGCTGAAAATAATGCCAGGATAGCGGTGACTGACGCTATCCGGAAAGATATGATCTTGTTTTTCATCTTATAAGTTGTTTTCGGTGGAAACGAATCTATCGTGAGCATTATAGCCTTTGTTTTAAAATCTTAATGGTCTTTGCTTTTTGTTCATGCAAGTTACCTGCATATTTATTTATATTAAAGTCCTTTCAGGATAAGCCTGTCAAAAAGCGGGGTGAAATGCGGTAAACCGTATGTCGAGTATTACGTGTGTTTCACCCCGGAACAGTAACTAAAGCTATATCAGTGCAACACTACGACGCGCCGACGGACTACCGGACGCACAACGGCGACCGGGGTAGGTCGTACAATTGCCGATCTTACCACTGCCGGTCTTACAGCTACGACCGGGCGTGCGATTACAACGTGGCGTACTGGCCTTCTTACAACTACCCTTACCTGTGCCTCAGCTGCTGTGGCCAAAAGGGCGATAACTAAACTTAAAATGATCTTTTTCATAACGATTGTTTTTAAATGTAATACCTGAATTGGAGTGAAATAAAAAATTAACGTTTTGCGGTTACCGGTTAAGCTGACAAAACTAGGGGTGAACTGTTAACCCTTAGCGTTGAGCTTACCTTTGAACAGGTCGATGAAACCCTGGAAGACCAGTCGGAAAGGGTTATGGCTGATAAACCCGGTGGTTATGCCGTAGTTTACCCTAACAGTTTCCGGCTGATAGGTTCCGAACAGGCGGTCCCACACCAGCAATACACCGCCAAAATTCTTATCGATATATTCGGGGTTTGACCCATGATGTACCCGATGGGCCGATGGCGTATCGATGATTCCTTCGATTGGGCCGAGTTTGCCAATCGCTTCCGTATGCAAAAAGAACTGGTACAGCAGGTTAAGGCTATAAGCGATAACGATAAAATCGGCTGGTAGCCCCAACAGAGCAAGCGGGACAAAGAACAACGGGCTCACCAGGGCGCTAAACCAGTTCAGCCGGTAGGCCGTGGTCAGGTTCATGGATAGGGCGGAATGATGGATCAGGTGAAATGCCCAGAGTGGTTTCCATCGGTGCGATAGCCGGTGGAACCAATAGTACACAAAGTCAACGGCGATAAAAGTCAGTAGAAAGACCAGCAGGTTGCGCGGAAGACTGAACAAAGCCAGCATGGCTGAAAGACTTAATACCGCGAGTTGATAACCTGCAAATACAAACTTAGATAACTGAAAACCGAAGAGTATGGCCAGGTTGCTGAAGGTTTCCTTTACCTGGTACACTTTTTTGTCCTTCTTCCAACTCCAGATAATCTCGGTCAGAATGAGTATGAGCAGAAAGATTCCAACCCACCTTTTGTATACGAATGCATGTTCCATAATCCGAAACTTTGATTAACTCAAAGATGCGAAGTCCGGCTTCTGTCTATTTTTATCAAATGGGTGAGCCTGTCAAAATCGGCGGTAAAGTGTATGAATCACTTGTTCATCCAGCTTTTAAATTCGGGGACACGGGCTTTACTGATCAGTACTTTCTCCGGCGTTTCGGGGTTTACCTTCAGGGATAGCCGGCCATTAAAATAAAAATTAACCTCCTGGATTGCCGCCCGGTTGACGATAAACTGCCGGTTCGCCCTGAAGAATACTTCGGGATCCAGTTCTTTATCCAGTTGCTCCATCGTTAGGTCAATCACGTATTGCCGGTTATCGGCAACATGTGCGTACACGATCTCATTGGCGGTATAAAACCAGCAGACCTTGGCGGACTCTACGGGAATGAGCTTGTCCCGGTAATGTACCAGGAAAGATTTTCTGTAGTTTTTTTTCAGTTGCAGAAGCTGCTCGGCCAACTCCTTTAACGGTAACCGGTCAGGGGCGGGTGCGCCTGCTCCGGTCAAACGCTTGTACTTTTCCAGTGCTTTACCGATCTCCTGCTGGTCAAATGGTTTAAGGATATAGTCGATACCGTTGTTTTTAAATGCATCGAGTGCATAATCGTTATAGGCGGTCACGAAGATGACAGGCCGATCTATCATTGTCTGGTTGAAGATATCGAACGACAGACCGTCGGCTAACCGGATGTCCATAAAGACCAGGTCGTACACCGTGGTATTTGCTGTGAACCAGACCACGGCTTCGGATACCGAAGTAAGCTTCGCTTCGACCAGGATGCGCTTATCGATATCCTGTAGCATGCGGATAAGGTTACGGGCAGTTGCCGGTTCGTCCTCGACGATCACCACACGTAATTCATTCATAGGAGAGGGGAAGTTTTACGGTAAAAGTATCAGTAGTCTGCTCGATAATGATGTCTTTTTTAAGCAGTATCCGGAAACGCTCGTTCAGATTAGCCAGCCCAATGCCGTTGCTTTCGGCATTGACGCGTTGCAGATTATTGCTGACGGCCACATACGGACCTTCCAGATAAACCTTTACGACCAGGGGCTTTGCAGCGGTAGCCGCATTGTGCTTGGCAGCATTTTCCAGTAAGGGCTGTAAAGACAGGTGAGGTAATCGAAGTTTTGCCGCTGCTGCGTTAATATTCATATCCAATATAAAGGCTTTTTCCAGCCGCATTTCCAGCAGGCGGGAAAATGAACGGATCATCATCAATTCTTCCTCTAATGTCACCAGCATACCAGCAGGCTTGGCTAGCGTATAGCGAAATACCTGTGAAAGATGTTTGATGTATTGCTGAGCCAGTGCAGCATCTTCAGCTACCACACCGGAAAGGCTACTGAGCGAATTGAACAAAAAGTGCGGGTTCAGCTGTTCTTTCAGTAACTCTAATTCTGCCGTGGTGTAGGCATTCTTGAGCTGTTCATTTTCACGGGCCTGCTTTCTGGATGCACGCAGCAGGTAAATAATCTTGAGCAGAATACCCGTCAGCACGGCTGATAGGGCAAAGCGGGCGGTATATGTGGCCCAATACAAGCGCCGTGGCTGCGTCTGATCGAAAAGCTGCCTTTGAAGAAAACCGGCTACAAACAAAATGGTTAATGCCAAAAACGAGTTAACTGTAAAATAGAGTAGTCTGTTGGAAGTTCGCAACGTATCAAGCGGACTATTACGCAGGTTTAGCCGGAATAAAATGTAGCAAAACAGAAACTGCGCCATGAACTGGAATGAAAATTCCAGCGGTTCAAAATGCACGTAACGCGCCATAATGCCACCTTCGCGCAAGGCTAATAACCTGCCTGAATTTAGCAGCAAGGCAATAAGCATGGAGCCATACCAGGTAATCTTTTTTTCGGTGCCATCCACAAGCATAAATGTAAAGAGAAGAAGCAGTAAAATATACGAAAGAGATGGTGAAACGGTAAAATGGTAAGGTGAACCGTTTAAATTCAGGGCCTTTAAAATTATTCGTTTCATTTAAGATCACAAAAAGGTGGTTACGAAGATTACATGTGACAAAGCCGGTTGACCGTGCGGCTTGAGCTTTACGGTCAACAAAAATGATCCATTCAGATAAGCGAACTGCCCGGTCATCTATGATCTTTGTATCAATATGAAAACATTAGATAAAATACAATTGGGCCAAAATGGTCCGCTCGTGTCAAAACTTGGTTTGGGTTGTATGCGCATGTCATCGGTGTGGGGTAGCCAGGCACCCGACGAGCAGGAATCGATCGCTACCATTCAGGAAGCTTTGGATAGTGGTATCAACTTTTTAAATACAGGCGACTTTTATGGTGCTGGTCATAACGAACTGCTGGTTGGCAAGGCCGTAAAAGGTCGTCGCGACGATGCCTTCATTAGTGTTAAATTCGGGGCTATTTTTCACAATGGCGCCTGGCTCGGGCTCGACCTGCGTCCGATAGCGATCAAAAACTTTATCAACTATTCGTTGGTACGCTTAGGTACCGATCATATTGATTTGTACCAGCCCTGCCGGATGGATGGCAGCGTACCTGTCGAGGATATTATCGGTACCGTAGCTGATCTGGTTAAAGAGGGAAAGGTGCGTTACATCGGCGTTTCGGAGATCACGCCCGAGCAATTGCGCCAGGCAAATGAGGTGCATCCTATCAGTGCTTTGGAGATAGGCTATTCTTTGGCCGACCGCCAGATCGAAAGCGACTTGTTACCTGCTGCTAAGGAATTGGGTATCGCTGTCGTAGCGTTTGCAAACACTGCTGAAGGTTTGCTGACCGGCGACATGAAGGCGCCGCTTCCACCGGGAAGCTATCATTCTCATTTTTCACGTTTTCAGGGCGATAACCTGGTGCACAACCTGGAGAAGGTGGAGGTGTTGAAAGAGCTGGCTACCGCTAAAGGCGTTACGCCTACACAATTGGCTATTGCCTGGGTAAATGCGCAGGGTGGACACATCATGCCGCTGGTAAGTATGAGTAAGCGGATCCGTTTGCCGGAGAATATGGAGGCGATGGGTATCCAGTTAACGGCAGAGGAAATAAACCGGTTAAATACTACTTTTGCTCCGGGTGCAATATTGGGTGGCACTTATTTACAGCGATAATGATTAATCCTAACGAAATACTGCCAGGCATAATCTTTTATTCATACCTTTCTGCCGAAAGGAAGGATAAAGTTTGCTTCTGGAACCATCATACCCTGGTAATGATGGTTTCAGGCCAGCTAAATCTGGTAACAGCCGGGCAGACATTGACCGTGAATGCCGGGGAACTAATGCTGGTGGGACGTAATCAGTTGGGGACACTGACCAAGACACCGCTTAATGGCGTGCCTTACGAAAGTATCGTGATCTCTCTACAGGAACCACTGTTACGACAGATCGCCCTGGAGGAGCACCTGGAAATTGGCCGCCGCTACGATGGCCCTCCGAACATCCCAATCCCTTCCAATGAATACCTGCAAGGTTATTTTCAATCAATCATACCTTACACACGCAGCGCTCCCGGAGTGTTGACAGAGGAAATGGGCATACTGAAGGTTAGAGAGGGCGTTAAATTGCTCATTCATACTCAGCCGCAGTTACGGGAATTCCTGTTCAATTTCGCCACTCCGCACAAAATTGATCTGGAGCGCTTTATGTTGAGCAATTTTCACTTCAATATTCCGCTGGATGAATTTGCACGTATGACCGGCCGAAGCCTGGCAGCATTTAAAAGGGACTTCCGCAAATTATTTGGCATGCCGCCGCGGCGCTGGTTGCAGGAGAATCGCCTGGCCGAAGCGCGCAGGTTGATCGAACAGCAACGAAGGCCATCGGCCATCTACCTTGATCTGGGTTTTGAAAGCCTTGCACATTTTTCGCGGGCGTTCAAACAGAAGTTTGGCAAAGCCCCTTCGCTGCTAATTTAAATACTGAATATTGTTTAATTTTTTAAGCCTTAAAATATAAGCTATCCACAGACTTAATTCACTTCGCAGGTTTAATAAATGCATAAAGATGTTTGACTTTGCCATCAGACATTATGAAAAAATCCATGCTATCCATCAACCCGCCACTGGTGTTGATGTGCCCGTATAGCCTTGCACCGTTTTGGAGAGGCTCTATCGATTCCACCACCTCAAATTTATAGGCAGGGTCTTCGGTTATCAACTTCCCTATAAGATCAGAGACCGCATCTAAACCATCCAGGATCATGTTTTCGTCGTATAGCCGGATATCATCTGCGTAAGTTGTCTTTAGCAGTTCATGTCTCTCCAACGGATCTTTTTCATTCCACGCTTTTAAATGAATTTTCTCTAATTCCGCAAAAAAGGCAAGGTTCATATTTATCTATTTATTTATTTATTGAGGTTGTGACAATTTAATATCTAATGGGAAAATACTCATTATTCGCAAGCCAGGCAAGAATGTCTGATATTTTTAAATAACTGCATGAAGGAAATTCTAAAAATATTCACCGACATTCATTACCGACGATACATGTCTTCCATCATGTGGCAGACGATGTGGCATCCTGCCTCTTTCGGATGTTGTAACCTATCTCGATATTTTCGTTTAAAAGGAGCTGCATTTAAGCGGCAGTAATATTCTTTCCGATGAGCAATTGCAGACGGATTGTGTTCCTCAAAAAAGGGAACAGCATCTTTTGCCTTTCCTTTTGCTCTTTACCAAGCAATCTGTTTTTGAGATCTTCCATACAGATGTTGGCATTTGGATTCATCATTTTTCTGTGCTCATCATAAACCTGCTGTTCAAGGGTTTTGAGGTAATGGTTAAAGACACAGGCTTCCCAACATTCTTCTTATTCAGGCTCGCTAATATCTATGCGTAAATCCCCCCCCCCCAAAAAAAAAAAATTTTCAGACTGAGCCCGAATAGTATTGAGATGAATTGCGTTGAAATGAGGTAGCTATGAAGCAAAAACGCCCCAGATCATATGATCTGAGGCGTTTTTCAAAGCTTTGTCATGTTATTGGCGGTGAGGGAGGGAAAAGAAACCTTCTGTTAACTTTGTGGATATCAATTATTGTCGTTTGTAATAATCAAACACTACACGAATCACGCATTGTGATTCATTTAACGATTATCGTTATGAAAATATAACGAATTTGAAACTGTTAAGCCACTTTATAATTTCTTTTTAGAACACAGTTTGACTGAATCAACTACCTTTTTTTGCTTCTCCCAGTTTTTCAAATGCTCCAGCCCTGCGGAAAAGCCGACTGCGCAACGAGGTTGAAATAGCATCAATTGAAAATAGGGATGTTTAAATATAGACAATAGGAGATATCCATTTTTTTAAAGAGGATAATAATTTAGAGCTCCATAAATTCCTTGAGATTTACCTTCAATTGAATAAAATTCAGAAGTCGAGCCGATTTAACTCAAAGTTTATTTTTAATTATAATTTGAAGCTTTAAAAGATTGAGGTAAATTAGGACATCTAAACTTCGAATACACAATGAATACCTGACCGCTGCCTCCTCAGAAAATCGGATCACAATCCGGTGAAAAATCCTTAAGATAATTTAAACCTAAAATTTCCTTACGCTAAAAATGAGTACCTGCTTATATCTAAATGGTCGCTATGACCGCATCTGTTTTGAATTCTCAAAACCTCTGACAATAGCTTTTAGAAATTTATCGGCCAAGGTTAAACATTAACCGCGAACTATTTCAACTATAGTCTTCCAACGCTTAATTCTTTTCCACCAAAAATATCAGATCAAGCTTTTGAAAAGCGGTTTTTAATTTACAAATCACCCTAACTATTAAACTTAAACAGATGAAGTATGCATTCCTATGCCTTTTAATGGGTTTTCTTAATTATGAGGCTAAAAGTCAATATTTACCTTTGGACGGAACAGGTACAATGCAGGGTACCATCTATAGCGGAGCAACGGAAGTTATCAGGGGTTGGGCGGCTAACTCCTATTTCTCAGGTTCGGATGGAAATGGCAATCGGGTAGGTTACCTTCAGTTCTTGACTGGTTGGGCCGTTTTACAATCGGAATTCGGTAATAAGTGGATTTCCTTGAATCCTAATGGAGGGAACGTAGGTATAGGCACGGCGTCTCCACAATATAAACTGGATGTGGGCGGAGATATAAGCGCGAACGGTAAAGTACTAGCTAATATTTTTCACTCCACTAAAAATGGACAGGATTTCGCTTGGAACAATGCCAATGTCCTTTTGCAATCGAATACCTATCCAGGTATCGGTTTTTTAGTTCCTAATGCCTATGGCGCTTCTCTTTATATGAATAATGGAGGAACATTAATTTGGGGAGGAAATGGCGCTAGTATTAACGGCAGTGCCAGCATAATTGGTAATCTATGTGTCGGGACGAGCACTCCCGATGCAAAGCTTGCAGTCAAAGGTACTGTTCATGCTCAAGAAGTGAAGGTGGACATGAATAATTGGGGCGATTATGTGTTCAAGCCCAAGTATAATCTTACCAAATTGTCTGACCTTAAAATTTACGTAGATCAAAATCATCACTTGCCAGAAATTCCCTCTGCTCAGGAAATAGAAACTAAAGGCGTAAACCTCGGTGAACTGGTCAAATTGCAGATGAAGAAGATCGAGGAACTGACACTGTATTTGATAGAGAAGGATAGGAAAGACGTTGGGCAGCAGCGGCAGATCACCAAGCTTCAACAACAACTGGACAAACTGAAGAAGGAAATAAAATCTCAAAAATAGCAATGGAAAAAAAACTGATATTATTTGTCTTGCTGTTGGCAGTAACCAGATCTTTTGCACAAAATACTTATCCATGGCCACAAATAGGAAATATTGGTATTGGGACAACTACTCCGGAAAATAGTGAAGGTTGGACGAAGGTGTTAGATGTTTTTGGTAGTACTGATGCAAAAATACTCACCTCGACAAATGCTATTCATACAGGTCTATGGTCCCATGAGTTCGGTTTTTACGGTGCGCCAGCTGGCGGAATTACTGGTACTTACAGTAATCATCCATTCTCTATCATTACTAACAAAGTATCCAGAGTCACCATCAATGTTTTAGGTAAAGTTGGGATCGGGACTTTTAATCCTGCCGCAAAACTTGAAGTGTTTGATCCAGTCGAGGCGAATATTATGATTCATAGCAGTGGTGGTGATGGCACGAACACAGAGCTAGACTTAGTTGGTGGTTCGCCAGATGCGTCCTGGGCTATCGGTACTAATAAAACAGCTGCAGGAGGGGCTGGTGATAACTTGTTTTTCTATAAAAACGCTGGTCTCACCGGGCCAAAAATGGTTATTAGGAACGACGGCAATGTCGGCATAGGTACAACTTCTCCAGATCAGAAACTTACCGTCAATGGCACTATTCACGCTAGCCAGGTAAAGGTAGATACCAGCATCCCTGTACCCGATTACGTTTTTAAGTCAGGTTATCGCTTAAAGTCGTTACAAGATGTGAAAGAATACATCGACAAGAATCAGCATTTACCAGAAATACCATCGGCAAGTCAGCAGGAAAAAGAGGGTGTAGACTTGGGGAAAATGAATCAGCTTTTACTGAAGAAGGTGGAAGAGTTAACGATTTACCTGATTCAACAGGATAAGAAGATTAAAATGCTACAGCGAAAAGTCAATAAGCGGTATAAGAATTTCTAATCGAGATAATTGAAATCATGTGCGCCTGAATCAATAAATTTTGCAATCCAAGAATTATCGTTCCTAAAAATCCATTGCTAATGAAAAAAATCTTCCTTATCACCTTATTATCTTTTATCTGTAGTGTTTCTCGTGCTCAATTAGATGTGAATAGTGCTCCAGATGCCTCCAATCCCTTCAATCCTGGTTCATGGCTACGGTTTACTACAGGTGGAACCCCAACTTCAATTGTAGAATTTTGGGGTTTGAATTTAACAGGAACAAATACGCAGCCTGTAAAAATTAACAATACAAGTTTACTGGTTGGTTATACCTCTAATGGGGCGGGGTTTGGAAATGGTAATGCCTATATAAGTGGCAGTGTTGGTATCGGTACAACCAATCCTGGTGCTAAGTTTGATGTTTCGGGAAACGTACTTGTGGGCACAGGAGGTAATGACGCGTATATTAATATCAGAGGTTTTAACGGGTCATCATCTCAAATCCAAAACAATTCTGGTCTTAGCGCCAATTACAATGGTTTGGCGATTACCAGTAATGCTAACAATGCGAATAACTTACCAGCCTGGACACTTGACCTAGGCGGTATTGACCGATTCAATTATAATAATTTTGATACCTACTCGGTAAGACGCAATAACATAGAACAATTTCGTATTACAAGCAACGGCAATGTCGGCATTGGTACCACGTCTCCAGATCAGAAACTAACCGTCAATGGCACTATTCACGCTAGCCAGGTAAAGGTAGATACCAGCATCCCTGTACCAGATTACGTTTTTAAGTCAGGTTATCGGTTAAAGTCGTTGCAAGATGTGAAAGCATACATCGACAAGAATCAGCATTTACCAGAAATACCATCGGCGAGCCAGCAGGAAAAAGAGGGCGTAGACTTGGGAAAGATGAATCAGCTTCTGCTTAAAAAGGTGGAAGAGTTGACGTTGTATTTGATTGAGGAACACCGAACTAATATGATTTTAAAATTCGAAATCAAAACGATTAATAAAAAACTGCTTCAACAACCTAAAACCAATGCTAAGCAGAACCAGCCATAAAAAAACTTACATTTTACCTATAAAAAACGATAAAGTAATTGAACTAAAGAATTCAATAAATTTTGTTTACTCGTGCTAACAGCAATATAATAAATACGATGAAGCGATTTTTGATTTTAATCTTTTTATTTATTTCAGTCGATGGACTTTGTCAGGGAAGTTCTTCTGAAAATTCAATCCCGGTAACACCTAACATGGCATCGTTATACAGACTAAGTCAGCGGCCAATTGGCAAAAGTTCGGGGATTCCAGATATAAGCATTTCGCTAGCTTCTATTAAACAAGGTGAAAATGTACTTCCTATTACTCTTGGCTATTCAGGTGGTGGAGTTAAGGTGCAAGAAATTGCAAGTTGGGTGGGTTTGGGATGGAATCTTTCCGTAGGAGGGAGTATTACCCGCGTGATGAGAGGGTTGCCAGATGATACCCCAACCAGCGGCTATTACTACACTAATCCGAATTTAAGTTCATTAACGTCAGGGGGCGCCGATCAAATATCCATGATGAGGGATATTCTGAAAAATAGATTAGACATAGAGCCCGACATATATTATTATAACTTAAATGGTAGATCTGGCGAGTTTTTTTTTGATCGAAATCACCACGTCATGCAACAGAATCCCTCAGGCTTAAATATTGAGCCTATTATCTCAAATAATCATTTTATGGGATGGATAGTTAAAGACGAGATGGGTAATGTGTATTATTTCGGAACTAATCAGGATAGTTCGTATTCTGCTGTAGATAAAACAACCCAAATGGGTATAGATGATGATCCACTGCATCAATCTGGTAAAGAATTAATTGATAATTTCATAACGAGTTGGCATCTTGTACAAATTACAGATGTGAATAATCTGAATCAAGTAAATTTTCATTATACTTCCGCCCAAGCTTCCGTTGAGACGCTAACTACTGCATATCAATTCATATACCATATCGATAATGCTCCTGAATACCTAAATAGCAATCCGTCTCAGCCATCTCAACCATTTAGCGCTATAGTTACTAGCCAAAATGAGCAATATTTATCTCAAATTATTACCGCTAATCAAACAGTTACTTTCAATACTTCTGCTGATCGATTAGATTATCCCGGAGGACGTAAGCTTAATTCTGTCACTATCGTTGACAATAATAACACCGCAGTTAGATCTTTTAATTTTAATTATGGCTATTTCATCTCGGCTCCTGGGAACCCGAATCAACCCAACGATCCTGCGACTTTACATAATTCCAGAAGATTGAAACTGTTGTCCATTACTGACCTTAATGATAGTGAGACCCAAGGTCATACTTATAGTTTTGACTATTATGAAGACCAACCTCTTCCTAATAGGCTAGTCGGTGGAATAGATTATTGGGGGTACTCAAATGGCAGTGCTGGCATCGGCTTACCTAATATCGAATATCGCTTTGGTCCTGGCCCTAAAACTGTATTTGATCAATTTACCAATCGTTTACCCAATTATGCGTTTGGTGTTTCGGGATCATTGAAAAGAATAACCTATCCGACAGGTGGCACGAGACTATTCCTATATGAACAAAATACGGTACTTTACAGTCCCTCAGATTTTGTGCAAACTATTCAAAACTTGTCAAACTATAATGTTCAAAATGCCCAGGAAATTAACATTACTCCTTCCCAGTTGAATTATAACAATGGGACAACTCTTTATTCCCAAATTTTCACCATTAACAATGGTGATGCAAGCACAACTTTGAAGTACGATTTAACGGGTGATTCCAATTGCCAGGCTAACGTATATACGATATATAATTTGGATAACAATGCTTCTTATCAATTAAGCGTGACTACACAATCGCAAACCATAACTGGTTTGCCTAACGGTAATTACCAGCTTGTTGTACAAAATAATTATCCCGGCACGGTTTGTAATACCGCTTTAGATTTGAGATGGACAGAGTCTCATCTGGATAAAACACCTGTAAGAGATGGCTATCCCTTTTATGGCTATAACGTAGACGCAGGAGGTATACGCGTCAAGGAAATCCAGGACTTTGATCCAGCAACTAATATTACAAGCTCTACAAAGTACCGGTATAATCTCTTCTCAAATTCATCATTAACAAGTGGAATGCTGGCTTCAAATCCAACTTTTGCAGTAATAGATAATTCTGGCGGAGGCAATCTTAATCTGAAGTTGACTTCGACCAGCGCTTACCCATTAGGCACATTGGATAATTCCTATGTCGTTTATACCGACGTAACGACCTATCAGGATAATGATGGATACTTACAACAAAAGTTTAGTTTTGATCCAGATCCTGACTTCGATCTGAATGCATTTCCTCTCCCCCCCGTGGATAGTCATAAATATAAGAGGGGCGATTTGTTGAATACCAAGTATTTCGACAATACCAATAAGCTTCTTATGGAGGAGGAAGACCATTGGGAGACTACGCCTACTGCAGCTATCCCTTCTTCTGTGGGTTACGGTTATTGGGGATATCAACCAGGAGGACTTTACGAACTTGAATATGCCCGTTTTACAACATATTATGTCACATGTTACCGAAAAGATCATTTGTATACACGGAAGATAAACTACAATAACAATTTGGCAACAGAGGTGAGAATTGAAAATACGTATCTTAATGATACAAATTTGCATCTTTTACTTTCCCAAAAGCAATATCTCAATAACAAGAATAAAACAACATCCTATCGGTACGCGATCAATAATGACTCAGATTTTATACTGGGACTTTCTCCAGCGGAAAGCAGTGTGAAAACTCAGCTTTTAAGCAAAAACATCCTGACTCCCCTTGAAATTACGGTGCAACATAGTAACGCCAATGCTTTTGTCGAAGGTACAAAGACCATTTTCGGAGTTTTTAATGGAAACCAGTACTATCCAAGTGCACTGAGAAAATATACCAGCATGGCAGAGTATCGTGAACAGCAGATGTATAGATACGATAGTAGTTATGGTCATATCCTTTCGTCTGCAACTAATTCTGCTCCTCCTGTTTGTTATATTTATAGTTACAATGGTGAGTATCCCATCGCCCAAATTGTTAATTCTGACTATGCGGTCATAGAGTCAGTTTTAGGCACCTCAAACATAGATAGTTTTAAAAATCTTGCCAATCCGACTAAGGCTCAAATAGATTCGTTTATTGCCCCTCTTTTTACCAGCTCATCAATGCAGAATTTCCTCATAACGACGTACACATTTAAGCCTTTAGTAGGAATGACGAGTATGACGGATGCTAAGGGGATGACGACATACTACGAATACGACGGTTTCCAGCGATTAATAAATGTGAAGGATAAGGACGGGAATATTGTTAAACATTACGATTATCACTACCAGAACCAGTAACCTAAACTTATCAACTGATGAAACCGATCACAAAAAAGATAAAACAGCTAACAGGGCTGCTGATTGCAGCTGCGTTAATGGTTACATCCAAAACGCTGCAAGCACAAACGCTGGTTACCGGGCCGATGTCGGGTACCTATACGAATGGTATATATTACAACACGTCGGGTATCGTGATCCAGCCGAATACGACGATTGCCCCCGGGCCAGGTCAGAGTGTGCAGATCTACGTGAGCAACATAAGCTGCCTGCCGCTGGCATTGAACCTGAGCAATACACAGAACTATATTGTAACCAGTATCCCGAGAACGGCCGGCTATAACCCGGGAACATCGGGCTACACCACCTGCCAGCTGATGCAGACGGTTCAATACTTCGATGGCCTGGGTCGCCCGCTGCAAACAGTACAAGTAAAGGGTAGCCCGAAGGCAGACAAAGACCTGGTACAACCGTTTGCGTATGACCAGTTCGGCAGGGAAACAAGGAAATACCTGCCCTATCCGAGTGTGAGCGCCGATGGCAGCTATAAAGCAGATGCCCTGAATACCGGCGCAGGGGTACAGCAGTTCTATAACCCGAATGGACAGGCGAGCGGGCAGCAGAATACAAATGGGGTTGCGAACATCCCTAATCCGTATGCAGAGACCGGCTTTGAACCTTCACCGCTAAACCGTCCGGTGGAGCAGGGTGCCCCGGGAAGCGATTGGGTAATAGGGCAACATACAGTCAAAACAGAGTATAGCACGAATGCAGCATCGGGGAGTTACGCCGTTCGCTTATTCAGTGTCGATGCAAGCGGGAATGTGATCAACCCCAACAATGCCAATTATAACGCGGGCGAGCTTTACCTGACAATTACCAAAGACGAGAACTGGTCATCCGCGAACGGACTGAACGGACAGGTACACGAGTATAAGGACAAAGAAGGGCACGTGGTGTTGAAAAGGACATTTAACCATAACCCGGCTACCGGGCAGGACGAAACGCTATCGACATACTATGTGTATAACGACCTGGGTAACCTGGCCTATGTGCTGCCACCGAAAGCCAATCCCGACAACGGCATACCCGCTGCCACCCTGTTGGATAACCTGTGCTACCAGTACCGTTATGACGAGCGCAACCGGTTAACACAGAAAAAGCTGCCGGGCAAAGGCTGGGAATATATGGTGTACAATAAGCTGGACCAGGTAGTGCTGACGCAGGATGCGAACCAGGGGGTTAATAACCAATGGACGGTGACCAAGTATGATGCTCTTGGCCGGGTGATCCTAACGGGGTTATGGAACGCAGGTAGCCCCATCCCGCTATCCACCCTGCAAAGCAATATCTATGCAGGCGTACAGTATGACAGCAGGGATGTAAATAATAGCACAACCGGGTATAACATCAGTAGTTACCCTGCGGTGAGTAAGATACTGGCCATCAACTATTACGATAGATATGACGGCATCCCTAACCTGCCAGCAGCATACAACCAGCAAAGCGCTTATCCTGCTAATGTTACCGGTTTGCTAACAGCTACCAGAACAGCGGTAATAAATACGATCACCAATGCCAACCCTGACTACCTGTGGACGGCAAACTACTATGACGATAAGGGCCGTAATGTAACCACCTATGCGCAGCACTATAAAGGAGGCATAGTGGACGCAAACAATTACGATGTAATCACCAGCACCTACGATTTCACAAGCGAGGTAGTAGCCACCAACCGGCGGCACTATACCAATGCAGGTACGGCCCCGCAGCTAACGATCGCTAATACCTACATGTATGACCACATGGGCCGTAAGACGCAGACCTGGGAGCAGATCAACAACGGAACTAACGTATTGCTGAGCCAACTGGACTATAACGAAATAGGGCAGTTAAAGACTAAACACCTGCACAGCACTAACAGCGGCAGCAGCTTTTTGCAGGATGTGAACTATACCTATAACGAAAGGGGCTGGACCAGGACAATGAATACAAGTGGTAACCTGTTTAACTTAGATCTGAGGTACAATACGCCGGATGCAGGAATAACCCCGCAGTTTAACGGCAACATAGCGCAACTGCTTTATGTGGGCCAGCACTCCGGCAGCAAAGCTTTCAGTTATACTTACGACGCCCTGAACAGGCTGACCAATGCCCAATCTACAGATAATAGCCTTAATGAAGCCCTCACGTACGACCCGATAGGTAACATTACCCATCTGACCAGAAGTGGTTCCAGAAGCGCAGACCTTGGCTATGGGTATAACGGTAACCAGTTGAGCACGGTAAGCAATAACAGCAGTGCCTACCGCAGCTACAACTACGATGCTAACGGAAATGCAACAAGCGATGGCGGGATCACTGGTAATAAAGGAATAACCTATAACCTGCTGAACCTGCCCCAGGCGGTCACTCAAAACAACACTACGATAGCAACGTACGCTTACGATGCAAGCGGGCAGAAGCTTAGGAATACGGGCAGCGACGGGAGCTGGGATTATGTGAACGGTATTACCTATCACAACAATGCAATTGAGTATGTACAAACGGAAGAAGGCAGGGCGATACCAGCCAATGGTTACACCTACCAGTATGACTTGAAAGACCATTTAGGCAACGTCAGGGTAAGCTTTTACCGTAACCCAAACACTGGTAATGTGGAAGTATTACAGGAGGACGAATACTACGCATTTGGCCTGCGTAACCGATTATATGATAATGGCAATAATAACCGTAAATTGTACAACGGAAAGGAGATACAGACTGACCTTGCAGATCAATATGATTATGGGACAAGGTTCTATGACCCGGTAATAGCAAGGTGGACAACGTTAGACCCTAAAGCTGAATTAGGCAGACGTCTGTCTCCTTATAATTATGCCTTTGATGACCCAATGCGGTTTACTGACCCAGACGGAATGTGGCCAGATTGGTTAGATAATGCAGTTGCTGCAGTTAAGTCATGGCTAAATAGTCCCGCCAGTTCAAGTACGCAATTTGGTGCCCAAGCTAATTTAGTGAGTGCTACAGGCGCAGCACAAGTGCCTTTACCGCAAACGAATGGAGACGCTTTGATGTATAATTTAGGTGCCGGTGCTATTCACATGAGTGCTTCTTTGCCTGGAAGTACTAAAATTCCGGCAACAGTAACTCCAGAAGCTCCGGAAGTATCAGCTACAACTACATCTGTAAGTCCAGCTGTAGAGTCTTCATCTGCTATAGGTAACAAGACTGTATTACACCATTATACAACTGAGGAAGGCCAAAATGGAATATTATCTTCTCAGAAATTAAATCCGTCTTTAAAGGCAAATAACACTAAAGATGCAAGGTATGGAGATGGTCAATATTTGTCAGATATTGAACCTGGAAGTAAAACGCCTGCTCAATTATCTAAAGCGTTTTTGAATGTGCCTTATCAAGGAAAAAAATTTACGCATTATGTATCGATAGATGTGACTGGCTTAGAAGTTAAGATGGGACGTGATAACGTTTACGTAGTACCTAATACTCAACCTTTACCTTTAAAAGGAAGAATTGTTAATAGCGGTAGTGTTTCTCCATTACCAATCAAAAATAACTGATTATGAAGTATGTTAAAGTAACTTGGATACACAATTTAGATAATGAACCAGTTTTATATTATCATGAGTTGGATGATCAAAGACTAGAAAGGAGAAAAGTGGTGGAATACGCAGATGGAAATTGGGATAAAGCTTCCGAATCAAGTTTTAGTGCTGATACTTACTTGTCACCCGAGCCTTTACCTACTATTGAAGAGATAAACGAAGATAATCAATTCATTGCACAAGAAATTACTAAAGACGAATTTGAAAGAAAATGGAATAATTTGGACTAATTCGATTTACTTTACTGTGAGACTTAGAGACATCGTTTCACTTATTTAATTGAGAGTCAACCCAATAATTTGCCCCTGTGCTGGTGCGAGCTTGTAACTCGTGCTATAGTGTACTGATTGTGGTAAGTAGACTAGCCCCCTCGTACTGGCTCGAGCTTTGTAGTGGCACAAGCCTTAGGAAGAATGTGCCAGTTTTAGAACTTGTGTAATTATGGGGCACCCCCGTGCTTGCGCGAGCTTGTAGTGGCTGTTGCACAACTACGTCAATACGCGGGGGGATATAAAACTTTTCGGACTTTGATTGCCATATGACTACTGTATTTGTGATGAAGCAGATAGTTTCTCTATAGCGACTTATTACTACTATTGCAAGGCTCGAAAGGTGTTTATGTTTTT
>NZ_JALJEJ010000019.1 GCF_022953055.1 Mucilaginibacter straminoryzae | reverse complement strand
CCTGCACAACGATCAAATAATAAAGGGAATTCTACTTGGGATGACATGTTAATTGAAGTTTGGTACCTACAATTTAACACTTTAATGCCCGTTGGTGAATTCCCCTTTCATGAATGTTTTATTTGCTACGAAAAGATTGGAGGTAAGACAGCTTGCCGCCAGGTTTACGTTGCGCACTATAAATGCCATTACTGCCGCTGCATAAGTAGGCTATAAAGCAGGCTACAGCAAAAAGCACAGCATGATCGGGGCCGAAGAGTTCCATGCCCATTATGGTACAGGCGATGGGCGTTTTCGTAGCGCCGGAAAATACAGCGATAAAGCCTAATGCTGCGAACAGGCTTACGGGGGCATCCATCAAAACGGCTAAGGTGTTACCCAGTGTAGAGCCGATGTAGAACAGCGGGGTAACCTCGCCTCCTTTGAAGCCCGTACCTAAAGTAATGGCGGTATAAACCAGTTTCCATAACCAGCTGAAGAAGTGTGCCCCTCCCTGGTGAAAGGATGAAACAATGGTTACCGCGCCCGGATATTCAGCATCCACACCGAGACTAAGGTAGTCGGGTTTGCCTATTATAAGCGTCAGCAGGATGATCAGGCAGCCACCCAACACCGGGATCAGCCAAGCAGTTTTAATTAGCTTTAAGGAATACTGCTTTATTGAATGTGTGGCCTTTTCGAAAAGGATACTTGCGAAACCAAACAGCACAGAAGAGATCATAACTTTTAGTAACAACACAGGATCGAACCAAAAATGGTAACTGTAATAAGTAGCGGCTGTATTGATCACATCGATGTGATAAGGCGTATGGTGTACATGCCAAGCCGCCACGGTAGCATCCCCCAAAAAAGCGGCTATTAAACAAGGGAAAAAGGCCCTGTATTGGATGCGGCCAACAGTGAGTACTTCCATGGCAAATACCGTCCCGGTAAGTGGGGTGCCAAATACAGCTCCGAACCCTGCCGCAATACCCGCAGTTAACAAGGTTTGCCGCTGGGCTAGATCCATCCTGAATAGCCCGGCAAAGAAGTTGGCAATGCTTCCGCCAATCTGTACGGCCGTGCCTTCACGGCCCGCAGAGCCACCAAACAAATGCGTAATCACTGTAGTAAGCAAAATCAGCGGCGCCATGCGTTTCGGAACTCCCGCCCCAGGCTCATGAATTTCATCGATAATCAGGTTGTTGCCGCGTTCTGCAGAACTACCATACATTTTATACAAAAAGTGGATGGATACACCGGCAAGGGGCAGCAGGTATAATAGCCACGGATGCGCGAAGCGGTAATGGATAGCTAAATTAAGCAGCCATAAAAACAAGGCAACCATACTGCCAATACCAACGGCAACAGGCAGAATAATAAGGTCCCAGCGTAATATATACTTTAGGATTTGTAGCTGAATGTTCAGAATTTTTTGCATAACCTACAAGGCAAATAAATAAAACTTATTTGAAGTAGGCGCCATCAGCTTTGCAGCGGTTCAATTAGGCAGACACCATTGCCTTTTTAATATGACACAAATATGAAATAAAAAACCTTTGCTGTCAACCCTGTTGAAGCGGGGTATCTTTTATTATTTTTGCTTATGAACTTCACCCCCGAAATTATTGAACGATTGAAGCTGCTGCAGCAGAAGTACGAGGCGATGGGGCAGGATATGGCATCCTACCTGGACGGCTTACTTTATGCTGATTTTCTAACCTATTGGGACTATATTCACCTGGATACGTTACTTAGCCTACAGAATCCGAAAACCCCGTTTCCTGACGAGGAGATATTTATTATGTATCACCAGATCACGGAGTTGTATTTTAAGCTTTCCCTGCACGAATGCAAACAGATTGCCGCAAAGTCGGACTTGACCGTAGAATTCTTCACCGCAAGGTTAAAACGGATCAACAGCTATTTCCGGGCACTTACCGAATCTTTTCAGATTATGGTGGAAGGGATGGAAAAAGAGCAGTTCCTGAAGTTCAGGATGTCGCTGCTGCCGGCAAGTGGCTTCCAATCGGGCCAATACCGCATGATCGAAATATTCGCTACCGATTTTATCAACCTGGTGGCAAAAGATAAACGCAAAGAATTGGCAGACGCCACCGTTCGCGAACAGTTTGAATATATCTACTGGAAATTCGGTGCCACAGAGCTTTCTACAGGAAAGAAGACCTTAACCCTGCAGCAATTCGAAAAGAAATACGGCGAAACTTTTATAGAACTGGGCGAAAAGTGTAGCGGTAAGAACTTCAATGCATTATTGAAGAAGCTAAACCGGGAAGGGCGGCCTACAGAAGCGCTCGAAAACGAACTGCGCCAACTGGATGTGCATGTGAACGTAAACTGGCCGCTGGCTCACTATAAATCTGCTGTAAGGTACTTGCACCGCGAGCCGGAAGAGATCAGGGCGACGGGCGGAACAAACTGGCAGAAATACCTGCCTCCGCGTTTTCAGAAAAGGATTTTCTACCCTTCATTATGGACGGATGAACAGGTTGAAAACTGGGGAAAAGCCTGGGTAGAAGATGCTTTACAAATCCAATAATGGCTTTTTAGCCAAATAATTTATACCTTGCCAAACTATTAAATTTTTAAGGCCATGACAGATACCTTGGACATCAAAATCACGAAAACAACTAAAAGTAGGTTAGCAGAAACAGACTTTAGTAACCTGGTTTTTGGCCGTACTTTTTCTGACCATATGCTGGTAGCAGATTACGAAGGCGGCGAATGGAAAAATATTGAAATTTTGCCTTATGGCGAAATTGCGCTCAGCCCGGCTATTTCTGCGCTGCACTATGGGCAGGCTTTTTTTGAGGGGTTAAAAGCGTACAAGCACGAAGACGGAACTATTGCAGTTTTCCGTCCGGAGAAGAACGCTGCCCGTTTTAACAAATCGGCGGAACGTTTGTGTACTGCTGAAATTCCTGTCGACCTGTTTACCCAAAGCATTGCTGCACTGGTAGATGTAGACCGCGACTGGATCCCTGCCGCAGCTGGCCATTCGCTTTATATCCGCCCGGTAATGTTTGCAACAGACGCTTACCTGGGTGTTACACCTTCTAAAACTTACAAGTTTGTGGTGTTGACCTGCCCGGTTGGTCCGTACTTTACCAAACCGTTGCGTGTAAAATTCGAAACACATTATACCCGTGCAGCTGAAGGTGGTTTTGGTTATGCCAAAGCAGCCGGTAACTATGGCGGTTCTATGCTGCCGTTTAAAAAAGCAGCAGAAGAAGGCTTCGATCAATTGATCTGGACTGATGCCAAAGAACATTTATATGTAGAAGAGATGGGTGCCGCTAACGTGATGTTTGTGCTTGATGGCAAGCTGGTAACTCCGTCTACCCGCGATACTATTTTAGATGGCGTTACCCGCGATACGGTAATCTCCCTGGCAAAATCATGGGGTATGCCGGTTGAAGAGCGTCGTGTATCTATTGCCGAGGTGGTAGAAGGTGCCCGTAACGGTAAATTAACTGATGCCTTCGGCGCAGGAACTGCCGCTACCATTGCACCGATCGGGGCTTTCCATCACAATGGCGAAGAATTTACTTTAAGCGATCCTTCTACACGCGAGTTCTCTCAGAAAGTATTGAAAACCCTGGATGATATCCGCTACGGCAGAGTTGAAGATACCTTCGGCTGGAACTACGTGGTAAGATAACCGCTAGATAATCAGATATAATAAAAGCGCCTTTTAAATAGGCGCTCTTTTTATTTATTGTCATTCTGAACGTAGTGAAGAATCTGTACGGGTGCTTTAAGGCAGATTCTTCACTACGTTCAGAATGACAAATTTAATGTAGAGACACGATACTTCGTGTCTTAAAAAAAACTATTGAGAGAGATTCTGAAACACGTATTGCGAAAAAGATTCCTCGTTTTACTCGGAAAGACAATTTAATGTAGAGACACGATACTTCGTGTCTTAAAAAAATATTGAGAGGAAGTCTGAAACACGTTCAGGGCAAGCCTTGCTCCTGATTCTTGTCTCTCTTATTATTCTACCGTAACAGACAAACCTTCCTGCTGTAAAATCTTGCGGTAAACTTCCATTTCCGTAAACGAACCTTCTAGTACCGCACATTTACCTTCGTTGTGTACTTTCCAGGCAATCTTCTCTGCCTGCGACTCTGAATAGTCCAGGTATTTCATCATACACCAGATCACGTGTTCAAAGGTGTTCACATCATCGTTCCACAAGATCAGGCGGTGCATTTCCTTTAAACCTGCAAGTATCTCTTCAAGCGTAAGCGTTTCTTCCTGTACTTCTGTCGGCATAATTATATGTAATGACAAATTTACTTAAAAAGCATAATAAAGCAGCTAAAAATGTGTTTTAGTACGGTTCAACAATTAAACACTTAGTCCTGGATACCCCTACATGAAAGCACTTTTAGTTGCCCCCTTTGCAGCAAGCCTTTTAATGGCCACGTATGCACACGGCCAAAACAAGCAAGACCATTTACAACCCCCGCCAGCCGGTATTAGTATAGACGGCAGCCTGAAAGACTGGGGCGATAGCCTGCGGTATTATAACGAGGATAAGAAGCTGTATTACTCTTTGGCGAATGACCAGGAAAATCTGTACATGGCCATGCGCGTTAATGACCTAACCGAACAAAGACGGATCCTGGCGGCAGGTTTAACGCTGGGTGTTAATCCCAAAGGGAAAAAGAAGGAAACTTATAGTATTACTTTCCCGGTGGGAGAGACCGGTAATGCACCTTTTGGCGACATACATAGAAGAAATGACGGCGGTGATGGAAAGGACGGCGCTGATAACCGGCCTTCACCTGATGCAGATGCTCGTGAAGAGATGATGCGCGCACGGCTGACCAAATTAAGGAACATTAAAGTAACAGGTTTCCCTGATATTGAAAGCGAGGTAATTACTACCGCCAATACCTATGGCATTAAAACAGCGATAGATATCGATAAGGATGGTTACCTGGTTTATGAGGCCGCCATACCTTTAAAATTTTTCCACGCAGAAATTAACGACAAGAACGAGTGGGCTTTTAATTTTAAGATCAACGGCATCAGCGCGCCTTCACATCCACAGCAAGGCGAAGGTATGGAACGAGGTGGAGGTATGCGCGGCGGCGGTGGAGGCATGGGCGGCGGTATGCGTGGAGGGGGTATGGGCCGTGGCGGTATGCGCGGCGGAGGCATGAACCGCGGCGGTGGTAACGGAGAAAGGAATTTCGATATGGGCGAACTTGGAAAGTCAGTCGATTTCTGGCAGAAATTCAAACTATCTGCACAATAGGCAAAAAAGCTCAGATGATTAGTCTGAGCTTTTTTTATGTCTATTGCACTTTGTACCTGAAGGTCTGGTGGCCGATGTGCCCATCGCCATCGATGCCTTCTACGATTACCCTGTAGGTGCCGGGGCTGCCCGCATTGTAAAACTCGATGCTGGCTTTGCCGTCTTTATCGGTCACGATGTTGGGTTTCCAGAATATGGTTGTCCGCAAATCTGCTAAAGTGCGGTTAACTTTCGGGTCGTCATATTGTGGCGAATAAAAGGTGCGTGCCTGGTAATAGCCTTTTGGTGTATAGGTAATTATACCCGGAGCATAAACCCTGGCAGTACTGCTGTATTCGCCGCCGCGTTTGGTGGTAATTACCAGTACACCGCCGCCGCCACGCATACCGTAGATAGACGTATAGCCCGCGCTGCGCAATACCTCAATACTGGCAATGTCCATGGCGTTCAGCGAACTTAAAAAATATGGGTCATCTATGGTCATACCGTCCAGTACGATCTGCATAGGTGTATTCGGACTGCGAGTAGAGTATGCTGCGCCGCCCCTGAAGGTTACCCCAAGCAAGCGTCCCTGAAGGCAGGTAGTAATATCGGGGCAACCCATTTTTTCGAAGATGTCGCCAGAAATGATCTGGTCTGCCTGGCCCGGCCCGTTCAGGTTGGAAGAGTTTTGGTAAGGCGTGATCTTCTTCTCCTTAATTACCACCTCTTTCAAAACATAATTATGGTTGCCTACGCCATACTTGCTTTCTTCCTGGTATAATTTATAGCTGTTTTGAAGGTAGCCTGTAATGTTCTTACTTACGTTCACTTCAATATCAGGTGCATTCGGGTTAGACGATACCCCTTGCGACACAACGTTATCCAGCTCGATGTCTACAAACTTTCTGTCTTTCGCAGTGCGTGCCTGGATAATAAATTTCACGCTATCCTTAAATACCAGGTGATTAAAAGCGAAGTTGCCTTTATCGTCAGTAAGTGTATCCAGAATAAAGGCGCCGCCTTTGGTGGTAAACAAAGTTACTTTACCGCCGATAACAGGTTTATTGCCGTTATGCACATGCCCGGAAATCCGCAACTCTTTTTCTGGCTGAAATACCACGGGTGGATATACATTGTTCAATAACTGTTTCCACTCAAAACGGCGGTAACCCTGTGTCATCATCAGTAGATCGAGTGCTTTACGGCCTTGTTCGTCGCGGTGGACAAAGTAATAGTTCGGCTTTTCGATATATCCTTTAATGTCTGAACTCAGTAGAAGTTGCGACAGGATGCTGATCTCGTCGCTTTCGTCAGAAGGTACTTTGGTTTCATCAATAACAGCTGCAGATAAAGCAGAAATGGCTGGTTTGCCGTCAGGCGACTGCACATTCAGTGAAAGGTTTACTTTTTGCCGCGTTCCGCTTGATGCCTGTCCGGCTACATCCACTTTTAACTCATCTTCTCGATTAATGAATATGATACGCTCGCACACGGGCTCGTTGGCAGCATTAAATAATGTAAACTGTGCAATACCGGTTGGGAATTTAGATTTTGGGATCTTAGCCATCAGTACGCCATTTTCCAGGCTATTCTTTGCCGCATAGCAGATCACCCCGTTCGCTTGCGCTACCACACTAATTTGCTGACCGACCAAATCTGCCGTACCGCCGATACGGATAGTGATATTGTCAGGGTCACTGGTGTTATTCAAAGAAAGGGAGTACCCTTTTTCCAATACTTTAGGTAAATTGACGGTGGCTTTTGAACCATCTTCATAAGTCACTTTTGCCTGGTAGGTTTTTCCTGCTTCGGGTATTAAAACAAACAGGCCCATGCCCAGGTGGCTGGTGGTAAAGCTGGTTAATTCGGTGTTATCGTTGTTAACTATTGTACCGCTGATGGCTTTGCCGAGCCCATCGGCGCCTACCGCTTTAAAGGCAACCCTGCATGGCAGGCCAGCTACCAGGTTACCGCCTTCGGGGAAAAATTGCACATCCACATTATTGGAAGTCGCCTTAACCGGTAATATTTTAGTGATAGTCTGTTTATCGCTGATTTTTATTTTTGCCGTAATCTGCCCGGCTTTCATTGCGCCCGGCACAGTATTGGTAAAGCTGATGGCCAGGTTTCCTTTGTCGTCGGTTACTCCCTTTCCACGGCCAACGTTACGGTTGCTCAACTGTACCTGGTAACTTACTTCTTTCCCGGCGTAGGCTATGCCATTAATATCGGTGAAGCTTACGGTAGCCTTTACATTTTGTTGCCCATTGGGTGTAGTAGTATAAGCATAAGAGGTATTAGTGAAAACAGTATTGGTAGCTGCGTTGCCTATGTGTATGGTGCGGTCAAAAAAGTATTCGGGGGCAAAGTTACGCATCCAGTTGGTATAGGCGCGTATGCGGTAATTGCCTTCTTTTAAGGTGTCCGACAACGCAAAATCACCCATCGCAATACCGCTGGTAAGCGGTAGCTTAATAGATTGCTGGACAGAATCTCGCGGATCAAGCAGTTCCACGTTCAAAATCCCGCTCAGTGCAGAAAGTTTATGCTCTGGCCCGATGGTTACATAAGCTTTAAACCAGATATCTTCGCCAACGGCATAATAGGGTTTATCCATGTGCAGGTATACTTTTTCCTGCGGATAGTCGCCGGTCCATTTTTCAAGCTGGGCTGCAGCCTTCTTGATGGGGTCATCATCTGCGTTAATAAAGCTAAACAGCAACGCAGCGGTAATAACCGTCAGCAAAATCAGGGGTATTTTTTTGAATGACATAGTTAGATGATTTAAAGAAGATGCGAGGTTCAGGTTTTTTTCAGGGAAGCGCTAAAACTTGTTCTTCCACATCATACTCTCAACGGGTTTGGTGGTCGGATTGTTGTATTTCGCGTTGCCTTTGGTATTATAAAAAGTTTCAATATCGCCTTCTACGCTAAAGTAGATCAGTTGGCCAATGGGCATTCCTGCGTAAACCCTTACCGGTTGGGTAGCAGAAATTTCTAACGTCCAGGTGTTGCAAAAGCCCACATCCCCTTTACCGGCGGTGGCATGGATATCTATCCCCAGCCTGCCGGTGCTTGATTTACCTTCCAGGAAAGGCACGTGCCGGTGCGTTTCTGTATATTCTAAAGTGACGCCGAGATAGAGTGTATCCGGCTGCAATACAAAGCCTTCTTTGGGGATCTCAAAGTGTTCAATTTCATTATGGACACGGGCATCCAGCACACGGTTTTTGTAGGTTGCCAGATGCTTGCCCAGATGTACATCATAAGAGTTGGTACCTAATTTTTCGCGGTTAAACGGTTCTATAATAATGTTGCCTTTTTCTATTTCTTCGAGAATGCGCTTGTCTGATAAAATCATAAGGAGGATAGCGGTTTACCGGTCTAATTTAGAATTATTTGACATATGTTTGCATCCGTTTTTGCAATTTTACTTTTATGGCTATAGCGTACCGCCAACAGTTGGATGATGATACCGAATTTGCCCTCTGGCGTATTGAAGAAGAGGCAGATGAGCTGTATGGCCAGCTGCAATTGAACGATGAAGAGAAGGCTTATGTAGATAAGTTGAGCAGCGGAAAAAGGCACCTGCACTGGCTGGGTACGCGGGTATTGCTACGAAAGATGCTGCGCACTGATGAATATATTGATTGCAAGGTGGACAGCCATGGTAAACCCTACCTGGTTAACCTGCCGTATCATATTTCCCTATCGCACTCGTTCGACTTTGCTGCGGTGATGCTGAGTAAAAGCAGACCGGTTGGGATAGATATTGAACAGGTTAAGCAGAAAGTTGAACGGATTGCGCATAAATTTATGCGGCCCGAAGAACTGGCGGCCATCAAACCTGAAAGGAAGATCGAACAGTTATATGTTTGCTGGTGTGCAAAGGAGGCGGTGTATAAGTGCTACGGGCAGAAAGAGGTTTCATTTGCAGACCATATCCTGCTGCAGCCGTTTGATTTTCAACATCACGGCGTGGTAGATGCTCGATTAAAAAAGGAAGATATCAACCTGCCTTACGAGGTAAATTACCTGCAGTACGAAGATTATATGGTAGGCTATGTTAAGGGTTAAACAATGAAAAATAAACAGGTAATTTTTGAAGACTGGGGGCTGATTGATTATAAAGAAGCCTGGGATAAACAGGAAGCGCTGTTTGCGGATACGGTGAATACTAAAATGGCCATCCGTAATTTGCAGGTTGCCGGTGAAGATAGTGAAACACTGAGCACCAAAAACTACCTTGTCTTTTGCGAGCATCCGCACGTTTACACGCTTGGCAAAAGCGGTAAGCCAGACCATCTGTTGCTGGACGAACAAGGACTGAAAGATAAACAGGCGGTATATTATCCGATTAACCGCGGGGGAGATATTACCTACCATGGCCCGGGGCAAATTGTGAGTTACCCTATTTTAGACCTGGATAATTTCTTTACCGATATCCATTTATACCTGCGCACGTTAGAAGAGGCAGTAATTTTAACCATGGCCGAATTTGGTTTGAAAGGCGAACGCTACCCTGGTTATACCGGTGTTTGGCTCGATGCCGATAACGATAAGGCCAGGAAGATCTGCGCCATGGGCGTACGCTGCAGCCGCTGGGTAACCATGCATGGCCTGGCTTTTAACGTGAATACTAGCCTTGATTATTTCAAGAACATTGTTCCCTGCGGTATAGATGATAAAGACGTTACCTCTATGCAGCGCGAACTAGGTTCTGTAGTAGATATAAATAAAGTAAAAGAAATCCTGAAGCAGCATATTTCCGTATTGTTTGGTATGGAGATTTTATGAAAGCATTAACAGGTTTATTAATAGTTGTTTCAGGCTTAAGCGCCAACTCTTTTTTTAATATGTCAGAAAAGCAAAGTGCCCCTGCTGCTCACACCACTATGTCGACCGATAGCAGTAAAACTGTTTCTTATTTAGCCTTGGGCGATTCTTATACGGTAGGGGAGTTGGTTCCCCAGCAGGAATCGTTTCCTTATCAACTGGCTGAACAGTTAAAGCAAAAGAATATCCCTGTTAAAGAAGTTAAAGTGGTAGCGAAAACAGGCTGGACAACCGGCGAACTGGAAGCGGGGATCAACCAGGAAAATCTGACGCATACCTATGACGTCGTGACGTTATTGATCGGCGTAAATAACCAGTACCGGGGCTTGAGCCGAAACGAGTACCGGGCAGAGTTTGTAAAACTCCTGAACAGCGCCATAAACTTTGCAGGCGGCATCAAAAAGCACGTCTACGTATTATCGATACCGGATTGGGGCGTTACCCCTTTTGCAGAGGGCCGCGACCGGCAACTGATCAGTGATCAGATCGAACAGTTTAACCAGATCAACGCTGATGAAAGCGAAGAGGCTGGTGTGAAATATGTGAATATTACTGATATATCATTAGAAGCAAAGTCCGACGCTTCGATGTCCGCCTCTGATGGTCTGCACCCTTCCGGTAAGATGTATGGGTTGTGGGTAAAGAAGTTACTTCCGCAGGTAGTGAAGCAGTTTAAGTAGGAGAGCGCTTAGTGTACCGGATGTCTTTGAGAGGATTCCGATGATTATCGAAAGACGCGGCAATCTTCACCTTGTAAGACAAATTTGCAAGCCTTTTGTCGCTCTCCGGATGACCGTATTTGTGTCGCCAGCAACCTCTAACTGCCCAGCGCTCATGCTTCGAGAGCCTCAGCATGACACTCCCTATAGCGCATTGTAATGTATGCTTAAAAAGAAACGATTAAATCGTCAGATATTAGGCGCACGCGTTACAAGCGCACCGCATGTGCTTCATTCCCTAACCATTCTTCCTAGCCTTACTTAAAATAAACCGACCAAAGAACTCCTTACTTTTCAGCACCTGGTAATTGTTTTTCTCAAACAGGCCCGAAATAGCTGGCAGTTGGTTCACTTGTACGGCGTTGAAAAGTTTGAAAAACAGGTACATGCTCTTCAGCAATGGTTTGTGCCACCATTTTCCGGCTATCTGGAAATCTGTATTCAACCACACCCCGCCAGGCTTAAGTTGACCGTTTAAATGATTAAAAAGCCTTTCGGCAGCCTGTTGGGTAAAGTTATCGAACAGGAAAGGAGTGATAATTACATCCGCCGGTTTAGGAAGGCTGACCATTTCTGCTGGCGAATTGATGAAGTGAACCGTATTGTTACCGATGCTACGCTTTTGGGATAAGGCAAGCATGTTGGCAGATATCTCCACATAAAAAATTTCCAAACCCTGTGAATGAACTTTGGCAATTTCTTCCAGAATCCAGCCCGTCCCACCGCCCGCTATTAAAACTACGGCATCCGCAGGGATGTATGTCAATAAACTGATCTGTGCATTTCTTAAAGTATTGCCAAATACCAACCTGGACAAGGTGTCGTAAAAACTGCTGGTCTTGTCGTAATTAGCCGACATACTATTTAATATAATGCGCCGCCAGGTGAAAACCCATCAGAAAAACGTACTGGAGGATCAGCACGCCGTCAAGGTAAAAGAAGTAGTAGTATTCGTTCTTTTCCCAGGTAGAATGGAAGATGAGCCAGCCGGTTAAAACGGCGGTTAAGCTGAGTGCAAAGAAATCGGTATTAAATCCGTTATTCCTGAAAATGAAAAGCAGTACGATATATCCGGCCATTAAAAACTGGCAAAACAGGTAAGCGTTTTTTTCACCCCAGGCTACCGGTATGGTGCGCAGGTTATTCAGTTTATCCTGGAATAAATCGCGTATATCGAACGGCACGGTCAGGGCACCAATGAATAGAAAACGTTTTGCCAGCAGGATGGTAGTGTCGCGCATGGATATGCTGACCAAATGCTGGTCTGTCGCTTCCAGTATGGGCAAAAGCACACAACTTAAACACCAGACAATGGTGATCAAAAATGGCTTCAAACCGGGAATATGGCGTAAGCCATAGCGTTTTTGGCCATCTGTAAATAGGGGCAGGCTATAGCCGAAAGACAGCACAGACATAAACACCAGCAATATTTTAGATTCGAAGGAGACGAACCAGAACAGCGGCCCCAGCATCAGCAACGAAACAATGGTAAAAGTTACCATCAGCCGGTAATGGGCAAAAAACCAGCGAACACGCAGGTAAGGTGATTTTTGCGGATTTTTAGGTTTGCAAACCAGGATGCTGACGTTGTATAAGCCAAGTGTGGCAGCGAAAAGAATCCCTAAAACGGCAGGTACCGGTTTAGCCCCGATCAATTGAAAGGTAACCAGCCCTTGCGCAACAGCACAAAGGGCCATAAAAATGTTGCTGAACAGCAAGCAGTCAAAAGCAGACTTAAAGAATTTTTTCATCAACGGATGTCAAAAAGCTACCGGCGGCAGACTTAGCTCTGGTTTGGCGCGTGGGCAGCTTTTAACTCAAATATCGTAATCTCTGGTAAAATTCCAACCCGGCCCGGATATCCTAAAAAGCCATAGCCAACATTTACGTACAATTGCTGCTTATTCTCCTGGTAAAGGCCCGCCCATTCCTTGTAGACAAACTCTATCGGGCTCCATTGAAACTCTGCAGTACGTATACCGCATTGCATACCGTGAGTATGGCCAGAGAACATTACATCAATATCCGGGTATTTATCCAACACCTGTGCGCGCCAATGCGAGGGATCATGCGATAGCAGCAGCTTTACCGGTAAGTCGCCGGTATCTTTTGTTGCCAGATCTAAGCGGCCCCTTTTGGGAAAGCGGCTGATCAGTCCCCAGTTTTCTACCCCCAAAATACCGATTTCTTCGCCATCAATCTTCAACCGGCGGTTCTCGTTAAGCAACAAATCCCACCCTAACCGTTTATGGGTATCTATCAGGTCCTGGTGGTTTTTTTGTTTAGCAGCCAGGTTCGGCCACCACGAATAATCGCCATAGTCATGATTCCCCAAGGAAGAGTAAACACCCAAAGGCGCTTTTACCTTGCTGAAAATATCCTGATAATCGCGCATTTCGCTGGCGATGTCATTCACCAGGTCGCCGGTGAAGAAAATAAAGTCCGGTTTTTCACGCATTAGCATTTCTACACCACCGGCAACTGCTTTTTTATTGTAAAAACTACCAGAGTGGATATCTGATATCTGCCCCAGCCGGATACCGTCGAACTTTTTAGGCAAATTAGGTAAATAAAGCGTTTGCCTGCGAACGCGATAGTCGTAAACGCCATCAATAATACCCCAGGTTAGCGCACCAACAGGCAACGCACCTGCAAGTAGCCCTGCCTTTACCAAAAATTCTGAACGAGGGATTTTGGGCGTAGTTGATGTTGTCGTAACAGTCGCGGGTTGTTCGTTAGGCTTTTTGATGGCTTTGATGATCCAGCGGCGTACATCATCAGCGAAAAGGAACAGTATTAATAAAACCTTAGCTATCAGCAGCAGGAAGAAACAAAGTAGTAAGCCGGCGCGGATGCCCATGCCCAGTTTTACAAAAATACTAAGGAAGATACCGATAATCAGTACGATTGAAACTCCCCAGTAAATGCGGCTGAACCAGCGGTTATGTAAAAAGCGCCACTTCAGGGCGCTTTTTAAACCTTTTATAATATAAGCATCTGCAATTAGCAGGGCTGCGGATATAATTAAGAGAATAACGGTTTGTCGCGTCATCCGGCAAAATTAATACCTGTCATCGTCATAATCATTATCATCTGCTTCTAAATTGAATAAACTGTCAAACATATCTGCAAATGCGAAGCCGTTATCCAGGTATCCTTTACTCAGTTGAGAGAACTCGGCCAGTCCGTGCAGGATAAATTCCATCAATAGTAACTGCTGGTTTTCTGCCAACCGCGGGTGGAACTGCTTGATCAATTCTTTTAGCCCGGTAACAGAGTTTAGCGCTTTTTTGTATTCCTGTGCCGACAGATCATCAATTAGTGAAAGCGTATTGCCGTCGGCAAACCAGTTGATCACCTCCTGGTAAGGGTTGCCTTTTTTATTCTTTTTCGCCTTTTCCGGGTCGGGGAAGAACTGTAGTAATAAAGTTTTGATTGCCTTACCCACCAGGATAGTAGCTACTTTAGCCGGGCCTTCCAATTCGCCTTCGTACACCAGTTCTATTTTACCGGTGATGGCAGGGATAACACCCAGAAAATCAGAGATGCGCACAAAGGTGCTGGTTTCGCAATTAATCAGCATACGGCGCTCGGCATTACTGATCAGGTTTTCATAGGCTGAAATGGTTAAACGCGCAGATACCCCCGATTTTTTATCGATATATTCTGAGTCGCGTGCCTCGAAAGCGATCTGCTCTACCAGGTCTTTTACCAGGCCATCTGCTTCAATAGACTGGCGTTGTTCTGGTGTTAAACGAGCCTCCTGCTGCGTAATCTGACGCGAAATATCCAGTGTGCGCGGATAGTGGGTCAGGATCTGGCTTTCGATACGGTCTTTCAGCGGTGTAACGATAGAACCGCGATTGGTGTAGTCTTCAGGGTTAGCTGTAAATACAAACTGGATATCCAGCGGCAGGCGGAGTTTAAAGCCGCGGATCTGGATATCTTTCTCCTGCAGGATATTGAATAATGCCACCTGGATACGCGCCTGCAGATCGGGTAGTTCATTGATCACGAAAATGCCGCGATGCGCGCGAGGGATCAACCCGAAGTGGATCACGCGTTCGTCTGCGTAGGTTAGTTTTAGGGTGGCGGCTTTGATTGGGTCCACGTCGCCGATCAGGTCAGCCACAGTAACATCCGGTGTGGCAAGCTTTTCGGTATAACGCTCAGAGCGGTGTACCCACGCAATAGGCGTATCATCACCTTTGGTTGCTACCTCGTTCCTGCCGAACCAGGAAATCGGTTCCAGCGGATCATCAAAAATCTCAGACCCCGCAATGTATGGTATATATTCGTCGAGCAGGTTGACGAGTAAACGTGCAATACGGGTTTTAGCCTGACCACGTAAACCAAGCAGTAAGGTATTGTGGCGCGAAAGTATGGCGGTTTGCAGATCTGGAATTACGGTGTCTTCATAACCGATGATGCCTTCAAAGCCGCCTTCTTTTTTTTGTAATTGTTTAATCAGGTTTTCCCTTAGTTCTTCTTTAACCGAGCGGCTTTTATAATCCGTCTGTTTTAACTGACCAAGAGTGGTAATATTACTATGATTATTTGTCATTGGGCCCCTCCCAACCCTCCCCGCAAGAGAGGGCTTGTAGTTTTTTAATTTTTATAATTATTGTATGCCTCTCTTTTTCCTCCCCTTTGGGGAGGGTAGGAGGGGCGGTTTATCTAACCGTTTTTCTTCTGTTACGAATGTAATCTTCAAAAATGTATTCGCCCAGGCCGTTCAGTGAGCTGTAAAACGCTTTACCGCCGTTGGTTTCGGTAAACTTGCGTACAAACTGCTGTAGGTATGGGTCTTTAGCGATCATAAACGTTGTGATCGGTATTTTCAACCGTTTGCACTGCGCCGCCATTGTCAGAGTCTTGTTCACCACTTTCCTATCCAGCCCGATACTATTTTTATAATACCGGTTACCTTCTTTCAAACAGGTCGGCTTACCATCGGTGATCATAAAAATCTGTTTGTTCTGCGTTTTTCTGCGGCGCAGCAGATCCGTCGCCAGTTCAAGCCCCGCGTAGGTGTTGGTGTGGTAAGGGCCCACTTGCAGATAGGGCAGGTCTTTCAGGCTGATCGGCCAGGCATCGTTCCCAAACACCACAATATCCAGGGTGTCTTTTGGGTACTTGGTTTTAATCAGCTCAGCCAGGGCCATGGCCACCTTCTTAGCCGGGGTGATGCGGTCTTCGCCGTACAGGATCATCGAGTGCGAAATATCGATCATTAATACGGTAGAAGTCAGTGTTTTGTAATCCATTTCTTCTACTTCCAGATCGCGTTCCGTCATCTTGAAATCGCCGATACCGTGATTGATCTGCGCATTATGGATAGACTGGGTAATATCAATCTGTTCCAGGCTGTCGCCGAACTCAAATTCCCGACGTTCTGCATTCTTCTCGTCACCCGCACCAGACTGCGGCGAACGGTGATTGCCTTTTCCCGATTTTTTTAACTTCCCGAATATTTCCTCCAGGGCAGACTGACGAATGCTTTGTTCTGTCTTGGCTGTAATGCTCATCTCACCGCTTTCATTATCTTCGGTCAGATAGCCTTTTTGTTTCAGATCATCAATGAAATCGCCCATGCCATACTCATCATTGGTGATGTTGTATTGCTTGTCCAGCTTGTTCATCCACTGCAACGCCTCCCCGGCATCGCCAGAGGTGTAGTTAAGCAGTTCCAGAAATAACTTTAACAGTTCATCAAACCCGCCCTTGGGTACTTCACGGGGTACATATTTGGAGAATCCAAATCCACGCATGATTTTGCCTTTCTTAAAGTAAAGGAACGGAATTTTTGTTGTAATAGTTTTGTCTGCCGTGCTTTGAAATAAAATTGTTAGGTGGGAATGACAATCTTGTGTAGAATCAAGAGTCAAGAGGCAAGAATCAAGACAAAAAGAGGCTATCCTTAGTTGTCCTTCATGGTTTGCGTAGCATAATACTTACCTTTCTGTCATCCCGGGAGTAGCGAGGGATCTTCTTCGCTACTTAAGTTGAAGAAGATTCTAACCAGAAGATTGCTACGGTAGGCTCAATGAAAATTAGGTACGATGCTGGTGTCACCACCATCTTTATGGCCTCACAAAGGAGGCTGTCTCAAAAGGGCAGTCTCTTGTTGTTTAAGGGATATATTTTTAGTAACTTAAAGACATGGGAGGCAAAGTAGTCTTTAAGGAATATGACCCTGACCAGTTAACGTTTTTACCTTAT
>NZ_JALJEJ010000018.1 GCF_022953055.1 Mucilaginibacter straminoryzae | reverse complement strand
GTCGGAAATAAAACTGATTTAATCCATCAGGAACCAACGGTTGTTGCCTATGAGCACGTAGAAAAAATTCTTTTAACCACGATGGATTGTATACTTTGCTATTTACTTTCAGAAAAAAAAGCCGCTAAATCATACGATTTAGCGGCTTTTGCATGGTTTGATTATCTTTTCAGCGGTGAGGGAGGGAAATGAACCCATCTCTTAACTCTCTGATTTATAACGTTTTTGTTACATAATAATCAAACACTACACGAATCACGCATTGTGATTCAATTAACGCTAATCGTTATGCAAATATAATTAAACATCAATTAATCAATTATGTGAGTAGGAATTTAATTCACAATTTGCTGTAAGTATGTAGAAACCTTATCTTATACCATGTCTGGACGAGGGTTAGAATCCCTCCGACCCACAAAAGCGGCGATTTTAGCAATAAAATCGCTGCTTTTATTTGCTTACTCCCTCAATATAATCCGTTAGATGATTTTAAACATTCAAGATCGTTAAATAATTTTTAAATATTTTTAAACTCATCAATTAATAAATCCTGCCAATTCTAATACTCGAAATGCAATTTCATGATGAGCTATTCAAATAAAAATGAAGATGCGTCGTTCAGTTATACGTCTTGGTTCACAAAGATAAAACGAGGTACCACGTAAATGGTTGATCTATGGGCTTCAACCACTCAATGCTTTGGGCGTGTCTACCATTCGTTATAAAACTCAATTACTGAACGGAACATTTGAAACAACTTCAGAACCGGGACAGGGAACACCCACATTTATAAGGCTGCCCACAAGAGTAAATTAGGTGGATGATGTCGCATGTATAACGCGTATGGCGTCCAGAAGTTCATCAACATCACTATCCTTGGATAGGCAACGCTTGGCTCCCGCGGCAAGCGCGCGGTGTTCAATCGCCCTTAAAGGATAAAAAGTGAGCACCAATACGCGCAAGTCAGCCTGATAAGCGATCGATCTGCGGGTGAGCTGCAGGCTATCCATTTCGGCCATGTTAAGATCAGTTAAAGCATATTAATGTCCAGCCCCTCCTGAAGCAGCAACAGTCTCACCATCTTCTACAGCCGCGCTCACCCGCATATCCTTTTGCTGGGACAACAAGGAATAAAGGCTTTTTAGAACGACCGGATAATCATCGATTACCATCATTTTCACCACCAAATATGGGCATTATGAATAGCAACAGGTTTAAAACCTAACTGTTTTATGCCTGAAAATACGCAGAACAGGTAGTTTTGATCCGCACCGCGTATTTTCCCCGTGGCTAACGCAGCGATTGTAACTAAAACAGGAAACGGTATTTCTGTCCACCATCTAACAAAATGGCAAAAAAAAACACCTGCCGGATGGCAGGTGTTACGAGTAATAAGATATAGTGATAATTAAATAACTTTTACATTTACTGCGTTCAGGCCTTTCTTACCGTTTTCCACGTCATAGCTAACCTGATCATTTTCGCGGATCTGATCGATCAGACCTGTCGAGTGTACAAAAACGTCTGTTCTTGTATCATTTTGTGAAATAAATCCGAAACCTTTCGAATCGTTAAAAAATTTCACTGTTCCTTCTTTTTGCATTTAAAATTATTTATGTAAGTCGGCAAGGTAGTCTTATTAATCGGTATAATTTAACTTTTGGTAAAATAATTAAAAATAAAAATAAATATCACCAACACTCAGTTTAATCAAATAACTAAACGTATATTAGACCACCTATCTCTCTTTTACATCTTAGGCGTTACCCTTAACTGATTCAGGTAATTTTTAAGCATTACACCGAGTCAGCTAAACATCAATGATAAATCAAACGCCAGCTGACGGCAAGTCAGCTAAAAACCAACCGATCCTTGACAAGCAAGTCAACCTGTTTTTGTTCGACCTGAAAAACGAGTCGATAGAGCTCGGTTTCAAACAGGGAGAACATTGGGCGCTCACCCTTTCTACTGATGAGGAAATCGCCAGTCTCAGAAAAAACAACCACAAGCTGATCGTGCTGCGGTTACAACCCGAAGAATTGCTCAATGTATACCAGCGCGTAAAAAGAAAGCTGCATCAGGAGCTATCAAGTACCGACGCGGCATTGACCGCCGGCTATCTTGAACACAATGGCAAAGAGTTCCTGGCAGCTTACCCGGTGAGAAACATTCGTTAATATCCTTATCAAATACTATGGCATTTTTAGATCATGTGCTGCAGCCGCCCGCTTATGGTTGGCAGGACACGCAGGGGGAATTGGTGCGCCCCAATGTGCGCACCATTTTAAAAGAATTTTTCGGAAGGCTGAATGTATGGCGTGATCGAAAGAACTGGCTGGCTTTTGTAAGCTGGGTTAAGGTATTTTGCCTGATCCCCTTCTTTTTACTTTTTGTGTTCCAGTTTTTTAGCTGGTGGACGCTGCTGGCTGCATTTGTCTACGGCATGATCATCATGGGTACGCATGGCACTGTCTGGCATCACCGCTATTGCACACATGGCGCTTACCGTTTTAGCAACGGTTTCTGGCGCTTTGTTACACGGCAACTAACACTTAATATTATACCTGAAGAGATTTACGTGATCTCTCACCACGTGCACCATGCCAAATCAGACCAACCAGGCGACCCTTACAATGCCGAAGGCGGTTTTTGGTACTGCTTCCTGGCCGATGTGAACCATCAGCCTATCGCAAAAGATCTGAGCGAAGATGATTATAAGCGGGTCACCCGTTTAATGGCGCATACCGGCGTTAAGGGGAATACTTACCGGCAATACCAACACTGGGGTTCCTTCGCCAGACCGCTTGCTACAATAGCTACCTGGGTGCTTAACTGGGCGTTCTGGTACGCCATCTTTTACCTGGCCGGCGGGCATGCTTTAGCCTGTTCCTTGTTTGCTGCGGCCGGTGTCTGGGCCGTTGGGGTACGTACTTTTAACTATGACGGCCATGGTCATGGCAAAGACATACAACGGGAAGGCATAGACTACAACCGAGCCGATCGTTCCGTCAACCAGTTATGGCCGGGACTGGTCGCAGGCGAATGGCATAACAACCATCATTTATACCCTAAAAGCGCCCGCAGCGGCTTCAAGTTTTATCAACTGGACATGGCCTGGATATACATCCGCCTGCTGCATCGTGTAGGTGCGGTAAGCCATTACCGGGATGATAAGCAAAACTTCATCAACAAATACCTGACCCCGTGAGGCAATTAAAGATCACACAATCGATCACGACACGCGACAGCCGGGCGCTGGACCAGTACTTTAACGACATTAATAAGATCGGTATGGTAACGACTGATGAAGAAGTTATGCTCACCAGACTGATCCGGAACGGCGACGAGGCAGCATTTCACAAACTGACCGGTGCCAACCTGCGCTTTGTCGTATCCGTTGCCAAGAAATTTCAAAATCAAGGCCTGGCCCTCAACGATCTGATCAATGAGGGAAATCTCGGCTTGATTAAGGCCGCACGGAGATTTGATGAAACGAAAGGTTTCAAATTCATTTCCTATGCGGTATGGTGGATACGTCAGGGCATTATGCAGGCCATTGCGGAACAGTCGCGGCTGGTGCGTTTGCCAGCCAACCAGATCGGTGCTTTAAGCCGGCTGCATCGCCAGTCCTCGCAACTGGAGCAGCAATATGAGCGGGAACCGTCGGTTGAAGAAATAGCGGCCGTCATGCAACTACCCGCAGAAAGCATTGCTGACCTCATGAGTAAATCAAGCCGTTCACTTTCGCTGGATGCCTATATTAATGATGAAAGCAAAAGTTCTTTAATGGATCTGCTTGCCGCAGAAGGCGAAGCAACCGATGATCTGCTCATGCAGGAGTCCTTGGCTGTTGCCCTGAAAAACGCTTTAATACACTTGCCGGAACGCGAACGGGGCATCCTTATGCTTTTTTTTGGAATCGGACAGGAACAGCCTTATACCCTGGAGGAAATTGCTAACCGGTACCAGCTTACCCGTGAGCGAATAAGGCAGTTAAAAGATAAAGCGCTTCATCAGCTAAGGCAATACGCCAGAAAACGTAATCTATTGAAGTATCTATAATGCCTACCTTGACGAAGTGCGGGGACGAGTAAGCACCTTTCTGATATCAGACAGGTGTTATACTAACTATCAAACAAACAGCTATGATATACCGAACAGGATTTACTTTAAACGACAACGGCCTTGAACGTTACATCCAGGTGGAAACGATACTTGCTTTTTACGAGCAGCAGTTCATTAGTACAGGCAAACACCTCTTATTCGAAGACGAAACGTTCATAGGGAACGTCACGCTAAATAATGGTGATTATACACTTCGGGGTTTCGAAAATTTCGATGACGCCGCAAAGGCCGACATCGAATTCTTTTTGAGAAAACTGTCCGTTCCGCATCAGCAGGAATTAATGTCGGCGTTTGGTTTCGGCCTGCAGTCGGCTGATGAATTGATCTTTTGTGAAGTGATATTGAAAGACAAAGGCACTTATACGGTTTGGATGAATGGATCGCAGGTTGCTGAATTAACACAGGACAGCCAATGCAAATGGCATCAGCTTACCGGTGAAAAATTACGGCCATCTGTATTCAGAGAGATCACCGAGCGAGTGGAAGGATATTATAATCAGTTTTAGATTGCCACAAATCCGACGTGTATGTTCGTTGCACAGACAGCCACATCAATATTGTCAGCGCGTAGTAGGTTTAGTCATTTAAAGTACCGCCTACATAGTTTTAATTTAAACCGGCTATTTTGCGATAAAAAGATCCCGCCCGATTTTACCAGGAGGGATCTTTAATCTTAGGCATTGAAGGATCGGGTATCGACTACCTCACATCATTAACTACTTTTCTGGCCGTACTTTTTCCTGGTAGGTATATTTGCAAACCAAATGAAAGACCTAATTTGCTCTGATAACCTTGGCTGCCAAACCCTGCCAGTCCGTTGTATTTCAACAGCGTCTCTAAGCCGATATTAGGCGTAATAAAGTAAGCGAAGCCTGGGCCAAAGCTCAGGTCAAGACCGTTCGTATTTCCTCCGCCATTGCTCACATTAACTCCACCTATGCCCAGGGTTGCTTCTCCGAATATACGTCCGTGCCGTAATATCTCAACATCGCGGCCAGTATAGTAGCGGCCTAAGGCGCCAATACCATATCCGGTAGTGGTGCTTGAACCTTTTGCAGTTTGGATACTAAGATCTACATAAGCACCCAAGGCCAAGTTATCTTGTACAAACCAAGCCGCTTTGGGTGTTATATCTAAGCTGAATATTTTGGGATCATTTAAACCAAGGCTGATGTTGGTAAAATTGCCGCCAACCATAACGTTACCTTTTTGTATTTGTGCACTTGCAGATAATGCGATCAAAGCAATGGCAATTGCTGTTATAAAAATTTGTTTTTTCATGATAATTTATTTTACAATAGTGAGAACTCTACACGCCTGTTTTGTTGGCGGCCGGAGGCTGTCTTGTTTGAGGCGATGGGCTGATTTTTGCCATAGCCAGTAGCTTCTATCCGTGAGGCATTTGCGCCATGCGATACCAAATAAGCCTTGACGGCTTCAGCCCTTTCTTTTGACAAACGAAGATTTAAGTCGGCAGACCCCGTATTGTCTGTATGCCCGGCAAGTTTCAGGCTAAAATCCTTGTCAACCAACAGAGCGGCCACCCGATCCAGGGTTTCGTAAGATCTTTCCTTGATCGTCGCTTTACCAACCTCAAATTCAAGATTCTTGATCGCTTCGCCCACTACTTTGCGATCAGCTTCGGTTACAATTACCTTTTCACGAATGATTGGCGCCGGAACTTTTAACGGACAACCTGCACCATCAACAACGGTATTAGCAGGTGTAGCTGCGCACTTATCAAATTTGTTGGCAACGCCGTCCATGTCGTCATCAGCCATATCCTGTGCATATTGCGCTTCGGTTGCGATCCTCGCCTGATTATTAGCCGTAATAACCGCACGTAGTTCAGCACTTTCTGCTGATGTTTGCTCACGCAAGGCGGCCAGCGGACTATAATTCTGCAATTGCGGCGCATGTTTTTTGCCCAATGCGATCTCTATACCGGCATGTGCGTAAGAAAATCTGTCATTCACGCTGCCGGCAACACCGTCAAATTTGTTTGTTTTCATAAAAGCAACGCGATAGCCAAAATCAAGATTGACCACTCTTGACAGCCCTACTTTGAAACCTGCACCGACAGGGATAAACCAATTCCGGTTGTAACCCATAGCTGTATTAGCGCCAGTAGTTCTTACATCCGCGTTTGATGACATATAACCTGCGCCTGCGGTTAAGTAGGGTGATAGTACATTTTGCTTATGATTGAGGCTTAAGTTGGCCACCGTAAAGTTGGCACTTAAAGCGGCTGACCATTCAATGCGGGTTTCAAAGCTGCTGTTATCTTGTGCAGCGCTACCTGCAGGAAAAGCATTAGAGCGGAAGCCGTTAACCCGGCCTGCCAAAAAATCGGCCTGGATGCCGAAGCCGGGCAAGATTTGTTGCTTAATATAGCCGCCATAACCGAGTTTTTCCTGCGGTGTGCGGAAATCGCCATTGTCTGATCCGTTAAACGGTGTATAGTGTGTAAGCATCCCGGCGTTCAAGCCTACAGAAAATGTGCGAAAGCTTTTCTTATCAAAGCGTTTAGTGGTGTCAGAGCCGTCGCTCTGGGCAAAGAGGGCGGTTGTTGAGCCCAGCAGGGCGAGAACAAGAGCTTTCGTAAATAATAATTTCATAATAAATGATTTAAATAAATGACAATTGTGATGTATTGCGGAGTAGTAGGTTGTTATTAGGGTTGAGCGGGAACGTTGGTATGAACAGTGATGATACTATCCACAACATACACGCTCATCCCTCGCCAGGGTAATTTATGCAGGTATTCTTTGTAATGGACTTCCAGGTACGCACCGGCGTGCTGGCTCAATTGTTTTGCTACGTCGTCGTCCGTGACAGAAAAGATGAATTCGTTTGATCCGATATTTGCTTGACCAGATGAACGGAGACCGCTTTGAATCAGTCAGCCTTCGTAAGTTTTAAAAACGTATCCCTTGTGCACAAAATAATTCATAGTCCCTGCCTTTGTGCCATCGCCAAACACATAGTAGAACCAATAATAGCAAAGACCGCAGAGGGCAATGAGACAAACGGTGCCAGCTATAACTGCTGCGCGTTTAAAACTGGTCATGATGAATGTTGATTAGTACTGTGAGGACCGCTTTTTTAAAAGCGAAAATCGTAATGGCTTTAGTCCTTTGGAATCATGAGACTTTAGCAATCGTCAGAAAAGTTAACTGGCTGCAAAATTACAACCACAAAGAATAAAGCAATTAACAGATCAATTGTTTTCCTTTTCCGATATATATTAATTACTGATTAAATCATATTTCTCGATCATTAAATTAACCCGCTTAGTTCCAACCTTGTGATGGCTTTCCGTCTAATTTACACTAACGCAAATCGGCGCTCTCAGACCAATATATATTTAATACCGGCCGTAACAAAAGGTTCTCATGCCAGTTGTATAATAACACACGCAGCTGTACTTTCAAATTTGGAAGCACTGCAGAAAAACAAGCATCATGAGTAAGGACAAAAAGAAACTGCCCAACCCGGTAGGAAAGAAACTACCGTCAGAATATCAAGTGGGTAAAACGGCATCACCGCCCCCGCAGATCATTGCAAATAAGAAGACAAAATAACATGAGCCAATCAAAAAGTCAGCCGGCCCTGATGGGGTCATGAAAATTCAGTATGCCGCAGGCGCGTTGTGTGCCTGTTTGTTGCTGCCAACCATCATTATAGCGCAAGATGCCGCTAATACCATCCCTAAGCAAAGTCAGCAACGCGATACCGCTCACCAAACTGATCTGATCGATATCGGCAAGGCTCTCTTTCATATCAAACCTCAAAAAATACGAGTTCAGCGCGAAAAGAAGATATATTTTTCTGTTTTACCGGTACCCGGTGCAGTGCCGGGCGGCGCAGGCCGGGCGCTTATCACCAGTACTACTGCGGGAACCTATCTGGGACCGCAAAGTACTACCAATCTTTCCAGCGCCAACTTCGCGCCTTATTGGAATTTCAAGGGGCGTTTCGGTATTCCATTACGCACCAGTATCTGGCTGCCTAACAATACGTGGAATATTCAGGGGGATATCCGTTTATTGGTTTATCCGCAATACACCTGGGGACTGGGGAACACTGATAACGATCAAAACAAAACATTAGTCAATCAGAATTATATCCGCTTCTACCAAACTGCGCTCAAAAAAATTACGCCTTATTTTTATGCCGGCGGCGGTTACAACTTAGATTACCACAGCAACATTAACAGCGACGAGCCAGGCATAGACCTTCAGCAGTTTACGCATTATAGTTATGGCACGCAAAGCAGCTCTCTGTCCTCTGGGATAAACCTGTCCTTGCTATATGATACCCGGAATAATTCGATCAATCCGCTGCCTGGATCTTACCTGAACATCGTTTACCGCGCAAACCCTACTTTCTTAGGTAGTAACCAAAAATGGAACTCGCTTTATATTGATGCACGAAAGTACCTGCCACTGGATCGAGACAACCCAACCCGCCAAAACACACTTGCGTTTTGGTCTTACTTTTGGACAGTATTTAACAGTAATGCCCCTTACCTGGACCTCCCCGGCATAGGCTCAGACCCTTATAATCGCTCAGGCGAGGGATTAGAGCAAAACAGATATCGAGGCAGATCACTGGTATATCTGGAAACCGAGTACCGGCGGGATATTACCGGCAACGGGCTGCTTGGATTTGTTGCATTTGTTAACGCCACCACAGTAAGCGGCTCGGGGTCACTTCTAAGATCGTGGCATCCGGCTGCAGGCACGGGTCTGCGTATTAAATTTAATAAAGGCTCCAATACTAATATTGGGATAGATTACGCTTTCAGTAAAGGATACAGTGCGATTGTACTGAATCTGGGCGAAAAGTTTTAAGAATAGAATTTTAAAAATAAAGATTATGGAAAAACATTGGTAATTAAGTCTTAAGGTAAGGAACGGCACAGCAGTGACGAAACTTCCACTAACGATTTTAATTAGTGTGATTTAAACGGGATGTTCAATGTATGTTGAATCAGATTCTAAAAATAACTGCCCTACCCGTGAGCGGGTAAGGCAGTTAAAAGATTAAAGCCTGAATCAGTGAAGAAACTACGCCAGGAAACGTGATCTATTGAAGTATTTACGGAAGTTTAACTTGCCGAACTGCTGGGGCGGTTAAGCTGTTTTCTTACAGCATCCACCGCGGTTCCCACCAACTGTATCGCGGCCTTAAGTTTAGCCGTCGTGACATTTAATTCCCGGCTCCACATTTCCATTGCGTATTCATCATTGATGTCGATCGTGCGTTCATCAGGTGTACTTATTCTGAATCTTCTGTTCATCTGCTATTAACTTATTATTTCATATTCATGCTATTCCGGAATTTACGGATCTGCGCATCAAGCAAATTGATGTTCAGATCCTCGTAATGGTCCTCTCTGTATTGGGTCAACTTTTTGATACCCTGCTCCACTTCACTGATCATTTGACCGATGTAGACCAGCGCGCCGGCTTTTGCCTTTTCCATGGCCTGGGCTTTATCAAGATACCCGTAGTACATCAGTTCATCAGGAGGCAGTGCGTAATAAAATTGGTGTAAACCGGCCGTTTCATCTGCTTGCTGCTCTACAGGCAAGCCGCGTTTGAACTTAGCGCCGCTGCCCGGCCTGAAATCATTCGACCTTATTTCGGTGATGGCGGTGTTATGCTTGTAAACCTGGTAAAAACACGTATAAGGAATACTTTTCATGGCTGGATATTGATTTTAATTGGATAAGCTCACGCACTCTTGCGATTGACCAGATTGCTTACCCTTACTAGCAGGTCTGTAATATCAAAAGGTTTGGCTACGTAGTCATCTGCCATACATTGTCTTTCATGCCGCGTTTCCCATCCGTGTGTGGCGGAGACGATCATGACGGGCATCTGGCTTGTGGCAGGTGATGATTTGAGCGCTTTGCAGATGTCGCGGCCATCCATATCGCCGAGCATCACATCCAGCAGCAGTATATCCGGCGATGTACGTTGTACCGTTAGTATTACGTCCCTGCCCGAATCTAGGGATGCAACTTCGTAGCCGTCCGCTTCCAGGATGATCACTATGAGTTCGCGGATATCATGGTCATCTTCTACTACAAGAACAGTTTTCGGAACGGCTAACATTGAACGTATCTACAAATAGTAATACAAGGACAAACCGCGAACCTAATTGTTTTACCTTAATCTTCTATTTTTAACCTTTATTCAAAATATTTAAAATAAAAGTTAAATGTCAACTTATTGTGCTACCTTACACAAATGCGCCCGGAATTCTCCAGTCGTTGATCAATAACAAGTCATATGAGTAAAGACAAAGGCGCTAAGAACGTCAAAAAAGCGCCGAGTACGGAAGGTAAAAAAGCCGTTTCAGACTATCAGGCCGGTAAAAAGACCACTTCCAAAGATGACCTCGGCGCGGGTGCCAAAAAGAAATAGCGCACTGGCCTTAAGTTTATTATCCAATTAAAAAAACATTTTCTTCCCGATCGATCCAGGTTAAGAAGTCAGTGAACTTTCTACCATGGACGACATTCAATCATTACAGCATACCATCCAGCAGCTACGATCAGAGATCGTGAATTTAAAGTCCGAAGAACACCGGGCAGCTATATTATCAACAGACCAGCGCTACCAGGAAAGCCAGGTCCGGTTTCGTACGGTCTTTGAATCTTCCCGCTTAGGCAATAAAATCATTGCGCCTGACCTTAAGATTCTGGAGGTTAACCAAGCAATGGTCACTTTGCTGGGCTTCGAAACCAAGGAAGATTTGATCGGCGCGGTGATACTGGATTTCGCTCCGGAGGAATGCCACAGCGACTGGCATTTCTTACAGGAAAAACTATGGCAAAAGCTGTCACCATCTTTCAGCTTTGAGACTTGCCTGCAAAAAAAAGATGGCTCAAGAGTCTGGTGTCAGATCACTTCCATTCTATTCCCTGATAACGGGCAGACCCTCGGTTATACCATCATAGAGGATATTACAGAACGTTATAATTTACGGGAACAAAGGGAAGAGTTTATCAGCATAGCCAGCCATGAACTTAAAACACCGATCACCAGTTTGCAGGCTACCATTCAGATCATCCATAAAATGGTAACGGAGGGCAATATCATTACGGACAGCTTAAAAAAGTTTGCCGGCAATGCCCAGCGCTACACCAAAAAGATCAATCATCTGGTGGAAGATCTTTTGAATATGACGAAGATCGAACAGGGGCAGCTGGATCTTAATAAAAATATATTTGCCCTGTCCGAGCTGGTCGATGGGTGCTGTGATCACATTAATGCGGGCGGCAGGCACGGCCTGAGCTATACCGGTGACCATTCGCTGAAGGTAACCGCCGATCAGAATAAGATCGAACAGGTTTTGGTAAACTTTGTAAATAACGCGGCTAAGTATGCGCCTGAATCCTATGAGATCGTCATAGACGTTAAGCGTAAGGGAAATTCCACCAAAGTGTCTGTCATTGACAAAGGCAGAGGTATACCGCCTGGCAGTGTCGGCAAATTATTCGAGCGGTATTATCGTGTCGATGAAAACAACGAGCAGGTCGCGGGCTTAGGACTGGGCTTATACGTTTCCTCGGAGATCATCAAAAGGCATGACGGCAAGATCGGTGTGGAAAGTGAACCGGGGATCGGGTCTACCTTTTGGTTTACGCTGCCAGACGTTGAAGGTTTGGAATAAGTATTTCTTGCGGCTGCGGGATATACGCTAGTTCGTTCGCGGCAAAACATTACGATCACCGAAAGGTTCCTTAATAAACTAATATCATGAATATCAACGAAATCGATAAACACCTGGGCAATCAGCAGCCATTTCAAAGTGCTGACGGTAAAGATAAACAGCACAAAGTTCCAGAGGGTTCCAATATTGGTGCTGACGATGTACCGGGAGGCGATGCCAAGGCTATCGGGACGGATGGCAGCAATGATGAAAAAGCGGACAATACAGCCGAAAACGCCCGGGAAGTGCGTGAGAACGATAATGCTGTCGGCGAGGAATAGCCGATGATGACTCCAACGCAAAATCTGGTCATAGCCGCTCAGCAGGGTAACGTCACAATGCTGCAGAACATGCTCAGCCATGGGGCTGACATAAATTGCCCGAACGAACAAGGCATGACCCCTTTGATGCTGGCGGCTTATAACCACCAGCACGATACGCTAAAGCTATTACTGGCGGCAGGTGCCGACGTGAATGCCGTAGATACCGGCGGTACCAGTGCACTAATGAACGCCGCGTTCAAAGGCTATACCGACATCGCCGTTTACCTGATTTCTGCCGGAGCCGACCTGAACATACGGCATGGGCAGGGTTGCACGCCCCTGATGCTTGCCGTCATGCAAAAAAACACCAACATCATAGAACTATTACTCAACAATGGAGCCAACCTTGACCTCTGTGACCAGGACGGCAATACCGCTTTTGATCTGGCTAAAGAATATGATAACAAAGAAGCTATTTTCCTTTTGACCAAAAATTCCGGCTTTCCTGGTGTTTAGGCTGTTATTAAACGCTTTAAAAACAAATCAGAATAAAATTTTACCGACATGATCTTATCAATAGATATCAGAGCTACCACCATACTTGCACGGATATGGAAGTGGCTCTTATTCCATTCTTTCTTCGTTGTCACGGTTTATTTCTTAATGAAGTACTTGCATGTAAACATATCAATGGCTACAATCATCTCGATGATCGGCATTGTGTTGTCCATACTCATGGGCTTTCGGATAAGTTCAGCATACGACCGCTGGTGGGAGGCCCGAAAAATTTGGGGTGCCGTAGTTAACGATTCCCGTACACTGGCCAGACAACTGATCACGTTTACCTCAACTGCTGCTATTGATCCTGTGCATTTACAGGGGATGGTTCACCGCCATATCGCTTTCGTTTACGCCATGGCCGGCCGACTCCGCCATCAGAATACAACTGAGCAGATCAAACCGTTCGTTTTTGAAGATGAATGGCATAGTCTGGCTAACCGAGGTCATCAACCTAATCTGTTACTGCTGCATAATTTGTATGCATTCAAAAAAATGGAAGCAGATGGGTTGGTCAGTAATTTTGAATTCCTGGCATTAGACGGGACAATGCAAAGATTGACCGATAGTCTCGGCGCAGCAGAAAGGATAAAAAACACACCCTTCCCCGTGCCGTACAGCTATTTTACCAGTTTTCTGGTACACGTATTTGCTACTATGCTGCCTTTCGGTATAATAGAGGTATTTGGATATATCGCTATACCAATTGCTATCAGCGTCATATTCATCTTTCTTACAATTGAACAGATCGCTATCGAGATCCAGGACCCTTTTGCAAACAAGGAGAATGACATTCCAGTAACGGCTATATCACAAGCCATTGAGATCGATCTGAAGGAAATGCTCGGCGACAGGGACCTGCCACAAAAAGATAATGCAAAAAATGGAGTGTTGATGTGAATTTCCAACCTAATGTCTTGAAATAGCATTTTTTAGCACTGTGCTGTAAGACACAGTGCATCGTCTTAGCAATAATTATTACGATCACGAATAACTATTTATTATCAATACTTTATTATGTGTATCCAGTATAAAAACCATATTTTAAATTAAGCGTTTTTTTTTTAAATGCTTGATATGTCAGCTCCAGGCCAATACTTCAAATTCCGAAACCCTTTTGATTTTTCCCCTCACCGGTATGAGATTGGAAATCCTGTTATTCAAAATCGGTCGCTTGAGGACAATTTTTATCTGCTCAAAGTTTATAAGCTATCTGAAAAAGACTTCGGTGTTTACTACCAATTCCATCTAAACTATTTTTCAGAAAGCCACCCAAACGGGGAAGAGCTATTTTTCGATCATGTATTGGACATCGTAACCACCAGGATTAACTACTTTAAACGCCAGAACCCGATCTCTCCCAAGTATGCTCAAAACATGGCTAACGTTCGGAAACTTGAAGCGTTCCTGGCTTTTCTGAAAACCATCGACCACTGGCACAAACTCGAGCCTATTGAATCAGTAGTTGCTGAGAAAGACCGGGAGATTGATAATTTGAAAGACAGGATTATTGAGTTGGAAAGCTTGCTTAAAGACGCAACCCGACATGACACCAGCGAAAAAATCAATATCACTAAAGGCAACATCGCCGCATTTATGGATCTTGTAAAGCAACTGCAAGACTTGGTTACACCGGAAAATGGCAAGCTGGTCAATTCGCAAACCCAGGCCCCCTGGTATAAGATGATCGCCAAGTACTTTAAGCATGGTGACAAGGATATTTCCATCGATACTGCGCGTAACTACTTTCCTGCGCAAAAGGATGATAAACCAGCCAAGTTTATCGAGATCGCAGAAAAGGATAAGCTTTTCAAGATCATCCCTAAAGACAATAAATAGCGTTACCACTCTCCAAATCTGACCAAACGCCATCATTGGTCATTCATTTCGCCTTTTTACACCTCACCTTTGAACCATTGTGTTCAGACGACTGCATTGCTTATTGCTACTGAACATCTAAGGAAGCATCGTGGGCAGATGCCTAGCATCTCCACCTTTTATCCCATCAAGGGAGTTGGGCAAAAGCATTAAATGCTATTTGCGACGAGTTATTAATAATCAAAGAAAGGATAAGTGTATGACAGCAATTGAATTAATTACCACGGAAGATTTAAGGATCTTTAAACGTGAACTGTTAGATGAGATCAAAAGGATAGTGCAGGTGGATGGTAGTTCCAGCACCAATAAATGGTTGAAGAGCATTGAGGTGCGTAAACTGCTAAAAATCTCGCCGGGCACCTTGCAGAACCTGCGCATCAACGGGACGCTCAGCTTTACTAAAGTTGGCTGTATCATCTACTACAAGCTGGATGACATCAACAAGCTATTGGAAGGAGGCTTGCAATGAAACCAGATCTTTCAATTATCGCAGGCATCCCGGAGCTGGCTGGCTATGGTAACCTGTTACGCCAAATGAGCAAGGATGACCGCCTGAACGCAACCCATGTCAGCTTGTTTACAGGGCTATTTGTTCATTGGCAGCGCAGTAAGTTTACCAGTCCGTTTGCAGTTACGCGGAAAGCGTTAATGGCTTTTAGCCGGATCGCTTCCATTGCGACTTACCACAAGTGCATTAAGCAACTGGATGAATTTGGCTACATCCGTTACCAACCCTCTTACCATCCCAAAAATGGCAGTCTGGTTTACTGGCCTACAGGGTGGGAAATATAACGTTATAATAACGGTACAATGGAGCAATGTAGCGACGGCACAATGGAACAATATATCGGAAAAGCCAGCTATCCAAATATCAGTATAGCGATATATCTTCTGTCCTCTCGCTGAAAGCGGGGGGAGCGAGCGGAAGTCGGGCGCACCCGACTTTTTCCGCTCGCCCTGCGGGGCTGAGCCGATTTTCGTATACCGTTGGTATACTTCCCCCCCCGCTTGTATTCTTTAAGGCTTGAAAACAGTATACCTATCAGTATACTATATGGGGTAAATGATATAGATGAATTGATGCTATGGGTACAGACGAGAATATTAAAACGATCAGGTTTCCCGTAAAGACAGACGATAAGCTGCAAGCTGTTGCCAATAAATGCGGGTTGACCAAGCTGGATCTGTTTAAGCTAATGGTGGACTATTTTTATAAGACCAAGAAAGATCCGCGTGACCTGAACGATGAGCTTTTAAAGAATGCCATCAATCGGAAGACGGATAACATTTTGGCCTTTATCAAAACTCAGGAACAGGATCTGCTCATCCCGGTGAAAAAAGATGCGGAGCGAATAAGTACAAGCCAGCAGCAAATCGTTAAGTTTTTCAATGAGCATATTTTAAATCATAATGCAGAGCAGGTCAAAGCTTATACCGGGCAGGTAAATGCGATCAACCGGATTGCTGAGTATTTGAACCGTTTGGATAGAGCGCAGCTGGATAAAGACAAACTGAAGAAGCGGTTTAGCGCGGTGCTGGAGCATTATATCAAACAGCGTGAACAATTAACAATGCTGAGTAAACAAGCAGATAAAGATGAGTTGCTCCGCTTTGTACGGGAGCAGGTGAACGCTTTATAGTGAAACACGAAGAAAAAGCATTATCGAAAGTATCAAATACCAATAACCTGCTATGCACATTAACATTACCAAGAGCGAAACAGGAAATAACAAAGGCAGCTGCGGACAATTGGTTACCTACCTGGAGAAGGAAAACCGTACGGCAGAGAAGCTAGGTCAGGGTGATCAATTGGAACATTGGTTTAACCATGTTCGGGACAACATTCAGCCTTATGAGGTGCGGAGTGGTATTGATAACAACATTGCCAAGCTTTCAAAAGATGATGCTAAGTTCTTCCTGATAAATATCAGTCCAAGCGAAAAGGAGATCCGGTACCTGAAGGAGCGCCATGGCCAGGCCGGCGCACAGGAACATCTGAAGGCTTATGCTAACCAGGTAATGGATGCGTATGCCAGGAATTTTAAGCGAGAGGGTATCGATAGCGGTAAAGACCTGGTTTACTTCGGGAAGTTGGAACAGCATCGCTATTATACTTATAAAGATCTGGAAGTTCGGAAAGGCAAAGCGATGAAAGGTGATGTTAAACCTGGCGAGCAGATGCACATTCAGATTATAGTCAGCCGGAAGGATGCCACTAATACTATTAAGCTTAGTCCGCTCAATAACTCGAAAGGTAAAAATGCAGCGCATAGTGCAAAGGTCGGGCAGTTTGACCGGGTGGCTTTTAAACAGATTTCAGAACAATTGTTTGATAAGCTATTTGACTATGACCGCATTGTTGCTGAAACGTTTAGGTATGCCAATGCCTTGAAGCATGGCGATTACGAGCAGCGGCAGGAAGTGCGGTGTTTATTGCAACTGGAGCGTGCCAGTAAAGAGCGCTTATACCATGGACATAGTAAAGGTCTGATTGAAACGTTACTGGATAATAACGGGCAGTATTATGGGCAACCGACTGTTGATGATGGTACACGGAAACGCAAAAGGCGGAGGCGTTACAGTCAGGGGCAGTCGATTTGATTTGGAGACATATTGACTGACATGGTTGCGGCTGCGGCAAGCTGCTGCATTTCATTCCGCAGCCAGCCTCGCCGCTTTCAGGCAAGTATTTCTTACCTCATACCTGCCTGCTTGTCCTATGGTCAAACAGGCAAATGGTCACTGCACCGCCGCCACAAAGGTAGCGGCGCAGGGCAACCGTCAAGGGTATATAAACCCCGCTATCGCGGGGCCCTTGACAGTTGCCCTGCTTCTGGCTTCGGTTGTTTAAGTGCTGCAATGACCTGGTGTGTGCAGGTAAATTAACTTTGTGGTTCAACTATAGATTTTAACAACGGCTACCAATTGGAGTTTTAAACGGTGTTGGCTTGAAAATACAGGTGAAGTCGGTGTCCAATAAAAAAAACGTCAAGCAAGCGGTTGAACATTTGCGAAAATTAAGCCCTTAATGGGTATCAGCAAACCTTCGATTCATGACTACAAGTTTTACTTGCCCAAGAATTTCTTTTGTGCAACGGTTTTCTTTGAATTACATAAATCGAATGAGATGGACTTTGGGGCATTGGATGCTTTTCTGGAGGGTTCTGATTTGAGGAATTTTTACGGTGGTTATATCCTTCGCCCCGAATCCCACGAGAAATACTCCAGTGGCATCGTAAAGTTCGAATATTTGCATGAAGATGAAAAGCCCAGGAACCGTTCTTTGCTTTTTTGGGCATATTCAAAATGTAAGAAGCAAGGTGATTTCTATTTAAGGTCAAGGCTAAACCAATCGGAAACCTACTTTTCAGAGTTTGCTTTCGACATCGTTGCATTACTCAAAGGTACGTACAAGCCTTACGCACTATCGAGTATGTATGGTTTTGGAACATCAGATTGGGAAAAAGGCAGCGCTGTCAGTACAACATACATAAATCCCGACGATGTAAAAAAGCACAAAGAAGAAATCGCGAGATTTTTCAATGATACTTCTGAAAACAAGTAGCTTACACATCATACTCCCTACGGTTAATAAATCTAAAACGATGCCAGATTTTTTTAGTTCACGGAGCTTCTTCTATATATACTGAAAATATTGCCTTGGTTGGTACAAATATGTCGACTTCTGACTAAACTGCGTTAAATTGTCGTTACCTACTACAAATAGAAAAAGGACTGAGTACTCAGTCCTTTTTCTATTTGTATGTTTTTTACTTTACTTCTTTTCAATATTCGATAAGTCTACTTTACTTAAAATGGCTTTTGCTTGTTCGACTTTCTTTAGGACGTAAGGATCGTTGGCATGGCTTTTAAGATTTTTAACTACCGTAACATGGCCGTCGTAGCGAAGATCATTATTTCGTTTGTTAATAGCTGACATAATTGCTCCTTTCTTATTGATTATCAAATATATGTTTTTGCTTCCTTTTTACCAAAAAGGCATCGTAGTTATGACGGGGGTCAAATGCCTCAAATTTGTTATCTATAAGACCATATACATCAAAATTTTTCCTGATCTCACCGAGCAATCGGTTAATGCCCATTTGATATAATCTTGTCCTCGCAGGGCTACTACCTGCGGCAAAAATATAGTGATCGCCATTGTGATCACAAAAACTGTTAATGGTATTAGCAACAGTAGCCAATACAATATCCCGGTCATCATTGTTAGTTGTAATTTTATCATTAATTAAACCTGTTTCTGAATCCGCATCTCCGAAAGCCAAATTGTACATTACAGGGTCACTACGAACTTTAGTAAATGAGACAAGTTTCTTAATCTTCCCTTTAGGTCCAATACTGAAAAACTCATATTCTTTAAAATCTGCGGTAATCGAATTATACTGTGGTAAATTCATTTCTGCTTAATTTACTTGTCATATCTATCCTAAGAACTAATCTCTCAACTGTGTTGAGAGATTAGCTCCTGGTATCAATCAACTTAAATCAGTTAGTTTTTCCTTAAGAGCTTGCATATCATTTCCGACTTTGAAGTCAAGCACCTTAGCGTAATGCTGTGTCTGTTTGAGATTTTTGTGACCTAGCATCTTGGCGACTGATTCGATAGGGACACCATTGCTTAGCGTAACCGTTGTAGCGAAAGTATGCCTAGCAATGTGAAAGGTCAACGTCTTATTTATTCCACAGGTATCAGCAATTTCCTTCAAGTACGCGTTCATTTTTTGATTTGAGGGGATCGGTAAAACGGTTCCTTTTGCCTGACAAGCTGGATGAGTTTCATACTTTTTAATGATGGAAAGCGGGAATGGAAGTAACGGGATTCTTGTCGCACTTTCAGTTTTCTGACGGGTGGTGTCAATCCATTGCTGTTTGTCAATACCTATGATTATTTCCGACCGTTTAAGCTTTTGCACATCTGCATAAGCCAGGCCAGTGTAGCAGCTGAACAGGAAGATGTCCCTTACAACATTAAGCCGATCTGTTGGAAAAGCTTTTTTAGCTATGGTGGTAATTTCTGTTTCAGTTAGATAAGGCCTGATGTTTTCTCTTCTGGCTAGACTGAACTCAGCAAATGGATCGTGATTTAACCACTTACGCTTTACGCAAAGAAGAACAATCTTTTTAAAGTAGGTTAAGTATTTTATGGTTGAATTGTGCTGACACTTACGGACAGTTTTGAACCAGAAGGCAAACCTTTCGATGAATTCGTAATCAAGTTTATTGATGTTAATATCATCTGTTCCGTATTTCCATTGAATAAACCGCTGGGTATGGAGCAAGGTCCTTTCGAACAGGTCAAGTGTGCCGGCTGAATATTCATGCGGAACTAAAGCTTTTATGCTTTGATTGTGTTCCTGGAATATTTGAATGACATATTTACTTTCATCTACGCCAAATAACAGATTTTTGATAGCAACTGCTGATACTTCCTTGTTGGCATCAATCAACTTTCGCCTTGCTTCATGAACCTTATGAGCTAATAGCTCAATGAAAGTGTTGAGCGCTTTTGCATCATCCTTAGTACCAGATGCTCGGCCTTTTCGGGCATCCCATCGAAGTGGGTCCCATTTCCTTTTTGTTGAAATCTCGCTTGGTACACCATCAACTGTTATCCGTAAATAAACCGGTATAGAATTACCATAATGATTTCGTGGGTGCTTTAAGTAAAATAAGATTCCCAAACTTTTCTCTAACATAACACTGCAATTAAAGGGTTAACAAATGTCGAAAAGCAGTCCTTATGAATCAAGATGTTCAACTTATGAACAGGCTGTTATACAGTGATTTATATCACTTTCAGTGAGTCTTTTTTCACGTGAGGGTGACTACACGAATGACTCACTTTTATATTGCCTTTTTTTGCATGAATTGTGTAGTATAAAGAACAAAAAAGCCGCTAAATCATACGATTTAGCGGCTTTTGCATGGTTTGATTATCTTTCCAGCGGTGAGGGAGGGAAATGTAACTGGACTATTTTTAGCCCCTTTCGCAGCAATATGTCGGTTTTTGAAAAAGAGGTCTCGCAAAAGACCCGCTCAAATCAAAGTGATTTAGATCAATCGTTATAGTACAAATATAGTCAATTCTTACTAATCTTAGGTTCATTCAAAAATGCCAAATTTCAAGTTGCTTTATGTTCCCAGCGGCGTTGATCCATTTTCTCAAAATGTACTGATTAATCCTTTACATGAAGAAGCCCGAGAGTTAAAGGTTGAATTGGTTACGCCGTTTAGATTTGATGAACGACTTTACAAACTGTAAATTGTCCTGACACACTCCGGCATTTCATCGCGTAAACAACCAAGAGCTGGTAGCAAAGAAGTTGTCAACAGCGGGCAAGCGAAAAAAATCAACACCTGCCCGCTCTGTATACTGTTGACAGCTTACTTGCGTAGCTACCTTTGTTAAGGCGGTGCAGTGCCGCACATTTTTTGTGATTAGCGCTAATCCCATCTCACTTAAACCTAACAGACCTAACAAAGATCAAATGACTGAAAGTTCTTAAAACTAAGAATTGGTAGAACACATTTTATAAATCCCATTTAAAATTTATCTTGCTGTTCAAATGATGCCTGTCAATGGAATTTGAACTCACTAATGAACAGAGGATATATTTTGGTTTAGAGCCTATCGAACCGCATTGGGATAGAGTAATACTTAATGGAGATACTTATCGCCAAGCTAGCATTCTTTACTACGATGGCGACATTATCAAAAGACATATCGTCTGGACTAAAGATCTATACCAGGAAAAGCAATATGATGACTTGACTAGAGATCGAACAATTTTACTACCCAAGACAGGTAAAGGAAAAGAAAAAAAGTTAACTGCTTCGGTTTTAGAATCCAGACAACCTACAGGTGTTTACGTTTCAATAGACAGTACCGGTAGAGTTTTTATAGGCAATTATCATACTCAAACGACCTTTTATGATAGCAGTTGGGAAAAGAAATACATAAAAGATGCTCCACTTGAATCTATTAGTAATGTTATAACTGAATATATTGAAACGGCTTCAGATGGTTATTTAGGGGACATTAAAGAATTTAAGCAAGCCCAGCGCAAACTTGTCAAATTTAAATCTGGGGACTTTTTTGCATTTAAACTAAGCCGGACACAATACGGTTTTGGCCGTGTGTTAGTGAACATTGATCTTTTAAAAAAGAAAAACATCATTTCTAAAGATCATGGGCTAAACGTTATTATGACCAAACCCGTACTGGTTAAAATCTATGCTTACATCTCGGACTCAAAAAATGTGGATATTGAAGTATTGCAACAGGCAGGAGCATTGCCTTCTGATTACATGATGGATAATCTGCTGCTTTACGGCCAGTTCGAAATTTTTAGTTACAAGGATTTGGAGTCGGATGAATTGGACTTTCCAATGTCATACGGAAGAAATATCGACTTTAAAAAACATGCCTCATTCATCCAATGGGGTCTGATCTACGAAAAACTTCCTACAGCGACCTTTAATAAGTATTTTGTTGCTGATAATCCGTTTGTCGCTGAAAGCAGTCCCTCAAGAAAAATATCAAACCCGTATGGGTACTACGGCCTGGGCTTCTATCCAAAATATTCTAGTGCTGCCGAAATAAAAGATACTATTGCTAATAACGGACAGTATGATTTTGTTAAGAATTCAGGTTATTATACCCGCTTTGACTTACGAAATCCGGTAAACAAAGAGGTGCGAGAAGAAATAATGGTAGCCTTTGGCCTAAATCCGAACAAAGGATATGATGAGAACTGTCATCTTATGAATACTGCTGACTCGTATGCGCTCCTTACATTGACGAAGTAGAATTCTGCATTTCTATAAATATTCATTTCTACATTTCTACATTTACAAAAATACAGACTCCGACTCGGACAACATCAGATAGTAATTCCTTCAAATTACCACACCTTTATAGAAAACTTATCCTACCTCGTACGTAAGGTGTGATAAATTCTCAAAGGACTTTATGACCGTTGATTTCAATAAAAAACACCACAGGTGGGTACAGGTGGTGAAGTTTATCGGGATTGACTTAAGATTTTTGAGTAAGACTGAGTAGATCGAGCAAGAAAACGAATAGAAAAAAGACGTAAGTTAGGTACAAGTGGTGAAGTTTTAAATATAAGCTTAGCACTTTTGACTAAAGTTAACTCGACTGAGGGCTAAAAAACACATGCTGTACGTACGAATGGTGAATTTAATTGAGAACAGATGCTCAATTTTGAGCTGGAGTGACAAACAAACCACAAATAAAAATATCCTACCTCGTACATGAGGTGTGATGTTTAGTCGAAGCGGTTGACGAGCTTTGAGTGATATTAAATAATTTGGCTTATAATAAGTAAAAGTTGGCGGAGATATGGAGAAAGCATTACTTAAATTTTTAAGATAAAGGGTACAGGGGTATAACAAGGGTACAATGAAATTTGTACTTGTGGTGCATTCCCTTACCCGATAAGTTTAAGTTTTACTTAATGCAAAATGTTATGGCAGTAGAAGTGATCACCAAGGAAGATTTAGAAGCATTCGGTGAAAAGCTGTTAAATCAAATGAAGGCCTTGCTCGGCCAAGGACAGGACGATTCCAGAAAGTTCCTGAAGACCTACCAGGTCAAGAACCTGTTAAAGATTTCGAACAATACCCTGCAATTACTTAGAGACAATGGCACCATTCCGTTCACTAAGATCGGCGGTATCTTTTATTACAGTCAGGAGGATATCCTGAAAGTATTAAAGGGAGAATCCCAAAACAAGACTTTAAAATTCAGCAGATAATTGTGTTCATCCGAAAAGGAGCAAGCCATGTTTTCGCTACGCTTAAACGGCTTGCTCCTTCGGAGAAATGCAGCAGTCTTTCACTTCGTTCCATCCTTCAGATTATGGCAAGACCGGCATTAAAGGAAGAAGACAAGAGAGTGGTACAGGTCAATATCCGCTTGACAGAAGCAGAAAATGAGCGGGTGAATGCCTATGCCGAAGCAGCGGGAATCACCCCGGCTAACTGGATCAGGCAGAAAGTATTTACCGGGAAGTTTCCTGCGATCAAAGTGTCACCACTGGATGCAGCGGTATACCGCGAGCTGCACAAGATCGGCGTGAACCTGAACCAGGCGATCAAGGCGATGCACACGGGTAAGCAGCCGGATTTGATTACGATTATTATTGCTTTACTCAATCAGCAGAAAGAGATCATTAAAAAGCTCATCCCATGACAGCAGATCAGGTCAAAGGCAAAGGATTTCGAGGCGCACTCCGGTACAACTTGCAAAAGGTAGATCAGGGTGTAGCCAAAGTACTGGACAGCTCATTTGCAATACTGGAAGAAAATGCGGTGATGAAAGAACTACAACTGGTGCGGATGCTGCGGCCTAACCTGGCTAAATACTTTTACCATACCTCGCTGAACTTCCCGCCGAATGAGAACCTGAGGGATGAACAAATGAACAAGATTGCAAATGAATATTTGAACAATATGGGATTTGTTCAGAACCAGTTCATGATCTTCCGGCATTTTGATGCCGAACATCCCCATGTACATCTCTTGGTGAACCGGATCGGTTATGATGGCAGTGTAGTGAGTGACAGCAAGGACTATCAGCGCAGCGAGCAGGTCTTACGACAATTGGAAAAGCAGTATGGATTAACTGAAGTGATCTCAAGCAGGCAGGCACAGGAAAGAGCGATGACGAAGAACGAACTGGAAATGATGAAGCGGACGGATGAGCCATCCACGAAAATGAAGTTGCAGGTCATTATAAAAAGCATCCTTGGACAAAAGTTAAAGCCAACCACAGCGCAACTCATAGCACAACTGGAAGCTAAAGGGATTAACGTCTTATTCAATCAGGCAAGTACTGGCTTTGTAAGCGGTATCTCTTACAGCTATGAAGGCTTACAGTTTAAAGGCGCGCATTTAGGTAATGCTTATAAATGGCAGGCGATAAAAACAGCAATAGGTTATGAACAAGAAAGAGATCGCACAGCAATACACGAGGCAAATGTTAGAACAAGAGCCGGGCAAGCAGAACGAGCAGCAGGAACAGCAAACGCCAGAATTAGATCAAGCGAAATTGATGCTGATCCTATTACAAGGTCAATATCAACAAGCCAGGGAAGAATACCGGGTGAAGACCGAAAAGCAGATCGGAGCGACAGCAACGAAGTTAAGGGAACTCGACAGAACTGCAGCTCATCTCGTCTCGCAGATGAGCTCGATCGCAGCGCAGGTAGAAAGCATCAGCAAGGCGAACAGCCAAGTCAGAAGCAGGTGGATCATCAGAATTTACCTGATCGCGATCTTATCGGGGCTTTGCTCAGCTCTGATCATCATGCTGATCATCTGGACGGAGATCCGTTAAAGCTTAAGAAGCGGAAGAAGAAAAGGAAGGGCTTGAGACTGTAGCAACAGCAAGAAGAAACACATAATATCCTGCGGTGAGATAGTCACGATTTAATCTGACAGTTACGATTAATTAAAGAACGTAACTGAGATTAGAATAATGACAACACAAGCAAAGATCATCAAGAACAAGCTGGGCATATTGGAGCTTGCCCAGCA
>NZ_JALJEJ010000017.1 GCF_022953055.1 Mucilaginibacter straminoryzae | reverse complement strand
TAAAGATTATCTAAAGGAATACGCTCTGACAATTGAAAGTTGGTAAACAGTTTCTCCTGATAATGTTTCTTCCCTTGCATGCTTTAAGATACTAATTGTACCTTAGTTGTGCAACAGCCACTAAAAGCTCGCGCCAGCACGGGGAATTATAGTGGCTGTCGCACAACTATGTCAGATGTATATTCTTTTAATCCTATTTAAATATATAATCACTTTGAATCTTAATTGATTCTAACGCGTTATTGTTAAAAAAACAATAATAAATAATTCCATTTACTCCCGATACCACCTTAATAACTTTAATTCCCTTTAACAATCTAGTCACGTCAGAAATAAACCATTGTTTTAATACAGACGAGAACGTACTTCCAATGTTCCCAATTCCAGTAAGATGTAAATTATCTCCCTCCAATAATCCAGATACTATTTCATAATAACCGGTCTCGTCATCTTTGTAAAAGGTCAAATAGCTTTTGATATTTACCATTCTTTTTAGCTTTATATCTCCAAATCTTTTGTCATGATAATATTTATTACTTAATTTAAATCCAGGCAGCGCATTTCTAAAATCTTTTTCTAGTCGTAGCCGACCAAAAGGGTAAAACACATTACGATTTAATGATACAATTACCAGAGTATCCTTAGTAATGGTTAGATCTTCAATATCTAAACTTTTTTTCTCATGTTTTAACTTGGAAATAATTTGATTTGAATCAGAAATGATTTGAATAGCTTTATCGGTACTTTCGAGGTTTGCCATATCTCTTGAGAGATATGGCAAAAAGAAAATGGTAGACAAATAAAAGATTTTATAAAACGTAATCATGGGTTACTTGATGAGGGTTGTTTATCTATTTTCATAATTTTCGATTCATCTGCTTCAACTCTGATGTGAATTAATTGCAAGACCATATCTAACCATTCAGAATTGGGAACAAAGTTTTCTGAGTTAGTCTTGTAATTCTTCTTGTCCCTTTCGGAATTTTTCGAATTATCAGACTTTTTCTTGTTTAAATCTTTTCCGTCCGGAGTTTCATTAACAGGTCTATAATAACCATAAAATTCTGAATCTCTATATTGCTCCGGAGTTGCGAAATATTTGTTCTCTAAAGCCAACTTTCCTATTCCCCGAGCGTGTATCAATCGAATGCGCCCACTTTTATCGACTTCTGACACTAATCCGACATGTCCCTTCCATAACGCAATATCTCCGACATGTGCAGTGTTTGAGTGTATGAATTTTCTCGAATCTGCAAAAAAAGTTTGCATTTCAGCGGTGTTTTGGCTCAAGACCTCGTTAGTTATTTCGTCGGCGGCTAAAACTCTATTTATAAATTCGGAACAATCTTTACATCGCAAAGCGTCGTCAAACCCTCCAGTTCTCAACACGCCAGTTTCTTGTTTATATGGCGATCCTGTCATCTCTCTTGCTGCTTTAACACGGTCACCAGGTCCTTCACCATTAATATCTATAAATCTTATTGGATTATCAATAGCATATCCATAAGGGCTATATCTCCTCGCCTCTTCTGCTTTAACATCTATTGTAGCAAAACGCCCAATTACAGGATCATAAAACCTCGCGCCGTAATCGTATTGCATTAAACCTACTTCTGTCTGCAGTTCTTTATCGTTATACTTATAGCGGTTTTCAGGTGAAGGTGTGGTATTGGTCGGGCGGTATACCTGTTGGCCGAAGGGATAGTAATCGTTTCGTTCCAGCACCGTACCATCCTGCTTCAGCAAGACACGTGTATTACCTAACTGGTCTTTCAGCATATAATCATAGCTAAACCCACCATTTCCTGTCGGCACAGCACGGCCTTCTTCGGTTTGTATAAACTCTATTGATCCGTTGTTATATTCGATACCGCCCACATAATCCCTTACCAATCCTCCTACTGATTTCCGAACCTTTGCTCCCGTGGATAGCCATACATTATTCATTACCTCGCCTGTAGAAGCCTTGGTAACGGTTTTAGGTAAATTTAACACATTATAATCAATATGGATACCCTTACCGCTATCATCTGTCTGGTTACCGTTCCCATCGTAAACGTAAGAACTGTTAACAAAGCCAGAAATTGCTGTTAAACGGTTACCATTATAAGCATAAGTATTGGTACCGCCCGGATTACGGGTAAGGCTTAGGATATTGCCTAAGTAATCGTAACCGATATTACTCTCATTAAAGGCTTCGTCAGAAGTTCCGCTGGTAATCCGGTTCAAGGCATCGTAGCTATAAGCATAGTTATGCTGAGTCGGGTTTGCAGAGGTTCCCCATACCTGCGAGCTGATATTCCCATTCCACTGTGCATTACTACCGCTATTGTAATTCAGCTGTATGGCAAATTGCTCTGCTTTGCTATTTCTCAACCATCCCCGTTCATTGTAATCGTAAGCGATGTTTTGCAGATAAGCTCCAGCTGTACTGTGTAACCTTTTATTCCACAATTGCCCCACTTCATTATACTCCAGTTTACTAAGGGTTATCATCGGATTACCGGCCCCGGTTTGCTGCCTGCTGGCCACCTTGCGGCCCATATGGTCGTAATCGTACTGGTTAATAATCTGTAAGTTGGCTACGCTGGAACTGTTGTGTATACGGGTAGTCTGCGTGATCGCCCCAGTGAAATCATAATCGGTAATCACCCGGTCGGCCCCGCCAATGTGGTTCTGGGCAATGCTCTCCCTAACACGGCCACGTTGGTCGTAATAGTTAATGCTTAACAGGGTCGCGCCATCGTCCAGTTTACGTATTTTGGTGCCTGTCAACAGGCCTGCTGTTTGCCCGCTAATACCCGATGCTGTTGAGCCGTAAGTATTACCGCCGGGGAAATTATAGTCATCATAATAATTGATGCTCAGCAAGGGCCATGTTCCGCCCGGCATACAGATGTTGGTATAACCGGTGGCGCTGCTGTTATCGCGGCTCTCCCACCGCCAGCCCTGGTTGTCATAATAATCAATCACGCTTTGAAAAGCTGTGCGATAAGGTGTATTGGCTTGCCCACCGTGCTGGTCGTCATAATAAATGCCGGTGATAATTACCCTTCCCAAAGCATCGTACTTGGTAAAGTTCCATTCCTGCGGCGAGCGGGCGCGTTGCACACCATCCTGCGTCATCACTACCTGATCCAGGTCATTGTAGATCAGGTACTCCCAACCTTTGCCCGGTATTTTCTTTTCTATTAATCTTTTTTTACCGTCATAGTGGTAGCCGTAAATGTACTTTATAAATACATCGTTCTGCTCATTAAAGCTGGTGGGATAATCCATTCCCTGCTGCGATACAGGTGGTATCGGAGGGATTACATAAGCCAGGTTGTCAAACGCGTCATAAACGTAGTAAGTGGCCAGATAAGTGGAGGCATCTAATTGTACTTTTTTACAAACCACATGCCCTTCCTTGTCCTTATACTCAATCGTTTGGTGGCCATTCTCGTCTGTTATTGTTGTCGAGGTTAGCTCTCCTGAATTGTAAAAGCCTGTTCCTGTCGCACCGTTCCCATTTAATGTGCATTGCCAAAGTATTACTTCATTGTTACCATTTGTTCCGTAAGCAGTTTTTACTGTATGCTGTCCTAACTGCCAATCGGCACCAGGTGCGCCTTGTTCAACTACGCGATTAAGCGGCGAGGGTTCAAAACCTACTGGCGCAAAGGGGGTATTAAAACTTAAATAACCCATGCCAGCGGTATTATAAAAGGTGGATTGGTCACCGATGGGGCCGGGGCGGTACGCGCCTGGTGTGGATGTGCCTATAGCGTAAGGCAAATATTTGACAGCCTCCCGTCCATACTGATCATAAACTACGGGTTGCACCATATCCGCACCACTGGTGGCACCCCTTACCTGTACGGTCTGTAGTAGCCTGCCCAAACCATCAAAATACTGCACGGCAGGCATCACCTGGCAGCTGCTCAGGCTGCCCGCAGCTGCGTTTGAAACCGTAGAATCCCTTGGAATAAACGTAGCTACATAGTTTTTACTATTGGTAAACTGCATCGCCAGGGGTTGGCAATCAGGCGCCGGGGCAATGTATAAATGCAGACTTTGCCCGGGTTGCGCGGTAAAAGAAAAACCCGGACTAAGCGTAATACCGGCATAATTGTAATACTCTCCCGGAGCGGGGGGCGATGTCATCGGCGCGGTGACCAATGTTTGCGCATCAGCCAAACTTAAGCTTATGAAGAATAAGCCGATAGTAAGGGCAGTCCGCTTGCTGATTGTATAGAAAAAGTGATATAGGTAAGCCATTGCTTTTTATTTAATGGACAGTGGTTTAGTTATTGATCAACAGCACATTCGCTGGAAGAATTCTCTGTATAATTTGGACTAATGCTGGCATCCGACCATTGATAGTGATAGGTACAGGTATAATTGTAGCCGTTATAAGAAGATCCGGTATATACCTTAAGCCCCGTTTCACATACCCCATCAATTACTTTCTGGTCCGGGCCGTTACAATTAGCCACTCCACCTGTATTGCCTGTAGCAGCCGGAGGCGTTAACACAGCGTTTGGTACGGTACAATCTGTAGCCTGCCCTGCATAGTTGTAACAATATTGCTTTAGAATATGACCATAAAGATCCTTCACCCGGTATAAGCGCTGAAAGCTATCATATTCATAAAAAGTAGTGATACCGCGCAGATCTGTACTGCTGGTCATGCCGGATAAGGGGTCGTAAGTATAGGTTGTGATTTGTGCACCAACCGGGTAGAAGGTTACATCATCTATCTGGCCATTCAGGTTGATTGTATAGCTACCGTTACTTACATTAACCGCATTAATTTGCATCTGCCACGCCGACCCGTTCTTGATCCAATAACGTAGCATATAACTACCGTTTGTAAGTCCGGTTAAGGTTTTCGTGTAATTTCCGTTGTAACTGTAATGGCCTGTTCTGGCATCATCGCCGGCGCCAATGCCGTTGCCATCTTCAAAGTTTTCATAGAAAATGTCAGAAGAAGCGGCATTTGCTGCAGTTGCTATAGGCAACGTGTTATTATATCCCCAAACATAAGAAGCGGGCCTGCCGTGGCTTTTAGTTACCTGTGCAATATTTCCCTGGTTAAATTTCAGCGAACTTGCATCCTCGTAACGCGAATCGCGGCTGAGCGTGGTTCCCCCACTACCCATTGCAACAGGGGTAAACGCGTTGGAGAGCGTGGTCAAATAGATTTGCTTTAATACCGACGGGTAGACCGCTGTACCAGAGTTGGCACCGTAATCAAACTGGGTAAAATTTGCGGCTATCAGGTTGTTGTCGCGCCAGGTGCTGATTTCGATCGGCGCCAAAATGTTTAGTCCATGCATTTCCAGCACAGGTTTCAAACTGGCATCCGCGTTGTTCTTTGCTGAAGCCACGAAACTATTGTACTGGCTTGAAGCATTAGAATAGTTCTTATTACGTAGCGCGGTAAGGTAATTCTTACGCGCATTTGCATAATCATATAGCAGAGCATGATAGGCATATACCTTACAATGGGTATCAGAACTATTGTTACACTGCAAATACCTGGAATTATAGGCTATCTGCGCATTAGCTATTGCAGAAGTGTAAGGGATATAACCATCCGGCAAAGCATCTGCAGATGCAACCCTGACATCTTTTGCATAACTGTATTTCGTAGTGAGCACCTCTCCTTTAGAATTAGTAAACACCTTTTTTGTTAATTGGTTATGAAAAGGGCTCTCGTAGAAATACTCTGTAGTTACGATTGAAGATGTATTGTGTATATTATCAAAATTTGTTTCCGTTACCTTTTGATAAGTCTTTCGTTCAGAGGTCAACTCATAATTAGTAATTCCCCAAAACGTGCTTGTCCCCGGAGGCAATCTGGTGATGAAGGCGGGTGTTTTAACAGGATCTGTTGTATAACTAGCTGGATCATAGACTACTCTTCGTAATTCCTGTCCACTGTTATTAAAAAATGCTTCATAACTCAGCTCTCCCCGTGTTTCGTCAAAAGGAAACGGCGCGGCAGGCCAATTAGGCGCGTCGGGGTCGCAAGCTGCTGTATTTGCAATAGTACGGTAAGCCACATCATCATGGACTACATTATAAAAAGGCTGACCGAAATAACGGTATAATTTATAACCGTTACCCGACTCGCTGACTTTTACCTGACTATAACCAATATGATAGCCCTGCGTAACATCCATCGGTCTGATTGTTGTAGGTGAGAGTACCCAACTGGCTGGCGTTGCAAAACACCCATAAAGTGTAGAACCTTCATCCTGCAGATATCGTGCATTAAGATCATTTCTAAGAATTTGTGCAATCGTCGGTTTACCGTAAAGAATACCCGAAGAATTGCCAGCACCATATTGGTCACCATAATCATAATCAGTTACCTGATCAACGCCTGTAATGCCATCGTTCCTGGTAATCCTTTTAATCCTCAATCCCCCGACCATTGCGTTAACGCCCGAAGAAAGCCAAAAGGTATTAGGTTCAAAATCTAAGGCGACATACCCTCCTGTCGGATAAGTAATTTTCTTTAAAGTTCCACCCCGCATGGCTGGCCAGGCAGATTCCCTGTTTGCCCCAGGCACAGTAGTTCCATTTACATTGAAAGAGGAAATGAGGCCGGTATTATTTGCTCCGTTGATAAACCCCCAGTGATCTCTTCCAAAAGAAAGCCTGCGCGGAACAGCTTCGGAAAAATAGTCAAAACTATACGGGGGAAATGTATTGGTGCCGTCTGTCTCCTGAACGCTCAAAAGTTTCAAGCGTTTTTGGTCGCTGGTGACAACGGTATTAAATCCCGAATTAGTGGTTGGTAAAGGTGATGTATCATAAAAATAATCGTAATTGAAATTGAATTTCTTTATCTCCTGAGCAAATCTATTTTTGATGGATACAGCACCTAAAACCTTAGCGTCTGAATTGGGTAGATCGCTTAGTGAGCTTCCATTTTGATCAGGTGAACTAAGATCCGCCCTCGCGGCACCGGTGATAAAATCAACTTTGCAATTCGTACTTGAAATAGAACTTAATCTTGCTCCTGAAATATAATTTTTTGCCAAAGAGAATTCTGAACCAGAGGTGTAAGTGGTACTGCCGGTAATGTCTTTCGTTGCTACAAAATGATATCCATATTTCTCTCGACTGTAAGAGAGATTAATTGCGAATTGGTTATCAGCAGACGTTATCTTGTACAAATACCAGGATGAAGTGATACCAGGATCACCGTACGGATTTGTTTGCGGGTCATTTGGAGCCATCGTTGTAAGCTCAATCTGGTCGTCTGAGTTATTACCTGGCTTTTGACCAAAATAATATTTATTACCATCTGGGGTAGTTAAAATAAAGCCGCTTAAACCTTGATAGTGCCCATTCACACTGCGTTGATCCCGAAAATCGTATTCAATTTTGATATCCTGCTGCGGAAGAATAATAGCCGTGCGATCATCCCTGAAGTAAAACTTACCAGAATAGCCATTGAAGTTAAAGAAGAAAAGATCGGGCTCGCTGTCTAACATGCCGTTCTCAAAACCCTGATAATAAAAATCCAAACTAGTGAAAGGATTCTGCCCAGTCTGAAAAGATTCCGGGTAACTGTAATAACCATAGTCTTTAAAATATCCCTTAGTTTGAACCGATGTTCGGTAATCATCAGGCAGGCCGCGTACAGAACGGGTAATTACACCACCAGCGTTTAGTGACCAGCCAGCCCCTACCCAACTTGCCGTTTCTTCAACCTTAAGCCCGGAAGCGTGGTAGCTTAGGGATATAGGTAAACTTAGTGGACCTTCTTTTACCGTATAAAGTGGTATGCTGATACTTGGAATACCCGTATGGTTACTAACCGGAATATCGCCATATTTACCTAAAGCGGCTGCATTAGGAGATGCAACAGATACCGATTTGTAATAATCTAAATTACCCTGCTGCGCGTAAGCTCCGATCCTTAGTACTAAGAAGAAGAGTGCGCAAAAAACAGCTTTCAGGCTTGTTGATTGTGGATCATTCTTTGCAATTAATCTTATTTTTTGCTTCAACATCATAAAATTGATAAGGCTATGGTTTATCGGTTTAGTTTATCTTTTCCGGTTTTCAACCGTTTTAGTAAGTAGTTAATCTGCTGTTGTTGCTTTTGGTCTTTCTTATCCTTCTCGATGAGATACAAGGTTAGCTCTTCGATCTTCTTCATCTGTAATTTGACCAACTCGCCAAGGTTCGCACCGTTCTTTTCTATTTCTTTCGCAGACGGTATTTCGGGTAAATGGTGGTTCTGATCTATGTAAACATTAATCTGCTGTAGGCTTGGTAATTTATAGTTAGGCCTGAAAACGTAATCAGACCACCCGTTCATATCCACCTTGATCTGTTGTGAATGGATAGTACCGTTGACTCCCAGCGCGTAGCCTTGGGTATTCGTAGTTCCTATACCTACATTACCGTTGATAGAAAGGATATTTGAACCTGCATTAGCATAGCCTCCTAGGGCTAATCCACCGCGACTATCAATAATAAAAGGGCTCCACTGAGCCGAATTTGTCTTATCAATAACAAAACGCTGCAAACAACAACTCAAATTAGGGATCAGTTGTGGCGGATACTCCCATACTTCAAAAGCATTTGGCCTGACGCCAAATCCGCCACCCACTGCTGATGTATATATTTTCCAAGTATAGGGAATACCGTTTTGTCCCCGATTAGTTAACGCTATTGGCGTTAATGATTGGTTCTGATCACTACCCGGATCTTGTTGAATAGCTATGCTACTCCCGTTTAAATCCTGTCCTAAAGCTTGTGTAAGCTGAAGGAAGCAAATTACGACTAATAATGTGAGTTTTTTCATATTCAAGAGTTGGGGAATTAATGTGATTGTATCCTTAATTTGCTTAGCTGCTTTTTTAGCGATTGAAATTCATGATTATTTTGCTGATCTGACTTTACCTGTTTCTGTTTCAATATTTTAATTTCCTTGTCCTTCTCAAGCAAATACAGCGTTAACTCCTCAATCTTTTTCATCTGTAGTTTTAACATCGCGTAAACATCAACACCATCCTTTGATATTTGGACAGATGAAGGCATGTTAGGAAGCCTCCCATTCTTTTCTATGTAATCTTTTACTCTACTTAAACTGGCAAGACGGTACTTAGACCTGAAGACGTAGTCCGCCCAAGGATTTGCTGCTGCCACCCTTATTTCCTTTGCCCATATATTACCATTGGTAAAAACATTAGCGCAATTCACTGTTTTTGCTGTAAAATCCGAATTAGCGTTATTTAAGTTTCCGCTATGGTAAAATTCGTACCACGGATTCCATGTTTGGATATCACCATTTCTTGTCCTGAAAGAAATATGTCTGCCGCCGGCAGGACCATAATCTGAACTAATTTGTGTGTCATAATCCCCACCGAATCCACCATAACTAATCAGTGAGCCATTCCAAGGAGTTCCGGATACCGCATATGCGAAAGTGTAGCCGTTTGAAAAACTATTAGGACTTCCTGCAGCGCTGATGTAAGGATAGGAACGGTCAAGATACTGGTCGGGATCAAAATTGTCCTCGGACCAAACTTTGACCCATGAATTCCAATAGCCAGCGGTATAACGTCTGTAGTACATTTGGTTGTCGAAGGTGGGGATTACGAGTTGAGCGCCGAACCGACCATCTTGTGGCAGGGTAAACTGCACGCCGCTACCATAAGTCTGTCCATTTGGTGCATTAGTAGTGGTTCCGTACCAGCCAATTAAGCCAGGCTGTGAAGACCAATTGTTCATATCACCTAGTTGAACAGGGTTGAGCCACTGACAAAAAGCAAATGCTGGGGAAATAGTTGACAATATGAAAGCAAGTATTATTTTCTTCATAACAAAGTTCGTCACGTTAGTTACGTATATGGTGTTTACCCGCAAGCAAGGCTGTCACCTGCTGTTTAAGTCTGTTAATTTCGTGTTGCTGTTTTTGATCTTTCTTATCCTTCTCAATCAAATAAAGCGTCAGTTCTTCGATCTTCTTCATCTGCAATTTGACAAGTTCACCTAAGTTCGCGCCGTTGGTTTCTATTTCCTGTGCAGAAGGTATTTCTGGTAAGTGGTGATGTTGATCTACGTAAGTTTTAATGTCAGATAATTTGGTAAGATTATACTGGGCTTTGAACACATAATCTGGCCATTGATTAAACTCTTTAACCGTGATTGAAGTAGCGATCGCAGCGCCATTAACGGCCAGTCTGTACCCGTGGGTATCAGCGGTTGATATGCCCAGATTACCGCTTGGGGATAGCGTTAACGCATCGCCTGTGACGGCACTTCCATTACCGTTGTAAATCTGAAAATGAAGACTTTTATCCGGCCCGCCATTATTAATCTGATAGGCATAGCCTGTAGGATCGAAAATGGATCCGGTGGCACTTTCGCGATTGAACGCCAGGCTACCGAAATAACCCTGACCAACACAGTGAATACTCACACCAGCACTAATACCTTTAATTGTCAGGTTAGATCCCGGATTAGTTGTCCCGATGCCAACTTTTCCATCCGGAGTTTCGACAATTACTCTTGACCAAGCTTGGGCTGCGTTATTATTCGTCTTACGGAAATATAAATTTTGATCAAAAAAACTACCCGCTATTTGCATTGCATAATTGTTAGCCGGATTACTATGCCTCACATCTAATAAATGCCACCAGGAATTTGCACCAGACGGGAAATTTATAGGGTTGTATGTTTGATAGAAACCAGAGATGGCTCCGGCATTACCTTGTAGCCCCGCATCATCCCGATAATCTGTACGAGAGTTCGAGTCTCCCCAAGTGGTTTGGGCTTTAACTGACTTAATAACTAATATTAAAAAAAAGACGAGTACTAAGTTTTTCATTGTTTTAACGTTTACCAATAGTTTTTTCTATTTCACCCAGCCTACTTATCAATTTCGCGTTACTTTTCTGAAGCTTATGGATGTGAGCCTGTTGTTCCTTGTCTTTCCTATCCTTTTCAATCAAATACAGTGTTAACTCTTCAATCTTTTTCATTTGCAATTTAACTAACTCACCAAGGTTCGCGCCTTTAGTTTCTATTTCCTGTGCAGAGGGTATCTCTGGTAAGTGATGGTTTCGGTCTACGTAAGTTTTTAGGTCAGATAGCTTCGTCAGATTGTAGTTGGGCTTGAACACATAATCGCCCCAGTTATTAATGTCTACTTTCACTTCTTGAGCGTGAATAGTACCTTTTACGGCAAGCTTAGCGTCTGGAGAAGTTGTACCTATGCCAACTTTATCCATAAAGTAGTTTACTTGCCCTACCTCTTGTTGTCTAAATCCCCCGTCTATTTGGAAGGATATCTGTCCACCTGTTGACGCCATTCCAAAAACTTCATCTCCTCCGCTATAATATAGCCCAGGATTAGACGGCCAAGCACCAGTGGCCCCTAAAAACCAGTTACCAAAAAACAACTTGTCAGACATTCTGATATTTCCTACAACGTGAAGTTTCTGATCTGGTGTGGAAGTTCCGATACCCACGTTGCCGGAATTAATGTAGCTTGCCTGTCCCGCAGCATTTAGCAATATATTAACCGGCGCATTAGTATCTCCGCCATGTATAAAAACCTGTGACGCCCCGTTCGCGAGATGTAAGTTATTACCCTCATCGTAAATCTTGGATCCATATAACTGCAAGTAACCAGGGCCCACCTGACTATTCCATCCGTTTCCTGCGCCGAACAGCTTAACTCCGGTTGTTGAATTGTTAAGCGTGGCGATAGTGATAGAATTACTCTGATTTATAGTTACCTCTCCTGTTGGGGTAGGAAAATTATTTTGTGCAAAAGACATTTCAGTCGCTGCTACCAGCAAGGCAATAAAAAGTAGTCTTTTCATGTGAAAAGCAAGTTGGTTTAAGGTTGAGTATTAAGATAAATCGGGTTATTTTGCTGGCCGAATGACCAATTAGAATCTTTAGGTAATGGTATGCATAAGATGTGTGATATCGGGTTTTGTTGATCTAAATATAACGGTATACTTTAATATTTCAAATCATAAGTCTCAAATCTCTATTTACTCTCTTTTAACGGGACGATCTCAATATGGCCATATATATTTTCAGCCGTACAGGCTTGGGGTTGTTGTCCGGCCCGTTCAGCACCGGCCTTTCAAAAGTCAGGCTTCTGATGTACCCTACCCCTTGCTTTTGCTCCAACTGATCCAGCGCCTTTAGTAAGTGGAAATAGTCCCCCTCAAAAGTTACGGTTTGGTAATTCAGTTTTCCTGTCGACAAATTGCCGGCTTCCGGCAAATCCGCAAGTTTGATTTGCTGCTGATCCGCAAGCTCCGACAGATGCCGGATCAAACGGCTATGAAAAGTCAGCGAATCGGCAGTGTATACCTGTGTTAAACCGGCCAGGTTTTGGTTGATCCGTTCCTGGTAACTACTCGGAATACTAAGTTCCGTTCTGTCCGTTTGTTTACTCAGTTTTTGATGAAGCTGCCACGCAGCCACGGTTTTACTGATCGCCAGTTGGTAGGCCACCCAAAGGATCAGGATCGCACTACCGATCATTACAATTTCAGGTTTCAGGTAACGTTTCATTGATAGTCTATTTGAATTGCAAACCTTCCTGTATTAGCTTCCTGGTCATAACTGAAATTTTTCAGTTGAACACGCCTGATCCAGGCCTTTGTCCTCAACCGCTCGATCCACTCATTTACCGGTATCAGCTTTTCCGATGTTCCGCTAATCGTGATCACCTTTGATTCGAATTTCAACTGCCTTCCTGTGCCTGTCGAATGCGGGGTAATCGGATCGATGCTTAGTTTATCCCATTTTACTTCTCGTGGTAACAGTTCCCCTATTTCGTCAATCCGTTTAGCTTTCCGTTGGTTCTCTTCCCAGCCAAGCGAATCCAACAAGGCTTTTTTGGCAGCAATACTATCCGCAAGCGCTTCGCTTTGCTCCGCGTCTTTCGTAGTTTGCCCAATTTGTGTGGCCAGCCTGGTGTTCGCGCTTTCCAAAAAAGTAAGCGTGATAAAATTGACTAACAGTACTACAAACAGGCCGCATAAAAAAACAACCCCTATCGTACGCCATTTTACTTTAGCCAATGCACCATCCCTGGCTACTTCCAGCATCGGTACCAGAGCTGCAACCGGTGAAACCAGCGTACTTAGCGCTAACTGAAACGCCGCTGCGTAAGGGATTACCGCCCGTTCGTCCACCTGTTCCTGATCCAGTTTCAGTTTGCGGGAATTAGTTAACGCTTCGTACTTTATGCCCGACCACTCCCCTGACCCGTTCAATTCAAGCTCGTAACCGCTTAAGGACAGATGTTCCTTCACCTGAAGTTGATCAAGAATGTGCGCAACAGGGAACAAACCTAATGACAATTGTAACGGTTGCAGGCCCAGCCCCAGCAACTGGCTGATCCACCGGTCTGCTTCAGTTCTTCGTATCAGGGCCGCATATTTAGCTTCACCTGAATTAAATTCCTGGATATAAAAGTCATCCGGTTGTGCATTGGGCAACACCTGCGTAAAATCAGTTTGGTCGGCCTTCAGCTGTTTAATCAACACCCCTTTCCCATAAATATTAACTGCTACGGGAACATTAGGCGGCACCATTTTTTTCAACTCATTAGCCTGATCCAATCCCACGGTATGCTTGTCGATACTGAGCTGATCACCTTTCAGGCTGATACAGCAAACGTGGTACAGGACATTACCGTCGCGATGCACTTCGATAGAAATGCCTGCCACTTTTTGGAACCGATAATACTTCGAGAGCATATTATAAAATGATCGTCGGCTTGATAAATACCATGGTCACTACTTTCCCGGTTGTTTTTGAGCGCTTACTGAAAATGTACTTTAAGATCGGGATGCGCGATAACAATGGAATCCCGGAAGCGCTTTCGCTACCCTCGCTCCGCTCAATCCCCCCCAATACAATCATATCTTCATTATGCGCACGGATAATAGACTCAAACTTACTGGTTGACTTCGGCGGAGGGGCGTTGTCAGGAGGATTACCCGTAAAATCAGAGATATCTACCTTAATATTCAGTGTCACCTGGTCATCTCCTGAGACAACAGGCTTGATATTGATCGTCAAATTTGCAGATGTCTCCTGGTAGGTGTTCGAAAAGATCGACTGCGAGGTGGTGGTGGTTGGTATAACGTTTTGTGTAACGTTCTTGTAATACCGGGTATTCCCAATACTTAAGGTTGCGTTGTGGCCATTCAGGGTAGAAAGCTTAGGAACAGAACGCACGTCGATATTGTCCTTATCTTCCAGCGCTTTCAGTGAAACATAAAAATTAGGCACCACATGCCCCAGGTTAACCCCGGTTGCTCCGCCTACCCGGTTTAAAAAGTTATTGATCGAACTCGCGCCGAAAGTAAAGTCGATCCCCGGCAAGACCGATCCCCCTGTCTTCACACTGTCCGCCACACCGGCGGAGATACCCGTGGAAATGGTTCTGAAATTATGTACATCAATCAGTGTTACCTCGATGAGTACCATTGGCACTAAAACGTCCAGTTGCTTCACAAAGGATTGAATTTCCTCGATCTGCGGTTTAGAACCCGATAGCAATAGTGTATTCTGTTCACGGAACTCCTTCACTTCCACACCCTTTTTCCATTCCGCGGGGATCATCGCCATTACCGTATCGATAGAACGGTTTTGCAGCTTAATGACCCGGTTCACGCGCAGCCCCTCCAATTTCCGGTCGCCGATCATGTAGACACCGCTATCCATGTTGTAGGTATAGTCGGTGCTCTTAAAAAGCATCGTTAAGAAGTTATCATAACTTAAATCATTCGCATGAATGGTAACTGTCCCCTTTAACTCCGAATAAATCGAATAATTTTTATTCAACTGCAACGAGGCATTTTTTACCAGGTCGGCAATCGGGGCGTTCGTCGCATCCACGGATATTACTTTTTCCCCCGTGGGCAATGTCCGGGTAAATAAGCCGGTGTTTCCGCCTGATCCCGCTGAAGTCTGCGGCTTGAATACTTTCCGCACGCTGGTTTTGCTATCACCGTTCACGTAGAGTTGCTCCCCATCTTCCAGCGGCTGGAATAAGTAAAAATTATCATTGGTTTTCACCAGCTTGACCTCGTTTGCAAAGGCCAGCTTTTCCATCGCGACATCAAATGGCGCTGCCGCAAAAAAACCACTGATCAATTTGGACTGAAGCGCTACAGGAACTATTACATTTTTACCGGACACTTGCGTGATCTTTTTGGCAACTGCACTCAGCGTGTCCTGATTCAATTCCAGGCTCAGGCTGTTATCCCCATAACTGTATTTAATAATCGGAACTTTTATCACCGGCCTCAAAGGCGGCTGGGCAACTTTAAACGGTTTTACAATGATAATGGAACCTATATTGGAAATCTCCAGGCTGTTCTGTTCGGCTAGCAACACCAGGATATTGGCCGCTGTAACATTACTAAAGGTGTTGTAAATCTTAAAATCAAGCGCAGGATCGACATTAAAACTCAAGTTATTCAGCTTGCCAATCGCCGTTAGGTAATCCCTTAAGGATACGCCGGTGACCGAAAGCTGTACTTTCTCATTCAACCCGGGATTGGTACGGGCCATGCTATCCAACCGATGCTGAATAGCGGTAATACGCGGATTTGTTGTCTGCGCCTTGACCGAAAAGGTGACAAAAATGACAAATAGAAAAATAGTAAAGGTCAGGTAGTTTTTCAACACAAATTTTTTAATAATTAAATAATAGCGGATAAATTTCATCGAGCGACGTTTGCCCGTTCTTAAACAGTTCAAAGGCATTCTCTGCCAATGTAAGAACACCTCTTTCGGCCAGCAGATGGTCAACCTGCATTTCTGCGTTTTTAATCGCGAGGGCAAAGTCCTGGTCAATTGGAATAACTTCGTAAACAGCCTTGCGCCCTTTGTAACCTGTGTAGTAGCAATGAGCACATCCCTTGGCTACGTAATGGTGCGAAACCTGACTATAGGGCTTAAATTGCCTTGGATATAAAGCGTTGTCAAATACTTCTTGTTGACGGCATTCCGGGCATAATAATCGGATCAGCCGTTGGGCTACGGACGTATTCAACGTATTGGCCAGTAAAAAAGAAGGCACCCCCATATCGATCAAGCGTGATATGGTTCCCCACGCAGAATTAGTGTGTATCGTTGATAACACCAGGTGGCCGGTCAATGCCGCACGAATAGCCATATTGGCGGTTTCAGTATCGCGGATCTCGCCAACCATGATCACATCCGGATCTTGTCTCAGAAAGGTTTTCAGCGCAGTGGCAAACCCTAAACCAATACTTTCTTTCAGCTGTACCTGGTTGATGCCTTCGAGTGTATATTCAATCGGATCTTCAATGGTAAGGATGTTCCTTGTTTCCTTATTCAGCAGTTTCAAGGTGGCGTACAAGGTTGTTGTTTTTCCCGAACCTGTCGGTCCGCTGATGAGTAGGATACCGGTTGGCCTCCTGATTCCCTGTAAATAACTCTCGAGATCGGCCTCGGAGAAACCTAAGGTATACAGATCGATATTGGTGGCATCGTTGCTCAGTAACCTCAGCACCACTTTTTCCCCATGTAGAGTGGGCAATACGGATACCCGGATATCAAATTGCTGATTACCGCTTTTAAAGTTGATCCGTCCATCCTGCGGCAAGCGTTTTTCTGCAATATCCAGGTTAGACAATATTTTGATCTTATTGACCAACGCCGGGTATTCATCCTGTTTCAGCAAATATCGCTCTACCATTAAACCGTCGATACGAACACGAACGCGACATTTCTGTTCATAAATCTCTATATGGATATCGCTGCTTTTGAGATTACGCGCCTCCTGTATTAACTGGCGCAGGAAATCCTCGTCCTGCTGCTGTTGTAGTTGCGGCGACGCAGTAGCCTGGTCTTTCAGGTAATACTTGGACAAGTACTTATCAATATCCGCATTTGCCAGTGGCACCAGATTAATCCCTAATCCTGTTAGCAACTCCAGCTCTTCCTGTAAGTTGAACCGGTCAGCAGTGGCTTCGCAGTAAAGCGTTAAGGTATGGTCTCGGCGTTCGAAAGGCAACACACGGTAATGCCAGGCCTGGTCCTTTGTAAGCCAGTGCAACTGATCTGCTGTTAATACAATTTCGGCGGCAGAACTCATGGCTGTAAAAGATTGAGCAGATAACTATCGTCCGTCAGCTTAAAAGCCGGCTTGATCCACGAAAATGCGAACAAGACAACAAAAAACAAGGCCTGCAACCCGGCCAGCGGGATGTGGTTTTTATTCCGGGCGTATCGTCTCACCACAAGTAGCCAGGCTAAAAGGGAGACCAGCAAGCTGGAGATGTAAAAAGCAATAAAGTTAACCGTACTTAAATAGCAGGCGACAACCAGGATAAAGAAGATATCGCCCCAGTTGAACATACCGCGGGTAAGGTTCACCCACTGTTTATGCTTTAAAGAAAAATAAACGCTTACCAGTAAGAATTGCACCAACAAGAATAGCACATTAAAGACGACGGCATAAAGCATCGTGGATATCTTTCCCTCCTGTAGGTAATGCAAGGATACCAGCAACAACAATCCAAACGGAAACAAAACCCAGTGTACAGCGCGGAATAGCATATCTTCTGCGAAAATGAAAAGGAAAACAGCCAGGACCAGAATCTTAACAACAAGCATTAATCAGGGACCACCTCCTTCAGTGTTTTATCCTGATCAATCTCCCAGACATTGAACTTGCTGTTGGCATTAAAATCGACAACTGCGGTGGCTTTTGCCGTAAAACCGCTATTGGTAGCAGAAGTAACTTCAATTTTATAATTAGCCCTTCCGTCCTTGCTTTCGGTTGTTAGTTTCTCCTGAACAAATCCCAGTTCATTCAGATCAGTAGTATACTTCGAGTGCTCGTAGAAATAATTTTTTTCGAGGGTGTGGATATGTTCCAACTGTAGCTTGGCTTCGGTGGCTTTTGCTTTCGTAATCAAAGGCAACAAGTTCGGCAACACCAGCAATACCAATATGCCGATAATCACCAAAACCACTAAAATTTCTGTTAGGGTATAGGCGTCAAGCTTTTTCTTAAATTGTAAACCAGCCGGATTTTTAAAACTTCGCATCGGAATAAGGTTTGTCTAAACTACTAAAAATTTAGCAACAGTCAAGGTATTTTACGAAAGATTAAAAGCCAATTTACTTCCTTCCCTTTGCAGAAAGTTTTTCCAGTTTTGCCAGGCGTGCTTCCAATTGCTTTTGCTTTTTATCTTTTTCAATTAAGTACAAGGTTAGCTCTTCTATCTTTTTCATTTGCAGCTTCACTAGTTCGCCCAAATTTGCACCGTTCTTTTCTATTTCTTGCGCGGACGGAATTTCGGGTAGGTGGTGATGTTGGTCCACATAATTTTTAACTGCTGACAAGCTTGTTAAATGATAATCAGGCTTGAAGACGTAGTCTCCCCAATTATTCATATCTACTTTCACTTCCTGAGTGTGTATAGCTCCCTTAACTGATAGTTTGGCATCGGGGGTCGTGGTACCAATACCGACATTACCATCAACAACCAAACCGTAATTCTGAAAATGAGCGTAATCAGTATTAGTATAAGGTAAAACCAATGCAGAACTTCCGTCACCGCTCTTAATATTTAAATTATAACCCTCAGCTTGCACTTGCCGGTAATACGTATTTACAGTATTAAACTTTACACCATTTATATAGGATACGTCCCGCGTTGTGATCCCTCCGTTAACATCTACTTTATTGTTGGGATTTGTTGTACCTATACCCACATTTCCCGTTTGCGGCCAGGGGTAAGTATTTTGCGCATAAGAAGCTTGTAATAAAAAAGCAAAAATGGCGATAAGAATGTATTTCTTCATAAAATGTGAAATGAGGTTATTACTTTACCTTGCTTTTTAACAATAAAAGTTGTTTACGCAATTCGTTGATTTGACTTTGCTGGTTTTGATTGATTTGTCGTTGTAGCTTCTCAATTTGCACCTGTTGCGCTTTAACTTCTTTATCCTTCTCAATTAGATACAGAGTCAACTCTTCGATTTTTTTTGTCTGTAATTTTACCATTTCCCCCAAATCAATACCTTTAGCTTTTACCTCACTTTCTGATGGCATATCAGGTAAATGCCTGTTTTGACTGATGTAGGTACTGATACTGCTCAGGGAAGGTAATTTGTAGGAAGGCTTGAAGACATAATCCGGCCATTGATCAAAGTTTTTAACTGTAACCGAAGTTGCAATAGCAGATCCGTTTACCGCTAGCTTATAGCCTTTAGTATCTGCTGTACCAATGCCAAATTTCCCGGAATAGACATAAGAAGTACCATTATTGTCTTCAGTAAAATAGGCGTTAGTGCCTAATCGTGTGCCGCCTGTGAAATCCCCTCCGAAATTTAATACGAGCATATTACCGTCTCCGTGCACCATTGCCCGTCCTCCTGAGCCTCTCCCAGAATATTTAAAATAAATATCTGCGAACCCATTATAAAACAGAAAGTTATTTTCATTGGTCACTTTGAAATTCCCATTTACCGTCAATGCATAATCGGGATCTGTCGTACCAATACCTACTTTCCCATTTGTAATGCTCATGACCATTTTTGCGCCAGTTGAAGAATCGTACGGATTAGGATAGCCTTGATTATAAAATCTTATGCCTCCGTATACAGAATGAGCAGATAAGGTTAAACCTGTATGATAGTTGATCATCATGGTACCCATCCAGGGATGAGGATTCGGTCGAACGTCTATGGTCCGGTCAAAGTTTTCGCCCCATCCAAAAATACTATTTGCCCCAACTCCCTGAGGCGCATTAGCATAAGTCTGCGTACTAAAAAAACTTTGCGCGATAGATACTTTAAATAGTAACAACAAGGGTGCGATTAGAAGATATTTTTTCATAAAAATTGTGATTAAGTTTGATCTTAGTTTTTTGCCTTTGATTTCGAAAGCAGAATAACTTGCCTCTTCAGATGATTGATCTCCTGCTGTTGTACTTTGTTTTTCTTATTTTCGTCGATCAAATACAAGGTCAGCTCTTCTACTTTCTTCAAAAGCCTGGTATTCATTTCACCCAAATCAATCCCCTCTTTTTGTTGTTGCTGCGCGTTCGGGATTTCTGGTAAATGGTGATGCTTGTTGATATAATCCTGAACCTCGCTTAGACTTGCCAACTTGTAGTCCGCATTAAAAACATAATCGGGAGTTGGAATATTGGTGTCTACCTTCACCTGACTGGCGTGAATGGTCCCGTTGACGGTCAATTTTTGATCTGGCTGGGTAGTGCCAATGCCCACGTTGCCCAGAAAATAATTATTAGTGCTTCCTGCAAAATAAGCTGACCCTGACGAAGTAAAACCATTTGTATTTATCTCTTGTCCCGATTGAAACAAAGCATTATGAGCCGGACCATTTATCTCTTGATAAGGCAACGCATGTTGAACCCCATCATATACTGTTGGATTAACGTTGGCAGTACTATTAACATAATAAGTGTTCCCTCCTCCCCTCAACCAGACAATAATTACACTGCTAGCATTTTGGCTTGTTCCATCCCGCCAAACAGCAATAAAATTGTTATTAAACTGCCTGATGTCGGCATCAATAAAGTTTGAACGATGCCCCCAGTTAGAAACATGATAACGAAATTTAGCTATCAATGAACCCCTCCATGCTCCGTCGTTATGTACGTCGGCCCGACCAAGATCAAACTCTGAAGCCTTGTTGTTAGACCAATTAATATCAATAAAGGTAACCGGATAAAATTTGTCTGCGTCTCCCTGAACAATAAAACTACTTGAATATTGGGCCAGTGTTATTTGATGAATGAATAATAAAAAAAAGATTGTGATGGCGAAGGCTTTTTTCTGCATATCTAACGTTTTGATTTAAGTTTTTGATCGATCTGATTGAATTTGAACAACAGTTGTTGATTATTCTGTTTTAGCTTCCTTAGCTGTTCTTCTTGCAGTTTATTCTTCTGATGTTCCTGCAACAAATACAACGTCAGTTCTTCCACTTTTTTCAAAAGCTTCGTATTCATTTCACCCAAATCAATTCCCTCTTTCTGTTACTGTTGCGCATTAGGAATTTCGGGCAAGTGGTGATACCTATTAATATAATCCTGAACCTTGCTTAGACTTGCCAACTTATAATCCGCATTAAAAACATAATCGGGGGTAGGAATATTGGTATCCACCTTCACCTGACTGGCATGTATGGTACCGTTGACAGTCAGTTTTTGATCTGGCTGGGTAGTGCCAATGCCTACATTACCGTTGTTTGCCACAAGCCAATTATCCAATAAAATGAAAGACGGTCGTCCTGAATTTACCGGTGACAACTTTAGAATTGTTTGCTGATTATCTGCGTAGTTTGAAGCGGTTATATCAAGGTCTATTGCATTACCACGATCCGTAGTAATAAATCTCCATCTATAAGAATTTTCGTAATTAGCCGAAAGAATAAGATTAGTCGAGCTTATGGAATTTCCGAAAATATTGACTGAACCATTGGATGTATTGGAAGTATTAATTCCAAGTCCAGGACTATAAAAATGACCACTTGAATAAAGTTTATTATTACTGCTCCATAATCTTATGGAATAGTCAAGTGGATCATCTGTAGATTCATGAAAATCAAAATATTTACCCACTTCTGTAACTCCGTCGCCTGCAGAGAACAACGTTCTTCCCCAGTATGGTTGAGCGTAACTTGAAATATGTGTAAAGAGAATTAATAAGATAGCGAGAAAATGCTTGTTGAGATTTTTAGCCATATCTAATTGTAATAAAGTTTGCCTAAAGATAGTAGCCTTTTTACATGGAAAGCAACTTTCTATGTAAAAAATCCCTTTTAGAAATGCCTTTATTTATTGGCGCAAATGATTTAACTTAGTCTACAATGAAAAACCCTTTATCACGTTTTTTTTTGCTTTTCGCGAGCCTGGCATCGCTATACTTAGTCAGCTGTAAAGACCTTATCGAACCATCTATTGAACACCGTGATATTCAGGCACAAGCGCCCGGAGATAAGTATCAGACCACTAATTACACGGTCGGTTTCTGGTGGGATGAGGTTGAAGATGCACTGAAATACCGATTGCAGGTGGTCAACCCAAAATTTGATTCCGTCGCTGCCCTTGTCCTTGATACGTTGGTTAAAAGCAACAAATTTTCGGTCAATCTTGGTCCGGGTAATTATCAGTGGCGCGTACGTGCCGAAAACGGAAGTTCGCAAACGGCCTATTCAAGCCCCAGAAGTTTTACGATCTTTTACTCCTCGCTAAAGCAACAACGTTTACAGGTGGGGGCTCCGGCTAATAACTTACTGACGAACCAGTCTCCGTTGACCTTTAGCTGGGGTACGTTATATGGGGCTACCAAATATCATATTCAGATTGACACTGCTAATTTCGTAGACGAAACCAAGCTCTACTATGACAAAACAGTCCCCGGACAGCAGCTCAGCGTTTCTTTCAGCAAAGACCTGAATTACCAATGGCGCGTCCGTGCGGAGAACGACACGGCGCAGTCGCAATGGTCCGCAGTAAACTACTTTACTGTAGACAGAACGGCGCCTGCCGCAGTCACCCTGTTAACGCCAACAGACAAATCCATTCTGCAAAGCCCCGTTAGCCTTTCCTGGAACAGTTCAGCATCTGCCGTAAGATACCGCTTATACCTCTACCAGTCTGACGGAAAAACGACTTTCAACAGCACTTTTCCCCTGTTGTTGAACACCACTACTTATAATTTTACCGGCGGAACCTCTGGCAATCAACTTTACTGGAAAGTAACCGCGCTCGACGCTGCGGGTAACGAAAGCCAGGCCAGCGAGCTGAGAACATTTACCATTCAATAGAAAATGAAGAGTAAGCTATTGAATTATTTATTGATCGCAGCGGTAGCGATGGTTTGGGGGCTGATCATCTACCGGGTAGTCGATGCCGTATCTGGCGAGGATGAACCCATTGTTCTTCAAAATAAAGCAAGACCAAAGGAGCCGCTGCAAGACTATGCCATGCATCCGGACACGACATCCCTTGCATTGAATTACCCGGATCCTTTTGAACACACTGCGCCCAGGGAAACTAAATCAGCGTTAGCGGTCCCGGTAGAAGTAAAACCGCTTCCCGTTTCAACTGCCCCGCATTTAACCCCTCCAACTGCTGTAAACTGGTCCTTTATTAGTTATGGGGGTTACTTGCGCAATCCGGGCAGCAAAAAAACCTTGGCGCTGGTTACCATTAACGGCCGTGAATTTATGCTCAGCGAAGGGGAAACGGCCGAACAGGTAAAGCTATTAAAAAACATGCGCGACTCGATCAAAATTGCCTTTGCAGGCAAAACCAGGTATATCGCAATTAATAAAAGACCATGATGAAACGATTGGTGTGGCTATTATTTTTGCCTTTATGGGGCAATGCACAAAAACTACCCGACTTCGGGGTTAACAAAGTTCGCTTCACACAAGGGGACCAAACCATTGTTGCGGAGCTGCTGACTACCGGGAAAAACATTTTCCCGGAAAATGACAGAACCTATTACTGGTACAGCGCTAATAATATCAGGCATACGCAGGGCGGCTTTAGCGGTCGTTTATTGAACGGCGTTTATACTGCTTTTTACCCAAACAACAACCTGAAAGAACAAGGCTATTTCAATAATGGCTTAAAAGACGGCCTCTGGCATTCGTGGAACGAGAACGGCAGTTTGCACGAGGAATTAAACTGGAATAACGGCATATTGAATGGCAAATTCCGCAGGTATGATGAACAAGGGAACTTGAAGGAAACCGGAAAATATAAAAAGGGACGGGCTATTATTGATTCCTTACCTAAACCAGCTAACTCACAAATAGCAACTGCAACAGCTAAAACGAGTTGGTTAAAACGGTGCCTTCAAAAACTCCATTTGGCTAAAAGAAATTCGAAAGAACATCAGCAACCCGCCGGAGCAGATCATTCAAAAAACACCGGGAGGGTGAACTGAGGCATGGTTAAGGCAGGTGCGCTATACCTGGTCATCGTGGTTACGTTGGTAGTGGCTGTGCTATGCTCATCGCTGATTGTAGCCGCCTATCTTTACAAAAGCCAATATCAGCAGAAATTCAGGTACGATGTATTATCGAACAATCTCCTATCAGCAGAAAACCTGGTTTTAAGTGTCGATAGCATTGATAAAAAATTAAGCTTGTTCAATTCCGTCAACGACTCCGTTATTGTTCAACGATACCACTGGGGATTATTTGACATTGGCATTGCCAGAAGCTTTATCAACCAGGATACGCTTACCAAGGTATTCTCAATCGCACATTCAATAGATTCTGCTAAATGGTGTGCGATTTACCTGATCGATGAAGACAGGCCGGTCTCTGTAAGCGGGCAAACCACCATCAAGGGTGACGCCTATTTGCCTAAAGCGGGTATTAAAGAAGCTTACGTAGATAACAGCGCTTATCTGGGCGACAAACGTTTGGTTATCGGCAGGAAGCTGACAAGCGAAAAGCAGTTGCCGACCTTAAACTCGGCTATTCTTGCGCAAATCAAATCCTATTTTAAACAGGTAGCGGCGAATAAGCCTACTATTTCCATCCCTGACAGCGCTTCCAATCTATTCCTACAAAACCTAAAAACTTATTGCTTTCACAAAAAAGCATACCAGATCAATTCGGCTATAAAAGGGCATGTACTGATTCAATCTGACACGACCATCCGGATTAGTCGCGAGGCTGATATTCGGGATGCGATCATTTGTGCGCCGACGGTGATCGTAGAGGATGGCTTTACCGGAAACTACCAGATCTTTGCAACAGATTCGGTGCACATTGGTAAAAATTGTAAACTCACCTATCCCTCTGTTATCGGCGCCCTACAGGAACAACGAAAAGATGTAAAATCCCCAGCACGGATTATTATCGGTGAAAATACCAGGATAGACGGCACATTATTTACTTTCCAAGATGGTAAATCTCAATCACCACCGGTAATCGAACTTAAGAAAAATACGGTTATACAGGGTCAGGTTTATGCATCCGGTATTTTAAACTATCAAAAAGATGTAACGATCAACGGCAGTGTTTACGTTTCGAGGTTGCTGTACGAGACGACTTATACCCGCTATGAGAATTACCTGATCAATATTCACATTAATACTCCGGCGCTATCCAGATATTATAATTCTTCGGGCTTACTTCCGGCTGCTTCCCCCAAACAAAAGGTGTTACAATGGCTGAACTAAGAAAAACACTTTGGGGAAAAACAGCCGCTTCTACCATTTTAGAAGTGGTAATTGCGATGCTGATCATCGTCGTGGTCATTGGATTGGCATTTATGATCGTCACCAATGTGAGCAGATTAAGCCTTAGCGGTAGGCGGGTTAAAGCAGCAGCTATACTGGAAGATGCAATGACGAAAAACGCAGATCGTCATCCGAAAGACTCTACCTGGAATGCAGATGAATGGCACATCAAACAGCAGGTAAAAAAGGAACAGGAGGCATACGGAACGAGTACGCTTGTGCTGACCTTGTACGATACAGACGATCAGCCTATTGACAGTTTAAAACGTGTTTTGAAAAGATGAAAGCGGAGAAAAACATGATACCTGCATTTACCATTATGGAGCTGACCATAGCCATGTTGATTTCTGCTATTGTTATTGCGTTTGCCTATACTGGATTTGGATTAATCCATAAGATCTATCTTGATTTCAATAAAAAACATCAGCAATTAGCAGTACTGTTAAAAGTGAATGAGTTATTGAAAAAAGATCTGGCGAGATGTGAAGTAGCTGAAGCAAAGCCTGATGAGTTAAGGCTGAGATGGAATAACGAAACCGTTATTTACACCTTTACCCCTGACTATCTTTTGAGAACGACCACCGAAACCGATACATTTAAAGTAAAACTAACCGCTCCCCGGCTGCAATTTGAAGACCAGGAGATTGAACAAGATGAATCTGCTTATCAATTAATAGATGACTTACAGTTTGATGTATATTCGGGTTCAGACCGTTTGCCTTATCATTATTACAAATACTACAGCTCAGCCCAACTTTATTTAAACAGCTATGCCAGTCATTGATCTGAAACGTTACCAAACCACTCCACCGGCAAAAAAAACAGGTGCTGGCGCTGCGATACCATCCTCCGCCGGTTTATGGGAAATTTTGAATAAAGACATCAGTTTCGGCAGCAAGGAATTGAGTGATAAGAAAAAAGAGCACTTATACCTGGAACTGGGCTCCTTGCTCGAAGCTGGGATCAACCTGAAAAGCAGCCTGGAACTGATTACGGCAGACCAGCAAAAGCCCAAAGACAAAGTACTATTTAAGACTATTTTAGACGATGTATTAGGGGGAGCTACATTATCCATCGCTTTGCAAAAGAGCAACCGCTTCTCCCTTTATGAGATTTATAGCTTGCAGATTGGTGAGGAAACCGGCAAATTGAATGATATACTGAACGACCTGGCGAAGTATTATCAGAACAAGATTAAACAACGCCGGAAGATTATCGGTGCGCTGACTTATCCGTGCATCGTTATGGCAACCTCATTTGGCGCTGTATTCTTCATGCTGAAATTTATTGTACCGATGTTCGGCGATATCTTCAAACGGTTTGGTGGCCAGCTACCATGGATCACGCAAAAAATTATCGGTGTCTCTGAAGCTTTGGAAAATAACTTTTATGCAGGTGCGATAGTAGTGCTATTACTGGTGGTAGCCGTTTATGTTTTTAAAAAGACGCCCCGTTATCAACAATTTACTTCGCAACTGGTGCTTCGGCTCCCTGTTGTAGGCGGCCTTGTACAAAAAATTTATCTGGCACGTTTCTGCAATTCCATGCGGCTACTCATCAACGCGCGTCTGCCTTTACTAAAAGCTATTGCCCTAATCAGGCAAATGATTGCCTACTACCCTATAGAAAGTTCGCTTAAACAAGTGGAAGAAGATATTATGAAAGGGAAAACCTTGCATGAGAGCTTAAAGCAATTCTCCATCTACCCGCCTAAAATGGTGCAATTGGTTAAAGTTGGAGAAGAAACCAACCAGCTCGATTACTTTTTTTTAAAAATAGCTGAACAGTATGTAGACGAAATCGAATATAAAACATCCACTTTGAGCAGTATGATGGAGCCGCTGATCGTTATATTTCTAGGACTGATTGTAGGCATCATCCTGATTTCTATGTACCTACCCTTATTCCAGATGAGTAATAGTTTTCAGTAATGCATAAACCTTTGTTCCACTAGTTCTTTTTAGCTTGGAGTAAGGTGGCCACCTGTTTCTTTAATTGATTAATTTGTTGCTGTTGAAGTCGGTTGCGCCAAATATCTGCTATGGCACGAGTTACAAGTGGCTGTTGCACAACTAAGGTACAATTAGTATCTTAAAGCATGCAAGGGAAGAAACATTATCAGGAGAAACTGTTTACTAACTTTCAATTGTCAGAGCGTATTCCTTTAGATAATCTTTACAGGCGGCTTAAAGAGACTTTAGATTTACAGTTTTTGTATCCCACAACAGCGAAGTATTATGGCAAAGAAGGTCAGAAAAGT
>NZ_JALJEJ010000016.1 GCF_022953055.1 Mucilaginibacter straminoryzae | reverse complement strand
AGTAGTAATAAGTCGCTATAGAGAAACTATCTGCTTCATCACAAATACAGTAGTCATATGGCAATCAAAGTCCGAAAAGTTTTATATCCCCCGCGTATTAACGTAGTTGTGCAACAGCCACTTGTAGCGAGTGACCGCTAAAGTAATAGCTTGCATTTTCTGTAGAGACACGATACCTCGTGTCTCTTTTCCGATTATAAGGGCACACCCCTAACCCCTCTGAAAGGGGAATTCGAAAGGATACTTCCACAGCCTTTACAACACCTCGCGGATGTGTTTATAGTTTGCTTTAATGGTATCCCAGACTTCGCCCATATTACCATCTAAAATCAGTTTGCTCATGGATAAGGCCATTCCCTTTACCTGCTCAAACTCTACTTTTGGCGGCATAGCCAGCGCGTTAGGGTCTGTCATCACATTTAAAAGAACCGGACCATCGTGCATAAAGGCCTCCTTCAGCGACTGTTCAACCTTATCTGGCTCAGTAACCGTAATTCCCCTGATACCCATCGCTTGCGCGATCAAAGCAAAATCCGGGTTCTGCATATCAGTTTGCCAGTCGGGCATACCGGCTACCTGCATCTCCAGCTTCACCATACCCAAAGAGCGGTTGTTAAAGATCACAATCTTTACAGGCAACTTATATTGCGCAATAGTTGCCAGATCGCCAAGGAGCATAGAAATGCCGCCATCTCCCGCAAAGGCGATCACCTGACGGCCCGGGCAAGCTAAAGCCGCACCAATGGCCTGCGGCATCGCATTAGCCATAGAACCGTGGTTAAATGACCCAAGCATTTTGCGCTGCCCGGTAGCATGTATGTACCGTGCCCCCCAAACGCAGCACATACCTGTATCTACGGTGAAGATAGCATCGTGTGCAGCAAGTTTATCTATCGTGGCGGCTACGTATTCCGGGTGAATAAAATCTTCGCGACCGGGGTCTTCCAGGTAAGCCTTCATGCGGTCTTTTACCTCGCCGTAAAACTTCAACTGCGATTGCAGGAAATCATCGTCTGTTTTCTGATCTATCATCGGTAAGAGCGCTGCAAGGGTATTCTTAATATCGCCGCATAAACCCATATCTATCTTGGCGCGACGGCCAATGCGTTCAGCCTTAGTATCTACCTGTACAATTTTGCACTTGGTGGGCATGAATTGCTCATAAGGAAAGTCGGTACCCAGCATTACCAGCAGGTCTGCTTCGTGCATGGCGTGATAGCCGGATGGCAAACCAAGTAAGCCGGTCATGCCCACCTCGTTCGGGTTATCGTATTGAATACCCATTTTACCGCGGAACGAATAGCCTACGGGCGCATTTATTTTTTTCGAAAGCGCTACCACTTCGTCATGTGCCTCAGCAGCGCCTATACCGCAGAAAATGGTCACCTTTTCATGCTCATTGATCAGTTGTGCTAAGCGTTGCAGTTCATCGTCCTGCGGGCGGATAACAGGCGTGGTAATATAATTAATGGTCGAAGTCGGACCTTCGTCCGCATCCATCTTGGTCAGGTCGCCCGGTAGGCCAAGCACGCTCACTCCCTTTTTGGTGATGGCATTCTGAATAGCCGCCTGTAGCATCCGCGGCAGTTGCTTTGGTGTGGTGGCAATCTGGTTATAGTGGCTGCAATCATCAAAAAGCTTAATAGTATTGGTTTCCTGGAAATACTCGGTGCCGAATTCCCAGGTTGCGCAGGTACTGGCAATGGCAATCACGGGTGCGCCAGAACGGTGGGCGTCGTACAAGCCGTTGATCAGGTGGACGTGTCCGGGCCCGCTACTGCCTGCACAACAGGCAATGCCATTTAGTTCGGCTTCTGCCGCGGCCGCATAAGCACCCGCTTCTTCATGGCGCACGTGTACCCACTGTATCCGGTTGTCACTACGGCGTACCGCATCATTTACTTCATTCAAACTATCGCCGGTTACGGCATATATTCTTTTAACACCGGCCTGGATTAACATCTCTACCAGTTGTTCTGCAACGTTCTGAGCCATAAGTAAGTTATCAGTTTATATGTTTAAACCTGTTAAAATGGCTCAGGTTTTTAATATTTAAAGAAAGGGTAAACTAAGCAGGGTGAATTACTAAATAGTGGAACTAGTTAACTGAAATGAAAATTTTCCATTTTCAACCGCTTCTGCACATCCTGTTTGTACAAGCGACCAATAGGTAACTCGTGCCCGCTTACTTCCACACTTGCAGAATAAAAAGATGCTATTTTGTTTAGCGCTACAATGAATGATCGGTGAATGCGTACAAATTTCCGTTCGGGCAGCATTTCTTCCAGGAAACTAATTTTCTGTTTACTGATGTACACCTGGTTTTCAACCACTACCTTAATGTAATCCCTTAAACTTTCTATCCATAGGATATCATTAATATTGATCTTAATGATTTTGCGTTCTACCTTCAAGTATAAGTAGGATTCCGCATCTCCAATGGGTAGATCGTGTGTCAGTGCGAGGGTGGTTTTACGGTCATATAATTGGTACACTTTATCCATCGCTCTCATAAAGCGGTCAAAAGAAACCGGCTTTAACAGGTAGTCTACTGCATTTAATTCAAAACCTTCCAGGGCATATTCACTATAAGCGGTAGTAAAAATTACGTTAGGCGGGTTCTTCAGACTTTTCAGGAAGTCAGTCCCGTTGATGCCGGGCATCTTAATGTCGAGAAATATCAGGTCGATCGTTTTCTGCTGTAGTATTTGAAAAGCCTGGATAGCATCGGGGCATTTGGCAACTATCTCTACCTGGTTAAAGTTCAGTAAGTACTTTTCAATCACCTCAATGGCATGTGGCTCGTCATCAACTACCAACGTACGTATTTTCATACCCGATCAATTGCGCTTGTTTAAGGTTAACCGTTCCCGGCACTAATGTTAATTCCAGTACAACAAGGTATGCATCCTCGTTATCGTCAAAAATCCGCAACTGATAGCCGGATGGATAAAGCAACTCAAGTCTTTTCTTTACGTTTTGCAAACCGATATTGCCGTAATGTTTTTCTTGATCCTTCCTAACCTGCTGCGGTTTACTATTAGACACCTTAAATTTTAAAACGTTACCACTTATCGCCAAATTGATATTGATCCACGCATCGCCCGTCTGTTCGCTTACGCCATGCTTAAATGCGTTCTCTACAAAAGGAAGCATTATCAGCGGGGCAATCAGCAGATCATCCAAGTTGCCCTCAATCGTGAAATTCACATCCAGCCGCTCCTCGTACCGGATCTTCTCCAGGCTGATGTATTGCTCCAGCACCCTTACTTCCTGCTTCAACGGCACCAGGTCTGTATTGCACTCGTAAAGCATATACCGCAAAATTTCTGAAAGCCCCATCACCACTTCTGACGATTTGTGCGAGTTATTTAAAGTAAGCGCATACAGGTTATTCAGCGTATTAAATAAAAAATGAGGATGCACCTGTCCTTTCAGTGCATTAAGTTCGGCCTGCAGCGCAGCTTGTTTGCGCTCGTAGAACAACTTGAACATTTTTATACCGATGGCCGCCCACACTATCATGTTAGTAGCCTTCCAGGCATTTGCAAAAGGAACCGGATTTAGCAACTGCCGGATCAGCGGCTTCTTACTTTCGTAGATAAAATCCCAGTTATCTGGCTTTTCTACCTCGAGTATATAAGGATTGGCGATGTAAATACCCACCAAACGGCTGACGAGCGTTATCACAAACATCAGCAGCAACAATGCAAATACGAACTTTACGTACTTACCGGTGAATACAAATTTCGGGACAAGCCAATAAGCCAATGCATAGAAGTAAACGATATGCAGCGGCACATAAAACAGGTTATTTCTTAGCGAAGTAGAATACTTTATTTGCAGCGCATAAAGGCTGGTAAACAACAGGTAAGCAATAATCCAGAACAGTACGTGCAGCGCTATTCTGCTTAAGCTAACACCCCACAATGTCAGCTGTTTAGAATTTCCCATAAGGCAATTTACGACATCTTTCACGACGAAGAATTGAATCCGTTTAATTGTCGACTAACGACCGGATAGTGTAGACGGATAACATTTGAGCGGGATCGAAACGCACATATCTATAGGCTAACGTACTTCATCAGTTTAGATCAGCCGTTTGTAGTGCGATGTCTGCTTTACAGCATTAATGATTTTAAAGGTATCTGTTTCGGGATATTTTCGAAATGAATTAAAACTCGAATCACATGAAAAAGCTATTATTTACCACTGCCCTGATCATCGGCGCACTATTCAACCATACAAACGTTAACGCCCAAACCAAAGCGACTTGGGTGATTGAAAGCAATGTAAAGCCAGGCGTTAACACCGTTAAGTTTTACGACGACAGCCTGAACCTGATCAAAGAAATGATTGCTTACAAACCACTAAACGTACGCCGGAAAAAAGTGCAGAAGACACTAAACATCATGCTGGACAGCCTGCTGGTTCAAAACCAACGACGGTTGAAAAATACTGAAGCACTCACTGTGGTTGCCGTTAAAGATAAGTAGCGCTAAAGATTTTGTTTTGTTTTAAACGTTAACCGGAGCAGGCGCGAGGCGTGTTCCGGTTTTATTAAAAGACACCAGCTTTAATCGTACTTTTGCTATAGCCACTTTGTCATAGCAACAAAGTGGCGTAAAATGCCTATCCGACAATATGCTTTTTTGTCGCACTTATCTTTCGCTCAAGCGAGCCAGAACCGACGACAACGATAGCTGTTCTGCAAGCCCCACCTAAATCCTCCCCACTAGGGAGGACTTTAAAGCCCCTCTCTCCTGTTACCTATCTCCCCGGTCTATACAGCAGTGGCAGAACAGGTACATAGACTGCGGTGCCAGCGACGAGGTTTTCTTTGGCTACTTTCTTTTAACGGCTAAAAGAACTTAGCGCAGCGATCTCATGAACACAAAGAAATGAACACGTGTGAATAACGTAGCTATCACCGGCGCTCATAAACCTCCCTGCTATAAATAGTATTGCTTAAAATAAAAGTACAATAACCTATATAGCAGGTTCTATCCAGTTACCATCCTCTCGGATAATACCGATCAGTTCATCGAGTGCATTAGCAGTGTTTACATTTTTCTTTACCACTTCCTTACCCCTGTACAACGTAATTTTTCCCGGACCTGCACCCACATAACCATAGTCAGCATCGGCCATTTCACCGGGGCCATTTACAATGCACCCCATAATACCAATCTTCAGCCCTTTCAGGTGGCTGGTACGGCTTCGGATCATCTGCGTGGTTTCCTGCAAATCAAACAATGTACGGCCGCAGCTTGGGCAAGAAATATATTCAGTTTTAGAAATACGTGAACGCGTAGCCTGCAGAATACCAAATGCTGTAGAGGTAATTATTGAAGCTGGTAATTGCGGTGCATCTATCCAAACACCATCTCCGTAGCCATCAACCAGCAAAGCTCCCATATCTGTAGCGGCGTATAGTTGTAGTTGAGTGATGAGGGCGACCCCACCTAAATCCTCCCCAATAGGGAGGACTTTCACTTGCTGACTTGCGGACTTACTGACTTGCGGACTAATTGCGCCTTGATTCTCGTCTCTTGCTTCTTGACTCTTAAAAGAGTAACTCCTCTTGATAATCACCGGTACATCCAGCCCGAATTCCTGTAGTTTGAAAAAGAATTGGCGCTGATCGGCCATGCCGTGTGCTTCATTCGTTTCTAATACGAATACCAAAGTTTGATCCATCGGTAATTCAGCAAAAAGATCAGTATCCAGATCGGCATTCGCCACCCGTACCAGATTTAATGGCGATGTTCTGTCTGCGGATGGATCTGCATATTCCTGCAAGGTAAATACAGGGTGGCAGAGTGTTTTATTAGCTAAAGCTTTCCAGGTACTGTAGTTATAAAGCTGCTTCAAATTTCCCGGAAAATTGAACGAAGGTAGCTGGTCGGCCAGGTAAACAAAGTCTACCGATTGATCGGCCATGTTATATTTATCCAGTATGGGCGAATACAAATAACCTGCAGCAGCCAGCACGGCAGGATCTTTCAGGTTCTCGCGCGAGAGATCAAGCACCACGCGCGGAACCATATGCCCGCCAATGAACGCATTAGCCTCATAGGTTTCGCGTTTTTGGTATTCGTAAGGGTTATATTGAGGTGCGAGGTGCGAGGTGACAGAGGCGTCTTCAAAGTCTCTCCCTACCGGGGAGAGATTTAGAGAGGGGCCTTCCTCCTGGTTCTTGATTCTTGATTCCTGATTCTTATTACGCTCACTATACCTATCTACTAAGGCCTTCGCTACCGGCGCTTCGGCTTCAGGCTCTTCGGTTAAAGAAACGCGGACAGTATCACCCAGGCCATCTTCCAGTAAAGTACCGATACCTACGGCAGATTTAATCCGGCCATCCTCGCCATCACCGGCTTCTGTTACGCCCAGGTGCAAAGGATAGTTCATCCCCTCGCCCACCATCGTTTCTACCAGCAGGCGGTAGGCTTGTACCATCACCTGTGGATTGCTGGATTTCATAGAGATCACCAGGTTATGGTAATTCAACGCCTCGCACATCCTAATGAACTCCATCGCCGATTCGACCATGCCCTGCGGCGTATCGCCGTAACGGCTCATGATCCGGTCGCTTAGCGAGCCATGATTGGTGCCGATACGCATGGCGGTGCCGTATTCTTTACAAATTTTCACCAGGGGCGAAAACTTCTGAAAAATACGATCCAGTTCGCCCTGATATTCAGCGTCGGTATATTCCAGCTCGTCGAAGCGCTTTTTATCAGCGTAATTACCGGGATTGATACGAACCTTTTCCACAATCCGCGCAGCAATTTCTGCGGCATTAGGTGTAAAGTGGATATCCGCCACTAATGGCGCAGCATAGCCCCTACGGCGCAGCTCGGCTTTGATATTTGCCAGGTTTTGCGCTTCCTTAATGCTTGGCGCAGTGATGCGGATATATTCACATCCGGCTTCAATCATCCGGATAGATTGTTCTACCGTCGCCAGGGTATCCATGGTGTCGGTAGTGGTCATGCTTTGAATGCGGATAGGATTATGCCCCCCAAGCGGCACATCGCCAATATTTACCTCGCGGGTAATAAAACGCGAATAATCTGTCAGCGAATTACAGTAACGTCCCGGCAGCCCTTTAATAGCATCAGCATTCATAGAAACCATTTTATAGTTACAAAGATAAGCAATAACAGTTTACCGCGAGGCAGAGGCTTTCTGTTGAGAAGATTTTTAAAAATAGGGCATATTGAAACTCTCCTTAATTCTCTCCAAATAAGAGGGAAGTTAAAGCAAGATCTGGAGGACCAGCGAGTCAATTGCCATTCTTTCTTACAAGACCATATCCTGCCAGAAGTAAAAAAACAAACTATTGTTTTTACTACAAATTTCTAACTTTGCACCAGTAACATACGCATGAGCGAAAAGATTTTGGTAATCGGCGCCAACGGCCAGATCGGTACAGAACTGGTTGTTGCACTGCGCGGCATTTACGGTGCTGCGCAAGTTATAGCTTCAGACATAAATAATCCCGGTTACGCAATTCGTAACGGGGGGCCGTTTGAATTTGCTAATGTCCTTGATCAGGACAATCTCCACCACATTTTCCAGAAACACCGTCCTACGCAGGTCTACCTGTTAGCCGCTATTTTATCGGCAGTTGGCGAACAAAAGCCGAAGCTGGCGTGGGACCTGAACATGAACGGCTTGATCCACGTGCTCGACCTGGCTGTTGAATTCAACGTTTCAAAAGTTTTCTGGCCTAGTTCTATCGCGGTATTTGGCCCTAATTCGCCAAAGCAAGATACCCCTCAGTACTGCGTAATGGATCCGAATACAGTCTATGGCTTCAGTAAGCTTGCCGGTGAACGCTGGTGCGAGTATTATTACCATAAACATGGCTTAGACGTTCGCAGTATCCGTTACCCCGGACTGATCAGTTGGAAAGCTGCACCCGGCGGCGGCACTACCGACTATGCCGTGCATATCTTCCACGAGGCGTTAAAGAATAAAAGCTATACAAGTTTCCTTTCTGTACATACCGCCCTGCCGATGATGTATATGGACGACGCCATCCGCGCAACATTATCGTTGATGGACGCCCCGGCAGAGCAGATCAGCATACGCTCCAGCTATAACCTTGGCGGTATCAGCTTCGACCCTGAACAACTGGCCGCAGAAATAAAAAAGCACATCCCTGATTTTACAATCGATTACGCAGATCATGACCCGCGGCAGGCTATTGCAGACAGCTGGCCAAAATCTATAGATGACAGCCAGGCGCAAAAAGACTGGGGCTGGCAGTTGGAATATGATCTTCCGAAAATGGTGGAAACCATGCTTACCAACCTCAAAACAGAACTTGCGGAATCCGTTAAGGTTTGATTGGCTAATTTCATTCAAAATGATGAAATTAGCGGCTTAATTATTAAGTAGCGGGCAATACGCTTGCCTGCATGAAATCATCATATTTAAAATGGGAAGAGCATTTGAGTTCCGCAAGGAAAGAAAATTTAAACGCTGGGCTAAAATGGCCGTACAATTCACCCGCTTAGGGAAAGAAATTGTGATGGCCGTAAAAGACGGAGGTCCGCACCCCGAAACCAACTCGCGCCTGCGCACGGCTATGCAGAACGCCAAGGCCGTAAACATGCCGAAGGACCGTGTTGAAGCGGCCATCAAACGAGCATCAAGCAAGGACGAGAAAGACTACGAAGAAATTGTATACGAAGGTTATGCGCCACATGGCGTAGCCATTTTGGTTGAAACCGCAACTGATAATACCAACCGTACCGTTGCCAACGTGCGCAGCTATTTTACCAAAGTCGGCGGCACATTAGGCAAAACAGGTTCGCTTGATTTCATCTTCAGCCGTAAATCGATCTTCCGTTTCGACCCAAAAGATCGCGACCTGGAAGAACTGGAATTTGAACTGATCGACGCCGGATTGGAAGACCTCTTTGTAGAAAGCGACGAAGAAGGCAACGATGTTGCCGTGCTTCACGCCGCTTTTGAAGATTTTGGTAAAATGCAGAAAGCGCTGGAAGAACAAGGTATTGAAGTAAAATCGGCTAAGCTGGAACGCATCCCGCTTTCGACTGTTGATGTCACTGAAGAACAAGCTGCTGACGCCTTAAAGCTGATTGATAAACTGGAAGAGGACGATGACGTTCAGGCGGTTTATCATAACATGGCTGAGTAAGTTTTAGAAGCAAGAACCAAGAGACAAGAATCAAGACTTCGCAGATGCAGTCAAACAGGATTATAAGGCCTCGCGACTAAAGGTTAATAGTAAAAGCTGTCATGCTGAGCTTGTCGAAGCACATCTTATACTGTTTAATAACCCTTCGACGAGCTCAGGGTGACACGATACGCTGAGCTTGTTGCAGGACAAAATCAAAAATCCGAAATCCCCCACCATGCCTCTCTTCACCTCACGTAAGCAACAACAGCACCTGAAGGTTACCTTCCAGAATGATATGCTATTGGTAGAACAGGCTGGTGGCAAACAACAGGTTTTCCCGTTGGCATTTTTTCCCAAGCTGAAGGACGCTTCTGAAGAGGAACGAAACGACTGGACGGCTACTTCAGGCGGGATTCACTGGAACAAACTCGACTTTAATTTGTCGATTAGTTAAGCTGCGTATGACTTTCGAAAAGTTTTTTAAAAAGAAAAAGATTAACCTTCCTGCTTTACAAAATGCAGAAGGTGTTCTTTTTGCTGAATTTAAAGAGCACTACGAATTAATGGGCGAAAAAAGCTTCGACCATACCAAAAAATACTGGTTCAATAAATTGCGCCGGCTCTATCCCCTCCCGCCAGAAGTAAAAGCAGAAAAGGTGGTGATGGAGAATAAATTGGCAGAGCAAGCCATTACAGAGTCGCTTGCGGAGCCTGCGCCTAAACCGGTAGAGGCGCCAAAAACAGGCTTTACACCGCGCTTTCGTGCAGGTGCTGCAACAACTAAGCCAGCAGCAGAACCAGAGAAAACCGCAGAAGAACCATCGGTAGAAAGCAAAGAAACAACCGTTACCCCTCCTGCTGCCAAACCTGGCTTTACGCCAAGGTTTAAAGCGGGAGTTACGAAACCTGCATACTCTGCCAACGAAGAAAAAACCGATAGTCAAACCGCTGAAGTGCAAGCTACTGCTGAAACAAAATCAGCGCAACCTACACCACCAACTGCTAAGCCTGGTTTTACGCCACGGTTTAAAGCAGGCGTAACCAAACCTGCCCCGTCTATCTTAGAAAGCAAGCCTGAAGAAAGTAATGAACCGGATGCTGCTGCCGAGCCTGGGCAGCCTAAAGCAGAAGATAAGCGTACAGGTACTGCACCAGAGCCGCCAAAAGGATTTAAGCCCCGGTTTAAACCCGGAGTAACTAAACAAATACCGTCGAACGTTCCACCAGCAGAGCTCGATCAGCGGCAAAGCGCGACGATGACGCCCGAAGTGAATGAAGCGGCCGCAGCACAAGACGAAGCGCGAAAGGCAAATCCGGATGCGGACGTTAGCGCAACTAAACCTGATTTCCAAAAAGAGAAGGAAGCAGCGCAGGAAGAGTTTGGCAGCCCGGAACGCCTGAACCGGAAATTAACTCCCGAAGAAGGTGTGGAAGACCTGAAGCCTTTTACCAAAGAAGCCCCACTTAAAGAAGAGGAAAAGCCAACATCAACCCCTCCTAAAATCGGCTTTAAACCGCGCTTCAAACCCAAACAGTAAGTTGGTCAATGATCATTCTGTCATTGGTCATTAGTTAATAGTCATTATTCACTGGGCATTCTGTCACTTGTCATGGAATTACTTTCATTGTAAATTACCGATCCATCCGGTTTTACAATAAAAGCATAGGGCAGTGCGATTCCTTCCCCAAGGGAAGGAGGAGGAAGGGGTAATTGAATGCTGAACTCTCCCAATGAGAGAATTTTCGATTATTGTAAAAGCTTTTAGTTCAGTCATAAAAAAAGCACGCTTTACAGCGTGCCTTCAATTATTTCTTCACATTGCTAAACAACCAGGGGACTAATTGCGGTTCGGCAAAAGCATCGTCCCAGCTATTGTGCCCGTCGTTGGGATAAAGGGTAAACTTGGGTGTCCCTCCGGCAGCTTTAATAGCTTCCACCATCACGATAGAATGGTCTGGCGGTACTACGTTATCCTTTGCACCGTGGAAGATCCAAACCGGTACTTTCCTGGCGTATTTCTTAGCGTTAACGGTATTGTCGCCACCGCAGATAGGGAAAGCCGCAGCAAAATATTTTGGCTTTCTTCTCAGCAACTCGAATGTACCCATACCACCCATAGAAAGGCCACCAACGTAAATCCGGTCATGATCAACATAAGGCTTATCTCTTAACTGGTCAATCAAGCCCAGCAAGGCATGCATGGCTTTGGTGGGCTCTCCGCCTTCTTTGAAATCAAAAATAGTCTTGTTGTTTACAGAGTCTCTTTTAAATTCCGTGTTCGACCAAAAACTATTGTCGGGGCATTGCGGAAATACCACAATCGCGGGGTAGCGCTGGCGGATGGTATCGTTCAGGAATAGTTTCGGCCCGAATTTTAATTGCGCTTCGTTATCCTTCCCTCTCTCGCCAGAACCATGCAGCACCAGTACTAAAGGATATTTCTTTGTGGGATCAAAGTTTTGCGGCATCAGGATACGGTAGGCCAGTGTGTCTTTTTTATTAACGTAAAGCCCTTTATCAAATTTAGACAGATCCTGCGCCAGCGATACAAATGACTGCAGCAGACAGATCATTAGGGCCAAAATAGCCAGTTTGTAGTGTTTCATAAATTTAGAAGATGTTCGGTTTATACGCCTTTGGCCTAATCTTCCGGCCCTGCAGCGATATACAAGTGTACTATTTTTTGTTAAGATTTTTATTGTTGCACCCAAATAGGTTGCTTAAGGCATCAGGCAGGCAAACAAAAAAGGAGCACTTTTGATGCTCCTTTCCGATTTATCTTTAACAACAGCTTATTCAGCCAGTTGTACTTTACTCTTTTTACTTACGTTTACCGGTTGCGGTACTTTTACATAATAACCCGTTCCGTCGTACACGCGCTTGCGCGGATGTTCTTTACAAGCGTCGCTACAGCAACCATCCATTTGCCAGCCACATTCGTCGCATTGGGTAAAGTGCTCATTACACTCGGGGTTAGCGCAGTTGATCATTTTATCGGTCTGCTTACCGCAGTTATAGCAAGTAGAAATGGTTACCGGGTTTACGTGGTTTACCTCTACCGCCAAACGGTTATCAAACACGTAACATTTACCTTCGAAATCTTTACCGCCGGCTTCTTTGCCATATTTAATAATACCGCCATGCAATTGGTATACATCTTTAAAACCTTCGTGCAATAACAAAGCCGAAGCCTTTTCGCATTTGATACCACCTGTGCAGTAAGTCAGGATCTTTTTATCTTTATACTTTGCCAGTTCATTAATCTTTGATGGGAAGTCGCGGAAGTTTTCGATGTCCAGCGTCACCGCATTTTTGAAGCGGCCAAGCGAATGTTCGTAATTGGAGCGCACATCCAGGATTACCACGTCGTCGCGGTCTTTCATTTCCATAAAATCCTTTGGCTCCAGGTGTTTCCCGGTTTGGATCTGCGGGTTGATCACATTCGGATCGCGCAGGCCGGAGTGGACGATCTCACTCTTGTAGCGCACATGCATCTTTACAAATGAAGGCTGGTCTACGTCGTCAATCTTAAAGTCGGTCTTTGCGAAACGCTCGTCGGCATGTACCGCATCCATGTAGGCCTTACATGCTTCCGCAGTACCCGATACGGTACCGTTAAGGCCCTCGTCGGCTACAATGATACGCCCGGTTAAACCAAGGCTTTTACAAAACTCAAGATGGTCTGCGGCAAATTGCTCCGCATCTGTTATTGTTGAATAACAATAATACAACAGGGTCTGATACTTCGTCATACAATCATCGATGCTGCTGCAAACAGCGTTAAATGAGTTGCAAAGATACACAATTGACAGAACTGCAGAAAGTGATGTTCGTCACGCCGGCGCAATTGATTCCTTAAACAACAGCAATTAATGCTTGCTGTAGGTAACCAGGGTGTACACCACCGCCAGAATTACAAGGGCCGCCAGGATAAACATCCCTAACTTTCCCTTTTCCTTGTCCTGCCGCATCAGCCAGAACAGAAAAGCCACCAGGGGAAGTGCAAAAAAAAGGAAGAATATAATTGAAGTTGCGCTCATGTTTTGTTATTGATTTACTTAAAATGGCATCCGGGCTAAGGGTGCTACTTGCTGACCGACAAATTCGCCTTTCAGGTATTTATAATAACCGGCAATGGCAATCATGGCAGCATTATCGGTACAGTACTCAAACTTCGGGATAAAAGCCTTCCAGCCCTGCTCGTCTGCCAATTGCTGCAAACCGAGTCGTAAATCGGTGTTGGCAGAAACACCGCCAGCCAGCGAAACTGTTTTGATCTCCAGGTCAAGCGCTGCTCGTTTCAGTTTGTTGAGCAAAATGGTTACCACTCTTCTTTCTACCGAAGCACAAATGTCTGCCATGTGTTCTTCTTTAAAATTGGGGTTGAGCTTTTCCTGGTCGCGGATAAAATAAAGTATTGCTGTTTTTAAACCGCTGAAGCTAAAATCATAACCCGGTATCTGCGGTTCTGGGAAAGTAAACGCATTGGGGTTACCCTGGCGCGCATATTTATCAATGATTGGTCCACCTGGGTAAGGCAGCCCCAAGATCTTACTGGTTTTATCTAATGCTTCACCGGCGGCATCGTCCTGCGTTTGGCCAATTACCTGCATATCAAAATAATCCTTCACCAAAACTATTTGTGTATGCCCGCCTGAAACGGTCAAACAAAGGAAGGGGAACTGGGGTTTATCTTCACCAATAAAGTGGGCCAGAACGTGGCCCTGCATATGATTGATATCGATCAGCGGGATATCATTTGCCAGCGCAAAAGCCTTTGCAAAAGATACACCTACAAGTAGTGAACCCAGCAGGCCCGGGCCCCTGGTAAAAGCTACCGCATCAATATCATTTTTGCTTACTTTTGCGTTTAATAAAGCCTGCTGTACAGCCGGGATAATATTTTGCTGATGAACGCGCGAAGCCAGCTCGGGCACTACCCCGCCATAGGCTTCATGTATTTTCTGATTGGCAATAATATTGCTCAGGATGGTACCGTCTGCACAAACTGATGCAGAGGTTTCATCACAAGAAGATTCGATTCCGAGTATTACAGGCACTGATTCTTTAAAAATACAAAGTTATTAAAAAAGTACTCAAAATAACCATTACTGTCGTGCTCATCATCTTCCTGATGCTGAGCATCATCTTGCTCCTATTCCAGTACAAGCCGGTTCAAACCTGGGCGGCTAAAAAAGCCACCAAGTATTTAAGTAACGAACTGCATACCAAGATTGACATCAAGAGCCTTTATATCAAGCCCTTTTCGTCTGTTGTGCTTGAAGACCTGTACGTATTGGACAAACAGCATGATACCCTGCTGCGCACCCCGAAGCTGACGGTTAACCTGAGCAGATTTTCTATTTTTAACAGCATTCCGCAGCGTACCATCAATTTAGAAGAGATTACACTGGACCGCGGTTCTTTTTACCTGAAGAAACTTAAAGACAGCACTACCAACCTGCAGTTTATCCTCGATTACTTTAATTCTGGAGACAATAAGCCCACCAAACCGGGCAAACCCTGGACTATCAATTTCGACCGGATTAACGTCAACGACCTTCGGTTCCGGTACAAAAACTTCCTGAGAACGGCAAAAACACCTTACCAGGTAAATTTTAACGATATTGACGTCAACCACTTTACTACCCGTATCCGCAACGTGGATGTAAAGGACCACCTTTTTAAGGCACGTATCAGCAAGCTGACGTTTAAAGAAAAGAGCGGGTTCTATATTAAAAACCTGGCAGCCAGCGCAACCATAGATACTAACCAGATACTGCTGCAGCACTTTTACCTGGTGACGCCGCATTCGAGGCTGAGAGATTACCTTCGCATGCGTTTCAAATCTTTTGATGAATTTGACAACTTCGAGAATGCCGTTTACATGGACGCCGATTTCCATAACTCGCGCATCTCCTCTAATGATATTGCCTATTTTACCAGTTCGCTTACTAAAACGCGCTTTAATTTTGGTATCGACGGGCGTGTAAAAGGCCTGGTTAATAACCTGAGCGCTAAGAATGCCACCATCACCGGCGGACAAGCGACTTATCTGAAAGGCAATTTCAAGTTAAAGGGCCTTCCTGATTGGGAGCGTACCGTCCTTGATCTCGACTTCGACCAACTCGCCACCAATAAAAAGGACCTGGAGCGTATCCTGGGCGGGTTCGTGGGCGAAGCTACTTATCAGTTGCCAGAGTTTTTAGGCAAGTTCGGCAATATTAACTTCAAAGGCAAACTACAAGGTTTGCAGGATGACTTCAAAATACTTGGTACGTTTAAAACAGCCCTGGGCCGGATTGACCCTGATGTAAGGCTGACGCTGAAAAAAGTAACAGGCTATTCTGGTAAAGTGGCGCTTACCAATTTTGATATCGGCGCAGTAGCGGGCGATAACTCGCTGGGCAGAACCACCCTGGTTGCCAACATTAATGGCAGCGGCGACGAACTGAAAAACCTGAACATCAAAGGCGATGCAAAAATTGCCTTCATTGATTACAATAACTACCGTTACAGCAATGTTGCTGTTAAGGGCAGCTTTTTACGCGATGTGCTTGATGGCGATGTCGCCATAAACGACCGTAACGTAAAGATGAAAATGCATGGGGGGATTGATCTTAATCCGGCCTTACCGGTGTATCATGCAGATGGTTCTATTACCGAGGCGCACCTGCGAAACCTGCATTTCCTGAAAGATACTATTACCATCAGCGCGCAGCTTAAAACGCATATTTCTGGCAGCACGCTAAAAAACATGCAGGGTAACATCACCATATCCCCTATCCGCGTTACAGATCCGCATCATGACTACCTGATCGACTCTGTAAACCTTACTGCGCAGGGTACCGGCGATACCCGCGAGATCAGCCTGCGTTCAGACCTGGTAGACGGCAGCATCCGCGGCAGCTATGATCTCGCTACACTACCTTCATACTTTAAAACCATTGTGAAGAAGTACATTCCTTCTTTAAAAATGAAGATAGTTAAACCGGGGCCTCAGAATTTCAACTTTAATCTTCAGCTTAAAAACCTGGATCCGATCACGGCCATCTTCCTTCCAGATCTGAAAATACCGGAAAGGGGAACCTTTAACGGGCAGTTCAATTCGGCTACTAAAACCGCTACGCTTACCGGCTATATCAAGACAGCGCAATACGGTAAAACCATCTTCCACGATTTCATCATCGACGAAAGCACGAACGATCAATACCTTGGCCTGAATATTTCCCTAAGCAAAGTTGACCTGACCGATAGCTTATATATTAAGAATATCACCGTTACCAACTTCTTAAAAAAAGACAGCCTTAACTTCAACGTTAAGCTTTCGGACAAAACAGCGCGCAACCAGTTAGACCTATACGGCCTGGTAGAATTTGGCCGCGATACAACGGCAAAACTGAAACTGCTGCCATCAGACGTTATTCTGGAGACTGAGAAATGGCATTTGAACGAACAAGTGCGCATCCGTTTACTGGATGGCAAAACCAAGGTAACGGGCTTTGAACTGGGTAATGGCGAGCAAAAGGTAAGGATCAACGGATTTATATCCGCGAATCCGGCTGACCAGCTAAAGGTGGAATTTGATAAATTCAGCATGGGGACTTTAAACCAGTTGACCAAATCTGCCGGGGTAAAACTGCATGGAACGGTAAACGGCGATGTGATCCTGAACTCAGTATTGAAATCGCCCGGGGTAGATGCCAACTTGGGGATAGATTCCCTGATGATGAATAATACCACCATCGGTAACGTTAAAGTGGTATCTGAACTGAATAACCAATCCAAGTTAGCGAACGTTAAGATCAACATCCTAAACCGGGGCTTGGAAACGTTAAACCTGAGCGGAATTTACAATTTGGGGAAAGAAACCGATAACCTGGATTTTGACGTGCGCATGAACCAGACAGAAGCGGTGATCTTCCAGCCGTTTTTGAAGGGATTAGTATCTAATCTTGCAGGTACCATTTCAACCAACCTTAAATTAACGGGCAGTCCGTCTGCTCCGGCGCTTAACGGTGATATTACCCTGAATAATACGGCGCTGACGGTAGATTATCTTAAAACCCGTTATACCCTCAACGATAAATTATCGGTAAACAACAGCATCATTGAGATTAGCGACATGACGCTGACGGACTATAAAAACGGCAAGGGCGTTGCCAATGGTAAAGTAGATCTTACTAATCTTAGCAATCCTAACATTGATGTCAACCTGACGGCACGTAACCTGTTGGCACTAAATACCACCTTTAAAGATAACCGTCTGTATTTTGGTAAAGCCTTCGCTACCGGAACTTTTAAGTTTAACGGGCCGATTGATAACATGCAGATAGATATTAAAGCAGCTACCCAGGATAGCACTGTTTTCAATATCCCGCTGAACACCTCTTCTACCGCAGGCGACTATGATTTTATCAGGTTTGTAAGCCACAAGGATACCACCAAAATTGTTCAAAAAACCAATTCATTTAATGGGGTAACACTCAACTTCGACCTTACCGCTGATGAGAAAACAGTGGTGAAAATAGGTACCGACTACGGCCAGTTGGAAGGGCGGGGTAAAACCAATAACCTGAAGCTAAGGATAAATAGCCTGGGCGACTTTGATATGTACGGTGACTTCCTGATATCGTCCGGTAAGTTTGAATTTACAGCCCAGAACTTCATCAGTAAGGTATTCACGGTGAACCAGGGCGGAACAATCCGCTGGACGGGCGACCCGGGAAATGCGGACATTAACATGGAAGCCATCTACGAGGTTCGGACAGATATCAACAACCTCTATCAGGCGGCGGGCACTACTTCACCGCGCGGCAGCCAGCAGGAGTTGGTGCAGGCAAAACTGATGCTGACCAAAACACTGCTACACCCTAACATCGACTTCGATTTTACCTTCCCGACTGACCCTTCTATTAAAGACGACCTCGGCACTTATTTAACGGATTATAATAACCGCAGCCAGCAGGCGCTCAGCTTAATTGTACGCCGGCAATTCTCTACCGGAAACAATAACAATCTTTCTAATCAGGTTAGGCAAACGGCTACCGATGCTGTGAGTGAGTTTGCTTTCAACAAACTGAACAGCCTGATTGCGCAATCAAACATTAAGGGTTTCGACTTAAACTTCCGTTCGGCGAGTGATGCCAGTGCCTCAATACGTTTGTTTAAAGAAAGGCTGGTGCTTAACGGTAGCTTATACAGCGTAAATACCAGCAATAACTTATTTAATGGGGGTGCATCTCAAAACCTGTTCAATTCTAACCTGAACAACTATACCAAAGACTTTGAGATCAACTACCTGATCAGGGCCGACGGGCGTTTACGTGCGCGGTATTCTTATCGCGTACTGAACAGTACCAACCTGAACACCATCAGCAGTGATAACCTGAACCTGCAATATGTAAACGGATTGGGTTTGATCTACCAGCGCGATTTTGACACTTTCGGCGAATTCCTGAAGAATATTTTCGGGGGTGCGCGCAGGCGCAAAAACAATCAGGGCACTAATGGTACTACACCTGCCTCTGATAACGAGATGGATAAACCCGAAGACGAAAAGTAATCCGGATGATTAGTGATTCAACAAAATGGCGTGATCCATTTTATCACGTTTAGTTTTCAGGTAATGTTCGTTGTGCGGATTTGGCGTAATCTCGATGGGCAGGTTTTCAACAACTTCTAAGCCATAGCCAATTAAGCCTGCACGCTTTTTAGGGTTGTTGCTCAGCAAACGCATTTTAGAGATACCCAGATCGCGTAGTATTTGCGCACCTACGCCGTAATCGCGCTGATCCATCTTGAAGCCCAGTTTCAGGTTAGCTTCTACTGTATCAAAACCACGCTCCTGTAACTGGTAAGCCTTTAACTTGTTGATCAGGCCAATGCCGCGTCCTTCCTGGTTCATGTAAACAATAACACCTTTGCCTTCTTTCTGGATAATTTCCATTGCTTTGTGCAACTGCGGGCCGCAGTCGCAACGGCATGAGCCAAAAATATCACCTGTAACACAAGAGCTATGTACGCGAACCAAAACTGGCTCGCCTGGTTCCCACGTACCTTTAACCAACGCCAGGTGATGCTCGCCGGTATCGCGCTGGGTATAAGCCGTCATCTCGAAATCGCCCCACTCGGTTGGCATTTTTACAGTAACGTTCTTTTCTATCAGGCTTTCATGGCTCAGTCGATATTCAATCAGATCTTTAATAGAAATGATCTTCATATCAAACTTCTTTGCCATCTCCAGCAATTCAGGCAAACGGGCCATCTCCCCTTCCTCGTTCATAATCTCGCAGATCACGCCCGCGGGCTCCATGCCCGCCATCACGGCCAGATCAATAGTTGCCTCGGTATGCCCGGCACGGCGCAATACGCCGCCATCCTTTGCAATCAGCGGAAAAATATGTCCCGGCCTTCCCAATTCTGCCGGTGTAGTAGCCGGATCGATCAGTGATAACACCGTTTTAGACCTGTCAGAAGCAGAAATACCTGTAGTACAACCGTGGCCCAATAAATCTACAGAAACGGTGAAGTTTGTTTCGTGTGAGGTGGTGTTGGTATCTACCATCGGGTAAAGCTGTAGTTCATTCGCACGTTCAGCCGTAATCGGTGCGCAAATTAAACCACGGCCATACTTCGCCATAAAGTTGATTGCCTCGGGTGTAGCATTACGCGCTGCGGTTAAAAAATCACCTTCGTTTTCACGATCTTCATCATCAACAACAATAATGGTTTTGCCGGCTCTGATAGCTTCTACAGCTTCTGGTATGGTATTTAACATGGTGGTGTTCTAAAAAGAAGTAGTACAAATGTAATTCAAATTTGCAGTGATGCCGTCTGCCCTGTGTAAAATCAACACTTATGCAATTTTGCGCTTAAACAGCTTTGCCCAGAACTTTTTGTAAAGCTCTGCATCAAACAGTACCGAATCTGTAGCTGCCTTGTAAGATAAAAACAAACCTACCGGTGTCAGCACCGCGATGGCTATCCACATCCCGATCATAGGCGATAAACTTCCTTCCTTCACAGACTTTTCACCAATAGTACCGATGATGTAATAGATTAGGAAGAAGATCACAGCCACCACAACAGGCAGGCCAAGCCCTCCTTTCCGAATAATGGCCCCCAACGGTGCGCCGATTAAGAACAGCACCAGGCACGCAGCAGACAGGGTAAATTTCTTCTGATACTCGATGATGGATTTGCGCACTTCTTTATTCACGTCCTTGAGGCGTTCGGTACGGGTTTTATTCAGATCTCGGATGGAACGGGCTTCACTTAGCGCATTGCTTAATATGGACTGCTTTACATAGAAATCCATTTTATTAAAGGTATCGCGCGTAATGGGCAGGTATTTCAGCTTTGGATTAGGTTTGTGCGAAAAGTTAAAGTATTTAAAAAACGGCGCAACCAGCTTATAATTCATATTCACCGTGCTGTCCAGCTGTTTCTGCGTCGAATCGCGGAAGTGCCGTAACTGGCGCAGGTTCATCATCTGAAACGCGCCTTTAAACTCGCCCTCGCTTGTACGTTTCATTTTAAAACCGGAAAGATCAAACTTTTGCTCGGTCTCTTTAAAGCGCGAACGGGTAAACTGCTGCCTGCTCACACCTGATTTGCCCGCCGTTTCTTCATAACGGATACCATCTTTCAGGCGCAATACCAGGTACTTATCGTTAGGAGTACGATACATCACCCCTTCGTTAGCAAAAAGAACACTGTTATTATTCTCGGCGGTCTCGCGCTTATAGATCATGACACCGTGTAGCGTTTGCCCGTCAGGGTCCTTATGCTTTACGCGGATGGAATACTCAGGAAAACTATTATTGAAAACCCCCTCTTTGATCAGGAATGCCGACTTCTGCTGCCGTGCATCCCACAACAACGAATAATACTTCAGGTTGGCAACCGGTAGCATGTAATCTGAAAAGATAAACGCCGAAATAGCCAATATGGTTACCAGGATGATCATGGGGTAAAGCGCGCGGCCCAGGGATATACCGGCAGATTTAATGGCTACCAACTCGTAATTTTCGCCGAGGCTGCCGTAAGTCATGATAGAAGAAAGCAACACTGATAGCGGCAACGCCATAGCCACGTTGGTAGCCGAGGCATACATCATCAGTTCAAGGATGATATACCATTCAAAGCCCTTACCAATCAGGTCGTCAATGTACTTGAAAAGGAACAACATCAGCAGCACAAACATCACGATGAGGAACGTGACGATGAACGGCCGGATGAAAGACTTTAAAATTAAAAGGTGTATTTTCTTCACAATGCAAAATTAGCGAAAATACATGGGGTGTCAGGCACCTAGTACGCTAATAAGGTAGTCTATCTGGTTATCCCATATTTGCTTCCGCTCGGCAATGGCTTCTTCAAAAGCAAAATCGGTAATGCACAAAGCCACGTCGTTCGTCAGTTCGTCCTGTAGTATTTCCATTTCGAAATAGCACTGCGGCTCATCATCTAACCATTTAAACCGCACCAGCTTATTTTCCTTATAGTTCACCATTTTAGCCTTCTGCTGCTCATCATCCCATGTGAAAGTATAAACGTGGTCGCGTACGGTTACAGTATCTGCAAACCATTGTGTTAGTCCGTTAGGTTCACTGATAAAACTATAAAGAATACGCGGTGAAGATCTGATTTCATACTCTAACTGGAACTTTTTCTTCTCAGGCATTGGCATTTAGGCAATTAAGGCGCGAAGGCAGTAAAAATTGAAACTTTTTTTCTAAAGGAAAGTATTTTCTATTGTATTTGCAAACCTTTAAGAAAGCCGGCTGGCTGAAAAACATAAAACAACGACTTAAAGCAGGAGAATAAAGAGAGGATTCGGCATTAAAATTCGCATTGCTCCGGTTTAAAAATTATAGCATTGCCAGTGCGTCGTCTACTGAGGGCAGTTAGAACTGTCTAAAAAAAAGTCGTGTGGCTGTCTTTCGAACAAAAATCAAAAAGATTAGAATTTTAAAACATCACTTCGTATATTTGCAGCCCACGACGCAAAGGCGTAAACGTTTAGAAAACTATTGATTGGTTTGCTAAACAAAAACAACCCGGCGGGGTAGCTCAGATGGTTAGAGCGTAGGATTCATAACCCTAAGGTCGGCAGTTCGATCCTGCTCCCCGCTACTATATGGAACAAATCAGCTAAAAGAGCTGATTTGTTCTTTTTATCCTCTAAAACTGTCTTCAAACTATCAAAAGACGTAGATTCCTTATTCAGCAAGTAGTTCCAAGTTGGTGTCCGTTAACAAGTTAATGTTCAGTAATACATAGACCAATACCTGCGTTTACCTTCATTATCGGTATTTATTGAATTTTTGATAGCTCTTCGGAATCAGGCTATTTCCAGGTTCCAAGATTATAGACGAACCCAAGGCCATAAGTGCTGTTCGCTTTTACATCAAATGGCAAACGTCCATGCGTATAGCTTACAAAGAAACCATTGCTGGATGCCAGATTACAGGTAAAGTAACTGTAGCCCGCGAGGTCTGCTTCTCTGATCGCTTTGGATGCACCCAGTTCGCGGAACCACCGGTAGTTCGCGCTGAACCAGATTACTTGTTTGTCTAATACGGCCGCCTCTGTTTTAAATGCCGCTTCGAACCGAAAGCGTTCGAAGGCTTTCATATCTGTTAGAACCGCTTTTCGTAAAGCATCATCAGTTGGAATTACATGGTCGATACCCAACAGCACCGATGGAAATGAAGCCCTCGATGGCATGAAATCCTTTGAGCTGCCTGTTATTAACCGCAGAAGTGCGAACGGATAGTCAGGAATATTCAACCAACGAGCATCGCTGTGGCGGTCCCACGCCTTGAATCCTAAATTTACAAGCAAGCCAGGTGCGAATTGCTGCTGTGTAAATGTCTGGTTACTCTCATAAGAAGCTTTAGCGTTAAGGCCCAGGTAAAACATATTGGACATAGAGACATACTCCCGCCGTTTCTCGCGCAATACGGCTTCCGCCGGTTTACCCTGGTTCTCAATAATTAACGAGTCAATTAATTCCAGGCTATCTACGTCTGCATTTGTATTTTTATCTATATGTCCGCCAACGAACCAATCGAAACTGTAATTGGCCTTCGATTCAAGAAAATCGTTTGGATTATGCTCGTGCTTGAAGGCCACGTTGCCGTTCAGATCGATACTGAAGGTCCTTGCGAACTTCGCCTCTTTCGAAACTTTGGTCCAGCTGTTATCATATTTATATTCAAATCCCAAAGATGGCGGCAAACCTTCCGTCTGAAATGTCTTAAACTTCAGATCGAAGTCATTTAGAAAATTATTCTTATTGACAAGCGCAGAACGCAATTTTGCAAACGCGTCATTATACAGATCCGGATTATTGATAACCTCCTTTAATTTCTTACGGAAGTCGTTAGCAGAAAGACTGGTGCTGTCTTGTGCATGGGCGAATTGTAACGCCATCATCAGAAAAATTACCCAGAGATAGCTTTTTGAACTTTTCATTAAGCTGTCCTCCTTTCCGCGTAAATCTGACCTGTGGTATCAGATAAATCTTCAACTGTTTTTTCCTTATCTTTTAATATTTCAACCAGTGCCGCGACAGCGCTTTGCTGATCGAAGGTTGCCTTATAAGAGCGACGATAGGAATTCACCAGGATGCGATCGTACGAAACTGCAATGATCTTTGCTTCTGCATCGACAATACCCGAAGACGCGGCTGTGCTGTAAAATTGAAGTTGATCCATCGTCAAAGCCCCGGCGGGCTCGAATTCGACCGTTTGGCTAATTTGCTCAAGGTCTTCTTGCAGTACGAGGTACACTGTCCTGCAGGTTTTGGATTGTTTGGTCCAGGCCATAATAACTATGATTTAAGGTTAAAGGATTTGTAACGAATATAAGAAATAGCGAATAGAATTCCAAGTAACCAAACCCTTTAAAAAATTACAAAAACAACCATTTAAAGCATTGATAGATAATCACATCTGACTTGGGCATTTCGAAGGTTATTGCAGTGAGTTTATTCCTATGCGGTGGCGCCAAAGTTCCTTTATTATTCTTACAAATAGCTTAAAGTCCGGATATCACAAAAAAGCGCCATCAAATGGCGACGCTTTCAAAATAAATACAGCTGTGATGCTGTTGCTACCAAATATAGGTAGCAACAGCGCCAGCGGGCAGGCTTGTAGATACAGACTTACCGTTGTATGATAGGTTAAAGGTTTGAGTAATGTTAGCAGTGTTCAAAACCACCATCACTTTTGATCCGTCGGTGTTTTTAAAAGCCACCGTTTGTAGGGTATTTAACAGGTCGGAACCGATACGCGTTGCGCCCGGCCTGACAAATTTTGCTGCATGAGCGATAATATAATAAGATACGTTTCGTGTGATTGTATTCCCTATGGTTACCGCGCCCTGGCACGTACTGCAACCGCCGTCTGTGTGGGGCTTGTAATTAGGGTCTGACGCAAGATTCCATTCTATAACGTTGCGGCTCCAGTTGCGGGTGGCACCTATAATCAGGTTACTGACGTGCCATGACAGGTCGCCGGCAAAACTGCCCCCGCCAAAAGTTGCCTGCTCGGTGAAATAGATATTCTTTAAAGGATACTGGCTATGCAGCATGCCAAGCGCGTTAATATTACCTCCATACAGGTGAAATGCTGCACCATCCACAAAATCTGATGCGCCTGTATTTTTATAGATATCGCTGGCGTATTCGGGGTGATCGGCATTGTGATCATAAACAATGATTTTGGTATTGATATTTGCCGCGCGAAACGCCGGACCAAGAAAACTACCCACGAACTTTGCCTGGTCTGCCGCCAACATCAGCATGCTTGGATTATTATAAGCGTTAAGCGGTTCATTTTGCGGTGTTATTGCATCAATGGTGATTCCCTCTGCTTTCATCGCCTGTATGTATTTCACAAAGTACCGGGCGTAGGCATCAAAATAATCTGGTTTAAGGCTGCCGCCATAAAAGCTACCATTATCTTTCATCCAGGCTGGCGCACTCCACGGGCATGCCAGGATCTTGATATTAGGATTGATGGCCAGGATCTTCTTAAGAATGGGTATTAAATCGGTTCTTTCCTTGTCGATACTAAAATTATTTAGCGCAACATCCCCTGCAACGTCATCATAACTAAAAGGAGCTGTGCTTAGGTCTGATGCACCGAGTGATATACGCAGGTAGCTGATACCTATATTCTTGTCATCACTTTTAAACAACTCATTTAATAAAGCCGCTTTGTTAGTTTCACTAAGGGAGTTAATCAGCGATGCGCTGCCGCCGGTAAGGGCAAAACCAAACCCGTCTATCGTTTGATAGGTCTGGGTTTCATCCACTGTGATGGTTGGGTTGCCGTCCGTTTTACTACCAAATGCCAGCGTTGTACTTTGCAGTTTAAATAACTGGTTCTGGTCGGCGGTCGTCATCCACATAGCTACGTCGGATTTTCCCGGTGTGGTCGGGTTGTCCGGTCCCGCCGGTTGCGTTGGGGCCGGATTATCTTTTGATGAACTTTTACCGCAACTATAAATAGCCGCAAATGCCGCAACAAGCAGAACCGCCGCCAATAAATGATATTGCTTCTTCATTATTTATCGCTTGTGGTCATTTTATAAAAGCGTACGTAGTCTATTTGCATGGCTACCGGGAATATCGAGTTGTCTACCCCCTTTACACCACCCCAATTACCACCGATAGCTACGTTAAGCAGAAAATGGAAAGGCTTGTCAAACGGCCAGCTTGCCGGGCCTTGTTTGTCATTAGTGTAAGTGAATACCAATTCATCATCATAATAACCTTTGATGGATTCGGGCGTCCAATCGCACCGGTATTTATGAAAATCACTAAATACCGTCTCGATGCGTTTGGTGCTTGTTTTTGCATTCCCCGCGTTATACAGCTGATTATGCACGCTAAAGTGTACGTTGTTCGGATCGTAGCCCACATGCTCCATAATATCAATTTCGCCCGAGTTTGGCCATGATCCGTAAGCGTAATCATTAGGCAGCATCCATATGGCTGGCCAGGTACCCGTACCGGCAGGTAATTTGGCCCTTACTTCGTAACGGCCGTAAAGCATATCAGCATTGTTTTTCGAAACCACCCTTGCTGACGAATAGTCGCGCCCACCAGAACTTTCTTTTTTGGCAGTGATGGTGAGCATGCCATCTTTCACCATGGCATTATCTGTAGATGTGGTGTAGTTCTGCAACTCGTTGTTACCCCATCCGCTTCCGCCTGTATCATAGGTCCATTTACTTGCGTCGGGTGCGCCGTTATACTCAAACTCGTCCGCCCAGCTCGCATTACTTTCAAACCCGTAAACCTTAGCCGGTTGTACAACAGGTGTAAAAGGTGGCAATGATGGCTCGCTTTTTTTTGAACATGCCATTAAAATAAACACAAGGCCAGTAATACACGGTACCGTTAAAAGCTTTCTCATAAGTATGAAATAAAAAGGGAGACGCAATTACGCCTCCCTAACCAATTATTAATTTATCCCTCTAAACGTTACTTTATTAAAACCTATACCGGTAAGGCCCAGGTTAGCACCGCCGCTTTTAATGAGCAGATAAACGGTTCCGGTGTTATCGAATTTTATAGTATTACCGCTGCCTGCGCATGATATGGCAGAAAGCTTGCCATTGAAGGCATTTTTTCCGCAACCGGCCCAGGTATTCAGCGCAATGCGGGCGCCACCGTCGCTGTAGTCCTGCCCGTTAACCGGTTGTTTGGTTCCAACATAAACTTCAAACCAAGTATCTGTAGCGCCACTGCCGCTCACATTCATATCCACTTTGTAAGTGCGGCCACCAACTACGTTAATCGCCTGCCAAATACCCGCGTGGCCATTGTTGCCACCCTTAGCCACCATTTTACCGTTTTCAATAGCAAACGTAACGCCATTTGACATGGTGATGTGGTTCCATTTGGCATCATCGGCTGCATCCATATTCGCACCCTGCACCAGGTTTCCCGCTGCGGGATCAGAGGCAGGTACATTTAATGTTTGTGTGCTGGTTTTGCTGATGCCGCCTTTGCCTATTGCGGTTAATGAGATATCATACTTGCCGGCATCCGGGAAAAATACGGTATCAACCGGTTTACCTATTGCAGCACCGTCGCCTGTATCCCATTTAACAGCCAATACACCTTTAGTATCAGCCTTCAAGATATAGTAATTCGCTTTGTTAGGTACTTGTGCCACCGTAAAAGATGCCTGCAGGTCTGGTGAGGCAAGGCCCCCGTCACTGTACTTTTCAGGCTTACAGCCCATATATATGCCGGCAAGCACCACCATGCCGGTAATTGCGTTTATAAACTTATTTTTCATTGCTGGATTAACTTTTAGAAATGATTACAATGTTCCGCCCCATTCTTTACTTTGTTTGATCTTCGTATTATTAAGCTCATCAAGCGGTATCGGTAATATTTCGTTTTTACCTGCCTTAAATCCTCTTGAGCCTAAAACCGCAGGCGCATCGCCCCAGCGCACCAGATCAAACCACCTGTGGCCTTCGCCAACAAGCTCCAAACGGCGCTCTCTTTTCAGATTCTCAAACGTAGCGGTAAGCGTGTGAGTGGCACCATCATTATAAGCGCGGGTGTGTACAGCAGTCATCAAGGCTGTAGCCCTACCCAGGTCGCCGTTACCTCTTATCAAAGCTTCCGCTTCCATCAGGTAGGTATCCGCCAGTCGTATCGCATACATATTTTGAGGGTAATTCAGCTCCGGAGCGCCGCCACCAGTGGTTTTATCGGCTACCCGGCCTGCAAACTTGTTCAGAAAATACCCGGTGTTCATGTAACCGGGCGTATAATCTGCGATGCCGTTAGCCTTCAAACTATCCAGGTTGGCAACCGTTGGTTGGTTGCGTGGATCGAAGTGGATGGCATCGAAAAGATTTTTGGTGATAGGCAAAAAGCTGTACCCCGAGATATAGTCCGGCGCACTTGGTTTAAGCGTCTTATAATCGCGCGGGCCAACGATAATGTTCATCACGTTACCTTCGGTACAGGCGATACATGACCAGTCACCGGCAGATTTTGAAGAGTGACCAATCTCCAGGATTGACTCGCTATTAAACTTGTTTGACGTTTTCCACAACGATGCAAAGCTGGCCTGTAGTTTATAACCATATTTCGAGTTCTCCTGGCCGGGTGTTGCGCCGTTCACTTCTTTAAGTTCGTTCGCAGCCTCGTTCCATTTTTGCTCATACAGATACACCTTACCCAATAAAGCATGAAGTGCTCCCTTGGTTAACCTACCGCCGTCGGTCGCTACGTCAACCTTATCAGGGATATTATTATCTGCAATGGCCGCCTTCAGGTCATCCTCTATTTGTTTGTATACTGCCGCAGGTGAAGCCTGTTCCACGTCATATATCTTATCGGCGGGGATAGACTCGGTAAGCAAAGGCACATATTTGAACAAACGTACCAGGTCAAAGTAGAAATAAGCACGTAAAGCGGTAGCTTCTGATTTGTACCTGCTTTTCAAATTCTGATCCATCGGCACGGCAGGCAGTTTCTGGATAAGGGTATTTGCCCTGAACACGCCGGAAAATCCTGCTCGCCACAATTCATAAGAAGGGCCTACTGATGGTGACAGTGTATAATTAGAAAAAACCTGCAGATCGTTGATATCGGTAGCGTTACCACCACCTGCATAATGGTCGTCCGAACCGGCATCCATTGCGTTTTCGCGGGTAACAAAGCCGCCGCCCTGCCAGCCAACTACATCATATACGGCTACCAGACCGTTAAACGCCTCGGTTTGATTGCGATAATAATTAGATTCCAGATCTGTACCCTTAGGGGTGATATCCAGAAAGCTTTTTTTACAAGCCGCCAAAGCAATGGCACCTGTCAGAAAAAACGATATATATTTTATATTCTTTTTCATGTCTTTTTATAGTTAAAATCCTACGCTTACACCCAGCATGTATGATTTAGCCTGCATGTAAAAACCACGGTCTATACTGTAACTTCCGCCGCCGATTTCCGGGTCGTAGCCTGAATATTTAGTAAAAGTGAAAAGGTTCTCGCCGGTCACATAAACACGTACCCGCTTCATACCGGCTTTCTTTATCAGATCTGTAGGCAGGCTGTAACCTATCTGCAGGTTCTTTATGCGGAAATAGTCGCCTTTTTCCAGGTAGTACTTAGAGTTGTAAGTAGTGTTGTGGTTAGGGTCGCCGTCAACTACGCGCGGTTCGGTATTGGTGGTGCCTGGTCCGGTCCATCTTTCCAATCTTTTGGTAGTAAAGTTTGCATTTCCGATATCAAGGCGGTGCAGACCCTGGAAGATCATGTTACCCGCCTGGCCCTGACCAAATATCACCAGATCGAAGTTTTTGTACCTGGTGTTAAATGTCAAACCATAGATCCATGAAGGGGTCGGGTTGCCGATATAAGTACGGTCCTGATCGTTGATCACGCCGTTTCCATCAAGATCGGCCCATTTAAAGTCACCCGGCTTAGCATTAGGCTGGATAAGCTGGCCTTTTGCCGAACGGTAGGCATTAATTTCATCCTGAGTTTGGAAAATGCCCAAATTCTGGTAACCATAGAACGAGTTATAAGCCTGACCAACAGTAGTACGGGTAATACCGCCCTCTATACCCTGGAAGCCTGCACCACCCAGGAACTTTTGCCCGTTACCTAAGTAAGTTACCTTATTGGTAATGTGCGATACGTTTCCGTTGATCTCGAAATTAAACTGGCCTACTTTTTTGCGATATCCCAATTCTAACTCGACGCCGGTATTTTGCATATCACCAATGTTCGCCGCCGGGTTTGAGATAGCCCCTACATAAAGCGGGATCGGGGGATTCTGCAACAGTCCGCTTGTTTTCTTCTTAAACCATTCAAACGTGATGTTCAGGTCGTTGAATAATACCGCATCAAAACCAATATTGGTTTGTGCAGTTTCTTCCCAACGCAGGTTAGGGTTAGATGGCGCATTGGGGCTGTAACCGCTGATATAAGTATCACCTGTACCAAAGCTATAGTTACGGCCGCCACCAATGGTAGACAAGAAAGCATTATCGGCAATAGCGTCGCTACCCACAACACCGTAACCGCCCCTGATCTTCAGGAAGTCTACAACGTTGTTTTTTGGCCAAAAAGCTTCTTTAGACGGCACCCATCCTAATGAGAATGACGGGAAATTACCATACTTAAAGTTAGACCCGAACCTTGAAGAACCATCCCGGCGGATGATACCTTCGGCAATATACCTTTCGTCGTAATTATAGTTAACACGGGCAAATAATGAGCTGATGGTATGGATCTGTCCTTCGCTGCCATAGCCAATGCGGTTGACTGCCGGGATGCTGTAATTTAACGATGCATCGGCAAATGTGGTTACCGGCAGGTTGTAGTAAGTAACACCATCTGTATAACGGTTGTTATCTGAATACGCACCCTGACCAACTAAAACCGTTGCGGTATGCTTGCCGAAACTGCGGATGTACGAGGCTGTATTCTCCAGGTTCCAGTTAAACAGCCTGTTGGTTTCACGGTTATAGCTATTCTGCGAGGTAATGGTCGATGCGTTTAAGTAAGCTACCGGGTTAAAAGATTCGCTGCCGTAAAAAGCAATCTTTGTACCCACTGTCGAGCGCAGTTTCAAACCTTTAATAGGCTCTACCTCACCATATACATTACCTACAATGTTATGTCCCCAGCCGTAATTGCCCAAGCGGGTTGAGATGTAAGCAAGCGGGTTCACAATCTCTTGTCCAACAATGCTTGATATACCATAAGGGTAACCTAAGTTATTCCTCCGCACAGGATTATTGGCATAAACCGCCGCTGACGCCGCAACCGGATCTGTTACCACCGGTACGGTGATCGGATCAAGGTTAAGCGCCGAACTAATGGGGCCACCAAATTCGCTGTTTGTATTTCCCAAACCAACTGAACGGTTATAAGTGTAACCAATGTTTTCGCCGAAGCTTATCCATTTGGCAGGCTTATAAGTTTGGTTTACCCTGAAATTGGCACGTTTGTATTTTGAGATATCCGTTGCTACGATACCTTCCTGATCTAAGTAACCAAAAGAAGTGTAGTAGGTAGATTTTTCGTTACCACCGCTTACGCTCAGTTCGTAATTCTGGCGTTTAGCGCTATTGTTAAAGATAATGGATTGCCAGTCGGTACCGGTGCCCAAAGCGGCAGGGTTAGCATAAACAATATTACCGCCACCGGCAACGCTTGCTTCGTTTCTTAATGTAGCATATTGGGTTGCATTCAGCAGATCTACCCTGCGCGATGGTTTCGATGTGCCGTAGTAACCTGTGAAGTTAATTTGTGGCTTACCCTCGCGGCCCTTCTTAGTGGTTACCAGGATAACACCTGCTGCTGCGCGAGTTCCATAGATGGCCTGCGAAGCAGCATCTTTCAGCACCTCGATAGATTCGATGTCCGACTGGTTCAGGTAGCCGATACCGCCGTTGTCAACCACCACGCCATCTACCACCCAAAGCGGATCATTGTTACCGAACGAAGTAATACCGCGGATGCGCACCGTAGCGCCTTCGCCAGGCTGACCGTTATTCGAAGCAATGGTTAAACCTGAAGTACGGCCTTGTAAGATCTGCTCAACGCGTGTTACGGGCAGATCTTCAAATTCTTTGGCTTTTACGCCCGAGATGGCACCGGTGGTTACGCTTTTCTTTTGCGTACCATACCCTACAACCACTACCTCGTTAAGGCCCTTTATATCATCTAAAAGTTTAATGGTGAAGTTACGTTCGCTGCCAACCACCACCTCTTGTGTCTGGAAACTCACAAAAGCTACAACAAGTACAGCATCGGCGTTAGAAACGTTTAACCTAAAGTTACCGTTACCATCAGCAACGGTAGCGTTCTTTGTTCCCTTTTCGGTAATGGTAGCACCGGCAAGCGGCGCGCCGCGTTCATCAATAATCTTACCTGTTAGCGGTATGCCTACTAATTTAGCTTCTGTTTCTGCATCAGCAGTTACGATCTGCCCCTGCCTGATGGCTTTCAAATCTTCTGACCGGCCAAGCACAATGCGGTCTTTCAAAACCTCATAATCAATCCCGTTGCCTTTAAGTAATTCGTCAAGTACATCTTTAAGATTGCGGTTTTGATAGTCTCCTGATACACGTTGTGCGAGATCTATAGAATTCTTGCTGTAAATAAATCTAACGTTACTACTTTTTTGTAATTGCTTCAGTACATCCTGTAAAGTGCTGTTAGCAGCAGTAATAGTAACGTTCTTATCCAGTATGCTTTGCGCTTTGGTAGTGCCGGCATACGCCATAGAACTTAACAGAGCAGCCAACAGTATTTGAGTAAATGTTAACTTCATGATTTTAGACCAGGGTATTGGCTTTCGTAATCGAAAATTCATATATTTGTTATGTTTCTTTGTTAAAAATGAGACAATTAGCACCCATTACACCATTTTTTGGTATATCACGTTGGGTGTTTAAAGCTTAGAAGTGGTCGCAACACTTTTAAGCTTTTTCCATGATGTGGCGATGGTAATTTCCGCCGGGCTTGGCAGTGATTTTAAGTAGCTGTTTTGTATTGCATAGGCTATTCTGTTAGGTTAGTAATTGGTTTTATTAATTAAGCTCAATCAGGTCGTCTTTAATTTCATAACTGACATTGATCGATTTTTTAAGCGCGGCCAGGATATCCGGCAGGTTAAATCCTTCAAAATCTGCAGTTAACATATAACGGTTGATCCGTTCATTAGCTACTTTTATTTTAACACCGTAGGTTGCGCTTAGCACGGGTATAATTTCACGCATCGGCTTATTATCAAATGAGAGGCTTGCCTGGCTCCACTGCTTTAAAGCCGGTTCACGCACCACACGCTCTGTTTTTAGCAGGTGCTGATCCAGAAAGCAAATGGCTTTATCTTTTGGATATAATAACACTTCGTGTTTCTCTAACGAGGTACTGAACGTATCATCAGCCTCGTTCTTTTTCAAGCTCACAGACACCTTGCCGGTAACTACAGATACATCTGCCGTTTTGCTGCGATATTTATCCCTGATCAGAAAGCTGGTACCCCAAACTTTTGTAATAATACTGCGGCCATTAATAATGAAAGGGCGCTTGGGGTTCTTGGTTACTTCAAAAAATCCCACGCCATACATGGATACCACGCGCGCATTAGCTGCAAAGGTTTTAGGATAGCGGAGATTACTGCCAGGCTGTAGCCACACTATACTTTTATCAGGTAAATGTGCTTTGTAAACCGTGTTAGAATTATTGGTAATATCCACCTGTTCTACCGTTTTCTGTGCGACAGGCACGGCAGTTTTAAAAGAAACCCTACCGGTATTCAAGAAATAAAAGCCGCCTACAAACAGTGCAGCCACGGCTACTGCTGCTGCATACCTGAACATTTTCACCACACGCCCGCGACTGGTTGCGGATGTCTGACCGATTGCTTCAGTGATGTTGCCATACAGCCGTTTTTCTAATAGCTCAACTTCTGTTTGGCTCATCTCCGACAATTGGTCGTTACCCTTGCTAAAAGAATGGTACCATTCCCTTACACGGGCCAGTTCTTCTTCAGAACATTGTCCATTAAGGTATCGTTCCAATAGTTCATCGGGTATGGTTTTTTTCATGAAAACTGAAAATTATCGGTTTATAAAAGTTATGTCGAAGCGTTAGGGTGAATCCCCCACGCCTGATAGAAATATTTTTAGAAAAATATTAAAATGATGCTGATGTAATGGTTAAGGCTCAGGCGTAATTTCTTAAGTGCTTTAGTCAGCTGATTCTCGACGGTCTTCTCTGAAATGGCTAATTCCTTGGCAATTTCCTTATTCGTTTTATGATGCACCCGGCTAAGTTCATATACCGAGCGGCATCTTTCAGGTAATTTTTCAATCACCTGGTCGATATGTAATTGCAGGTCCTTTACCAGTATGGTTTGCTCCGTACTATAGTCGGCTTCATTCTGCGTCACCTGCATTGCTTCTCTGAACCGCTGTTGCAAAGCGTTACGACGATAGCGGTCTATCACACGATAACCAACGCTGGTGTAAAGGTACCCCTCGAGGCCATGGCTTAATGAAATTACCTGTCGACGGTTCCAAAGTGCCGTAAAAATATCTTGCACTACCTCTTCCGCGCTTTCGCTATCTTTCAGCCGTTTATAGGCTTCTTTATAAAGGCTTTTCCAGTAGCGCAAATAAATCTCCCTGAATGCTCCCATTGAATCCTGGCGCAGCAGTTCCATCAGCTCTGTTTCCTCTAAACGCTTATAATCGGCCATTAGTAATTGGAAAGGTTAATTTATCATCAGAATAAACTTAACCATCTACAAAACTGATAAAAATTATTTCATTTCACAATAAGGTATTTTTTTTGCTCGCGCTAAGTTACCTATCTCGTAAAAACATCGAAGAACAATTAAGATTGAGCGTTATGCTATTTGGTTTTAAGCCCCTATAATTCACGCTGGATCCACAATTTTAATAACTTGCCGAAATGCGGTACAAGCAGTGGACGAAATGAGCGTAATGGATAATCATCAAAATAACACGAATATTTTACAGTCGAAAACCCACTTTGAAATTCTGGATGGATTGCGCGGAGTAGCGGCGCTGGCAGTGGTGATCTTCCATTTTATGGAATGGGTTTACGAGCCTGCTGAGAACTTCATCGGTCACGGCTTTTTAGCTGTCGATTTTTTCTTTTGCCTTTCGGGGTTCGTCATCGGCTATGCTTATGACGACAGGCTGTCAAAAATGGGCGTCCTTGAATTCTTTAAAGCACGGCTGATCCGTTTACATCCGTTAGTGATCCTTGGATCTGTACTGGGATTGCTGGCGTTTTTATTTGATCCGTTCGGCGGTCACCCGGAACAATACAGCGCGGGAAAGATCATTATCACTTTTGTCTGCTCGCTACTGCTTATCCCCTTCCCAACGATAGCCGACCGCAGCTTTAATCTTTTCAGCTTTAATGCACCAGCATGGTCGCTATTTTGGGAATACCTGGCCAACGTGATTTATGCTTTTATACTCCATCGCTTAAAACGTGGCTATCTGCTGTTATTAACGGTAGTGGCGGCTTTTACCCTTTGTGGTGTAAGCTACCGCTCCGGTAATTTGCTCGGCGGATGGAGCGGCCCCACCTTTTTGGATGGCGGGGCCAGGATAGCCTATTCTTTTTCGGCAGGTCTTCTTATCTACCGCTCTGATTGGATAATCAAAAACAAGCTTGGCTTCATCGGCATTGCGTTTTTATTATTGCTGGCCTTTATATCGCCCTCATCTAAATGGGATTGGTTCATCGAACCGTTAATTGTTATTTTTTATTTCCCAATGCTGGTTGCGTTAGGAGCAGGCGCCTTCTTAAATAGTTCGCTAAAGAGATTTTGCGTTTTTCTGGGAAGATTATCTTACCCTTTATACATGACGCATTACGCGGCGCTTTGGATGTACGGTAATTATTACCTGGCTAATAAACCCGGCACTTCCCAATTAACCGTCATCATTGTAACCAGCGTTATCGTTTTGGCAGGCTTTGCTTATCTGGTGATGAAAATTTACGATACGCCATTAAGAAACCATCTTAACCGGAGACGCACGAAGCAGTCTACCAAAGCGAGTTAAACTCACAATAGGGTCGCTCGATGACGTCTATTTTCAGCTAAATAAAAAGAGACATCTTTACTTGATGAGATCATCTATTTATCTAAATTGCCACTACCAATTGTATAAGAAATGAAAAATCTCGCAAGGGTATTATTATCAATCTCTATACCTGTTTGTGCCTCATTTAATAGCTTTGCGCAATCTGTTTCTGTAATAGACCATATCGCAATTTGCGTGAAAGACCTGAAAAAGAGCACGGATTTTTATACCCGGATCATGCATTTTGAAAAGGTGGCTGATCCTTTTAATGATCATATGCACCAGTGGTATAATATCGGCAAAGGCGTAAAAATGCACGCCATACAAGGCGATTGCCAGCTACAGCATCAAATCGCCGACCATTTATGTTTTGCTGTGAATTCGGTTAAAGAGTTTGCTGATGAATTGAAGAAAAACAACATCCCTTACCGTAATTGGAAAGGTGACAGCACAGAGCCTACACTCAGAGCCGATGGCGTATTACAGCTATACTTCCAAGACCCGGATGGCTACTGGATTGAAATAAATAGCCCGGCTCCAAAAAAGTAACTAAACAAGTGATATCAGGAGATGAGTCTGTTACTTCAGTGGGACAGCTGCCACTCCTTCTGTTGTAATCTTTACAGGCTTAATTAATCCCTTTTGATCAAACTCCATTTTATCAATACACACCACCCGATGGTTGCCATCTGTTTCCGTTAACGGGCGACGATGATAAACGATATACCACGCATCATGCTTTGCATCATGTAGAAGAGAATGATGCCCAGCTCCGGTAGCAACAGCCATGTCCTGTTGCAATATTTTTCCGATACGTTCAAACGGCCCGAAAGGAGAATCTGCTATTGCGTACGCTACGGAATAATCAGGCCCTGTCCATCCGCCTTCGCTCCACATTAAATAATATTTATTATTACGCATAAACATGTAAATACCTTCTACATATCCCTTCGGCGTAATTTCTTTAAAGGTAGTTCTATCAGCAAATGGCAATAGTCCGGTAAAGTCGTCTTTTAACCGGGCAATATTTGCATGTCCCCAGCCGCCATAAAGAATATAGTACTTACCGTCTTTATCCCTGAACACAAACTGATCTATCGGTTGAGCCCCGTTTACGATGACGTTAATCAACGGCTTTCCTAAAAGATCTTTAAACGGCCCTTGCGGTTTGTCAGCTACACCCACACCAATACCACCAGGTTCGTGATCTTTATGGATGTCATTCGCCCCAAAAAATAAATAATATTTGCTCCCTTTTTTGACGATAGCAGGCGCCCACATAGCCATATGCGCCCATTTAACACTTCCGGTATCAATGATGTCAGGATGCTTTGTCCAATGCACGAGGTCTTTTGACGAATAGGCATCCATGAAAACCTGCTTTTCATATTTATCAGAATAAGTAGGATATATCCAATACGTGTTATTGAATACAGCAGCATCGGGATCAGCATACCAACCCTGGATCACAGGATTCCCACTTAATTTCTTTTGATCAGTCGACTGAGCTGACAACTTGGATGACGTTATTAGTGCAGCAGTTATTAGTAACAAAAAACGCTTGTGCATGATTGGATAGTAATGATTTAAACTGGTTTTGCGCTAATATATGCAAAACTTAAGCTGAAGATTAGCGCAGCTAATTAAGCCCCGGTAACATTGCGGATAGAATGATGTTCTGGCTTCGCCACCAGGGGAGGATGATCTATTTAGGGACAATTGATGAACCGAACGGCCTATAAACACAGAAACCCTTTAAGCATGTTGCTTAAAGGGTTTGCTTGAATAAAGTTTGGCGCCGACCTACTCTTCCACATTTTACTGCAGTACCATCGGCTCTGGCGGGCTTAACTTC
>NZ_JALJEJ010000015.1 GCF_022953055.1 Mucilaginibacter straminoryzae | reverse complement strand
ATTCCTGCACAACGATCAAATAATAAAGGGAATTCTACTTGGGATGACATGTTAATTGAAGTTTGGTACCTACAATTTAACACTTTAATGCCCGTTGGTGAATTCCCCTTTCATGAATGTTTTGTCACTTCTGTAAATAGGTCTGCTAAAGCGTACTCCCCAATAACATCGACTTAATTAGTACTAAATTTGCTGAATTTTGCTTTTTTGAGGGTTTTTTGTTAATCCTTATAATATTGTTGCTTTTTATCTAAAAATTCACCCTTAAATTCTTTGTTTTTCAAATAATCAAGGACATTTCCATATGTGATTGATTTTTTTGTCCATTTGTCTTAAATATCAATAGAAACTTGAAAATTTTGCTTCTTGAATTTTTAATTATGGGTTTTAAATGATTTTTTGATGAATAAATTTCATTTTAATGTATCAATTTAGATATAAATGTAAAATTAGATTAAAAAATTGCTTTAAAACCTCTAATTTTTAGTAAAAATGAATGCCTTTAATGATATACTGTCAAAAATTACCCCTTTTTAGAGTGAATTTTTGATATAATTTTAAATTTTATTGAACTTTTAAGTGATATTTCAAATAATTTGTGTGTTTTATTAGAAAAAGCCAATAAAAATTATTTTTATAGAGCTAATTAAACAAACTAATAAACGCATGAAAAAAGTTCTACGTAATTTTTTGTGGGTTTTGATTATGCTGGGCTCAACAGCTTATGCGCAAACCCGAACAGTCACCGGTGTAGTCACCGGAAAAGAAGACGGCTTACCACTGCCAGGTGTAAGCGTCGTGGTAAAAGGTACAAAAATTGGTACCCAAACTGGTGGCGATGGAAGCTATTCTATCAAAGTTCCGGCCGGAAGCCAGACTTTAGTATTCTCTTTTATCGGTTTTACTACTCAATCTCACCTGGTAAGCGGCAGTCGTTTAAATGTAACATTAACAGGTGCTGCTAGTGCTTTGAATGAGGTTGTAGTAACCGGTTACGGTACACAAAGTAAACGCGAAAACGTGGGCAGTATTTCACAGGTTAAGGGCGGCGACATTGCCCAGCAACCAGTCCAGAATTTTCAGCAGGCGCTGGCGGGTAAGGCTTCAGGTGTACAGATTACCGTCCCTAACGGTGTATTAAACACTCCGCCCGTATTTCACATCCGCGGTACCAACTCTATCAACTTAAGTTCGCAGCCGCTGATTGTAGTTGACGGGGTAGTGAGCTTTACAGGCGATGTCAGTGGTGGATCTTCTGGCGGTAATGCCCTCGGTAATATCAATCCAGAAGATATCGAGACCATCGACATTTTGAAAGATGCTTCTGCTACCGCAATTTATGGTAGCCGCGGTGCGAATGGCGTAGTAATTATTACGACAAAAAAAGGCAAAAAGGGAGATGCGGTTGTTAGCATAGACAGCTGGGTAGGGATGACAAAGGTAATGCGCCTGCCAAAAGTTTTAGACGCTTTCCAATATGTGGCGTTGAAAAACGAAGCCATGACTAACGCTGGTTCTTACAATACTAATGCCGCTAACGGTGCGCTTGCTTATACAGAAGTCGCTAAAGATGCGAATGGTAATCCGATAAATACCGACTGGACTAAGTTGGTCTATCGTCGCGGCACCTCTTATAATACTACAGCAAGTATTTCTGGCGGAGGCGAAAAAACAAGTTACTATGGCTCGGTGAACTACAATAAGCAACAAGGGGTATTAAAAAAGAATGATTTTGACAACCGCGGCATGTTATTTAATATCGATCATAAAGCTAATAAATACATTAGCATGGGAGCAAAGTTATCCTATTCAGATCAGTATAACCTGGCCGCGACAACATCGGGTTCTCTTTCCGGCGAAGCTTATGCAACAGCTGGTTTAGGCCGTTTAGCCGTATTATTGCCACCTAACCTGGGGCCTTACAATAACGATGGCAGTTATAACCTTAACCCTGCTACAGGTGCTATCGGTGTTTACAACAATAAAGGCTATACCATCAGCTACCCGAACCCGCAGGTGGCGCTGGATCTGGACAGGTCTAATAACGAGCTGAACCACACGGCCGCTAATATGTACCTGCAGATTAAGCCCCTGTCCTGGATGACGCTGAAGAGTACCTACGGTATAGATTACATTTATTCTACTAACGATCTGTTCAATAACCCGATTTCAAACTTTAACGGTTCTGCCGCCAGCAACAACGCAAGCGCAACGGCAAATTACTCGGCGTTTAAAAGATACGTATGGGATAATACCGCCCAGTTCGACTATACCTTTTTTGCAAAGCATAACGTCTCTTTATTATTAGGTAATGAGCAGCAGCGGAGCACGAGTGCCGGCTTTGGTCTAAACCGGTCCATTTTATCTGATCCGGCGTTTAATGTTATCCAGGCCGGTTTTGTTAACGTAACTACTAATAACACAAGTAACAACATTGGCGAAAATTACCTGGTGTCTTTCTTCGGTCGTTTTAACTACAATTTCGATCAGAAATACTATTTAAGCGCCACGGTACGTAAAGACGGTTCGTCTACTTTTGGAAGCAACCGTAAATATGGGTACTTCCCTGGGTTTGGTGCCGGTTGGGAAATAGCAAAAGAAAAGTTCTGGCATGGCGTTGGTGCTGATAAGGTTTTCAGCAGCTTTAAGCTAAAAGCAAGTTATGGTAAGGTAGGTAATAACTCGGGCCTGGGTGATTTTGCTTCTTACGGCTTCTACAGCAGTGGTTTATACAATGGTAACCCTACACTGGGGCCAAACCAAACGGGTAATAACTCTTTGGGTTGGGAGATCAGTAAAAAGCTGGACGTAGGTTTCGACTTCGGTATTCTTAATGACCGTATTACTGGTAGCGCCGCTTATTACCGTAACAACATCAGCGGCCTGATTCTGCAAATACCAATGGCGCCTTCTGCCGGTCTGCCGTCAAACCCGTATGTGAATATCGGATCTATGTTTAACCGCGGGCTTGAGCTAAACATTGATGCTGACATTCTGCGCACTAAACGTTTCCACTGGACTTCGAACTTCAACATCAGCTGGAATCAGAACCGTATTACGGCCTTGTTGCCGGGCGTGAATTCGTTCACTTACTCAACTTCAAGCTTGGAGATTGCCAACATTAACCGCGTTGGCGGCTCCATCGGCGACCTTTATATCGTTCGTTCGGCAGGCGTAGATCCAACTAACGGCCGCAGGATATTTATCAACGGTAAAGGACAAATGGTAGAGTATAACTTTGTTGGCAACAAGTATACCTATATGGACGGAACAACTGCGCCATCGATCAATCAGGCGGCAGATGCGGTTGATTACGGTACCGGTGTGCCTCACTACCTGGGCGGTTTAACCAACAACTTCCGTTACAAAGCGTTTGACTTAAACGTGTTGCTTACCTATCAGTTCGGCTTCAAGCTGTATTATGGTACACAAGCAACGTTGACAGACCAACGCTTCTGGAATAATAGTGTGGTGATATTAGACCATTGGACCACACCTGGCCAGATTGCAAAATATCCAAAAGTTGTTTTTGGTGATAACGTATCTAATGGTACTTCTTTCCCAACAGATTTTAACACCTATAACGGTGCGTTCCTGAAAGTTAAAAGTGTAAATTTTGGTTATACCTTACCTAAATCACTGTATTCAAAAATCGGGTTATCAAGCGTGCGTTTCTATGTTGCGGGTTACAACCTGTTTGTAATTACCAAGTATCCCGGCCCAGATCCGGAGGTGGCGTCAAACGGAGCAACCATCAATGGTAACAGCACCCCGGGGGTAGACAGAAATACAGCCGCTAACGGCAGGACTTTAACTGCAGGGGTTTCAATTAAATTTTAAGGATTAAACTCGAAAGGAAATGAAAAAGAAATTTATCTATATCATAGGGATGGCGTTATTGAGCAGTTATTCTTGCAAAAAACAATTGCTGTATCCCGACAATCAAACGCAGGTTTCTAATCAGGGCGGGGCGCCGTTCTCAACTTCATCACGCATTCAGGCACAGGTATACGGCCTGTATAACGGATTGAAAAATGGTCAGCTGTTCGGTGGCCGTTACCAGATCTATAATGATGTAAAGGCCGAAAACTGGATTAACCAAACCACTAACTCTGTAACCGCTTATCAAACCTGGACAGAGACGGTAAGCAGTACCAGCTCAGAAGTGCTTAACCTTTGGTCGCAGGCTTATTTTGTGATTAACAACTGTAACCTCTTTATAGAGGGTATGAACAGCACTGGCTCTGCAGTGGTGGGTGCGAGCCTTGCGGCTAATTATATCAGCGAAGCTAAATTCGTGCGTGCTACAGCATATTTTGCGTTACTTAATTTTTATTGCCAGCCTTATGTAGTTAGTAATGGTAACACACCGGGACTGCCATTGCGACTAAAGGGAAACTCGGCTTATGATAATTACGATCTGGCGCCTTCTACCGTTGCCCAGGTTTATGCGCAAATTATCTCTGATTTGGACGCGGCCGAGGCCGGTTTGCCGGCAAGCTATGGTACTGATGCGGTATCTAACACTACCAGGGCACATAAAAATACAGCGATAGCTTACAAGGTACGGGTGTACCTGGCTATGCAGCAGTATGCAAAGGTGATTACTGAAGCATCAAAAATTGTATCGGGCACTACTTCTTTCTCTGCACCAACAGGTGTTGCAAACGCCTTGCAAGCAAATGTTGCGAACGTTTACAAAAGCCCGTATACTACAACAGAATCTATTTTCTCTATGCCGTTTACCACAACAGAGGCGGTAGGTTCGCAAAATGCCCTGGCCAACTACTTCGGCGGCCTTGGCGCATCGGAGTTTTATTTAAACCCGAATGGGGTTATTGCCGATGCTAACTGGAAAAGTACTGATGCCAGAAGGACCCTGATTACCACAAAGAGTGGCAAGTCATATTCGCTAAAATGGCCTGGCGGCTCGCCTTACCTGGATTACGCGAACGTAATGCGCTATCCGGAAGTGTTGCTGAGTTATGCGGAAGCTATTGCCAGAAGTACCAATACGGTAGACCCGAAAGCAGTTGCCCTGCTTAACGCTGTGAGGCAGCGTAGCGACCCAAGTACTACTTATACAACGGCCAGCTTTGCGACCGTATCTGCACTGACCGATGCTATTTTACAGGAAAGAAACATCGAGTTTTTGGGTGAAGGATTACGTTGGCTGGATCTATGGAGGCTAAATCTTCCTATTCCGGCTAAGAACTCTGTTGCTGCTGTTGCACCAAGTAGTTCTAACTACATCTGGCCAATGTCTGGTAACGAACAGCAATACAATAAGCTGATCGGCAGATAATCAAGTAACAAACTAAACTAACTATAGGGCTGCGCCGGGAAGAAGCGCAGCCCTTTTAATTTTTCCAAGCGCTTATTTCTTATCCGCACTGTAACTTCCAGGGCCTACGAATAATAGTCCGGCGAACATGATGGCATCTTCAATAGCGTGCGAGGCATCCATTAAACCATCTGTTCTTAAATGCATGATTGACGCGACGATCAGGTTGATGAGAATCAACAAACAAACCGGCCGGAAAGCCCACCCAATGATGAGCAGGAACCCGCCAAAGGTTTCCACGACCGCGGCCAGAAAACCCCAAACGGCAGGCCAGAAGGTAATACCCACATATTTGGTAGCACTGCCGACCATGATCCACGTTTTTTCACCCCCTGCCAACTTGGGGAAGCCGTGGTAAATGAACATAATCCCCAGCCCGAGCCTGATCAGCAGCAGGCCAAAGTTTCTATAATTTCCGAGTTTGCCTAAATATGCCATAAGTTTGGTTTTAGTTGTTGATGAATGAAATGGAAGCTTTATCCGTGTTAGTTTCTATGCTTACTTCAGCGCCAAGTATCAGCGAATTATTATCTGCGACGTGCCCCGCCGGGAAGTTTAAGATAACCGGGTAATTGTATTCTTTTACGGCTTCAAGAATGATTTCGTTTGCAGAGAAGCCAAACGGAATGTCGTTGTCCTTCACTTCGGTAAATCCGCCTACGATAATCCCTGCCAGGTCTTTTAATTTTCCTGCCCTTTTTAGCGTGTGGATCATCCGGTCCGTTGCGTACAGGTATTCTCCTACATCTTCTATGAACAGTATTTTCCCGGTATAATCCATATCGGAAGCAGAGCCTAAAATGGCAGTAAGCAAGGTCAGGTTCCCACCGATCAGTTGTCCGGTCGCTTTTCCCGTCTTGTTCTGTTTATCGCCTTTCAAATGGTAGATTAGCGGTGCTCCAAAAAGGGCGTCTTTGAGTGTTTGTATTGAGCTGATGGTAGCGTCGGGAATATTAATTGGCATTTGCCCATGGATGCTTTGTAAGCCGTAATTAGCTAGTAGGTGGGCATGAATAATGGTGATATCACTAAAGCCGATCAACCATTTGGGGTTTTCAGCTAAGGGGCTGAAATCTACCAGGTCGATCATGCGAATAGTACCGTATCCGCCGCGGGCGGCAAAAATTGCTTTTACTTCGGGGTCATCAATAAAGCGTTGCATATCTTTTGCCCGTAACTGGTCGTCGCCTGCAAATTGGTGCCATTCAGCCGATGTTGTTTCGCCCAAAACTACCCGCAAACCCCATGATTCCAGGAGGTGTACGGCATCTTGCATGGGCCTCGGTAGTTTTTTCGCCGGGCAGGTGATGGCTACCAGGTCGCCTTTTTTAAGATAGGGGGGGCGTATGCTCATGTTTATAATGATTATCTTTGCCAAAATAAAACAAAGCCTTTTAAACTTTGGAGACAACTGAAAAATATAAACGTTATACCATAACGGCCGCTTTGCCTTATGCGAACGGCCCTAAACATATCGGCCATTTGGCTGGCGCCTATATCCCGGCAGATTTATACGTACGTTACCTGCGTTTGAAAAAGCGCGATGTGGTTTTTGTATGCGGATCTGACGAACACGGCACCGCTATTGCCAACCAAGCCATGAAAGAGGGGACTACCCCCCGCGCCATTATTGATAAATACCACCAGCTGATTAAAGATTGCTTTGAAAAGCTGAACATTTCTTTCGATATCTACCACCGTACCAGCGAGCCTATTCATCACGAGACTGCGCAGCAGTTCTTTACAGATCTGAATAAGCTTGGCGTTTTCGAAGAGAAGGAAAGCGAACAGTATTTTGACGAGCAGGCTAACGCCTTCCTGGCTGACCGTTACATTGTGGGAACCTGCCCTAATTGTGGCAATACCAATGCGTATGGCGACCAGTGCGAGCGCTGCGGAACGTCATTAAGTCCGGAAGAGCTAATTGATCCACGCTCTACACTAAGCGGCGAGAAACCCGTGCTTCGCCCGACCAAACACTGGTACCTGCCTTTAGATAAATACGAAGGCTGGCTGAAAGAATGGATTTTGGAAGGCCATGCGAACGATTGGAAAACCAATGTTTACGGTCAGTGTAAAAGCTGGATAGACGGTGGTCTGCACCCGCGTGCCGTAACCCGCGACCTGGATTGGGGCATTAAAGTACCGCTGCCGGATGCTGAAGGCAAAGTGTTATATGTATGGTTTGATGCACCGATCGGCTATATCTCGGCCACCCGCCAATGGGCGCTGGATAACGGTAAGGATTGGGAACTGTACTGGAAAGACCAGGAAACAAAGCTGGTACACTTCATCGGTAAGGATAACATTGTTTTTCATTGCATCGTGTTCCCGGTGATGCTGAAAGCACAGGGCGAATTCATCGTGCCTGAAAATGTTCCGGCTAATGAATTTATGAACCTGGAAGGCGATAAAATGTCGACCAGCAGGGGGTGGAGCATTGAGATGCACGAGTATCTGGCCGACTTCCCCACACGTATAGATGAACTGCGCTATTACCTGACTGCCATTGCGCCTGAAACCAGCGATAGCGAGTTTACCTGGAAAGATTACCAGGCCCGCGTGAATAACGAGTTGGTAGCCATTCTGGGTAATTTTGTGAACCGGGTGATGGTGCTGATGCATAAGTTCTTCGACGGGAAAATAACTACCGGTGGCGAAAAGCTTGATTTTACCGACAGTGCCCTGAAGACAAACGTAAGTGAGTTATACGATGAGTTGGAAGCGAACTTCGAGAGCTATAAATTCCGCCAGGCGCAGCAAACCGCTATGGAAATGGCGCGTTTGGGCAACCGTTACCTGACCGAGAAAGAGCCCTGGAAGACGATCAAGACAGATGCGGAAGATGCGCGCAATACCTTGCACAACTGCCTGGTACTGATTGGTCACCTCGCGACTGCTTTACAGCCGTTTTTGCCGAATACCTCGGCAAAAATTTTCGCTATGCTGAACTTGCCCAATAGTACCGTCGCTTTTGATGAGGAAATTGTGTTGGCAGATGGGCATCAGTTAAACGCTGCTGCGCTGTTGTTTGAAAAGCTGGAAGATGAAGTGATTCAGCAGCAGATAGATAAACTGAAAGCAAAAAGCGATGCGCTGACTACGCCTGCGGAGGCATTGATAGAAGAAACCCCGGCAATTGTTCCAGCGAAGGAAAATATTAACTATGATCAGTTTGCGGCGATGGATATCCGCGTGGGCACCATTCTGACAGCTGAAAAGGTAGCCAAAACCAAGAAATTGCTGAAACTGACAATTGATACGGGTATAGACACCCGTACCGTGGTATCCGGCATTGCCGAGCATTACGAACCGGAAGCGATCATCGGCAAACAGGTAAGTATACTGGTGAACCTGGAACCAAGGGAGATCAAAGGCATCCTGTCGCAGGGCATGATCCTGATGGCAGAGAACACCGAAGGTAAGCTAAGTTTCGTTTCACCCGTAGATCAGCTGCATGCAGGATCAGTAGTGCGGTAACGAATTAAAAATTAAACTATATTTGCATCCGTATCGCTTAAGTGCGGATGCAAACGGCCCTGTAGTTCAACGGATAGAATAGAAGTTTCCTAAACTTTAGATATGGGTTCGATTCCCGTCGGGGCTACTAAAAACGCAGTTTTCTTATAAGAAGGCTGCGTTTTTTGCTGTAAGGTATCACCAGTACGGTGTTGTGTTGACTAACTTGTTATATGAATTATAAGCTGTAAGTTCATGACAAAATCTTTTGTTCTCGAAAAGAATATGACTATCGTTTCTAAAGCACATATAACAGGAGCAGTAGTAAATCTGATAGAGCGGACTGTAGAAGCCTACAACTATAAAGTTATAGACAAAACTGAAAGATCAGTATTATTTGAACCCTACGGCACTCAACCAGTAACAAGAAGTAATTCTGCTTACTATTTACAATGTGGAGTATTTAATTTACTTAATAATGCTAATGTGCTCACAGTACAATTAAAATACTCAATATCATTTTGGGGAGAATTTTTACTCTTCGTGCTAATGATTGTTGGTGTTTTATTGGTTGGTTATCCAGTATTTCTGTTTTCAATAATAATATTTATATCGATAAGTAAAAGGTTAAAAAGAATTAAGACGCAGGCACAGGAAATGTTACTTGACATTACAAACAAAGTTGAATATTTAGATAGCAAATTATAATTATTGTACGCCGTGCTAGCGCAGGGTGTAGCCATTAGCTTTTAAAGAAACTTTTTTGCAATATCCTTAAGCTTCATCTTTTTCGAGTAGATATTTTTAGCTCAGCTGTGCTACAGTATGCTCCTATTCGTAAAGGACACGATACCAATTCAGGCTAGTAAATGGTAGTTATCAAATTTGAACATGACAGCAACACAACAGTTTTGCCGGATAATCCGGGATAGATCAGCGGAGCACGACAAGGCCGCACGTTTATTATTTCCTCAGATGTTGTACGGTCAGATGCTCGCAATTTTAAGACAGGAATTGGATTCAATGGTGAGGGTTATATTTCTGGTCACGCTAAGTCCGGCCGATAGGTTGCACTACATCAACCAAACCCTGAATAATGAGAAATGGACATTAGCTGGTACAAGAACACAAATCACCGATAGGCAAATGGTTGATTTTGCAAATACCCTGTATGGCTGGACAAGATCAGTTTACAAATTTGGTTGCGCATTTATACACCTGTCGGTGATGGCGGATTATAACAACTCCAATCCATTTTTGCAGTTATCCATATCAGAGCAGCAGGATATTAAACAACATTTACACAATTACTATCAATACCCTTTATCTTATAATTTAAGCGTAGCCACGACAGGGCCGTACTTATTAAAGGTGCTTCAAAAGGTTTCAAGTAATTTGGAATACGAATTGCAAAAATTATAAAAGATAACATCTTTTTAAGGCCGCCATCGGCGACGAGCTTGCTTTAGTTTTGGCTACAGCAATGCCTTTTGTTAAAAGTGTAAAAGTAGGTTAGCCAATTCGAGATAGTGAATAATATTTTCCATTATACGATTTGTTATTTTATGTGGCCTATGCTCTTTAATCGGGACGACCCTGCTCCCGTAGCGGCTTGTATATTTTATAAATAGTCCCGAGTTTTAAAAAAGACTGTTTTGCTGAAGATATTTTTTCATCGAACCACTATAGTCACCATATATCTATAAATACCTTGGCAACGGGTTGACGCGAACTCGTACCTCGTGTCCAATTGTTAGTCCATCACCAACCGTTCTTTAACAATCTGTTCATCTTGAGTTGACAACAGTATTTGCGGCCATCCGTAAAAGCAGGCTCAACTCAACAGATAATGAAAAATAAATTTCTACTCCTTAACGTCCTTGCGGCGTCCCTGATCTTTACCTCATGTAAAAAGGAAGAGGCGCTGCCTGTAGATTCGACTACACCTTTTGCAGCAGGTGCAAAATCTACTCAGGCCATTAGCCAAACTTTTATTGAAACCTTTGAATCGGGAACGAAAACAGCGTACGCCGTTGGTTCTGTCTCGCTAACAAGCGGTTCATGGACGCTGGATAATGCGCTCATCGGCTCACTGAGTGGTGATGCAAAAAATGGCTCCCAGTCGGTACGGATAACCAGCACCGGCACTTTAGGGATGAACTTTGATGTAAGTACGGGCGCTTCAACCGTTACTGCCCAATATGCTACTTATGGCTCAGACGGTGCTTCCAGCTTCCAGTTGTGGGTATCCGCAAATGGTGGCAGTACCTATTCGCAGGTAGGTTCAACCATCAGCGTTAGCAGTCATACACTTAATACAGCCACATTTACGGTTAATCAATCCGGTTCCTTACGGTTCCAGATCCGCAAGGTGAGCGGTGGTTCTAACCGCATCAATATCGACGACGTTACCGTGAACAGCTACGATAGCGGCTCTACCGGCGGCGGTACAGGTTCTGTTGGCGATAACACCAATCTGTTGATGGGAAATCCCAGCAGCGCGGTGAACAACACTTCTTACCCTGCAAATTACCTGATCGACCAGACTTATTACATCGAAAGCTATAACCGCGACCGGGGTACGCCGAACTGGGTAAGCTGGTACCTGGGTAGCAGCAGCCTTGGCTCTACAGACAGGTTAAATAATTTTCGCGCAGATACCAACCTTCCTGCGGGCTGGTATGAGGTACAGGGTACTGATTATTCAGGGTCCGGTTTCGACCGCGGGCATAATTGTCCGTCTGCAGATCGCACATCGTCTACGGCGGCTAACAGCGCCACTTTCCTGATGGATAACATGATCCCGCAAGCGCCAAATAATAATCAAAAGACCTGGGCTAATATGGAAAACTACCTGCGTTCGCTGGTTACCTCGGGCAATGAAGTTTATATCGTAATGGGCAGTTATGGTACAGGCGGTACCGGCACTAACGGTTATGCCACTACGGTAGCCAGCGGTAATGTTAACGTACCCTCAAATGTATGGAAAGTTGCTGTTGTGATCCCCGATGGCAATAATGATATCAACCGGGTAACTACTACCACCCGCGTAATTGCCGTTAATACGCCTAATAATAACAGTATCAACTCGGACTGGACGCAGTACAAATGTACCGTAAGAAGTATCGAATCTGCTACCGGTTACAATATTCTTTCCGCGCTTCCGCAGTCTGTTCAGGATGCGGTTGAAACCAAAGTAGACAATCAATAACAACAGCATAGCTAAACAGAAAGCCGCTTTGAGTAATCGGGGAGGCTTTTTGTTTTAGGTTATATCTTTACAATCAGCCATTTTATCTATACTTATGGATGCTTTAGTTTAGAAATAAGTTGCTTTGTGTATGCAGAAAATCAGGTTGTTTACCGTAGCTATACATCTTGCCGGATGGCTTTTATTTCTCAGCTTTCCGTTGGTTTTTATTCAGGCAGGAGAAGGCGGACTAAGTTTATTTGATCTTCTGCTCACCAGAAGTTACTGGGAATTTAGTATTTGTTATTTTTTGTTATTCTATGTGAACAGCTGGGTACTCATTCCCAGGTTTTTCCTGAAAAAGAAATATGTTGATTATGGGCTGATCGTTATAATCTTTTTTGCCGGTATCTATTTTTTGCAGCCGTTTGACAGGTTGCTGAGAGCTAACCCCATGCACCGGCCAGTCCCGGGATGGCAAATTGGGAGAGGGGGTGACATTGGAAGGCCCGGAATGCAGCAAGGGTGGAATGCGCCCCCGCCACCACCTGATGATATGCCTTTTTCTAAAGATATGCACCAGCCTGAAACTGCCCGTTTGCATCAGGAATTTGGGCAGCCTCCACAAGGTGAACATCGGCGGCGTATAGATACGACCAGCCTATTTATTTTTGTGATGATTATTGCCCTGAGTACTGCTGTAGAAGTAACCCGAGAGTGGAATTTAACAGAACAACGGGCTTCTATGGCAGAGGCTGGCAAAGCAAATGCCGAATTATCTTTCCTGAAAGCGCAAATCAATCCGCATTTTTTATTTAATACGCTGAATAACATCTACACGCTTGCAGTCACGGGTAACCAACACACGGCAGACAGCATCATGAAACTTTCTAAAATTATGCGGTATGTTACCGATGAGATTACGGAAGACTTTGTCCCGCTGGAAAATGAAATAGAATGTGTAAATAACTATATTGACCTGCAACGTTTACGGATAGGCAAACGAACCGAGATAGACTACAGTGTAACAGGTGACCCGCTGAACAAAGTTGTAGCGCCGCTGATATTCATGACCTTTATAGAAAACGTGTTTAAATACGGGATCAGTAAGCAGGAACAGAGCAAGTTGGTGATCAGGATAACGATACTGGAAGACAGTATTAATTTGTTTTGCCAGAATCCGGTGCATCCTAATGCTGCTAATGACAGCCGCCGCGGGATAGGCATACAAAACACGAAGCAACGCCTGCAGCACTTGTATGCAGATAAGCATCATTTAAACATTGTTAATGAAAACCAGCTATATACCGTGGAGCTGAATCTTTACAGTTAATATGAAAATTAAATGCGTTGCGATAGACGATGAGCCGCTGGCTTTGCAGTTACTGAGCGGCTATATCAGTCAGTTCGCCGAATTACAGTTGGTACAAACTTTTGAAGATGCCATAGCAGGTGCGGAGTTCCTGCGGAATAACAAGATTGATCTGCTTTTTATAGATATCAACATGCCGGACATCAGCGGTATAGAACTGGTGAAAGCACTGGATACCAAACCTATGGTTATTTTTACTACGGCTTACAAAAAGTTTGCTTTCGAAGGGTTCGAACAGGAAGCGTTAGACTATTTGTTAAAGCCTATAGATATGAAACGCTTTACCAAAGGTGTGGAGAAGGCAATAGATCATTATCAGTATAAACTAAGCACTAAGGATAAATTGCAGAACGAAAGCCTGTACGTTTATTCTGAGTATAAAATTGTAAAGATTAACATACCAGAGATAGAGTATATCGAGAGTATGGAAGATTACGTTAAGATACACGTAGGGCAGCCAAAGCCTGTGATTACGCTGATGCCGTTAAAAAAGGCGTTGGAAAAACTACCGCAGGATGTTTTTAAACGGATACATCGCAGCTATGTAATTAACATTAACAAGATCCGGTCTGTGCAAAACAGGCGGGTACAGCTCAATACGATAGAGTTACCCATAAGCGATACTTACATCGATAACCTTCGCGACCATTTAAAGGGCAAACTAAAAGGTTAAAAACAGTATCACCGCATTATTGCTCAGCGCTTCCATTTCTATTTCCTGCTCGTCCCATAAGGCAAGGCAGTCCCGCTGGTGTAGCAATCTGCCTTGAAGCTCAAACGCACCGGACACCACGCAGGCAAAAGAGTTGTTTTTACCCTTCATGTAATGTATGGCCTCCTGGCGACCATTAAAGCGACCAATGAAAATTTCCGGGGTATCCGGGTGTTCGTCCGTAACATGGATCAGCGAGCCGGGTTGTCGATCAAGATCAAACGCCAGAACAGCGGGACCGATTGAGTTGCCTGAACGATCAATTTCGATTTGAAAAAAGTTGATCCAATGATCGGCATAAGGATTAGAAAGCTCAAAATAGCCCCCTTCAGTTAAGTCATCAATCAATATTTGTCCTACTTCTACCATTACGGTACCCTGGCCACCGTTTTGGAACATCAGGCTTCCGGTAACCGGGATAAGTATGATCCGCGAGGCTTTGTTACCACCGATCATTGCTTTTTTTCCGGCAGCGAGGGTACAGTCGTTAAAAGCGGTTAACAGGCCTCGCGCTTCGCGTTCCTCGTGGTAGTAATTTCCATAATTAAATACGCAATGCTGTTGCAACACATTGCTTTGTAACAATCCCCGCTGATCTGCGGTGTAGTACTTGCCCGGTATGGTCAGTTTCATGCTTCAAAAGGTTGAAATGATTTAATGTTTACGTATAGCGGTAAGGCGAACAGGTTTGTTTGTTTAGCCCCGGCATCTTCATCCATTTCTGAAACCAGCAAAAGGTTGGCTATGGTTTTGTACCAGCGCAGACGGCGCGAGTAAAAGTTAACGGCAACCTGGTGTTTTGCCTTGTCTGTAATGTCAGAATTAATTAATTCAAACTGGTACTGGTCGAAACGAAGAAAACGTTTGCCGATGTTATTTAGCACATCTGGGATCAGGCCATCAAGCTGTTTAACATAGCCATTAACGGCGGGCGTTACCCTTGCCGAAAGTTGTGCCGCCTGCGGAACATGCCTTTGCAACTGCGCGTATGAGGTATATGCCGTACCGACGGTAAAGTTTTGTGCCTGTAGTTTAAACTCGGTAAACGAGTCTTCGAAAACCAGTTTCTCCCACGCGCCGGAAGTGTTGATGGTAATTACCTTGCGGTAATGGAGCTCAATAATGCCTTCCATACTTTTGTTTTACGCAGGTACAGACAAGCTGATGGATAGATTAAAACCGTCTGTGGTATTACCGGTTACGGTAGCCAGTTCTAAACTGTATCCATCGCTAAATACGTTGTCCTGTGCGTTATAGGTATAACCTGTAAGTCCTTTTTGGTAGCCGTTTACAGCAGTTACTGCAGAACCCGAGCCTTCCGGAAAGGCAATTTGAGTAACTTTTAATGACGTGCCCGACGAATTATAGACATGCACATGGATATGCGTGGCCCTGCCTGAGTACCAGCCCGGGAAAATAGACGTAAATGTTACCAGTCCGCTGCTATCTGTTGTTTGCCGGCCACGTAGAAAGTGTACTGAAGTGTAATTGGTGCTTTGCATAGCGGTACCGCCATATTCAGAGTAATTGCCTTCAGAATCGCAATGCCATATATCTACCAACGCGTTAGCTAAGGCATTGCAACTGTTGTTGCTGTTATTAATGGTGATTTTAATGGTAAGCTTGTAGCCGGTGCGGCCATCCGTAATATCGCTGCGTACGTATGATGCCGGTGTGTGTGTAGGGAAAGGACCTTCTGTTTCTGTAGGTACAACACTGCAACTGCTGGTGCCAGAACTGCCGGATGAGCTTGTGGTGCCGGATGATGAACTGCTGCTGTCTGTAGGGGATACATCACTGTCTTTGCTACATGCGTCTATCAGTACCGATGAAGTGACAGCGCCGATCATCAGGCTTTTTAAAAAATTTTTCCGTTCCATCTTCAATTCATTTTAGGGTTTGTAATAAAATTGTTGATCGAAAATAGGTTGGTTACAGAACTGAAAAAGCGAATGTGTCGACAAACTGGGGATATGTGCCGATAAGTTTTTTAACTGTTAAAAAGTGTTAATTATCAGATAGTTACTTGCAAATTCACTGGTCGACACAATTCGCGGACTCGTCGGGACATTGGGTTTTATTATTCCTGATTGCCCTGAATTTTAGGTCATAATAGTAACGTATGGAACTGCTTAAGACAAAAAAGAGAGTTTTACTGCTCGATAAGGATAACGGGCTGATAAACATCGTTGATGAACTGCTATTTACGGGTAATTGGGATATATCAATAACCTTCGACCCCAATGCAGTATTTGATATTGCCACAAAATTTCGCCCCGACTTAATTATCCTTGATTATACTTTACTTGGCTATGAGTGCGCGATAATCTGTGAGGATTTTAAAGCAGATCATCTGTTAAAAAACATCCCTGTTATTGTGATCACTACGTACAAAACCCGTAAAATATCCAGGGATGTATTTAAGTGTGATGCACTATTTATAAAACCGCAGGACTTTGAAATATTGGCCGCTAAAATGGATTTGCTGCTTGCTTCTTAGTAGCTCGTTTTATTTGTTCGGACGATGTTTTTTCAAACTATTTTACTGTCAATTGCCTGCTGAAGCGCTTCTGACATGTTGCTTACCTGTAACTTATCAAATATGCGCCGCCGGTAATATTTAATGGTATCGGCAACCACAAACAGCTTTTCGGCAATTTCAGTAATAGAAAACCCGCGGGCGTGGAGATGTAGTATTTCCAGCTCCCGCTTGTTCAGTTTTGGCTTTACCGTTTTTCTCCAGATGGCCTGCACCGTATCCAATTCCCATTTGTCGGTAGTGCCCTGCTTATGGATATAAATATTGCCCGCATTTTTCTGATGCGAAAGCGATACCACGCACATCGCCAGCTGGATTTTATTATCTGCGTTTAGAAACAGCGGCGTTAGTTTATGATTGATCAGCAGTTGATCTCCTTCCTTGCTGTTCAAATGAAAATCATAAGTAATGGTATATCGCATCCGCTCTTCGGCGGGTAATTTGTCGTAAAAATCAAACCCTGCGTTATTGATGATGGTCAGCAGTTCCAGATCGCTTTCCGGTACATTTTTAAAGTAGAAATCGTATCCCATCGCCAGCACTTCGTCCGGCGTGTAGCCGCATAAGAATAAAGGATTCTCCGACACATACTCGAACCCCATGGTTTCATAATTAATAATATAGATGCTTTCGTATGTCAGCCGCGAAAAAGCATTAATGATGGGGAGATAATGTTGCTGCTGCGGCCGTTCATCGCCGGTAGTAGGCTTAATGCGGTTCTTCGTTAGCAGGCTTGTAAAGTCTTTATTGCTCATAAAGCATTCCTCATGCGCAATTTACAAAACTACACCCGGGTGTAGTGGTCAAAAATGATCTAATGCTGAATTTTGAAGTAGCCGTTGGTTAAGCGATAACCACACTTTTTATTAAACCTTACAACTAAACACATGAAAAATACAGATCTGCTAAAGAGTTTATCTACCGAAGAGTTACTGACGAAAAGGAAAAAAGCGAAGGCTGCACAGGTAACACTGGTGGTAATTATCGCTATTGCTTTTATGATACAAATTTACGCAGTGCTGCGGACTAAAAATTACGCTTTTATCGCCATCGGTTTTAGCGGCGCCGTGCTTTTAATACCCGGACTAAGTAATATCAAGGAAATGGATGAGGAATTAAAAAGGCGGGCTTAACGATGATTATGGAGAATACAGCATCACACTGTCTGAACTGCGGCAACCTGGTGGCAGAAAAATATTGCGGAAACTGCGGACAAGTTTCCAGCACGCACCGCTACTCGCTGAAACACGTAGTCACCCATGATTTTGTTCATGGGGTATGGCATGTGGACAAAGGCGTATTATATACCCTTAAAGAATTATTTACAAACCCAGGGCATAGCGTACGGGCGTACATTTTAGGAAAACGGGCCAACTATTTTAACTTTATCACGCTCTTGCTGCTGATTTTAGCGATGTCGAGCCTGGTGAGCCATTATTCGCACATCAAATTGACGGATCTGGTCCCAGAATCCGGGAGGAACGCGGTAAGTGCGCTCGAGGAATTTTCGATGAAATATCCCAAACTGGTATTGCTGATCACCATCCCCATCACTTCTGTTTTCAGTCTTTTATGGTTTAAAAAAGGGAAGTTTAATTATGCCGAGCACCTGGTTTTGAATTCCTACAAAGCCTCTGCAGAGCTGACCGTGGCCTTGCTGTTTACCATCATTACCATCTTCTATACCAACATTAGTGGACTGATATTTATCTATTACATCGCGGTAGGTGGTTTTACATTTGTTTACAGTATATGGTTTTATTACCAGTTCTTTTCAAAATCTGATTACACTAAAAAGAGCTTACTGTTCAGAGCTGTAATGGCAGCAGCATCACCTTCGCTGCTCTCGCTTGTAATCGGTTTGATAGTGGGCATTGCAACGCATGCCGGGCATTGAAAAAGGTCGGGATAGTAATGGCGCAATAATTTCCATTCGTCAATCTCATCACTTGCAAAACCAAATTCTATATGCTATAATAGTTATATTTTATTGCAAGGTTTAAGGCTTGCTGTAACAACAGCATTTAGAAGTTATCCAATCAGTAGATAAATTACTTACGTAAGCCTTTTACTGAAATGACTAAATCCGAAAGCACTCTTTCAATAACTCTAAAATCTTTATTAGGCGGCTGGGTGGCCCTGGTTTTCGGTACCAGCACCTTAGTTTATTTCTTTTCACCAATCCCGCATAGAAGTTTTCATCAAAACCCGGTAATCAACGGTTTAAGAAACATCTGGGAAATTGCAGACGATATGGGCCCCGTGGTAAAACTCTCTATCATAGCCGTTTTTGCCGTGTTATATATCCTTAGTAGAAGCATTATCAAAAAAAGCCGTTTGTCGTTTTATACAGGCAGTATCATCATTGCCGTTATCGCCGTTTTGCTGGTGCTTGCCCTATTACCGGCAGATCTTTCAAGAGGCTACGGCATCAGGCTAACCGGTGCCCGTTTCGATTTAAGCATGCTGCCGATCTACCTGTCAGGAGCAGTTCTTGGCGGGGTAGTGTTTTCCTATATTTATTTTAAGCTATCGCGTGCAAGTTTGCTCAATTGACGTCTTACTTAAATTATATTAAAAACAGAGCGTAATACGGAAGAAGCAAAATTTAAATAGTTTACAATCAAAGCCCTTAACGACAAGTAGTAGGATCCGGGTGTTGTTTTTAAACTTGGGTAGTTAGTGATTGCTTCTCCGCCAACCGGCGGATCGCAATGACGACAGTACGGCTAACGTCTTTGCGAGGATTCCGATCACTATTGGGAGACGAAGCAATCCTCGATTTTGAGGAAATGAAATTAATTCTGCGGCACAACAATTGATAGTTTTGTGATATGCAAATCAGAAATATCACCGTATTAGCCGCGCTGTTTCTTGCTGCTTGCGGCCACGCCAAGAAAACATATCTCCTCGCAGATTCTGCTTCGGCCGATAGCCCCAACGTATCCGCCGCCAAAGAAAACCCTGTTACTGCCGATAAACTGATTGTTCCAGGGGAGCGCATCGGCGGGACGCATTTGAACGAAAATGTAGATTCTGTTATCCTTCGCCTGGGTAAGCCTGATAAAAGCGACGCAGCAATGGGTTCAGCTATGGCTACGTGGTTGTCTAAAGAACCCAACAGCCCGTACCAGACCGATATCTATTCGCACCGTAATATGGGGGCCGCAGATGAAAACATCGCAAGGGTAAAAATCATCCGTGTTACTTCGCCATGGTTTAAAACAGAGGAACGTTTAGGCGTAGGCAGCACATTGCCACAGGTAGAAGATCATTTCAAAACCAAACAGGCGATTGTTTATGCTAACGGGAAAGATACGCTGCGTATTTATGACGACCGTAGCAAGGGAATAGGCTTTGAAATGAATAACAGCGGTAAATGTACCGGTGTATTGATCCATACCAAGGGCGATAGTACGGCTGCTTATATTTCCATGCACCCTGATATGAAAAGGGTTCAATGAACTTCCGGGTAATCTGCTTTAACGGATAATGCTTACGCTGCCCGAGAACGGGGGCGTCTGACCACCGGGTTTGATGATGTAATAATAAACACCTACCGGTAAGGGTTTGCCGTTAAGGGTGCCGTCCCATCCCTGGGTATAACCAATTGATTGGTAAACCAGGGCGCCATATCGGTTAAACACCCGGATGTTGCAATCCGGGTAGGCCAGCAGTGGCAGTAAATCCCACGTATCGTTAATGCCATCGCCGTTGGGGGTAAACGCATTGGGCACAATAATGGGTTTGTGCATCAGAATGGTGATCACATTTGAGGTGGCCGACCGCGGCACAACGCAATTTTCTGTCGCGGTAGCTACGCAATAAACCTTGTCGCCAATGGTTAACGTAGATGATAAAAAAGTTGGCCCGTCATAACCAGAGGCTTTGCCGTTCACAAACCATTGGTAACTAAGGTTGCCCTGGTAGGTTGGGTTCGCAGTGAAATAAACGGTTTGCCCCTCGGTGATAAAATTACCAGGCGCGGATGAACTGATGCTTACGGTATTACTTTTTACAGCCGTAATATCGGCAACCACTACCGGGTTAGATAATGCTTCTGCATTGCCGCAAAAGTTTTTGGTAGTGAATTTACAGGTAATCACATCATTGGTTTTTAATGTGCTGCTGGTAAAGGTGGCTGAATTAGTGCCAGCCTTTCCGCCGTTGATCATCCACTCGTAAGCGGGTGCAGTACCTGGGTTGGTGACAGTAGCTTTATAAACCTGCGTGGTGCCAGCGCAGCCACCATCGGCTGAACTGATGGTTATGGCAGGGGTAGGATTAAGGTGTATCGTAATTTCGTTGGAAATGGCAGAATCCCGTGCAAGGCATTTGCTGATCATGATTACATTGCAAACTACCTTATCGCCGTCTTTATAGGGGTAATTTTCTAAAAAGGACTTCTTATTATCGATAGGTTGGCCATTGATCAGCCACTGGTACTGAAGGCTTACAGGCACTAAATTGTAATTAAATGAGGTAGAAGTACCAATTGCAACAGCAACATCCGGGCAAATGGTTCTTTCGCCACCGCTGAAAGTGTCCATGAAATAAATTTGCGCACTGGGCTTATAGTATTTGGCTGTTACTACGTTTGTTAACTGGTTCGAAGTTATCGCCTGACCAGAATCGTTATCAGTAACCACGCAATCTACAATGTCTGTTAGCGCAACCTTAACATTCACGTTGTCAATAACCAGGCTGCTACTGTTCTGATTAGGTTGAATCAGGCCATTTACACGCCATACATAACTTAAATGAGGTCCCATATAAAAAGCTGCTGCGTCGATAATGATCGGATTACCCTCGCAAGTAGGGTAATCTCTCTGGGAGATGATCACATAACTGTCGGCGGATCCGGGCAACCTTGCAGCACCATCTGCCCTGCCGATAAACGTCAACGTCATCAGCAGAAAGATGAAAGCCGGTATAAAGCGTTTACAATACAAGCAGGTGTAATAGTGTGGTTTATAAAGGTAATAAAGTGGCGCGGTGTATAAAATAAATAAAAGACCCTTTTTAGGACTATCGTAACAAACTCAGGCTGCCCCTGAAGGGCGGCGTTTTATCGTCAACCCGGATAATGTAATAGTAAACGCCAACGGGTAAAGGCTTCCCGTTAAAGGTACCGTCCCAGCCATCGGTATAGCCCACCGACTGATAAACTACAGCGCCGTACCGGTTAAACACCTGTGTAAGGCTTTGCGGATAAGCCAATAAAGGTAGTATAGTCCATTTATCGTTAATGCCATCGCCGTTAGGTGTAAACGCGTTGGGAATAACGATGGGCTTGATCATCAGAATGGTGATTCGGTTAGAGGTGACCGTCTGCGGCACCACGCAATTATCCGTGGTGGTTACCGTACAGCTCACCTTATCGCCAAGGGTAAGGTTTGATGAGGTAAATATCGGGCTATTGTTGCCAACGGGCAGATTATTCACATACCATTGAAAATTGACGTTCCCCTTATAGGAATTATTCGCCGTGAAAGTTACGGTTTGCCCCTCGGTAATAAAGTTGTTGACCGCAGAGGAAGAGATGCTTACTGAATTGACATATGACTGAGCACCGCTTACCGTGATCTGGTTAGAAGTTGCTTCTAATGGCCCGCATTGCGAATTGCTGGTTACTTTACAGCTGACTACATCATTTAATGCAAGGGTGGAACTGGAAAAATTCGGCGAGTTGGTGCCCGCTTTATTACCGTTAACCAACCATTGATAGGTTGGCGAAACGGCATCGGTAACGGTGGCCTTATATTGTGCTACTAAGCCAACGCAGGCACTGCCGTCTGAACTGATAGCTACCGTTGGCGAAGGTACCGCCGTTATCGTCAGTGCATTTGAGGTGACTTGCTCAAATGGTTTGCATTTGCCGCTTATTGTAACCCGCAAAGTAATCTGATCGCCGTTTTTTAACGTATTGCCATCAAAGTAGCCTGCAACAGGCTGTTGTACCACTACCCCGTTAACCATCCATTCAAGGGTGTATTTCACATTTAAATTGATGTCGGCAATTGAATAATTATAATTAAAATGGATATACGAACCGACAAATAACAACGAGTTTTTACAGGCCAGCCCGGTGTTGCCCACTCCTGCAAAAAAGATTTCTGCATACGGCGCAGAATATACCAGCCGCTCTACTTTAGTCAGTTTATTAGAGGTAGCCTGTTGCCCCGTTACATTATCTGTTACCACACAATCGATGATATCATCCGGCGTAATGTTAATCATAGTGGCATCAATCGTAAAGGTATCACTGTTTGTGCCTTTTGCCACGCCGTTTATCCGCCATTGGTAAGTTAAATTCGTGCCCAGATCAGAGGGCGTTGCCTTGATAATAATCGGTTCACCCGGACATACCGGGTAATTGGTAATGAAGATAAATACCGAAGGCAGAACCCGCGCAGTAGCCTGTGAGCCGGAGAAACCCCAGAAGATCAGGCAGCAGAAGAGCAGGCGGATATATGGCAAGGGTGTTTTTCTTCAGGTTAAATAAAGATAGAAATATTGCTGCTACTTCGCTCTTTTATTTCCTAATGGGAAAACGTATCAGCTTACTTTAAATCGCGGTTCACCTCGTTCAGTAAATAAGTCTTTTTATCGTCAGCGTATTCCCAAAACATTACCCCTGCCATGTGCTTTTTAAGTACATAGTTGCATTTTGCCTTTACAGACCATTCATCGTCATAAGAAATAAATTGTTTGGTTGCGGCATTAAACAAGTAAGGCGCTTTAGCGTCCTGGTCGCGGTAGTATTTGAAGTCTTTATTCGTTAACAGGCTGTCTTTAATAAAAGTAAAACCTCTGCCTGGCATTCTGCCGGCTGTTGTATCGCCAAGCCCGTAATTTATTGCGTCGCGCACCTTGGCAGACCGGCCGTAGAAAGCCAGCCCCATTACCAGTTTTTCGACAGGAACACCGGCTTCCATAAAATCATTCACGGCTTTGTCTGCATCGTCGCGGGTCTGGTATTTGCGCGAGGCGTACAAGTTGGTGTGGTGAACAGCTATTTTTAAACTATCCTGAAAATAATCATAGGTCATCAGGTTCACATAGTTCAGGTAGCGTTGTACCTGCCCCATCTCTGTATTTTGCAGAAATCGTTTAAAACCGCCAACTGCTGCGGTAAGTAACAACTTTTTCCCCGTTTCGTGCTCCAACTGGTCAAGCTCTTTACGAAGGTCATGGAACATCAGTGTATAGGTGTGTTTATCTTCCGGACGGAAAACGTTCCCAGCGCCGATGTCATTCGGGTATTCCCAGTCGATATCTACGCCATCCAGTTGATATTTTCTGATGATATCCACTGCGCTGGCTGCAAAAGCTGTACGGGCGGTATCACTGAGCATTGCGTCAGAGAAGCGGCCGCTCCAGGCCCACCCGCCGATAGAGATCAGGATCTTCAGATCAGGGTTAACCTTTTTAAGCTTCCGCAGCATGCTGAAATTTGCCGTGTCGGTACGTTCGTAGTGTAAGAAAGCACGGTTGTTTTTAATGTCTACAAAGGCATAGTTGATATGCGTCAGTTTGCGGGCATCTACCAGGTTGGTATCAATCAATCCCCTGAAACCGCCAACATAGCCTATGATCACAGGTTTGGGCTTGGGGGCTGCATGGCGGCGAATGTTCGTCATGGCCGAAAGCAGTACAAAACAAATGATAGCGGCAGCAATGCTATAACCGCTGCGGGTAGCCCGTGGAAACTTCATATCGATTAATTGGTGGTAAATGAAACAGCCTAAGTTAATGGAAAATAAAGCATCACCACAAAGAAGTTCTGTAACGAATTAATGAAATTAAGGTAGGCACAAAGCCGGGCAACGCTACCCGGCTTAGAGTAATCTAAATGAATAATTAAGGTACGTTATGATGGGTATAGGATGTCCAGCCCAGGAAACCAACATCATTGCCGGGTAAGCCGTAGGGCGCCTGCAGATTGCGGATATAGCTGGTTTCAGTGGTGTGGAAACGGCGGTCTGCTATTTCTATCCCAGGCCAGATGGGGTTAGATGGCGAACCGGAAACTGAACAACTCGGCGATACGGTACCCTTGATCAGCTTGTACTGGTACTGGTAGCCGGTAAGTAAACGGCTGCTGCTGGCGGTATAGATAGAATAATCTGCAAACTGGATAGCAGCCAGGTTAGCCGCATAAGTGATACCAGTTAGCGAGTACTGGAAGTGGGTGTAATCGTTATGGCCGCAAATTTCGCCGTTCATAGAGCCATCTGTAGCGATGATTTCTGGGATAACGGTTTTAACCAGGGTAACACCGCTGTCGTAAACGGCCTGGCTATCCAGGAAAATGCCGATTGCCATTTTCGCATATCCCTGAGATACCACCCAGTTGTTATGATAATTAGGGGTATTGTTGATGTAATTATCTTTCAACTTGTTCAGGAAGCTTTTGAATTGGCTGTCTTCAGCAGCAGTCCATCCACCGGTTTGCCCACCGGCAGTCTGGTAGTATTTGATAATCTCTGCTGCTGCTGCAAATGTCGGCGCTGCCCAGGCTGCTTCCAGGGAGCCTTGGTTGGGATTGGGATTGGTACCAACCACGGTAATGCTTTGGAAAGCATTGGCCCAGCCGTCCAAGATCTGTTTAACGGTAGTAGCATAAGCTGCATTACCTGTTTTTGCCCAGCGCAGGGCTAAAGCATAAGAAAGCAGTGCATCGCCTTTAAAGTTGGTCTCGTCCTGCGTGCCCGCACTGGAAGCCACCTGTATTGTTGCTTTATAACCATTACTGGGCGAATGGGTGTTGCAGTAATCAAGCACCTTTTGATAAGCTGCCAGCCGGTCTGCATCATTATTGTTCGCCTGGTTTGCAATGTAGTCCAGGCTGGCCTGGGTGTTTAAAATACCGGGGTGGACAAAGGTTACCGCGTTGGTTTTTTTGTTACCGGCGGCGCTTTCAACGGGCTGATCTACTACCGGGGAAACGGTTTTTTTAGTACATCTTACAAATACGGTTACAAGGGCTACGCAAACTAACGCGCAGAGCCATAGTTTTAAAGTTTGGGTTTTCATAAAACTGGTTTAATTGGTTAAACCGGGCTTAATTAAAGCTGACGTTAAAGCGGCCGTTTGTTTAATTATTGGCTAATTTTTCCGGGTATCTGGCAAACGGTCTTACGGCTTTAAAGCAAGTTTATTAAACACCGTAAGTGCAAATCTTAAGATAAAAAATCAGCAAAAAAAAGCTGATAAACAGCATGATACGCTTTGTTCACAAGCGGGTTTTTTACGTTTGCCGATAGCGCAAACGTTGACAAAAAATTAAAAAAAAATTTCGTGATACGCTCTGTTCACAAGGGCGTTTTAAATGATTGTTGCACAAAAAAACCTCCCGTGATTTTTTGCGGGAGGTTTCAAACGTATGTAATGATAAAGTTGACTAAGCAGTGGCACGTTCCGCTACACGCGCTGCCTGGAATGTTTTGGATGTTCTAGCCTTTACATGCCTGATGCCTGGCCTGAACATGACCGCCCGCAGGCTGGTATTCCAAACAGTTTTAATAAACGGCCAATGATGGGTTTTACGACCAAGCACAATCCGGAAGGGCATAATTAACATCCGGTGTATCCAGGTGATCCAGAATTGCAGCTCGCCCTGGTGCGAACGCTTGGTAAAGAGTTCGTTCCGTAGACCATATCTGTATTTCCACAGATTTTTTTCCGTATCCCGGAATACGTTACTGATGTGATTGATGGGCGTTTCGTGTAAAACCACGCTGTCTTCAACCGCCAGTCCGGCCATTCCATGTTTAATAATGCGTTTAGAGTATTCCACGTCATCGTTCCAGATAAAATACTCTTTAATAGGCAGGCCAACCTTCTCCACCGCCTTTGCTGATAACAGCATAGATACAAACGTGCCAAACTGTACAAACCGGTATTTATCCCGGGGCTCCAGGGTAAGTTTTTCTAATTTCTTTTTGTCGTTAAGCGTGTAGGTGCGGTTCATTTCATGTTCGCTGCCGTCTGTCCACACGACAGACCCTGCCAGGAAGCCGATATGGTCATGGTCTGGTTTCAGGTTTTCCAGGGCGTCTACTAAATGTTCGAGAGCGTCTTTTTGGGGGATGGTGTCGTCATCCATTAGCCAGATCCAGTCTGCGCCATTAGTATAAGCCACTTCTATACCGAAAGCGAAACCACCTGCGCCGCCTTCGTTGGTTGTAGTAACTAAGGTTACGGGTTTTGTTTTCAGCCAGGCTTCTGTACCATCCGTTGATCCGTTATTGATCACAATGATCTCATCGGGCTGGTGTGTTTGTGCGCTTACCGCCTTGACCGATTTTTTTAACAGTTCCAGACGGTTGTAAGTGACAATGACAGCAATAATTTTCATGATTTTTTTTGTGGTAAAGCCTGATTAACCCAGTGGCAGGTATCGGATCGTAATGGTTTATCAGGTACTTTATTGTTAACTTTAAAGAAAATATATATTTAATTGAAGAAATAACCTGAGATGCTTTGTCTTGTTTCGATTAATTTAATTTTATCAAAAGAAATTTTTTTAAAACACTTTCATAATAAGCAGGTATAATAGGTGATACTTTTATAATAAAGAGCGTATTTTCTTAACAGGAAACACAGTGTTGGTTTAAATCATTCATTACTATGAAAAAAGCATACCTGATCATGGCGCATAAGAACCCGCGCCAGTTGCAACGTCTTGTAGCGAGGCTGAACGACGGACATTCAGGATTTTTCATTCACATAGATATTAAGGTAGATATAGCTCCATTTAAAGAGGCTTTGAAGGAGTTTGGTAACGCCATTTGTTTTATCAAAAGGTTTGATTCTAAGTGGGGTAGTTACGGCACCATCGAGCCTTTTATAGAAGGGCTGCGCGAAGTGCGCAAATCCGCTGTGGGCTATGAGCGGATTATGCTGATCAGCGGGCAGGATTATCCGATCAAGAGTAACGAAGAAATGGACGAATTTTTCCGCAGTTCGCCGCATAGCGTTTTTCTGAATTACTTCCCCATTCCAAATCATCAAAAATGGCCCGGTCGCGATCGCGGTGGTTTGTACCGGGTAGATAAATATTATTTTGGTTCTAAGAAGGGCGAACTGTTCCGTTCACGAGCATTGAATTTTTTAGCTACGTATCTGCCATTTCTTAGAAGAAAGATGCCAAATGGTATGAAACCCTATACCGGCCAAACCTGGTGGACGCTGGATGATTACGCTATGAACTACATTTTGGATTACCACGATCAGCACCCCGAATATTTCAGGTTCCACCGGCATACCTTTGTTGCAGACGAACTGTATGTGCAGATGATCGTCGGGAACAGTAAAGACCAACGCTTGTTGAACAGCATTGAAAACAGCGAAAGGCGGTTCACCATCTGGCATGACGAGCGCGATGCCCACCCTAAATTCCTCAGAGCAGAAGATATTGATGCGATTATGGCATCAGACGATTTTTTTGCGCGTAAGTTCGATGATAACATCGATTCAGAGATATTTGATCTGATAGACGAAAGAATTCTGTTAAAGAACACGGCAGAAGCTGAGCGCGTAATGGTTTGATAACCAGGTTTAAACTTTTACAAAGGGGAATGTCCGGAAAGAACGTTCCCCTTTTTTTATACCTTTATTTCGGGTAAAAAGAAAATAGCTATGCCGCAAAGCATCCTGATTATTGATGACGAAGAAAAATTATCGGCACTGATGGCCCGGATTATCGGGCTGGAAGGGTACGAAGTACTGCAAGCGCCTACCGCCGTCCAGGGCCTGAAGGTGCTGGAGCAGCAGGATGTGCTGGTAGTACTGAGCGATGTGAAACTTCCGGATGCTAACGGCGTGGAGCTGGTGAAAGAGATCAAAGCCAGGAAAAATTACGCCGAGGTAATTTGCCTTACGGCTTACGGGAATATCCCTGACGGGGTAGCGGCAATAAAAAACGGCGCTTTTGACTACATTACCAAAGGGGATGATAATGACCGTATACTGCCTTTGTTAAGCAAAGCTTTTGAGAAAGCCCAGGTACAATACCGCTTGTTTCAGCTCGAGAATAAACTGCTGAAGCGTTACAGCTTTGATACCATCATCGGCAATTCCAATGCGATAAAGCAAGCGATCGACCTGGCAAAGCGGGTTTCTGTAACCAATACCACCGTTTTGCTTCTGGGCGAAACAGGTACAGGTAAAGAGGTATTTGCGCAGGCCATCCATTACAACAGCAACCGGAAGGATAAAAGCTTTGTAGCGATTAATTGCAGCGCGTTCAGCACTGAATTGTTGGAGAGCGAATTATTTGGTTACAAGGCAGGCGCTTTTACCGGTGCTGCGAAAGATAAGAAAGGTTTGATTGAAGAAGCAGACGGCGGCACGTTGTTTTTGGATGAAATCGGCGAAATGAGCATCGACCTGCAGGCAAAGCTGTTGCGCGTGCTGGAAAGCGGCGAGTTTATCAAATTGGGGCAAACTAAAACACAGAAAGCCGACATCCGCATTGTGGCGGCGACTAACCGCAGCCTGGAGCAGGAAGCAGAAAAGGGCACTTTCCGCCGTGATTTGTATTATCGCCTGTCAACCTTTGTCATCAACTTACCGTCGTTAAATAACCGCGCGGAAGATATTGGTCCGCTGGCTACGCATTACCTTAAAGAGTTTGCAGTAAAAACCAACCCCGCTGTTAAGCATATCGACCCGGCTTTTATAACCGCGCTGCAAAAGCACCAGTGGAAGGGTAACATCCGCGAATTAAGAAACGTGATAGAACGCGCGGTGATCCTGGCGCCGGGAGATACATTATCGGTAGATCTGCTTCCTTTTGATTTTATGGCAGGTGAACCTTCGCCTTCAGGCGTTTTTGATCTGTCAGAAATTGAAAAGCGCCATATCCGATATGTAATGGCCTATACCAAAGGCAATAAAACAGAGGCGGCAAGACTGCTCAACATCGGCCTGACCACCCTTTATCGCAAGATAGACGAATACCAAATTGGGGTGGTGTGATTTTCAAAATGAAAAACACCTTTTCATTTTGGTAGGGTTCGTTGGAGTCGCAAATCGGTAAAAAGTGCGTTTATAAGCTGTAAACTAAGTTTTTATAAATTGGTATACGTGTTGATTATGGCAGCATCGTCACCCCTGGTAGGGTGTTATGCTGTATCAAAATGAACAATTCGCACTTTAAAAAGCTTTCCGCAGCCGGCCTGCTAATTACATTAGGTATTATTTTCGGCGATATCGGTACTTCGCCGCTTTATGTTTTTCAAACCCTGTTAAAAGAGGGTGGCCAATCCAATGAGTTCCTGGTACTGGGCGCTATCTCCTGCGTGTTCTGGACCCTCACCCTGCAAACCACTTTTAAGTATATCGTAATTACCCTTCAAGCCGATAACAAAGGCGAGGGCGGTATTTTCTCTTTATATGCCCTGGTACGCAGGTACGGTAAGGCCCTGGCTATACCTGCAATTATCGGTGCTGGTACACTTCTGGCCGATGGTATTATCACCCCGCCAATTTCAGTGGCCTCTGCTATAGAAGGTTTGGGGCTGGTACCCTCATTAAGCAAAGAATTTGTACCCGGTAGTCCGCTCATTATCGGGATCATTATGGGTATTTTGCTGTTGCTGTTCACCTTTCAGCAATTCGGCACCAAAGTGGTGGGTTCGGCCTTCGGGCCGATCATGCTGGTTTGGTTCCTGATGCTGGCATTCCTTGGTGGTGTACAGGTGGCCCATTATCCGCAGATTGTTAAAGCACTGAACCCGGTTTATGCGTGGGATTTGCTGGCACACCATCCAAAAGGCTTTTGGCTGTTAGGTGCTGTGTTTTTGTGTACTACCGGTGCCGAGGCTTTGTATTCAGACCTGGGGCATTGCGGCCGAAGGAACATCCAGGTAAGCTGGATATTTGTAAAAACCTCGCTGATGCTGAACTACCTGGGGCAGGGTGCTTGGGTGCTTACTCAAAGTAAATATCATAGTTTTGAAGGGGTGAACCCTTTCTTTGAAATTGTGCCCCACCAATTCCTGATCCCTTCAATTTTAATTGCTACGCTGGCTACCATTATTGCCAGCCAGGCGCTCATCAGCGGTTCTTTTACGCTCATCAGCGAAGCGGTGAGTATGAACTTCTGGCCGCGTATCACCATTAAATATCCTTCAAACATCCGCGGGCAGATCTATATCCCCAGCATCAACTGGTTACTATGCTTTGGCTGTATGGCTGTTACGCTGTACTTCCGTACATCTGAATCCATGACAGCAGCTTACGGGTTTTCGATCACTATTGCGATGCTGATGACCACCGTGCTGATGTATAAATTTATGCGTTACAGAAAGCACTGGCCTGTTTGGTTGGTTACCATCATCCTGTGCGTATTCCTGGCGGTAGAATTCTCTTTCTTTGTGGCCAATGCCGTTAAGATTGTTAAACGTTTGTTCTTCCTGGTGTTTGAAGTCGGCCTGATCTTTACCATGTACGTGTGGTACAAGGCGCGGAAGATCAACAACCGCTTCCTGAACTTTGTAGACCTTAAAGATTATATCCCAGTGTTGAAAGCGATGAGTAACGACCAGGGGATCTCTAAATTCGCCACACACTTAATTTATCTTACCAAAGCAAATAACAGCAAACAGGTAGAGCAAAAGATCATCTATTCTATCCTGAGCCGTAAGCCAAAACGTGCAGACGTTTATTGGTTTGTGCATATCGAACGGACGGATGAACCTTTCACCATGGAGTATACGGTAGAAGAGCTGGAAAAGGATAAAGTGATCCGCGTAGAATTCAGGTTAGGGTTCAGGGTACAGCCGAGGGTGAATGTGTTGTTCAGGAAGGTAGTTGAAGATATGATCAGCCGCGGCGAGCTGGATATCACCAGTAAATACGAATCATTAAGCAGCTTCCATCTGCCGGCAGATTTCCAGTTTGTGATTATGGAGAAATTCCTGTCATACAACAATAACTTCAGCCTTAGCGAAGGATTTATTTTAAATAGTTATTTTGCCATTAAACAAATGGCACAGGGCGAAGCAAAAGCATTTGGTTTAGATACCAGCGAAACCCGTATAGAGAAAATACCGATGGTAGTAAACCCGCTGAATAACATTAAGTTAAAGCGGCTTGAACTGAGCAACTCGCCATTACATGCAGAAGCATATTAAATTTAATTAATAACGATAGAAAGACAAGGTATATGAAAATTAAAACCAGGCTTCGGGCGGGCTTTGCCTTTCTTTTTATCGTATTCATCTTTTTTGGTGCGACGGCTTTATGGTATATCCAGAGAATCTCGGCAGATTCAAAACTGATCCTGAAGAATAATTACGAGACGCTTACCTATACCAGGGGTATGCGTGTCATTCTGGATCAGTCGCCGTTACCGCTAAATTCGCAAAGCTTTGCCGCTTTTAACGGCCAGCTTACCCGGCAGGAGCATAACGTAACGGAGCCCGGCGAGCGGATAGCCACTGCTGATTTACGGCATAGGTTTGAACAAATAGCCAGTAATCAACAACAGGATAGCTTGCAGCAGGTCGCCCGGCTGATGCGTGTCGATCTGCAGAAAATAGAGGAGATAAACCTCGCAGCTATCCTTAAAAAAAACCAGGCAGCCCGGGCTTCGGCCAGCCAGGCGCTAACGGCTTTAGGTTTCATTGGTGGATTCGTTTTTTTAATCCTGCTCAGCTTCAGCGTTAACTTTCCAGATTTTATTGATCAGCCGTTGCAGAGTTTGCTAACGGGTATCCGCGAAATAACAGAGAAGAATTACAGCCAGCGGTTAGATTTTGAACGTGACGATGAATTTGGGCAAGTAGCTAAAGCTTTTAACCGCATGGCGCTACAGCTAAGCGAGTGGGAGGGGAGTAATACCGCCCAGTTAAAGTCTGAAAAGTTGCGCATCGAAACCATTATTGAGCAGATGCAGGATGCCATTATCGGTCTGGATGAGGCGGGGAAGATATTGTTTATCAACAAAGCCGCAGAGCAACTGCTGGGGATCCATAAGCAGGCGGTTACCGGTATACCCATTACCGGGCTGGAGCAAAGGCATGAGATGTTCGGCTTTATTACAGGAAACCGTATCCCGGCCGGGCCTGTTGAAGTAGCCGCAGGCGGAAAGAAGAAGTATTATAAAATTGAAACCCGCGAAATAGCCGTTCCCAACTACAAAGCTATTCAGGAAGGTGAATTGCATAAAGCAACTTTGACCGCAGGCAGGGTGATTGTCTTTAAAAACGTTACCGAGTTTGTAGAGCGCGACGATGCCAAAACCAATTTTATTGCAACGGTTTCGCACGAGTTGAAGACCCCTATTTCATCCATAAAAATGAGCTTGAGTCTGTTGCAGGACAAGCGCATCGGCACGTGGAACCAGGAGCAGGAAGAGCTGCTGCAGCAGATCCATGCCGATAACGACCGACTGCTAAAGCTTACCGGTGAGTTGTTGAATATGGCCCAGGCCGAAACCGGTAAGCTGCAGTTAAACTTTGCCCGCGAAACGCCAGCTAAAATTGTGGATTACGCGTTCAACCTGGTCAGGTTTGCGGCAGAGCAAAAGGGCGTGCGGCTGGAACTTGACGCAGCAAGCAACTTGCCCATGGTATGGGCAGATGTAGAGAAAACAGCCTGGGTGATGGTTAACCTGCTTTCGAACGCGTTAAGATACAGCCCGGAAGATTCGGTAATTAAAGTAACGGTGATCCACCAGGCTAATAACGTTGTTTTTTCTGTTCAGGATTTTGGTAAAGGAATAGAAGAGCAATACCAGCAACATTTGTTCGACAGGTATTTCCAGGTGCCACAAGACGGACAGAATAAAGCGGGGACAGGTTTAGGGCTCGCCATTTCAAAAGATTTTATCGAAGCCCAAAGCGGCACGATCAAGGTAGAAAGTAAGCCGGGCGAAGGCAGCAAATTTACCTTTACCCTGCCTGTAGTTCAATAGAACTTCTTCGCTATCCGGGTGTTTTATATCTTTAGCGCTTACCCGGAGAAAATCATGAGAATAGCTACTTATAACGTAAATGGTGTAAATGGCAGGTTACCCGTTCTGCTGCGATGGCTTAATGAAACCCAGCCAGATGTGGCCTGCCTACAGGAGCTAAAAGCCCCGCAAGAAAACTTTCCGCGTGAGGCAATAGCCGAAGCAGGCTATAACGCCGTGTGGCACGGGCAAAAAAGCTGGAACGGTGTAGCGATTCTAAGTAAGCATGATATTGTAGAGACTGGCAGGGGACTGCCGGGAGACCCGACGGATGAGCAAAGCCGTTACATTGAGGCGGAAGTAAAAGGTATCACCATTGGTTGCCTTTACCTGCCAAATGGTAACCCTGCGCCCGGGCCAAAGTTCGATTATAAGCTACAATGGTTCGACAGGCTGATCACATATGCAGATGGGCTGGTTAAAAGCGATAAGCCTGTAATTATCACGGGTGACTATAACGTAATGCCGACAGAAATAGATGTGTACAAACCAGAGCGTTGGGTTGATGACGCACTTTTCCGCCCGGAAACCCGTGCCGCTTTTCATAAACTGCTTGGCCAGGGTTGGACGGATGCCGTCCGTACGCTTTATCCCAATGAGGTGATCTATACCTTTTGGGATTATTTCCGTAACGCCTATGGCCGTAACGCCGGGCTACGGATAGACCACTTTTTACTTAGCCCGCAACTGAAAGAGAAATTACAAAAAGCAGGTGTGGATAAGCACGTACGCGGTTGGGAAAAAACCAGTGACCATGCGCCTGTATGGATAGAACTAAAATAAAATTCAGGTACTCCGATTACAATCGTCAAATCCAGATCAAAGCGATCAAAGACGATAGGCTGAATCAGCTAAACCTGATATATCTATATACGAATCGTGCGACGATGAGTTGGGGCACTACAGATCTTCCACGAAAAGTATTGATTAATCTCTTAGCAGAATTCACCTTGGACAGTAGCTCCTAGAGTATTAATTAAAGCCAGAATAGAATTCATATTCGCCGGGTGATACTCAGTTGATAGACAGGCAAATATTGTTGCCTTTTTAAGGAGATTCCCTCTATTGATCAAATCAAAATAATAACGTAACTTAGATATCAAATGCCTTATCCTTGGCGCTGCTGGTATATTTAACGCTACGGTGCTACCCCTCCTAAGTAATCACTTTGAGGGAAAATTTGATTGTAAAGCACGCAAAATTGTAAGTATTGCAGATAGCGCGGTAGAAAGGGCGGCATCGTCACAGGAAAAAAATTAATTTCTTAACCTAAATGCTTTAACAATGAAAAAACCTCTAATCCTCCTGATTTGTCTAATGGTGACCAGTTGTTTTTCACCTTCTGAAACAAAGTCGCCTCAAGAAGTAAAATCAAAAATTCGTGATAGCCTCGATAAAATAACTCAGGCAAAATATCACTGTGACTTTTGCGATATTAAGGTGAATTATTTAGCAGAATATTACAGGGCAACAAAATTTGCTGAGAAGAAATTTCCATTAACAGATTCTTCAAAAGAGTTGGGTGGGGATAGAAAGAACCTGGTAGATGAACTATACAACAAAAATATCACGGAGTTGAACCGCCGTTTAAATTATCCCGATACACTTTATAACTGGGTGATGAAGATGGATGCCAAACTGGATACCCCTTGCCTTAAAATGTCGCAATTCATGCGTAAATACTACCATGCTAAACAGAAAATAGATAGTAACTAAAGCGGTTATTAGCTCTGACTGATAGCTGTCTGGTATCATTATAGATTTTACCTATACCCTTATCAATTTATTCAATTTCATGCCGCTTCTTATTTGGTTATCTTTGTGAAAACTTTAAAGAAAAACAAATAATGATAACAGTTGGTGAAAAATTTCCTGCTTTTAATAAAAAAGCTGTAGTAAGTATAGAAAAAGGTAAAGAGTTTGAAGACATCACTTCAGACTACCTGGTAAATGACGATAACGTTTGGACCGTTATTTTCTGGTGGCCAAAAGACTTTACTTTTGTATGCCCTACAGAAATTGCAGAGTTTAACAAAAGCTACGGTGAATTCCGCGACCGCGATACCCGTTTGATCGGTGCTTCTACGGACTCTGAATTTGTTCACCTGGCCTGGAGAAACAACCACGATGATCTGCGCGATTTGAAATTCCCGATGTTAGCTGATACTTCAAAATCTTTAGCTGAAGAATTAGGTATCCTGGAGCCTACTGAGAAAATTGCTTACCGTGCTACTTTCATTATCGACCCTACCGGCGTTGTACGTTGGGTATGTGTTAACGACCTGAACGTAGGCCGTAACGTTAAAGAAGTATTGCGTGTACTGGACGGTTTACAAACCGACGAGCTTTGCCCTTGTAACTGGGAAAAAGGCCAGGAAACTTTAACTGCATAATAATTTATTTCGAAAGAAGCCCTCTCCCTAAACAGAGAGGGTTTTTTGTTTAACAATTAAAATAATGGATTCCTCAATATCTGAGAGGATTTATAAGAGACCATGAGCGAAACTACAGACGTTATAAATGAAATATTAGAAGCGGTATCGTTAGATAAAACTTATCGTAATGCTGCTTTAGAATTATTGGAGAAAGGCGAGTCGCGCTATGTACGCGATCTGAAACTGAACTTCATCAGCACACTTACCTCAGAGCACCTGAGCACTAAGGAGTGCGGGTTGATCGGGTTGTCCATCGCAGTTAATAACAACAACGGCCCGCTTACTGCATATTATACCCAATACAGCGAGCAGCAGGGCGCTACTGCGGCAGAAATTGCAGAAGCGGTGGGATGTGCTTCTTTGCTGGCTTCAAACAATGTGTTCTACCGTTTCAGGCACTTTACGCAAAAGGAAAAATACACCCAAATCCCGGCGCGTATCCGTATGCAGCTAATGATGAAACCGGTTACCGGGAAAGAATTTTTTGAATTGATGAGCCTTGCCGTATCAGCAGTTAATGGTTGCGAGATGTGTGTAAATGCTCACGAAGATTCGTTAATTAAGCTGGGAACTACCGAAGAACGCATCTTTGATGCTGTTAGGATTGCTTCATTAGTAACCGCTACCGGCAAGGTAGTTTATTAACAAGCACATTTTTTTAAACTAAAAGGCCCGAATTTCATCAATTCGGGCCTTTTTAGCTTTTAATTAATTGTGGAAAACATTTTGGTTATTTCCAATAAAATTCGTTAATTTTAGAATTAAGATTAAGCAACCTTCGGTTTCAATATACTTAGTCAGTGTGTTTTCGGGGGGCGACTATTTTAATTGTATTTTTTTGGCGAGCCGTTCAGATGCGACCTGAACGGCTTCGTCTTTTTTACAACTTAGTGTGCATCTGTTGCCGCTTTTAATTTCTTAAACGGCTGCAGGTACAACAGCGGGATGGAGAATAACATCACCATGCCCGATAGCCAGTAAGCGTCATCATAGGTAAGAAGCAGGGACTGACGAACAATTACACCTTCCATAGCACGGTAAGCCATGGTAGTTGCATCTACCATAGATTGTCCTTTGGCCACAAAGGCGTGTACATAACCATTAAAACGTTCTACAAAAGCAGGGTTATACTGGTTAATATTTACCAGCAGGTTGCTGCGGTGCAGGCCCTGCCGGGTATGTATAACGGTAGTTAATACGGCGATACCGAAAGATCCGCCTAACTGGCGCATCATGTTATTTAAACCAGAACCCTGGCCAATTTCCGGACCTTTAAGGTCGGCCATGGCCAGTGTGGTCAGCGGAACGAACAGTAAGGCCATACCCACACCACGGATTAGCAAGGGGATCAGCACATCTTTCTCGCCTGTCGCCAGTGTGGAGTGGCTCAGCATGTTGGTAAACACAAAGAACAGGAACATACCCGCGGTAGCCATAAACTGTGCAGGAATACCTTTGTTAAGCATTTTACCAATAAATGGCATCATTACAATAGTACATAAACCACCGGGGAACAACAGCTCGCCCGTTTGCTGCGCATTAAAACCCAGCAGGTTCTGGCAAAATACCGGGAATACGAATACCGAGCCATACAAACCAAACCCGAGCACGAATGAGGTAAACATACCGACGGAGAAACTCCGGTGCCGCATAATACTGAAGTTTACAATCGGGTGGTTGGTACTTGTTTCCCGCCAAATAAACAGTAAAAATCCAAGCACGGCAGTAATGGTCAGCACTAAAATATAGGTTTTTGCAAACCAGTCTTCGCTTTCACCTTTTTCCAATACGGTTTGTAAGCTACCTACAGCGATGGCTAAGAGGATAATTCCCCACCAATCAACTGGTCGGCTACTGTCTTTGGGCGTTTCCCGCACAAACGTGTAGGTGAAGAAGGCCGCAAGCGCACCCACCGGGATATTTACATAGAATATCCATGGCCAGGAGTAGGTTTCTACAATCCAGCCACCAATAGTAGGGCCTACGGTTGGACCAACTACCGCTCCTAAACCAAATAAGGCGGTGGCGGTACCAATTTGTTCACGTGGCCAGGTTTCCAGCAGGATAGCCTGGGCGGTTGAGATTAAGCCCCCACCGGCAAAGCCTTGCAGTACCCTGAACAGCACCAGTTCGTTCATGGTATGTGCGTTACCGCACAGGAACGACACCACCGTAAACACGATGATAGATGCCATGAAGTATTGCTTCCTTCCGAAACGACTCCCCAGCCAGCCCGACATGGGCAGTACGATCACGTTAGCCACGGCATAACCGGTTACCACCCAGGCCACATCCTCGAGGGTGGCGCCAAGGTTACCCTGTATGTGGGGCAACGCTACGTTTACGATAGTGGTATCAATCAGCTCCAGAAGCGAAGCCGTGATCACCGTAATGGTGATGATCCACTTTTTAAAGCCGGTTTCAGCCATAATAATTATTCTTTAGTAATTACAGAAACGTTAACGCTCATACCCGGACGCAATTTGTCCATCACATCTTTGTTAGCGTTAATTTTAATCTTTACAGGTACACGTTGTACCACTTTCACAAAGTTACCGGTAGCGTTGTCCGGTGGCAGCAAAGAGAATTTAGCACCGGTAGCAGGCGAGAAGTTGTAAACGGTACCCTCTATTTTCAGATCGGGGTAAGCGTCTACTTCCACGTCTACTTTCTGGCCATTGCGGATATCCTCTAACTGGGTTTCTTTAAAGTTCGCAGTGATATATAAGCTGTTATCGTTCACAACAGAGAACAATGTCTGGCCTGGCTGTACCAACTGGCCTACCTGTACGCTCTTTTTAGAAGTAACACCGCTTGATGGTGCATAGATATGAGTGTAAGATAGTTGCAGTTTAGCATAATCAACATCTGCCTGGCGCTGGTCTACACCGGTGGTAGTTACCTTTAACTGGTTACGTACTGCGCCAGTTTGTTGAACTGCAGCATTGTATTGATCTTTTGCAGCCTGGTAATTAGCTTGGGCAACCTGCAGATCTGCACGTGCCTGGTCAAACTGTTGCTGGGTGATAGAACCATCCTTTACCAGGTTGGCATAACGTTGATAATCTTTTTGAGTTTTATCTAAGCGGGCTGCGGCAGATGTTACCTGTGCTTTTGCGCTGGCAGAAGCAGCTGCGTTCTGGTAGATCTGCGCCTGGCCTACGCCGATGCTTGCACCTGCACCTTTTTGTGCGGCTAAGGCTTGTTCCAGTTTCACTTTATAGTCGCGGTCGTCAATTTTAACCAGCAACTGCCCTTTATTCACATGCTGGTTATCTTCAAACATGATGCTGTCTACATAACCGCCTACGCGAGCCACTACCGGGCTGATATCGCCGTCGATCTGCGCATCATCTGTATCTACGTGTTTGCTGTAGTATATATATTCTTTGATACCGAAAATGATACCGCCGATTAACAGTACACCCAATATAATAGGTATTACACGGTTCGGTTTCTTTTTCACTTCTTGTTCTTGTACTTCTTGCTGTGCCATTTTATCTAAAGTTTTTAAGAGGTATTATTTATTAAGGGTTCCGGTTGATTTAATTAAGTTATAGTAAGCCAGGCCTGCGTCGGCTTTAGCCAGTTCCAGGCTGATCTGTGATTGATACAATTGCGATTGTGCATCTATACGGTCTGTTACGTTACCTGTAGCGTTCTGATACCGCGATTCCTGTAATCTGTTATTCTCGGTCGCCTGTGCAATAGAGGTTTGCAGCAGGTTGATACGGTTCAGCGCGGATACATAGCTTTGGTAATTGCGGTTAACCTCGTCTTTTACGTTATCCAGCTCAATGCCTTTGTTGATTACTACCTGGTCACGTTGGATACGGGCCTCTGCCTCCTTGTTTTTATTAGTCCACAATGTGCCGAAGTTCCATGAAAGGCTAAGGCCTACAGTTAACGGGGTAATATAATTACCGCCGGTTGGGAACGGATTAGCAGCCACATCCAGGTAATAACCTGCTGCTGAAGCGCCTAAAGTTGGCAGCTTGTCTGCACGTACACTTTTCATATTAGTTTCCGCAACGCGGGTACGCAGATCCAGTTGTTTCAATTCCTTGCGGTTGCTCATGGCTGTATCCAGGTAGTTTTGCAGTGATGCCGAAACCACTGTTGGCGCGTTCAACTGATCGATGGTCAGCTGGGTATCTTCAGGTAAACCTAACAGGATGTTCAGGTTATAGTTGATGATCTTGCGGTTGCTTTCCAGGTCGATGCCGTTCAGTTCGATATTAGAGCGTTGCAGTTGGAAACGCAAAACATCGTTTTTGGTTACCAGGCCCTGCTCAAAGAAGCGCTGCGACTGGTGTATCTGCTGATCTACTGATTTCAGGTTAGCTTCTACCACTTTTTCGCTTTGCAGTACCTTATAAAGGTTGTAGTATTCGCTGATGATGTCGTAAGTGATTTCTTCTTTATCACGGTCTGCATCCAGGCGTGCTACCTGCACTAAAAGGTCTGTAGATTGCCGGGCGTATTTGTATTTACCACCGGCGAAGATAGCTTCATTTACAGAAACGCTGCCCAGGTAGGCATTAGCGCTTTTCGGTAAGGTAAGTCCGTCAGGTCCGCCCAATGCAAGGTGGTTGTTCGGAATCTGTGCCCGGTTGTACAGAAAGCCGGCGCTTGCGGTAGGCAGCGAACGGTCTTTCGCCTGGTTAAATTCTGAAACTGCCTGATCGATCTTGGCTTGTGACAGCTTCAGGGTTTTGCTGTTGGACAGGCCAAGTTTGATGGCTTCATCTAAAGTAATTGTTTTCTGCTGCTGTGCAAATCCCTGTTGCACCAGCATGAGCAGCCCAAGAGCAAGCGCCATGCCGTACCTGGCAAGGGCACTGTTTTTAAGGTTGATGATTGTATGTGTTTGTGTGGTCATGTTTTATTTTAATAAATACAGATTAAGCAATTTTTTCAGGTAAGCCTTTAAGCGTGGTTTCAGTTTGTTATCCAGGTTTTCCTGGTTATGTACCTCGTAGCCAAGCATTATCGAAGAAATATGCGGTGTATTGAGAATAAAGTTCTTAGAGCCGTAAAGCGTCGCGATCAATAGTTCAACATCAGTATCCGTTTTAAATTCGCCGGAGTTAACACCATCCTGAATGATCTTTTTAAACTCATTTACGCTGCCCATCATCATCTCGGTGATCTTATCTGTCAGTTCACCTTTCCTGGTAATGGCCAATTCCTGATAGAGCATTTTTTGAAAGCAGTTGTTGTTAAACACCCTTTCTGTATAGGCATCAATGTAACGGTCTACCTTGTCCCAACAGCTGATATTTTCCGTTGTCCCTATATTTTTTACAAGATCTTTAAATACAGCCGTGCGCCGGGCGAAAATTGCCAGTAGCAAGCCTTCTTTCGAACCGAAGTAATAGTTCAGCATCGCCATGTTAACGCCTGCCTCGCTGGAAATAAGCCTGGTAGAAGCGCCGTCAAATCCCACTTCTGCAAATACCCGTTCTGCCACGTCCAGGATATGATCCTTTTTGTCTGTCTTTTCTTTTTCCATCGTATTTTCCGATGCAAAATTAATCAATCGTTTGATTAATAGAATTGACTTTTGTCTGTACTTTGTAAACTAATAGGGTGGAGGGCCAAAAATTAATCGTTCGATTAGCTTAAAATTATACTTTTTGCAACAGAAATTGTTTTTCTTTATTGCAATAAAATTCTAACGTGACCACTATTGGACAATTTATAATGAAAAGGACTATCTTCTTTATTATCATATGGTTAAGTTTAGGTAAGGTTGTTGCGCAAACGGCGATGGTATCCAATACTGAAAGCATTGAGCAATCGTTGCGAAAGCTGAACGTTTTGGGCAGTGTGTTGTATGTAGCAGCCCACCCGGACGACGAAAATACCAGATTGTTAGCTTACCTTGCCCAGGAGAAGCATTACCGTACCGGCTACCTTTCACTTACCCGCGGCGACGGCGGGCAGAACCTAATCGGCACGGAGCAGGGCGAATGGTTAGGCGCTATCCGTACCCAGGAATTACTGGCGGCCAGAAGGGTAGATGGCGCCGAACAGTTCTTCACCCGGGCAAATGATTTTGGTTTTTCTAAAGGGCCCGAAGAAACCCTGAAAATATGGGACCGGGAAAAGATATTAGCTGACGTGGTTTGGGTAATCCGGAATTTCCGGCCGGATGTGATGATCTGTCGTTTCCCTACTACAGGCGAAGGCGGCCACGGGCACCATACATCTTCGGCCATATTGGCGCAGGAAGCCTTTACCGCTGCTGCAGATCCAAACCGTTTTCCCGAACAGTTGAAATATGTGAAACCCTGGCAGGCAAAACGCTTGCTATGGAATACATTTAATTTCGGCTCGGCCAATACCATCAACCCCGATCAGTTTAAAATCGACGTAGGCGGTTACAACCCATTTTTAGGCAAAAATTATGGAGAAATAGCCGCTGAAAGTCGTTCGAACCACAAAACGCAGGGCTTTGGTTCTGCGCGCCAACGCGGACAGGCGTTCGAGTATTTTAAAACCATACTTGGCGAAGCACCGCAAACAGACCTGATGGATGGTATTAACACCACCTGGAAAAGGGTGCCCGGTGGCAATGAAATAGAAGCTAACCTGATGGTGATCCGCAAAAATTTCGACGCGGCCGCCCCGCAAAGATCTGTTCCTTCACTGGTAAACCTTTTGGGGATGGTAGAAAAGCTGAACGACCAGTACTGGAAGCAGCAGAAATCACAGGAAATTAAAAACCTGATTGCTGCCTGCGCCGGATTATGGTTCGAAAGCTATAGCGCTGCGCCTGTTTATGCCATCGGGGATAACGTGGAGGTAAGCACGCAGATTATCGTACGGTCTGATGTCCCTGTCGGGTTAAATGGGATCAGCTTCCAGGGCGAACCGGTGAAAGACCGCAGTACGCAGAACATTGCACCAAACATCATAAAAACCGTAAATGCTGGTTTTATTGCCGAAAAAACAACGCAACCCTACTGGTTAAAGTACCCGCACGGAGTGGCGCAATATAAAACGGAGTATCTTGATAGCACCGGCTTTGTGGAGCAGAAAACACTGCCGCAAAATATTGCCCCGTACATGACGGCTATATTTAACATTGCCGGCCGTTCTATCCGTTATGATATACCCGTGCAATATAAATATGTAGACCCTGCCCGCGGTGAGATCTACCAGCCACTGGTAATTGCACCGCCGGTTACGGCCAATGTAGCAAGTAAGGATTACATTTTCAGCACACAAAAACCGCAGACCGTGCAGGTGAAGCTGAAAGCTTTTACTGATGCGGCAGGTGCTGTCGCAATTAAGCAATTGCCGGGATGGAAGATCAGCCCGGAGCGGATTCCTTTTGAAGGTAAAAAGAAAGGTGATGAATGGACCGTTACTTTCACGGTTACGCCTGCCGATGCGAATCCGCGGACATCTACACTACAGGTGGTTACTACCGTAGGCGACAAAAGCTATACAGATGGTTTTCACCAGATCCGGTATGAGCACATCCCAACCATCACGCTTTTTCCCGAAGCGCAAGCCAAGCTGGTTAACATCGACCTGAAAACTGCCGGAAAACAGATTGGCTATATCACCGGGGCGGGCGACCTGGTACCTGAAGCTTTGCAGCAAGTTGGTTACGATGTACACGAACTGACGGAAGCCGAAGTAATGAGCGGCGACTTGTCAAGGTACGATGCCATTGTAATAGGTGTGCGCGCCTATAACGTTAGCCAGCGTTTGGTTTATGAACAACCGCGCCTGCTGGACTATGTGAAAAACGGCGGTAACCTGGTGGTACAGTACAATAATAATGCAGGGATATTGGTAAACCCCATCGGTCCGTATCCGTTTACGGTGGTTAACCAACGCGTGACCAATGAAAATGCGCCGGTAACTGTGACAGAACCAGCTGACGCCTTGCTAAACTACCCTAACAAAATAACTCCGAAGGATTTTGAAGGCTGGGTACAGGAACGCGGGCTGTATTTTGTGAGCAATATTGATAATAACTATCATGCCCCGCTGACGATGAATGACCCCGGCGAAGCGCCGAATAAGGGTTCGCTGATAGAGGCAAGCTACGGTAAAGGACGGTTTGTATATACTTCGTTGTCCTTCTTCAGGCAATTGCCTGCGGGTGTGCCGGGTGCCTACCGCTTGTTTATTAACCTGCTGAGCAATCCGAAAAAGTAAAACAATTGCAATTAGTTATTGCTATACATACAATTAACCATTATTTTTGCCGCTATAAGAAATAAAAGGCTATGTCACATCATCAACATCATAACACAGAAGACAGAAGTTTAGATTCTGTATATTACATTGTTGCCGTGCTTTCTGGCATGTTTACCGGCGCTATTATCGATAAAGGAATTATCTGGGTGGTTGTTGGTGCAGTATTAGGATTATTAACTGCAGCATTCTTTTTAAAATCTGCTGTAAGAGGCCGCTGGCAAGACTAAGTTTTCCAACGAGATCTATACATATAAAAAAGGTATGCCATCGGCATACCTTTTTTTGTTTTCAATCACTTTTAGAAATTACTTTTTCGCTTGTGCAATTACCGCTTCATTCAGGCGGACATACTCGTCGCTTTTAGCTGCACGGGCTAAATCTGCACCCGCTTTTGCTGTAGCAATAGCTTCATCTTTTTTACCTTGTTTCAGCAGGATGCGTGCCTTCCATAACTTAACGTACATGCCATTGTTCGGGTCTTTTTCCAGTTCGTTTGCCCACTCTAAAGCCTTGTTCAGGTCTTTATCGTTTTCGTAATAATACATCATCGCCTGGAAGTAAGGTTTCTTTTCGCCTTTCATTGCCTCGTCAATGCTGGCCATTACTTTAGCATCCGGGTCGGTGGTCAGGTGTACGTTTACAGCAGTGTGTTCCCACATTAAAACCAATTCGCAAGCTTTGGTAGTTACGTTAGCAAACTGCATGGTAAAGGTTTCAGTCAGTTCTTTGGTGGTTTCCGGTTTAACGGTGAAACGCACCAGGTCATCAGCCTGCTTATAATCGTAGGCGCCCCATTGTTTTGGCGTTTTATTGATAATAACAGTCCATTCGTTTTTTCCGGGAATGGTGAACAACCCATACTCACCTGCCGGAACCTGCTTACCTTCGATGGTGACATCATCACTGAACTTAATGCTCGTTGCCGAGTTAGCGCCCGTGCGCCATACTTCGCCGTAGGGCTGTAAAGTGCCTACACCGAAAATTTTACGGCCTTTTACATTTGGTCGCGAGTATTTTAAGGTGATGGTACCTAACCCGAATTCCTGGATGATGGTTTGTGAAGAGCTGGGCTGCGGCATTTTAATTCCTTGTGCCATAGCAGACAGCGTGGTGCATACCCCGAGCACCAGTGCAAGGTATAGATTTTTCATTCTCATGGTTTTTAGATTGATGACACGAAGATAAGTTACAAATTGGAATAATAGTACTTGGTTATTGCTGGTCTCGACCTCTCCCCAGCCCTCTCCAAAGGAGAGGGAGTTTAAATGGTGGCAATGTCAGAAATGCCCGTAAAACTTTTCGTCATTGCGAGGCACGAAGCAATCTTCGGCAAGCTTAAACGAAAGATGGGATGAGTTGGGGATTGCTTCTCCGCCGGTGGCGTATCGCAATGACGGATTTAAGAGATTTAGCCCCTTGTTGGTGTTGTCACCAACAATTTAAAACTAACCCCAACGCTCAGGCTTAGAGAGCCCTTCGACAAGCTCAGGGTGACACTCCTAAGCATGACAAGGTTTTTAAATCTAACTATGTCATCCAGAGCGCAGCGAAGGATCTGTTCACTTTATTTAAAAAACTAAAAAGATTACGTGACGACACAATGACGGACGGACTCATATACACACGTGCAGAAGATGCTACCCGGAACTAGTTCAGAACAGGTCGCTGCGCTCTGCCGGACAAGGTATGTCACTCAGGAGCTTGCGAAGGGCTGAAACTTTAAAGAAATATCAACACTACTGTGCCATCAGCCACTACCTTAAAGGTTAGCAAACCTATGGCAGGCCTGGTAAGTCTGGCAGATGTGGCAGACATGGCGAATGTGGCGAGTTCGGCGAATGCGGTTAACCCGGCGAATGCGGCAGATGTGGCGAACTGGTTTTTGCCAGCCAGGCAAAGTTAATTCCAACAAAAAATGCCGGTAGTAGGTACCGGCATGCTTTTAAATCTTATTTCTAACGGATTACAATAACTTAATACCAACGCTTAATGCCCAAAGGTTCTGGCGCTGACCGTATTTTTCGTTCAGTTTGGTAAGGCCGCCTTCATAACGGAAATCAATGGTGAAAGCGCTGATGTCTACACCGGCACCTGCCTGAAAGCCAAGGGTACTTTTCTTAAAGGTACCAAAGTCGCTATAGGTTTTGGAGTCAGTAATATTTTGCGGAATGCTTTCGTCCTGATTCAGTATGGCGGTATAGATGGGGCCCGCCATCACACGGAAATTAAGGTCTTTCGCACCGAATGAACGGCCGATCAGCAACGGGATATTTAAGTTGGTAAACCGTACCTGGCCGCTGCCGGAAGTAGAGGTATTATTGCTTTGAAAATCAAACTTACCGCCGGTGCTGCTGATGTAAGCCTCTGGCTGAACATAGAAAGTGCTGCCACCACGGATGAAGATACCCACCTGATAACCGGTAAGGGTAGATTCTTTAATGTTATCGCTGTTGATCTTAGAGAAGTTGACACCGCCCTTCGCGCCCAGTACTAATTGCGCTTTTGCCGAAATCCCTCCCGCCACTAACAGGGCAATGGATAAAAAGAACTTTTTCATAGTGTGTAATTTAGTTTTTGTAACTGTTTTGATACATTTAAGGGCTGAAGGTTTAACATAAGATAAAATAACCATTTTGATGCCAAACGCTATTTCTATATTTGTTTAAAAACTATTTAACGATATGCCTGCTATAACAATAAGCGATAACGATTGGAAAAGGGTTAAAATTAAATTAAAGCGCAAATATAATCATCTGAACGACGAACAGCTGCAATACACCGCAGGGCAGGAAGATCAACTGATTGAACGCCTGGCAGGGCTGGTAAACCGCGATAAGGATTATGTAATATTTACGCTTAAGAAAGCGTTAGTGAATATCGACAACAACCGCCTTTAATAACGGGCGGCGATGGCCGTCGGCGCAACCTGTTTTCTTCTTTTGCAGACCACGTATGAAGTCAAAAAGTATTTACCGTAAAGTTGGTATCACCGCCGGCGCGCTTTCTGTAGCGCTGGTAGTGTGGGGATTTAATGAAGACCTGTTCCAGATCTCGAAAAACCTGGATGTTTTTGCTTCTATATATAAAGAGGTGAATTTGAACTATGTGGACGATATCAATTCGGCCAAGATGGTGAAGACAGGCGTTGATGCCATGCTGGACGGCCTGGACCCTTACACCGAGTTTGTGCCCGAATCTGAGATTGAAGATTATAAGCTGAAGTATGTGAGCACGCAATACGGCGGTATCGGTGCCAGCATCTTCATACGCGATAAAAAGATCTTTGTGTCTGACGTATTCAGCGGGTTCCCTGCGCAAAAGAACGATATCCGCCCGGGCGACCAGTTAGTGAAGATCAATGATGTGGAGTTGACCGGTAAGACCAACGAACAGGTAAGCCAGTTGCTGAAAGGGCCTAAAGGCGCCGGGATTAAGCTGGTGATCAAACGCGGTAATGATGCTCCGATTGAAAAAAGCCTGATCCGCGACGAGATCAAACAGCCTAACGTGAGCTACTATGGTATGGTAGATGGTAACATGGGCTATATCAAGCTGGATAAGTTCCTGGAGAACTCTGCCGACGAGGTAACGACGGCTTTAATGGCCCTGAAAAAGAATAACCCGCAGGGGATCATCCTCGACCTGCGTTCGAACGGTGGGGGCATTTTGCAGGAAGCGGTTAAAATTGTCAACCTGTTTGTGGGTAAAGATGTAGAAATTGTATCGCAGAAAGGCAAGATCAAGGAAAAGAACTTCGCTTACCGCACGGTGAGCGCCCCGGTTGAGCCTAACCTGCCATTGACGGTATTGGTGAATAGCCGCTCAGCTTCGGCTTCTGAAATTGTTGCCGGTTCGCTGCAAGACCTGGATCGGGCCGTGGTGATCGGACAGCGTAGTTATGGAAAAGGCTTGGTTCAGCAAACTTTCTCTTTACCTTATAACAGCCTGGTGAAGATTACCATTGCCAAGTACTTTATTCCGTCTGGCAGATGTGTGCAGGCGCTGGATTACACCCACCGTAAAGCCGATGGCAGCGTAGTAAAGGTAGCAGATTCGCTGTTGCACGAGTATAAAACCAAAAACGGGCGTACGGTTTATGATGGCAGTGGTGTTTACCCAGACTTGCTGATTAAGCAGGAACGTTTTGCCAACATCACCCAGGCATTGGTAGGTAAGCTGCTGATTTTTGATTATGCCAATTACTACCGCGCCAACCACCCGAAGATTGCTGATGCAAAGGCCTTTCAGCTAAGTGACGAAGACTGGAACGGGTTTACCAAATACATTGCCAATAAGGATTATACCTATAATACAGCCAGCGAGAAGATATTGAACGGACTGAAGACTGAAGCTATCCGCGAGAAGCAGTTTAACGAGATCCAGGCCGAGTACGAGGTGTTGAAAACCAAGCTAATGAACAGCAAAAAGAACGACCTGGTGCAGCATAAGGATGAGATTAAGCAGGTGCTGGAAAACGAGATCGCTTCGCGCTATTACTACGAAAAAGGCCGCTACGAGGTGAACTTTAAATACGATAAAGAACTGGCGCAGGCCGTGAAGACCATGCAGGATAAAAACCAACTGGCAGCTATCCTCAAAGGCGACGGGACTTACAAAGTGATCGGCAAGCCGCAGCTAACCCTCGCTGCCGCTAAGAAGACAGACGACAGCAGCGACGATCAGTAAGTTGTTACTCAATCGACGATAATACTACTACAAAGTCTTCGGTATTCCGGAGGCTTTTCTATTTTTATAGAAATTGTAAAGCTTTGAACCATAGCCTTCGTCAGTTTCTCGTCTTTGGCATCCAGCAAGCCTTGTCTTGTATTTTTCCCGTATTGGTTTTTACTTCGCTGGCGCTTTCGCATTTGTTTTCTGGCATTATTCCCCGTTACGATTTTATGCTGATCGCCTGCGTGGTGATCCAGCTGGCTTTGTTTTTACTTAAAATAGAAACATTGGACGAAGTGCTGGTGATTTGTGTATTCCATTTGCTTGGGCTATGTATGGAGCTTTTTAAGGTACACATCGGTTCGTGGAGCTACCCGGAAACGGCTTATACCAAGTTTTACGGCGTGCCGTTATACAGCGGCTTTATGTATGCCAGCGTGGCCAGTTATCTTTGCCAGGCCTAGCGCAGGTTTGATCTGGAGATGATTCACTGGCCTAACCACTGGTGGGTACGTGTTACAGGGGCTTTAATTTACATCAACTTCTTCACCAATCATTTCATTCCCGACTTACGCTATTACATCGGGCTGCTGGTGGTGATTTTATTCCGGCAATCGCAGGTGGTTTACTACATCGAACGTAAATCACACCGCATGCCAGTAGTGGTATCTTTTCTGCTCATTGGTTTCTTCATCTGGATCGCGGAGAATATCGCCACCCGATTTGGCGCGTGGAAGTACGCTTACCAGCATAAAACCTGGGCGATGGTAGATTATCAGAAGATCAGTTCCTGGGCTTTCCTGATTGTGGTGAGCTACATTATTGTGGCCGAATTGAAGATGCTGAAGAAAGATATCAAACATTCATAAATAAAAAACCCTCCGGGGAATGCCCGAAGGGTTTGATATTTTCAACACAACTGTTTGTTAAGACAACTTGCGTTTTACTTCTACGTTTTCGTAAGCTTCTACAATGTCGCCTACCTCGATGTTGTTGAAGTTCTGAATGTTCAAACCACACTCGTAACCTGCGTTCACTTCTTTCACGTCGTCTTTGTAACGTTTTAGTGAAGCCAGTTCGCCAGTGTAAACTACTACACCATCGCGAATGATACGGATCTTGCTGTTACGGGTAATTTTACCATCCAACACCATACAACCTGCAATGGTACCCACCTTACTGATCTTGAAGGTTTCGCGGATCTCTACGTTCGCAACAATCTTCTCTTCATAGGTCGGTGCAAGCATGCCTTCCATCGCCGCCTTGATCTCGTTGATCGCGTCATAGATGATCGAGTACAGGCGGATATCGATCTGCTCCTGCTCGGCCAGTTTACGCGCACTTGCAGAAGGGCGTACCTGGAAACCGATAATGATCGCATCGGAAGCAGAAGCTAGCAATACGTCTGAATCAGAGATCTGACCTACCGCTTTAGAGATAATGTTCACCTGGATCTCGTCTTTAGACAGCTTCAGTAAAGAGTCTGATAACGCTTCGATAGAACCATCCACGTCACCTTTAACAATAATGTTCAGCTCTTTAAAGTTGCCGATAGCCAAACGGCGGCCAATCTCATCCAGTGTAATATGTTTCTGCGTACGTAAGCCCTGCTCGCGTTGTAACTGCAAACGTTTGTTGGCAATTTCGCGTGCCTCAACTTCGGTCTCAGTTACGTTGAATTTATCACCGGCGGTCGGGGCACCCTGCATACCCAGTACCTGTACCGGGGTAGAAGGACCCGCAAAGTCTATACGCGCGCCGCGCTCGTTAGATAAAGCTTTAACACGCCCGCTATAGCAACCTGCCAGGATAGGGTCACCTACTCGCAGTGTACCGGCTTGTACCAGTACGGTAGTTACAATACCACGGCCTTTATCTAAAGCAGCCTCGATAACGGTACCAACGGCACGTTTATTCGGGTTAGCTCTCAGTTCCAGTAATTCGGCTTCGAGTAATACTTTTTCAAGCAGCAGCTCTACGCCCATACCTGTTTTGGCAGATATTTCTGCAGTTTGGTATTTACCGCCCCATTCTTCAACCAGGATGTTCATACCGGCTAACTGCTCGCGCACTTTATCTGCGTTCGCACCCGGACGGTCCATTTTGTTGAAGGCAAAGATGATTGGTGCGCCTGCAGCCTGTGCGTGGTTGATGGCCTCGCGGGTTTGCGGCATCACGCTGTCATCCGCAGCGATCACAATAATTACAATATCTGTTACCTGTGCACCACGGGCACGCATCGCGGTAAACGCTTCGTGACCAGGGGTATCCAGGAAGGTAATTTTACCTTTGTTATCCGCCAGTTGAACTTCGTAGGCGCCAATGTGCTGGGTGATACCACCCGCCTCGCCGGCGATGACGTTAGTTTTACGGATAAAGTCTAGCAAAGAGGTTTTACCGTGGTCAACGTGGCCCATAATGGTCACAATCGGTGAACGCGGGATCAGGTTTTCTTCGCTATCCGGTTCATCCAGGTTAACTTCTTCGTCTTCTGGTTTAACAAATTCAATTTCGTAACCAAATTCTTCGGCAACAATGCTCAGCGTTTCCGCATCCAGCCTTTGGTTGATGGAAACGAACATGCCTAAGCTCATACAGGTAGAAATTACCTGTGTTACGCCCACGTCCATCATGCTGGCTAACTCGTTCGCGGTAACGAACTCTGTTACTTTCAGCACCCTGGATTGCATTTCCTGTTCCAATGCTGCTTCCTCTGCAGAAGCCGCTATGTCATCACGTTTCTGACGGCGGAATTTAGCACGTTGTGCAAACTTGCCAGATTTACCTGCACCGCTTAAGCGGGCCAGGGTTGCTTTAATCTGGTCTTGTATTTCTTTTTCTGAAGGTTCTTCCTTCGGTGTAGAAGGCGCATTGTTGCGGTTGTTCCGGAAATCCGGACGGCCACCCTGGCCTGGCCTGTTCTGGCCGCCACCCTGGTGCGGGCCGCGCTGCTGGTTATTATTACCCTGCTGCTGTCCGCCACCGCCTTGTTGCTGGTTAAACGGTGTATCCTTGCGTTTGCGTTTACGGCGCTGATCGGCAGAATTATTATTTGTATTTGATGAAGATGCTACCGGTCCGCTGCGTTTCGGTTGCTCAACCGGAAGCTGGATCTTACCGATGATGTTCGGTCCGCTCAGGCGTTCTGCCTTCGCACGGATTACTTCATTTTCTGGTGCCGGTGCTTCCTCTGCCGCTGGCGCCGAAGCAGGTTTTGCAGGCTCTGCCTTTGGCTCTGGTTGTTTAACTTCCGGTGTTGGTGCAGGTGCAGCTGGTTTTTCAGCAACCGGTGGTGTAATCGGTTCTGGTTTTACAGGCGCTGGCTGTGGTTCCGGTTGTTTAACTTCCGGGGCTGGTGTAGGTGCAGCTGGTTTTTCAGCGACCGGTGGTGTAACCGGTTCTGGTTTTACAGGTTCTGGCTGCGGCTCCGGTTGTTTAACTTCCGGTGCCGGTGCAGGCGTAGGTGCTGCAGGTTTAGCCTCTTGCTTGCCACGACCGTTCAGGTCGTCAAGGTTAATTTTACCCACCACTTTAACGCCAGGCAGCGAACCTTCCGCGCGTTCTGATTGTTCTTCGGCTGGCTTTGCCTTTTCTGCCGGCGTTACGGCAGGAGCGTGTCCGGCGTTTTTAATCAGTATTTCGTCCTGTTCAAAGTCTTTTGAACGCGGACGGTTTTCAAAAGGTTTTTCCGGATTTTGGCCAGGCTCGTCACGACGGATCTTCCCGATGTGGATCTGCTTGGCTTCTTCCTTGATGATTTTGTCGGCAGCAAATTCCTTTAACAGTACGTTGTACATTTCACCGTCGAGTTTAGCGAGGGGTGATTTCTCAACCTTGTACCCCTTAGCTGCTAAAAAGTCGACAATGGTGCCCATACCAATGTTAAGCTCTTTTACCGCTTTAATTAATTTTATGGATTTGTCTTCTGACATTTAATATATTTTCTCTTTACGCTATATGCAAAAATACGATTTTAATTCCGCATATTGATTGTTATTCAAATTCTGCCTGCAGAATAGATAAAACTTCCTTAACGGTTTCTTCTTCAAGGTCAGTACGTTTTACCAATTCGTTAACGGTTAAAGCTAATACAGACTTGGCAGTATCCAGACCGATGCGTTTAAACTCATCAAGGATCCAGCTGTCAATTTCATCTGCAAATTCTTCGATGTCCACATCCTCTTCCTGCTCATCTGCTTCGCGGTAAACGTCAATTTCATAACCCGTCAATTTACCTGCCAGTTTTATGTTGTGTCCGCCACGGCCGATCGCTAATGATACCTGATCGGGTTTTAAATACACTGCAGCCGTTTTTTTCTCTTCATCTAATTTGATAGACGTGATCTTGGCCGGTGATAATGCGCGCTGAATGTACAGCTGGCTGTTATTGGTGTAGTTAATAACGTCTATGTTCTCGTTCTTCAGTTCGCGTACGATACCGTGGATACGTGAGCCTTTCATACCCACGCAGGCGCCTACCGGGTCAATACGGTCATCATAAGATTCTACCGCTACTTTAGCTCTTTCACCCGGTTCGCGAACGATCTTCTTAATGGTGATCAAACCGTCAAAAATTTCGGGTACTTCCAACTCGAATAAACGCTGTAAAAACTCTGGTGCGGTACGCGAGATGATGATCTTCGGGTTGCTGTTCATCATATCTACTTTGCTCACCACTGCTTTAACGTTATCACCTTTCTTGAAGTAGTCGGCAGGGATCTGTTCTGATTTTGGCAGCAGCAGTTCATTGCCTTCATCGTCAAGCACCAGGGTTTCTTTTTTCCAAACCTGGTAAACTTCGCCGGTAACAATTTCGCCTACACGGTCTTTGTATTTTTTGAAGATCTCATCCTTCTCTAATTCTAAAATTTTGGATACCAGTGTCTGGCGGGCAGCCAGGATAGCACGGCGGCCAAAGCTTTCCAATGTGATCTGCTCTACAAACTCGTCGCCAACTTCCAGGTCCTCATCTGTCTGCAGGGCTTCTGCCAGTTCAATTTCCAGGTCGTCATCTTCAGAGAAACCATCCTCAACTACGGTACGCGTACGCCAGATCTCCAAGTCACCATTATCCGTGTTAACAATCACGTCGCAATTCTCGTCTGTACCATATTTTTTTCTGATCATGCTGCGGAATACATCCTCCAGCACGCTCATCATGGTTGGGCGGTCAATGTTCTTAAAATCCTTAAACTCCTGGAAAGAGTCTATCAAGTTAATATTGGTGCTCATCTTTACTTAAATGATATTAAAACCTTTGTTTCTGTAATCTGATCCAGCGGAACCACCGTTTCCACTTCCTCAGCTTTTTTACCTTTTACTTTTATCTTCTCAATTATGGTTAATGCATTTTCATCGGCAGCAATCAGCTGGCCTTCTTTTTTGGTGCCGTCTGCCATTTTTAAGCCTACAGTGCGACCAACGTTTTTCACGTACTGGCGGTGCAGGGTTAGGGGGGTATCAATCCCCGGCGACGATACTTCCAGTGTGTAGGCGTGGTCGATCACGTTTTCCTCTTCCAGGAAATGTCCTACAAACCGGCTGATCTGGGCTACCGCATCAATCCCGGCGCCGTTATCGCCATCAATTAAAATTATTAATTTTCCGTTGGGCTGCATCCGCACGCTTACCAGGAAAATTTCGGGCATTTCAGCCAGCTTTTCTTCAACCAGTTCGGTTACCCGCTTTTCAATATTCGCCATCTGGAGTTTAACTGATAAAAACCAAAAAGAGGGGGCATGCGGCCCCCTCTTTTTTTCTGATGATGCAAATATAATAACTTTTATTTGATTTTCAAGTGTTTGGTGTGGAAAAAATGGTGGTTTCGTTTTTATAAAGTTTATTAAATCAACCAAGTAGAACAGCTGATAATTACTTAGAACCCGGATTAAACTAACGAACTGCCTGCCGTGCTTTTCGCCTTATTTTTCATGCTGCTCTTGATCTTTTCTTTATGCTGCCCGCCCCAAACGCTCAACTCGTGCAGTACATTTTTTAAAGTAAGGCTATGTTCTGTGGCTTCGTAAATAATGGTTACAGGTGTAGTTGGATAAACAGTGCGCCGGATGCACTCATTCAGTTCCAACCCTTTTAATTCCTTTGCCAGAACCTTTGGCGAAATGCCCTTCAGTTCGTTCTGAATCTCGTTAAATCTTTTCGGCGATTGCACAAGGGTTAATATCAACGGCAATGTCCACTTGCCTCCTAATACGTACAGTGCGTCAAGCACGTTGTTAAGCGAGCCGACACATTCCTGCTTGGTAAAAACCTCATTATCTATCAATATTGCCATACCCCAAAGCTACGTACTTTCCTGAAAGTAAGCGCTTTCCTTTGGGTAAGTACTATCTTTTGAATAGCATGCCGGGGTAACTTTGCCATAGGAATTGCGGGAGCAAAGGCCTGACGGCAAAAAACTAATGGCATTTTAATACTTAAAACTCCCGCCTAAAAAGGTAAAACATTAAATAAGTTTTTATGAAACGCATTCTTCATTTAATTTCCAGCATTCAGGGAGATCAGTCTTACAGTATAAAATTAGGACGGGCAGTTGTAGAAAAGGTAATAGAAAAGTATCCGGGCAGTACCGTTGACGAGGTGAATTTGAATGAGCTGGATATTCCGCACCTGAACCCTAAAATTCTGCAGGCAATGTTTACACCCGGCGAACAGCTTACCGAGGAAGATAAGGCATCGCTGCGTTACTCAGACGAGGCGGTAAAGCAACTGCTGGATTCGGACATTATTGTTATTGGCGCGCCGCTTTACAATTTTACCATTCACACTACTTTAAAGGCCTGGATGGATCATATTACACGGGCGGGAATAACTTTTAATTATAGCGAGAACGGCCCTGTCGGATTATTGAAAGATAAGAAAGCTTATGTGGCCATGTCTTCTGGAGGGATTTACTCTGACGGCCCTGCTAAAGGTTACGACTTTGTAGTGCCTTACCTGAAGTTGTTCTTTGGATTTATCGGTGTAACTGATTTTACGGTATTCCGTGCTGAAGGCGTTAAAATTCCTGGTGTTAAAGAACATGCCCTGGAAAAAGGTATTGAAAGCATCCACATCGATTAAGTCTTAAAACTATTTTCAGACAAGGAGCTATACCTTCGGTAAATGACCGGAGGTATTCGCTTTTTAAGGCCTGAATGTTTTCTCTGCATACTGCGGCCTTCTTCCTTTCCATCTGGTTTTTAAAATATCGAAGGCGCTTTCCTGATCTGCAAATTGATAAAGCCTTACAAAATAGCGTTGTCCTTTTACAAGTGGAGTATCGGGCGTAAATACAACAGCGTTATCGCGCAACAGGTATTTACCGGGCTGCGGCTCCTGGAAATCCTTCATGTCTGTATCTGCCGGCATTTTGTAAACAGGTAATAGTTTCTGCCAGCTTTCGTTCGAAAAAGCATCTTGTTTGAAGTCGGACAGCTGGTTTTTATCACCAAAGCTAATGATGACTGTATGCGTGTTTACAACGCTTGCATTTAGAGCAGACGGCGCTTTTTTTAAACCGCAACCACAACAAACCATAAACAATAACCAAAGATATTTCTTCATATTTGAAGCAAAAGGACTATCTAAATGAAACTTTTCAGATACGGACAGCCGGGACAGGAAAAGCCTGGAATTTTAATCGATGAGATAAAGTACGACATTTCGGCCTTTATCAGCAACTACGACGAAGCTTTTTTTGAGACGGATGGGTTAAAACGTGTTGCAGATTTGGTGAAGCAAAAGCCGGAGGGATTGGTTCGGCTGAACGGCGACGTTCGCCTTGGCAGCGCCGTCGCCAGGCCTTCAAAAATTGTATGTGTGGGATTGAATTATAAAGACCATGCTGCAGAAGTAGGCGCCGCACTCCCAAAGGAGCCGGTGATTTTTATCAAAAGTAACTCGGCGTTAAACGGCCCCTATGATGATATTGTGATACCGCAGGGTTCTGAAAAGACCGATTGGGAGACGGAGTTTGCCATGGTGATCGGTAAAAAGGCGTCGTACCTGAAAGAAGAACAGGTGAAGGATTACCTGGCAGGATACGTTTTGCATAATGATGTATCCGAACGTGCTTTTATGTTCGAACGTAACGGCACCTGGGACAAAGGCAAGGGTTGTGATACTTTTGCACCCATTGGCCCTTACCTGGTTACCACCGATGAAATACCAGATACAGGTAACCTGCACGTTTGGATGAGCCTGAATGGCAAACTGATGCAGAATGGCACTACGGCGGATATGATCTTTAACCCGTTTTACCTGGTCGCTTACATTACCCAGTTCATGACATTGTACCCAGGCGATGTGGTTTCTACCGGTTCGCCGGCAGGTTCTGGTGCCGGGTTTAAACCGCCTGTATTTTTAAAGCCCGGTGACCTGGTGGAATGCGGTATTGATGGACTGGGCAGCCAGCGGCAAAGGGTAAAGGCCTATACCGGAGTTTAAAACCGGTAAGCAGCGCCGATCTGAAAGCCCGACGGAAACAGGAAGACATCTGTCGGTATCAGTTTTAGCGAACTGATAAACATCAGGTGGCGGTAGCCCACAACAGCGTTGAGATTTACGTTATTGATAGGCAATCCTTCTACACGGTGGGGCTGGTTGGGAGAGTTGTATAAACCCAGTTTGAAACCTAAAGAAACATCGTCGGAATTCTTGATCAGCACTTCAGAGAAAAGCCCCCAGGTGAATAACCTGCTGCTGGGGTAGAAGGTGTAATCATCATTATTAATACCCTGCTTCCTGAAAGCGGCATAGTCGCCAAATTCTTTACTATACATCACATCTACACCTAATACCCTCCAGTCTGCCTTCTTGCCTGGTATATATCCCGAAATGGAAAAGTTGCCGCCAATACCACTGAAACCTTTACTAAAATCGGCAGTGCTTTTACTATTGTTATTGTCCGAAGTTCTGGAATAGTTTCCCGCATAGCCAAATACGCCATAAGCAACGTTAAGGTTGGGTTCTGCAAGTGTATGCGATTGGTAAACATTCAGCATACCGGCGGTGCCGTAAGCGTTGCCAAACTGGTCGCCGCTATGGATGGCTAGTACACCAGAAGCATAAGTATGGGTTTTTACAGAATCTGTGGAGTGTGCTTTTGCCATGTACTGCACATCGTTCTGAAACATGGCATTGGTAAGGTATTCAGATTTACACGAGCATAACAGGGTTAGCAGTGCGAAAAGGTAGATAGCGGTTGATTTCATGAGATAGTGGGTAGTTTGCGGTAGTTATGATAAACGATAATTCGGCCCCAAAAATACTGGAAGAAAAATAAAAAGCCATTGCTGCCTTTACGCAACAATGGCTTAAGATATAACAATCTGTTATTTTTTTAGAAAATAAAGTCGGTGCTCAGGAAGTTAGAGTCGTGTTCCTTCACTATCGCATTGATCAGTTGTTTGTTGGTATCGTTCAGCTTAGCAGCTACTAAAGAACGGATAGAGAATGAACGCAGCGCATCGTGAACAGACAAGGTTCCTTCGGCACTGTCTTTACGGCCGGTGAACGGAAATACGTCTGGTCCGCGCTGGCACTGACTGTTGATATTTACGCGGCTGACCAGGTTAACAAACGGATCTATCAAAGCGGCAGTTTCAGAAGCATCATTACTAAAGATACTTACCTGCATACCGTGCGGCGAATTGATCTGGTATTCGATCGGCTCCTCGATAGAATCAAACGGCAATACCGGAATCACCGGGCCAAACTGCTCTTCGCGGTAAAGTTTCATTTTCTCATTGATTGGATAAACCACCGCAGGGAAAACAAAAGATTCAACGGTGGTGCCGCCGTTTTCGTTCACTACCCTTGCGCCGTTCGCAATAGCATCATCAATACATTCTTTCAGATAAGCGGGTTTACCAGGCTCTGCAACCGGGGTAAGGTTTACACCTTTTACCCATGGCATGCCAATGTTTAATTTAGCAACGGCTTCGCTTAGCAGTTTCAGGAATTCATCCGCCACATCTTTATGTACATGGATGATCTTGATGGCGGTGCAACGCTGACCGTTATAAGAAAGTGAGCCTAAGATACACTCGCTTACAGCCAAAGGTAAATTGGCAGTTTTGGTGACGATGGCTGCATTCTTAGCGTCGAGGCTTAACACCGCGCGCAGGCGGTTAATTTTAGGATGACGCTTTTTCAGGTCGTTCGCTACCTTGCTCGAGCCGATGAAGGCCAGCACATTGATGTTTCCGGTAGCCATCAGCCCTGGGGTAACGTTTGCACCACGGCCATATACCGTGTTCACCACACCTTTAGGGAAAGATTCCTGGAAAGCTTTTAATAATGGATAGTGAACTAAAGTACCGTGTTTCGGTGGTTTGAAAAGAATGGTATTCCCCATGATGATCGCCGGGATCAGCGTGGTGTAAGTTTCGTTCAGCGGATAGTTAAACGGCCCCATACAAAGCACTACGCCCAGCGGTGCACGGCGGGTTTGTGCAACAACGCCTTCGGCAATTTCAAAACGTGACGACTGCCGGTCTGTATCTTTCAGTGCATCTATCGTCATGTTGATATAGTCGACGGTACGGTCAAACTCTTTGGAAGAATCAGCATAAGATTTACCGATCTCCCACATGATCAGTTTAATTACCAGGTCGCGTTGCTCAGCCATTTTGTATACGAATTTCTCCATACACTTAATTCGGCCTTCAACACTCATGGTAGGCCATTCGCCGCGGCCATTGTCATAAGCAGCCATAGCCGCTTCGAGGGCTTCGTTTGCTTCTTTTTCGGTACCTACCGGGTAGGTGCCAATCAGTTTGCGGGTTAGGCCATCAGGGCCGGGGATGCAAACCGGCGAATAAACTTCGGTTACTTCGCCATCCCACTTTTTCATCTCACCATTGCAGAGATACTCGCGCTGGTGGATTTCTTCGATCCGGAACTCCTCTGGTATCTGGCTTTCTTCTACAAACAGTGATCTGATTTGATCTTGAAAACTCATATGTGAAAATTGATTGATTGCTTATTGTGATACCCCTTTCAGGAGCAGTTAGATGATAGATTTTTTATTAAATTTTTTCATAGGATGCTTAAACCATCGGCACATCGTAATGTCTAAATAACAGCTTTAATTTTAAGAAGGCATAATTTATTTTTAAAATAACGTTAAAGCATCGTTTTAATCTTTAATTATTATCATGAATACCCCATTTAAATTAATCGCAAAATTTGGCCTTGCCAGCCTGCTATTAGCAGGAGTGGCTACTCACGCCGACGCCCAACGGGGCAGAGGCGGTTTCAGGGGAGGCTTCCACGGCGGCTTTTATGCCGGTCCGCGTTTTTATGCTGGTCCACGTATCAGTGTTGGCGTAGGTTTCCACGGCTATTATCGCCCTTATTACTCGGGCATCGGCGTACGTATAGGTGTATTGCCTCTAGGTTATTACCCGTTCTATTGGGGCCCTAACCAATTTTTCTATTATGGAGGAACTTTCTATGCGCCGTATGCAGATGGCGGTTACCAGGTAGTAGCTCCGCCGGTTGGTGCCGAAGTACCTTCGCTGCCACAAGGTGCGCAACCTATCCAGATAGACGGCCAGGCTTTCTATGAGTTCAACGGTGTTTATTACCGCCCATCGGTTAATGCCGACGGTAAGCAGGTTTATGTGGTAGCCGGAAGAGATGGTGTGCTGAATACCAATGGCGGCACTGAAGTAGATCCGGGTAATGATAACGGTACCGTTAACCAGGATGCCGCGCCGCAAATGCCACAAGTGGGCGACATGACCGACCAGTTGCCTGATGGTGCGCGCAAGATTACGCTGAATGGTAAAAAATATTGGGTAACCCCGGATAATATTTACCTGGAAGAGACCAAAACCAGCCATGGTACAAGCTATCGCGTGGTGAGCGTACCTGAACGCAAGATCAACAATACGAACAACGATAACAATAACAACGACAGCAAGGAATTGTAATTGTTAAATAGCTGCTATAATGAGGGAGTACATTCGTATTCCCTTTTTTTGTTTTTATGCGGTAAGAAATAGTAACTTCATGTTTCGTAATGGTTTTCAGAAATAGCCATTTATCCAATTATAAAAGCTTATGAAATTTAAAAACTACCTGTTGGCCCCGGCCTTGTTCTTTGCCATGTTAAACCTGGCTATGGCGGCAAAACCTCGTGTGCTCGTATTTTCTAAAACTGCCGGTTTCCACCATAAATCTATCGCAGTTGGGGTGCCTGCCGTGATGAAACTGGGCGCCGAGAATAACTTCGAAGTAGATACGACCACCGATGCGGCCAAATTCACTGATGCAAATCTGAAGAAATATACGGCAGTAATATTCCTAAGTACTACGGGTGATGTATTGAATGAAGAGCAGCAGGAAGCATTTAAAAGATATATCGAAAAAGGGCATGGCTACGTTGGCGTACATGCTGCTGCAGATACCGAGTATGACTGGCCCTGGTACGGCGGCTTGGTAGGCGCTTATTTCAAAAGTCATCCGAAGCAACAGGAGGCCGTGTTTAACATTGTCGATCCAAACTTTATTGCCACTAAACACCTGCCGAAAGAGTGGAAGCATTTCGACGAATTGTATAACTACCGCTCTTTTGCTGATGACCTGCACGTAGTAATGAAGATAGACGAGAAAAGCTACACCGGAGGCGAGAACGGCGATAACCACCCTATGAGCTGGTACCACACCTACGATGGCGGCCGTGCATTTTATACAGCACTTGGTCACACTGATGAAGATTATAGTGACCCATTATTCCTTCAGCATTTGCTGGGAGGGATTCAATACGCGTTAGGGAGAGCGAAATAAACGCGGTGACCTCACCCTAACCCTCTCCAAAGGAGAGGGAATCAATTTCTTCTGCCAACTGGGGGATAGGATTATTCGCATTTTTTTTGGATGTTCATGAAGGCTTTGCCGTTTAGTTGGGGCTTCATTCACGCCATACTCCTCCGAAGGAGTCCGTTGGGCTGGCCCGCAAGTTTTGACATTTAGGCTCGCGCTCTTCCTAAAACGTTAAAGCAACTGACGTGACGAACGGAACGTGAGCGCGCTAATTGTCGCATCCGGCGCAGGCGGAAACCACAGGATTTGAAGTTGCAGAACAGGTGCATAGACTGCGGCGCTAGCGACGAGTTTTTTCTTGGTTCTTCTTTTTTGACGGCCAAAAAAGAAGAACGTTAACAATGCAACTATTTACACTACAATAACTACAAAATCTTCAAATCCATTGGCTTGTACCAGTGGATTTGTTTTTTAATAGGTTATTGTGCAACTTTGCAACGCTTATAGAGAAAGATGGAGGGATTAGACCCTGCGAAATCTTAGCAACCTGTGCTTACAAGGTGCTACATTCTACTCGGGCGAACACTTGCCAGTTCGAGACGGATAAGCGAAAGTCAGAACAAACCGACTTTTTCTACTAAGCCCTTTTGGTATCAAGTATCAAGTAATTAGTATCAGGATTTTTTTGATGCCGGTTGCTTAATAGCTGATGGTATGAAGCTGATCTTGATACTTGATACCGACTACTTGATACAATAGAATGGATATTAGGAAAGAATTAGCGCAGCGCATTTTAGTGATTGATGGGGCGATGGGTACCATGATCCAGCGGTATCAGTTAACTGAAGCTGATTTTCGCGGAGAACGGTTTAAGAACCATCCTTCTGATCTGAAGGGTAATAATGACCTGCTGAATATTACACGCCCGGACGTGATCAAGGCGATTCACCACGAATACCTGGCAGCCGGTGCAGATATTATTGAGACCAACAGCTTCAGCACGCAACGGATTTCTCTGGCCGATTACCACATGGAAGATCTGGCTTATGAAATGAGCTATGAAGGTGCCCGTTTAGCCCGCGAAGCAGTTGATGAGTGGAATATTAAAACACCTGAGAAGCCGCGTTTTGTAGCAGGAGCTGTTGGCCCAACCAATCGTACAGCCTCCCTGTCGCCGGATGTAAATGACCCCGGTTACCGGGCGGTTACATTTGACGATTTGGCGGAGGCTTATTACGAGCAGATCCGTGGATTGGTTGATGGCGGTTCTGACGTGTTGCTGATCGAGACCATCTTCGATACGCTGAACGCTAAAGCGGCGCTTTTCGCAGCGCATAGATACTTCGATGAACTTAAAAAGTCTCCCTCCACCGGGGGGAGATTTAGAGGGGGGCCTGACGGTTTGCCGATCATGATCTCTGGCACCATTACAGACGCTTCTGGTCGTACCTTATCAGGGCAAACGGTGGAAGCATTCTGGAATTCCATCCGCCACGCAAACCTGTTATCGGTAGGTTTAAACTGTGCTTTAGGTGCCAAAGAAATGCGTCCGCATATAGAGGAGCTTTCTAATAAGGCAGATGTATTCATTTCAGCATATCCAAACGCTGGTCTGCCGAACGAATTCGGTCAGTATGACGAACTGCCGCACGAAACAGCGCATTTTATAGATGATTTCCTTCAATCTGGCTTTGTCAATATAGTAGGGGGGTGCTGCGGTACCACACCAGACCATATCAAATGTATTGCCGATAGAGCTGCAAAATATCCGCCGAGACCATTACCCACAGTTGAACCATATTTGAGGTTAAGCGGTTTAGAGGCCTTTAATGTTACACCCGAAACCAACTTCGTAAACGTAGGTGAGCGTACCAACATTACCGGTTCCCCAAAATTTTCGAAACTGATCCTGGCAGAGAATTACGAGGAAGCACTTTCTGTTGCTCGCCAGCAAGTAGAGGGCGGCGCCCAAGTGATCGACATCAATATGGATGAGGGGATGATCGATTCGGAGGCGGTGATGGTGAAGTTCCTGAACCTGGTTGCTTCCGAGCCTGATATTGCCAAACTGCCCATCATGATCGACTCGTCTAAATGGACAGTGATTGAGGCCGGATTAAAGTGTTTACAGGGAAAAGGCATTGTTAATTCCATTTCGCTGAAAGAGGGCGAGGATAAGTTTAAAGAATACGCCCGTAAGATCATGAGCTACGGCGCTGCTGCGGTAGTAATGGCTTTTGACGAGCAAGGTCAGGCAGATTCGTTGGAGCGGCGGATCGAAATCTGTAAACGATCTTACGACATCCTGGTAGATGAAGTAGGTTTCCCGCCGCAGGATATCATTTTCGACCCGAATATTTTAACGGTAGCTACAGGCTTGGAAGAGCACAATAACTATGCTGTCGATTTCATTGAAGCTACACGCTGGATAAAACAAAACCTGCCTTATGCGAAAGTGAGTGGCGGGGTAAGTAACATATCCTTTTCGTTCCGCGGTAACAACGTTGTCCGCGAAGCCATGCACTCTGCATTCCTGTACCACGCCATTAAAGCGGGTATGGATATGGGGATTGTGAATGCAGGTATGCTGGAGGTGTATGAAGAGATACCGAAAGAACTGCTCGAAAAGGTAGAAGATGTATTGCTAAACCGTCATCCTGAAGCAACGGAACGTTTGGTAGAATTTGCAGAAACCGTTAAAGCTAAAGGCAAGGAAGCTGTTAAGGACGAAGCCTGGCGAAATAACCCGGTAGAGGAAAGGCTGTCGCATGCGTTGGTTAAAGGAATTATCGAGTATCTGGACGCCGATGTGGAAGAGGCCCGCCAAAAATACGCCCGTCCGCTGGAAGTGATCGAAGGTCCGTTGATGGATGGCATGAACATCGTGGGCGATCTGTTTGGTTCAGGTAAAATGTTTCTGCCGCAGGTGGTAAAATCAGCACGGGTAATGAAAAAGGCGGTTGCTTATTTGCTGCCGTTTATTGAAGCCGAAAAACTTGCTGGCGGAAGCGGGGCTTCATCATCCGCAGGCAAAATTTTGTTGGCGACCGTTAAGGGCGACGTCCACGACATCGGTAAAAACATTGTTGGCGTTGTGTTGGCTTGTAACAACTTCGAGGTGATAGACCTTGGGGTTATGGTACCTGCACAACGGATTCTTGACGAAGCCAAAAAGCAGCAGGTAGATATCATCGGCTTAAGCGGGTTGATCACCCCTTCATTGGATGAAATGGTGCATTTTGCCAAAGAGATGGAACGCGAAGGCTTAGACATTCCGCTGATTGTCGGTGGTGCAACCACCTCTCGTATCCATGCTGCAGTTAAAATCGCCCCGAACTATTCGGGCCCGGCTATCCACGTTTTGGACGCTTCACGCAGTGTTACCGTATGCAGTAATTTGCTGAATAAAGAGGGCCGGGATGCCTATGTGCAAACCATTAAAGATGAATACGCAAAAGCACGCGAGGCGCACTTAAATAAGCGTAATGATAAGCGATTCGTTAGCATTACTGAAGCCCGTTTGCAAAAATGTGCGATCAATTTAAACGGTTCAATTCCGCCAAAGCCTACCTTTACAGGTACTAAAGTTTTTGAGGCTTTTCCGCTGGAAGAACTGGTTCCTTATATCGATTGGACACCATTTTTCCATACATGGGAACTTCGCGGCAGTTATCCGAAGATTTTTAACGATCAGTACGTTGGTACCGAAGCTAAAAAGCTTTACGATGATGCCCAGGTACTGTTGAACCGCATAGTAAAAGACAAGTTGCTGCAGGCCAATGGCGTCATTGGTTTCTGGTCGGCCAACAGCGTAGGCGACGACATTGAGTTATATGCAGATGAGAACCGTTCGCAGGTACTGGCTAAGATCCATACGCTTCGCCAGCAGGCTGAAAAAGCGAAAGGCGAGCCTTATTACGCGCTATCTGACTTCATCGCACCTAAAGAAAGTGGCGTGCCTGATCATTTTGGTGGCTTTGCCGTTACGGCAGGCATCGGTTGCGACGAATTGGTGGCTGAATTTGAGCGCGACCACGACGATTATAACAGCATTATGGCTAAAGCCCTGGCAGACCGTTTAGCCGAAGCTTTTGCCGAAAAAATGCACGAACTCGTTCGTCGTGAATATTGGGGTTATGCGAAAGATGAAGCACTGAGCAATGAAGACCTGATCAAGGAAGAATACCAGGGCATCCGCCCGGCGCCGGGTTATCCAGCCTGTCCGGACCATACCGAAAAAACTACGCTATTTGATCTGTTGAAAGCGGAAGACAACGCACACATGTACCTCACAGAAAGCCTGGCCATGATGCCTGCCGCATCTGTAAGCGGGTTCTACTTTGCCCATCCGCAGGCACGCTACTTCGGTCTCGGCCGCATCAGCAAAGACCAGGTGGAAGATTATGCGCACCGCAAAAACATGTCTGTAGAAACCGTTGAAAAATGGTTAGGGCCTAATTTGGCATATTAGATAGGTGCGAGTTGTCAGTTGCGAGTTCCCGGTAATTTAAATCAGCTTACAATAGAAATGTTATTTACTAGTTTAGAAGTTTGGAAAGAATCCAGGATTTTAGTGAAACTTGTTTACGATAATATTTCTGGTTTTCCCAGAGAAGAAATGTTTGGACTACAATCTCAAATTAAGCGCTCGGTAATATCTATCCCTTCCAACATAGCAGAGGGTTGCGGAAGGCAACATCTAAAAGATTCGATTCAATTTTTCTACGTAGCTCGCGGCTCCGCATATGAGTTAGAAGCTCAGCTTTATCTATCATATGACCTCCAATTTATTACTGAAGAGCAATTAAATCTTCTTCTACAAAAATTAGAAATCGTGAGAAAACTTTTAGCCGGTTTTATTACATACTATAAGTCGCAAATCATGGCGTAATTAAAAGTAGTAAAGTGCTCGCTACTCGCAACTGAACACTCGCAACTCAATACTAAAAAATGAAAATCACCGAACATATACAAAACGCTAACGGAAAAACACTTTTCTCTTTTGAGCTGATACCGCCATTGAAAGGGCAAAGCATCCAGGGGATATATAATGCTATTGATCCGCTGATGGAGTTCAATCCGCCTTTTATTGATGTAACTTCCCTACGGGAAGACTTTATCTTTAAGCAGCGCGAGAACGGCTTGTTAGAGAAGCACGCTTATCGTAAACGCCCAGGCACTATCGCTATTTGTGCAGCGATTATGAACAAGTATAAAGTAGATACTGTCCCTCACCTGTTATGTGGCGGATTTACTAAAGACGAAACCGAAAATGCGCTGATTGACCTGCAGTTCCTCGGTATCGAAAACGTGCTGGTACTCCGTGGCGATGCGCGTCGTGGCGATGCTTCATTTATACCTAACCCTAACGGGCACTGCTATGCGACAGACCTGTTGCAGCAGGTAGTGAACATGAACAATGGTATATACCTGCACGAGGATTATGACAATATGGAGCACACCAACTTCTGTATTGGCGTGGCTGGCTATCCCGAAAAACACTTCGAAGCGCCAAACCTGAAGACCGACTTTAAATACCTGAAGCAAAAGGTAGATATGGGTGCAGAATTCATCGTTACGCAAATGTTCTTTGATAACGAGCGCTATTTCGAATTTGTGAACAACTGCCGCGCGAATGGTATTAATGTACCGGTAATTCCTGGTTTAAAACCAATCACCAACTCTAAGCAGTTGGTCAGCCTGGCAAAAACCTTCCATATCGATATACCGGAAACATTAAGCGATGCCATCCACGAATGTAAATCCGAGAAGGATGTGAAAGACGTGGGTATTGAATGGATGATCAACCAGTGTAAGGAACTGGTGAAGTTTGGTGCACCTGTATTACATTTTTATACTATGGGCAACCCTGAACCAACCAAAAGAATTGCAGAAGCAATATTTTAAGTTATCTTGTGACAAAATCAAATAAGAGATACCTTATCAATGAAATTCTTTCTAAGGACAGCGTTGTTGCTGTTGTTACCCTGCCTGGTTTATGCACAGGCAAATTATCAACCTGGTTTTATTGTTAAAACAAATGGCGATACCTTACGAGGCGTAATTAATTATCGTGAAAACGACAATACGCCGCGGATTATTGAATTCAAAAATTCAACCTCTGACCGAAGTGTCACTCAGTTTGGCGCCAACGATCTAAAAGCCTTCACTATTAATAATACCGAGGTTTTTATCTCTTACAGAGGAAAGCTGTCTCTTAACAAAAACATTCTTACCAGCTTGCCTTCATACGTGGATACCACCAATATTCAGGACACCGTATTTCTTAAAACCCTGGTTAAGGGCGTTAACGTAAGTCTGTACAGCCAATCAGACGCAATTAAAACACGATACTTCGTTGCAGAAAAAGACAACTTGCCCGTAGAACTGGGTTACTATCCCCGCATGCGCGAAACAACAGTTTTACCCGGTGCATTATACAAAGGTCAATTAATGGATCTTTTGAAAAAGTACACATCTGTCACCAACACTGATGACCTGCTGAAGGATGTAACGTATGACGATCAAAAACTGATCGGTGTGGTGAATATTATTAATCACCAGCAGTCGCAGACATTGCAAAAAGGCAAAGTTTACTGGCGGCTATTTGCTGGTGCAGCAGTTTCAAGGGTATCTACTACGGTTGATGGCGAGAACTTTCCTTTTACAGGTGCTCCGGCAGATGTAGAATATCGGCCGGTTCTAAGCGTGGGTTTTGACTTGCTGAAAAACCCGCTCATTCAACACGTGTTTTTTCGCACAGAGCTTTCTTTTTATACCATTAAGCCATCGTATAGCGTTCCGGTAGTAATTAGTGGCCCTGATCAGATGAAGGTTTATACTTTTAGGCAAACAAATATATCTATCACTCCACAACTTATCTATAATGTATATGACAAGCCAGGGTTGAAGTTTTTTATTGGTGCAGGTGCGCGCCTTAATTACTCGGTTTACACCGATAATAAAGTAACCTATACCAATGTTGATCCGCAACTAGCAGTTAGTTATAATAAGGAAAAGCCTTATGACCTGGAATCTTTCTGGTTTAGTTTCCCTGTATCTGCAGGTGTAAATATTGCCCGCCGCGTAGAGGCAAGTTTTTCCTATATGCAAAACACAGCCTTTACCACTTATACCGGTTTTTCCATTGGCAGCCAGATGATGAATGTGGGTGTAAAATATTTTATCAAATCGCGTTAGCAGGCGGGTGCAACGAAAAAGTATGCTCATCCATTATTTTGCCCTGTTTAACAACTGATTTAGGCACAATACCCCGGCGGATAAAGCCGGCTTTTTCCAGAACCCGCATTGATTGTGGGTTCTGTTCTAAAACATAGGCAACAATGCACGCTGCATTAAGGCTTTCAAAGGCATATTGGCAAACCAGTTTTACCGCTTCTGCCATGATGCCTTTGCCCCAGTAACGTTCGCTTAGCCAATAGCCAAGCAAAGGCGTTGGGGCATAAATATCAGCCCTTAACTGCAAGCCGATCCCGCCGATTACTTCCCCATCTATATCAATCGCGAAGTTGACAGGGATATCCGCTTGTAGATGGCCCTTAATAAATAATTCTGCATCGCTGATGGTATAAGGATAGGGAAAGCGGTCTTTCAGATAACGCGAAACCAACGGACTGTTGGCATTCCTGGCTAGTGACGCGGCGTCCTCGGGTTGCCAGGTTCTGATGGTAAATTGTGAGCCTTTGATCTGCATGGAACAGGTATAGTGGTAAAATAAAAAAGCCACCTGTTTGGGTGGCTTTATCAAATATTTTTTAAGATTTATCTGCGTCTGCCAAAAATTCTTAATAGCGATAAGAACAGGTTAATAAAGGTAATATATAAGGACATTGCACCAATCAGTGCCAATTTTTTGCCTGTAGCATCACCATATTCCAAGCCTGAGCCGATTTGTTTCAGCATTTGTACTTTATAAGCGGTTAATCCTACAAATACAGCCACACCAACATAGCTGATGATCATATCCAGCTGCGCGCTATGAATAAACATATTAACTACAGAAGCCAGAATAATCCCTACCAGTCCCATCATCATTAAACTCCCAAAGCTGGTCAGGTCTTGATGAGTAATGTAGCCAGCTACCGCCATTACGCCAAATACCAACGCAGCAACCAGGAAAAGGGCCGCTATTGAACCGGCTGTGTAAGCCAAAAAGATAAAGCTAAGACTGATACCCATTAGTGATGAGTAAGCAATAAATAGCGCTACCAGCACCGGAAATGAAATCCGGTTAAAGCCGAAGTTCATAATCATCACAAATGCCAGCGGACTAAATACCACCACCATACCCAGTGCGCTCAGGCCACTGGTTTCAGTGTTGATCAGCAGCCGCATCAGGCTTAGGTCGTTGGCAAATAAGTAAGCAAAAAATGCAGAGATGCCCAAAGCGAGGAACATCCACATAAATACGTTAGCAATAAAATTGCGCGATGCGGTTTTCGCATCGTCCAGTTGTATAACGTTTTCGTAAGTCAGATCACGATCTTTATTTTCCATTTTTAAATGATTTAAAAGCTAAAGTAGAAAATTATTGATGAAGAAAAAATTAAGTCAAACGGCGCATCATTTGTTCTTCCACACGTTTGTATACCTGTAAAGGGCGTAAGGTGCGCCAGTTCAGTTCGTCAAGGCCACCGCCGAAGTTGATGTAGTAGTCTATATTGTTCTGTTTGAATTCCTCGATCACATGGTCGCGGAAGTTCACACCTGCAATCCAGCCGTCTTCCACATCCTGAAACCACTCTTCATAGTAGCAATCGTCAGAAGCATGGAAGTTCAGCACATTCTCGCCAATTATCACAAACTTATTCACTCCCTGGTCCATCATCAGCTCAAACAGTTCGCGCTTCATCAGCATAATATCGTTATTGATGGCATCATTCCATTCGCCGATCAGTTCAATAATACTGTAGTGGCGTTCGTAATCAACAAAAAGCACTTTCAGGTAAAGTGTGTTCGACCCGAATGAATCCCATTGAGGATGCAGCAAATAGTTGTATACCTGCTTATCAAACTCAAACTCGTTATACTCCGTTGCATAGAAAGGCGATAGCTCGTCTTCCGATGCAATATAATCATCCCGCCAGCGGTAATATGGTTCTATTTCGTGCATTATAAAATTAAACAGAGGTATGAATAGTAACGCCCTGCTATATAAAATTACCTAAATCTTTTCACACCCCACGTATTTCTATCAGGGATTTACCTACATCTTACTTCTGCCTGACATACGTCTGCAGTACTTATTTCAGATAGTTTTCTATTGCCTTACGTACACTTCCGTGTGCTTTCAGCAAAGCTTCTGCGGCATGTTCGTCTAAACCGGTTTCGTTCATCACCATGCGTGTGCCCCTGTCTACCAGTTTATGGTTAGTTAACTGCATATCTACCATTTTATTACCCTTTACCCGGCCCAGGCGGATCATCACCGAAGTGCTGAGCATGTTCAAGGCCAGTTTCTGGGCGGTTCCGGCTTTCATCCGGGTAGAGCCGGTCACAAATTCGGGTCCCGTAATAATTTCTACCGGGAACTGTGCTTCCGCTGCTACAGGGCTGCCTGCATTGCAAACAATACAACCTGTTGCTATGCCATGGTCATTAGCCGCTTTTAGACCACCAATTACGTATGGCGTGCGTCCGGATGCGGCAAGTCCTACCACCACATCGCCGCCGTTAATCTCATAGGCTTCCAGGTCTTTCCATGCCTGGTCAGGGTCGTCCTCTGCAAATTCAACCGCTTTGCGTATGGCGCCGTCGCCACCGGCAATGATACCCACCACCCAGTCGAAGGGCACACCGTAAGTAGGCGGGCACTCAGACGCATCAACCACCCCCAACCTGCCGCTTGTACCCGCGCCAATGTAAAATAACCGCCCCCCGTTACTCATCCTTTCCACCACAATATTTACCAGTTTTTCTAATTGGGGTATAGCTTTTGCTACTGCACCCGGTACAGTTTGGTCTTGTTCGTTAATATGTTGCAGTAATTCTGCAACAGGCATCTTATCCAGGTCGCTATAATAAGACTCTTGTTCGGTGGTATTTTGCATTTGGAAATAGTAACGTGCAAAATTCAATAAAAATTTTAATCAGCGAGACAAGCTATCCATATTAATTTGCTGTTAAGCATGTAAATTTGCATTGTTTATAAATGAAACACGCCGCATCTCTTATTTTCCGTTCTATAATTCTGATCCTTGCGGGTGTTACTATTGGCCTTTTACTAAATAATCAAGGTTTTGTAGCGCGCCAGGTTTCGGGAAACCGTAAGGTAGACAGCGCCCTGATGATCATTAAGCAGCGGTATGTAGATACCGTTAATATTGATACCATAGAAACCAATGCCATTAACGGGATGCTGCAGCAGCTGGACCCACATTCTGTTTTTCTGGCGAAACAACAGGCACGCTCAGTTAATGAACGCCTGGAAGGCAGCTTTAACGGCCTGGGCCTTGAATATATCCTGCTGCGCGATACCATGGTGGTGACTATGGTTTACCCAAACAGCCCGGCCGCTAAAGCAGGAATGACGAATGGCGATCATATCCTTTCGATAAATAAAAGGCAGGTAGCCGGAACGGGAATTACTACCGATACCGTTAGTAAATTGCTGGAAGGCCCTTTTGGTACGCGCATTACCATAGCTGTAAAGCATTTGCAAAATGGCGGGCAGGCTACTTATAACCTTACCCGTGGGCCCGTGCCATTAACCAGCCTGGATGCCGCGTATCAGCTCGACGCACAAACAGGCTACGTGAAGTTCAGTAAGTTTGCGAGCACTACGGATACCGACTTCCGCAAAGCGTTCAGCACCTTTAAGAAAGCTGGTGTAAATAAGTTGGTAATTGACCTGCGCGGAAACCGCGGTGGCTATTTAAATGCTGCCACTGCCCTGTCTAATGAGTTTTTGCCGAAGGGTAAACTGATTGTTTATACAAAGGGTGCGCATGAACCCCGACAGGATTATACCGCAAGCGGCGATGGTGTTTTTGAACAGGGAAAACTGGCGGTACTGATAGATGAATATTCAGCTTCGGCCAGCGAGATTTTTGCGGGTGCCATGCAGGATCTGGATCGTGGCGTAATTATTGGCCGCCGTTCTTTCGGGAAAGGACTGGTACAGCAACAATTCCCGTTCGAAGATGGGTCTGCAATTAACCTGACAGTCGCCCGTTATTACACTCCGTCTGGCCGTTCTATCCAGAAATCTTACCAGAAAGGGGTAGATGAGTACCGCGACGAAATCAACCAGCGGGAGCAGAAGGGCGAACTCACCTCTGCCGCAAAGAACTATAACGATCCGTCGCTGAAGAAATCGAATTACCATACCGAAGCGGGCAAAAAGGTTTATGCGGGCGGAGGCATTATGCCGGATGTTTTCGTGCCCGAAGATACTACGTTTAATTCGCAGCTGATTGGTCAGCTAAAGGCGCAGCGTGTGTTCTCCGCCTACACAATTGATCGGCTGCTGCCGATTATCAATCAGTACCAAAGCCTCGACGAGTTTGTACAGGATTATACGGTAAGCGACCGTCAACTGCACGATTTTATGGTGTATGCCACTTCTTTCGTTAAAAACATGGATACTGCGCAGGCAAATAGAAGCGCAAACAACATCAGGCTTTATCTGAAAGCATATGCCGCCCGGTTTAAATGGGGAGATGCCGCTTATTTCCGCTCCTTATACTACCGTGACCAATGTATCGCTGAAGCAGTAAGGGTATTGAAATAGCCTAAGGCTGTAGATGATTAAATACCTTCAGCCTTTTTTAAGAAGCCGGGACTTAATCAAATAGGATAAAAAGTAAGAGGCTGTCTCAAAAGGGCAGTCTCTTGTTGTTTAAGGGATATATTTTTAGTAACTTAAAGACATGGGAGGCAAAGTAGTCTTTAAGGAATATGACCCTGACCAGTTAACGTTTTTACCTT
>NZ_JALJEJ010000014.1 GCF_022953055.1 Mucilaginibacter straminoryzae | reverse complement strand
AGGTAAAAACGTTAACTGGTCAGGGTCATATTCCTTAAAGACTACTTTGCCTCCCATGTCTTTAAGTTACTAAAAATATATCCCTTAAACAACAAGAGACTGCCCTTTTGAGACAGCCTCTTCATATAGACACATTTTGTTATAGACTATGCTTCTTCTGCAAGTTGCTCGCCGGTAACGGTTTCTTTGATTTTTGTCTCCAGTTCTTCTGCAAGTTCCGGATTGTCATAAATCAGTTGTTTAACGGCATCGCGGCCCTGGCCTAAGCGGGTATCGCCATAGCTGAACCATGAGCCTGATTTCTTGATGATGTTATAATCTACACCCAGGTCGATAATCTCGCCGGCTTTAGAAATACCTTCACCAAACATAATATCAAACTCAGCAATGCGGAACGGAGGTGCAACTTTGTTCTTTACAATCTTCACCTTAACGCGGTTACCAGAAACCTCGTCTGTATCTTTAATTTGAGAGATACGGCGCACATCTAAACGTACAGAGGCGTAGAATTTAAGTGCGTTACCACCGGTAGTAGTTTCCGGGTTACCAAACATTACACCGATCTTATCGCGCAACTGGTTGATGAAGATACAGCAGCATCCGGTTTTGCTGATAGTACCGGTTAGCTTACGTAAGGCTTGCGACATTAAACGTGCCTGTAAGCCCATTTTAGAATCCCCCATTTCACCTTCGATCTCGCCTTTAGGTACTAATGCCGCTACGGAGTCAATCACGATGATATCAATAGCACCTGAACGGATCAGGTTATCAGCAATCTCTAACGCTTGCTCACCGTTATCCGGCTGCGAGATCAGCAGGTTCTCTACGTCTACGCCTAATTTCTTGGCATAGAAACGGTCGAACGCATGCTCGGCGTCTATAAAGGCAGCAATGCCGCCTTTTTTCTGGCACTCTGCAATTGCATGAATAGCCAGGGTTGTTTTACCGGATGATTCCGGGCCATATATTTCCACGATACGGCCTTTCGGCAGGCCGCCAATTCCTAATGCAATATCCAGGCTGATGGAACCGGTTGAAATGGCTTCCATAGGCTCAATTACACTATCGCCTAATTTCATGATGGTTCCTTTGCCGTACGACTTTTCCAGCTTATCTAATGTAAGCTGCAATGCTTTCAATTTATCTGCGTTGCTCATTCTGAATGTATCTTAAAACAAAGATAATGATATATTTTATAAATGCTAAAAAAATTAGTAAAAATATTTTTAAAGACATCGTCATTGCGCGGAACGAAGCAATCTCGTATTAAGCTTTCTGGGATTGCTTTGTCGCACTATAAGGTGCTCCGCGCAATGACGCCTTCACTTTAGTAAACTTACCTAACTTTAATAGGATGGTCAAATTTGTTTTTGCACATCCCCTGGATATAAATGATTGGAGAGTTAATGGTTTTCCAGCAACGCAAGCACGGCTTCTTTATCCTTGCCCAACTGCGTTGTCAGTTCTGCTAACGAATTGAACTTAACATCATGGCGGACGAAATGCAGGAAATGCAGCTTTAACTCCTGGTTGTAGATCTCGCGGTTAAAATCAAAGATGTTCACTTCGATATTGCGCGTCATGCCGTTAATGGTTGGCCGGTGGCCGATATAGGCCATACCGCCAAAGAACTTATTATCCAGTTGCGCTTTCACGGCATAGATCCCATCTGATGGAATGAGCTTATACTGTTCTTCTATGGCCAGGTTAGCGGTAGGATAGCCGATCTGCCTGCCGATCTGATCTCCGCGAATTACCTTTCCCGTAAGGTAGAACGGGTAACCCAAAAATGAATTGGCCAGTGCAATATCGCCTTCCAACAAAGCTTTACGAATGCGGGTAGAGCTCACAGCAACATCATCAATGTCCTGTTCGGGAATCTCCATCACGTCAAAACCGTAAGCAGGCCCCAGACGCTGTAGATCCTGTAACCCACCTGTGCGGTCTTTACCGAAGCGATGGTCATAACCAATCACAATCTTCCTGATGCCAATCCGTTTTACCAGCATTTCGGTAATGTATTCTTCGGCAGATTGGTTTGAAAAATCGCGCGAGAACGGCGTGATAATTAAATGGTCTACGCCCAATGCTTCCAGCAGTTCTGCCTTTTCGTTGATGGTGGTGATCAGTTTCAGGTCCTGATCTTCAGGGTGAAGGATCATCCGGGGATGCGGAAAGAAAGTCAGGATCACCGATTCGCCGTTGATATCTTTTGCCAGCTCGATAATCCGGCTGATAATTTTTCGGTGCCCCAGATGTACGCCGTCAAAAGTGCCTATGGTAACCACGGCATTCTTTACCGGTTCAAATTCGTTAATGTGATGGTAAAGTTTCATAGGTCGCCCCTCCCTCCATTATCGTTGCTATCTGCTCCTTCAACCAAAGCCCTCTCTACCGGGGAGGGTTGGGGAGCGGTTTCCTCCTTCAACTTCCTGACCTCGCCTACCAGCTGCATAATTTCATGGGCATCTTCTATCCTAAAATCACCACTTCGGGTACGGCGTAACCGTGAAAGATAAGCACCGTTATTTAAGGCGCGGCCAAAATCATAAACCAGCGAACGGATATAAGTGCCCTTACTACATACCACCCTGAAGCTTACTTCGGGCAGGTTGACGCTGGTGATTTCAAACTCGGTGATCGTAACCGTACGCGTTTTCAACTCTACATCCTCACCGCGGCGCGCCTTTTCATATAAACGTTCGCCACCTACCTTAATGGCAGAGTGTGCGGGTGGATACTGCTGTATCTCGCCAACAAACTGTTTTGCGGCAGCATAAATATCATCTTCGGTAATGTAGCTAATGTCGAAAGTTTCATCTACTTCCGTTTCCAGGTCGTAAGAGGGGGTAGTTGCACCAAGGATCAGCGTGCCGGTATATTCCTTTTCCTCTGCCTGGAAGGTATCAATCTGCTTGGTCATCTTACCGGTGCAGATCACCAGCAAGCCTGTTGCCAGCGGATCAAGTGTGCCTGCGTGGCCAACTTTTAGTTTCAGTGGTTTAAATGCATTACGCAGTTTGCCCACAACATCAAAACTCGTCCAGCGGTAGGGCTTGTTGATCAGCAATAACTTCCCTTCGGCGTACTCCTTCAGCGTATGATTATTAATATCCACTTCTAATTTTTGATGGGCAAAGGTATGGATTTTTGCCGTGCCGCGTAATCAGCTTTAAGTCAAGAAAAAAGGACCTCTTTTCAGAAGCCCTCGTATAAATATTCAGCCTGATTAATTTAAATAATCATTAGGCATTATAAGCTGCGGCGAATTCTTTAGCAAAGTCTTCCAGTTTGGTTTTAGATAAAGTAACCGGGTGTTGGCGATAGTCTGCAGCCATTTCTCCTGAACGGATAGCTGTACCCATTTCTACGTAGTTTTTAGCAACCTCTTCTGGTAAGTCGGCTTGCAACATCCCATCAAGATTTTGTTCGTCGGTGAATTCTACGTAAGGCAGTTCGGGCTTGCTAATGGCAGCGCCTAAAACAGCGGCTACTTCTTTGCTGGTGCGCTCGTCGCTTACTACATATCTTACGCTGTTGCCGGTAAAGTTTAAGTTGAGCAGTTCTTCTGCTGCTGCCTCGGCAATATCATTAGGATGAACCATGGTGATAGCGACATCAGCGGTAAAATTATTACCAATAATACCCGCATGTTTGATCAGGCCGATCATAGCATATAGGTTGGTATAGAAATAACCCGGGCGAAGGTGTTTAACGTCTACGCCTGCTAACGCATTTAGCTCCTGCTCTGCAAAGTGAAGGCCTGAAACCGGGCCGCAACCTTCTGGCATGTGCGCACCGATGCTGCTTAGATTTACCACTTTTTTCACACCCGCTTCCTTTATCGCATTCGCGAATTTTTTACCTACGCTGTGAATATATCCTTTCCAGTCCTTATCAATCAGTATCGGTGGGATTAGGGTAAACACGGCATCCGCACCTTTAAAGGTTTCTGCAAGAAAGCTTTCGTCTGTCACGCTGCCAATAGCTGCTTTTGCACCAAGTGCTTCAATTTGCGGTTTTCTGTCTTCGCTGCTGCTGATAACGGTTACATCGTGACCGGCTGCTATTAGTTTTTCGGTAAGTGGTTTGTTGATATTACCCAGTGAGCCTGATAGTACGTATTTCATGGTTTTTTCTTTTTTGTTGAAGCAAAACTACTACCTTTACTGTCAAATAAGCAAGTACTAACCCTAAAGTAAGTATCAAAGTGACGGCGATAAAGGAAACCTCCACCAATTTTGAGAATAAACGCATTGTTCAGTTTCAGTGCCCGGTATCATTTACTTTGGAAAAGATCGGCGGCAGGTGGAAACCGCTAATCCTTTTTAATTTACAGAAGGGGCCGCTGCGTTATGGGGAGCTCAAGCGGTGTATCCCGCCTATTACAGAAAAGATGCTGATCCAGCACCTGAAAGAACTGGAAGCCGACGGTTTGGTAGAACGCAAATCGCTGCCGGTTGTACCTCCGCATGTAACGTATAGCCTTACCACTGCTGGTAAAAGCCTGAATACGATTTTAGATGGTATGGCAGAATGGGGGCTTGCCCAGCAGAATCAGGGCTAAGGCTTAAATCAAACCAAACTCATAACCATTTTGCTGCCAGTACGCCATTGCACGCGGCAGTACATATTCTAAACGGTTAAATGCTTTCAGGCTATCGTGAAACACCACAATAGAGCCGCTCTCGGTATGCTTCAAAACGTTTTTAAGGCAGTCTTCAGGTTTCAGCGATTGGTCAAAATCGCCGCTTAGCACGTCCCACATAATCACTTTAACATCGGGGTTCTGCAGTTTCAGCAGATCTACCTGGCGGCGTTTGGCCCTGCCGTAAGGGGGGCGGAACAGGTTGGTATGGAAGTATTCGTCGCATGCTTTTATATTTTCAAGGTATACCCGATCGTCTGTTTTCCAGCCTTTTAAGTGGTTGAAGGTGTGGTTGCCGATGGCATGCCCTTCCCCCTTTACCCGCTCAAAAATATCCGGATGCTTACGTACATTGTCTCCTATACAGAAAAAAGTAGCTTTAGCCTGATACTGCTTTAAAATATTTAATACAAAAGGTGTAACAACAGGTATAGGCCCGTCGTCAAACGTGAGGTAAATGGTACGGGTATCACGATTGGCATTCCAGATCAGTTTTGGATATAGCTTTTTAAGCAGCCAGGGAGTTTTCACCAGGTACATGTACAAATAAAGTTATTTATTTTTTACCCGCGTTATTGATTAAACTGATACTTTAAACAAAGAAGCCCTGCGCCCAACCACCGGATACTGTATGAAATTAATTGTACTAAAGAAATCGCTGATCACCGCCCTTGCGCTATCAACCGTGGTAGTTATGAAGGCAAGCGCCCAGGAGAAAATTACCCTGCAGCGCGCCATCGACCTTACTCTTGAGCGCAACCTGACGATTAAGCAGGCACAATTCACGGAAGCCTTATCAAATGAAGATTACAAACAGTCTAAAAATAACCTGTTGCCTTCTTTATCAGCTTCATCGCAGGGATCATACAACTTTGGCCGCAGCCCTAACTTAACCACCTATTCTTACACCAGCCAGTCGTTCCTTTATGTGAACGGTCAGGCGCAGGCATCGGTTATCCTGTTCCAGGGCGGGCAGTTACGTAACCAGATATTGCAAAACAGGATTTTGCTGGATGCCAATAAAAGTAATACCGCAAAGGTGAAGAATGATTTGGTGCTGAGTGTAGTAACCAACTTTCTATCGGTTTTAACCAACCAGGACCTAGTTGCTGCTGCACAGCAACAGATAGATATTGCAAAGATCACGTTAGACCGTACGCAAAAAAGTTTCGATGCGGGCAACGCTACCCTGGCCGATCTTTCACAGGCTAAAGCACAGCAATCAACCGCAGACCTGAATATGACTAATGCGCAGAACCAACTGGCGCTAACCCTGCTTACTTTAAAGCAGTATATGGAAATGAACCCGGCTACGGAAATTGTGATCGAACGCCCGGACGTTGCCAAGATCAACGATATTAAAACGGCTTATGCTAACCAGGAGGTAATCAATACAGCGTTAAATGTTAACCCGGATATCCGGCTGGCAGAAACGCAGCAACGCGCCTATGCGCAAGCGGTAAAAGTAGCACGCGCGGCTTATCTACCGGTACTGTCGCTATTTGGCAGTATAGGGTCTAACTATTCCAGTATATCGCAAAACGTAGTGGGGGTAACAACCGTCACCCAACAAATCGGGACGGTGCAGGGAACCAACACCCCTGTATTCGGGCAGTTTCAATCCGCGGTTTATTCGCCTTCTTATTCGCTTACCAGCCAGTTCAGCAACAACTTCAACCAATCTGTGGGGCTTAACTTACAGATCCCCATTTTTAACCGCTACCTGGCACGTACCAGCGTGCGCAAGGCACAGTTAAATTATAAAAATGCAGAAGTATCCACCCAGTTGGCAAAGAACAACCTGGCGAAAACCATTAGTCAGGCCCTGCTTGACCTGCAGGCGGCGGACCGTAAATACCAGTCGGCACAGCAGACCTACCAGGCGAATAAAGACGCCTTTAATGTGGTACAGCAGCGATACAATGTTGGCTTGGTGAACTCGCTCGATTACAACACCTCATTAAATAATCTGAACAAATCACAGAATGATATGATCCTTGCACGCTACGAGCTTATTTTCAGAAGCAAGGTGATTGATTACTATTTAGGCAACCCGATAACACTTTAAACTCTACAACAATCCATATTCACTCGCATGGGAAAGACTACAAAATATGTTTTAATTACACTGGGTGTACTTATACTATTGCTGATTATAGGTAAGGCAACCGGCTTAATTGGTAAGCCCCAAAAAACGCAGGTTGCTACAGATAAAGCGGCGCAGCGCGATATCAACGAAACGGTATCTGCCAGCGGTAAGATCAAACCCGAGGTTGAGGTAAAGATCAGCTCTGAGGTATCCGGAGAAATTGTAGACCTGCCGATCAAGGAAGGTGATGTAGTGAAGAAAGGGCAGCTGTTGTGCCGTATCCGTCCGGATATTTTAAAATCTGGTTACGAGCGCGCTGTAGCGTCATTCAACACCCAGAAAGCACAGGTGGCCAATACCGAGCAAGGCTTGAAACAGGCAGAAGCCAACTTTGCCAATACAGAATCTGTATTTAAACGTACCGAGCAGTTATATAAAAGTAAGGTAGTTACCGCGGCCGAATTTGAGCAGGCCCGCGCTAATTACAACGCTGCCAAAGCAAATATCGAAGCTTTAAGACAGGCGGTGATCGGTGCACGTTACGGACTGGCACAATCACAAGCCGGCGTTAAAGAGGCAAACGATAACTTGGCAAAAACTACTATTTACTCGCCGGTTGATGGTGTAGTTTCTAAACTGGCGGTAGAAAAAGGCGAACGTGTGGTAGGTACCATCCAGATGACAGGCACCGAGATCATGACCATTTCTGATCTGAGCAAAATGGATGTGAACGTAGATGTGAATGAAAACGATATTAACCGTGTTAGCATCGGCGATTCTTCAAAAATTCAGATCGACGCTTTCGCCAACAAGATTTTTGACGGCGTGGTTTACGAGATAGGCAGTTCTGCAAACGTAGTAGGTACCAACGCCGACCAGGTGACCAATTTTACCGTAAAGGTGCGTATCGACCCGAAATCATACCTGGAATTGATGAAGGGTAATAAAGGTGCAGAACGCTCACCGTTCCGCCCGGGCCTTACCGGTACGGTTGATATCCAGACTAACCATACCCATGCGTTGTCCGTTCCAATCCAGTCTGTAACTACCCGCGAGGAGAAAAAAGATGACGCTGGTGCGAAGAAGGAAGGCGACGACGATGATAAGCAAAAGAAAATAGGCAGCGTTACCAAAGAATATGTATTTGTTTACAAAGGCGGTAAAGTAAGCCAGGTAGAAGTGAAGACCGGTATCCAGGACGATAGCTACATCCAGATTCTTTCCGGCCTGAACGGGGGAGAAGAAGTGGTATCTGCACCTTACTCTGCCATTTCTAAGGTTCTGAAAGACAAAATGGAGGTGGAGAAAGTGGACAAGTCGAAACTGTTCAACCCGGATGATAAATCTAAATAAGCTGATCCCATCTAAGTGACACAAAGTCCTGCATGCTCAACCATGCGGGACTTTGTTTTTATACCGGGTTTAAAATAGTTACACACACCTTTCATAAAAACTACTGAATAATTTTTTACTTTGTCTGGTCGGAACATTATCAACCTGACAAACTTTTTCGATTAATGAATTTTCAGAACAAAGTAGCCGTTATTGGAGGTGGAAGCTGGGCCACGGCTAACATCAAGATGCTGGCAGATAACACGGCATCAAAAGATATATTGTGGTGGATGCGTAATGGCGAGGCGGTTGAGCACATCCGTAAGTTCAAACACAACCCTAATTACCTGAGCTCTGTCGAGATCAAAGTTTCGGCTCAAAATATATCAACAGACCTTAAGGCTGTTATTGAACAGGCTGAGTTTATCCTGCTGAACGTTCCTGCTGCTTTTTTAAAGGATGCCTTTAAAGACATTACTGCTGATGATCTGAAAGGGAAATATATCGTTTCGGCTATTAAAGGTATCGTGCCGGATGAGAACCAGATCATCGGCGATTTTATGCACCAGCATTACCAGGTACCCTTTAATAACTTTATCGTATTAAGCGGCCCTTGCCATGCAGAAGAAGTTGCGTTGGAAAAGCTTTCTTACCTAACCATAGCTTCGCGCGATACCGCGCTTGCCAGGCAGTTTGCAAGCCTGGTTAATACCCGCTACATCAAAACGGTAGTATCTGATGATATCTATGGCACCGAATGGGCTGCCGTGCTAAAAAATATTTACGCCATAGCCAGTGGCATTTGCCACGGGGTAGGGTATGGCGATAACTTTCAGGCGGTGCTGATATCTAATGCTATCCGCGAGCTGAAAGATTTTGTTGATGCAGTTCACCCCATCGACCGCGATATTAAAGAATCTGCCTACCTGGGCGATTTGCTGGTAACTGCTTATTCGCAGTTCAGCCGTAACCGTACCTTCGGTAATATGATCGGTAAAGGTTATACCGTTACCTCGGCTCAACTAGAAATGAACATGGTAGCCGAAGGATATTATGCAGTAAATTGTCTACACCAGGTGAATAAACAATACAACGTTTCTATGCCCATCTGCGAGGCCGTATATGCGATTTTGTATCAAAAAAAGCCTCCGGTGCAGCAAATGAAACGATTGGCAGAACAATTGAGTTAGTTTCTGAAATTTATTTCAGAAAGCTATGAAAAATTTATTCAGATCAACCTGTATGGCATTAGTGTTAGGCTGTGCCGTACAAGCTTACGCACAAGATAACGGTGTGGAACGTACTGCTAAAAAAGTAGGGCATACCACTTCAAGAGTAGCTAAGAAAACAGCTCACAAAACTTCAGAGCTTGCATCAAAAGGCGCTTCTGCGGTAGCAGACCAAAGGTATAAAGGGAAATGTGCACCTAATGGTGAAGATGTTTATATTGATGGTAAGGCCCGTTATTACTACGTGGATAAAAAAGGCCATCATGTGTTTCTTAAAAAATCGCAGATCCGCGATAAACATGATATGAAGATGTAATTGTAAATAGCGCAGGGAATAGTGTGAGAGATGAGATGAAGAATTTAGCGTTATTTACGATACATCTTACCTGCGCCGGTATCTTAGCCGGCGCAGCTTGTTCTACCAACAACAAGAAAACCAGGCTAAAGGGCGATTGGCAATCTGCTAAAATGGCTACCAGGCTGAAGATCACCGAAAGGCAGTTTGCTATGGGGAAGGGCCTTGTAAAAGATTATTATCTTAAGGGAGGCACCATTTGCACTTCTACCGATAGCAACCTCTCCAATACCCTGTTTGTAATCCAACAGTTAAATGATCGTAGCAGGCTTCAACTGCTTGCCCCGGATTTTGTAGCTATGGCGTTCGTGCGTTAAAAAAACAAAAGCCCCCCTGCACCAGGAAGGCTTTGTCAACTAACTAAACTAACTAAAACTAAATTTCTATACTAATTACCAGCGTTTGCTTCTTTCAGCACGATCTTCGCGGCGCTTGCCAGAAAAATCTCTGAAACCGCCGCCGTTACCATCGCGTCTGTCGCGGCCGCCTTCACGACGGTTACCGCCTTCGCGTCGGTTATATCCTTTAGACGCACCACCGCGACTTTCGTTACGCTCATCTCCAGAAATTTCTATTCTAACCTGACGACCTTTGTAATCTGTGCTTTTAAAGCCGTTAAACACCTGGTCAACGTCATTGTTTTGTACCTCGAAGAAAGAATACACTCCTTTGACATCGATCTTACCAACAGTTTTACCACTGATACGGGTATTGTTGCAGATGTAACCTAACAGGTCGCCGCGACCGAAGCCGTCAACAGAACCAAGGTTAATGAACAAACGGGTAAAATCGCCACGGGTTCCGGTACGTGCAAAGCGCTCGCCACCATCGCGGTCGCCTCTGCGCTCTTCAGGAGCGTTCAGGTCTGGCGCGTTTTTATAGTAATCCAGGAAGCGGTTGAACTCGATAGAAGCAAAGCGTTTGATTACTTCCTCTTTGCTCATTTCGGCAAACTCGTCCATAATGCGCGGAATGTATTGCTCTATCTGCGCTTCATTCACTTCTACATGATGAACCTTATGGATCATAGAGAACAATTGCTTTTCGCAAACGTCGAAACCGGTTGGCACTTCAGCTTTAATAAAGCGTTTACCGATCACTTTCTCTATCTGGCGAATTTTGCCAACCTCTTTTTGGTTGATGATGGCGATAGACACACCTGTTTTACCGGCACGGGCTGTACGGCCGCTACGGTGGGTGTAGTTCTCAATCTCGTCAGGCAGTGAATAGTTGATCACGTGCGTCACGTCATTCACGTCGATACCACGGGCTGCTACGTCTGTTGCAATTAACAACTGTAAGCTGCGTTCGCGGTAACGTTTCATTACCTTATCGCGTTGCTGCTGCGATAAATCGCCGTGCAGCGAATCTGCATTGTAGCCGTCTTTAATTAAAGCTTCGGCAATTTCCTGGGTTTCTATTTTGGTGCGGCAGAAAACGATACCAAAAATCTCAGGGTTAAAATCTACAATACGTTTAAACGCAGCATATTTATCACGGGCACGTACCACATAATACTCGTGCTCAATGTTTTCATTACCGGTATTTTGCTTACCCATGGTAAGCTCATGCGGGTCGGTCATGTATTTTTTCGCTATGCGCCTTACTTCGGCAGGCATAGTGGCAGAGAAAAGCCATGTTTTTTTCTCTTCGGGAGTTGTAGAAAGAATCTCATCGATATCTTCCTGAAATCCCATGTTCAGCATTTCGTCGGCCTCGTCTAATACTACGTAGCGTATATCAGAAAAATCAATCGCCTTACGACCAATGATATCCAGCATACGGCCAGGGGTAGCAACCACAATCTGAACGCCGCGTTTGATAGCACGCAGTTGGTCCATAATGCTTGCTCCACCATATACCGCTACAACATTAACGTTGGCGATATTTTTGGCAAACTTATTAAGGTCATTAGCAATTTGCAGACACAATTCCCGTGTAGGGCAAAGCACTAAAGCCTGTGGATGATTTTGGTTAAAATCGACTAATTCAAGTAAAGGCAGTCCGAAAGCAGCCGTTTTTCCGGTTCCCGTTTGGGCTAATCCGACAAAATCGTTGCTGCCTGACAAAAGTACAGGAATAGAAGCTTCCTGTATTGGCGTAGGATTTTCAAATCCTAATTCAGTGATGGCATTAACAATATCATGACGGATTCCCAGTTGACTAAATGGGTTCATGATTTAAAATAACGAACTTGGCACCATTGCCAAATCGGGTGCAAAGGTAAGGATTATAATGGAATTTACATCATGTGAAAGTACTTTTTGTTGAGACCGGAGCTAATGAAGTTAAAAACCTGAAATTCATGCTTTTGCCAGGGCAGCTACAGGTCGTTTAAATACGCTGAAAACAAATTGACTTTTGTCAGGGTAAATTTTTAACTCAAAACTGATAGGTCATAACAAGCCGTTTAACCGAATTTGCTGCAGCAACATAATAGTTTTGGCATCTGTGATTTCGCCGGAGGCTATCATCCCGAAGGCGGTATCGAAGGCTAATTCTAAAATCTCGATATCCTCCTGCTCATGAGCCAGGCCGCCGCCTTCGCCTACTTTCATTTTATGGGAATATTCTGCGATAAAAAAATGGAGTATTTCGGTTACGGAACCCGGCGACATGTAGGCTTCGAATATTTTCTCAACGGTTGAGATCCGATAACCCGTTTCTTCTTCTGTTTCCCTTCTGATACATTCTTCCGGGCTGTCTTCATCTAACAAACCGGCGCAAGCCTCAATGAGTAGGCCGGTTGAGTTTCCGTTCAGGAAGGTGGGTAGCCGGAACTGCCGGGTTAAGATGACGGTTCTGGAGATGGTGTTATACAATAATATTGTCGCACCATTTCCCCGGTCGTAGCTCTCCCGGCTTTGAGCTTTCCAGGTGCCGTCTTTCTGCAAATAGTCGTAGGTGACTTTTTTGAGTGTATACCAGTTGTCTGAAAGAATCTCGGAGCTTCGGATTCTCACCTTTTCAGTTTGCATCGGGCACCTCATCGATGTGGTAATAGACTTTTAGTCCCCTTTCGGTGGCTACCCTTACGTCTTCATCCGCCCCTTTCGAATCGCCTTCTATCCTTAATACGGCATCACACTTTTCCAGCAAGCGGTGTGCTACCGGGTACTGTATTTCTTCCCAGGCTGCATCACCGGGTTGGGTAGATCCTGCCAGATGGATTAAAGGTAAGGCCACCCATTCGCCAATCATGGGTACATGGCCTTTTCTGAATAACGGTAAGGCGACAGCTTCCAATCTGTCGAGGTTTTGTTTGATTAGAACCGGGTCGTCATTGGTGCCACTGCGGTATGGCCCTGCAATAAGTATAAGCATGGTTGCAATTTTTTACTAAGAAAAGGAAAGCTTTCCGGCAAAAAATTAAGATAGCTTAAGACGCGGTTTTATTTTTATTTTTTCTGATCGCGCTTAAATGTTCCGGGGTGATACCGAGGTAAGAAGCAATCTGCTTTTGGGTAACCGTTTCTGCCGCTTGCGGATATTTCTTCATAAAGTTATCGTAGCGGTCTTCGGCGGGCAGGGTAAGGTTTTCAATCACCCGTAATTGTTCTCGGGTGTACGCATTCTGCATCAGTATCCTGAAAAACCTTTCGAATTTTGGAATGGTGCGAAAAAGCTTTTCTAAATTTTCGCGGCTTAACTGGTAGATGCAGCTATCTTCCAGCGCCTCTATGTACATCATGGCTGGTTTGCTGTTTAAATAGCAATACATGTCTGTTACCCACCAGTCTGCCACGGCAAACATCACGGTTGCTTCTTTGCCATCCTTGTCGATACAGTAAGACCTGAGTGCGCCGCTATCCACATAATTAAGGTACTTGCAGCTTTCACCGGCATTTAAAAGAATGGTTTTTTTGGGGATGCTTTTTCTTTTGACGAGGGAAAGAAAAACTTCCACCTCGTGCTCATCGAGTTCGATATGCTTGCTAATATTTCTGAGGATCAACTCGCTGGACATCAATCGAAATAGAAATTAGCGCTCTTCAACATCTACAGATGGATTTGAGCATGTATTCCCCGTTACCGCAGCCTATCTGCAGAGCGCACCAGTTTTTCATCTTTCTGGATAGCCTTTGCAGCCGCAATTAACAGAAATATGCTGATGCAGGTTAAAAACAATCCGATACCCATATTGCTGGTAGCTAACGTAACGCCGCCGGTTGCATTTTTTACAGTTTGTGCTACCCAGAAGCTGTAACCTATTACCACTAATATAGCGCTGTAACACAAAGCAATTTGTTGTTTTCGGTTACGGAACAGGAAGACAATTACTACAGGAACCAAGCCAATAACTGCGGTGATGATGCTCAGGGCTGCAAAAGGCTGCGTTTGCACTTGCTGGCCGTTAACATTCTGATAAACGCCGGTAACTTTAATAGTAGAAGCCACTCCGTTGATGAAAACATCGTGTGCTAAAGGGAAAAGATATAGGGCGAAGATCAGCAGACCTGCAAATAGCAGGTAAACGGTTTGGATTCTTTGTATCATGATGGTGTATAGCGAAGCAAAGATAAAATTGTTTGTATAAAAATATAATACGGGCGATGAGGTCTGAACCGGATATCTTTTTTAGCCTAACTACGTTTTGCTAACTTTGCGCTGTGGCAGAAAATCAACGGTACTTTATAGAACTTGCTTATGACGGAACCAACTATCACGGCTGGCAGATACAGCCAAACGCGATTACCGTACAGGAGATGCTCGATAAAGCGTTAAGCACGTTATTGAGGCAGCCGATAGAAACAGTTGGTTGCGGGCGCACGGACACCGGCGTACATGCCAAAGAGTTTTTTGCACATGTAGATTTAGACGATGGACCATGGACCATGGACTATGGACGCGCCATCACAGGCCTTAACGCGCTGCTTCCTTTCGACATCGGCGTTAAACGCATTATCCCCGTAGATGCTGAAGCACATGCCAGGTTCGATGCCACGTTAAGATCATACGAGTATCATATTCATTTCGGGAAAGACCCTTTTAAGCATAACTATTCGTGGTTACTGCGCGACAAACCGGATATTCGCCTGATGAATGAAGCCGCGGCGATCATAAAAGAATATACCGACTTCAGCTGTTTTAGTAAATCGAACACGCAAACCTTCACGAATAATTGTAAGATCAGCAGGGCAGAATGGGAAGAGCGTGACGGTGGTATTGTATTTGATATCTCTGCAGACCGCTTCTTGCGCAACATGGTTCGGGCAATCGTTGGTACGTTGTTAATGGTTGGACGAAAAGATATAGAACCAGAGGCCGTAAGGCAAATTATAGAAAGTAAAAACCGCAGCAACGCCGGAACATCTGTGCCTGCCTGCGGGTTATATTTAACGGAAGTAAAATATCCATATCCCCTTGGGGGATAGATGCAAGAAACAAGAATCAGGAAACAAGATAAAATCTTGAGTCTCGAATGTTTTCTTAAAGACATAGGATCAATGAAAATCCGAAATTGAAAATTCGAATTTCGAAATAAAAAAATGGCTGTAACCGGGAACGCGATAGACTGGAAATTAATGGGCAGGGTGATGCATTACGTGCGTCCTTACAGGATAACGTTTGCTATTGCCGCATTCTTGACAGTCTTTTTAGCCGTAGTGGTGCTGATACAACCCATCCTGATACAGAAGACACTGGATAATTACATTGTAGTTGGTAACTATGATGGGTTGGTGTTTATGGTGGGTTTGATGATTGCCCAACTGATTATCCAGACGCTGGCGCAATACTATCAAACCTTTTTAACTAATAGTCTGGGTCAGTCTGTTATCCGCGATCTGCGTAAGGATGTGTTCAACCATATTATCAGTCTGCGCTTACGTTATTTCGACCGTACGCCTATAGGTATGCTGATCACCCGTACCGTTTCAGATCTGGAAACCATCGCCGATATTTTCTCAGAAGGATTGATCTCGATAACCGGCGATATGCTGGTGGTCGTCTCCATTATTATCTACATGCTGAACGAGGATTGGAAGCTAACGCTGATCACCCTGATCCCGATACCGTTCCTGTTGCTGGCGACGTACATTTTCAAAGAGGCGATCAAAGTATCTTTCCAGGAAGTACGCACGCAGGTATCGCAACTGAACACTTTTTTACAAGAGCATATTTCCGGTATCGGCATTATCCAGTATTTCGCCAGGGAAGAGCAGGAGATGGGCAAGTTCAAAGCCGTGAATATGAAGTACCGGGATGCCAACATTCGTTCTAACTGGTACTATTCTATCTTTTTCCCAGTGGTGGAAATCTTGTTCGCCATGTGTATGGGTTTGTTGGTTTGGTATGGCTGTAAGCGCATCCTTTCCGATCAGCAATTAGCTGCCATGACGGCGCATGGCAAAGGCATTACTGCGGGGCGCATTGTCGAATTTATTGCATTGTTGAACTTGCTGTTCCGCCCGATCCGCCAGCTGGCAGATAAGTTCAATACCCTTCAAATGGGTATGGTGGGTGCCGACCGGATTTTCAAAGTGCTGGATACGGATGACATTGCAGAAAATAAGGGAACGATTAAATCCGGCGAGATCAAAGGCGATATTAAGTTCGAAGATGTTTGGTTCGCTTACGTGGATGATAACTGGGTGCTGAAAAATATCAGTTTCGAGGTAAAGCCGGGCGAAACACTGGCGCTGGTAGGGGCGACAGGAGCGGGTAAATCGTCAACTATCAATATCCTGAACCGATTTTATGATATTGGCAAAGGAAAGGTGTTGTTGGATGGGAAAGACCTGCACGAGTACGAAACAGGTTTTTTAAGATCTAAAATTGCTACGGTGATCCAGGATGTCTTCCTGTTTTCTGATACTATTGCCAATAACATCAGCCTGAATAATCCGGCCATTAGCCTGGATAGAATTATCGCTGCCGCTAAAGACGTTGGCGCGCATGAATTTATTGAAAGGCTGCCCGGCGGCTATCAATACAACGTGATGGAACGCGGGGCAACCCTTTCCGCAGGGCAGGCACAACTGATCTCGTTTATCCGCGCGCTGGTATATGATCCGGCGATATTGGTGCTTGATGAAGCAACATCATCAGTCGACACAGAAACGGAAGAACTAATCCAGAACGCCATCGGCAAACTAATGCAGGGCCGTACCGCGATTGTTATTGCCCACCGCTTATCCACCATCCAAAGTGCGGACAAGATCATCGTACTGGACCATGGCGAGATCAAAGAAATTGGTACCCACCAGGAACTGCTTCGTATCCCTAACGGCTATTACCGCAAACTATACGATTTACAATTTAACTCAGCTGGTATAGCGAGGTGATTTTAGGAGCGGGTTGCCAGTTGCGAGGAGCGAGATTTTGTAGAACGATGAATTAAGCTGCCATTTGCTGTTTGTAAGGAAAATTTGATGGATGCAGTGGTCTTCATTTAGTTGCAATTTCACGCACCACGCACCTCTTTCCTCGCAACTAAAATTAATCAGGCTGCACTTTGCCTTGTTTCATACCCTCGTTCTCAGTTGGTGGCGTTTTGATGGGGTTAACCGGTTCTTCATCCTCGCGGTGGGTTTTGTCCACATTGCCAAAGTCGGCGTTTTCGGCGTCATAATCTTTATCCTCCGGGCGTTGAATGGTTTTATTACCGTTATCTTCAGGGCGGTCTGTCGGTGTATCAGAAGGTGATGGTTTATGTGGGTTATTAGCAGGTTTTGTCATGATTATATCTTTCTTTTATAAACCTGCATCAAAACCAGATTGTTTGTAGACTAATGACTAATGACTAATGACTAATGACTAATGAACCAATGACCCGATGACCAACTGGAATCCCGTTAAATTTTGTTAAAAGTTCGGCAGGCAGATTTTATTGCCTTATTATTGCCGGGATAAAGTTTTACCTTTAACACCATAATCTTATTTTTGCAGCTTAACCGTGCATTATGGAAGAATTTGAAACCAGTTCGTCAGCAAAGAAGGTAAAAACCATTTACATTTCCACCGTTTTCGGTGTAGCTATGGTGCTGTTAATGGTTGGTTTACTTGGGCTGATACTGGTTCACGCTAATAACCTGTCGCGTTATGTGAAAGAGAATATCGTGGTGAACGTGTACGTGGACGAGACAACCCGCGAAGCGGACGTGCTGCAATTGCAGAAACAACTGGATGCTAACCCCTGGGTGAAACAAACCCAGTATGTTAGTAAAGAGCTGGCTGCGCGGAAGTTGCAAAAGGATCTTGGGGAAGATTTTATTAAGTTTCTGGGGGTTAACCCACTGTCTGAATCAATCGATGTTTACTTAAAGGCTGATTATGCTAATAATAATGACATTGCGAAATTCAAGGCAGACCTGCTTAAAAACCCGCTGATTAAGGAAGTGAATTACCAGGCTCCCCTGGTAGAAAAAATGAACCAGAACCTGGGGGCAATCACACTGGTAATCCTGGTGTTTGCCGGGATATTTGTGGTGGTTTCCGTCGCATTGATCAATAACACCATCAGGCTGGCGATCTATTCCCAACGCTTCCTGATCAAGTCGATGCAATTGGTAGGCGCTACCAAATCATTCATCCGCAAGCCGTTCCTGTTATATGGCATCTGGCATGGGCTGCTTGGGGCATTAATTGCTATCATTATCCTGGTGGGTACTTTGTACCTGGCTGTAAGGCAGATCCCGGATCTGGTGATACTACAGAACTACAAAGAGTTTGCGGTGGTGTTCCTGGTGGTGATAGGGCTGGGGGTATTTATCTCCGGCTTCAGTACCTTCCTTGCGGTTAACCGTTTCTTACGTTTAAAAATATACGATCTATACAGATAATAACTATGGCACAAAAATATGTAAGGCCGACTACGGCTTCCAGAACAACAAGCCCTGCCGAGCAGGCCCCGGTGAATTTTATTTTCGATAAAAGTAATTACACTTTACTGGCTGTTAGCGTAGTGGTGGTAGCTTTGGGTTTTGTGTTGATGAGCGGTAATACAGATATCTATAGCAATACTAAAATTGTAGTTGCGCCGATAGTGGTGCTTGCTGGCTTTGGTTTAGGTTTTTACTCGATATTTAAGAAGCCGGCTACCAAAGCATGAATTTAATTCACGTGATTATTCTGGCAATTATTGAAGGATTGACAGAATTTTTACCGGTATCTTCTACCGGGCATATGATTATTGCGTCTTCTGCAATGGGTATTGCTAATGATCCTTTTGTAAAGCTATTCACTATAGCCATTCAGTTAGGCGCTATCCTTTCGGTGATCGTTCTGTATTACAAACGCTTTTTCCGTTCGGTTAACTTCTACATTAAACTGATTGTTGCCTTTATCCCTGCCGCTATTTTTGGTTTGCTGTTAGCGAAGAGGATAGATGCGCTGTTAGAAAGTGCATTGACAGTTGGTATCACTTTATTTGTAGGTGGTATCATATTGCTGTTCGTTGATAAGTGGTTTAACAATCCGCGTGTAGAAAAGGAAGAGCAGATCAGTCTGCCTACGGCGTTGAAGATCGGCTTTTTCCAATGCATCGCCATGATCCCTGGTGTGTCTCGTTCTGCTGCTACAATCGTGGGCGGTATGTCGCAAAAGCTGAGCCGCACGGCAGCTGCCGAATTTTCATTTTTCCTGGCAGTTCCAACCATGTTTGCTGCCACTGCTAAGAAGTTGTATGATTTCTACAAAGAAGGCCACAAATTCACCGGGGAGGAAATTAAATTGTTGGCCGTAGGCAATGTGATTGCGTTTATCGTAGCCATGCTGGCGATCAAAACTTTCATTACTTTTCTGGAAAAGAAAGGCTTCAGGCTGTTTGGTTTTTACCGGATCCTGGTAGGGGGGATTATCATTGTCATCTATCTGACGGGGCACAATCTCGAAGTAATTTAAGACGAATTTAATAGCAGGGCGCCCTAACAAGCGCCCTGTTTGCTTTACCGCCCAATGCGGTCACTCTCAGGTAATTTATAACATATCTAAATAACATTTCGGGAAACCGTCCCTACCATTTAGCTGTTAAATTTCGTACATTCGCCGCGTTGAGCCCTTTTAGGGGGTAAGACGTCAGGTTTTACTTTTCACTTTTAAAAATCAAATACAATGGCTTTTGATTTAGACATGATTAAGAAGGTTTACGACCGCTACGCGAGCCGTATAGAGGCTGCCCGTAAAGCGACCGGAAAACCTTTAACATTGACTGAGAAAATTTTATACGCTCACTTATCTGAAGGCAATGCGCAGCAGGCTTTTCAGCGTGGCGTTGACTATGTAGATTTTGCACCAGACCGCGTGGCTATGCAGGATGCTACCGCGCAGATGGCGTTGCTGCAATTTATGCAGGCTGGTCGTCCGCAGGTTGCCGTTCCTTCTACCGTACACTGTGATCACCTGATCCAGGCTAAGATTGGTGCCGATCAGGATTTGTCTACTGCTAAGGATATCAACAAAGAAGTTTACGACTTCCTTTCATCTGTTTCTGATAAATATGGCATCGGGTTCTGGAAACCGGGTGCAGGTATCATTCACCAGGTAGTGTTAGAGAACTACGCTTTCCCGGGTGGTATGATGATTGGTACCGACTCACACACACCTAACGCAGGTGGTTTGGGTATGGTTGCCATTGGTGTTGGTGGTGCTGATGCTTGCGACGTAATGGCCGGTTTACCATGGGAGCTTAAATTCCCTAAATTGTTAGGTGTGAAACTGACTGGTAAAATGTCTGGCTGGACTTCAGCGAAAGACGTTATCCTGCGTGTTGCAGGTATCCTTACTGTAAAAGGTGGTACCGGTTACATTGTAGAATATTTCGGCGAAGGCGCTAACTCAATGTCGGCTACGGGTAAAGCTACCATCTGTAACATGGGGGCAGAAATTGGTGCAACTACTTCTATCTTCGGTTACGACGAGAAAGCAGCGGGTTACCTGCGCGGTACCCAACGTGCTGATATTGCGGATATGGCCGATGCGATTAAAGAACATTTAACCGGCGACGCAGAAGTTTACGCAAACCCTGAGCAATACTTCGACCAGGTAATTGAAATTAACCTGAGCGAGTTAGAACCACACGTAAACGGTCCGTTCACTCCGGATCTGGCATGGCCAATCTCTAAATTTGCTACCGCGGTTAAAGAAAACGGCTGGCCAACTACGCTTGAAGTTGGTTTGATCGGTTCTTGTACCAACTCTTCTTATGAGGATATAACCCGTGCTGCTTCTGTTGCACAACAGGCAATCGATAAAAAGCTAAAAACAAAGGCAGAGTATACTGTAACCCCGGGTTCAGAGCAGGTACGTTACACTGTTGAGCGTGATGGTTATTTAAAAACCTTCGAAGAGATCGGTGGTGTGGTATTAGCTAACGCTTGCGGTCCTTGTATCGGTCAATGGTCTCGTCATACAGATGATCCTACCCGCAAAAACTCAATCATTACTTCGTTCAACCGTAACTTCGCAAAACGTCAGGACGGTAACCCTAATACTCACGCTTTCGTAGCTTCTCCGGAGATTGTTACTGCGTTTGCTATTGCAGGTGATCTGACTTTCAATCCGCTGGTGGATACGCTAACTAACGAGAACGGCGAGCAGGTTAAACTGGAAGAGCCACTGGGCATTGAATTGCCGGTAAAAGGTTTCGCTGTGGAAGATGCAGGTTACCAGGCACCGGCTGAAGATGGCAGCAGCGTAACTGTACAGGTTAGCCCTACTTCATCACGCTTGCAACTGTTAGAACCATTCCCGGCTTGGGAGGGCACAGACCTTAGCGGTTTAAAACTGTTAATTAAAGCTAAGGGCAAGTGTACTACCGACCATATTTCTATGGCTGGCCCATGGTTGAAATTCCGTGGTCACCTGGATAATATCAGTAACAACATGCTGATCGGTGCGATCAACTATTTTAACAATACAGCAGATTCTGTTAAGAACCAATTAACAGGTGAGTATGGTCCGGTTCCGGCTACCCAACGCGATTATAAAGCAGCTGGCATCGGTTCAGTTGTAGTTGGTGACGAGAACTATGGTGAAGGTTCATCACGCGAGCACGCAGCGATGGAGCCACGTCACTTAGGTGTTCGTGCGATCCTGGTAAAATCATTTGCCCGTATCCACGAAACCAACCTGAAAAAACAAGGTATGCTGGCCATCACTTTTGCTGATCCGGCTGACTATGAGAAGGTTCAGGAGGATGATGTAATTGACATTACTGGTCTTACCACCTTTGCTCCGGGTAAACAATTAGGTGTTACCCTGAACCATAAAGATGGTTCTACAGACTCTTTTGCGGTTAACCATACTTACAATGCACAACAAATTGAGTGGTTTAAAGCAGGTGGTGCGTTAAACATCATCCGCAAGCAACAAGCTTAATTAAATCCCGGTTATCCGGATTGATATACTGAACGCCCTTGCTTTTGCAAGGGCGTTCTTGTTTTATTATGACCTCATATTTCTATCGCGCGACTGCATCGCGTGACGACTAAGTTGAAAAATTTTATTGTTAAATTAACGGTTAGGATTTCAGCGTTTTAAACGCGTGTCTACTTCTGCACGCGATGCAATCGCGCGCAAGTGAAAAAATTGAAGAATGCGCTTCTATATCTCTGTCGCGCGATTGTATCGCGTGACGACTAAGCTGAACAAATTTTATTGTTAAATTAACGATTAGGATTTCAGCGTTTTAAACGCGTGTCTACTTCTGCACGCGATGCAATCGCGCGCAAGTGAAATGGTTGGATTTTTTTTGCCATGCGATCGAATCGCGTGACGGCTAAGTTGAACAATTTTATTGTTAGATAGAGTTTTTTTTCGTTTAAAACGCGTGTCTACTTCTGCACGCGATGGAATCGCGCGCAAGTGGGTAGTTATATTTTTTCTATCTCTGTCGCGCGATTGCATCGCGTGACGACTAAGCCTTACAATTTTATTGTTACCTTCAATAAAACTTCAAACATTGTCGCACCAATACAAAGCCAGGAAGCCCGAAGAGATATACTTCGTGACGTTTACCATCATTGATTGGATTGATATCTTCACGCGTCCGCTATATAAACAAATCATCATTGATTCGTTAGACTTCTGTTGTAAGAATAAAGGATTGAATTTATACGCTTTTTGTTTGATGAGCAATCATCTTCATTTACTCGTGTCCGCCAAAGGGCACTACGCATTATCTGACATCATTAGAGATTTTAAAAAGTATACCAGCAAGAAAATTACCGAAGCAATTCAAAATGAAAATGAGAGCCGTAAAGCATGGCTTCTGAATGCCTTTTCTTTTCATGCGAGCTATAACAAGCGTTTTCAGGATTACAAGGTTTGGCAGGACGGCTATCATGCGGTAGAATGTGACAGTGCAGTTATTTTACAACAGAAGTTGGACTATATTCATCATAACCCTGTGCGTGCGCACATTGTTGCCGAGCCGCAACATTATTTGTACAGTTCTGCTGCTAATTACGCCGGAGAGGGCGGCTTGTTAGACGTACTAATAGCGATATAATCGCTTTACTTTTTCTGCACGCGATGCAGTCGCGCGCAAGTGAAAAAATTGAAGAATGCGCTTCTATCTCTGTTGCGCGATTGCATCGCTTGACGACTAAGCTTAAACAGATTCGTAATTGCAATAAACTCCTTTTTAACTCCTCTGCAATTATGAATTCAAAAGGCCCGTTATTTAGACAGACGTTCTTTTAAAAACTGCCCGGTATAAGATTTCTTCTGTTTAACCAAATCTTCGGGGACACCTTCAAAAACCAGTTGCCCACCGTTATCGCCGCCTTCGGGGCCGATGTCAATTACCCAATCTGCACATTTGATCACATCCATGTTGTGTTCAATCACGATAATGGTATTCCCCTGGTCGATCAGTGCTTCGAAGGATTTCAATAGTTTTTTGATATCCTCAAAGTGTAAGCCGGTGGTCGGTTCGTCAAATACGAACAGCGTTTTGCTGGTATTATTCCCTTTGATCAGGAATGATGCTAATTTGATCCGCTGCGCTTCGCCGCCAGATAATGTATTGGATGATTGGCCCAGCTGCACATAGCCCAATCCCACATCAACCAGTGGTTTCAGCTTGTTGATAATCTTTGCTTCTTTTTTAAAGAATTCAACGGCATCATCAATGGTCATATTTAACACATCAGAAACGTTTTTGTCTTGGTAAGTTACGTCAAGTACATTCTGCTTAAAACGTTTACCATTACACGCTTCGCAAGGCAGAAAGATATCCGCCATAAACTGCATTTCAATCTTTACCTCGCCTTCGCCCTGGCAAACATCGCAACGCCCGCCTTCTACGTTAAAGGAAAAAGCAGACGGCTTTAATCCGGCCCCCTTGGCGCCAGGTTGGGCAGCATATAGGTTGCGGATCTCGTCCCAGGCTTTTACGTAGGTAACCGGGTTAGAGCGCGAAGAACGTCCGATAGGGTTTTGATCCACCAGTTCTACCTGTTCTATCTTCGAGTAATCGCCTTCAATAGCGTCGTAAGAGCCTGTTTGTTCGCCGGTATAATTACCCAATACCTTTTGCAGGGCCGGGTGGAGTATGCGTTTTACCAGGCTGGTTTTACCCGATCCCGACACGCCGGTAACTGCAGTAAGCACACCAAGCGGGAACTTCACGTTAATATTCTTCAGGTTATTTTCGCGGGCGCCTTTAATCAGAATGCTATCGTGCCATTTGCGGCGGTGGGCAGGTATGGCAATCTCTTCTTTTCGGCTCAGGTATTTGCCGGTCAGGCTTTCATTGTCGGCAATAATTTCATCATAAGTGCCTGCAAAAATCAGGTTGCCACCGTGTGTGCCTGCCGCCGGTCCGATATCAATCAGGTGGTCTGCAGCCTGCATAATCTCTTCCTCGTGTTCCACCACTAACACCGTATTACCCACATCTCGAAGCGAACGCAATACGGTGATCAGTCGCTGCGTATCCCGTGGGTGCAGACCAATACTTGGTTCGTCCAGTACATAAACAGAACCAACTAAGCTGCTGCCAAGTGAGGTTGCCAGGTTGATGCGCTGCGATTCTCCACCAGATAGGGTGTTAGACAAGCGATTTAAGGTGAGGTAACTCAAACCAACATCATTCAAAAAGCTGATGCGGTTGGTTATTTCTGTCAGTAAACGGCGGGCAATCTTCTCGTCGTGCACATTCAGGTCAAGATTCTTGAAAAAATCAAGCGCTTTATCCAATGGCATCAGTACAATATCCGTAATGGACTTTTCACTCACCTTTACATAACTGGCATCTTTACGCAAGCGGCTGCCCTTACACTCGGGGCAGGTCGTTTTGCCACGATACCGCGACAGGATCACCCGATATTGGATCTTATAAGTCTGCTCTTCCAGTTCTTTAAAGAACTCGTCAAGCCCGCGGAAGTATTTGTTTCCCTTCCACAATAAGTCTTTTTGCTTATCGGTGAGCTGGCTATAAGGGCGATGGATGGGGAAGTCGAACTTAATGGCATTTTTTACCAGTTGGTCGTTCCATTCGCGCATCTTTTCGCTGCGCCACGGTGCAATCGCACCTTCATAAACAGTCTTGCTTTTATCAGGAATCACCAGGTCTTCGTCGATACCGATTACCTTGCCATAGCCTTCGCATTTCTTACAAGCACCATAAGGGTTGTTAAAGCTGAAGAAGTTTGGCGATGGCTCTTCAAAACGGATTCCGTCCAGCTCGAAGCGGTCACAAAAGAATGCTTCGGTTTCCTCGTCTACATCGGGAAGACGGTAGCGCACAAAACAATCGCCCTTGCCTTCAAAAAATGCAGTCTGGACGGAATCGCCCATGCGGCTTAATGTTTCATCGTCGGTATTAACAGTCAAACGGTCGACGATGATCCGCAACTGATCGTCTTCCGTTAAGGAATTATTCTCTATGGTCTCATCTTCAAGGATGCTTTCGATACGGTTCATCTGCCCGTTAAATTCAACGCGGACGAAGCCCTTCTGCATCAACACTGCCAGCTCTTCTTTTAAAGAACGGTTATTATGCGGGTGTAAGGGGCATAAAATAGTTGCCTGGGTTTCTACAGGAAGCCCGGTCAGAAAGTTGATGACATCTGTTACGGTATCTTTTTTTACCCGTCTGCCGGATACCGGCGATATAGTATGCCCAATACGCGAGAACAACAGCTTCAGGTAATCATAGATCTCTGTTGAAGTACCTACGGTAGAACGCGGGTTAGAAGTGATCACCTTCTGCTCGATGGCAATAGCCGGAGCGATACCGCGAATATAATCTACATCGGGCTTGTTCATCCGGCCTAAAAACTGCCGTGCGTAGGAAGATAAGCTTTCTACGTAACGACGCTGGCCTTCGGCGTAAAGGGTATCAAAAGCCAATGAAGACTTGCCAGACCCAGACATGCCGGTGATGACTACCAGCTTATTTTTAGGTATGGCTACGTCTATATTTTTAAGGTTATGTACGCGAGCGCCCTTAATTAATATATGGTGTTGCGGATCTTGTTCTGTTGCGTTGCTCATTTGTAAATTGACGTAAACAGGCTGCATTTGTTCACGTAATAACTTAAACTATTACGATGATAAACAGTCTATTAACTATCTGCTCTTTTTGGAAGTGCAAAAATCCTAAAACATTTAGCATTATCCAAACGTGGACGGCAAAATATGTTATAACAGATTTTTAAAATAATTTGTTTCTAAACGATTTATTTACCATATTTGGTATACGATTAAGGATTAAACAAGAGGAACCCCTATAGATTAGAACTTTTACTTAAACACATTATTGTTATTTAATTAAGTTTAAAGTAGTAGTTCTATGGATTTTCAAACGAAAAGTGATCAGGAATTAATCCATCTATATATTGCTGGTGAAGAGAGCGGTTTAGTGGAGCTGATTCGCAGATATCAATCAAAAATTTATACTTCAATTTATTTACTGGTAAAAGACCAATACCTGGCAGAAGATATTTTCCAGGATACTTTTATCAAAGTAATTAATACCCTTAAAGCCGGTAAATATAACGAGGAAGGCAAGTTCCTGCCATGGGTCACCCGTATTGGGCATAACCTGGTTATTGACCATTTCCGCCGCGAAAAACGTACGCCTTTAGTAAGCAATGGCGAAGACTTTGATATTTTTGAAGTGCTGGGCCATTACGACGAAAGTACCGAGGATAAAATGGTACGCGAGCAGACGCATAAGGATCTGAAATCATTGATCCACCTTTTACCTGCGGAGCAGAAAGAAGTGTTGATTATGCGTCACTATGGCGACCTTAGTTTTAAAGAGATTGCAGACATTACCGATGTGAGCATTAATACCGCATTGGGCCGTATGCGCTACGCGCTGAACAACCTGCGTAAAATGATGCAGACTAAAGAGTTGAGCCTGAAAAATTAGAGAAATTTTTTATTCTCTAAAATAATCTATTCGCGGTTGCGTTTGAAGTATAAACAAACTAAAACAGCGTATGGGTGAAACTTCTACAACTACTTTAACTGTAATCAATAACCAGGGCGAAATGGAAAAATTGAGTGTTACCGCAAACCTGGATGCTGATGAATTGATGTTCTATCATGCTATCCGTACAGATCTGGATAAAATGCAAGTGAAACCAAGTTTGCAGACTATCCACAACATCTTAAATTACTCCAAGCGCAAGCGTTAATGAAATAGCAGGAGCCCGCTACAGATAGTGGGCTCTTGCTATATTTGCACATGCTTAAACAGGAACGTTACCGCCTTTTTGTAGATTACTTTTCTAAACACCAGCCTAATGCGGTGACAGAGCTCCATTATTCAAATCCGTTTGAATTACTGGTGGCGGTTATCCTTTCGGCGCAATGTACCGATAAGCGGATCAACCAGATCACGCCTGCTTTATTTGAGCGTTTTCCTGATGCTGAATCGCTTTCGAAAGCATCGGTAGAAGAAGTGTTTGCTTACATCCGCAGCGTTAGCTATCCTAACAATAAAGCAAAGCATTTAGTGGGCATGGCCCAAATGCTGATGGGTAAATATAACGGTGAGGTACCTCCCGAGCATGCCGAACTGGTGAAGCTACCCGGTGTCGGGCGGAAGACTGCCAATGTGATCGTTTCCGTTATTTTTGATATCCCGGCCATTGCCGTAGATACCCACGTTTTCAGAGTGGCAAACCGGATTGGTTTAACCACTAATGCAAAAACACCTTTGGCGGTAGAGAAACAGTTGATCGAAAACTTGCCGAAGCAGACGCTTGGAGTAGCGCACCATTGGCTGATTCTACATGGCCGCTATATCTGCCTTGCGCGCCGTCCGAAGTGCGAGGTTTGCCCGCTTACCCATTTTTGCCGTTACTACCAACGTGCCAACACCACTACCGCACTACTAAGAGCTGCTGCTGCTGAACAGAAGAAGCTGAAAAATGCCAAAAAGAAAAAGCTGGACAAAGCGACAGATAAAGCCCTGAAAAAGATCAGCATAGACCCATCTCGACAGGCTGAATAATTTAGTCGATCAGGCAAAGCTGATAAAATCAATCGTCAACCTCATTTTTCTATTTTCTTGTTTAGCTTAAGAACTGTTATATCTTTGATTATAATAGTTTCTTAAAAGTTATTACCTCCAACTATAGATGGCCAAACTAAACCTGGATAAACAAGAGAGCGAGTTTTTAAACAAAGCCATCAATGTTTGGGAGCGCGACCAACTGATCGATCAACCTACGGCTGATCGGTTGCGACAGTCGTACGAAGTGAAGGGTTTCGACTGGATGCGTTTAGCCAAGTATTCTTTCTGGATAGCACTGGTTTGCGGCGGTGCCTCTTTCTGTTATTTGATTGCCAGCGATGCTGTGATCAAATGGCTGCAGAACCTGTATTACACGCCGGATATAATGATCAGTATTTTGTCCGCCGCGGCCGCCGTGCTGCTGTTTATCTGGGGCAGACGTTTGAAACGGAAGAACCCGGAAAGGATATTTAGTAATGAGGCAGTAATTTTTACTGGTGTATTGTTTACGGCCTGTTGCATTGCCTACCTGGGCAAATCGCTCGATAATGGTTCTGGCCATTACTCGCTGCTGTTCCTGCTGTCAGTTTTTGTTTATGCTGTTCTGGCCTGGAGGCTTGAATCGCGCCTGATCTGGTTATTCTCGCTGATCTCGTTAGGAAGCTGGTTTGGAACCGAAACAGGTTACCAGACACGCTGGGCCGACTATTTCCTGGGGATGAATTATCCTCTGCGCTTTGTGGTATTCGGACTGTTGCTGGTGGTGCTGTGCAGGCTGCTGAAAGAAAAAAAATGGTTCGGGTACTTCTATGAATTAACCTACGTAAGCGGTTTGCTTTATCTGTTCCTGTCGCTGTGGTTGCTGAGCATTTTTGGCAACTATGGTAATATGGATAGCTGGTGGAAGGTAAAACAGATCAGCCTGTTTTATTGGGGTATTATTTCAGCAGTAGTAGCGGGAGGATTTTTGCTTTATGGCTTGAAAACGAAAGATAGCATCGCGAGGGAGTTTGGTATTACCTTTTTGCTGATCTTTATTTACACCAAGTACTTCGAGTACTTCTGGGAACATACGAACAAAGCTTTGTTCTTTGCCATATTAGCGGCGTCGTTCTGGCTGATTGGCCGTAAGGCAGAAAAAATATGGAATATCAACAGTAAGGAGTAGCTATTGCCCTCCTTACTGTGATGATAAAAATCTTAAAAGATTCTCGTTTAAATTTTAATACGAAGCGCCAGGTTAAATACCCTGCCATCTATAGGCGCCCATAAAGGTTTGAAAACCGGGTGGGTGATGGTACCCGTATACAGGCTTTCATACCGCGACTGGCGGAAGTCGCCGATGTTCTCGCAGTTAAGTACCAGGCTTAACTTTTCGCCGAATTTACGTTCTACCATTCCGGCGAAGAATAGGAAGTTTTTCACCTTCTGGTTGTCATAAATGTACTGATTTGTTTCGTAGCTTTCTTCTACCCCAAACCGCCATTTGCCTTCTATCTCATAAGCTACTGTAGCGGCTATTTTGTTCTGCGGACTAAACGGCAGGTAAATGGTTTTATTAGTTTGCGCCTGTTTAGAAACCGTGTGGTTATAACCCAGGTACAGCTCTAACTCGTCGATCTTTAGCCGGACGTAGGTATCCGTCCCGGCCGAGTTAATGCGGTAGGCCGCATTATTCAAACTAACCGATCCGCCAGAACTAAGTACGGGGATCAAAGGATTATTGATACGGGTATAGTACAAGGCCTGATCAATGTCCAGTGTGGCTTCATCACTCAGTACCATGTGGTAATTTGCATCAAAGTTAACCCCGAATGAACGCTCGCTTTTCAGATTGCTGGTTACCGGCAGCAAGTTGCTAAAACCGCCTGCTAAGGTTTCAGGGATAAAAATGTTTGGTGCTTTATAGCCAAGCCCGCTACTCAAACGCATCGACAGCGAGGTTACCGGCTTGTATAAAAAGGCAATTCGCGGCAGCACAAACCAGCCAAAGGTATTATGATGATCAGCCCGAAGTCCTCCCTCTATCAGTAATTTCTCGTTCACGTGCAATCCGTCCTGCACAAAGGCACCCAGGGTGTGATAAGTATAATCGCTGATCGCGGTAGGGTCAGAGGCATTCTTACGAAAGTATTCACCGGTGTAATTTACGCCGGTTATCAGGTCGTTATGCTTCAGGTTCATCAGGTCTGATACCTCTGCGTAATCCAGCAACTGGTTACCATGGAAATGGAAGCCGTCGTCGTTACTGTTCAGGTTGTAATTGCTGGCGCTGCCCTTTACGTTCAGGTGGTGAATGCTATCCGGATTGTTCTGGTAATGGAAATCTACCGTGTTGCGGTATGATTTGTTGCTTTCGATATACTGGTGAATGTTATCTGCTTTACCATTGATCACCTGCATATCTCCGCCGATCCGGTTCTCATAACTCAAGGCATAACCTGCATCCAGCTTGCTTTTATCATTGATGTAATAGAAAAAGCGCGGGTGGATTACCGTTGAGTTTAACTTAGGGACATCAGAAAAGCCATCTTTATTCACGTCCACCTGGTTTTGTATTGTCTGCTGGGCAAGCATGGTCAGCCCGAATTTTCCGAAGCGTTGCGCGAAATAGCCATTGACGTTACTCTCTTTCAGGCTGGAATGATTAAGTGTGAAAGAAAGATCGCGCTGCGGGGTAGGAGTTTTCGAGATGAAGTTGATCAACCCCGCAATAGCACCACCGCCGTAAAGTGTGGACGATGAGCCTTTGATAATCTCGATCTGTTTTAAATCTAACGGTGGGATAGAGAGTACGCCGAAATTACCCGAAAACCCATCAAACAGGGGCAAGCCATCGCGGAGCAATTGGGTGTACCGGCCATCCAGCCCCTGCATACGGATGGTAGTATTACCCGTAGTTGCCGAAGTTTGCTGCACGTGGATAACGGAAAGATCGCCCAGGATGCTGGCCACGTTGCCGGGTTTGATCTGGTTCTCTTCATCCATTTCCTCCTGCCCTAATACCTCCACCTTCATGGGCAGGTCTTCAATTCTGGAATTGGTACGGGTTGATGAAACCACCACTTCTTCAATTGCATTCTGTGCGGCAGCTAATTTAACCTGGGAAGCTGCGTGGTCTTTCAGCGGGAAGCTGAGCGTTATTTGTTTTTGCTGATAACCGGTGTACGAGAAAACGATGGTCTGGCTGCCGGTGGGGATATTCCTTAAGATTAACTTGCCCTGCCCGTCTGATGCTGCCCCGATAGAGCTGTTTTTGATTCGTGCGCTTACGCCTGGTAAAGTTTCGTGGGTCGCGCTGTCTGTTACGATGGCTGTAAAAGTATGTTGCGCCAATGCTGCGTTGCCGCAAAGCAACAGCATTAGCCATAAAAATTTCTTCATGGATTTTTAAGTAGCTATTAAACTGATAAATTAATTACATCCGCTGCCAAGAGCGGTTCTTTCTGGGATTTTATCAGCAGGCTACCGGGGGGCGCAGCAATTCGCGGGTAAAAGGCTCGGGGGCAAAGCGGTCGTTAACCACCAGGTGTTTCTTAACAAATATTTTTACAGCTGGCTTTATAAAACCATGCTGTATCAGGATAACGTTGGCAAAGTTGGCCTGGTGCTGAAACTGGACGGTTTGATAAGGAATGGGTTTTCCTTTGTACATGTCACCGCCGGATAGCGCTTCTCCGTTAAGCAGGTAGTCTACCACGAAGTCAATAATGCCAACTTCTTTGGGGTCATCTATCCGGGTGTACTGCTGGTACATATCGTGCAAGTCTGCCATTAAAGCAAAATCGCCTTTTGGCAGCAGGGTACTGGCCAAAAAGAAATAAGTGCTTAAGAAAACAGCGATTGCCCGTTTACACATGCTGCAAAAATAAAAAATTAATGGGGCTTAAAGAAAAACAGGTAGATCAACTTGCCAATATGGTAAGCGGCAAATGAGAAAAATAAGATGGCGATACAAATATTAATCACCCGGGTGCTTAGCGCAAAGCGCTTTTTGATATATGCGGCAAACCGCGCGTACAGGAACAAGCAAAGGAAAGCCCCGGCGGCAGAACCCAAACTGAAAACAGCTAAAGCCATATTGCCGGTCAGGATCCATTCGTGGGTGATGACATAAGTACCTGCAATTAGCCAGAACGGAATCTGCATGGGGTTAATAAAGCCCAATAAAATCCCGTAACGAATGGTATCCTGGTTACTATAATTACTTTGGGGCGGTTTATTTCTTTTAAGCCAGGTAATGGTTCCCAGTATGGTGAACATCAGGAGCATTACAATATCGATGATCAGCGCCAGATGGATTTGCTTGTTCAACCACCGCGCTGCATTCATAATAAAGAAAGTGAAAAAGAATTCGATGCTCGAAAATGCGATGATAAATTGCAGGGCATGCTTCATGCCGCGGTTAATCGTGATCTGAACTAACGTAAGGTTGATATTGCCTGGAGGGATGTAGCCGATAAAGTTGGCTATTAATCCTATAAAAAAGGTTAGGAAGATCATCTGCTCAAAGTTAATCAGTCTTTTATATCTTTCATTAAAGAATATTTTTTATCAGTTGTTTTTGCCTTTTCTTTGCAGCAATATTTACAACCGCCCGATGTCTGATCTGAAAATAATATCGTTACTACCTGCTGCTACTGAAATTGTATGTGCCCTTGGTTTGCGTGAAAGCCTTGTCGGCCGTTCGCACGAGTGCGATTTTCCGGAAGATGTGAAGCTTTTGCCTGTTTGTACACATACCACGTTAAGCAACGAAATGAGCAGCGGCAATATAGATCGTGAAGTGAAGCAGCGGCTAAGCGAAGCGTTATCGATTTATGAGGTGGACCGTGAAGAAATTAAAAGTTTAAAACCTGATGTGGTGATTACACAGGCGCAGTGCGAAGTATGCGCCGTTTCATTGCCCGAAGTTGAAAAGGCATTGGGTGACGATTTAGGAAAAGACTCAAAAATTATATCGTTACAACCACAAAAACTGGCAGACATTTTAAGTGATATTACAACCGTAGCCTCGGCATTAGGGGTAAGCGAACGCGGAGCGCAATTACTGGAAGACCTGAACGAACGCATAGACCTGATCCGCCATAAGCTGAAGTTTATTGAAGCAAAACCGACCGTTGCTTGTATCGAATGGCTGGATCCGCTGATGGTTTCCGGTAACTGGGTGCCGGGCTTGGTGGAAATAGCAGGCGGAAAGCCGGTTTTAGCCGAAGAAGGTAAACACTCGCCTTATATAGATTGGACCGACATCCGGTTGGCAGACCCCGAAGTGCTGGTGGTAATGCCTTGCGGTTTTTCAGTAGAACGTACCCTTAAAGAAATTGACCTGCTATTAGCCCTCCCCGGATTTAACGATCTGCAGGCGGTTAAAAACAACCGGGTTTACATTGCGGATGGTAACCAGTATTTTAATCGCCCCGGCCCGCGCATTGTAGACTCCATAGAAATTCTGGCCGAGATAATTAACCCTAAACAGTTTATTTTCGGTTACGAAGGCCAGGGCTGGATTAAGTTTGGGGTGTGATTTGTTTGATTTCCCCTCTTGAGAGGGGTTTAGGGGTGTGTTTTATAATAACGTCTTATTTCTTTAATAAGAATTCGTTGATGACAATAAACGTAATCAGGCGAAGAAGATCCCTCGCTACTCTCGGGATGACACCATTTGGGAATCCTAAAACCTCACATTAAAACCCGCGTAATAATTCCGCAACGGTGCAGGATTATAATACCGGTTTCCAACTGCATTTAAATCATTACCCAGGCTATAATGTCTATTCAATAAATTATCACCGCCGACATAAATCTCTACCCGGTATTTCTTACCTGACAAGCAAGTCCACATCAGTTTGGCTTGTAAAAGATGGTAGCCGGAGGCAAAAGCGCTGTTAGCATCGTTAAGCGGTAGTTTAGCCGTATAGTTGTATTGCAAAAAGGTGCTTATCCGTTCCGGGAATAAGAATTGCACGCTGCTAATGCTGGTGGTGCGTGGTACACCCGTCAGCCTGTTATTGCTATAATTATTTCCGCCCACGTTATAACTGCCAAACTTAAAAGGGCTATACGTAAAAGCCTCGTTTAACTGTAATCCCCGGATGAAAGTGGTACTGTTTTGTGGTAGCACCCAGTACGTGCCGTAAAATTCAAATCCCGGCTGGCGTGTAGTCCCGGCGTTCACGTAGTATTCCGTTTCATCGGGGTGAAGCTGGCGAACAATGGCATCGTTCACCCGGTAATAAAATACAGAGGCATCAAATAAAAAGCGGTCATAAGCGTCACGCAGGCGAAAACCAGTTTCATAATTGGTGCCTGTTTGTGCGTTCAGGTCTGTGTTGATCACATTGTCTGTGGGCCTCACTTCTGCGGTGGTAGGGGTAGAGTAACCGCGACTAACCGATGTCCGCCAGATAAAATTCTGCGTGATCTGGTACGATAGTGCCACACGCGGCATCAATTCGGGCGAAAAATCACGATTGGTAAAATTGATCTGCCTGATAGGATAGTTGTTCTGGAAACGATAGCTGTAATAATTAAGGCTAAGCGCCGCCTCTGCATACAGGTTTTTCAAAATGGTGGCCGTGTACCGCGCAAAGAAAACGTGCTGATCGGTGTTAACTTCATCCAGGGTCTGCGGGTTTCCTTTTACACCCGCCAGGTTATCGTAGTTGTTGATGTCTGAATACGTTTTCTGCCACTCTAAGCCCACGTTTACTTTCCAATTTAACGGGTTTTCTTTTGCGGCATTCCATTCCAGGTAGGTGCGCAAGCCCAGGCTGTTTTCTTTTCGCTGTTCGTAGTTGGTAATAAACGGATTGGCGAAATCTACATGGTTTCCGAATACACTGATCACATGTTTCAGTCGGTTATTCAACTGGCTGGAATTAGAAATGCCTCCGTAAAGGATTTTGGTAGATATACCGATATTCTGCTGGATAGCGCTTGGCAGGGTAGCCGTTGCCGGTCGCGATGCCTGCGGATTATTGCGGTATTGGGCTAACGTTAAACCGCCCGGGGTCTGGTAATTTAGATCGCTGTAGAAGCTAAAAAACTTTAACTGGCTATTTGGCCGGTACTGCCACTGGTCGGCCACTTGCAGGTAAGTGCGCCGCATATAGCTATGATCGCGGTAGCCGTCATAGCTTTGAAAGGCCTGGTTAATGCTCAATAAGTTATTATTGAACTTTTGCTGAACCGCAGCTTGCTGATGAAGCAAACCGTACGAGCCGCCGTTTAACCCGAAGCTATAGCCGGTGCTATCTTTAATTGGAGGTACGGCGTTAATGACAACCACACCGCCAGAGTTTGCGCCAAACAGGCTGCCATCTGGCCCTTTAAGAATTTCCAATCCCTTAACGGCATTAAAGTCGATGGTGTTTAAATAAGTATTTCCACCAGCATCGGTCAAAGGAAATTCGTCCACATAAACCTTTACATCACGTACGCCAAACGGCGAGCGAAGCAGGCTCCCCCTAATCGAAAGCCGGTAGCTGCCGGGTGTGCGTTCCTCCATACGTACCCCTGCAACCGTATTCAGCGTGCTTACGAGCGAGAGTTCTGGCTGAAGCTTAATTTGCTGTTGGGTGATCACGCTGACCGAAGCCGGAACGTTAAGCATCGGCCTACGGTCAAGGTAGCCACGCACCTCTACAGTACCGAGGGTATGGGTTTGTTTGTCAGCTGTAGTATCTTTCGTTTGCGCTGATGCAAAAAGGTTAACTACCAGTAGTAGTGCTAAAAAAGTGAAACGTTTAATCATGGGGTAGCCTTAAACCTTTAAAAATCTTTCCAGCTGTTCGTCTACAAACCTGGTTGTATCTGGTTGCGTGAAATTCCCCTCTGCGTCTAAATCCTTATGCACTGCCGGGATATGGATACGGTTAGGGTGTACGTGTAGGTTAATGTAATTGCAAACGCCGGTAAAGTGTTCTACCCCGCGGATGTTGCCGTATTTGCCCGAGGATACGCCCACAAGCAGGGCTTTCTTGTCATAAAAACTTTGCGGAAAATCGCAGGCATCTATAAAAACTTTCAGCACGCCGGGGAAGCTGCCGTTATATTCAGGGATGATGAAAATGAACTTTTCGGTGTCGGTTACTAATTTCTGGATCGGCTTAAAGGCTTCGCTGCGGGCACCATACATATCAGTTTTAATTACATCATGCGGAAGGTCTATCAGCGACAGCAGTGTTGCTTCCACACCCTTTTCTGCCAGCTTTCGCTGATAATACCGGGCCACTTTTAACGTTGAACTTCCTGGCCTGTTAGTTGATGCAACTATGGTTATCATTTAAAGGATTGTTTGTAAGTTAGAGTACCGGAATCACGGGCTAATTGTTTAAATTTGTATCTTAGCCGCCGGTTTAAACAGAGCGAAATTATAAATATTTTATTTGTATTTCTGCCAGCTTCCCCGGTGTGTTTGTAGTTAAATTGATTATTGATAATGAGTAAGATTATTGCTTTGGCCAACCAAAAAGGCGGTGTAGGTAAAACCACGTCTTCTATTAACCTTGCGGCAAGTTTAGCTGTACTGGAATATAAAACCTTATTGGTCGATGCAGATCCGCAGGCCAACTCTACCTCGGGGATAGGGTATGATCCGCGTACCATAAAAAACAGCATTTACGAATGTATCATTAACCAGGTAGATCCGCACGAGGCCATCCAGAAGACTGATACCCCCAACCTCGACCTGCTACCGGCCCACATAGACCTGGTAGGTGCCGAGATTGAGATGATTAACCTGGAAGGCCGTGAGTACAAGATGAAGGAAGTGCTGGAGAAAGTAAATGCCGAGTATGATTTTATCATTATCGATTGTTCGCCTTCGCTTGGTTTAATTACCATTAATGCACTTACTGCTGCTAACTCGGTTATTATCCCGGTACAGTGCGAGTACTTTGCATTAGAGGGCTTAGGTAAGCTGCTAAATACGATAAAAATTGTGCAAAGCCGTCTGAATACCAAATTGGATATCGAAGGGATTTTGCTGACGATGTATGATGTTCGCCTGCGCCTTTCTAACCAGGTGGTAGAAGAAGTGCGTACGCACTTTGAAGACCTTGTTTTTGAAACCATTATCCAGCGCAATACCCGTTTAAGCGAAGCACCAAGTTTTGGTGTCTCTGTAATTATGCACGATGCGAATAGCAAAGGCGCTATTAATTATTTAAACCTGGCCCGCGAGATATTACGCAAAAATAACATTGTTAAAGAAGGAAGCCCGGTAACTACAGAAACGGTATAAGAAAAGAATGAGCGCAGACAAAAAAAGGGCTTTAGGGAAAGGATTAAGCGCCCTGCTTAATGATAGTGCAGACGTGATGCCGGCAAGGCAGACATCTAACGGGATGGTGAGCGATAGCAATGCTTCTTCATCACCAGCGAGTGGTATTTATGAAATTAATATTAATGAAATTGAAGTAAACCCGTTTCAGCCGCGGACAGAGTTTGATGAGGAAGCGCTGAAAGAGCTTTCAGAATCTATACGCTTGCAGGGGCTCATCCAGCCGATTACTGTTCGTAAAGCAGGTAACCATCATTACCAACTGATCTCTGGTGAGCGCCGGTTACGCGCGTCTAAACTGGCAGGTTTAAAGAATATTCCGGCTTACGTGCGTACCGCGAACGACCAGCAGATGCTGGAAATGGCGCTGATAGAAAATATCCAGCGCGAAAACCTGAATGCCATTGAGGTGGCCCTAAGTTTTCAGCGGATGATAGACGAATGTAATCTGAAGCAGGACGAACTGGGCGAGCGTGTAAGCAAAAACCGTTCGACCGTTACCAATTATCTTCGTTTACTAAAGTTGCCGCCTGCGATTCAAGCTTCAATCCGCGACGGGCAGATCAGCATGGGGCATGCAAAAGCCCTGATCACAATAAATGATCCCGCCGCGCAGTTATATCTGCACCAGCAGATTATCGAGCAGGGTTTGTCTGTACGTAAGGTAGAAGAACTGGCGCGCGACCTGCAAAAGGCGTCAGAGAAAAAGGATAAAAAAGCGAAACCTGCAGAAGGGTTATCATTCCAGATGCAAAAGATACAGGACGATCTGGCTTCTAAATTCAGTACCCGCGTGCAGATAAAGGTGAATGATAAGGGTAAAGGAGCAATCGAAATTCCTTTCCTCTCGCCTGACGACCTGCACCGAATCTTAGAAATGCTGGACTGGTAAATATGCGCACCTGGATTTTATGTTTACTTTTTGCTGCCCTTGAAACTAAAGCTATCGCTCAACGCGCAGATACGGTTACTACGAAGAACCGCCGCGACAGCCTGACAAGGGTAAGTGATTCGTTAAAGTCTAAGCCTTTCCGGCCGACGGCAAAAGTTAAAAGAAGTAACCTGCGCTTTCAGCCGGATAGCACCCACAGCCCCCATAAAGCGGTGATGCGCTCGCTGATCTTACCGGGTTGGGGGCAGGTTTATAACCGCGAATGGTATTATGTGCCGGTTTATTATACCGGCTTTGTACTGCTGGGCCTTGCAATAGAATTCAACAACCGTTATTATCATAAATATCTTAACGAAGCTCGTTTGCAGCAATCTGGGCAGCCCGCCTCAGCAGAGTTTAAGAACTACACGGGTGGTTACCAGCAGTTTTTTGATGCCGCCGCCGCCAATCAGCGTAACTTTCAATTAAGTATTTTAGGTGTTGTTGGGGTATGGGGAATTAATTGCGTTCATGCTTACATCAGTGCGAAATTCATCCATTCCTACAGCATAGATAACAACCTGTCTATCCGGGTTACACCTGATTTGATTCAGCAACCCGTTTACGCACTTAATTACGGAACCTTTACACCGGGCGTTAGAATAACCATGGCGCTTAAATAAGAAATTTAAAATTATCACTAAATGAAAATCGCTTTATCTGGTTACGGCAAAATGGGTAAGATCATCGAGAAGATGGCCCTTGACCGTAAGCATGAAATCGTACTGATCATTGATCAGGATAACCAACATGAAATGACGCCCGAAAATTTGCGCCAGGCAGATGTGGTGATCGAGTTCAGCACGCCTCATTCTGTTTTAGCTAACATTCAGAAATGTTTTGAGGCTGGTGTCCCGGTGGTGGTAGGTACTACCGGTTGGTACGAACAGATGGAGCAGATTAAGCAGCAATGCCTGGATAACGGCAATGCATTTTTATGGGCATCAAACTTTAGTGTGGGAGTAAATATCTTCTTCCATGTAAATAAAATGCTGGCGAAGATCATGAACCGCTACCCGTATTACGAGGTGCAGGTAGAAGAGATCCACCATACCCAAAAGTTGGACGCGCCAAGTGGTACAGCAATTACCATTGCCGAGGGGATTTTAGATAACCTGGAGAATAAGAAAGGCTGGAAGAATGTACTTACCAATGATGGTGCCGAAGAGCCTTATACCGTAAAACCAGATGAACTGCTGATTGAATCCTTAAGGATTGAAAACGTACCCGGCACGCATACCGTAGTTTATGATTCTGAGGTTGATAGCATAGAGTTTAAGCATACTGCGCATAACCGTAACGGTTTTGCGCTTGGCGCGGTACTGGCTGCCGAGTGGCTGCAGGGCAAGCAAGGCTTTTATTCGGCCCAGGACATGTTTAACTTTAACGTTTAATAATTATCTTGCCCGCCAATAAGTAAAAAATGAACTGGAAATTCTGGAGAAGAAAAGATAAAGAAGGCAAAAAGAAGAGCGCTACCCGTGAATGGGTGGACGCCATTGTTTTCGCCGTAATTGCCGCTACTTTAATCCGTACGCTATTTATTGAAGCGTATACCATCCCCACACCTTCAATGGAAAGCTCGCTGCTGGTTGGCGATTTTTTGTTTGTAAGTAAGGTGAACTACGGCGCACGTACACCGATGACACCCGTAGCTTTCCCATTTGCGCATCACACCATGCCGCTGATCGGTACAAAAGCATACTGGGACGGTATCAAGCTGCCCTATTATCGTTTGCCGGGATTAAGTGAAGTGAAAAAAGGTGACGTAGTGGTATTTAACTACCCAATGGAGGCCGATTCGCCGTTTTATCGCCCCGTTGATAAGCGTGAAAATTACATCAAACGATGTCAGGGTACACCCGGCGATACGCTATCTCTTGCAGATGCGCAGGTGTTTGTAAATGGTAAAGCAGCACCAAACCCGCCAGCAGGTCAGACTTCGTACATGGTGCAGACCAATGGCATGGAGATCAATCCTGAAATTGCTACCGAACTCCATTTGTCTGACATTCAGCAGATGACCAATACCGATTATATTATGAATATGACGGCACAGTCTGCAGCTACGCTGAAAACCTATTCTAATATTAAGTCCATCAAACCCAATAATGAGCTGAAGGGCGTGACCAACCTGGAGGTGTTCCCGCATGACGCACGTTACAAATGGAACGTAGATAACTACGGCCCGATCATTATCCCTAAAAAAGGCTGGACCGTAACTTTAGATACCCTGAACTTGCCGCTATACCGCCGAGCAATTGAGGTATATGAGAATAATAAGATAGCCGTAAATGGTGCAGATATCACCATCAACGGGCAGAAGACCAATAAGTATACCTTTAAAATGAACTACTATTGGATGATGGGCGATAACCGTCATAACTCTTTAGACTCGCGTTTCTGGGGTTTTGTGCCGGAAGACCATATCGTAGGTAAGGCGTTATTTATCTGGATGAGCTGGGACGATAATGCTTCTTTCATTCACAAGATCCGCTGGAGCCGCTTATTCAGGGGGATTCATTAAATTCTGAAATATAATATACGATCAAAGCCCTTTCTGAAAAGCAAGGGCTTTTTCCGTTATAGAAGTAGGTATTTAATGTTGTTATCGCGCGCAAGTGGATTAGTGTAGCGTTCGGACCGTGCGATTCCTTCCCTTGGGAAGGAGCAGGAAGGGGTATGACAAATAACACCCCTAACATCCAAATAAAGTAACTACCTATCTAGATATCTATCGCGCGCATTTGCAATGCGTGCGTAACAGTTAAGAACGATTGAATCGTTCATTATTTTCTGCACGCGTTATAAACGCGCGCAAGTGGTAGGCTAGCGACTGCTAAGGTTATGCCGTTAATTACAAATCATCACTGCTATCGTTCACTATCTCCAATAGTTCCCGCAGTTCTGAAACCTTTTCGGTTGAGCCTAACTGCTCATATGCGCTAATGAGATTACGCAATATGCGGCGGATGATATCTGCATTGGAGCAGGGTTCGTAAAACTGCTTCTCTGCCTGCAGGTTTAGCTGCTTTAAAAACAGATCTACATCGCGCCGACCGAAGATAAATCCCTTATTAAATGCATTGATATAAAATAGGATACCGCTTTCAAATTCACTTTCCTGGCTTTCGTCGAGATAAGCAAGGATAAAGTGTTGTGGCAGGTTAACACCGTAGACTGGGATATCCAGCTTTTGTGCAATGATCGAGTAGATAATGGCCAGCGAGATCTGGTTACCCTTTCGCGATTCCAGCACCTGGCTCAGGTAGCTATTTTGCGGGTCCTGGTGATTGGTCTTATTGCCGGCGAAACCATAAACATTATAAAAAATATGGTTCATCAGTTTAATCTGCTCCACCGGACTGGTTTCATAATGCATCTGCATCCACACCTCACGCTTGATGTCTTCGATCTGGTTAATCACCTTTTGCTCGTCCAGGTCGGGATATTGGTATTTATTAATAATCAGGACGCCCTGTAGCAAGTCGAATCCTCCGCTCTGATACCATAAAGCCAGATCGTTTTTTACGATACCGAACTGGATCTCATGGACAATATCGGCTATCCTTTCCTGAAGGATCGGGTCAAAGGCTTGTTCCCAGGCCGACTCCAGGTGATCGACAGCCTCGCCGCCGTAGGATAGCAGCTTATCATGCACATGGCTGTATATTTCCTGGTCGGGATCGTCTAATAGTTTAATTAAGGAGTTTATTTCTGTCGGGTTTATCATTTCTGCTAATCCTTTGTATAATTTTACAGCCATGTTGAGATGGCAATTCGCGAAAGATTACCTGCTGCACCGGTTCAGCGCAAAAAACAGGCATGGCTTGCATTCGCCATTTGTTTACCGGCTGGTTGATGAAGTAATTTACGACTTTAGCCCGAAAAAAGTATACACCGAAGTTGAAAATCTAAGAAATCAACTTCTGAATGACGATCGCACCATCACCGTAACCGATCTGGGCGCCGGTTCACATGTAAATAATAACAAGCAGAAGCAAGTTAAGCAGATTGCTAAAAACGCATTAAAACCGCCAAAGCTGGCGCAGCTGATTTACCGATTAGCCGCAGATCTTCAGCCAAAGACAATCATTGAATTAGGTACCTGTTTAGGTACTACTTCGCTTTATTTACAAAAGGCTGCGCCTGAAGCAAAGGTATATACGATGGAAGGTTGCCCGCAAACCGCCGCGGTAGCAGCAGAGGGTTTTAGAAAGTCAGGCGGAGAAAGCATCGAACTGATTACCGGCAATTTTAACGATACGCTGCCCGGTTTGATTAACAGCCTGCCGCAGCTCGATTTTGTGTACGTAGATGGTAACCATCAGCGCGACGCGACACTAAACTATTTCAACTGGTGCCTGCCAAAGGTACATGAGAATGCGCTGCTCATCTTCGATGATATTTACTGGAGCGAGGGAATGAAAGAGGCCTGGGCAGAAATTAAAGCACACCCGCAGGTAACCGTTACGGTCGACTTATTCTGGATTGGCTTAGTTTACTTCCGCAAAGGGCAAGTAAAAGAAGATTTTAAGATTAAGGTTTGAGCCCCTCCCAACCCTCCCCGAAAGGGAGGGCTACCCGGAATTTGTTTTAATGCTTTCTCATCTTCAAATTTTCAAATCATCAAATTGAAGTAACTTCACATCATTAGAACGATTCTCCCAAGCCCAGATACAATCCGCTTTGGCGTTTTTCACCGGGGCGCTTTTCGCCGAAGCCATAGTCCACGCGCATGCTTAGGCCTTTTTCCACGTCAAAGAAGTAACGGACACCGCCACCGTAGTTGGGTTTAAGATCGTTAAAGCTGAAAGAGTTATTGAATACCGCTCCCGTTCCTACAAAACCATTTAGGCCAAAACGATCGCTTAGCCGGTAGCGCAATTCAGTTTGCCCGGCAACAAGGTTCCGGTCGCGGTAACGGCCGTTGTAATAGCCGCGCATCATCTCGTCGTTACCAAGGGTAGGCATCAGGTAAAATGGCGAGCGGCCACCAGTCAGGTTTTGGTCCTGAATATCCAGTCCGAGTACAAACTTTTTACTAAGCGAAAAAAACTGCGAATATTCAATATTGAAGAAGCCACCCCGGTAGCTGTTGTTACCAAACATACCCTGCATCAGGTTGTAATAGCTAGTAATAATCATCCCGCTGGTGGTGTAGGTGTTATTGTTGCGGCTATCGTAAATAAAATTTGGCGCGGCGTAAATGGTGCTGCCACCAGTGCGGTCTTCTACCCGCGGGTCTGATGTAAAAATGCCGCCCGTTTCATGGTCGTGGAAACTGTAGTTGAACCCACCGAGCGTTAAGCCGGCATAAATGTATTTGCCGAATCGTTTTTCGGTTTCGAAGCTCAGCCTGAAACGTTTTTGCCCCAGTTTGTCTTCATTAGCTTTTAGAGTGTTGTTGCCGATGCCATAAAAATTTGCAGGGAAGTTGATAAAGCTGACGGCAGCTGTATAGTGCCACTTGTTTTGCGGCGTCCAGTAGCTGCTGCTCAGGCTCAGGCGCTCCTGGCCTTTGGTGGTAATAGTAGCATAACCGAAAACATTGGACACACGGGTGCCTTTATTTAACGTATCGGTATAGAAGGAATATAATACAGATCCCCCGACTTCGATGCCGGTTTCAGGTGCAGAGCCCAATACCGGTAAAGGGAAAACACTGCTGCGTTTGCTGCTGTCTTTTTCGAACAACATGCGGCGTATAAAACGAGGGGTAAATTTTGGTAGCCAGGTTTGTGCAAGCGCCGGTGTGAAAGGGCTGAGCAGTAAAACCAGGAGCAATAACTTCTTCATGGATGCGGTTGATGCGCAAAGAAAGCAAAATTTAGCCTAAAAACCGGGTAGCGGAAATTGAACATCCGTTAACAACAAGGGGAATGCTGCTTTGCATTCCCCTTGTCGTAAAATCAGATATAAAGATTCAGCAATCGCTGCTGTAATGTTTTAACTACTTGTGGCTCTTTGATGATGAGCTTGATTTGTTGTGACTTTTGTTTTCAGACTTTTTCTCGTCTTTGTTGTCCATCATCTTTTTGTTGTTTTCCTTGCCATGATTGGCGTTTTTAGTAGTTGCCATAACTGTAATAATTAAGTTAATAATCGGTTAATTAACTATTATTTAACTTTTGTAACTTGTAAAGGTTTGCAAAAAGCTATTCATTTTAGGAGTAACCGGAAGATGGGAGCAGGCTGACAATCCTTCACAAAAGCCACGATAATAAACTTTATCTTTGCAGTTAGGATAAACATCAGTACAGACAGCAAAAGTGGAACAAGTAACAGCAGAACAGGGTTTTAAGAACTACAACAATTACGGCGCATGGTTGCGGAAAAAATATAACGGTCAGCGTGTTTTTAAAGTAATTGTTGATGGCGGCTTTACCTGCCCCAACCGTGACGGATCTAAAGGTTACGGCGGCTGTACGTATTGCAATGTGGATTCTTTTACGCCTTCAGTATCGCGTAAAAACCCTTCCCTGCGCGAACAGGTGATTCAGGGTATGGAACGTGCCAGGAAGGGTAATAAAGCAGATAAGTTCATTATCTATTTTCAGCCTAATACCAATACCTATGCGCCAACGCATTATCTGAAGATGCTGTATGACGAAGCGCTGAGCATTAACACCGAAGATATCGTCGGCCTTTCTGTAGGTACCCGCCCGGATTGTATCGATGCAGAAAAGATCGCTTTGCTGGAAAGTTATACAGATCGTTTTGATGTCGACCTGGAAATGGGGATGGAATCGATTTATAATGATACCTTGAACCAGATTAACCGCGGATGCTCGCACGAGGATTTGTTGAGAGCTTTAGAACTGACTAAAAACAGTAAGCTTGACACCTGCGTGCATACCATTTTTGGTTTCCCCTGGGAGACAAAAGAGATGATGCTGCGCTATGCAGATGAAATTAATCGCCACGAACAGATCAAGTTTGTGAAATTCCATCACCTCCATATTGTAGAAGGATCGGTAATGGGCGTTAAATACAAGCGCGAGCCGTTTAAGCTCTTCAGCCTGGAAGAGTATGCCGATTTTCTTTGCGAACTGCTGCCCTTTGTGCGCCCGGATGTGGTGATCCAGCGCCTGTTCGGTATATCTGATTGGGATTTATTAATTGCACCTAACTGGGGATTAAAAAAATCCGAAATCCAGTATTTCATAGACAAACGTATTGCCGACCGCGGCGTTATACAAGGCTCTGCCCTGTAATTTTTAACGTTTGGTAAATAGTTTGTATCTTTTCAGGATAAAAAGTAATTCTAATTATTTTTAAATCTATCACTGTTTTGTCCCAAAAGTCTTTACAGAACTATATACCTGCGCTAACCGGGGTACGTGCATTAGCTGCTTACCTGGTTTTCATCTCGCATTATGAGTATGCGTTTGATGAGAATTTTCCCCAACTTGTGAAAAGATATCTACAAGAGTTTCACATCGGCGTGACGATATTCTTCGTGCTCTCCGGGTTTCTGATTGCATTCAGGTATTATAATAATTTTCATTTAACGAAAGGCTGGTTTAAGCAATACTTAAAGAACCGGGTGGCGCGGATTTACCCCATGTACTTTCTGCTCACTATCGGCGCATTTGTGTACTATTACTTTACGGGTGATAAAACCATTACAGCAGGCTTTCCCTATCCGTTTACATTGCTGCTAATGAACATCACGTTTGTTCGCGGTTTCTTTGATAGCCTACGCTTTACAGGCATTGCGCAGGGGTGGTCTTTAACGGTAGAAGAGTGTTTTTACTTCTCGGCGCCTTTTATCTTCCTGATCGCAAAAAAATATAACAAGTTTTACATACAACCCTTGCTGATTACGGGTTTCGGTGCTTTGCTGGTGTTGATCTTCAGAAATGTAGACTGGTATGGCTTCTTCGGAAACTTCACCTTCATGATGGTGTATACCTTTCTTGGGCGATGTTTCGAGTTTTTTGTGGGTATTCAACTAGCTTTGCTGGTACATAAGCGTGGGTTACAGCGCACCAACAAGGTGCCGTTTACCTATATCGGTTTTATCTTAGTTCTGCTTTGCCCATTAGCAATGGCCATGCTACCGATTCCGAAAGGTTGGACAGCCGGCTTGCACCATCCGCTGGGCATCATCACCAACAACTATATCCTGGCAACATCAATCGTTTTGTTTTTCTATGGCTTGCTAAGTGAAACTACCATCTTGAAAAAGATCCTTTCTAATAAGTTTGTAGAATTGTTGGGCAAAAGCTCCTACATTTTTTACCTGATCCATCTGGGTTATATGTACCACTATATTCACGAAGGGATGAATACGTTGAACGATAAGGTATTTGAATGGTACGACAAGTGGGGGGTAGACTGGCATTCGCCTTTTGAGTATGATAACCTTAACTTATTGTATGCTTTTATCGTATTAAATGCAATTTCTATACTATTATTTAAAACCATTGAGGAGCCGTTAAATCATTACATACGGAAGTCGGATTTTTTAATAAAGAGCAGAAAAGCGTAATTTTAATTTAATAAAACCAGTTTTACATGCCAACCAAAAACATAAACCCTATCGTCGTAAAAATACTTGCCATAGTTTTCGTTAGCTGCACCTTCTTGGGCCAACAGGCGCATGCTGGTGCCTGGCCGGTTCGTCCGGGTAAGGTATTGGTTTCGCTTACGGGCAGCTATTTTAAAGCCAGCCGTTTGTGGGATCGCAAAGGGAAAAGTTCTGCCTATGCCGATAGCGGCTCTTTTAACTCTAAGGGGCTTTACCTGTACAGCGAAATTGGCGCTTCAAGGGTATTCACGGTGATTGTTTCCGTGCCCTATGTGTCTAACACGTATTCAGATACCCGCGGAAAATCTACCCAGTCCAGTTTTGGTGATGCCGAAGTAGGCGGACGTGTTTACCTGGCTAACATCAATTTTAAATTCTATTTTGCTATTCAGGGTACTGTGATTGTGCCTTTATATTCAGACTCGCCAACCCAGAACGTGGGTTACCAATCACTTGGTACCGACCTCAGACTGGTAGGTTCGGGCAGTGGTAGTCTTGGTGGGGACAAATCATGTTATTATACCATCGAGATCGGCGGCCGCCAGTACGCCACAGGTAACGGCCCGTTCCAGCTAAGGTCGACAGTGTCTTACGGTATCAACCTGGATAAAAAGGACCAACTTGCCTTCTCGGGTTCAGGCGTGTTGTCGCAAAGTTCTGATAAGGCTTTTCGTGGAAACCTTTCGCAGAATAAAGATTTCTCGTACGTGCAGGCTTCAATAAGTGCGGGCCGTAGTTTCACCAAGAATTTTTCGGTTTTCCTGGCCTATAATCAATTTGTAGTAGGTAGAAATACGGGTATCGGTTCCAATGTTTCGCTGTCGCTCATCAATAAGTTTTAACTACGGTTAAGTAATGTATAACGGTTATCTGAAGATATTCTATCAAACCCTATTTTTTATACTGATTGTAAGTTCGGCCCCGTCCTTTGCAAAAGAGGGTAAAAACGTTAAGAACACGACACAGGTCGAAGACGATGTGGTGTTCACGGCGGAACCGGAGAAAAAGGAAGCCATTTTTGAAAGCCACGAAAAAATCGTTTACAATGTAAACGTGAGGAATAATCTTGGCGAAGAGCAGGCGGGTAAGGTTGGTTATGTACTGCTCGACCTGCAGGATAAGGTGATCAAACAGGATGGGATAGATGTAAAGGTTGGCAAAAAAACAGATAAAAACTTTACATTAAAAATCCCTGCCCAGTCGCCCGGGTTTTACAAAGTACAATTAACCATTAACGTAACGGATTATGACGATACCATTCGCCGTGTAGTGGGTGTCGATCCTAAAAAGATTAAATCAGAAACTTCCAAGCCCGGAGATTTTGACCAGTTCTGGCAAAATGCACGCGATACGCTTGCGATGATCCCCATGGAGGCAAAAGTGATTCCTCAGCCTGCGCTTGATCGCGACAATTCTAACTGTTACCTGGTTGAGCTTAAATCATACGAGCATTATACTATCCGCGGGTGGCTAACCCTGCCGAAAGACCGTACCAAGCGCGAGAAGCTGCCAGTATGGTTCATTCTTCCGGGGTACGGGCCACGAGGCGTTAAACCCATCTACGGCGATGACCTCGCCATATTCTGCTTAAATGTGCGCGGTGTAGGCAATAGTAAGGATAAAATTAACCCTACAGAAGAAGGATATGTGACCACCAATATCGAAAACCGGTATAAGTACATTTACCGGGGTGTGATTATGGATTGTCTTCGCGGGCTGGATTTCATTGCCTCACGGCCGGATTTCGATCTTAATAATATCCTCTGCTCCGGCGCAAGTATGGGCGGTTACCTGGCTATTGCTACCAGCAGCCTGGACAAGCGGGTGAAACTATGTTCAGCCAACAACCCTGTTTTTAGTGATTACCGTTCGTTGATGGGCAGTAAAGAGTGGCCCATGAAAAGCTTTGTGAAATATACTTCGCAAAAGCGGATTCCACTGAGCCGGGTAATGAATAACCTGGATTATTATGACCTGAAGAACTTTGCGCCGAATATGAAATGTAAGTCGTTGGTGGGTATCGGCCTTTTAGATAATCTGGCCCCGCCTTACAACCAGTATGTGATGATCAACAGCCTGACGAATAAGAACAAGCTGTTTGTGTACCCTAACCTGGCGCACGAGGTTCCGGAACAGATCTACAAATATCTGAGTAATTGGATGATGGACGAATTTGGAATGTTTTAACTTAAGCAATGCCCTTAAATCATAGAACTATTTCTTGCTTAATATTTCTATATATGCTGTTATGCGGCGTGAGGGTTGATGCGCAGGTTTTTCACCAGGAGGATATGGAGGTTACCGCCCATCCTGAAGAAAAGAGCGGGTTGTTTGAAGGGGGCAAAAAGGTGGTATATCAAGTGGATATCAAGAATAACCTTGATGAACGCCAGAAGGGCAAACTGGGTTATACCATTATATCTGCACAAAACAAGGTGGTAAGCCAGGATGCAATTGATATCGATATCCGCAAGAAGACGTCTAAAAGCTATACCTTGTCCATGCCCTCGCAGTCTGCGGGTTTTTACAAGGTCAATTTTTCGGTTAACGTAACAGATTACGACGATACCGTTCGTAGGGCATTTGGCGTAAACGTTTCTAAAATTGCATCAGAAACAGCTAAACCAAGCGATTTTGACCAGTTCTGGAACAATGCCAAAGATACTTTAGCCCGGCAGCCGATGGAAGCGAAGGTGACGCTGCAACCTCATATGGAACAGAACGATATCAACTGTTACCTGGTCGAAATAAAGTCTTACGGAGGCGTAACGGTCCGCGGATGGCTTACCCTGCCCAAAGACAGGGGAAAGCGCGAACGCTTGCCGGTGTGGGTGATTTTTCCGGGCTATGGGCCTGAAGGGATCAAGCCAAATTTCGATTCGCCCAACCTGGCCGTTTTCTGTTTTAACTTTCGTGGCGTTGGCAACAGCCGAGACAAGATTGCGCCGACCAAGGATACCTACCTGATGTACGGGGCAGAGAACCGGTACAAGTATCTTTTCAGGGGCGTGATCATGGATTGCATCCGGGCGATTGACTTTGTAGCATCGCGGCCGGAAATTGATGCCAACAGTATCCTGGTTTCCGGCGCCAGTATGGGCGGCTATCTATCCCTGGTAACTGCAAGTTTGGATGAAAGGGTAACATTATGCTCGGCCAATAATCCCGTTTTTAGCGATTACCGAACCCTGCTTGAAGATAAAGAATGGCCTTTCCGGGACTATGTTACCAAGTTTTTGGTGCAGAAGCGTGTGCCTATAAAAAGGGTGATGGATAACATGGATTATTACGACCTAAAGAACTTCGTTTCGAAAATGAAGTGCCGTACGCTGATCGGGATGGGGTTATTGGATAACCTTTCGCCGCCCTATACGTTATACCAGGCAATCAATAATCTTAAAAATAAATATAAACTTTTTGTATACCCCGAACTGGCACACGAGGTGCCCAAAGAGAATTACGTGTATTTGAGCCATTGGATGATGGACGAGTTTGGGATCTTTTAATTTGGTGATAGCGACATGAAGGGCGTTTTATTATTTTTTTGTTTATGGCTTGCCGCGACATTAACAGTGTCAGCGAACAGCAACCGGGCAGATAAAAAAGCTCCGGTTGGAAAGTCTGTTTCCTTACTCGAAGATGATATTACCTTTGAAGCCGAGCCCGGCAAAAAAGATGCTTTGTTTGACGAGAACGAAAAGATAGTTTATAAAGTCAGCATTAGAAACAACACCCAGGATAAGCAAACCGGTAGCGTTGGGTACACCATCTTAAGTAATAATGGCGATAAAGTGATCAGCCAGAAATCTGTTGAGGTAACACTGAAAAAAGACGATTCGAAAAGCGTTACCTTATCCATGCCTGCCCAGGAAGCTGGTTTTTACAAGCTGAACCTCACCATCAACGTAACTGATTATGATGACACCATACGCCGGGTTTTTGGTGTAAGCCCTAAAAAGATAAGGTCTACCACAGAAAAACCTGCGGATTTTGATGTGTTTTGGCGCGATGCCCGTGATTCGCTTGCACGTGTTCCCATGGAAGCCAAGGTAACCCTGATGCCGAATATGGAAAAGGGGAATACCAGTTGTTACCTGGTCGAGATGAAGTCATACGACAACCTTCTGGTTCGCGGGTGGCTTACCATTGCAAAGAACCGCAAACCCGGTGATAAATTCCCCGTTTGGCTGGTGGTTCCCGGCTATGGCGGTACTGGGGTGAAACCAATTTATGGTTCTACAGAGCTCGCCGTTTTTGCATTTAACTGCCGCGGCCAGGGGAACAGTAAAGATAAGATTAACCCAACGAAAGAAGGGTACCTCACCACCGGGATCGAAAGCCGGTATAAGTACATCTATCGCGGGGCTATTATGGACTGTATCAGGGCAGTGGATTTTATTTTCTCCCGTCCCGAACTCGACTCTAAGAATATCATTATTTCCGGCGGAAGTATGGGTGGTTATCTGGCCATTGCAACGGCAAGTTTAGATAAGCGCATCAAATTATGCTCGGCCAATAACCCGGTATTTTGCAGCTACCGCGACCTGGTAGGTAACAAAGACTGGCCCATGAGCGATTTCATGAAGTACAGTAAAGCGCGCCGCCTGCCTTTAGAAAAGATCCTGAAAACGCTGGACTATTACGACCTGAAGTATTTCTCCCCAAACCTGACCTGCCCTTCACTAATCGGGATCAGTTTATTGGATAACCTGGCCCCGCCTTACAACGAATATGTAATGCTCAACAACATCAAGGCGAAGTATAAATTGTTTGTGTACCCTAACCTTGGGCACGAAGTGCCGCCACCGCTCTTTACTTACCTGAGTAACTGGATGATGGACGAGTTCGGCATGTTCTGACGTCCCGGGAATTCACAAGCTGGTTATTGTTAATTACAAATCTTTAAAACCTGCCCTTATTTTATCAGTTATACAAAAAACTAATTAAAAGTTAAATTTACTGGACCGTCCGGGTAAATTAACCTTGGTTTTTACTAAACTGATCATACGATGAGGAGCAAATTCATGTTTACCACCGGGATAGAAAATAGCTATCCCACCATAAATATTGATGGTAAGAAGTTTCGTGTAGACGAAATGGAAAAGACTTTTTTTTACGACCGCTGGAAAGAAGACTTTGCCTTGGTGAATGAAATGGGTATCGAGTTTTTACGCTACGGTCCACCATATTATCGTACGCATGTTGCACCCGGTACGTATGATTGGGAGTTTACCGACCAGACGATGCAAGAGCTTCGCGAGCGTAACATTACCCCTTTGATAGACCTTTGCCACTTTGGCGTTCCGGATTGGGTAGGCGATTTTCAGAACAAAGACTGGCCACACTATTTTGCCGAGTATGCGCGCGAATTTGCGCTACGCTACCCTGATGTAACGTTCTATACGCCTATCAATGAGATCTTTATCGCTGCTACTTTTTCTGCTTACTACGGCTGGTGGAATGAATGCCTGAGCAGCGATGCCTCTTTCGTAAATGCGTTGAATAATATTTGCAAGGCCAACGTAATGGCTATGCAGGAGATTTTGAAGGTAAACCCCGATGTTACTTTCATCCAAAGCGAATCATCCGAATATTTTCACCCCGAAGATCCTTCCTGCAGACCGCTTGCAGATTTTTTGAACGAGAAAAGGTTCCTCTCGCTCGATCTTTCTTACGGTCACCCTGTAAGCGTGAATATGTTTCGCTACCTGATGGACTATGGTATGTCTGAGGCAGATTACGATTGGTACCTGCACAATAAAGTGAGGGCGAAGTGCATTATGGGGAATGATTATTATGTAACGAATGAGCACTTAGTACACCCCGACGGTACAACTTCGGCATCGGGTGAAATCTTCGGCTACTACGTCATAACCCGGCAGTATTACAACCGTTACAGGTTACCGGTAATGCATACCGAGACTAACATTCTGGAACCGCATGCGGTTGACTGGCTAAAAAAGGGCTGGGCGAACCTCTACCGCTTTAAACAGGATGGCTTCCCGATCATCGGTTATACATGGTACAGCCTGATTGACCAGGTAGATTGGGACTCGGCCCTCCGTAACAATGCGGGCAATGTAAATGCCCTCGGCCTGTATGATATGGATAGGAAAATCCGCCCGGTTGGTGAGGCCTACAAACATCTGATAAACGTTTGGCGACCGATACTGGCAGAAGAAAGTTTCGGCCTGCAGATGTACCTGTAATGTTGAATTTCGGATTGATGATATATGCTGTAGAGACGCGATACTTCGCGTCTTTTTCGTATAGCCGTTAAATATTTGCGGACATAGCATGGAGGTCAGTTTGTTAATATCCCTGCAAGGATCGCCACACTCCTTCGGAGTTCGCGATGACAATATCAATAGAATTAGAAATAAGCGTGTGTCTTTGCGAGCGTAGCGCGGCAATCTCTTAATATTCAGTCATGCTGGTGTTGTTTACTAGGCTCACGAGAAATTTAATTGTTGCTAACAATACCAATAATGGCGTAAGAGAATCCCGTTATCGTCATTGCGATACGCCAACGGCGGAGAAGCAATCCCAAAGCGTGCAAAGCTTATTGGTGATTGCTTCGTTCCTCGCAATGACGTGACGAGCCTTACAGATGCTTCGATAAGCTTAGCATGACAACTTCTAAGGAGCCCTTATCATGCCTGAATCACCAAGAAGATGACAACATTATAAACGAATGAACATTGGAAGATGACTAATGACTATTGACCAATGATTATTTATATTTGAATCCTTAACTCGAACTATGTCTGACGAAAAGATCATATTCTCGATGGCAGGGGTAAGCAAAATTTACCCGCCACAGAAACAAGTATTAAAAAATATTTATCTCTCTTTCTTTTACGGTGCCAAGATCGGTGTGATCGGTTTAAACGGCTCCGGTAAGTCTTCATTACTGAAGATTATCGCCGGGCTGGATAAATCATTCCAGGGCGAAGTGGTATTCTCGCCAGGCTATTCGGTAGGTTACCTGGCGCAGGAGCCGGAGCTGGACCCGAACAAAACGGTGAAAGAAGTGGTGGAAGAAGGCGTTGCAGAGATTACCGCGATCCTGAAGGAGTATGAGGAGATTAACGAAAAATTTGGTCTGCCTGAATACTATGAGGATGCGGATGCCATGGAAAAGCTGATGAACCGCCAGGGAGAACTGCAGGACAAAATTGATGCCGTTAATGCCTGGGAGATTGATACCAAGCTGGAGCGCGCGATGGATGCACTGCGTTGCCCCGATCCCGATGCAAAAATAGCAGTGCTTTCGGGTGGTGAGCGCCGCCGTGTGGCTTTGTGCCGTCTGTTATTGCAGGAACCGGATGTGTTACTGCTGGACGAGCCTACCAACCACCTGGATGCGGAATCAATCGACTGGCTGGAGCAGCACCTGAAACAATATAAAGGAACTGTAATTGCCGTAACCCACGACCGTTACTTCCTGGATAATGTGGCCGGATGGATCCTGGAGCTTGACCGCGGTGAGGGTATTCCATGGAAAGGCAATTACTCTTCGTGGTTAGACCAGAAAGCGAAGCGTTTAGCGCAAGAAGAGAAAACCGAAAGCAAACGCCAGAAAACATTAGAGCGCGAGCTGGAGTGGGTACGTATGGCGCCTAAAGCCCGCCACGCAAAAGGTAAAGCCCGTTTGGCGAACTATGAAAAATTAGCCGCAGAGGAAGGTAAGGAGAAAGAAGATAAACTGGAACTGTTTATTCCGCCGGGCCCACGTTTGGGTAATGTGGTGATAGAAGCGACAAATATTACCAAAGCTTACGGCGATAAAGTACTGTTTGAAAACCTCACCTTCTCGCTACCACCTGCCGGTATCGTAGGTATTATCGGTCCGAATGGTGCGGGTAAAACTACGTTGTTCAGGTTAATTACGGGACAGGAAACACCTGATGCCGGTTCGTTCAGGGTAGGGGATACCGTTGCGTTGGGTTATGTAGACCAGATGCATGACGATCTTAACCCCGAGAAATCTGTTTGGGAAAACATTACCGACGGTTTGGATAACATGATGCTGGGTAACCGTAGTATTAACTCGCGTGCATATGTATCCAAGTTCAACTTTAACGGCGCAGATCAGCAGAAGAAGATCGGTGTATTGTCTGGCGGTGAGCGTAATCGTGTGCACCTGGCAATCACGCTGAAAAAGGGATCGAACGTCTTGTTGCTGGATGAGCCTACCAACGATATCGACGTGAACACCTTACGTGCTTTGGAAGAAGCGTTAGAGAACTTTGCCGGTTGCGCTGTAGTGATCAGTCACGACCGCTGGTTCCTCGACCGGATCTGTACGCACATCCTGGCGTTCGAAGGTGATTCGCAAGTATATTTCTTTGAAGGTAATTACAGCGATTACGAAGAGAACCGTAAGAAACGTTTGGGTGATGTAGCGCCTAAACGGATCAGGTATAAAAAACTGGTAGGATAAATCAAATGCAAAAATGGCCATTTAGTACAGTGGCCATTTTTGTTTAATGTCTTAATTTTTTAAGCGACAGCAACTGGGTTTTCAAAACCATTACCCACACCTTTAGGGTTAGGGCCGTACTTATTGATACCTGGCTGGCTACCTGCAAAAAGCAACCATAAAACATAGAACGGAATGAATTGATACCAGCCGGAATTGCCCAAGTCATGACAACGCTTGGCATTTTGCGCAATGCCAAACCAAAGCATGGCAGGCACAGCTAATAGCCACGCTGGAGAACCGCCGGAGAAAACTGCCATAATTGCAAATACAATAACAGCTGCATAAACAAAAAAAGAAAGGAAATACTCGGTGCGGCGGATACGTCCTTTGGTGGAGAAAGGTTTTTTAAACATTGTGTTTATATTTAAGGTTTACATAAAGTTAAACCTTTATTTTATAATTCCAAAAATTTTAGCAAAACTTTTTTTTAGTAAATCTTTTGCGATATGTGGAAAAAAACGAATTATAAAATGAAACTACCTTTGTCTTTTTGTTTTTTAGAAAGTAGGGACGAACCACATTTTTAAGGCTGTGGCTCTCATAGAGATATATCGCAAAGCTATGGGATTGAATGCCCGTAATAAAATGCCTTGTTTGATGTTTAGCTTTATTTACGCTATTGCTCTTTTTTATATCCCTTGTGCAGGATCAGGAATGCTGCGCGTTCTTCTTTATGAAAGGGTATGTTCCAGTTACCCTGATAGCTAATCTTGGCCGGTAATAATTCACCGCCATAGTAATTCAGTTCAAGGTTCATCTGTACATTAAAATCGAAGAACATATTGCTGTACTTCATATCAATATAACGCCCCAGTATTTGAAACGTGCGGGTATCAAAAATGGTGGTCATCTCTTTGATCATTACGTCGTCTTCACTGGTGCTTGGCTTACGGATCACTTTAAAGCGATAAACAGGAATGGAGTCGAGATAAGTGCCACGCGCGAATTGATAGAAGTAATAATCTTTCAGATCATCAGAAAAGATCTCTGTTTTACCGCTGATGAACGGGATGCCTTTAACCTTGGTTCCCGGCCGGAAGATCAGCGTTTTCAGTTTGTCTTTGTAGCTTTCGTTTTTTCCGCCGGTTCCGGGTAAGGCCTCGCCCTTCATAAAGTCGGAATTATAGGCATTCTGGAAAATATAGTCGAACATCTCTACAGTGTATAACTGATATTTGCCATTCTTTTTGTATACGTTCCCGCTATCCTGTTTGGCTAATACCTCAATAAAATGCTTGCCGTTTTTATCTCCGTGATGCAATTTACGGTAGATCTTGCCTTCAACTTTGTTCTTCTTGTCGAAAGTGAAAATCCGGTTCTCAGCTGTAAAGTCATAACCTTTCATGTTATGAAACGCTTTATAGAAGCTGGTATCGGCAAGTACTGCGTCGATAAAGTCCTGCACATTAAGCTTGTGCGACTTGATGTTCACCAGGTTCGAATCAATCACAACGGATTTGATCGTATCCGGGTTAAACCGCGGTATCTGTTGCCCGAACGACGTAATTGTTATTGCCATAAAGGCAACAAGCAATGCCAGTTTTCTCATGCTTAGTTGCCGAGCTGTTTAAGGGCGATGTAAGCCATCAAACCGGTACTGTGCTGCAGGGCAGATTCTTCGATATCAAAAGTTGGTGTATGCACGGCAGAAGTAATTCCGCGTGCTTCATTACGGGTACCCAGGCGGTAAAAACAACTGTCTGCCACCTGTGAGTAGTAAGCAAAATCTTCACCCGCCATCCAAATGTCAAGGTCAATTACGTTTTCTTTACCCAGATACTGTTCCGCAAAGCCTTTTACATTGGCGGTTAGTTTCTCCTCATTGATCAGGTATGGGTAACCCTTCATAATGTTGAATTCGCACTTTGCACCCATAGCCTCTGCAATACCTTCGGCCATTTTTTTCATACGAATGTGCGCATTAGCACGCCATTTTTCATCCATCGTACGGAAAGTGCCTTCCAGGTAAACTTCGTTCGGGATAACGTTTGTAGCGCCGTTGGCAATTACCTTACCGAACGACAGTACAGAAGGGTTTTTGGGATCAGCAAAACGGCTGATCACTTGCTGCAAGGCGGTTAAAATATGCGCGGTGATAATCACCGGGTCTACATTCTGTTGCGGTTGCGCACCATGGCCGCCCTTACCAATCACCTTCACATAGATCTCGTCTGTAGAAGCCATATATTTACCGGCGCGGAACCCCACCTTACCGGCTTCAATTAATGGCATTACGTGCTGGCCGATCACAGCCTGCGGCTTCGGGTTTTCCAACACGCCCTGCTGGATCATCAGGTTAGCACCGCCTGGCAACTTTTCTTCAGCCGGTTGAAAGATCAACTTTATTGTACCTCCAAACTGGTCTTTCATTTGCGAAAGAATGTGAGCAGTACCCAACAGGGAAGAAGTATGCGCATCGTGCCCGCAAGCGTGCATCACGCCAAAGTTTTGCGATTTATAGGGTACGTCATTCGCCTCGGTAATCGGCAGTGCGTCCATATCTGCACGTAGGGCTACTACTTTGTCAGATGGTTTGGTTCCTTTAATCAGGCCAACTAAACCGTTATCTGCCATGCGGACATACGGAATTTCCAGTTCGTCTAAACGTGCCGAAACATAAGCTGAAGTTTGCACTTCCTGGAAAGATAATTCTGGGTGGGTATGTAAATGGCGGCGGTGGCCTACAACGTCAGTATAAATGTCCTGAGCGAGTTGCTGTATGCGTTCTTTAATCATTGTGGCGTATCAGTATCCAGTTTGGGTGGATTAATCTTTTCTGAAATAATAAACATCAGGGGGAACCAGGGCTTCAGTTCGTAAAGCATCTTCTGCGCTTCCAGGCGGGTGCGGAAATCGCCTATTCTAACCTTGAAGTTAGGCTCGTGGTAGCTGATGTAGGTACGGATGTCCGGGTATTTATCCTGAAACTTGGCTTGTGCTTTAAAAGCCTGGTTACGGTCAGACCCGCTGAAGATCTGCACGCGGTAACCGTTTGAAGAAAACCCGGTGGTGGTACCGGTACCGCTTTTGGCAGTAGCGTATCTACGCGCAATCAGGGTGTCAATGCGGGAATCTTTAATTACCTCTACCTTGCCTCGCGGCGTGGTTTGGGCGAAGGAGGGGAACGGTAATAGCATAGCAAGAAAAATAATCGCCTTTAAAGGCTGAAACATGGTATTCTTCTTTGCTTTTTTCATCTGTTACTAAAACTGTAAACGTCATTGCGAGGTACGAAGCAATCTTTTTATCAAAGGATAATTTTGGGGTGATTGCTTCACTGCATTCGCAATGACGATTAATATAAGTTCAAATAAAGCCATCCTAAACTTAGTGAAGAATCTTCTTTATGAAGATTAACACATCAAGAAGATTCTTCGTTGGCACTCAGAATGACAAATCTTTTATAGCTGTCTTTTCTTATGCCTCGCCGACGCCGTGGCAGTTTTTATACTTTTTGCCACTACCGCATGGACAAGGATCATTACGACCGATCTTTTGCTCTACGCGTACAGGTTGTGCTTTCGGCATTTCAGGCATGTCTGCCAGTTCTACGCCTCCGTTGTCTGTTGCCAGTTCGGGCTTTGAAGTACGCATCTGGCGCATATCTGTACGTGGCTGAGGAGCCGCTTCGCGGATTTCTTCAGGTGCCTGTTGAACAGGGATGCCACCGCGGAACAGGAAGCTAACAATCTCTTTATTTACATTGGCCAGCATTTGGCGGAATAGTTCAAAAGCTTCGAACTTGTAAACCAGCAATGGGTCTTTCTGCTCGTAAACGGCATTCTGTACAGATTGCTTCAACTCGTCCATTTCACGCAGGTGCTCTTTCCAGGCATCGTCGATCAGGGCAAGGGTAACGTTCTTCTCGAACGATTTGAAAACTTCCAGCCCGTGATTTTCAATTGCCTTCTTTAAAGGAACAGCTACCTGTATACCATGGATGCCATCGGTAAACGGAACGATGATGTTCTCTACATATTCGCCGCGCGTTTCATAAACATCTTTCAGTACAGGGTAGGCCTGCTCTGCAATTGCCTGCTGCTTGCGATGATAGAAATCAGTCACCTCGCCAAAAACACGATCTGTTAACTGGGCGATGTTCGATCCGCCAAATTCATTCTGGTCAAGTTCGATATCGACAGAGAACAAACGGATAATCTCTAATTTAAACCCGTCATAGTTGTTTTCTTCTTTGTACTGGGTAACTACATCTTCAATTACGTCGAAGATGGTATTGCTTAAATCCACATCTAAACGCTCGCCGAACAAGGCATTTTTACGTTTAGCATAGATCACCGTACGCTGCGAGTTCATCACGTCGTCATACTCCAGCAAGCGTTTACGGATACCGAAGTTGTTCTCTTCTACCTTCTTCTGCGCACGCTCGATAGATTTGGTGATCATTGAGTGCTGGATCACTTCACCCTCCTCGATACCCATACGCACCATCAGGCTTGAGATACGCTCTGAACCGAATAAACGCATCAGGTTATCCTCTAACGATACGAAGAACTGTGAAGAACCCGGGTCGCCCTGACGACCGGCACGACCGCGTAACTGGCGGTCAACACGGCGCGATTCGTGGCGTTCTGTACCTACAATGGCTAAACCGCCTGCCTCTTTAACACCAGGGCCAAGCTTGATATCCGTACCACGGCCTGCCATGTTGGTGGCAATGGTTACCGTACCTGCTTTACCAGCTTCGGCAACAATATCTGCCTCTTTCTGGTGCATTTTTGCGTTCAGTACGTTATGTTTAATGCCGCGTAGTTTCAGCATGCGGCTTAATAATTCTGAAATTTCTACCGAAGTAGTACCCACCAGTACCGGGCGGCCAGCCTGGGTTAACTTTACAATTTCGTCAGCTACCGCGTTATACTTTTCGCGCATGGTGCGGTATACCAGATCCTGGCGGTCGTCGCGTTCTGCCTTGCGGTTAGTTGGTATTTCAACAACGTCCAGCTTATAAATTTCCCAGAACTCACCAGCTTCTGTAATTGCGGTACCCGTCATACCACAAAGCTTGTGGTACATCCGGAAGTAGTTTTGCAGGGTAATGGTAGCGAAGGTTTGGGTTGCATCTTCCACCTTTACGTTTTCCTTCGCCTCGATAGCCTGGTGCAAACCATCTGAATAGCGGCGACCATCCAACACGCGGCCGGTCTGCTCATCGACAATTTTAACCTTTCCTTCATCAAGGATATACTCTACGTCTTTCTCGAACAGGGTATAGGCCTTCAGTAACTGATTAACTGAGTGTATACGTTCTGACTTGATCGAAAAATCGCGCATCAGTTCGTCTTTACGGGCCACTTTTTCTTCAGTGCTCAGAGTAGATTTCTCAATTTCGGCTACCTCGCTGCCTACATCAGGCATTACAAAGAAGTGAGGGTCTTCACCAGAAGCGGTGATCAGTTCGATACCTTTTTCAGTTAATTCAACCGAATTGTTCTTCTCATCTATAACGAAGTACAATTCAGCATCAACCTTTGGCATTTCTTTGCCCTGATCCTGCATGTAATAGTTCTCTGTTTTTTGCAGCAGCGTTTTATTAGCGCCTTCGCTCAGGAACTTAATTAATGCTTTATTTTTTGGCAAACCACGGTGAGCGCGAAGCAAAGCTAAACCACCTTCATCCACACCGGTTTTACCCTCGGCAATTTGTTTTTTAGCCTCATTCAAGGCTTGGTTAATGTATGATTTCTGAACGTCTACTAAGCGTTGGATCCGTGGTTTCAACTGATAAAACTCATGCTCGTCACCGCGAGGGATCGGGCCAGAGATAATCAACGGCGTACGGGCATCATCCACCAATACAGAGTCAACCTCATCCACCATGGCAAAGTGCAATTTGCGTTGCACCAGCTCTTCTGGTGTGCGGGTCATATTATCGCGCAGGTAATCAAAGCCAAATTCGTTATTGGTACCGAAGGTAATATCGGCCAGGTAAGCCTGACGGCGTTCTTCAGAGTTTGGTTCGTGCTTGTCTATACAATCTACACGTAAGCCGTGGAACTCATACAGAGGGCCCATCCATTCCGAGTCACGACGTGCCAGGTAATCATTCACGGTTACAATATGTACGCCTTGACCGGCAATTGCATTCAGGTAAGCGGGCAGGGTAGCCACTAACGTTTTACCTTCACCGGTAGCCATCTCGGCAATTTTACCCTGGTGCAGTACAATACCACCGATCAGCTGCACATCATAGTGTACCATATCCCAGGTAACTTCGTTTCCGGCAGCTAACCATGTGTTATGGTGAATGGCTTTATCGCCTTGTATCTTTACGTTTGATTTGCGGCCGGCTAAGTTGTGGTCGAAATCGTTCGCGGTAACTTCAATGGTTTTATTGTTGGCAAAACGGCGGGCCGTTTCTTTCACAACCGCAAAAGCTTCTGGCAGAATATCCATCAGGATTACTTCCAGCTCTTTATTACGGTCTTTTTCAAGTTTATCTATTTGGGAGTAGATCTCTACTTTCTGGTTCACGTCCATGTCAGGATTGGATTCTACCTGTTCACGTGCAGACGCGATCTCGCTATCTATACCTGCCAGGCCCTGCTTAATCCGCTCTTTAAAGTCAGCAGTTTTGGCACGAAGGTCGTCATGGCTGATATTTTCAAGTTTAGCAAATTCAGCTTTGATCTTTTCGACCAAAGGTTGAATGCTTTTTAAGTCTCTTTCCGATTTGTTACCGAAAAGTTTACTGATAAATCCTAACATGCTAATAGTCTATAATCCTAATCAACGCAACAATTACGCCATCAGGCCCGCTAAGGCCATTATGGCAGTTACGAAGGTACGATTTTATTTTTAATCGGTGTCCGGTTGCCAGTTTTCAGTTGCGTGTGCCCGATAAAATCTCGCACCTGAACACTCGCTCCTCGAACCAAAAAACGCTATCTTTACCCCCAATATGAATATCCTTCTTATCGGTTCCGGCGGACGCGAGAGCGCCTTTGCCTGGAAGTTGACTCAAAGCCCTTTATGCAGCCAGCTTTTTATTGCTCCGGGTAATCCGGGTACTGCTGCTTACGGTACCAATGTAAATATTAAGGTAACTGATTTTGAAGCTATTAAACAATTGGCTTTAGAGCAAGGTATAGACCTGGTTGTGGTTGGCCCAGAAGAGCCGCTGGTAAAAGGTATCCATGATTTTTTCCTTGCCGATGAGCAACTGAAAGGTATCCCGGTTGTCGGGCCACAGCAGGAAGGTGCGAAGCTGGAAGGCAGCAAAGACTTCTCTAAGCAGTTTATGAACCGCCATGGTATCCCAACTGCGGCTTCCCATACATTTACGCGCGAGACCTTGCAGGACGGACTGACGTATCTGGCCAGCGAGGGTCTGCCTGTAGTGTTAAAAGCCGACGGATTGGCAGCAGGCAAAGGCGTTTTGATCTGCACCACCTTGCAGGAAGCAGAAACCGAACTGGTAGAAATGCTTACGAATGCCAAATTTGGTGAAGCCAGCAATAAGGTAGTAGTAGAACAGTTTCTGCAAGGGATAGAACTTTCTGTATTTGTATTAACAGACGGTAACAGCTATAAAGTTTTACCCGAAGCGAAGGATTACAAGCGTATTGGCGAGGGCGATACCGGTTTAAATACGGGTGGTATGGGTTCTGTTTCGCCCGTCCCGTTTGCGGATCCCGATTTTATGCAAAAAGTAGAGCAACGCGTTATCATCCCTACTGTTGAAGGTTTAAAGAAAGATAGCATCCCTTATAAAGGGTTTATTTTCATCGGGCTGATGAATTGTGCAGGCGATCCTTACGTAATTGAATATAACTGCCGTATGGGCGACCCGGAGACGGAAAGCGTACTGCCAAGGATCTCATCGGATTTGGTAGAATTGATGAAAGGGGCAGCTGAAGGTAACCTGGCTGAAAAGGAATTAGTAATAGCAGACCAGGTGGCGGCAACGGTGGTTTGTGTGGCTGGTGGTTACCCAGGCGAATACCTTAAAGATAAAAAAATATCAGGTTTGGAAAATGTTCGCGGCAGTATGGTTTTCCATGCAGGCACGTATCAGGATGGCGAAGAAATTAAAACATCGGGCGGCCGTGTACTGGCGGTGACCTCTTTACAGCAAGATCTGTTCACTGCATTGCAGCAGGCAACCCTGGATGCCAGCCGTATTTATTACGACGGAAAGTACTTTAGAAAAGATATTGGTTTCGACCTGATCTAAGACGATAATTCAACCCCTCCCGAAAAGAGGGGTTTGTTATTAGCGGGCTATCAGGGCTTGCAAAACATTATTAACTTTATACGTTTTATAACTAAATCAAACACATCAGCCTCTCATGACTCAATTTAGCAAAATACTGATCGGGATAGATAACAGCAAATATGCAGAGCACGCCGCTAAGCAAGGATTTGATCTGGCCAGAACGTTTAACGCAACTGTTGGCTTAGTACATATTGTAGAGCCTGTTTTTGTGCCAAATACAAATGTTGATACGACGATGGGTATGCCTTTAGAACCAACGCTAAGCCCGGTTGTAGAAATGGAAATGCTGGACGCGCAGAATAAGGCGTCAGATAATATTATCGACAAAACAATTGCCCAATATGGCGAAGGTATCGAGGTGACCCATTTTAAAGATTATGGTGATACGGCCGATGGTATTTTAAACTGTGCAAAAGAGTTCCACGCCGACCTGATTGTGATTGGTACGCATAGCCGCTCTGGTTTCGACAGGTTATTAATGGGCAGTGTTGCAGAACACGTGGTACGCCATGCAAATGTGCCTGTTTTGGTAGTGCCATTTGTGGAGTAGTTGTTAGTTATTATATAATTAGGTTATTAATAAAATTCGATTTTGATAACCTAATAACCCAATACACTTAATAACCAGTTCCTAATACAGCAGCCTGAATTTAATGGTGTGCTCAATGCTTTTTAGCTTGTCCAGCACCTCGGTATCGTAACCAGCATCAACATCGGTAATTACATAACCAATTTGCGGGTTGGTTACCAGGAATTCGCCCGAAATGTTAATGTTATGCTGCGCAAAAACATCATTGATTTTTGCCAGGATACCCGGCCTATTTTTATGGATATGGATTAACCTGTGCGCGTTGTTCACCCGTGGTGGCTGCAGATCTGGGAAGTTACAGCTCATGTGCGTTTTTCCCTCGTTCATAAAGGCAATTACCCGTTTAGGGATAAAGTCCACATTACGGGGATTATATTTCGGGTCGTCAAAAATGATCACGCCATTTTCGCAAGCCATATCAGCCAGTTTACGATTGGCTACCCGGCCGAATATACCAATTACCTTTAATCTTGGCGCGGCCTGCAATTGTTCTACTGTCGGTTGCTGATCTTCTGCACAAAGCAATACACCTGCTTCTTCTAAATACTTTTGTTCGATGTTTTGTTTATGGCGAATATTGTAGCCCTCTTTCTGCATTTGCAAAACGGCTTCTTCATCAATTTCGCCCACAATTAAACATTTGATACGGTTTTTAGGATAGGAGATCGCCCTGGGCAAGCGGTTAATGTATAAGAATTCATCGAAGCTTGGCGTGATGTGATCTGCCTTTTCTGTTACCGATTTGCGTTCGATATTCTCGGTATAAGCAAAGAACTTTTTAATCAGGCCGGATTCCTTCAACTGGAAATCAGAATAACCATCACCAATACCAAAAATGTCACCGGGCAAGTTCAGTTGTTTTAATAGCTTTACTTTGCCGCCTTCCTGCGAAAGCGGGTTCTCCCTGTCGTAGCCTATGATGTTATCCTGATCATCAAAAATGAAAGTATTCGCGTAGATGTTTTCTTTTTTGATGTGATACTCGCTCACAACCGGCGTGATAAATTCCTTAAAACCACCGGATACGATTAAAACCTCATCCTGGTGATTTTTAAAAAACATGCTGTTGCGCGAAAAAGAAGTAGACACTTTTTTGCGTAAATGCCGCACCAGTTGTTTTAAATGCTCGCGGTTCGCTTCCAGTAGTTTAACCCGTCCTTCCAGACTGTCTGTAAACGAGAGTTTGCCTTCCATGGCCGCGTTGGTAAGGTCTTCAATCTGTTTATAGATCTTTTCGCGGTTAGGATTATCCTTTAATGAGATGCGGGCCAGTTCGTCGAGCGCCTCTACCTGTGTGAATGTACTGTCGAAATCGATGATATAATACTGACCCATAAGCAAACTTTAAACCTGATGCGCAAAAATGCAATTGTTGAGGGGTTTCTGAAAGTTTTTTTGAAACTACATGCCAGCGGCCTGAAATCAAAAAGCCCTTCCATTGCTGAAAGGGCTCCTGATGTTTATTTAAAGAAGGTCTGCAATTATTTAGACTCTTCTTCTTCCTTTGGCTTATCGGCCTGGCCGCCTGATTTTGCCGAGATCTTGATTTCGTCTGCTTCCTTATTGTAATCTACTTCCATGGTATCACCTTCAGCAAGCTCCCCTTTTAGGATCTCTTCTGCAATCGGGTCTTCCAGGTATTTCTGGATGGCCCTCTTCAGCGGACGCGCACCAAACTGTGAGTCGTAGCCTTTCTCTGCGATAAACTCTTTTGCGTTATCTGTAAGCTCGATTTTGTAGCCCAAAGATTGGATACGACCGAATAAGCTTTTCAGTTCGATGTCGATAATCTGGAAGATATCTTCTTTTGTTAAAGAATTGAACACGATCACGTCGTCGATACGGTTCAGGAATTCCGGAGCGAAAGCACGTTTTAATGCGTTCTCGATCACGCCTCTTGAATGTGCATCAGCCTGGTTTACTTTAGCAGCAGTGCTGAAACCAACACCCTGGCCAAAGTCTTTCAACTGGCGTGCACCGATGTTAGAGGTCATGATGATGATGGTATTCCTGAAGTCTACCTTGCGGCCTAATGAATCTGTCAGCTGGCCTTCATCCAACACCTGTAACAGGATGTTGAAGACATCAGGGTGAGCTTTTTCGATCTCGTCTAACAGTACAACGGCATAAGGTTTACGACGTACTTTTTCAGTCAGTTGTCCGCCTTCTTCGTAACCTACATATCCCGGAGGCGCACCCACTAAGCGTGACACGGCAAATTTCTCCATGTACTCGCTCATGTCAATCTGGATCAGCGCATCCTCAGTGTCGAACATAAAGCGGGCAAGTTCTTTAGCCAGTTCTGTTTTACCCACACCGGTTGGGCCTAAGAAGATGAAAGAACCAATCGGCTTTTTAGGATCTTTCAATCCGGCACGTGTACGTTGGATGGCTTTGGTCAATTTCTTGATCGCCTCGTCCTGACCAATGATCTTACCCTGGATAGCGGTAGTCATGTTCAGCAGTTTCTGGCTGTCTGCCTGACCAACTTTTTGCACCGGGATACCGGTCATCATCGCTACCACTTCAGCAACGTTATCTTCGCTTACAGTGTAACGTTTAGATTTGGTTTCAGCTTCCCATACGCCTTTCGCTTGTTCCAGTTCTTCTAACAGATGTTTTTCGGTATCGCGCAGTTTAGCAGCTTCTTCGTATTTCTGGCTGCGGACAACGCGGTTCTTTTCAACCTTGATCTGTTCTATCTTTTGTTCAATATCCAGGATGTTCTGCGGAACGTGGATATTGGTTAAGTGCACACGTGAACCTGCTTCGTCCAAAGCGTCAATCGCTTTATCCGGTAAGAAGCGGTCTGTAATGTAACGTGCAGTTAAAGCAACGCACGCTTTGATCGCATCTTCAGTATAAGTTACACCATGGTGCTCTTCGTATTTTTCTTTTATGCGGTTCAAGATCTCGATAGTTTCATCAGGTGTAGCAGGTTCTACCATTACCTTTTGGAAACGACGATCCAGGGCGCCGTCTTTTTCAATATACTGACGGTACTCATCTAATGTGGTAGCGCCGATACATTGAATTTCGCCCCTTGCCAAAGCAGGTTTGAACATGTTAGAGGCATCAAGCGAGCCTGAAGCACCCCCTGCACCTACAATGGTATGGATCTCGTCGATAAACAGGATCACGTCCGGAGATTTTTCCAGTTCGTTCATCACTGCTTTCATGCGCTCTTCAAACTGACCGCGGTATTTGGTACCTGCAACCAGTGAAGCCAGATCTAAAGTAACCACACGTTTGTTGAACAATACACGTGATACTTTACGTTGAACAATGCGTAAGGCTAAACCTTCGGCGATGGCAGATTTACCAACACCTGGTTCACCGATCAGGATTGGGTTATTCTTTTTACGACGGGAAAGGATCTGAGACACACGCTCAATTTCTTTCTCGCGGCCAACGATCGGGTCTAAACGGCCTTCTTCTGCAGCTTTAGTCAAATCGCGACCGAAGTTGTCCAGAACGGGGGTTTTAGATTTAATGTCAGATACCTTCTTAGGCTGGCTAAATGATTCTTCTTCTTTGAAATCGTCATCGCCGCCGGTTGAAGAGCCCGGCATTTCGTCGGTAATATTATTTTTATGAGCTTCTACTTCGCCCTTAAAAATTTCATAGTTAACGTGGAACTGCATCAGTATCTGTGAGGCAATGTTATCCTCGTCGCGAAGGATAGACAGCAACAGGTGTTCTGTACCAATCACATCGCTTTTAAATATTTTGGCTTCCAGATAAGTGATCTTTAATACTTTTTCGGCTTGTTTAGTTAACGGGATGCTGCCAATGTGCACATTAGTTCCGGATGTGCCTTTAACCGCATCTTCCACCGCCCGGCGCAACCTGGATGTATCAACATTAAGCCCTTTGAGCAATTTGATAGCTATCCCATCGCCATCGCGGATGAGCCCAAGTAGCAGATGCTCTGTCCCGATATAGTCGTGTCCGAGGCGTAAAGCTTCTTCCCTGCTATATGAGATTACATCTTTTACCCGCGGCGAAAATTTTGCTTCCATATAATACCTTTCAGATTAATTGTAAATGCGCTGATGTTTGTTTGTTAAAACTACCTTCAGCTACAGTTGTGTTATAATTACAACAATATTGCCAACTTTTTGATTTGCCAGGTTGCTTACTCACAACGGCAGGCAATCTATTAATTATTGCATAAAAAAGATAATTTTTAACCTTTCAATGCGCTTTTTTTTAATTGTTAGAGCTGATGTAAGGTTAAATAGTTTATTGGACACTGCCGAAAAAAAATTATACTTAATTATACAAGCAATTTCGTCATTATTAATGACAATAAGACATACCGCTTTGTTGCGCGTCCCACAAATTAAATATACGAGGATTAGTACCGCGAGGGTTGCGCGTTTGGTAAAAAACTTGTAAAATAATTATAGTGAGCGTATTACTTCACTGGTTTAAACTCGCCGAAAAGTTCGATAACAGCCTTTTCGCGGTATTTGAATATATCAGCAATGCGCTTCTTAACCATCAGCATATTTGCAATACTTCCAAGCGGGCCGTAACCAACAGCATAGGTTAAAATATCCGTCATGTGTACGCCGCCAGGTATTTCCTCGAAATGGTGTTCATGGTGCCATAGGGCGAAGGGGCCAAGCCGCTGGTCATCCACAAAAAAGTTGGGTTCCTGTACGTGGGTGATCTCTGTCACCCAGTTCATCTTCACATTCAACAGTGGCGATACCTTGTAGGTAATGATCATACCCGGATACATCACCGTGTTTTCGTCATAATCAGAAGTGACAATAAACTTCATGTTCGGCGGAGTGATCTTGCCGAGATTAAGCGGGGAAGAGAAAAATTTCCAGGCTTCAGCCATACTCACCGGTATATTCTGATGCCATTTTTGCTGATAACTTTTCACGTACAGCTAACAAAAGTAGCCGTTCTGAGTTTTGAACGGAAATAAATTTAAGCTTTACTGCACAATTTTATTAGCGCAGTAAGAACTTGCAAAAGCTTCGGGTTTGGCTTTGAATACAAAACCCATGCTTAAGATATAGCCCATGGCTTCGTGCAGCGCCTGGTTAGATTTAAACATCGGGTTGGTATTAATGTCTGCATGCACCTCCAGGTCTACATCATATAGGTCCAGCAGATCGCAAAGCTTGTAAGCAATGTCAATGGATTTTTGTACTTCCGTAAGCATGCGCTCCTTAATGCTCATCTTCTGCGAAGTGCGTTCCTGGTGGATGTACATGAAACCGCCACGCTGCTCGCGCAGAAAGACGATGACGGTGGCAAAGTCGGTTACATTACCTTTCACCTGCGAATCTGTACCGATACATACTTTTAGCTTGTTGCCGAGATTGGTTTCGCGCTCGATCACCTTCTCCACTTCTTCGATTACGGGCGTTTGCAGTATTTCACCGCTAAATTTTCTCCAGGTCATAAAACTTGTTTTTAAGTTGAATTTTTGCGACCAATAGCAGAGGTCTTATAAAAGTAGCTAATAACTTTTCATATAAACGTGAAGCACCGGTTATTTATTTGTTAACACTAAGCTAATTATCAACACTTTAAGCTCTTTTGTGTTCTGAAAAACGCGTTTGCTTTAGTGTTAACACTTTTCCATATTTACCGCATATACTTAAAGACATTTTTATAACATGAAAATCAAACCAATTATCTGGCTTGCTTTACCTGTTGCACTCAGTGCTGCATGTAATACCAAACAGGGCCAGAAAGCCGATGACGCCCCTAAACGGACGGTGTTTTTTGATAAAGCCGGTATGGATACGACCGTTAAGCCAGGCGATAACTTTTTTGAATATGCCAATGGTACCTGGTACAAGAAAACGCAGATCCCTGCATCTGAGAGGGGATGGGGATCTTTCTATACCTTATATGACGATAACCAGAAGAACCTGCACAAAATTTTAGAGGAGCTTACCAAGCAGGACAACAGTAAAGGCAGCAAGGAACAGAAAGTGGCAGACCTTTACCTGAGCGGTATGGATACCGTTGCTATGGAAAAAGTAGGCGCTGCACCTCTAAAGCCGTTGCTGGCAGAGATTGACCAGATTAAAGACGGTAAGCAACTGCTGCAATTTTCGGCAGACCAGTACAAGAAAAATGGCGAAGGCTTTTTGTTAGGCTTTTATGTTGGCCCGGATGATAAGAACAGCACCAAGAATATGGCGCAGTTTGGGCAGGCCGGTTTAACTTTACCTAATAAGGAGTATTATACCAAGACCGATCCAGAAAGTGTAAAGATCCGTGCGGAGTTTGTAAAATATATTACCAAGTTGTTTACGCTTGCGGGTGTGGACCAAGCAACGGCTGCAAAGAATGCGGACCAGATCCTGAAACTGGAAACTACTATTGCACAGTCACACTCTACACCGGTTGAACTGCGCGACCCGGTGAAGAACTATAATAAGTTTGCGGTTAGCGATATTCAAAAGAAAACGCCGAATATCGACTTTAAAGATATCTTCGGACGTATGGGCGTAAAGACCGATACCATCCTGGTAGGTCAGCCTAAATATTATGTTTCTTTAAGCGAACTGCTTAAAAGCCAACCGATTGATACCTGGAAAACCGAAGTAAAATTTGTGGCACTTACTCGTTCTGCACCTTATCTGAGCAAAGACTTCCGCCAGGCGCACTTCGACTTCTTTAACACTGTATTATCCGGCCAGAAGAAACAGAAAGAACGCTGGAAAACCATGATCTCGACCGTTGATGGTGGATTAGGCGAACTGCTGGGCCAGCTTTATGTAGAGAAATATTTCACGCCAGAGGCCAAGCAGCGCATGCAGGATTTGGTGAATAACCTGCAGAAGGTTTACCGTTCACGTATCCAACGCCTGGACTGGATGAGCAAAGAAACCAAAGAAAAAGCTTTGGCTAAACTGGATGCCTTTACCAAAAAGATTGGCTACCCGGATAAATGGAAAACTTATGACGACGTAGAGATCAGCCGCGGCAACTTCTACCAGAACGTTCAGGCTATCAACCGTCATGATTATAACGAGCAACTGAAAAAGATTGATAAGCCGGTTGACAAAACAGAATGGGGTATGACACCGCCTACTGTTAATGCTTATTACAATCCAAGCTTTAACGAGATTGTGTTCCCTGCAGGTATTCTGCAGTTCCCATTCTTTGATAAAGATGCCGACGATGCCATTAACTATGGTGCAATCGGCGCGGTAATCGGCCACGAAATGACCCACGGTTTTGACGATCAGGGTAGCCAGTACGACAAGGATGGTAACCTGAAAATGTGGTGGACAAAAGAGGATGAAGCCCGTTTCAAAGCTAAGACCGCAGCTATTGCGAAACAGTATGATCAGTACACCGTGTTGAACGGCCTGCACGTAAATGGTAACCTTACTTTAGGCGAAAACATTGCGGATAATGGTGGCATCGCCATCGCTTATGAAGCGTTTAAAAACACCAAGCAAGGTAAAACTCAGGACAAGATCGACGGCTTTACGCCAGATCAGCGCTTCTTCCTGTCATTTGCGCAGGTATGGCGTATTAAAGACCAGGATGCTTTCCTGCGGATGCGTATAAGCGTAGACCCGCACTCGCCAGAGATGTACCGTACCAACGGCCCACTGTCTAACACTGATGCGTGGTACCAGGCTTTTGGTATTAAACAAGGCGATAAGTTATACAAACCGGCAGACCAGCGTACCAAGATCTGGTAAGCGTTCACCGTCTGAAAACAAAAAGGAGCTGCTTCGATATGAGGCAGCTCCTTTTTTATGTGCGCTGTTTTTAAATTAAAACTCTGCGTTTTTAGGGAAACGAGGGAAAGGAATCACATCGCGGATGTTGCCCATGCCTGTTACAAACAATACCAAACGCTCGAAACCTAAGCCGAAGCCAGCATGCGGGCAACTGCCAAAGCGGCGGGTATCCAGGTACCACCAAAGCTCTTCTGCCGGTATTCCCATTTCGGCCATGCGTTGTTCCAGTTTTTCCAAACGTTCTTCACGTTGCGAACCACCTACAATTTCACCAATGCCCGGGAAAAGGATGTCCATGGCGCGTACGGTCTTACCATCGTCGTTCTGGCGCATGTAAAATGCTTTGATCTCTTTCGGGTAATCCGTCAGGATCACCGGCTTCTTAAAGTGTTTCTCTACCAGGTAACGTTCGTGCTCAGATTGCAGGTCGGCGCCCCAGCCTTCAATCAGGTACTGGAATTTCTTTTTCTTGTTCGGGGTAGATTCTTTCAGGATATCAATTGCTTCGGTATAAGTTAACCGTTCAAAGCTGTTATCCAGGCAGAACTGTAATTTATCCAGCAAGCTCATTTCGCTGCGCTCGTTCTGCGGTTTAGATTTTTCCTCTTCCTGCAAACGCTGGCTTAAAAACTCCAGGTCTTCACGGTTATTTTCAAGCGCGTAGCTGATCACATATTTCAGTAACCCTTCGGCCAGATCCATATTATCTTCCAGATCGTAAAAAGCCATTTCGGGTTCAATCATCCAGAACTCTGCCAGGTGGCGGGTAGTATTGGAATTTTCAGCACGGAATGTTGGGCCAAACGTATAAATGTCGCTTAACGCCATGGCGCCCAATTCGCCCTCTAACTGGCCGGATACGGTCAGGTTAGTAGCCTTGCCAAAGAAGTCTTGCTTATAGTCAATCTCGCCGCTTTCGGTACGTGGCGGGTTGGCAATATCAAAGTTGGTTACTTTAAATGCTTCGCCTGCGCCTTCCGCGTCAGAAGCGGTGATAACAGGGGTGTGCAGGTAAACAAAACCTTTCTCCTGTAAGAATTTATGCACGGCAAAAGCCAGGCTGTTACGCACCCGGAAGATCGCGCCAAAGGTGTTGGTGCGGAAACGCAGGTGGGCAATTTCGCGCAGAAACTCCAGGCTATGCTTTTTAGGCTGTAGTGGGTATTTCTCAGGGTCGCTGTCACCAAGGATCTCTACCTCTGTAGCTTTTATTTCTACTTTTTGGCCTTTACCTAATGATGCTACCAACTGGCCCACAACTTTCAACGATGCACCGGTGGTAATTCGCTTTAGTAAAGCTTCGTCTGTATTCTCAAAATCGACGACAATCTGGATGTTATTATTGGTAGAGCCATCATTTAAAGCAATAAACTGATTGTTACGGAAGGTACGAACCCAACCCATAACGGTAACCTGAATGTCTGTTTGTGTACTTTCTAATAATGCTTTAATTTTTGTTCGTTTGCTCATAGCCAATAAAAATTGTGAACGCCAAATTTAGTGATAATTGAAATATGTGTGATTAAATTATCTTCAGTGCAAATAAATTAACGTGTTTACTTGTTTATAATTATGTTCAAGGATGATACAGCGCGGTAAATTAATGTTTCTGATAACGGTTTTGTGCTTGTTATTCACAACCGCATGCAGGCAGCATGATATTGCCCTGGAAAAAGTAAGCCATACCTCTGAGTACCTTTATTGCGATAAGGTTTTTGCCGAAAAGCGTAAGCATATTGTCGAGCTTAATGAGATTCTGGTGCAAACCGGCACCATAGATACGCTGGAAGATACCCTTGCACGGGCTGCCGTCATTCACGTAAAGGGGAAGGAACTGATGTTGAACCTGGTTAAAGCCAGCCATAATGGTGACGATTTTGAAGAGCATTATGTAGGCGGGGGCTATCAGCTCGATTTAAAATACCGGCATAAAGATGAGTACAACAGTGTAAATTATTATGGCTAATGCACCGTGAGCGAAGGGGTGAAGAAAACAGAATTTGCTATTGAAGGCGTAAATAATACCCTCTGATTATTTACTTAGCATCGCATCGCTCTTGAAAGCCGCGACAATTTCGTTAATGGTTTCTTTGATGGGCTTAAACTCAATACCAATTGCTTTCCTGATCTTGCTATTATCATAGTTCTGCACAACCGATGCTGACTGGGCTGCGATTTTATCCAGCGCAGGTGCTTTGCCCGTTATGGAACTGATTAACGCAGCACCCCGCCATGCCAGCGAGAGCATCCAGGGTTTAGCCTCTGTTTTAGGGGAAGGGGTGCCAAATTGAGCGGCAATATAATTTAGCAGGTCTTTATAAGGCCAGTTTTCTGCGTTGATGATAAAGCGTTCGGCGGTAATATCACTGTTCATCAAAGCGATCATGCATTTAGTCACGTCTGCCACGTCCACTAGTCCGCAACTGCCAGAAGTGTAAAATTTTAAACCCTGGCGTACTTTGTCAAAGATCTGCCCGCTGCCGTCTGCACCGGCAGATGCGCCGATAATTATGGATGGGTTTACAATCACGGCATCCAAACCTTCAGCAATACCTCGCCACACTTCCATTTCGCTTTCCAGCTTTGAAATGGCGTAGCCGTTTTCCGTCGGCGTTTCTTCAATAAAATGCTTTTCAGTGATCAGCTCATCGTCCTTCGCCTGCCCGATTGCTGCGATAGAACTGACATGAACTACCCGCGCACCGGTTTCCATGCAAATGTTCACCAGGTTGGCAGTACCGGTCACATTGGTGTAGATCATTTGCTGTTTATCAGCCTCGCGGAACGATACCCAAGCGGCGCAATGGTATACCTGCGTAACGCCTTCCAGTGAGATTTCCATAGCCGTAAGGTCGGTGATATCGGCCTCTACCCATTCAATTAAATGGGCATAGGGCGCTAGCGAGGACGGTATAACAGAAGACGCCCGTTTGGTACACCTTACGGCGAGGTTTTGCCCGGCAAGCTGTTTTACCAGCTCTGCGCCTACAAATCCTGTTGCCCCGGTTACCAATATCATCTTTGCTATTTTTTAAGAAAACAGTGCAAATTAATTGAATTAAATTGATATTTGGCCTGCGAAACTATGTCTTTAGCCGATTTCCTCACACCGATAGATATGAGCCGTATTGCTCCGCAAAACGGTTTTAATGCCAGTCAGCTGGGGCATAAGATAGCCGCTTATACCGATCAGTTCCCAGATCTGGAAGAAGGCGGTTACCATATGGCGATTATTGGGGTGAAGGAAGACCGCCACGCGGTTAATAATTCTGGTTGTGCAGAAGCGCCGGATTTTGTTCGCGAAAAATTGTACCAACTGTACGAAGGCGACTTTGCTTCGAAGATAGCAGACCTGGGCAATATCCGCCGTGGCGCTGCGCTGACAGATACTTATGCGGCGTTAAAAGTGGTTGCGGAGGAATTGATCAAAAGCGACATTATCCCGGTAATTATTGGCGGCGGGCAGGATTTAACCTATGCGCAGTTTACCGCTTACGAGCAGCTGGAGCAGAAGGTAGACCTGGTGATCATCGATCAGTCTTTTGACCTCGAAGATGATTTTGAACGCAACGAAGGGGAAACCACCTCTAACTCTTTCCTGAGCAAAATATTCCTCCACGAACCTAACTACCTTTTCAATTTCAGTAACCTGGGTTATCAAACCTATCTCACCAGCCAGGAAAGCCTGCGGGTAATGGATAAGTTGTTGTTTGATGTGCACCGGTTGGGTGAACTAAGCGGGCAGATTGCCGTTGCCGAACCGGTAATCCGTAATGCCAACATGCTCAGCTTTGATATTGGCGCCATCCGGAGTTCTGACGCCATGGGTAACGCCAATGCCACGCCAAACGGTTTTTATGGCGAAGAGGCTTGCCAGATATGCCGTTACGCAGGTTATAATGATAAACTAACCTCGATTGGTTTTTACGAATACAATCCCGCTTATGATGTAAACGGGCAGACTGCAATTCTGCTGGCGCAAATGATCTGGTATTTTATCGAAGGGTTTTATAACCGCAAGAGCGATTTTCCGCTGAACCCTAAATCGCAATACCTGATCTATAAAACCACCCTGACGCATGACGAGCATGAGGTGGTATTTGTGAAAAGCAAAAAGTCTGACCGCTGGTGGATGCAGGTACCTTATCCTGCAGGCGGCTCTTTAAACGAGCGTTACCACCTGGTTCCCTGTAGCTATGACGACTATATGACGGCGGTGAACGGCGAAATGCCCGACCTATGGTGGCGTACCTATCAAAAATTAAACTAATCGGATACGTATTTCGTATAAAAAGCGTTGTATCTTTCTATTCATTTTTCCCACTAATGAGAAAACTATTATTATATGCGGCCTTGCTGTCGCCTATGGCTTTAATGGCCCAAGCACCTGTTCCGCAAAACCCTACTTTCACCCTTAAAAGTACGTTATCTAAAATAGATAAGCCGACTAAGGTTTACCTGCTGTATCGTGCAGGCGCGAACAACTTTATCGATTCGGTATATACTGCCAATGGGGCTTTCACTTTTACGGGTCCAATCCAAACGCCTACCAACGCGATAATGGTAGTAGACCATCAGAATATCGGGTTTTCTAAGTTAGACCGTTCTGCAGATGCCCTGAGCTTCTACCTGGAGCGGGGCGAGATTACCGTTAACGGTACGGATTCGATCGCGAAGGCACAAATTATAGGCTCGCCGATCAATGCCGAGAACATTAAGCTAACCGCTGTTCTAAAGCCGATTAATGAAAAAGCAGAACAGATCTATAAAGAAGCTGCTGCAGCTACACCCGTTGTGCAGACGACGGCAGAATTCCGTAACGGCATACAGGCTAAGCTGAAAACCTTACAGACCCAGCGCGAGCAGGCGTTAAAGGATTTTATTGAGACGCATCCAAAAAGCTATCTGAGCTTAATGGCTTTAAGCTCATTAGGAGGCCCCTCTGCCGATCCGCAAATGTTGCTGACGCTATTTAATAAATTGGATGTATCTGTACAGTCTACCGAGCCAGGGATGCAGTTGCGCCGTTCTATTACGGAATTAACTGCAACGGCTATCGGCGCAGCCGCGCCTGATTTTACCCAGCCGGATGCCGAAGGGAAAATGGTCAAACTGTCTTCATTCAAAGGTAAATATGTACTGATAGATTTTTGGGCATCGTGGTGCGGCCCTTGCCGCGAAGAAAACCCGAACGTGGTAAAGGCTTACAATAAATATAAGGTAAAGAACTTTACTATTCTGGGCGTATCGCTTGATCGTCCGAACGGGAAGAACGACTGGCTGAACGCCATTAAGAACGACGGCCTGGCCTGGACACAGGTATCAGACCTGAAGTTCTGGCAAAATGAAGCCGCGATGATGTATGGCGTTCGTGCTATCCCGCAAAACTTTCTGATTGATCCGGATGGTAAAATCATTGCGAAAAACCTGCGCGGCGAAGACCTGGAAAATAAGCTGTCAGAGATTTTTGGTAAGATCTAAGCTGATTTTCATACATTTGAGAAAATCTGATCACGAATTCATGAAAAAACTCTTATACACCGCACTGATTGCGCTGCCAGCCGCAGGCTTTGCCCAGACCGGAAATTTTGTTGTAAAAGGAAAGATAGGCAATTTCAATGCCCCTGCAAAGGTATACCTGAGTTATGGTGCCAATGGTAAAAGCTATAAAGATTCTGCCGTTGTTAAGAATGGCGAGTTTGAATTTAAAGGTGCCGCCGTGCTTGAGCAACCTGCCCAGGCAACCTTATTCCTGAACCCTAAAGGTGATGGTGTTCATCCGCCGTATGACTATACCGAGTTTTATTTAGAAAAAGGTACTACGGTGATCAACAGTCCGGATGTGGCCGTAAATGCTAAAGCTACCGGTACCAAGATCAGCGAGGATTATGCGGCATACAAGAAAACCATCGAGCCTGCAACCAAAGAGTATGAAGTATTAAACGAAAAGGCAAAAGCTGCCGGCGACAACCCTTCAGAAGCGGTAAAGGCAGAGCTGGAAGCTACCGAAAAAAGTATCGAGCGTCACGAAAATGAGCTGAGTAAAAAGTTCATTAAAGAACACCCGGCGTCACTCGTAAGTTTAAACGCCTTACGCAATTACACTTACAGTGCAGATTACAGAGATGTGGAGCCTTTATTCCACAGTTTAAGTCCTGAATTGCAAAATAGCCCTTCGGGAAAGAAATATGCAGAACAGCTTTCTAAACTAAAAACCGTTGCCTATGGTGCCGTTGCGCCTGAATTTGCACAGGCAGATACTTCAGGTAATATGGTGAAGCTATCGTCTTTCCGTGGAAAATATGTATTGGTTGACTTCTGGGCATCATGGTGCGGCCCTTGCCGCCAGGAAAACCCTAATGTGGTAAAAGCTTTCAACCAGTTTAAAGACAAGAACTTTACCATCCTGAGCGTTTCGCTGGACCGTCCTAACGCAAAAGATAAATGGCTGGCTGCAATCCACAAAGATGGCCTGGCATGGACCCATGTTTCCGACTTGAAATTCTGGCAGAACGAAGCTGCGCAGCTTTACGGTGTGCAAGCTATTCCGCAAAACTTCCTGTTAGATCCTGAAGGCCGTATCATTGGCAAAAACCTTCGCGGAGCAGATCTGGCTGCAAAGCTTTCAGAAATCTTTAACAAAGGCAAAGAGAAAACGGAATAATCGACCTCCGTAAAATATGAGAAAGCCTTTCTGTTCAATAGCAGAAAGGCTTTTTGTTTCTGAAAGTAAATAGCAAAGTATACAATCCATCGTGGTTAAAAGAATTTTTTCTACGTGCTCATAGGCAACAACCGTTGGTTCCTGATGGATTAAATCAGTTTTATTTCCGACCTCTAAGG
>NZ_JALJEJ010000013.1 GCF_022953055.1 Mucilaginibacter straminoryzae | reverse complement strand
TAGTAGTAATAAGTCGCTATAGAGAAACTATCTGCTTCATCACAAATACAGTAGTCATATGGCAATCAAAGTCCGAAAAGTTTTATATCCCCCGCGTATTAACGTAGTTGTGCAACAGCCACTTCTAGCTCGTGTCATTTACGAATGGAGGATACCGTAGTCCAGTTGGTTAGGAAAGTATTCAATGGAAAAGGATAAACTTAGGGTGTTAAATATATCCTTTTTTTAAAGCATACCGGGGCACCAGCTACAAGCTCGCGCTAGCACGGGGGAATTATCATGATTTATTCGTAAATATCTTGTTGAGCTCCGTCTGTAATTGTAATAGCGTTTGAAATTTTTTATCTTGATTTACGCTAAATCCAGACACCTCATCATTAACTATTGATAAACCAATAAATTCGGGCTCTATTTGAAAAACGTAGAAATTACCGTTATACCAAACATCTATCATTATATGACCCATAGCTGATTCATGAATTTCATATTTTACATCTTTTCTTTCCAATTCACTAATCAAATGGTTGCAAATTTCCTTTGAATTAAACATGGTAACTGTATCTTTTCTATTTCGGAAAAATAAACCCGCTTATGCATCAGCTACAAGCTTGCGCCGGTAGGGATCAATGATTTTTTAAGTTAATTTCAAGAAAATAAGTGTAATTTAATAGAACATGACTAACATTACGAAAAGAGACTCGATAATTATAATTCTTATTTGGCTTGCTGGTTCATTGTTATTAGTTCCGTTAAAGCATTGGGCGCACCTCGCCCCGGAATATAACTGGAGTAAGCTACTCGTTTTAATGATGGGTTTTTGGATAGCAATATTAACCTATCGGGCTTTTAAAAAATAACTATTTAATAACAATTATGGATTGACACTCTGTAGTTATGTTTTACTGTTATAGCTAAACATGATGAGTTTATCCCTACAGCGGCGCTAGCTTGTCGCGTGTAATGAAAGAGGAATGTTTTTCCATCACTTTCCTATCTCGATGAGATGGAATGAGCCGGCAACAGCCCGCGGGCGGGGAGGTTTAGCATTTGCCGCAGTGGCCACTACCGGTTCCGTTTTAGCAGCAGGCAAATAGATCTTATGCGTGATGATATCTACCCCGATGGTGCGCGCACTTTTCTCGGTCGTTACATTTTCCAACTGTTGGTATTTGTTCGCCGAAACCTCTTTAATTACCGACAGCGTCCCCTCGCCGTTCGAGGTGTAGATCATTTTTAACGCCGGGTCAAAAGCCACCCCGTCGCAGTCGCCGATCTTAAACTTCGCCAGGGGTTTGCCGTTTGCGGCATCCATCGCCACAAAAGTTTGGTTTCCCCCGCACCCAATGAACAGGCGATTAGTCTGCCGGTCGATAGCCAGGCCGGATGGCTCGTCGCCATCACCGATCTTAAACCTCCGGACCACCTTGTAGCTATTGGCATCAATCACGGCTACTTCATTGGTCGTCTCTATATTCACGAACACCTTCCCTTTGCCATCAGAAACCCCTGTTTCGGGCTTCCCTCCCAACGGTATGGTGGCTATCGCCTGATCCGTTGCCGGATCTATAACGGTGGCATCCATGCTACGCCCGTTAAATACAAAAACCTTTTTAGAATAGTCGTCAAAGAAAATCGCGTCGGGATTGGTGCCTACCTTTATCGTGGTTATTGGCCGATAGGTGGTTAAATCAAAAACGGTACAGCTGTTATCGCGGCCGTTACTGGTGTAACCTTTATTGAGCGACTTAACCAGCGCAATGCCATGCACGCCATTTGTACCAGCAATAACACCTAATGAATCGCCGGTGGTACTGATAATGTTTACCTGCGTCCCGTGCGACACAAAAATCCGCTTGCTTTCTCCGTCAACGGTGATATAGTCCCAACCACCGTTGCTTTTGATCGGGAAACTATTGGTAATTCTAAAGCCTGATTTTGGCTGGGCATGCACTGTGCCAGCTAAAGCTACGACGCAAATTAACAGGGGTATTCTTTTAAATGCTATCATGATTATTTTTCCAGCCAATTTAAACAATCGTCCTGTACAAAATAAGATCATATTTGATCGTAATCTTAGAATTCCAAATCAAACAAAAACGGCCCAGATCTTATGATCTGAGCCGTTGTGCTTTTTATATTTTATTCTGCGGAGAGAGAGGGATTCGAACCCCCGGACCTTTAACAGTCAACGGTTTTCAAGACCGCCGCAATCGACCACTCTGCCATCTCTCCGGGGACAAAAGTACAAAACCGGGATGAATTGCCAAATTTGATATTAACTTTTTTTTAATACTCCCATAAGGTATTCATAATCAGTAATAAAATTTTTAGCCACCCCCTATATATAGGCTTAATATCGCCCGTTTTGCGTGTTTAATCACCAGGCAGCCCTTTACAACAACCGTCTAAAACGCGTAGTTAAGCTTTTTTGGCGTTCATTTTTATAAAACCAGTGCCCACAAACGCCTGACCGGATAATTTAGAAATTGCAATATTCATTATAATGAAGCTACTGTATTAAACAGAATGATGGCAAAATCAACCCGAGTAAGTTAATTTACTTGCCCTATTGGTTAGCGCGTTGTAACTTGTGTGCAGATTATCGCTTTAAAATTTTATATTCGTTTCAACTATCCTTCCATCCCTTAAGCTATTCCCCTAGATGTTTAATTTTCTAAAAAAAGCTTTCTTTATCCTGCTATTTACCTCTTCTATTCAAGCCGCCAACGCCCAGGCAGACAGTGTAGATCTTTTTATAAATAAACAGATGCAAAAGGGCAAAATCCCCGGATTGCAACTGGCGATAGTAAGGCATGGAAAAATCATCAAAACCGGGAACTACGGCTACGCCAACCTGCAAGATTCTATACCTGTAACCAATGAAACGGTTTTTACCATAAACTCCATCACCAAGGCATTTGTAGGTGTAGCAGTGATACAACTGATGGAAGCAGGAAAGTTAAAGTTAGATGCGCCAATTTCGGATTATTTAACTGGCCTACCAGAAAGCTGGAAGCCGGTGACCGTTCAACAACTATTATCTCACACATCCGGCTTGCCTGACATTGTGGATGAAGACGAATCAGTAATGATAGCCGGTGATCCTGAAGAGGCGTGGAACAAAGTGATCACGATGCCAAATGTGTTTAAACCGGGCGAAAAGTTCAGTTATAACCAAACCAACTACCTGCTGCTCGGCCGCATTATACATAGACTTAGCGGTATGCCGTTCCAGCAATTTATCCTTAAAGAACAATTGGAAAAGGTAGGTATGCCCAAAACGATCTCATCCGGGTTCGGCGCAACGAAGACTATTGTAGCACATGCCGCAGGTGGGTATCAGTTTTCGAGAGGTCAGCTTAATAACATGTTTTTCTCTTTCCCTCCGTTCTTACAGGCAGCCGCCGGCATGAGCTCTACAGCAAAAGAAATGGCAGATTGGGTAATTGCCCTGCAACAGCATCAGCTTTTCAAACAAGCATCAAGCCTTGCAACACTATGGAAACCAGCAAAATTAAATAACGGCAGACCCGGAGGATTTAGTTCGTTGCTAAACGGATATGCAGCAGGCTGGCCGGTTGTAGATCGTGCAGAACACCCGGCAGTAGCGCCGGTAGGCGGTAATCGTTCAGCGTTGTTCGTATACCCGGATGATGATCTGTCTATCATCATACTTACTAACCTCTCAGGTGCGGCGCCTGATAAATTTATTGATGAACTGGCCGGACTGTTTATTCCGGATATGAAAGAGGCAAACGGATTCGGCCTGTCCCCTTCTTTAAAAATATTAAAGCGGGTTCTTGATACTAAGAGGTATCAAAATGCTATTAGTGAGGTAACAAAATTGAAGAAAAATAATCCTCATTTTCTGTTAACAGAAAATGAGGTTAACAATTGGGGTTACAACCTTATTTCCCAAAAAAAGCTTAAAGAAGCTTTAGAAATCTTCAGGCTGAATGTTTATTTATTCCCCGCAAGCGCAAACGTTTATGACAGCCTTGGGGAATTATATGAAGAACTTGGAAATACCGATCTTGCTATCCAGAATTATGAACGGTCGCTAAAGCTGGATCCGAAAAATGAGAATGCCGGCCGACACCTGAAGCAGCTACGAAACTAAAGGTAAGGTACACTTTGATCACGCCAACCGGCAATTGAACAGCTATAGCGTCTTAATTTTTACGTTCTTAAAATTAACGGTAAAGCCGTGGTCTTGCAGCAGGATATGGCCTTTATCAGCTTCCCCAAAGTTCGGCCATATTTTGTACTTGCTGATCTTTACCAGTTCGCGGTACTCGGTCGATTTGCGTACATACGATAATACTTTTACCCCGTTCAGGTAGTGTTCTACACGGTTATCCGGGTAAACCTTAATTTCGCCGGTGTTCCACTCGCCTATCGGTTTAATGATGCTTTTAGGTTTATTTGCCGGGATCAGGTCATAAAGCGAAGCCAGCGTACGGTCGCCATCCCGGCCCAATTTTGCATCCGGGTGAACATCATCATCCAGTATCTGGTATTCAAGCCCGATGGCCGACCCTGAGGGATCTTCCTTCAAGGTTACGAAATACTTCACACCGCTATTAGCGCCACGGCTCATCCGGAAATCAAACTTCAGATCAAAGGCACCGTATTCATCCACCGTAACAATATCACCCACATTTGAAGATTCGCCACCTGCGGAGCCTTGTATCGTGAGCATGCCATCATTAACCACCCATCCTTTCGGATCTGTCGGGAAGCTTTCCAGTTTAGCTCCCCTCCACCCCTTACTGGTTTTACCGTCGAAAAGTAGCTTCCAGCCCGATTTCTTTTCTTGTGAAGTAAGCGTGTTATCTGTTTTAGATTGCGCGAAATTTGTAAGTGGTGTCAATGACATAACCGCAATGGCGGCGATTAAAATAGTTTTCATTTTTTACAGGTTTATTGTTTGGCGATAGATTGATAATATTTAATACTTTCGGGCACTTGCTGTAGCGCGGCGCTGCTTTCATCTTCAATATAATAATGTTTTACGCCGGCTTTAGCTGCCGCTTTTAACACTGATGGAATGTCTATTTGCCCGGTACCTAAGATCACATCATTATCCTGCGATGTTTTGCCGGATAGGTCCCCGGTAGCAACACCTTTCTTCAGGTCTTTCAAATGCAACGCTTTATATCTTTTACCGTAACGTTTTAACAATTCAGCAGGGTTTTGTCCGGGTAGAAATGCCCAAAGGATATCAAGCTCGAAGCTGACGTATTTTGGATCGGTGTGCTGAACAAGATAATCATACAAAGTGCCGTTTTCATATGGCTCGAATTCGAAGCCGTGATTATGATAAATGAACGTCAATCCATACTGGTTTTTCAATATCTTGCCATACTTATTAAAGGTCTCAACTGCCTTTTGCGCATCAATCAGGGTCAAGGCACCCTGATGGGGTATGCCCGCTACCCTCACATACGCTGCCCCAAGCGCTTTCGCATTCCGGGCCACTTCATCTGTTTTGTTCACCAGGTCATCATAGCTTACGCCGAAGGAAGAGCAATGGATTCCATGAGCATCTAACTGTGTCCGCAAGGCTTCGGCAGAACTGCCAAAAAGGTTAGAAAACTCCATATCTGTGACACCGTTCTTCTTTACAATATCCAGTGTAGCCGGAATGTCCTTTGCAAAGTAATTACGATAAGTAAACGAAACCATACCAGGCATAGCTGGTAAGCCTTTTTGTGCAAAGGACAATAAGGGCAACAAAAGCATGAGCGTTAATAATCTTTTCATATCTTAATTATCGCTACGTTAAACTTTGGGTTCCCAGCCTGGTTCGTAAGTGCGGCTCCACATTTTTTGCGCTTCGGGGTCGTTTAAAATATGCCCGGTTTTAGGGTCGACCTTTAAATCACGCTTCAACCGCCAGGCAATATTACTCAGGTGCATGCTCAGGCAGGTGATATGCCCGGTTTCAGCATCACAATTCGGTTTCCGGTTATTCCGCATGGCATCTATAAAATCGGCGACGTGTAAACTATCCATTGAAGCGCTTACGCTTGCGGTATTACGTCCTTGTACTGCAGGTTCAGCCGCTTCAGATTTTACTTCTTTCAGCAGTTTACCTTCCTGGTCATAGATCTTGTAACTATCACCTCCGGTATCCAGGCTACCTCCTTCGCCATAAAAGATGATCCCGCGGTCGGCACCCTCCACTTTTCGGCCATTACAACTGCGGCTTTCCCACATGATGGTCGTCCGGTTAGGGAAGTCCATCGTCACTACCTGCGTATCCGGTGTTTGCCAATCGTCTTTAAAGGCGTAGCGTCCTCCTGTAGAAGTAATATGCTCCGGGAAGTCAACGCCCAGGCCCCAACGGGCCACGTCATATTCGTGCGTGCCGTTATTTAAGGCTTCGCCGGTACCATAATGCCAGAACCAATGCCAGTTGTAATGGATCAGCCCCTCTTGGTATGGTTTACGCGGCGCGGGGCCTTGCCAAAGCTCGTAATTTAGCTCTGCAGGAACTGCGCCCGGTTTCAGGAAAGTAGCTTTACGCGTGTTGGTATACCAGGTTTTAGCGTAGTATACCCTGCCGATGACGCCCTTGTGCAGTTCTTCTATACCTTGGGTTAGTATCGGTGCAGAGCGACGCTGCGCACCCATCTGTACTACCTTTTTATACTTCTTAGCAGCTGCAGTTACCAGTTCACCTTCATGTGGATTGTGACTGATGGGCTTTTCTACGTAAACATGTTTACCGGCCTGGCAGCCAAGGATGGTCATGGGCGTATGCCAATGGTCGGGCGTGGCGATATAGATCCCATCGATATTTTTATCCGACAGTACTTTTCTGAAATCCCCTTCTGTTTTAGGAGCATCTGCCTGCCCGGCATCAGCTACCGCTTTTAAAGCTTTTGCAAATACGCGAGTATCTACATCGCAAACAGTGGCGATATTCAGGTTTTTCTGCCGGGCAAACGTACCGGCCATACTGGTACCCCGACCGTTAAGACCGATTATCGCCATATGAACACGGTCGTTTGCCCCGATGATATGGCGGTAACTTTTTGCAGTAAAGGCAAATGTTTTCTCACCGGCCAGCATAGCCGCAGAGGCAACGGCCATTTTTTGAATAAATTTCCGTCTGTTTTCCATTAGTACAGGTTTCGAATTGGTGCCTGTAAAATACAATTATTACTAACAGAAAAGGAAATATTTTCCGATGAATTTTCGTTCTAAGAAATTAAAGCATTGGCGACCGGGCAGCTTCTGCTTCGAAAACAGAATCGATGAGCAGGTCTTTTTGCTTGGCAGCGTTTACGGCCAGCTGGTCGCAACGTTCGTTTTCGGCATGCCCGTTGTGCCCCCTCACCCACTTAAATTTGATATTGTGCAGTTTGCTTACATCCAGGTAGCGCAGCCAAAGGTCTTTGTTTTTCTTGTCCTTAAATCCCTTGGCCAACCAGCCATGCACCCAACGTTTTTCAATAGCGTCCACCACGTACTTAGAGTCGGTACAGATCAGTACATCCTGCCCCGGCTTTTTTAATGCTTCCAGACCTTTGATCACCGCCAGCAGTTCCATACGGTTGTTAGTAGTCTTACGGAAGCCTTCTGATAATTCTTTATAATATGGCCCTGCACGAAGAATTACACCATACCCACCCGGACCGGGATTACCACTTGAAGCACCATCTGTAAACATCTCTATCATCGGTGCAATTATAGGATTTTAACCGCGGATTAGCTTAATCGATGTTTTTGGTTTTTAACCACAGCGAATTGCCGATCACAATGACATCTGAAAAAGCCATCGCTAAGGCACCTACCATCGGGCTTAGGAAGCCTGCGGCAGCTACCGGTATCGCTACGATATTGTAAGCAAAAGCCCAGAACAAATTCTGTTTAATGGTGCTTAAAGTCTTCCGGCTGATCAACAGAAAATCTACGATAGCGCTAAGGTCTGTATTCAATAAGACAACTTTGGCGGATTGGATGGCTACCTGGCTGGCTTCGTTCATCGAAATGCCGATATCTGCCTTTGTCAACGCCGGTGCATCGTTAATGCCATCGCCGATCATTACTGTTTTGCCTTTTAACCTATAGCTTTCTACAATATCCAATTTCTCGGCAGGAAGCTTTTGTGCATGAACTTCGCTAATGCCTAAAGCCGCAGCTACTTCTTCACACTTTATCTTGCGGTCGCCACTTAACAGTACCGGCACAATGCCTATCTGCTTTAACTTACTAATCAGCGCTAATGCCTCCGGCTTGATACTATCTTCAACCGATATGCGCGCAATTAATTCCTTATTGCGATACAGGAATACATTGTGGGTATCATTGGTATCCGTACTACTACCAAGTGCGGCAGAGCCTAATTCATACACGTTACCGGCAACATCTTCGGCAACCATCCCCAACCCCTTTTGTTCGGTTACAGATTTTAAGATGGTTTTCTTTTTCGTTAGCGCTTTTAACTCCCTGACAATAGATTTTGCTATCGGGTGGTTAGAACGTTCTTCAATTGCGCTTACAATACCCCTTGCTTCTTCGAGATCAAAACCCTGGGCAACATCAAAATCTTTGATGCTGAACTGCCCGTTGGTAAGCGTTCCGGTTTTATCAAAAATTACGTATTTGGTATCGGCCACGGCCTCAATAGTGTCGCCCCCCTTTATCAATATCCCTTTCTTCGCGGCACGGCCTAAGCCTACCATAACCGCCGTCGGCGTAGCCAGGCCCATCGCACACGGGCAAGAGATCACCAGTACAGCGATGGCATGCATCAGCGAAGCCTGCAATGAAATACCGAACGCCAGCCAGCTCACGATAAAGGTAAGCAGCGAGATGAGCATGACCACCGGCACAAATACCCCGGCCACTTTATCGCCCAACTTTTGAACGGGCGGTTTGGCTGCCTGCGCTTTTTTCATCAAGTCGATGATTTGCGAAAGCACGGTATTCGAACCCACTTTAGTGGCCATCATTTTCAGGTTGCCTTTAACTAAAACAGTACCGCCGTAAAGCTTATCATATTTTTGTTTCTCAACAGGCAGGCTTTCGCCGGTAAGCATCGATTCATCCACAGAACCATCTCCTGAAAGCACATCGCCGTCTACAGGGATACGGTCGCCCTCGTTCACCAATAAAATATCTGATGCTTTTACATCAACCGAATCAATCACCTCGATTTTGTCACCTACCAGTTTGTTCGCTTTTACACGTTGTATCTTAACTAGGTCTTTAACGGCAGAGGTGGTTTGAGTGACCGAACGTTTTTCGAAAACGTTCCCCAGCAAGACAAGGGTGATGATAGTAGCACAGGTTTCGTAAAACTGGTAGTCGCCGCCTAATCCCTGCATCGTTCCAATCAGGCTGTAGATGAATGCAGCAGATGAGCCTGCGAAGATCAGCACGTCCATATTCGGCACACCGCCTTTTAAAGAATGGAAGGCACTTTTACCAAAGTGAAAGCATCCGACAAGATAAACCGGAAGACAAAGCGCTAATTGAAACCACGGCTGATGCAGTAAATGCCAGGGCAAAAACATATGCAGGAAAAGCGGCAGCGTAAGCACGGCGCAGAAGATGAATTTGTTCTCCAGTTTGCTATACCAGGGTTCCTGGTGAGTAGAAATATCTTCGACTACCTTAAAGCCTAAATTTTCTATTGCTTTTACTACTTCGGGCAAAACGGCTTCATCTGCAGCAGAAAACTTCACCTCTTCGCTGGCAAAATCAACGCGTACATTTTTCAAGCCCCTTTTTTCCAACAGGTTATGGACAGACATTGCGCAATTATTGCAATGCATGCCGGTGACGTTTAACTCTATTAACTGCTCTGCCATGATAATCAAATATACTACTATTTAGAACGATTATTGACAGCGTAACGTAAGGTTGATGTAATTTTAAAAAAGGTTTTGCATAACACGCGAAGATTTATATTTTTGCAGTCCCAAACACGGTAGATGTAGCTCAGTTGGTTAGAGCACTAGATTGTGGTTCTAGGGGTCGTGGGTTCGAGCCCCATCATTTACCCGAAAGCCTCTCATGAAAATGAGGGGCTTTTCTTGTTTTGTGCCTTGTTTCCAGATATATCAACTCGGCAATCTCGATGAGTTTCCAGCTCTACATACACCGAAAATTCCGAACAGCCCCCTTTCGGATTAGAAAAATTTACAACCTGGTTAATAACGCACGTATTGTGGAAAACTAAAAATAATAGCATTGTCAAAACAACCGATATTTATATTATTATTTAGTTGATATGAAGAGGATCATAGAAATGAAATTCCCTGCTATGGTAAACAATTATGGGGAAACGCCAAAGGATTTGCAGCTATCTTGGGTTAACGATAATTTATCGAGTCTGCAAAAGAAACTTGAAACCGTAAAACGTTTGCTTACCCAGCCGGTGGATAATGCTCGTTTTAACGAAGCCATTAATGCTATCTATTTCATTATTGACAAATTGCCGTTAATGGTAACACGACTGAACGTCGGTACACATATATTTCGAGCACGTCCTAATTATGGGAAGCTTTATAGCAAAAAGCAGGATATTTCGTATAATATCGAAAATGTTGATAAAATTTCAGCAGGGAGATTTAACCGGCCTTTGGAACCTCTATTTTATGGATCATTAAGGGTAAATAATCCCAAAATTGATCCTGTACTTCACTGCTCTCTTGAAGCTTGTAAGCAACTTAAAGATCAGATTAATCCGCCAGCTATACAGGATTTGACGATTGGTTGTTGGATAAATAAGGGTTTGTTGCCAGTAATAAATCTAAGTTTTGATGAGAAGCACTTGGCTGGCAATGCTGACTTACGCCAAGCAACAGATAACTTCAAGGCAAAAACAGATAAGTTCTTTTCGCCTGCAGCCAGTAAGTTTATCTTCAAATTCATGGAATTCTTTTCTGAACTGGCGTGTTCTGTAAATAAGGATGAAAGCAGTTATTTTATCATGAACGCCTATTTATTTGCGATCAGGTATTATTATGCAAATGAACGAAATACAGCAATCCCAGGCGTGATTTACCCAAGTGCGATGACGGACAATCACGGTTTAAACATGGTTCTGGTTCCGCAGGCTGTTGATTACTTCCTAGAACTACAATATGTTTATATGCAAAGATTTTTTCTTCCTAAAGGATCGAAAACATATATCAGCTACCCATGTAGTGAATTGATAAAAGTAGCAGATGAAAAGTTCAATTTTGCTCGTGTGAGGCCATATATACTGAATGGAGAGGTGGTTGATTATGGATTAACGCATAATAAGTACAATTAGCAACATGGTCCAATGGTGGGTTTTGCTAGTATTCCAGTTCATCTTTTTCTTTGATCTTCTCACATAAAGATGCAAAGGACATAAAATTGCGTAAAAAATCAACGGAGCCATCATTTACCCAAACGTGTTAGCCCTTAGTGATGAACTAAGGGCTTTTCTATTTTACAGCCATCATCTTAAACGCATCATAAACCGCCTGGTGGATCACCGTCGCATGTGTTTCGTCGGGTAGGTAGTCGAAATACACTTTAAGATTGGCACCGGCTTTTTTCTGCATGATGTCGTGCAGTTGAACCGCATCCTGGTACATCATCGGTACTTCTTCCTTTTTGGGTGCGCCAATGTACACCTTAACCGGGCGCGTAACTTTTAGATTGGTAGCTTCTAGTTCTTTTAACAAGCTTTCCCCACCCCACCAAAGGCTTGGACTAATGATGATATAATTATTAAAAAGACTTGTATGCCGGGTAAATATCTCCGTTGTCAGTAAACCTGCCAATGATTCGCCGATGACGGTGTTTTCGCCAGAAGTTTTAAAATGACCGTTCACAAAAGGCAACAATTCATTCTCAAGAAAGGCAATATACTTTGCGGACCCTCCGTAGAGGGGAATATCAGTCTTTTTATAGCCCACTTTATTTAAAAAATCGAGATTCTGGACAGCAAAAGTAAAATCACGCTGGCGACGGGTATTCTCAATACCAACTACAATAGAGGGGCGTAACCGTTTAACCCAAGGCTGAGACGCGTATTGAACTAAGCCAGCGATATGCAGAAAGTCTTCCTCATACCCGCCGTCCAGCACGTAAACCACATTATATTTGGTCGTATCATCTTGCCGGTAACCAGGCGGCAGGTAGATATTAACGGTACGGTTTTCGTTCAGCGCTTTCGAATAAATCTTAGTGGTAAGGCCCATTTGCAGGGGCTTAAAAGTGGTATCGCTTTGTGCGAAGGCTGCGGCATAAAAAAAGCAAAGTAGTATCGTGATGAATCTCATGTGGGCAATTTAGCCAAATTCCGAAAAACATATCTACTTCCTTGCAGGCATCGACACCACGCAAAACTTTAGTGGCATCATTATAGTAGTCAATCAAGTAAATACAATAACTATGAAAACGACACAAGCACCAGAGGTTAGGGTTTCGAAGGAGTTTCCGGTGGGAAAAGATAAGTTGTACAAGGCGTGGACTTCAGAACAGGAGTTGAAGGAATGGTGGAAGCCGTTAAAAGGCAAACTGGCGCATGTGGAGAACGATATTCATGAAGGCGGAAAAGTGAAGTATGCTTTCGAAAACGAAGGCGACCCAAATTATCTAGTCATTGAAGGGAATTATGAGGTAGCCAAACCTGGCGAACAGCTGGTTTATACCTGGAATTGGGTGAGTAAAGAAGACCTGTTAAACCAGGGACATTATAAGCTGACCGTCAACTTCGAGGATAAAGGCAATGGCAGTTCCCTTTCCGTAATACAGGAGGATATTGATGAGGAAGAACACGTGTACCCTCACCATGACGGATGGGAGAAATCACTTGACGATCTGTACCATTATTTGGCAGGGTCGCACCAGGGTGAAAGCGCTTTAGGTTCGGAAAGAAATAATTCTGTGCAAAGCCAGAACGAAGAAGGCGACGTTGCCGGGTACAATGAAACACCTGATCAACAGAAAGTGGCGGGCGCCTAAAATAATGAAGCCCTGTTTATAGCAGGGCTTCCTTTGTATACTTTGAATGAGTAAAGCTATTGAATAGAAAGCACTCCTTCAAAAGTCACTTTTGTTTTTTGAGGTGAAAAACAGGCCATCATCTCTTCAGCTTTGGCAACCATATGTTCAGACCCAATAAAAATAGCGCTGCGCTGATGCAGATCGGTTACATCCAATTCCAGAATACGATCGTACCCGTTGCTGGCCTTACCCCCTGCCTGCTCAATAATAAACGCCATCGGGTTACATTCGTAAACCAGCCTTAGCTTTCCATTTGGCGCGCTTGCAGTAACCGGGTAAATAAAAATACCACCCTTGATCATGTTACGATGAAGATCTGCCACCATAGAACCCGTGTAACGCGAGGTATAAGGCCTGCTGGTTTTAGCATCCTCTACCTGGCAGTATTTGATATATTTTTTTACGCCATCCGGGAAATGGGCATAATAACCTTCGTTGATAGAATAAATAACCCCGTCTTTAGGCACGCGCATGTCCGGATGCGACAGGCAGAACTCGCCGATAGATGGGTCGAGCGTAAAGCCGTTAACGCCTTTACCAGTAGTGTACACCAACATGGTTGATGAGCCATAGATCACATACCCCGCGGCTACCTGTTCCGTGCCTTTTTGCAGCACATCTTCCATGGTGGCTTTCCCCTCGGTGGTCTTACGCCTGAAGATGGAAAAGATAGTACCTACACCTACGTTTACATCGATATTTGAAGAACCGTCGAGCGGGTCTATCGCTACAATATATTTGGCATTTTTAGAAATCTCTGAGTCTAAGTAGATGTATTCGTCATTCTCCTCCGATACAACGATGCAACACTCACCTCCGCTGTTTAAGGCAGTAATAAATTGCTCATTCGCATAAACATCCAGCTTTTTCTGGCACTCGCCCTGTACGTTCGTGGTACCTGCTTCACCGAGGATGTCTGCCAACCCAGCCTTGTTCACCTCGCGGTTCACTATTTTAGCCGCAATGCCAATGTCGCGTAACAGCCTCGATAATTCGCCTTTTGCATAAGGGAAATCAGCTTGTTTTTCGATGATAAATTGTCCCAGAGTTTTTACTGCCTTCATATACTTAGTGTATTTTTTACCTTATCTTTTCATCTCGATTATTTCCAATGTATGAATTTTTTCGTTAGAAATCGCAAATTTTATTAAAGTTCTTACCTTATGCCAACCTTGTTTTCCGGCAGCTCCGGGGTTAATATGCAGACAGTTGATCTGCTTATCGAAAATTACCTTTAAGATATGCGAATGGCCAGTGATAAATAACTGAGGGGGCTTAGTGTAAATTTCACGCCTTATAGACGGGTGATATTTACCGGGGTACCCGCCGATGTGCGTCATCCATACATCTACAGCTTCACAGGTAAAACGCAGGTGCTCTGGAAAAGTTTGACGGATATCAGGTCCATCGATATTTCCGTAAACTCCCTTCAGCGGTTTAAAGGCCGCCAATTTTTCTGCCACCTCTATGTTTCCGAAATCGCCAGCATGCCAGATCTCGTCCCGGTCTTCAAAATGTTTAAAAACAGCGTCGTCCAAAAAACTATGCGTGTCTGATATTAAGCCGATACGAGTCATGTCCGTGATATTTGAATTTGCGGCCTAAAATGTTTTAAGCAAGCGTTATTATTATAATATTTAATCATAGATTAATTAATTTTAACTTTTTAGAAACAAAATACCATAAAGATTGCTTTATTACCAATCTATTCCCCCTCCTGCTATGAAGTACAAATTCGTAGATTTTATCCGGTTCTGGTCAATGGTGACGATCATTTACGAACATGCCATTTTCCTTACCGAGCCTGCATGGCAGCTGCACCATCCTGATCTTATGCGCTTGCTCATCCTACCGGCAAAGTTCGGCGGTATTGCCTTCTTCATTATTTCCGGTTTTTTACTGGGTGATAAACTACACGAGCAGAAACCGCTAAATTATTTAAAAAGAAGATTTAATACCATATTCATGCCTTACCTGGTGGCCATGTTGGGTTACTTTGCCTTCACCAGCCAGAAATACGTGCGGATGATTACCGATGTCAATACTTCCAGTGATGCATGGTCGGCCGGGCTTTTTAACCACTTTACCGATGTGGTTTTCTTTACGGCTTATTGGTTCATCTGGGTGTTTTTTATTTCGCTTTCTATTATTCTGCTGTTCCGGCGACAGCTAAATACCCTTGCTTTTCCGCTTATTGCGCTTGCCATCTCGTTTTTCTATGGCGTAAACATTTACTATAACTTTGTACCTACCGCACATACCACCGCTATCCTGGGTTATGTTTTTTACCTATGGTTAGGTATTTTCATCAATCAGCATAAGATACAGTTCTTCAAAATATTCGGAAAAATTCCTACAGCTTATATCGCATTTACAGCCTTGCTGTTTTTAAGTATCAGTTTTTATGAAGGCTCTTGGATCAACAGCATCCGCGTGTACCTTAATACCCTTAAAATAAGCAACCAGCTTTATTCGCTGTCTATGTTTTTACTGCTCTTAAAGCTGAGTGAATATAAAGTTCCGGCATTCTTTAAGCCACGCCAGGAAACTTACGGCATCTATCTTTACCACATGTTTTTTATTTCCGTTTTTGGGCAGATCACTTTTCATACCGCGTTGAAAGACAAGCTAAATTTGTTGAGCAACGCGGGCTACATTGCCTTTTACCTGGCGGTATTCGTAATCGTTTATATGGGAACCACACTCCTGGTTAAGGCCATTAATAAAACATCGCTATCGTGGTTGACCGGAAAAGCTAATAAGAAAGCTGCTGCTAACGAGGAAATTCAACCTGCTGAAGCGAAACTATCTGTTTAGAAAATAGTAAAGAAGGATTTAAGCGCTGCCTGGTATTGGGTAGAATATATCTTTGGGGATTGATAGATCACAAAATCCTGCTCCACGAATTGCCTGGCATTCTTACTGTAAGAAACGATAAAGCGATGTGGCTTGCTTTCGGCGAATGATCTGATATGGATTTGCATTGATTGATGTAGCCCTGCTTCTACTGCTAACGGCTTAATCAATGTCGCGGCTTCTTCAGGAAGCACTAACCATAAAGCTCCTTCATTTGTTAAATGCTGGGCAGTTTGCTGAATGAGCTTCTCAAAAAACAGCCTATCCGTATGCCTTGCGGTTGCTTTGCCCGAATCGGAAGATCTTAAAGAATTTAAGTGAAACGGCGGGTTGGAAACGATCAAATCATATTTTTTCTCCGGATGCTGCTCAAAAAAGTCTTCAAAGCGCTCAGGATAAATCTTCAGACGGTTATTAAATGGTGAAGCGTTAAAATTTCGTTCTGCCGTTTTTGCTGCTTCAATGTCTATTTCTACCGCATCGACTTCGGCTTGTTCAAATCGCTGCGCCAGCATTAACGCCATCACCCCTGTGCCGGTGCCGATATCGAGAATAGCCTTTGGCTCGTCCACCTCAGCCAATGCACCAAGCAATACGCCATCGGTATTGATTTTCATGGCGCAACCTGTCTGGTCAACGGAAAATTGCTTGAAATGAAACATGGATTCAGAGCTTTTGGTCGTCCTGAACTTGTTTCAGGATCTTACGCAGCCTTGCAGATGAAATAATGGAATATCAAACAACCCTTCGACAAGCTCAGGGTGACACGGTTCAACGTGAGTTGATTAATTAAAACTTACCGCTCGTATAACTCCATTGGCAACCCATCAGGGTCAGCGAAGAAGGTAAACCGGTTTCCTGTCGTTGGGTCTACGCGCACAGGTTCGCAAACCACCTCATGGGCACTCAGATGAGCGATAGCTTCATCTATATCATCAACCTCGAAAGCCAAATGCCGCAAACCCGCAGCCTCTGGCCCTGATGGCCGTTGAGGTGGATTGGGAAAAGAGAAAAGCTCGATCTGGTAGAGGTTTCCCACTTCCAGATCAAGCTTATATGAATTCCGTTCTTCCCGGTAAATCTCACGGACTATCTTCAGCCCTAAAATTTCGGTATAGAATTTCTTTGATGCGCTATAATCAGCACAAATAATAGCGATATGATGTATGCGGTTAAGCTTTAGCATTACGCACCTAAAGCTACATGCAATACGTTATCATACACCAATTTAATATCGGTGATATTACCGTATAACTCTTCATCAACAAACAGGTTACCATGGCTGGCCACTGTACCCAACAGTGAGAAAGGCACTTCAGATGTCGCCATCATTTCTACAAAACGTTCCTGATCTGCCGGTGCAACCGAAACCACTACCCTGCCCTGCGCTTCGCCGAAAAGGAAAGCATCCTTGCGTATCTCGCCGTCAGTTTCGATATGGATACCCAAGCCGTTAGGCATACAGGATTCTAATAAAGAAATATATAAGCCGCCGTCAGCAACGTCATGTGCAGACTGGATCACCTTATGGTGGATCAACTGCTTCACCACCTGCTGCATCGCATATTCTTTCTCCAGGTCGAAGTATGGCGCCGGGGCAGCTTTTACTTTATGATAAGAAGCCAGGTATTGAGAAGAAGCAATGTCGTTAACAGATTCGCCGATCAAATAGATCAGATCGTCCGGCTGCTTAAAATCAGCAGTCATCATGTTATCTACATCGTCCAGCACACCCAGCATACCAATAGTTGGTGTTGGGAATACCGGCCCTTCATCTGATGACTGGTTGTAGAAGCTTACGTTACCACCAGTTACAGGCGTATCAAACTTACGGCAAGCTTCGCCCATGCCTTTGATTGCGCTTACAAATTGCCAGTACACTTCCGGCACGTAAGGGTTGCCAAAGTTCAAACAGTTGGTAATGGCAACCGGCTCGCCGCCTGCGCAGGTAATATTACGTGCAGCTTCGGCAACGGCAATGGCAGTACCTTTCTGCGGATCTGCATTTACGTAGCGCGAGTTACAATCTACCGTCAAGGCAATTGCTTTGTTGGTGTCTTTCACGGCAACTACCGCAGCATCGCAAGGGCGATTGGTGGTCATGGTAGCAGTACCAACCATTGAATCGTACTGATCTGTCACCCAACGTTTAGAAGCGATATTCGGATGAGCAATTAAATGCTCGGCAACCTCAACTAAGTTCTCGGGTTCCGGGATAGAATTAATATCAAATTTCTGGTATTCCTGGTAATAAGCAGGCTCACGGTATTCGCGTTCGTAAACCGGTGCGCCACCGCCAAGTACCAAGTCGTCGGCAGGCACATCAGCCACCAACTCGCCGTGCATAAAATATTCCAGGCGTTTAGTATCGGTTACTTCACCAATGGCAACGCAATTTAAATCCCACTTATCAAATACGGCTTGTACGTCAGCCTCACGACCTTTCTCTACCACGATCAGCATGCGCTCTTGTGATTCTGAAAGCAGGATCTCGAACGGCTTCATGTTCTCCTGGCGGGTAGGAACCTTATCCAGGTTAATACGCATACCGTGCTCGCCTTTGGCAGACATTTCAGAGTTAGAGCAGATAATACCTGCCGCACCCATATCCTGCATACCAATCACTGCACCTGTTTTAATTACCTCGAGCGTAGCTTCCAGCAATAACTTCTCCTGGAACGGGTCGCCTACCTGTACTGCAGGTAAATCGTTTACAGAATCTTCGGTAATATCTTTAGAAGCAAAGGCCGCACCGTGGATACCATCTTTACCGGTTGAAGAACCGACAATATAAACCGGGTTGCCAACACCGTATGATGTTGCAGAAACAGTTTCGCCTGCTTTAACAATACCGGCAGACATGGCATTTACCAGCGGGTTAACGTTGTAACTTTCATCAAAGAAAAGCTCGCCGCCCACGGTTGGAATGCCAAAAGCATTGCCGTAATCGCCAATACCTTTTACAACACCTTTAACCAGCCACTTGGTACGGTCAACACTCAGGTCACCGAAACGAAGCGAGTTTAACTGCGCTATCGGGCGGGCCCCCATGGTAAAAATATCGCGGTTGATACCACCGACACCTGTTGCAGCGCCTTGATATGGCTCCAGCGCGGATGGGTGATTATGTGATTCTATTTTAAAAGCACAACCGATGCCATCACCCAGATCAACCAATCCGGCATTTTCCTCGCCTGCTTTTGCCAGCATGCGTGAACCATCGCGCGGAAGGGTTTTTAACCATTTGATAGAGTTTTTATAAGAACAGTGTTCGCTCCACATTACAGAAAAAATAGAAAGCTCTGTAAAATTGGGGGTACGTCCTAAAATTTCTTTGATGCGGTCGAATTCCTGTGGTAGTAAGCCTAAATCTTTGGCGGTTTCAACGGTAGTTAATTCCTGTTGCTCCAATGTTGTAAGTATTTATGAAAGGATGTGCAAAATTAGCGTTTTGATTTTGCATTTACAGCCACAATTACACATTTGTTCTCATTACCAAAGCATCATAGCTTCACGCCTACTCCAAGGCTGAAAGTTCGCCCGTCGGCCGGCAAAATACCCGGCCCGGGATACATGTTGATCCTCCGGGTAAAGTATTTGGCATTCAGCGCATTGTTCAGGTTAAAGTTTACATGGTAGTGCTGTAGAAAATTATAGTTAAGCGCCAAATCAACCAGATGATAAGCAGGTACTATTCCGCTGGAGCCGATGGGGTTAGCAACGGTATTATTGGCATCGCTGAAGCTTTTGCCTACATAACTGTATTGCAACGTTGCGGTGGTATGCTTGTTCAGATAACTTAAACCAGTTCTGTTGATCCATTGCGGCGTACCTTCTGCCCAGTTGCCCACCAGCGAAACGTTCTTACCAGACTGCGACAGCGTACCTTTTACATACCGGGCACGATCATAGCTCAGCGAGTTGAACAGTTTCAGATCTGATGAAGAAGGGCTATTAAACAAGCGGAACAGGGATAGTTCTGTAAATGCTTCCACGCCTTTTGCAACAGCATCGCCCACATTGGTCACATACAGATACGTACTGTTGTTAGCGCCCGTCATGGTTAAACTGCCAACGCGGTTGTTATAACGCACATAGAAAAGACCGATATCATAACTGAAAATATGATCGATACGGCCGCGATAACCCAGATCAGCAGAATAACCTCTGCTGTCCTTTATATTAGGATCAATAACACTCAGCTGATCGGCCGGGGTAACATTTGCATAGATGTAAGGGCGGTATGCCTGCGAGATATTTCCGTAAAGCTGGGTGTTTGCCGAGGTTTTATATTGAAGGCCGGTTCCGAATAAGGGGAAGTTACGATCACCGGCATAATGTACCGGGAAGGTGCGGTTGCTGATCACACCATTCATATCCGTTTTAATAATTTCATAACGGAACCCGGGCGTTACAGATAATGCGGGAGTAACCCGAAAGATATTTTCAGCAAATACGGCGTAGTTGGTGGTATGCAGATCCAGATCGATACCGTAATCTTTAACCAGGCTTAAATCAAAGTCGGTACCGGTTGTACCGGTCCCCTTTTGTTTACGGTTGGTGGTTTCATTAAAATACCTTACGCCCGCAGTTAATACCCCGCCTACGTTACCCAATTGATAAACATGTTGCAGGCGGGCTTCGGTGGTGAAGCCTTTATAGTAATCGCGGTCTACCTGGCGGGGATTATAACTTTTCAGCGCCGTATTCACGGTATCAGGCACGTTAGGATTGGCGATAAACTGCACACTATTGCGTTGGCCGATCAATGCATGGCTAATCACCTCCAGCTTGGTTCTTGTACCTAAATCATAATTGAACAATAGCGACGGAATGTTTATCTCTGGATTAAAAAAGTTACGGAACCTGGTCGACTGGCGATTATTTTGAGCGAACTGAGCATCCGTCAATCCACCCGCTATCTGCTGGCGGTAATCCATCCGCGAGAATTGGAAGGCAATACTACCCTTTTCATTAAATTTATACTTAAGGTTGGCATAGTAAGCCTGGTAGTCAAACGCCGCATCCGGCCGCCAGCCATCGCCTGTGCGTTTAGAATAGTAGCCGTAGTAACTAAACTTCCCCTCGTTACCACTAATAGCGTTATATGAATTGAAAAACTTATTAGAACCGACGGTTTGCTCACTCTCAAAACCGAAACGTTTATTGGGGTCGGCCTCCTTCATTTTCAGGTTGATCATTCCGCCAAACTGGCTGCCGAATTGTAAAGCAGATGCTCCCCTTACAATCTGAATTTCCTGCACAGCCTGCATCGGCGGTGTGTAGTGATCTTCGGGATAACCAAACATATCCGAGTTGGTATTGTAGCCATTTTGCCGAATGTTTGTCTCGATAGACCGATGGGAATCTGTTCCTCTCGTACCGATATTCAGCTGCAAACCAGCGCCATCCATATCCCAAACGTTTACACCGGGAACAGTTGAGAAGATCATCCTCGCATTATTATTCGTGAGGTTAGCCTTACCTTCAGAGGGTATAATGGTAAATGTTTTCTTACCCGAAAAAATGTTCGTACCGATTATCTCGGGCAGATGTTTGAGCCGGTTTTCCTGCACCACAACACTATCCAGCCTAACGGTATCTTTTAGATGTTTTTGTGCAACCGCAGTTTGATAAACCAAGAAGAAAACAAACAAAAAAAGTATTTTATGAATAGAAAAAGAAGACATAAGCATCGATGTAATAAAAAAGTTAGGGATACATGAGTATCCCTATCTAACTCCAAATCAAGAACAATTATCCAATTTATTTATTCTGCGCCATCGGTTTTTGCGCGGTTTACTGCATATTGACCAACCTTGGCCCCGGTAACCAATCCCACTTCGCAATCTGTGCGATAATGAATACCGCCATATAAACGAGACATCGCTGCGGATTGGGCCAGGTCACTAAACTTCGTTCCCCTTTCTGGCAGCAGGTGCGTTAACACCGTGGCCGCGGCCGCACTAAAATTAGAGTGACCAGAGGTATAAGAAGGGAAATTAGGAATCCCGGTAAGGGTTTTTATCTCTGTATCGAACTGTGACGGGCGTGGGTTGAAATAGTAATATTTGGTATCCCAGCATACAATTACGGCATCCATCATGGCCATGTTCAGCAGGGCCATATTCCTGGCCCAGCGTACCTCGCTCCAGTTCTCTTTTACAAATTCATCAGCCGCAATGGCATCCCAGTGACCTGCAGGTGTATAGGTACCTGCGCCATCGGCCCAAAAAGCAACCTGTGCATTACGTTCACGGGTGACATTCTTACAATAGTACAGCACCTCATCTGCTTCCTTTTTGAACTGGTCAGACTTGGTTGAAGGCGGCGGACCCGGACGCAGGGTTGCTACGGTTGCCTGATCGAACAGGAAGGGCTCTACCTTACCAAAAAGCGGCAACATCGGTGGCCGTTTGGGGTTCTCCAAACTTATCCACGGCATCTCGCCGGTTGCAGCAGTTTGTGATTCTAACTGCGCCCAGATGGTTGGCGTACCGATGGCAGCGCCCGCCCTGTCTGCACGGGCACGGGTAGTAAATTTAGCAGCCACCTGTTTGCCTAAAGAAACACCTGCATCCCAATCGCTGCGGGTATTGGCGCCAGAGATCATCCTGTACAGTTTCTCTTCGCTGGCTTTTTGTTCGATAAAGGCTATCTCCGTCGGGAAAAGCAGCTTCATCAGTTCAACTACGGTACCTGCAACTACCCCATCTTCGCTGGGGTAGGCAGGCAGATCTGATTTAGGTATTAATGCCTGTATGTTCGCGTCATTTTTATAGGGCGCGGCGCGATTGTAAGTCTTTTTAAATTTCCATGCTGCGATCAGGGCATCATATTGCGCTGCGCTGATGTAGGCGTAAGACCGGGCTGCGTACGGTGGATTCGAGAAAGGGAATTGCGGATAAGCAAAAGGATTAGCCGAGCTCGGGGCCGGATACGTCCCGTCCTCATTCTGATAAGGGGGGATGTTGTGTTTGGCCACCAGCTCGCGTAAGATCTCGTTCCACCGTAGTACAGAACCCGCACTCCAATAATTAACAATTGCCTTCTGCTCCGCGGTAATATTTGATTGTAAAGCTTTTATTTCGTTCAGATCTGCCAGGTAAGCCGGTGAGTTTACTGCATCCGGCGTTGCCACTGTAAGGTCGCTGAAACCAGTTAGCAGCACAGGTTTCCAGGTATCGGCATTTACGTCGATGTTTTTAGGCGTCAGCGCAGGGTATTCGTTCGTGCGCTCCTTAATGTCCTTTTTACAAGAGCAATAAACAATGCCCGTAATTAAACTAAATATGATGATGTTAAATTTTGCGCTCATGATTTTTGCTGTGGTTTTGATTGGCTTTGTTTATTGTTTTTTCCTTTCAGGCTGAACAGGTAATTCACACCTCCGTGAATCATGTTACTTTGCCCCACATTGCGGCCTGCCAAAACGCGGCTGCCGCCCACCATAAATTCAAATCCCGATTTTAAAGAATATTTAAAGTTTACACCTGCCGCCGTAGCATTCATCTTATTGCTCGGAAAGGGCATATCGTTCTTACGAATATCAAAACCGCCCAGCGTAGTGTTATTCTCTATCATTGCCTCTGCAATAAACGCAGAACTGCGGTACCCCAGGCGTGCGTTAAAACTGCGCACATTAGGCATGTCTACCTGGTTACTGTAAACCATTGTGGTAGTATAATAAGCGTCGCGGTCTATAGTGATGTTATCACGAAGATTATACATACCAGAGCCGGTAACGAAAAAATGCTTGAACTGATAATCAATCATACCACGGAGCATGACGCTGCGTGCATGAAGCCCGATAGACATCGGTAAAAAGTCTGACACGTAATTGGTCAGTGGTAAAACGCCGCTTCCGATAGCGAAAGCAGAAATGCGGTTGTTGCCAGAACGGAAAGTTAAGGCCCGCCATTTAATGGTAGCTGTAAGGTCTTGTACCCCTTTCATGCCGGCAAGTGTTCCGGCGCTGGCATGGGTAGTTACATAAGGTGCTCCGGCAATGATGTTTAAATTATTCGTAATGCCGTAGTTTAACATCAGCCCGTACATATTAGTGCTCACGGTACCGAGGTTCAAATTATTTCTTTTAAAAGTTCCTTCCCAGTAATGGTCCCAGCTGCTGTAGCTGTACATCGCATCTACGCAGAGGTAATTCTTAGGAATCATTAAAGCGTCTGACTCAGTTTGCGCGTTGACACGGCTACTGACCAGGATAAAAAGTAGTGCAGGAATAAGGGCAAGCCTCTCCTTTAAAAAACAAGAGTAAAGTTGCTTCATTTTATGGTATTAAGTCAAAATTTAACGCAAAGTGGCAGATGCGTTGGGCCTGGCAGCTTTTCCGGAAACTAAAGTTTTGAAGTATTTAATACCATTTAGTTGTTCAACAAAACGTTAAACACCGTATGCAAATACCCTAAAAAGATGTTTGAGAAAAAAACTACAGGAAAAGAGAGATTAAGCTAAACAAGGCGGCTGTTCAATATCCTGGAAGTAGGATGAATAAGCGTTTACAGAGAGAAGATTGTATTTCGGTTGATAGATTTCAACAGGAGACTTTATCTTCCAGCAAACAGCGGGGAAATAGAAATTATCAAATTGCAGTTGTTTAAAGCCAGCGCCTTTCTTGTTGAAAGGCTGGTCGCCCACTTGCTTTGCATACCTGATGTTCTCCTTCATCAGCTTTGTAGATTGCTGGTTAGGAATACATTTGAGGAAAAGGGTATCTGGGGTAACTTTAAGTTTTACGTAATTATAGGTAGCGCCCTTCAGGTGCATCTGGCCGCTTACTTCCTGGTAGGAAGACCATGTAGAAGAATAAGGTGTATGAACCGGAACCTTTATCTCAATCAGGTCTTTCTCTTTGTAATTACCGGCAAGAATCTGATTTTCCACCTGTTCGTCCGCCCGGTTGACCAAATATTGAAATAATACCGTGTACCCACCTGCATAAAAAAGGTGTAATACAACAAGTAATATGGCAATAGTTTTACGCAAAGCGGTTTTAATAATTGGTTTCGTAAATATTGAAAAATATTTTTTCAAAACAAAACAATAGCATCAAAAATATTTTCAACAAAAAAACCCGGGGGTGAGCCGGGTTTTAAAACTGCTGTACTGCTATATATTAATTGGTAATCTGAAAAACGATTGGAATAGTAAACGAAACGCGTACCGGTTTGCCAGACTGCATACCTGGTTTCCATTTCGGGGCAATTTTTAATACCCGTATGGCTTCGGCATCAATTTCGGCGCTTACCCCTTTTAATACCTTAATATCTGTCAGGCTGCCATCGCGCTCCACTACAAAGCTCAGGAACACCCGGCCCTGCTCTTCGGTGTTGGGGTAACGCAGGTTACGTTGCAGAAACTTGGTCCAGCCCGCAATACCGCCAGCGGGTTCAGGTGCAACATCCGCATATTTCAGCGGTTCATTATTACCTTGTTCTGTTCCTTCGCCAATCCCAGTCCCCGTACCTTGCTCTGTGGTAGTAACCGGAGCATTCACTACACCACCTGTTCCTTCTAAAGGCTTAGAACCAATAGCAGAAGTCTGGATTTCAATTTGTGTAGGTGGGTTTGTCTCGACTGGTGATGTGGTGATATGTGTAGGTATTGCCACGGTTTTTACCGGTGCAAGTGATTTTGACTGCTGTATTTTGTGCGCTGGTGGCGGCTGAACTGGTGGTTCGACAATGGTCTTTGGTACCGGTTTGATATTGACAACAACGGTATCATCAGGCTTGTAAGTAAGATCCGTTTTTTGCTGATGAGCAATAATCGTTACCGTAATACCGGCAGCCAGGAATGCACCGACGACAATCGAAATTGCCTTGAACGTATCGTTACCATGGTGTTTACGCAATTCATAAGCGCCGTAGGCCTTGTTACGGTTCTGGAATACAAGGTCGAGCCACTCTGCCTTGTACAAATCAAATTTTGGGATAAGCATTGGTATAGGAATTAAGTTTTAGTTAGTTGCTATTTTTGACGAATATTATTTCACAGGGTTTAACACCCTTGTAATAAATATTTTACCAATGCTTATTTTTAGGTTTTTAGTAACAATTAAACCGCTCCGGGCATTATATTTTAATATAAACGGAGATTATTTAAAGCAATTTTTATTTTTGATCTGAAATTCTAAACCAATTTCCCTGCCGTAATGTCAAATATCAGATTTAAAGCGCTTGAAACTGTTTTAACGCGCACCATACCGGAGGTTAAAACTCCGGGGGCTAAAATTTCCGACTATTTTGCCGCTAATGTGTTCGACAAAAAGAAAATGAGAGAATATTTGTCGAGCGAAGCCTATCAGAACATCATTAACTCTATAGAATTTAACGAACCTATCACCCGTGAAACGGCAGAACAAACTGCATCTGCCATGAAATCATGGGCCATGAGCAAGGGCGCTACACATTATACCCACTGGTTCCAGCCACTTACAGGCACAACTGCCGAAAAGCACGATGCTTTTTTTGAGCCAACCTCTGACGGTGCTATAGAGAAATTCAGCGGCGACGCCCTTGCGCAGCAAGAGCCGGATGCTTCCAGCTTTCCGAGCGGCGGTATCCGTAATACCTTTGAAGCACGCGGTTATACCGCTTGGGATCCTTCTTCACCGGCCTTCATCATGGGCCGTACCTTGTGTATCCCTACCGTATTTGTTTCGTACACCGGCGAAGCTTTAGATTATAAGGTGCCGCTTTTAAAAGCGTTAACAGCGCTTGATAAAGCCGCAGTGGATGTTTGCCACTACTTTGATAAGAGCATTGAAAAAGTAAATGCTTCTTTAGGTATCGAACAGGAATACTTCCTGGTTGACCTGGCTTTATATAACGCACGTCCCGATCTGTACCTGACCGGCCGTACGCTTTTTGGCCACATGTCTGCCAAGAACCAGCAACTGGAAGATCATTATTTCGGCTCTATCCCTGAACGGGTTTATGCCTTTATGCAGGATCTGGAAACAGAAGCCTTGCAATTAGGTATCCCGCTTAAAACCCGCCATAACGAAGTTGCACCATCGCAGTTTGAGTGTGCACCGGTTTATGAAGAGATCAACCTTGCTATCGATCATAACTCCTTATTAATGGATCTGATGGATAAGGTAGCCAAGCGACACAATTTTAAAGTGCTACTGCACGAGAAACCTTATCAGGGCATCAACGGTTCGGGAAAGCACAATAACTGGTCGATGATCACCAATACCGGTAAAAACCTGTTGTCGCCGGGTAAAACGCCAAAGAACAACCTGATGTTCTTAACGTTCTTTGTGAACACGATAAAGGCCGTTGCCGAACATGCAGATCTGTTACGCGCATCTATCGCCTCGGTAAATAACGACCACCGTTTGGGTGCCAACGAAGCACCGCCGGCGATCATTTCCATTTTCGTGGGCAGCCAGTTGTCAGAAGTACTGGATGAAATCGAGACTTCACGCATCAGCAAAAAATTAAAAGATGAAGCTTTGCTATGGCAAGGCATCCCGAAAATACCGCAAATTTTAAAGGATAATACCGACCGTAACCGTACCTCTCCTTTCGCCTTTACCGGTAATAAATTCGAGCTGCGCGCGGTAGGTTCATCTGCTAACTCAGCCTCTCCGATGACCATCCTTAACCTGATGGTGGCAGACCAGTTACGTAAGTTTAAGTACGATGTAGACAAACTGCTGAAGAAGGGTGAAAAGAAAGACGTTGCCCTGATGACAGTGATCAAACGCTATATCAAGGAATCTAAAGCGGTACGCTTTGAAGGTAACGGCTATAGCGAAGATTGGGAAAGAGAAGCGGCGGCACGCGGCCTGTCTAACATCAAAACTACGCCAAAAGCTTTAGACGTTTTAGTAACCGAGAAAACGGAACGTTTATTTGAAGACACCGGCGTGTTTACCCGTCGCGAGGCAAAAGCACGTCACGAGATATTGCTGGAAGAGTTTTATAAAAAACTGCAGATAGAAGCCCGTGTAATGGGCGAACTGGTAAACAGTGTGATCATACCGGCGGCGATCAGCTATCAGAGCAAACTGGTGGAAAATGTGATAGGTCTGCGTGAGATCGGCTTGAAAGATGGTGCCCTGAACGTGCAGATGGATATTATCAACCGCATCGCCGAGCACATGAACTTTATCAAGACTAATGCAGATCAGATGGTGGAAGAGCGTAAGAAAGCCAATGCCATTGATGACGTGCGCGAACGGGCAATCGCTTATGATGAAAAGGTGAAAGCATTCTTCCAGCCGATACGTTATCATGTAGACAAGCTGGAGCAGTTGGTAGACGACCGCTTGTGGCCGCTGCCAAAATTCAGAGAGTTACTCTTTATTAAATAAGCTCGTACAGAAAGAGACATCGGAAGGTGTCTCTTTTTTTAGTTGATATTGTGTCCAAAAAAGTCCGACTGCTGGTGCTGCTGTATCATCACCTCGCGATACTTGCTCAATATGGCAGATTTCGAGATAAAGCCGATAAATCTTTCGTTCCTTACTACTGGCAACTGCCAAACGTCAAGCGAATCAAACAGATCCATCACCTCGTCGGCAGGTTGGTCAAAGTTAACAACCGCCGGGGGTAGTACCATTACATCTGCAATCTTTGCGTTTTCGGGTAAGGTAGATCCAAACAACTGGCGACGCACCTCGTCGAGCCAGATCACCCCTTCCAACCGGTTATCCTTGTTCAATACGGCAAAAATATTCACGTCGGTTTCTGCCAGCAACTTATACAATTCTGTTAACGGCTTGCTTTTATCTACACTTACATAGTTGCGGTTGATGATGCTGCTCAGTTTGATGGACTCCAGCATTTCATGATCCTTATCCGGGTAAAGCTGCCGTTCGTGGATCAGATCCTGCCAGTACATGTTGTGTTTGTTTGACAACCTTGATACCATATAAGAAATGGCAGAAACGATCATCAGGGGAATGAACAGTACATAGCCCCCAGTAATCTCAGCAATCAGGAAGATCGCCGTCAATGGCGCATGCAGCACCCCTGCTAAAGCACCGGCCATACCCACAGCGATAAAATTTATGGTATTTAAATGGGCGATACCGGTAAGGTTAACGGTGTAAGCCACAAAAAGCCCGAGGAATGCGCCAGTGAACATCGTCGGCGCAAATGTTCCACCGTTACCACCCGAACCAAGTGTTATACCCGCAGCAAGTATCTTCATGAATACCAGGGCAGCAATAAAAGCAGACATTACCCAGGGGTGCGCCAGCACACTGCTAAATAAAGTTTCTTCGCGCAGCACATCTACATTGCCGTTAAGTACTTCCTGTAAATAGTGGTAACCCTCACCCAGTAATGGAGGGAATATCAAAATCATCAGACCTAATATCACGCCGCCCGCGGCTGCACGCACGTACCGGTTCTGTTTCATAAAAATCCCCTTTTCCAGCTTATGGGCAACCTTACTGATGTAGATAGACATCCAGCCGCTGAACAAACCAAGCAGCACATAAAATGGCAAGGCAGTCATTACCCAACCTTCGGTAGCCAGATGAAACAACTGGCGCGAATACAGGGCCTTGGCTACTACTACCCCGGTTGCCGAAGCGATCAGTAACGGGATAAACGTAGGGATACTTATTTCGCCCAGAATAATCTCTAAAGAAAACAGTACCCCGGCTATGGGACTATTGAATACCGCGGCAATTCCTGCAGATGCACCGGCTGCAAGCAGTATGGCCTTCTGGTGCGTAGTGAGTTTAAAAAAGCGCCCTATGTTTGAACCAATGGCCGCACCTGTACACACAATAGGCGCTTCCAGCCCTGAAGACCCGCCGAAACCAACCGTCAGCGAACTGGATATTAAATGTGAATACAGGTTGTTAAATTTTAAATTACCGTTATTACGCTTAATGATAAATATCAGGTTACCTATACCCTTTTGTATCTGGTCGCGATTGACTAAATGGGTGTAAAGCACCGTTAGTAAAATACCCACAGCAGGTAACAAAACATAAGTAAAATGGTAAGGTGACCGTTGTGATATATTACGGCTCACATCTTCCATTACATGAACCAGGTATTTTAACAGCACAGCCGCAAGCCCGCCAATCAGTCCGACCACAATACTACAGTAGATCAAAAAGTTGCGTTTACTAATGCGTGTGATGCGCCAACGGTTGATATGAATGATATGGAGAAGAGCTTTTAACATAGGATGGCGCAATTTAACCAATTACACGTTTAAAAGTATGCTTTGTTTATATTTGGGGCATGATTTCTTCTGAACGGTACGACCAGCGGGGCGTCTCTGCCTCTAAAGACGATGTACACAATGCCATAAAAAACATTGACAAGGGCATTTTTCCTAAGGCTTTTTGTAAAATTATCCCCGATATTTTAGGGGGAGATAGCGAATGGTGCAATATTATGCACGCAGATGGTGCGGGTACCAAATCCTCCCTGGCTTACCTTTACTGGAAAGCAACCGGCGACTTATCCGTATGGCGCGGCATAGCACAGGATGCGATCATCATGAATGTGGATGATCTGCTTTGTGTAGGCGCGGTAGATAACATCCTGCTTTCTTCTACCATCGGCAGAAATAAAAACCTGATCCCCGGCGAAGTAATTGCGGCCATTATTAACGGAACCGAAGAAATTTTAGCCGAACTACGCGATGCGGGTATGGGTATTTACTCAACCGGCGGCGAAACGGCAGATGTGGGCGACCTGGTACGCACCATCATCGTAGATTCTACTGTTACCTGTCGCATGAAACGCAGCGACGTGATCGATAACAGCCGTATAGCAGCAGGCAATGTGATTGTAGGGCTGGCTTCTTATGGGCAGGCTTCTTACGAACAGGAATACAACGGCGGCATGGGTTCAAACGGACTGACTTCTGCCCGTCATGACGTATTTAATAAACAGTTGGCAAAAGACTATCCCGAAAGCTATGACCCGGCAGTACCCTTTGAACTGGTATTTTCAGGAAGTAAATCGTTAATTGACAAGATTGACATCGGCGAAGGTAAACAGGTTGATGCGGGTAAATTAGTATTATCCCCTACCCGGACGTACGCCCCGGTAATTAAAGCAGTGCTGGATAAATTCCGCAGCCAGATCAACGGCATGGTACATTGCAGCGGTGGCGCGCAAACTAAAGTACTGCACTTTATTGAAAACCTTCATGTGATTAAAGATAACCTGTTCCCTGTTCCGCCATTGTTCAGTTTAATCCAGCAGGAATCCGGAACTGATTGGAAAGAAATGTACAAGGTATTTAATATGGGGCACCGGATGGAATTGTACGTACCTGACGCTATTGCCGGGGAGATCATCGCCATTTCGAAAAGCTTCAATATAGATGCCCAGATAGTTGGCCGCGTGGAGCAAGCAAACCAAAAGCAGGTAACCATCCGTTCACCGTATGGCGAATTTATCTACAACTAAGAAACACCGCCATACCGATAAGCAAAAAAGCCTCCCGGATTTTCCAGGAGGCTTTTCTTTTGAAGTTAACCTAAATATGATTTCAGAATTTTACTTCTGGAAGTATGTCTAAGCCTTTGCAGTGCTTTATCTTTAATCTGCCTTACGCGTTCGCGGGTCAGATTGAACTTTTCACCAATTTCTTCCAGCGAAAGCGGATGATTGGTACCCAGTCCGAAGAATAACACAATAATTTCGCGTTCGCGTTCTGTTAACGTAGAAAGTGAACGTTTGATCTCTTCTGATAACGACTCGTTGATCAGGATAGAGTCTGTATTAGGTTCCTGGTTCTCCAGTACATCTAACAGCGTATTCTCTTCACCCTGCACAAACGGTGCATCCATTGATACATGACGACCAGAGTTGCTCAGTGTATCTGAGATCTTGTCGACAGTGGTTTCCAAGATGTCGGCAAGTTCTTCCGGAGAAGGCTCACGTTCATACTCTTGTTCAAGCTTTGAAAAAGCTTTGCTGATTTTGCTTAACGAACCTACCTGGTTCAAAGGTAAACGAACAATACGTGATTGCTCTGCAATAGCCTGTAAAATAGACTGACGAATCCACCAAACGGCGTAAGAAATAAATTTGAAACCCTTGGTTTCATCGAAGCGTTTTGCCGCCTTGATTAAGCCCAGGTTTCCTTCGTTGATCAAATCGCCCAATGTTAACCCTTGATTTTGATATTGTTTCGCAACAGATACGACGAAACGTAAGTTTGTTTTGGTTAATCTTTCAAGCGCGGCCTGATCGCCTTCACGAATTTTTTGTGCTAAAATTACTTCTTCTTCGGCAGTGATTAGGTCAACCTTACCAATCTCATGTAGATACTTGTCGAGCGACTGCGACTCGCGATTGGTAATTGATTGAGTTATTTTGAGTTGTCTCATCTAATTTTAATACCTCGATTCTTGTTTTAGAATTGAACGTGCAAAGGTACGAATAGTTACACTAATTCTACCAAGAATAGGAATAATTGTTTAAAGTTTACAAAAATCTTACTAAATATCCGCTAAAGTGAACGTATCTTTCACCCTGATACCTTTTTCCGTGTGCTGCACCGTGCAGCATTCGTTTACCGAATCGTGCTCCAGGTACAAAATATACTCATTTTCAGCGGCTTCTCCAAAGAAATGTTTCCTTTCAGACATGGTAGTCAACGGGAACATATCATATGACATGACATAAGGGATCGGAAGGTGACCAACGGATGGTAACAGATCTGCCATGTATAATATTTTACGTCCTTTGTAGCTAATTAACGGCATCATCATTGATTCCGTATGCCCGGATACAAATTTTACGTCAAAGCCCTCTATAAAGTTTGCCTGATCTGAAACATTGATGAAATTAAGCTGCCCGCTTTCCTGTATCGGCAGGATGTTTTCAGAAAGAAACGATGCTTTTTCCCGCTCATTCGGGTTCACCGCCCACTCCCAATGATTTTGATTGCTCCAGTAAGCGGCGTTTTTGAAAGCAGGTTGAAGCGTCTCTCCTTTCCTTACAACTGCTCCGCCAACGTGATCAAAATGCAAATGGGTCAGGAATACATCAGTAACATCATCAACGCCAAAACCGTGGGAAGCTAAAGATTTTTCCAAGGTATCGTCGCCATGCAGGTAATAATGGCTGAAGAATTTTTCGCTTTGCTTATTGCCGATACCCGTGTCAATTAATATCAGACGGTTCCCCTCTTCTACCAGCAGGCAACGCATGGCCCAGGTACACATATTATTCTCGTCTGCAGGGTTGGTTTTCTGCCAGATAGACTTTGGGACCACACCAAACATGGCACCGCCATCGAGTTTAAAATAGCCGGTATTAATTGTGTAAAGGTTCATGGAGTAGGTTGATAGTTAATAGACCGTATACAATGGCCTTGATGAAATTTAATATAGTCGATAGTCCAAGCGTGCACTATGGACCATCGACTATTGACTATCGTCACTTATAAGTGAATCACCTCGCCGTAAGCATCAGCGGCAGCTTCCATCAAAGCTTCGCTCATGGTTGGGTGCGGGTGAATGGTCTTGATGATATCGTGACCGGTAGTTTCCAGTTTACGTGCGGCAACAACCTCGGCAATCATCTCGGTTACGTTCTCACCGATCATGTGCGCACCCAGGAATTCGCCATATTTCGCATCAAAGATCACCTTCACAAATCCGTCCTTCGCGCCTGCTGCACTTGCACGGCCAGAAGCAGAGAATGGGAACTTACCTACTTTGATTTCATAACCGGCATCGCGGGCTTGCTTTTCTGTATAACCTACAGATGCAACTTCCGGCTTGCAATAGGTACAGCCCGGTACGTTGTTATAGTTAATTGGCTCTACATGTAAACCTGCGATATGCTCTACGCAAGTAATACCTTCTGCAGAAGCAACGTGTGCAAGCGCTTGTCCTTTTACAATGTCACCGATCGCATAAACACCTTCTACATTGGTACGGTAATAATCGTCAACGATTACTTTACCGCGATCTACCTGCACACCGTTCTCTTCAAGGCCAAGGCCTTCAAGGTTAGTGCTGATACCTACTGCTGATAATACAACCTCAGCTTCCAATACTTCCATGCCCTTAGCTGTCTTCACGTTTACTTTGCAAAGATCACCGCTGCTATCAACTGATTCAACGGTAGAGCTGGTCATGATATTGATGCCTTGTTTTTTCAGGCTGCGTGCCAGTTGTTTTGATACGTCCTCGTCTTCCAAAGGAACGATGTTATCCAGGAATTCAACTACGGTTACTTGTGTACCGATAGAATTATAGAAATAAGCGAACTCGATACCGATAGCGCCTGAACCTACTACCACCAAAGATTTTGGTTGTTTAGGCAATGTCATAGCCTGGCGATAGCCGATAATCTTTTTGCCATCTTGCTTGAGGTTTGGCAATTCGCGCGAGCGGCCACCTGTAGCCAGAATAATATGTTTAGCCTGATGTTCTGAAACTGCACCATCGTTGCCTTTTACTTCAACAACGCCTTTGCTTTTCAATTTACCAACACCATAGATTACGTCAATCTTATTTTTTTTCATCAGGAACTGTACGCCCTTGCTCATGCCATCGGCAACGCCACGGCTGCGTTTGATCACTGCGTCAAAATCAACCACACCTTGTCCTTCTACTTTAATACCGTAATCAGCCGCGTGATTAATATATTCGAATACCTGCGCGCTTTTGATCAAGGCTTTGGTAGGTATACAACCCCAGTTCAGACAGATCCCGCCCAATGATTCCCTTTCAACTACTGCGGTTTTAAAACCAAGCTGGGAAGCACGGATAGCAGCAACATAGCCACCCGGACCAGACCCTATAACAATGACATCGTAGTTCATGATTTTACTGATTATGTATTTTTTGTTTGCCGCCAAAGCTAAATAAAAACACCGAGATGCGAAACAGCCTGCACCAGTGGGTAGCTCATTACCTAGTCATTTTATCAAACAACGGGTCTAAAATGATCAAATGTTCCAAAATCACCCGGTTAGCTGAAGGTTAAAACTTTAAGTTTTAAGCCAATGTAAAGTATCGGGCACGTAAAACTGAGGACTAATGTGAATTCTAAAATCAAAATATGATCAAAATCACGTTTATGCAATGAATTTCGAACCCGATTGCCTGTTTCTTTGACATTTTTTTTGAAACAACAAAAATCTGTTGAAAAGTTGTGAGTAAGATTAACAATTTGTTAACATAGCAACATAGGCTTATACCTATATTTGCGGCATTAATTAATTAAACGTTTAACAAACAAAACAAGCATGAGAAAATTTTTACTTCTCTTCATGGCATTTTTGTTGACGGCTGCCGGGTTACGTGCCCAGGTAACTACTTCAACATTAACAGGTACAGTTGTAGATGAGAAAAAACAAACTGTCCCTGGTGCTACAGTAGTAGCTGTACACACCCCTTCGGGTTCAAAGTACGCAGTGTCTACTAACAACGACGGACGCTTTACCATTCCTGGTATGCGCGTTGGTGGCCCTTACACCGTAACTGTTTCTTTTATCGGTTACCAGTCTAAAGTTTATAATGACATTACGCTGCAACTTGGTTCACCTTATGTATTAAGAGTGAATTTGAGCACAACAGCACAAGAGCTTTCAGAAGTAAAAGTAGTAGGCCAGAAAAATCCTGTTTTTGACAGCAAAAGAACTGGTTCTTCTACTAACATCACTTCAGATCAGCTGCGTAGCTTACCAACTATCAGCCGCTCTCTGAATGATTTCATCCGTTTAACTCCGCAAGGTTCAAGCAACGGAAGCTTTGCCGGTAATGACAACCGTTTAAACAACATCACTATTGACGGTTCATTATTCAACAGCTCATTCGGTCTTACCGGACAAGTAGGTGGCCGTACAGGTGTAGCACCTATTTCTCTGGACGCTATCCAGGAAGTTCAGGTTAACCTTTCACCTTATGACGTACGCCAGTCTGGCTTCATCGGTGCAGGTGTTAACGCTGTTACCAAAAGCGGTACTAACAATGTAGAAGGTTCTATTTTCTACGCAGAGACCAATAACCACCTGGTTGGTAAAAATGCTGCAGGTACTAAACTGGTAGCTCAGCCTTATACTACCCGTCAGGAAGGTGCAAGCCTTGGTGCCCCTATCGTTAAGAATAAATTATTCTTCTACGGTAACTACGAAAGACAAAGAAACAGCCGCCCTGCTACTAACTTCCAGGCTTTAGATGCTGGTTTAGATGCTTCTAACCCTCAGGTGTCAAACGTAAAAGCTTCTGATCTTCAGGCAGTGAGCAGTGCTCTGGCAGGCTTAGGTTACCAAACCGGCCCTTACCAAAACTATAACTTCGAAACCAAAGCAGACAGATACCTGGCTAAATTGGACTATAACATCAATGACAAGAATAAATTAAGTGTTCGTTATAACAACTTAACTTCAAGCAATGATGTGTTGATCTCAAACTCTGGTACTCCAGGTTTCGGTACCCGTCAGCCAAGCAAAAACCAAATGAGTTTCCAAAACTCGAACTACATCCAGTACGAGAAAGTGAACTCTGTTATTGCCGAGTTAAACTCAACTTTACATAACAACTTCTCAAATAACCTGGTTTTAGGTTTCACCAGCCAGAATGAAGACCGCGGTTCACGTGGTGCTACTTTCCCGCTGATCGAGATCCAGGATGGCAAAAACAACACTTATATTTCAGCTGGTTCAGAGCCGTTTACGCCAAATAACCAACTGTCATATAAAACCTACCAGTTGATTGATAACGCTACTTATTATGCTGGCGACCATACTATCACCGGTGGTATCAGCTTAGAGCGTTTGACATTCAGAAACGTTTTCTTCCCAGGTTCTCAAAGCGCTTATGTATTCAGTTCAATGGCTGATTTCCAATCTGCTATTAACTACTACAATACTAATCCTAACGCTACTACGTCTCCATATACTTTAAGACGTTTCGATTTAAGCTATTCTGCTTTACCTGGTGGCGCACTTCCTGTACAACCGTTGAAAGTTACCTATGCAGGTGCTTACGTTCAGGATGTTTGGGCACCTAAAGATAACTTCCGTGTAACCGGTGGTTTAAGGGTAGATGTTCCTTACTTCGATAAAACTGGTTTCTACAATGCTGCGGCTTCAAGCCTGACTTTCAAAGGTGCTGATGGTTCAACTATCCCGGTTAACACCGCGCAATTGCCAAAAGCTTCTCCATTGTTCTCTCCACGTTTAGGATTTAACTGGGATGTTTTCAACGATAAATCTTTACAAGTTCGTGGTGGTACAGGTATCTTCACCGGCCGTCCTCCGTTTGTTTGGATCTCTAACCAGATCGGTAACAACGGTGTGTTAACCGGTAGTACTTCTATCCAGAACACAACAGCATTCCCTTTCAATCCAAACCCGGCGAAATATATCCCGGCTAACCCTACTACACCAGCATCTTACACGCTGAACACCACTGCGCAAGACTTCAAATTCCTGCAAAGCTGGAGAACTACTTTAGGTATCGACAAAACTTTACCTTTCGGTATCATCGGTACTGCAGAGTTCCTGTACACCAAAACCATCAACGGTGTTTACTATCAGAACATCAACGCAACTGCTGCTAATGCAACATTTGTTGGTCCTGATAATCGTCCTAAATATCCTGGTTACGGTTTATCAAGTACTGCTCAAAACAACGCACTGCGTATCAACCCAAATGTTGTAGCTAACTACTACCTGGATAATACCAACAAAGGTTACCAGTGGTCTGCAACCGGTCAGTTACAGAAAACCTTCAGCAACGGTATATTTGCAAAAGCAGCTTATACTTTTGGCGAGGCTTGGAACTTAACCGAAGCAGGTTCAACTGCCAGCAGTTCTTACAACAACAACCCTACCGTAATGGGTAACAACTTCCCAACACTGGCTTTCTCTGATAATGACGTTCGTAACCGTCTGATCATTACTTTAGGTTACCGTAAAGAGTACAAAATTGGTGCAACTTCATTCTCTGTATTCTATGAGGGTGTAAACCAGGGCCGTTTCTCTTACGTGTATAGCGGTGACATGAACGGTGATGGTATCAGCAATAACGATTTGATCTACATCCCACGTGATAAATCAGAGATGTACTTTGCTTCAAACACTGTTACATTATCAAACGGTACCACCCGTACTTACACAGCAGATGAGCAAAAAGACCTGTTTGACGCTTATATTCAGCAAGACAGCTACTTAAGCAAACACAGAGGCGAGTACGCTAAACGTAATGGTGTATTACAACCATGGATCAAACGCGCTGACGCTGCGATCACTCAAGAGTTTAAGATCAATACTAAAGGTGTTACTCACGTGCTTTCTTTCCGCTTCGATATGTTTAATGTTGGTAACTTCATCAACAAAAACTGGGGCGTAAGCAACTTCTACCAGCAAAACCGTATCCTTACTGTAGTAACCGGTGCTTCAGGTGTTGATGCACAAGGTCACCAACTGTTCCGTTACAACGGATTTAACTCTGGTGTGCCTTACACTAATACCTACATTAAAGGTACCAGCTTAGGTTCAGATACCTGGAGAGGACAGTTCACAGTACGTTACTCTTTCAGATAATAGCTTAACAGCTGCATATATTAAAGGGCTGCCCGTATCGGGCGGCCCTTTCTTGTTTCAGATGGGTTCGTTATACCTTTGACCAAAAACCATTCAACATTCTACGGCGTTGATAATAAGTTTGTGCAGAAATAACTCTTTTATAAAAATCTTAAATCTTAGCCTATGACCGGTCAGGCCTATACTCCTGCAGAAGCAATAGCCTATCAGCATGAACTGAGGGCGAAACTAAATATCACACAACTAGACCGGGAAGTGAGTGTTATCGGCGGGGCAGATATTTCTTTCAACAAATACTCGGATGTTATTTATGCTGCAATTGTATTGTTCAGTTACCCGGATCTGAAAATGATCGGTAATGCATCCGTCATCACTAAAACAGATTTCCCTTACATCCCCGGCTTGTTAGGTTTCCGCGAGGTACCTGCAATTACAGAGGTTTGGAATAAGCTGGAAATAAAACCCGATGTGATGATCTTTGACGGCCAGGGTATCGCCCATCCACGTCGGCTGGGCATCGCCACCCATTTTGGGATAGTGAATAAAGTGGTAACGTTTGGTTGCGCTAAATCTGTATTAGTGGGCCGTTATGAAGAGCCGTTGAACGAGCCATTGGCCTGGAGCCCGATGTACCACGAAGATGAAGAAGTTGGAGCAGCACTGCGGACCAAGAAGAATTGCAAACCGGTATATATTTCCCCTGGCAATGGCATCAACCTGGAGCAAAGCCTCGGCATCATTAAAAATTGTGTAGGTAGTTATCGTATCCCCGAACCTACCCGGCAGGCTCATTTACTGGTGAACCAGATCAGGGTGAAGGATGGAAATCCACCGCCTACTTTGTTTGATTTGTAATCCCTAAATACCAATAATTTCACTTGCTCTGATTTACCTAGGCTTAAGTTGAATGTGCTAAAGCTGTCTAATTAAATAGTGCAAATAGCTTTTTCAGCAGATAATAAAAAGGCAAAAGAACTACGTAAACGATCGTGATAAAGACAATCCACTTTGCAATATCATAAACGTCAGTAATAAATTTTGATAGCAACACCCCTTTTTTTTGTTCAAAGAAGATAACGGTTACAAGTAGGAAGGCTAGCGGAACTACAATAAGTAACCCTATTTTAACTACTCTTTCATTTATTGCAATTACAGTCTTTCCAGAATTTGATTTTTTATTTATATCCTCTATCAATTCCTGCTCCACATCACTCAATTTAATTTCGACGCTACAATTAATTGAAGTCCAGTTTGAATAGTTTTCTAAATTAAACTCATCGTAATATCTTAAAAACAGCAAGTCATTACCTAACAGCTCATTATCATTAAATTCAAAATCGAAGTCGATTTCATCTAAAATAATCAGCTCTGCACCAGTAAGTAAATCTAATTGAGATTCATGCTGATTTATGCTTCGGATTTTGTCTGCTGCTTCATCAGCACTGAGCTTTTCCTCAGAGAACTTTTTAAAAATTAGTCCCAATATGACACGCATCGGGATAGGACTAACGGAATTAATACAAGCAGATTCTGATAGTATTGATAGCATTGCGTTTGCATCTTTTGCAATACACAATTCAATCAAAACATATTCTGGCTCTTCTTCAGCCATCAATATTTTTTCCGCTATCACTTTAACTTCGCTGACATCTATCACCGTAAGTTTTAACCCTAACCGGAAAACCTCAATCAATTGACAGTATTCCGGTTTAGTGACGATCATCGTTTAGTGGATAGGGTGCAGTCCTGGTGATGTTTTAAAAGTTTTATTAAAGCAGGTAAACCTATACCCTCACCCACTCTTTCTTATCGAAATCGTATTGCTTGATGATCTTCGCAGGGTTACCTGCCGCGACGGAATATGGCGGAACGCTTTTCGTGACAACGGCCCCACCAGCGACGACACTATGCTTCCCAATCGTGACACCTGAAGTGATCACCGCATTTGCCGCAATCCAGCAATCGTCTTCAATGATGATGGGTGCAGTGATTACAGGCTGATCTACAATCGGCACGTTTATATCTGTATAAACATGGTTAAGCGCACTGGCTACTATATTTTGCGCGAAAATAACATTATTACCAATGGTAACCGGACCGATGATGACATTACCCATTCCGATCAGGCTGTTATCGCCGATAATCACGTCGCCCACACCGTTATTAATCGTGCAAAAGTCCTCGATGGTCGATCCGGCGCCAAGCTCGAACTTATTAAAAGGCAGCACATCCAGGCGGCTTCTCGACCGTATGGTGGATCCTTTACCTCGCTTATGCAAAAATGGATTAACAACAGCCTTCACCCATAGCCTTGGCCGCGCTTCGCCTTTAGGAATCAGCATGCGGTGCACAAATGCTTTTAAAGATGGATTGCTTTTTATCTTTTCTTTCAGCGACATAGCTTATTTCCTTTTAGCTTTTTCCCACACGGCGCTTTGCGTGCCGGAAATATACCTGAATATTCCCCGGATGACGGCATAATTCATCATGCAGAAATAATAGGGTATAAATAATATTTTAACCTTAATTTCCTTTCGTGCCAGCAGCCAGCCCAGTAAGGCCATGGCGTAAAACATCACCTGTCCTAACAATAAAAGCTCGTACAGCCAGGTGGAATAGCCACTCGCTACGATCACCATATTCAGGATAAAAGCCAGTATCATCAGGAAGGGAACTACCGTCCAGCGCAATACCCGGTGACTAACATATTGAAAGGTCAGCAAGGGCATATAAAAAGGGTTCAGCAATTTCTTTAGCCATATAATGGATTGTATTCCCCCGGCCGCAATCCTGATCTTCCTTTTCAGCTCCTCGCCTACGCTTTCAGATCCGGTTTCCGTGGCATAGGCTTCAGGTTCATATGCCACCTTATAGCCATCTGCAGCCACCAACAGCGAGATCATAAAATCTTCAATGATACTGTTAGGCGGCACTTCGCGGTACAAATTAGTGCGGATGCTGAACAACTCACCCGCAGCGCCAACTACCGTGCCCAGCTCAGAATCCCAGGTTTTTAATTTCGACTCATATTTCCAGTAAAAGCCCTCACCCGCGGTAGCATCGGCGGCTTCATCAGCGTGTACACGCTTTTCACCTGCAACTGCGCCCACTTTAGGGTTGCTGTAATGCCGGCAAATGTTTAACAGCGCGTCAGCATTTAAAAAGGTATTGGCATCTGTAAACACCACAACTTCGGTAGTTACCGAAGGCATAATGCGGTGTACTGCCGCCAGTTTACCACTGCGTCCATCTTTGTGAAATAGCGTGATCTGCGGATAGTGCGCTATAATTTCGGCAGTACGATCTGTTGAGCCATCCGTAACAAAATATAATTGCAGCTTACCCTCAGGGTAATTCAACTGCAGCGTATTCTCTATTTTCTGCGCAATGAAGTCTTCCTCATTATAGGCCGCCACAATCATGGTACAGGTTGGCAGTTCAGCCAAATCTACCACTGGTTTCTGCGGTGTTCCTTTAATCAGGCGTTTTATTTTAACCAATACAAACAGCAGAATACCATAGCCAAAAAAGGCATAAAAAACGATAAAAAGGCTAAGCCAAAGTGCTAATTTCATTTAACGGGGTAAAGGGTATCCTAAATTATTGCTGTTTTTGCTATGCGTCACATTCCACCAAATGGCTTTCCAAAGCAGGGCTGTAAAACCCTTTTGCTTCTCCCTCGCATAGTTCAACATATTCCGTGGTGCTACAATTAAAACAAAGTAAATATAAAAAAACAAGCGCGCTAATACCGGCGCATTCCTGCGGATGAACAAAATCCGATTACGATTCATAAAAAACTCTTTCAATCCACTAGCTTTCCCGACAGAGATCGACTCTTTGTGATAAATCAGTCCCTGCGGTACAAACCAGATCTGGTAACCAGCCCTCCGCACGCGGTCGCACCAATCCATCTCTTCATAATAAAGAAAAAAGTTTTCGGCCATCAGCCCTGCCTTTTCAATAGCTGCCCTGCGCACCATCATCGCCGCGCCATGGATGTAACCTGTCTGTCCGATCTTGTCATCATACTGGCCACTATCTTCCTCAAACTGCCCTATGCATTTATTGCGGCAGGTATAATAATTCATAGGCGTAAAACCCGCATATTGAAGCGTATTCGGCTGATCAAAATACCTGATCTTCGGCGAAGCCATACCGACTTCGGGATGCTCGCGCATTACCTTAACCATGGTTTCAATCAGGCCGGCGGTAAATTCGGTATCGTTGTTTACAAAGAACAGATACTCGCCGGTAGCTTCATTTACACCTAAATTATTCCCACCGGCAAAACCAAGGTTTTTATCAGAGCGTATAAACTTGATGGTGGGATAAGCGGCACCCCACTCGGGTACTTTATTTTCTTTACTACCGTTATCTACAACGATTATTTCGACATTAGCATAACTATTTGTTTCAGAAATTGAAGATAAAAGTTGTTCGGTAATGAAACTTTGATTGAAATTTACCGTAATGACAGAAACTTTTTCCATTTAATAATGCCTGTTAAACGTTGAAATAAGCCAGTTAAGTTACACGAAATTCACTCCTTTTGGATAATAAATCGATTAATAAAGAGGTATCCGAGCTTCAAAAGCTAAACGACCGGCCAGATGCCATTGAGCAAAAGCTGGATGAATTGTTATTGCTGCTTGAAAACAGTAACCTCGATAGCGAATCGATCAAAAATATACAGAATAAATTTAACAGCGCTATTGATGCAGAAACCCTGAAACAGCAAGACCTGCATGAGTTCAGAAAGTTGGACGAGTTAAGCGAAAATACTTCGCGCGAGGAACTGCTCGATCAGTTTAGCTTATTGCTTACCAATTCAAAGATAGACAGTAACGTTTCTAAACAGTTCATCAGACGCGAACGGCTGACCGCCATTGTGTTGTTTGCCATTGGTGTGGTGATGATCGCACTGGGTTTCGCTATGATCATCATGCCCGCCCCGCCCTATTTCGAGATGTTTACCATCTATTACTTTACCCCGGATGATGGCGTAACGATTATGGATGTGATCTCGCTGCTGATTATATTAGCGGGCGTATATCTTTTAGTGAAGTCCTTAATTAAGAAAAATACTATTTCCTGAATCGCCGATGCTGCAAACCCACGTGATAAAGAAAATACTTCTGGTTGACGACAACGTGCTTTTTCTTAAAATGCTTTCGCGGGCGTTTGAGAAGGCCGGTTTTGCTTGCACAACTTGCGAATCTGCTGCAGCAGCAATTGATTACTTAAGGAAAGAAACGACAGATGCCATCCTGTCCGACTACCAGATGCCCGAAATGGATGGTTTAGAGTTCAGGCGCTATGTACTTTCGCAGCCTGCCTTACAAAACATCCCCTTTATCTTCCTGACCAACTTTTCGGACCAGGACGTAATGACCAAAGGGCTGGATCTGCAAGCAGTGGATTACGTGCTGAAAGATACGCCGGTGAATGTGATCGTCAGCAAGCTGAATAACCTGATCGAAACCTTCAGTAAACAGCGCGAGCTTTCTGAACTGGAGATTAAAAAAGCGGTGTCTGCACTTAATATCAAGTCTGTACCACAATCGGCGCCTCAGATCAAGGGTTATGAAATTAACTTCTGGCATCAGTCTTTCCAGGATATTCCCGGCGGCGACTTCATCGATTTTATTACGGTTACAGACCGCTTTAGCTTTATTGTGCTGGGCGATGTAATGGGAAAAAAATGGATGGCCTGGTTCCTTAGTTTCAGTTTTTTAAGTTATGTGCGGGCAGCCGTAAGATTTGGCGTATTGAGCGAAGAATATTCGCCCGCAAGTATTCTGCAAAAGGTGAACCAGATCATCTGCTATGACGAGGCCTTGAAAGACATCCTTTCGAGCCTTTCGTTGTTGATGATTGATCATGAGGCTAATAAAGTTGTTTACGCTGGTGCGGGCGACCTGCCCGTGGTGCATTACAATGCAAAGGCTAAAACTGTAAGCACACTAAATAGTTCGGGCTTATTGCTTGGCTTGTTTCCAACAGCAACCTATGACGAGATCGAGGTTGAACTTGAGGATGGCGATCAGCTCTTCATATTCACGGATGGTATGATAGATTACAGCGCCGGGGAAGAGACCAAGACAGATTATAAAAAATTTGTAGACAGACTACAGCATATCGCGACGCCTGAAAATTCCTTTATTAAGTTAAAGGATTACATCCTTTCGCAGCAAGCTGCGGCACAAGTTGACGATTGCAGCATTATTCACCTTTATAAAGCACCAGAGAAATTATGATAGAACTAATTAAACAAGAACCCGGTTATCTTTTGGCTGATCTGCAGATTGACGAAGCCAACCTGGCCGTTGCCGATCAATTCAAGACAGAGCTTATCGGACTGCTGGATAACTATCAGCGCAAAATTGTGCTGAGCCTTCACCAGGTCAACTACATCGACAGCAGCTTTTTAGGCGCTTTAGTAGCGGGACTGAAACATGCCATAGCGCAAAAGCATGATATTATACTGGTGGGCTTAAAAAAAGATATCCGCGATTTGCTTACACTGATCAGGCTGGATAAGGTCTTCAAAATTTACGACAATTATACCGAAGCTACATCAGCTTTATAAACACTGGTTTATGGGATTGGTAAATGTGAGTTACGAGATCAGGACATCAGAGAAAATGTCTTTTACCATGTTAGAAGACATGCTAACCTTAATTAAAAACAATGTAAGTGGTCATAAGCATATCGATGATGTGATTTTCAAATCGAAATATATCCTTACCGAGATGCTTACCAACGCCATTAAGCATGATCATGGCAGCAGCCGTATCAAAATAGAAATTGCGAACAATATTTTACGTTTTGTAAAAACCGATACTGGAAAACCCCTAACGCTGCCCAAAGCGGGAGATATTAATGGAAATGCGACCATTGTCACTGCTGATACCATGCACATTCTGTACACTAATAAACAGGCAGAAAAGATATTCTTTTATTGTAAAGAAAATGTAGATGCTATTGTGATGAATCATCGCCTGCCGGAACACTTCGGACTGCTGATTATTACAAAGGCCGCAGATGAATTTTTCTACGCCTACAATGCAGAAGAGCAATGCAACACTTTTAGTGCCAGCATCTATCTTTCAGATTAACGCAACAACCTTCGATCGCGAATCAAACTACGGGCCTCGGCAAAACCGGTGGCATAAACACTAAAAAAAGAGTAGCTACGGTATTTATTTAATTCGCGGTAACCGATAGCCACAGCAATCAGCGTGGGGATAACGGTAGTAATTGCCACGCCATACACGTTTCCGAATATAGCTATGCCTACAAAGTCAAAGATGATATTAGCGGCAAGCATCACCAGTACCTTATAGAAGTTTACCTGCGGCCGGTGGATTACGTCAAGCGTAAGGGCAAAGAAACGGTCTGCCGGGTATAGCAACCCGAACGTCATAAACAAACGGAATACATTTGCCGCTTCGGTATGTACATACTTTCCCCCACCGATCAAAGAAATAGCGAAGTCTGCCACAAAGATAGCCACCAACACAATAGGTATTAAACCGAGGGTAAGCAGCCCCGTATACCTTTTCATGGTAGCAATTACTTCATCGCGTTTATTTTGATTATAAGCGGCCGAGAGTAGCGGCATACCGGTTGCCGCGAAGCTTACCAACGGAATTTCAATTACCTGCATCAGGCTGCGGCCAAGGTTGTAAACAGCCAAAGCTGCGGGCCCGAGCATCGCCATGATGATGTAGGTATCTGATGTACCGAACATATTCGCACTCAAGGTTGTGCCTACACTGTATTTCCCAAAATTGAACAGTTCCCTGATGCCATTTTTTGAACGCTTGCCAAAATTTCTTATCCCCGACCATTGCATCAGCATGGCATAAGCACTTGTCAACAGGTTAGATGCCAGGAACGAATACAGTACATCATCCAGGTTCAACCTGCGCAGCGCTATCGCAACGATGATGAAAATGATAAAAGACCCCTTGTTCATCAGGCGGATGTACAGCAAACGATCAAAACGTTGTTCTCCCTGCTGTATGCAGGTCGCGACGAACATCGGCAACGTAACCAGGTAAGCTACACCAAACCATTTCAGGAACAACAATATCCCCGTATGATTAAAACTTGCTGTAAAAAGAAGCGCCGGAACATTACACGCAATCAGGATGCCGGTAATAGCCATGCCGATAAACCAGGTGGAACCTGCTACTTCGGCCTTACGTTCTGGTACTGCACCTGCATAGAACTTAATAAATGCCGTAGTAAGAAATCCTGATCGAAAGGTGTCTATCAACAAAAATGTGGATTGAAAGAATATCCATTGCCCGGCTTCGGCCATAGGCAACTGCCGATAGATAACCGCGGTGGTCACCATCCCTAGGATGGTCATCACCCCGTTTCCTGTTAAAGAAAGAAAATGCTTATTTTTTATCGTATTTATCGCTCTTCTCCACATCCTTATTAGGCAGATATTCGTAAAACAAGATTAATTAAAATAAATGTATTTACTGATATTAGTAGCTGCAACGCTGATTTAAAAAATGACCCATTATTTCCCTGAAGTAACTTTACTGGTAACACATTACAACAGAAGCCGTTCGCTGGAACGTTTACTACAAACTTTTAAAGAGCAGCAGCTGACCTTTGGCGATATCGTTGTGTCTGATGATGGCAGTAAGCCCGAACATCAGGAATATCTTAAAGCGCTGCAACAACAATATCAGTTCAGCCTTATTACGACGCCCGTAAATAAAGGGTTAGGAAATAATATCAACAAAGGCCAGGATGCGGTTAAAACACCTTATACGCTATACGTTCAGGAAGATTTTGACCCCAAACCCGCTTTTGCAGAACATTTCAAAGATGCGTTAACATTTTTTAAAGCTGATGCTTCGCTGGATATCGCACGCTTTTATGCCTACTTCAAATATCCTTATACCAAAACTTACGGTAAGGGATTTTTAGAAATGCTGTTTAAACCATCGGTTTGGTACAGCAATCATTTAAAGTTTTACGTTTACAGTGATCACCCGCACTTGCGCCGAAGTTCGTTCTTTGATAAGTTTGGCCGTTACCCCGAAGGTTTGAAAGGTGACCGTACCGAATTTCTGATGGCAGCATCATTTATTAAAAATAAGGGCAAGGGGATTTTCTTTGAGCATTTTACAGAACTATTCGACCAGAAAAACTCGTCTGACGAACCCAGCACCATGAACCGCGCCGGATGGCGTGAAAGTAAAAATCCTTTTGCCCTGACAGCGCGCTATCTTTACCTGCGTGTTAAACTGCTGCGCTGGACGTACGAAGTGTTGTATAAATAATTAACGTAATCTTATTAGCTTTTATGCCTGCTTATAATTTCCCGGATGTAACCCTGCTAGTTACCCATTATAACCGGAGCCAGTCTTTACAGCGGTTGCTGCAAGCTTTCCAAAATCAGCAGATTTCTTTCGGCGATATCGTTGTATCTGATGATGGCAGCAAACCCGAACACCTCGACTATTTGAAAAGCATCAGTGAAAAATTCGGTTTCCGGTTGATCACTACACCGGTGAATAAGGGGCTGGGCAATAACATCAACAAAGGTCAGGATGCGGTGACTACTCCCCTAACGCTTTACGTGCAGGAAGATTTTGACCCAAAGCCAGGTTACGGCGCACACCTTACAGATGCGGTAGCGATTATTAACGAACGGCAAGATATAGACCTGGTACGTTTTTACGCCTATTTCAAATACCCTTATTTAAAGCCTTATAAAAATGGTTTCTCGGAAATGCTGTTCAGTTTGTGGAATATCAGTTACCGCAAGTTCCATGTATACAGTGACCACCCGCATCTAAGGCGAACCTCTTTTTTCAGCAAGTTTGGCCGCTACCCGGAAGGTTTGAAAGGCGACCGTACAGAATTCTTAATGGCTTTATCTTTTCTGAAACATGGCGGCAAAGCAATGATCTACGAAGATTATAAAGGGTTGTTTGACCAGGTGAATTCTTCAGACGAGCCCAGCACCATGACCAGGAGTGATTTCAGGCAAAGCAATAATCCGGTGATTGCGGCAGGCCGTGCCGTTTATCGTTTCGTAAAACACACCTACGAATTATTGAAGTTCCCTGCTTAACTTGCCGTAGAAGCTATAGCAATATCAGCATACTGCCGCAAATTTCAAGCGGTTGCCGCTGCAGCTTCATTTGCTACATGATTAACCGCTTCGTAAATACTTTTGGCATTATTCTCCCAAGTGTGGGTACTTGCGAATGCAATACGTGCTTGCTGTTTTTCGGTTGAATCTTCGGCAAGAGCCCGGGCGATCAGTCTTAAATAGTCTTCGTGGCTTTCACCCAGGTAAACGTAATCTTCAAACACGCTCATTGCTTCTGTACGCGTCGCCACGGTAGGTTTACCCATTGCCAGGTATTCGTCTATCTTGCGCGGATAATTTCCAATGGTTACCTCGTTAACGATCTGCGGGTTAATACACACATCAAAAGAAGCGATATATGCAGGCAATAAAGACGGATCTTTGCTGCCCAGGAAATGTACATTTGGTAGTTGATGCAAGTCGCTTTTCTGAAACTCGCCATCTTCCGGCCCTACTAAAACAATGCTCCAATCAGGTTTCTGTTTCGCGAGGAATTCAAGCAGATCAATATCCAACCGGAGGCTTTGCAAAGCGCCAACATAACCAATTACCGGTTTTTTTATTTGGGCGACATCCACAGGTAGATTTTCGTCATTGTGACTGGTAAATATGCTCAGGTCGCAACCCTGGCCCACATAGAAGGATTGCGGGTTATATTTTTTACAATAATTAGCCAGGTATACCGAATTAGCAACGCACACATCGCTTTTAGCAATCAGTTTTGGTTCCAGGCGCAAGCCATGCCGTTTCCAATAATCCACGCCCAGCATAAAATCGCGCGAATAATAAATACTCACGGCGGGCTTTAACAGCTCTTTAAGGTAGAAGCATCTGAAGATATCGTTATCATTGAATAAGATATAGTTCTTAAAGCCCAACCGCTTAGCCGCCTTTTTTATCGAACGCGCAAAAACACGGTTATTGTATTTATTTAAAATGGTATGTAACCACGCCCCACGCAGCCAATTGATGGATTCTATCATCGCTTCGGGATAGTAATTCCAAAGGTTATGATCAATGGCGATCAGCCCCTCTTCTTTACCCTTGATTACTGCAATGCGTTTTTGTATTTGCGGCTCGTGCTTCCGCTTCAGCAAGGTAATACGGTCTAACGGGGAATTGATGTACAACACGCGGTTATGCTTACTGAATTCTATTGCCAGGTTTTTGCAATTGCTGCCAATTTCAATGTCCCATGGCTGCTGGCCAACAATAATAATATCGCGGTTTTTGATCATGTCCTGAGGTTCCATTTACAATGGTTATACGGTTACGGCGACCGCCATGTTCCGGTTTTTCTCATCGTCCAGTTGCCTGGTGATGTTTACTAAAGCTACAAAAAATAAAAACAAAATATTTGAAGGGTACTGTACCAGCGCCTCCTGTGGAAAGTTGGCAATATTGTAGGCAAAAATAACCAGCGTAGCCATCAGGCAGTAAGTCTTCAGTTCAGGGTCGCGGATGGCGTAGTAATTATCTATGCCCGTTTTCAGGAACACAAAAACCATGGTACAGAACAAAATCAAACCGATAGAGCCATTCTCTACAGCTACCCTGATATAACCACTATCCGGCGGAAAGTGGGCAAGGAAAGAACCCGGCGCAAAACGTTGCCCCCATGCACCTGTAGCGCCTAGGCCACCGCCCATAGGGTGGGTTAAAATATAAGGCTGTATGCGTTTCTGGTTATTTTTCCTAACCTTATAAGAGTCATCGTCATTGGGTTTAAATGCCGTCTGAAAGCGCTGTATGGTGGGGTTACCAGTAGGAATGACGATCAGTATGGCAAAAAAGATGGCCGCTATAATAGAGAATACCAGTACATTTTTATTGTAGTTCAGAATAGCGAATAACACCAGCGCGGCGGGTAATAGAACGTTTGCTCCACGAGTACCAGAGTACAGCATCGATAGGAAGTAAACGCCGATCAGTACAAAACAAACCACTTTTTTCCAGCCAGAAAACTTCCCGAACATAACGCATACACAAAGTATGCAGGGCATCACCATGTTATAGGAAAAAGCAACCGGATCTGAGAAAATGGAAAATTTACGCCAGTGGCCCGCAATAAAAAGTAAGGAGGCAATATTAGGGTCTGAATGCAGGTAAGCTTCCTCTGCATCGCTAAACCCGATAAACTCCTGCTTAAACGCATATAATGCACCAATCAGTGCCAACAGCATCCACAACTTCAGCAAAAACCTGATAAATTTTACCGAACGTATATTATACATGAAGATAAAATAGCTCAGCTGCACCATCGCCACCGTCCGCACGGTGTATACCCATGCCAGGCGCGATTCTGCCGCTGGGTTCGCTACTTCGACCAGGTTGTAGGCGATCCAGCAAAGCACCACAATAGTAGCCGGACTTTTAAATATGCCCCAGCTGGGGTTTTTCTTTTGTCTTACCAGCAGATTCAGCAATAAGATCAGTTGCAGGGCATCCATCATGGTACCTAACGGCCCTGGTACGCCCAGGCGCATCAGCAGGAACAACATATAAGCCATTACCAAAAGTACCACCACGCCAAATCGCGCATAAACAGCAATGCAATACACGCCGGGAATAGCAACCCCAATCGCGATAAGCGTACCGCCGAAAGAAGTACCGTAATTACCTATACCATAACCAACAACAAGGCCAATTACAATAAAAAGCAGTAACCCGGGCAGATTAAATAGCTGCTCTGTAATTACCCACTTCCTAAGCAGGTTTTCTGACCGTTGGCGCCGGTTATGAACAATGATTTCCTGACCGGCCGATTGCTGTTCTGCCATTACAGAAAAAGTATCTTTATGAAAAAAAAATAGGTGCTCAAGGCTGCCACCACAATGGCTACTATACGCGTAACCTTATCGATTTTTGTCTGCTTTTCGCGCTTTATCTCTTCAGCCCGGATGATTTCGTCTGCAGGATCTATCCTCATTCCTTCACCTCCTCTTCTTTCGAGTCGCCGTGGTAATAGTGCGTAGTAGCCACTGAATATTTGTTAGCCTTACGAACTTTTAATAGTGACAGCACCTGGAAAAATATGAATTTAGGAATATTAACCAGCGACTGGTAAATGCGCTTATCTGTAGGTGAACTGGCTAACGCTATTGCAAAGCCCAGAACAAAGGCAATAAAACCCGCCAACCATATCAGTGACGCCGTAATGCTGATCCAGATGTTAGCAACCATAAAGATCACCGATAACAGTAGGAAGATAAATAACGGCGGCCGCAGCAGGATCAAACCGAACACAAACTGGTTCCAGCTCCCTTTTACCAATAAACCAAAACCAAGCCGGAAATATTTAAACCAGGTATTGATCCATCGCGAACGTTGTTTTACCAACTGCTCGCTCTGGGTGGTCTTTTCGTCGTAAACGATAGCCTTTTCTGCAAAAGCGATCCGTTTGTTTTTGCTAAGAATGGCATGTTGCAATACTTTATCAAAACCCGCGCCGGTTACATCCAGATATTCCAAACACTCGCGGTAGAGCTGCGTAGTAAAGGCCATACCCGAACCGGCCAGCGTAGCAGATGACCCTATGTTGAACAACACCTTACCATCATAGAAATGGTAGTAAATGTCGCGCGCGGCATCGAGCCGTGCATAAGTGGTATTCAGGTTTTTAGCTTCGCGAACACCCTGCACGGCCTCAAAACCTTCGGCAAAGAATTTATCCAGTTCATTCAGGTATTCAGGGTCTGTCAGGTTATCACTATCAATGATGGTTAGCCGGTTATGTGGCCTTCTGAAACGGTTGATGGCATAAAAATGCGAGCGCGTATTGCTGGCGAGTGTTTCTTCGGGGCGAAGTATAATTACCCGCTCATCATCAAACTTTAAACTACTAACATCACACTTATCGGCAACAATATAGATCAGGAAGTTATGATGGTTCAGCTTCAGCAGCGAATTAACCGCTTCCGGAACGGCCGTTACCTGTTCGTAAGCAGTAACGATAATGCCATAGTCGCCTTCTGCAACAGGTTCTACGCGCTTAGTCTTGTATTTCTTTACCAGGTACAGGATGTATAAAAACAAAGGCAAAAACAAGTTGTAACCGATGGCAACCTGTACTAATATCCAAAGTGCATTAATCAGCTCTTTCATATCCTGTTAACCCTTAGCCGCATTAGCCAAATGTTCTTTAGCAACCATATCCACAATCCATCCCATAAACTTATCGCCAAAAGACCGTAGGTATTCTACATTCACCTGCTGATGCGCTTCAAAGGTTTGCCCGGCTTCGTACACCGTTAAGATCTTCTCAGCAAAAAGCGTCCACTCCTTTGATTTATTCAGCTGATCTAAAGCCGGCGCTTCAATCAGAATCAGATCAAATAAGTTCCTTAGTTCTTCTAATTTTTGTTTAATCAATTCTTCCGGCGCCAGTTCTAACAAAGAGCCTGTTACGGCCTTATTGCCTACATAAGTTATTTGCGAAGCGGTATGAAAGTCGCCAGCATTTTTTACTCCGCTTAAAAGATCTTCTAAAAACAAGGTCGGCTTTACCAATTCTGTAATTCCCGGATTAACAAAATTGCCATCGATCACGAGCACCTTTTTACCCACACCGGCATGAGCATAGGCCAGGTTCAGGGTTAAGTACGTTTTCCCCTCACCTTTTTTCATACTATTGACCAGCAATATCTTGCTGCCCTTTAACTCGTTATCTACTTCAAAACGGATAGATTGCATCAGGTCTTTAAACAGTCTTACCTCGCCTTCCACCTCACGCGTATGCCATACCCGGTTCAGATCAATCGTTGCGCTTTGCAGTGTATTCAAATACCCGATAACGGAAACCCGCGTTTTATTTGCCAACTCGCGCGGTGTTTTAATGGTACGGTCTAACAGGAAGAGTACAAAGAACACCGCCAGGCAGAATACAAATGCGATAATACCGCTTAAGATGACCAGCAGCATCTTTTTGGACGGCTGCGCCAGGCCAGGCATAGCTATCTGAACTAATTTCAGGTGTGCTGTAAAATTCGTCTCAAGGCTGGTCTGGTTATATTTCTGCAGTATTTCCAGGTATTCCTGGTTAGCAACAGTGATGGCATTTTCATCCGCCTGAACAACAGCCTCATGAGGAACCAACGCACGTAGACGGGTATTCAATGAAACTAATTGATTTTGCAGGCTTGAAATACTGCTTTTAGACAGATCGTACTGCACCTGAAGGGTAAGCTTCTGCTGAATAAGGTTCTGTTTATTTGCCAGCGGGCTGATAATGTATTTATCAGACGACTGATTGATCCGCGTAGTGAGCAAATGTTTAAGCGAATCCATTTTAGGCCGGTATGATTCGTTAAAGCCACTTTGGACATACTTATCATTCAGTTCATCCAGTTGACTACGCGTATTAATAATATCCTGGTTTACTTTAACCATCGCGCTTTCGATATAACGACGGTCAGACGGGTTAAACTGATTATCGATATTGCGTATGGCAGCGTCGTAAGAAATAGAATTCTTCTTTGCCTCTTCCAACCGGGTTTCTACATCAGTAATCTCACCATATAAAGCCCTTGCTTGCTCATTCAGGTTAAAAACATGGTTTTGTATCTTATACTGCTTTAGCTCTTGCATGCGCTTGGCCATCGAGTCTTGCTTGGCCTTTAACAGGTCTGACAAAAAGTTCACCGCCTTGCGCTGGTTTTCCTTCAGTAAAAAATTATAGTAATCTATCAGCTCTTTAGCCAGTGTATTACAGGAAGTAGCTGTCAGTTGGGGATTGTCCGAATTAAATTCGATGATAATAAAATCACTGTTCTCGCTGCGATAAGTTACCAGGGTTCTTAAAAGCGATTGGTCGTCATACCGCATAGATACCAATAAGCGGTATAACCCCAACTGGTCGTGGTCAAACAATGAAAGCGCCTGACGTTTGCTATAGAGATCCTTGTAAACGTCCAAAGCATGTTTGCGTGCCGATGCGCCCAGACTTTGCAACAGCTTACTCGGCGTACGATAAGGCTGTTTACTCGTCAGATCGTGGATCATCAGTTGATACGATACCTGATCAAGCAATTTCTTTGACCGAAGCAACTGCAGCAGGTTACTGAATTCCTGCGTTACTTTAGAGTCCTGCATTACGCTCTGGCTCAGGGACTGCTGCGTTTGGTCTACAATCCCGGTAGCGATCTGCGCTTGTGAGGTATAGCTGTCCGGCTGGTTACGGACAAAAAAATAGGTGACTATTACGGCAACTATTACGACAAGAATCAGGATATACTTGTGTTTAAGTATTAATTTAAAGTAATTACCAAATTCCATTACTTAACGTTTTCTATTTTATCGCCTATTAATTCTTCCAACTCTGCTTTTGCCGTTAACAAATCTGCCTCTGATAACATCCGCGACTGGTTGCGGGTAGTAAAGGTTTCTTGTGCCTTGCTGTAATTCTCGTATGTTTCTTCGCCCTTTTCAAAACGGTGCCTTACATTTTTCAGTAATTCCTCTGCGTCCTGGGCAGACTGGGTTTGAAACTTTACGTTATTTAACTTCAATACGTAATTATAGTAGCGCCGCTTCACCTCTGTTGTCAGTGTGAGCATGTATTCGCTCTGTTCGTCGTAAGCTATTTGCAACTCTCCTTTCGCTTGTTTAATTGCTTTGGGTTTTTGCAAATACCCTCCCAGGTTGAAGAAAAGGCCTGCCTGTATACCGTTAAAATAGCTATAGCTTTGTCCGTTTGTTGTACCGGTGCCTGTTCCTGTACCAGAAGAACCACCTGTTGCCGATTGTGAAACATTCACAATGGTAGCACTATGTGGCTGGTAAACGTAAGATATGGTAAGCACATCAAGATAGGAAAGCTTAGACCGGCTAACGTTGTTTTTTGCAACCTCTATGCGGGTTTGATAGGCCTTTACACGCGGATAATTAGCTTTAGCCAGTTCAATAAGCCTGTCGAGGTAAGTATCTGAAATTTGGGGTATCAGGCTTACAGAAGTTTGGGCCCGGCATAATTGAGAAACAGTTATGAAAAAACACAGGAGTAGTAGGTAACGGTACTTCATCAATAAGCTGGTAATTATCAAAATAGCTGTCGGAGGTTTAAACGTCTTAAAATTAGCTAAAACATTCCAAAACCCAAATTTAACCACGCCAACCGTTTACCTTTACGAGTAAAAAAGGAAATTTGTTCTGCTGCGGGTAAAAAATTTATCCTTTGAGATAATCAGGAGTTTACCTCTTCTTCTACGTCCAATGCTTCAAACACCGAGTTATTGCTTTTAAATTCAGGCACAATCTCCTTCATTTTCAATACCACCTTAGTACTGTTGTTGGCACCGCATAATTGGATCAGCTCGTCAACGTGTTTTACCACACTTTCAAAGTCATATTCGCGCACTTTAGCCACCATGATTTTATGGTGATGCGTAGCAATGGTATTTTCGTTGTTGTTCAACAGCTCTTCGTAAAGCTTTTCACCAGGTCTTAAACCGGTAAACTCGATGGCGATATCCTGGTTAGGAATAAAGCCCGACAACCGGATCATTTTCTTAGCCAGCTCGACTATCTTAACCGAACGGCCCATATCAAAAATGAAAATCTCGCCGCCCTTGCCCATTGATGCCGCCTCCAGCACTAATCTACAGGCCTCGGGGATGGTCATGAAATAACGGGTAATCTCCGGATGGGTAACGGTTACCGGACCACCTTTTTCAATTTGTGCCTTAAATCTTGGAATAACAGAACCGTTCGAACCCAAAACGTTACCAAAACGGGTAGTGATGAACTTCGTCGGCTCGGGATGCCTGCTTTTGTTCAGATGGCTTAAGCCATTCTGATACACAATATCATTTTTCTGAAAGGAATGATAAAGCGACTGAACATAAATTTCGGCAATGCGCTTTGAAGCTCCCATTACATTGGTTGGGTTTACCGCTTTATCGGTAGATACCATGATGAAGCTTTGCACGCCATATTGTACCGCTAAATTAGCCAGTGTTTTTGTACCTAAAACGTTGGTTCGGATTGCTTCTGCCGGATTATTCTCCATCATTGGTACGTGCTTGTAAGCAGCAGCATGATAGATATAATGGGGCTGAAATGTCTTAAACATCACTTCCATCCTATTCTTATCGCGTACATCGCCAATAAACGGATGAGAGATCTGCTCGGCACAGCATTCGTTCAGTTCAAGGGTAAGTTCGTGCAAAGGCGTTTCTGCCTGGTCAACCAGAATGATCATCTGCGGTTCAAGCGGAATAAGCTGACGCACGATCTCACTACCAATTGATCCGGCAGCACCCGTTACCACGATGCGTTTGTTCTTTATTTGGCCTGAAATAACTTCATTATGAATTTCGATAGGCTCGCGTTCCAGCAAGTCTTCGATCTTAATTTGTTGAATCTGTTTGGTGTTGATATGACCGTTAATCCAGGTAGAAACCGGCGGAAGCGTTAACACCCTGATGTTGTGCTTCAGGCAAATGTCTACAATTTTGTTTTTCCGTTCGGGGCTAAGATTATTAACAGCGATAATCAGATCATCTACCCGCTCAAGGGCAATAATGCTCTTTTCTAAATTAGCTACCGGGAAAATCTTTACCCCTTCAATAATTTTCCCTGCTTTGCGAACATCATCTTCCAGAAAGCCAATTACGGTCATATTAACGGCTACATCGTGATCAAGCGTACGTTTCGCAGCCATACCGATGTCGCCGGCACCGTATATCACCACGTGCCTTTTATCCAGGTTTAAGTTTTTGATATACAGGAAGAAATATTTAACCATCACCCGGTAGCTCACCAGCATTACAAAGCAACAAAGGCCATTAATAACAAGCACTTCGTTAGAAATAGCAGGTTTCTGACGAAACGTGGTGATAACAAGATTGGTGAAGAAAAATACCAGGTTACTTACACCGATAGATAAGATGATACGGTGAGCATCCTGAAAACTGGTATAGCGGATAATGCCAGCGTAAGTTCTGAAACCGGCAAAAACGACAATATTAATTGAAGTAAAAATCAGGATGTTTCTGCTAAAAGCTACAAAGTCTATGTTATAAATATCAAAATTGTACCGGATAAAGTAAGCAAGCCCGAGAGAGAAAATGCATATCACTAAATCAAGACAAAATATAATCCAGCGTGGAACGATATTTATAGATTGAAACATAGGAAAGAAAAAAAATGCACAAAAACTGTATTACACTTACAATATTAGTAATAATATATTAACAATTTGCTTTACTTCTAAAGTAATACATTTATCCTTGAAGCAAATTATACTATAAGATTTATAAAAACGGATCATAGGCGCAAAGCTATTGTGATAAACTTTGGCGCAATATACCTCGCTTAAACATCATGTCAAACACTATTGTTTTAAATTTTTGTTAAACATATTCTCAAAAAGAGTAATAATTCATAACTATCAGCGAGTAAATACTGAAAAGTATTCGATTATCCGCCCTTGAACATGCTTGAATTCACCAACAGCGCTGGCTTATTTTCTTATTTCTTCTAATAAAAACAGGTCTGTTAATTTGATTACGAAGCAAACTGCAAAAATATTACTGGGGTTAGCTGCTAATTTGTAACTTAAGCAGCTATAAGATGCAGCCATCCCCTAATTATCTGCGCATATATCCCTTAAGTGAAAAGGCTGTTTCGATAGCGTTCGGGCAAACCATATCTGAACAGAACCTAAGAGATATTGCTTTACTAAACAAATTAATTGAACAACAGCCGCTCCCTGGTCTACTTTCAACCGTACCGGCATACGCCACGCTCACCCTGTTTTATGAACCGGGTACGGTAAAAGCTTTACATTCCCTGAAAGGTGAAACATGTGCTGAAAAAATTAAAACTTATATAGACGGCCTGGGTGCATCTTCTAACAATGGCGTCGAAGTAAATTCCAGACGCATCACCATACCGGTGTGTTATGAGGGCGATTATGCACCAGACCTGAACTTCGTTGCGGAACATAACAACCTTAAGCCAGGCGAAGTCGTTCATTTACATTCATCCGTTACATACAAAGTTTACATGATAGGCTTTGTGCCGGGATTTGCTTATTTAGGCGGAATGGATAAACGCATTGCCACACCACGCCTGTCAAAACCAAGGACTGTGATTCCAGCGGGCTCCGTAGGGATTGCCGGTGAACAAACAGGCGTATACCCGTTAACCACGCCCGGCGGCTGGCAGTTGATCGGCCGTACACCCGTACAACTTTTCAATCCGCTTGCTGAAGCGCCTGCCTTGCTTAAAGCAGGTGATGAAGTCATATTCAAATCCATCAGTTTAACCGAGTTTAACGAATACCTGCATGAAAATCCGTATCGTTAAACCCGGACTTTTAACCACCATCCAGGACCTTGGCCGATGGGCCTATCTTGCACAGGCGGTACCTGTATCCGGCGCGATGGATACCTATTCGGCCAGGCTTGCCAATAAGTGTATAGGTAATCCGGATAACGATGCCGTAATTGAATTTACAGCCAGCGGCGCATCATTCATCGCAGAAACCGATCTACTGATTGCATACACAGGCGGTGGTGCTATACTCGAAGTGAATGAACAACAATTACCGCCGAACAGACCTCTATTTGTCCCCGTGGGAAGCAATATTACCTTTACCAACTCCCGGAATGGCTTTCGAACTTATTTAGCCATAGCCGGCGGATGGGACCTTCCATTAGTGCTTGGAAGCAGAAGTACTTATACCATAGCCGGCTTCGGGGGGCATAAGGGTAGGTCTTTACAAAAACAGGATATTTTGGAGAGCAGTCAGAACCTTACCCCGCTTGCCGAAAAAATATTTTTATCACTTAAAACAGACCATATTAATTACTCCTCCTGGCATGCAGGCGTACCCTTCCGCACACTGGATAATTATACCATACGCATAATGCCCGGCCATGAATTTGGCTGGTTTGAGGGCCAATCTATCGCAACTTTGCTGTCGACCGCATATAACATCAACAACCGGAGCAACCGGATGGGCTGCTTCCTGGACGGGATACAGATGAAAAGGCGGCATCAACAAGAGCTGCTTTCCACCGCAGTAACACCCGGAACAATACAGGTAGTTAATGATGGTAGCCTTGTATTGTTAATGGCCGATGCCCAAACTACAGGTGGTTACCCAAGGATTGCGCAGATAGCTGCGGCAGATTTACCCTTATGCGGACAACTAAAACCGGGTGATGCAATTAAATTTGAAGAGATAAGTTTTCATGACGCTGAAACACTTTATTTTGAACAGGAAAACAACATAGAAATGATAGGCCAGGCCATTGCGGCCAAATTTAGATAATATGCAAACGATTGACCTGAACTGCGATATGGGTGAAGCTTTTGGCAATTACCCTATGCCGAACGACGAGATTTTAATGGATTATATCACATCAGCTAATATAGCATGTGGATACCATGCCGGCGACCCTGACGTGATGCAGCAAACAGTGGCTATCGCCATTAAAAAAGGCGTAGCCATAGGTGCGCATCCGGGCTTGCCCGATTTGCAGGGGTTCGGCAGGCGCGAAATGAAAATCTCTGCCCGCGAAGCATACCAGATGACACTTTATCAGATTGGTGCGCTTCACGCTTTTGTTAAGGCGGCGCATGGCAAGCTATATCATGTAAAAGCACATGGCGCATTATATAACATGGCGGCCAAAGACGCTGCGTTAGCGAAGGCAATTGTTGAGGCAGTGCACGATTTCGACCCGACCCTGATCTTATACGGCCTTGCAAACAGCGCCATGATCACTGCAGCTAAACAGATAGGCCTGAAAACAGCGTCTGAAGTTTTTGCCGACCGTACCTACCAGGACGATGGCTCTTTAACACCGCGCACACAACCGAACGCCATGATCACCGATACCCCAGCATCTGTAAAGCAGGTTTTGATGATGATCCGCGAACAACAGGTGATTTCTGTAAATCAGAAAACCGTACCGCTGCAGGCAGAAACACTTTGCTTGCACGGCGATGGCGCACATGCGGTTGAATTTGCCAAAATGATCTCGGAGAAAATCAAGGCAGAGCATATCTCTATAAAAGCACCGGTTCAATGAAGAAAAAGTTCGATTGGAGCGTACTGCTTGGTGCGGCCTTCCTGATGGCTTCTTCGGCTATCGGACCGGGCTTTTTAACTCAGACAGCGGCGTTTACTGCTAAACTTGGTGCAAGTTTTGGGTTTGCCATCCTGCTTTCGATCATAATGGATGCGATTGCACAGCTGAACATCTGGCGTGTAATTGCCGTTGCGGATAAGCCAGCCCAGGATATTGCAAACGACGTCATTCCTGGAATGGGCTATTTGCTTTCTACCCTGGTTTTCCTTGGCGGACTGGCATTTAATATCGGCAATATTGCCGGTGCTGCGTTGGGGTTAAATGTGTTATTCGGTATTGATACCGCACAAGGCGCCGTCATCTGCGCGTTAATGGCAATCGGTATTTTTGTTTACCGCGAAGCGGGTAAAGCGATGGACCTGTTCGCCAAATGTATGGGTTTACTGAAAATCACGTTAGCTCTTTACATTGCCTGGATCAGCAAACCACCATTGGCAGAAGCGGTAATCCGGGCGGTTAACCCCGCGAAGTTTGATTTTGCTGCTGTACTGACCATCGTAGGGGGCACCGTAGGCGGGTACATTACCTTTGCAGGCGCACACCGGTTGTTAGAAGCCAGGCAGACCGGTCCTGAAAATCTGAAGGAAATAAACAATGGGGCAATCACGGCGATAGGTATAGCCTCCTTAATGCGTATTCTGTTGTTTATGGCAGCGTTAGGTGTAGTCGCGGCCGGATTCCATTTAGACGAAAGCAACCCCGCCGCATCTGTTTTTAAACTTGCTGCCGGAAACGTGGGCTATAAGATCTTTGGGCTTGTGATGTGGTCGGCTGGTATATCTTCGGTTGTTGGCTCTGCCTATACCTCCATATCCTTTATCAAAAGCTTTCACCCGGTAATTACACAACGTCACCGTGCAATTACCATCACTTTTATTTCAGTAGCTACCGTCATCTTCCTGATCATCGGTAAACCGGTTAAAACACTCATCGCGGTCGGTGCGATCAACGGTTGTATTCTGCCTTTATCTTTGGCAGCGATGCTTTTCGCTGCTTATAAGAAAAAAATCGTGCATAACTATCGCCAACCGGTGTGGCTCACAATATCAGGCGCTGCCGTAGTTATTATCATGACGTGGCTAAGCTATGGCGCCATACGGAGCCTTTAATTGAAATCTACATGAACAAAAAGTATATATCATACCTATTATCACTAATAACAGCGATTAGTGCAGAATCAGTGTTGGCCCAGGTTAAATCGGCATTACCGGTGGAAACGGGCGTTTCTTTGAAGCTGGCGGAATATCGGCATTCCGTCATCACCAACGTGAAATATGACCTGAATTTTTTGATCCCGGCAGACAAAACAGCGCTATTAAAAGCAAGCGAGAGCCTTACCTTCTCGATTAAATCAAATATCCAGCTATTACAAATAGACTTTAAGCAACCTGCGGAAAGAATTAGCAGCCTTTGGGTTAACGGAAAAAGAGCTGATGTGAACATGTGGAACGAGCACCTGTTGATCGACCAGCGCTTGCTGCATGTGGGCAATAACAAAATCGACATTCAGTTTCTTACCGGCGACCAAACGCTTAACCGCAACAGCGATTACCTGTACGAGTTGAACGTCCCGGATAGAGCACGCACCGTTTTCCCATGTTTTGATCAGCCAGATCTGAAAGCCATTTTTACGCTTACACTCACCGTACCCAATGAATGGAATGTACTGGCCAATGCAACGGTTAAGGACTCGTCAAAGGTTGCGGATCAAAAAACAATCCGCTTTAATCCATCAGACAAATTAAGTACCTATCTATTTTCTTTCGCTGCCGGGCAATTTAAAGCGGTAACGCAAAATGTTGGCAAAAGAAAAGCAGCATTTTTATATCGCGAAACAGATCAGAAGAAAATCAAGCTCAGTGTCGATTCTGTTTTTATAGCACACGAGCATGCGATTAATTTCCTGGAACAGTGGACGGGCATTCCGTTCCCGTTTCAAAAAATAGGCTTTGTTGCCATCCCCGATTTTCAGTTCGGCGGTATGGAACATCCGGGTGAGGTGCAGTACCAATCTTCTACCCTCTTTTTGGATGATGCGGCCACGAAAGACCGCTTTATTTCCCGCAATAACCTGATTTCGCACGAGACAGCGCACATGTGGTTTGGCGACCTGGTGACCATGCGCTGGTTCAATGATGTATGGATGAAAGAAGTGTTTGCCAACTTTATGGCAGACAAGGTGACCGAAAAAGTAATGGGGCCGGAAACTTTTGGGCTGAAATTTTTGCAAGACCACTACCCTGCTGCTTATGGTATCGATCGTACGGAAGGCGCAAATCCGATCCGCCAGCAACTGGATAACCTGAAAGACGCCGGATCGATGTATGGTAACATCATCTATCACAAAGCACCGATTATGATGCGGCAACTGGAGCTACTGATGGGAAAAGAAAAATTCAGGCAGGGTATACAGGAGTATTTGAAGAAATACGCCTACGGCAATGCCACCTGGCCTGACCTGATTGCCATTTTAAGCAAACACACTACCGCAAACCTGTACCAGTGGAACAAGGTATGGGTGAACCAACCGGGCAGGCCTGTTTTTGACTATGACGTCGATTATGCTAACGACAAGATCAGTGGGTTCACCATCAGCCAAAAGCCTGAGTATGGCGAGAAAAGATTGTGGTCGCAATTCTTCAACATCGCGCTAGTTTACCCCGGTGAGGTGAAGGAAATTACCGTAAATATGACCACTGAAAAAGCAGAACTGAAACAAGCTATTGGTTTAGCAAAGCCATTGTTCATCCTATTCAACACCAATGGAATCGGCTATGGCGTTTTCCCGGTTGATAAAAATATTTCCGGTAGTCTATATACTATAAAAAGTCCGCTTCAGCGGGCATCGCTCTACATTTCCATGTACGAGAACATGCTTTCTGAACGATACTTCAAACCCAATGATTTACTCACCTTATTTACAGAGGGTTTACAGAACGAAAAAGAAGAAACCAACCTTCGACTGCTTACCGGTTACATCAGCAATATGTACTGGACGTTTATCACCAAATCCGCACGTGAAAAACTATCCCCTGCATTAGAAAGTAAACTTTGGCAGGCAATGGAAAATCAAACAGCCACCAATAACAAGAAGATTCTCTTCAGTACCTATCAAAACGTCTATTTATCGCCACAGGCATCGGCTAACATGTACCAGATCTGGAAAACGCAGCAGGCGCCTACCGGTGTTAAATTAAACGAAGACGATTATACAGGTCTGGCACTTTCGATAGCGCTCAGGAGCGATACAGTAACCAATGTGTTGACGGAGCAAATGCAACGGATCAGCAATCCTGACAGGAAGAAACGCCTGGAGTTTCTAATGCCGGCACTCTCATCAAAAACAGCGGAGCGCGACGCCTTTTTCAACGGTTTACAGGATAAGAAAAACCGTGCTAAGGAAGCTTGGGTAACCGCCGCACTAAGCTACCTGCACCATCCGCTGCGCCAGCAAACTTCTGAAAAGTACTTACCTAAAAGCCTGGAACTGCTGGAAGAAATACAACAAACAGGAGATATATTTTTCCCGCAAAATTGGCTGAACGCCATCTGGGGTAATTACCAGGATCAATACGCAGTAGATGTAGTGAGGGATTTCCTGAAAAAACATCCGGATTATAATCCTAAGCTGAAGGCGAAGATCTTGCAGGCGGCAGATAATTCATTCAGGGCCGTAAAACTGGTAAAGGAATAATTTCGAGGGAAACCTCTTTGGACGTAACGTGACTTCTAAAAACAGCAATGCCCGCTTTAGGCGGGCATTGTTTTTTAAATGAGCTGTGGATGATTAGTTATCTAACTTGATCTCTACCCGACGGTTTTGTTCGCGGCCTTCCTCGGTAGCATTAGATACCAACGGTTTGCTTTCACCGTAACCTTTGGTGATCAGGTTATCTGCATTTACACCAGCATTAACCAAATAAGCTTTCACGGCGTTCGCACGTTCTATAGAAAGCTGCATATTGTGCTCAGCAGTACCTTCTGCTGAAGAGTGGCCGCCTAATAAAAACTTCACAGACTGGTCTTTCTTCATTTCAGCAGCAGCTTTATCTAACAATGGGTAAGAATCTGTTTTCAACACACCTGAGTTAAATTCAAACTGTATATTCTTGAAGTTATAATCTGGTTTTGCAGGCTCTGGTGCAGGAGTGGTATCTTCATGCGCAGGCTCTGCTTTAGTTTCTTTCGGAGCTTCTGTTTTCGGAGCCTCCACCGGTTCTGGCTGCGGTTTTACTACTGCCTTTTTAGACTTACAAGATTCATTAGTGATTGCAAATACTGCAAGAAAAATTGGAATTAAAAGAATTTTAGATTTCATAACAAAGTTTGTGTTGTAAACATATAACTTCAAAAAGGCCTTTATGGTATACCGAGTGTAAAATTTGCGTTATTTACGATAAACAGTGAAGAAGCCGCACCCGTAAAATCCGTGACAGAAAAATCCATAAATCTTCGCCTAAAAATTTCTCTTTAGAATTAAACTTCTCGTGAAAAAAATGCTCAAATTAAAGCTTGGTTTCTATAACGATGATGAAGGATCTGTACTATATTTTGGGAATTCCGGGAAATGCAACCCCTTCGCAAATCAAAGATGCGCACGTGACGCTTTCTAATCGGTTTAAACCAGAAACCGATCAGTATGACTACATTCTTGACCGGCACCTGAAAGAGCTGAACGAAGCATACGAAATCCTGAGCGATCCCATCAGACGCAGGCGGTACGACCGGGCTTTAAAACGCAGTCAGCAGCGCCGCATCGCGCTGTTCAAAACGCGTACGATCAACGTAGCTGTTACTTTAGCCTTAGTTGCTATTACCGCTATATTCGGCGCGTATGTATACAAGGTTCTGCGAAAGCCCGCACCTGTACAAACACCGCCCGTAATTGCCAAAGTTGAACCCGTGGTAAAGCACAACAAACCACATAAACGTAAACACAGGAAAGCTTTGGATATAGCTTCGGCTGAAAGAAAATCGACAAAGCCAACACCGGAAACAGCCGATGAGGTTAAAACCGAACAACCTCCCGCCGAGCCCGCGCAAGTACCCACTGCTAAAGCAGCCACTGTACCAGCCACGGTTGAAAAGCCTACGGCTAAAACCGATGCTCCTTTAAGATTGGTAAAACGTGTCGAGCCATTGCCGACTTCTACTTATACCACATTCTTGAAACCCAATTTAACAGGAACAGTTTACCTGCATCAACAGGCAGATTACATGTCGGCAGTAGTAACAGTGTTACCTAAAAACGCGAAGGTGAGCGTATTGGAAGAAGGGCAGAATTTCTGCAAAATAGCGTTCAATAATTACACCGGTTACGTACCCAGATGGACACTTAACGGCTTGTAGTATGCTCTACCCCTTCAGGTAGTCATAAATCGCTTTTTGAGCGCTATGCGGTACGCCAGAGGATTTTACCGGCAAGTTGTTCATGTACTGATCGATCTCTACCGCCTGCACATTATCTTTCCATTGCAGCTCGAAAAGCGTTATCATCTCGGCTTTAATTTGCTCGTCATAAACAGGGAAACAAACCTCAATGCGGTGATAAATATTCCGGTTCATCCAGTCGGCGGAACCCATAAAAACTTCCGGGTTGCCGTTGTTATTGAAGATAAAAATCCGTCCGTGTTCCAGATAGCGGTCCACAATGCGAAGGATGGTAATGTTCTCGCTTATCCCCTTAACACCCGGCACCAGGCAGCAAATAGAACGGACGATCAGACTAATCTTTACCCCGGCTTGCGAGGCCTCGTATAATTTACTAATCAATACCTTCTCTTCCAGGTTGTTCAGCTTTATCTGGATAGCTGCGGGCAGACCTTGTTTTGCGTTTTCGATTTCCCGATCTATCAATTGCAGAAAACGCTGCTGCAGGTTAAACTGGGCCACCAGTAAATGTTTAAAATTGATCAGATCCGGCGAGGATACTTTTTCTCTTCGCGCTAAAAAGATAAACAACAATTCAGCCTCTCGCAACAACTGATGATTAGCGGTAAGCAGGATATGATCGGTATAGAAACGCGCCGTACCTTCGTTCAAATTGCCTGTCGCCAGCAAGCCGGTGTACACCGTCCGCTTGTTTTTCCCGGATTTTACCAGGGCAACCTTCGCATGCACTTTAAGCGCCGTGATACTATAAATGATCTTTACCCCGGCTTCTTTCATTTTCTTGGCCCACTTCAGGTTGTTGGCTTCGTCGAAGCGTGCCTTTAGTTCTACCACTACCTGTACCTGTTTACCGTTACGGGCGGCAGTCATCAGGGCATTGACGATCCTGGAATCGCTGGCTACACGGTACAGCGTTACGTAGATTTCTTCCACGTCCGGGTCTGCCGCAGCTTCATTAAAATAACGCAGTATGGTATGGTAGGATTGATACGGCGGATGAACGATGATATCCCCTTTAAGGATCAACTCCTGCAAACTGACATCGCTTTGCTCTGTTACATTTCGCGCCGGCCAGGGCTGATAGGACAATACTGCATTTTTGAGCGGGAACGCAGACAGGTCTTTCAGGTTATGGTAACGCCCACCTTCTACTGCATTAGCCGTTTGCAGGTTCAGTAGCACCTTTAACTTCTCCAATATCCGTAGCGGCATCCCTTGTTCATATAGAAAGCGTGTAGCAAAACCAGAATCGCGCTTTCCAAGTTGTTGCTCTATTTGTTCAGACAAATCGCCCGAATACTCATCCTTTAAATCCAATTCCGCATCGCGGGTAACTTTAAAACTGAAACAGTTAACGATGTTAAAGCCACGGAACAGTTTATCCAGATTATAGCGGATAATGTCATCTAAAAAGCAAATGTATTGCTCATCTTCAACCGTTATCGGGTAGAAACGCGGTAGATCTTCAGACGGGATGTTAAGCAGTTGTAATTGCTCTTTCCCTTCCACGTCGGATAGCTGTACTATAAAATACAGCTTATTATTCTCGGGGAAAAAGCTGGTATCATCATTAAAAAGAACCGGGTGCAGAAACGCCAGAACTTCAGAAAGAAAGTATTGGGTTAAAGGGTCGGCCACGTGTACAGGTAACTCTTCACGATACAGCAGGTTGATCTGCTGTTGCTTCAGCTCCGGGATAATCTGCTCCCTGAGTATGCTGCCAAACCTGTTCTGTTGCTCCTGTATAATGCCCGTAGCCTGGTGAACAATTGCAGAATGCTCTTCGTAATTAAAATCATTACTGCTCTTTTTGCTGATCTTCTGCAGCGCCTTCATTACCGGCATACGCACGCGGTAAAACTCATCGAGATTGGACGAGTAGATGCCCAGGAATTTAATCCGTTCTAATACCGGTACGTTTGGGTTAGCAGCTTCTTCAAGCACACGTTTGTTAAACGCTAACCAGCTGAGGTCGCGGTCAAAAAAAGGCAGTTGTTCCATAGGATCGGCAATTATTTTTCGCCAAAAAATGCAGCGGCGATTATAAATGCCAGTACAGCAACTATAAGACCAAACATGAAGATATTGTACGCCACGCGCAATAAGCGGTACTTTTTACCCAATACAATCCCTTGCGAATAAAGGTCGCGGGTAAGGCTTCCGTACAGAAAATCACGGTCTTCCATCATGCGCGACATCCCGTAGGCGTACTCATCGAGCGGCATGCGGTAAAAATTACCAAAGAACAAAAGGTTCACTTTCTTTTCGTCGATATCGTTTCGGGTAAAGGTGCCCGGTGGCAGCGACGGCCGCGTGGCAAGAATAGCGAAGATCATAGCCAGCAGGCTAACGATCAGGATAATCGCCGTAGGAATGATCAGGTTCTCATACTCGCTCAACCTCCGTAACAACAAGCTGATAATCGCCGATAGTATAATCGAGTTAACAGTAATCAGGATATGGGCCTTGTTATCAGCCATATCGCTCAAGCGTTGGTGGTTGGTAGAACTGATCCTGAACATGGTTTCCACACCGCGTTCGGGGCGTTCTTTTTTCTTTTTAGGTTTGTCCGAATCCTTTACTTCGGGCAGTATTTGTTTTTCTTGCAATTTCTTTGATTCTTCTTGTGATTTCTTTTGTTCGGAGGCTATCTTTTCGTCTTCTTCCTTTTGCCATTTTTCAACCCGTGCCTCCAGTTCTTCCAGGTTTTTTTGTTTGCCCTGGTTCAGTAATAACTGGCAATAGTCTGTATGGTATTGGTGCGATTTCAGGAATTCTACTGAATGTTTGTTCCATTGCAGTTTGTTGTTATCCAGGTGGTGGATATCGTTAAACTCCTTCCGCATTAACTTATTCTTTTCTTCAAAAGCGTCCGTACCTAAATGGTAAAGGTCTGCATCGCACAAGATCTTTTCTAAAAGCGTAGATGGGTTTTGCGGCATCCGGGTTGAGAAAATCGCACTTTTTACCAGAACGATATCTTCTTCAGGCAGGTTTTGCTCTTTCAAAAAAGATTCCGCCAGGTTAGCTCCCGCTGTTTCGTGATCTTCCAGGGTAATAAAATAACCGGTATCATGGAACCATGCAGCCGCCAGCAAGATGAAAAAATCGTGATCGTTCAGCTGGTAATGATTGGCTATGGCGGTGGCATGTTTTACCACCTGCTCGGTATGCTTAAAGTTATGATATACTAATCTATCATCGTGATGTGTCTGAAAAAAACGCTTCACATATTCTTCAACAAGCTCTAATAATTGCTGATCGTTCATCTGTTCTCTCTTTTAAATAGTAACCTCTTCTGCTAAAACCTGAAACCTGCTGATATGTATGGATATGCGCCTTCTTTTGAAAAACCTACTACGCCCTGGATCAGTATTAACTTGGCCGGAAGAAAATACAAACCACCGCCATAGCCATCGTGCCAGGTATCGGATTGCTCATTCTGCGACCATACCCTGCCTATATCGTTAAAACCGATAACGCCCAGCGTACCTCCTACCAGGTAGCTTTCAAAATCAAGCAGTTTTAAGCGCACTTCAAGGTTATTAAACACCATCCCTTTTCCGGTAAAACGATAGTTATAATACCCTCTCAGGTTCTGGCTTCCGCCCAGCTTCAGTTGCTGGTAGTAAGTGGCATTACCAACGGTATACCCCGCACCGGTACGGTCTGCAATTACAAAGGCAGAATCGCGCGTTGGGGAAACATAAAAGCTAAACTCAGACAGCCACTGCCCGTAGGTTTTGTTCCCTTGATTTAAGCCATGCATACCGGTTAAACTGTTCTTCCAGTAAACACCTTTATACGGTAATAAGCTTTCGTTATTGCGGCTATCGTAACTGAAGCCACCAACTAAGCCGGCAAAAACCTGCGTACTGAACACCTGTTCGGCAGGATGCTGCTGGTCATAAACCTTCAGATATTTGTTTTGATTGCCGTCGGCATCACCATTGTAATATTGGGCACGCAACCCACCGTTAACTGTCCACCTGTTGGCGCTGTACCTGGCCTGAACGTCAGCATCAATGTAATTATAAACATTACGGTAATAGGCAATAGGCCTTTTACCTTCTCTAACGAAAACCGAGTTGTTACCCGTACCAAAGAAATTGCTCACGTAGTTAGGACCCTTAGAAAGCACATTCACTAACAGGTCGCTTTTACCCAGGCTATGACGGAACTCGCCCCGATAATTCAGCAATAGTGAATTGGTACCGAAGCCATAGTTCACCAGCAAACTTTGCCTGAACTTATATGGGTCTTTCCGGAAGCCTTGTTTTTGATAGATAAAATCGCCGATGAGCTCAAAACCATAATCCCTGCTGATATTTGCCAGGAAAAGCGGCTGCAGGAAATCATATTTAAACTCTTCCGGACCTTTATTGACAATGGTATCCGTGCTGGTCTTTATCCGCGCAGCTGATCTAGATGGCAATTGATTGGCTTCCTTCGCGTCATCGTATATCATGATCCGGTGCCTGCTGTCCACATTACTATCGACAACAAACTGATCATCTCCTTCCCCACCAATCATGCGCACTCTCAGCGGAATTTCACCACCCGAGATGTGAAATACATCTTTACCGCCAAAACCAAAAAGCCTCACTTCCTTGGTTACATCCGGGTCGAAAGTGCGCTTATACATTTCATGCCCCTCTGTTCCGTCCTTCTTAATTTTGTAAACGGTCACTTTCGCTTTGCCATCGTCGGTGCGTTCAACGTTGATCTGTTCCTGCTTATCGCTACCGGTGATCGTAACCACCTTAGAAATAAAACGATAGTATCTAATTGCTTGCTCTGTCAGGTTATTGCGCCGGGCGATCAGCTTGCTTAGCAGCTCATCTCCCCCCTGCTTATAAATCTCGGGCGGCATCTTTTTCAACGCATCCCGCAAAAGCTGGTCCGACAGCGTTTGCTGCACATAGGCAATTTCTTCCCGCCAGTCCTTTTCACTCAGATCTGTCAGGAAAATACGGTCGAAATTACGTGCGTTCAGGTTCCAGCGGTTTACAGAACGGATACGGTTACCATAGTGCTGCAGCTTAGCCAGGAATAAATGCCGCGATACAAACCACGGTAACACGCCGGATGTACTATAGAAAACCTGGTCACGGTCGCGCGGTACGGGCTTGTATAAGATACCTTCGCCATGCTCTTTATCAACACGCTCCCAACGCCACTGGTCGTTATGACGATCCCAGTCGCCTAAAATAAAATCCAGCAGACGAGCACGTAAAACCGTCTTTTGGTCTACTTCGTTATCGTTATCGCTTTTAAGTTTCTTTTGGGTCTTGTCGCTATTATCTGTTTTGTCAACATCCAGCGGTTCGCGTTCTTCAAATAAAAAGACCTGGTTGGCAAAATCCTTTTGGTATTTCCCTAAGGCCGGATCATCCGGAATATAAACAATCTCTGGGTGGGCATGCGGAATGTTAAGCGCCTGCGCCAGTGGCGGCACCACAAGGAATGAATACGGATGTGCAGCTGAGATCTGATCCTGAACTACATCCTTCACCCAGGTTTTACGCAGGTCTTCCGGCAGGATCTTTTCCGGGTACTTTTGTATCGTACGTAAAACCCATTCATGCCCGGATGGATCTTTTAACCTCAACGATTTTGTTTGCATACCGCCCCCACGTTCTTCTATTTGCAAACCGCCACGCTCTTGATTGAGATGAAAGACGCGCATTTTTACGGGCGTGGCCCATATATCTCGATAATTTTCGCCAAAGAAAATACGGTGTGCGCCGCTAACCTTATCATAATCTGGTTCTATGGCTACCTTGATGCTATCTGCCTTACCCTGAGCCATCAATACTTTGGGAGAAAGCAAAACAGGACTCACGGCTAAAAGCCTAACAAGAGCAGATCGCGTAAAAAAAGTCATAAGTGTATCGTATCAGTCAAAAATAAATTTTTAACCGCAGCTTTGCTAATCCTATCTAAACCCTGCTACACTAATTTTTAGCTGCAAGTAAGGATCACAATTATCACTTAAAAAAGTTCCGAACCTTATTTACTGAAATCTGCACGCTGTTAATTTGGCTACAATTTCTTTTTAGCGGCATTTGCTTTAACCGTATTTTGCTCTGCCTGCTTCACCTCGTCTTTTTCACTTAACGGATGTTCGGTTTGTAAACTCTTCTGCTTCTTCTTATCGTCACTCACTTTTGTTGTTTTCATAACCGTTTTTCTATACCAACAACCAGAAGTGGTATAAGTTCAAGGAATTCTAAAGAAAAACGAAATCAACAAAAAAGGGCAGCCATAATGGCTGCCCTAAAAGCGCTCATAGGTAATTAAAATTATTTTACCGAACCAGGTGTAGTGTATGGCAGGTTCTGAGGGTCAAAAGAAGCCCAGCCAGAAGCCCAGTTAGTAGTACCGAAAGCGCCTTTGTAAGCAACTTTCTCAAAGAAGTTATCGTTGAACTTACCTGTGAAGGCAGCGCCTGAAGCAGCAACTGAACCTGTTTTTACAGTAAAGTCTGGTGTACCAGACAGGGCGTTACCTGAAGCTTTGAAATCCAGACCATATTTTAACGCATCAGTTAACACATCTGCAACGCTTTTTGAAGCATCAAAAGTGTTAGCAGCGCGGATGGCAGTTTCGAACAGGGCTTTGTTCTGACCTTTAACTTCGTTGCTTTTCACGTTACATCCGTAAACGATATTGTTAGCAAATACTAAACGGCCAGCCAGGTAGTTTGCAGAAGTTGCGCCAGCGGTTGCAACGGTACCGTCGTCGATATAAACACCTTCTGTATAGTTAGTTAATACAGAGTTGGTAATGCTGATTGCCGAGTTACGGCGGATCTGAGCAGCATGCTGGAAGTTAGCGTTGATGTTGCTGGTATTGTTACCGCTTAAGTTAGCAGGCAACATCGGGCCAACAATGGTCATATTAGAAAACAACGCTGAAGTTTGAGGCGTGTTGTTTGAACCTGAAGCGTCGTTATCAGACTCGAAACCATTTGAGCCAGAGAAGTCAGCAACAACTTGTGCACGTTGTGCTAAACCAAATTGTACTTTACCAGAAAAACCAAAGTCTGTATCAAAGTCATCATCAACTGCGCCGATAGATAGTAAGTGTTTCGCATTTACGGTACCACCAAACCACTCATAAGAGTCGTCGCCAGAACGGTAAACTTCCACATAATCGATAGTAGTACCAGAACCAACACCGCCCATAGTTAAGCCGTTGATTTCGTTATCTGGTGAAAAAGGAATACCGGCATACTCGATACGTACATACTTAAGCGTACCAGAGTTATCTGCTGCGTCTGTACCACCATACTGGATGTATTTAGCGGCATCGCCACCGTTAGTTGGGGTTAAACCACCTTCTATAGTAGCAGTACCACCGGTTGGGTTGATAGGCGCTTTACCTAAAATGATCACACCGCCCCAGTCGCCACTTGAACGACCGCCAGCTGCTACTGCAGAAGTAAACACAATAGGTTTATCTACAGTACCTTGCGCATCAATTTTAGAACCGCGGGTAATTACCAACGTACCTTTAGTAGATTTATCACCTTTAATGATCGTACCCGGCTGGATAGTTAAGGTAGCGCCGTTGGTTACGTAAACAAAACCTTTAAGGAAATAGATCTTGTCTGCACTCCAGGTGGTGCTGGTAGAAATATCGCCGGTAACGGTAACCACGTTTCCGTTATCAACAGGTGGATCTACCGTTCCGCCATCATCATTCTTTGTACATGCAGTGAATAAAAACATCACCGACAGTAGTAAAATAGAAATCTTCTTCATGTTTGTTTTTGTTTCGTAATTAATTTGATTGTCCAACCTATTTGTTAATCTGATTTTGTTGCTTGTTAGAAATTATACCCGTATGATAGGGTGAATGTGCGCCCTGTTTTATACTGGCTTACAATGCTTCCGCGTGAGCGTAAACCGCTGTTGATATCGTACTGGGCAGTGCTGTTGATATAGTGGAACAGGGTGTTCTGGTTCAGCAGATCGCTGGCATTCAGCTTAAATTCGCCTTTACCTTTCTGTACACGCAGGCCGGCCTGGAAATCGATCACGTCCCTTGCGTTCTCATACAAACCAGGGAATTGCACACCTCTTGCGCGGAATAAACGCTCGCCTACCCTGTTGTAAAGCAGGTTAAAGCTCACTTTATTATTCGCCAGGGTTTGCAGTAAACCCGCGTTGATCACATACGGTGCCTGGCCAACCATCCGGCGTTTATTGGTACCTTCTGTCAGGATCAGGCGGTTATCCGTTACGGTAGATTTAATTACCGCCACGTTGGTGTAAAGCGTCGTATTTTTCAGGCTCTGACCGATAAAATCCAGCGTTTTACGCAGCTCGAACTCGGCGCCGAAGTTGTTCGCCTTTTCGGCATTGAAATAGATAAAATCAGGTGTAGAGTTTACGTCGTAATAACCTACTTCTATTGGGTTTTTAAAGTTCTTGTAGAATACCGATACCGACATGATCTGTCCTGCAGACGGATAGATCTCGTACCGTAAATCGAAGTTGTGGATCTGCGTACGTTTCAGGTTCACGTTACCCTGTATGGTCGCCAGCAATTCGAAGTCGTAATATCCGAACGGCGCAAGCTCCCTTAATTCAGGACGGGCAACGGTGCGCGAATAAGAGAATCGCAGGTTTTGCTTATCGTTCAGGCTGTAGGTAAAGTTTGCTGACGGCAGGAAATCAAGATTATCCAACTTGGCCGTTTTGGGCGTGCTGCCGGCAGTTTTTAGGTCCAGGTTAAACTTCTCTACACGTAAGCCCCACACAACGCGCAGTTTATCGCTCAGTTTATTATCAAGCATCGCATAACCTGCATTGGTGAAGGTATTAGCGGTGTAAGGGTCATCTGTGGTAGTGATCTCGCGAAGGTTGTAATACCCCTGGTTGATGATGCTACGGCTGAAGATCTGGCTCAATGGCAGGGTACGGATGCGGTCTGCGTTATCAGCAAAAGTGTTCAATTCCGGGCCGATGAATCGTGGCGCGAAAGAGCGGTCGCGGTAAGCAGAAGCCAAACCTGCCTTTAGCGAAGTTTTCTCGCTAAACATGTTCAACGGCAAAGTATAATCTACCTGACCGGCGTAGATATTTTCATTCAGGTCTGAAAAGAAGCGTGCGTTTTGCTTACCGACAGTGGTAATATCTGCGGTATAGACATTATTGATTAGGGCATAATTGGTTTTACGCTGGTCGGGCTGGTTGTTGGTTACATTGCTATAACTGCCGATCCAGGTCAGTTTAGAACCGTTATCCCCTATCGCATGGTCACCTTGTAGCGTAGATTTAAACAGACCTTTTTCAATCAGGTCAAATGCGGTGAAATGGTTGTCTGCGTTCTGGGTTTGCCCGTTGTAGCCCGTACGGTACAGGTACTGGTCGTCGAAACTACGGTTATAAATATTCTTCCAGGTGATTTTATTCTTACCAAAGGTGTAGGCAAAATTTGCCAAGGCACCAACATTGGTAGAGAAACGGTATTTGGTATCGTGGTAATCAAACTCGTAATAGTTGATACGCAGATCCGGGATGGTTTGCAAACTGTTGCGATAAGTTACAGCGAAGATGCCGCCTAAACGGTTACCGTTCTTCAGGTCTTTTACCCTACCTAAAGAGATCTGGTAATTCTGGTTAGGCAATGCCGAATAATTATACACTCTGAAATTAGGGTTAAGCGAACTTAAAGGCGCAATGCTCTGCTGAGGCGAGGTAAAGCTGTTAATGCGGTTGGTAGATGGAAAGTTAGAAGGTAATTTCCTGGAACCATCATCAAAGCCAAAATAGTCTGACAGGTTGCGGTACCCGCTTTTAAAATCTTTACCGGTGGTGTTGGTATTATAACCTACGCCGACATTGATGCTGGTAAAGTTCTGATCAGGGATATCACGTGTGATGATCTGCACTGCGCCACCTGCAAAATCGCCGGGAAGGTTAGGCGTAGCCGTTTTGCTGATGATGATATTATCGATCAGGTTGGCAGGAACAATATCGAACGAGAATGCTTTACGGTTTGGTTCGGTACTTGGCAAAGCGGTATTATCCAGTGAAGCCGTATTGTAACGATCGCTCAGACCACGAACCACCACAAATTTATTATCCTGTATGGTGGCGCCACTTACCCGGCGCAACACTTCAGAAGTGTTTTTATCTGGCGAACGTTTAATTGTTTCGGCAGTGATTCCATCTGTAATTGCCGCGTTGTTCTTTTGCTGTGCGTATAAAGAAGCGGTCGACTCTTTACGGTAGGTAGCCTTTACCGTTACCTCCTTCAGTGATTTTCCCTGCGTTTGCTGATCGAGGGTAATGTTAAAGTCAGTCACCTGCCCTGCTTTCACCACCACCTCACTAATAGACTTATTATCGTAACCGATGTATCTTACCAATAAAGTATAGGTACCTGGTGCGGCACTCAGCACGTAACTTCCGTTAACATTAGTAGCCGCTCCTTTTGTTGTTCCCTGTATCAGGATGGTAGCGCCGATAAGCGCTTCGCCTGTTTTGCGGTCGGTAATTTTACCGGTGATTTTTCCAGCTGTCTGACTAAAAACCTCAGAAATACTGAAACAAGTAATTAATAAAGTAAGTAAAAAAGGGATGCGTTTCTTCACAGTATTTTTTTGACCACAAAGGTATCCCAGCCCTTTTTTTTCGACGATAAATCGCGATTAACATTAAAACAAGTGTTTCTAAAGCAGCTGTTAGGTTTGGTTATGATCGATAACCATTTTTGCTAACCTGCTTGCTACACCTGTTTATTCAGGAACATGCCTGTACTGTTTTTAGGCTTCAGTGGAATGAAGGTATTCATATCTGCCAGGTTGCTGTTGATTTTTTTCATGATGCGCAGGCAGTTATACATCTCCTGCCAGGAAATATCTTTCAGCACATTTTTTTCGAAATGCTGAAACACCGTCTCCAGCCTCGACAGCACTTGCTCTGCCTTTGGCGTAAGCACGACCAGTTTACCACGCCTGTCTTTGTGATTAACCTCGCGGCGCGCATAGCCCTTGGCCTCAAGCGCGTCTATCATCACCGCCATGTTCGATTTCTCGATGTTCAATTGCTCGCACAAAAGCTTTTGCGTAGCCTTGCCGTTGTAACGGGTTAAAATAAGGATGATCTGGTAGTGGTTTTGCAAATCTGATTCTTCTAAAAGTTTATATAAATAGCTATGAAAGGACTTATAAGCCTGTGTAGCCTGCAGGCCGAATTCTTCACCAAATTCCATTTTTGTGATTTAACGATGTGGCCGTCAGGGCCGGTTTAAACAATAAGCGCTAAGGGGTATTAAAGCTGCTTGAATTGTTTAAACATCAGATCAACATGGTAGATACCAGCAGGTAAATTGGTCTCGGGTTACTTAAACGCCGGTAGTGGAATGTATGATGTGCCCTTACCTTTAAAAAGGCAGGCATGAGAAATAACAGGATTGCCCCTAAAAGTAAAACCTGCGTAACGTCTGATTTGACAACCAATGGTGGGCTACTGAGCTGCCGGGTAGAAATGAGATGCCAGCTTACATTATGTACGTGGACTTTATCCAGGTGATGGCGGTGATGCTTATGCTGCGCATGACCATGGTCATTGGAAAAAGCAGAGGACAGCGGACCGCCAACAAACAAACTGATGCTGAGCACCAAAAATAAAAGCTTGATTACCGACTTCCCCATTTTATTCAACCTCTCAAAGTTGAGTGCTTAAAACCTGATATAAAATAGCGATAACCTTATTTAACGAAAGCTTAATACCATTAAGACCTTTCATGAACACAAACTTAACACAGGTACACGCAGCGTCATTAGGCTGACTATTTTCTTAACAAAACGCTAATACACCTTTCATTCGTTTAAGCGCTTTCGCAACATACATCCTACTATTTTTGCAACACGTTCCTAATCAAACACCATGAGCAACAGAAGAAACTTTATTAAAAATACCTTAACTGCGACCGCCGGTATTACCTTGCTGCCCGCGGTAAACACCTTTGCAGCAGAATTACATCCCGATAATCGCCCGGCATCGAATCTCAAACTTCGTTTTGCTTTAGCATCTGATGGCCATTATGCCCAACCAGAAACCGATGGCGATAAGTTTTACGGCGACCTGGTAAAATGGATGAAAGAAGAACATAACAAAAGTCACCTCGATCTGATCATCATCAATGGCGACCTGGTGCATAACCGCCCGGACCTTCTTCCGGTTGTGAGGGATAAATATCTTGAAAAACTACCTGCAAAGTATTATACCCTGCCGGGTAATCATGATTTTGCTGACGCTACTATCTGGAAAAACGTTTTTGGTTACGAAGACAATTATGTTGTTGAACATGGCGACATTGGTTTTGTACTTGCTAATACAGCCAATACCCAAGGCGAATACATTTGCCCGAATGTAAGCTTCCTTAAAAACTCGCTGGAGAAATTTAAAACTAAAACTATCGTCTTCGTGATTTTACACATCCCACCGCATCGTTGGCTACCAGAAGAGCAGAATATTTTTATTGACTGCCCCGAGGTGGTGGAATTGCTCCACGCCTATCCAAATGTTAAAGCAGCCTTTCACGGGCACGACCATAGCCTGGACGGTGTGCGATATACCGGCAAATTCCCGCATTTCTTTGATTCGCACTTTGGTGGTAACTGGGGTACTGACTATAAGGGTTACCGCATTGTGGAAGTAAGCAATGATAACCAAATTACCACCTACCAGGTAAACGCCAGCCAAAACCCTCGTTTAAACATCAATAAACTGTAGATCTATTAAATTTATACAATTGCACCGGATTTTACTACCATCACTTAACACAAATATAATATATAGATAATCTATTATTCATATAACTTTGTATAAAAATACTATATGAATAAACGAGACCGTAAACTGCAGATCAAGAACATAAAGAAGACTACCCGCGAAAACATTGCAGCAACCTTAGAATCAGACCTTAAAAGAATTACGGCTGAGGTTGGCGCAAGCGGCAAAAGCCTGGAGAAAAAGATTAAAAAAGCAGCAAAGCAAGTTGCAAAAAAGCTAACCAAAGAAGTAAAGTTTGATAAAGAAGCTTTACTGAAGGTAGCAAGCAATCCAACAGCATAAAAATACGAATAATGAAGCCGTCTCATAAGTCAATTATGAGGCGGTTTTTTTATTTAAAGAGATTTTGACGGGTTTATTAGGAAAGCTGTATGGTGTCAGCTTACTTTAAGTTTTTTTGTTGGTTTGGGTGTTTTTG
>NZ_JALJEJ010000012.1 GCF_022953055.1 Mucilaginibacter straminoryzae | reverse complement strand
AGAGGTCGGAAATAAAACTGATTTAATCCATCAGGAACCAACGGTTGTTGCCTATGAGCACGTAGAAAAAATTCTTTTAACCACGATGGATTGTATACTTTGCTATTTACTTTCAGAAAAAAAGCCACCTCTTAGATAAGAGGCGGCTTAGACTCGAGTTTATTTTGAGATTAATAATTAGGGTTCTGCTGTTTTGCCAAAGTAGGATTAGCAGTTAGCTCTGGAGCTGGTATAGGCCAGATAAATCTGTAATCACTATAGGGAATAGCTGCAAAAGATGGGGTAATCACCGGACGATTTACCACATCATAGCTTGATCCATCTCCTTTTACTTGTGCAATCAATATCTTCGCAGGAATACCTCCGGTAGTAAAATCAGCGTCTTTAGCTAATCTGTGAATATCTGCCCAACGACGACCTTCACCAGCAAACTCTATTCTGCGCTCATTTAAGATAGCCTGTGTCATTGCTTTACTTGTTGCAAATGACGCAACAGTATACTGGTCTGCCACGTTAACTACAGCCCTGTTACGAACCGCATTTAACAATGCAAGTGCTTGTGTAGTATTGTTGGTTCGTGCATAGGCCTCTGCAACGTTAAGCAATACTTCTGCATAACGAATGATAGGCGCATAATCACTTTGAGTAGTAACATCCCGATATTTCCAGTTAAAGAAATATTTCGCATTTGTAGTTCCTTGCTGAATTTGCAAAAGACTTCTGCGAAGATCGCCAGTCACCCAGAAAGATGCGTTATACAAATTAGGGCTTGTACAAACTAAGTTACGCCCGCCCTGGCTGCTTGTAACACCATTGATAATGATACTTGCAGGCCCGAACATATTCGGCAATGCACCGTTTACACTTCCATTTGCCAGCGAGCTCTGTGCCACTGAAAAAACTGATTCAGTATTATTGGCGTAGTTTCCAGATAATGAAGACACACCAGTATAGAAAGGCCCATCAGGAGAAGCGGTAAGCTTGTAATTCCCTACCGGACTTGTAAATGGCGCTGTACCGCTTGTTCCAAGCTTAGCACCTTCTGTTATAACACCAGCCCAATCACCCATGTGTAATTTAATACGGGTTTTCAATGCTATTGCAGCACCTTTTGTAGCACGGGTTATTTTTTGTGCTGAAGGAAGGTTATTCTCTGCGTAATCCAGATCTTCTAAAATTTTGGTATAATCTTGAGCAACTGTACCTCTATCTAGCTGTAGCGCATCTTGTACAGCGGCTTGGCTGTTGATAGCTATCGTGCGATAAGGAACTCCCATTTGAGAGCCGTTTCCATCTAAATAAGGACGACAGAATTGAATAAGTAATTCGTGATGAGCTAAAGCTCTTAAAAATCGAGCTTCGCCTTCATAAGCACTAGCGTTGGCAGCTGTTAAAACACCAGAACTTGCTGCCTGACGTACGCCTGCTATAAACGTATTACACTGGTTAATCAGGGAATACAGGTTGATCCACATGTTATAGTTATTTGCAGAACCTGTAGAGGCATCATAAGTAGCTTGATAAGTTATCTGATAGAACGAGGCGATATTGATCATATCCTCGCCTCTCATCTCACCCTGTTCTATAGAAGCAGCGCCGAAAGCATAGCCACGACCGCCACCACCATTATAGGTACCAACCGCAGCTGTGTTATACATACCGTTTGCCGCCAACTCCACATTAGCTGTAGTACTAAATGCTGTGGTTGTGGACAGGGAACTTAAAGGTTGCAATTCTGTAAACTTCTTACAAGAATTTAAACCCATTATCGCAAAGCCTACAGCAACGGCCATAAACTTATTTAAATCAAATCTCTTAAATATCTTTTTCATGCTGTTTTAATATTTAGAATCCAACATTTAAACCTAAAATGAAAGTTCTCGGTCTTGGATTGGCATTGAAGTCAACACTGGTGCCAGTGTTTGACACTTCTGGGTCTAAGCCCTTGTACTTAGTTATAATAAAGGCATTTTGAACTTGTGCATACACACGTACTTTGTTCATGTTAACTTTTTGCACAATAGATTTAGGCAGCGTATATCCTAAACTAAGTTCCTGGCCGCGAATAAATTTACCGTCTTCCAGGAATCTTGTGCTGGCGTTACCTGTTGTATTAATGAAGTTACCATTACCATAATACAGCTTAGGAACAGAGGTAACCTGTCCAGGGGAATTCCAGCGCTGAAGTATCTCGGTACCGTTATTAATAAACAATTGGTTTAACAAGGTTTCCTGACGTGTTGCATTCATTACCTTATTCCCACCGGAGAAGGTCAGATAAATACCCAGGTCAAAGTTCTTGTAAGTGAAGTTGTTAGCAAAACCACCATAATAGGTAGGTAGAGCATTGCCAATGATGGTTTTATCCGCTGTATTTAGTGTAGTTTGAGTAACTAAAGCAGTCGGATTTGCCGGATCATAGATATAGTAATTCCCTTTAGTAACATCTCCTTGTATAGTTTGGCCATTACCTTTTAAATACATCGGGTTACCATTAGCAGGATTAACTCCTAAGAAGGTATAACCGTAGAAAGAATTCAAAGGATTACCTACTCTGGTAATGTTGTAAGTACCTATTAAATCATTTCCACCGTAAAGAGTAGTTACCTTGTTTTTAATGTAAGTGAAGTTAAAGTTCGAAGTCCAGGTAAATGCACTGCTTTGAATGTTTGTTGACGTTACAGAAACCTCAAAGCCTTTATTGTACATACTACCAACGTTTTGGCTGATCTGGTTACCAGGTACACCCAGCGAAGGCGCAATAGCAACCTGTTGAATCAAATTATTATCGTTGTTTTTGAAATAATCTGCGGTAACACTAACTCTGTTGTGCAACATTGTTAAATCGAACCCAAAGTCCAGTTTGTCTGTCTTTTCGTATTTCAATTTATCATTTCCAAGCACATTAAAGGCGATACCGCTTGAAGTTCCATAGGTAGCAGGAGCATAAGTACTAGCAAACGCATATGTCGGAATGTTAACATTTCCTGTTCTTGCCCAGCTTGCACGTAATTTTAAATCGTTAACGAATTTAAGGGCAGATGAATTTTTAAAGAAAGATTCGTCAGAAATTCTCCAGCCTAATGATCCGCCGGGTAGTAATCCCGGAGGACTATTTGGGCCCAAATTCGATATATAGTCAGAGCGATAAGTTAATGTTAACAAATAACGATCTTTAAATGCGTAGTTAGCTCTTCCAAAGAAAGAACGGATAGCGTTCTCAGCTATACCACCACCGATATTAGGGGTGGAAAGGGTACCTGAAATCAGGTTGTTGGGACCGAAATAAACGTTAGATAATCCTGTTCCCTGAGCGTTAAAAGAGCGGGCACGTTGTTTTTGAAATTCCGCACCTCCTACAACATTGATTTTATGACTACCAAAAATCTTGTTATAAGTAAGTGTATTTACCCAATCATAGTTGAATGTTGGTATATACTGTTGAAATACCAAACCATTTGGTCTTCCATCACCATGGATAGGGTTCCAATACTGATAATCCTCACCGTATAAAGAGTTAACCCCAATTTGGGTACGTGCGTGTAAGCCGTCAAATATCTTTGCGTCAAGATAGCCGGTACCTGTGAAAGTTAAATTTTGATTTTTATAAATGTTATTATCAAGGATATACTTGATGTTGGTATAGTTGTTATCGATACCTTTGGTATTAGAACCCGGACCTAACACTGTACCATCAGCACTAATGTTATAAGATCCGTCAGGATTAAAAACAGGTACGTTTGGTAACGCTTGTAGAGCATTATTAACGTTTGCAGACAATCCGTTGGTACCGCTGTTAAGACCTAAGTTTTTAACATAAGAAATACCGCTGGTAAAGCCTAAAGTAAGAATATTAAGTGCTTTCTGTTCAACGTTTGCACGAACATTATATTTACGTTGTTCGTTACCAACAATCTGACCCTTAAAGTCAGCAAATCCAGCAGAAAAATAGTAGTTCGATTTATCAGTGCCACCGCTTACTGAAATTGCGTGGTTCTGTTGAAAACCCCTTCTGAATACCACATCTTGCCAGTCTGTATTATACGGATTTCCTGTAGGGTCGAGTGTAGGAAATGCTTTAGGAGTAGCACCTGAATTAGTCAATTTCTCGTTCGCAATGGTAATGAAGTCATTTGCGTTAAGAACACTTAACCTTTTGCTAGCAGTTGCATAGCCAGCCCAGCCACTGTAATTAATTACCTGTCTACCTGTTTTACCTTTTTTGGTAGTAATTAACACAACACCGCTTGATGCACGAGAACCGTAAATTGCAGTAGAAGAACCATCTTTAAGTACCTCGATACTCTCGATGTCTTCCGAATTGATATCGGCAAGAGGGTTGTTAGCAACAACACCACTTTGGTTACCGGTTACAATCGGAATACCGTCAACAACGTAAAGCGGCCCGCCTTCATTACTTAACGAGTTTGTTCCACGCACGCGAATTGTTGGTGCAGATCCTAAAAAACCGCTGCTTTCAGTTACCCTAACACCTGTAACTCTACCGGCCAGTCCTTTGTCAAAACTTGGAGTAGGATTACTAGCCAGTGTAGCACCAGAAACTTTACCTACAGATCCGGTTAAATCCCTTCTTTCTTGAGTTCCGTAACCAACTACAACAACCTCATTTAAAGAACGCTGAGCAGTAATCAACGAAACATTTAAATTTGCAGAGGCCCGGGCCTCTGTAGTTTCATAACCTACAAATGAGAATACTAAAACACTGTTTGGAGAAGGTACATTTAATGAAAATTTACCGTTTGCTCCAGTTTGGGTACCAATTTTTGTACCTTTTACAACGACGCTTACGCCAGGCAATGGTAAGCCGTCTTCTTTACCGGTAACTGTACCGGTAACTGTACGGTTTTGGGCATAGGCATGTGAGCCTAGCATAATCAAAACCCATAAAAAATTAAGTAAAATTTTTTTCATGCGTTATCAGTTTGTTTAATTAAGTGGCTAAAAATAAACATAATTTAGAATTACCAAAAAAAATTGGCCGATTTATTAAGCAAAATTTAATTTTCCCGAAATGTTTATATCATTTCAAAAACAGAGACACTTACGAATAAGTAAGTATTTAGTAAGATAGGAGAAGTGATTTGCGAAAAGGTGTAGCTAAATATAAACAAAAAGAGCCGAAAAATGCAATTTCCGGCTCTTTTTGTCGTTAAAGTGTATTTTTAATTATTTATCCCACCATACTCTTCTTAACATACCACCAGTATTCGGAGGCGTGTTGGTATTGTAACGCTGCTCTCCGGACGGATAAAGCAATGATCTTGGGATTTGACCATTCAGCACACCACCAGCAGCCGGTGTAAGCGCAGGTAAACCTGTCCTTCTCCAGTCTGTCCATACTTCTGGATTCAGGAAGTTGGCAATATACTTCTGGGTCATGATATCATTCAAGGCAATGCTCCCACTAGTTTTAGCTACGGTAGCAGCATAAGTAGAGCTACCTACAGTTCTTCCAAGGTTAGCGGCTACACCTGCATTATAAGCAGTAGCAGCAGCCTGCTTGTTACCTGTTTGGAACTGAGCTTCTGCGATGATAAATTGAAGCTCATCATAGCTCATCAGGTAAACAGGTGAGTTTGAATTTCCGTATAAGGCACCTAAACCACCGCCACCGTCACTATACACGTCCAAACGCGGATCACCATTTTTATTTAACAGGTCATAGATATAGCCCGTAAATTCTATATCTCCGCGTTGTGAATTAAACTGAGACCATGGGTTTTCAGTATTTACACTAGTTTCGCTAAAGTTCACAACAGCATCGTCATTTGAACTCGTAAATCCTGACTGGGCCTCAGTTATTGCTTTACTATAATTTGACGCATCTACTTTTGCGAGGTGAAGGAAAAACTTAGCACGTAAAGAATGCGCAAATTTAGTCCATTTAGTCAAGTCACCACTGTAAAGCTTATCGTCAGAACCCGGCTGTATTGAATTTTCGCTTGCAGCTAACTGTGTAATAGCAGTAGTCAGCAGATTATCAATTGTCGTATAGATTTGCTGTTGGCTATCATATTTAGGCTGTAAGTTAGCATTACCCTGAAACGCCTGGCTATAAGGGATATCGCCCCATAGGTCTGTCGTAAGGCCTAAAGCATTTGCAAGCAATATCCTTCCTATGGCAGCATAATGCGCCTGACCGTTTGCATCAGCTAATTTTACCATAGCATTAGCATTGTTCATGATACCACCGTACAAGCCGAAGCTCCACATGTTATCCACATCGTCAGACGATACAGAATAATTTGTTGCTGAGTAAGACTGGTTAGCCGCCCCGGTCACCTGCTGCATAAAGATAGATGTGAAACGCGAAGCATCACCTCCCCATTCATATCCTGTCGATTGGATAATGCCGGGCAAGAGATTGGTCGGAATCGGTTTTTGCAACTGTGTCGGATCATTATTGATCCCATCGTAAAAGTATCCCTTTTTACAGGAAGCAGCTCCAAGCGTTACTGCCACCATCAGCAATACTTTTGTATATTTTTTTATGTTGGTTTTCATAAATAAAGTCCCTTCTCAATTAAAATTTAACTTTCAAATTAACTCCATAGCTGGAAGCACCGGGGTTGTTGAAATAATCAATGCCCTGTGCACTTGTGGCACCTGTTAAGCTTGTTTCAGGATCAATGCCTTTGTACGGGGTCCAGATGATGATATTGCGTGCAAATGCCCCTACTGAAAATCCTTTTACAGTTTTACTGCTCTTACCAAAAAACAGGTCTTTAAAGTCGTAAGAAAGGGCTACTTCACGCAACTTGATGAATGAACCATCTTCTATAAACGCTTCATTTAAATTACCGAAGCCGCCGCCGTTACCTTGGTACCAACCCTGATTTAATAACACACTCTTTGTATTTACGGCTCCTGCACCTGCAACCTCATTTCCATTTGCATCATAATGCACAAGGGCACCTGCAGAATTAATGTGGCCATTTACACCCGCAAATACGGTTGAAGTATTACGGTTGTTGGTAAGGTCTGAAGTACCGATAGCTGCTAATGACCCCCTGGTACCATTCCAGATATCGCCTTTGAATTTCCAGTCAACCAAACCATACAAAGAGATTTTTTTGTAGGTAAAGGTGTTACCAAAACCCATTCGGAATTTAGGATTGGTATTACCTATCTTCTCTTGAACATTAGTATTAGCTAACGGATACCCAACGGTGTTCTGATCATCGATAACAATCCGGCCCTGCGAATCGCGGGTATATCCGTAACCATAAATAATGCCAGCCGGTTGACCTGGCAATTCGGCGATAACCGTACCGGTGAAACCGTTCAAAGTGATTTGATTTACGCCAGGAGCTAATGACAATACTTTATTGCGGTTTAAAGCGAAGTTTATGAAAGAGTTCCAGGAGAAGTTAGTGCTTTTTATGGGTGTTCCAGACAACTGTAGCTCCAAACCTTTGTTTTCAAGGGAACCACTATTTAGAGTAAGGCTGTTGTATCCGCTCGACGCAGCGATAGGAGCTGCTACGATTTGGTTAGTACCCTTATTGTAATAAACGGTTGCATCTAAACCCAAGCGGTTACCGAAAAATTGTAACTGTGTACCTAATTCATAAGAGGTAGTCTTTTCAGGAACAAGTTTAGGATTGCCCAATAGTGAATTCAAAGCATAACTAGCTGTTCCGTTTGCCGGGAACTTGATACCATTAGTATAACCATCTGAAAAAGCTGTTGGCACATAAAAAGTTTGCGTCCGGAAAGGATCAGGCGCATTACCCACCTGGGTAGCCGAGAAGCGGATTTTACCAAAGCTTAACACGCTGCTGTTCTTCAATTCACCCAATTCAGAAAACACAAAGCTTAAGCTGGCAGATGGATAGAAGAAGCTGTTTTTGCTTTTCGGCAATGAAGAAACCCAGTCATTTCTACCGGTAGTTTCTAAGAATAAAATTGATTTATAGCTCAAGTTCAAATCATAGAAAACAGAGGCAGATCTATAAGGCACCACCGGGTTGCTTGAAAGGATTGAACTGGCATTAGCCATATTATCAAAACCAGGTGCCACTAAGCCATCACCTTGTGTATATAGCTCGTCTATCTTTCTACCATAGAAGTTGTTGCCGATTTTACCATCAAACTGGAAGCTGTCTGATAATTTTTTGGTGTAGTTTAAGATCAGGTCAGAATTTAAACTTCTATAGGTATATCTATCGTCAAAAACTTGGCCGCCATTGAAGCTACCGCTTCCAATCTCGTAATATTGATGACGGTTGTCCTGGTAGCTGTCTGTGCCTAACCGATACAAGGCGCTGAAACCACTACCGATGTTGTAATCTAACTGGATGTTACCAAAAATACGGTTCACATTAGTGGTAAACGGTGTATTGTTGATGATCCAGTAAGGGTTGTCATATGTTCCGCTATTTCTATAGTTACGCTGCGGGTAGCCATTTATATTTAACTGGCCAGTTGGCAATGTATAAGATAGCGGATTGTTTGCTGGGTCTTTCAACCCGTTAGAATTATCAAAAGAAATAGGTGTTCTGGTAAGTGCAAGCATAAAACCAGAAAGGTTGCTTCCCTGTTGAGGTAAATTACCGTTACTGCTAGTATAAGTTAAGCTGGTTGAAGCCTTTAACTTTTTGGTCATTTGCAGTGCTCCGGAAAAGCCAACAGATGTGCGCTGATAATATTGTTCAGGAACAATAGAATTCTGATATACATTGGAAACAGAGGTCCGGTATGTAGCAACATCATTACCACCACTTATGGCTACGGAATTATTGAAAGTAGGTGCTGTTCTAAAAAAGTTATTCAGATTATCATAAGGCTGAAATGCGATCTTACCAGCAGGGTTAGAAGCACCTACAATATCTCCGTGTTGGTCATATGCATTAGGGATACCGGTCCATTTCAAGGTATCAGCCTTAGCGCCCCATGAATAGCGGCTTGAGCTGGTGTAACTTCCAATTGCACCTTTCTCACCTTTAATCCATTGATTTTGAAGTTTAGGTAAACGATTTACTTTGTCGAAAGAGACACCAACATTAAAATCAACCTGTGTTTTTCCGGCAGCACCTTTTTTAGTAGTAATTACAATAGCGCCGTTTGCAGCCTGAATGCCGTAAAGAGCGGCGGCCGAAGGGCCTTTGAGCACAGTAACACTTTCTACATCTTCTGGATTGATATCTGCTGCTCTGTTGGTTGGAGCGGCGCCTACCAACGGATCGCTTGACGTATTCTGACTATTGTTAATCGGCACACCATCAATTACAAATAGCGGCTGGTTATTTCCAGTCAAAGAGTTCTGGCCACGAAGCTGAATATAAGTAGCCGCTCCGGGAGTTCCTGATGAACCAGTTATGTTAGCACCAGCCACCTTACCAGCTAAAGCGCGCAGGGGGTCGGACTGCTGAGCAGCGTTTAAGTCATCACCTTTTACTTCCTGAACAGAATAACCTAAAGCCTTCTTTTCACGACGGATACCAAAAGCAGTTACCACTACTTCAGAAAGCTGTTTGTTATTGCTTGTTAAAACCGCGTTAACATTGCTCTGACCATTTACCGGCAGCGTTAGGGGATCATAGCCGATAAAAGTAAAGACGATAGAAGCATTTTCAGGCACATTTTTTAATACATAACGGCCATCTCCGCCAGTTACGGTACCCGTCTGGCTTCCACGTACTTTGACAGTAACGCCTGGAACGGGTAAACCATCTTCTTTGGCTGTTACCGTACCGGTCACGGTACGGCCTTGTGCATAAGTTTGCCTTACAGACAACAACAGAAAGCACAAACTCAATAGTAGAAGTTTTTTCATTTTGTCGATTATAAAATCAGTTAATAGTTAATGAGCTAAAAATAGGGGCTAATTGTTAATAAGTTGAAATTAAAATGTGGAAATCTTTGAAATTCTGACGAATTCGATAGGGTATTTTATATTTTTTTAGTACTATGTATTGCATAATACATTCTTTTACATATATCTTTGTATTATGATAATCGAGAACACACAAACCCAAATGCGGAAAGGTATACTCGAGTACTGTATACTTTCCATTATAGCGCGGGGCGAAATATATGCATCAGACATTATAGCAGAATTGCGTAAAGCGCAACTGCTGGTAGTGGAAGGCACATTATACCCCCTGCTTACCCGCCTAAAAAACAACGGCCTTTTAAATTACAGCTGGGTAGAATCTACGTCGGGCCCGCCCCGCAAATACTACATGCTGTCAGACGATGGCCGGAAAGTTTTAGAACAGTTAGATAAAACCTGGCGCGAACTGGCCTTTGCGGTAGAAACATCAATAGAAGGACGTAACAACAATAATAACTGACCCACAATTTTTCACAATCATGAATAAGACAATCATCATCAATATAAACGGCACCGTATTTCATATAGAAGAGACTGCTTACGAAATACTGAAGGCCTACATGACCGCCGTAAAAAAACATTTCTTCAACTCTGAAGATAGCCTGGAGATCACTACAGATATAGAAAACCGTATTGCCGAGCTTTTTACCGAAATACTGCTTCGCGAAGGACGGCAGGTAGTGATAGAGCAGGACGTGAACATGGTGGTACAGCAAATGGGTTCTGTGGAAGATTTCGACCTTTCTGCGGGTGAAACATCAGAAACGACAGCCTACCCTCCTTTTACCGAACGTGCTACCAAGCGACGTTTGTTCCGCGACCCTGATGATCATCTCATTTCCGGCGTATGCGCAGGTATCGGCAATTATTTTGATATTAAGGCTGTATGGATCCGCCTGGCATTTGCCTTTTCTTTACTGTTCTTCGGCACCGGCCTATTCCTTTACATTATCCTTTGGTTGGTGATCCCCAAAGCAACTACCCGTGCAGACCGCATGGCGATGAAAGGCGAAAAACTGAACATCGAAGGCTTTAAAAGAAACTTCGAAGCCGAGCTGACCAACGTTCGAGGCAAGCTGGGCGATATGGAACTGGAAGCACGGCCATTTATCTATCGTTTCCGGGATTTTATACAAGAGTTTTTCGGGTTTGCAGGCAATTCCATTAAAACACTCGCCACACTAATTCTCAAACTTATTGGCATTGCGTTTATGGTTTGTTTTTTCGGGTTGGCAATAGCCCTCATTGTGCTGCTTGTTTCGGCTATCGGATTCAAGAACGACCTGCATATGACGTTCCCGTTTAGTATCATCGGTTATCAATACGCAGGCTGGATCTATTTTTCGGTATTTCTCATCGGTATTATCCCGCTGATCGCCATGATCGTGATCTTATCCCGGGCAATCTTTAACACACCAGCGCTTACCCGGTCTATGAGTTCGGGCTTGCTGATCACCTGGATATGTGCATTGAGTATATGCGTCTATTTAGCCACAAAGATTACAGCCAATTTCAGACAGTCGGCCAGCTTTGACCAAACGATCAACATTAAGCCCACCACAGCGAATACCTATTACCTGAAACTGAACAACACCAAATTCCTGACAAAGGAAGACAGCGCACGGTTAGACATCCGCTCCAGGTTCGACGGCCTGGTAGTAACCAATGAGGATGATGAAGACGAGTTAAATAACGGCCCGCGCAACGTATGGATCAATATCGAGCGGAGCGACGTAGCACAACCGGTATTGGTAGAACGTTACCACGCTAAAGGCAAAACCTACGAAGAAGCACTGATGAACGCACGTAATACGCAATATAATTTCACCCAGAAAGATACGGTATTGAACTTTGACTACCGCCTACACCAGCTAAAAAAGAACACCTGGCATAACGAGGAGATCAACCTGACGCTTAAACTTCCGCTGAATTCAAAAATAATTATAGAAAGAGCGCTAAGAAATTACACAAATGCCGATTTTTATGCCTGCGCCAGCGACAATAAACTAAGCTCGCCCGATAAGCTGACATTTATGATGACAGAAAACGGGATCAGATGCAAGGTGGACACTTTAAAAATTGATACGGCGGTCATTAAACCAAATGCGAAAAAGTTATAAATACATAAGCCTGGCCATGATAACCGGGCTTATTATTTTACTTATCGGCTTTCTTGTATCCAGGGCTTATGAACAGCCACTGGTACCCTCATGCGATATCTGCGAAACAGGCATCAGGGGTTTTGATCTTTACCGCGACGTTTTAAAAAAACTGATCCCCGTGATAATTTTTAATTTCTCGCTGTAACCTTTTATTCCCAACCTGCATCTAAACTTAAAAATCGGCAACCCGCACGGGTTAAGATTAACTGACGCACAAGCACAAGTTTTATTAGCATTTTAAAAAAAGACGAAAAATCTTTAATGGGATAACTATTGCCCAAATATCAGGGAACTAAAGAATATATACTACAATCACATCACTATAAACAATGAAATCACACTATACAAAAATATTCGCGTTTGCTGCATTACTTTTAAGTGCAGGCGCCGCAAACGCTCAAACCGCAGGTACCGCTAAAGTGAAAGGGACCTTGACTAACGAAAACGGCAAACCGGCAGATTACGCAACCGTAAGTTTGCTAAGAAGCAAAGATTCAACCGTAGTAAAAGGCACCCTGACCAATGATAACGGCATTTACACCTTCACCGGTGTTAAAGCAGGCAGCTATGTGGTAAAGGCCACTATGGTTGGCTACCTGAAATCTGCCTCGAAAACTTTTAACGTTACCGAAGGTGCAACTGTTACCGTACCGGTGCTGCAATTACAACAGGCCAGCAAGAGCTTGCAAACGGTAAACGTAGTAGCCAGCCGGCCATTGATCGAGCGGAAAACAGACCGCACAGTGATGAATGTAGAGAACAGTATCCTGGCGGCGGGCAACTCTGCCATGGAGATTCTGGAGAAAGCGCCTGGTGTAACTGTAGACAAAGACGACAACATTAGCCTTCGCGGAAAGCAGGGCGTTACCGTGATGATCAACGATAAGCTAACCTATCTTTCTGCGGCGCAATTAGCCACCTTACTGCGGTCGACAGATGGTAACACCATCCAATCCATCGAGATCATTACCAACCCATCGGCTAAATATGATGCTGCGGGTAACTCGGGCATCATCAACATCAAGCTAAAAAAGAACCGTCAGAGCGGTACAAACGGCAACATTTCTGCCACTGCTGCACTCGGCAAGTATTTCAGGGATAATACCTCTTTAACCTTAAACCATAAAGAAGGCAACGTAAACATTTTCGGTACCCTGAGCCGCGGCGACAGCAAACGTACCAACAACCTGGGTATAGACAGAACTGTTACTGACCAAACCAGTACCACATACTTCAGCCAGCAAACCCGCATGACTAATAGTTACCATTACAATAATTTCAGGGTTGGGGCTGACGTGGAAACCGGCAAAAGAAACACTTTGGGATTTGTGGCCAGCGGTTACTTTAACCCGGAAAGGGACGACAACTTCAATCGCACCAATATTGGTAACAAACTTCTTGTCTATAATGGTTATCAAATCACTAACTCCGTTATCGACCAAAGCTACAAGAACCTGGCTTTTAACCTGAACGACCATTTGCAGTTAGATACCGCAGGGCAGGAGTTGAACGCCGACTTAGATTATTCGACTTTCAAGAACCGGTCTGCCGCACAATATAACACCATGTTCTTTGGTAATAACGGAGTAGAAAACCATATCCCTTTGTTACGCCGCAACAACACCCCTTCTGAAATAGATATCCGTTCGGCAAAAGCAGACTATGCACTGCCGCTGAACAAAACATCAAAACTGGAAGCCGGTATGAAATACAGTTCTGTAAAAACAGATAACGACCTGCGTGCTGAAGTGGACAGTACTACCAAAGGTTATATTAATGACGCTACCTTAACCAACCGTTTTATTTACACCGAACGAATTGGAGCCGGGTACCTGAATTACAATAAACAGTTTAAAAACACTTCTGTACAGGCAGGTCTGCGTGCAGAGTATACCAGCTCTAACGGCAACCTGGTAACCGGTAGTGTAAGCGATGACCATAACCGTGTGGTAGACCGCTCTTATCTGAACTTGTTCCCAAGTTTATTTATCAACCATACCATTAATCAAAAAAACGAGATCGGTTTCAACTACAGCCGCCGGATTGACCGCCCTAGCTATGATAACTTAAACCCGTTTGTATATTACCTCGATCAGTTTACTTATTCACAAGGCAACCCATTTTTGAAGCCGCAGTACACCAATTCTTTCGAGTTGAACTACACCTATAACCACGCTATTAATCTTACCTTGGGTTACAGCCGTACGAATGACGTGATTACAGAGGTGATCCTGACCGACCCGGCAAAAAAGGCAACCTTCCAGACCACGCTTAACCTGCGTGTTCAAAACAACTATAACCTGAATTTGAACACCCCGTTCCAACTCACCAAATGGTGGAGCGGTAATTTAAACGCAACTGCTTTTTACATGAGCTTTAAATCTGGCAGTGTACAAAACGGCACATTGGGCAGCGGAAACCTGGACGATGGAAAATTGGCTTATAACGGCCGCCTGAGTAATAACTTCACTGTAGGGAAGCTGTTTAAAATGGAAATTACCGGTAATTACCAATCATCGTTAGTATATGGTTATTTCCTCATCAAACCACAATATTCTATTGATGGTGGCATCAGCAAGGCCTTCCTAAACAAGAAAGCCAGCCTGAAACTGTCTGTAAGCGACATCTTTAACATGCGCGAAAACAATGTTATCAGCCGGGCGCAGGGTAATAACATCGATATTCATCAGAAGAATGAAACCCGCGTCGGCCGCTTAACCTTCACCTATAATTTTGGCAATACCAAGATCCGCGTTCGCCAACACCAAACCGGTGCAGAAGAAAGCAACCGCGTAAAATCTGGAAACTAATTCATTTAATACAATTTTGAATCTGGGATAAAAACCTTAAAGTCTAATAACTGCATCGTTAATAATAAGTCCTCTCTTTTGGAAAGGATTTAGGTGAGGTCATACTTAATAAATAAAAGCCCATTCCCTCAACCATATAATAATCAAAGGTCGTTTGCATTTTGCAGCGACCTTTTTGTTTACCTGCCCGCGACCATTAAATAGCCTATATTTGCAAACATGACACCGGCGGAAACGAATAAAAGATGGGCAGAGCTGCAACAGTTTATTGCGGCAGAATTTGATGGTGAAAAACCAGATATTAAAGTAATGCTTTTCCTGATCGGCGTGCAGGAACTGGGCCAGGGTCCGCGCAAATTCAGCAAGCGCCAAAAAGAAGAGCTGATGCATATAGCAACCTGCAAGCTGTTAAGTAAATTAGGTTTTTACGAATTGGAGGGGCTGGACCAGGACGGCTGGCCGCATTGGAAACTGGTTAAAAATGTTCCTAACTATACCATGCTGGAGCAGGAAATGCTGATAAAATCGCTAATTGTTGATTACTTTGACGAGATGAACAACCCGATATGAAAAAACTTTTATCACTAACATTTTTATTTATCCTGGCCGCCCAGGCATTTGCAAAAGGGCCAAAGAACCAATACGTAAGTATTAAAACGGCATACGGCCAGTGCATCATCCGGCTGTATAATGAAACGCCTAAGCATCGCGACAATTTCATCAAGCTTACAAAACAGGGTTTCTACAATGGCACGTTGTTTCACCGGGTAATTCAGAACTTCATGATCCAGGGTGGCGACCCGGATTCGAAAAAAGCTAAACCTGGGCAAGAGTTGGGTAATGGCGATGTAGGCTATACTGTACCGGCTGAGTTTAAAGACAGCCTGTTTCACAAACGCGGCGTGCTGGCTGCAGCCCGGGACGATAACCCGGCTAAAGCATCCAGCGGATGCCAGTTTTACATCACCGAAGGCAAACGCTTTACAGACGGAAAGCTGGACACGCTGGAGCAAACCCGTTTAAAAGGACGCAAAATACCTTCCTGGCAGCGCGACTGGTATAAATCCGTTGGCGGTGTGCCCCACCTCGATCAAAACTATACTGTTTATGGCGAAGTAATCAGCGGGATAGATATGGTAGACCGCATTGCCGCCGTAAAGAAAGACGCGCACGACCGCCCGTTAGAAGATGTACCGATGACGGTGGAATTATTGAATAAAAAATCGTGCAAAGCACTGGATAAGATTTTGGGATTAGACTAACTTTCGATTTCGAAATTCGAATGTTCAGTTTTGAATTTCCAGCTATCCATAACATGATAAGTGTAATCAGGTCTGGTAACCTTTAGTAGTAAATTCAAAGATTTAAATTAAATCCGAAATCGAAAATCTGAATTCTGAATTCTGAAAGTCATCATGAAGATCGTTACTTATAATATAAACGGCATCCGTTCTGCTATCAGCAAAAACTGGTTAAGCTGGCTACAGGCCAGCGACGCTGACGTGGTATGCCTGCAGGAAATAAAGGCCACACCCGATGTACTGACAGATTTGCACCTGGTAGAGCACCTGGGTTACCAGCATTATTGGTACCCGGCAGAAAAGAAAGGCTATAGCGGCACTGCCATCTTTACCAAACATACGCCGAAGCACATCGAGTACGGTTGCGGCATCAGCGACTTTGACCGTGAAGGAAGAAACATTCGTGTGGATTTTGAAGACCTGTCTGTCATGAGCGTTTACTTCCCATCGGGTTCCAGCGGCGAGGAACGCCAGGGATTTAAGTTCAGGTTCCTGAATGAATTCGGCGAATACCTGAACCAGTTACGTTGGGCTTATCCTAACCTGGTGGTTTCCGGCGATTACAACATTTGCCACCGCCCGATAGACATTCATAATCCAAAATCGAACGCAAACTCGTCGGGGTTTTTACCTGAAGAACGCGAATGGATGGAACAATTTATCCAATCCGGTTTTGTCGATTCGTTCCGTCATATGAACAAAGAACCGCATAACTACACGTGGTGGAGTTTCCGCGCTAACGCGAGGGCCAAGAACCTGGGCTGGCGTATCGATTATAACATGATTACAGATCCGCTGCGCGATAAGATCAAAAGGGCGGCGATCCTATCCGAAGCCCGCCACTCTGACCATTGCCCGGTATTACTGGAATTAGCGCTATAGGATAATATTAATTTTCTTGTCATTCTGGGAGGATGTCACCCTGAGCTCGTCGAAGGGTTAATTCAGCATCTCTATTTTTTGTCCTTTGAAATTAGATGCCGAAACAAGTTCGGCATGACTTGAAGTGATTATTATTACTATTGAAAAGCAGTCCGACTCATTTACCTCCAGTCTTGAAATCGAGGGTATAGTTCTGCACGCTATACCCGTCGCTGGTGCGCATTCTGCTTCCGGCAATGCTGATTTGATATTCAGTATTCGGTAGAAGTTGCACCTTCATGATCAGACTTTTGTTATCATTAGAAAATGTGAGTTTGAGCGATTTTGGATAATGTGACATCCCTTTTTCACCAGGCCCAAAAAAATAACGGTTACCATCCAGGGGCTTATCAAAATTGAATGTTATTTCTGATACCGCAGCATCTACATTATTGTCTCCATTTTTAAACGGAGCAACCGATACCACCTTGGCGCAATGCTGCAAGTAGTCTTCTTCATACTTATTAATATTAGCAGATACATTCTGGTAAAAATTCACCACCTCAGGCATAAAGCTTTGAAGCGTAGGATACTTATCCCGACTGGCTTCATAACGATGCAGTAATTCTACCAGTTGCGGCATCCAAACAAAACCCCTGGATTGCTCGGACTTTATCTCCTGGTCTATTATAGCTTTATTGGTATCATGGCGCTCTAAATAAAGAATTACTGCCGCCCTAACCATGGCCTCATTGAGCATCGTCTTCCATTCGCCATAAGCCATGCGGAGCATTTTCGGACCTTCTTTTTCAAAAATAAGTTGTCCCGGTTTAGTTAGCTCTTTCTCATACAGGTCTGACAGATAGTTAATGAAAGAATGATTAAACTCATGTATCAAGGTCGGCAGGTATGAATCGATTTCAAAGGTTGGATCGCCTTGTTCATCAAAGCTACCGGGGCCGATAATGGCATACGCCGTTTGCTGCTTACCGGGTATATTCAGGTGCGGGCCGTAGTTTCCACCACCATTACCCAACCCGATAATAATATTGAACTGCTCTGAGCCCGCGCTCCCATAAAATTGACGATACCAGCTTGCATCTAATTTTTTAAAAAGCAGGTCAAACCGTTCTTTGGCCAACTGATACCGGGGCTTTTGCGCGTCAAAAAAAGCCGCACAACCGGCATCTTTATAAAACTGCTGAAGCAAGGTTGTAAACTTTATCGCCTGGGGCACTGTCCATCTTTTATCGGGTAATTCAACCGAAAATGGCACAATAGGTGTTAATGCCGGGGGAGCTTTTAAATGAACCGCCATAGACATCACTTTATCATAACTTATCCCATTGCTATCCCTCAACATTTTTGCGTAGCGGACCGCCGGGTGATTGATAAAAGGATCAAAGTGCTGATGAATCGCCTTAACGTATGCCACATTATCTTCTCCATTGTATTCAGGGTTACCCGCCAGGCGGAATACAATACTCAGCAATTCTACTCTTAGATCTACAGACGGCTCGGGCAGACTTAGGGCAGCTTTCCCAAATGTGGTTAACTGGATAAAAATAACAGCAATAAACGTGAGGCAGCGCTTTTTCAGCATGGTTTGTGTTGTGATAAATGGTAAGTTGAAAAACTGATAAATCAGAACCCAAGATAGATTAAAATCTTGAAAGTTTGATGCTCCCGGCTTGATTTAGCGAATTCAAATTAAGGTTACCCAGAATCGGAAGATTACTGATTTTTAAACGCCCAATATTGCTCAGGAGTAATACACCCTGTCAGTTGCTGGTCGTATTCATTCAGATCGTCAATCAAATCAACAGGCGGCCAGAAAGATAAACCGATAAATTTGGCATCCGGGCGGCAGTTAGTAGTGAAGCGATCATAAAAACCTTTGCCATAACCCACCCTGTAACCGCGCTTGTCGAATGCCAATAAAGGCACTAATACCATATCTATTAATGCCGGATCAAGCAGGTTGCCGCTGACCGGCTCGGGTATACCAATAGCATTTACTTCGATTTCCAGCACTTCATCATCCAGGTAACATTCCATGCTGAAGTCGGCAAAGTTAGTTTTAGGATAAACCAGCTTAATTTGCGGATAAGTGGTTTTCAGCCAATCCCTGATCAACCGTGTATCCGGTTCTTTACGCTGATCAATCGGCAAGAATAAGTGCAAATATTCCACCCCCGCCAGGTCAAGCTGTTGAAACTGCCGCAAGATGCCATAAGAAAGTTCTTCGCATTCAACCCGTGAGAGCTGGTTACGTTTTGCGATATAGAACTTACGGATTTCTGTTTTGGTCAAATTTATCAGCCTAACTGGTCCAACTGCGTTTGTAAGATGGGAATATCCTTAATGATGGTGGAATAGATTGTAGATGGCGAAACACCTGAATATTCGTGAATATGCTTGTTGCGCATAGCCTTCATCAACTTCCAGGGTATCGCCGGATTCGCGACTATAAATTGATTTGAAAGTTTCGACGCCGCTTCTCCGATAATTTCAAGTCTCCTGATCACCGCATCCTGAAGCATCGTATCATTTAAGAATTCCTGTTCAGTAACGTTAGCTGTGTATTTCAAGATGATGTCAACCGACTCTCTGATATCTGATAAATAAACCGCGTCGCTCTTGCTCATAAAATATCAACGGCGGTTTGCAAAACCTCTTCTCTTATCGCAGGCTTAAGCGCGTTATATTCCACAATGTCTACTTTACACTGCGTAAGTTCAGACAACACACGCTCAAGTTCAAGTGTATCAAACAGCGTAAATCCATTTTCTGCCTCTATCAATACATCAAGATCACTCTGCTCTGTATGGTTGTTTTTCGCAACCGAACCGAATATTGCTGCATGCCTGATATGGAAGCGCTTTAACACAGGAGATATGATTTCTTTATAATATTCTATCGACTGCATACCCAAAGATAACTGATTTACGGCAAAGTGGTTTAACAAAAAGGCCCTCGCTATTAACGAAGGCCTTCTATTTAACTATGCTAGTTATTAACTTTTCACACGCTCAGAGTAAGCACCGGTAGCGGTATCAACTTTTACCCGGTCGCCAATGTTGATAAACAAAGGAACACGTATCTCTGCACCGGTTTCCACGGTAGCGGCCTTTAACGCGTTGGTAGAAGTGTCGCCTTTAACGGCAGGCTCGGTATAAGTAATTTCCAACTCTACAGAAGCAGGAGCTTTTGCGGTAATCGGTTCATCGCTTTCAAAAGCCACAATTACGTTAGTACCCTCTTTCAGGAATTTAACGCTGTTACCAAAAAGGTGCTTAGGAACATTAAACTGTTCGTAAGTATTGTTATCCATTACTACCAGGTCGTTACCGTCTTCGTATAAGTACTGGTAATCATTGGTTTCTACACGGGCAATCTCTACATCTTCGTCGGTACGGAAACGGTATTCAACTAATTTACCGGTTTTAACGTTACGCATACGTGCCTGGTAAAATGCACGTAAGTTGCCCGGCGTACGGTGAATAAACTCTTCTACCTGCACCAACTCGCCGTTGAAGCGAAGTATACTGCCGTTTTTTATTTCTGATGCTTTTGACATAATCTATAATTGAGGCGCAAACTTATGGACTTAACAGCAAACAATCAAGCAGTTATTGTTTAGTAACCGGTTCACCGTCTGTATTTAATTCCACAACATCATAACCCAGCTTTTGTAAGCCCGGCAAAATTGCGGCCTTATCCCCTACCAGTAAAATATTCATCTGATCCGGTTTAATCCATTTGGCGGCTGTTGCTTTCATTTGCGCAGCAGTTGTACTGTTTAATATTTGGTTCTGCCTGGTCAGGTATCCCGGATCGAGGTCATAATCCAATAACCGCTGCACAAAGAACGCCTTCTGTGCGCCGGTTTCGTAACGCAAAGCATCGCCCTGGGCAATGGCTTTCTTAATGGTAACTACTTCATCATCGGTCGGGCCTTCGGCAATATATTTTTTAAACTCACCCATCAGCGCAGTAAGGGCACTATCTGTTGCGTTGGCACGGATTCCAGAACTGAAGTAATAATCAGTTGAGTATTTACTCGCAGCCGTACGGATATTGGCGCCATAGGTCCAGCCGCGGGTTTCGCGCAAGTACATATTTACCCGGCTGGTAAAGCCGCTGCCCAGCGGGTAGTTAGCCAGGAACAATTGATAATATTCACCCGTTGGGTCATATTTCAAAGTAGTACCATACCCTACCCTGAATTCGGTCTGTGCTGCTTTAGGTACATCAACCAGGTAAACCTTGGTTTTGCTAACCACCAGTGGTGCGGCAGGGACCGGCAGTGCGATATTTTTCTTAGGTAGTTTATCTAAAAAGCTTAGCTGGCCTAATAGTTCAGCTTCAGTCACATCGCCAACAGCTACAGCTTTAGCGCCTTCAGCAGTAATAAAGTTATTGTAATAGTTTTGAATATCCTGCAAGGTAATGTTGCCTACGGTCTTCTCGTTTGCGCTTACCCCAAGAATGTTATCCGTACCATAATTGATTTTATTGAAAACATCATCGGCGATTGCGGCTGGTTGGGATTTAGCCAGCTTAAAAGATTCTAATGCCTGGCGTTTATTACGATTGAAAGCAGCTTCGGTAAATACGGGGTTCAAGATCCGCTCTTGCAATAGGGCCAGTGTTCTTGGCAAACCGCTTTTTAAAGCCTGCACCGAAAATACCAAACCATCTGTAGTACTGCTTACGCGGATGCTGCTCCCCAGTTTCTGAAGTTCCAAAGCAAATTGCTCTGCCGAATAATTCTTGGTGTCCTCCTGCATCATGGCGGTAAAAAGACTGGTGATACCCAGCTTTGAAAAATCTTTTGCCTCCGTTAAACGGCCGCCCGGCAAAGTAAGGTTGAGCGTTACCACCGGCACTTCGGTATTTTGCACGCCGATTACACGGGTACCAGAAGGCAGATCCTTCCGCCAGAAGGCAGGTGATTTGGTAACCGGGTTTGGCCCAAGCGCAGGTTTCTTAGCTCTGTCGAAATGGTCTACCGCTTTTACATATTTCAAGCCTTCATAACCATAGTTTGGTTTTATATAATTGCTTTTGTCAATCTGGTAATTATCTGCATGGGCGATCAGGTTCTCCTGCCCTTTGGTTAATACGCTTAAAACCACAGCGCCATGGCCCTTAATATATTTATGAAAAACGGCCATCACCTGTTCTTTGGTCAGCGAAGCATATTCTTTTAAAATCTCGCCGATGCGGTTCGGGTTGCCGGTGAACGTTTGGAATGCGGCCAACTCTGACACTTTACCAGAAACGCTCTGTAAACCGTTGATGATGTTTGATTGCATACCGCCTTTAAACTTTGCCAAATCTTCATCTGTAACGCCACGTTTTTCAAGTGAATCTAAAGACGCCTGGTACAGTTGCAGCATATCCGCCAGTGATTTACCCGGTAGCGGGGTGATACGAACAATGAATTCGCCGGCCAGTTCGGTATTCGAACCGGTTGCTGTAGCCTGTAACGCCAATTGCTTTTTCACCAGGTTCTGGTATAAAACCGAGTTACGGCCCTGGCCCAAAATTTCGGCCAGGCAATCTAAAGCGGCCTCGTCTTTGGTGTACTGCGGAACGGTTGGGTAAGTAATGCTTAACAGCGGCAGGCGGGCATAATTATCGGTATAAGAAACATACCTGTTCTCTGTCAGCGTTACCGGGGAAACCTTCACTGGCGAAACTGCCGGGCAACGCGGGATGGTACCAAAATATTTCTCTACCAGTTTCAGCGTAGTTGCGGGATTGAGGTCACCACCTATCGTCAGGGTGGCATTGTTGGGGCCATACCAGCGCAGAAAGAAATTCTTCAGATCATTTACATTGCTGCGGTTCAAATCTTCAATATAGCCAATAGTTAACCAGGAATATGGATGCCCGTACGGATAAAGGTTTTTACTGGTGTTTTCAAAAGCCAGGCCGTAAGCGCGGTTGTCATAGTTCTGCCCGCGTTCGTTCTTCACGGTAGCACGCTGCACCTCGAAACGCTCTTGCGTAACCTGGCCTAATAAAAAGCCCATACGGTCTGCTTCCAGCCAAAGGGCATCTTCCAGTAAATTATTGGGGACAGTTTCGTAATAGTTGGTGCGGTCTCGGTTGGTTGACCCATTGTTGGTACCACCGTTACCAATAATCGTTTTATCAAAGGTACCCTTCGGGGCATGTTCCGAGCCTTCGAACATCATGTGTTCAAAAAAGTGCGCAAAGCCAGATTTCCCAATCTCTTCGCGCGCCGAGCCTACGTGATAAGTTACGTCAACGTGTACCAGCGGATCAGAATGATCTTCGTGCAAAATCAGCGTTAAGCCATTGGGCAACACATACTTCTCGTAAGGAATTACAATTTCATTCCCTTTTTTGGTTACTTTCTCTACCAATTTGGCCTGCCCGTAGCTTACTGTAGCCATAGCTGCCATGGAAAACAAAGCGAGTACCTGTTTTTTCATTTAAATATTAGGGTTTAAAGATTTTCTACCAAGATAAACATTTAACCACGAGAGCAAAAGGGCACCGGGCTTAGTTTTTATAGTCGGAGATGTTCAGCTGATGTTTGCAAAAGGCATATTCATGCGGCTGGTTCGAACAAACAATGGTTAACCGTTCCCGGGTGAATTGGCCAACGAGTTGCAGATACCAGTCAACGCCCTGTTGGTCCAGGTTAGAAGTGGGCTCGTCGAGCATCAGGATGGGTGTATCAGAACAAAAGGCAAGGGCCAGCTTCAGCCGCTGCTTCATGCCCGAAGAAAAATAGCGGATCTGTTTTCCTGCACCGCCTTTAAGGTTTAGAAGAGAAATAACCTGTTGCTTATCCGTTCCGGGTAGGTAGCTTTTGAATTTGAAATGGAAGTCGATCATCTCTTCCATCGAAAAATCTTCAATCAGCTCCAGGTAGGGCGCGGCAAGCGCCAGATGCTGGTAAACATGCTCGTGTGAAAGCGGCGCATTATTCAGCGTATAGCTAATTTTCCCTTCAGAAGGGCCCATACTTGCATTCAGCACTTGTAATAAAGTTGATTTGCCAGAACCATTTGGCCCCAGTATGGCGTAGCTTTCACCAGAAGTAAAAGTGAAATTAACACGGCGAAAAATCCAGTCGCGGTTAAAGCGACGGCCAATGTTATCGAGGGAGATGGTAAAAAGTCCATGGTCCATAGTCAATAGTCCATCATTCATTTTTCCATGGTCTATGGACTATCGACTATGGACTTCTGTCGAATTAGTTATTCCCGAACCCCTTCATGATACCGCGCTGCGATCCGTTGATGAAGTTCAGGATCTCATCGCGTTCCTCGGTAGGTTTAAAGTCGGCTTCGATAATTTCCATCGCCTTGCTCACATTATTGTTTTTGATGAACAGCGTGCGGTAAATATCCTGTATCTCGTTGATCTTGTCATCGCTGAAACCGCGGCGACGCAAACCAACAGAGTTGATACCTGCATACGAAAGCGGCTCGCGAGCTGCTTTTACATAAGGCGGAACATCCTTGCGTACCAGGGAACCGCCGGTTACAAAGGCGTGTGAACCAACTTTACAGAACTGGTGGATGGCCACCATACCCGCCAGCACTACATAGTCGCCGATAAAAATATGGCCTGCCAGCGTTGTATTATTAGAAAAGATACAGTTATTGCCTACCACGCAATCATGCGCTACGTGGCAATAAGCCATTAACAAACAGTTACTGCCAATTTCTGTCTTCCAGTGATCTGAAGTACCACGGTTGATAGTGACACATTCCCTGATGGTAGTATTATCACCGATGATCGTCAGCGTCTGTTCGCCTTTGTATTTAAGGTCCTGCGGGATGGCTGAAATTACGGCACCGGGGAAAATACGGCAATTTTTACCAATGCGCGCCCCTTCCATAATTGTTGCGTTTGACCCAATCCAGGTGCCTTCACCAATTTCTACATCCTTATGGATGGTTACAAAAGGCTCTATCACCACGTTATCGGCAATTTTTGCCTGCGGGTGGATATATGCTAAAGGCTGAATCATGCTTCTTTATATTTTACAATCTGCGCCATCAGTTCGGCTTCAACTACCACTTTTTCACCAACCATACCTATACCTTTCATTTGCGCAATACCGCGGCGGATCGGTGCAACCAAATCGCAGCGGAAAATCAGGGTATCGCCAGGCAGCACTTTATCTTTAAACCGGGCGTTCTCTATTTTAAGGAACAAGGTAAGATAATTTTCAGGATCGGGCACGGTATTTAATACCAGTATGCCGCCTGTTTGCGCCATCGCCTCTATCTGCAATACGCCCGGCATTACCGGTGCACCCGGGAAGTGGCCCGGGAAGAAAGGCTCGTTCATGGTTACGGCTTTCAAGCCCACCACGTGCGTTTTGGTCAGTTCCAGAATTTTATCTACCAGCAACATCGGCGGGCGATGCGGCAGTATCTGCATAATCTGCTCTACATCATACACCGGTTTAGCGTTAGGGTTATAAACCTTCAGGTGCTTGCGTCCGCGCTCTTTTTTGATCAGCGCTTTGATCTTTTTCGCAAATGCTACGTTTGCCGCATGGCCCGGGCGCGCAGCCATGATATGCCCCTTCAGCGGAACACCTACCAGGGCCAGGTCACCGATCATGTCCAGCAGTTTATGCCTTGCAGGCTCGTTCTGGTGGCGAAGCTCTATGTTATTCAGGATACCCTGTGGCGCAACGTCAATATCTTCGCGGTTAAATAGCTTGGCTAAATGCGCCAGTTCTTCTTTGTCGATAGTTTTATCTACCACTACAATCGCGTTGTTGATATCGCCGCCCTTGATCAGGTCATGCTGCAGCAGCATTTCCAGTTCGTGCAAAAAGCAGAAGGTACGGCAGGAAGCAATCTCCTTTTTGAATTCTGAAATGGTAGAAATACTGGCATGCTGGCTGCCCAGCACCGGCGAATTATAATCTACCATGCAGGTAAAGCGGTAATCGTCCAGCGGCATTGCTACCATCTCAACCTTACGGTCTGGTTCAGAGTAGTGAATGTTGTAAGGGATGTGGTAATACTCGCGGTCGGCATCCTGCTCTTCAAAACCGGCGGTTAACATGGCGTCAACAAACGGCATGGAACTACCATCCATAATAGGCGTTTCCGGCCCGTCTACATCAATCAGCACATTATCAATTTCCAAACCTACCAATGCTGCCAAAACGTGTTCTACCGTGCTTACGCTGGCGCCGTTCTGGGTAATGGTTGTACCGCGCGAAGTATCGGTTACGTTATCCACATCGGCATCTATAATAGGATGTCCTTCAAGGTCGATCCGTCTGAATTTGAATCCATGGTTTTCCGGCGCGGGATTAAACGTCATTGTTACGCTTTCACCGGTATGTAAGCCGGTACCCGATATTACTACCGGCGCCTTGATGGTTCTTTGCTTTACATTCATAATTTGTAAGGGAGACTGCATCAGATTTTAATGCTATATGCTGATTTTTCTTAGTTCAGCAATTATTTTTTCAAGTTCGTTTACTTTTTTCTCTAATTCGGGCAGCCTGTTAATAACCACCTGCGAACGCATATTATCCTGGTAAGAAACTGCCGGGGCACCCGCCCATTTCTTGCCTTCATCTGTTATAGAACGGCTGATGCCTGATTTTGCCTGTATCTGCGAGCCTTTTGCAATGCTGATATGCCCAACTACACCGGCCTGCCCGCCGATAATACAATTTTCGCCCACTTTGGCGCTTCCGGAAACACCGGTTTGCGAGGCGATCACTGTATTAGAACCCAGCTCTACGTTGTGCGCAATCTGGATCAGGTTATCCAGCTTAACGCCTTTGCGGATAACGGTGGAGCCCATGGTAGCACGGTCAATAGTGGTATTGGCACCAATTTCAACCTCGTCTTCAATAACTACGTTACCGATCTGGCTGATCTTATCATAGCTGCCGTCTGATTTGGGGGCAAACCCGAAACCATCACTGCCAATTACCGCACCGGAATGAATGATCACATTATTGCCGATCACGCAATCGAAATAAATCTTTACACCTGCAAAAACGGTGGTATTGTTACCGACAGATACATTATCAGCCAGGTAAGTATTAGGGTAGATCTTCGAGTTATTACCTATTTTAACATCCGGCCCGATGTAGCTAAAAGCGCCGATATAAACACCCTCGCCTATTTGCGCCGATGGGTGAATATAGCTGGGTTGCTCTATGCCTTTTTTATTAAGCTTAATGGTGTTGTATTTTTCCAATAAAACAGAAAAAGCACTGTAAGCATTTTCTACGCGTACCAATGTTGGCTTAACCGGTTCTGTTAATACCTGGTCTTTGTTCACAATTACAACAGAGGCATTGGTAGTATACAGGTGCTGCTCATACCGCGGGTTTGCCAGAAAAGACAATGATCCCGCTCCGGCTTCTTCTATTTTAGCCAAACTTTTCACAACCGCTTGTGCATCTCCCTCAACGCTCCCGTTCAGCAATAAGCCTATTTCATGTGCAGTAAATTGCATCGTACAAATTTAAGTGTTAATATCTAAGCAGCAAATTATATGAAAGTATACGTATTAATTAAGATCTTTGGTATAGCACAATATATATTTCTCTACCGGCCGAGCCAGTGCCTGCAAGTTAAAATTATCGCTTGCAGCCGTTATATCTATGGTTTGGCGGTTATTTTTCAGTATTAAAATACTACCCTCATCGGCCTTGTAGGCATAATTGCTGATGCCATCTGTAAAGGCAAAATATTCGGCTTCCTCCATACTTAAATTATAGCGCTTAGATGCATGCAGGCGCAATTCTGTTACAGTATGCTCATCTGCAGGCGTAGCGGTAATATCCACATGGTAAAGTTTTCGCTGTATCAGGCGGGTACAAAGCTCGGCTAATATCTTGTCTTTATGGCCCGTCCATACTTTTACTGCCGACATAATATCGGTATCATCCAAACAGGTAAAGATCTTCAGATGCGCTTCGTCAGCAATGAACATTTCCCTGCTGATCTGATTAACCAGGAAATGGCTGAGCGCCGGTGTGGCAAAAAGCGTTTCGCCTGCCACGGCCAGTTCCCTGGCGCGTTTCAGTATTTTGCCCAGCATCTGTTCTGCAGAAACCACGGTTTTATGCAGGTATACCTGCCAGTACATCAATCGCCGGGCGATCAGGAATTTTTCGATCGAATAAATGCCTTTCTCCTCCACAACGATGTTGCCTTCCGCGACATTCAGCATCTTGATGATCCGTTCCGAGCTGATCACACCTTCGCTTACGCCGGTAAAAAAGCTATCACGGTTCAGGTAATCCATCCTGTCCATATCCAGCTGGCTGGACACCAATTGATGAAGAAAGCGTTTAGGATAGGTATCATTAAAGATCTGCAAAGCCATATCCAGGCGACCGCCGAAAGTTTCGTTCAGCCTGTTCATCAGCAATACCGAGATATCTTCGTGCGATATACCTTTTACAATATGCCGCTCCAGTGCGTGCGAAAACGGCCCGTGGCCTATATCGTGCAGTAAAATAGCTATGGTAACGGCTTCCAGCTCATCATTCGTAATCTCGTGGCCTTTATCGCGAAGGGTTTCTATGGCGGTACGCATCAGGTGCATGGCACCCAAAGCATGGTGGAAACGGGTGTGCAAAGCCCCGGGATATACCAGGTGCGTCATGCCCACTTGCTTAATATATCTTAACCGCTGAAAGTACGGATGCTCGATCAGATCGAATACCAGCTCGGTGGGGATACTGATAAATCCGTATACAGGATCGTTGATTATCTTTCTTTTATTCAAAACGTTAATATCGGCTGCAAAAGTGTTAATTTATTGTAAACGTTGCCACCTTTTTCTGTTAATAAATGTTAATTATATAGGACGCCACTCAACAAATAACTTATTTTACAAGTTATAAGCAAAACTCGAAAAAACTACCATGCAGGAAACAACTATTTTATGGGCCGATGATGAGATCGACCTCCTGAAACCACATATATTACTACTGAACGAAAAAGGTTATAAAGTAAAAACCGTAACCAATGGCCGCGACGCAGTAGACGCTTTTAAAACAGACTATTACGATCTTGTTTTTCTGGATGAGAACATGCCGGGCCTGACCGGGCTGGAAACCTTATCTGAAATTAAGGCACTGAACAATGATGTCCCGGTGGTACTGATCACTAAAAACGAAGAAGAACCCATGATGGAAGATGCCATCGGTTCTAAGATAGATGATTACCTGATCAAGCCGGTTAATCCGCGCCAGGTACTGTTAACCATTAAAAAGCTTACGGAGAACAAGCGACTGGTGACTGAAAAAACCACCATGGCTTACCAGCAGGACTTCCGCCACCTGGGTATGACCCTGAACGATAACCTGAGCTTCCAAGAGTGGGTGGACGTTTACAAGAAACTGATCTATTGGGAACTCGAGCTCGAAAAACTGGACGATGCCGGGATGCATGAGATCCTGACCATGCAAAAGGCAGAAGCAAACGTACAGTTCTCTAAATTTATCGAGAAGAATTATCCGAACTGGATCAAGAATCCCGACGCCGGACCTATTTTTTCGCACCAATTGATGAAAAAGAAGGTATTTCCAAAAATGGAAAACACACCGGTGTTCTTCATCCTGATTGATAACCTGCGATATGACCAGTACCGCATTATCCACCCGATCATCAACGAATACTTCAGGCTGGAAGAGGAAGATAATTATTACAGTATCCTGCCGACTGCTACCCAATATGCGCGAAACGCGATCTTCTCTGGCCTGCTGCCGCTGGATATGGAAAAACGTTTCCCAACCATGTGGCAGAACGACGAGGATGAGGGCGGTAAGAACTTGTATGAAGAGCAGTTTTTAGGCGATCAGCTGAAAAGAATGCTGCGCCGTGATGTAAAGTTCTCTTACAACAAGATCCTGAACATTGACGAAGGCCGTTCATTGAATGATTCGGTAAATAACCTGATGAAAAACGAGCTGAACGTGGTAGTCTATAACTTTGTGGATATGCTTTCGCATGCCCGTACAGATATGCAGATGATCCGCGAGCTGGCCAGTGACGATGCCGCTTATCGCTCGCTTACGCTTTCCTGGTTCGAACACTCGCCATTGCTGGATCTCCTGCGCTTCCTGTCGCAAAAACAAGTAAAGGTGATCATCACGACAGACCATGGTACCATCCGGGTGAAAAATCCGAGCAAGATCATTGGCGACCGTAATACCAACACCAACCTGCGTTATAAACAAGGCAAAAATCTGAATTTCAACGCCAAGGATGTACTGCATATCAAAAACCCGCATGATGCTATGCTGCCAAAGCTGCATGTAAGTTCGAGCTTCGTGTTTGCGAAAGGCGACAGCTATTTCGTGTACCCGAACAATTACAATCACTTTGTGAACTTCTATAACGAATCGTTCCAGCACGGGGGGATTTCATTAGAAGAAATGATTGTACCGATTGCTACTTACGGTCCTAAATAAGGGATATTAAGGTGAATGATCCCGAAACGATTTGGGTACTATCGAAAAAGCCACTTTTGTCTTGATTACAAAAGTGGCTTTTTTAATTCCTGCTATTTCTTCAGCGTTTCTTCAAACAGCTTCAAAATACGTTTGTACTCGTCGGCCCAGCTGCTGGGTTCGGTAAAGCCATGGTCTTCTACAGGGTAGGGCGCCAGCGACCAGTTGTCTTTATGCAGTTCGATCAAACGTTGCGTCAGGCGAACTATATCCTGGAAGTTTACATTTTGGTCTACCATGCCATGCGCCATCAGCAAGTTTCCTTTTAAGCCGTTCGCAAAGTAAATAGGCGAGCTTTGCTTGTAAGCTTTCTCATCATTATACGGTTCGTTCAGGATGTTGGCGGTATAACCATGGTTATAATGTGCCCAATCTGTAACAGAACGCAGTGCACCGCCCGCGGCGAAAACATCAGGTTGGGTAAACATGGCCATCAGGGTAATGAAACCGCCGTAAGATCCACCATACAAGCCTACATTCTTTGGGTTAACACCGTATTTGTCTACCAGCATTTTCACGCCGTCAACCTGGTCGGTCAGGTCTTTACCACCCATATGGCGGTAAATTCCGGTACGCCAGTCGCGGCCATAGCCAGAGCTGCCGGTGTAATCCACATCCAGCACGGTATAGCCCATATCTGTTAACAGGTTATTGAACATGTATTCGCGGAAGTACTGGCTCCAGTAATAATGTACGTTTTGCAGGTAACCTGCGCCGTGTACAAACACTACAGCTGGATGCGAAGGGGCCGGATTAGCCGGTACATACAAACGCGCATATACATCACTGCCGTAACGGTTTTTAAAGGTAATTACCTGCGGTTCGCGCCAAGGGTAGGCTTTAAATTCTGCAGTGACAGAATTGGTAACCTGTACCGCTTTTGCACCTGCTTTGTTGGGTTGCAGGTAAAGTTCCCAAGGTTTATTAGAATAGGAATAGCGGATAGCCAGCCATTTTTCATCCGGAGAAAGTTCTACCTCGTTGCCGCCTTTCATACTTGTTAGCTTAACAGGCGTACCACCGGTAACAGGCAAACAGTAATAGTTGGTAATGCCGGGATGCTCTACGTTGGCGATGAAGTAAAATGTCTTTTTATCGTTAGAAAGATCCAGCTGTTGAACTTCCCATTTACCGCTGGTCAGTTGTTTTTTAGTGCCATTGGTTACGTCAACTACATAGATGTGCGAATAGCCTGTAGCTTCGCTCTGGTAGTACAGGTGGGTGTTATCTACCCAGCCAATAGTTCCTGCACCATACGCGCCGCCGATGCCGGGGCCACCGATCCAGGCTTCATCACGCTGACGATCCAGCAGGGAAAGTTTACCTGTTTCCGGATCAACTTTCATAATCCAGCGGTCTTTATTGTCTTGCGCAGTCACTACAGCTACGGCATTTTTACCGTCTTCTGCCCAGAAAGGGCCGTAAACGGTAACCTTACGGTCGGCGTTCAACTTCTGGCGCTGCTCTAACTGTTTAGGGTAATCCTTCACATAATCAGGCAGGTCTTTAATGCCAGGAATTTCTTTGGTAGAAATGCTGTAAACGGTATCGCGCTGTTTATCGAAAATAAAAGTTTCTGAAGTGGGTTGTGGACTGCCCACCTTGGTGCGGTTAGCAATATCTTCGGTATAGCCTGATGCGGTTACATAGTTAGGTACGTTCCCGACACGGGCGCCCTCGGCCTGCTTAATCAGCCGGTAAGTCACATACCGCTCATCTGGACTAAGCGTCAGCATCGAAACGATCTGGTCGCCTACGGCAATCTCTTTCAAACGTTTAGGCTGCAATGCTTTGCGGTCTGCTGCATCTGCTTTCTGGTCGCGGTCTTTTTCTTTGATCACATCAAAAAGTTCCAACTGCTCTGCTTTTAGCCAGCGGTCTTGCTGGTTGCCTCCGGCAGCAGCGCCGCTTTGTGGTGCACCTGCCGCTACAGGGCCGAAACCACCGCCACCGCCACGACGGCCGCCCATCATTCCTGCGACTGGTGCAGCTGTTGCCGCGCCATGCGTAATGTTAGTGAGCTGTACCAACTCGCCGGTATTCAGGTTAAGTGAGAAAAGGTTATCGCTTTTTACAAAAATAACTTTGCTTTCATTGCTGCTGAAAACCGGGTTACTTTCGCGATCTACCGTATTGGTTAATTGCCTAATACCTCCTTTAAGGTTCAGCAGGTAGATATCTCCGTTCTGTTCGTAAAGTTTACGTGTATGTTGTTTGTTCCAGATACCAAATCCTGGTAAAGAGGTTTTGCGCTCGTCAATACCTACTTTCTCTGGTTTCAGGTTAGTGGTGGTGATGCTGTATAGGGCGTCACGGTCCGCGGCTTCCGGGTTCCACATAAAATAAACCTTTTTGCCATCATCGCTCCAGCGGATGTTAGATGGCGCGGTACCCATCCATTTGGGGTCGCGCATGATCTTTTCTACAGACAGTTTTTCGGTGGTTTGCGCATAGGCAGAACCGCAGGCGGCAAGTAATAAAAAAGTAAAGATTTTGTTCATAGAATACCAGGAATGAAAATTAAAAGGTTATGAAAAACCCGTGACCGAAAGATATATCAAATTTGGCATTTACTTTGCAATATTGTAGTGACATTTACTTTCGACATAAAAACCTCTCAACATGAAAATTACAACTGTCAGAAACTCATTCCTTAGTTTAGCCGTGGCCGCTTCTTTAATCATAAACGCCGGTTGTAACTCCCTTACCAAAACGCAGAAAGGCGCTGCAATTGGTGCAGGTGCTGGTGGTACTATTGGTGCTTTTATTGGTAAAAGCGCCGGTAACACGGCCCTGGGTGCTATTATAGGTGGTGCTATTGGTGGTACTGCAGGTGCTTTTATTGGCCGTAAGATGGACCGTCAGGCAGCAGAGATACAACAAACCGTGCCGGGCGCTACCGTAACGCGCGAAGGCGAAGGTATCATTGTGAAATTTGACAGTGGTATCCTGTTTGACGTGAACAAAACCGACTTAAAAAGCGCAGCACGTACCAATCTGCAAAACCTGGCAACTTCATTGGAGAAAAACCCGGATACCAATATCCTGATCGTAGGACATACCGATAATACCGGCAGCGATCAATACAATCAGGACCTGTCCGTCCGTCGTGCGCAGTCCGTAAAAAGCTACCTGACAACCGCAGGCGTTCCTTCGGGCCGGTTAAGTACACAGGGAAAAGGCGAAAGCGAGCCTATCGGGGATAACTCAACAGAAGCCGGACGTGCGCAGAACCGTCGCGTAGAAATAGTAATCGTAGCGAACGATCAATTAAAAGAGCAGGCGCGCCAGCAAGGTGGTGAATAAACCCTGACGAAAAATACCGTGAAAACCCTCTCTTACAGAGGGTTTTTTTGTGCGCGAAACATTCGGTTACGCCGGTTATTTTTGTAGTATGAAAAAGAGGATAAGCTTACTACTTGTAACCATGCTATACTTAGCAACGGTACCGGGTTTAGGACTTAACCTGAACAACAACCTAAACCCAACTAAACCCCATAAAGACCAGGCGCAGTCAAGAAAAACTGTGATTGCACACCTGCCCATAAAAGAATGCTGCCGAAAGAAACGTCACAAAGCCAGTGAAACAGAACCTGCTGCTACTTCGCTGCTTTCGAAAATTTTCATGATCGACTTACCGAAACTGCCCTTCGAAAATACGCTGCCCGCTCAGAAAGAGAACGCCGCGCCGGACTGTCCTTACAAGGATAGCAACCGGGTAAAGTGCGTTATATAATTTGCTGGCTGGCAAAAACCAGTTCGCCACGTCTGCCGCTTTCGCCGCATTTACCACATCTGCCGCATTTACCGGGCCGGCCATAGGTTTTATGACTTTTAAGTAAGGATCAGTGCCAGTTTGTTGACAGTATTATCCGTTAAAAGTACTGGTAATATGCGCCAGGTGGTGGCGGCCATGCCAGGCGTAAATAGCCAGGTTCCTTTTTAAGGGTACCGAGCTTTGGTGCTGCGGATGGAAAAAGGTACGGTCCCACTGTTCTTCTGTCAGTGATTCAAACAAAGCGCCCAGGTGCTGGTGGATACCTTCCAGCATTTTTAAAGAAGATTCTACCGGCAGCCTGTAATCTGGCAGCAGCGCCCAGGCCGGTTCGTCGTAAGGTTTAATCGTAGGGTTCTCTTCTGTTAATGCCAGCTTAAATCTCATCAGGGCATTCATGTGGCTGTCTGCCAGGTGATGAACAACTTGCTTAACGGTCCACCCGCCCGGCCGGTAAGGCGTATTTAACTGGTGCTCGTTCAGCCCGATCACGGCTGCGCGTACCAGACCTGGTAAAGCCTTAATCTCGGCAATCCAGTTGCGAAAATCTTCATCGGTATAAGAAAGCGGGGCAACAAATTTTCCCACAGGATATTTTAAGGTTTCTTCCATAGCTGGCAGTGTTAAATAAAAAGAGAAACAAGGGGTTGTTTAAAAATATTCTATACTTGCCTTATTAATGCAAGGGCCAATAAGCTTTGCTGAAATCCGGCGTTTTGTAAGTGCTATTTTAATAAAAAATGATCAAAAAGTTACTATTCCTTTTCCTGATATATTTTACCCATAGCGCTTATGCTGATACCATTAAAACCGATGTACTGGTAATAGGTGGCAGTGCCAGCGGAACAGCAGCGGCAATACAATGTGCCCGAAGCAAAGTAAAGACGCTTTTGGTAGAACCGGGCCCATGGCTTGGCGGTACCATGACAGCGGGTGGGATGTGTGTGCTTACCGCAAATAGCGACATGCCAGGCGGTATATGGGGCGAGTTCCGGAAAAAAGTGATGCAGTTTTACAGTAAAGTTCCGGGCTATGATACTACCGCCAATGCGGCTCTTCGATTTGAACCTTTTACCGGCGCCAGCATCCTGAAGAAACTGACCGATACCGTAAAGAACCTGACCGTACGGATGAACACCAACTGGACTAACGTAAAGAAAGACGGTACGGGCTGGGAAGTTTCGATCCTGTTAGCGGAGAAGCTAACAACCGTTAAGGCGCAGGTATTGGTAGACGCGACAGAGTTTGGCGATGTGGTAGCAAAAGCGGGTGCCATTATGACCAGTGGGACTGAAGGCCGGGGCGATACCGGCGAAAAGCTGGCCCCCGAGAATGCGACGAACATAATACGTGATATTACGTGGCCGCTGATTGTGAAAGATTATGGTGCGGCTGCCGACCGCACGATTGCCAAACCCGCAGGCTATGACCCCTCTTTATATACCTGTCTGAAAGCGGCTGATGTAAAGCGAATTTTAGCTGAAGGACGCTTGCCAAACGACAAATTTTTATTGAACACCTGCGCAAATACCTACCATGTTTACCCGGATGATTTGAGTCCGGATAAGCGCGAGGATTATTTTAAGACCTTCCGCGAGCGTACGCTTGGTTTGCTGTACTACGTGCAAACTACTTTAAAATATAAGAACCTGGGCGTCGATGATGAGTTTAACACGCCCGATAATTTACCGTACATCCCCTACGTACGCGAATACAGGCACGTGAAGGGCCAGGTAAGAATGGTATTGGATGATATCCTGAAGCCGTACAACCGCGAATCTAAACTATACCGTACATCAATCGGCGTGAGTGATGCCGCACCGGATATAACATCTGCGGGTATCGCCTACCCGCCTTTTCCGGCATTTAGTATCCCGATGGGTGCGGTAATTGTGAAGGATATGGATAACTTGCTGGTGACGGAAAAAGCCATTTCTGTTACCCACCTGGCTAATGCAGGTACTTGCGACCCTGCCGTGCAGATGGTGCTTGGACAAGGTGCCGGGACAGTGGCAGCTTACTGCGCTTTCTTTAAAACCACTACCCAGAAATTAAACGTCCGCATTATCCAGGGCGAACTGCTTGATTTTAAAGGTTACCTGCTGCCGCTGAGCGATATTAAGTTTACCGACCCTGATTTTCGCGCCATTCAGCAAGTGGCAGCGACAGGTTTGCTCGAAAGTATTCCGGTGCCAACGGCAGACCATCGTGTGAAACTTTGTTTCGCGCCAGATTCAGCAGTACGGACGTCGGAGGTAAAACCTGTATTGAATGAAATTTATACCCGTGGTTTTCTATGGTTTAACAAGTTTAAGCCCGGCGAATATTTTACCGTAGATAACCTGATGAACCTGGTAAGCGATATTACCCTGAGCGATCCAAAAACGTTGGAAACTACGCTTCGCAACCAGTGGAAAACCGTTTATAAGTTCAAGGACGATTATAACCCCAACCGTCCGGCTACGCGTCGCGAGTTTGCCGTGCTGACCAACAAGTATCTAAATCCTTTTGCCCGTAGGGTAGACATTGCGGGCAGGTTATTAAATTAATTCTCTTTTAGTTTACCGTGCAGTTCGGGATTCTGGGGAGGAAGCTTTTTTACTTCCATCTCTACCTCCTCCTGTTTTACATGTACCGCATATTCTGCCGGTTCAAGGTAGCTGCCATTGGCTTCTGCAAAAACTTGCGTAAACTCTGCGCCAATGTACAGGATGGCCGCTGTGTAATAGATCCATACCAATACGACGATGATAGAACCCGCAGCCCCGTAAGCAGAACCCTGCGCCGAGTAACGCAGATAAATACTGATCAGGAACTGACCGATCATAAACAAGATGGCGGTAAAAAATGCACCAGAGCGCACATCTTTCCACTTGATCTTCACATCCGGAAGAAACTTGAAAATGATACCGAACAGCGTAGAAATCACTAAGAAGGAAATCCCAAGATTGATCAGTTCGATGAGGCGCTCTGTAATAACCGGTAAAAAATGACTGATCTTGTCGCTGATGGCATTCACAATAATGTTCACCAACAGCGAAACCAACAACAGGAAGCCCAAACTGACAATCAGCGAAAACGAAATAAAGCGATTTTGCAGCATCTTTAACCAACCCTTTTTAGGTTTGGCTTTTACCCGCCAGATCATATTCAGCGAATCTTGTATTTCTATAAAAATACTGCTGGCACCGATGAGCAGGGTAACAATGCCGGATATTAAAGCAATGCCGGATTTTCCTGAGAATTGCAGGTTTTTGATCACATCCTGTATCTGTTTTGCGGCCTCTTTTCCTACATACTGGTCTATCTGGTGATAAAGCGAGTCGCTGGCGCTGGTGGCCTGCGGGCCTAAGAAAATACCTGCAAGGGACAGTATTAAGATCAATAACGGGGCTATGGAAAAAACGGTATAATAAGCAAGTGACGCGCTTAGCTTAAGGCCGTTATCATTAGAAAAGCCCGAAAACGTTGCTTTAAGCACACATAACCACCTGTTTAAATTCTCTTTGCTAAAAAACTTCATAATCCAATCAGCGCTTGGTCTGCACATCTTTAACAAAAAAGCGGCCATAAAGATTTTAAGAAGGGGTAATTGTGTAAGCCCCACCTAAACGGCGAAGCCCTCATAAGCACCTAAAAATAAACACAGCGAATAATCCTCTCCGGCAAGGTTTAAGTTATGAGCGTTAGTGAAGCTACTTTATTCACACGTGTTCATTTCTTTGTGTTCATGAGATCGCTGCGCTAAGTTCTTTTAGCCGTTAAAAGAAAGTGGCCAAAGAAACCTCGTCGCTGGCACCGCAGTGTAGCCCCACCTAAATCCTCCCCAACAGGGAGGACTTTTGTTCCCTCTCCTTTGGAGAGAGGGTTAGGGAGAAGTCCTGCGCTGGATGCGACAGATTAAAATGGTTACGTTAGGTTCATCACTATAATTTTTGCTCCTTGCGCTGGTTTGTAACCAGTGCTTAACTTTTTCTAAGCGATTGAATCGCTTTTTTCTCTTGCACGCGTTGCAAACGCGCGCAAGAAAATGAATTATTCTCAGTGTTTATTTTTAGGTGCTTATAAGGGCTTCACCGTTCAGGTGGAGCTGAACTCTCATTCTTGCTTTCTAAAGCTAAAATTTATCAAAGGGCACATCCAGCAGTTCATAATCCTGCCAGCCGTCAAAGTCGAAATGCCACCACTCTGTTTTGAGCTGTTTAAATCCATGGGCTTCCATCACGGTCTTTAACAACAGGCGGTTTTTAAGCGCTTCGGGCGGAAGATTGGCATAATCAGACGCGGCCATTTTACTAAAGCTGTCAAAACCGGTTGGCATCATTAGTTCAGCGCCGGATTTGAGCTCTATCAGCGTTAGATCCACCGCGCAGCCGCGGTTATGTTTAGAGCCGGTACGCGGGTCTGCAACAAAACCGGTATCGGGCGATGTTTCCCAAAAATCAACCGTTACACTGTATGGACGATAAGCATCAAATATTTTCAGCCCAACCCCCTTGGTTTTCAACTCCTGTTCTATATCCACCAATGCTTTGTAAACCGGCAACCTTACATAAGCCTTCGCCTGTTTGTACATTACCTGCTGCATAAAGTTGTAAGGCGTGGCATAGCGCAGATCAAGGATAATTCCGGATTCAGCCGTGCGTACCTGAACCATCAGTTTTTCAGGATGCTCTTTTACTGCTTTTTCATAGTCCTTCAACCGCTGCACACCTAACTGTTTGCTGTAATCAGGCCTTTGCGCCAACGCATTAAAGGCAAGTAAAACAAAGGAAAAGAGCAGTGGCAGTCGCGACATTTTACCGGTTTGAAACGATGAGCAGGTCTAAATCTTTACTCTGGATATTAAAGCGTTCACCCATGTGCTTATTGGTCAGGTTACCCTGGTAAATGTACACCGCATTCCGTACACCGGCTTTTTCCCAGATCACATTCTTCAGTCCGCCATGTTCGCCGATGTCCAGCAAAATCGGGGTAAAGATGTTGGTCAGGGCATACGTGGCTGTACGCGCTACGCGCGAAGCGATATTCGGCACGCAGTAGTGAATTACATCATACTTGCGGAACACCGGATGAGTATGGTTAGTAACCTCTGATGTTTCGAAACAACCGCCCTGATCGATGCTGACATCGATAATTACCGAGTTTGGCTTCATGCGGCTAACCGTAGCTTCGCTGATAATACAGGGGCTTCGACCGTCATCTGCCCGCATGGCGCCAATGGCTACATCGCAGGTGGTAATGGCCTTTTCCAACACAATAGGCTGCACTACAGAAGTAAAAATGCGGGTACCGATGTTGTTTTGTAAGCGGCGTAATTTGTATATGGATGGATCGAAAACTTTTACTTCGGCACCAAGTGAAATGGCGGTACGTGCGGCATATTCGCCTACGGTTCCGGCCCCGAGGATGACAATTTCTGTCGGTGGTACACCGGTGATTCCGCCTAACATCAAGCCCTTTCCGGCAAAAACGTTGCTCAGGTATTCTGCGGCGATAAGAATAGAAGTCGCGCCGACAATCTCGCTCATAGCGCGGATGACGGTCAAAGAACCGCCTTCATCACGCAGGTGCTCAAAAGAAAGCGCCGTGATCTTTTTATTCAGCATGGCCTGCAGGCATTCCTGTTTCAGGGTAGAAAGCTGCAGGGTGGAGAAGAGGATCTGTCCCGGCTTCATCAGATCGATCTCGCGAAGCGTCGGCGGACCGATTTTGATGATAATATCAGAAGACTCGTAAACCTGTTTTGGGTCGTAGACAATCTGCGCGCCCTGATCGCTGTAATCTTTATCAGAGAAGTTGGCAGACTGGCCGGCGTTACTTTCCAGTATCACATCGTGCCCGTTGTTCACCAGCAGGGCTACAGACAAGGGCGTTAAGGCGATGCGGTTTTCCTGGAAGGAAACCTCTTTTGGTATGCCAATATAAAGTTTGTTCTTTCTGCTTTTAACCTCAAGCATCGATTCCTGGGGTTGCATCATGGCTTGTTTAGCCACATCAGAAAACCCGCTGTATAACCCTGAACTCATGCGCTGTAATTTCCTCGGTCGATGAAGTTAGTCAAAATTTAAATATGTTCGGCAATTATTTCGCGGCTGGTGGGGCTCAACGCGCGGATACTTACTTTTACGTAATGTTCTGGCAGCAGGTCGGGTATTTTTTCGGGCCATTCGATCAGGCAGTAGTTGCCGGAGTAGAAATACTCTTCGTAGCCCATGTCCAGCGCTTCGCTCTGGTTCTTCAACCGGTAAAAATCAAAATGAAAGATACTGCCTGTAGTGCCTTTATATTCGTTGATGATTGAAAACGTGGGGCTGCTTACCGGCTCGGTAACGCTTAACCTTTCACAAATGGCTTTGGTGAAAGTGGTTTTACCGGCGCCCATTTCGCCATAAAACAGAAAAACGCGCGCATCGGCTGCAAATTCTAACAGTTTATCTGCTGCGTTAGGCAGATCCGAAAGATCGGCAATGTGTAGCGTAAGAGAGGTAGGGTTCATACGAGTACAAAGTTCGTGTTTTTAAAAATATGATTAGGGCCGGAACTTGGAATTAAAAAGTTGAGGAATATTGGTGCCCGTATTAATAAGTAAATAAAGACACTAAAGTTAATCTGCTCATAGCTTTTTAAGGCTTAGTTACTTTTTCTTAGACAAAAAGTAACCAAAAGTCAAGTCAAAACGACGCTTCGGCCCGCCCTGCCATTTTAAACGCTTTTGAGTAACCTCGCTTTGCTCGCCAAAAGCTAAAATGGCATTCACGCCATACTTCTCCGAGGGAGTCCGTTGGACCGGCCCGCACGTTTTGACGTTTAGTCCTCCGCTCGATTATATATGATTTGTAGAAGATAGAAACTCAATGACGAAGTGGCGTCACTACTCTTAGGTGTCGCATACAGCGCAGTACCTCTCCCTAACCCCCTCCAAAAAAGGGAATTTAAGCCCTCCCGACCGTTAGCAGATAGGATCAGGAAACCTACACTCCAGTTCTTCAAAAAAATGTTGTCATTCTGAACATAGTGAAGAATCTGTACTTAAGCAAACCTAAAGATGTGCTAACGACCAGGTTTTCTTTGGTTACTTCTTTCAATAGCTAATAAATTTTCAATCGGATACGATAGCAGTAATTGCCCTAACTCGCGCCAATTTTTTATTCCCTCATCATGCCCAAGCATACCGGCAATCATTGAAAAAATATCAGCAGGCGTTTTCCCTTGCTTACGAAGTGCCTGTATGGAAGTATCCCCGGCAGATTTAGAGAGTTTCAACCCGTTATTGCCTTTGATCAGCGGATGATGATAAAAGGCAGTATCAAGAAATGATTGTAAACCGAGCGATTGCGCCAGGTGGAGTTGGGCTAAGGTAGAATCCCGGAGGTCCTGCCCACGCACGATCAGGTCGACCCCGAAAAAAATATCGTCAGCAAGAGAACTAAGCTGATAGGCCGGGAAGCTATCTTTCTTCCTGACAACAAAGTTTTGCATTGAAGCCGGCAGGCGTTCTGTTGTTATTGCTTTCAACCCTTTAACTGCCACCGTAGCATCTTTAACAGTTTTTAACCGCCAACTGCTTTCAGGAGTGTTAAGGTCTTTGTGCTGAATAAGACAGGTTCCGGGATAAGTTTCATCATTGCTAAACCGCTTGATATCAGCCCTTGAACAGGTGCATGCAAAAACCAATTGCTGCTGCCTCAACTGCTCCAGCAGCTTTTTATAATGCTCCATCCGGTGCAACTGCGACCAGTTTTCCTGATAATCAGCATAACCCTTTGGCCCTTCGTGCCATGGAATTTCCAGAAAGTTAAGGGTATCAAAAATATCCTGAACAAAAGCAGGATTCACCCTTGCCTGATCCAGGTCGTCGATGCGCAATAATATTTTCGCGCCATACTGCTCTGCTAAAGCCGCTGTAACCGCAAACGACAGTACATTACCTACATGCAGAAATCCGCTGGGTGTGGGTGCAATTCGGGTACGGGTGAAAGTTGTTTCAGAAGCCATCGCACCGAAAATAAGCGTTTACTGTAATTTGTTCAACAGTTGTTTAATTTCCCTCTTCCCCCTCCCCGGAGAAGGGGGAGGAAGGAATCGCACTTCTCGAGCTTATATCGTTCTACCGGTTCCCTGATAGTTTGATGAACAAAAAAAAGCCCGGCAATACCGGGCTCGAAAAGAATATTTAGTGGTGCCGTCCGGCGTGCATTTGCGGCGGCCTTGGCATGTTGTGCGGCATACTATGCGGTGCTTGCACATGTGGCTGCGGCATACTGTGCATATGTTGTTGCTGCATGGCATAGTTTCGGTTTGGCAGCACGTGGTTACCGGGTGTATAAGCCGCGTTGGTACGGTTATCCGGTTGCGGCTGATTTGCCATGTTATGATTACCGTCCGGTCTTTGCAGCTGATTGTCCCTGTGATTGTAATCCATCGCATTATTACCCGCTGGATTTGCGCCCCTATCCGCCGGTTGCCTGAACCCGTGCTGATCGCCCGGGGCATAATTAGCGGCCCTTACCTGCGCCCCGCCAACCTTATTCACCGCTGCCCGCTCTGGCCGGCCTCCGTTGTTCTTAAAAAACTGACTGCGGTCTTGCATGGCATGCTGCTCATGCTGGCTTTGTTGGGCAGTAGCCTGTACATGCTGTTCTCGCATAGCGGCCAGCTCTTCGGCACGTGGTTGCGCTTGTACGCCACCCTGTCCGCCGTTAAAGCTCACCCGGTTGTTATTTACCACCGTATTGTGCACGTTCACGCTTTCATCAATATAGGTATTGTGTATCACCGTTTTATTAACGTTAACCACAGCGGTGTTGTAACGGAAGTGATCGCCAGACCATCCACCACCAACAAAACCGGTTCCACAATAGCCGTAACCGTAGTTAATGCCGCCATAAAAACCTACGTGTATGCCCCAGTACCCGGCGTGGAACCCATATACGCCGCCGGTATATCCCCAGTAAGCGGGCGTCCATAATAATCCTGGCCGCGGAGGAGCCATCCAGACACCCGGCACCCAATAATAATCCTGGATATCGTCGCTCCAAGCCCAGTAACCGGGTACCCATAAGTAACCATCAACCGGGCAGGGCGGCTGGGCATAAACCGGCAAGGGTGGCGGCGCAACATGGGCAGAAATACTAATCCCTACACTTATCTGCGCAAATACATTTGCCTTAACTAATAATATCACCAAGGCTATTAAGCCTGTTTTCAGTAGCTTCTTCATAGATTTATTGTTTAACATCATACGCATTGGATAAATTTTAATTACCAAAGTCAAATTAGAATTGGATTAGAATTTAAAGCGTAAGGCCGGTACCGGCTATAAGAAGCTTAGAAAGGGGTATAAAAAGAAAAATTCTTATGGCAGCTATAACGGTTGCCATAAGAATTAAAAAAGTATCGGTTACGCTTCGTTCTTAGGCGTATTTTCCTGTTGTAGTTTTTTAAACAGTTCGGTACCGATCAGCGCATCTACAATGCCGCCGTTTCCGCCGTCTTTACCATTGATCAATATCTCTGGCACCAGCTTGATATTGTTTTGGGCCAGCGCTTCTGCTACACGCACAATGGCATACTGCTCTGTACCCATGGCCTCGGTCTTCTGTTTGGTTACTTCGGCCTCGGCCAAACCTATCGCCTTAATTTTACCGGCTTCGGCATTACCATTTACTTCTGTAGCAGAAGCATCTGCTTTGGCAATAATGGTTTTGGCTTCTGCATCTGCCTTGGCATTAATGGTGCGGTTTTCGGCATCAGCTTTCGCGTTAATCACCCTTGACTCGGCGTCACCTTTGGCAGCGGCTACCTTTGCAGCAGCCATTTGGGTGTTGATCTCTACCTGGCGGGTTGATTTCACAATCTCGGGCTGCATATCTGCACCGGCTTTGGCACTCTCGAATTCCTTACGTTCCATTTGGGCGCTTTTCTGAATCTCCCAGGTATGGCGTTCTTCCTCGGCCAGCTTACGGTCGGTCATGGTTTTCATTAACGCTTCCGGCGGAACAATATCACCGATCAGGGTATCCACGCCGACTACGTTATAATCTGCCAATACCTGGCTTATATGGCTTTTTGCATCGTCCTGACGTTGCGAACGGTTAGTTAAGAAACCGATCACATCGCTCTTTTGCGCTGCGTTACGGAAGTAGTTGGCAATGGTAGGTTCTAACACCTGCGATACCAGGTTGCGCATTTTACCGAAACGGGCAATTACTTTTGGCGCTTCGTTACGCGGGATGTGGATAATCTGCGAAACATCCAGGTTAAAGGTAAAGCCATCGAATGAACGAACGCTGATCGTGCTTAAGTTCTTGTCCAGTTCGTGCGCTTCCATCCTACTGTTGGCCCAGTTCAAAACAATGTTGGTGGTCGGCACCACTTCAACCCCGTGGGTGTAAATGTTTACCGGGTGCTTACCGGGGTCTAACGGTTCTTCCCAAACGCCTTTCTGCCCTTTCTTCACAATGTTACCATGCTTAAAGTTATCGCCGCTGGTATCTGTACCTTCCGGCCCCACGAACGAGTTCACCACGCCGACGTAACCGATTGGGATGTGCATCATGTCCACCTGTTCCACAATCACAAACCACGGGTTCAGGTAATAAGTACCGGCCAGGATCACGTCTTCCTGCAAACCCTTTTTACCACCTGCGTGGATAAAGGCCATAGGGTCCTGGTAGTTACGGTGACCGGCTACCGAGCCGCCTGCGATCTCTCCTTTCTCTAAAGGTTCGCCATCCAAAGTGGTAATAATGCCTACCTTGTTTTCGTTGATCTGCGTTACCGGCACTTTAACGATATCGAATAAAAAGGTATTGATCCGGTAACTACCGGGCGTTAAAAAGGCAGCCTGAGGACCTTTTTGACCGTTATTATCCAGAAAAGCCTGCGAATCCTGGAACTTATCGCACTCTACCGGCCTGCCCAGCACCCGGCCGGTGTCTAACGGGGCACCGTCCTTTGCTTTTACCAGTCCAAGGTTCCCCTGTTCAATAATGGTAAAAGGTTCCATGGTAATAGCATATTGCCATGGCCACATACGCCAGTATAGTCCTGGCGCTAATGGCTTGGCCTGCATACCGGCCTCGCCTTTTGTAGCGATGATACGGCCGTCCGGCAGGCGCGTATCCCCATAAAGGGTAAACTTTTTAACGACTAAACCAATACGGTCATCCGGAACGATCACCATACCAAAGAAAACGCGCAGTACAGATTTGTACAACAGCAGCGCAGCAACGACGGGCAGCACCCACCAGAGCTTAAAAATTAAATCAGCCATTTTTTTGTTGGAATTATTTTTTGCTTTAACAGAGCCCTTAAGGTGCGGACTCCTCACAAAATGTAATAGCTTTTGTAGAACCTTAGCTATTTAACGGTATTAAGATAACGGTGATTGAGGTTTGTTACAAAGATTTTTAATTTTTTTGATCTGTTATTCAATCAAGACATTTTAACAGCTCATCACTGAAGTATTGACAGCTAAGCGCTTTGGTAGCTTCGCAGGCGATGCATCAAAGCTACTACGGAATAGTTTTTGAACTAATTACTGCACAAACTATTTGTTATGACTGATTTAACCTTAATAACCGCATATATTGGCATTCCGTCTGCCTGGCTGCTCACCATCGTAATTGCCGTGGTGAGCCTGATAGTGCAGATGCGTTTCAAAAGTAAGTTTCAGCATTATGCCGAAATACCGCTTTCTTCCGGCATGACCGGTGCGGAAGTAGCGCAAAAGATGCTGCGCGATAATTATATCAACGATGTGCAGGTAATTTCTGTAGAAGGCGAACTGACCGACCACTATAACCCGGAAAACCGCACGGTAAACCTTAGCCCGGATGTTTATTACAGCCGCAGTGTTGCCGCGGCTGCCGTAGCCGCCCACGAATGCGGGCACGCCGTGCAACATGCTAAAGCTTATAGCTGGTTAACCTTGCGTACTGCGATTGTTCCCGTCATCAGTATTGCTTCCCGGTTGGTGCAATGGACCTTGATGATCGGTGTGATGCTGCTGATTTTTAGTAATAACCCTTATATCCTGATGATCGGCGTTGCGGCATTAGCTTTGGTTACCATCTTTAGCTTTATTACCCTACCGGTAGAGTTTGATGCAAGCCGCAGGGCATTAGCCTGGCTCAACAATAATTATAGCGTAATGCAAACCAGTGAAGAGCATAGCCAGGCAAAAGATGCCTTGTGGTGGGCCGCCATGACCTATGTAGTTGCTGCGTTATCATCGCTTGCTTCCCTACTTTATTATGTATCGCTGCTGAACAGCCGCCGCGACTAACACTTTAAGTTACAAAAACATCAAACCCGCCTAACCGCGGGTTTTTTTATGCTTTAATAGGCGTTGGCAAACCACAAATAATTTAGCAATAGTTAATATCCCTGTATAAAAAACATTGCTTTTTCAAGCAACAATCCACATCTTTAAGTCCTAACCCAATACAGATTACCTTATAAGAAAAACCGATGAAAAAACTTTGCCTTATCCTTATCTGCCTGCTGCCCTTAATAGGTTTTGCCCAAAAGCGCGATAGCATCACCTACAAGGCTAAAGAAATTTATTGTGTGATGACCGGAGTGGAAAGAACCTTTAGCAGCAAACTGAAGTTTAGTGTGGATTACGGGCAGCTAACGCCCTATAACGACTTGGAGAAGAAAGCAGAAACAGACAAGCTACAGTCGTTCGACTCGGCTGCAGATGCCCTTAATTATATGGCTATGAACGGTTGGGAACTGGTAAGCACAACGCCTTATAACAGTTCATTAAATACCGATAAGTCCACTCGTTTTATGTTTATCCTGAAGCGGAAAAGATAAAAAACAGAAAAGCCTGCGTGCGCAGGCCTTTCCATTTGTATAAATAGACTCTGAAATCTGTTCCGTGATTAGTTTAAACGGTACGGCGCGATCATATAGAATTCTGGGATTTCCACATTGAAAACCGAATTATCCATGGTACGTACCATTTGGTAAGCACCTTTCATAATACCCATATCTGTCTTAAGGTTGCAACCCGAAACATATTCGTGCGACTGCCCAGGCTCTATCACCGGTTGTTCGCCAACTACGCCCTCGCCTTCCACTTCGCGATGTGTTCCGTTCGAATCAAAAATATCCCACCTCCTGCGCAGCAACTGAACTGTATAGTTGCTCAGGTTTTCGATATTTATTTTGTAGGCAAACATATAGTGATCGCCCGCCGGATTAGAATATTCGGGTTGGTATTGGGTTTCTACAGAAACTCTAACGCCGTCAGTAATTGTAGTTACCATATTAAAAAGTTGTGATGTTCAAATCTATTGATAGTTAATCAATAATCAAGCCATCTCTTCAGTATAATGTATAGCAATCTGATTCAGAATGTCTTCCACTTCTTCTAAAGTGCCTGCAGACACCAATTTCATGCGAAATTCTTTAAAATGATCTATGCCTTTAAAGTAATTTGAGTAGTGCCTGCGCATCTCAAAAATACCGGTTTTTAGTCCTTTCCAGGCAACAGATTTCTCTAAGTGTGTACGGCATACCTCAATCCGCTCGGCAATGGTAGGCCCTTGCAGCTTTTCGCCGGTGGCAAAGAAATGTTTAACCTCGCGGAAAATCCAGGGATAACCGATAGCTGCGCGACCGATCATCATGCCGTCTACGCCGTATTCCAAACGCCAGTTCGCCGCTTTCTCGGGCGAATCGATGTCGCCGTTACCAAAAATCGGTATCTGGATGCGCGGGTTCCGTTTAATCTCGCGGATCAGCGTCCAGTCTGCCACACCCTTATACATCTGGGCACGGGTGCGTCCGTGTATAGTCAGTGCTTTAATGCCGATATCCTGTAACCGCTCGGCTACTTCGTATACGTTCTTGGTGTTATCGTCCCAGCCCAAACGGGTTTTTACAGTCACAGGCAGGTGCGTAGCATTCACCACGGCCTTGGTCATGGCTACCATTTTATCAATATCCTGCAGCAAACTTGCACCAGCGCCGCGGCAAGCCACATTTTTTACCGGGCAGCCGTAGTTAATATCGATCAGATCCGGCCCGGCCTGGGTAGATATCTCCGTTGCTTTACGCATGTGCTCGATATCGCTGCCGAATATCTGGATGCCTATCGGCCGTTCGTATTCAAAAATATCCAGCTTTTGCCGGCTTTTAGCCGCATCGCGGATCAATCCTTCAGACGAGATGAACTCGGTGTACATCATGTCGGCCCCGTTTTGCTTGCATACGTACCTGAACGGCGGATCACTTACGTCCTCCATCGGTGCCAGCAGCAGCGGGAACTCTCCTAAATCTATATTTCCTATTTGCACAGACATGGCTTATCTTTAAGCGCTGCAAATTTACAAATATTTAACCACATGACAGACAGGCCCTATAGCCAGATGCATCCCGGATTACAACTGCTGCTTTTTGTGGTGGTTTGTGCCGTAACGATACTGGCAGGTTACTTTATCGGGTCTGCTATTATTACTGCCCTCTACGGCGTTAATACGCTGATGGACATTGCACAGCTGAATATCAGCACCGCAAACGATGTGCGCGCGTTATGGATCTTGCAGATCGTGAGTACCACCATCCCGTTAGGTATTATCCCTATTTTCTTTGCTTATGTGGTGGTGAAAGAACCGCGCGGGTATCTAAAGTTCAGCCGTTTTAACCCTATACTTCTATTTGTCGTGTTGCTGATCATGTTCATGTCGCTCCCTGTAGAGGAAGTTTTAAGCAACCTGAACCAGCGTTTAACCTTACCGTCTGCGCTGAATGATGTAGAGCAATGGATGAAGGCTTCTGAAAAGCAGGCCGAGCGCGTCACCAACATCATCCTAAAGATGAACACGCCGCTGGACCTGGTCAAGGTGCTGCTATTGGTAGCCGCCACTACCGCCATTGTAGAAGAACTGATGTTCCGCGGCAGCCTGCAAACCATCTTTATCCGATGGAGCCGTAACCCCCATGCAGGCATCTGGATCACCGCTGCACTGTTCAGCGCTTTCCACATGGAATTTTTTGGCTTCCTGCCACGGCTGATGCTCGGCGTATTCTTCGGTTATTTTGTTTACTGGAGCGGCAGTATCTGGCCGGCCATCTGGGGCCACTTCCTGAACAACGGCACCGCCGTTGTGCTTACCTATTTATTTCAGCATAAGCTGATTAAAGATAACCCCGAAGAACAACACATTTTTAGTTACAGCGGGTATCTGTTCAGTATGATTATTACCGTACTTTTGTTCGTTAATTTCCGCAATATCAGTTTAAGGGGAAGGCACAGCACATCTGATGGAGCATAACTGGGTTAAAATTTTCGTTTCCACTAATTATTACCAGGCCGAAATGGTGAAGCAGATGCTGATTGAAAACCAAATCGGTGCGGTATTATTGAATAAACAGGATTCATCACACCGCAATTTCGGCAATATTGAAGTATACATTCATGAGCAGGATTTTAGCCAGGCCGTAGAGATGATGATCCTGAACCAGATTAATATATGAAAACACGCGCCATTACCGGCTTTTTCTTTGTTGTAATAATGCTCGGTTCTTTTTTTGCCGGGCCTATCGTTTATTCAGTATTCTTTTGTTTACTGAGCCTGTTATGTTTACAGGAGTTTTACCGCCTTGTGCGCGGTGCAGGTATCGCAGTGAACCAGCAAACCGGTTTAGTTAACGGTGCAGGGATTTTTGCAGCGGTTGCGCTGTCTTTTTACCTCAACAATGCCTTACTCTCTCACAAGTTAGTGTTATTGTTAGCAGTAACCCTGAGCAGTATCTTCATCCAGGAATTATTTAAAAGATCAGAAACGCCATTCACCAACATCGGGTTTACTTTTTTAGGGCTGATCTTCACCATCGTCCCTTTTAGCTTCTTTCATGCGCTGGGTTTTGTTAACGGGGCTTTCAACAGCCACTTCCCTATGGCTTTCCTGATCATGCTTTGGGCGAATGATACCGGCGCTTACCTTAGCGGCAGGTGGCTGGGCCGAACCAAGTTATTTGAACGGCATTCGCCCAAGAAGACCTGGGAAGGTTTCTTCGGCGGCGTGGTGATCGCCTCGCTGGCCGGTTTTATCATCAGTTTATATTTTAAAGAACTGCTTTGGAACCAGTGGATATCAGCAGCCATCATTATCGGGTGTGTAGGTACGATGGGCGATTTAGTGGAATCCATGTTTAAACGCAGCCTGAATATTAAGGATAGCGGCGGTATCCTGCCCGGGCACGGCGGCCTGCTGGACCGCTTCGACGGATTGCTTTTAGCCGCCCCTATCGTTTATACCTACCTGTACTTCGTGCTAAATTAGTGTGCGTGTGTTAATGGTTATCCATTACATAATCATACATTTGCAAAAATATTTTATATCAGAATGACAATTCATAAAGAAGGATATACCTCTATCGCGCTATGTATCCTGTTTATTTTTGTGCTTAACGCCGTGATCCAGTTTTTTTACCCACAGGCGTTTACGCTTAAATGGATCATCTATATTTTTTCTGCATTACTGTTCCTGATCATCCTGCAATTTTTCCGCAGCCCGATCTTTAAGATCAACCAGGACGAAACCAAAGTGCTTTGCCCGGCAGATGGTAAAGTAGTGGTGATTGAAGAAACAGAAGAAGGCGAAGTACTGAAAGATAAACGCATCCAGATCTCTGTATTTATGTCGCCGGTTAATGTGCACGTTAACCGCAACCCCATCAGCGGTGTGGTGAAATATTTTAAATACCACCCTGGTAAATACCTGGTTGCGTGGCATCCGAAATCGTCTACTGAAAACGAGCGTACCACCATCGTGATCGAAAACAGCGCTGGCCAGGATGTACTGTTCCGCCAGATTGCCGGTGCGATGGCCCGCCGCATTGTATGGTATGTAAAAGAAGGTGACCAGGTAGAACAAGGCGGCCAATTTGGCTTTATAAAATTTGGTTCGCGCGTAGATATTTTCTTACCTTTAGGTTCAAAGGTTAATGTTAACCTTGGCGAAGTGGTAAAAGGCGGCCGCACAGTGCTGGCCGAACTACCCGCATAACCCTATTCGTATTAAACCAAATAAAACAAAGAGAATGAAAAAAGTAACTTTAATGCTGGCTTTAGCCTTTTCAGTAGCAACAGTTGGTTCTTTTGCTGCAGATAAAGATAAAGGCATGAAATGCGCACCTGGAAAATCTTGCTGCAAAAAGATGACTAAAGCGTCTGCTGCAGAAAAAGCTAAATGCAAAAAAATGTGCGAAGCTGCAGAAAAGAAAGCGGCCTAAGCATTCTGAAATCATTTTAAGGAAAAGCCTTTTGCATACGCAGAAGGCTTTTTTTGTTGCTGGCGGTAAAAACCTTTTAAAGTTTAAAAAGTTATAATGCGGTAAAATTAATACCTGTATACGCGCGTTATTACGCTACAGATTTAAAATGTAATTATTTTGCACGATACTTTTTCAATTCAGCACCTTTAACTTGTTTAGTAAATACCTTAAATATTTTTTTGCATTTAGCTTTTTCGGCGCGTTAACCATCAGCAACAGCTATGCTAACTTTGATTTTAATGCCAACTGTGTACAAGCTTATGAAAGCATTTTAAGTTTGAAGCTTAAGCGTGCGCGGGTACAGATCGATCAGGAGAAGGCCGTCCATCCCAATAATTCCATTACTATCCTGCTTGATAATTATTACGATTACTTCTGGCTGCTGACCACCGAAAACAAAGCCGACTTCGACCGCTTAAAAAACAATAAAGGCCCACGGCTGGATAAGTTAGAAGATGAGGACAAGAACTCGCCTTACTATAATTTCTGCCAGGCACAAGTCAACCTGCAATGGGCGTTGCTACATAGCCGCTTTGGCGAGAATACCACGGCAGGCTTCGAGGTGAACCGGGCCTACCGGCTGTTGCAATCCAACGCGAAAAAATTCCCGGGATTTTTACCGGATGATATCCCCCTGGGTATGGTGAATATCCTATTGGGTTCGCTGCCTGATGGCGCTTTAAAAAGCGCTTTAAGTTTCTTCGGAATTAAAGGGAACACCGCCACCGGCTTAAACATGCTGGAACAGTTAACCGGCAAGCTGCCAAAATCTGGCTATGCGTTCTATTACGACGAATTGGTGTTTTACCTTACCTACGTGCAGGCCTATGTGATTAACGATAGCGCGGCCTTTGCCAAAATGCAGCAGTACACTGCCAGTATTGATAGCAGCAGTTTACTAAAAACCTACATCAAAGCTTTTGTAGCTATCCGCACAGGGCATAGTACGGAGGCCATTGCTTATCTTGAGCATCGGCCGATGGGGAACGATTATCAGCCTTACCCCTACCTGGATTATCTGCTGGCCATCGCCAAAATGAACAAGCTGGATACCAATGCAGACGACTACTTCAGAAAGTACCTGAATGAATATAAAGGCGTAAATTATATCAAGGATGCCTACTGGCACATGGCTTGGTACTATCTTCTGCAAGGCGATGAGCATAAATACCAGTCGTACGTGCAACTGGTAAAAACAAAAGGTTACAATTACCACGATAAAGATAAGCAGGCTTTAGCGGAAGCTTCGGGGCCAGCACCACAACCCGAACTACTGAAAGCCCGGCTGCTGTTTGACGGTGGCATTTACGACAAAGCTTTAGCCATATTGCGCGATTTGAACCCGGCAGACCTGAAACAGGTACAGGACAAAGCAGAGTATTACTATCGCCAGGGCCGCATCTACGAAGCGATGAATAAAGATGAAGACGCCTTGCGTAGTTATCAGCAAACTATCGCGGCAGGCAAAGGCACGGCTTCTTACTACGCCCCTACGGCAGCGCTGCGGATCGGCGGTATATACGAAGGCCAGAAAAACCGTGCAGAGGCTGTTCATTACTACAATATGGCCATTGCATTTAAGAACCACCAGTACGAGAACAGCATCGAACAAAAAGCCAAAGAAGGTATTAAGCGATTAGGGTTTTAATTGATTTCGGAATTCGGATGTTTGATTTCTAGTTTTGATGATTTCGGATTTGATGGATTTTAGAATTCGGATGTTCGATTTCGGAAGTGTTATCTTCTTTTGCAAGTTTAAACTTAAAACAAACTGGTCTGCCGTCCTTTTTTAGGGGTAAATAAACTATGATCTAAGGGCGGCATTGCACGGCCGGACAGGAACCGGTTATAAGCTACCCTGAACAGTTGATGAATAGCTTCTGCAACGTTTCCGCTGCCTACCATTCTGCGGCCAAAGTCGCTATCGTTTAACTTTCCGTCGTGGCAGCTTTGGATCTGGTGCAATACCTTTTCTGCTTTTGCCGGGAACGTTTTATAGAGCCAGTCGGTAAAAATATCTGCAATGCTTCCGTTTAATCTCACCATGATAAAACCGGCATCGCACGCACCGCGGTTAGCAGCGGCACGGATAATATCAGGCACTTCGTTACTGTTCAATCCAGGTATAATCGGCGCAGCCATTACGCGTACCGGCACACTCACCGCAGCCAGCTTTTCTATGACGGCCAGCCTGCCTGTGGCGGTTACGGTACGGGGTTCGAGCTTTTGGCGCAGCTGTTCATCCAGCGAGGTGATGGAAACGTTCACATGGATCAGGTTCAGGCGGGCCAGTTCAGCTATAATATCCAGATCACGCAAGATCAGGTTATTCTTGGTGATGATACTTACCGGGTTCTTGTAATTCAAAAAAATCTGCAGCAATCGGCGGGTAATGCCCAGTTTGCGTTCAACCGGCTGATAGCAATCTGTATTGCCCGAAAGCATAATGGTAACCGGCTCATAATTCCTCCGGTTGAAATAATCTTCCAGCAGTTCAGGGGCATTTTGCTTCACAATAATCTTTCGTTCAAAATCAAGACCGGCGCTAAAGCCATAATACTCGTGGCTGTTACGGGCATAGCAATAAATACAACCGTGTTCGCAACCCTGGTATGGGTTTATGGAATACATGTGGCTTAAATCCGGGCTGTTAGATTCGCTTACGATCTTCCTGGCCGTTTCCTGGTAAAACTGCGTAATGGTGTTTTCCAGCAAAGGTTCGTCAATACCTTCCTGGTGCTCCAGTACATACTTATTCTTCAGGTATTTATTGTGGGTGTTTACCTGCGCGCCGCGTCCCTTAAAAAACTCCGGATTCTCTTCAAAAGGCATAAAGCAAAATTGCTAATTTAATTAGCAATTTACAACTCTATCAAATTATTTTTAATGGCGTAAAGTACCAGCCCTACCCTGCTCTTGATATTCAGCTTTTCGAAAAGCTGATCGCGGTAGCCGTCTACAGTACGTGCGCTGATACACATTTTATCTGCAATTTCCTTGTAGGTTAATTCGGTACCTACCAGTTTCAGAAATTCTATCTCGCGGCTATTCAACTTTACGTTCTCTGCCGGTTTATTAAAGTTGCTGAGCAGGTGTTTGGTGACGAAGGCGGGGTAATAAAACTCGTTTTCGGTAACGCGCTTTAATGCGGTTTCAAATTCTTCCGGCTCGGCGTCTTTTAATAAGTAGCCGTTCACGCCAAGTTTTACCATGCCAAGTACTTTTTCCGCATCCTGGAACATAGAAAGGATGATGATCTTGATGTCCGGGTAATTTTTCCTCAGCCACTGGGTGGTTAAAAATCCATCCATTTCTGGCATATTAATATCCAGCAGGATGATTTGCGGCTTAACTTTAGGGGTTAATTTGTTGATAAGTTCCTGCCCGTTGGAAGCTTCAAACAGTACCCGGTAGCCCGGCACCTGGTTAATCAACGAGGCTATGCCGCTTCTGAACAAGCGGTGATCATCTACCAGTACAATATCAATAGGTTCCGTCAGCATAAATTTGCTGTATTACTTCATCAAGGGTTAAACTGATACGGCAACCTTTACCTACTGCACTTTCTATATTGGCTTTTGCACCAATCAATTTAGCCCGGTTTAACATATTGTTTAAGCCAGAGCCTTCAAAATCATTCAATATCCGGGTATCAAACCCCTCGCCATTATCAGAAATGGTTAAATTAAACACTTTTTCGGAATATAGCAACTCCACTTTCATCTGTTTGGCGTTGGCGTGTTTCAGCGCGTTGTTAACAGATTCCTGGAAAATCCGGAAGATCACCAACTCACGTTTTTCGCCTAATGTATATGCCTCACCATCTACCTGGAGCGTGACGGTGATCAGCCCGCTGTTATTAATGCGTTTGATCTCGCGCTCGAGTGTATTCGTTAACCCCATCGCCTTGATCGAGTCGAAACTGAGGCTTTTAGAAAGGTCGCGCAGATCATTAATGGCTTGTGCCAGCAACTCGCGGCTCTCGTTGATCTTTGCCCGGTTTTGCTCGGGGTCAGCAGTTTTAACACCTAATGAAAGCTTGACGAATGAAAGTACCTGCGTGATGTTATCGTGTATTTCGCGGCTGATGTAGCTCAGCGTCTGGTCCTGCACTTCTATCTGGGTTTTTAACAACTCCTGTTTGTAATGCGACTGCAGATCTGCTTTCTCGCGCCGGTTACGGGCCTGGCGTCGATTATACAGCACTACGAAAAAAATAAGGAAGCTTACAATTAAAGCAAAGAAGAGACACGCAATAAATACTACCGTTATGATATCATTATTGATATCCAAACCTTCTTTTCTCATTTTTATCAATCAATATCGCAACCAAAATCAGTGAATACAACAGGATGTTCATGTAGGTTAATAGGTCATACAAAATATCTTGATTGATATGATGCGCGACAAAGTAGTTTTGCAGACCGAATTTAAGAAAAACAGTGGAGCCAAATAGTAACCAAGCAGTTGAGTTCCAAAAAATAGGTTGCATAGTCAAGCTCTTTTCTTCAGAAGTCAAAATTAGTTGCTTGTAGCTTAGTATTGCGTAAACGATGAAAGCGATCAGTCCTATTAAAATCGAATTGCTTGCAAATTTGCCCCGTTGAATATAAACGGCGTTTAAAATCACAAAAAAACAGTAAACTGGAATAAGTACCCGTATAACTTTTTTTATCCTTTCGTCCTCAAGAAAATGATAATATGTTAGCGATACCAGCGTAAATTCGAATAACCTCAATATGTGACTACAAATCAGGTTATTATGAACTGTACGGGCAAGTACTTTTGCAACCGTCTCATCGACAAAAGTTATTGGCATTAATATGGCTGTTACCTTAAAAGCCGGGGTTAAACGCTTGTATCGTATCATACTGATAATCGCTGTAAACAGCAGTAACAGCATATAAACTATATAATCAGCTTCTAACCTTTTTAATTCTTGCATCATATAAAAAGACGACTAATTAATATCATCTTGATCTCGAGACCAGTCTAATAATGCTTAATCAGCACACCTAAAATTGTGCTTCTAATAACGCCCTTCCCGCACTTTAATTAATATTGATTTCCCTATGTCGTTAGGTCTTGATTTTGCTGCTTTACACAAAAAACCAGTAAGCTAATGTTTATGGAAAAGGAAGAGAGCTTGAAAGATTTCATCTATATTTAAATCTCTTCTTTTCATCTTTATCAATAACTAACGCTACAAGGATCAATAAATACAGCAGGATGTTCATGTATGTTAACAAATGGTGAAGAATATCCTGCTTAATGTGGTGAGCAACGACATAGTTTTGCAAAGCCCATTTTAGAAAAATGGTAGAGCCAAAAAGTAGCCAAGCAGTAGAAAGCCAAAAAATAGGCTGCATGGCCAAACTTCTTTCTTCATCAGAAAGAATTAATTGTTTATAACTCAACATAGCATATACCACAAAAAAAATAAGCTCCGTTAATATACTATTACTTGCAAATTGCCCTCTTTGTATCCAGATAGCATTTATAATATCAAAAACACAAAATATAGGAATGAAAAGTCCAATAGCTTTTTTTGTTGTAACGTTTTTAAGAAAATGATAATAAGTAAGAGAAATGCAAGTAAATTCAAAAGGTGTTAGTACATGGCTACAGATTAGATTATTATGAACTGTTCTGGCCAATATTTTCGCAACTGTTTCATTTATAAAAGTTAAGGGCATTAAAATCGCGGTAGACTTAAATGCAACAGATAGATATCTATAACGAATCATTGCAACAACCGAGGTCGTTAGCAACACGGACATATAAACAAGCCACTCTGCTCTTAAACTCCTAAATATCTCAAACATCAAATAATATAATTTCCTTAACTGATTGGCCCGTTAGTTTAACAGGCCAATCAGCGTCGTGTTACTTAGATTTGAATAGTGACTCTTAGTATGGCAAATCTCCGCAGTTATCAGGGCATGAATCGCTATGATCATACGGGTCGCCATTGGTGTAAGGCGGCTCTCCCGGGTCACCTTTACCATCTGCGCCAGCATACTTAGGATTACGCTTTGCACCGGCAAAAACCATAGCAATCACATTGTCATTCTTATCAACATGCTCGTGATGCTTAGCAATATAGAAATGGATACCATCATAATTATCCGGGTGTTTCAGTATCTCTTCGAGTGAAGCCCGGTCAACCAAAAAGCCGCTTAATTTCTGACCGGCACGAGTTGTACTATGGCCATTGTTTTGTTTTTTGTAGCCCTGGATCATGCGCTTGGCAAGGGCTTTGTCAATTTTCTTCGACATAGGGTAATCAATATAATTTAAGTTGAATAAAGTACACAAGTATAAGCAACTTAAAGATAAGGAATACCGTGTTTTAACGGTAATAATCTGGTTAAAACCTACAGCGCAAATCCGTTAGTTCAGCGTAATTTAGATCAACAAATCGATGCAATTTTGATTGGTCTCAATAGTGGTGTTAAATGGGATGTGATGAAGTATCAGTATTTAGGGGCAATCAATAAACATACGGATTCAATCCCGCAACCTAAACCTAACTCCACGAAAGCGGTGCATGTAGTCGAAACAAGCGCCGCTTTCTTTATTTCAGGTGGCTCGTCACTCGATCAGTACCCGCTAATCTCTTGATTCCTGACTCTTGGCTCTTGTCTCTCATCTCTCGCCTCTAAATGAAGCTATCCGTCAAGCATAAATACAAATAGCTCTTTCGGCCCATGTGCGCCGAGTACCAGCGTCTTCTCAATATCTGCCGTGCGGCTTGGCCCTGTAATAAAAGAAAGCATCGACGGCAAGTCTGCGCCATATTTTTGTTTCATTAGTTGAAGGGCGTCTTTCACGTCCATTACCAATTGCGAAGTATAGGCCAGTACGATATGCACGGGAGGATAAATACTTAAGCGGCGACCGGCTGAATTCGCATTGGAAACCAATACGCTGCCATTGCGGGCTACCAAAGCTTCGCAAAGGGTAAAGCCCACTTCTGCCTGGTCAAAATCCTTATCGGTGGCGTAGTAAGGATATTCGTACTGGTTAAGCAATTCCTGCAAAGCAGGCTCCCAGCAATAGATTTTATGCCACTTACGCTGCTCGGCCAGCGTCAACAAGTTCTCGATAAACTGTATCTCGTCTTCACAAAAAACAAACTGACCGGCTACGTTTTGCAGGTTCTCTGCAAACAGCACTTCGGGTAATTCATCCGTCTCCGGGTATAGCGGCAGCTCCTCCAGGTTAGGGTACGGGTTATCCCGCTTCTCTAACAAAGCCTTCCGGATCTTTTTTAGCAGTTGTTCTTTCGGTGTGGTGTTACGGATATTCATATTAAAAAAAGAAAGCCATGATGCGCGAACACCATGGCTTCTCCAATAACTAAAATATTAGACATTGGGCCCCTGCTCCTCTATACGGGCAGTGCCTGGATTTGTTACCTCTTCTGGTATCGCATTGTTATCTTTTTCCGGATTTAATGCCGCTTCGCCATTTACAAACTTATCATAAGTGGTACGCGTATCAAACGGACGCTTGCCTAACAGCTCTTCCAGGTCAGACTGGAACAATACTTCTTTCTCTAAAAGCTTCGCAGCCAGTTTTTCCAAACCTTCGCGTTTTTCATCCAAAAGGGTTTTGGTACGCTGGTAAACCTCGTCAATCATTTTACGCACTTCTTCGTCAATCAACTCTGCTGTGGTATCAGAATAAGGCTTGTTAAACTGGTACTCGCCTTGCGGATCATAGAAAGAAAGGTTACCCACCTTATCGTTCATACCGTAGATCTTCACCATGGCATAAGCCAATTTGGTGATGCGCTCTAAGTCGCTCAATGCACCGGTTGAAATTTTACCGAACACCAGGTCTTCCGCAGCACGGCCACCCATAGATACGGTCATCTCGTCTACTAGTTGTTCCGTAGTATGTAAGAATTGTTCTTTCGGCAGATATTGTGCATAACCTAACGCAGCAACACCACGCGGAACAATAGATACCTTCACCAGCGGATCGGCATGTTCCAGGAACCAGCCTGCAATAGCATGACCAGCTTCGTGGTAGGCCACAATGCGTTTCTCTTCGGGAGAGATAATTTTGTTCTTTTTCTCCAGACCACCAATCACACGGTCAATCGCATCCTGGAAGTCTTGCATATCAATCGCCTCTTTGTCTTTACGGGCCGCAATTAACGCAGCCTCGTTACAAACATTGGCAATCTCTGCGCCGGCAAAACCAGGGGTTTGTGCAGAAAGCTTTTTAGCTTCCACATCACCTGCCAGCTTTAACGGTTTCAAGTGTACTTTAAAGATTTGCTCGCGGCCAACCAAGTCTGGTTTATCAATAGAGATCTGACGGTCAAAACGGCCCGGACGAAGCAGCGCAGAGTCTAATACATCCGGACGGTTAGTAGCTGCCATGATGATGATACCAGAATCCGTACCGAAGCCGTCCATCTCTACCAGTAACTGGTTCAGCGTATTTTCGCGCTCGTCGTTACCGCCGACAATATTGTTCTTGCCACGGGCACGGCCGATGGCGTCAATCTCGTCAATGAAAATGATACAAGGTGCTTTGTCTTTTGCCTGGCGGAACAAGTCGCGCACACGTGATGCACCAACGCCCACGAACATCTCCACAAAGTCTGAACCTGACAGCGAGAAAAATGGCACCTGCGCCTCACCGGCAACGGCTTTAGCCAGTAGTGTTTTACCAGTACCTGGTGAACCTACCAGCAACGCACCTTTCGGGATTTTACCACCCAAGTTGGTATATTTTTTAGGGTTCTTCAGGAAATCAACGATTTCCATCACCTCTTGTTTGGCTTCTTCTAATCCGGCAACATCATTGAAAGTTACGTTCACCTGCGATTCTTTATCGAACAGCGTAGCTTTAGATTTACCGATGCTGAAGATCTGACCGCCCGGGCCACCGCCAGAGCCACCGCTCATGCGGCGCATAATGTATAACCAAACGCCTGCAAAAAGCACCATGATAATTACGCCCTGTACCAACCAGTTCGATAGCAGGTTTTCGTGCTGTACAAATTGGATAGGCGTTTTCTCTGCATCCGGAATGTCTTTTTCAGCAGCACTGATCGTTTGTTTGATACTTTCGTAAGAAGCATCTGTAAAGGTGTATTGCGGGCCACTATTTACGTTAAATGAGCGCTGATCGCGGATGTCGCTGTACTGCGGTTTTCCAAGCGCCTCTTTTTTCAGGTAAACTTCTGCCACTACCAGGTCGCCGTCTTTATAGGCAACTATTTTATCAACGTCGTGCTGTTTCAGCATTTCAGATTGGAAACGCTGCGCGCTGATCTGTTTGCCTGTACCGCTGTTTAATATCATTGGCACTACCAGTAATGCCAGAATAATAACAGCATAAAGCCACATAATGTTAAATTTAGGTGGTTTAGGCGTTATCTTCTTATTAGATATTCGGCGGATATTTTTAGGCTTATCTGTTTTATTGTCTTTCATGTTTTTAGCTCAAACGATGCAATCTAAATTAATTTGCGGGAAAAGGAGCGGATGGTACGGTTTAAGCGCTTTTATAATACTTTATTTCAGCATCACCCCACAAATCCTCTACACCATAAAATTCACGTTTATCGGTTCTGAATATATGGACAACAACATCAATGTAGTCCAGTAAAATCCATTCGGCGTTCTCGAACCCTTCTTTACGCCATGGCTGCTGATGCAGCTCTTTATATATCTCTTCTTCTACGCTATCGGCTATTGCTTTAACCTGGGTGCTGGAATCAGCGTGGCAAATCACAAAATAATCGGATACTGAGCTGAAGACATTTTTAAGATCTAATCTTACTATTTCATTCCCTTTCTTTTCCTGAATACCGTGGATGGCTAACTCAGAAATGTAAGCGGATTCATTTATCGCTTTGTTTTTTACCATCAAAAAGAATTAGTTTTGAACGATTTGGTTTTCTATAACGTTTGTACATTGCAAAATAACATATTTTCAGGATTATTTGTTGGACAAAATTTAGTAACCCTGAAACAGGTTGATTCTACGAATAACTATCTTAAAAAGATATTGTCAAATTCTGAGCCATTACCCGAAGGAACGGTCATTATGGCAGAAGAACAATACGCCGGGCGAGGACAATACAAAAATGGTTGGTTTGCCGAAAAAGGCAACAATCTTACCATCAGCATTTTACTAAAGCCGTTATTTTTACCCTTAAATGACCAATTTCAGCTAACCCAAGTTGTAAGTATTGCCACTGTTAAAGCACTAAAGCAAACATCCGGGCTAAGTTATCAGATTAAATGGCCGAATGATATTTACTACGGCGAGAAGAAGTTAGGCGGTATCCTGATCGAAAATTCTGTTCAGGGCAAGCGCATCAACAATTCGGTAATCGGGATTGGGCTTAACGTAAACCAGCCCCAATTCCCTGAAAACCTGCCCCGCGCCGTATCGCTTAAACAAATCTTACAAAGAGATTATGATTTAAAGGCAGTATTATCAGAAATTTGCCGGCATATAGAAGCCTGGTACCTGAAGCTGAAAGCAGGAAAGACGGATGAAATCAACATCGCTTACCTAGACCGTCTGTTAGGATTAAACGAAGAGCGGCGATACCGGTCTGAAGAAGAAACGTACCGTGGTGTGATCAAGGGAGTCGATCATTCGGGTTTGCTGGAGATACAAACCAATGGTATCATTAAAAAATATAATTTAAAAGAAGTAGAATTTTTATTTGACTGACATGAGAAAATTATTTTTAGCCGTAGTGGCAGTAATGGTCTGCACCGCTGTGAACGCGCAGATTTTAAACCCGGTGAAATGGTCATACGCTGCCAAGAAGCTAAACAACCAGGAAGCTGTTATTTTTATTAAAGCAACTATCGATCAGGGCTGGCACCTGTATTCGCAGAACGTGAAAGACGGCGGCCCGGTAAAAACCTCCTTTAAGTTCCCGGCTTCTAAAGATTACACCATGGTGGGTAAAACCGCCGAACCAAAACCGGTTACCAAATTCGAAGATGCGTTTAAAATGAATGTAAGTTACTTCGAAAATGAGGTGATCTTTCAGCAACGCGTGAAACTGAAAAAGCCAAACGCGGTAGTAAAAGGCGAGCTTGAATTTATGGTTTGTAACGATAAACAATGCCTGCCGCCGGATAACGTACAATTTTCTGTAGCTGTTAAATAACGAAGGGTTTAAAATGGTTAGCGTTCAGCACCGATATTTTCATAAATCATTTACAGCAGTATTATTGGTAATACTGCTTTTTATTTGCGGCCATCAACCTGCAGTTGCGGCAACACTTCAAACTGCCGACACCGTTTCTACTTCGGGCGTAGATTTTACACCGATTACTACCCCTGCGGATAGTATTGCCGAAGCAAAGAAAAAAGCAGCGCAGGTAACTGCAGCCCCGGCCAAGGCGACCGTGCAAAAAGCAAAGGCAGCGGAAGAAAAACCTAAAACACTTTGGCAGATCTTTTTAGAAGGTTTTCTGGGCGGCTTTGCCGCACTGATTATGCCTTGTATCTATCCCATGCTGCCTTTAACCGTCAGCTTCTTTACCAAGAAGGCAGGCAGCCGCAGCAAGGCAGTTTTCCAGTCGGTGCTATATGGCGTATCCATCATCGTGATTTATGTGGCCCTGGGGTTAATCATCACCTTATTATTCGGCTCGGATGCGCTGAACTCGCTTGCTACGAATGGCATATTTAACCTCTTCTTCTTCCTGCTGCTGGTTGTTTTCGGGGCATCGTTCCTTGGCGCTTTCGAAATTACACTACCCAGCTCTTTAGGCAATAAGCTTGACCAAAACGCCGACAAGGGTGGCTTCGCCGGGATATTTTTCATGGCCGCTACGTTAGCCGTGGTATCCTTCTCATGCACTGGGCCGATCATCGGCACCTTGCTGGTTGATGCGGCCGCCAAAGGCGAAAGACTGGCACCTGCTTTGGGCATGTTCGGTTTCTCATTTGCCTTGGCCCTGCCATTCACCTTGTTTGCGCTATTCCCTTCGTTGCTGAAAAGCCTGCCAAAATCTGGCGGATGGCTGAATACGGTTAAGGTATTTTTAGGTTTTGTAGAGCTGGCTTTTGCGCTGAAATTCCTATCGAATGTAGACCTGGCTTACCACTGGAACTGGTTCGACCGTGAAATTTTCCTGGCCCTTTGGATTGCCATCGGTCTGATGCTGGGCCTGTACCTCATTGGCAAGATCAAGTTTTCGCACGATAGTGAACTGGAACACCTTACGGTGCCCCGTACGTTCATTGCCATTATTGTATTTGCTTTTGTGGTATATATGATCCCCGGCATGTGGGGCGCCCCGCTCAAAACGCTAAGTGGTTTTTTACCGCCGATGGCCACGCAGGATTTTGTGCTGAATAATGATGGAGGCTCTGCGCCTGCTGCCGCTACCCAAAATGTGAGTATCAAGAATAAAAAATATGAAGACCTTTTCGTCCGCGGTAAACACCAGGGGCTGAACGAGTGGTACGATTATGAGCAGGCTTTGCAGATTTCAAAAGAATTGCATAAACCTGTATTGATAGATTTTACCGGCTGGAATTGTGCTAATTGCCGCAAAATGGAGTTAGAGGTATGGTCTGATACGGAAGTGCACAAGCGCCTGCGAGACGAATTTGTACTGCTGGAATTATATGTAGACGAAAAAACGCCGCTACCGGCAGCAGAACAGTATGTTTCTTCCTTCAGCGGAAAGAAGGTTGTTTCCATCGGTAATAAAAACTCTGATTACGAAGCTTCAAAGTTCAACGTGAACTCGCAGCCTTATTATGTGATCGTTAATTCTAACGGAGACGTATTGGTACCCCCCCAGGGCGCTAACTACAACGTGGCAGAATACCTGAAATATTTAGATAGCGGAATTGCCGCTTTTAAATTGAGCGATAGCAAAAAATAAGTGTAAATTCGCACCCTGAAATTTAGGGTGTACTTTACACACATTGATTAAACAGTTATTAAGCCTTTGGCTAATTTGACAGTCAGAAGCTTGAATAAAATTGGGAATTATGGCTCAGATTAAAAACGTTGGTGTATATACCTCGGGCGGCGATGCTCCTGGCATGAACGCTGCCATACGGGCAGTAGTACGAACGGCGCTATACTATAATTTAGAGGTAACAGGCATCCGCCGTGGTTATGAAGGCATGATCAACGGCGATTTCCTTACAATGGACCGTAAATCTGTCGGTAACATTATTCAACGTGGCGGCACTATATTAAAAACTGCCCGCAGCGAACACTTTAAAACTGCTGAAGGCCGCAAACTGGCTTACGAAAACCTGAAAAAACGCGGCATTGATGCCTTAGTGGCTATCGGCGGCGACGGTACTTTTACCGGTGCCAAAGTTTTCGGCAAAGAATATAATTTCCCCATCGTTGGTCTTCCCGGCACTATTGATAACGACCTTTTAGGAACCGACTACACCATCGGTTACGATACCGCGATCAATACCGTTATTGATGCAGTGGACAAGATCCGTGACACTGCAGAATCGCACGACCGCCTGTTCATTGTTGAAGTGATGGGCCGCGACTCTGGCCTGATTGCACTGCGTACCGGTATCGCTGCCGGTGCCGAAGCGATCCTGATCCCGGAGACCAAAACCGATTTGAATGCACTTTACCACAAGCTGGAGCAAGGCCGTAAAGACAAATCTTCGAAAATTGTAATTGTTGCCGAAGGTGAGGAAGCCGGTGGCGCATTCGAGATTGGCAAACTGATTAAAGACCGCTTCCCGAATTACGATACACGTGTTTCTGTACTCGGACACATCCAGCGTGGCGGTCGGCCAAGCTGCCAGGACCGTGTATTGGCCAGCCGTGTTGGTGTAGCTGCTGTTGAAGCATTGCTGAAAGGGCACCATAACGAGATGATCGGTGTTATTAACGGCGAGATCTCTTATACACCTTTTGAAAGCGCTATCAAGCACAATACCGAGATCAACCCGGCATTACTGAAGATTGTAGATATTTTGTCACTGTAGTTTTAACTATAGAAGCAAGAACCAAGATACAAGAACCAAGAGGCGCACTCTTGGTTTTTTGCTTTAGCGATGTTGGCGGAAGGTTTACGTATTTAAAAAAGCTGTCATTAAGAGCGTAACGAGAAATCTCCTCTGCTTATCACTTGGAAGAAGATTCTTCACTTTGTTCAGAATGACAACTTTCGGGTTTCTATCTCTTGATTCTTGTCTCTTGGTTCCTGATTCTTAATCAGTTTGCAAGTTCTTTAAATATTACTTATCTTTGCCACCCCGCAGAATAGTCTCCGGGGAGAATGTTGAATACATAACAAAGAATGGCAACTAAAATCAGACTGCAAAGACACGGTAAAAAAAGCAGAGCTTTTTATTACATCGTGGTAGCAGACTCTCGCGCACCACGCGATGGTCGTTTCATTGAGCGTTTAGGCTCTTACAATCCGAACACTAACCCTGCAACTATCGATATCAACTTCGATAAAACTTTAGACTGGGTTAACAACGGTGCACAACCAACCGATACTTGCCGCGCAATTCTTTCTTACAAAGGCGTGTTATACCGCAAACACTTACAAGGTGGTGTAGCTAAAGGCGCTTTTACCCAAGAAGTAGCAGACCAAAAATTTGCTGCATGGCTTGAGCAGAAAGATGGCAAAATCACAGGTAAAAAATCAAGCTTAACCAACGCTAAAGAAGAAGCCCGCAGAGCTGCTTTAGCTGCAGAAGCTAAAAAGAAAGAGGACAGAGCTGCTGCAATAGCTGCTAAAAATACGCCTCCGGCAGAAGAAGCTGAGCCTACTGAAGAGGCTGCACAAACAGAAGAAACTGCAGAATAACTTTAATTAAAGTATTTTTAATAGCGAAGTTCCCTAAAAAGTTCTTCGCTATTATTTTTTAAAGGCAATTGAGATGATTAAAAGCGAAGACACCTTCCGGATTGGCAGCCTCTCTAAAACCAGGGGTTTAAAAGGCGAACTACAGTTGTATGTTGATTTTGACGGACTGGACGATATAAAGTTTGATGCCGTATTTATTGACGTGGCCGGCAAACTGGTTCCGTACTTTGTTAAGTCGGTAAAATACCCGATGCCGAATACTGCCTATATCAACTTTGAAGAAGTGGACACGGTGGAAAAAGCCGCGAAGCTGGTAAAGAAGGATGTTTACCTGCCCAATAAGCTTAAACCGCAGAAGGGCGAGGACGACTTTACCCTGTTTGACTTGGAGGGCTTCATCGCTATTGACGAACAACTGGGCGAGCTGGGCGAGATCATTGACGTTGCCGAATATCCGCAGCAGATCATTGCCACTGTAAAATACCAAGGCCACGACGTACTTTTCCCATTAAATACAGCGACCATCAAAGGTATAGACCTAGAAGGTGGTGAAGTGTATGTAGACCTTCCGGAAGGGTTGCTGGATGTATACTTAGAGTAGATGCGATAAGTATCACCTGATTAAATAAAAAAATGTAAAGCATACTTACCAAATGTAAAATAAGTTTTACATTTGGTAAATCAAACTTTACAATTATGAAACCTGCCTTCTTATTTCCACACAACTGGCGCATTGCCGGTTACATTCTGTTGACTATCGGCTTAGCCTATTTTGCGTTAACAGGCTACTCTGGTTACCAACTTTTAGTCTGGCATCATTTCAGGTATGAGCAATCGCTTTCAAAAAGCATAGACGAATGTTTTGATAACGAACTTCAATTAACATTTATAGTAGCCGGATTATTACTGATTGCTTTTGCAAAAGAAAAAATAGAGGATGAGCAGATTTCCCAGATCCGGCTGGAATCGCTAAAAAAAGCGACCTATTTAAATTATCTGATCTTCATTTTTATCATTTGGATTGCCTACGGTTTTGATTTTTTATTTTACACCCTTTACAACGTATTAACACTTTTGGTCTTCTTTATTATCACCTTCAGATGGTCTGTTTATAAAATGAACCGAATGGCTAATGAATTGGAGGTAGCATGAAAAATACACTTCGTGTACAACGTGCTATCCTGAATATTACCCAAAGCCAATTAGCCGATGCTGTAGGGGTATCCCGACAAACGATTAATAGTATTGAAAGCAACCGGTACGTACCTTCCACGCTACTAGCTTTAAAAATAGCCCGGGTAATTAAAAAGCCTGTTGAAGAGATATTTGAATTAGAAGAATCGGATTAATCTTACACCAAATTTCAATCCCTATCTTTGCCCTGATTCTTGTCTCCTGACTCTATAAAAAATGCGTTTCGATATCATTACCGTACTGCCAGGCTTGTTAGAAAGCCCCTTTGCCCATTCCATTTTGCAACGTGCGCAAAAGAAGGGCATCGCCGAAATAGTTGTGCATAACCTGCGCGATTATTCTGCCAACAAGCATAAAACCGTAGACGATTACCCCTATGGTGGCGGCAGCGGTATGGTAATGATGATAGAACCTTTTGCCGCTTGTATTGAAAAGCTGAAAAGCGAACGCAACTATGATGAAGTGATTTTCATGACGCCGGATGGTGTAACGTTTAACCAGCAGATCGCCAATCAGCTTTCGGTTAGGGAAAACATCATTATCCTTTGCGGGCATTACAAGGGGATAGACCAGCGTGTGCGCGATTTATACGTCACCCGCGAGATCTCCATTGGCGACTATGTCCTTTCCGGCGGTGAACTGCCTGCGGCTGTTTTGGTAGATGCCATCGTACGGCTGATCCCAGGGGTACTGTCCGACGAAACCTCTGCCCTTTCAGATTCTTTCCAGGGCGAACTGCTGGATGCACCGGTATATACCCGCCCGGCTGACTGGAACGGCCACAAAGTGCCGGATATCCTATTGAGCGGCAACACACCGGAAATAGAAAAGTGGCGTTTCGAGCAATCTTTGGAACGCACCAAACAACGCAGGCCGGATTTGCTAAGTGAGTAGTTCGTTCTTGGGTTTATTGAGTTATTGGTTGCAGGTTTTGCTATCAAGAATCAAGCTATCTTAACATATCACCCTTGAAACACCACAATAGCGTAATAACCTAATACACTTAATAACCGCCTTCATTGTGGATAAAATAAATATTGTTGAAAAAAATGAAAACATCTTTTTATTTCCACAAAAAATGCCTATTATTGCAATCCGATTTTTACGGGTTAAAAATCGCATTAAGAGCTATAAATCATGGATTTAGTAAAATTTGTTGAAGAGCAGTCAGTAGAAAAAAAGCAGTTTCCTGCATTTAAATCAGGTGATACTGTCAGCGTACACTATAAAATCAGAGAAGGTAACAAGGAGCGTATCCAGGTTTACCAAGGTGTGGTTATCCAACGCAACAGCGCTGGCGCTACTGAAACCTTTACCGTTCGTAAAGTTTCTAACGGTGTTGGTGTTGAGCGTATTTTCCCGATCAACTCACCAAACATTGACAAAATTGATGTAAACAGCCACGGTAAAGTACGTCGTGCTAAGCTATACTACTTACGCGAACTTACCGGTAAAGCAGCTCGTATCAAATCAAAAAGAGTTTAATTCTATCTGCTTCAAGATATTAAGCCTTTCTGCTTTGCAGAAGGGCTTTTTTTGTTTGCTCAACGCCATCCTCCTTCCTTGTTCTAGTTTGAAACAAGCGCTTGATAGCTATTCGCGATCGAATCGCTTTTATTTTGCTAGCACGCGTTACAAACGCGCGCAAGATTAACTTGTCTTGGCGATCATAGCGCCGCAATCTCTTTTATTGCCCCCAGTCGTCAGATCGCCACTCCGTCTACCGACGGATTGCAATGACAAGGTGAAAGTATACCATAAGGAAAGAGTTGTCTTTGCGAGCGTAGCGCAGCAATCTCGTTTACCGCCCCCAATCGACGGATCGCCACACTTCTTCGAAGTTCGCGATGACAAGAAGTTAGACTAAAAGAGTTGTCTTTGCGAGCGTAGCGCGGCAATCTCGTTTACTGCCCCCAATCGACAGATCGTGATGACAAGAAAATTTGAGAATAAAAAAGGCGCCTTCATGAGGCGCCCTCTTCATATAATGCTTTTATCGCTTAAACCGTTTCAGCCTCTAAAGCTATTTGCTCATCAACAAGGATACGTCCGCAATGCTCGCAAACGATGATCTTTTTTCGTTGACGGATGTCGGCCTGGCGCTGAGGCGGAATTTGGTTGAAACAGCCAGAGCAAGAATCACGCTGGATGGTAACCACGGCTAAACCGTTCTTAGCATTTTGGCGCAGACGGGTGTAAGCAGTTAATAAACGAGGCTCGATATGATCTTTAGCCTGTTCTGCCTGCGAGGTTAATTCCTCTTCCTCTTTCTGGGTTTCTGCAGTAATGGTACCTAATTCAGCTTTCTTAGCGTCAAGGTCGTTCTTACGGCTTTCCAGGTCGGCAGCGGCTTTGTCATAAACCTGCGTTTTATTGCCAATCTCGTATTCAAACTCGCGGATCTTTTTCTCGCTCACCTGGATATCCAGGCCCTGAATTTCAATTTCCTTAGAAATAGCTTCGTACTCGCGGTTGTTCTTCACATCTGTAAGCTGGCCTTCATATTTTTTGATATTGGCCTGCGCTTCTTTGATCAGGTTTTTGCGGGTAACAATGTTATCTTCCAGATCATCAAGCTCTGCTTTGATCTTATTGATCCGGGTCTCTAATTGCGCCACATCATCTTCCAGGTCAGCAACTTCCATAGGCAGCTCACCTCTGATCTGGCGGATCCTGTCTATTTTAGTATGGATAGTTTGTAGTTCGTATAAAGCTTTCAGCTTTTGTTCTACGGTTTGTTCCATTAAATAAAATATTTTATAGGGTTTGTATTAATCTCTGTTAAACGGACGGCAAAGTTAGGAAATTTTTTCCGAATAATTTCATACAATAAATGCTGCGTAAACTGCTCACTTTCAAAATGTCCCACGTCTGCAATTACAATCTTTCTTTCGGCATCAAAAAACTCGTGATACTTATAGTCGGCCGTTATAAAAATGTCCGCGCCTGAAGCAATCGCCTGCTTTAGCAGGAACCCGCCCGAGCCTCCGCAAACAGCTACCTTTCTGATCGGTCTTCCACGTAATTCGGTATGGCGGATCACCTGCGCCTTCAAGCTATACTTTACGTGTCGTAAAAATTCCTGCTCGGGCAAAGGAATCTCCAGTTCACCGATCATGCCGGAACCAACCTGGTTATACGCATTGGTAACCGGATATAGGTCATAAGCCACCTCTTCGTAAGGATGCGCCAGGAACAAAGCCATCAATATTTTGCTTTCCAGGTTAGCCGGATAGATCGTTTCAATTTTTATTTCGGCCTCGTGGTGTTGTTCGCCGGGCAGGCCCACAAACGGGTCGCTATGCTCATTCCCCTTAAATGTGCCGGTCCCCTCGCTGTTAAAGCTGCATTCGCTGTAGTTGCCAATGTTACCCGCACCGGCTTTGAACAAAGCTCCCCGCACTACTTCGGCTTGCGCTGTTGGTACGTAAGTAACCAGCTTTTTCAAAAGGTTTTGTTTGGGCGAAAGAATGTGACTGTTTTTCAGGCCCAGCACATCGCATATCCGTTTATTTACTCCGCCGGTTACGTTATCTAAGTTAGTATGGATGGCGTATAGCGCAATATTGTGCCGGATGGCCTTTTCAACCACCCGCTCTACATAAGTACGGCCGTTAAATCTCTTCAGCCCCTTAAAAACAATGGGGTGGTGCGAGATGATCAGCTGGCAGCCCTTCGCTATCGCTTCGTCCACTACCTCCTCTGTGCAATCGAGAGAAATCAGTGTCTGCTGCACTTCGTGATCAGGCTGGCCGACAATCAGGCCCGAGTTGTCGTAATCTTCCTGGTAAGCCAGCGGCGCCAGGCTTTCAAGAAATGAAGTAATGTCGCTTATTTTCATATTAACTATTCAGAGACAAGCTAATCTATAGATATTTCTGCCATCAGCTTATAATTTATCCAACAAAAGTGTTTAATTTTAAGTTATCATCTTTTACCAAACCTTAAACTATGAATCATCATGCCTTTCATAAATCTTCCGACAGAGGCTCATCAGGCAGTGTGCCGCTCCAGGAAAGAACAGCGGGAAGAAGCTTCGGTGCCGTATCGGCAACTTCTGTACAGCACCTGGCAAATAACAGCACCAATGTTGCTCAATTACGTCAGCTGCAAAATGTAGCAACCCTTTATCAGCAAAACCAAAGGCAGGCAATCCAATTAAAACACGGCAAAGGATGTAATTGTCCGGGATGCGCTCCGCCAGCGCAACTAAAAGCAATGCCAGGGAAGTCTACCGTAATACAGCGCTATTGTGATGCGCCCGGTTGTAACGACCCTAACTGCCATGATCCGGCTAACCATGGGATGGATTTTGTCCGTACGCTTAGAAACACCACCATTTATGGTTCTACTATAGGCCGCGGTAATATTGGGCAGGGCAGCGGAACCAGCCAGCAAACGCGCAATTACGTTCAAAACCCAAATGCTTTTTATCCAGAGCAGGTTTCTATCGGTTACACCAATCAATCAGGAAGCATTCAAGGATACTCCAGTTATAACCAGCCACCGCTTCAACCCGGAGAAAAGCCAGATGCGGGACATATTTTTGGCAATCAGATGGGCGGGTCAGGCAAGGACACCGCGAATATTTTTGCCCAGCAAAAGAACTTCAACCGCGGCAATTCTTACCAGGGCGAGCGAACGTATGAATCATGGAGAAAAACAGAAAACGAAATAAGGGAAAACGCGCAAAAAGGCGAAGATATGGACGTAAGGGTAAAGTTAAATAAGAAGCAACGCCCTAATTATTCCAAATTGTCTGTAGAGCCGGAATGGAGCAAGAAATTTATGGACTATTACTACCGAAAAGATGATGATGACGAAATGGATGGGGGCACTGCTGTTTAATAGCGTTAGTACCTTTTAATTCAGCCAGCGCCAAATCTTCATCAAAAGAAACAGCAACAGGTTGAGCAAAACCAATGTGGTGAAAGGGAAATAGAACCGGAAATTTTCTCGTTCAATACGGATATCGCCTGGCAGGTGCCCTATCCAGCCCAGCTTGTCATTAAAGAAATAAATAATAAGGCCGATTATGACAATAATCAGCCCTATGAATATGATTACTTTCCCTGTGCCGGTATCCATCCAACAGTATTAAGCCTGCATTTTTGCAATCTGAACGCTTTCGTAAGCTATTTTCTGATTATACTCGTTAGCAAGGCTTTTATGATTGATCAGGTCTACAATAGTACCGATCAGGCAAAAACCGCCGGTCAGCACATAAATAATGCCCATAGCGATTTGCCCTATCGCGAAACGCTGTATCCCGGCAATCAAGATAAAGCCTAACAGAGTGAATAATAGAATATCCTGCGCGCTTCTCCGGCGTGTAGAATAAATACTGTAAAAAGCACGGATTTGGCTATCTGAAAGGCCCGCTGTTAACTGCTGTAAAAAATTTGCTTCTTCAAAAGTTACGTTGGGCAGGGCGGTAAAAGGATTAATTTCCATTTTAAAATTTGCTTTAAGTGATTGATTTAAATTTAGAGAAATGTAAGCCGAATAAGTTACAAATCCTAACTAAAATTACACCTAAAGCTGGCATGCCTAACCAATGGGCTTTAAAAGAATTGTGCAGGTTTCCGTGCAACAACCAGGAAATAGCATGGCCAATACCACAACCAGGGCACCATGTAAAACCCGCAAGTTTTAAAGGGCATAAACTAAAATGGCCATTATCACCGGGGTTGGTAACGCCCAAAGCAATAATAGCCATCAGCCAGAAAACAAGCTCTGAATATTGGTTGAATAGTTTTCTCAATTACAGGTGGGTTGATCGGTTCATGAGTATCAAAGATACCACAATATCGAACAAAATACCTACCAGCAGTGCGCCGAAAATACGGCCGGAGAAGTCGGAAAAATTAAGGTTACTGGGTGAAAACCAGTTGATGTAAATCACACCGATGAAACCGGCAATAACACCGCCAACTAATAAAATCTTAAATCCCTGGATCAATCCTTCCAGGAAACTCATCTTGCCGCCTTGTTCTTTTTCGCGGTAAGCCCGTAAGCCAAGGAACAGGCCGATCAACGGGATCAGTACTGAAAAATATTCATATGGGGCCAGGTTATTGTCTTTAACAGAGTTATAGCCCAACCAATGCATCACTAAAAGCCATACCAGGCTCAGGATGCCGATGATCAGTCCGGATGATAGTGCGTTCTTCATAATGGTATAATTGGTTATCAGGTTAACGTATCCGTAATACATCTTCTAAAGGATTTAAGCAAACTTTTGTTTTCCCCCCAACCCCCTGAAGGGGGAGTTTTTAATAACCTTCCGTTTCTCTTTTTAGAAAACAAACAATGGTACAAGTGGTTATCAAGAAATAATTTACAAAAACCTTCCCCCTTTAGGGGGTAAGGGGGTTATATTTGCACCGTTTTGAATATTCGTGAGATTTTAGAACGATATAAGGAAGACCACCGGGTACAGGAATTAGCCAAAGCGCTTAATTCATCCAAAAATCCGAGGGTACAATTGCGGGGGCTCGTCGGATCAAGCGATGCCACGGTGGCGATAGCTTTGTGGTTTTTACAGCATAAGCACATGATCTTTGTGCTGCCAGACCGCGAAGACGCCAGCTATTTCCAGGCAGACCTGGAAAACCTGACAGGCCAGGAAGTGCTGATCTTCCCCTCCTCTTACCGCAAACCTTTTGAATTTACCCAGCCCGATAGCAGCAATGTGCTGGCCCGCGCCGAGGTATTGAACGAGCTGAATCATACTTCTGAATATGGTAAGCTCATTGTTACCTACCCGGAAGCCTTAGCTGAAAAGGTAATCGACCGGAAATCGCTGGAAAAGAACACCCTCGAGATTGCTGTAAGCAGTAAGCTGGGCATCGATTTTATTAACGAGTTTTTGATCGAATACGATTTTGAACGTGTTGATTTCGTTTACGAACCTGGCCAGTTCTCTATCCGCGGGGGTATTGTCGATATTTTCTCCTTCTCGCATGACCTGCCTTACCGTATCGAATTCTTCGGCGACTTTATAGAGTCTATCCGTACGTTCGAGGTGGAAAGCCAATTGTCTGTAGAGCAGATCAAGAGCATTACTATCGTCCCTAACGTGCAGTCGAAATTCCTCACGGAGAATAATATTTCGCTGCTGGAATATGCGGAACCGGGAACGCAAGTGTGGATAAAAGATGTACAGTTTATGCTGGACATTATTAAAGACGGCTATAAAAAAGCAACCCAATTGTGGAAAGCTTTGCCAGCCGAAGAAAAAAGCCAGAACCCGGAGTGGATCGATCCTAAATTTGCCTTTACAGACGAGAAAATGATTGCCGACCAGCTGCAAGATTTCCCTGCTGTCGAATTCGGTAAACAGTTCTTTTACGAAACTAATCAGCAAATCAACTTCGATATTCGGCCGCAGCCGAGCTTCAATAAGGATTTCCAGCTGCTGATCCACAACATCAAGAACAACGAGATCGACAAGATCGAGAATTGCATCTTTACAGATTCTACCAAGCAGCTCGAACGTCTTTACACCATTTTTGAAGACCTGGATAAAACGGTGAAATTTACACCGGTAAATATTGCCATCCGTGAAGGCTTTGTAGACCGTGAACAAAAGCTGGCCTGCTATACAGACCACCAGATCTTCGATCGTTATTATAAATATAAGCTACGCAAAGGTTACCAGCGCACACAAGCGATCACCCTTAAAGAGCTTCGCGAGTTAAAGCCGGGCGATTACGTTACCCACATCGACCATGGCATCGGCAAATACGCCGGGCTGGAAAAGGTAGAGGTGAACGGTAAGATGCAGGAGATGATCCGCCTGATCTATGCGGATAACGACCTGCTGTACGTGAACATCAACTCGCTTAACCGGATATCTAAGTACAGCGGTAAAGAGGGCACCGTTCCGAAAATGAACAAGCTGGGTACCGATACCTGGGAACGCCTGAAGAAAACCACAAAAAAAAAAGTTAAAGACATAGCCCGTGACCTGATCAAGCTGTACGCCCTGCGCAAACGGCAGCATGGCACGGCTTTTTCGCCCGATAGCTACTTACAGAATGAACTAGAGGCCTCTTTTATTTACGAAGATACTCCCGACCAGGAGAAGGCTACGGCAGACTTTAAAAAAGACATGGAGTCGCCGCACCCAATGGACCGCCTCATTTGCGGCGACGTGGGTTTCGGTAAAACAGAAGTAGCTATCCGTGCGGCATTTAAAGCAGCCGCAGAAAGCAAACAGGTGGCTGTACTGGTTCCTACCACTATTTTAGCGGCGCAACATTATAAAACCTTCTCAGATCGGCTTAAAGGCTTCCCCGTAAATATCGATTACGTTAACCGTTTTAAATCGAGCAAGCAAATCAAGGAAACCCTCGGCAAATTAGCGGAAGGCAAAGTGGATATCATCATCGGCACACACCGGTTGGTAAGCAAAGATGTGAAATTCAAAGATCTGGGCTTGATGATCATCGATGAAGAGCAGAAGTTCGGTGTATCTACCAAAGAAAAGCTGAAACAGATGCGCGTGAATGTTGATACGCTGACGCTGACAGCTACGCCCATCCCGCGTACCCTGCACTTCTCGCTGATGGGCGCGCGCGACCTTTCTATCATCTCAACCCCGCCACCCAACCGTCAGCCGGTGGTTACAGAACTTCACGTGTTTAACGAAAAGCTGATCAAAGAAGCGGTTGAATATGAGATTGACCGCGGCGGCCAGATTTTCTTTATCCACAACCGCGTAGCAGACCTTGCGCAGCTTGGCGGCCTCATCCGTAAGCTGGTACCAAAAGCACGCATCGGTATTGCACACGGGCAATTGGAAGGCGACGACCTGGAAGATGTGATGATGAAGTTTGTAGACGCCGAGTACGATGTTCTGGTAGCGACAACTATCATCGAGGCAGGGCTGGATATTCCGAATGCCAATACCATCATCATTAACCACGCCCATATGTTTGGCTTGAGCGACCTGCACCAGATGCGCGGACGGGTAGGCCGCAGTAATAAAAAGGCATTTTGTTATCTGCTTAGTCCGCCGTTGTCTACGCTTACACCCGAAGCCCGCAAACGCCTGAGCGCAATTGAAGAGTTTAGCGACCTGGGCAGCGGTTTCAACGTGGCCATGCGCGACCTGGACATCCGTGGCAGCGGTAACCTGCTGGGTGCCGAGCAGAGTGGTTTCATCGCAGAGATCGGTTTCGAGATGTATCACAAGATTTTGGACGAAGCCATCCAGGAACTGAAGGACGAAGAATTTAAAGACGTTTTTCAGGATGAAAAACCACGTCCGTATATCTCTTTTACGCAAATTGATACCGATCTGGAGATCCTGATCCCGGACGAATATGTCACCAGCGTAGCCGAGCGTTACAACCTGTACACAGAAATTTCTAAACTGGAGAACGAAACTGAATTGATCGCTTTTGAAAAGCAGCTTTCAGACCGGTTCGGGCCCATTCCCCCGCAAGTAAATGACCTGCTGAATACCATCCGTTTACAGTGGCTGGGCAAGGCTATCGGTTTTGAAAAAATATCGTTGAAAAAGAACGTACTGCGGGGCTATTTTATCAGCAACCAGCAGTCGCCTTACTTTGAAACAGATGCCTTTAAACAAGTGCTGCAATTCGTGCAACGTAATCCACGCCGTGTGAACCTAAAGGAAGTGAAAAACACGCTACGCATAGGCATAGAAGGTATTCAAAGCATAGAACAAGCCTTAGATATTTTATCAGAAATGACCGGGGCCCTGGTCTAATTGGGGTTTATTTTATCGTTGTCGCCTTTTTATAAATGGCATCCGCAATTGCCTGCATGCCTTTATCGCCGGGGTGTGTTTGAACCGCGTAATCCACGTTAGGCATATCTAAAGCGTAATTGCTTAGATCGGTCCCTAAATAAGCTAATGATAAATAAGGCGGATACTTCGCCATGATTTGATCAACATAGTCGCGGCCTGTCCAGAATGAGGATACGGCTAAAATTTTCAGGTTGGGATTAGTGCTTTTGAAATAGCTTAGCAATGCGGTATACTTTTGTTCAAATGCTACGGCATCAAAATTGGTGGGTTGCACATTCTCGCCAATCCTTAATATCAAAAGGTCCGGCTTAAGGTCACGATACGTTTGTAAGTTATCCAGGTTATAATTCTTGTAATCAAACTCAAACGGCGAGATATTGAACGCTTGCACTTTACAATCGGCAGCCAGGGTTTGCAAGCTTTTAGTCAACAGGTGCACATAGTCTTTCTCAGGTGCACTGGCAGCCATTCCCCAGTTACCTTTCCAGCCTAAATTTCCATCTGCAGTAGCGTAGGTAATGCTATTGCCCAGTATAAGTACATTATGATAGGTCTGAGTTACGGCATCCGGCTGTTGATTGTTACTGTCCTTCTTGCAGCTATAAAAACTTAGCGCAATAAAAACAATCAGTACCAGCCGGTATACTATTTTCATACTACTCAACACTAACTAATCTGTAAATATCATTCAGGTTGCGTCCCAACTCTTTATAGTCTAAGCCATAGCCTACTACAAACTCATTTTCTATTTCAAATCCTACGTAAGCTAATTCAGGCACTAATATTTCAATCGCATCTGTTTTTGAGAGCAGTGTACATACTTTTAGCGAGGCTGGCTTATGCGTTCTTAGCCGTTCTATCAGGTAAGCAAGGGTGTTACCAGAGTCTATGATATCTTCTACGATAATTACATGCCGGCCGGTAATATTCGTATTTAGCTCTATATCACTCCGTACATTTCTGGTAGTACTGGTGCCGCCATAATAAGATGCCAGCTTGGTGAAAGTAACCTCGCAGGGGACATTAACCTGTTTTACCAGATCAGCCATAAAAAGAAAGCTGCCATTTAATACTCCCAGAAATACCGGTGTTTTATCTGCATAGGCACGGTTAAATTCTTCGGCTAGCTCGGCAGTACGTTTTAAAATTGCTTTATGCTCTATTAAGGTTTCAAACTCAAGGTCGGCAACTTTTACTTTCATGCCCTAAAGTTAAGCATTAGCTACGCTACTGTTAACTATAGATTTAAATAAGCGTATCTTTGCACCCTTACTTATGGAATACCAGGTTTTTACACTCCCAAACGGCATTCGTTTGTTGCATCACCCTTCGGCTTCGCCCATTACTCATTGTTGCATCATGATCAATGCAGGCTCACGTGACGAGGGACCAGAACAGGAAGGCCTGGCCCATTTTATAGAACACCTGCTGTTTAAAGAAACGGAACGGCGTAATACCAACCAGATCCTGAACCGGTTGGAGTTAGTGGGCGCTGACTTGAATGCCTATACAACCAAAGAATATACCTGCATACATGCTTCTTTTTTAAACCAGTATTTGGAACGGACGATGGACCTGTTCGAAGACCTGGTCTTCCATTCTACCTTCCCGCAGGAGGAGATTGAAAAAGAGCGCGGCGTGATCCTTGACGAAATTGCCTCCTACCTCGACCAGCCCGAGGAAGCCGTACAGGACGATTTTGAATCGCTTTTATTCAAAGGCAACCCCATGGGCGGCAATATTTTGGGCACGCCTGAAACTGTAAATAAACTGGGTAAAAAAGATATTCAAACCTTCATAGATAAAAACTATAACACCAGCCAGATTATATTTGCAGTTTTCGGAAATTACGATTTCAGTAAGTTGCAGCGACTAACGGAGAAGTACTTTGGCAGCGTTCCCGCTAACATCAATGCTAAGAACCGCGAAAAACCGGTGATCAATCTACCTCAATTGATCCGCAGCGCCAAGCCAATTTCGCAAACCCATTGTGTAATGGGCATGCAGGCCTATGCCAGTTCTCACAAATTTAAAAGCGGGTTACTGTTGCTGAATAATATGCTCGGCGGTATTGGCATGAGCAACCGGCTGAACCTCGAGATCCGCGAAAAGCATGGTATTGCCTATACCATCGAATCTAATTATATCCCTTTTACCGATACCGGGCTTTTTACTATCTACTTCGGAACAGACAAAGAGAAAGCCGAGCGTGCCATGCGTTTGGTGAACAAAGAACTTAAAAAGCTGCGCGACCAGAAACTGGGCGACTTACAATTGCAACGCGCAAAGCAGAAATTTACCGGGCAGATAGCGCTTGCCGAAGAAAACCGCATGAGCCTGATTATCTCTATGGCAAAAAGCCTGATGGATTTTAATTATATCGATTCGCTGGAGGAAGTAATTGCCAAAATTAACGCTGTTACAGCAGAAGAGTTGCTGGAGATCAGTAATGAGATGCTCGACGAAAAACGAATGACGACGCTGATTTTTGAGCCGGGAGAATAACTCAGATTTAAGTTAAGGAATAATTTTACAGTACTATTTAGGGTAGTGTGCAGTATGAGCATTAGTGGAAGCTACTTTCTTTTAGCCGTTAAAAGAAAGTAGCCAAAGAAAACCTCGTCGCTGGCACCGCAGTCTATGTACTTGCTCTGCTACTGCAAAGCCGGTGGTTGCAGCCTGCGCTGGATGCGACAACTTAGTACGCTTACGCTCTGTTCATCACTAAAGCATTGACGCCAGTAATATACTTTTCTGTCTTGCTTCTTCCAAAAGCCGGTTGCCAGCATTAGAAAACAAAGTTCATATGATAAACAGAACGCGCACGTTTAGTTGGCCTCCAGCGCAGGAGCTATCTCGAAGCCTCTCCAAAAGGAGTGGGAATTTTAAGTCCTCCCTACCGGGGAGGATTTAGGAGGGGCCACCCTTCGCAACCTTTATGAGATTCAGCAAACAGTCAGAAATTTCACCAGAATAATTAATTCCTTAATTTTGTAGAATGAAACTTCCTATTGTAGCGTACGGTGATCCGGTTTTAAGAAAAAAAGGGACTGATATTGAAAAAGACGAGCTCGACCTTAAAAAACTGGTCGACGATATGTACGAAACCATGTATGCTGCTCACGGTGTTGGTTTAGCGGGGCCGCAGGTTGGCCTTTCGAAACGCATATTCGTAATTGATGCTACCCCTTTTGATGATGACGAACCGGAGCTGAAAGATTTTAAGAAAGCTTTCATCAACGCGCAAATACTGGAAGAAACCGGCGAAGAATGGCCATTTAATGAAGGATGCCTCAGTATCCCGGATATCCGTGAAGATGTTTACCGTAACAAGAATATCCTGATCAAGTATTTTGATGAGGATTGGAACGAGCATACAGAAAAGTACAGCGGAATGGCTGCACGCATCATTCAGCACGAGTATGATCACATCGAAGGGAAGCTATTCACCGATAAGCTTAGCCCGCTCCGCAAACGTTTGATCGAAAAGAGACTGAACGATATTTCGCGTGGAATGGTGAAGGTAGACTATAAAATGAAATTCCCGGCAGTTAAAAAAGGCAGATAGTTAGTTACTACTGCGGCTTTTATCGCCATCTGCAATCTGCTTAATCAGGCTGCCCCAGGCAATTGGGTTTAGCAGCGGGTTGGGTGTAAGCGAATGCGAATTCATCAGGTTATAGTGCATTTGCTGTGCATTAAAAGATTGTATCTCCTGGGCATCACGCGCCAAAACGTTCTGCGAGGCAGATATTGCGCTTTTGCTTAAATTTTTACGGGCATTTTCCAGATCATCATCTGCAATTTTCATCGTCAGGAAATCCTTTCTGAACTCATCCGTAGTGGCCCATGGAAATACGCGTACCATCGGCAGGTGAATGGTCTGCGGTTTCAGGCTGATCTGCAAAATATAACTTTTACCTGTACCAGCCGGGATCACTACCGTCTGCTGCTCATAACCCACGCAGGTAAAGCGCAGGGTATCCTGCTCATGGGCAACAAAAGAAAAATAGCCTTTATAGTTAGAAAGGTTGATCTGGTTACCGTAAGAAACGTTGGTAATGGTCACATAAGGCACAATTACCTTCATGCTGTCGGCATTATGCACAATACCGCTAAACTGCACCAGTGGCTTTTCTGCCTTTTGAGAAAAAGCGGCAAGTGCTGTAAACAACATTAAAACTAATATGCCCGCTAAACGCTTCATGCTTTCTTATGTCCCGACTAATAATTTACTTTTTTATTGATAAAAGGTTTCTATCAGGAACGCAAAAATACTGCCTATTCTTGTAAAAGCTTACAATTTAACACAACTTAACACTAACGCAGGTTCTCTGGCAAAACCGCGTTCGGATCGTCGATATCCGTCAGGTTTACCGCCTCTACAGATACAATCTGGGGTACTGCTTTTTTTATGGCCTGTTCTATCCCCGCCTTCAAAGTCATGATACTCATGGGGCAAGAACCGCAAGAGCCAAGTAACTTTAATTTTACCACGTTTTCCGGAGTGATCTCTTCTATCGATACATTCCCGCCATCAGCCTCCAGATACGGACGTATCGTATCTAATGCTGCCTCTACCTGATCTGTTAAACTCATTATAATCTGGTTAATAACGTAAAGATAACTAATTTATGCTTTATCGGCAACGCGCGCATTGTAAATAGACACCTGCTGTGCTACCCTTTCAGCAATGTTAAAAAAGGCGCTGGCCATCGGGTTATCTTTTTGCAACACAATCGGTTCGCCCGCATCGCCGGATTCGCTGATGCCCTTCACCAACGGAATATCGCCCAAGAATGGTGCGTCAATCTGCGCTGCCAGTCTCTGGCCGCCACCCTGCCCGAAGATGTAGTATTTATTCTCCGGAAGTTCGGCCGGTGTGAAGTAAGCCATGTTTTCTATTACACCTAAAACCGGTACATTAATAGCCTCCATCAAGAACATGCCTATTCCTTTACGCGCATCCGCCAGGGCAACGTTCTGTGGTGTAGTTACAATCACTGCGCCCGTTACCGGGAAGGTTTGAGTAACGGTGATATGCACATCGCCGGTGCCGGGCGGCAAGTCTACCACCAGGTAATCCAGTTCGCCCCAATCGGCATCGTTAAACAATTGCTTCACGGCAGTCGAAACCATCGGCCCACGCCATGGCACCGGCTGGTTGGGGTCTGTAAAGAACCCTATCGACAGCAACTTAATGCCGTACTTCTCAATCGGCTCTATACGTGTTTTGCCGTTTACCTGGCTGGCCTGCGGGCGTGCACCTTCCAGACCAAACATAATCGGCACAGACGGCCCGTAGATATCCGCGTCGATCAGACCTACCTTAGCACCGGTTTGTGATAAAGCGAGGGCCAGATTAGCAGCCACGGTAGATTTACCTACCCCGCCCTTACCAGATGCTACCGCGATGATATTTTTCACGCCTGGTACACCGGTGTTCTTTTGCGTAGTTACCCGCGAGGTCATGTTGATCTCCACCTGTACCTCCGGGCTGATGAAATGGCTGATAGCATTACGGCAGGCATTTTCTATCAGGCCTTTTAACGGGCAGGCAGGCGTAGTAAGCACTACAGAAAAACGCAGCTTGTTGTCTTGTATCTCTATATCCTGTATCATGTTCAGGGTCACCAGATCTTTTTTCAGATCTGGTTCTTCAACATGGCTTAATGCCTGTAATACCTGCTCTTTTGTTATCATCGTTTAAAGTAATTTGTCGGTGTAAATTTATAAAACCTGGGGCGGTTGCTTTTGTTAGGGAAATAAACTTTACTAAAAACCGTTTTGCAAGCGTTCGGATTTAGTTTTATGTTTGATTAAATTTCTCAGATGCATCGCCTTAACTCCAAATATATACGTATTGCTGTTATTGTTCTTGTTTCGCTGTTTATCCTGGTAGCTATCGGGGGCGCAATTGCCTATACCAAACGCGAAATACTGTTGCAAAAAGCAATCAGCAAAGCTAAATTAAAAGCCAAACGCGATTATAATTTAGATGTAAAAATAGGCTCTGCAAGGTTTACAGGGCTCAGTACGGTATCCTTCAGCAATATCACTATCGTGCCCGATCATCGCGACAGCCTGCTCCGCATTGATAACTTCGAAGTGAGCGTTAAGTTAATGCCGCTGTTAGTGGGCAACGTAAAACTGGCCGAGGTAAACCTGAGCAATGGCTACCTGAACCTGACCAGTAAAAACGGTGTACGTAACTTCGACTTTCTGTTCAAGAAGAAAAAAGACACTACCGAAACCAAGTCGAAAGTAGACCTTGGCGAACTGGCCGACCGTGTGGTGACCGGTATCTTATATAAAATTCCGGATAACCTGAACGTCCGTAACTTTAACATGAGCTTTGCCGACGACAGCAACCAGGTAAAATTAGCTTGTACTACTGCACGCATCGAGGACGGAAAACTTGCCTCTACTATCATAGTAAACGACCGCGAAGCCACCTGGCACTTTACCGGCCTGATGCACCCTTCTGACAAGAACATCGACGTGAAATTTTACGCAGAAGGAAAGAAAGTGGAATTCCCCCTGGTGGAAAAGAAGTTCCACCTGAAACTGAATTTCGATACACTGGATACCAAACTTAATAAAGTAGAGCATAGCAGCGGCGAAACGCGCATCTACGTTTCATCGTCCATCCGCAACCTGCTCATTAATCATGCTGCATTTTCTGCTAATGATGTGATCGTGCCGGACGGCAGCATTGATGCCAACCTTTTTGTTGGCGCAGATTATTTCTCTATCGACAGTTCTTCTGTCATCAGGCTAAAAGATGCCACGGCTAATCCGTTTATTAAGTACACCATCAGGCCGAATAAGATCTATGATCTGAAACTGAACACCGGTTGGATTGATGCACAACACCTGTTTAATTCATTCCCGCAAGGCATGTTCGAATCGCTTGAAGGCATGCAGGTTTCTGGTAAGCTAAACTATAGCTTAAATTTCCACCTGGATACCAAAGACCCGGATAATGTGCAGTTCGATTCGCGGTTGCAAAAAGACAACTTCAAGATCCTGAAATTTGGCAAAACTGATTTAACCAGGCTAAACCAGGACTTCACTTATACGCCCTATGAAAAAGGCAAACCCATGCCGCCGCGTTTCATCGGCCCATCCAATCCAAACTTTACCCGTTTAGAAGATATATCGCCAGATCTGCGTAATGCCGTGATGACAGCGGAAGACCCTTCGTTCTTCCGTCACCATGGTTTTGTAGAGGAATCTATCAGAAAATCTATCGCTACAGATTTTAAAGAAAAGAAATTTAAACGCGGCGGCAGTACCATCTCTATGCAGCTGGTAAAAAATGCGTTCTTGAGCCGACAGAAAACATTGTCGCGCAAGATAGAAGAAACACTGATCGTTTGGCTGATTGAGAATAACCGCCTGATGAGCAAAAACCGGATGCTGGAAGTGTATTTCAACATTATTGAATGGGGTCGCAACGTTTACGGTATTGGTGAAGCTTCGCGGTATTATTTCGACAAGCGTCCGGCAGATCTTACCCTTGGCGAGAGTATCTACCTGGCCAGCATTGTGCCTAACCCTAAAAAGGGCTTATACGCCTTCCTGTCGGATGGTTCGCTTAATCCGAGGCTCCATGGCTATTTCAACCTGATCGGTCGCCTGATGGCTAAGAATGGCCTTACAGAACCAGACACCGCTGCGTATGGCTTTTACACCGTTAGGGTTAAGCCAAGCCTTCGCCCCGAGCCTACCGTTGTTGAAAGCAGCGATGCTGCCGTTGACAGTATTATGAACCGTAACGGTGATGACGAACAAACTGGCGTAGTGCCAACACCTGCCACGTCTGACACCAAAGCCAAGGAAAAAGACAAGGAAGACGAGGATAACAAGCCCGGATTTTTTAAACGGCTATTTGGCGGCGGTAAAAAAGACACCACCAACGTCGATAGCGCAGCAGCCGCAAAAAAACGCCAGAAGGAAGAAAAACGCGAGCAGAAACGGCTGGAAAAAGAACGCCGCCGGTTACTGCATGAAAGAGGTTTAGGATAATTGACAACAAAGTGACAACATTAAATGTTTAAACACCTAATTTTGTTTAACATTTAACAAGAAGTTATGTCACTCTTAGATAAGTTACAATGGCGTTATGCAACAAAAAAGTTCGACGCTACCAAAAAAATTCCTGCAGATAAATTAGAAGAACTACTGGCCGATGTTCGCCTTGCACCTTCTTCATTAGGTTTACAGCATTATCGCATCGTAGTGGTAAGCAATCCAGAGGTTCGTGCAAAACTGCGCGAAGCTGCCTATGGCCAATCGCAAATTACAGATGCTTCCCATCTGATCGTTTTTGCTGCTGAAACCAATATAGATGAAACGTACGTTCAAAAACGTATAGACGAAGTAGTTAATACCCGCCAAACTTCATACGAAAGCGTCGAGGGTTATAAACAGATGATGCTGGGCGCTGTTAGCCGCTTAAGCGATGAACAACGTTTGATCTGGGCTCAAAAACAGGCTTATATCGCTTTAGGTATTTTAACTGCTGCAGCCTCAGAACTCGGTATTGATAATTGCCCTATGGAAGGCTTCAGCGCAGAGCAGTTTGACGAAATATTAGGATTGAAAGAGAAAGGCCTTACCGCTTCTGTAATTGCTACGATCGGTTACCGTGCAGACGATGATCCTTACAGTGCTTATGCCAAAGTTCGTAAAGAAGAAAGCGAACTTTTCATACATATATAAGTTGTTCACACAAACTGGCAAAGCCCCCTTCTGTAATGGAAGGGGCTTCGTTTTTTTATGTATTTCTGTTCGGCCTTCCCCTTTAGAGCAGCTATTCTGATGATTTCCGAATAAACAAACTGGAGTTTAAAACCACGTGCTTTTTGCGGTTGTCTATATCTTTGTTCTCCAGCGTCTCAAATAAAAGTTTCGCAGCCTCTACCCCCATCTGATACGCCGGCTGCGTGATGGTAGACATCGGCGGGTTTAATAAGGGGGTAATCTGAAGACTTGAAAAACTGATCAGCTTCAGCTTTTTGGGGATGTTTAATTTTAATTCGTAAGCTGCCTGGTATGTTGCAAAAGCTAACCGCTGTACCGAACTAAAAACGCCATCTGGTTTTAACTGCGATAGTCTATTTTTAAGCAGTTCCACATTTTCCTTATCGTTAACAGAGCAATCTATTATCAACCGTTCATCAAACGGGATCTGGTGTCTTTTTAACGCGTCTATGTAACCTTGCGTTCTTGTCTTACCAATAGATATCGTTTTATTGATAACCAGGCAGGCAATCCTTTTACAACCCTTTTCTATTAAATGCTGGGTAGCGGCAAAGCTGCTTTTATAATCATTAGTGGTTACTTTTGCCGCTTCTATATCCTCGTACACACGATCGAAAAATACTACTGGTACTTTCTTCTGTTCAAGTGTCTTTAGATACCGGTGATCGTTCCCTTCGCCCGATACGGACATGATAATGCCGTCTACCTTACCATTGTTCAGATAATTTACAAAAGCCACCTCGCGGTCGAAATTGTCATCTGTTCTATAGAGTAAAATGTAGAAACCATGCGTTCGGGCCACATCTTCTATACCGTTAATGGCCTGGGCGAAAAAATCATTTGCTATCTCAGGTACTATAACCGCCAGTGTCTGCGTTTTCTTATCACGAAGATTACTTGCATAATGGTTAGGTAAATAGTTGCGTTCACGCGCTACACTCAGTATCCGCTCTTTTGTTTGCTGGCTGATATCTGTAGCACCGTTAAACGCACGGGAGACCGTAGAAGTAGACAGATTAAGCTCTCGTGCGAGCGTTTTAATATTAATCTTATCCATGGAGCGTTAAAATCCCGGTTTTATTAATAGGGGCGTTTGCAAATTTATACAAAATAGCACGCAAGTTTAAAATACCCCTAAAGAAGTTACAAGTGATATTGAAAGTGTGCGAGCAATAGCACCAAGTTTTATTAATACCTTTTGGTATACATATTGCCCTACTAGATAAAAATAAAGAAGATGAAGGCGAAGATTTTGTTGGTGGACGATAATGAATTTATCCTGGATATTATGAAACATATCCTTTTAACTAACGGCTACGAGGTTATTGCCTTAAGCTGCGGTGACGGGGTAATAGACCATGTGAGGAAAGATCACCCCGATCTGGTGATATTGGATGCGGAACTTCCCGATGCGGACGGGAGGACGATTTGCCAGATTCTGAAAACCACAGATGACACAAAAAATTTGCCGGTGATTATGTGCTCTTCCCGGGATGACATTAAAGATTCGCTTAAACAGGAAGGCGCACCGGATGATGTGATCTCAAAGCCCTTTGATATCTACTTCTTAATTGACAGGGTGAATCGCCAGATCGAAGCAGCTGCATAATTAGTTTAGCGGCTCCAACAGCGTTTCTAATATTAGCTTTTCGTCATCTTGGTTGTAGCCTGAGATATTAAAAGGCACCTCAGCCAATTCTTCCCATTGGGTAACGCCCGATATGGGTAAAGTATAAGTTACTTCCAGAAGAAATACTTCCTCCTTCCCATCCCAAGTAAGTCGCAACGCATCCTGATCGTTAGACCAGATGATATAACGGCTGTCAAATACGATATCGTTATGCTGTTCCTGAGCGGGTAAATAACCTTGCTTTGCAAGGCGCTCGGTTATTGAAGAACTAATGTGATGATATACAAGATTAATGATTTGAGTCGGCTCCATAGTCAGAAGGATCAGTTATAGTAATGTTATTACAATAATCGTTCCTATAAAAAAAATGAAGCCCCTTGCACTCGCTGCTTGGGGCCTCAAACCTAAACCTTATCACAATAGTAGTAAGTAAGATCACTTACTATTACAGGACAAACGTAAAAAAAAATGATGAAGATTTCATTAATAATTTTATTTGATTTTTTATTTTAAAGAGCCGCTAAAAAATTTCCATCATAGGAAATATTTTTCCACCAATAGTTAATCCGGAAACGTTCCCGAGATGCCCTTTTGCAGCTTTAAAAGCTCAACAAGCCAAGTTAACTATTTGATAGTCCTGCACCCTGCGTGCCGGCGTCCTTTAAAATAAATAATCAAAAGATTCCTTAAGATAAAACCATACTATGGTTAACAAAGGTCCAACACATAGAACATCAAGTAGTCGCCCCGGTAACATTGCGGACAGAATGATCTTTATACTATTCTGGATAGGATGATCTATTTAGGGAGACTTTGTGAAGCGAGCGGCCTATAAACACAGAAACCCTTTAAGCATGTTGCTTAAAGGGTTTGCTTGAATAAAGTTTGGCGCCGACCTACTCTTCCACATTTTACTGCAGTACCATCGGCTCTGGCGGGCTTAACTTCTCTGTTCGGAATGGGAAGAGGTGGACACCGCCG
>NZ_JALJEJ010000011.1 GCF_022953055.1 Mucilaginibacter straminoryzae | reverse complement strand
CCCACAAAGTGATGAGATAAAAGCTGCGTCAGCCGGGTTTGCACAAAATAAGCTATATTCACAGAACCCATCTGACAACTTTTAAAACCTACCAACTGTCAGATCAAGTTGTGGCTATTACACATTTATTGTTATTGATGATGATAGGGCTCGCCTTTTATAATCGTATACGCGCGGTACAATTGCTCTACAAAAAACAGGCGTACCATCTGATGCGAGAACGTCATCCGCGAAAGCGATAGTTTATCATTCGCTCTACGATAAACCTCGTCATCAAAACCGTAAGGGCCGCCAATCACAAACACCACATGCTGCACAGAACCCAATGCTTTTTTATCCAGGTAAGCGGCAAACTGCGGCGAAGTCAGCTCCAGGCCTTTTTCATCCAGCAGCACCAGGAAGTCGGTTACCGTCACCTTTTTTAGAATCAGCTCTGCTTCTTTACTTTTCTGCTGATCTTCTGACAAGGCCTTGGTATTTTTAAGTTCGGGCAATTCCACCACTTCTACCTTCACATAATGTTTAAGCCTTTTCAGGTACTTTTCAATCCCTTCCTTCAGGTAGTTGTCTTCCGTTTTACCAACCGTAAGCAGCGTTACTTTCATAATGCAAATTAACGCGAAACGGATAAATGATTAACGCAAATACTTTAATTTGTGCCCAACCTCTGCCATGCAAGAAAAAATCATCGATCAGTACCAGTCCAACGCTGCCGAAGCGAGCCAACAGTTTAACAAGTATGAACGCCAGGTTAATCTTTATTCGGTGTTTCGGCTTATTGATTTCCTGTTGCTGCTGGCTTCTGTGTACTATGCTGTAAAATGGGGCGACCTGCTCTTTTTCGCCCTAAGCTTCGTCGTACTCGGCCTTGCGTTCGCCTGGCTGGTGAAGAAGCAAAGCCTATTTGAGCAGCAAAAGAAATATTTCGCCGCGCTGAAAGCGGTTAATATGAACGAGGTGGACAGTATGGCTAACCGCGGTAACATCTATTCAAACGGAAGCCAGTTTTATGATGAAAAGCACTTCTATACTTCGGATCTGGATATTTTTGGTTCGCGCTCGCTTTATCAGTTAGTTAACCGGGCTGCCACCTACCGCGGTAACCAAACCCTTTCCGCATGGCTTCAAAAAGCCGCCGACCGCGATACGATTATTGCCCGGCAGGATGCGATTAAAGAATTGGCCGCTAAAAACGACTGGAAGCTGGACGTTCAAGCTTTGCTGCTCTTTAATAAAAACGAACAAACAGACCAGTTAAAGCAATTTCTGCGGTACCTGCAAACTCCGCTGAACCTACCCGGAGAAAAATGGCTCACGGTCTACAGTAAAGTTGCACCACTGGTGATGCTCGGGCTGATTGGCTTGTCGTTCTTCTATCCATTAGGATCAGTAGTGGCGCTTGTAGGGTTGGGTAATGTGGCCCTGGTAGGCTCACGTATAAAATTTATACAGCAGGTAAGCCTGTCTTCAGATAAAATGGCGGAGACCTTAAATAACTATGCTGCTGTATTTGAGCGGATAGAAAACGAACCCTGGGGCGCCCCGCTGAACAAACAGCTTTCTGAAGAAGTAAGCTCGGGGCATGGCTTAACCACTTCTGCCAAGATAAAGCAATTGTACCGGCTTATTGACAAGTTCAACTACCGATTGAATATGCTGGTCGGCTTTTTCCTGAACGCTTTTTTATTGTGGGACATCCGCCAGATCATTGCCATCGAAAACTGGAAACGACAATACCAGCACGATTTTGAAAAGGCTTTCGAGGTGGTGAGCGAGTTCGAAGCATTAATAAGCCTGACCAGTCTACACATCAACTACCCTGAGTGGTGTTTCCCCCAAATAGCCGTCGGAAACGGATATACGCTGACTGCCGCGGCAATCGCCCACCCGCTGATAGACGAAACCACCAGGGTTGCCAACGATTACCTGATGGCGGATACCTTTGGCATTGATATCATTACCGGTTCGAATATGGCCGGGAAAAGTACGTTCTTGCGGACTCTCGGCATTAATACCGTATTGGCATTAGCCGGCGCACCGGCTTGTGCTGCAGAGATGGAAGTTTCAGTGATCAGCCTCTTCACTTATATGCGCATCAAAGATTCTTTAAATGAAAGTACCTCTACATTTAAAGCAGAGCTTGACCGGCTGCAGATGCTGTTGAATGCCGTACAGGGCGACGAAAAAATATTTTTCCTGGTAGATGAAATGCTGCGCGGCACCAACTCGACCGACAAATACCTTGGTTCCAAAGCAGTGATAGAAAACCTGATCAGCCATCAGGGTGTTGGCCTTGTTGCCACGCACGATTTGCAATTGGCCCAACTGGAGCAAAAATATCCGGGCTATGTCCGCAATTTCTATTTCGACATCGAGGTAAAAGATGATGAAATGCTGTTTGATTACAAATTAAAGCCCGGCGAATGCAAAACCTTTAACGCGTTACTACTGCTAAAAAGAATCGGTATCGACACCACTGCACTGGATTAAAATAGAAAAGCCACCCCTTTTTTGAAGGGATGGCTTGGAATAAGGTTTTAGCTTGAAGCCCCGTTAATATTATCTGCCGCCGCTTGGACCGCCAGTGCCTGCACCAGCGCCACCGCCCATGCCACCATTCTGATCGCCTTGTTTCAAGTCGTCATTATTGATCACCTTTTTCTGGTTCTGCTGTCCGTAAGTAATCTTACCGAAGTTATAGGTAAATGATACGCCGAACGAGCGTAGCGGATAAGAAATATTCTGTGTTTGTGAGAAGTTCTGACCAGCTGTTTTGGTATCCAGGTGCAGGTATTTCTGGAATGGAGACAGGGCATTCAAACCTAATGTCAGTTTTTTGGCAATTACCTCTTTCTTCAACCCAAAACCAAACAGGTTGAATGCCGGGTTAGTACCCTGGATGGTACGGCGAGGCGAGTTGAATACTCCAAAACCTTCAACAGCCAAACCTTTAGGCAAAGTTAAACTGGCGCTTAAGAAGGCATTGTAGTTAAAGTATGTACCGGTACTGCTTTGCTGAGCGGCCAGGGCAGCATTGGTAGTTGTAGGGTGGTAGGTATAACCGTTGATACTACCGCGGATAGTTAAAATCTTGATCGGGTTAACAGAACCGAAGAAACTTGCACCTACTGATTTATTGGTACCGATGTTACGGTAAGTGGTACGGGTTACAGTACGGTTTTGCTGATCCGGATCCTGTATGGTTGAAATAATACCTTCGATCAGGCCATCAGTATAACGGTAGTAAGTAGACAGGTTGATCACCGAGCTGCCGATAAAGGTAGTATAGCCTAACTCTACACTCTGAGTTACTTCCGGCGCCAGGTTAGGGTTACCCTGGGTCTGGTTATCCTGGTTTGCACGGTTAATGAACGGATTCAGGAACTGCAGGCTTGGGCGCTGGATACGTTTGTTATAAGTCAACTTTAAAGTTTGTGTTGCAGTAAGGCTTTTAGAAATAATAAAGCTTGGCACAAACGTGGTGTAAGAGTTGGTAAACGGTGTCAGGCTATTTTGTATGCTGTTCTGTGGGTTACCTTTAATATCGGTATTCTCTACACGGGCACCTGCCTGGATAGAGTAACCTTTAGGCAGCGTATAGCTTAACACGGTGTAACCTGCATATACATTCTGGTTATAATCATACAGGTAAGAAGCCGTATCGTTCGGCAGGAAGGGACCTGTATTGCCCGGCTGTCTGAACACATCAGAATTACTGCTCAGTTTACGGAAGATACCTTTACCACCAGTCTCGATCTTAAATTTGTCGGTAACAGGCAAAGCATAATCTGCCTGGATGGTATACTCGTCGTTTTTACCATCGTTGCTGCCCATCTGGTTAGGTGTTTTGCTAACGTTAGCTGCTGCTACATTATAAAACATGGTGTTATAATCCTGGTTGATGGTGCTATGGCTCCACTGACCGGCAATATCCAATTGCTCGTCTTTCTTTTTAAACTTGTGGGTATAACCCGCGTTCCAGTCAAAACCGCCAAATTGCGCTTTTGAATAGTTGGTGCTGTTATAAGTAGCCGGGGTAAAACTGGTGTTGGTATTGATAGAAGTACCATCGTTACGCATACCGCCGCTGTTTAATCTTAAACTACTGGTAATGCTGTTATATTCGTTAAAGTCATAACTGCCGTTAACAGAACCGATCACGCCCTGGCGTTTGGTTTTTGAAGTGGCTTCCTGTGTACGAACCAGGGAACCGATGGTACTGTTAAAATCTACCAGCGCAGTTTGCGGCCACGCAAAGTTGGTACCTACGTTACCGCTTAAAGCAAAACGGTTGTGTTTGTAGTTAAGATTAACGTTACCATTGTTCTGGCGTGTACCAATACCGCCGGAAACAGAACCGTTAAGGCCAGAAACGTCGCGGCTTTTGGTGATGATGTTGATGATACCACCAGAACCTTCTGCATCATATTTAGCAGACGGTGAAGTAATTACCTCGATGTTCTTGATCTGGTCTGCAGGGATAGTTTTCAATACATCAGCCAGGCTGGTTGATAATGCCCCTGAAGGTTTACCGTTAATTAAAACGCGTACGTTCTGGTCACCACGAAGCGAAGGATTACCGTCAATATCAACAGAAACCAAAGGCACTTTACGCAAAACGTCTGTTGCATTACCGCCGGTGCTTGTCAGGTCTTTCTCTGCGTTGTAAACGATTTTGTCAATCTTGTTCTCAACAACAGGCGCTTGTCCTGCTATTACCACCTCTTTTAAAGATTTAGCACTTGGCGCTACAATAACTGTACCTACGTTTTTATCTGGTTTAGAAGGGGTAGTCGTTACCGGATCAATGGTTTTGGTGGGATAACCAATGTAAGTGATCAGTAGCTTATAATTACCTGGTTTAATGTTATCAATTTTGAATGATCCCTTTCCGTCGGTCAACACGCCGTTAAGAGGCACTTTGCCGCCGCTGCGCATTAAGCTAACGGTGGCATAGTCAAGCGGCTTGCCTGAAATAGAATCTATAACTGTTCCGGAAATACGGCCCGTAACGGTAGAACCGCCGCCCAGTCCCATCTGCGCCTTCGCCGAAATTACAGAACAAAAAATTGCAAAAAGTAAAACTATACGTTTCATTAAATAATGATTTTTTGAATTAGAGGGCGAAAGTATTTAAATGTTACAGGCAGATCCTCGTAAAGCTGTAAAATTCTCATTTGTAACTACATTTGTTACACAGGCCTCTCACTAGCCCTCTCTCCAAAGGAGCGGGAATTTTAAGTCCTTCCGCCATGAACCAGCAGCACCTCGCGTAACTTACAGCACACTATCAAATTTACGCAGGAGCCACACATTACGACTGCTTTAAGCTTATCTTTGCACCAACCAAAATATCAGCTATGCTAAAAGGATTTTTTAATGTGCCTGCGCCCGTTAACGAACCCGTATTAAATTACGGCCCGCGTAGTGTAGAACGTGCCGCACTGAAGGCCGCTCTTACCGAAGCACGCAGTCAGCAACTTGACATACCTATGTACATCGGCAACGAACAGGTACGCACAGGTAAAACGTTTGAAATACGCCCCCCACATGACCATAAGCACGTGCTGGCCACTTATCACGAAGGTGATGCGAGCCACGTTGAGGCGGCAATTACTGCTGCCTTAGCTGCAAAGGATGCCTGGGAAAACCTGGCATGGGAAGATCGCGCTGCCATATTCCTGAAAGCGGCAGACCTGATCGCCGGTCCTTACCGCGCCAGGATCAACGCGGCGACCATGCTTGGCCAAAGCAAAAATGCCTACCAGGCAGAAATAGATTCGGCCTGTGAACTGATAGATTTCCTGCGGTTCAACGTGCATTTCATGACCGAGATTTACCAGCAGCAGCCACAAAGCGCCAAAGGTATCTGGAACCGGTTAGAGTACCGTCCGTTAGAAGGTTTCGTGTTCGCTATTACGCCTTTTAACTTTACCGCTATTGCCGGAAACCTTTGTGCTGCGCCAGCGTTAATGGGTAACGTAGTGGTTTGGAAACCTGCGCCAACGCAGATCTATGCCGCTAATGTAATTATGCAGGTGTTCCTGGAAGCCGGTTTACCTGCGGGCGTAGTTAACCTGATCTACACCGACGGCCCGGTTGCAGGTGATGTAATTTTCCGTCACCCCGAGTTTGCAGGTTTGCATTTCACCGGCTCTACCGGCGTTTTCCAGAACCTTTGGAAGACCATCGGCGAAAATATCCATTTGTATAAATCATACCCGCGCATTGTCGGCGAAACCGGTGGTAAAGACTTTGTGCTGGCCCACCCGAGTGCCGATATAGACGTACTGAACGTTGCTTTGCTGCGCGGCGCTTTTGAATACCAGGGACAGAAATGTTCCGCTGCGTCAAGGGCATACATTCCGCAGTCGCTGTGGCCTGCCTTGCAGGAAAAACTTGTTGCCGAAATGGCTACTTTTAAAGTTGGTCCGGTTGAAGACTTCGAGAACTTTATCAACGCGGTGATCGACGAGCGTTCTTTTGATAAACTGGCGAAGTATATTGATAACGCCATGGCTGATCCTGATGTTGAAGTTGTTTCGGGCGGTACTTATGATAAAAGCCAGGGATGGTTCATCACGCCGACTGTTCTGCGTGTACAGGATCCGTTTTATGTAACCATGTGCGAAGAACTCTTCGGCCCGGTATTAACCGTTTATGTGTATGAAGACCAGGAGTTTGATAAGATGCTGGAAATTATCGAGAAGACCGGTAAATACGCGCTGACGGGTTCTATCATCGCGCAGGACCGTTATGCGGTTAGCAAAGCAACGCATGGCTTACGTAATGCCGCTGGTAACTTCTACGTGAACGACAAACCGACAGGTGCAGTAGTGGGTCAGCAGCCATTCGGCGGCGCCCGCGGTTCCGGCACGAATGATAAAGCCGGTTCTATGTTAAACCTGTTACGCTGGGTATCTCCGCGTACGATCAAAGAAACCTTTGATCCGCCGAAAGATTACCGCTACCCGTTTTTGAATAAAGAGGTTTAGTTTTTAGGAAATATATTGTAAAGGCGCGCCAGATGGCGCGCCTTTTTGTTAATATCAGAGCATCGCTGATTTATCTTGCATAATCTAATTCAGAAGATTGCCGCGCTGCTATCGCAGCTCGCAAAGACAATCTTGAATCTTGTTTCTGGCCTCTTATTTCTGGCTTCTCCAATAGTGCTATTCAAACTTAAATACACCGCTGATGTCATCGCCATTAGTGCGGCTAACTTTCAGGTCTTTAATGAAACCTGTTTTCAGCGAGTATACCCAACCGTGTACACTTAACGTCTGTTCGTTTTTCCAGGCGTTTTGAACGATAGAGGTTTTGCAAAGGTTGTATACATTCTCCACCACGTTCAGTTCTACCAGGCGGTCTGCCCGTTGTTCTTCGTTTTCAATGGCATCTAATTCGGACGAATGCAAACGGTACACATCTTTGATGTGGCGGAGCCAGTTATCAATCAGCCCGAACTGTTTATGGCTCATAGCGGCAATTACGCCACCGCAACCATAATGCCCGGTCACAATCACGTGTTTTACTTTCAGCACGTTAACGGCATAGTCAAGTACAGACAGCATGTTCATATCTGAGTGGATCACCATGTTGGCGATATTCCGGTGAACAAATATCTCGCCCGGGTTAGTATTGGTGATCTGATTAGCAGGCACGCGGCTATCTGCACAACCGATCCATAAAACGGGCGGCTGCTGCCCAGATGCAAGCTTCGTAAAATAATCCGGGTCTTCTTTCAGTGTATCGGCTACAAACTGTTTGTTGCCGTTTAATAACGCATCGTAGCTGATGTCGTGTGTATGGTACTTTGTGGTTTTAGCGCACATAATTTTTAAGCATTAATGTTTTTCGATCGCCAGAAAAATCGTTCCAGTTTGTGCAACGCAATCGGCGATAAGTCATAGTAAATGATCGTTAGCAATATTACCGGAAAAATGTAAAACATTGCAAAATTGTAACGGTTGAAAAAATAACCGCCAATCACTCCACCTGTAATATAAAAGGTAAGAATGGTGAGGCGAATATAGATTTTATTTTTTGTGACATCCTTGCCTGATACGTTTGGATGAAAATATTCGGATACTTCTCCACCAAGGTCTGTAAACAAGCCGGTAAGGTGGCTGGTTTTAACCAAACCGCCGGAAACAGTGGAAACCATGCTGTTCTGCAAACCCATGGTAAACAGTAGAGTGCCTATCAAAATTTCGCGCTCCGTCTGCGAATCATTATAGAAATTATCGCCATAAATAGCAATAAGCACCAGCAGTACCACCTCAATAAAAACCGGCGTAGTATGCGCCCGGTATAAGCTCTTCCGCTCCAGCGAGCGTATAATAAAATTTGCGGTAAAGGCCCCTAAAAAGAACAGCAGCAACCATACCACAAACAATACCAGTTCCCTTATATTCTGCTCTACCACGTGATGGGCCAGTTTAGCTACATGGCCGGTAACATTGGTGGTAAAGGCCAGAAATGCAATAATACTGGCAACGTTTATCCCCCCTGAAACAAATGCAGTGGAAGAGGCCAGCATCAGGTTCTCCCGCAGCGATCTGTCGTTCTTTGCTTTTCGTAGCATAGATTAATTTAAACGAATGTTTTCAAAAAAAGCCCCCGGCTACCCGAGCCGGGAGCGATCAACTCAACTAAAAGTATTAAGGTACCCCTTAATGCGTTTCAACAACTTGTAGTTCCTCTACCTGGTAAACATATCCTAAATGATGTGCGGCATTGCTGCTCACTTTTAAATCTTTCACCAGGCCAGAACTAAGGTCTATTATCCAGCCATGCACGCTTAATTCGCGGCCGTCATTCCAGGCGTTCTGTACAATGGTGGTTTTACATAGATTGTAAACCTGTTCAGTAACGTTAAGTTCTACTAAACGGTTCACTTTTGCTTTTTCATCCGTAATACGGTCTAATTCGTGGCTGTGCAGACGGTATACATCTTTAATGTTCCGCAGCCAGTTATCTATCAGACCAAATTGTTTATTCGTTAGCGCAGCGGCTACCCCGCCGCAGCCGTAATGGCCGGCTACAATTACATGTTTTACTTTTAATACGTTAACGGCATAGTCCAGTACCGAAAGCATGTTCATATCCGTATGCACACACATGTTGGCAATGTTACGATGAACAAAAATTTCGCCTGGTTGCGTGCCTGTTACTTCATTCGCCGGTACGCGGCTGTCCGAACAGCCGATCCACAACACTTCGGGGCTTTGGCCTTTTGCCAGACGGGTAAAAAACTCAGGGTCTTCTTTCACCCGGTTATTCACCCAGTTTATATTTCCGTCAATCAGTGATTGATAGCTATCTTGTTCGTATTGATGATGTTGATTTTCCACGGTAGTGTTATCTTGAGATTTGATGATCTGATTCATTTATTTCCGGACAGCTTTGGTCCGTTTTGCTTTCTGATACCCGTTTAAGTCCAAGCTATTCAGTAATGGAACTTATTGGTAGTACCAGTTAATAATTAAAAAATTGGATTCTCCGTATCCGCGACGGATACTTCATAATGGATGGAATTGCTGAAGGGTATAGCCCGGATAGTCGCTTTAACAGCATAACTGTACAAGCGCAACCGATAACAAAGCGAATAAAACCGCCCGGTTATGCGTCAGCAATTCATCGCCACGACATCAGCCTGGCGATAAATAAAATTATGCGTTGGGAGGCGGGGTAGGTACTACAGGATGATATACCTGTTGATACAGCGACTTTTCGAGGTTATGGAGCCTGTTGATCTCCTGCGTAAAATGCACGTGCTCAAAGTCAAAGCAGTACAAATCTTCGTCAAAAGACTTTTTCTCTTTAAAGGCATCCTTATCCGGATCTTCCTTTTCGTTCTTGGTCTCTTGCTCCAACTGCATAATAGCAGCGTGGACGGTCTTACTGTTCAGACATAAAAATGCGGGCGCTACCGATATCAGCATCTTCACAACAAAGATGCCCATAAACAGCATGCAGATCCATATTTTTAAGTTTCGCAGTTTCACTTTGAGCAAATATAACAAAGCAATCTTAGCTTTTAACGTTTAGTTGAGCTTTTTTACAACCAGATAACCTTAACAGGCGCTTTGCTTATTGGTTTGCAGCCTTTTAATTTTTGCAATTATCATTATACAATCGCTACTTTTAAGCCCAAACCAATAGACTACCGTGGATAAGAAGATTGAAATCCTGAAGCAAAAACGCGAACAAGCTATCGCCGCAGGCGGACAAGCCCGCGTGGACAGCCAGCATAAAAAAGGAAAATTAACCGCCCGCGAAAGGCTGCATTTCCTGGTAGACGAAGGTTCTTTCCAGGAAATAGGCATGCTGGTGGTACACCGTTCTACCGATTTCGGGATGGAAAAGGAACAATACCCCGGCGATGGTGTAATTACCGGTTACGGTACTATTAATGGGCGCCCGGTTTATGTTTTTTCGCAGGACTTTACCGTGTTCGGCGGATCGCTCTCGGAAACCCATGCAGAAAAGATCTGTAAGATTATGGACCTTGCCCTGCAAAACGGCGTCCCGCTGATTGGGTTGAATGATTCTGGTGGTGCGCGTATACAGGAAGGGGTGGTATCATTAGGCGGTTATGCTGATATTTTTTACCGCAATACCCTGGCATCCGGTGTAGTACCGCAGATCTCTGCCATTATGGGCCCGTGTGCGGGTGGCGCTGTTTATTCGCCTGCGATCACCGATTTTATCCTGATGGTGGAAAATACCTCGTACATGTTCGTCACCGGCCCTAACGTGGTGAAAACCGTAACACATGAAGAGGTAAGCTCCGAAGAACTGGGCGGCGCCAATACGCATGCCACCAAATCGGGCGTAACGCATTTTGCGTGTGCCAATGAAATTGAAGCTATTCAGCATATTAAAAAACTGCTGAGCTATATGCCGCAGAACTGTGAAGAAACCGCCCCTGCCCTGCCTTATGAGGCTAAGGACGAAAGCAGGCCAGCGCTAAACAACCTGCTGCCAGAGAACGCCTCGCAACCGTATGACATGCGCGAAGTAATTGAAACTATTATAGACGAGGGCTCTTTTTTGGAAGTGCATAAAGATTTTGCCCCTAACTTGGTGGTGGGCTTTGGGCGTATCGCCGGTCGCAGCATTGGCATTGTGGCTAATCAGCCTGCTTACCTGGCCGGCGTGCTTGATATACATTCATCCACCAAAGGCGCACGCTTTGTCCGTTTCTGCGATAGCTTTAACATTCCCCTGCTGGTATTTGAAGATGTGCCTGGCTTTTTACCGGGGACAGACCAGGAGTGGAACGCTATTATTACCAACGGTGCAAAGCTGCTTTATGCCTTCTGTGAAGCTACTGTTCCGCGCGTTACCGTCATAACCCGAAAAGCCTACGGTGGTGCTTACGACGTGATGAACTCTAAACACATTGGTGCTGACATGAACTTTGCCTGGCCTTCTGCCGAAATTGCTGTGATGGGGGCCAAAGGGGCCGCGGAGATTATCTTTAAGCGCGAGATCAGCAGTGCGGCAGACCCTGAAGCGAAGTGGCGCGAAATGGAACAGCTCTACTCTGACAAGTTTGCCAATCCTTACCGTGCTGCCGAACGCGGCTTTATAGACGAAGTGATAGAACCATCAGAAACCCGTAAGAAATTGATCAATGCGTTTAAAATGCTGGAGAATAAGGTGGTGAACAGCCCGCGTAAAAAGCACGGGAATATACCGTTGTAAGAGAGGCAAGAAACAAGAGCCAAGAATCAATAGCTAACATAAGAAACATTCCCTCCATCGGGAGGGTTGGGGAGGGGTAACAGTAGGAAGTCTCTAAGCAGTCGCTCGCTTGCAGCAAGTGATGACTATGAAAACTGAGCAAACTGTCATTCAATGTCCGCGAATATTCTCTTGATTCTTGTGTATCTTGACTCTTGTTTGCAACTACTCGTATCTTGGCTCTTAATTCATGAACAACATCCACATCGAACAAATCACCCCTGAGCTAACCTGGCGTTTGCGTCGCGACGAGTTGTACCCGAACGAAATGGTACACCAGATGGAAATGGAAGAGGATAGCCATGGGATGCACTTTGGTGCCTTCAGGGATAACCAGTTGGTGGCCGTGGTTTCGCTTTTCAGACAAGGGCAGGATTTCCAGTTCCGGAAATTTGCCGTAAGGGCAGATATGCAGGGGCAGAAGATCGGCGAAGCGCTGTTAACTTACGTTACCGATTATGCCCGTGCAGAGGGCGGCACCCGCATCTGGTGCAACGCAAGGGATACGGCCTTTGGTTTTTACCGCAAATATGGCTTTACAGCTACCGGCAATATATTCATACGCAAAGGTATTAACTACCAGATCATGGAAAAGAAACTATAAATTAATCAACCCGCAGTCAACCTTTTGATCTTTTAACCGTTATCCTTCATTAAAACTGCTTTATTATATTTGCTAACCGCGCATGCGGTAAAGTGTTAAAATACTATGCCTGAACAAGAAAACGAATCTAAACAACATCAACCCGTTGTTACCGAAACTTCTTTAGCTTTTTTCGAGAAATACATCAACAACCCCTCACCTACCGGTTTCGAGTGGAAAGGCCAGCAACTTTGGCTGGAATACATTAAGCCCTATATCGACGATTATTATGTAGATACCTACGGTACTACTGTCGGTATCATTAACCCGCAGGCAGAATATAAGGTGGTAATAGAAGCCCATGCCGATGAGATATCGTGGTTTGTAAACTATATCACCAACGATGGTTTAATCTATGTGATCCGTAACGGAGGTTCAGACCACCAGATTGCGCCATCTAAACGGGTGAACATCCACACCGATAATGGCATTGTAAAAGCGGTATTCGGCTGGCCTGCCATCCATACCCGCCTGGGCGGCGAAAAAGAAGAAGCCCCTACGCTGAAAAACATCTTCCTGGATTGCGGTTGCACTTCTAAAGAAGAGGTAGAAAAACTGGGCATCCATGTAGGTTGCGTGATTACTTACGAAGATGAGTTTATGGTGCTGCATGATCGGTACTATGTTGGCCGCGCATTGGACAACCGCGCCGGTGGCTTCATGATTGCCGAAGTTGCCCGTCTTTTAAAGGAAAATAACAAGACCCTTCCGTTCGGACTGTACATTGTGAATGCTGTGCAGGAAGAAATTGGTTTGCGCGGGGCCGAGATGATCGCCCATCATATTAAACCAAACGTAGCCATCGTAACAGATGTTACCCATGATACCCAAACACCGATGATTAACAAAGTGGTGCAGGGTGATCTGGCATGCGGCCGCGGACCGGTAGTATCCTATGCCCCGGCTGTGCAAAACAACCTGAACAAACTACTGGTTGATACTGCGCAAAAAGCAGGTATTCCGTTCCAGCGCCAGGCGTCATCGCGTTCTACCGGTACAGATACCGATGCCTTTGCTTATTCTAACGATGGCGTGCCATCAGCCCTGATCTCGCTTCCGCTGCGTTATATGCACACCACTGTAGAGATGATCCACAAAGAAGACGTGGACAACGTGATCCGCCTGATTTATGAGACTTTATTGAACATAGAGGCCGGACAGGACTTTAAATATTTTAAATAGTATAGGGGGATTTTCCCTTTTTAACTTTAATTTTCTATCACCTAATAAACAATTAAGCTTTAGCTTAGAAAAACAACATATGAAACCTACATTACTTATTTTGGCCGCAGGAATGGCCAGCCGGTACGGCAGCATGAAACAAGTTGACGGCTTTGGCCCTAATGGCGAAACCATCATCGATTACTCTATATACGATGCCATTAACGCCGGTTTCGGTAAAATCAGCTTCATCATCCGTGAAGAATTTCAGGACAACTTTAAAGCGATATTCGAGCCTAAATTAAAAGGACGTGTAGAGACGGATTATGTGTTCCAAAGCTATGATCTTACGCCTTTCGGTATCAACGAAACCATCGAGCGTTCTAAACCATGGGGAACTGCGCATGCGGTATTAGCAGCACGTAACCAGGTAGATGAGCCTTTCTGCGTAATTAATGCAGACGATTACTACGGTCCGGAAGCCTTTCAGAAAATGGCAGAATTTTTAACTACCGAAGTGGCTGACGATAAATATTCGCTGATCGGTTATCAGATCGATAAAACTTTATCAGAAAACGGTTCTGTATCACGCGGTGTTTGTAAGGTTGATGAGAACGGCAACATGGTTGAAATTAACGAGCGCACCGAAGTTTACTTTACAGAAGGTGGTAAGGTGGCGTATAAAGAAAACGGCGAAGAGCACCCGCTGCCAAATGATGCACGCGTTTCTATGAATTTCTGGGGCTTTACTCCGGCTGTATTTAAACAAAGTGAAGATATGTTCAAACGCTTTGTGGAAGCCAACAAAACTAATCCAAAGGCTGAATTCTTTATCCCTCTGGTAGCAGACGAACTGATCAAATCAGGCACCGCGAGCTTCAAAGTAATCCCAACTTCACAAAAATGGTTTGGTGTAACTTATAAAGAGGATAAACCTATTGTACAGAAAAGCATCTCTGAACTGGTAGAAAGCGGTGCATACCCTGCCAACTTGTGGAGCTAATTCGTCTTTGACAGAAACAAGAATCAAGAGGCAGGAAACAAGATAGAAAGCATCGTTACCCTGCCTACAATATGAAATAATGAAGGCGTCATTGCGATACGCCAACGGCGGAGAAGCAATCTCTTAGCTTAGATACAAGGCGCGACCCTTCGACGAGCTCATGGTGACGTCGGTAGTTAATGTAAGCGCAACGACGAATCTTACTCAATCCCCACCCACTTCCCGGTGGGGATTATTTTTTATTTATTTCGGGAACGTTCCCGATAAAATCAGAAAAACGATATTTTTACGCGTTCGTTATTTCATTTCAAATATTATCGGATGGATTTTCAGCTCTTAGGAAATACGCAAAGCGTCACGCAGCAAGATCAAACACTAATCATTAAGACCGCAGAGGCTACTGCGAGGGTTTCGGTTTACAGTCCGACGATCATCCGGGTTTGTGTTACCCGCACACCAGACAAAGAAGACACTTCCTTCGCCGTCATTCAGCAATCTTCGGGTGAGCTGAATTACCTAGAATCTGATACAGAAGTTATCATAAGTACTTCTGCCCTATTGCTACGGATCAGCAAATCGCCGCTGCGTTTTAGTTTTTACACTGCCGACGGCAAAGAGCTTAGTCGCGATGATGACCGCTTCGGGATTAACTGGCAAGGCGACCGGGTAATTAACTATCGGAAATTATATCCGGATGAAAAATTCATCGGCCTGGGCGAAAAAGTGGGTAACCTGAATCGGCGCGGATGGGCCTATACCAACTGGAATACAGATTGCCCGGATTATGGTGTAAAAACAGATCCGCTGTACAAAAGCTTTCCGTTCTTTATCGGCATCTACCAGGGCGGAACGTATGGTTTATTCCTGGATAATACCAATAAAAGCTACTTCGATTTCGGCGCTACTACCGATAACGAAATGAGCTGGTTTGGCGCAGACAACGGCGACATTAACTATTACTTTTTCGGCGAACAAAGTGTTGCGGGCATCATAAGAGATTACACCTGGTTAACCGGCCGTATGGAAATGCCTGCGTTATGGAGCCTGGGATACCAGCAATGCCGTTGGAGCTATATGTCGGCTAAGGAGGTATTAGATATCGCCGCAAAATTCCGCGAGAAGCAAATTCCGGCTGACGTGATGTATTGCGACATCGACTATATGCAGGATTACAAGATCTTCACCTGGAACGAACAAACCTTCGCGAATCCCAAAGCCCTGCTTGAGAAGCTGAAAGAAATGAACTTCAAGCTGGTGACCATCGTAGACCCAGGCATCAAGATAGAAGAAGGGTACCAGCAATATGACGAAGGGGTAGAGAAAGGTTATTTTGCTACCTATCCAAACGGGGAGAAATTTGTAGGCGAAGTATGGCCTGGCCGCTGCCACTTCCCGGATTTCTTCCGACAGGATGTGCGCGAATGGTGGGGAAAATCATTTTCTGCCTTAACGGAGCCGGGGGTAGAAGGCTTCTGGAACGATATGAACGAACCTGCCGCCTGGGGGCAAAACATCCCCGGGATGGTTAAATTCGGCGATAAGTTTATGCCCGAAGTACGTAATGCTTACGGTATGCAAATGGCACGTGGTACTTATGAGGGTACACGCGCACTGCTTAATAATAAACGGCCATTTGTACTTACCCGCGCTGCATATGCCGGTACGCAGCGTTATTCTGCCGTATGGACAGGAGATAATACCGCAACGGACGATCATCTGCTACTGGGGCAGCGTTTAGTAAATGCCCTTGGTGTTACCGGCATGTCCTTTGTCGGGGTGGATATCGGCGGCTTTACGGGCAACCCTACGCCCGAACTGATGGTACGCTGGAACTCGCTGGGCGTTTATACCCCGATGTTCCGTAACCACGCCATGCAGGGCACGGTAATGCGCGAGCCATGGGAATGGGGCGAAGCAAACGAGCAGATCATCAAAAAAGATATTGAACAACGGTATAAGCTTTTGCCGTACATCTATTCCAGCTTTTACCAGTCTTGCAAAAACGGGTTACCGGTAAGCCGTACCTTGGCCATTGATTATACTTTTGATGAACAGGTATACAATGAGGCTTTCCAGAACGAGTTCCTTTTTGGCGATAGTATACTGGTAGCCCCCGTGATCAGTACCCGCCATAGCGCAGAAGTTTACCTGCCAGAAGGGCAATGGTACCGCTTATCTTCAGATGAATTATATAACGGAGGAGAAGCATACACTGTTGATGCACCGTTGGATGACCTACCGGTGTTTGTTAAGAGCGGTACGATCATCCCCATGCAGCACATTGTGCAAAGTACGCAGGAGCAAGGCGATGGTGTATTAGAACTGCATATCTGGAAAGGTAACGAAGCAACAAGTTTCACCTATTACGAAGATGACGGCGAAACTTATGACTATGAAAACGGGGCATATTATTTAAGAACGATTAGTTATGATCCGGCTAACCAGACCCTTACCATCAGCGAGGGGGAGGGTAGCTATACTTCCAGGTTTACACAATTACAGGTGATTCTACACGGCTTCGATGGTAAAACCGTCCAGCCTTCCACGCTTACACCACAGCAAATAAACATCACTTTATAAATTACCTCTAAATGTTTAGTAAAAAGCGCCTCCATCGGCGCTTTTATTATTTCGGGGGAATTGTTATTTTAACCATTGATAAAATTTATGGCTAAAGAACATTTTTTAGAACAGCACGATCCAGAGCGTAAAGACTTCCAGATAGACCGCATCATTCTTTTCAGCGATGCCGTATTTGCCATTGCGATTACACTACTTATCATAGAAATTAAAGCACCGGAAGTACATTCGCGTAGCTTACGCGATCAACTGTTTCAGCTATCGTCCCTTACGCCTAAGTTCATCGGTTTTATCATCAGCTTTTTTGTGATTGGTATCTACTGGCGCAGTCATCACAGACTTTATGGCTTTGTAAACCAATACAGCGATAAACTCATTTTGCTGAATTTTTTATTCCTGTTCTCCATCGTGCTAATGCCGTTCTCATCTGCCTATTACAGCGAGAATATTAACTATCACCTGCCGTTACTTTTCTACAACAGCAACATTATAATTACCGGTCTGCTGAACTATGGCATCACCAGGTATATCACCCATCCGCAGTCGGGCATCGTCAACCATTTTCCATCTACTATCTTCCAGGAACTTTTTATCGCCCGGTCTTTAACCATACCACTGATATTTGGAGTAGGCATCATCGTTTCATTTATTTCGCTACCACTCAGCTGGCTTTGCCCTTTACTGATCTGGCCAGCCCTGGTGATACTCAGAAGGCATTACATCAATAAACATTATCGCGTTACCGAAGCATTAAAAGCAAAGGAAGCAGAAGAAACAGCGACAGCAGAAACAACTACTATTAAAGAATAACCCCCGCTTTAAAGAGATCGCTCTCTTGATTAAATTCCAACAAAAAACCCTGCCGATTTAACAAGCAGGGTTTTCAAGCTAAGTATATTTCTTTCAATATTATTAAAGTTAAGTTTATGCAAAATAAATCCCAGGAACACTTGAACTTGGTTCATACTTTTCCAAAGTGTCTGCTATAAATTTAGCATGTTGAAAAACTTTTTTGCTATCAAACCAAACGCATACCAATCTAGAAGTATTATCATCAATACTATCAACCGTCATTACTGGCCCACCCGATTTCAATCGGACTTGATCACCTATATTAAATTGTTTATCCATATAAATTAATTTTGATTTCAGTTTAAACAAAAAGAGGGAGATAAATCCCCCTCTTTTTATACATTATTTAACCTCTTCAAAGTCAACGTCAGTTACTGTATCTGAGTTGCCTTGTGCGCCACCAGCGTTAGCGTCAGGGCCGGGACCTTGTTGGCCGCCTTGCTGACCAGCGTCTGCTGTTGCTTTGTACATGTCTTCAGATGCTGCAGCCCATGCGTTGTTGAGCTCTGTTTGTGCAGCTTCAATGTCAGCCAGGTTTTTAGCAGCGTAAGCGCTTTTCAGTTTTTCTAATGATGACTCAATAGGTGCTTTTTTGTCAGCGGGGATTTTGTCACCATATTCTTTCAGTTGCTTTTCGGTAGAGAAGATCAGGGCATCAGCACCGTTCAGTTTTTCAACTTCCTCTTTTGCTCTTCTGTCTGCTTCGGCGTTAGCTTCAGCCTCGTCTTTCATCTTCTTAATTTCAGCATCTGTTAAACCTGAAGAAGCTTCGATACGGATCTTTTGCTCTTTACCGGTAGCTTTATCTTTAGCAGATACGTGTAAGATACCGTTTGCATCAATATCAAAAGTTACTTCGATTTGTGGCACACCACGAGGAGCAGGCGGAATGCTATCCAGGTGGAAGCGACCTAAAGTACGGTTCTGCGCAGCCATCGGACGCTCACCTTGCAGAATGTGAATTTCTACAGAAGGCTGGTTGTCTGATGCAGTAGAGAACGTTTCTGACTTTTTAGTCGGGATAGTAGTGTTCGCTTCGATCAGCTTGGTCATTACACCACCCATGGTTTCGATACCTAATGAAAGCGGGGTAACGTCTAACAGTAACACGTCTTTTACTTCACCGGTTAATACACCACCTTGAATTGCAGCACCGATAGCTACCACTTCGTCAGGATTTACACCTTTTGAAGGCGCTTTACCAAAGAATTTCTGAACGGCTTCCTGAATGGCAGGGATACGGGTTGAACCACCTACCAGGATAATCTCGTCGATATCAGAAGTGCTGTAACCGGCATTTTTCAATGCAGTACGGCAAGGCTCAATGGTACGTTTGATCAGGCTATCTGCCAGTTGCTCAAATTTTGCACGGGTTAAAGATTTAACCAAGTGTTTAGGCATACCGTCAACAGCGGTGATATATGGTAAGTTAATTTCGCTTTGTGCAGTGCTTGAAAGCTCGATTTTAGCTTTCTCAGCAGCTTCTTTTAAGCGTTGTAAAGCCATAGGGTCTTTACGCAGGTCAAGGCCTTCTTCGCTTTTGAACTCGTCTGCTAACCAGTCGATGATTACCTGGTCAAAGTCGTCACCACCAAGGTGGGTATCACCGTCGGTTGATTTTACTTCGAACACGCCATCACCTAATTCAAGTACCGACACGTCATGGGTACCACCACCACAGTCAAACACCACAATTTTCATGTCCTTGTGGGCTTTATCCAGGCCGTAAGCCAGGGCAGCAGCAGTAGGCTCGTTGATGATACGTTTAACGTTCAAACCTGCAATTTCGCCGGCTTCTTTAGTTGCCTGGCGTTGTGCATCGTTAAAGTAAGCAGGTACGGTGATAACCGCCTCGGTTACTTCAGTTCCCAGGAAGTCTTCAGCAGTTTTCTTCATTTTCTGAAGAATCATGGCAGAAATTTCCTGCGGAGTATATTTACGGTCGCCGATTTCGACACGAGGCGTATTGTTGTCGCCACGAACTACGGCATATGGTACACGCTCTGTTTCTTTGGTAACTTCGTCAAACTTGTTACCCATAAAGCGTTTGATAGAATAGATAGTTTTTCTTGGGTTGGTTATAGCCTGGCGTTTAGCAGGGTCGCCTACTTTACGCTCGCCGTTATCAACAAATGCTACTACAGATGGTGTAGTGCGCTTGCCCTCGCTGTTGGCAATAACCACAGGCTCGTTGCCTTCCATTACGGCCACGCAAGAGTTTGTTGTTCCTAAGTCGATTCCAATGATTTTAGACATATGATTGATTTTTTCCTTTTTTAAAGTTTGTTATTACTCCTATTTATCAAGGGTTGTGCCAAGCGGCAATTGGCAGAAAATAAACTTCAGAGGTGGCAGAAACGAAACTTTTAGTCAGCATGGGTGACTTAGCCGTGACAGGTTGGCAGAGACAGGTTTCTATTTTATTAGTTTCCAAGCAAGGGATAAATCTGTTAGTCTAATCACACCTGACTAAAATAAATAGTCGTCACTCGGCTGGAGCCGAGCGACTGCAGAGCGGGGGGAAGCATCAACTAAAATGTAGTCGCTCGCGTCTCGCGAGTGACTCGTTATTGCCGGGCCTCTGGCCTATCAGCTTTCATCCAGAGCCTGCGGCCACATCGCGGGATGATGGTATTAATTAAAATGCAGTCGCTCGCGTCTCGCGAGTGACTAGCTATTGCCGGGCCTCCGGCCTATTAGCTTTCGTCTACTATTAACGGAGAATCCGGATTAGCACTGCTGTAAACATATGAAGTTGCTTCGCTAACCACCATTGCTTTTACAGGATTATGATGAATATAATCCAACTTTTGATCAAATACCAACGGAGTGATGAGTTCGATAGAATAAGAAGTTTTCTGCCAGAACACATGTTCGCTGTTCTGCTTTTTGTTATTCGCGAAATATCTGAATAAGTACAACAACCATTCTCTGCGGCTTTCCTGCACATCATTTACCAGTTCCAATATTCTTTTCGCTGTAAAACTCTTAAAATCTCTAAGAACAGAGGGTAACTTACTCTCATCATGAGATATAATCAGGTGGATATGACTACTCATGATACAATAGGCATAAATTTTCAATCCCTTGTTCTTTCTGCAATAATCCAGGCTCTCTATAATTTGCCGACAGTAAACATCGCGCGTAAAAATATCTATCCATCCCACTACGGTCAGCGTAATAAAATAAGGTCTATCAGTAGAAGCTTTTCTTAGTTCTGACATAGAGCCAATTTATCTTTTTGGTTTGATATAATTATATATAATGAAAAACTGCCTTGGCTTAATCTCACGTATTGATTCATGCCGGGACGGTTAGCTCACGACAACTATAGTGTAATAGGATAGTCGTCACTCGGCTAGAGCCGAGCGACTGCGCACTGAGGTTGGTCGAGATAGCCGAAAAGATTGAAACGATGCTTGTAGTATGTAACCTCATGACGGTAAACGTCGTCTGATAAAAAGAAATCCGTTAGCGATGAAGAAATTACTCTACTTACTGCTACTTTCTATTGGCAGCCTGCCGATACAAGCACAACCCAAGAAGCTGCAATCTTTTATAAACGGTTACGTGGCTAAACATCAGTTCGATGGAACAATTCTGATCCAGGAAAATGGAAAGGTTAGCTATCACAAAAGTTACGGCTTGGTTAATCGCGAGTTCGCCCTACCGGCAACTAACGATACCCGATATAAAATTTGCTCCATCACCAAGTCTTTTACAGCCGTACTTATTTTGCAATTGTACGATGCCGGAAAGATTGATTTGAACGCTAAGATGAAAACGTATCTACCAAACTATAAGGGAGAGGCCGGCGACAAGGTGAGTATACATCAATTGCTGAACCATACCTCGGGCATGAGTAACACCGACACAATTAAGAGTTTTGAAAACGCCATAAAATATGGTGTTAGTTTTTATCAGAAGCCATATACTACCGATCAACTGCTGGATAATTTTGCTTCGTACCCCCTGGTGAATAACCCGGGCGAGAAGTTTGATTATAACAACGGCGATTATATCATCTTGGGTAAAATACTGGAAGGCATCTATAAAAAGCCCTATGAAGAGATTTTAAATGAACGGTTATTAAAACCATTGGGGATGGCAAATTCCGGAATGCTATCTCAAGCCAAATTGGTAAAAAGACTGGCCAACACCTATATGATGCGAAAAGACGTTGGGCACCTGGTTCCGGATCTTCCCGTTTATATGGAAAACTGGTACGCAGCAGGTGGGATGTATTCGACTACGGCAGACCTGTTGAAATTCTGGAACGCGGTTTATGACCTGAAGCTGATTAGCAAACGTGCATTAGATTTAATGTTAACACCAGGTCTTGGCGAGTACGGCTACAGCGTTTGGATAAGTGACAGCAAAGGCAAAAACAATAAGTATAAAAGGATGGAGCGGTTCGGATCTATTATGGGTGCCAATGATATTGTTGTACGATATTTAAATAAAGATTTAACGATCATAATTTTAAGCAACACCAACCTGACCGATTTAGGGGACTTTGCCTACAGCATCGGTAAGGAAATTTTCTAAATCGACTGATTTATCCGGAGGAGGTCTGCCGTGTCTGGCGAGCCTCTTCCAGTTAGGCTTCTTTTAAGGGATCGGCTATAACAACAGAGCTTAAGTTGCATTATTTCTCGTAAATTTAAGTATGAAAAGAGTGTGCCTATTAGTCCTTATCAGCCTTTCTTTATTATTAAATACTAACAGCCAAAGTTTGCCTACCCAAAAAGAGCAGTACGATTTCTTGAAATGGTACCTCAAAGAAAACCCTGCCAAAAAACTTTGCGATACCGTAAAACCGTTTGACTATATGGTCGGCATGGACCGCTTTTTTGCTTTCAGAAACTTTGGCATCAGCTTTGAAATTTCGCCAAAAGACTGTCTGTATGTCTTATCACAAGTAAAGGTTTACAGACAAGTGGCAGGTTTAGATACTTCGCAATTTAAAGGTATTGACTGGCACCTTAAGTCTGACAGGCATTTACCGATAACTTATATTTCACTACCCGTATTTTCCCGAGACAGAAAAACGGTATTCATCAACCGCGCCTATCATTGCGGCGGCCTTTGTGGCGAGGGTGGCATTGAAATTTATGTAAAAACTCAGGGCAGATGGAAACGATTAGATACGGGTTACTGGCGCTCATGGATTAGTTAGCTATTCCGTTCAATAATATTATCTTCAGGCCACAAAGTTTTATGCTGTTCGATTCTATTTCCAGCCTTTCCCATATCATCGAGATTCTCGGTACGGCAGCTTTTGCCATTTCCGGTGTGTTCGCTGCTATGGAAAAGAAACTGGATATCTTTGGCCTGTTGGTAATCGCTTTTGTTACTGCCATTGGCGGCGGTACCATCAGGGATATTCTGATTGGCGCTACACCCGTTGCCTGGATGCGGGATACCAGTACTTTGACAGTGATTTCCGTAAGTGTGATCGCTGCCATCCTGTTAAAAGGCAAAAGCGAAAACTTCCAACGCACACTGATCTTTTTTGACGCCCTTGGCCTGGGGTTATTTACCGTGATTGGCTTACGCAAAGGCATTGCGGCGCACTTGTCGCCTGGGGTTTGCATTGTCCTGGGCACTATTACCGCCTGCTTTGGCGGGGTACTGCGTGATGTATTGCTGAACCGTGTACCGGTAATCTTTCAGAAAGAAGTGATCTACGCCACCACCTGCATTATTGGCGGCATTGGCTATTTCCTGCTAAGGCCGGTACTTACAGATGCGCCGCTGGACATCATCAGCGCCTTACTGGTATTCTCTGTCCGGATGATTGCTTACAAAAAGAAGTGGCGCCTGCCGGTGGTCTAGGCAATTTTTTAACGGAACACTTATCAGAGCAAAGTATTCTGAAACAAAAAGCCCCGTCGTGCTTTGAGCAGACAGGGCTTTCGTTATCGTAGTAATTAAAATTACTCGCCTTTTTCAGCTTGATCTTCCTTGTTGCTTACTTCATCAGCAGATGGAGCTTGCGTTGCAGGAGTTTCAGTTGCAGGGTTAGCAGCAACGGTAGCGTCATCAGCAGGAGTAACTTCTGCAGTAGCAGCTGAAGCAGCTTTACCTTTGCCAGCACCACCACGACGACGGGTAGCTTTCTTAGCAGGAGCAGCAGCAGTATCAGCACCGTATACAGCGTTGTAATCTACTAATTCAATCAGTGCCATTTCGGCGTTGTCACCTAAACGGTTTTCTAACTTAATGATACGGGTATAACCACCTGGGCGGTTAGCCACTTTCTCTGCAACTTCGCGGAACAATACAGTAACTGCATCTTTATTTTGCAGGTAGCTGAATACAGTACGACGTGAGTGCGTAGTATCGTTTTTAGATTTAGTGATGATAGGCTCTACATAAACACGCAGGGCTTTAGCTTTTGCTAAAGTAGTAGTGATGCGTTTGTGTTCGATCAGTGAAGAAGCCATGTTAGCCAGCATCGCTTTGCGGTGGCTGTCGGTACGACCTAAGTGGTTGTGTTTTTTACCGTGTCTCATTTTGTTTGTTGTTGTGGCACGTGCATACCGTTGGGCGGCGTTGCCGTCAAGCCCTCGGAATTACGCTGTTATTTATAGATTTGAGATGTTAGATATGAGCTGTTAGATTCATATAAACCTCCCGTTATTTACTTTCAAAAAAAGAGATGCAAGTATCTCAATACTCACATCTCTAATCTTATGTCTAAAAGATTATTCTTCGTCCAGTTTGTATTTCGCCAGGTTCATGCCGAAAGATAAACCTTTTGATTTCACCAGGTCCTGAATCTCAGTCAGTGATTTTTTACCAAAGTTTCTGAACTTCAGCATATCAGCAACGTCATAAGAAACCAGATCAGCCAGGCTGCGGATGTCAGCTGCTTTTAAGCAGTTTAATGCGCGAACTGAAAGGTCAAGATCAACCAGTTCGGTTTTCAGGATCTTGCGCATGTGCAGGATTTCCTCGTCAACCTCTTTGGTTTCTTCTTTAGCCTGAGCCTCTAACATCATGTTCTCATCAGAGAACAGCATAAAGTGCTGGATCAGGATCTTTGCCGCTTCTTTCAAAGCGTTTTCAGGGTGGATAGAACCGTCGGTTACAATATCAAGAACCAGTTTTTCATAGTCGGTCTTTTGCTCAACACGATAGTTCTCGATGGTATATTTTACGTTCTTGATCGGCGTATAGATAGAATCGATAGCGATTACACCTACAGCTGCATCAGGGTTTTTGTTCTCTTCGCTCGGTACATAACCGCGGCCTTTATTTACAGTAAGTTCTACTTCCAGGGTAACTGCAGTATCCATATTGCAAATAACCAGCTCTGGGTTAAGAACAGTAAAGTTATTTGAGAACTTAGTGATATCACCAGCCTTGAAAGTATCCTGACCGTTGATGATCACAAATATTTTTTCGGTATCACCAGAGGTACCGGTTTTCTTTAACCTAACTTGTTTAAGGTTCAGGATAATCTCGGTAACGTCTTCAACAACGCCTTTGATAGTTGAAAACTCATGCGTAACTCCTGAAAAACGTACAGAAGTAATAGCATAACCTTCCAGTGATGAAAGTAAGATACGACGTAAAGCATTACCAATGGTAACACCGAAACCTGGCTCTAACGGACGGAATTCAAAAGTACCATCAAAGTCAGTCGACTTCTGCATGATTACCTTGTCTGGTTTTTGAAATGCTAAAATTGCCATTTATATCCTTTGTTTATTGTTATTTAAAATAGATTTGAGATGTTTGATATGAGATTTGAGACCATTTGCAGGCTTAATACCCCATGTTCACATCATTCGATTTTTGCTAAAATGCGAAATCTGCGACAACATTGTCTCAGATCTCACATCTCAATTCTTATATCTTATTTAGAGTATAACTCGACGATCAGATTCTCTTTGATGTTTTCAGGAATCTCATCACGGTTAGGGTAGTTCAATAACTTACCAGAAAGGTTAGCATGATCCCACTCAAACCAAGGGTATTTGTTTACTCTTCTGCCCGCTACTGAATTAGTGATGGCCTCAAGTGTTTTTGACTTCTCGCGAACTGCAATTACGTCACCAGCTTTAACAGTGTAAGAAGCGATGTTCACCACTTCACCGTTAACAGTGATATGTTTGTGGCCCACTAACTGACGAGCGCCAGAACGGGTTGGAGCAATACCTAAACGGTAAACTACGTTATCTAAACGCGCTTCCAGTAATTGAAGCAAGTTAGTACCGGTAATACCTTCACGTGAAGAAGCGCGGTGGAACAAGTTCTCGAACTGACGCTCTAACACACCGTAAGTGTATTTCACTTTTTGTTTTTCCTGCAACTGAACAGCATACTCAGATTGTTTGCCTCTTCTTTTAGAGACACCGTGCATGCCCGGAGGATAATTTTTTCTTTCTAACACTTTATCCGGACCGAAGATCGGCTCACGGAATTTACGTGCGATTTTGGATTTTGGACCTGTATATCTAGCCATTGTTGTGTTTTTAAAGTACCTGATAGCCCGCAGCTACCGGATCTTAGCTTTAAAATAAATATTAATTAAACTCTTCTGCGTTTAGACGGACGGCAACCATTGTGAGGTAGCGGAGTGATGTCCTTAATCTGAGTAACCTCGATACCTGTAGTTTGCAGGGTACGGATTGCAGACTCGCGGCCGGCACCCGGACCTTTAACAAACACCTCTACTTTACGTAAGCCTAAATCATAAGCTGTTTTACCGCAATCGGCAGCAGCTTGTGATGCAGCGTAAGGAGTGTTCTTTTTAGAACCTTTGAAACCCATTTTACCAGCTGAAGACCATGAAATAGCCTGGCCCTGGATATTGGTAAGGGTTACAATGATGTTGTTAAAAGTAGCATTGATGTGTGCCTGACCAACAGGCTCAACTACTACGATACGTTTTTTGGTTACTTTTTTAGCTTTTGCCATTTCTTTAGATTTTAGATATGAGACTTGAGATGTGAGAACTTACTCCAACCCGGCACTCATAACTGCTTTTATCTTTTGTTATTCCAGATTTGAGATGCTCGGGAGATATTTCTCATATCTAACTTCTCACATCTCATATCTATCAATTATTACTTAGTAGCTTTTTTCTTGTTAGCAACTGTCTTACGTTTACCTTTACGGGTACGTGAGTTGTTCTTAGTACGCTGACCACGTAATGGTAAGCCTTTACGGTGACGGGTACCACGGTAGCAACCGATATCCATCAAACGTTTAATATTTAATTGCACTTCAGAGCGCAGAGCACCTTCTACTTTGATCTGATCATTGATGATACCACGAATGGCAGCTAATTGCTCATCGGTCCAGTCTTGTACTTTAACATCATAAGAAATGCCAGCCTGGTCCAGAATGTTCTGTGCAGTTGAACGGCCAATTCCGTAGATGTAAGTAAGTCCGATCTCTCCTCTTTTGTTTCTTGGTAAATCTATACCTGATATCCTTGCCATATTTGTAAGTTGTTTTTAAGTAATCGACCGAACGGCGGCTACCGTTGTACGAATCGATAACAATATTTTTAATTATCCCTGACGTTGTTTGTATTTAGGGTTCTTTTTGTTGATCACGTAAAGCTTTCCGTTACGACGGATAATTTTGCAATCAGCGCTACGCTTTTTGATCGATGCTCTAACTTTCATCTCTTTTTTATTTATATCTGTAGGTTATTCTGCCTTTAGTCAGATCATACGGGCTCATCTCTAATTTCACTCTGTCACCAGGTAAAATCTTGATGTAGTGCATACGCATCTTTCCTGATATATGTGCAATTATCTCATGGCCATTCTCCAGTTCAACTCTAAACATTGCATTAGACAATGCCTCTTTTATTGTACCGTCTTGCTCAATCGATGATTGTTTCGCCATATTTTATTGATAATTACTCTGTTATCCGCCCTCAAAGCGGGTTGCAAAATTAAAAAATATTTTTGATAATTTAATTTTTTCTTTCTAAAACTTCTTCGATATATGAAAAAGTAGAAAGAACATCCGGTTTACCCTTTCTAACGGCTACCGTATGCTCATAATGTGCTGAAGATTTACCGTCTACCGTAGAAACCGTCCAACCGTCATTCCAGAATTTAACACCTGCTTTACCGGCATTAATCATGGGTTCGATAGCGATCACCATCCCCTCTTCCAGTTTTGTTCCGGAACCGCGTTTACCGTAGTTAGGTACTTCGGGTTTCTCGTGCAGTTCTAAACCTACTCCGTGGCCCACCAGTTCCTTTACCACGCCATAACCATGTTTCTCTGCATGATGTTGCACCGCATAACCAATATCGCCTACGCGTAAACCGGCTACCGCTTTCTCTATACCAAGCGCAAGGCATTCCTGTGTAACACGCATCAGGTTCTTGTTCTCTTCGCTCACTTCGCCAACACCAAAGGTATAAGCAGAATCGCTGATGTACTTGTTCAGGATCACGCCACAATCAACAGAGATCAGATCTCCGTCGCGCAGTTCTTTATCGCCAGGGAAACCATGCACCACCTGATCATTGGGTGAGATACACAAAGAGTAAGGAAAACCGTGGTAGTTTAGAAAAGCAGGAACGCCGCCATTATCGCGGATAAACTGTTCGGCCAGATCGTTCAGCTTTTTAGTAGTAACACCCGGAGCGATAACCTTGGCTATCTCTCCGAGTGTTTTAGATAATAATAAGGCGCTTTCCCTTATTAATTCAATTTCTTCTGCAGATTTATAGTGGATTTTTTTTGCCATTTAAATATCTCCAGATCAGATAGCCGGAGGCGTGGTGCCAGCAGCTGTAGGTATCGCGGTGCGACCTTTAATTCTTCCGGTTTTCATCAAACCGTCGTAATGGCGCATCAACAAGTGACTTTCGATCTGTTGCAAAGTATCCAATACCACACCTACCAGAATGATCAGCGAAGTACCACCAAAGAATCTGGCGAACTGGCTGTTTACACCGGTAAGATTTGCCAGGGCCGGGATGATAGCAACTATTGCTAAGAATATAGAGCCTGGCAGCGTGATCTTAGAGATCACGTCGTCGATAAAGTCAATTGTGGGGTTACCTGGTTTAACACCGGGGATAAATCCGCCGTTCTTCTTCATATCGTCCGACATCTGTTTAGGGTTAACGGTAATAGCCGTATAAAAATACGTAAACAGGATGATCAGGATGGCAAATACCAGGTTGTGTAACCATGAAGTATAGTTAGACAACAGGATTAGCACAGGGCTTGAAGCCATCTTAGGAAAGAACGAAGCAATTGTAGTTGGGATAAACATCAGCGCTTGTGCGAAGATGATCGGCATTACACCGGCAGCATTCACTTTTAAAGGAATGTACTGACGAACGCCGCCATATTGTTTATTACCAACGATACGTTTTGCATACTGAACGGCAATTTTGCGGGTACCCTGTACAATCAGGATGGTGAACATCACTACTGCGATCAGCGCCACAAACTCAACGATGAAGATCAGCAAACCGCCGCTGTTAGCGCCGGTTACACGTGATTCAAATTCGCTTACGATTGCTGAAGGCAATTGCGCAATGATACCTACCATGATGATCAGGGAAATACCGTTACCAATACCTTTATCAGTGATTTTTTCACCCAGCCACATTACAAATAACGTACCTGCGGTTAACACAAATACCGAAGTAATGCTGAACCAGGTAGCGCCTAATACAGGGCTGATAGAATCCGGAGTGATTTGGGTACGAATGTAACCGATAGCCTGAGCCGCTGTAATAGCGATAGTCAGGTAACGGGTCCACTGGTTAAGTTTGTTACGGCCGCTTTCACCCTCTTTCTGCAACTTAGTAAAATAAGGCACTGCGATACCTAAAAGCTGCACCACAATAGATGCAGAGATATACGGCATTACCCCTAACGCAAAAATAGACGCACGTGAGAACGAACCGCCGGCAAACATATTCAGTAAGCCCAACAGCCCTTCTTTAGCGCGTTGCGAGTTTAACGAAGCCGGATCAACACCTGGCAGTACGATAAAAGAACCTACCCGGTATATTAAAAGAAATAAGAGTGTGTTAGTAATACGCACTCTTAGATCTTCGATTTTCCAGATATTAGATAATGTGGTGAAAAATCTTTTCATTGAAAATTATAACTTAACGATGGAACCACCGGCTGCTTCAATAGCTTTTTGGGCAGAAGCTGAAAACGCGTGTGCTTTGATGTCAAGCTTAGCTTTCAGTTCACCACGACCTAATACTTTTACCAGGTCATTTTTTGAAACCAATCCGTGTTGACGAAGGGTATCAAAGTCAATTGCAGCCACTGAATGCTCATCAGCCAGTTTTTGCAAAACGTCTAAGTTTACACCTACATACTCTACACGGTTAGGGTTTTTAAAGCCCACCTTAGGAACGCGGCGTTGTAATGGCATCTGGCCACCCTCAAAACCTACCTTAGTGGTAGTACCAGAGCGTGAACCGGCACCTTTATGACCACGTGTTGATGTACCGCCCTTGCCAGAGCCTGTACCGCGGCCAATCCTTTTGCTATCTTTTACAGAACCTTTTGCAGGTTTCAGATTACTTAAATTCATGATCTTAAATAGTTTCAACTGCTACCAAATGATTAACTGCACGGACCATACCGATGATAGCCGGAGTAGCTTCAACTTCTACGCTATGGTTGATCTTCTTCAAACCCAAAGCCTGGATGGTCTTCTTCTGGCGTTCGTTTCTGTCGATAACGCTTTTTATCTGTGTTATTTTGATCTTAGCCATGATTTGATTATCCGTTAAATACTTTACCTAAGTTAACACCGCGGTGTTGCGCTACGGTATAAGCATCGCGCAGTTGCGCAAGGGCAAATACAGTTGCTTTAACCACGTTGTGCGGGTTTGATGAACCTTTTGATTTTGCCAATACGTTGTGGATACCGGCACTCTCTAACACAGCGCGCATCGCACCACCGGCAATAACGCCGGTACCGGTTGCAGCTGGTTTTACGAATACGAAACCACCAGAATATTTACCGTATTGTTCGTGAGGTACAGTACCGTTGATGATAGGCACTTTTACCAGGTTCTTTTTAGCATCATCGATACCTTTAGCGATAGCCTCGGTAACCTCTTTTGCTTTACCTAAACCGTAACCAACAACACCGTTTTCGTCGCCTACAACCACAATGGCTGAGAAGCTGAATGTACGGCCACCTTTGGTTACTTTGGCAACGCGTTGTATGCTTACCAGACGATCTTTTAATTCGATCTCGCTGGTTTTTACTCTTTTAACATTTATTGCTGACATCTCTTTGCTTCAATTAAAAATTTAAACCACCTTCACGTGCACCGTCTGCCAGTGATTTAACACGGCCATGGTACAAGTAACCATTTCTGTCAAATACTACAGTTGTAATACCTGCGGCGATTGCTTTTTGCGCAACCAGTTTACCAACTGCTGCAGATTGCTCTGCTTTGGTACCTGTTGCAGAAAAATCTTTTGACAAAGATGATGCTGATACGATTGTTTTACCTTGTACATCGTCGATGATCTGAGCATAAATTCCTTTATTGCTCCTGTAAACAGATAACCGAGGACGTTCTGTAGAACCTGAAATACGTTTTCTGATTCCTTTTTTAATTCTGTCTCTTCTTGATATTTTACCTGCCATGACGATTATTTTTTAGATGCTGATTTACCTGCTTTTCTTCTTAATTCCTCGCCAACAAACTTGATACCTTTACCTTTGTAAGGCTCTGGTGCGCGCAGCGAACGGATTTTGGCAGCTACCTGTCCGATCAATTGTTTATCAATTGATTCAAGGATGATAGTAGGGTTTTTACCCTTTTCAGCAGTTGTTGTTACTTTAATTTCGTTTGGTAATTCAAATACATAGTGGTGAGAATAACCCAGCACCAGATCTAATGTATTACCTGTGTTAGTAGCGCGGTAACCCACACCTACAAGCTCTTGCTCAAGCTTGTAACCTGTTGTTACACCAACTACCATGTTATTTAATAAAGCGCGGTATAAACCGTGTAATGCTTTATGACGTTTTTGATCAGAAGGGCGTGTTACCACGATGCTTCCGTCTTCCTGGCTAACAGTGATGTCACTGTCTACAGCCTGATGTAATTCGCCTTTCGGGCCTTTTACAGTTACCACGTTCTCATTAGAAACGGTAACAGTAACGCCTGAAGGGATTGTTATAGGTGCTTTTCCTACTCTTGACATTGCTTAATTCCTCCTGTTATTAATAAATGTAGCACAATACCTCGCCACCAACGTTCTTAACGCGTGCTTCCTTGTCGGTCATCACACCTTTAGAGGTTGATAAAATAGCGATACCTAAACCATTTAATACGCGAGGCATGTTAGTAGTGCCTGCATATTTTCTCAAACCTGGTTTGCTAACGCGTGTAAGTGTGCGGATAGCAGGAATTTTGGTTACCGGATGGTACTTCAAAGCAACTTTGATGATGCCCTGAGGACCGTTATCCTCAAATTTGTAATTTGCAATGTAACCTTTGTCGAAAAGCACTTTAGTGATTTCCTTCTTCAGATTTGATGCAGGAATTTCAACAACCCTATGGTTGGCTTTAATAGCATTCCTTACTCGTGTAAGATAATCTGCGATTGGATCTGTATTCATTTAAATTTAAAGTATTGATGGTGGTTTCCTTCAGGGCCTATCCCTGGCGACCTTCCATCGGTTAGTCGTATTTCGAATGTCGGATGTCCGATTTCGAATTTATCTTTTAATAAGAATTTCAGATTCCGAAATTGAACATTCGAAATCCGAAATTAAATATTGTTACCAGCTTGCTTTCTTAACCCCTGGGATCTTACCAGCCAGTGCCATTTCACGGAATGTTACACGTGAAATACCAAACTGACGCATATAACCTCTAGGACGGCCGGTTAATTTGCAACGGTTGTGCAGTTTTACCGGTGAAGCTGCCTTTGGCAGTTTGTCTAAAGCGATATAATCGCCAGCGGCTTTAAGGGCTGCTCTTTTTTCAGCGTATTTAGCTACTAACTTAGCACGTTTAAGTTCACGTGCCTTTACACCTTCCTTAGCCATTTTGTTGTGGATTTTGATTTTTAAATGGTAAACCAAATTGTTTCAGCAACTCCAGCGCTTCAACATCGTTTGTTGCTGAGGTTACAAAGGTAATATCCATACCCATGATTTTGTTAATCTTATCGATATTAATTTCAGGGAAGATAATTTGCTCGGTAATACCCAGCGTATAGTTACCTTTTCCGTCGAAACCTTTATCGTTGATCCCTTTGAAATCACGGATACGTGGTAAAGCTACAGCGATCAGACGGTCTAAGAACTCATACATGTTGTTATCACGTAAAGTTACACGAACGCCGATAGGCATGTTTTTACGTAATTTGAAGTTAGAGATATCTTTCTTAGAACGTGAAGCTACCGCTTGCTGACCAGTGATGGTAGATAATTCGTTAATAGCAACCTCGATCAGTTTTTTATCTGAAGTAGCGCCGCCAACACCCTGGTTGATCGCGATCTTCTCCAGCTTAGGAACCTGCATTACGCTTTTGTACTGAAATTTATCTTTCAGCGCGGTGCGGATCTCTTCTTTGTATTTGGTTTTTAACCTAGGTATATAAGCCATTACTTAATTTCCTCCCCTGATTTTTTTGCGAACCTTACTAACTTACCTTCGCTGTTCTTTTTACGGCCAACGCGGGTAGCCTCGCCTGATTTAGGATCAACCAGCATCAGGTTAGAGATGTGAATAGCAGCTTCTTGTTTAACAATACCACCATTAGGGTTAGCAGCGTTTGGTTTGGTGTGTTTAGACACCAGGTTTACGCCTTCTACCACCGCACGGTTAGTTGCTATGATAACTTCGGTTACCTTACCCTGTGATCCTTTAGAGTCACCGGCGATTACCTTTACCAGATCACCCTTTTTGATCTTCAGCTTAGGCTGTGTGTTTTTCTTTCTTTCCATTTTACAGTACCTCCGGTGCTAATGATACAATCTTCATGAATTGTTTTTCACGCAGCTCACGGGCAACTGGGCCGAAGATACGTGTACCACGTGGCTCGTCCTGGTTGTTTAACAAAACAGCTGCATTGTCGTCGAAACGGATATAAGAACCATCTTTACGACGGATTTCTTTTTTGGTGCGAACCACTACCGCTTTAGATACGCTACCTTTTTTAACGTTGCCAGATGGCAGTGCGCTTTTTACGGTAACTACAATCTTATCACCGATAGAGGCATATCTTTTACCGGTACCGCCTAATACACGGATCACTAAAACTTCTTTAGCGCCGCTGTTATCGGCTACGTTCAATCTTGATTCCTGTTGTACCATGTTATTTAGCCCTTTCTAAAATTTGAACTAATCTCCAGTTTTTGTTTTTGCTCAGCGGGCGTGTTTCCATAATCAATACGGTATCGCCAATACCACAGGTATTCTGCTCATCATGAGCCATAAATTTGGTAGTTTTCTTTACGAACTTACCGTAGATAGGGTGTTTTACCTTACGCTCCACGGCAACAACAATAGATTTATCCATCTTATTGCTAACTACCAGACCGGTACGTGTTTTTCTTAAATTTCTTTCCATTGTTTCCGACGCTGATTGTTATTTCTGTTCAGAAGCTGATGCCGCTTTACGCTTTGTTAATTCGGTATTTAAACGAGCAATATCCTTACGTACTTTAGTGATACGAGACGGATTTTCAATGGCCGAAACCGCATGAGCAAATTTCAACTTATTGAGATTGTTCTTTTCCTCGTTAATTCTTGCGGTCAACTCTTCAGTTGACAGACCTAAAATTTCTGAGTTTTTCATTTCTTTTCTTTGTTCTAATGTTGAAAGGTTGTAAGGTTTTAATGTTGTGCTTATGTAACAGTTGAATCAACTTTCCAACGTTTCAACATTACAACTTTCCAACCCAAACTTGTTACTATGCCTCTGCGTAATCTCTACGTACTACAAATTTTGTTTGTACAGGCAACTTTTGTGCGGCAAGGCGAAGCGCTTCTTTGGCAACTTCCATTGGTACACCTTCGGCTTCGAAAATGATCCGGCCGGGGCGCACAACGGCTACCCAATATTCTGGTGCACCTTTACCTTTACCCATACGTACCTCTGCAGGTTTTTTGGTTACCGGCTTGTCAGGGAAAATCCTGATCCAAACCTGACCTTCACGTTTCATATAACGTGTTACAGCGATACGTGCAGCCTCGATCTGGCGGCTGGTAATCCAAGCCGGTTCGAGTGATTTTATACCGAAAGATCCGAATGAAAGCTCAGCACCACGGGTGGCTAAACCTTTCATCCTGCCTTTTTGCATCTTTCTGAACTTCGTTCTTTTTGGCTGTAGCATTTTTTTAAAGATTTGAGATTTGAGATTTGAGATTTGAAAAACCGGAAGGCTTTTCTACCTCTTTTCTTAAATCCTTTTGTTGCTTAACGTTTTTACTTTTCAGATGCTCAATTCAGAAATAATTCTCATATCCCAAATCTCACATCTAACATCTGTTGTTATCTGTTACCACCACGGTTCTGACCGCCACGGTTCTGGCCACCACCACGGTTTTGGCCGCCACCACGTTGGTTGTTACCGCCTCTGCGGTCTCCGCCACGACGATCGCCACGGTCACCACCTCTTTCGCCACGTGCACCAAATGAAGCTGCGCCCTCTGGACGACCGCCTTTGCCGCTTGCGCTGCTTGCTGCACCAATGTTCGGAGAAAGATCGCGTTTACCATAAACCTCGCCTTTGCAGATCCATACTTTAACACCTATTTTACCATAGGTAGTTAATGCTTCGGCCAATGCATAGTCAATATCAGCGCGGAAGGTATGTAACGGAATCCTTCCCTCTTTATATTGCTCGGTACGTGCCATCTCAGCACCGCCTAAACGGCCGCTGGTCATAACCTTGATACCTTCAGCACCCATACGCATGGTTGCTGCGATAGCAGTTTTCATGGCACGACGGAATGAGATACGTGCTTCTAATTGCTTAGCGATACCTTCAGCAACTAGTTGTGCATCTAACTCAGGACGTTTGATCTCGAAGATGTTGATCTGAACATCTTTCTTGGTCAGCTTTTTAAGCTCTTCCTTGATCTTGTCAACTTCCTGGCCGCCTTTACCGATAACGATACCCGGACGGGCTGTATGAATTGTAACGGTGATACGTTTTAATGTACGCTCAATAACTACTTTAGCAACGCCGCCTTTAGCGATACGTACTGAAAGATATTTGCGGATTTTTTCGTCTTCAACTAATTTATCGGAGTAGTTGTCGCCACCGAACCAGTTAGAATCCCAGCCTCTGATGATTCCTAAACGGTTACCTATTGGATGTGCTTTTTGTCCCATTTCTGATTAGTTGTTTTCGTTTTTACTATCCACAATAAGAGTTACATGGTTTGAGCGTTTGCGGATACGGTAACCACGGCCTTGCGGAGCCGGACGAAGTCTTTTTAACTGACGGCCACCGCCTACAGATACTTCTTTTACGTATAAGCCACTTTCCTCTACGCGTTTTCCTTCGTTTTTAGCTTCCCAGTTTTTGATAGCTGAGAGTAATAACTTTTCAACGCGGATAGCTGCTTCCTTATTGGTAAATTTTAAAATATATAACGCTTTCTCAACGTTTTCACCGCGAATCAGGTCAACCACCAGGCGCATTTTGCGTGGTGAAGTTGGGCAGTTTTGCAGTTTAGCGATAGAAGCTCCGCCTACAACAGCTTTCGCAGCTTCTTTCTGTTGTCTGATTAAAACAGACTTTTTGATTTTAGTTGTTGCTTCCATGCCTTATTTTTTCTTTTCTGCGTGACCACGGAATGTACGGGTTGGGGCAAACTCTCCCAGCTTGTGGCCAACCATGTTTTCTGTTACGTACACAGGGATAAACTTGTTACCGTTGTGTACTGCGAATGTATGACCAACGAAGTCAGGCGAAATCATGGAACGGCGTGACCATGTCTTTACTACCGACTTTTTATTGGTCTCATTTAACGTTAGAACTTTACGTTCCAGGTTAAAATCGATATAAGGTCCTTTTTTAATTGAACGTGCCATTATTTCTTCCTTCTTTCAATGATGTAACGATCCGATGTTTTCTTCTTGTCGCGGGTTTTGTAGCCTTTAGCTAATAAACCTTTACGTGAACGTGGGTGACCACCTGAAGCACGGCCTTCACCACCACCCATAGGGTGATCAACCGGGTTCATTGCAACACCACGTACTCTTGGACGACGACCGATCCAACGTTTACGACCTGCTTTACCTAATACTTCGTTCGCTTTCTCAGCGTTAGAAACGGCACCGATAGTTGCCAGGCAGGTAGACAGGATCATGCGGGTCTCACCAGAAGGCAATTTGATGATGGCATATTTACCATCACGGGCAGAAAGTTGTGCGTAAGTACCTGCAGAGCGGGCAATGCTGCCACCCTGTCCAGGGTTAAGTTCAATGTTATGGATGATCGAACCCAGCGGGATGCTTTTCAAAGGAAGGGTGTTACCTACTTCTGGAGCTACCGCTTCGCCTGATAATACGGTCTGACCTACAGTCAGTCCTTCAGGAGCGATCATATAACGTTTCTCGCCATCAGCATATACTAACAAAGCAATACGTGCTGAGCGGTTTGGATCGTACTCAATAGTGGCAACTTTCGCAGGGATGTCGAATTTGTTGCGCTTGAAGTCGATCAATCGGTATGATTTCTTATGTCCCCCACCGATATAACGCATGGTCATTTTACCGGTATTGTTACGACCGCCTGATTTTTTGTGCGATACAACAAGTGACTTTTCAGGCACGTTGGTTGTTACGTCCGAATAATCGGCACCTACTCTGAAGCGGGTACCCGGCGTAACCGGTTTAAATCTTTTAACTGCCATCTCTTTTTATATTGTGCTATAAAAATCTATTGTTTCACCGTCTTTCAACGTAATCACCGCTTTCTTGTAAGTAGCAGCACGGCCTGTTACCAAACCTGCTTTAGTGTTGCGTGATTTAAGTTTACCGGTATATTTCATGGTGTTTACCGCTGTTACGTTTACACCATACATGTTTTCAATCGCTTGCTTGATCTGAATTTTGTTAGCTCTGTGATCAACTTTGAAAACATAACGATTAAGCTTCTCAGTTAACTGAGCAACTTTTTCTGTAAGTAAAGGCTTCTTTAAAATTTCCATAATTACTTAGCAAAAGCTTCCTCCAAAGTTTTAACAGAACCTGCGGTCAGGATTAGCTTACCAGCATTTAACACATCATAAGTGTTCAGCTGATCTGCAGTAACCACTTTCGCTTTTTTCAGATTTCTGCTTGATAAATAAACATTGTTATTTGCTGCAGGCAGTACCAACAAAGTTTTCTCGTTAGCCAAGTTTAAATCGGCAACCAGTTTCACATAGTTTTTAGTTTTTACGCTATCGAAAGTGAAATCTTCTAAAACTACGATATTGCTGTCCTGAGCTTTATAAGTCAAGGCTGATTTACGCGCCAGTGATTTCAGCTTCTTGTTTAATTTAAAGCTGTAATCGCGTGGCTGAGGGCCGAACACACGACCACCACCGTTGAACAATGGTGATTTAATGCTGCCGGCACGTGCACCGCCTGTACCTTTTTGCTTATGTAATTTGCGGGTTGAACCTGCAATTTCATTACGTTGTTTTGCTTTGTGCGTACCCTGACGCTGATTTGCCAGATATTGTTTTACATCCAGATAAATAGCGTGATCGTTGGGCTCGATACCGAATACCGAATCAGGAAGCTGCACCTTGGCACCTGTTTGCTGACCTGATACATTTACTACATTAACTTCCATCTTATTTATCAACGATTACGAATGAACCCTTAGCTCCTGGGATAGAACCTTTAACAACTAACAAGTTTTGTTCTGGATACACTTTAACCACTTCCAGGTTTTGCACTTTAACGCGCACATTACCTGTTTGACCAGCCATACGCATACCTTTAAATACGCGAGAAGGCCATGAAGATGCACCCAGTGAACCTGGCGCTCTTAAACGGTTGTGCTGACCGTGTGTTTGCATACCCACACCACCAAATCCGTGACGCTTTACCACACCCTGGAAACCTTTACCTTTTGAAGTTCCAACAACATCAACAAAATCGCCAGCAGCGAAGATGTCGACAGTAACGGTGTCGCCTAAGCTCTTTTGATCCTCGAAAGTTTTGAATTCAACCAGTTTGCGTTTCGGAGTAGTTCCGGCTTTCTGGAAATGGCCTTTTAATGGAGCAGGAGTGTTTTTCTCCTTTTGCTCATCATACGCTAACTGAATAGCTGCGTAGCCGTCTGTATCTACAGACCTCACTTGTGTTACCACACAAGGACCAGCTTCGATTACGGTACACGGAATGTTTTTTCCGGCCTCATCGAAAATACTGGTCATTCCTACTTTTTTACCAATAATTCCTGACATTTTATTTTTTGTTTTAATTGCCCATCGAAGCAGTAGGGCTTCGTTCAAGGCATACTTCCCCCCGAAAGGGACGGCAAAGATAGGAATTATTAATTAACTCTCAAATACTTAGGAAATTATTTTTAAAATAATTATAGCATTCACTTTCCGCAATTTAGCAACTGCAGCTCGTTGGCGTTTGGGTACCGGCCAGGGTCAGGAACATCAGAATAACACGCCGCCTCAGAAAAAGTTGTAACCTAAATCTGTTATTTTCGCCTACACCTAACCGTGTTTTCTAACAAGAATAAATGCTTACTTTTAGTATATGCAAACATTAACCGTGTCTACCCAATGGCTGCAAAGCCTTAAACCCCTCAATAACGTTCCGGAAGACCAATTACAATGGTTTATAGATAATAGCGACTACCTTGAATTAGAAGCAGGCGAAATTTTTGTAAAGCCTGATGAAGAATTAAAAGGCACAACGGTAATGATCGATGGCAAGATCATGATTTACAGCCTGCAAAACAATGTACGCCGCGAACTGGTGATGCTCGAAGCCGGGTCTATTTCGGGGTATCTCCCCTATTCGAGAGGTAAAAAAGGCATTGGTTATGGCGAAGTAGTTGAAAACACCAGGTTGATTATGCTACGAAAGGAAAAGATGATGGAGATGATCAAAAATCACTTCGAACTTACCCAGGCCCTGGTACATGTCATGAATGATCGTGTTCGCGAGTTTGCCTTCATCCAACAGCAGAACGAAAAAATGATGGCCCTGGGTAAAGTAGCGGCTGGTCTTGCGCACGAGTTGAACAATCCTGCTTCGGCCATCGTACGCGATTCTGTATCCCTTAAAAAGCACCTGCAGATGCAACCCGATGCGTTTCGCAATGTGATAGGACTGCAAATGGACGTAGAAAATATGGATGCCATTGCCAAAAAACTGTTCAGGATACTATCGGAAGCCGAATGCCCGGTGTTCACACTGAAACAGAGGGCCGAACGCGAAGAGAAACTGATAGATTGGTTTGATGAGCATGAGATTGAGAACGGGGATGAGATGGCCGAAACATTTACTGATTTCAGCATGACGACCGATGATCTGGATGAGTTTAAATCGCACATCGCGACGAAAGATCTCTCCGGCGTGTTAAACTGGATCAATAGTATACTGGTGACCGAGAAAATGGTAGACGACATCCTGGAGGCTTCAGACCGGATCTCGAACCTGGTAAAATCCATCAAGAACTTTACACACATGGACCGCGCCCACGATAAGCAGTATGCCAACATCCATGATGGCATTAATAATACCTTAACGATGCTGGGTTACAAGATCAGGAAGGGGAACATAGATCTGGTTAAAGATTATGATGAAAGTATCCCGCCGGTAAAAGCTATGATTGGCGAGCTGAACCAGGTTTGGACCAACCTGATCGATAATGCGATTGATGCAATGGAAGGTATCCCCAAAGGGACGCTTACTATTAAAACCGTCACCGATGGAAAATCGGTATTTGTTTCAATTATCGATAGCGGTGCCGGCATTCCGCAGGATACGCTGACCCGCATTTTCGAACCTTTCTATACTACCAAGCCTATCGGTAAGGGAACAGGCATGGGCCTGGAAGTGGTGCAGCGCATTGTGCAGCAGCACCGCGGATCAATTAAAGTAAAGTCGGAACCGGGACATACCGAATTTGTGGTGTGCTTTCCGATAAACGGTTAAATTTGTACAGAACTACGACAATCATCTATGACTCGCCCTATAATTTTTTGTATTGATGACGACCCGCAGGTTTTACGTGCCATTTCGCGCGATTTAAAAAACCAGTACGGTAAAGAATATAAGATCATCAGCACTACTTCTGCTAATGAAGCACTCGAAAGCCTCACGGATCTGAAGAACTCCTCGGCGCCAATCGCACTCTTCGTCTGCGACCAACGGATGCCGGAACTGGAGGGTGTTGATTTCCTTCAGAAAGCGGTGAAACTTTTCCCGGATGCCCGGCGCGTGCTGTTAACTGCTTACGCGGATACCGAAGCCGCGATAAAAGCCATTAACGACGTTAAGTTAGACTATTACCTCACCAAACCATGGGACCCGCCAGAGGAAAGGCTGTACCCTGTGATCAATGATCTGCTGAGCGACTGGCAAAGCACTTTCACCCCAGATTTTAAAGGTATCCGTTTGGTGGGTTACCAGTTTTCGCCGCAATCGCACCAGGTAAAAGACTTCCTGGCCAGCAACCTGATCCCATACAAGTGGCTGGATATCCAACGTAATGCGGATGCTTGTGACTGGCTGGCAGCAAATAACCTGACCAACGATGATCTGCCTGTGATATTTTTCGAAGATGGCTCATTCCTAGTTAAGCCGAACATCAGGCAAATTGCCGAGAAAACAAACTTAAGTCCGCAAGCTACTAATGACATTTACGATGTAACCATTATCGGCGCAGGCCCTGCGGGGCTGGCAGCGGCGGTATATGGCGCTTCTGAAGGTTTAAGAACATTATTGATAGAAAGAAAAGCTCCCGGCGGACAGGCCGGAACAAGTTCGCGCATTGAAAACTATCTGGGCTTTCCATCAGGCTTAAGCGGTGCCGACCTTACCCGCCGTGCGATAAGCCAGGCAAAAAGGCTGGGCGCTGAATTCTTGTCGCCGCAGCAGGTGCAATCCATCCGGCATAAGGACGGTTACAAGATCATCGTGCTGGACGAAGGCAATGAAATTAAAAGCCGTGCGGTTATCATCACTACCGGTGTAGATTATCGCAAACTGGAAGTAACCGGTGTAGATAAGTTTACAGGCGCAGGAATCTATTACGGCGCAGCCATGACGGAAGCCCATGCGGTGAAAGATAAAGATGCTTATATTATAGGCGGCGGTAATTCTGCCGGGCAGGCTGCCATGTACCTTTCGAAGTTTGCAAAAAAGGTGCATATCATCATCCGTAAGGATTCGCTTTCGTATACGATGTCTGCCTACCTCATCAACCAGTTGAACGACACGCCGAACATTGAACTAATTACTGATACAGAAGTGATAGAAGCCTACGGCGATTACTGCCTGGAAGGCTTAACGCTTTATAACGTTAAAACCAAAGCAACTGAACAACGCGAGGCTGCAGGTTTGTTTATCTTTATTGGTGCCAAGCCTTATACCGACTGGCTGCAGCCCGAAATTATCAAGAACAATAAAGAGTTTATCGAAACCGGCCGCGAGCTGAAAAGCTATGATAACTTTAACCGTATCTGGAAATTACAGCGCGACCCTTACCTGTTAGAAACCAGCTTCCCCGGCATTTTTGCCGCAGGCGATGTCCGCGCAGGAGCTATGAACCGCGTTGCCTCGGCAGTAGGCGAAGGATCAATGGCCATTAGCTTTGTACATAAATATCTCGCGGAGGTTTAGTTATTGGTCATTAGTCATTAGTCATTAGTCATTAGTCATTAGTGGAAATTATTTTCAAAAAGAATGTTTAAGAAAACCATTATAAATACGCTGCTTGTTATAGCATTTGGCAGCGCTTCGGCACAAACGCTTTATATGCCGCGCGATATCAAGAAAGCGTTTGACAAAGGCACCCGCTCTATAGATGGCAAGCCGGGAAAGAATTACTGGCAAAACCATGGCCGGTATAACATCCATGTAACGGTTGCACCGCCTGATCGTAACATTAAAGGCACGGAAGAGATTACCTACTTCAACAATAGCCCGGATACGCTTCGCAGTTTAAACATGAAGCTGATCCTGAATATCCACAAGCCAGGTGCAGCGCGTTTAAGTCCGGCAGGAGCAGACTACCTGACCGACGGAATTAAGATCGACACCTTTAAAGCGAATGCCCAGGTGATTAATGTGCCTGCGACTTCGTCTACCAATCAAGGGGTAAGATTACCTAAGGCGCTTGCTCCGCATGATTCCGTGAAGCTAAATATTGCCTGGCATTACCAGATCTCGAAACAAAGTGAACGTGAAGGCATGATCGACTCGACCACCTATTACCTGGCCTACTTCTACCCCCGTGTTTCGGTATATGATGACTACAACGGCTGGGACCGTCTGCCTTTTAACGATGCGCAGGAGTTTTATAACGATTTTAACGACTATACGTTGAAGGTTACTGTCCCTGCCAATTACGTAGTTTGGGCAACTGGTACGCTGCAAAATGCAAATGAAGTCTTACAGCCAGAATATGCTAAACGTTTGGAAGCTTCTTTCACCAGTGATTCTACTATACATATCGCTACGGCAGCAGATCTGGCAAAGAAGAACATCACCGCACAAAAAACAACCAACACCTGGGTGTGGACAGCCAGTAACATCACCGATGTGGCGCTGGGGATCAGCAACCATTATGTGTGGGATGCCGCGAGTGTAGTAGTTGATAAAACTGCCAACCGCAGGGCCAGCATGCAGGCTGCCTTTGCAGATGCTTCCAAAGACTTTCACCATTCCGTGCAATTCGGTCGTAATTCGCTCAACTGGTTTTCTAACAACTGGCCGGGTGTACCGTATCCATTCCCTAAGATGACGGCGTTCCAGGGTTTTGCAGATATGGAGTACCCGATGATGGTGAACGACAGCCACCAGGAAGACCTGAAGTTTGCCCAGTTTGTACAGGACCATGAAATAGCGCACACCTATTTCCCATTCTATATGGGGATCAATGAAACGCGCTACGGTTATATGGATGAAGGTTGGGCAACCACATTTGAAACCCTGATCGGTCAGCATAATTTTGGTAAGCCTTATGCCGATAGCTTGTATAAAATGTTCCGTGTAAACCGTTGGATCCACGATCCGGCAACCTATGAGGACTTGCCTGTCATCACACCTACCAGCGAGTTGGTCGGCGGTATGGGCAATAACGAATATGTAAAACCTTCGTTAAGTTACCTGGCTTTAAAAGATATGCTCGGCGACGAGCTATTTAAAAAAGCATTGCATACTTATATGGATAACTGGCATGGCAAGCACCCTATTCCCTGGGATTACTTCAATTCCATGAGCAGCGGCTCTGGCAAGAACCTGAACTGGTTTTTCCAGAACTGGTTCTTTACCAATTATTATATCGACCTGGCGATTGACAAGGTGACCAAAACAGCTGCCGGCAGTAACATCGATATCAAAAACATTGGCGGTTTTGCCGTTCCGTTTGATGTGACCTTCACTTATACAGACGGCACCAAAGAAATCATACACCGCACCGCGGCATTTTGGGAAAACAACCAGAAAGAAGTAACGCTGGCTTTAAAAACTAAAAAGACCTTAAAATCTGTTAAGATTAACGGCGGCATTTTTATGGATGCTGACGAAAGCAACAATACTTGGGGGTTGTAGTGATTGTAGTGTTATAAAGCTATATTTGTTATCATGAGGAAATTTAGCCGAATAACTTCAAGCCCGGAAATAATGGGAGGAAAGGCATGCATCCGTGGTATGCGCATAACAGTTTCAATGATTTTGAACCTGATTGCCAGTGGCATGGCCAAAGAAGATATTATTTCGGAATATCCCTCTCTTGAAGTTGACGATATTAATGAGTGTCTAAAATATGCGGCTTTTCTGGCAGAAGAAGAACTTTATCTTACCTAAGTGAAATTTCTGTTAGATATGGGCATTTCAACCAAAACGATAACTTGGTTGAGGCATAAAGGTTATGATGCCATTCACCTATCAGATGTCGGGCTACATACTTTAACAGATATAGAGATACTTAGAAAAGCAGTTGAAGAAGACCGAATAATTATCACAGCAGATATGGACTTTAGTCAGCTACTTTCCGTACACACAAATTACGCTGCTTCCGTTATTCAATTCAGGGTAACAAATTTTAAAGCAGAAAACATCATTGATAAACTTCAGTTAATTTTCCAAAAGCTTTCTTCAGACTTTAGTGTTCCCCAAATTGTAACCGTTGAAGATAACCGAATAAGGGTAAGAAAACTACCTTTTTAATCAACCCATCATCAGGCGCCGGATCAGTTCGGCGCTTTGTTTTTTGCCTTCTTCTAAACGGTCGGCAAAGAAGTTTTGCACCTCATTAAATTGCTTCTTGTAACCCTTAATATCGCCATGACCGATGATAGATGACCATTCCCTTACTGCTGAGTGGAACTCCAGATCGTCCCCGCGGATAGTCTTATCATACAAGGCTGTCTCTATAGATTCTTCCAGCAGATCTTCGTTTTTAAACAAATATTCTGCGATACCTAACCGCAGTCTAAACGGCGGTGTCTGCCCGATCAGGTTATCATAAGGGTTTACCTGTAAATGGTACCAGGCATCCACCATACTTAAAATACTCAGGTGCGAATTAGGTTTTGGGTGAACAGAGCTATCGGCCAGGGAAAATTCTTTCATCACCTGGTCGTTAAACATAATCAGTTTGCGGCTTTCATGGAATACAAAATCCCGCGCTTTATATAAACGCTCGCGGAAGGCCTGCTCCTCCTCCATAATCATCAGCTTAAACAATTCAGATTCTGAGGTGGCATATTGCTTTACCTGCTGCCGTGCATAGGGGTTCAGGATGGCTAAACCGGCATACACGTGCGCCTTATAACTGAAGATTCTAAGCGTAGTTAAAATTTTCACATTATCGATACCACCGTGATACGAGGCATTATCCCAGGGGAAAAAACCGGCCGACTTCCAGGCTGTCCCCATACTTTCGAAACCCACGTGCGTTACTACCTGTGTATCGGCCACAATCTGGTCGTGCTGATGATAATCCGGTATCTCTACAATATCCGTTTGCAGCTGGTCAAACAGATCATAGATCCGCTGATAGGCCTCATCGTCTGCACGGTGACGGATCAGAATTAACTTTTGCCCTTTCGGCTCGAACCCGGGGCCGTGCATGGCATGGAAGGTAATGATCTGCGCATGATTAGGAAGATACTTCTCCAGCACCGTGATTTCCGGTTGCTTAACCGATGTCTGCCCGGCCACGATAGTTCCCGGCCTTACCACCCCTGCCGATTGCGCTACCACCTGTTCCATTTTTTCTGCTTCGACAGAATAGATCAGAAAATCCGCTTCACGGGCAACAGCGAGATTATCATCCAGTATCCGGATGCCTAAAGCGGTTAATTCATCTTCGAGCCGGTGGCGGTTCTGGGGCAGGTCGCACCCGAAAACATGGCAACCTATTGCCGCAAAAGCTTTGGCGTAAAGCTTACCCATGTCTCCCAAACCGATAAAGCCGATATTCATGCCGCTAATATAATCACCAGTAAAGTATTTGCTGCTTACCTTTTTAATTACATTATTTTACCACCGATTAACTTAGAATGGCTAACTTAGTGAACCATCTGCATAGCGTTTACGTTGAAATGCAGAAATGCTTTTAGTGCTAACTAACTTTATACCGCATGACTAACAAGCTGCTTTTAAAACATTTTCCAGTTGTTGCTTTAATAGCCATTAGCTTAAGTGCCGGCGCGCAAGACACCACAAAAAAGGTTACTGCGCCTGCCAAAACCATTAACGTAAAACCAAAGCCTGCAGCTACCCAACAGCCTGCTGCAAATCCTTATAAAACTGTTGCTAAAACACCGGCGCCCGGAGCACAAACCGGAGCTCAGGTTCCTGCCGCGACTAACCCAAGGCCCTACACTACCCCGGTTCAAACTACATCCGTTGCACCTAACGACCGCAGCCTGAACGGGCAATACCAGTTTTTACTTAGCAAAACATACAACTATCAGCGTGGCATGCTTGCCGCATTTTATAAAAGTGTGACCGACTCGCTTAAGGCTGAACGTAAGAAAATAACCCCACTGCAAACCCAGGTTGCAGCACTTAACGATAGCCTGAAAGCTACGCACACCGCCCTTAACGAGCAGCAAAAGACGCTCGACCAATCGAACAATAATCGCGATAGCATCAGCTTACTGGGCATTAACATGTCTAAGTCGTCATACAATTCTTTGATGTGGGGTTTGGTGCTGGCGTTTGGCGCCGTAGCAGCCATCGTCATAGTCCGTTCCGGAAGTTATAGCCGCGAAGCAAAATACCGTGTTCGCCTGTACGAAGAGCTGGACGAAGAATATAAAACCTATAAGGTAAAAGCGAACGAGAAAGAAAAGAAACTGGCCCGCGAACTGCAAACCGCACGTAATAAACTGGAAGAAATTACCGGTAAGCCGGAGTATTGATCTTTTTAGGTTCGGGGAGCGAGTAACGAGGAGCGAGAAGGCTCTCTAAAGTAATAAAACAATCAAATTTGTCATTCAGAGCGAAGCGACCCGTCCCGAACTAGTTTCGGGAAGAATCTGCATAATGGTGTATCAAATACTTTGAAAACATATTGTTAGAAAACAAAACTCAAATCTTTCGGGTAGTTACCTGAAAGATTTTTTTATGGAATTTAAACCCGGCGATTACGTAGCAACGCCCAATGGTAACGGTTACGTAGCAGAAATTATAGAAGGACAGGTTTTGGTTGATTTAACAGACGGCGACCACCTGCGTGAGTTGTTTTACCCGGATCAGTTAATGTTAATGGGTGAATAACAGCCGATTCTTGTTCAATGCTAATTAACGATTGTTATCTTACCCGTAGAAGCAGAGCCTTTTTTAACAAGTGTAAATAACAAATGTGATTTATCAGTATTGTTCAACTCGGTGCTGTGGTATTGCTTTTTCCCGTCGATATAAAGCATAAATTCCACCATAATGCTATAAGTACCTGGTCTCACTGAAAGTTTATCAGGATACCGATTAAGCAAACTAATCACCTTTTCGTCGCAAGCCGAAAAAAGTGGTTTTGTGATCCGTACAGCTTTTATTTGAGACTTTTCATCTACATTAAACGATGCGATAATAAGTCCGTGTACACCATTTTCTCGTGCAACAGCCGGATAAAGCAAATTTTTAGCGACATAACTTTTGAAGGCAGCAATTGATGCAGAACTATTAGCCGGATCCCTAAACTTACCACTATATTTATTAGGGCTACAGCTAAAACCTAAAAGTATTACAAGGAATAGGCAAATTCGCATATACTTAAAAGTAAGGCTTTTTACGTAAACAAACAAAGGCTGCCCCGATACATCGTGGCAGCCTTCGCAACACATTAATTAACAAATATTATTCTGTCCTTAAACTCTTTACCGGGTTGGCCATTGCTGCTTTGATGGCCTGAAAACTTACGGTGACCAGCGTGATCAGCATGGCTCCGAAGCTGGCAATGATAAATATCCACCAGGAGATCTCTGTACGGTATTCGTAGGTTTTCAGCCAATCGCTCAGGTAGTACCAGGCAATCGGTATGGCGATAAGGCAAGAGATTACTACCAGGGTAACAAAATCCTTTGAAAGCATGCTCCAGAGATTATACACTGAAGCGCCCAATACCTTGCGTACCCCAATTTCCTTCGTACGCTGCTCTGCCACGAAAGAGGCCAAACCGAACAAGCCGAGCGAAGAGATAAAAATGGCAAGGATAGCAAAGAATGTAGCAAGGTTGCCTATGCGCTCTTCATCTGCGAACTTAGTCTTGTATTCATCGTCTGTAAACTTAAAATCGAACGGACTACCCGGATTATACTGTTTAAATACGGGTTCTATTTTGCTTAGCGCCTCCCGTAATGGCATGGTGGGTTTCAGTTTCACGGTGATGAGATTAGCCCAGTTGTAATCCAGCTTGAAAACCGTTGGCATTACCTGCGAATAGGGCGACTGCATTACCATATCTTTAATTACGCCTATAACCGTATATGGTTTATCATTCCACTTAATAGTTTCACCTACCGGGTTCTTAAAGCCGATATATTTTGCGGCGGCTTCATTAATCAGCAAGGCAGCGGTATCAGTAGCAAAATCCCGTGAAAAATCGCGGCCGTTTCCAATTTTCCAGCCGATGGTTTTGCCGTAATCGTGACTAACGGCAATGGTGCCGAAAATCGGGTTAGTGGTTTGATCTTTACCTCTCCAGTTAAAGCCAATCTGGTTAGACCATACATCTGTCGACGGGCTGGAAGATTGTGCCATATTTTCCACGGCGCCTGTCTTCAGCAGATCTGCTCTTAAAGCATCATAATGTCCGCGTATCTCCGGCGTATTCATGTCAATCGTGATCAGCCCTTCACGTGAATAGCCAACAGGCCGGTTCTTTGCAAACTGGATCTGTTTAAACACGATGATGGTACCGATGATCAGGGTGATGGAAACGGTAAATTGCGAAACAACCAACACCTTTCTGGGTAGCGCGGCAAAGCGCCCGGCCTTGAAAGTTCCCTTCAGTACTTTAATGGTATTGAAGCCCGACAGATAAAATGCCGGATAGCTTCCTGAAACCAGGCCTGTAACCAAAGTGAATACCAGGCAGATCCCCCAGAAGAAAGGATTTAACCAAGGCAGTTGAATTTGTTTTGAAGAGAGTGTGTTAAACGTGGGAAGAAAGGCCAGCACTAATACCATTGATACCAAAAGGGCCAATGCAGCAATCAGGATAGATTCGCTCAGGAACTGTGCTATTAATTGCCTGCGTAAAGAACCGATCGCCTTACGGACGCCCACTTCTTTCGCACGCTTCTCTGAACGGGCGGTGCTCAGGTTCATGAAATTAATACAGGCCAGCATCAGCACAAACACACCAATGATAGAGAATAGCCACACATACTGGATCCGCCCACCGGATACTTTACCATCTTTAAATTCGCTGTACAGATGCCATTTATCCATTGGATGAACCAGCAGCCATTCGTTACCCTCTTTAAACTTGCCATGTATAGCACCGCGTATTTTCTGTGTTTCCTTATCAAAATCCACATGATCGTTCAGCTCTGCAAAAAGCTGGAAACTGTGGTTACCCCACTCCTTTTCCGACTGTTTTACCCAGTCTTCAACAGAAAGGTACTTATCCCAAGCCATTAACAGCTTGGTATCATAAAAGGTGGTATTATGGGGCAGATCTTCATATACACCTGCGACCTTCAGATCAAATTTATTATTTACCCTAACGGTTTTCCCGATCACGTCAAGGTTATTAAAAAGGGCGTCTGCAACGGACTTTGCAAGTAGTATAGATGAAGGATCGTTCAAACTGTTGATATTACCCCTTACCATTTTCAGCGTCAGCATCTCGGGTAACTGCGGCTGGGTATACATCCCTTTCTGTGCAATTTTCTTATCACCTACCCCAAGTGTAAAAGGCATATTCCACGAGGCAAGCGTTATCGCTTTAAAATCACCGCCGTATTTTGTCTTCAACTCGTCGCGCAGGGGTACCGCAACCGCCATTTGCGTACCGGTGTGTCCGTCAAATGTTTGGGTGACCATGATCTGCCCCAGCCTGTCGTGCTTCTCGAAATAGTGATCGAAGGATACTTCGTCCCAAAGCCACAAGCCTATGAGTATGGCCACGGCCATACCGAGCGCTAACCCGACTACATTAATAAACGAGTAAACCTTATTCTTAAGCAGGTTACGCCACGCGATCTTGAGATAATTTTTAAGCATAGGATAATAAGTTGTGTACAACCGTCTGCTTACTGTACCAAAAACGAAACCTTATTAATAAGTAACTCATAAACAAATGATTACAAAAACACTGCAAGTAAAAACTGTCCGGTACTGATACAGTTATTGTTCGTGGGCGAACAGGGTAAAACGACTATAATTCCGAATTAGAACAAATTATTTTACTTATTTTTATTTAGACATTTATTTAGCCAATGAGCCTTATTTCAAAAATCACCAATCTTAGTAGTACCGAATTAAGTATTATTTCGATAATAATATCCAGTCTTTCGTTAATCTGTTCTTTATATTACAATCGCATTTTCAGCAAAACATATCGCCTTTCAAAAAAAGAGCATTTAAGCAAACTCTCAAACTTCACTTTATATTTAATAAATAGCTTTAGCCGCGACGAAAAAAAAAGTGGAAGAAGATTTCTATTGTTCAACGTAACCATTAGTAACAAAGCCACTTTAAAAAATTCATTTCTTGCATATTTAGAGATCCAATATGTCGGAAACGAAAACGAGGTTAAACATATCGTTATCGATTATAGCCCAGCTGACCTTAAACTTGATCTAACTAAAAGCCTTACTCTTTTTTCTTCTAACATAACATTGGAAGAAAAAACATCTGAATCTAAATGGTTTGTGTTTCAATATCCATCCGATATTTTAATGAATAATCGCATATTAAAGTATGTTTTAAGGCTTTCAGACGTTGATAACCACACTGATACTTTAGAAGTGTTTTTAATAAAAGATTTAGGAGATGAAAATTAAAAATTGGGATCATCCCGTATTTCAAGTTGTGGGCGAGGGTGCTTTATCTTCAACTGTTATTGGTGAAGGAAGATTTATCCCTTTACTAATTATTGATCCGCTTGGTCATCAAGAAATTAAAGAATTAATTTCCGTGCATAGGAATTTACCTCCTGGAGATGCAATATTTAGATGGTCAAGCTCGATTTGGAATAGAAAAAAAATCTATCTAACAATTGAATTCATGAAACCTATGAAGACATCTTTTGCTATTGTTTTTGACACACAAAATGAAAATGCATTAATTGAAGGAATAATTCAATCTCGTGGCTTCATTCTTCAAGTCGGAAAAACAGGAGATAAACCCTCAAGCACTCAAAAAGAAGATAAAGTACTTTTGGAAGTACCAGATTTAGGTTTCGATTTTAAATGGAATACAATTTTAACAGATGTTATAAAATCGAAATATAAAAAAATGGGACTATCAAAGAAAGAAATTAATATTGCGACAAAGGAACATATAAAAAGTATGAGGGAAGTTTGGGCTATAAGAAGGTAGTTTGAACCCACAAAAACAACAAAGGCTACCCTGATCAATCAGGATAGCCTTTTGTATAATTTCGAACCTTCCGGTCCTATCACACTTTGATTTCTACTTCAACGCCGCTTGGCAATTCAAGTTTCATCAGCGCGTCTACAGTTTTAGAGTTTGAGCTATAGATGTCTAACAGACGTTTGTAGCTGCAAAGTTGGAACTGCTCACGTGCTTTTTTGTTTACGTGTGGTGAACGCAGTACAGTAAAGATTTTCTTTTCTGTTGGTAAAGGCAGCGGTCCGCTTACTACAGCGCCGGTTGGCTTTACAGTCTTAACGATTTTCTCAGCTGATTTGTCAACCAGGTTGTAATCGTAAGATTTCAATTTGATTCTGATTCTTTGGCTCATTGTTGTTTTTTGCTTGTGATTTCACCGATAAAGATGATTTCACTGATTTAAAATTGACTACCTGTAAGAGCTATTTATTACTGGGTAGCTGATTATTGTTATTAAGTTACTGAGTTATTAAGCTGAATAACCTAATAACTCAATAACCTTTTTTATTTAAGCGATAGCGCCTTTAACGCGACCTTTAGATTTAGCAACCACTTCGTCTTGTACGTTACGTGGTGCTTCTTCGTAATGGTCAAACTCCATAGTTGAAGTTGCACGGCCTGAAGTAATGGTACGTAATTGAGTTACATAACCAAACATTTCAGAAAGTGGTACCATTGCTTTGATCACCTGAGAACCGTTACGGGTATCCATACCTTGCAGCTGGCCACGACGACGGTTCATGTCACCGATTACATCACCCATGTTTTCTTCAGGGGTAAGGATCTCGATTTTCATGATCGGCTCTAAAAGTACCGGACGAGCTTTTGGTAAAGCCTCGCGGTAAGCAGATTTAGCGGCAATCTCGAAAGAAAGCGCATCTGAATCGACTGCGTGGAATGAACCATCAATCAAACGTACTTTTAAGCTTGTTAACGGATAGCCTGCCAGCACACCATTTGCCATGGCAGCAGCAAAACCTTTTTCTACAGATGGGATAAACTCGCGAGGAATTGCACCACCGGTAATTTCGTTCACAAACTGTAAACCTTCTTTGTTATCGTCAGCAGGAGAAATGATCACCTGGATGTCTGCGAATTTACCGCGACCACCAGTTTGTTTCTTATAAGTCTCGCGATGCTGTACGCTGCCGGTGATGGCCTCTTTGTATGCAACCTGCGGAGCGCCCTGGTTAACTTCAACTTTAAACTCGCGTTTCAGACGGTCCATGATGATGTCCAGGTGAAGCTCGCCCATACCAGAGATAACGGTTTGGCCGGTTTCTTCATCAGAATTTACACGGAAGGTTGGATCCTCTTCGGCAAGTTTACCTAAAGCCATACCTAATTTATCAACGTCAGCCTGAGTTTTAGGCTCGATAGCCAAACCGATAACCGGCTCTGGGAATACCATTGATTCCAGAACGATCGGGTTTTTCTCGTCGCAAAGGGTATCACCTGTTTTAATATCTTTAAAGCCTACTACCGCAGCAATATCACCTGCACCTACGTTAGGGATAGGGTTTTGCTTGTTAGCGTGCATTTGGAAGATACGGGAGATACGCTCTTTGTTATCAGAACGCATATTGTGCACGTATGAACCGGCTTCCAGGTTACCAGAGTAAACACGGATGAAGCAAAGACGGCCTACAAATGGGTCGGTAGCAATTTTAAATGCTAATGCAGCAAATGGTTCTTTTACGTCTGGTTTAACCAGTACTTCTTCGCCGGTGTTAGGGTTAGTACCTACAACACCTTTTGAATCAACCGGTGAAGGCAACAACTCCATTACATAATCCAGCATGGTTTGTACACCTTTGTTTTTGAAAGAAGAACCACAAGTCATCGGAACGATTTTACCTGCTAAAGTAGCCTGGCGTAATGCGTCCAATACTTCGCGCTCGGTGATGGTAGTCGGATCATCGAAGAATTTCTCCATCAATGTATCGTCATACTCAGCAACAGCTTCCAATAATTTCTCTCTCCACTCGGTAGCTTCAGCAACCAGGTCGTCAGGGATTGGCACTTCAGTAAAGGTCATCCCTTTATCATGCTCGTTCCAAACCACACCACGGAAGTTGATCAAATCAACCACACCTTTGAAGTTATCTTCAGCACCGATAGGGATTTGCAGTGGCACCGCGTGGCTGCCCAGCATATCACGTACTTGCTTAACAACTTTTAAGAAGTCGGCACCAGAACGGTCCATCTTGTTAACGAAACCGATACGAGGTACGTTATAGTTGTTAGCCAGACGCCAGTTAGTTTCTGACTGAGGTTCAACACCGTCAACAGCAGAGAACAGGAACACCAGACCATCCAGTACACGCAGTGAACGGTTTACCTCTACGGTAAAGTCCACGTGTCCCGGAGTATCGATCACGTTTACCTGATATTTATTGCCACGGTAGTTCCAGAACACGGTAGTAGCGGCTGATGTGATGGTAATACCACGCTCCTGCTCTTGTGCCATCCAGTCCATGGTAGCGGCACCTTCGTGTACCTCACCAATTTTGTGGCTCACACCAGCGTAATAAAGGATACGCTCGGTAGTAGTGGTTTTACCGGCATCAATGTGGGCGGCAATACCAATGTTTCTAGTGTATTTAAGATCTCTTGACATTTTCTTTTGTTATTGATTATTGAGTTATTGAGTTATTGAGTTATTGAATCTGTTTGAAGAAACAATAACCTATAACTTAATAACCCAATAACTATTTTAGAAACGGAAGTGTGAGAACGCCTTGTTAGCTTCAGCCATTTTGTGCGTATCCTCTTTTTTCTTAACGGCAGCACCTTCACCTTTAGAAGCTGAGATGATTTCGCCGGCAAGTTTTTCCATCATGGTTTTTTCACCACGTTTACGAGCGTAAGTGATTAACCATTTGATACCTAAAGCGATTTTACGCTCCGGACGAACCTCTGTAGGTACCTGGAAGTTAGCACCACCCACACGGCGTGATTTAACTTCGACAGCTGGCATAACGTTGTTCAACGCTTTTTTCCAGGTCTCCAGACCGTTCTCATTTATTTTTTTCTCAACGATATCAACAGCGTTGTAGAAAATACCGTATGCGGTAGATTTTTTACCGTCATACATCATGTTATTTACAAACCTGGTTACCAATACGTCGTTAAAACGTGGGTCAGGAAGAAGGATTCTCTTTTTTGGTTTTGACTTTCTCATTGTATACTATCCTCCTTTAATTATTTCTTTTTACCGCCTTTAACTGGTGCAGCTGGCTGACCTGGTTTAGGACGTTTAGTACCATATTTAGAACGACGTTGGTTACGGCCGTTAACACCTGAAGTATCCAGTGCACCACGGATGATGTGGTAACGAACACCAGGAAGGTCTTTTACCCTGCCGCCGCGGATCAACACGATTGAGTGCTCCTGTAAGTTGTGGCCTTCACCCGGAATGTAGGCATTCACCTCTTTACCGTTTGTTAAGCGCACACGGGCAACTTTACGCATTGCTGAGTTTGGTTTCTTAGGGGTAGTGGTGTATACACGGGTACACACGCCTCTTCGCTGTGGACAGCTGTCCAACGCTGGTGACTTACTCTTGTCAACCAGAGCTACTCTACCTTTTCTAACTAATTGCTGAATAGTAGGCATTCTTTCCTTTTTCTTGTTACAGTTTTATCCTTATTTTAAGGACTGCAAAAGTACAGAGTTATTTTTTGATTATCAAGCGGTTTGGTAAAAGATTTTTAGCTAAGTGGTTATTTGTTACCGGGTTATTAAGAGGAGGTTAAGGGGAAGCGGGGAGGGCGGAGCGGAGAGAGGTGCGAGTGATGGGGCAAGTGTATTCAACGACCTTGTCATTCTGATCCGATAACTGGCGGAGAAAAATCTTCCTTAACTGGTTTGGAGAAGAAGATTTCTCGTTCCACTCGAAATGACAATCTGTAATCAACCGAAATAAACTCCACAAAAAAGCCGCCCGGATTACCCGCGCGGCTTCAATCGTACTTAACTCTGAAATCAATAAACCTTATGACTTTTGCTCGCTGTCTCGGTGCAGGCCGTGACCTTTGTGGTTCTTACGCAGTTCTTTCAATTTCGCCTTTTGTGCATCGGTTAGCGTAGCTACAAATGCTTTATGGTTAGTTTTACGCAATTCTTTGTTATCAGCCATCATTTTCTTTTGGTCATCTGTCAGGCTGGCTTGCAGTTTAGCTTTCTTGTCTTTCCGCTCTAAAGTCTTGTCTTTCATAATCGCTTTCTGGTCTGGTGTCAGTGTAGCTACGAAAGCTTTGCGGGCTTCTTTCTGTTTCGCGTGGTTAGCCTTCAGCATGGCTTGCTGCTCTGGTGTAAGCACAGCTTTGAACTTCTCGAAGCCGGCATGACCATGATGACCGCCACGATGATGGGCTGCCTTAGCGCTGTCTGCAGTAGTTACTGTTTGTGCATGTGCACCTGCTGCAAAACCTGTAACAGCCAGTGCTATAAATGTGAATTTAATTAACTTTTTCATCTCTATTGTTATTTATAGAGATAGAGCCTGTTTACCCTTAAAGGTTTAAGTAACGCATTTGTTAAAATGTGTTAAAACCCGGGAGCATCAATGCCCGCTAATACTAAATCCGTTTACGCAGGTACCGAAACCGATCACCAGGATCAGGAAGCCGGCCAACAACCAGCTCCACTTTTTTTGGATGATAGCTGCAAACACGCATACCAGGAAATGAAACACAGCCACCATAAAACCTACAAAGATATTATCCTTGCCTGCGGCCACGCATGCGATGGTATAAACAGCAAAAATCAGCAGGTTGTAACCCAGTATTTTTAAATCTGCAGAAGCTTGTTTGGGTGGTTGTTGTTCCGTCATAACATCGGTATTTCGTTACGCAATTGGTTCAGGTAATTAATTTTATCGTCGCGGTAGAATAGGTTCATGGTTTCAAACGGGATAATCTTCATGTCCTTATTCACAATATGCACGCACGATTTCTTGATGGCCCTCACATCAAAGTTCTGCGCATCAATAAAATTCATGATGATGATCCGGAACAGGTTGTCGTAACCTAATCCCCTCGCATCAATCTCGGGCAAGCAACACATAATGGATTTCAAATGCTCCTTGGCCGTCTCTACCGAATTACCGGTGCTAAACATGTGCAGCAGGTGGGCTTTCAGCTTTTCGTCCTGCTCGTAAACAATCGTATTCTTTGAATTATCCAGCAGATCATCGGGGTTGATCATCCGTGTTAACGGGAAAACCTGCCCGCCCAGCTTTAAGGCGTAACCCATTACCAGGGCATCGGGGTTACAAGGTACAGGCAGCAGATCTTGTGCCGTAAAAATGTTTGTTTGTTCTAATATCGCGGTACGCACCTCGGTAAGCGTGTAACGGTCTGTCGCCGGGTTGAAGTTTTCTAACCTGCCGGCCTGTTGCGTGGGTTGGAATGTTACACCCCTAACACAAGGCTGCTGAAGCGCATATTCGATAATCTTGCCGATCTCGTCGGTATTTAAGCCTTTTTGAAGGGTGACAACCAGTGTGGTCGACAGGTTATATTTATTCAGGTGCTCAATGGCTTTCATCCGAACTTCGCGCAGGTCTTCGCCACGGAGTTGTTCCAGTGCCTCTTTCTTAAACGAATCGAATTGCAGGTATATCTCGAAATCAGGCATATAAGTCGCCAGTCTTTCTACAAAAGCTTCATCTTTAGCTATTCGGATACCATTAGTATTCAGCATCACGTGGCGGATCGGTTTCTTTTTGGCGATATCCAGTATCTCGAAAAATTGAGGATGCACTGTCGGCTCTCCCCCACTGATCTGTACCACATCCGGTTCGCCTTCATTCTCTACGATCACGTCGAGCATTTGTTCTATTTCTTCCAGTGTGCGGTGCCGCCCGTAATGCGGGGAAGACATGGCGTAACAGGTCGGGCAGGTTAAGTTGCAACGATCCGTTACCTCGATTACCGTCAGGCACGAATGCTGCTCATGGTCCTGGCACAAACCGCAATCGTAAGGGCAGCCATAATGGGTTTCCGCATTAAACTTCAGCGGCATTTCGCTGCGCTTCGCATAATTACGGCAGTTCTTATAATAGTCGATATCGGTCGCAATCAGTACTTTTTCAAAACCATGCTGACGGCAGTTCTTCAGCATATATACCTTACCATCTTCAAACACAATCTTGGCGTCCACGCGTCGCAGGCAGGTAGAGCAAATGCTTAAGGTAAAATCGTAATAGATGTACGGACGTTCAGGCATAAGGTTTAAGTAACCGGTTAGGATAGATAAATATTTGATAATAATACAAAATTCCGGCTACGCAGGCGAGTTGAATCACAGACAATCCAAACGGCAGGAAATAATCCGGCTTGATGAATTCTATTGCAAAACGGAAAATAAGGTAAACAGCCAGCATTAGTTTGAACCGGGCGCCGTCTGCCAATGGATGCTTGCGTTCAAAAGATGCTAAACCCCACCACAATAACAGCCAGAACAAAATTTCGTAGAGGTTGGTAGGATGCCGCCTGATGCCGTCGCCGAAATCTATGGCCCAGGGCAAGTTGCTGGCGATACCGTAAGTACCATCTTCCAGACCCGCCAAAAAACATCCCGTCCGCCCGATTACCATCGCCAATATCAGCGGATAAACCATCATATCGCCGGATGATACCGTAACACCGATTAGCTTTTTGGTTAGTTCGACACCGATCAGCCCGCCTAACAACCCGCCGACGATGGTAGTGTTCCCCATAAAATATACCAGGTTCATTTGCGGTAACAGCAAAGGTTTTTCTAACACGCCTAAAATATGCGAACCCAGAAAACCACCAACGGCAGCGCCAATAAAAATGACCATACGATGCTGATCGCTGATGACGTCGTGCTTATGATTACGCAGGTACACGTAATAACGGTAGCCAATGGTATAAGCAAGCGTTTCACAAATAAAGTGAACCGGCAGCATATAGCTGCCTAACCGTATCGTTACCGGGAAATGCATGAATAATGTGAAGTACTATCCGGCAGGTTGAGTGCTTGTCTACCTAAACAACGACCACTGCTTCAGCCGGATAAAAAATGGAAATCAATGACTACTGCATCAGTCGTTGCGGTTTGCGCTTTTCGGGCGGCAGGGCCATGTATTTACGGTAACTATCGTTAATGTAAACCGCCATGCTCGGGCCGTTATTGTTGCGCAGGAATTCGTAAGAAGGGCGGTACATCAGCAGAAAGTCATCCAGTTCCTGTCCTTTCAACGGAATTATACTACCCACATAAGCGCGACTGAAAGCCGAATCCACACGGCGCTCTTGCGCCTCGCGTTCGAAGTAGTGTTTCAGCCTGCGGGCGTTCTTGGCATCTTTGCCGAACCAGGTAGATGGCGATAACGCATAAACCTTGGCGTTCTGGTATACCTGGCGATATTCTGACCGCGGATCGAAATTCCTCGAAGCGGTGATATTCACTTCGCGCAGGGCGATAGACTGAGTAGTCAGTTGGATCTGCCGTGTCTTCAGGTCGACCAGGTAAAGGGTATCTGATACATAACCCGGGGAAGAGATAATGAGCGTATTGCCGGTTTGCGCCGGGATTTCGAAATTGCCCTTATCATCTGTAAGTGCAATTTGTTTATTCGTCATGTTGCGGATAAAGGCCTCGGGCAAACGGTTATTGCTACCGGTTTCTACCACGGTGCCTTTAAGGGACTGGCCAAAAGTGGTCTGTATGGCCATCAATAAAAGAGCTGCTGCTAAGATAAAAGGTTTCATATGTAAAAGTAGTTATTTGTATAACCTGTTCAACCTTCAGTAGTTTTTACAGCAGCACTTTTTAACATTTTATTGGTGCCAAACATTATTTTCGGTATTGTAATCCGGGAAAACATGCTTGGGGTCGTACGTTACCGACTCAATTTCCTCGTTAGATTTATACCTGAAAGTCCACCTGCTTCCTGTAGACCATATTTCAACCGGAAGCTTTACGGTACTTACCTTACCGCTAACAGTTTTAATTTCCAGTATCACAGGCAGGGCCATCCTGTCCAGGTTCCTGATTGTGATCACGGCACCTTTAGCAGGGTTGTTATCTACGTAAGTGACCTGGTCAACCGCAACATCCAGCTGCCAGTTATTGATAAACCATTCGCGCCAGAACCAGCCCAGGTTTTCACCTGCTACGTTCTCCATCGTGCGGAAGAAATCATCCGGCGTTGGGTGTTTATAAGCCCAGCGCTGAATATAAGTCTGAAAAGCGCGGTCGAACCGTTCCGGACCCAGGATCTGATTGCGCAGAATGTTCAACGCTTCAGCCGGTTTCTCGTAAAGTAAGGTACCATTATTAATCTCGGGGATGTTATCCGGCGTAGCCATTATCGGCTCCATTTTAGGGTTCAGCAAATGCGAGGCTTTTGGGCTTTGCCAGTCTAACGCCGAATCTGCATATTCTCCCTTATTAAAAGCTGTTTGAGACAAGCCGTTGATAAACGTATTAAAGCCCTCGTCCATCCACCCGTATAACCTTTCGTTAGAACCGACGATCATGGGGAACCAGGTGTGGCCAAATTCATGGTCGTTCACCTGCCAAAGTTCTTTTCCTTTGCTTTCAGAACCACAGAATACAATGCCGGGATATTCCATACCGCCTACCCTGCCGCCCACGGCAGAAGCATATGGATACGGGTATTCAAACCATTTAGATGAATAATATTCCAGCGTAGATTTTACATATTCTGTTGATCGCTCCCAGCCGTTATGCCCGTTACTTTCTACAGGGTAAGCAGAGGTAGCGATACATTTCTTTCCGGATGGCAGATTAACCTTTGCCGCGTCTACAATAAACGCCGGTGAAGACGCCCAGGCAAAATCGCGCGCATTGGTTAACTTGTAATGCCAGGTAAGTTCTGTTTTCCCCTGCGGGCGCGATGCTGCATTTTTCACCTCATTCGCTCCACGGATGATTACTGTTTTATCGCTCGTGGCGGCTTGTGCCCAGCGTTGCTGCTCTGTAGCAGTGTATACTTCCTGCGCATTCTGTAATTCGCCGGACGCCATTACCATGTGCGAAGCAGGTACGGTAAGGTTCACATCAAAGTCGCCATACTCGAGGTAGAACTCGCTGGGGCCATTGTACGGAATGGTGTTCCAGCCCATCACATCATCATACACGCACATGCGCGGATACCATTGGCCGATGGTGAAAATCTTTCCGTTCTTTGTCTCCTCTATTCCCATACGGTCCGACCCGTAATTAGGGATGATGAAAGAATAATTGATCCGGATAGTGGCCTTCCCGCCTTTTGCGTCCATCGCTTTGGCTAAGAACAGTTGCAGCCGTGCATCATTGATCAGGTATTTTACCGCAATGCCGTTAACCGTTACTGATTGTATCTTGAAACCAGCATCAAATAGCTGCCCGTGTGCATGGTTACGGCTACCGCTGATGGGTTCCATGGCCGTACCGCGCGAGTCTGCCTTGTAAGTATCCTGATCCAGCTGCATCCAAAGGAAATCCAGCCGTTGCGGACTATTATTTGTATACGTAACAATTTCGCTACCAGTGATCTGGTTCAATTTTTCATCCAGTTTTGCAGTCAGCTGGTAATCTGCCCGGTTTTGCCAGTAAAGCGGCCCGGGTTCGCCGTCAGCTGCACGGTATTCATTACCGTTCTGGGTATAAAAGCGCGGATTGAACAGCGCCACATGATCGAATTTAGAGTTATCTGCACGAAAAATGGATATTTGCTGCCCGCTGCACCAATTAATTCCCGCAAAAAAAACCAGCATCACGCTGGTTAACGTAAAATATCTCATTAAAAAATTGAAAATAATAAAGGTCTACAATTGCTTAGGCAAGAGTATAACGTGCAAAGTAAAGAAATATCGCGCTATTTTTTCAGAAAGTGTTCGCGGTACACGTTTTCATCAAAACCGAAATAAAGAAAATTGCCATCTTCGATCACCGGGCGTTTGATAATACTGGTCTTCTCTTGCAGCAGTGGTAAGGCTTCCGCAGCAGATTTCACACCTGCCTTTACGGGTTCGTCCAGCTTTTTCCAGGTTAGGCCCTGCTTATTTAAAAATTTCTCGTAACCTGCCTTATCATTCCACTCCTGTAGCTTTTCTTCGCTTACGCCAAGTTTTTTAAAATCGTGGAATTCAAAATCAACATGGTTTGTCTTTAACCAGGTTAACGCTTTTTTAACCGTATCGCAATTGGTGATGCCGTAAACTTTCATCCGGCAAAGTTATTAATTTCCGCGGCCACCTCCGCTGGTATCGTCATTCCTGATACCTCGCTGGTTCTTCTTGATGCTTGAATTCAGCTTACCGAACTTATACATAAAGCTGAGGCTGATGTTACGGTAATAATTGTAGAAGGAATTAAACTGCTCAAACTGTTCTGTCTTGGAATAAAAATCAATTTTGATGAACTTTTTGAAGGGGTTGCTGACATACAATGATAAGGTGGCTTTTTCATTCAGGAAATCTTTAGAAGCGCTCAAAGATTCACCAAACCAACTGTTGTCCCTGCCTTGTAACATCACGTAACGACTATCAAAATCAACATCGGCACCCATTCTAAAGGTTTTTGTAAACTTGTAAGAGGCATTAAAGAACGTGTAGCCCTGCAAACCGTTATTGTGGTAGTAGATATTATTATAGAAACCCTTCAGATCAATAAATAACAGTTGGGCGTTAAGATTGGCAGAAAGCTTTTTGGTAAGCGGGTAATTAACGCTTAAACTGTAACCTACTCTTTTATTCTTCCCCACGTTATCATAAGTGCTCACGCTAACGGTGTCCGCGCCGATAGTTGTTACGTTTTGTATAGTGTTATTGGCGAAGGTGTAGCTCAGGCCCATATTAATACTGCCCTTACCGGATATATCATAGTTTAACTCGAAATTATGATTCACGGCCGGCCGCAGCGCGGGGTTACCTACCTGGATATACTTGGGGTTAGCACGGTTGACAAAAGGGTTTAACTGCCAGATACCCGGGCGCGAAATACGATTGGAGAAACTAAAGCTAAGGCTGTTATTTTTGAAAGAACGCATGACGGAAATATTGGGTACCAGGTTATTGTAATCCTGGTTTGCCGCGCTGCCGATTGAAGTATAATTGGCATCAACCGTGGTATGTTCTAACCGTAAACCGGCCTTGGCAGACCATTTTTCTTTTTTGTATTGCAGTGATGTATAGCCGCTGTACACATCCTGCCGATAATCGAAGTTGTTGGTCTGGGTGAGATCGGGCACAAATGCGTTAGCCGTCTTATCGAACACTTCGCTGTTAAAATCGCTGGTGCTTTTCCGCAGGATAGCTTTTGTACCGGTTTCAAAGGTTAGCTTTTTATCAAACGGATGTACGTAATCCAGCTGGATAGTCTGCTCGTCTGATGAAGCGTTATTATGCTGATTAAAATCGGGCTGGCCATAGTTGAGCTTTTGCTCGAAAGTGTTTTGATTATCCTGCTTGTTGCCAAAACTGCTGTATTTATAAGACAGGGTGAGCAATTGATCTTTGTTTCGTTTGAAGCCCAACTGATAATTCAGGGAAGCTTCCGTTCCCCGGAAATAACCATTTCCCAGGTTATTAAGCGCATATGACTGGTTCAGAGACGGTGTAAGCCCCGGTTGAAAGGACAGCTGATAACTGTTACGGTCGAAACTGAATTTATAGGAATTAAAACTTCCGGATAACAGGTTCAGCGTATCTATCTCGTAACTCAGCTCAGCATTACTATAAATGTTTCGCCCCTGGTTAAAGCGGTTTCCGTTCTGCATAAGCGACGATACCACCGGCGCATAGGTATAAGTGGCGTTATTAAAGCTGGTATTCTGTTTATTTTGACTATTAAAACCCACATAGCCGTTAATGCCGAACTTACCCTGCTTTACCGTAGCGTTCAGATTACCACCCGGTCCCCAAACGCTGTTATAGCGACTGGTAACTGTACCGTTATACCCCTGGTCGGCATTTTTCTTGGTGATGATATTAATGATCCCCGCTAAACCTTCGGCCTCGTACTTTGCCGGTGGATTTGTGATCACCTCTATCTTTTCGATATTGGTAGCCGGCATTGATTTCAATACATCCGAAGGGTTTTGCGTCACCAGTGCCGAAGGCTTGCCATTAATAAATATTTTATAGTCGGTATTCCCTTTCAGCTTAATCTGGTCTTGCCCGTCTACAGAAACAAGTGGCACCTTACGCAACATTTCCAGGGCATTGGTTGCTTTACTTTCCGGGTCGGCCTGCACATCGTAAGCAATACGGTCTACCTCGCGCTTTACCAGGGGTTTTAATGCAGTAACTGTTACCTCGTTCAAATCCTTGCTCGCAGGTGAAAGCAGGATCTTGCCAAGGTCTATCATCGCCTTTGTGCTATCAAGAAAGATGGTCTTATTTTTATATCCTACCGATGCCAGTACCAGCTTGTAGGATTTTGCGGGAAGATTATTGAACTCGAAACTACCGCTCTCTTTGCTTAGGGTACTTTTTACAGGCTGGTCTGTCTTTGCCGTTCTTACAGCCACTGTTACATAACCAATGGGCTGTTTTTTTAAAGAATCTGTTACGATACCTTTGATTACCTGAGTAGCAGGCTGGGCAAAGGCGCACGTGCACATTAGCAGTAACGCCAAAAGTGATAAGGTAGATCTCATGTAAACATAAGACGTAACCTGAATACCGATAGTTACAAAAATGCTACGAAAAAGTGCAATTATTTTTCCGGTGCTTACACGTTATATCGATCGGCCTAACCATAGCCGCAATAAACAGGATTAGTTCTTTATAAAACTATAGCCCGCGTTCTGGTACTGGGGTTTCTGCAATTGTGTACGTAACGCCTTGAAGCTTTGAATAGGCCCTTCAGCAGCTAAGAGGTTCACCAACCAAGCGGGTATGGCGCCAGCCGGGTCTACGTGTAAAGTGTATTCTACTTTAACCTTACCATCTGACGGGGTAAGCACCCATCTGCCTTTAGAATGATCTATCCGTACAATACCTTTCTTTACAGCGACAAAACCTGGCACTGCCGGGCCATCCATCGTAACCACTTTGGTATCCGGATTTTGCTGTACGATCAGGTGGGCCACAAAATCGCGGTTTTCTGTAGGCCAGGGTAGATTAATTTCTGAATAATAATATAACTCTGAAGGGGATACCTGCTTAATTAAGGTAGCAGACTTGGTGTGATAAACCCACTCCGTGCATCCTTTTACGTCGAGCAATACAGCAACTAACTGCGACAGCGTGGTTTTGTACTCGCACTCTACACGTAAAGCTTTCACTTTAGAATCAGGCACCGGGCTGGTGTAAACTTTAATACCTTCTTTTTCTGTGTTTAAGGTCCAGGTGGTTTGGGCAAACAGCTGCGATACGCATAAAGCAAACCCAAGGGTAAAAAATAATCTTCTTAGCATAAATTAGTTTCGGGTAAAGCAAAGGTATCTATTCGCACAACCGCTTTTTACGCAATCGGATTATATGACGCGCTGAAGACAAGTCTATTGGGAGCAAGAGACAAGAGCCGTTTCAGAAATAAGAATCGTTTCAGAAACAAGAGACAAGAATCAAGACTTTAAAAATCTTAAAGTTGGGATTTAACCAGATCGCTGTAAACGTGATATACCAATTCTTGTCTTTGCGAGGAGTGCAGCGACGCGGCAATCTCTTCTTAAAGGAAAGCGTAAAGACCCTTCGACGGAGCTCAGGGTGACATTTTTGTCATTATCGTCTTTGCGAGGAGCGCAGCGACGCGGCAATCTCTTCTTAAAGGAAACGCGTAAACCCTTCGACTGAGCTCAGGGTGACATTTTTGTCATTATCATCTTTACGGGGAGCGCACCGTACAAGTAAACAAGAGTCAGACGAACTGTTGCTCCCGCTCTTCCTGCCTTTACCTCTACCCAACCACTCTCCTGGGAGAGGGGCTTATAAAAGTCCTCCCCTACCGGGGAGGATATAGGTGGGGCTTATTCAGCTTATTGTTGCTGTCGTGCCAGGATGCTCGACAATTTGCTTTCGTAATCCTTAAACTGCTTGTCAAGCTTTGCACTCAGTGCAGTTTGCTGGTTATCTTTCGTCAATCCTACCAAGCCGTTCAGTATAGACATACACAACTGCACATCGTGTGTGTTTACTCCGTCAGCATTATCTTTCAGCAGGTCTGAGTTATAGCTTAACACCGCATCCAGATAGGTATCCAACTCGTTCGCCCATTTGTTTGCCAGTTGAGGTTCGCCTGCTTTGTAGCCGCTTTCTACCATGTAGAATTTACGGGCAGAAACCTCGGTGTATGGGTACAGATCAGGCATCACTTCATCAAAGCGTTTCAACAAGTTCTTGGCCAGGTCGGTATGGCCTTCAGCTACCAAATGATCGCTCAGGGTGCTGAATTGCTTCATGATCAGCGGGTAGAACATTACGGTAGACTCATGATCCAGGTAACGCGCATGCTTCATGTTGCCCCATTTAAACTTGTTCATCATGTTATTATACATGGTGAGCGTGTTTGTTACTTCTAACGGCTGGGCGGCGGTATCCGGTTTTAACGGCATCAGGCGGTAAGCAAAACCTTCATTATAAAGGTACTTGTCAAGGCCGATCATGTTATCGTTACCCACGGTGATGGCAAAATAAACCGGGCGTTTCCAGTTATTGTGCGCCAGGATATCGATCATAGCCAGGTTATCTTTTGTAAGGTAGCGTGAAGGATATTTCCAGCTCATTACCGGATCGATCTTATCTTTCAACTGGGCAGGTACTGTTCCGGTACTCACCACTTCGTCCGGGTTATTGGTGATCTTGAAATTCTGCGTTGGCAGGTAGTTATCCGACTCTCCGTTTTCGTACTGTATCTTCGCATCCTGGCTATCAGAAGTCACAAAATCGAAAACTTCTTTCAGCTCAATCGAGCCTGGCAGGTTACGGTCGTTCAGGTAAAGTACATCGCGCACACCAGCAACAAACTTTTCGTTCGGCATGGTGATAGGCAGCGGTGCAGAAGTATTCATTTTCTGCTTCATCTGGCGAATGTACCAATCGGTACCTAACAAGCTCAGGTTCACGATACGCACATCCGGGCGGATACCTTCTACCTCCTGCGCATACCACAACGGGTAAGTATCGTTATCGCCATAAGTGAATAATATCGCATTAGGCGCGCAAGACTGCAGGTAGTTGGTCGCCATATCGCGCGGCGTAGTTTTGGTAGAACGGTCGTGGTCATCCCATTCCTGGCTGGCCATTAATATTGGTGCGGCAATCAAACAGGCTACACTGGCAATCAGCGCGCTGGTTTTTGCATTCATTTTTTTGCTTAGCAGATCGGCAATAGCCAATACCCCTAAACCAATCCAGATAGCAAAAGCGTAAAACGAACCTGCATAGGCATAATCACGTTCGCGCGGCTGGTTCGGGTCCTGGTTCAGGTAAAGCACAATAGCTAAACCGGTAAAGAAGAATAGTACCGCCACAATACCGGCGTCGCGCTGACGGCGGCGGAAGTGATAAACCAAACCTAATACACCGATCAGGAACGGCAAGGCGTACATGCGGTTGTAAGATTTGCTATGGGTTACGGCGTAAGGCAAGCGCTTACCGGCGTTGAAACCGGTGATCCAGTTACCGTCTGTACCATTGCTATCGTTCTGGCCATCCATATCATTGGTACGGCCTACAAAGTTCCATAAGAAGTAGCGGTTATACATCTGGTTTACCTGCCAGCTCAGGAAAAAGCCGATGTTGTGCGCCATGGTCGGGCTTTCTTCCTGCCCCAGGTGCAGCCACTGGCGATAGAACTGCACATCGTCGCCGGTTTGGCTAAAGATGCGAGGGAATGGCGTGTTATGATCGTAAATGGCAGTTTGTTTTTTGCCAGCGATTTCATATTTGGTTTTTCCACGGCGATACAAGGTCTGCCCTTCCTTCACATCAGTTTGTTTCGCATCGAAATACTGACCGTATAATAAAGGCGTTTCGCCATACTGGTCGCGGTTCAGGTAACTGTTTAACGCAAAAGCATCCTCCGGGTCGCTGTTGTTCAGGTTGGTGCCTGCCTTCGCACGGATGATAATCATCACGAAAGAACTGTAACCGAGCAAAATAAAGAATGCACCCAGTAAAACAATATTCAGGATGTAGCGTGCCTTGCGGACATGCAGTATATATTCGAGGATAGCAAGGACAGCCGCACCTGCAATAACACCAATAATTCCGGCGCTAAAGAACAGCAACAGGATAAAACATGCTGCTGCCGCAATGATGACACTGTTATTAGGCTTAATGGTATAGTAAATACCCAGTACAATGGCTGCAACCAACAGCAGATAGAATATAATAGCACCGGTGTTAAAACTGAAACCTAAGGTATTTACAAAGAATAAATCGCTGTAAGCTGCGCCTTTTACCGTGTATTGGATAATTCCCCACAAAACTAAACCTAAAGCAACACAACCTAAAATGAAAGACCAGATGGTACCTTTAGAGGTAATGGTTTTAGCTCTGCGGAAATAGATTACCAGGGCGATGGCCGGTATTACCAGCAAGTTTAACAAGTGGATACCGATAGATAAACCCATGATGTAGGCGATAAAGATCAGCCAGCGGTCGGCACCAGGCTCGTCTGCATGCGCATCCCACTTCAGGGTAGCCCAGAATACAATGGCAGTACATAGAGATGATTGCGCGTAAACTTCAGACTCCACAGCTGAAAACCAGAAGGTGTCAGACCATGTGTAAGCCAATGCGCCTACGATACCTGCACCGATGATCAGGATCTGGTCCGTAGCGGATATTTCATTGTTATTTTTAACCAATAATTTCTTTGCAAGCGCAGTAATGCTCCAGAAAAGGAACAAAATGGTAGCCGCGCTGGCCAGGGCTGAGGCCATGTTAGTCCAGTAAGCTACTTTATGTACATCACCGAAAGACAGTAAAGAAAAGATCTTGCCGATCATGGTGAACAAAGGCGCACCCGGCTGGTGGGCTACCTGTAAACGGTAGATACAGGCAATAAATTCGCCACAGTCCCAGAAACTGGCCGAAGGCTCCAGCGTAAGAATATAAGTAATGGCAGCAATAACGAATGTAATCCAGCCGAATAAATTATTGGTCTTATTATAATTCATAGTTGAATATAAAGGAAACAGTTTAAAGCCGACGAAATTAAGAAAACTATTATATCTTTTTGGCCAATAGCCGGATAGTTTAACATTATTTAACCCCGCTTAGCATAGATTTTACATGCTTTCAGATTTTTTTAAATTTTACTTTTGAAGTTTCAAAAATCGTCTTACATTTGCATTCCGTTTCGGAAGGCAATTATCTGAAACTGGTATTGTCCGATAGTATAAGGGTAGTACAACTGATTTTGGTTCAGTTTGTCTTGGTTCGAATCCAGGTCGGACAACAAAGGAAAAGATTCGGATTTCGTATATCGGAATTCGAATTTTTTCGTTTATAGGCTTCAGTACCGTGTATTGTTGCTGAGGTTGGCAGGTTGATAACTCGTTTTTACGTAAAGTAAAGTTGATAACTGAATTTCCGGCTTAATCCCCGGGGTTCGAAATTTCAATAAAAGGATGCCCTTACAATTTAACCCGGTTAAACTATTTTCAGGCACAAGCAGCTTAGAGCTTTCCCGCAAAATTGCTGATTGTTATGGCCGCGAACTTGGAGATGTGATTTTTTCGCGCTTCAGCGACGGCGAATTCCAGCCACACTTTAACGAGTCTGTCCGTGGTTGCGACGTGTTCCTGATCCAGTCTACCAACCAGCCGACTGATAACCTGATGGAGATTCTGATGATGGTGGATGCTGCGCGCCGTGCTTCTGCACACTACGTAACAGCGGTAATCCCCTACTTTGGCTTAGCCCGTCAGGACCGTAAGGATAAACCGCGGGTTGCTATCGGTGCAAAGCTGGTTGCCAACCTGTTAGTTGCAGCTGGTATTAACCGTATTATGACGATGGACCTGCATGCGGCGCAGATACAGGGTTTTTTTGATGTTCCGGTTGATCACCTGGATGCCTCGGTGATCTTTGTACCTTACATTAAAAGCCTGGGTTTACCAAACCTGACCATTGCTTCGCCGGATATGGGCGGATCATACCGGGCCAGAACCTTTGCCAAATATTTTAACGCGGAGGTGGTAATTTGTGACAAACGCCGTAAACGGGCGAATGAAATAGAATCAATGACGGTTATCGGCGATGTTACCGATCAGGATATCGTACTGATCGATGATATTTGCGATACCGCAGGTACGCTTTCAAAAGCAGCCGCATTGATTATGGAGCGTGGCGCAAGAAGCGTAAGAGCGGTTTGTACGCATCCTGTGTTATCGGGCAATGCTTACGAAACGATAGAAAAATCAGCTTTAACAGAATTGATCGTTACCGATACTATTCCGTTGAAGCAAGAGAGCAGCAAGATACGGGTGCTTTCAACCGCTGATCTGTTTGCAAAGGCAATCGCTAACGTAAACGAGCACGGTTCGATCAGCCAGCTGTTTAAGGTGGATTGAGCCCCGCCTGAATCCTCCCCGTAGGGAGGACTGTTATTTGAATTAATAAATAAACAATATGGGCTTCAAGCCCCCTCTCCCCCCGAGAGGGATGGTGAGAGGCTCAACAATTAACAAAAAAAATGAAATCAATTGCTATTAGCGGTTCTCCAAGAGAGAACGTAGGGAAACGCGATGCCAAAGCGCTGCGCTACCAGGGTCTGGTACCAGCTGTATTGTACGGTGGTGCTACTCAAACTCACTTCTCTGTTGCAGAAGCTGATCTTAAACCAGTAGTTTATACTCCTGATGTTCAATTAATTGATATTGAAGTTGCCGGTACTACTACCCAGGCGATCATCCAGGACATTCAGTTCCACCCGCTTACTGAAAGAATCATTCACGTTGACTTTTTACAACTGAACGAAAATAAACCGGTTGCTATTGAAATTCCTATCCGTTTAACCGGAACTTCTCCAGGTGTTAAAATGGGTGGTAAACTGGTTCAGAAATTACGTAAACTGCGTGTTAAAGGCTTACCTAAAGACCACGTTGATACCATCGACGTTAGCATCGAAGGCCTTGAAGTTGGTAAATCTGTACGTGTAGGCGACGTTAAGTTAGAAAACTTAGTAATCACCAACGCAGTTGAAGATACTATCGTATCTGTTACTACTTCTCGTGCACTGCGTCAGGCTGAGCAAGAAGGTAAAAAATAATTTTTGTTCGATTTCACGATTAAAAGTGATTTCACAGATAAAAGCGATAAGATATCTTATCGCTTTTTTTATAGATAAACGCGTCATTGCGAGGAGGAACGACGAAGCAATCTCGTACTTTTGTGACTTTGTACCAACAAGGTACACGAACAGATTGCCGCGTTTCGCTCGCAATGACAACTTTAATTAAAATTTCCCCTTAAGGGGATTAAGGGGTATGAAATACTTAATAGCAGGTTTAGGAAATATCGGGCCGGAATATGCAGATACCCGGCATAACATCGGGTTTATGATTCTGGATGAGCTGGCCAAGCAGGAAGGCTTAAAATTCCATACCATGCGGCTGGCCGGTTACACAGAAATGTCGTATAAAGGGCGTTTGCTGCACCTGATCAAACCCACTACCTATATGAACCTGAGCGGCAAAGCTGTGGCTTACTGGATGCAGCAGTTAAAAATACCTGCGCAAAATGTATTGGTATTGGTAGATGAACTTGCCCTGCCATTTGGCACACTCCGCTTGAAACCACAGGGCAGCGCAGGTGGCCATAACGGTTTAAAAAGCATTGAAGCTTCTATCGGCACCGCACAATATGCCCGGTTAAGATTTGGCGTTGGGAACAATTATCCTAAAGGCCGCCAGGTAGATTATGTTTTAAGCGGCTTTGACGATGACGAACAGCCCGAACTACCCGCACTGATTGACCGCTCTATAGAAGTAATTAAAAGCTTCGTGACCGTTGGAACTGAACTCACGATGACCAAGTTCAACAAGTAACTTAGAACATAACAGAAAACGCCGCACTGATAAAGCGCGGCGTTTTCTGTTATCATAATATACAGGTATTATTGCGCAGACACCACGTTTTGAGGTTGTTCGTCCGTAGTCTCTTCTTCTACTACCACACCCATCGAACAGAATTTCTCGATACGCTCATTCACCAGTTCGTCGACATTGCGTTCCTGTAAAGATTTCAGGTCTTTCAGCAACTGCTTTTTTAGCGTACCGGCCATTGCCACCGGATCCTGGTGTGCACCACCCAGCGGTTCTTTGATCACACCGTCGATCAGTTTGTTCTTAAACATTTCGCCTGAAGTCAGCTTCAACACTTCAGCCGCTTTTTCTTTATAATCCCAGCTACGCCAAAGGATAGATGAGCAGGATTCAGGCGAGATCACTGAATACCAGGTATTCTCCAGCATATACACTTTATCGCCCACACCGATACCTATCGCACCGCCGGATGCACCTTCGCCAATAATCACGCAAATTACAGGCACTTTCAGTACAGACATTTCCATCAGGTTGCGTGCAATGGCTTCGCCTTGTCCGCGTTCTTCGGCTTCCAAGCCAGGAAATGCTCCGGGGGTATCTATTAAGGTGATGATAGGCTTATTGAATTTCTCCGCCATTTTCATCAAGCGAAGGGCTTTGCGGTAACCTTCGGGATTGGCCATACCAAAGTTACGGTACTGACGATCCTTCGTATTACGCCCTTTTTGATGGCCGATAAACATAGCCGTATGGCCATTGATAGAACCGAACCCGCCTACAATCGCTTTATCATCGCCGATATTGCGGTCGCCGTGCAACTCAATAAAATCGTCGCACATTAATTCTATATACTGCAAGGTATAAGGGCGCTCGGGATGACGCGAGATCTGCACCTTTTGCCAGCCGGTCAAATTGCTGTAGATCTGCTTCTTCAATACCTCGAACTTCTCCTCCATCTCTGCCAGCGTTGCCGACATATCTACCTTGGTTTTATCTTCTGCCTGCTTTACCTTTTCTATCTGCTGCTGCAGATCGGCAAGCGGTTTCTCAAAGTCAAACGAAATCTTCATACACTTTAAATCGGGTGGCTAATTTAAGCAAATGTAATGGCAATTAGTAATTATGGTTTCTCGAGGGTGTAAAACTTGTTCAACTGGTAAGGCGTAAGCACTTTCCGGGTGTTAAAGCAAGCCGTAAGCAATGCGGTACGCAATTCGCCCTGGTACAAACCGTAACGGTTACCATAGAACACAATACTGCCTTCGTTTACAAAGCGCCGCCTGAACATGCTGTCCAGCATTTTTTCATTGCGGATCACGGATACAGCAACTTCCCGCTTTTTCAGGTCGAGCGTTTTCATGATCTCATCAAACTGTTTCAACTGTGCGGGAGTCAGGTTCAGTTCTTTTTTATACTTCAAAACCTTGTCCGGCAAAGGGTAGCCGTTCATGGTAGCGGATGCGGCGGTGTTATTTACATCGTCCCCTTTCAGGATGGCATTGTATTGCGCGTCGGTTAAAGTTTTTACGGGCGAACGCCTGATTATGGTATCCTTTTGTGCATAAGCGCTAAAAAACAAGAGCGGCGAAAGGAACAAGAAAACATAAATAAGCACATTTTTCATAAGCATCAGCCAGTTACGCGAACAAAAGTCGCATTATCCTGTTGTATAAACAAGCAAGCTACTAAGCCGCTCCGATTTAATTAATAATTACACCTCCGTTAAAGTAGCCCATTTCAGTTCTTAATCAGGCATCGCCGCTATCCGGAAAAGTATACACGTATCTCCTTAACCATAGCGTAACGGTTCTGAAACATACAAATTTGCTATATAATTTAACTATTAGTTATTATTTTAAATCAGAACGCGAATTGAAAGATCTAAAATGTCCTAAGTGGCATTTGAATTGCAAACAACAACATACAAATAAAACAGATATAACATGAGTTTAAAGCTGACCCCGGAAGCAGACTTCCAACAAAACAACCAGAACGAACAGTTACCAGATAACCTGATCTGTTTTTCTCACCTTAGATGGGATTTCGTTTTCCAGAGGCCGCAACATCTCTTAACCCGTTTATCCGATACCTTTAATATATTTTTTATAGAAGAACCGCACGTAGAAGAGATTGAGCAACATTACTACACCTTTTCTAAAAGGGAACCCAACATTTGGGTAATGGTACCGCACCTACCACCCGGCCTGGACGACGAGCAAAGCATGCAGATGCAAAAACAGATGTTTAACCGTTTTATGGAGAACAAACAGCTAAGCAATTTCATCTTCTGGTATTACACACCAATGGCGCTGAAGTTTAGCGAAGACCACGACCCTAAAGTAGTAGTTTATGACTGCATGGACGAACTTTCAGCATTTAAGTTTGCACCGGCAGAACTGCCAGCGCTCGAGAAAAAATTAATGAACCGCGCAGATGTGGTATTCACCGGCGGGCATTCTTTGTACGAAGCCAAAAAACATCAGCACCCCAACATTTATCCGTTCCCAAGCAGTATCGAAAAGAAACACTTTTTGAAAGCCCGCACAATAGACACCTGCCCCGCAGACCAGATTGATACCGACAAGCCTAAAATGGGTTTCTATGGTGTGATTGACGAACGCTTTGATATCGACCTGATTGGCGCTATTGCCGATGCACGGCCAGACTGGCAACTGATCCTGATCGGCCCGGTGGTAAAGATCAACCCAGACCATTTACCAAAGAACAGCAACATCCACTACCTGGGCCAGAAGAGCTACCAGCAATTGCCGGATTATATGGCTACCTGGGACATTGCCCTGATCCCGTTCCAGTTGAATGAATCCACCAAATTCATTAGCCCTACTAAAACACCGGAATACCTGGCAGCAGGTTTACCTGTTATTTCAACCCCAATCCGTGATGTTGTTCATCCGTACGGCAAGAATAACCTGGTACATATAGGTGAAACAGCTGAAGAGTTCATTTCAGCAGCCGAACAGTTGCTGAACACCACTGCAAAGGATAAAGAAGCCTGGCAGCTAAAAGCCGATACTTTCCTGTCTTCAAACTCGTGGGATAAAACCTGCGACAACATGCTGAGCCTGATTAAAAAAGCCGCCGACAAAAACTCATACCTGCGTATTGCCCAGTAATGGCATTACAACAGTATAGCCCCTCCTCAATCCTCCCCCGTAGGGAGGACTTAAAATTCCCTCTCCTTTGGAGAGGGTTAGGGTGAGGTCAGACACAGGACGCGAAACATAAGAACGCTGACGCTCTGCTCGTCAGCTATGCTTATGTGAAAGAAAAGCAGCTATATCATATTAGGTATATACTGTAAACAAAAACTTTAACAACCGGCTGGTCTTAACAAAGAGACCGAAAAGATAAAATTATGGAAAAGCAGAGCTTACCGGGAGTAGAAATCTGGGGTGGATTAGAGTGTACGTGTAACCGTGTAAATGATGATTATTTCGACCAGTTGGAATATAACGGCCATTACGAACGCGAGGACGACCTGAAACTGATTTCGGAACTGGGAATAAAAAAATTAAGATACCCCATTTTATGGGAAAAACATATGCCCGAACCCGGCCGGTTGATCGACTGGTCGGCAACGGCAAAAAGACTGGATAAATTAAGGGAAACAGGGGTTGAACCGATAGCCGGACTAGTCCATCATGGTAGCGGCCCGGCTTGGGTACACATGGCCGAAGAATCATTCGCAACAGGGCTGGCAGCTTATGCCCGTGAAGTAGCCGAAAGGTTCCCCTGGATTGAGTACTATACGCCGGTAAATGAGCCTTTAACCACAGCCCGCTTTTGTGGGTTGTATGGTATTTGGCATCCACATCACAAAGATGTGCTGGAATTTGCACGTATACTACTGAACGAATGTAAAGCTACCGTGCTGGCTATGCAGGCGATACGGGAGATAAACCCTAATGCAAAACTGGTACAGACGGACGATTTAGGAAAAACACATAGTACCCCGTTGTTAGCCTACCAGGCCCAGCACGAAAACGTTCGCCGGTGGCTAACGTTTGACCTGCTAAGCGGTCGCGTACATCATGATCACGGGATGTGGCACTTTCTGACGCATATCGGAATCCCGTCGGCTGATCTTCAGTTTTTCCTGGATAATGTTTGCAAGCCGGATATCATCGGTATTAATCATTACCTCACATCCGAACGTTATCTGGATGAACGGCTGGAAAACTACCCTGTGCACACTTACGGGGGCAATGGCCGGCACCAGTACGCAGATGTTGAAGCTGTGCGCGTGGGCCATGCTAAACCAGAAGGTTTGTATGGGCTGTTAAAAGAAGTTTTTAACCGGTATGGCGACGTAAAGGTAGCGGTAACCGAGGTACACCTTCATTGCACCCGCGAAGAACAGATGCGCTGGCTGGACGAGATCTGGCACGATACCAACCAATTGCGTGAAGAAGGTTATCAGCTGGAAGCCATTACCGCGTGGGCTGTTCTGGGTTCGCACGGTTGGAATAAATTACTCACCAAACCAAACGGCGATTATGAAACCGGCGTGTTCGACCTGAGATCGGGCTATGCGCGGAAAACCATCCTGGGCCATATGCTACAGCAATATAGCGCAGGGAAAAACTTCCATCACCCCGTACTGGATGTCCATGGCTGGTGGAAAAGGCCGGTAAGGGCTATTTATTGCCATGATGCTACACCAATGCAAGAGGAACAAAAAAAGACCATCCAACCACTGCTAATCGTGGGTAAAAGCGGCACTTTAGGCAAGGCCTTTGCGCGCATCTGCGAAAGCCGGGGGATTGTTTATGAGCACCTGGGCAGGCAGGAAATGGATATTACAAACCCGGTACAGGTAGAACGGGTGATAGCTGAGAAAAAACCATGGGCAATAGTAAACACTGCCGGATTTGTACGCGTAGATGACGCCGAAACCGACCGTGATGCCTGCTTCTTACTGAATACAGCCGGGGCAGAAAACCTGGCTACACTTTGCGAAAAATACAGCGTACGGCTACTCACCTACTCTACCGACCTTGTTTTTAACGGCAGCAAGAATAAGCCTTATACAGAAAGCGACAATAAGTCGCCGTTGAATATTTATGGCGAAAGCAAGTCGCTGGCAGAAGCAAGGGTACTGGCTGGTAACCCGGACGCGCTAATCATTAGAACGAGTGCATTCTTTGGGCCCTGGGATCAGTACAACTTCATCCAGGTGGCACTGAATGAATTAAGACAAGGAAAAGAGTTTGCCGCCGCTGCCGATGTATACATCTCGCCCACTTACGTGCCCGACCTGGTAAATAACAGCCTTGATCTGCTGCTGGACGGCGAACATGGCATCTGGCATATGAGTAACCAGGGGGAGATCAGCTGGGCTAACCTTGCCTATGCCGTAGCAGAAAAGGAAGGTATCCGCACCAGCTTAGTACGGTCGCTGCCATTAACCAACTTTAGGTACAAAGCCAAACGCCCGCAATACAGCGTACTGGGAAGCGAGAAAGGATTATTGCTACCGTCGCTTTATGATGCGCTGGAACGCTACTTTGCAGAGAAGCGAAGCGCGTAAACAAGATAATTCGATTTCAAGAGCCGCCAGTACCAGCGGCTCTTTTTTATTGTTGTAACCTATGTGGTTATGTTTCGTAGAAGGCATTAACAAACAAAGTAGCAAGATGAGAAAAGTAGCAGCAGGATTATTGTTGGTTATCACCGTTATTGCCGGTATCAGTTCATGTGCGCCCAGCAGCAGGCTCGCATTTCGCCCGCACCACAGGCAGGTTTATTAAATAAAGCGATGTTGTTATAAGGCAATCAAATCGTCAGGGCTTTTCCCCTTTACTTATCGCGCGCATTTGCAATGCGTGCGTAAGGTTGAATGACGATTAAATCGTCCGCTATTTCCCGCAAGCATTACAAATGCGCGCGGGTGCTATATTTTTCCTAAATACGCTTCAAACGTTTGCAAATATCAAGGCGTTTCCCCTCTTAACTTCTCGCGCGCATTTGCAATGCGTGCGTAAGCTTGAATGACGATTAAATCGTCCGCTGTTTCCCGCATGCATTACAAAATGTGCGCATGCGCTAACGTTGCTGCCATTTTTACGTCAGTAATCCTGACTTAAAAGTTATAAAACCTATGGCCGCCCGGTAAATGTGGCGAATGCGGCGGATGTGGCTAACGCGGCAGACGTGGCCAACTGGCTTTTGCCAGCCAGACCATCCCGCACCCGAAAAGTTATAAATCTTTACAGGGTTAAACGCTGTTATTTAACAGTAAAACGATAAATGCCTCGGCCGATATTCCCGTCTTTATCTATACCTTCTACAATGGCCTTGTAAGTACCTCGTCCATCTGAATTATAAAAATCAAACACAGCCGTACCTGTTTTATCAGTGATGATGTTCGGGCTCCAGAAGATGGTGGTGCGCAGGTCGCTCACGGCAATGCTTTTTACCACCGTATATTTAGGCGAGTAAAACTGTTTGTATTTGATATAACCTTTTGGAGTAAAGGTGACGATATTTTGATCCGGGAATAACTGCTTCAGATCGCTCAGCTTCATTGGCGTTCCTTTCGGTGCTTCTTTCATATTTACTGAAATTACCCCTGCGGTGCTGGTCATCCGGTTGATCCCGCTTACCCCATCATTAAAGAACACCTCGACAGATTCAACTTCTGCGGGGTTAACACTCATCAGGTAATTCACATCTCCCTGCATCCCCTTCACATAAATCTGCATTGGTGTTCGGTCGCCCTGGGTGTAATTTCGCGAGATATAAAAGTTTCCGTTATCAAACGTCACGCCCGGCAACGAATTCTGGATACAGAGGAAGAAGTTATTACAGCCCTTCAGCATCTCGCCGCTCAACTGCCGGTCGGCCATTGCCGGAAGCCCGGTAAGCGCCGAATAGTCATTATGGGATACCTTCTTGATCACCGGGGCACTTTTGATCACTACCTCTTTCAGTATCTGGTTAAATTTATATTGTTTTTCGCTGTTAAGGATATAGGTATTCAGCACGCTATCGATATTAGGTATTTCATCGGCTACGTTTTCAGATTTGGCTATCGATGGGAAGATATCACCATTCATAGTAATCTTCATATTCCGCGAATCCGGGTTATTGCGGGCGCTTACCGTAACCTTTGATGAATCTGTAAACTGCACGTTTTTAAACACAAAGTTACCGTCGGCATCGGTGGTTGTTTCCGCAGAATAGTTTTTATCAGGAATGATCAATCTTACAGCCCCTCTAAATACAGGCATACCGTTCAGTTTACGAAGGGTACCGCCAAGGTCTATCCCTTGCTCAGGGGCGATAGTTGCGCGCGGTACTTTATCCCATACTACATCATACAAATCAAACTGCCGGAAACCCTGCGTCATCATCAATACATCCAGATCCGCATTTTTCTTTGCGTCAGGTTTATTGAAATAATAATTCGGCTGTTCTACGTAACCGGTAATATCACTTGTAAGCAGCAGATTGGTTAAAATAGTGGTTTCGGCATCTTCTTTAAACGGCACCTTTGTCTCATCAATTACCGCCACGGAAAAGCTACCTTCCGACGGAACAGCGCCTTGTTTAGCGGTAAGTTTCATGGCCACATGCTGCCGCGCGGCGTAAGCAGGCTTATCGCTGCTGAGCGTCAGGTTCAGGTTATCATCCCGGTTGATATAAACCAAACGCTCGCTTACCGGGTCGCTCGAAGAAGTCAATAACGAAAGCGATATCACGCCAGATTTAAATTTAGACTTGGGAATCACCGCCGAATACGTCTGGCTGGTTAAAGCCGTTTGCGCCGCGTAGGCGATGGTACCGCCGGAGCGTGCTATGAGATAAAAAACACGGTTCTTGTACTTTTCATAGAAGGCCGGCGTAGAGGCGATCTGAATCACCAGGTTATCCGGCTGGGCATTATTGACGCTCAGCACCACGCCGTTTGATACTACACGGGGCAATAATACGGTTGCTTTACTGCCATCAGCAAATTCTGCATTGGCTTTATAGGTGGTATTAGCCTCGGGGGTGAAGGTTACCTTACCCATACCCAGGTGCTGCGACGAAAAATCGGCAACTACCTTGCCCGTACCATCCACGATAGTCCCTTTTACATCTATCCCCAAACCACTGCTACGGATAGCCTTAAAGGCTACCTGCATAGGAATATTAGAAAGCAGTAAGCCGCCTTCGGGGAAAAACTGCAGGTCGGGGGCGCCAAAGGCGTTCTTAAGCGAAAAACTGGCAGAGGCAGTTTTCTTCTCTGCCACCTCTACGCTGGTAATGATGGTACTGCCCGCAAAGTTCTTCACTTTGTTATCTTCTACGGGTACATCCAGGTAACCTTTGGCATCCGTAGTACCACGTCCGCGCGTAATCACATCGCCATTCGTTTCGATACGCCACTCTACTTTTTTACCCGCCAGGATATTACCTGCCTTGTCCTTATAAAAAATCTTTGCTCCCGGCTTTGCACCTTTTCCATCGGGGTTGCCATAATAACTTACCTGCGTACTTAGTTCCTTATTCAGCGCGTTGCCAATGGCAATGGTTTTATCAAAGAAGTAAGAGGTTTTGAAGTTTAGCATCCAGTTGGTATAAGCGCGGATGCGGTAATTTCCCTGGCGGTAGGTGGTTCCGTTTAAAACAAACCTGCCCGATCCCGTACTGTTGGTAACCGGTATCCTGAAAGATTCTATCAAACTATCGCGCGGACCGATCACGTCTACGTTTACAACTTTACTGATCGCCGAAGGCAGATGCACATCCATTGTCAGGTAAGCTTTAAACCACACGGTATCGCCAACTGCGTAATATGGCTTATCGAAATGCAGGTATACCTTTTCTATAGGGTGTTCCGAATTAGATACGGCAGCTTTCTGTACAACCGTTGTCACGGGCAAGCTATCGCGCTGTGCAAAAGCAGATGAAAAGCAAAACAGGAACAGAAGCGGGTAAAGATATTTTTTCAAAAGTTTAAATTTAAGTCACTATAACGCTGCAAAATGGCTTTGATTGTTGACGTTAACACTTTTTAACAGCTTAGGGCAAGTATACTGTTTATTAGAGTTTCAGTAAAGCTGGTTTTAAAAAACCGACGTAATTTATTGCAGTAAAATTAGTGTTACTATTAATCCTTTTCGTGACAAAACACTCCTACTAATAAATAAAAGCAGAGATTATGAAGCGCAGGATATTAGGCATAGCAGTAATTGCAGCCATAGTAGGTTCTCTAAGTAGTTGTATGGTAGAGAACGATACGTACAGACATCATTACAGATATGATCGCCGGTATGATAATGACCGTTACCATGATCATCACTATGATCGCGATGGTTACTACAACAACGGCAGATACTAACAAGAGACGGCCGCCTGCAAAATGGGCGGCCGTTTTATTTTTAGAAGGTATTATCGGCTGAAAAATGTATTTTTATAACATAATCAGCCTTATGAAAAAGTATTTAGTTTCCGTTGCGATAGTTATTTACGCCTTTTGTTCGCTACAGGCCTGCTCTACCCAGCGCGATTCCAGGGTGACGTCTACCGGTAGAAATTTCCCTCATGATGCGGACAAAAACGCAGAGAAAGAAGAAAAAGCGAAAGACGGTAAGAAACCCAAGCAGAATAATAAGAAACCCGACGATTCCAATTAAACTTCCTCTTTGGCTATCGGCAGGTCACGGCGAGACCATTCGCTCCATGAGCCCACATAGAGCTTTGCACCCGTTAACCCGGCTTCTTCCAACGCCAGCAGGGTATGGCATGCCGTAACGCCAGAACCACAATGAACAATCACCTGTTCTGCGGCTACATTGCCCAGCAGTTCCTGGTAGTTCTTCTTTAGTTCGTCTTCGCCTAGGTAGCGGTTATCAGGTGTCATATTGTTTGAGTAAGGCATGTTAACCGCACCAGGGATATGGCCTGCGATCAGGTCAAGCGGTTCTGTGTACCCCAGGTACCGTGCAGACTCGCGCACATCTATCACTTTCCGGTTTCCATCTTTCACGGCGGCTTTTACTTCCTCTATATCCGCTGTCCCATTAAAACCAGCTGGTACGGGATATTCTGCTGTAGCTACAGGGGCGCTTAAATGACTGGTAACCGGTAAGTGCTGATCCATTGCAGCCTGTAGCCCACCGCTCAAAACCTGTACCTGCTCATGGCCAATGGCTTTAAGCATCCACCACATGCGTGCTGCCGGGTTAGCACCCGCTTTATCATCATAAATTACCACATGGCTTTGGGGCGTTATACCCAACCGCGTTAATACCTTTGCAAAGTCTGCCGGGCTGGGTAAGGGATGCCTTCCTCCAACTGCCGCATCAACCGGCTTTGCGGCCAGGTCATTATCCAGATCAGCAAATACTGCTCCCTGCAAATGGGCGTGAAGATATCTTTGATAAGCATCCGGCCCACTTCTGGCATCAACAATTACCAAATCTTTCCAATCCATTGTGGCGAGCGCTTCTGGTGTTATAATAGGTTTCATATGTGTGTGTTCTATATCCAAATATACACCAACATCTCTTTCAGCCCGAGGCTGCTGCATAAAGTTTATTTATATCTCTGAATGTTTTTACCCTTAACTTAATATTTATTAGCTTTAGTAACTTTATGAAGCTCCTAATCAACCTTATAGCAATATTGCTTATTTCCACATTCACCTGTTTTTCGCAGTGCCTTACTAACATTGGTTTTGAAAGCGGCACTTTTACTGGTTGGGAAGCTTACGCCGGAAAGGTACGCACAGACGGAAGCTTAGATCTGTCGCTCACCGGCCCGATGAACAATCGCCATACCATTCAAAGCGCGACTACCTACCCTACCATGGATCCTTGGGGCGACTTCCCGACATTGTGCCCAAACGGTGGTAAATACTCGGTTAAACTTGGAAATGACCAGGCGCAGCAAGGAGCAGAACGGCTAACTTACGAGTTTGTAGTGCCTGCCGGTAATACCTTCAGTTTAATTTTCAACTATGCCCTGGTACTTCAAAACCCCAGTAGTGCACACCTACCGTTTGAACAGCCACGGTTTAGAGTGAATGTTTTTGATCTTACAGACAATAAGACGCTGGACTGCCCGGCGTTTGACTTTATCTCTTCCAGTAATCTGCCTGGGTTTAAAGCCTCTAAAGTATCTAGTAATGCAGGCACTGTTTACTACAAAGGATGGTCTTCTTCTACGATCAACTTAAATGGCTACGCCGGTAAGCGCATCAGGCTGGAATTCACCACCAACGATTGTACAAAAAACAATGGGTCCCACTTTGGCTATGCCTACATAGATCTTGATGAAAACTGCGGAAGTACCGTAACCGGTAATTCCTACTGCGCCGGACAAACCAGTATGACACTGCATGCCCCTCCTGGCTTTGATAATTATGTCTGGCGCGATGCGCAGAATAATATCGTTGGCAACAGTGAAGCGTTGACGCTAACGCCTTGCCCGCCGGACCAAACTAAATATTCTGTTACCATTGTTCCCTACGAAGGCCTTGGCTGCCCGGATGTTTTTAATACGGTTGTCAATAAAATAGATGCTCCTTTTGTGATGAAAGTAGCAAGTGTGGTGCGTGGTTGCCCCGGTACCGGCGTTGACCTAACACGTAGCAACGTGACGGCGGGCAGCGATCCGGATATTAAATACAGCTATTTTACAGACCCCGTCACACTGGACTTTCTATATACGCCAAATGCCGTGAAGCAGGAAGGCACCTATTACATCCAGGGGGTGAATGCTGAAGGCTGTATGAATATTTTACCAGTAAAAGTAGTAATTGGCGATCCTGTTATAAAAGTAACCACACCATCGCCGGTACAATATCCAGATGCTGTTGACCTGGAACAAACGTTCACACCTGAGCTTAACGTTAATTACAGCTACTATACCAATCCGGAAGCTACGATATCCTCATCATCAAAAGTAAACGAGAGCGGAACGTATTATATTAAGGGAGTGAACGAGGCGGGCTGTACAACGGTGGTACCGGTGACGATAACCATAACCCCACCCGATCCTTTTAAAGTCCTTTGCCCTAATACCTTTACACCAAATAACGACGGTATTAATGATTACTTTAAGTTTGAATTGGAGGGTTATGTGACCTTTAATTCATTAACCATTTATGACCGGAATGGGCAAATTGTTTACAGTACCCAAAGCCAGCAGGACTACTGGGATGGTACCTACAAAGGCAAAGCAGCACCTGCCGGAGTGTATTACTGGGTTTTCCAGGGAACGGATACCTATGCGCACAAGAAGATAGAACGTGCGGCTTCTATCACCCTTATTAAATAAATATTATATAGTTCTATGTAAAAGGACAACAAAAAAGGAGCATTACTGCTCCTTTTTTGTTGATCGTATAATGATTAAGCTATTATCAGGTATTCAGCTTGATGAAGCCGCCGTCAATACCATAGTCAGACCCGGTGATGAATGAAGCTTCATCAGAACATAGGTACAAGATCAGGTTGGCAATTTCTTCTGTACTTCCCATACGGCCGATTGGCTGCGAAGCTGAAAGTTTATCAAAGATTTCCTGCTCCTGCCCGGGATAATTCTTCGCAATAAAATTATCTACAAAAGGCGTATGGACACGTGCCGGGCAAATGCAATTACAACGGATATTGTTTTTGATATAATCACGGGCAACAGAATACGTCATGGCTTGTACCGCACCTTTGGTCATGGAGTAAGCAAAACGGTCTGTGAGGCCTACTACTGCTGCAATGGATGAAAGGTTCAGGATAACGCCGTTATTGTTCTTCACCATCACCGGAATGATCTCATGCAGGCAATTATACACCCCTTTTACATTGATCTGGTACAGGCGATCAAAATCTGCTTCGCTCGTATTGTCCGCTTTACCAACATGGGCCACGCCTGCACTGTTCACCAATATATCAATGTCGCCAATCTCTGCCACTACCTCTTTAACCTGCTGCTGATTGCTGACATCGCACTGATGGATGAATGCTTTACCACCAGCCTGCTCAATTTCCCTGGCTGTCTGCGAAGCATTGTCCGCATTAATTTCTATGATGTGAACGATAGCGCCTTGCCTGGCAAATACAACTGAGGTCGCTTTACCTATACCGCTACCTCCTCCGGTAATGAAAGCTATTTTTCCGGTCAGATCTAACATGATTTTTTCTTATTAAATGTAAAATGTACGGGTACTAAGATCATTAATAGTTTTAGAAACCACACTTCTAACAGGAAAAAAATATTTAATTGCTATAAATTAGACGGATGAATAAAAAAACATCTCTGAAAGATATCGCGGCACATCTGGGTGTTTCGGTTGCACTGGTGTCCTACGTGCTTAATAATAAAGCAGAACAGGCCCGAGTGGGAAAAGAGATGGCCGAACGTATTAAGCAGGCGGCAAAAGACCTCAACTACCAGCCTAACCTGATCGCCAAAGGGTTAAAAAGCGGACGGACGAAAACCATAGGACTAATTGTAGCCGACATCTCTAATCCGTTCTTTGCGAATATTGCCCGCGTTATTGAAGATGAAGCCAGCAAAAACGGTTATACGGTGATCTTTGGCAGTTCTGACGAAGACGCCCAAAAATCTATGGCGCTAACAGAAACTTTAATCAACCGGCAGGTAGACGGATTGATCATCGCCCCGGCAGAACATACGCAGGAACAAATTGAAAATCTGCAAAACAGAAATATTCCCATTGTTCTGATCGATCGCTATTTCCCTACCCTTGATACCAGCGCTGTTTACATCAATAATTTCGGGGCAGCAAAATCAGCAGTAACCCATCTGATCGAAAATGGCTATAGCAATGTTGGTATGGTTACCTATCAAAACCAACTATTTCATGTAAGCGAAAGGGTACGCGGCTATAAAGCTGCGTTGGAACAACGTGGCATTGGTTTTAAAGAAGAATGGCTGATAAGAGCAAATTATCATGGCGCGCAAAATGAGTTGGAAAAGCATTTGAAAAACATCCTAACCGGTGATGATGCTGTGGACGCACTTTTCTTTTCGAATAACTCTCTTGCCGTAGCCTGTTTAAAAATCATCCATCAGCTTGGGATCAACGTACCAGACGAACTCGGCCTGGTAAGTTTTGACGGAAGCGAGGCTTTTGACTTTTTCTATGCGCCGCTTACCTACGTTAAACAGGACATTTCCAGGATCGGGGCGGCTGCGGTACAACTACTGCTTAAACAATTTACCCCGGCGCATGAGCCAGAAAAGATAGAAATCCCTGCAACCCTCATTGTTCAAAAGAGCAGTATCAGGCGTAGATAAAATTTTTTGATTTAATTGCTTAAACGTTTAAACAATTTATATTTTAGCTTAGAAGTAAACCAATAAAAACCATGATAGCTAACTATCCTAAAATCGGCATCCGGCCTATTATAGACGGGCGGTACGGCGGCGTACGCGAATCGCTTGAAGATACCACCATGAAAATGGCAGAAAATGTGGCGGCATTGTTTGCAGCAGAGCTGCGCTACCCCGATGGCACCCCCGTGCAATGCATAATTGCCGACACCTGTATAGGCGGTGTGGCAGAAGCTGCCGCCTGCGCCCAAAAGTTCGAAACCAGCAATGTTGGGGTATCCTTATCTGTAACCCCATGCTGGTGTTATGGCAGCGAAACAATGGATATGCACCCCACCATGCCAAAAGCTATTTGGGGGTTCAATGGTACGGAACGGCCTGGCGCTGTTTACCTGGCTGCTACTCTTGCCGCTCATAACCAAATGGGACTGCCTGCCTTTGGTATCTATGGCCACGATGTACAAGACCTTGGGGATGAAACCATCCCGGATGACGTGAAGGATAAACTGCTCACCTTTGCCAAAGCAGGTTTAGCCGTTGCTATCATGAGGGGTAAATCTTACCTGGCTATCGGTTCGGTATCTATGGGGATCGCGGGTTCTATCGTTGTGCCCGACCTGTTTAAAGATTATTTAGGTATGCGCAATGAATATGTCGATTCTTCGGAAGTACTTCGCCGTATCCAGAAAAATATATTCGACCAGCAGGAATTTGAAAAAGCCTTGGCCTGGGTAAAAGCCAACTGTAAAGAGGGCGAGGATTACAATGCTGCTGAAAAACAGTTCGACCGCGAGCAGAAAAACAAAGACTGGGAATTTGTTGTAAAAATGACCATCATTATCCGCGACCTGATGATCGGCAACCCAAAATTAGCCGAACTTGGTTACAAGGAGGAAGCGCAAGGGCATCACGCCATCGTTTCCGGCTTCCAGGGTCAGCGGCAATGGACAGATTTCCTGCCTAACGGCGACTTCTCTGAAGCGATACTGAATTCATCCTTTGACTGGAATGGCATACGGGCACCATACATGGTTGCCACCGAAAATGACTCATTAAACGGCCTTTCGATGTTGTTCGGTTATTTACTAACTAACTCCGCACAGATTTTTGCCGATGTACGCACCTACTGGAGCCCTGACGCGGTTGAACGGGTAAGCAAATGGCGTCCGGACGGGGCAGCTGCTTCGGGCTTCATCCATCTCATCAACTCTGGCTCTGCGACTTTAGACGGATCCGGGCAGCAAAGCCGCGACGGTAAACCGGTGATGAAACCTTTCTGGGAAATTGACGAGCAAGAGGCTGATAACTGTTTAAAAGCAACCACCTGGTACCCTGCAAACAACGGTTATTTCAGAGGTGGGGGCTATTCTTCAAAATTTGTGACCAAAGGCGGTATGCCTGTTACCATGTGCCGTTTAAATCTGGTAAAAGGTATTGGCCCGGTATTACAGATCGCAGAAGGCGAAACGATAGATTTGCCTGCAAACGTTCACCAGATATTGGATGATCGTACAGATAAAACCTGGCCTACAACCTGGTTTGTTCCAAAGCTAACCGGCGCAGGAAACTTCCGTGATGTTTACGCCGTGATGGCCGCATGGGGCGCTAACCATGGTTCTATTGCCTATGGGCATGTTGGCCATTTATTAATATCAATGGCATCAATGCTGCGTATCCCTGTCTCCATGCACAATGTAGAAGCCGAGCGGATTTTCCGGCCTTCTGCATGGTCGGCTTTTGGGATGGACCCGGAAGGATCTGACTACCGGGCTTGCCAAACCTACGGAGCTTTATATAAATAGTGATCAAACAAAAAAAGCGGATCTTGCTAATCAAGATCCGCTTTTATATAACTATAAATAGAACCGAAAGCTTTTATGATTGCCTTCAGCTTATAACTTAAATATTAGAAGCCGCCGCTACCTAATTGAAATGAGTAAGTAACGTGGATACCAGCAAGGCTGACGTAGTTAATGTAGCTCTGGGTATAATCAAAGTGCTGATAACGGAAGCTCACATCAATACCTATATCTGGATTATTGTAACCAATTGATGGCACGTAAACAAATTTTGTTTGCTTGTTACCACTGGTCACAAAACTAGCACCCGCATCTACAGAAAGATAAAAATTGGTAGATACAAAGCCCTTATAACCAACTGTAACAGGCACAAAGCCTAATTTTGTAATGCCAGGATTGGCCTTTTTGCTTAATGGCAGGGTTGTATAACCTGTAGAGAAAGTAATACCGGTGTAATTGTTTGGATAATACTCCAGGTGGCCCTCTGCGCCAATACCGTATTTGAACTGATGCGGCGGGTTAGCCAGTATGCCGAAGGTAGGACCTACAGATGCACGCCATGTATTTTCTCTGAAAACGCCGGAGTTGTTAGACTGTGCACGGGCATTTTGTACGAATAGAGCCGCTACGGCTAAGAAAAAGTAAAAATTTAATCTCTTCATATAATGCAGATGATATCCCTCCGCTAAGAGGCTTTTGTTCAACAATTTATTAATGCAAAAATCAACAACTGTTAAAATTTGCTATACGATAATTCTAAAAGATCAACCTCTGGCACGCCCTGATCCGGTTTAAATTGCCTGACCTAAAGCTCCTTTAAACGAAACCGTCAGCCTGGTCATTTCTGCCTTCAGATTTTTAAAAGCAGTATCGGCGTGCTTGTTATATTCTTCCCGGCTCACAAAAGAACCTTTCTTATTTTTATTATTCAAATAGTTGTTGTATTCTTCTTCAACAGGTACTTCTACTTCATTAAATACCTTAAATAAGGATTTAAGTCCGTGAAGTTTCAAAGTACAAACGTTATCCTGTACAGTAACCTCGACGCTGAATTTTACAACCGGGCTAACCGGATAATTATAGTAAGTAACACCAGGTATCACCCGATAACCCGTAGCCAGGAAGTTCCCTTTCTCTTTATCAACTGCCTCTACCTTATCTTTCTTCGCTTTAAAACTGTTTTTAAACCACTCATTCGCAATTTCAGTAACCTGGTTTTTGGTTACAGAAGATTTTAAAGTCCACGATTGGGTAAATATTATCTGCTTCCCGTCTAAAGGCAAAGCCACTTTTTCTGCGTTTGAAGCAGTATCAGCTTGGGCAGAAACAGCGATAGTCACCAAACATAACCAACCCAAAATCAGCACCTTTAATAAACAAATACGTTTTTTCATCGTTTGCTGACAGCTTGCCCTCAAACTTACATAATTTAAATAATAAAACAAATACCTTTATAATATTAATAATATTACATTTTTACCTCCAAATTATTATTTAAATGCAAATAATCACACCCAAAATTGCCTTTTAAAGTTCAATTTTAAGGTATGATTAATTAAATTTCTTTTTAAAGAAATTTATATCCCCAAAATAAACTTCCAAAAAAGTAGCGAGAAATTAAGGGATAGTGAGTGAAGTAGTGTTTATGCCGGAAGCTCTTGCCCGCTACAGCAGCTATAAGCGTAACTTTGCTGAATAATTCTATCATTCTAATTCCAATTCAATCCAGTTTTTTTAGTTTTTCTTACTTTATACCGGGAAGGAAATTTTGGGATTAGATTTAAAATTGAAGGCTATCGAACTAGAAATACACCAACTATCCACCAAACGAATACAGATATAGGTAATAATGTCAATCCTAACTTAGCATACTTGTTTATCTGAAGGACGTAGGTCTGCTGTCTATAATTCCTTAACACGTTTATCGTAACAAGCAAGCTTAGAAGAAATAATACTGACAAGCTAATAACTATTAGTAATATAATAAAATTAGGCTTTGGGTGGAAGGATTCTTCGACTAAATAGCCTGCAAATGGCGTTACTCCTGTAATACCAACACTCCTATAATAGCACCCATCTTACGATTACATAAAGCCGATATAGAAGCAACTAGAAAAAGAAGTATCGATGAAATTAATGTTAGGTACGGCCTAAAGTCTGCAGCACCTGCTGAAAATCCCCACATGAACAAGTTGAGATAAAAAATAATGAAGCCATAGAGGAAGTAGCAGACATATTGTTTAAACATAGCTATTGCCCAAAGTACGATTCTTAATTCTTACTATCCATTTCAAGTTTATCAATCCACTAAATTTCGTTTTTCTTACTTTATACCGGCAACGAAAAACATGGATTAAGGCATAAAAGTCTACTACAGAAAAATAATAAAAAAGGGTTTTATAACTCCTAGTTATAAAAAGTGTAGTGGATTTGTTTTGAGGATTCTGTATTTTGATGCCTACTAATAATCACTTATAAACCTAAAAAAAAGTCACGATAGGCCATGTGCAAGGTTTACAATAGTGTAGGATCATTAACGGCGGTTAAGAATCGCTTACTAGCGCACAATATCCATAATTTTAAATCTGTAAAAGAGTTAATTGCTTTTCAAAATGAATTTTCCGCTTTACGCCAAAAAATCATTTTAAACCATCGACAGGTAATTAAGAAGGAATCAGATGACTTGAGCAGGGAAATACCTAAATTGAAAAATTTTATTGACAGTAAGAAAGCTGAATTAGAACAATCGTTGGTAGTTGAGCAAGAAACGTTTGAGACTAAGATTAATAACCTAAAATTGAATCATTCCAACTCCTTTCAAAGGTTTCTAAGTCCTCTAAAAATCGTTGGTTATAAACTCAAATTACAGTCAGTAATAAAAGATTATGAACAAAAGATCTCATCTGCTTTAGAGCCATTAATAGCTGATTACAATCATAAAAATATACGCTTAAACTATATCAATACAAGATTTGACGACGCAGTAAACCAAAGTGGCGAGGCAGAGCTACGGGAGTTAACTAGGAAAAAGAACGTTGTTGATCAAATCAATAACCATATATACGGAGCCATCGGCGAACAAAAAGTCGTAAAAGAGTTGGAAAAACTCTCTGATGAGTACATACTAATCAATGATTTCACACTAGAATTTCATCCCGCGATATATCGTCAACAGAACGACGATTACATAAAATCTATTCAGATCGATCACATTTTATTATCAACTTCAGGCATATTCCTGATAGAGACCAAAAATTGGAGTCAAGAGTCTATGGGAAATTTAAATATTCACTCTCCTGTACACCAAATCAAAAGAACAAACCATGCGCTCTACAGGGTTATAAATGACAAAATCGCTAGTTCGAGGTTGAGAATTAAAACGCATCATTGGGGTGAAAGGAAAATTCCAATAAGAAACCTAATAGTTTTAATTAAACACAAGCCTGTCGAAGAGTTTCAACACGTGAAGATTTTAACTTTAAACGAAATGTTGAGCTTCATTACTTACTTCGAACCTTGTTTATCTATTAGTGATGTACAGGCTATAGCTAATGAGTTGGTATCCATCAATCGTAGTTTAATATTGATGTAAGGAGTAATTTTTTAGAAAATTTTTCAACTACACTTTTATTAAAAAATGAGTTTTTATACCCCCTTCATATCAACTGTAGTTGTATTTTTAAGATTGAGGAGAGTTTCATCTTCCCCCTTAACTTTTAGAAGGTAGGATGTGTAAATCATTTAAAACGAATTTCAGATAAACCATAATGTTGGGGTTATGGCATCCGGTTGTACGAACAGTGTACGAACAACTTACTATCAAAGGGGCACTAATTTGAACCTATCAGAATTGACTCAAAACAAAAAAGCCCTCCAGCGTCTGCTGAAAGGCTTTACATTTTGCTCCTGAGGCTGGGCTCGAACCAGCGACCCTCTGATTAACAGTCAGATGCTCTAACCGGCTGAGCTACTCAGGAGTACTTACTTCGTGTTAGAGTGGTGCAAAAGTATGAAGTCTCCTTTAATTTCACAATATTTGTAAAGAAATTTTTTAAAATATTTTTTAATGAGCCTTGTAGTTATAGGTACCGTAGCGTTCGACGCTATTGAAACTCCGTTCGGAAAAACAGATAAAATTGTGGGTGGCGCTGCTACATATGCCAGTCTTTCAGCCTCTTACTTCTATGATAAAGTAAAGATCGTGGCAGTAGTGGGCGACGATTTTCCGCAAAATGAAATAGACGAATTTAAAAACCACCATATCGATACCGAAGGGCTGCAGATTAAAGCAGGGGAGAAATCTTTCTTCTGGAGCGGTAAATATCATAACGACATGAACAGCCGCGATACCCTCGTGACCGACCTGAACGTTCTGGCCGACTTCGACCCTATCATCCCTGAAAGCTACCAGGACTGCCAGTACCTGATGCTGGGTAACTTAACCCCACAGGTGCAGCAAACGGTTATCAAACGTCTTCACAACCGCCCAAAGCTGATCGTGATGGACACCATGAACTTCTGGATGGACATTGCCCTGAACGATCTGCTGGAAACATTGAAGATGGTAGACGTGCTGACGATCAATGATGCTGAGGCCCGCCAGCTATCCGGCGAGTATTCGTTGGTAAAAGCTGCCAACAAAATATTAACCATGGGGCCGAAATACCTGGTGATTAAAAAAGGTGAACATGGCGCTTTGCTGTTTGGCGAAAACCAGATCTTTTCTGCGCCGGCGCTTCCGTTAGAAGAAGTGTTTGACCCAACTGGTGCTGGCGATACCTTCGCAGGTGGTTTCATTGGTTACATGGCAAAGGCCGGCGAGGTAAGTTTCGAACACATGAAGAATGCCATCATCTATGGTTCTGCCCTGGCTTCGTTCTGCGTAGAAAAATTCGGAACGGAGAAAATCAAAAACCTTTCCCCTTCAGAAGTAAGCGAACGTGTACAACAGTTCGTCAGCCTTTCTTCCTTCCAGATCAAAGCATAAGCTATTTAACAAATGCCTGCTAAATTAAACAGCAGGCATTGTTGTTTATACATTATCTTTGCTGCGCTACCTTTTAATTTATGCAGGCGCCCGCTCAAGAAAATTCAAATCACCCGGAGAAATTAATCTGGCTGTTCCTGCTCGGGTGGACCGTACTTAACCTGCTACAGGCAGCAACGTTGGGCCTGCATTCAGATGAAGCTTACTATTGGGTGTATTCGCGCTTTTTAGATTGGGGTTATTTTGACCACCCGCCAATGGTCGCCGTTTTCATTCGCATTGGTTACAGCATTTTTCAGAACGAACTCGGTTTGCGTCTGCTTACCGTACTCAGCAGCACCGCCGCACTTGCCTTGCTCTGGCTTACGGTTAAACAATACAATGCCAATGCAAAGCAATTTGTCCTGCTAACGGGCGGGGTGTTTATCTTCCATATTTACGGTTTTATTACCACACCGGATGCTCCACTGTTCTGCTATGCTATCCTTTTTTATTTTCTTTTTCAACGTTACCTGGTAGAAGATAAGTTACCAGTGGCACTTTTACTAAGCATCACACTTGCTGCATTACTTTACAGCAAGTACCACGCGGTACTATTGATCGGCTTTTCTGTATTTGCGAACATAAAATTATTGCAGCGCAGAACATTCTGGATCATCTGCCTTATTACCGTCCTGTTATATCTGCCGCACATCTGGTGGCAGGTCAGCCACGGGTACCCTTCGGTAAATTACCATTTGTTCGAGCGTTCTTCTGAAACCTACGATCTAAGCAATACGCTGTCTTTCCTGCCAGGGCAGTTGCTCATGGCCGGTCCGCTGATCGGCTGGCTGCTCTTTACCTTGGTAGCGCAAATTAAAGTGAAGGACGCGTTTATACGCACGCTGCTGGTGAACGCCGCTAGCACCTTTGCTTTCTTTTTGTTCAATACATTAAAAGGCAACGTTCAACCCCATTGGACACTCATCGCCTTTATCCCGCTGATCCTGCTTGCGTTGATCACTCTTGGGCAAAAACAAAATTGGAAACCCTGGATGACTTACATTGCGGTAATCAATCTGTCCCTAATCGTACTACTACGCCTGATGCTGATCGCCGGGTTCGATTTCCTGAAACACCGCAACCAGATAGACAGCCTTTACGGCTACCGCGAATGGGCAGCGCAGATTAAACAAAGAGCAGGCGATGCATATGTGATCTTTCCCGACGGTTTCCAGGATCCTTCGAAATACAACTTCTACACCAACTCTTTAAAGGGCTTTGCCTACGATAACCGCTTCTATCGCCGTACCCAATATGAGTTATGGCCGCTGGAAGACCGCTTTCAGCACAAACGCACCCTGTATATTACCCAGGCAAGAGATACCAGCCTGGCGATGGATAGCCTTCAAACTGTAAAGTACAAAGCATACACCTACTGGCTGGACGATACCCGCACCTATCAGCGCGTTAAAGTAGAAAGCGATACTTACAAAGTAAAGGCTAAACCGGGCCAGCCCATGGTTTTTCATCTTACCATCACCAACCCGTATGATTATCCTGTCAACTTCAGCAATGAAGGCGAATTGCATAAACTCTATTTCGGCGCCTGTTTTATCCAGAACGACCGTATGGATTATGCTGTTCGCAGCCCTGCCAACATTTATAACATCTCTTTAAAACCGCATCAAACTATTAATTATACCTTCCCGTTAAAGGCGCCTGTACAAAAAGGAAATTATGATCTTATTTTTTCCTTGCGGACAGAACCTTTTCCTGGTGGCAGAAATAGCCGGATTGTTAATTTTACCGTAGAATAATTGCTAATGACCAAGAAACACTTTTACCTTGTTGCTATACTGCTGATGCTATGCGTGCAAGGCTTTGCCCAAGACCTCGACATCCACTTTAACGGATTCGGCTTTTTGGATAACCGTGAATACAAAGCTTTTATCCCACGTTCGCGTACTTATTCGGGCGTTCGTACCGCGCTTGATATGGGTTTGAACCTGGATAGCCTTAACCATTTTGTAGTGGGTGTTAACGGCATTCACGAATGGGGCGCAAAACCTTATTTCCTGAAGGTAGATCCGGTTGCCTACTATCGTTTTGAAAGCAAAAGCTGGCTGTTCAACGCCGGTATGTTTCCGCGCGAAGGACTGGTTTCTGACTTTCCGCGCGCCATGCTGAACGATACCCTAAGATATTATCGCCCTAATATTGAAGGTTTGCACGCCCGTTACCAGAATGCCCATATTACTTTTACAGGATTCTTAGATTGGGTGAGCCGGCAAACCAATACCGACCGCGAACAGTTCATCTTTGGACAATCTGCCACCTACCGGCCTTCTGCTACCGGTATTTTTTACCTGAAAGACTATTTTATGATGCTGCACGACGCCGGTCCTGCGGTATCTATTCCTAACGACCATATACGCGATAATGGTGCGGCACAGGTTCGTGCCGGGTTAAACCTTACCAAATTTACCGGGCTGGATTCGCTGTCTTTTGAAGCTGGCGGAATGCTTTCTTTAGAACGCACCCGGGAGAATAATGGCGGCGGCTTTAATACGCCAAAAGGGTTTGTAGCCAGCGCTTATGCCAGCTACAAACGAATGGCCTTTTATGAAGAGTTTTACGCCGGGCAGGGGCATCACGTTACCTACGGCGATTCTTATTACGAAAAGAAGCTGTACAACAGGTTGGATATCATCTACACGCCGTTTTTGTTCGATCACATCAAAGGGCAATTTATCCTGAGCCTACACTTCTCGCCAACCAAGTTTAATGATAACCAGGAGGCCTTCCGGATCACTTATGACCTGGGACGGAAGAAATTGGTAAAGTTTAAGTAATAGTAAACCTCACCCCGACCCTCTCCTGAAGGAGAGGGCCAAAAAAGTCCTTCCGCCAGCTGGCGGAGTAGATAGAGGAGGGGCTACTACATTCTCCTGACGTCGCCAGATCCAGACGAAGAGCTATGTACATTAGTAGCGCCACCAGTATAGCGCACGTCGCCGCTGCCGGATACTGAAGCGTCTACACTATTGCTGGCGTTGATGCTCGCATCGCCTGATCCGCTGATATGAACCGAGGTACTGGCTGTTACCAGGTTTTTGCCATCGTAATCGCCGGAACCAGAAAGTCTAACGGCAGATGTGTTGGCTTTACCGCTTAAACGCATATCTCCGGAGCCTGAAATACCTACTTCCAGTTCTTTAGTATTCACGCTACCGGTAAAATCGCCGCTGCCAGATATCCTTGCTTTAAAAGATTCGCTGTTAATGGTATTCTTCAGCACTACGTCGCCAGAGCCGGTTAAACCTACGCCGTTCAACTGTTTGGCCGTAACGTAAATCACTACCTTTTTATGATCGCCAAAAAAGCTCCAGTCTTTCCAGCTGCCTTTGGTGTAAAGCTTTAAAACACCGCCGCTTACTTCGGTTTTAATCTTCTCCATCATATCGGCAGGGGCATCAACCTTTACAGATTCTGTACCGGTTTGTGTTATGTATACATCAAATGAACCAGATGCTTCTATCGAACTAAAACTTCCCACATTGCGGGTTTCCACTGCTGCATAGCTACGGCTAACGCCTGCAAGCATTAATACGGCGAAAATGAGTTTACTGATTGTCTTCATGATTATGTTAGTTTAGGAATAAGACGCGGCTAAGGCGGATAAGGTTACAGGAAAGATTCACCTTATTATTTGGCGTACGTTCGAGTTAAGTATCTTATATCGTTCAAAAGGAACGCTGTTTGGAAAAAGCCATTCCAGTGGGATAGAAATCTTCTGCATCAAGCCTTTATCTTGCCTATCTCAGAATATTTCTCTTTCGCACAACCGCCCATTCCCGCCCTGGCTCTTTCGAAATGACATTTTTGGAGAGTATACGTATTGCGACCTACGTTGTTTTGGCTATGGCAATCACGATACGGAAGCCATCGGGGTCTGCAATCGTCGCGCCATTACTGTTCCAATAAGGGTTTTTTGCTTCAAGAACAATGCCCCCAAACGCTTCATATCTTTCAACTATAGCTATTTGGTCTGTTACATCACTTAGATAAAACACCAGTAGGTCGTCCTCGTCCGGCTGATGAACGGGTTCCTCAGAAGATTGGGTAAACTCCAGGTGCCAGCCTAAACCTGGCAAGCCAAGAAAAACGCCATCGTAACCATCATGATCATTAAATGAACCTAATACCTGAAGGCCGAGTACAGAACAGTAAAAATCAACAACAGGTTGCAGCGAAGCCGTATGACGTGCCACCCGCAGCTTCATGGCGATTACTCGTTGGTGAATTTATAGCCTATTCCGCGTACCGTTTGTAAATATTGTGGCGAATCCGGGTTATCCTCAATCTTTTTACGTAAGCGCACAATGTGCATATCTAAGGTTCGTGTGTTTACGTCGGCATTATATCCCCAAACTTCCATCATCAGTTCTTCCCGGTTGATCACCTTGTTCTTATTCTTCAGAAAGTACAGCAGGATACGGTTTTCCAGTATGGTCAGCTCTATCTTTTTACCGCCTTTAATTAATAAGTGAGTATTCGGATGGTGCTCCATACCGGCAAAGCGGTAAGATTCGGGCTTATCACTGTTTAGTGAGAATTTGATCTTGCTATCGATCATGGCTACCAGCACATCCATGTTAAACGGTTTGGTGATATAATCGGATACGCCGAAGTTGTACGCTTCGATCTTATCCAGGTCTTGCGCTTTAGCCGTCATCATAATCACCAGTTTATCAAAACCGTTACTCCTGATGTTCTCGCAAACTTCAGAACCCTGTTTACCTGGCAGCATCCAGTCCAGCAGTACAATATCGGGGTTCTCGCTCATGATCATCTGCTCGGCATTGTCGCCGTTAGCTGCTTCATAAACCTTATAACCTTCAGACTCTAATCTTTCCGCAACTAAAAATCTAAGATTCTCGTCGTCTTCTACCAGTGCAATTTTAATTTCCTTATTCATAATTAAGATTCGTAGGGCAAGGTAACCGTGAAAACAGACCCTTTGTTTACTTCACTTTCTACCGTAATATCGCCATTCATAAAAATAGCCAGTTCTTTACAAAATGCCAAACCGAGGCCGACACTACCATTTTGATTATACTTATTCTCGATACGATAGAACTTTTTAAAAATATTCCGTACCTCGCCTTTGGGTATGCCTATGCCTTTATCGCTAAAAGTAAATACAATATTCCGCTTTTCATGCGTCACCCTGATCATCAATTCCTTACTTTGGGGGTGCGAATACTTATACGCGTTTTCCATCAGGTTCTGAAAAATACTGCCTAACAACACCGGGTCGGCAAAAAAAGTGACCGCATGGTCTATTTGGTACTGAAGCTTAAAATCCGGGTATTTGATCCGGAAGGTTTCGATATAACTATTTACAAACTCGGGCACGTTAATCTCTTTCTTTTTTAACTTGATAGACCTATTTTCTATCTGCGTAAAAGAAAGCAGCTTATTCATCAAGTCGTTCAGTTTATCTGCTTCCTCATCCAGAATGCGGCCATAATGTTTGCGCTGCCGCTCGGTCAGTTCAGATTCGCTGCGCAGGTTTGAACCCGCTATCTTGATCACGCTTACCGGCGTTTTAAACTCGTGGGTAAAGTTGTTAATGAAATCGTACTGCAGCTTAAATATCTTCAGGTTGATACTCAGGTTACGATAGATCAGCCAGCCGATCACCATCAGAAAGGTGTAGATCAGCAAAACAATCGCCGCTGTCGGTACAAACCGGCGATAGATCTCGGTCTGAAGGTAGTTGTTCGACGAACGGAAATACAGCTTATAATCCGAAAAAGCCCCGGGGAAGGGAATTTCGGCGATCAGTTCCTTGCTTTCATCATCAAGCGGATCATATACCACCGGCTGGATACTGATTCGCTGATACAGTTCAGGGTGGGTATTGGCCACCCGCAATGCATACGGATCAAGCTGGAAGGTCATCATATTTTGTTTGTAATACGATGCACTGTTAGGCTTTAACTGCCGGTATGCTTTAATCTCCTCGCGCCGCGGAATATTCAAATACGTAATTTTATTCGGCTTAATATCATAAAAGGTTTTGAACACCTCGCTTTGGTCAGGGATTCGCGAAGTGTCCGCATCTACCAGGTAATTACTGAACTTCTCGGCCATCTGCCTGAAGTCTGCGTCTTCGATAACCGGCCTGCGCCTGCCGGTAACCTTTTTATTTTTAAGCGAATAATCGTAAACGGCAGAGAGGGAAATGCCCGGCGAGCGCCCCTGCGCATCATGACTACCGATGCGGACATCATAAAAAACAGTACGCTTTACAAAAGGGTAACTGCTGAAAACAGAAGCGGAATACTTTGCCGCTGAGGCCGAATCCAGGAAGCCCTGAAAATTTGTGATCTCGTAAACCTTGTTCAGATAAAGGTCTTCATACGGCTTAAGCGTTTGCTCCAGTACATCTATCTTTTTCGAAGCAAATTCATTCTCTACGTACTTATCGGTAAAATTGTAGGTGATAATTAAGGCCACAATAAGTGATACCGATATCAGGACGAAAAAAGCGACGATCAGCGAAAAGTTCTTCTGGTATCCCTGCTGCTGTTTCATCTGCTACCGCTAAAGCTTTTTGCGCATATTGTTATCCAGGTACTTTTCTATTTCGGCATACATCTGGGTACGGTTATGCTCGCTGCGGAAATAGGTACGCTCGTTCTCTTTCAGCACATAGGTAACCGGTACCTTTTGTCTTTTTAGTTCGCGTACAAACTGGTTCAACTCATTAATATTTGCCCGAGGGTCCTTCGCTCCCTGAAAAATGAGTACCGGTGCTTTGATCTTATCCGGATGAAAAACCGGCGAAATTGCCCGTAGCTGGTCGGCATCTGTTTCCGGGTTGCCTACCATTTCATAGATCATCTTCAGCTTTGGCTTAAAAAATGGCGGCGCATCTTTAATAAAGGTAAAGAAGTTAATAAGGCCGTACTGCACGATGGCGCAGTTATAAAGCTCGGGGTGATAGGCTAAACCATACAGCGCACAAAAACCACCGAAGCCACTGCCAAAAATGGCGATCTGCTTAGGATCGGCAATACCTTCTTTAATTAACCAATGCACGCCGTCGGTAATATCCTGCTGGATGCGCCCGCCAACCTGTTTAAATCCTGCGCTGTAAAAAGCCTTCCCATACCCGATGGATCCCCTATAATTTACCTGAAACACAGCATATCCCCTGTTGGCCAGGAATTGTACTTCGGCATTATACCCCCACATCGTACGCCCCCAGGGGCCGTTATGGAGCAGCACCACTACAGGCAGTTTTTGCTTACTGCTACCCTTTGGATAAGTAATATAACCATTAATGGTTAGTCCGTCGCTGGCTTTATAACTTACCGGCTCCATCTGGCATAACTCTTCGGGTTTCAGGTTCGGATTTACGTCGGCCAGCTTGGTTAATTGCTGCGTGCCGCTTTCGTACAGGTAATAAGAACCGGGGTTGGTATCCGTACTGCTGCTTACAATAAATTTCTGTTCGGCGCTGTCCCTGTCGGTCACGTTAACTTCAGTCCCGGGCAATTGCTTAATCAGCTTATTATAGATCTGCTGCGCGGTATTACTTAAAAAATGTATGCCAGGCTTTTGATCCTGCCATGCGGCAAACTCTATCGCCTTGTTCTTCTTTGAATAGCCGTAGTACTGGATATCGCTTTTATTATTCTCATACAATACCCGCGTTTCCTTACCGTCACTTGCATCTATTTCAACCAACGCCGTTTTATCACGATTGACGTTAGACAACGCAAAAAAATTATTGCCGTTTCCGGTAAACGCAATCGGCTGCACGCCATCTTTAAAATTATTAACGATGATTGGTTTAAAGGCATCTTCCTCTGTATGCCTGAACAATACAGTTTCGTTCACACCGTCTGAAGCTTTTACCAGGCGGATGCGGCCATCGGGCTCTGTAATCCAGTCGGTAAAATTTCCCGGGTTAGGCAGATACATGGTTAACTCCCCTGTACGGATATTCAGCCGGTATACGTCAAAGATGGCAGGGTTACGTTTATTTAATGCGCAGGTAACAATATCGGGGTTTACGCGGTTACGGTTAAGCATTCTTAGCCGCACCTTACCTAAAGAAAGCACATCGCGCAACTTCAGCGTAGCTACATCAAGCGCATACAACTTAAACTGGTCAAACTCCACCAGATCCTGGTTCAAAACAATCTGGTTATTGTACGTCCAGAAGTAATCGTGTACGGGGTAATCTGTAAAAGAAGTAGCCATTACTTCCTTACCATCGGCGAGGGACTGGATGTATAAATTCTGCTTGTCTTTATAGGGTTTCAGGTAAGAGATATACTTACCATCGGGCGAGATCTTAAATAGCGTTTTGTCAGGGGTTTTAAAGAAATCGACAACAGGTATCTGCCTTACCCGCGGACCCTGGCAGGCAGCAGCTAAAAATATAAGTGTTATAAAAAAACAAAAATGCAGTCGGTTTATCATGTTACACAACGTCGTCAGCTCGTATCTATTTAGGTCAAATTAGATAATTTCTATTATTCATTCTATCATGTCACTACAATTTTACCCGTATACCACGTTATCAAATTATACGTAATTGCATCTTAAATTAGTTACTTTTGAATAGCATGAAGCTGTTTTTTGTATCTCTGATCTTCTGCCTTTCAGCATTCAGCGCAGCCTTCGCTCAACCCGGCGACCTGCAATTGGCGCAGCAATATACCATGAACGGCGATTTGCAAAAGGCAAACGATATCTATCAAAAACTTTTCAAACAGGACAACGAAAATTATTACAGCTATTACGTGAACAGCCTGCTTTCGTTAAAGCAATTTGACGAGGCCGAAAGTATCACAAAAAAATTACTCCGTAAATATCCGGCAGATTATCAATACCAGATCACACTTGGCCGTATCTACCGTCAACAGGGTAACGTAGCTAAAGCAGATGATGTTTATAACAATCTTGTTAAGAACATGCCCGCAGATCAGGCGCTGATCACCAACCTGGCTACACAGTTTTACCAGGCAGAAAATGCAGATTATGCCATTAAAATTTTCTTACAAGGGCGAAAGCTCTTAAAAAACGACCGCCTTTACACGCTGGAACTGCTTAGCCTTTATCGTTACAAAAGAGATAAGACCGGCCTGATAGAAGAATACCTTAACTTTCTTCCCCAAAACCCTAACTATCTTAGCCAGGCGCAAAACACCTTCAGTACTGTTTTTGAAAACGATGCCGATTACGATCTGTTACGGACAGAACTCTTACGCCGGATACAAAAACAACCCGAAGAGCTGATCTACCCCGAACTGCTGACCTGGCAATACCTGCAGCAAAAGCAATACGACCAGGCACTAAACCAATCCATTGCGCTAAGCCGCCGGAAAAACGACAAAGGTGCCGGTGTTTATGATCTGGCCCACATCCTTGCCGGCAGCGGCGCTTATGACGAAGCTATCCGTGCTTATGAGTTTATCGTAGCGAATGGCTCAAAAGAAGATCCATTCTACATACCCGCCCGCGTTGAAATATTGGATGTTAAAAACCAGAAAATCGTAGCGGACAAGTATACCCAGGCCGACCTCTTAAGTATTGAACAGGATTACCTGAGCCTGCTCAACGAATTCGGCAAAAACGCAGGCACCGCCTTTGCCATGCAGCGGCTGGCTAATTTGCAGGCCTTTAAACTGCATAAGTATGCGGATGCACAAAAGCTGCTGGAACAAGTTATCGCGGTACCAAACCTGCGGCCCAATACCCTTGCTTCCTGTAAACTGGATCTGGGGGATATCTATTTAATGAACAACCAACCCTGGGAAGCCACCTTAATTTACAGCCAGGTAGAAAAGGCAAATGCAGGGACACCCATCGGCCAGGATGCGCAGTTCAGAAACGCGAAACTTGCTTATTACACGGGCGATTTTACCTGGGCCAAAGGACAGCTGGATGTTTTAAAAGCAGCCACCTCCCAGTTGATTGCCAATGATGCCCTGAACCTTTCGTTGATGATTACCGATAACACCACTTTTGACACTACCGGTAATGCACTTAAAATGTACGCCCGTGCAGATTTGTGGATTTTTAAACAGTTGCCCGAGAAAGCTTTGCTTACGTTGGACAGCATTGATAAAAAATATCCGGGCAATAATTTAACTGCCGATATTTTAATGGCTAAAGCACGTATTTACCTGCAGCAGAAAGAATATCAGACAGTCGTTGCCTCGTTGAAACAGATTGCCGAAGCGCATCGCTTTAACCTCTGGGCGGACGATGCTGTTTTTATGTTGGGCGATTTATACGAAAACCAGTTGAATGATAAGAATCTGGCCAAAACTTATTACCAAAAGATCATTACGGATTACCCGGGAAGCCTTTGGATAAACGAAGCACGTAAACGCTTCAGAATATTAAGGGGCGATGCACCAGACACTTCATCTTAATTTTCTATTTTTGATTCATGATAATTTACAACGAGACGTTTGTTGTTGAAGATGATATCCACGACGAATGGCTGCAATGGATAAAAGCAAATCACATCCCGGCCGTACTTGATACCCAGAATTTTGAAAGCTACCAGATGTTGAAGGTATTAAACTCGCCTAACGAGGGTACTACATACTGCATCCAGTATTTTACGGATGATTTTGGAAAGTACGAGGATTTTATGCTGTACCATTTAAACCCGCTGCACATTAAACACAACGAAAAGTTCGAAAACAAATTTGTGGTGTTCAACACCCTGATGCAAGAAGTTTAAACCCCATGAATATTACGACTACTGCTATAGAAGGCCTGGTAATTATCGAGCCGCGCATTTTCCCTGACGACCGGGGTTATTTTTACGAAAGCTACAATAAAAAGAAATTTGCTGATGCAGGTATCGAGGCTGATTTCGTTCAGGATAATCAATCCTTTTCACAAAAAGGCACACTGCGTGGCTTACATGCGCAGGCACCGCCGTTTGCACAAGGTAAATTGGTTCGCGTTATACAGGGCCGCGTATTAGATATTGCGGTGGACATCCGTAAGAATTCGCCAACCTACGGGCAACACGTAAGCGTAGAGCTTAGCGGCGAAAATCACAAACAATTTTGGGTACCGCCGGGCTTTCTGCACGGCTTTGTAACACTTGAAGACAATACCATCTTTACCTATAAGGTAACGGGCTATTACGATAAAAATTCAGAAATCGGCGTGATCTGGAACGATCCTACTTTAGGCATTGGCTGGGGTATTGCCGATACCGAAGTATTGTTATCACCAAAAGACGAATTGCTGCCAGCATTCGACGAACTGGTGAGCCCGTATTAATATTGATGTGCAAAATGATCGATGTGCAAATTAAAAATGTGCAGATGCTGTTAATAAAACACATCTGCATTAATTTATCTTATTCAATTTGCCCATCTGCACATTTGCACATCAAATTTTACTCCACCCTTAAATCTTTAGGCATTCTACCGGTGAGCACAAAGTTTGCCCAGTTCTCGTTGCCGTTACTGCGGGCCACGTCTGATGCGGCATGCCAGTCATAATGACAATTCACCTGCTCTATGTGAACTGCGTCGCCGCTAATCCGGATAATCGCGTACTTGGCGTGTGGCGTCATTGATTCCATTGCAAAGCGGTACTCCCCGTTACCCAGGTAAGCGGGTAAACCCACGCTGCCAGGGTTCAGAATAATCTTACCGTTAGAAAGATATACTACGCGGTTTACATGCGAATGCCCGCACAAGATCACCTTCTCCTCTATGTTCTTTGTCTTTTCTATCAGTTCTTCGTCGTTATAAACAAATACACCGTGCTCGGTTACTTTCTCCAGCAGGTATTCGTTATCACTTTCGGGCGTACCGTGGCAAACAAATATTTTATGATCTACAGAAGCGGTTAAAGGCAAGGTTTCCAGCCATTCTACAGAACGTTTGGAAAGTTCGGCCTTCACCCTAACCATTTCCGGTTTGTGCGAAGCAGCGCCATCGCGTTCTATACTTTCTAAAATCGCCCGATCGGTATTCCCGCGGATGGATAACATCGGATTTTCGCGAAGCACCTGCGCTACCCCTTCAGGTTCGAAGGCGCCATAAAAATGGTCGCCCAGGTTAATAATACTATCTATCTCACGGGCATGGATATCCTTCAGCACGGCAAGCAGCGCCTGCAAATTCCCATGGATATCCGAGATAACGGCATAAGTTTTCATCATAATAAAAAGATAAACCGCCCACATACATGGACGGTTTTACCGTTAGTGCTATTTGTTAATCAGGTTATACAGCTCGTCCAGTTTTGGCGTCAGCACAATCTCAATGCGGCGGTTCTTGGCCAGCGCATCCGGCGTTGTACCTGGGTCCAACGGCTGATATTGCCCTTTACCTGTTGCGGTAAGCCTTACCGGGTCAACATGTTCCACATCGGTTAAATACCTGGTTACAGAAGTTGCACGCAGCACGCTCAAGTCCCAGTTATCTTTTATCTGGCCCAGGTTATACACCTTTTTCGTATCGGTGTGGCCTTCAACGGCAATATAAATATCCGATTCTTTATTCAGCACTTCTGCAAATTGCTTCAGCGCAGCTTTTCCGCGCTCATCAATCACGATACTTCCCGAAGGGAACAATAGTTTATCTGCCAGCGATACATATACTTTACCATTCCGGATATCCACGCTTAAGCCGCTTTGCTGGAAACCTAACAAGGCTTGTTGCAGCTTCGCACGAAGAGCGTTGGCGGCTTCATCGCGTTTACGCAAAATCTCTTCCACTTCCTTCAGCCTCGCTTCACGCTTTTGCAGGTCGCTCGAAAGCTGACTTACCCGTGATGACGTCTTATCCAGGTTCTTATTTGCCTGGTTATAGTTATCGCTAAGAGTATTATAACGGCTTTGCAAATCTGCAATTGCTTTATGGATCCTTGCCGTATCCGCGCGCAGTTGTGCAACCTGGGCTTCCAGGGTGGTAGTCCGTGTCGATAAAGAATCGCGCTCGGCCACCAGGGCATTATAAGCTTTGTTAGATAATATTTTACAAGAGTGAAGACCACTTAGCAGTAAAATGGCCAGGATGTAATATTTGATTTTCATTAAAGTATGATTAGGAAATTGCGTTGTTTAGAAATTGGTTGAGCGGATAAATCTTAGCCAGCACACCGGCAATGCGTTTATAGCTGTCCGGTTTAACCAGCTCGGCATCCTTAAAATCATGCATGGCGATAAAATCTTTTAATTTTAATAGGCTGATATCCGGATGGTCGGCTTCGTACCCTTTGGGCAGTGTTTTTAACTGGTTCTGTTTGCGGAAATCGCCGAAAAGCTTTACAAATTCTTTATCGTCTATAATCTCCTTAAGCTCCGCACCGTTGTAATCAATCTCCTGCCGGATAGCCTTGATATGTTCTGAAGTTGGTTGCCAGTATCCACCGCCGACAAAACTGCCCTGCGGTTTAATATGGATGTAATAACCGGTAGCGTCTGGCTTAGATGGGTTGGATGACAAACCAATGCCCCAATGGTCTTTATATGGCGATTTATCCTTGCTGAAACGCACATCGCGGTAGATCCGTTGTAGTGCTTTCTTCGGATCTGCCAAGGCTATTACAGGATCTGTCTTCCCGAGTTCCGTCAGCAGAGCGGCCGTAAACTCCAGCATATTCTCGCGCGACTCTTCATAAAGGGGTTTATTATCCATAAACCATTCGCGGTTATTATTTTCAGCAACTTCTTTAATAAAATCAAGAGCGCTTTGGCTGATCATCGGTATCTAACTGTGGTTGGTAATGTATTTTGGGCGACAGCCAATATAGTAACAAAACTCTGGAGTAACGATAATTAAACGGGGCCAGTAAAAATGCGCCGCCTAAAATAACGCCAAGGTACAACCAGGGCGAAGTAGTGTTTTGTGTGAATACATAGGTGGCCACCATCAAAGATACTGCCTCTGCAATATTCATCGCATAGCTAACATACATTGCGGCATAAAAATAGCCAGGCTCAATCTCAAAGTGTAAGCCGCAGTGCGGGCAATCGTCATTGGTTTTGTTATTACCAAAGCTGTACATCGGCCCCGCAAACATATCGCCACGGCGGCATCTCGGACATTTTGCATGAAGCAAAGCCCAACTTTTAGGGGTTTGAGCCATAGTTTAAAAGCCCTTGGGGCAAAGAGTATTAATTAAGATGAATACGCTCTTTACGCATATTCAGGTCTACATCCTTACGGCGATATTTTTTAAACCACACATAACCGCATGCAGCAACTGCGAGGTAGGGTGCTGCCAACAAAAACAAAATACCGTTATTTAAGCCCTTTGTCTGGTCTTTCCCGGCTTTTGCATTTGTTTCTACCGTAGCAGAACACATGGCGCATTGCGCTTTAACCTGCAAGCCAACACCAAAGCTTAACACCAGAACCATCGCAACTAAGAACACCTTTAAGCTTTTCATCACACTATTTTGATTAGAAATTGTAATATGGCGAAATTAACAAATAAACAATTACACCGGTCACGGTAACGTAAAACCAGATGGGGAAAGTCCACCGCACCAGCTTCCTATGCTTCTCTACCTGCATTTGTAAGCCACGGTAGAAACTCATCAGAATTAACGGTAAAACGCCTGCTGCCAGTATAATGTGCGAGATTAATATCACGTAATATACATAACGTATACTACCGGCTTTAGCGGCCTCTTCTGGCGAAACAACACCGTCGCCATTCAAATCACCGAAACGAGTTTCAGGCGCCAACCAGTGGAAAGCGATGTAAGAAACCAGGAACAGAGACGATAAGCAAAATGCAAGGATATTTATCCGCTTGTGCATCGGAACATTTCCCCGTTTGATGAAGTATAAAGAGATCAGCAATAAAACACTACAGGTACCATTTAGTATCGCGTTAAGCTTTGGTAAGAAGTGTACAAAAGAAGGCACAGGTGATGGCGCCGGCAGGATCTTGCGGTTAAGGATCACCACCACTAAAAAAACAAATATCGAAATACCGGTTACAAAGCGGAATATCAGTTTATCACTCATGATGTTAAATTGAAGGGGCTTTTATCTTTCTTAATTCTTCGGCTATTAAAACTTTAATCTCATCATTTAAGCGGTTAACTTCGGCAATAGAAGTGCCCGAGTAGTAGCCACGGATACGCCGTTCCGCATCAATCAGCACCAACTTATCATCCAGTATAAACTGGTTATCCGGCGTATGCAGTGCATTCAGCAAGAAACCTTTCGATGCCAGGTTATTCACGGTAGCAGTATCGCCGGTTAAGAATAACCATTTATCGGTATTAGGCAGTTTTGACGCATACTGCTTCAATACCTGTGGCGAATCATGCGATGGGTCCAGCGAGATACTGATAAAGTTCACCATCTTGTTATGCGCATAACCCTTAACCAGTGTATCCAGGTTATGGGCAACTTTAGTACACAATTCGGGGCAGTTGGTATAAAAGAAATTCGCTACAAAGATCTTGTAATCGTAATTATGCGGGGTAATGGTTTTACCGTTCTGATCCGTCAGTTTAAAGTCGGGCAAATGATGGTAAATCGTATCGGGGATAAATTCACCGTGGTGCTTATGCCCTGTCTTTGCTACCTGTTTAGGGCCGTAGATCGGCAGCGGTTTATACCGGTTTTTACCCTTTTGGACCAGTAAATAATATAAAAATCCCGGTAGCGCTAAAATAACTACCAGGATTATTAATTTCTTAACGTAATAAGAAGCGTTCTTCATTATCCTCTCAGATCAATCCAGTGGTGGCTTTCGTTGGTAAGCACCAGGATTAAACCGATAATAAACAGAACAGGTACTGCGATTGAATAAATAAGCGCAACCCGTTCAAATTTAAGGTGCATAAAGTAAGCCACAATGTAAAAGGCTTTAGCCAGTGTCAGTACGATATAAATAGGGTTAGCAGTATGCAGCGCAATGATATCGTGAGGTACCAGATATAACGCCACGATGAACTCGATAGCGGTAATCATGGTCAGGATACCTGCTACCTGCCATATTTTCTTTTTTGACATTGATGCATGATCATCTGCGTGACCGTCATGCGCGTGCGTTGTTTCTGATGACATATATTAATGATTGATCAGTTGTGATTGTTATACTAAATAGAAGAAGGTAAATACGAATACCCAAACAAGGTCTACAAAGTGCCAGTACAGACCTACTTTTTCTACCATCAGGTAGCTACCGCGACGGTCATAAGTACCAGCCAAAACGTTGATCAGGATAATGATGTTGATCACCACACCACTGAATACGTGGAAGCCGTGGAATCCGGTGATGGTGAAAAACAGGTTAGCGAATTGATGGGTCGACACCGCAGATGCTGCATCGCCTTTGTGGAAATATTCACCAAGTTCTTTCGGGATGCTTCCCCACCAGAAACCTTCTTCGTGTAAGTGCGTCCATTCCAGCGCCTGGCAACCCAGGAACATGAAACCGCCGATGATGGTTAACACCATCCAAAGCGCTACTTCTTTACGTTCTCCGCGGTGGCCGGCTTCTACGCCAAGTACCATGGTAACAGAACTTGCAATCAGAATGAACGTCATGATACCTACGAACACCAGTGGTGCACCGTGTTGTATAGAAGTTCCCGGTACGGACTGGAAGATCAGATCAGCAGCAGGCCAGGTAGCCGCGCTGAAACGTAAAGCGCCGTAAGCAATTAATAAAGATGAAAAGGTAAACGCGTCTGATAGCAGGAAAAACCACATCATAATTTTACCGTACTCAACTGAAAACGGCGAACGGCCGCCAGCCCACGGTGTGGTCTTTACTTCGTCAATCTGTGATACTGCTGTACTCATGTGTACTAATTAGAAGATTAATTAATGTTGGTTCAAAAGTAAAAAAACATAGAGATAAATCCATACAATATCCACAAAATGCCAAAATAATGAGGACATCTCCATACTATATAAATTCTTCACCTGCGGCGTTTTGCCATTGCTTTTGCGCAGGTTGTTTAACAATAACACCAAACCTGCAAAAATGTGTAGCAGGTGCATGCCGGTAAATACATAAACGAACGAACGCGATGCATTAGGGTTTGCAAAATAGATCTGCATTTTGATAGCCATAATGTACCATCCGTAAACCTGTAGGGCAAAAAACGCGATACCCAAAGCTATCGTCAGCAGTAAAAACATCCGTTGTTTGGCAAACTGCAAACCTTTGGCTGCCTTAGAAGCCATGTACATGGTACCGCTGCTAAGAATAATTACCGCCGTGCTAGCGATGAATATATCAGGTATCTTAAAATTAAGTTCGTGGCCTTTACCTGCGCCGGTATAAACAATAAAACCGCTGGTAAGCGCCATAAAGAACATAAAGGATGTGAACAGGAATATCCACATATTAAATTTCTTGGGGGCAAGGTTTAATTTCTCTTTGTCTTGCTGTAACTGAGCCATCATTTTACTTTCCGATAAAATCAAACAAAAACATCAACTGCACAACCGGCAGGTATAAAAATGATCCGAACATTAACTGCCGGGCTGCCTTAATTTCGCGCGTCCGCATCAGGTTATAAGCCTGGTATAAGAATATCAAACTGCACACCAGTGACACCCCTCCTACATAGTAACCACCGTAATGATAAAATGTAGGCAACAAACTGACAGGCAATAAGATCAGTGCGGATACAAAGGTAATAATTGCACTTGTTAAATCGCGGTTGCCCGTAGGTAAAAGTCTGAAACCGGCCAGCTTATAATCATCATCCAGAACCCAAGCGATGGACCAGAAATGCGGCAACTGCCACATAAACTGAATCAGGAACAGAATCACCGCGATCTCATCTATCTTTTCGTGCGCAGCCACATAACCAATCAGTGGTGGCAAAGCGCCCGGTACGGCGCCAACCAATACCGCGATCGGTGACTTCCTTTTTAAAGGTGTGTAAGCGAAAGCATATAATACAATAGAAAATACCGACAGGAAACCGGTTAACAGGTTCAGGCGCTGCAACAGATAAGTACCCGCCAGGCCCATAAACAAACCTATTACCAAAGCCTGACCAGTAGTCATACGCTCTGCCGGGATCGGGCGGTCTGAAGTTCTTTTCATCAGCCTATCCAGATCTTTCTCTATAATCTCGTTAAAACAATTGGCTGCACCGGTAACCAAAAACCCGCCTATAACGAGCATCGCCCAGTTCGTCCAGTTAATGGAACCGTTTACCTTACTGCCAATCAAAAACGAGATGGATGCAGAGAACACCACCAGGAAGGTAAGCCTGAACTTTACCAGCTTAACAAAATCTTTCCAGCTCAAATTACACCCTCCTTTAATGTAGCCGCCCGGTGCAGGTTGAGCAGCAAATAAAATTGTGCACCAAATATAACACTCGCAATTACCAAGTGAGCGGTTTGCGCAGCAGGCGGTAATTGCAGATAACTTAAAATAACACCCGTCACAATCTGCAACATCAGCATCAGGAAGGTAAAGCTCATCAACTGCTGCTGCTTCGAATGCCTATTGTAAGATTTCCTTACCAAGGCGTAAAGCATCACGTTTGCGATCAATACTACAATAGCCAATGTGCGGTGGGTAGCAAGCGAACTGCCAATACTGTTCACCCAGTCTTCCCGGTAGCTGGGCAACCGGCTGGCTATGGTGTCCACATCTTCCCTTACATCCGTACCAATTACAATTTGTACAATCGTCAGAAGAAGCGCGATAATCGCAGTGATATTTACAATAGCTTTTACCTTAGCCGGCTCACGGTTGAACGTCAGCGCCAGGTGGTAAGTATAGATACTGATCGCTAATATTGCTAAGGCAATCAGCATGTGTACAGTAATGGTCCAACTGGTCAAGTTTGTAGAAACTACGATTGAGCCGAACCATGCCTGGAAAAAGATCAGCACAAGGTTTCCCACGCTTAACAGCGGGATCCGCTTTAAATCCGGCCAGTAGCTGAACGAGTAAATTGCAGTCATTAATAAGAAGATGCCAGTCAGAGCACCAATCAAACGATTGATATACTCCGTCCAGGTATTTATGGCATTAAAATCTTCCGGAACTAAGATGGATTGATCATTTCTGATACGGGTAGCCAGATCGCGATAGCCAAACAAGTCGAGCGTTTTGGCAAACCTCTCATTCTTTTTCTTACGACCGGCTAAATATGCCTGTTTATAGTCCTTAGGCAACTGAGAAACATCTGTTGGAGGAACGTACCGACCGAAACACTTTGGCCAATCCGGACAGCCCATTCCAGATCCTGAACTGCGTACTACTGCACCAGCCAGAATTACTAAAAAAAGAGAAATAACTGCAATCAGATTGATTTTTTTAAACTTCTTCCGCTGCGATAATTTGCTCATTAAAAATGCTCTTAAAAATTTAGGGTATCCGTCCGGTACTTGTGGTTACGGCGCAGATACCCTAATGTATGCAGATCGCCGATCTGCTTATTTTACGTGTTCGTTAGATTTTGATGTATTCACCCATTCCTGATCACCAACAGGGCTATCTTCAAAATCATGCGGCAGGTTTGAGCTCATGGTTTGAGAGAAAGGCACTGTCTGAGGAATGAAGTCCTCGTCATGACCTGGTTTGCTGTAATCATATGGCCAACGGTAAACAGTTGGAATCTCACCAGGCCAGTTACCATGGATACGTTCAACAGGCGTAGTCCATTCCAAAGTGTTAGAACCCCAAGGATTCTGAGTAGCATGTTTGCCTTTGAAAATAGAATAGAAGAAGTTGAACAGGAATGCAACTTGTGCTAAAGCAGCCATAATTGCAGCCCAGGTAATAAAGGTATTTACAGATACCCATTGTTTCAACGACTCAATTTCGGTGAATGAATAATAACGGCGTGGAACACCATCCAGACCCATAAAGTGCATCGGGAAGAATACCAGGTAAGCACCAATGAAAGTTAACCAGAAGTGCAGGTATCCTAATTTTTCGTCCATCAGACGACCGTACATTTTAGGGAACCAGTGGTAAACACCTGCAAGCATACCAAAGATAGCCGCAGAACCCATTACCAGGTGGAAGTGAGCTACTACGAAATAGGTATCGTGCAGGTTAATATCTAATGTTGCGTTACCCAGGAAGATACCGGTGATACCACCTGAGATAAAGAATGATACGAAACCAATACTGAACAGCATAGCTGGTGTGAAGCGGATGTTACCGCGCCATAACGTAGCTAACCAGTTGAAGGTCTTTACCGCTGACGGAACCGCGATGATCAACGTAGTGATCATGAACACACCGCCAAGGAACGGATTCATACCCGTTACGAACATGTGGTGACCCCATACGATGAATGATAATACAGTAATACCGATCAGTGAGTAAACCATTGCATGGTAGCCGAAGATTGGTTTACGGCTGTTAACCGCCATTACCTCTGATACCAGACCCATTGCAGGCATGATAACGATATATACTTCAGGGTGACCCAGGAACCAGAACAAGTGCTGGAACAGGATAGGGCTACCACCTTCAAAGTTCATTACCTGACCTTGAACTACGATATCTGACAAGTAGAAGCTGGTACCGAAGCTACGGTCGAAGATCAGCAACACTACGCCTGCAACCAGTACAGGGAATGCCAGGATACCCAGGATAGCGGTAAGGAAGAACGCCCAGATAGTTAAAGGCATTTTCCAAAGATCCATCCCTTTGGTACGCATATTTAATACCGTACTTACATAGTTGATACCACCCATTAAAGATGATGCGACGAAAAGTACCATACTGATTAACCACAAGGTCATACCCATACCAGAACCCGGCATCGCTTTAGGCAACGCAGAAAGCGGCGGATAGATGGTCCATCCCGGACCTGCAGGTTGAGTTTGAAGCAGGAAAGAACTTAACATGATTACACTGGCAGTAAAGAACAGCCAGTAAGAAAGCATGTTCATGAATGGCGACGCCATATCGCGTGCACCTACCTGGAACGGTATCAGTAAGTTACTGAACGTACCGCTCAGACCTGCTGTTAACACGAAGAATACCATGATGGTACCGTGAATAGTTACCAGCGATAAGTAAAAGTTCGAATCCAGACGACCGCCCGGCGCAAAGTTCTTACCTAATAAAGTTTCCAGGAAAGGAAAAGATTTATCAGGATAAGCCAGCTGGATACGGAACAGGATTGACAGGATCATCGCGATAACAGCCATCGTAATCCCTGTGATCAGGAATTGCTTAGCGATCATCTTGTGATCCATACTGAAAATATACTTACTTATGAACGTTTCATTATGGTGATGTTCATGATCGTGATCATGATGCTCAACTCCGTGATGATCGTGAACTGCTAATGTTGACATAATAGGCTACTCCTCTATTAATTGTTTAATGCTAATCTTTTGTTTTCTCCACCCTTCTGCTCAGTGGCGTCGGCCATCTTAAGCTCCTTCTTCAGTTGATCGTTCAGATACGGCTTTTGATGGGCCAGCCAATCATAGTATTCAGCCTGGGTAACCACCTTTACAATCTTCTGCATATTATAGTGGCTTCCACCACAAATTTTATTGCAGTACAGGTGATATTCAAAATCAGGCTGATCAAGGCGTGAGCGCATTTCAGCTGTGGTAATTGTCGGAGTGAATTTGAAAAAAGTCGGCAGGCCTGGTACCGCGTTCATTTGTACACGGAAGTTAGGCATGTAAACGCTATGGATTACGTCCTGCGCAAGAATGTTCAGTCTTACTGATTTATTTACCGGTAATACCAGTGTATCAGCATGTAAATCGTCTAAACCGTTACGGTCTTTGAAATCCAGACCTAATACGTTAGTACCGCTGATCAGTTTATAGTTCTTTGCACCTAATTTACCGTCGCGCCCAGGATAACGGATCTCCCATGCAAACTGGTGACCGGTAACATCGATGTTAATAGATGCTGTTTCGCCTTTTGCATCAACAGTGTTTGTGATCTTTCTCCAGCTGAAGAAACCGAAAACTACCAGCACGGTAAGTACAATTGCGGGTGCGATTGTCCATGCTTTTTCGATGGTATTGTTGTGCGGCAAGTAATAACCTTTACGTTTATCAGAATTACGGTAGTAGAAAACGAAACCGAACAATAAAATCTGGGTAGCAATAAACACTACTACAGTAATGCCAAATGTAGTCCAGAACATGGTATCCATTGTTTTACCGTGTTGCGAAGCCGCTTCTGGTAAAATCATTGATCCCTGTACGCTGAAAGAATAGTATACACCTGCTAAACCCAAAATCAGGAACAGCAGGAAGGCAACTGCCATGGCATTATTCCAGTTGATGCCTTTCTTACGTTGCATTTGCAGGGTAAGATCGTATACACGAAGAATTTTACCAACTACAGCAACAGCAAAGCATACAACCACAAACAACAGCACGTAATAGCTTACAGAAGTCCACATGCCGGCTTGCTGTGCAGACTGGTCACCGGTAGCGGTATTGGTACTGTTTGCGTCCTGCGCCATTACCAACTCCGTACCCGAAAGCATCAGCATGCTGAACAGCGCGGTAAGAAATTTATTTTTTATAAGTGTTTTGAATCCCATTTTATAGTTCAGTTTGGTATTCGTATTAGTTTACAAATTTAGCTAATTAAATGTGGTGATGAAGGCTTTCCTGTACAAAAGGATGCTTAGATGGAATAAGTGATTTAAATTTACTCAATGCTTGCAGCATCAGGAAAGTAAATAAACCTGCAAATCCAACAAAGATCAGCACATCCTGGATACCGAACGGAATATAGCTGTTACGTTCAGGCATGGTGCCAGGCATAATCATCAGGTAATAATCCAGCCAGTGACCTATAATAAGTACCACACAAGTGAATTTCACACGTGCATAGTAACGTTTTGAATCACGCGACATTAACAGTAATAACGGCGACACAAAGTTAAGTACGATGTTTAACCAGAACCACCATTTGTACTCTGGCTGCCATCTGTGATAGAAATACACTGATTCTTCCGGAAGGTTAGCATACCAGATCAGGAAGAACTGGGCAAACCATACATAAGTCCAGAAAATAGAAAAAGCAAACATTGATTTAGCAAGGTCGTGGATGTGGTTTTCATTCACCCAACCAAGGTAACCGCTTTGGTGCAAAAGTAATACCGTTAAAGTAATTACAGCCAAACCGGCTACGTGTAAAGCAGCAAGGTTATACCAGCCGAACATGGTAGAGAACCAGTGTGCCTCAACAGACATGATCGCATCGAATGCAAATACCGGGTAAGTAAAACCGAAAACTACTAAGAAGATCAGTGCAGCTTTAAAGCTCTTGTTATAGTTCAGCATACCTCCTAATTCATCTTCGTTCTCTGAGTATTTTACCAGCATACGGCCAAACAACGCATAAAGCGCCAATAAGATCACTACGACACCGTAAAAGAACGGAATGTTGAGGAATGCTGACTTACCTGCGATGATCGCGTCATAGTTTTCACTTTTCGGATCTGTTAAACCCGGTGTAGCCCAATGTGCATATAAGTAAGGCGCCATTACCTTTTTACCCTCTTCAACAATTTCGTGTTTGGTAAAGAGGCCGGCGGTTACGATAATAATAAATACTACAGCTGCAATCGGTAATACTTTGGCAAAAGCCTGCGGAATTCGCAAAAAGCTTACAGACCAGCCAGACTGTGCTGCGTACTGGTATGCCATAAAGAACACACCGCAGATACATACACATACAAAGTAGTAACCGCCTAACAATAGATCGTTAAAAGTACGTTGCATGCCACCTTCACTTTTATCGAGGAAGCCTATGATGAGGCCTATGATGCCAATTGCAATTGCAATTAAGCTCCAGGTTTTTGCTTTACCTGCAAACTCGAATCGTTCGTTAAAACTATATTCAGTTTTCATTAAAATAATTCTTTATAAAGTTTGTAAATGGTGAACATACATGATTACTTTCCAACGCTCTTCTGGCGACAGTTGCGACGCGTATGAACCCATGGCGTTTACACCGTAAGTAACTGTATGATAAATTTTACCGTCGGTAAGGTCTTTCATAGCACCACCGCGGGATGATTGTCCTTTTGAATAAGATGGCGGCGGCGGATAACCGTGCTGGGTAACCAAACCATCTCCCTGTCCGTTCTCGCCGTGGCAAGGTGAACAGAAGTGAAGGAATAATACTTTACCTTCTTCAAAATTCGCTGGTGTAGAAGGAAGCGGGTTTTTCACCTCGGCGCTTGCCTGATCGTAACCGGCGCGGGTATTAGGATAATCGAAGCGGGTGAAACCAACCGGAATAGTACCGGCAGGAGGCACCTGCGCTGTTTTGCCGTCTTTAAAATTAGGGTTCTTCTGATCGTACTCAAAAGCAATATGTTCATACATATTGGGGGCGTACTGCCAGCCTGTGCTTTGCTTGTCTTTGCAAGACGTTGCCACCACCGCTGTAACGATGGCTAAAGCGGTTGCACCCAATAGTTTATATTTACTCATAGCTAACATATTTTCTGTCGTTATGCTTAATTTCTACTGCACCAGCGTCCTGTAGTATTCTGGTGATATCTTCATGAGGCACGTTGCCTTTTGCATCTATCGCAATTACAAATCTGTCGTCAGTTGCACGCAGGTCCATTACGCGTGGAGCGCGGCCCGGGAACAAATGCGTTGCGAAGAAAAAGGTAGCCACCATACCGAAAGCGGTCCAAAGGATGGTCCATTCGAAGGTGAACGGTACAAAGTTAGGCATCGGGAAATTTGGTTTACCACCGATGTTCATCGGCCAGTCATGTACCAAAGTATAATACACGATGCTGAAGATTACCGAACCGCCCAGACAGCCAAAGCAAAACGCTGCATAACCCAGGCGAGAATCCTTGATGCCAAGTTTAGCCTCTATACCGTGAATAGGCATCGGGGTGTACACATCATAGATCGGAACACTGTTTTTCTGCAGTTGATCGATCCCATGCATCATTTCATCCGGGTCGTCAAACAGACCCAATATCATTTTAGTGCTGCTCATGGTTTATGCTTTATCGTAGTCGGCAAGCTCAACGCTGTCGTATTTTGTTAATGATTCTTTATAAAACTCTACCTGCTCTTTATCCAGGTGACCGTGTTCGATCAGTTTTTTCTTAGCCTGTTCACTTGAGCTCTTCAGCAGTAATTTCACCTCTGCCATAGCAACAGAAGGCAATACGCGCAAGAACAGCAGGAACATGGTAAAGAACACCCCGATAGAACCGATGAAGATACTTACGTCAACCCAGGTTGGATAGAACATCACCCAGCTTGATGGTAAGAAGTCGCGGTGCAGAGAGGTTACGATAATTACGAAACGCTCGAACCACATACCAATGTTCACGATGATAGATAACACCCATGAAGCAGGGATGCTGGTACGGATCTTTTTGAACCACATCAACTGCGGAGTGATTACGTTACAGGTCATCATGCTCCAGTAAGCCCACCAGTATGGTCCGGTTGAACGGTTAATGAAGGCATACTGCTCATACTCTGATTGTGAGTACCATGCAATAAAGAACTCTGTTAAGTAAGCCACACCTACGATAGAACCTGTCAGGATGATGATCTTGTTCATCGATTCGATGTGGAACATAGTGATATAGTTCTCCAGGCCTAACACTTTACGAGCGATCAGCAACAGGGTTTGCACCATGGCGAAACCAGAGAAGATCGCACCCGCAACGAAGTAAGGCGGGAAGATGGTAGTGTGCCATCCTGGTTCCAGCGACGTAGCAAAGTCAAAGGATACGATGGTGTGTACCGAAAGTACCAGTGGTGTTGAGATACCGGCCAGGATTAATGACACGGTTTCGAAACGCTGCCAGGTTTTTACCGAACCGGTCCATCCGAAAGAGAAGATCGAATAAATGCGACGGCGAAGGCCGGTAGCGCGGTCACGGATAGAAGCGATATCGGGCAATAAACCGGTGTACCAGAATACTAATGATACAGAGAAGTATGTCGAGATCGCAAATACGTCCATCATCAGCGCCGAGTTCCAGTCAACCCACAGTGAACCATATTGGTTCGGAAGCGGAAGTGTCCAGTAAGCTAACCAAGGGCGGCCCATGTGACCGAAGATGTAAGTGGCCGCACAAATTACCGCAAAGATGGTCATCGCCTCAGCCGAACGGTTAATGGAGTTACGCCAGTTCTGACGGAACAGTAACAATACCGCCGAGATCAGTGTTCCGGCGTGACCGATACCTACCCACCACACGAAACCGGTGATGTCCCAGGCCCAGCCCACTGTTTTGTTCAATCCCCATTCGCCGATACCGAACCAGAAGGTCCAGCTGATGGCAAACACCCAAAGCATGGCGCCTAAAGAGGCCAGTGTAAAACCTATCCACCAGGCTTTATTGGGTTTATTTTCAACCGGGAACAATACATCGTTAGTGATTTGGGCATAAGTGATGTTTTTGCCCGTAATTAACGGTTCCCTGATTATCGATTCGCTATGAGATGCCATATATTAATCTCTGTTGTATAATTAAGCGCCTATTTCAGTTGTATTTCTAATTTTTGCCTGGTAGCCGATACCTGGTTTGGTATTCAATTCTTCCAGTACGTAGTATGTACGTTCGCTCTTCAATGCTTTTGAAACTTCAGAATTCGGATCATTTGCGTTACCGAATACAATCGCATTGGTTGGACAAGTTTGCTGACAAGCAACTTTAATCTCGCCATCCTGAAGCGGACGTTTTTCCATTTTAGCTTTCAGCTTACCAGCCTGGATACGCTGAACACACATAGAACATTTCTCCATTACACCGCGGAAACGGGTAGCAACATCCGGGTTCAACACCAGTTCTGTGTACTCATTTTGCATGTAGTTTTCGAAACGTGAATCGTTCCAGTAGTTGAACCAGTTGAAACGACGCACTTTGTACGGACAGTTGTTTGCGCAGTAACGGGTACCAACACAACGGTTGTAAGTCATCTGGTTTAAACCTTCAGACGAGTGTGTAGTTGCCAATACCGGACATACCGTTTCACAAGGTGCGTGGTCACAGTGCTGACAAAGCATTGGCTGGTGAACAACCGATACGTGGTCAAGATCTGCCAGTTTGTTGATCTCTTTCTCTTTGGTTACCGGCTCGCTGCCACCGCCATTGAAACTGTAGTAACGGTCGATACGGATCCAGTGCATTTCGCGACGGTTACGAACCTCTTCGCGGCCTACTACCGGCACGTTGTTCTCTGCGTTACAAGCAACGATACAAGCGCCACAACCGGTACAAGCGTTCAGGTCGATCGCCATTACCCAGTTATACTGCGGACGTTCGTACTCGTCCCAAAGGCTGTAATCCTCTTTACCCTCTTTTTTACCTACGATAGCCGCAGGGTTCTTTTTGTATTCAACTAAAGTACCTTCGTGAATAATCGGACGGCCTTCGTATGAATTATGGGTTTGGGTTTGCGCAAATACGTATCGTAAAGTGCTGGTCTTTTCAATATCTACTACAGTAGTACCTTGTAAAGTTCCGTTACGCAGGGCTAAGAACGGATAAGCATTCTTACCTACGTTATCGCCTACTTTACCGGCTTTGGTACGGCCATAACCTAAAGCTACAGAGATAGTGCCCTGTGCCTGACCAGGCTGAAGCAATACCGGAAGCTCGATCGTATAGTTACCAGATTTGATATTGATATAATCGCCTTCCTGGATACCTAATTTCTCAGCAGTCTTGATAGACATCGCTGCGTAGTTATCCCAGGTAACTTTACTTACGGGATCAGGAAGCTCCTGTAACCAAGGGTTATTTGCTTTTTTACCGTCCTGGATGTTATTACTTACATAAATCTGAAGCTCTAACTTTTTATCACCAGAAGCAGCTAATTGCTGGCTATGGCTAAGGATGGTAGTAACCACCGCATTCAGGTCGCGGCCGAAAGTGTAGGCAGTTGCCGGTTTAGCAGCAGCTTTTACAAAACCGGTTTGCAGCACTTTCTCCCAACCTTGCTGGCCAGACAAACCTGCTTTAGAAAGGATATTAGTGTTCCAGTTATTGCGAACATAAGTGTAGTAGTCTTTCACCGGAGCATCTGCCCAGGTTAATAAGCTTACCTCTGCCTGACGGGTGTTGTAAACCGTATTGATCGCAGGTTGAACGATAGTGTAGTAACCTTCTACTGCGTTTTCGTCACCCCATGATTCCAGGAAGTGGCTGTTTGGTGCAACAACGTTACACAATGCAGCAGTTTCGTCGCTATAAGGTGCAAATGAAACTTTCAAACGAACTTTCTTCAGTGCGTCTTTAAATTCATTTGCGTTATAATAATCATATGCAGGATTTGCATTCAGGAAGAACACGGCATCAACTTCGCCGCGTTTCATTTCACCGATGAAATCTACAAACTCCTGGTCGTTACCTTTATATTGGTAAGAAGGGTTATCAAGATCAATAGTAGTACCGTAGCTGCCTAATAAAGAGTTGATCGCATTTACCAACACCTGAACAGCTACATCATTACTGCCTGATACTACCAGCGCACGGCCTTTTGCTGCTAACAATTCTTTAGCGGCAAGGGTGATGGCTTTATCTGTATTGGCATCACTTACCTTTTTAGAACCAGGTAAAGTAGTGCCGGTTAATGCGTTGTATAAGCTAATGATCGCGATACCTTCTTCAGACGGCTTGATCGGCATACGCACATCGGCGTTAGTACCGGTTAGGCTCATGCCGCTTTCGAACTGAATATGACGCGACATTTTACCAGCCTCTAATGCTTTTGCCGCACGGCGTGACGCATACTGGCGGTTGAATTCGGTATTAGAGATCCAGGTACCTAAGAAATCGGCGCCGAAGCTTACGATAACGTCGGCAGCATCAAAATTGTAGTGAGGCAATACCGCTTTACCGAAGCTGTTTTGATTAGCCTGGATGATACCGGTATAAGAAACGGCATCATAATTAATGTGCTTTGTAGTTGGGTAAGCAGTAACAAAATCTGCAATAACCGCTTGTGTTGATGGGCTGTTAACAGTAGCGCTTACGATACGGATTTTTTTGCCACCGGTTTTGATAGCAGTTAATTGTCCTTTGATGTAAGCATCAACCTGCTGCCATCCGGTTTCGCCACCGTCCTGCATCGGGTTTTTCAGGCGGCTTGAATCATAAAGATCAAGAATGGATGCCTGTACCGTAGCCGACGCACCGCCTTTACCAAACAGATCGCCAGGGTTACCCTCGATCTTGATCGGACGGCCTTCACGTGTTTTTACCAGGATAGCCTGACCGTCGTAGCTGGAAACATAAAAGTTAGCTACGCCCGGAGTTACCTCCTCTGGTTTTATCAGGTATGGTAATGATTTATGTACCGGCGTTTTCTGACAAGCAGCCAGAGAAACGGCACCCACACCAAAACCAAGCGCTTTTAAGAAATCGCGGCGTGGAGTCTTAGCTTTAAGGCCATCTCCTTCCAGGATATCTTCGATCGGAATAGGTTCAGCAAACTCGTTTTTATTGTTTTCAATAAACTCCGGAGTTTTGTTCAGTTCTTCTAAACCCTTCCAGTATTTTTTATTGCTTTCCATTTAAGCTATATAAACTGTAATTGCTAAGTTCTTAATTAATTAATAGTGACACTTGGCGCACTCTAAACCGCCCATTTCAGCTTCGGTAACTTTCTCGCCTTTCTTAATGCGGTCATGTACTTTCAGCATGCTTTCGTAGTAAGCGTTGCCTTTACCGTTAACACCGGTACGTTTGTGACACTGGATACACCATTTCATTGTCAATGGTGAGTATTGGTAAACCTCTTTCATGGTCTGGATAGGACCGTGACAACGCTGACACTCGATACCGCCTACACGTACGTGTTGTGCGTGGTTGAAGTATGCAAAGTCTGGCAGGTTGTGGATACGTACCCACTGGATTGGTTTAGCTTTGGTGCTGTCATATTTCTGTGTCTGCGGATCGTAACCCAATGCGTCATAGATCTTGTGGATCTCTGGCGATTCGGTTTTAACCACTTTGTGACAGTTCATACAAATGTTCAAAGATGGAATAGAAGCATTTTTGCCTTTGTATGCTGCAACGTGACAGTACTGACAGTTGATCTTCATTACACCTGCGTGTAATTCGTGCGAATACTTGATCGGTTGCGCAGGCTGATAACCCTGGTGAACGTTGGTGTTCCACATCGTTACCCAGCTTAAGCTGCCTAACGCTATCGTACCGCACAGTATGATAAAGAATACCAGCTTCTTGTTTTTGGCAACACGTTTTACAAATGCAAAACGATCAACCGGCTCTGCTTCAACTTCTTCCTCTTCAACAACCGGCTCTGCTTGTTTCTTGATTAATATCTTCTCTAAGGTACCGATAGCCCTGTTTAACACCAGGATAACGATTAGCGCGATAACGATAACGCCGATCAGACCGAAGATTACGACATTGCTCGGACCGCTTTCTGTAGCAGCGCCGTTAGTAGCTGCGCCAGGTGCAGGGGTTGCCTGCATTTTTTTCCAGTCTTCACGAACGTAAGCAATAATGTTTGCTACATCGCCGTCGCTCAGGTTGGTGAACACGTTCATGCCCGCCTGGTTGTACTCGTTGTAGATCTTTAATGCTTTAGGATCTTTTGCTGCGATTAACGCCTGGTTGTTCTGAATCCATTTGGTTAACCACTTGTCGTCAGTTTCAGATGAAATGGTCGGACCTAAAGCCGGACCAGTCATACGCTGATCAATCTTGTGACAGGCTGTACAGTTGGCTTTAAACAAGGCCTCACCCTTCGCCGCATCCGCTTGCGCATGAGCCGAAAAACCCATAGCTGCAAAACCGGCAACCAGTAAAACCGCCCTGGAAAATTGTTTAAAAATCAATGAGATATTTCTCATACAGTGTATTTGTGCTTGATAGTTTTTTGTAATTTATTGTAAAAAGGCTGCGAATGTGCGTTCACCACCCTTTTTTACAGTCCACAAAAGTAAAATTTATTACAGTATCGCTGACAAAGTAATGACAGTAATGTCTAATTTATAATCGTTCTAAACTAAAGACAAAAACCCCCTTTACAGACAGTAAAAGGGGTTTTCAAGTATAGTGGGCTATCGCAATATCAAAACTGCGTTATCGTAATTTGGAATTTTACATTATTGTTTTAGCACCCAGGCAAAAATTAATGGGGCAACAATTGTCGCGTCAGACTCCACGATGAACTTAGGGGTATGGATATCCAGTTTACCCCAGGTGATCTTCTCATTAGGTACCGCACCAGAGTAAGATCCGTATGAAGTGGTAGAGTCTGAGATCTGGCAGAAATAGCTCCAGAACGGAATGTTTTCCATCTCCATATCCTGGTAAAGCATTGGCACCACGCATATTGGGAAGTCGCCTGCGATACCACCGCCGATCTGGAAGAAACCTACGCCATGGCCGTCTGAATTCTTCACATACCAGTCAGACAACCAGGCCATATACTCAATACCGCTCTTCATGGTCGTAGCTTTAATTTCGCCTTTGATCACATAAGAAGCGAAGATATTACCCATGGTAGAATCTTCCCATCCCGGTACTACAATCGGCAGATTTTTCTCAGCTGCAGCCAGCATCCATGAATTCTTCGGGTCGATCTCGTAATACTGCTCCAGCTCGCCGCTTAGCAGTATCTTGTACATATACTCATGCGGGAAATAACGTTCGCCTTTATCATCAGCATCTTTCCATATCTGGTGGATGTGTTTCTGCAAACGACGAAAAGCCTCTTCTTCTGGGATACAGGTATCGGTAACACGGTTGTAGTGATTTTCCAGCAAGTCCCACTCGTCCTGCGGGCTTAAGTCGCGGTAGTTAGGCACACGTTTATAGTGCGAGTGCGCCACCAGGTTCATGATGTCTTCTTCCAGGTTGGCGCCGGTACAGGAGATAATCGCAATCTTATCCTGACGGATCATTTCTGCCAGTGAAATACCCAACTCGGCAGTACTCATTGCCCCTGCCAGGGTAACCATCATCTTGCCGCCTTGCTCCAAGTGGGCTTCATAACCTTTAGCAGCATCAACTAAAGCGGCTGCGTTAAAGTGTAAGTAATTTTTCTCAATAAACTGAGATATCGGACCTCTTGTTGTACTCATTATCAATCAAATAAATGGAGCGCAAAGGTACTGATGTATTTCGGATTTCCGTTGTTAAATTTCCATTTAAGGCCCAGAGGATTCTTGCAGCATTGTAAACAATCAGAAGCGCAGCGCATTATATTTAATTACTATGCAAGCATAGCATCGGTGATAGATTTGTTTATTTTTGACCTTAGCAAAGCTATATCAATGGAAACCATTGCTCCTTATAAACCTGTACATAAAATCCGTTTTGTAACCGCTGCTTCCCTTTTCGATGGGCACGACGCTACCATCAATATCATGCGGCGCATTCTGCAATCATCCGGTGCGGAAGTGATCCACCTGGGGCATAACCGCTCTGTTGAGGAAGTGGTAAACTGCGCCATACAAGAAGATGTGCAGGGCATTGCGCTGACATCGTACCAGGGCGGGCACCTCGAATACTTTAAATATATGCATGATCTGCTGCACGAACGCGGCGCGGGGCACATTAAAATATTTGGCGGTGGCGGAGGTGTGATCTTACCGCAGGAAATTGAAGAACTGCAGCAGTATGGCATTGCCAGAATTTATTCGCCGGATGATGGCCGCCGCATGGGTTTACAGGGCATGATCAATGATATGCTGCAGCAATGCGATTACGAGACCAAGACTACTTTGAACGGCGAACTGAAGCATCTGCCCGAAAAAGATCCTAAAGCGATAGCCCAACTGATCACTCTGGCAGAAAACCATCCGGAAAGTTTCAAGGCCTCATCCCCCGCCTTCTCCCAAAGAGAAGGAGCCACTTTCATTCCCGTGTTAGGGATTACCGGTACAGGCGGTGCTGGGAAGTCGTCTTTAGTGGATGAATTTGTCCGCCGTTTTTTAGCAGAGACAGATAAAACGTTGGCCATTATTTCTGTAGACCCATCTAAACGGAAAACCGGCGGAGCTTTGCTGGGCGACCGAATCCGGATGAATGCCATCAACAGTCCGCGTGTTTACATGCGCTCGCTGGCTACCCGTCAATCAAACCTGGCACTATCCGGGTATATTGAAGAAGCGATTGACGTTTGCAAAGCTGCCGGGTTTGACCTGGTAATTGTCGAAACATCTGGTATCGGCCAAAGCGATACTATGATCACCGATTACTGCGATGTATCCCTTTACGTGATGACACCGGAATTTGGCGCCGCCACGCAGTTGGAGAAAATAGACATGCTGGATTTTGCAGACGTGGTGGCTATTAACAAGTTTGATAAGCGCGGTGCTTTGGATGCCATCCGCGACGTGCGCCGTCAGTATAAACGAAACCATCAACTGTTTGATGTTGCCGACGATACCATGCCTGTTTTTGGAACCATGGCTTCGCAGTTTAACGACCCCGGCATGAACAGCCTTTTCGCAGCGCTGCTAAATACCATCAAAGCGAAAACCGGCGTAGATTTTAAACCCGATCTTCCAACGGATCAGCAGCAGCCTGAAAAAGTATTTATCATCCCGCCGGACCGTAACCGCTACCTGGCCGAGATTGCTGAAAGTGCTGCGGCCTATAAACAATGGGTAAATGAGCAATGCCGATTGGCGCAGCAGCTATATCAGTTGCAGGGAACGATAGACCTTTTGGACGAAGGAGCAAAGACAAAAGAGGAATTAGAACGGATTTACCAGCAACTGGAAGAAGGGCTGCACCACGAATGTAAAAAACTGCTGCGCGATTGGCCGGAAAGGGTAAAGCAATATCAGGCGGATGATTTCATTTATAAGGTTCGTGATAAAGAGATCAGGCGGCCTTTGTTCACCACCTCGCTTTCCCAGCTACGGATATCTAAAATCGCTTTACCGAAATACGAGGCCTGGGGTGACATTCTCCGTTGGTTACTAACCGAAAACTTGCCGGGAGAATTCCCTTACGCAGCCGGTGTGTTCCCGCTGAAACGTGAAGGCGAAGACCCTACGCGCATGTTTGCCGGCGAAGGCGGCCCCGAACGTACGAATAAACGTTTCCATTATGTATCGCTCGGGCAACCGGCACATCGTTTATCTACCGCGTTCGACTCTGTTACTTTATATGGCGAGGACCCGCATACCCGCCCGGATATTTATGGTAAAATCGGTAATTCAGGCGTAAGCATTGCCACGCTAGACGATGCAAAGAAATTATACTCCGGTTTTGATCTTTGCCATCCGTCTACCTCTGTGTCAATGACCATCAACGGCCCCGCCCCAATGTTATTGGGCTTCTTTATGAATGCCGCCATCGATCAGCAATGTGAAAAGTATATACGTGAACACCAGTTAGAGCACCTGGTAGAAGCGAAATTTAAAGAAGTGTATGATGATAAAGGTTTGGAGCGGCCGAGGTATAATGCGGCCCCTGCTACTTCACAAAAGCCTCTGGAGAGCGCCTCTCCCCAACCCTCTCCAGAGGAGAGGGAGAAAAAAGCGGGCTACGCTACTTCTAATTTAAAAAATTGGCAAAATTTAAAAGACAACTCCAGGAAAAACCGCAAATCATCAACTGAAGCAGAAGAACTGCTTTGGCAGCATTTAAGAAATAGCCAGATTGGTTATAAAATCAGGAGGCAGCATGCTGTAGACAATTATATAGCTGACTTTATTTGCCTGCAAAAGGGATTGGTTATTGAGATAGACGGGGAACAACATCAGGTTAATAAGGAGTATGATGAGGTACGCACTACCGCCCTTAAGCATTATGGTTTCGATGTCATCCGCTTTACCAATCAGCAAGTACTTGATAATCTATCAGGGGTTATAAAGCAAATCGAAGAAACCCTAGCTAAACAACCGGATAGGAAAGTCCTCTCCCCTGGAGAGGATTTAGGTGAGGCTTCTCCCCTTCCCGAAGGCAACAACGGCCTCGGCTTGATGCTGCTCGGCCTTACCGGCGACCAGGTTTTGCCGGCTGATGTTTATCAGCAAATTAAAGCTTATGCGATTTCCAGTGTGCGGGGTACCGTACAGGCAGATATTCTGAAGGAAGATCAGGCCCAGAACACCTGTATATTTTCTACCGAATTTGCTTTGCGTTTGATGGGGGATATCCAGGAATACTTTATTACCCAGAAGGTGCGGAACTTTTATTCGGTTTCTATCTCCGGCTACCATATTGCCGAAGCTGGCGCCAACCCGATTACCCAATTGGCTTTTACCCTGGCTAATGGCTTTACTTATGTAGAATACTATTTAAGCCGGGGCATGCACATCGACGACTTCGCCCCTAACCTATCGTTCTTTTTCTCCAACGGTATCGACCCTGAATATGCGGTAATCGGCCGGGTGGCACGCCGAATCTGGGCGAAAGCCATTAAGAACAAATACAAAGGGAATGATCGTTCGCAGAAGCTGAAGTACCATATCCAAACCAGCGGCCGCTCGCTGCATGCCCAGGAAATTGACTTTAACGATATCCGCACCACCTTACAGGCTTTGTACGCCATTTACGATAACTGCAACTCACTGCACACTAACGCTTACGACGAGGCAATTACTACCCCAACGGAAGAATCTGTTCGGCGGGCGATGGCTATCCAACTGATCATCAACCGCGAGCTCGGCTTAGCTAAAAATGAGAACCCCATACAGGGTGCCTTTATTATTGAAGAACTGACAGACCTGGTTGAGGAAGCAGTGATGGCCGAATTCAAACGAATCAATGACCGCGGCGGTGTACTGGGTGCGATGGAGACCATGTACCAGCGCAGTAAAATTCAGGAAGAATCGCTTTACTACGAAACCCTAAAACATACCGGTGAATATCCTATCATCGGGGTAAATACGTTCCTGAATAAAAAAGGCTCGCCTACACTAGTCCCCGCGGAAGTGATCCGCGCTACGGAAGAAGAAAAGCAGTACCAGATCACGGCGTTAGAAAACTTCAAAAAACGAAATGAAGACAAGTCAGCTGCGTTGCTGAAAGCTTTACAACAATCAGCAGTTGACGGTAAAAATACCTTTGAGCAGTTAATGGAAGTTTGCAAATATTGCTCGCTCGGGCAGATCTCCCAAGCATTGTATGAAGTTGGTGGGCAGTATAGAAGGAATATGTAGGAATACTTACGGCGACAATATTTAAGGGAAAGTGATTTATTAAAGTTACTGGAAGCTAAGTTCTTTTAGCCGTTAAAAGAAAGTAGCTAAAAACTCGCCGCGGCACCGCAGTGTAGCCCCACCTAAATCCTCCCCAGCAGGGAGGACTTTTGTTCCCTCTCCCTTGGAGAGGGTTAGGGAGAGGTCCTGCGCTGCGACAATTTAGTATGCTTACGCTCTGTTCGTTACTGAAGCTTTAACGCCGGCAACCGGCTTTTGGTAAAAAGCAAGACAGAACAGTGGGTATGAGTGCTGGCAAGCGACCTTATAGCTGTTGCCCGAAGCGAAGGCATAGTGCGAACGTTAGTAGCGGTAACAGCTATCGTTGTCGGTGATTCTGGATTGCTTGAGCGAAAGAAGTGTGCGGCAGAAAAAGCATATTACCGGCTAGGCCGTTATTCACATGTGTTTATTTCTCAAAGGCGTTCATGAGATCGCTTCGCTAAGTTTGGCAACTTTGCTGCTATGGCAAAGTTGCTTTAAAAAATCCTACGTTTATCTTTTATAACCTAATATTTATCTTTAACCCGACTCTTAGTACCCAAAATTCGAATCGAATAACATGCAAATCATCGAAGAGCAAACATTCACACAACTAACAGCAGATGATCTGCGGGCTAAAAAAGCATCTTTTGAAAACTGCACCTTTCATAATTGCGATTTTTCTTCCGGCCAGCTTTATGATATCGTGTTTACGACCTGCCAGTTCATTAATTGTGTATTTACCGACTGTAATATCCCGAACACAGGGCTACAAAATATCAGTTTTAAGAACTGCCAATTGGCCGGGGTTGACTTCAGTAAGGCATCTAAGTTCTTGTTTGAAGTGCATTTTGACGACTGCCTGCTGGATAAGGCCATCTTCTATCAAAAAAAAAACAAGGGGGCGAAGTTCAGCAACTGCTCTTTAAAAGGGACTGATTTTACCGAGGCAGATCTCTCGAACGCCATTTTTGACCACTGCGATCTAAACCAAGCCGCGTTCGACCGGACACAATTAAAAGGTGCAGACTTTTCTACTTCTTACAACTACACCATCGACCCTGATCTCAACTTCATTAAAAAAGCCAAATTCTCCATTCATGGTCTGGCTGGCTTATTGACCAAATACGATATTGTGGTGAAAGGATAAAGAGAGAAACAAGAATCAAGATGTTTTCACACTTTAGCCCCCCGATACATACCTTTAGCTGTTTTCCTCGTTCCTAATTTACAGTTACTATTCATAGCTAAATCCGAATTTCGAAATCCTTATCTCCGCTTCTCTACCCTATCATAAAATCCGCCGAATGAGTTAACGCGTACGGCTTCTTCCTTAAAGAAATCGCCGGGGAAGCCCAAGGGCATTGCACTCGCTTCGTCCAGACGTTTCAATTGCTCTGGTGCAAGAGTAACTTCCGTAGTTTTCAGGTTATCTTTTAACTGATCTACTTTGGTTGCGCCGACGATAGGTATACAAGAGAAATTTTGCTGCATCATCCACCTCAGCGCTACGTGTGCCGGTGTACAGCCAATTTCTTCCGCTATCGCCATCACTTCGCGGGTAATCCGCTCGCTGTTCTCGTTCCTGCGGTTACTTTCCGCTTTTACTCTCCCCTGCTCGCCACGCAGATATTTCCCGGTCAACGCCCCACCTGCTAAAGGCGCCCATGGCGTAACCGTAATGCCGAAGTGTTTCGCCATCGGGATCAGTTCCCGCTCTGGCGTACGTTGTATTAAACTATACTCTACCTGCAGGGCAATAAACTGGCTCCAACCCATTAGTTCGGCTAAAGTATTCCCCTTAGCAACTACCCAGGCAGGCGTATCGCTGATTGCTGCATAATTCACCTTTCCTTGACGGATCAAGTCATCCAACCCGCGCAACACTTCATCTATCGGGGTAATATCATCCCAGATGTGCAGGTAAAACACATCTATGAAATCGGTGTTCAACCGCTGTAAGCTGGCCTCTACACTGCGCATCATATTCTTACGGTTATTGCCGGATGCGTTAACGTTAGTGGTGTTATCTTTTAAGGTATACTTGGTAGCCACCACAAAGTGGTGACGATCATTACTGCTTAAATATTCGCCGATAATCTTCTCGCTGGTACCCAGTTTATAAATGTTTGCCATATCCAGGAAATTCCCTCCGGCGTTGGCATATTCATCTAAAATGGCAAAGCTGGTTTCCCTGTCTGCACCCCAGCCACCTTCGGTGCCGAAGCCCATGGTACCTAAACACAATTCAGAAACTTTAAGGCCAGAGCGACCCAATAACTTGTACTGCATAAGATAGAAACGTTTACCAATGATAGCAGTTTTAAGAAAGAAAACCTAAATACCTACTACAAACAAATAATCAGTCCGGGTTGTAGTTAAAGTAAATTCTGCTGATATGAAGATCATCAAAACGAACGGGGACATTACGATAGAGGAACTGAAAAGCTTTTTCGGCGAAGAGCTAAACCCGTTGTTTCAGCAGCAAAGGCAGGTACATCTGAAATTTGATCTGAGGACAGATGCAGACTCGCTGGAAGTATTTAATGAGGAATTGTATGACGGATTTCTGTTCCGCATTGAAAAACACGGAACAGAAATACATATTTTAAAATCTGAACATTACACCGATGATGTCAATGCGCTAACGCTGGAAGACATCATCAATACGCTACTGATGGAATTCCTGGGCAGCCGTAACATCCGCTATATCGGGGAGAATTCTTAGCCGTTGATCCAGCTGAATTTATATTCCAGCATCGGATTTTTCATACGCTCGGCTACCCGCAATAAACGGTCTGGCAGTTTAACCAGGTAGTCTCTTGCTTTCTCGCCGGCCTCGTTCAGGTCAGTTATGCTTTCAATATGCCAGTCTTCAATGAGTTCTTTCAGAATATCCACGTAATCTATTGCGGTGTAAATACCCAGGCGTTGCGCAGCATCGGTAAAATGGCCAAACGTCTGGCCGATCTTTAAGCCAACCTCACGAAGGAAATGCGCTGGCATTACAATTTTCTTGCGCATCATATCTTCAAAGGCAATCATTGCTTCGCTGGCGTCCACCTCAAATATTTTAGAAATGAAATGTTTGTAAGCTTTCGCATGGCGAGCTTCGTCTGCCGCAATCACCCCACACATTTTAGCTAACAAGGTATCGCCATATTTTTTTGCCTGTGCTGCAACACGACGGTGCGACACGTTAGTCGCCATTTCCTGGAAGGACGTATAAATAAAGTTACGGTAAGGGTCTGCTCCGGTACCGATATCAAAACCATCAGCAATCAGGTACTGGGTAGATACTTCCATCGCTCGCATATTCACACGGCCTGAAAGATAAAGGTACTTGTTCAGCAGATCGCCGTGGCGGTTTTCTTCAGCTGTCCAGTAGCGGGTCCATTTCATCCAGCCATTGTCCTCATCTTTACTTACCCCTTCTACCATGGTTAGCCATGATTCATAGGTTGGTAAAGCTTCCTCTGTAATAGTATCGCCGATCAAAACAGCAATCAGGTCGTAAGACAAACCTTTAGCGCTTTCCTGTAATTCTTTGATCTCAGAAAAGAAGGTATCGCGCGATGAATCCGGCAACAGGTCAGAAGGTTGCCACATATCCTCAACAGGCTTCAAAAAATCAAACATTTTTTCGAGCATGTATTTTTCGATATGCTTCATTACTTCGCGGCGCTGCTCGACAAAAAACTCCATAGTTATAAATTAAACAATCCGTAAAGATAGTAGTTTTAACGCAAAAGCGGTTTATTTAGTTGGTTTTCCTGGGGCCAGCGCATCCCTCATACAAGGGGGTAAATGAGCTTCGGACGGCGGCCCTGTAAAGATGGAGAAATTTGTATGATAATCCCATAAAATTCCCGGGATTTTTAACGCGCGCAATGATGTTTTAACCGCCTTGATGTAACGGCATCGGCTATCCAGATCTGCATATTTGTTATACACACCGAACTCTGTACATACCAAAGGCACCACATATTTATCGCCCCATGCTTTAACAATTCCCAGTTTATCTTTAACAGATTGTTCGTTCCCGTCTTTGGCGTACTGGTAATAATTGGTTTCGCCCCAGGTATTTTTAGCCTTTGGATTTAGTTGTGGAAAATTTTTCTCATTATAGGGAAAAGCAACCCCGGTTGTCGCTACCTGATCGCCTACCCAGGCCGCACCCTGGTGTGTAAAAAAGAAAGGTTCGTAAAAATGGAAGGTGTAAATAATATTCTCGTCGGAAAGCCTTACAAAACGGCTCAGTTCGTAGATGCTGTTGTAATTAGAAGCGCCTACCAATAAAGTCCTGTCCGGATCTGCTTTTCTGATGGCCGTGGTGATGTTATAAGCGGCGTCCTTCCATTTCGCAGGATCCATATGTGGCGGCTCGTTATAAATCTCGAAAAACAGCTCATCTCCAGATACTTTACCATACCGCTTACTTATTAGCAGCCAGGTATTTATTGCCTTTTGGGTAGCTGAGGTGTAATTGGTATCATTTATCTCGCCGTAATGGTAATCTATGATCAGCTTAAAACGATAGCGCCTGCATTGGGCCAGTACATTATCTATCCGGCTTAATAGGGGCGCTATCCCACCCGGTTTTGCCTGGTAAAATTCAAAAGCAACGGGTAAACGAATAGTTTTAAACCCTAATTTTTTAAGCAATTGAAAATCTGTATTTTTAAGCGGGTTTTCTTTCAGCGCCTCCGGATTCCAGGTTTGTTCCAGCCAGGATATGCTTATTCCGTTATCTAAACCTTTAGCGCGCCTGAAAGCAACAGCCCTGCTTTGAGGTATTGGATTAGTTTTTGCATTATTGCATTTCGCGGCAGGCGCAATTGCAACAATAAGAAAGAAGAGCGCGATTGTCTTTAATTTAAGATTAAATTGCGTAATTTTAAATGCCGTTTTTTTCATCAAGATTAAAGACCGAAAGAACCTTTACTCCTTAATACATTTATACTATCGTAAATAATGCTTGTTCAAATAAATAAAGACGAATTTGCAAGAGAAGCGAATAAGAAAGCCTGGTATCAAACCAACAATATTATTTGGACAATCATTTTCTTGTACCCGCTACTTGGCATCATAGACTTTATTTACGCTCCAGACATCTGGATCCAATTCCTCATCGTCCGCATTATCCTGGTGCTCGCTATCCTTGGCTTGTACACCTTTTTTCAATCCCGAAAATACGATTACCGCATCTTGCTGCATATTGCTTTTATGCTGCTCTCTATCCCATCGGCCATACTTTGTAATGTGGTTAATGTGCAAGAGGTTACGGTATTCTTTCTCATTTATTCTGCCATTGTCCTGTTCTTTAACCTACAGGTATACTGGGAGCCTATTAATTCTGTAATACAGGTAGCCTTTGCAATTGTTTTACTTGTCATCTTTTTTAATGTACTGAACCAGTACTCGCTGGATCTTTTTATTAATAACGGCGGGCAGTATTTCTTTATTACCAGCATCATCTCCTGCCTTATCGTAAGCGCGAGGTATAAAGTAACTGAGCGGGATGTGCGTTCGCAGTTACTGATCGAGAAATCTAACGAGCAGTTGAAAAGCCAGAACCGCGATATTGTTGAGAAAAACAACATCATCGACTTGCAATATGATAAACTGCGCAAGCTGGACGAGCAAAAAAACAGCTTTATCAACATCGCCGGGCACGATCTTAAAAACCTGATCGGTTCTGTAATTATGAGTACCAATGGTATCAAGGAAGAAGAATACCGTTTAAGCACAGATCAGAAAGAGTTTCTGCAGTACATTTCAGAGTCGGCAGAAAAAATGCAGTACATGCTGAATATGCTGATGGAGGCAAAAGAAGTTGATTCGCCCGAGATCAAATTTAACTTCGAAATATTCGATATTAATACAGAAGCGCGTTACGTATTTAAGGGATTGGTAGAAACCGCCCAGATGAAGAACATTACGCTGATTGATAACATCCTGAAATTGCCCCTTAATGTGCGGCTTGATAAGGTGTTTGCCGGACAGGTATTTCAGAACCTGCTATCAAACGCCATTAAATTTTCGCAAACTAACAACAGCATTAAAGTAGCCACCAGCCTGCAACGGCAGAAATTTGTCTTTGAGATCATCGACGAAGGGATCGCCATTGGCCAGGATGAACTGGACGGCATGTTTAATAAGCTGAAAACCCTTAACGACGCCAACACCACCAACGCAACGGGCAGCAGGCTTGGTTTAGGCTTATCCATTGCGAAGCTGATGACCCAGGAGATGGGTGGCGACCTGAGCTACCGCAGCGATGTGAACGGCAATTATTTCAGAGTAGAATTTAACGTGATAAATTAATAACAACCAGATGAAGAAATTCTTATCCTTACTGTTTTTTATTGGTATACTGATCAAAGCTGCTTCTGCACAGCAGAGCATCATTACTTTCAAGTCGCTCGGACGGGAAGATGATGCCGTGATGGGCATGAGCGGTTCCAGTTCGTACTACATAAAAATTGATCCGTTCATGGAACTGAACGGCAGTAAACTGGTGTTATACTTCGAGGGATCACAAGCGCTGATCAAAGAAAAATCATACATCAACGTCATGATCAATGATAAGCCGGTGTACAGTGCCCGCTTAACCAAAGACTCTATTGAACGACTGACAGTTAACCTGAGCCGTAACGATCTTTCGCCAGACCGCAGGTATATCAAGATACAGGTACGCACCTTGCTGACGATCACTGATGACAAATGTCGTGACCTGGATAATCCCGCCATGTGGTTAAAGGTGAAAAACTATTCTTACCTGGCTTTGAACCGCAGCAGCCAGAATTTCTTCAACAACGTTAATATCTCTAACTGTTTTGATTCTAAAACAGCGATTATCTATCCAAGTAACCCAACATTGCATGATCTGAAAGCTGTAGCATGGGCTTACGCACGTTTAAAAAGAGCTGACGCTAAGAATATACAGGTAGTACCGGCCGACCATTATTCAGATACACTTTATAACTGTATTATGGTAGGTAACATTAATCAGATCCCCGCCGGCAAACGTGGGTTGGTAAAAATTACTCCTGGTAGCGGCCAGGGCTTGCTTTACCTGCACAAGAATGTGATCAGTGTAACCGATACGGTAACCAACCTGGTGAATCTTAACGGGCAGCTTACCCCTGTTCGTTCAGTACAAACCCACCAGGTGCCACAGGAAATATTGTTTATCACTGGTGGCGATGATCAGGGTTATGAAAAAAGCATCACTGCTATGGGCAATATGAACATCCTGAACTCTACCTTCGGCGACTACCTGCTCATTAACAGCGCTACCAACAACTTCTTTAAAACCATAGACGAAAACCGCTCTAAGTTAACTTTACGCCAGATTGGTGGTTTAACCAATTTTACATCAGGTGTGGGTTCGTTAAAAACGGTTTATAACTTTAAAAACAGCGATTTCAGCTTTACCCCGAAAGAGGTGGAGATCCGTTTTGTAGCTAACTACAGCGCGTTGGCAACTACAGACCGCGGCTACTTTAACATTTACCTGAACGGAATGCTTATCAGCAGTGAAAAGCTGGATGCTTCGGGAAAATTAAATACGGCGGTTACCATTAACCGGTACCAGCACCATAAGTATAATACGCTGATTGCCGAATTCCGCTTCTATCCAACCAATGGTAACTGTAACAGCAGTTTCACCAACTTCTTTGCAGAGATAGATGTCGACAAATCGTACCTGGAATCTAAAAACCCGTTCATTTCTAACGACCTGAGCTTTTACCAATATCCGGAGGCCTTTAATGCCGGTACTACCTGTATTGTGGTAAGCCGCGATTATGCAAAATATGCAGCAGGTGCGATGGGCGAGATCATTTACGAGTTGAACAATAACATCAACGCGAATAACTTCCCGCAATTCATGTATTCGGACGAGCTGAACAGCAACAAAGCTAACCTGAAGAAATACAACGTTGTGGCACTGCTTTCCAGGAATGACCCTTTGATCGAAGAATTCCCGGACGCCCCGATCAAGTTCAACCATGATTTCAGGCTGTACAACAACAATAATAACGAGGTAGTGTATACCGTTGCCGACTCTGTATCCAACGGTTTAGCGCAGATTTTTTATGGCCGAAGCAACAACGCCTGCCTGGTACTTACTGCAACCGGTAAAAACCTGGCAAATGCATTCCTGGCAGCTTCACAATCTATCACAGAACAGCTGTCTACCCTATCCAGCAACGTTTGTATCGCAGATGTGAACAATAATAAATACCTGTTCAACATCAGTAAATCGAGCGAGAACCTGGAGTATGTAGACACCAAGAGCGCTTTAGCCCGTTTCTGGGAAAGTTATAACTTGTATATCCTGTTAGGTATCCTGATCCTGATCCTGGTAGCGTTCCTGTACGTAAGGTTCAAGGTTCAGAAATCACAGGAGATTATCAACGAATAATATAATTGAGCGATAAGATGCCGGAAGAACTGAGCGAATTGGCGGAAAGCGGGCCGGTAAAAGCCACTGTTGCAGACAGCACGTCCTATTCCAAAAAGCTGCCCATACCACAAATGCTGGTACGGGACGGCTTTATTACGGATGAAGACGTCGAGAAGATCTACCGGCATTCGGAAAGATCAGGGCTATCGTTCATCAAGATCGTCCTGAATTTCGGCTATATCTCCAGGAAAAATTACGAGCGCTCACTGAATAATGCAGGTTATGCCTTTGAAGAGATCCGGGAGCAACCGTATGATAAAGAGATACTTGACCAGGTAGACCTGAAGTTTGCCGACGAGCACCTCGCTTTGCCTTTACGTAAAGAGAACGGTAAGATTGTAACGATTATGGCTGATCCGAGCGACCAGCTTTTTATAGATTTCGTTAAACTTACTTTTGACTGCGACCCGGAGATCATCGTGGCCTCCGATTTAGATATTACCTGGTTGAGCCACAAGTTGATCGGCATTCCCTACGTAAAATCAGCGGTGTTTGAGCTGCTAAACCGCGATGCCGAAAGCTCCGCGCTGGTTACGTTCACTAATTCGCAGCTGATCTTCATTTTTGCTACTATCGCCATTATCGCCACCTTCCTGGTGCTCAGTTTCACGTTGACGGCTATCGTTATCAACGTAATTATCAGTAGCGTGTTCCTGGTGGCTATTACCTTTAAATTGTTCCTTGCTTTGGTGGGTTCGCGCTTTGAACTGCACCAGCAGGTAACCAAAGAAGAGGTTAAAAACGTAAAGGACGACCAGTTGCCTATTTATACCATCCACTTACCGGTTTATAAAGAAGATAAGCTGATCAAGAAACTGATCTGGAACCTGCAAAGCATTGACTACCCGCGCGAACAACTGGACATTAAACTGCTGATTGAAGAGGATGATGATAAAACGCTAAACGCGGTTAGAAACCTCGACTTCCCGGCCATCTTTGAAGTAATTGTGGTACCGTATCACATGCCTAAAACAAAGCCAAAAGCATGTAATTATGGCCTCCACTTTTCGCGCGGTAAGTTTCTTACCATTTATGACGCAGAGGATATCCCTGATACGGACCAGTTGAAGAAAGTAGTGCGGATGTTCGAAAAGCTTCCTTCCAACTATATCTGTATTCAGTGCGCGCTGAATTATTTTAACCGGAATGAGAACTTCCTGACCCGGATGTTCACGCTGGAATATTCTTACTGGTTTGACTATATGCTGCCAGGTTTGGATACGCTGGATATTCCCATCCCGTTAGGCGGGACCAGCAACCATTTTAAATTGGATAACCTGACGGAATTAGGCGGCTGGGATCCGTTTAACGTTACCGAAGATGCTGATTTGGGGGTAAGAGCATACGCAAAAGGTTATAAAATAGCCATTGTAAATTCTACAACTTACGAAGAGGCAAACAACGAACCTTTTAACTGGATCAGGCAGCGCTCGCGGTGGATAAAGGGTTATATGCAAACCTACCTGGTACACATGCGTAACCCCATTAAGCTTTGGCAAAAAGTAGGGTGGCAGGGTTTCTTAGGTTTTAATTTCTTTATCGGCGCTACACCGGTAACCTTTTTGCTGTACCCTTTCCTGCTTTCGGTATTTATCGCTTACCTTGTTTTCGACCTTAAAAGCATCCGTTTGTTATTTCCGGATTGGGTATTGTTCATGTCTATTTTCAACCTGCTTATCGGCAATATCTTAATGATCTACGTAAACATGATGGCGGTATTTAAGCGCCGCTATTATGAACTTATTCTGTTTGCTATTGCAAACCCTGTATACTGGCTGATGCATTCTATCGCGGCGTATAAAGGTTTATACCAGTTGGTAATCAAGCCATTCTACTGGGAGAAAACCAACCACGGATTAAGTAAGGTTAATAATTCAGCCAACGCGGTTAAATGAGGCAGTCTAAAACTATATTTCTGGTTTGTCTTGCGCTGCTACTTGCGGTGTACTATCTGTTTATTGGCCTGCACTTAGCTAAACTTGGTTATTTTAATAAAGAAGAACTTTTCTTTATAGAGAAGGCCAAGATTGTATTCGAAGGTCAGGGCAACCGCTTAAAAGTGATGGGCCTTACCTCGCCGCTGCTGCCTTTTTATGGTAATTTTATTTTTACACTGATCGGTTATTCCGTAGCGCCAATTATGGCTTCTGCGATAGGAACGGCCGGGCTATTCTATATTATTTGTAGAACCATAGTTAAACACACCCAAGACGAGTTTTATGTCTTGGCGGTCCTGGCTATTTTTCTTTTTCACCCGGGTATGCTCGCCGCAGGATGTTCAGGTAAATCAACCTATATGGTGCTCATTTTCTTTTACCTGTTCTTCCTTAACATATTTAAGTTTTATAACTCCAACACCACTTTTCATATCTCCATTGCAAGTATTTGCCTGGTAGTGCTTATTTTCTGCGATTACAAATTTGTTTGGCTTACCTTGTTCTTTATCCCACTTGTACTTTCGATTGCTTTAAATACGCTTAATCTGGGGGAAAAGGAATCTATTTTTAGGTTATATATCAGTTTTAACAATCCATCGCTGCGGAGGAAACTGATCAGCAAGTCGCTGGCAATATTTATCATTCTTTTCCTTTTGCCGCTATCTTCCGTATTGATCTATAAGGTGCTGAACTTAACGCATGCGAACGATTTGGACTACTTTATTGAAAGCCCCTATTCGAACTGGAATGTGCTTGCAGAAAAGATCGATTACAGTACCCTTCAAGACGAAGTTGTACATCGCCTTCCCGAGGTTTCTATCATGATCTCTGCCCGGGTGCTCATCTTCTTCCCTGTAATTCTGCTGGCGATTTATCTTTACCGCGAAAATACTTACCAGGTACTTACCCTACTTACCCCATTCTTATTTATAGAATTTTTGAAGATCAAGTATCCGAAGATCTTCATCGCACAACAGTATTACCTCCCATTTTTGATTCTTTCTCTGCTCTGCGTGGCCACTAAGGTTCGAACGATACGTAACGAGGCGATCTTCAAGATCAGTATAGCGCTGTTCTTTAGCGTCACCATTTTCGCGGGTTACTATATGCTGCGCAGTTCGGGTATTACAGAAGAACGCAACTTTATTGCAGCATTGATTGATAAAAAAGTGCTGGACGATCAGCAAGAAACGCAAAGCGTTGCAGCTTATATCAATAGCCTGCCGCCTACATCAAAAGTACTCTTGGACGATGCGATTGCTTACCCTATTGCCAGTTTTGTAGCAGATATACGCTCGCTTACCTTACCTTATCAGGCAGAATATCTTAGTGCAATAGAAGCGCCGCAGAAGTATGATCGCTATGTGCTGGTTGCCAACAGCAAGAATGAGGCGAGCAGCTATACGGAGCTTAATCAGAAATATGTAACGCTGTATAGATTGGGGAATAGCAATGTTAGCCTTCGGAAGGTACACGAAACTACCAACTGGGTGTTATATCAAATCTTGTAGGTATTGCTCAATTATAGTCTCTGAGCGCTAACTCGCACCATAGTTTCTACCTTGCTTGGCGCCGCAATATAAGCAGGGCAATTCTAAGATAATTTACCCTGCTTTTAAAAACTGATTAGATCAAAAATTATAAGTAGTATTTAGCTAACCTGGGGGTTAAATGGTGTAAGTCGGCTCATCCAGGAGTTTCTGAATTGTGCCTGCGATGGATTGGCTTGAATGATGGCCAAATAGCGTGCACGACGTAAAGAGATCACCTGGTTATAAAGCGATTCTATATTTTGTTTGTTAGCCGCCGCAATGGTTAACGGTCCCACTTGTCCGTCTACTGTTAAGGTTCCCGGCGCTACGGCGTTAACCGCCTGTTGTAAGAACTTTCCGGCGATGCCCGTACCCATATTGACTGCAGCATCGAATAACTGATTAGCCAATTGCTGCGAGTTAAGGCTGGTAAGGCTAAGCGTATCCCAGAAGTTTGCCTGGTAGAAAGAAGCTACCGCTGCCTGAAGCGGAGCGCTTGCAGCCAAAGCTGCATTTAGACTTGCCGGATGCTGGCTCACAATAGCATCGACGTACTGCCATCCGCTCCATTTTGGCCAGAAGTTACGGGCGACACCGGCATAAGTTTCGCCGCCATGATCATTTGGATTGTTTGCATATCCACCCTCATTGCCCATAGTGAGGTGAAATGCTGTAGGAAATTGTGCCATAAGATTAGGTTTTTAAGTTTTTAAATATCTTAGAATTAAGTGTAAGGTTGGAAATATTTCTAATAATATCAAGGCTTTTATAAACTCCGCCCGTCGCAAAGGCTCATTAGTAAGAAACTCAGGAAAGATGATAAGGAGGTAGACTTGGTGAACGGAGCGGCCTATAAACGCAGAAACCCTTTAAGCGTTATGCTTAAAGGGTTTGCTTGAATAAAGTTTGGCGCCGACCTACTCTTCCACATTTTACTGCAGTACCATCGGCTCTGGCGGGCTTAACTTCTCTGTTCGGAATGGGAAGAGGTGGACACCGCCG
>NZ_JALJEJ010000010.1 GCF_022953055.1 Mucilaginibacter straminoryzae | reverse complement strand
CCGCCTTTATACTTCCGGTTGATCGGCTTGACATCCACTTCATCAACCACCTGCTTCACGATACGTACCGGGTGACCTTCCGGTACCAACTCCTCCAGTTTATAAGGTAAAAACGTTAACTGGTCAGGGTCATATTCCTTAAAGACTACTTTGCCTCCCATGTCTTTAAGTTACTAAAAATATATCCCTTAAACAACAAGAGACTGCCCTTTTGAGACAGCCTCTTCGTTTAATGGCTACTGAACATGATTAGCCGTAGTCCTAGCCTATGCCTTTAACACAATCCATGTCGGCACAAAAAAAATTCTGGTAAATAAGAATTTGATTATGAATATGTTAAACCTAAATAAACTTTAACACTACATTTTTTTGAAAAAAAACTTTGCAGAAGCCATTTATAGATGTACTTTTGCACCACGCAAACGGGATGTAGCGTAGCCCGGTATCGCGCCACATTTGGGATGTGGAGGCCGCAGGTTCGAATCCTGCCATCCCGACAACAAGCGATACCAAACGTAAAAACCTCTGAACCGAAAGTTCAGAGGTTTTTTTATGAACAACCTGCTCAATTCCCGCCAAGTTATATCAGCTCAAGCAGAACTTTGTCTATACCCAGCATTATCCGGTTACTTTCAAAGAATCAATATAATTATCTTTGAATACTAAATGAAATTGCAGAACTACAGGGCTTCCTGTAAAGTTCCCGGATACTTCTGCTATCAATATTCCTTTCGATGCGGATTCTTCATATTTTAGTGGTTTCATCAAACTTTTGTACTTTTTGTTGGCATCTTCAATCCATTGGTAAATTTCTTCCTTTCCATTATGAGTCTTGCCTTCGTCGTGAACTATAGCCGTATCTGTGAAACACTCTGCATAGGTCTTGCTGTCGTAATTGTTTTGCGCGTTGACTAATTGGGTAACTACTGTTGGTAAATTCATGGTATTTGCTATTTAGATATAATTTTATGCTATTAAATTGTTGGTATGGTTCCTCCGTCTATGACGAAATTTGTTCCCGTTAAGTAATTGGCTCTTGGTGAAACCAGAAAGCCAACCAATTCGGCTACTTCTTCCGGTTCGGCAGGCCTACCGTAAGGTATACCACCCAATGCATCCATAACACCTTGCTGCGCTTCTTCTATCGTGCTATTTGCATTCCTTGCAATCTCACCCAACCACGATAGAGACGCTGTTGTATTTATCCACCCTGGCGAAACAGTTAATACCCGGACTCCTTTTGGTGTCACTTCATTTGACAAACTTTTGCTGTAATTGATTAATCCCGCTTTTGAAGCTGCATAAGGCAAGGTAGAATCGTATAGCGGCAATTTGCCCTGGATGGAAGCGATGTGAATGATAACTCCACTTTTTCGGTCAATCATTTGTGGTAAAAATCCCCGGTCAAGCCTGACAGGAGCAAGCAAATTAGCTTGAAGCGTTGATAACCAATCATCATCACTCAATGCTGAAAAACCACCGGCGGGTGTCGACGAAGCGCCAAGATTGTTAACCAGGATATCCAGCCTGCCATAGGTTGACAGCACTTCGCTGATTACCTTTTGCGCATCTTCTGCCTTGCTTAAATCGGAAGCGATAAAATGCAGGCTGCTATTTTCTTTTTCAGGAGTATTTCTTGCCGTTATAATTACAGTGGCACCAGCTTGCAACAGCCTTTCCGCAATAGCCTTACCGGCCCCTTTTGTACCTCCTGTTACCAGCGCAATTTTGCCTGATAGCTCATTTTGATAATCCATTCTAGCTTGTATTTAAAATTCTTTGTACAAATCTCTGAAGTACCTTAGCTCATCACAAGTACGGGGTTATGATTCAGATAGGGATAAATTTCTCCCCTATTGCATGGGTTGGGCTATAGGTTTAACTTTACGGTATGTACGAGAGGAAACTGATACCGAACCTTAAATGCGGCCTTGATCTGGTTGGTGAAGTACTATATGGCAAATGGAAGATACGTATGCTATGGTTCATTCACGAAGGCAACTTAAGGCCCAGTGAACTGCAACGTAAGATCCCGGACGCTACCAGACGAGTGCTGAATGTACAGTTGAAAGAGCTTGAAGATCATGAGTTAGTGACTAGAATAATCTACCCTGTAATGCCTCCAAAAGTAGAATATCGTCTTACTGACTTTGGCAAGACACTTATTCCGTTGATTTCTGCGATTGGCTTATGGGGTGACGAGCATCAGGAGCGACTGCGTAAGGTTATTATGAAACAATACGCACCATCACCAATTGATCCGGAAAACGTTTAGCTAATCAGACAGATTACCTTGCTATTATCCTGCTTAAGGTCTAACTATCTAATACAATTACCAGATCGCGCAATCTTTACAAAAAATCTCCGCTGCTTACAATACCTCACCGAGTCCAAGCGTTACAACTAAGAGAAGTAAATTTCAACAATAACTTTGTACGAGGAGAATTGCCAATGAACCCGCTACATTTTTCACAATTTGCAGAACTTAGCCAGACAGTTGGGCACCTGATCAAAAACCACTTAATTGTTGTCGGCACGGTAAGTACTGTAGCTAATCAAATTATTGTTTCTATTTCAAAATTCGATGTCGAGCACCGTTTGGGCTCATTACTTCAGCAGATTTACCTAACGGTTGATAAAGAGGTACCGGTACGCAAGCATGATCTATCGTTGATCATTCGTGATGAGGAAGGAGTGTATGAGAACACCTTTAAGATCTGGAAATCTGTTCCGTAGAACCATTTCTTAAACGCCTGGTTCTTTCTTTCCGAACCGCACGCGTTTTCTTAGTGGACCTTCGGCTAAAAGCATGAAAACGCCTGCGCAGAATTATATTACTTTTACGCATGACGCAACAGCAAGCCAATAACCCGCTTCATGGTAAAACTTTAGAAGCCATACTAAATGAACTGGTGGCTTATTATGGCTGGCCGGAACTGGGGACTCGCATTCGAATCAACTGTTTTAATGATAACCCGAGCATTAAATCCAGCCTGAAGTTTCTTCGTAAAACAGAATGGGCAAGAAAAAAGGTGGAAGACCTTTATATCTCTACCTCTTTTGTCAAATAAAATAAGAGGCTCCGCGTAGGCATATATCCCTAACCAACCATTGGTCTTAGTGCTTTTTCTTATTATTCATCTTGGCTTTTACACCGGCCCTGTAATTATAGGTTTTGGCATTGCTGGCTTTCTTTTCATGGAATGCTGCTCCGGGAGCATCAGCGTTAGTTTTCGCAGGCTTCTTAGGAGCAACGTCAGCAGAAGTGCGCTCTTTTTCAATGATCAAATCTTCAGGCAACTCTCCAGGTGGAATTTTCCTTCCTGTAGCCTGTTCAATTTTTTTAACTGCGGTTAATTCCAGATCTGTTGCGAAGGTAATCGCCATGGTTTCATTTTCAACACCTTCAGCATTAGTAATCATCCGATTGATGTAGGTTTCTTTCTCCACCGGTAATTCGAAATGGATCAGGAATGGGATGTCATCCAGATCTAATTGCTGTTGCCCCTCGTTAACAACAATCAGTACCCGGGTAGCTGAACTTTTAAATTCACCCATCGACGTAAACCCGTCCATATCAAAAAACCACGGATTTAGTATGGCCACGGTACTTTTACGGTCATGCAAGCTTTTGTAAAGTTTCTCGGCAGTCGGGCGGGTATTCACAAATAGCACTACCCTGGTAAACATTTCATCATCCTGCATAAACAAGTTCAGGAGGTTTACCTTAGTACCAAAGTTGGGCAGCAGATATAAGATCTGCGAATGCATTTCAAACTGGGGCTCCCCTATTTCTTCAACCTCGATGATAGCAGGCTGTTTCATAAAAGGAGCTATCATCTTGTTCAATCGCTCGTGCATAACTTCGGTAAAGACCAGGTGTTGGCACCGTGGGATGCTGTCCGCCAGTTCGGCAACGGGCAGTTGCAAACCTTGCTTAACAATCAGTTCGGCATCATCAATCACCAGCAACTCTATTTTATTTACATCCAGGCCAAGTTTCAGGTAAATGGCACGCGCCCGGTCTGGTGTGGCAACCACAATATCGGCGCCATCGGCCATGGCATCCATCTGGGCCTCTATACCCGGCGTAGCAAATAACGGGACAATCGATAGCGTTTTATTCTTATTCAGCTCGCCAATTTTAGCAATTACCTCTTCTACCCTTTCTTTATCAGGCATCAGTATTAAAACTTTGGGCACACCATCTGGCGTATAATTAAACTTATTGAGCGCGGCTAATATATAGGTAGTGGTTTTACCGCAGCCCTCGGGGCCAATGGCTATTACATCCTGACCGCCGTTAATGCGCGCTAACGTTTTTTGCTGAATTTCTTTAGGAGCAACGAAACCTGCTTCATTTAAAGATTGAATTAAGCCTTTTTTCAGCTTTAATTTTTCTAACCACGCCATATCTGATATTTAAAATCCCCGGAGGGCAACAAAGTTATTCTTTTTAAGGCGTATTACGGATGGGGATCTGAATGAAAAACAAGTGCTTCACTTAAAATATAATACAGAAACGTAACCGACGGATGTGCAGTTATCATATAAACGCTGGAAGATTAATCCATCCGTCGCCCGGGCTTACTTCACAATCTCGCTTAACATACCTCTGAAGATAAAATGGTGAAAAGGCAGCATGGCATACCAGTATAACCTGCCCGCTAACCCGTGCGGCCTGAAGGTAGCAGTTTGATGTACCTTATTCTCCTCGTCGATGCAAAACTCCAGCCACGCTTCTCCCGGCAATTTCATTTCTGCATAAAGCAATAATCTTTTTGTTTCCTTGTCGGCCAAAATCACCCGCCAAAAATCCAAGGCATCACCCGGACTTACCTCACTCGCATTTTTACGGCCGCGACGCAAGCCAACGCCGCCAAACAAACGATCGAGCCATCCCCTGAATGCCCAAAGCCAGTTTGCGTAATACCAACCCGAGCGGCCGCCGATGGCAAATATCTTTTCTTCGGAACGGGCAGCATCCTTCGCCTCCTCCACTTTTTTGTCCTGGAAAACGCCAAACTCTGGCACCTCAATATGGGCCGCTAAGCCCTGTTCAAAGACAGCGCTTCCCGCATCGTTCCATGACGACAAAACCATATTTTGCTCTATTTTATCGAAGGCCATCCTGATGGATTCCTTATACGGGATCAACTCGATATTTAAATGTTCTGCCAGATGATTAGGCGTCCCGATCACATCAATTTTCATACTATCCACCAGGTTTACTGCCAGGCGATAAGATGTCGACGTCATGAAGTACAGCCAATAGGAAGAAATCCGCGGTGTCATGACCGGTACCACAAAAATTTTTCGCTTTAACTGACGAACCTCTGCAAATTGCAACAACATCTGCTTATAGGTTAGGGTATCCGGACCGCAAATATCATAGTGTTGCCCATGGGTTGAATCATCGTTCAATACCCCAGAAAGGAACTGGATTACATTCCTGATCGCTATCGGCTGGCAACGGGTGTTCAGCCATTTAGGCGTAATCATCACAGGCAACTTCTCTACCAGATCCCTGATAATTTCGAAAGATGCACTGCCCGAGCCAACAATAATACCGGCCCTTAATGCAGTTACCGGAACGCTACCCTGCCTTAGCGCGTCTTCTACAGCTTTTCTGGATGATAAATGGGGCGACAATACTTTGCTGTTTACAATGCCGCCCAGATAGATCAGTTGACAGGCTTCGGTCTGGTCTAAATAGCGGGTAAAGTTTTCTGCTGATGCTTTTTCGCGGCTCTCGAAATCTTCGCCGTTCATGGAATGCACCAGGTAATAAGCGGCATCCACATTTTTCGGAAGCCTTTCGAGTGTTTCCCTGTTCAGCAAATCGCATTCGATCAGTTCTACCTGATGCGATTGATATTTTTTCAGGTCTACCCTGCCCTTGTCCCTCACCACACAAATCACCTGATGCCCGGCTTCTAAAAGTACAGGGAGCAGTCTTTTGCCGATATAGCCGGTAACGCCCGTTAAAAGAATTCTCATTACTACAGGTTCTGAAACATTAAATATCCGTTATGCAATATGCTTTTGCAAGCGCTTATACTGTTTATAATTTATCAAGTTTGTAATAACCCAGGTTGATCTGGTCTTCAACGCCATCGGCCTGCGGCACGAGCGCTATGCGGTAGCGTGCTTTATCTTCCGCAGATAACACATCTTCAATGCGGTAAACTTCGTCTACATCAATGCCGTATTTTTCGTCGATATGCGCACTCGCACCCTTCACTTTTGCGATACTATGTTGTTTAAAAAACTGGGTAGTGGTAGAAAACTTCACTGCCCCTTTACGGTCATCCTGCACCATTAGCAAAGTATAATGTTGCTCTTCCAGTTTACCGGTAAGATAACCGCCAAGATTCACAAAAAATAAACGTTTTGTATTCCCGGTGTTCGGCTGATCTGCAGGTATTACGCTTACCGCATAGCCATCCACATGCGTTATTTCGCGCCAGCCGTCTATATGCAGTGTATCACCAGCCTCGGGCCAGAATTGGTGCATTTGTGGTACCAGCTCTTTCAGGGTGTGACCAATACCGAAAAAGAAATCGTGCTGTTCTACCGTTCGTCCTGGGCCTTTTGACCCCAACAATACCATAAATAATTTCACTGTCTCCATCGTTGATTACGCAACCAATGCTTTAATAATTGTTGCTGAAGCGGCTTCACCAAAATCGAGGCCCGAGTAATCCGGGTTGAAACCACCGATGAACGGCACCGCCATAACATAGATCCGCTCGTTCAGCGCATTGTATTCGTCTACCGCCTGGAAGCTATCATTAATGGTAATACCGGGAACCAACAAGTAGTAGCGCCCCTCACGATCTTCTTTTACCTTATCATTGCCCTTATTCTTTTCCTCCATGGCCAGCTGCCGATCGCGGAAGTAAAGCCGTGCCGGACTGACCGTTTTATTATTGAACAAACCAGGATAAGGCAACTCTTCGTAAGAAAGATGGGGTTGCCCTATGCAGTCTACAAAAACACGGTAAGTATTGCTATGTTGAACGTTATCCTCATCGGTATAATGAAATATAATTCCCCCTTCTCCTACAGGTTCAACCTTGCTATCTGTACCAACTGCTACAATATCCAGGCAGCCGGCCTGGTGCATCGCCAGCATTTCTGCGGCAGAACTTTGGGGTACATACGCAATAACCACCGCAATCAGCGGCATCAATACCCGTTGCATACGCAGCATATCTTCGGCAGAAAAATACTTCGCGGGGTAGTTCATTGCAAAACTTAGTACACCCAGCATTTCTTTCCAGTAAATAGATTCGCGCCTTTTGATCGATTTCTCGGCTTCTGAAAACTCGGCAGCAAGCAACTTAAAGGCGTCGAGCCTTTCGCGCAACTCCATCACCATATTGACAAACTGCTCCATCGACAAGTCCCGGATACGTTCATAAAATTCTGGGTCGTTCTTTCGCACGCCTTCTTTAAAGTTCTTTTCGAAAACATAATCCAGCGGCAAAAATCCATCATTCGCTTGTCTTATCGAAGCAACTTCTTCCGCAGACAAGACTGTATTTTTTCCAAGGTGGGAATCGTCCAGATGAAAGCGAAGGGCCGGCAATAGCCCGTTTCGCGAATGCATCACGATACGGAATCCGTTACTTTCCGACTTCAGCTTATATTTTAATATCCCGTTCCTGCCCTTTTTAAAACTGCCGTTCTGACGGGCCAGGGTGCGGATAGCATCGATAGCCGTTAATGAGGAACCACGTATGGCAATGGCATAATCAGCGCTGAATTTTAATTTTGCAGGCGGGTAAGGCGAATCAAAATAACCAGAAATTTTATCTTCGTAGGTTTTAGGCCAGTAATGACCGGTACACACAATTACACGGTCATAACTTTTCTGCGTGTGCTCATCGCCAACCGTAACGATTACTTGCTGAAGGTCAGGATCATCCATTATATCGGAAACGGCACTGTTATAAAACACCTGCGTTTCTATCCCGTTTTTCTTGGCCTGTTGCTGCAAAAGCTTAAACTGGTCTGCCAGGTATTGCCCAAATAGTAAGCGTGGCAGTGTTTTATAGGCGTTAAACGTATTGGCGTCGATGCGATATTTGCGAAGTGTATCTTTAGGAACTGTATTAATCCATTCCGCTACCGGCGTAACCAGGTCCGGAATCTCATTTCCTGAAACATTGGTAATATGCTCGTCGTTAGCGCCGAGGTGGCTGTAAGGCATACCGGGGCCCAGCCTATCACCTTTTTCATAGATGTGAATTTCCAGTCCGGAATGGCCGCATTCGACCAGTCGTTTATACATAAAAAGCGCACTTGGCCCACCGCCAAGTATCGCGATAGTGAGTTGATCGGCTTTCAATTGATAAATTACTGAAAAAAAATCAGCAGTTCCTTATCAACGTATTATCAGGGATTTCTGTTTGATTGCAGAACACTATCCGTGCGGATACCGAATTGTATTTCGTTAAAAGAGAAATAACCTATAAAGATACTTATAGACTTAAAGCAATAGTCAACCAAATAACTACTGCCCCAAATTCTCTTAAGTATAGCTAATCCCGAATCGAACCAAAATTTATTTTAAATAACAATACAAAAACCAAAAAATATTTTTATATTTACAACTTATTAAAAAATAAAATAATGCAAAAAGAAGGAACAGTGAAATTTTTCAACAATCAAAAAGGTTTTGGATTTATTTCACAGAATGACAACAGGAACGAAATTTTCGTTCACGCTACAGGGCTTATCGGTGAGATCCGCGATAACGATCGGGTAAGCTACGATGTAGAAGAAGGCCGTAAAGGCCCGAGCGCGATTAATGTAAAAGTAATCTAAGACATCACAATACAACCTTTATAAAGCACCTGCGTTTACCGGCAGGTGCTTTTTTATGACATTACAGGGTAATTTGTGCTAACGCACAATAACCAAACTCATTTCGCGTTATAAATAAAATTAGCCATGGTTTACCGGCTTAACATTTGTAACATTTACTGATTATACAGCGCTTCAACCATTACGCGTTCAGCCCCAGTAAGTGCATCGGACAGTGAAAACACATTTTCTCTGTCTTCATACAGACTCTCCATACTATCAGCTTAGAAAATTAATTATATCCAGCTTTTCGGTATCTATTAGCTATTAACCGGAAGCAGTATTACATCACTATTAAATTTACCATAAAAACAAAAAAATGAGCAAAGACAAAGGCGGAAAAAACATCAAAAAAGCACCTTCTGCAAACGGAAAAAAAAATGAATCTGACTATCAGATAGGAAAAAAATCTGCAGGCAGTAACGACATTATTAATAAAAAGAAATAACATGACCAAACAAAGCATTATTCAAACCGCCAGGGAATATGTATATGATCTGGGGAACACGGCCAAAGAATTTGGATTTAAGAATACCGAAAGCTGGCAGCTTTCTTTGGTAACATCATCCGAAAGACGAACATTGGAACGCAGTCATCATCCAACCATTACTATTGCCCTGTTACCGGAATCTATTACAGAATTTGTAGCTGAAGTAAAAGCATCCATGATTCGCGCAAATACCATGTTTACGCGCGTTGGAAATATTGATTTACAAACAATGGAAAAACAGTTCCTTGTTGCTTACAATACCAACCGTCCGCGTTAATCTGCACAATCACTCCCCTATTTAAAAAAACTATCAATGCCTTTTTTAGAGCATGTATTACAACAACCCGCTTATGGATGGGCGGATGCCAACGGAAAACTGATAAAGCCTTCAACAAAACAGCTTCTTAAAGAATTTTGCAATAGAACTAATGTCTTTACGACCAAAAAGAATTGGCTGCCTTTTTTTAGCTGGTTAAAAGTACTTTTCCTTGTTCCGTTTTTTCTCGGATTTTTTATTTTTTTTCTACACTGGTGGACGATAGTTGCTGCCTTTGTTTATGGAATGATTATTATGGGAACGCACGGCACAATCTGGCATCACCGTTATTGTACACACGGCGCTTACAAATTCAGGAACAAATTCTGGCGGTTCGTTACTCAAAATCTGACTATTAATATTATCCCCGAAGAAATATATGTGATCTCCCACCATGTCCATCATACCAAATCTGACCAACCGGGAGACCCATATAATGCCCAGGCTGGTTTTCTTTATTGTTTTCTAGCAGATGTAAATCATCAGCCAATATCTAAAGACTTGAGTGAGGCCGATTATGCCCGCGTAAAGCGACTCATGGCGCATACTGGAGTAAAAGCTAACACTTATAGCCAATATCAATACTGGGGCTCTTACGCGCACCCCGCACGCGCCTTGCTTTCATGGATAGTTAATTGGTCTTTCTGGTATTTAACCTTCTATTTTATCGGCGGCCCTGCGCTGGCATGTTCATTGTTTGCAGCGGCGGGGATATGGGCGGTAGGTGTCCGTACATTTAACTACGATGGACATGGGCAAGGTAAGGATAAACAACGTGACGGTATAGACTATAACCGAAACGATAAATCTATCAACCAGTTATGGCCGGGATTGGTGGCCGGCGAATGGCACAACAACCATCATCTTTATCCCAAAAGCGCCCGGAGCGGCTTTAAAGCTCACCAGCTTGACCTTGCCTGGCAATACATTCGTTTTTTAAACAGGCTTGGCGCAATCAGTACTTATAAAGATTCAAAGCAAGCCTTCCTGGCGAAGTACGTCAGTGCTTCCTAAAGGCGATATTAAATTAAAATAACTATCGAGAAGGCAATTAAAATTATTCCTTCTATTTTAAAAACAGGCATATTAAGCCCAAAAGAAGAGATTAGGCTAACTTTCTTTGCCCGCTCATTCGTTTCCCCAGCCACCCGGACGATGAAAAGCAGAATGGTGTAAATTAAAAAGTCCGGACTAACACTTCCAGCAAAAATGATGCGGTGCCTGTCCGAACAGTATCCGGTTGCTATCATTTAAATTAATTGCCCACTTTTCCATACCCATGTTGTTAGCTCAACAACCTGCAGAAATAAGGGTTTTGATTATTAATTAATATCCAAAGACGCGGAAAGCTCTACAGTGTCGTCAAAGTCACTTTTCCTCCCCAACAGGGTAAAGTTTTCTGCAACGATCTCCGTAGTGGTTTTCAAAACCCCTTCCTTATCTTCGAAGTCCCTGGTACGAAGCTTTCCTTCCAGGTAAATTAGTTTGCCCTTTTTCAGGAATTTTGCGGCAACATCTGCCAGGCCACGCCACATCACAATGTTATGCCAGTCGGTTTGTTCAACTTTTTGCCCGTTCTGCATATTGGTCTGGCTGGTCGCCAGCGGAAAGCTGGTTACCGAAACGTCGCCCTGCAGTTTTCTTAATTCGGGATCCTTCCCCAAATGCCCAACTAAAATCACCTTGTTAATTCCCGTCATATTACAATTTTTAACTTGCTTTGCTTAAAGACATTGCAGTGTTCTGATGACCTACCTGAAGATTCTCAATCGCACAACCAATCGCATAAACCTGCGCCGGTGTCAAATCGTCTTCGTTACGCTGCATCCACTCATCATACAGATAGCATAGCATGTGTTGCCTGCCGTCTAAATTCACTAACCATACATGCTTGTCCTGATAGGTACCCGGGGTCACCTGAACTACGGTTGGTACACCATCTAATTCAACTATTACTTGATATCTCATAATGAATAAATTCCAATAATGCGTCTGTTTAAAATACTATGTCAATAACGCGCAAACTGATTAATGCTTTATTAAATAATTGTTATGGTTTATAGCTGGTCAGTTAATATTAATACAGACACCTGCGCTTATTTTAACTAAATATCAAAAACCTTACCATAATAGCTCATTCATATCAGGTCGCCTTCCCCTTATGATCCCAGTGATCTTTAATCAACTCACCATCAGCGCCTTCTTTTAATCGCCTAGCAAATCTTTCTCCTTTAATATTTCCATTTTCATCTTTTTGCCCGATAAATAAAAGGACAGGCCGCCCCCGTTCGTCTGTTTTAAAGGCCACGCAGGGCACTTAAACAAATTATGAAGGAACAGCAAATAACCGGTACGCCGGGCAAAGGCATTCTTGAAAATATCAAGGACACAATAATGCCGTAATTATTTTTACATAACTTTAAACAGGGTAAACAAATCCCTGTTTAAAGTTCATTATTGTATAACCTTAAAAAACATTTAAAATCATGAACAAAGGCTTCATTTCACCAGGCTTTCACAGCGTATTAGATTACATCGGCGGTCTTTTAATTGCATCATCTCCATGGTTGTTCGGTTTTGTACATCTGGGAGGGGCAGCACTATTTATTCCGCTTTTTTTGGGCTGTATGCAATTGGTGATGACCATTTTTACCGATCACCCGGGCGGGCTGATTAAAGTATTACCTTTTCAACTGCATTTAGTGCTGGATATGTTTTCCGGGTTTATCATCCTGGTATCGCCGTTCTTGTGGGGCTTTTGCAGTCATGTTTATTTGCCGCATCTTTTGCTTGGTTTACTCTCATTCTGTGCAGGCTTATTCACGCAGCCATCACCGTTTCTCGGCGATAAATTCCAACTGCTTGATTCCCGCGGGATGCAGCGAATTTAATAAACACCTACCTATGAAAACATTAATCAAATTTATAACATCTGTTCTTTCACCCTAAATTACACAGTGTAGCCAACTAAATAATACCTGAAGAAAGATCAGCAGAAGGATAAACAGACGCTAAGAAATCAGAATAAAGAAAACTGAACTGGTGCCTGTCGCTGCATAATCTCGCGACGTTGCGACACCGTGTTAGCGGGCTGCTCACCGCAAACGTAGTAAACGGGTGTTTCGTTATATCTTGAAGCAACGATAATTTCCGTTTGCCCGGCATGTTCGTCGAACAGGTTCTTCACCAGTTCGGGGTTATTATTATCTTTCGACAAGTGCGCTAAAAGCAAATGGCTCATGTAATCGGGCCGGTGCTGTTTAAAAAGCTCCAAAGCCTGCCTGTTAGAAAGGTGTCCGTTGCCGCCGCTGATCCGGCGTTTCAAATGCCATGGATAGCGGCCATTCATCAGCATGTCTTCGTCGTAGTTAGCTTCAAGAAATGCCGCATGGCAGGTGCTAAAACACTTTACCACATGTTCGCACGCCGAACCAATATCGGTGATAACGCCTACCCTTGTATTGTTAAAGCTTACAGTAAAGCTATGCGGTTCAGAAGCGTCATGAAATTTTGGGAAAGCCGTAATATTTAGGCCACCAATCATTACCGGTTCGTAAGCGGCAAACCGTCTGATAATCAGGGTATCATGGGTCAATCGCCCGTGGTATTGCGTACCGGGCGTAACATAAACCGGTAACTGATATTTTTTGGCTAAAACGGGTATCCCGCTGATGTGGTCGCTGTGTTCATGCGATACAAAAATGGCCTTTACGTTATCCATGCTCAGGCCAATGCGGGCCATTCTTTTTTCCGTCTCGCGGCAAGATATACCCGCATCAACCAGGATGGCTTCCTGCTCATTTCCCACATAGTAACAATTACCGTTACTGCCCGAATTTAAAGATGCAATGTATAAGCCCATTTCTAACCGCAAAGTAAACTATTCTTGCTAATATTTATAGCTAAGCACGCGAATTATTTAACACGGATTTTAAACCTGTTAAACGCTAACAAGTCTGTAAATTATAATATTGCAAGCATGTGATTTTTTTACTTGCATAAGTAAAAATTAATGCAATAATTTGCACAAAAAAACAAAACAGTAATAAACACATAAAAATGAACGTTCAGGGCATAAATAAACCGGTTTACAGAGCAAACTTTGCTCCTGTTGCCGCTGCTTTGAGTTTCACTTGTTTTGTTATCTCTCCGTCACGACGACGAATCTTCATTCCCCGGGTTTGATTAAGGTTAGCAAATTAACCATCTGCCACCCATAAAAGTGTCGAAACACTTTGTCCCTAAATTACATTATTTGATTACGGCGCAAGCCATGTTTTTAAAGGGTTTATTTAAATGACCATCAAAGATTTTAATATTATAGTTGCCTCAGACCAGCATGTTGATTACGCAGAGCAGATCACTACTGAAATGGCTGAATCTGCCAAAGCACGGGGCACCGGCATTGCACAACGTTCTCCGGAGTATGTAGCCAACAAAATGCTGGAAGGCAAAGCAGTAATTGCTTTTCATAAAGACGGTACCTGGGCAGGCTTCTGTTATATCGAAACCTGGAGCCACGGCGATTTCGTAGCCAACTCTGGCCTGATCGTTAATCCGCTTTACAGAAAAGCCGGATTGGCCAAAGCCATCAAGCAGGCGGTTTTCAAACTGTCCAGAACAAAATATCCCAACGCAAAAATATTCGGCTTAACTACGGGCCTGGCCGTCATGAAGATCAACTCCGAATTAGGTTACGAACCGGTTACGTATTCAGAACTAACCCAGGACGAACAATTTTGGCAGGGCTGCAGGAGCTGCATCAACTATGATATCCTGACAGCTAAAGGCCGCAAGAATTGCTTATGCACCGCTATGCTTTGGGACCCGGTTGAAAAGCAGAAGGAGTTTGAAGAAAAAATGAAAAAGCTTTCGAAAAAAGCTACCCTGCTCGAAAGAATTGAAAATGCGCTAAAATCGCGCACGGCAAAAGTGTTAACCCTGATAGGCCTTTCGGCCCTGATCAAATAATTTGACGGATACCCAAATCATGAAGAAAAAAGTAGTACTTGCTTACAGCGGCGGCCTTGACACCTCATTCTGCTGTATTTATCTCACTCAGGACCTGGGCCTTGAAGTGCATTCAGTTATTGTAAACACCGGTGGCTTCAGCGAAGAAGAGCTGAAAGGCGTTGAAGAGCGCGCTTACAAAATGGGCGTTACCTCGCACCATGTGGTGGACGAAACTGAAAACTTCTATAACACTTGTATCCGTTTTCTTACTTACGGCAACGTATTAAAGAATAACACCTACCCACTTTCTGTAAGTGCAGAACGTGTAAGCCAGGCAACTGCCATCGCTAACTACGCTAAAGAGATTGGTGCAGAATATGTAGCGCACGGTAGTACAGGTGCAGGTAATGATCAGGTTCGTTTCGACATGATCTTTAATATCCTGGTACCCAATGTTCAGATCCTGACCCCTATCCGCGACCTGAAACTGAGCCGCGAAGAAGAGATCGAGTACCTGAAGAAGCACGGTGTAGAAATGAACTTCGAAAAAGCGAAGTACTCTATCAACAAAGGAATTTGGGGAACATCTGTAGGCGGCAAAGAAACGCTTACTTCAAACCTTGGCTTACCAGAAGAAGCATGGCCTACGCAAGTTACTGCTACAGAGCCACGCAATATCGAATTAGAATTTAAACAAGGCGAACTGGTTGCTATTGACGGTGAAACTTATAGCCATACAACCAAAGCCATCCAGGCATTACAGGCAATCGCCCAGCCTTACGGCATTGGTCGCGATATCCACGTTGGCGATACCATCATCGGTATTAAAGGCCGTGTAGGTTTTGAGGCTGCTGCGCCGATGGTGATCATCAAAGCGCACCACACTTTAGAAAAACACGTATTGACCAAGTGGCAGCTTTCATGGAAAGATCAGTTAGCTTCTTTCTATGGTAACTGGTTGCACGAAGGGCAGTTCCACGACCCTATTATGCGTGATATTGAAGCGTTCCTTACCAGCACTCAGAAAAACGTGACCGGTAAGGTATTTGTTCAGCTGTACCCATACCGCTTCCAGGTAACCGGCATCGAGTCTGCTCACGACCTGATGTCAAACAAGTTTGGCAGCTACGGTGAGATGAACAACGCCTGGAGTGGTGAAGATGTAAAAGGCTTCTCAAAAATATTCGGTAACCAGGTGATGATCTATCACAAGGTGAATGCAACCCCTCAGTCCCCTGAAGGGGAAGCATAAAGCTTATAAAGTAAATGGAAGGAATATCTGATCAAAACTTTTCAAATGTACCCCCTTCAGGGGGCAAGGCGGGGATGCCAACGGTAATGGTTCCACTATCCGGAGGAAAAAAAGTTAAAGCCGGTATCATCGGCGGTGCTGGTTATACAGGCGGCGAATTGCTTCGTATCCTGATTAATCACCCCGACGTTGAAATCGTTTTTATCCACAGCAACAGCAACGCCGGAAATTATATTCACCAGGTACACACAGATCTGTTTGGCGAAACGGAACTAAAATTCACCGACGAAATGGTGTTCAACATTGATGTGCTTTTCCTTTGTGTTGGTCATGGTGATGCCCGCAAGTTTTTAGCGGCAAACCCTTTTCCGGCTAACGTTAAGGTGATTGACCTGAGTACAGATTTTCGCCATACGGAAAACGCTGTTATTGACTATGAAGGCACAGAACATACTTCGCGCACTTTCGTGTACGGATTACCTGAGTTAAACCGTGAGCAGATTAAGGAAGCCGAAAACATTGCCAATCCAGGCTGCTTCGCAACTTGTATTCAACTGGGCCTGTTGCCATTGGCAGCAAAAGGCAAACTAAATGCGGAAGTGCATATCACTGCTACAACCGGTTCTACCGGCGCAGGCCAAAGCCTGGCGCAAACTTCGCACTTCACCTGGCGTAACGATAACCTGTCTGTTTACAAAGCGTTCGATCATCAGCATCTGAAAGAGATCGGCCAGTCCCTAACGCAACTGCAATCCGGGTTCGATCAGGACATAAACTTTATTCCCTATCGGGGCGACTTTACCCGAGGCATCATTGCCTCGATATATTTAGATAGCGACCTTACTGCCGAGGAAGCAGTAAGCCTGTATACCGATTATTACGCTGCTCATCCTTTTACCCACGTTACCACGCGTAACATAGATCTGAAACAGATTGTAAACACCAATAAGTGTTTCATTCAGGTTCAGAAAAAGGGCGAAAAGTTATTCATCATTAGCATTATGGATAACCTGCTGAAAGGAGCATCGGGCCAGGCGGTACAAAACATGAACTTATTATTCGGCTTAGAAGAAACTGCCGGTTTAAAACTGAAAGCAGTGGCATTTTAGGCCCCACTTCAGAATATATATAGTCTCGTCATTACGAGGCACGAAGCAATCTCATCACATTGATATTGGGGATTGCTTCTTCGCCTAACGGCGAATCGCAATGACGACTTAAACAATATTACAATGAAACTTTTTGATGTATACCCAATAAATCCAATTAATATAGTTAAAGGCCATGGAAGCCTTGTGTTCGACGAGAACGGTCAGGAATACCTGGATCTTTACGGCGGTCATGCTGTTATATCTATCGGTCATACCAATCCGCACTATGTAAAACGCATAGAAGATCAGTTACACCAAATTGGTTTCTATTCAAATTCTATAGAAATTCCTTTGCAAAAGCAACTGGCAGAAAAGCTGGGTAAAGTTTCCGGCAAGGAAGATTATCAACTATTCCTGATCAACTCTGGCGCAGAAGCCAATGAGAATGCGCTTAAACTGGCATCATTCTACAACGGTAAAAAGAAGATTATTGCTTTCAAAAAGTCATTCCACGGGCGTACCTCTTTGGCAGTGGCCGCTACAGACAATCCTAAGATTGTAGCACCGGTAAATGAAACGGATAACGTTATCTTTCTACCGTGGTGCGACGAGCAGGCTTTAGAGCTGGCCTTTCATCAGCATGAAGTATCTTCTGTCATCATAGAAGGTATTCAAGGTGTTGGGGGTATCCAGGTAGCAAGCGAAAGCTTCCTGCAAAAGATCAGAACATTGTGCGACGAGCATAACGCTGTTTTTATTGCCGATTCTGTACAATGCGGTTATGGCCGTACCGGCAAGTTCTTTTCACACGATTTTGCGGGTGTTGATGCCGACATCTACACCATGGCTAAAGGTATGGGTAATGGCTTCCCGATCGGTGGTATCATTATTTCGCCAAAGATCCAACCTGCTTACGGCATGCTGGGCACTACCTTCGGCGGTAACCACCTGGCCTGCGCTGCGGCATTAGCCGTATTGGAAGTAATTGAGCAGGAAAACCTGATGCAAAACGCTGCTGAAGTTGGCGGATACCTGATCGGCGAGCTGAAGAAGTTCGACAAGGTGAAGGAAGTAAGAGGACGCGGATTGATGATCGGCATAGATCTTCCTGAAGAGCTGGCGAACGCTAAAAAAGATCTGTTGTTCAAGCATCACATCTTTACCGGAGAAGCAAAACCGAACGTTATCAGGTTGTTGCCTGCCTTGAACTTAACAAAAGCACATGCCGACAGATTCCTGGAAGCTTTTAAAACTGTAATACAATAAACTAAAACCTTGAACTGCCTCTCTGATTGAGAGGCAGTTAGGGAGAGGCCAACATGAAAAATTTTACTTCTGTTCACGACGTTAGTAACCTGCAGCAACTGGTGCAGGAAGGTTTGCACCTGAAGCAAAACCCGTATGCTTACAAGCAACTGGGCGAAAACAAAACCATTGCACTGGTATTCCTGAACCCCAGTCTTCGTACCCGCATGAGCACGCAAAAAGCAGCGCTTAATTTGGGCATGAATGTAATGGTGCTGAACATGGATAAAGAAGGCTGGGCTTTAGAACTGCAAGACGGCGCCATAATGAACCATACTTCTGTGGAACACGTGAAAGAAGCCGCCGCTGTATTAGGGCAGTACGCAGATATCATCGGCATTCGCTCATTCCCTGGCTTGAAAAACCGTGACGAGGACTATTCGGAAGCGGTTTTTAACAAATTTGTAAAGTATTGCGGCGTACCGGTGGTAAGCCTGGAATCTGCCACACGCCACCCTCTACAAAGTTTGGCTGATCTGATCACGATTGAAGAATTAAAAACCCGTCCCCGGCCAAAAGTGGTACTAACGTGGGCGCCTCATGTGAAGGCCTTGCCGCAGGCGGTGCCAAACTCTTTTGCCGAATGGATGTGCCAGGCAGATGTAGATTTTGTGATTACCCATCCAAAAGGATACGAGCTGGCAGAAGAGTTTACCAAAGGCACTACGATAACTTATAACCAGGATGAAGCTTTAGCAGATGCGGATTTTGTGTATGTAAAAAACTGGTCGGCATATGAGCCTTATGGCAAAGTATTACCGGGCAACGAAGAATGGATGCTGACCTTAGAGAAACTGAAAGCAGGAAACCAAACCAAGGTGATGCACTGCCTGCCGGTAAGAAGAAACGTAGAACTAAGCGACGAGATCTTAGATAGCGATAGCAGTGTGGTAATCCACGAAGCTGGCAACCGCGTTTGGGCGGCGCAGGCCGTACTTAAACAAATGTTAGAAAGCTTGTAATGTACGTTACCAAACCTTTCCATTTCAGCAGCGACCTGGAAGCGGTTGAGTTTATCAAACGCTACAGTTTTGGCGCGCTGGTAACGGTGGAAGCTGGTTTGCCGGTAGCTACACACATCCCCTTTTCTATTCATACCGAAGGCGAGAAGCTTGTATTAAGCTCGCACATTGCCTTAGCGAACAACCAGAGCGCGACACTAACAACAGGTAAAGCTTTGGTGATCTTTACCGAGCCGCACGCTTATATTTCGCCTGCCCATTACGAGAAAGAGTTAAGCGTCCCTACTTGGAACTACATTGCCGTACACGCTTACGGCGAGGTAACATTAATTACTGATGACGAGGGTAAACTGAAATCATTGGAAGAAATGATCCTTACCTACGATACTAACTATTTCAAACAGTGGAAAAACCTGCCCCAGGACTGGAAACTGAAGATGATTAAGGGCATTACCGCATTTGAAGTTACAGTAACGGATTTACAGGGTAAGAAAAAACTTAGCCAGAACCGTACCGATGTAGAAAGGGCCAACATCATCAATTCGTTCGCTAAAAGTACAGATCAGAACGAGCGGGACATTGCAGAATACATGCGCACAACGCACTAAGATGTACGTTGGTACATAACTACCAACGTACATCATTTTCTTCTTTAGTCGTGACCTTCCAGCTTTACAAGCTTATTGTAAGTACCCAGCAATAAGAATGGAGCTGCCCACTGCCCTACAAACAAGGCCGTTTTTTCTTTACCTAATATCTTTAACGTGGCCGATGCGCCCATTGAAGCCAAGGCTGCCCACAAGAAAATGTCAGAAGGTAGCTTTGCAGTTTGTTCTTCGATAGCTTTCGCTACTGTTCCCTCGCTGTGTTCCGGATTGAAATTCGTTGCCATAGATAACTGTTAATTTTTTTAGTTCCAAATGACAACATCTATATTTATTAATTGTTAGTTAAATAATGAAATTAATATTTAACTAAGGAACGATTCAGTTCACGAAGTACTTTCATCGTTATAGCGGCTGTTGATCAACCTGTTCAACGTAAGGCCCTGCACAATCACAGAGAATATGACGATGAAGTAACAACTCGAAAGGATGATATACCGGTATTTGTTATGCGGCAGTGACAGCGCCAGTGCGATAGAAATCCCTCCCCTGATGCCGGCCCAGGTAAGCACATTAATGTTATGGTAGTTTACTTTAAGCGATCTTCTAAGAAAAGTCAGCGGGAAGGCGATACTCAACCAGCGCGCTACCAACACCAGTACAATGGCAATACTGCCCGTTAGCCAGAAATTAGTGATAAAAGGTAAAGTAACCATTTGCAGGCCAATCAGTACGAACAGGATGGTATTCAGCATTTCGTCAATCAATTTCCAGAACCTTTCTAACGACTGGTGCGAAGTTTCATCGCGGGAAGCATTGATACTTTTGGTACCAATAAACAAACCTGCTGAAACAACAGCCAGCGGAATAGAGAGCTTCCAATAAATACAGGCGACTGAAATACCCATTACCGTACCGATAGATAGCAACACAATGGTTTGGAAATCGGTGATGGAACGCATCAGCTTATTTACAGCAAAACCAACCATCAAACCAAAACCTACCCCTCCGAACACCTCCCTTAAAAACAACAATGCAGTTTTACCTAAATTAAAAGCATCTTCATTACGGTAGGCAATCTCAAGAATCGTGGTAAAAAGCACTAAGCCTACGCCATCGTTAAACAGCGACTCCCCGGCAATTAATACCTCGAGGTGTGAAGAAAGCTTAGATCCCTTTACAATTCCGGCTACAGCAACTGCATCCGTAGGTGAAACCAGCGAACCGAACAATAGGCAGTAGATCAAGGGAATTTTTATACCCAGTAAACCGGTGATCAGGAAGAATAAGCCACCGAAGATAAATGTAGAGATGATAACACTCAGCGTACTTAGTACCATCACCGAACGCATTTCGCGCTTCAGCTTGTTGGTATCAAAATTAAAGGAGCCGGCAAAAAGCAGGAAGCCGAGCATTATGTTTAATACCGCTTCAGAAAAATCAATGCTCTTGGCAAGCCTCGTCAGGAAATCGGCTACGGAAGGATGAACCTTGTCAACAACGATAATGAGTACCGATACCGCGGTAGCGATAAACATGATACCGATAGTTGCCGGTAGCTTTACAAACCGCGCATTGATATAGGAATAAAACGCGCTGATAATTACCAGCAGCGTGATGATAATAAAAAGGTTCATGCCCGCTTACTAACAGCAGATAGCCGATTGCTGTTTTAAGATAATGATTATCAGAAGCATTATCAACAATCGGCAATGTCTGAAAACTACTTAGATATCGGGTCTGCCATCATTGTTTTGGTATCAAAATACCGTACAATCATCCTGTTATCGCTGTTTTTGGTGAAATAATTCACTGCCCAGCTTAAAAACACGATCAATTTATTGGTGAATCCTGCCAGCGACATAATGTGTACAAACAACCACAACACCCAGGCAAAAAATCCCTGGAACTTCAGTTTTCGGATGTCTGCCACGGCCTGGTTACGGCCAACAGTTGCCATGGTGCCTTTGTCAAGATATTTAAATGGCTGTGTGGGTTTGTTATTAATGATGTTGATGATATTCTTTGCCAGGTGTTTACCTTGTTGCATCGCCGCGGGTGCAACGCCTGGATGCCCATTTGGCGTATCCGGTGTAATCATCGCGGCTACATCACCTATGGCAAAAATATTCTGGAAACCTTTAATCCGGTTAATTTCATCAACCACAATACGCGCCCCTTTGCCCACCACTTCCTTTGGTAAACCATCGGGCACCTCGCCCCTAACACCGGCAGCCCAGAAAACATTACGGGTCCGGATGTTCACGCCGTTATCAATTTTCACCAGGTTACCGTCATAGCTGGTCACATGCACATCGTTATAGATGATCACCCCCTTATCTTCCAGGTATTGTTTAGCTTTTTTAGAAGCCCCTTCAGACATGGCCGCTAACAGTTCCGGCTTCCCTTCAGCGATGTATACTTTCATATCCTCTGGTTTTAAACCGGGGTAATCCAGACTAAGGGCGTGTAAACGCATCTCTGCCAGCGCACCGGATAGCTCTACACCGGTTGGTCCGCCGCCTACAATAACAAATGTCAGTAAGGCGTTGCGCTCTTCCTTATCAGCGGTGACCAGCGCTTTTTCAATATTCTGCAGTACCAGGCTCCGGATGTTCAGCGCTTCGGGAATGTTTTTCATCGGCATGGTAAAATGCTCAATCTCGTTATTCCCGAAAAAATTGGTATTTGCACCTGTTGCAATTACCAGGTAGTCGTATTTAATATCGCCGATATTCGTCGTCACCGTATTCGTTTCAGGATTGATCCGCTGCACATCGGCCAGGTGGAAGGTGAAATTTTTCTGGTGATTGAATATCCGCCGGATTGGGAAACCTATCGCATCCGCTTCTATAGCTCCCATGGCTACCTGGTATAAAAGCGGTTGAAAGGTGTGGTAATTGTGTCTGTCGAGCATGAGTACCTCTACGGGTTGCCCTTTCAGTTTTTTTGCGAGTTGAGTACCGCCAAACCCGCCACCGATTATTAAAACCCTCGGCGTACCGGGCGTGGTTTGTTGTAGATCCATATAAATGTTAAAAGCTATCTTTCAAAAATTTGTTTGTTAGCTGCACCCCACTTGGTAAAGTTATATTTTCTATCTCACCATTTTATGTCACGATTTGGACATATTATACTATTTTAGTCAGCTAATTATGGCAGGAAAAAAGCTTGTTTTATTGGGCTGTATGCTCTGGTTTTTTACGGCTGCTTTAGGGCAGATAAAACCGGTTGACAGCCGCACAGACGGAAAATATGTTAAGGTAAATGGCGCTAATTTATGGGTAGTAACCGTAGGTGAAGGCGACCCGGTTATATTTATTGCCGGCGGGCCAGGTGGTGCTCACCCCGGTCTGCGGAGCTTTGATAAACTGGCCGAAAACCATCACCAGCTAATCTACTTCGATGCTTTCGGTCGGGGGAAATCTGACACCGCAAAGAACGTTACCGAATACACCCTTCAGCGCGATATTGATGATATTGAAGGATTACGCAAAGCACTGCACCTGGATAAAATCACTGTTCTGGGGCACTCGTATGGCGGTGTGGTTGCGCAAGGCTATGCGCTGCAATACTCCCGGCATTTGAGCCACCTGATACTGGCGAATACCTTCCACAGCTTTGTGATGTGGCAGGAAAACGACGACAATTCTAATCACGAGATTAAAGAAAACTACCCCGAAGTTTGGCAGGAACTGATGGCCTACCGCGAAAAAGGCGGCATTTCCAGCGATGCCAAACACCAGGATATTTATGGCCGGGTACCCTACGGCTTTTTGTATGCCTACAATCCTGCCCGTTTTGAAGGCCGTGGCAGCAAGCCCTACCCTAACCCCATGAATACGAAATTGTACTACCAGATGGTGGGCAAAGACGGTGATTTTATCGTGGGAAGCGATATCGGCACTTTTGATTACCGCAAGGAATTGAAAAACCTAAAAATGCCGGTATTGATCATCGGCGGCCGTTACGACCGCGTTGCCGTGCCATCCATGATGGTAAAGTTTAAAGAATACTGCCCGCAGGCAACCTTCGTGATGTTTGAAAAATCTGGACACAACCCGCAGGTAGAAGAACCCGAAAAGGAATTTCCGGTGATCAATTCGTTTTTAGCTAAGTAATTAATGGACACTGTCAGCAATAAAAAGAAACTTCACGTTATTAAGATTGGTGGTAACGTGATCGATAACTCCGAAAATCTTTACCATTTCCTGAAAGACTTTACGGCGTTACAAGGATATAAGGTACTGGTACATGGTGGTGGTAAAGTAGCCACGCAAATGGCCGAACAACTGGGTATCGAATCTAAAATGATAGATGGCCGCCGCATTACCGATATTGAAACGCTGCGGGTAGTTACCATGGTTTATGGCGGCCTGATCAATAAAAATATCGTAGCCCAATTACAGCGTTTTGGTACTAATGCCATTGGCCTTACCGGCGCCGATGGCAATTTCATCAAAGCGGTAAAACGCCCGGTTAAAACCATTGACTATGGGTTTGTTGGCGATCTGAATGACGATTCTGTTGATGCAAGTGCGATCAGTCGTTTATTAGCAGCAGGCTTCACCCCTGTTTTCTCTGCGCTTACCCACGATGGCGACGGGCAATTACTTAATACGAACGCAGATACCATCGCCTCTGCCCTGGCCGTTGCATTGGCAGATATTTACGAAACCACGCTGATCTATTGTTTTGAGAAAAAAGGCGTGCTGCAGGATATTAACGACGATGAATCACTCATCCGCGATATTAACCCTAAAAGATACGAGGAACTGAAAAAGCAGCAGATCATACACAGCGGTATGCTGCCCAAACTGGATAATGCCTTTAAAGCCATTTCATGCGGCGTGAAGGCGGTAGTGATCGGAAAATCTGACGAACTGGGCAGCCTGCAACAGGGCCAGCCATTCGGTACAACTTTAAGCAATTAAAAAATGGACACTAAACATATCAGTATCTTAGGAAGCGGTAACATTGGTTTGTCTTTAGCCAAAGGCTTGGTTAAAGCCGCCATCCTTCCCGAAAAGAATATCACGCTCACCCGCCGCAATGTGGCAGCGTTAAGCAATTATGCCGAGCTGGGTTTTAATACTACCGCGAACAATCCGCAGGCCGTTGCGCAGGCAGATATCGTCGTGTTAGCCGTTCTGCCGCAACAGTTGAATAAACTGCTGGACGAGATCAAGCCGCAATTAAATCCTGAAAGACATCTGCTGATCTCCGTTATCTCTGGCGTAAGCTGCCAGGATATCTGCGATTACCTTCAGATGAACATCCAGGTAGTGCGCGTAATGCCTAACACCGCCATCGCTATCGCCCAATCCATGACCTGTATTGCCACCAGTAACGCTTCTGAAGAGAACATGAAACTGGTGAAGGATATGTTTGATACCGTAGGCGTAAGTATTTACATTAATGAAGAACTGATGACCTCCGCCACTGCGCTTTGCGCCTGCGGTGTGGCCTTCTTCCTTCGTTCTATCCGTGCGGCATCGCAGGGTGGTACCGAAATTGGCTTTCATGCGCACGATGCCCTAAAAATGGCAGCACAAACTGCAAAGGGCGCAGCCGATTTACTGCTTCAGCTGGCTTCTCACCCGGAACAGGAGATTGATAAAGTGACTTCGCCAAAAGGCTGTACCATTGCCGGCTTGAACGAGATGGAACACAACGGCTTCAGCTCTGCTATGATCAAAGGCATTAAAATGTCTGCGGAGAAAGCAGGTGTATTGTATAAAGAAGATTAGTTTTATTGAGTTGCGAGTGATCAGTACCTGAGTTTCCAGGAAACTGAAAGCTGACTCTTTTATATTTTAATTTTAAAGGTTCCTTCGACTGACTTAAATCATCCGGTCACTCGTAACCCGAACCTGACAACTGAATACTCAAATGTTAACTGTAGAGAAAATCGGCGGCACGTCTATGTCTGCCCTTAAAGATGTTATCGATAACATCATTACTTACAATCGCCGGGGCGATGAATTATACAACCGTATTTTTGTAGTGTCTGCATTTTCGGGCGTTACTAACTTATTACTGGAAGATAAAAAGACCGGAAAACCCGGGGTGTATCACCGTTTAGCCAACTTTCAAAACTTCCACCAGCCCCTGCAAAAGCTGACCATCCGCTTAAAAGAGATTAACAAAAGCTATGCAAACCTTGGTTTGAATGTAGCCGTGGCCGATCAGTTTATCGACGAACACATCCAAAAGGCAGAAGGCTACCTCGAAAATCTTTCGGCTATCCTGGCATCCGGCTATGTGAACCGCGAAGGGATTCTGTTAGCTGCGCGGGAAATTCTGGCTTCCATCGGCGAAACACATTCTGCATTCAACTTCACCAACATTTTGCAGAATATGGGCATCAATGCCACTTTGGTAGATCTGAGCGGTTTTGACGATCACCATGCCTACACCATCGACCAGCGGATACACAAAGCCCTGCGCGATATTGATTTTTCTAAGACCATCTGCATTGTAACCGGCTATACCAAAGGAACAGAAGGTATTATGCGCGAATTTGACCGCGGTTATTCTGAAGTTACCTTTAGCAAGATAGCAGTAGAAGTAGAACCGAAGGAAGCCATCATTCACAAGGAATACCACCTGTGTAATGCCGACCCGATGCTGGTGGGCGTAAATAATTGTGCGCCGGTAGGCTTTACCAATTACGACGTGGCCGATCAATTGGCCGACGTTGGCATGGAAGCCATTCACCCGAAAGCATCTAAACCGTTGGAAATACACGGCATCAACCTGCGTATAAAAAACACCTTCGAACCGGAACACCCAGGAACGTTAATCACCAAGGATTATGTTTCGCCACATAAAAAAGTGGATGTCATCACCGGAACCAAAAAGGTAACACTGATAGACATTTACGATCCGCTGATGGTAGGTAACGTAGGTACCGACTTGCAGATTATGCAGGTGTTTGCCAAATACAACGTTAGCTATAGCTTTAAAGCTACCAGTGCGAACAGCATCTCTGTGGTGATCTGGGAGAAAGACATGAACAAAAAACTGATCCAGGATCTGGCGGCGAATTTCGAGAAAGTAACCGTGGAAGATGTGGCTATGGTGTGCCTGATCGGTTCCAATATGGACCAGCCGGGATTGCTGGCCCGTGCGGCATCTGCACTGGCTAATGATAACGTGAATATCATAAGCTGCGGATTTGCACTGCGTAAAGTAAACATCCAGTTCATTATTGCCCGTGATGATTTCGACAGAGCAATTATCACGCTGAATAAAGCAATGGAATAAGTTCCTTTAGACAAAGGATGATGGACGGAAAGACTAAGGATATTTTTGTCCTTTGCCTTTATCTTTCGTCCTTTATCTTTTGTCTATTGTCCTTTGTAATCCGCCATTGTAACTTTTCTATCACCCGCTAACGCTATTTTTCTATTTTTTGCATATTTAAAGTTTAAACTCAGTTCACTTTAATATGCGTAAATTTTTACTGCTTGGTTTATTATTAGCGGGTGCTGCGTCGGCAGAGGCACAACAGGCTAAAAAACCTATCGACCATTCTGTATACGATGGCTGGCAAAGTGTCGCCAATGAGCGTATCAGCAATGATGGCAAATGGATCACTTATGTGATTAAACCGCAACAGGGCGATGCTACCCTTGTGCTTACAGACGTTAAAAACAACAGTCCTTTTAAAGTTGAACGCGCGGACACCGTTCGTTTTACCGGCGATTCCAAATATGCTGTTTTCCTGATCCGTCCGTTTTATGCTGCTGTTCGCCAGGCACGGATCAAGAAAAAGAAACCGGATGAAATGCCGAAAGACACATTGGGTTATCTTACTCTTGGTGCCAAAGCGGTAAATAAAGTACCGGGTGTACGCTCCTTCAAAATTGCAGAAAACGCACCGGTTATCGCTTACCTTGCCCCTTCTGACACAGTTAAGAAACCTGCCGCAGGCGATACTTCTAAACGTGCAGTTGCGACAACAGTTGCCGCCCCAACCCGTGAAGGTGCAGACCTTACCGTTCTTCAGTTAAGCAATGGTAAAAGCCGCATGTTTAAATACGTGACGGACTATCAATTGAGCAAAAATGGCAATATGCTGGCTTTTGCTGTAACCGCTCCGCGGAGATCTAAAGACGTTAAATCTGGTTTGTATATCTACGATATCGCCAAAGACGAGCTAAAAGCAGTAAGCAACGGTCGCGGAACTTATAAAGCATTAGCTTTCGACGAGGCGGGCAAACAACTGGCTTTCGCGGCGGAGAAAAATCCGGAGAAAGCACCGGTAAAGCCGTACAAACTATATTATTACACTACCGGTAAAGATAGTGCACAAGTTTTAGCCTCTCCAGGCAGCGAAGGTATGCCCGCTAAATGGGCTGTAAGCGGCGACGGCCGGGTGTATTTCAGCAAAAATGGCAGTAAGCTTTTCTTCGGGACGGCACCTATTCCAAAAGTCGCAGATACTACCCTGGTTGACTTTGAAACCGCGAAACTGGATATTTGGAATTATAAAGACGATTACCTGCAGCCTTACCAGTTAAAGAATTTACAGCGTGAACTGCGCCGGAACTATTTAGCGGTAATTTACCCTGTCGAAGCAAGCAAAATGATCCAATTAGCAGATCGGGGAATTTCGGATGTGATCGTTCCAACAAATAATAATTCAAGATATGTTTTGGGTGTTACCGATACTGGTGCCCGCGTACAATCCCAATGGGAAGGTGGTTCACGTTCTATCGCGTTTTTAATAGATACTAAAACCGGCGAACGCAAGCAGATCACCCAGCGTTCAAAGTCCAGGTTTAGTTTATCGCCTCAAGGAAACTATGTGGTTTGGTTTGATCCTACCGAACAGCAATGGTTCAGCTATGCTATCGCTACCGGTAAGAAGGTAAATCTTACTGCTGCCACAGGTACTAAGTTAGGTGACGAGGAGAACGATGTACCGGACGATCCGCAAGCATACGGCATAGCGGGCTGGACAACGGAAGATAAAAACATCATGATCTACGACCGTTACGACATCTGGAGCATTAACCCGGAAACAGGAGCGGCAACCAACTTCACCAACGGCTTGGGCAGAAAAAATAAGTTGATCTTCCGTTATGGCATCTTTACCGAAAGAGGCTTTAATACCAGCAGCGACGATGAACGTGCGATTGCCTTAAACAAACCGATGTGGTTACAGGTGCAGAATGAAGTTACCAAACAATGGGGTTTCTATAAGAAGACTGTCGGAACAACAAAAGACCCTGAATTTGTGACCATGGCTCCTTTTGCTTACAGCACCCTGCAAAAAGCAAAAAATGCGGATGTATATATCTACACCAAGCAAAGCTATGTGCAGTCGCCGGATCTGTATGTATCTTCAAACCTGAAGAAAGAAACACGCCTGAGCGCTATCAATCCGCAGCAATCGCAATACAATTGGGGAACAGCCGAATTAGTAAGCTGGACTACCCCGCTCGGCCATCAGTCTAAAGGCATTCTTTATAAACCAGAAAACTTCGACCCGACAAAGAAATACCCGATGCTGGTGTATTTCTACGAAACCTTAACAGAAGGTTTATACGGATACATCCCACCGGCGCCTACACCATCGCGCTTGCCTATTTCTTACTTCGTAAGCAATGGTTACCTGGTTTTTGCACCGGATATCCATTATACTACTGGTCATCCGGGTGCTTCAGCGGTTGAGTATATCAACTCCGGCGTAGAAGCATTGAAGAAAAACAGTTGGGTGGATGATGCACGCATTGGTATACAAGGGCAAAGTTGGGGCGGTTACCAGGTAGCTTATCTGATCACCCAGACCAATATGTACGCCGCGGCCTGGGCCGGTGCACCTGTTGCCAACATGACTTCTGCCTACGGCGGTATCCGTTGGGAGAGTGGTGTAAACCGCCAGTTCCAGTACGAGAAGACGCAAAGCCGTATCGGTACCGATCTTTGGAGCAACCCGCAATTATATATCGAAAATTCGCCGCTGTTCCAGCTACCTAAAGTGCAAACCCCGGTGGTGATTATGAGTAATGATGCCGACGGCGCCGTGCCATGGTACCAGGGTATCGAGATGTTTACTGCGCTGCGCCGTTTAGGTAAACCGGTTTGGCTGCTGCAATATAATGATGAAGCGCATAACTTGGTTCAACGCCGTAACCGTAAGGATATTTCTATCCGCGAAGCACAGTTCTTTGACCACTTCCTGAAAGGTGCACCAATGCCGGTATGGCTGGATAAAGGCGTCCCTGCGGTTGATAAAGGTAAAGACTGGGGCTTGGCTATCAGCGACCAGAAGTAGTCTTTGTTAGAATCAAGAAACAAGAGCCAAAAATCAAGAGGAAATATTATCTATTCAACTGTAACTACCAAACAACAATGGCCTTGCATGTGCAAGGCCATTGTTGTTATTCCAGATAATAATGCCTGATGCTGTTCAGACGGTCGTCCAGCTCGTAGACCCAGGGCACGGCAGTCGGGATGTCCAGCTTGGTCACTTCCTCGTCGCTCAGGTTTTCGATGTATTGGATCAGCGCACGCAAGCTATTACCATGCGCGCTAATGATTACTTTCTGATTCTGCCGCAAAGCCGGGATGATGCTTTCGTGCCAAAAGGGCAAGGCGCGATCCATCGTTTCGCTCAGGTTTTCAGTTAAGGGCAGTTCGCGATACGTCAGGTCGTTATAGCGCAAGTAATGACCAGGAAAACGTTCATCATCTTCAGTAATTGCGGGCGGATGCTCGTGCGGGTCACGGCGCCACTTGTGTACCTGTTCCTCACCATATTTTTCTACTGTTTCTGCTTTATTCAATCCTTGCAGCGCACCATAGAAGCGCTCATTCAAACGCCACGATTTTTCTACCGGGATCCATAAATGGTCAAGCTCATCCAACACCACATGTAAAGTTTTTATAGCACGCTTCAGTACAGAGGTAAAGCCGGCATCAAACGTAAAGCCGTGTTTCTTCAACAATTGCCCGGCTTTTACAGCCTGCTGCATGCCTTCTTCTGAAAGGTCAACATCCGTCCACCCGGTAAATCGGTTCTCTTTATTCCAGACACTTTCGCCATGGCGAAGTAAAACAAGTTTCTGCATATATAGATTGTATACCGCCAAAAGTAAGTATCAGTTTTTAGTATTGGTATTTTACTGCAAATCAATTAGATTGCAATGACCAAATTATACCTAAAACAATCTTTATGACCTTAATTCCTACTACGCCTGCCCCACCGCAGGATACCACGGCCAACCCGGCTCCCCTGGGTTTGTGCGCTTTTGGTTTAACTACCGTATTACTTAACATCCATAACGCGGGTTTTTACGAAATGAACAGCATGATCCTGGCGATGGGCATTTTTTACGGTGGCCTGGCGCAAGTAATTGCAGGTATTATCGAGGCAAAAAAGAATAATACATTTGGCCTTACAGCTTTTACCTCTTACGGATTTTTCTGGCTTTCACTTGTTGGCCTTTTGGTAATGCCGAAGTTGGGTTGGGCAGCACCAGCTTCAAAAGAAGCGATGGCTGCTTATCTGGGCATCTGGGGTGTATTTACTTTCTGCCTTTTCTTCGGCACGTTACGTTTAAACCGCGCCCTTCAGTTTGTATTTGCTTCGCTAACGGTACTATTCTTTTTACTGGTAGCGGCACGCGTAACCGGTAATGAGAGCCTGGAACATTTTGCCGGATACGAGGGGATTGTATGCGGCGCCTCGGCTATTTATACCGGTATTGCCAATGTGCTGAACGAAGTTTACAAGAAAACGGTGCTGCCGATAGGGCCGGTTAACTAAAAGCTTTTTGCTAACTTGGCGGCGATGAAAGATTTCAAAAAATACTACCTTATTCCGGCTGAACCGGCAGACATCTATAACGCACTGACTAACCCGGTTACCATTGAACTATGGACGGGCGATCCGGCTGAAATGTCTACCGAACCAGGGTCTGAGTTTTCGATGTGGGAAGGAAGTATTGTTGGGAAAAACCTGGAATTTGAGCAGGATAAAAAAATTGTTCAGCAATGGTATTTTGACGGTCAGGAAGAAGCTTCCATCGTTACTATCAAACTTCACCCAGATAAAAACGGCACATCTGTAGAGATTCGCCATACCAATATCCCAGACGAAGCTTACCAAGATATTACTGAAGGTTGGGTAGATTCTTACCTAAGTGCGCTTGAAGATTTCTTCACTTTCTAATAAACAGTAAAGCCACCCGATATAGGTGGCTTTACTTATTTCATTTACCTTTTATCTCCTTAGAATAAAGTAAACTCTACGCGGCGGTTTTTCTGACGACCAGCCTCGGTTTTGTTAGTAGCAATTGGTTGTGTTTTACCATAACCTGTTGCTTCGATACGTGAAGGGTTAGCGCCTTTACCTACCAAATATTCTTTCACTGCTTCTGCACGGTCTTTAGACAGCTTCATGTTAGCAGCATCAGAACCTATGTTATCGGTGTGTCCGGCAAGTTTCAAGCTGAAGTTTTTGTTGATCAGGATATCAGCTACACGATCAAGACTTGGGTATGATTTCTCACGGATAACCGCTTTACCAAATTCAAACTCCAAGTTTTTGATCGCTTCGCGAACCACGCGGCGGTCTTCTTCAGTGATAATTACTTTAGTTGGCGCTAACGGACAACCAGAACCATCTACTTTAGTACCGGCAGGTGTGTTCGGACATTTATCGTTGATGTCTAGTACACCGTCGCCATCGCTGTCAGCAGTTAAGCGAGAAATGCTTGCAGATAATGAACTTAGGTTGTTTTTGGTCGCATCCAAGTCAGAACGCAATTGTTGGTTAGCAGCACGCTCAGCATCTAACTGAGATTGTAACGCAGCATCTTTCATCATGTACTCGGTACGCATAGAATTCACCGGGTTATGGGATACCAGCTGTGGTTTTGAACGTTTGCCTAAAGCAAATTCTAAACCGATACTTGCGTAAGAGAACTTATCGTTATTGCTGCCATAGTTATAACCATCAAAGTTATCGCCATCAACAAAGTTTACCTGGTAAGCCATATTTAAATTTACACCAGGTGAAAGGTTGAATTTCAGACCTAAGCCTACAGGAATGTACGCTTGTTTAATGTTGCCGTTTGGCTTGTAATAAGTTTCGGGACCGCCGTTAGCTGCACGTAAACGTGGTGAAAACTGCATTAAACCGAAACCCGCCATAAAGAACGGCTGGATACCATTCTTTTGGTTACGCCAGCTAATGTTAGCCAGGGTAAACTGACCGGTCAAGTCTACTGCATAGTCGATATTTGTTTTATAGCTCTCACGGATAGATGATGTCGCGCTCGGCATTGCACCGCTACCCTCAACATTACCACGGAAGAAACTTAATTGACCGGCAAATGAATGCGAAAATTGGTCGCGTATGAAGCCACCGTAACCGATGTTACTGTTTGGCGTAGCATAATCATCATGACCTCTGAAAATAGTGTAAGGAGTAAGTAAACCTCCGTTTACACCAATAGACCAGGTACGGAAAGCACCCTTTGTAAAAGGTTGAACGTAGTCGGCACGGCTAGTAGAGTCTGTTTGCGCCATCAGTTGATTACCGGTCAGTAATGCTGTGGCCAACAGCAGGGTTTTGTTAAAAATGTTTTTCATAAAAATTAAACTGGTTAAGTGACCATAGCCTTGCGGCTATTTGTGCCCTAAATAGCAAGAGATGTGCCATACGGCTTATAATTGGCACATACCATTGTTTTAAATGTAACAGACCCGATACATATTTAAAAATTGTATATTATTATGTACACCGAGTTTAATTTTTGTGATTTTAATAATAGGCAGTGGCATTTTACCTATTAATTATAAAGAAAAAAAGGGGATTGAATAATAACTATTCAATCCCCCCTCTGGTTAAATATCTGATTTACTATTAAACTGCCGCAGCAGCTAAAGCCTGTTCTATATCCGCAATAATATCGGTTACTTTTTCCAAACCTGTAGAGATACGGATAAGCCCCGGTGTAATGCCTACGGCCAAACGTTCCTTTTCAGTAAGTTTAGAATGCGTTGTACTTGCCGGGTGCGAAGCAATGCTACGGCTATCGCCTAAGTTGGCGGTAACAGAAAGCATGTTCAGGGCATTAAGGAATTTGCGGCCTGCTTCTACCCCACCTTTCACTTCAAAACACAGTACGCCCCCACCTGCTTTCATTTGCTTCAAGGCGATATCATACTGCGGGTGCCCTTCCAGGAACGGATATTTCACCCAGCTTACGCTTTCATTCTGCTGAAGCGCTTTAGCAACCTGCAAAGCGTTTTCGCAGTGGCGCTGCATCCGCACATCAAGTGTTTCCAAACTTTTGCTTAACACCCAGGCATTGAACGGCGACATTGCCGGGCCTGTGTTACGGCAGAAAAGATAGATTTCTTTAATCAGATCGGCGCGCCCTACGATAACACCACCGAGTACCCGGCCTTGCCCGTCTATCCATTTGGTTGCGGAATGGATCACCAGATCGGCTCCAAAATCAACCGGACGTTGCAATAACGGCGTTGCAAAACAATTATCTACGTTCAGGATCAGTTTATGCTTTTTGGTAAACTGTCCGGCCCATTCCAGATCAATGATCTCTAATTGCGGATTGGTTGGCGTTTCCAGGTATACCATTTTCGTGTTAGGCTGTACCGCGGCTTCCCAGGCTTCCTTATCGTTAGCGGCAACTAAAGTACAAGTGATGCCGTAACGCGGCAAAAATTTGGTCACTGTAGTAAACGTACTGCCGAAAACAGAGCTGCAGCAGATCATATGGTCGCCCTGTTTTAGTAACGCCATAAACGATCCGAACACGGCAGCCATTCCTGTAGAAGTTGCGAAACCATCCTCAGCACCTTCCAGCATACACATCTTCGCAATAAACTCATCTACATTCGGATTACTGAAACGGCTATAGATATTCTCGTCGTTTTCATCAGCAAATGCCGCACGCATCATCTCGGCATCATCAAAAGTAAAACTACTGGTAAGATAGAGCGGTGTAGAGTGCTCTTTCTGTAATGTTTGAGGAGCCCTTAACCTGATCGCCAGGCTAAGCGGATCTAATTCGTTAGACATATGATAAGAAGAATATGTTTATACTTTGTGAATGAATACCTTAGTCTGAATTTCGCTGCCCGATTTTTGAAGGGTCGCAGCTACAGAACAATATTTATTAATAGACAGATCTACCGCACGTTTGGCTTTATCTTCATCTATATCGCCGTAAAGGTGAAATTCAACCGTAATATTTTTCCATAAAGACGGTTCAACATTTGGTTCGCGATCGCCGCTGATTACCATTTTATAATCCTTTACATCCTGACGCTGCTTCTTCAGAATGCTGATCACATCGATACCCGAACAACCTCCAAGTCCCATCAACAACATCTGCATCGGGCGAACGCCAAAATCCCAGCCGCCACTTTCAGGGCTGGTATCCATTCGTACTGTGTGACCGTTTGAATCCGTTGCTTCAAAGCCAAAGTCACCTTTTACTCTTTTTAGTTCTATTAAAGGCATAACTTTAGTAACAATTATTGAAGGCTAAGTTAGGATTTTATCGCTATTCATTTGTTTCAAAAGCGTAAATCGGGCCAATTCGGCCCAATAAATAACACTGCCGTGAATAAACTTTCTCGGCCCCTTCTTTCTATCCGGATAAACGATTACCGTGACCTGTGAAATGCGGTTAGCCGTTGTTTCGGTCTTTAACCGGGATCACCAGCTTCAAGCCCGACCATACTTCGTCAACGGCACATACTTTTACATCTATCAAGCCCTGTTCAATCGCGTAATTTCTGATCAAATCTTCTGTAATATCAGTAGGCACTTTTGATGCCTTTTTTGGCCATGATACCCAGATAGCGCCGGCCGGCGTAATAGCTGTTCTTAATAACGGAAGAAGATCGAACAGCTCTTTTTTATCCTTAGTAAAAAAATGAACCATATCGTGAGCTGAAACGCCGTCGAAATACAAGTCGGCAGGCAGATCATTCTGAAAAAGATCCATGTAATACTCAGGCGGGTTAATCAATTTCAACCTGAAGCCAGGTTTAATCCCTAATTTTTTTGCGAGAGGTGTTCCGGAGTAACCTGTGGTTTTTAATTTAACAGTATCCATAATCAGTCTACATCAAGCAATTTAACAACTGTCAATAAAAATACAGCTAAAACCCCTAACTTGTTGGCCTGTATTTTAATTCGAATGGCTTTAAATTATATCTGGATAGCTTTTTTTGTGATCGCCTTTGCCGTCGGTTTGGTTAAACTGATATTTTTTGGCGATACAGAGTTGTTTAAGCAGATGGTGGAAGGTTTGTTTGATACCACCAAAGCTTCGGTAATGGATTTCGCCCTGCCGCTTGCGGGTACCATGGCTTTCTGGCTGGGCATTATGAACATTGGGGAGAAAGCCGGAGCGATCAATTTCCTTTCGCGCATTGTTGGCCCGTTCTTTAGCCGTCTGTTTCCTGAAGTTCCTAAGAACCACCCCGCAAACGGCGCCATGCTGATGAACTATTCGGCTAACCTGCTCGGCCTGGACAGTGCCGCTACCCCCCTGGGCATAAAAGCCATGGAAAGCCTGCAGCAGTTGAACCCGGATAAAGAAAAGGCTTCGAACGCGCAGGTAATGTTTATGGTGCTGCACGCTTCGGGCTTAACGTTGTTACCTGTAGGCGTTATTGCGCAACGTTTCATTCTCGGCTCTAAAGACCCCAGTGATATTTTTATTCCTATAATCATCGTCACCTACGTATCTACCTTAACCGGCCTGATACTGGTATCTATCAAACAACGGATCAACCTGTTCGATAAAGTGATCCTGGCTTGGCTTGGCGGTCTGACGCTTTTTATCGGTGGTATCGTTTTTTACTTCGCAGAATACCTGTCGAAACAACAGATCAGCGAGGTATCCAAGGTGTTCAGTAACGTAATGCTACTCACTATCCCGGTGGTTTTTATTGTAGGTGGTTTTTATAAAAAGGTAAATGTTTTCGAGGCATTTATAGAAGGTGCCAAGGGCGGCTTTGAAACTTCGGTTAGAATTATCCCTTATTTGGTCGGCTTACTGGCAGCGATCAGCCTGGTGCGTACCTGCGGTGTGCTGGATGCTATTGCGGCGGGTTTCCGTTACTTTTTCGGCCTGTTTCATATTGATACCTCATTTGTTGATGTGATTCCAATCGTACTGGTACGCCCTATGAGCGGGCAGGCGGCCAGGGCCATGATGATCTCGCTGATTAAACCGAACCCGGATAATTTTATCGGTCACCTGGCCAGTGTGCTGTACGGCTCTTCGGATACCATCTTCTACATCGTTGCGCTTTATTTTGGCGCGATAGGTATCAAGAAAACAAGGTATGTGATCCCGATCAGTTTGATGGGCGACCTTGTGGGCGTTATCGTGGGTATTTTTGTGTGTTACCTGTTCTTCGGCAGATAGTTTTTAATCCAATGAAAAATCTTTTTTACGCATTATTATTAGGTATGGCAGTTAGTGAAAGTTCGGCGCAAAGCAAACAGCAGATGACGCCCGAACTGTTATGGAAACTCGGTCGCTTAGGAAGTGAAAATATTACGGCAGACGGTAAAAGCTTTATTTATAGCGTTACGCATTATAACATGGCCGAAGCAAAAGGCGAAAACATGTTATACCGGATACCGGCTGCGGGCGGGCAGGCCGTTGCCATTACTAAAGAACCCGGCAGCAGGCAGATCATCAAAGTTGAACCTGATGGAAACGTGATTTATTTTTTTGAGGATCACCTTTGGCGGATGGATCAGAATGGCGAGCACGTGACCAAACTGACTACCCAACCTTTGGCAGATGCCGATAACGTACAGCTTTCGCCGGATGGGAAAAAGATTATGTTTACCCGCGAAGTACTGGTGGTAAAAGTTCAGGGTAAAGACCGCTACCCAGATCTGCCTAAGTCTAACGCCTACGTATTTACCGATCTGAATTATCGCCATTGGGATACCTGGGAAGATGGTAAATTTTCGCATGTGTTTGTAGCCGATTATGATAATGGTAAGATCACGAATGAGCAGGATATTATGGCGAATGAGCCGTATGATACGCCGCAAAAACCTTCAGGCGGTGCCGAAGACCTGATCTTCAGTCCGGATGGGAAAAGTGTAATTTACGTTTGCAAGAAGAAGTTTGGCAAAGCCTACGCCCAGAGCACCAATACCAACTTGTATCAATACGATCTGACTTCCGGCGTTACCCGTAACCTTACCGATGGAATGAACGGCTATGATAACAACCCGGCTTTCAACAAGACCGGAGAAAAGTTAGCCTGGCTCAGCATGAAAGAGGATGGTTACGAAGCGGACAAGAACGACATCGTTCTGATGGATGTGAAGAGCGGCAACAAAGTAAACGTGACCGCCCAATGGGATGAAACGGTGAGTTCGTTCAAATTTAGTGAAGACGGCAACCGCATCTTTTTTGTTGCGGTGAAAGACGGGACTGAGCAGTTGTTCCAGATCGACCTTCGTTTACGGGTAGCACCCGGCTCGCCGCAGGCTATCCGGCAGATCACGCACGGGCAGTGGGACGTCAACAGCATCGCGGCACAAAAAGGAAATACCGTTTACGTCCACCGGACAGACATGAACCATGCTGCAGAACTTTATGCCGTAAATACTGCGAACGGCGCAATGACCCAGGTAACACGTATCAATAACGATATTTATGACGGCCTGGCGATGAGCCGCGTTGACGCACGACACATTAAAACAACGGATAATAAAGATATGCTGGCCTGGGTAATTTACCCGCCGGATTTCGATCCCGCTAAAAAATATCCAACTTTACTTTATTGCCAGGGTGGCCCGCAATCCGCCTTATCGCAGTTCTACTCTTTCCGTTGGAACTTCCAGCTTATTGCTGCACAAGGCTATATCGTAATTGCACCTAACCGCCGGGGAATGCCGGGCCATGGTGTGGAATGGAACAGGGCGATCAGCGGTGATTGGGGCGGCCAACCGATGAAAGATTACCTGTCTGCCATCGACGACATCAGCAAAGAGCCATTTGTGAATAAGAACCGTTTAGGCTGCGTAGGTGCAAGTTATGGTGGTTACTCTGTTTACATGCTAGCGGGCATCCACAATAAAAGATTCAAAACCTTTATTGCCCACGATGGCCTCTTCGATTTAAAAAGCTGGTACGGAACTACCGAAGAACTATGGTTCGCCAATAAAGACATTGGCGGTAACTACTGGGATAAGGACAACAAAACAGCCCAACGTTCTTACGATAAATTTAACCCGAGCAATTACATTGATAAATGGGATACGCCAATCATGATTGTTCAGGGAGGCAAGGATTACCGTGTGGCGATTGAACAAGGTTTAGAGGCCTTCCAGGCGGCACAGTTAAAAGGCATTAAATCTAAGCTGCTTTACCTGCCAGATGAAAACCATTGGGTAACCAAACCGCAAAATGCCCTGGTATGGCAACGAGAATTTTTCAACTGGCTAAAAGAGACCTTATAAGCTGACACAAATAAATTTACTGGCGATAAACAACATTTATCGCCAGTAATAACTTTCTAACTATTCGTTTAAAAATAATTTTTTAAACATAACGACAACTTTTCTAAATCATCCCCGTATACGTCCTCATAAATTGCTGTTACGGCAATGTACAAGCTAATCCAACGCCCTAATTCTGTTGACTATTGGTTTGTTATTGCCCCAGCTTTTGTTTAAGAGGGTGATATAAATGAGGATGACGATTAAAAGGCCACAAGGGCTGAAATTTTTCTTTGCTTTTTCGATTTGCTTGCTTTTTTCGCTGGTTTCCTTTGCGCAAACGGTAAGCATCTCGGCCATTGATCTTGGCCCCTACACAGCGGGATCAACCATAGCCGTAAGATTAAACCTCGACTATACCTCCAGCAGTTTTCCTAAAGACAACGTTTTTGAACTTTGGCTATCAGATGCCAACGGGAGTTTTGGGGCTGAAAAAAAGATCGGCACTTACAATGGTTTCGGTATCAACGGTTCTTACGCCACCTTTATTAACGGTATCATACCAACCGATGCCACACCGGGAACGTACGCTGTCCGGGTAAAAAGTACTAAACCCGCTACTGTAAGCGCGGCTTCTGCCACATTCAATATTACCTCTGGCGATGCTGTTAAAGCAGGCGTAAACTCTACCCCGCTCAACCCTTCCTATCCCGAAGTTTATGGCAACTGTAACAGTGACGATAATATTAACTATACTTTTACCAACGCTTCTGCCAATGCTTCGCAGGTAAGCCTGACATTTTTCAACGATCTTTCTGGCGGAACAAACGAAAACAGCGGCACCTTTAGCTCTAATTTTTACAACTTCAAAGCACGTGCGGCTAATTATACCGTTTTCGTAAAAGCCGTTGGCCCAACCGGTACCGTAGCAACCAAAGCATACCTGCTACTAAACAACATACAAAGGGCCACATTCGGTACCATTTCAGACGGCCCTGTCTGTCTGGTTAATGGCGTGGCGGTTTCCTCTTGTATTACGGATATTGCTTCTTCTACAGGTATCCAGTATAATTTCCCGGGTACGCTTTACACCATTAAATGGGGCGACGGCACCAATAACGTTTATACCTTCGCTGAAATTAAAGCTAAAAACGGGATATTCACCCATACCTACAGTTCTTCCTCTTGTGGTTTAAAGGATGGGCAAACCGTTACCAACTCGTTCAAAGTAACACTAACCGCAAGTAATACCTTCTGCCCGTCAAGTGCAGAAATCGGCACCTATCAGGCTATTCTTCAACCACCGACCAACAGTATAACCGGCCCGGCTACTACGTGTACCAATACCGCCACAATTTTCACCAACTCTTCTTTTCCGGGGCAATCTGCAAGTAGTAAAACTTCCAACTGTTCAGATCCTAACGTCTTGTACAGCTGGTTTGTGGATGGTGTTCAACAAGCGGCAAATCTGAAAGTAACAGATAAATTCAGCTACACGTTTACCACCAATGGCAGCCATACTGTTGCCGTAAGATTACAAAATAGCGCTAGCGGTTGCTACCCGCAGGATTTTGTTCATACTATCTGCGTGCAGGATCCGCCAACGGTGAAATTCACCTTAGATAAAAATACTATTTGCGCACCAGACCAGGTTGCTGCTACAGACAATACCGTTCTCGATAACACCTGTACTAACAATTACGTTTACAATTGGACAGTTACCCCTGCAACAGGCGTTAGTTTTGTTAATGGCACTAATAAAAACAGTAAAGCACCTGTCTTCAAATTTACTACAGAGGGTGCCTATACCATTCAATTACAGATCATTTCGCCTACCAATACTTGTATCACAAAAACCTACAGCGATATTGTATATGTGAACGCGGCACCAAAGGCAGCGCTTTCGCCAGACTTTGCTTCCTGCGGCAAAGGGCAAACCCTGACCTTTGATAATACGGCTAACTCTAAAACCAAGGTTACCTTCTCGGGGACCAGCCAGGTTCAGGCAGACACCTACACCTGGACGGTTACTGCACCGGCTGGAGCAGGTGCAGCCCAGTTTGTCAATAACACGAATGCCAACAGCCAGTATCCGGCTATCCTATTCCCTGATTTTGGTAAGTACACCATTACCGTTGCACAGAAGAATGCCTGCGGTATCACGTCAGTAGCTACGCAGAATATTAACTTCCAGGATGCACCTACGGTTAATGCAGGGCCTGATGTATTGATTTGTCCGGGAAATACTGTTAATCTGAACGCTACCGTCTCTGACATGACCAACATCAGCGGCGCGCCTACCTGGAGTGGAGGAACAGCCGCCGGTTTTTCAGACATCCATGCCTATAACCCGGTTTATACACCAACCGCAGCCGAAATACAGGCGGGTTCAGTTACGCTAACAATCAGCGTACCGACAAAATTAGCAGGCAACTGCAACATCATTACATCGAGTATAAAAATTAGTATCCGCCCTGTAAACAATATTACAAGTGCTGCAACCAAATCGATATGCTCGGGTACCCCATTGGCTTATCAAATTACCTCGAGTGTGCCTAACAGCACATTTACCTGGACGGCGACGGGATCTAACAACGCATCGGGCTTCGCCACCTCTGGCAGTGGAAACATTACAGAACCTAACGTGGCCAACAGCAGTGCTGTTAACCCGGCAACAATCACGTATACCATTGTTCCGCATGCAGATGGGTGTGATGGAAATCCGTTTACACTAACGGTGAACATTGTGCCTAAACCGGTAATTAAAGCAACTGCCCCGGCACAGATTTGTAGCGGGCAACCTGCAAATATTGCTTTAAGCTCTAACGTTACCGACACAAAATACACCTGGACAGCAACATCCACTTTCACCCAATTAACGGGCTTTAATAGTTCGGCTACGCCTACCACTTCAAGTACTATAGCAGATGTGCTGGTGAATAATGGCACCGTACCTGCAACCGTTACTTACGTTATTTCTTCAAACGGTGGCGCTGATGATTGCGCGGGTAATACAGAAACGGTTACCATCACCGTTCAGCCTAAAACGCCGGTTGCCAATGCCGGTGCAGATAAAAAGCTATGCGGAGCCGCTAATGTTCAGTTAGAAGGCAATGACCTAGGCGCGGGTGGGCAGGGCTTGTGGACTTTGCAATCCGGGCAAACAGGCATCACTTTCGACGATGCCACCAAATTCAACACAAACGTTAATGGACTGAAAGAAGGACAGATCTACACCTTCCGGTGGTCTTCAAAAGGGATTGCACCTTGCGGCGACAATTATGATGAAGTTATTATCCGCAACGAAATAGCCGTTGTGAAAGCTGACTTCAAGGTCGATAAGGCCTCTGGCTGCGACCCGTTGACGGTTCAGTTCAGCAATAATTCGTCAGACGGAGACGGCATCAGTTACATGTGGGATTTTGGTAATGGCGTTACCTCTACCTTGCGTAATCCTGCAGCTCAGGTATTCAGCGCGCAAAGTAACGGCAAGGATTCTATATATGTGGTAAAATTAACCGTAACTAATGGCTGTAGTTTTGCAACAACCACCGGTACAATCAGGGTTCAATCCAAAACCCCGGTAGCCCGTATCGCTCCGGATAAAACTACCGGCTGTATCCCGTTTGTGGTTAATATAGAAAATATATCTCCGGGTACGAACGACCAGTACACTTATTACTTGTTAAACTCAGCCGGTACCGTGATTGCGCAAAAAATCAGGACAGATAAAGAAGCGCAACCATTTACCATTAATACACCGGGGACTTACCAGGTATATATGACGGCGCAAACACAATGTGGCGCTGCATCGACGTTAAAATATCAATTAGTGGTTGCTCCCGGAAATATTGTAACCCGTTTAACTGTAGATGGCACACAAACCCGCGGTTGTTCGCCCCTAACGGTTACTTTCCACAACGGTACTACAGGCGCATCTCTTTTCAGATACGAATGGAACGACGGTACACCTCCGTTGACGACCACCAGCACGGACGATGTAACCCACACCTTTGCTAAAGGCGGCGATTATAATGTGGTGATGCATGCCGCTAATAGTTGTGTTACAGATGCACCTTCTGCACCTATCGCCATCCATGTGAATTATGCCCCTGTCGTTGCCTTTAAAGCAGATGTAACTACCGGCTGCAAAAGGCTAACCGTCCATTTCACGAACAACACAACAGATCAAAGCGTTAGTCAGCAGAGCGACTTGCGGTTCGACTGGGACTTCGGCGATGGATCAGAACATTCTGGTGAGATCAACCCGGTGCATCATTATACCACTTTTCAGGGTTCACCTTTCACCGTCACCCTAACTGTTACTAACGGTACCGGCTGTACAACGCAGCTCGTGATGCCTGGTCTGATTACTATCAATAGTTCTTCCTTGACAGACTTTACCGTTCGCCCGGATTCGGTTATTGAAATACCTAATTACAAGTTCTCATTTATCGACCGGACGACAAATAACCCCATTTCATGGCGTTGGGACTTTGGCGACCATAGCGCGGTTTCATCAGAAAGAAACCCAGACCATACCTATGCCGATACCGGATTGTACAAGGTGACATTGACCACCACCAACCAATTCTGCGATAGCACCAAAGTGCATTACGTTAGGGTAAAAGGTGTACCCGGCCAATTATTCATGCCGAATGCTATGATGCCTAACAGCCTCACGCCGACGGTAAGAACATTTACCATAAAGGGTTCCGGGTTGAAGGATTACCACCTGCAAATATTCGACAATTATGGCAGGGTAATTTTTGAAACCAGCAAACTAAGCGAAAAAGGAGAACCGCTTGAAGCCTGGGACGGTACCTTTAAAGGATCGCCGGTACCGCAGGGCGTATACATATGGCAGGCAACGGCCACCTTTATTAACGGTAACGAGTGGCGCGGCATGTCTTACAACGGTGGAGCACCAAAAAGAACAGGAGTAATACATTTATTAAGATAACGTGAGCAAGATGAAAAAACTTTTATTAATCCTACTGACAATACTTGGTTTTAGCAGCGCACATGCGCAGGACCATATGTATTCGCAGTTCTTTAATTCCCCCCTATACCTTAACCCAGCCCTTACCGGCCAGTTTGCGGGTGATCTGCGAATGAACATGATCTATCGTAACCAATGGAGCGGCATCAGCAGCGGGACACTCTCCTACTTCACCGGATCTATCGATTATAATGTGCCGCAATTTGGGGGTGGCCTCGGGTTGATGTTTAACAGAAGCAGCGAAGGAACGGCCTTCTTGAATAAAAACAGCCTCGCCGGTACTTATGCTTACAGCGTCGGGTCTGATGATTTCATTCTATCCTTTGGCTTGCAGGCGGGCATCACTAACAGAACGATAGATTTCAGCAAGCTTGTTTTCAGCGATCAGATTGACTCGAGAACTGGCATTATCAATGGTTCGGTTAGCGGTGCCGAGAAGCCTGCCTTTGATAACCGCTTCTACTTTGACGCCGGTGCAGGCATTAACCTGGTGGTAGGCAGCTTTATGGTTGGCGGGGCCATGCAGCACTTAAACCGCCCCGATGAATCTTTCACCGGTGTAAAAGCACGTCTGCCTATCCGCACCACGGCACACGTCAGCTATATGCTTGATTTGAATAAGGATGAAAATATCGATGAAACCGAAAAATCATATGTCATCCCGTCCGTGATTATGTATAAACAAGCGCAATCACAAAATATCAACGTTGGCTTTCAGTACAAACGTAAAAGCATTAATGCAGGCCTTTGGTATCGTAATTCTGGCAGTGGTACGCCAAGCGCATTCGTAGTATCGCTGATATTCGACATTTTTGTTAACAAGGATTCTGGCGAAAAATTCCGCTTAGGCATCAGCCATGATGCCAGTACCAGCAGGCTTAATTACACCAATACATCCGGCACTACAGAAGGCAGCTTAAGTTACGAAACCCCTTTACGTTCTGATGGTTATTCGCGGTTCAATACTGGTAAGCATTGTTATGATTTTTATTAGCCTTTATTGATTGTTTGCTTTCCATATCAGATATTTACCTGTTATTTATAATATGGAGAAAAATAGGTACCTGAAGAGTAAGGCTAAGAATAAAAAAACGGCGATGACAGGGGTATGGCTAATTATCCTTGCCATTGCCCTTTTTGCTTTTATCGTTGTTAAATATGCGCGCAATACGGCAGAACATATCGGCGAAAGCAGAATGCCGGAAAAAGAAGATGCCTACGAAGTGGCTAAAGAATTTGTAAAAGAAGATTCGCGCAGTAAAAATTTAGATTTTGGCGACGATGGCTTTTCTTACGCAAAAACAGGTGATTCGGTATTCGTGGTCAGATCTGCTTATACCGAAAATATCGGCAACGGAGAATCAAAGAAAACTAACTTTTCTGTAACGATACGTTATCACGGCGGCAGTGCGGACAGCCGTTCCAGCTGGGACTTACTAAACATCAACCTCGAGTAATATAAACCGCATGGAACCGCAGGGAGATTCTTTAGGCACGGCTAATGCCGTAACCGCCCGTACAAAATATCAAACCATTATTACAAGCGACGGTCACGCGATTATTGTAGATGAGCCAGCCGATGTTAACGGAACAGATACAGCAATAAGTCCGTACGGCTTATTAATGGCGAGCCTGGCGAGCTGTACTTCCATCACATTAAGAATGTACATCGACCGCAAGATGTGGGTGGCCGATAAAATAACGGTTGAGGTAGAAATGATTAAAATGCCTGCCGGGACTCTCTTTAAAAGAAAGATCAGTTTTGAAGGCGAATTGGCTGACGAACAAAAGCAACGTCTTGAACAAATTGCAGACGCCTGCCCGGTTCATAAAATTCTGGTAGGCGGTATTATGGTAGAAACCGAACTGGTATAAAAAAAAGCAAGCCGTAAATAAATTACGGCCTGCTTCAATCACTCTAAAACAATCACCTCTAACTTTAGAAGTTTCTTTATATCAACAGCGTTGTCGCTGCAATAGTCTATTTTCGATCTACAAATATATCAAACATTCGGCTTAAGAAATTGGCGCAATGGGCTTTTTACCATTGGATGACAGTCAGTTATCTGTTTGAAATGGCACCTAAATTTATAACGGGTTAATTGTAGATTAATTGTTGCAACAATGCTAAAAGCCCTGTTTTAAAACATTTTGTTGCTCCCAGACTTTTAATGGGTATTTGCATTTGCCCCCAATGAGAACAATTACCGAAATACCACCCGAATTGTTAACACTGTCGCGACAAGTTTCCTCAAACGTATGGAATACCGGTGTAGCCATTACTGCCATTGTTGCCGGTTTACTGATCAAATGGATCATCACCAAGTTTCTGAAGTATTACGAGAAACGAAAAGTAACAGAATATTCAATCTTTCGCTCCATCATCACCCATCTGGGAATGCCGGTTGCTTATTTCATCCCTCTTTTTTTGCTTGGCCTGGCCACGCCTTTGATGCGGATGGAAAAAGAATATTATCAACCCCTCACCCATTTGATCAACATCTTACTGACAGTAGCATTTGCTAATCTAGTGATCAGCGGAATACGTATTGCCGAAGATTACGTTTATCATCGGTACGATCTGAATAAAACGGATAACCTGAAGGAAAGAAAGATCAGGACACAGATTGTATTTATCCGGAAGCTGATTGTGGCCATCATTGTGTTTTTAACCGTAGCCGTCATATTGCTTAGCTTCCAAAGCATGCGCAAAATCGGCACGGGTCTACTTACCGGTGTGGGTATTGGTGGTATTATCGTCGGCCTGGCAGCGCAGACTTCATTAGGAAACCTATTAGCGGGCTTTCAAATTGCTTTTACGCAGCCATTACGTATAGACGATGTGTTGGTGGTGGAAGGCGAATGGGGCCGTGTAGAAGATATCACCTTAACTTATGTGGTAATGCGGTTGTGGGATCAGCGGAGGCTGATCCTGCCGATCAATTACTTCATTCAAAAGCCCTTTCAAAACTGGACGCGCGTCTCTGCCGATATTCTCGGCTATGTATTTCTCTACCTGGACTACACCGTTCCGGTAGACGAACTGAGGAAAGAATTTGAAAGGCTTTTAGAAGGGAATAACCTTTGGGACGGGCGTGTTAAAGTAATGCAAGTGACAGATGCACGTGAACATACTATACAAGTTCGTATGCTCATAAGCGCGGCAAATTCATCCAACAGCGTCGACCTTCAATATTATCTCAGAGAAAACATGATCTCGTTTATTCAAAAGAATTTTCCGGGCAGCTTGCCAAAGGTACGGGCAGAATTTACCATGCCCCCTCCATTTATTTCAGCAATTCCTAATGCGCCTGATATGCCTAAGCTGTAGTAGCCAAAACAGTGCTACCACCTAATACCAATGCATCTTCAATCGCTCCGGCAATCGGGTCGATCAGTTTAGTATGATGAACCGTTGTTTTACGTAAATAGAAGAACGCAAAGGTGGATGCAACAGCCGCCGCCCCTCCTATTACAGCACCGGCTACCGCATTGCTGCCAGCTGCCTTATAAATACTAGCCCCTGCTAAAGCGCCCGATAATATTCTTGCTCCTAACGCGATTGGCTGTATACGGTCTGGTGCTTTTGGCATTTTGTCGCCTACTAATTCACCCATGGCCAATACTTTTAGCGCTGTAGCTACTTTATCAGACTGGATGAAATTAAGCGGTGTACCCTCCAGTTTGTTAGCATGATGGTGACTAAGGATATGGCTGGTAACCGCCGGGGCTGACATAGAACGCATACCGGCCAAAGCGCCTAACCCTAAAGTTTGCCAGAAATGTTTGCCTGTTTCGAGTGCCATAAGATGCTGTTTATCCTCAATAACCTTTCTGAGGTCGGTCTTGTTTTTAAATCAATTTGTGTTTTAGCTTGTTAGGCTATAAAACCAAATAGCTATGAAGATACGTGAAGAACATGCATTAGGGCACTTAGGTAGCGCCATAGGAAAAGGATTACTGGCAGGTTTGGCTGGAACCGCGGCCATTACGCTGTCGCAAATGATAGAAATGAAGATCACCAAACGCGAGCCAAGTGACGCCCCGGTAAAAGTAATAGGCCAGGTGGCCAACGTGCAACCTACCAGCGAAGAAAGCAAAGCAAAAGTAAACCAGGAAGTACATTGGGCTTACGGCACTGCATGGGGAGTAACACGTGGCCTAATTGCGCTTACCGGCTTGAAGGGATGGAAAGCAGGTTTAGTGCATTTTGCAGCCATCTGGACTACCGAAATAGTCATGCTGCCCGCCTTAAATGCTGCACCTTCACCGAAAGAAGAAGATCCAAAAACAATCGCAATAGACGCGTTTCATCATGCCGTTTATGCTACGGCCGCGGGTTTAGCTTATGATGCGCTGGACATGGGTAGCCGCCGCCAAAGGAAATTTGACGCCTTGGTTGATGCCCTTAAACACAGCAGCCTGCTGAAGAAAATTAAATATTACAAAAAAGCAGCCCTTTAAAGGGGCTGCTTCCAGGAATCAATCATATAGAATTTAGTGGGCTTGCTCTGGTAACAGATGTTGCTCGTCCACGTTTTTCTTTTTAAAGCGGTTCTTGATACGAATGCGGATCAGGTACATACACGGTACCAGAATCAGGGTGATCAAGGTGGCAAAGGCCAGACCGAAAATCATCGTCCACGCTAATGGGCCCCAGAAGGCTACGTTATCACCACCGAAGTAAATGTGCGGATTGAATTCAGTAAACAGGGTCACGAAATCGATATTCAGACCAACCGCCAGCGGAATTAAGCCTAAAATAGCCGCAGTAGCTGTCAGTAATACCGGCGTCATCCGGGTGCGACCTGCTTCAATAATTGCCTCGAAATAATTTTCGTTCTGTTCGGTCAGCAAATCCGAAAACTCTACCAGCAAGATACCATTACGCACCACCACACCTGCCAGTGCGATAATACCGATCATTGTCATAACGATAGAGAACTTCATTCCGAAGATTGCGATACCCAACAGTACACCAATGATACTGAAGAAGATCTCGCTTAAGATGATCAGCGTTTTACCGATAGAGTTAAACTGCAGCATCAGGATAATCAGGATCAAACCAAATGATACGGCCAATGCCCCTAACAGGAAGTTCATTGCTTCTGCCTGGTCTTCCTGCTCGCCACCCATTTTAACGGTTACCCCTTGCGGTAATTTATAGTTATCTATCGCACGTTTGATAGCGGCATTTACCTCATTGGTATTATAACCTTGTATTACGTTAGAAGTAAGGTTAATTACGCGTTTCTGCGACTTGTGCTTAATGTTACCATACGAGTTTACATAGTCTACGGTGCTGAAAGCAGAGATAGGTACCTGACGGATAGCACCGCCAGAAGCGATATCCCGATAGGTAATTTTAAGGTTGCGCACCTGGTCGATGTTATAGCGCTGATCTTCACGCCCCCTTACTACGATCTTATAATCATCCTCGGTGGTCTCTCTGAAGTCTGTCACCGGCACGCCAAAAATAGTGGCAGCTAAGGCATCACTTATTTGTTTGGTGCTGATACCTTCGCGGTTGGCCCGCTCACGGTCGATATCAAAAACAATCTCGGGCTTATTGTTCTGCAAATCCGAACGCAAGTCTTCAATACCGCCTATGTTCTGTTTATTGATGTAAGCGCGGAGACGATCAGTTGCGTGAACCAGGGTATCCAGGTTATCAGCAGAAAGTTCTATACTGATCGGCTTTTGAGTAGGCGGACCGCCTTGCTCTTTATTTACTGAAATACGAACACCGGGCAAACCTATAACCGAGTTTCTGATCTTATCCAGGTACTTCTTGGTATCCTCACCATTACGTTTACCAAATTCAACAAAGGCGACCGTAACCTTACCCCTGTTAGGGTATTGTCCCTGATCTTCATCCTGCGGATCGGTAACGCCAACGGTTACGTTAGAGATAATAGAAGACACGATAGGATTGTTACGCCCTACGGCTTTAGTTACCCGGTCTTCTACCTGTTTAGTTACCTCGTTAGTTTTGGCCTGATCGGTTCCTACCGGAAGCTCCAGGTAAACATAAACAAAGTTGGGGTCGCCGTTAGGGAAGAACTCTACCTGCGGTGCGCGCGCTGCAAGGAATACGAATGATAATACGAACAGCACCATTGTACCACCTAAAATCCACCATGGGCTTTTTAACGCGCCACGAAGCACACGTGCGTAAGCATCCTGAATTTTTGGCCAGGTTTTATGCTGAAAGTTTCTGATCAGATGTTCCAGCACAAAGCGGTCGAGCAGGTACAGGAACGCTATAAAAACCACGAAGTTACCAACGCCAAAGTTAATCAGGTAGCCCAGCACGGCTGCAATAGCAAAGCCAATCAGCACCCGTTTCATCTTGCGATCAAACTTCGGCTTTTCTTCTTCAGCGCTTTCCACGTGCCCCATAAAGTCAACCGCAAACACCGGGTTGAAGATATAAGCCACTAAAAGCGACGCCAACAGCGTAATAATCAGCGTAATTGGCAGGAAGAACATAAACTTACCAATGATGCTATTCCAGAACGCCAGCGGAATGAATGGTGCCAAGGTAGTCATGGTACCCGAAAATACCGGTAAGAACACCTCACCCGCAGCCATTTTAGCCGCCTTTTTGATCGGCACTGCCCCATTGTTAAATATCCGGTGTGTGTTTTCAATCACCACAATGGCATCATCCACCACAATACCCAGAGCCAGCAGGAATGCAAAAAGTACGATCATGTTCAGCGTAAAGCCGATGGCCGGCATCACCAGGAAGGCTACAAAACATGATAGCGGTACTGACAGCGCCACGAAAATCGCATTGGTAGTTCCCATAAAAAACATCAGGATCACGGTAACCAGGATGAAACCAATAATGATGGTATTGATCAGGTCATGCAAGGTAGTTCTGGTCTTCTCAGACTGGTCTCCGGTAACGGTGATGTTCAGCCCTTTAGGGAAAGATGTTTTTTCTTTCTGGGCAATCAATGCCTGTATCTTATCAGATGCTTCGATCAGGTTTTCACCGCTCCTCTTAGTAATATTCAGGGTGATTACATTCTTCCCATACAAACGGGCGTAACTCTCTTGTTCTTTAAAAGCATCTTTAACTTCTGCAATATCTCTCAAATAAATGCCTTGACCGCGTGGATTACGAATCAATAAATTATTTACCTGCCCTGCATTCTTAAAATCTGCTTTAATGTTAATCGCGCGCCGGACACCATCCATTTTTACGGTACCAGCGGAAGCAATAATATTTTCGCTTCCCACGGCCTGGATGATATCGTTGTAGCTTAACTGGGCAGCAGTCATTTTGTTAATGTCTACATTGATCTGAATTTCTGGAGTTAACGCACCAACTTCATCTACTTTAGAAATTTCGCGCATACCCTCAATCTCGTCCTTCAGATCATCTGCATACTGCTTCAACTTCTTCAGATCGTAATCACCAGAGATATTCACGTAAAGAATAGGAAGATCAGAAAAGTTAATATCGATGATCTGCGGGTCCTTAAAGTTCTGCGGATCCTGAGGCAGGTCTGGCTTAGCTTTATCCACCGCATCTTTTACGCGTTGACGAGCATCATCGATGTTAACGTTCGCATTAAATTCTGCCGTGATAAAAGAGAAATCCTGGTACGAGTTGGATGTTACCTTCTTTAACCCTTTTAATGATTTCAATTGCTTTTCAATCTGGCGTGTTACCAGCGTTTCCATATTAGCCGGCGACGTACCTCTGTAAACAGATTGTACATAAATCTTCGGCTGGGTAATATCCGGGAAGTTCTCTTTCGGCAGATTATTATAGCTGATGATCCCCAATAGCGAAATGAGGAAGATGAGCGCATAAATAGCCGTTTTATTGTCTATCGCCCAACTTGAGGGCTTAAATTCTTTATCCAGATCTTTCATTATGAGATCGTTTTAGTGGTGATTGTTATTGTGCTACCTTCACTTTATCGCCGTCTTCTAATTCAGAAGCACCTGCTGTAATCAGTTTATCGCCGGCTGCAAGTCCGGATTTAATTTCTGTACGTCCACCATAAGTAGCACCAAGCGTTACCGTTTTACGTTTTGCAGTGCCGTTATCAGCAACGAACACATAGCTGCCCTGCTCTGATTTTTGGATAGCATTTACAGGAACAGCAATTGCATTGCTCTTACTATAATCTGCAATTTTGATAACTGCAGTCATGTTGGGGCGAAGTGTTTTACCACCTGGCAATCTTATTTCGATACCAAAGCTTCTTGACCCTGGGTCAATCACTTTAGCTACGAAACTTAGTTTGGCGGTTAATGAGTCGCTCGCATCCGGAACAACTACCTTCACATTATCGCCCTGATTTACCCTGCCTGCATATGATTCGGGCACATCTGCTTTAACCTTCAGATTATCTGCATTTACAATGCGGATACCGGTTTGTCCCGGTTGAGCAACCTGACCTAGTTTTAAATCCATTTGATCCACAGAACCACTGATCGGCGCTTTGATGGTATACATAGCAGCTTGTTCGCGCAAAGCGGCAACCTGTTTCTGTCCTGCTTCGTAATTTGTTTTAGCTTGCAGGAACTGAACCTCGCTGCCAATCTTTTGATCCCACAAATTCTTTTGCCGCTGATAAACCGTCTGCGCAAGGCTTAACTGCGCTTCTGCTTGGGCTATCTGCTGGCGCAAAGTGCTATTATCTAACTGAACCAATATCTGGCCCCGGCTTACATGCTGCCCGGCTTTTACATAAATTGCAGTAATGGTACCAGGTGCTTGCGGATATGCAGTAACGTTATCCTGTGCGTCGATATGACCTTGCAGCTCGATGTAGTTTGTAAAGTTTGTTGGCGCAACCTCTACCACGCTTACATCTGTAATTCTTGATGAATCCTGGCCAACGCCTGTTTTTTGTTCAAGTGCTGCAATCTTGGCATTAATTTCTGCCTGTTGCTTTTTCAGGTCTGCCAGCTGCGCTTTAGGGTCTTTCGGCTTGTTGTTGCAAGCTGCAAGTACAATTAAAGCCGCTGTAGTGTATAATAGTCTTTTCATGCTTTTAATATCTATTGTTGATTCGAGTGATTTAAAATTATTGAATACGTCCGTATACCCGGTCAAGATCTACCTTACTTGTCAACGCTTCTAATAAGCCTTGCACGTACTTATCGTCGGCTTGGGTAAGTGATTGCTGCGCCTGGATCACTTCCACGCTGGAGCCTACACCTTGCTGATATTTGATACGCGCAACACGTAATACTTCGGCCGCTACCTCGCGGATGCGTTTCTGGCTGTTTAATGATTGCAAGCCATTGATATAAGTTATTTTAGCCGAACTGCCCTGCAGGTTAAGTGCATTTCTTACCTGGAACATATCATTCTGAGTCTTCTGAACTGTTACCTGCGCCTGTTTTACCTGGTAATAACGTTGGAAGCCGCTAAAAATCGGAATGTTCAACTGTAAGCCAATGTACGCTGCCGGGAAAGAGGTTTTGTATAGATTGCTGAAGCTATTGTTCTGGTACGAGTACGTGTAATTGCCCACTGCTGTTAATGACGGTAGGTAATTAGATTTATATCGCTGTAGATCCAGCTGATTAAGCTTCAATTGGGTTTCCATCAGGTTATACTCGATACGGTTGCGGTATAGCGTGCTATCCGTTTCCGGCGCTACTACGTTTTCCTGGAAGTTGATATCCGTCAGCTTGTCTTTCAGTATCAGGTTAGCTTCTATAGGCATACCCATTTGAAATTTCAGCATCTGGTAACCCAGGGCTAAAAGCCTTACCGTATTTTCGCGGGTAGTTACCAGGTCTTCATACTGCACCTGTAAACGGTCCACGTCAATTTTTTCTACAAAGCCTTGTTTGTTCTGCGCAGCTGTTTGATCCAAAGTTTGCTTTAACTGCACAATATTAGAGTCGAGCAGCCTGATACGCTCAGCCCCCGATAGTACCTGATAATAGGCTTTGGTCACCTGTACGTTAGCTTCTATCCTGCTCCGGGTATAATTACGCTGAGACAGCTCTTTATAAGTGCGCGAAGCTTTCAACCCTACCAGGTAGCTTCCGCTGAAAACGATCTGGCTCAGGCTTGCACCCAGGTTAGATTGATACTTTACACCAAACTGTACCGGAACAAACGTACCAGGCGCGCCGAAGAATTCACCGGGTAGTAAGGTGGTCGGAATTTTAAGGTAATCTGTAAACGCTGCCGAAGAATTGATTTGCGGCAAGCCGATACCGGTAGTCTCCTTTACCTTATATTCCGCACTTCTGATGTCGAGGGCTGCGTTCACCACGGTATCCTGATGCTCGTAGGCATACTTAATACAGTCGGCAACTGTGAAGCTAAACGTCTGCCCGGCAGGCTGCGTTGGTTGCGCAAACCCTTTCAATGCAGCTAAGCATAACAGTACCCCTATTCTAATTGTATGTTTCATTTGTTTATATGTGGTTGCAATTTTTATGATTTTACTTTATTGGCGCTTTGGTATTGGTGAAGCAGCTTGTATCCCGCCAGTGTACATATCCCGTAATTAAAATGCTCCAGAAACTGTTGCTGCACCACCCAGGCATTAAATTCGTGGTGAGGGAAAATATTCTGGTTAAAACCTGCGTCTACCTGGGCCATGCGCATACGAGAGATGATCTTCGCATCTATTTCCGGCCTGATATATCCTTGTTCTATACCTTCTTTTAAAATTTGTTCCAGCGTATCTACGAAAACCGCACTTTTAAAGTTCTGGATCTGTTTCCAGCCCTCGGGGTGATACTTCTGCAGATCATGGATCAGCATAGGGTTCATGCGCCCAACCACTTCTTCCTGGCACCGCATCATTTTCACCAGCTGTTCGATCACATTTTCAGAATTCTTAAGCAAATCCTGCATCATATCTTCATCCTCGCGCATGCGCAGTTTCACCAGTTCAATCACTAACTCATTCTTATCTGCAAAAAACTGGTAGATCGTCTTTTTTGACATCCCTAAGTGCCTGGCAATATCATCCATGGTGACGCCCTTTATGCCAGCTTGCATAAAAAGCTCCAGGCTACCAGACAGTATTCTTTCCCTATGATCCATATTTCTCAACAAAACTATGGAAACATTTTTTGATTTCAAAGTTTCCATTCGATTTTACCTCCCTTCACTTGCGCTTATTTTTTAACTTTGTATCAAACTTTTAAAATGGATCTTACTGCTCTCTCCGCCATCTCGCCTGTTGATGGCCGTTACAGAAATACGACAAAAGACTTAGCCGCTTACTTCTCTGAATTTGCCTTGATTAAGTACAGGGTGCTGGTTGAAATAGAATACTTTATAGCCTTATCTGAACTTAATCTGCCGCAGCTACCTTCATTAGACCAGCAAGTAAAGGAACTGTTACAAAGCATCTATACAAATTTTAGTGAGGCAGATGCACTTGCGATTAAGGAGATTGAGAAGACAACTAATCATGACGTTAAAGCGGTAGAGTACTTTATCAAAAACAAGTTTGATGAATTAAAGCTGGAGCTAAACAAAGAGTTTATCCATTTTGGTTTAACCTCGCAGGATGTAAACAATACCGCTATACCTTACAGCTTTAAGCAAGCGCTCAATGAGGTATACCATCCGGCACTTAGCGAGTTATTAGATTTACTAAAGCGCTTTTCTGCAGAATGGGAACATATTCCTATGTTGGCGCATACCCATGGGCAGCCGGCTTCGCCAACACGTTTGGGCAAAGAGATAGCCGTTTTTGTAGAACGTATTGAAAAGCAACTGGAACTGATTCAACCAATTCCATTCTCTGCAAAATTTGGCGGTGCTACAGGTAATTTTAACGCCCACCATATTGCTTACCCTGCGCAGGAATGGAAAGCTTTCGGTAATTATTTTGTCAACGAAGTTCTGGGCTTAAGCCGTTCGCAATTCACCACCCAGATTGAACACTATGATAATTTTGCTGCCCACTGCGATGCGCTGAAACGTATCAACAATATCATCCTGGATCTGGACCGCGATATGTGGACCTACATCTCTATGAACTACTTTAAGCAAAAGATCAAGGCCGGTGAAATAGGTTCCTCTGCAATGCCACATAAAGTAAACCCTATCGATTTCGAAAATTCGGAAGGTAACATCGGCATCGCCAATGCTTTATTCGAGCACCTGGCGGCTAAGCTACCTGTATCACGCCTCCAACGCGACTTAACCGACTCAACTGTATTAAGAAATATCGGTGTTCCGGTTGCGCATACGCTTATCGCTATTAAATCAACCATCAGAGGTCTGAACAAACTACTCCTGAACGAGGCGAAATTAAACGCCGATCTGGAAGCAAACTGGCCGGTAGTAGCAGAAGCCATCCAGACCATTTTACGCCGTGAGGGTTACCCTAACCCCTACGAGGCTTTGAAAGACCTAACCCGTACAAACCAGGAAGTAAATGCAGTTACAATAGCAGCCTTTGTGGATAGATTGAACGTGAGCGATGCAATTAAACAGGAATTAAAAGCTATTACGCCGCAAAACTATACGGGTATGTAAGTCATGTACAGGTCAAAACTAACTGGCAAATAACCTTTAATAAAAATTGTATCTAAATTTGTTTCTGTTAAAGCAAGCAATGATCTTGAAAGGCGCTTTAACCTATAACTGATAAAAAAATGAATATCAACGTATATACCGAAACTACACCGAACCCAGCAACAATGAAGTTTATTGTGAACAAGTTGCTAATTAATGGTAGTGTTGATTATCCGACTAAAGAGAGTGCAGAACACGCTCCTTTCGCAAAAGAGCTATACAAATTTTCTTTTGTAAACGGTGTTTTCTTCGCCAGCAACTTTGTTACCGTTACCAAGACTGAAGGTACTGAATGGAATGACATTGAAGCCATCCTGAAGGAATTTGTTAAAGGTGCGGTAGAATCTGAGTTGAAGATCAAAGAAGATGTTGAAGAAGAGGTTAACTTTGAAGGAACAGATTCTGAAGTTAAAATTCAGCAGATCCTGCATGACTATGTTCGCCCTGCGGTTGAGCAAGACGGCGGCGCCATCAGCTATAAATCTTTTCAGGATGGTATTGTTACCGTAGAACTTCGCGGTTCATGCAGTGGTTGCCCTTCTTCTACCATCACCTTAAAGGCCGGTATAGAAAACCTTTTGAAACGCATGGTTCCTGAAGTACAGGAAGTGGTTTCAGAAGCGATGTGAGATTTTAATTCTGGGATTTAAATAAAAGATAAAGGCGCTGAAAAATTTCAGCGCCTTTCTTTATGGAATGTGTCGTTAGTACTTGCCAACAATTACTTTATACATCTTACTGTAGTCGAGGTATTCATTAGCCAAGCGCTTTAACTCTTCGGCAGTTACTGTTTTTACAATCTCTACATAACGTTCGTAATACTCGAACCCAAGACCCGAGTAATAGATGTTCTTGAACTTGTCTGCATGCGAGAAAATATTCTCCAGGCTTCCTAACAGCGAGCCCAACATATAATTACGCACTAACTCCAGTTCTTCTTCCGGGATAAGTTCTTCCCTAAGTGTGTTGATCTCTTTCTCAACCTCTGCCAGTGCAGCTTTGCAAACGTCAGCGCCCACTTCAGAAGCGATAAAGATTGAGCCGCAATGTTTCAGCGAGGTAATGCCCGAGCCAATACCATAAGTATAGCCTTTGTCTTCACGAATGTTGGCCATCAACCTCGAACCAAAGTATCCACCCAATACCGTATTTAACACCTGCAAGGCAGGGAAATCCGGATGAGGGCGATTAATTGTGCGCAACCCCACACGGATAGCTGATTGAAGCGCATCGGGCTTTTCAACATAGTAGAAATGCTCATCAAATGGGTGCAAGGTTGGCTGAGTCGTATCGGCGGTATAGGCGCTGTCAGTCCAGTCGTTGCCGAATGTCGCTTCGAGCAATTTTATTGTTTCCTCATCTACTTTACCGGCGGCAATGATGGTACAATTGGCTGGCTGGAACATTAGTTTAAAATGCGCCAGTAAATCCGCTTGTTTTAACTGCTGATAGTTCTCTGCTTTGGCGGCAAAGCCGTAAAGCGTACTACCGTGCATCGCCCGGTTAAATACCCGGCGGGCCACAACATCATTCTTTTTCAGGCTCACCTGTAGCTTCTGCTGCTGGTTGCGGATATAGGTTTCCAGTTCCTTTTCAGGAAAAACTGAATCAGTAACGATGTCCTTAACTACTGGCAGTACTTTTGGCAAATGGCGGTTAAGACTGTAAACGGTTAATTGCGATTGATCAAAACCAAAATCAGCTTGCAAAAAGGCACCATAGAAATCAATCTGATCAGCAATTTCCGCTGCGGTTAATTTACCGGTACCCTCCGTCAGCATGGCCATTACCGCCTGGTTAAGCAATGGCTTCTCCTGGTCGAATTTAAGGTTACCGAAAACCAGTTCTATCCTTATTAGCTCCTGTTCAGGCGAGTCGAAATAAAAGAGATTTACGCCGTTACTGAATTTGATATTTCTTGGCTGGATCAGGTCGATATGTCCAACCGTTTTAAAATCTGGTGCTGAAGTTCTGTCTAACATTATACTACCTCCCCTGCTGGTTCCTGTTCAGTTTGTTCTGCCAGGTAAATTAGAGTAGAAGAATTGTCTCTGCGGAAAATCTTCCGGGCTTGCTCATGTACTTCAGCCGCTGTTACCGCTAAATATTTCTCCACCTCGTGGTTTAACATATCTGCATCGCCCAGCAGTTCATAATAAGCCAGGTTCATGGCCTTATCCAGTAAGGACATTTCCGAAAACATCAAAGTTGATTCAGTTTTGTTCTTTACCTTGGTTAATTCATCAACTGCTATTTCGGCTGTTTTCACACGCTCTAATTGCTCCCAGAGGGCCGCTTCCGCTTCTTCAAGGCTAATACCTTCTAAAGGCTTACCTTCTACCACAAACATCCCTGTATCAAAGCTACCCGTCATGTAAGCATGAATCTCGCTGAACAGCGGATTTTCTTTTACCAGGCTCCGGTACAAACGCGAAGAGTTTCCGCGGGCAAGAATATCAGACAACAGATCAATGGCATAATATCCCTTATATTGCCGGCCTGGTGTCTGAAATGCAACGTAAATATCGTTCAGCGGTACTTTTGCCGTAACCGTATCCCGGCGTTCTTCATGCTGCTCTGGTTCCTGGGGTAAGTTGCGCACGTACTTTTCCCCCGCAGGAATAGGTTCGAACCACTTTTCAGCCAGCTCTTTAACCCGTTCGGTAGTCACGTTTCCACCTACCACCATAATGGCATTCTGCGGATTATAATGCTTTTTGAAGAATGCTTTTACATCATCAATGTGCGCATTTTCTATATGCGATAGCTCTTTACCAATGGTTGCCCAACGATAAGGATGTTGTTTATAAACCATGGGGCGCAACTTTAGCCAGACGTCTCCGTAAGGTTGGTTCAGGTAACGCTGTTTAAACTCTTCCATCACTACGTTTCGCTGCACTTCCAGGCTTTTTTCGCTGAAAGCCAGGCTTAGCATACGGTCGCTTTCCAGCCAGAAAGCAGTTTCCAAGTTAACTGCCGGCAGTGTGATATAATAGTTGGTAATATCATTGCTGGTAAAAGCATTGTTCTCGCCGCCTACCCGCTGCAAAGGCTCGTCATAAACCGGGATGTTTACAGAGCCGCCGAACATCAGGTGTTCAAATAAATGTGCGAAACCTGTTTGTTCGGGATTTTCGTCGCGGGCGCCTACATCATATAATATATTTACCACTGCCATAGGGGTGGTGTTATCTTCGTGTACCAATACACGAAGGCCGTTTTTCAAAGTAAATCGGTTAAATTTAACCATGGATATATAATAGTAAAGTATATAAAAAGCAACAAAGGTATAACTTTTCAGTTATTGAATAGATTACCTGCTGATATGGTTGCTACTGAAGATGGCGTTGTAACTAAAAGCTGTGCGTAACGTAAAAGCTCTTCCAACCTATTATATCCGTCGCTATGCTAACAAAAGATCAATTGCTGAAGCAACTAAGTGCTACCATGGGTAAAACTAAAGTTGTAGAGCTGTCTAATATCCTTTTCCATAAAAATTTTAAGCTGACGGACCTTATTGATCTGACCTTTCACCCCGATAAAAAAATAGCATTCAGGGCCGCCTGGCTTTTAGAAAACCTTTTCCTGCACCGGCCGGATTGCTATCTCCATGATGTCAATTATCTGATATCGCGTTTTGATGAAGTAACTTACCCCAGTTGCCAGCGGCACTATGCAAAAATTGCAATGCATATCACCAGCCCAAAAGCAATCCCGGATATCCGGCATATTCTGGCTACCACCGATCTGGATGCAATGGTGAATAAATGTTTTGAATGGCTGATTGCCCCCGAGGTATTGGTGGCAGTTAAAGCATTCGCCTGCGAGGCTTTGTTTAACCTGCGCCACCGGTACCCGTGGATAGCGGAAGAATTACCCGCACAATTAGAATTTCTGATGCGAAACGGAACTGCAGCTATACAAAGTAAAGGTAAAAAGCTACTCTCTTACCTGCAACCGCTGGAATATTAACCGTTGATAGTTTACGCTTGCGGACGGTCTTCTCCGTGTAGCTTATCGCTCACCTGGTGGTGATGTAATTTAGCTTCAATAGCAGAAGAACTGTTATTGGCATAAGTGCCGTAGGCATCAACCAACACCCCCTTCAGATTGTATTTCATTGATGATATGGCATATACGATAGACATATCTGAAGGATTGCTTGCGCCTTCAAAACGATAAAACTCGTCTACCTCGAAGTCATCTGCCGTCAGTTTAATATTTTGTGATTTATCTTCAATGTTATCCGCGTTATCTTCAAAACTCAAATTGGCGGTATAACCTCTTTTCAACAGGTCATTAGTAGCATCTACTAAGGTTTCGTAATTTCTCATGGTGATGTTTGTTTTACAGTAGGGCCCGTATTTGAAGGCCTTCTATCCATAAAACTCCAAAATCGTGCCGTTGTTTTTCCTGCTTATTCAACATTATTGAAGAACTCGCAACTATGTAGGATTGAAACAGCCTTGCCACGAATCATTTAGCGATGTTCTACTTTCCAAACTTGTTATTGTTCAGAGCTATTGCAATAAAAAAGGCGTCTGTTAGTTACAAACGCCTTGGTTTTAATTGGTTAGTTAAGTTAGTTAAATATACCTTATATCAGGTAATTCACGATGGCAACACAAACAATAGTTGCAAGTATGCCGTACTGTAATTTTTGTTCGATTGTTAATGTAATATCACGTTTCATTTGCTTAGGGGCTTGATTTCAAAGTTATATACCTGAACTTTTTTTGCAATAGGCAATGTTATTTTTATAAAAATTTAAAGATTTTTTAAAGTGCATTAATAAGATTTTATCAGTTGTTCAGCTTTTAATATAATTTTCTAAACAAATCAGCAGATTATAACTGCTTTAAGGTATTTTATAATTAATTGTCTGAACATCTTTTTTGCCTTTAATCCGCCCTATTCTTCCCAAATCGTGCATTTGATTAAAAAAGTGCTTGAAGGGAACATCTATTTTACCTGTTACTGACGGGCAGCCATATTTAGTATTTGTTAAATGATTTACCTTTGTATCCTTTATGAGTAAGCACGGTAGAATATTGGTAGCCATGAGTGGCGGTGTAGACAGTTCGGTAGCGGCAGTAATGCTGCACGAACAAGGCTATGAGGTGATTGGCCTTACCATGAAGACCTGGGATTACGCTTCATCCGGCGGTAGCAGCAAAGAAACCGGCTGCTGCAGCCTCGATAGCATCAACGATGCGCGCGCTTTAGCGGTGGGTTATGGCTTTCCTCATTATATATTAGATATCCGTAATGAGTTTGGCGATTTTGTGATCGATAACTTTGTGGATGAATACCTGGCCGGCCGCACCCCTAACCCATGTGTGTTATGTAATACACACATTAAGTGGGAAGCTTTATTAAAGCGTGCAGACAAACTGGATTGTGAGTTTATTGCTACCGGCCATTACGCAAACATCCGTTTACAGGATAACGGACGCTATGTGATTTCAAAAGGTCGCGACGAAAACAAAGATCAGTCATACGTACTCTGGGGTGTATCACAGCAAAATCTAGCTCGTACCAAGTTCCCGCTGGGAAGCTTCACCAAAGCGGAAATCAGGCAGATGGCTTTAGATATGGGGCAGGTAGAACTGGCACATAAAAGCGAAAGCTATGAAATTTGCTTTGTGCCTGATAATGATTACCGTGCTTTCCTGCGTCATAAGGTGGAAGACCTGGATGAACGTGTTGGACCCGGAAATTTCGTCCTGGCAGATGGAACCATAGTTGGCAAACACCAGGGATATCCATTTTATACGATAGGTCAGCGTAAAGGACTGGGCATTGCTTTGGGCCAGCCGATGTTTGTTACACGTATAGATCCGCATACAAATACTGTTGTATTAGGCACACAGCAAGAGCTGGAGCAAAAAGAAGCCTGGGTACGCAACGTCAACCTGGTGAAATACGAATCGATTACCGAACCGCTTGAAGCTATAACAAAGATCCGCTATAAAGATGCAGGTACCAACAGCACCATCCAGCAAATGGGCGAACACCTGAAAGTAGATTTTACGCATCAGGTTAGTGGTATAGCACCCGGCCAGTCTGCGGTATTTTACGAAGGCAGCGACCTTTTAGGGGGCGGTTTTCTGATGTAATTTTACTGCACTTATACGTTCAACTTCACTTTCGCTAAAAAAATTATTGCCATAAATAATTGTTGGCAAAATTTGTGTTTCACTTTCTTTGTGTTTATTTGCAGAAAATTGAAGGGTTAATGGCTAAAAATTTACTCATTGTTGAATCTCCGGCGAAGGCCAAAACGATAGAGGGTTACCTCGGGAAAGACTTTACCGTAAAGTCGAGTTATGGTCATATCCGTGATCTGGTTAAATCTGAAGATGCGATAGATATCGAACACGGCTTTAAACAGAAATACGAAGTACCTGCCGATAAAAAACAGGTCGTAAGTGAGTTAAAGAAGTTAGCCAAGGAAGCCGAAACGGTTTGGCTGGCATCGGACGAGGACCGCGAAGGGGAAGCCATATCCTGGCACTTATTCGAGACATTGGATTTGAAAGAAGACAAAACCAAGCGTATTGTTTTCCATGAGATTACCAAACCTGCAATCCTTCGCGCTATAGAATCACCCAGAAAGATCGACTATAATCTTGTAAATGCACAGCAGGCACGACGCGTGTTAGATCGTTTGGTGGGTTTTGAACTATCACCTGTACTCTGGAAAAAAGTAAAACCTTCGCTTTCTGCCGGCCGTGTGCAATCTGTAGCGGTTAGATTAATTGTAGAACGCGAACGCGAAATCAATAAATTTAACGCAGAGGCCGCCTTCAGGATTGTTGCCATATTCGGCAAAGGAAAAGAAGCTTTTAAGGCAGAGCTGCCCGAACGTTTCAACAAACAAGAGGATGCCGAGAAATTCCTGAACGATTGTATTGCAGCAGAGTTTAATGTAAACTCACTGGAAACACGCCCGGCCAAACGTTCACCGGCAGCGCCGTTTACTACGTCAACCCTGCAACAGGAAGCCAGCCGTAAATTAGGCTTTTCGGTTTCGCGCACCATGTCTGTCGCGCAGAAGCTTTACGAATCTGGTAAGATCACCTATATGCGTACAGATTCGGTTAATCTGTCAGATCTGGCATTGCAATCAGCGGCGCAGCAGATCGTGTCTGCCTACGGCGAACAATATCATCAGCAGAGAAAATACAAAACGAAGTCGGCCAGCGCGCAAGAAGCGCACGAAGCCATCCGCCCAACCTATTTCAATGAACATACAGTGGATGGCGACCCGGCTGAAAGACGTTTGTATGAACTGATCTGGAAACGCGCTATCGCATCGCAAATGAGCGAAGCCCAATTTGAACGCACGGTTGCAAAAATCGGCGTATCAACACGAAAAGAAGAACTGGTAGCCAATGGCGAAGTAATGAAGTTCGACGGCTTTCTGAAGGTATACCTGGAATCTTCTGACGATGAGGACGATAATCAACAAGACGGCGACAACGCCATTCTGCCGCCTTTAACCAAAGGTCAGCGCCTGGATTTGCAGGAAATGACGGCGACAGAACGTTTTTCGCGCCCACCGGCACGTTACACGGAAGCCAGTCTGGTAAAAAAACTGGAGGAATTAGGCATTGGCCGTCCTTCTACCTACGCCCCTACTATTTCTACTATACAGAACCGTGGTTATGTGGTTAAAGAGGAACGCGAGGGTAAGCAACGTAATTTCCGCGTGTTAACTTTAAAAGGCGGGAACATTAAGAAAGAAGAGAAAACAGAAAATACCGGCGCAGAGAAAGGAAAGTTATTCCCTACTGATATCGGCGCAGTGGTGAATGATTTCCTGGTACAATATTTTAAAGGTATTGTAGACTTCCATTTCACGGCCAGTGTAGAAAAGCAATTCGACGAGATTGCCCGCGGCTTAAAGGAATGGACAGATATGATCGAAACGTTCTACAAACCATTCCACCAGGAAGTTCAAACCACTATTGAAACAGCAGACAGGGCTAGCGGCGAACGTGAATTAGGCGTACATCCTGAAAGCGGTAAAAAGGTATCGGTACGCATTGGGCGTTATGGACCGTTTGTTCAGATCGGTGAGAATGACGACGAGCAAAAGCAATATGCAAGCCTGCGTGCAGGGCAAATGATCGAAACCATTACCCTTGAAGATGCCATGGAACTGTTCAAACTGCCGAAGAAAGTCGGCGTGTTTGAAGACAAGGATATGACGGTAGCCATTGGTAAATTCGGTCCTTACATCCGTCATAACAGCGCGTTCTATTCCCTGCCTAAAGGCATAGACCCATTAGATGTCAGCGAAGCGCAAGCGGTGGAAATTATACAGGAAAAACGTAAAAAGGATGCCGAAAAGCTGATTAAGACGTTTGAAGAGAACGCTGAAGTAAAAATATTGAATGGACGTTGGGGACCGTATATCGAATTCGGCAAACAAAACGTTAAGATACCCAAGGGCAAAGATCCGCAATCGCTTACGTACCAGGAGTGCAAGGAACTGGCCGAGGCTGCCGAAAAGGAGCCCAAAAAAGCGGGTAAAAAATTTGTAAAGAAAAAATAAATTGCGACGCCTGGAGACAGGCGTTTTTTTGTATCATGAAAAAAGACCTTCCGGAAAATATTGTTGAAGATATCGCCATCGCCGTGGCCCTTGAAAAGGAAAGCGTGGAAAGCAAGCTTTGGTATGTATACGTAATTAACCTGAAGAACGAGCCGATAGAAAACGTGCTGATCACTTCAAAAGGTTATGGTGAAAAGAATGGCGAACAAGTTAAAACTTCTATCCTTCGCCACATGATCCCACGTATTGAACCAGGTGGCTTTGCCTTGATAGAACCGATTGACGAGCAAACTTTTGGCCTGGCAAATGAATACTGGCTAAGCTATTATATCGGCAAAGATATTTTCGACAAGAAATTCATATTCCTGCCAGAAAGTATTGTGGAATCAAACTTCATCCGCCTGCCGCAATTAAATAAGCCGGGCGTAATGATACGTTAGGTTAATTCGAATTTCGGATTTCTCATCAGTGTGACTGGTGATTGCGTCACGGTATTTGCAAGGCAAAATTTAGTAATAACAACCCAGAAGAAACTTATTCTATATCGTCATTGCGAACACCGCAGGCGTGTGGCAATCACAGAAACGCAATATTTAGATCACTTGCTCACACCATGTTGATGTTATCATAACCATCATATTGAGATTGCCGCGCTCCGCTCGCAATGACATAAACTTAACGCAGATTGAAAATCGTAACTGAAAACTAGCTCCTTACTTCGCCTTAAACATTCCGTATTTCAGTATGCACCAAATGGCGCGGAAACCATCCTTCCACCCTATCTTTTTACCTTCTTCATAAGTACGGCCGTAATAAGATATCCCCACCTCATAAAGGCGTAGGTTAGGGATGCGCGAAAGCTTAATGGTTACTTCGGGTTCAAAACCGAAACGTTTTTCGGATAATGAGATAGATTGTATCAGTTTCCTGTCGAACAGTTTATAGCAGGTCTCCATATCCGTCAGGTTCATGTTAGAAAACATGTTCGAGAAAAACGTAAGCCAGCGGTTACCGATGGTATGCCAGAAGAACAGGATCCGGTGCGGATTAGCCCCCATAAATCGCGAACCATAAACCACGTCGGCAAAACCCTTACAGATCGGTTTCAGCAGGTCGTTATATTCTTCAGGGTCGTATTCCAAATCCGCATCCTGGATAATCAGGTAATCGCCCGTTGCTTTACTGATCCCGGTATGAAGCGCTGCGCCTTTACCGGCGTTCTTTTCATGTTTAAAGTACTGGATATTCAGATCGCTGTTTTCCTGCTGGTATCTTAAGATGGCTTCTTCAGTATCGTCTTTAGAACAGTCGTTTATGATAATAACCTCTTTTTGAATATCATCTATCAGCTCAACGGCTTTTATCTTGTTCAGTATCAAATGTATGGTTCTGCCTTCGTTATAGGCAGGTATAATAATAGAAAGCTTGTTAATCTTCATCTGCAAGTGAATCAGTGAAACGATTTCTGCCGTGCCAAATTACTAAAATTATACCACAAGCTGCAAAACAGGGAAGTTTACAGGCGTTCTGCGCCTGTCTGCCGGTACTTTTTAGTAATTTGCCCACTTAATTTTCAAACTAAAAATGCTCGAGAATTACGACTTGCATAACATCATGGTGATTGATATCGAAACTGTTCCGCAATACAGCAGTTTCGACCAGGTATCGCCGGTACTGCAAAAACTTTGGGCAGCAAAAACCCAATACCAACGTAAAGAACTTACCCCGGAAGAATTTTACAGTAACGCCGGTATCTGGGCCGAATTTGGTAAAATCATCTGCATTTCTGTAGGGATGTACACCACCAACGGCGGCTTCAGGGTAAAATCTTTTGCCGGGCACGATGAGAAGGAACTGTTGGAAAAGTTTGCCCGCATGCTGAACACGACCAACCCGAACCTGATCCTTTGCGGGCATAATGCAAAAGAGTTCGATTTCCCGTACATCTGCCGCCGAATGCTGATCCATGGCATCAGGCTACCTATACAATTAAATTTGAACGGTAAGAAACCCTGGGAGATCAACCACCTGGATACCATGGAACTATGGAAGTGCGGCGATTACAAAAACTACACATCTTTGGCGCTGCTGGCAGCCATATTTGATATCCCTACCCCTAAAGATGATATCGACGGTAGCATGGTAGGTTATGTATATTGGGTTGAACAAGGCCTTGACCGCATTTGCACCTATTGCCAGAAAGATGTAGTCGCCACGGCGCAATTATTGCTGCGTTTTCGTGGTGAAGAGCTGATACCCGAAGAGATGATTACGGTAGTAGAATCTTAATTTTGACTCAAGAATCAAGAGTCAGGAATCAAGAGCTTTAGTTTTCATAATCTATAGCAGTCTTGAATCTTGATTCATGTTTCTTGGCTCTGATTCTTATCTTAGCACACAAACAAACCTATGTCGAAAAAGAAAAACAGCAATAATTCTGTTAAACAAGTACTCACACAGTTGGTACTTGATGTTTTTGAACAAAACGGCAACCAGCCGCTCAACTATAAGCAGGTATCTGCTAAGCTAAACGTGCGCGATCCGGATTCGCGCGAGATTATTTTTGAAATTCTAAAAGAAGAAACCAAAAATAGCACACTTAAAGAGTTATCGCCCGGTAAGTTCCAACTGCTTGAACTGAAAACATTTGTTGAAGGCCGTGTAGATATGACCAATGATGGTTCTGCCTTTATAGTAACTGACGACCCGGATGAAAGTGACATTTACGTTGCACCGCGTAAGGTAAGGACGGCGCTCAACGGCGACCGTGTCAAGATCTATGTCTACGCCAAAAGCAAGGGCAAACGCAAAGAGGGCGAGGTGATCGAAATACTGAAGCGTAACAAAATGGAGTTTACTGGTATTGTAAAACTCTCTGAACGTTTTGCCTTCTTTATCCCGGACGACCGGAAAATGCTGCACGATATTTTCATTCCCCTGCCAGATCTCAACGGCGCTAAAAATGGCGAGAAAGCCGTAGCGGAAATTACGGACTGGCCGCCGGAAGCCAAGAACCCCATCGGCCGCATTAAACAGGTGCTGGGCGAGCAGGGCGAGAATGATACCGAAATGAACGCCATCCTTGCAGAATACGGTTTCCCGCTTTCTTTCCCTAAAGAAGTAGAAGAAGAGGCAGAAGCGATCTCTGATGAAATTTCGGCAAGTGAAATTGCGAGTCGTCGCGATTTCAGAGAAGTACTTACCTTTACCATAGACCCTATTGATGCGAAAGATTTCGACGATGCTATATCTTTCCGGGTTTTAGAAAATGGCAATTATGAAGTAGGTGTACACATCGCAGATGTTTCGCACTACATCATCCCGGATTCAGCCTTAGACCGCGAAGCTTTTGACCGCGGCACTTCTGTTTACCTGGTAGACCGCGTGATCCCTATGCTGCCAGAAAGGCTCTCAAATGGCCTATGCTCGCTTCGGCCAAAAGAAGATAAATTGTGCTTCGCTGCTGTTTTTGAGTTGGATGAAAAAGCACATGTGGTGAGCGAATGGTTCGGCAAGACCATCATCCATTCGGACAGAAGATTTGCTTACGAAGAGGTACAGGAGATTATTGAAAACCAGTCAGGCGAATACGTTGAAGAAATATTAAAGCTCAATGATCTGGCTTATGCACTGCGCGAACGCAAATTTAAAAACGGCGCCATCAGCTTTGAAACAAAAGAGGTAAAATTCAAGCTGGATGACAGCGGCAAACCAATTGGTGTTTACGTAAAAGAGCGTAAAGATGCCCATAAGCTAATTGAAGACTTTATGCTACTGGCTAACCGTAAGGTGGCCGAATTTGTAAGCCGTAAAGGTAAGGGTAAAAAGAAGTTCACGTTTGTTTACCGTGCGCATGATGCACCTAATCCCGAAACTTTAGCCTCTTTCGCTCAATTCGCGGCCAGGTTTGGCTATCGCATCAATACCCGTACGGATAAAGAAATTGCCCGCTCCCTAAACCATTTGATGGAAGATGTGGAAGGCAAAAAAGAACAGAACGTGTTAACACACCTGGCTATCCGTTCTATGGCTAAGGCGATTTATACCACAAAAAGCTCGAGCCATTACGGTCTCGCATTCGATCACTATACGCACTTCACTTCGCCTATCCGCCGGTACCCGGATGTAATGGCGCACCGCTTATTGTTCCATTACCTAAACGGTGGCGAATCTGCCAATGCAGAGCATTATGAAAAGCTTTGCCAGCACAGCTCAGAGATGGAGAAAAAAGCGGCTGATGCAGAACGTTCTTCCGTGAAATATAAACAGGCCGAGTATCTGAAAGACCAGATCGGCACTATTTATAACGGGGTGATCTCAGGTGTAACAGAATGGGGTATGTATGTAGAGATTATCGAAAATAAATGCGAAGGCATGATCCGCCTGCGGGACATTACCGACGATTTTTATACGCTTGACGAAAAGAATTATGCGATCATCGGCCAGCGTAAAAAGAAGGTTTACCAGCTGGGCGACGAGGTGAAAATTAGGGTGAAGAACGTTGACCTGACTAAAAAACAAATAGATTTTTCTCTGGTGCAGGAATAACTGCCAATATTTTTTATGACTGATTTAAAAGAACTGCAACTTTTAATTGAAGAAGCAGTTAACAAGCTATCTTTTCCAAATCATCCGGCAGAACTGTACGAGCCGATCAGCTATATCCTATCCATCGGTGGCAAGCGATTAAGGCCCGCATTGTTGTTAATGGCCTGCGACCTGTTTGGTGGCGATGTAAAAGCAGCTGTTCCCCCCGCCCTGGCTATCGAAGTGTTTCATAACTTTACATTGATGCACGACGATATTATGGACAACGCCCCCCTTCGTCGTGGTAAAACTACTGTTCACGAGCGTTGGAACCCTAATGTAGCGATACTTTCAGGGGATGCGATGCTGGTAGAAGCTTATAAATTGTTGATGCAGATAGATAACAGCATTTTGCGGCCTGCATTAATCCTGTTTAACCAGATGGGATCGGCGGTGTGTGAAGGGCAGCAGATAGATATGCAGTTCGAGCAGCGCGACAATGTATCTCTCGAGGAATACCTGGACATGATCCGCCTGAAGACAGCCGTGTTATTAGGCTGCGCGTTAGAAATCGGCGCGTTGGCCGGTGGTGCGAATAAAGCCAACGCAGAGCTGCTGTATACTTTTGGCGAACGCTTAGGTATTGCGTTCCAGCTACAGGACGACATCCTGGACGTGTATGGCGACCCGGAAAAATTCGGCAAACAGGTAGGCGGCGATATTATCGCGAATAAAAAGACCTGGTTGCTGATCAAAGCTTTAGAGCTTGCAGGCGAACGCGAACGTGCTGAACTGGATAAATGGCTGCTAGCTAAAACATTTGATGTAGCTGAGAAGGTAAAAGCTGTAACAGCAATTTATGACGGGTTAGGAATCCGGCAGTTGGCTGCAGAAGCAATGCAGGCATTTGCTACCGAAGCCTACCAGGCATTGGAACAGATTAAGGTAGAAACGGAAAGAAAACAGCAACTAAGGTATTTTGCCGATAACCTGTTGAATCGGGAAAAATAAAGATTGCGCGTTCATTGCAACAAATGCATGACATTAGGCGGTGGCTTTAAACTACCTGTTATCTTTATCGTCTGTAGACGAAACCCATTACAATGCCTACAAGCTTACGCTTTTGCCTTTTTCTTTCGATCTTATTTTTGACATTCATCCTCAAAGCTTCAGCACAACAAGTACGTGAAGTAAACGGAACTGTTACAGATTCTATTGGCCCCGCACCGGGCGTCAACGTTAAATTGATCTCTGACCGGGATAGCCTGAATACCACCACTTCTACCACCGGTGCGTTCGTATTCAAGGCCGTTAAAGGGAAGAATTTCAAAATCACCGTTAGCGGTATCGGTTATCAAACTTTTGTGCGCCGTTATGTAATGGATAATGATACCAAACCTATCCGCCTCGAGCCAATCAAGCTAAGTAACGATAGCAAATTACTGAATACTGTAAATATAACGGCAGTAAACCCTATTACCGTAAAGGAGGATACCGTTGAATACAAAGCCAGTGCTTATAAAGTACGGGAAGGTTCGCCGGTAGAAGAGCTTCTGAAAAAGCTGCCCGGCGTCACGGTAGATAAAAACGGTGTCGTAACAGCGCACGGGAAACAGGTAACCAAAGTAAGGGTAAACGGCAAAGATTACTTTACCGGCGACGTGCAAACCGCTACGCAAAACCTCCCTGCGGATATTATAGAGGCCATCCAGGTAATAGATGATTACGGCGACCAGGCTAACCTAACGGGTATTAAGACCGGCGATCCCGACAAGATCCTGAACCTGACCATCCAGAAAGGAAAACGAGTAGGAAAATTCGGTCAGGCGGCAGTTGGAGTAGGTAATGATGAGCGATATCTGACACGGGTGAGTGCCAATACTTTTAAAGATGATCGCCAGATTTCTTTTGTAGGAACAGTCAATAATAACAACACTAACGCCTTCAATTTTGGTGGCGGCGGCGGTCGTGGTGGTGGCGGTGGGGGTGCCAACGGCATTACTACCAACCGTTCCGGGGGATTTAACTACCGCGATTCCTGGGGGAAAAAAATGACCGTCTACAGTAGCTATAGCTTTGCAGACCAGGACCGCAGAACGGAGTCGACTTCACTGCAACAAAGTCTTTTCCAATCGGGGACCATCATCAATAGCAATAATACAACAGACAAGAACAATAACATCAATCACCGTTTCGATTTCAATTTAGAGTATAAAATAGATACCTTAAACTACCTGAAGGTTAACCCGAATTTCAGCTACGGATCATCAAAGGATGAAAATGTGAACATCTTTACCAATACAAGGATTAATGATGTGACCACCGGCGATGAAAACAGCTTAACCAAGGGCAACTCCCCTTCCTACGGAGGCAATCTGCTGTATAATCACCGTTTCAAGAAAAAGGGGCGCAACTTCAGCATCAACTCTAATTTCAATTTTTCTGATAACACCTCTAACCTGGATGATAAATACACTACAAGGAACAACAACAGTGTTTTTCCACTTTACCAACAGATCAACACCGATAACTCTACTACACGATTAAGCCTGCGTGCTTCTTACATGGAGCCTTTAAGCAAAACTAATTTCCTGGAGGCCAGTTACGCTTATAACTTCAATAACAATGATAACAACCGCCGTAATTACAGGGTTGATCCCACTACCAACATTGCCACATTTGTAGATTCCCTTAGTACTGTTTATAACTACCGCTTCATCACCAATACCTTCGGGTTAAACCTGCGCGGTATCAAGCCAAAATACAACTACACCATCGGTTTAAGTGCACGGCCCGTAACACTCGAAGGCGAAACGCATAACATCACCACAAAAAACAATACGTTTAATTGGGTGCCTACAGCACACTTTGTTTACAATTTCGCTAAAAACCACACCCTTAATTTTAACTACAGCGGCACAAATAATCAGCCCAGTTTTACACAACTACAGGTTAACCCGGATTATTCTAACCCGCAAAACGTAGTTTACGGAAACCCTGATCTTAAACCTGAGTTCAACAACAACCTGACACTTAATTATAACCAGTTCGATATCGGCAGCGGAAATTCATTATTCACCAATCTCAATTTTACAGAAACGCAAAACAAGATTGTGACCAGTACCCGGCCGGTGTCAAATAAGGTTTTAAACCCCAGCAACAGTAAAGATAGTACTGCGCAAGAGACGCGTTACATTAATACCAATGGGTTTTATTCTTACGGTGGCAACTACGCCTTTTCAAAGCCTTTTTCTAACAGAAGATACACCGTTACTTTCAATGGCGGGCTCAGTTATAATAATAACATCAACTTTATAGAAGAAAAGCGTAACGAGGGTAAAAACTTTGTGTGGAACCAGGGCATTAAATTCAGGCTGGACCTGGATAGTATTATGGATAGCGAGGTCAGCGCTAATTACAGCGCCAATAAAACCCGTTACAGTCTACCCTCATCCATTAATACAGACGCCAATACCATAACGCTCGGCTTAGATGGCCGCAATTACTTTTTCTATGATTTCATCCTCGGCTATAACCTTACTCAAACCATCAATCACGGTTTTAGCAGCACGGTAAAGAGTAACCCAACCCTGTTAAGTAGCTATCTGGAGTACCAGTTTCTGAATAAACACGCTGCATCCCTGCGTTTCCAGGCGTTCGACTTGTTTAACCAAAATACAGGCATTAGCCGTTCTGTGTCGGGAAACCGCATTGTCGATACGCGCTCGAACAGACTTGGCAGATATTTCCTTTTAAGCTTTACCATCCGGCTTCAGAAGTTCAACGGCGCCGGGAAGCCGCCTGCTGGTTTCAGGAACCGTAACGGGGGTTTTGGTGGAAGACGGCGTGGTTAATAAAAGAGAAAGCCTTCCATCGACTGATAGAAGGCTTTCGTAGGGACATATCCAATGCCCTGATGATAAGTTTAGCTTAATTTAAGAAATTACAGGCGGAAACCGTATGCAATACGCAAGGCTACCTGGCCATAATTGATGCTGTTGCCACCAGAGAAGTTATCGTAACGTAAACCTACGTCAAGGCCAGAACCAGACATAGAATAACCAATACCAGGTGACAGGATCAGTTTAGTGCTTTTGTCTGAACCTGAAGTCTCGAAACCGGCACCGGCTTCACCGCTAAAGTAAAGGTGAGGCGCTACGTAAGCTTTTACACCTGCTTTTAAAGGTACGATACCATAATCTTTTGGATCATAATTAGCGATTCCGTAATCACGAGCAAAGAAGTTGGTGTAACCTACTGTACCCATTAGCGATACACTTCCACTTAGGTCTTTTTGCAGGCGAACGTTACCGCCTAAAGCAAAGTGAGAGAAATTACGCATATCTCCGGTTGGGATGCCTGGCTCAACGCCTACACCAAAGCGCCATGCTTGTGAATCGTGACCGGTAGTTTGAGCTTTAGTAACATTGCTTGTGAATAGTAAACCAGCGAAAGCGAATGCCGCTGCTGCCAGTTTGGTTGCTTTTTTCATAATCATGTTTTTCAATTTTAGTAAACAATTTTTAGGTTGTTATCAGCACCTCATTTACAAAAACTTTGCCATTTGGGTTATCAACCGCTTTTTTTAACATTTCTTGATAACTGCGGGCAAGCAGCAAAACCGTTTACTAACTGATCTACAAGAATTTAGACTAAGTGTATTTTCCCATTCTCGCAAACCCATAAAAAGTTCATTTTTTATAGCGCCAATAGGTTTTTTGGCACAACAAAGTGTCAGAATAAGTATACAAACAGTGGCAAGAGCAAAAGAAAAGCCCTTTCTTTCGAAAGGGCTTAAGTATGAGTTAGGCCTCGCCGGGTAGGATTATGTGTGGCGGCGGCGGGTTATTATTATCGTGGTTATTGCCTTCGTCTTTATGCTGTTCCTGCAATTGCTTCAGCTTCTTTTCGCCATAAGCAAACCGGGTGATCACATAGAATAGTACAGGCACAATAAAGATAGCCATAGACGTAGCTGCAAGCATCCCTCCTAACACCGTAAAGCCGATGGTCTTCCGTGCTTCGGCACCCGCGCCTGAAGAGAATACCAATGGCAGTACCCCTAAAATAAAGGCAAGCGATGTCATGATGATCGGGCGAAGACGCAGACGAACCGCTTCGAGTGTGGCATGTTCAAGCTCGACACCCCTATCTACCCGTTCCTTGGCAAACTCCACAATCAGGATGGCGTTCTTAGCCGATAAACCGATCAGCGTGATCAGACCGATTTGGGCATAAACGTTATTGGTCAGGCTTGGCACTAATACCAAAGCTAATATCGCCCCAAATGCACCTAATGGCACCGCAAGCAATACCGAGAACGGCACAGACCAGCTTTCGTACAGCGCCGCCAGGAACAGGAATACGAAACCGATAGAAAGCGCGAAGATGTAAACTGTCTTTCCTCCGGATAACAATTCTTCGCGGCTTAGGCCAGAGAATTCGTATCCATAACCTTCCGGTAAAGTTTGTGCGGCAACTTCCTGTAAGGCTTTAATTGCGTCGCCGCTACTGTAACCTGGTTTGGTGTTACCATCAACCTCCGCAGAACGGAATAAGTTGTAGTGCGAAATCAGCGGCGCATTTTCAATCACTTTATAGGATGTAACAGTACTCAACGGCACCATGGTCCCCGCAGAATTACGTACGAAGTACTGACCGATATTGGCAATGTTCGTTCGATAGTTTGTATCTGCCTGAGCAACCACCCGGAAGTTACGCCCATATATCGTAAAGTCGTTGATATAGGCACTACCCATATACGTTTGTAGGGCGTTATTAATATCTGATATCTGAACGCCTAAACGTTTGGCTTTCTCCCGATCTACTACCAATTGATAAGCGGGTGTGCGCGCCGTGAAGAACGAGAAGGCTTTGGCAATCTCTGGCCGTTGATTTACCGCAGCAACAAAGTTCTGCAGTACTTTTTCGAAATTCTTGATGTCACCACCTGCTTGTTTTTCTTCCAGGATGAAGGCGAAACCAGCAGTACTACCTAAACCGGGGATCGCCGGTGGCGGAATTACTACCACGTTGGCTTCTTTAAAGCGCGCAAGTTTTTGTTGCAGGGTACCAACCAATGCAAACAATTGGTCTTTTTTATCCTTACGTTCGTCCCATGGTTTTAACTGTACGAAGATGGTAGCACTGTTAGACTTACTGGCAAAGTTAACCGCGTTCAGACCACCCAAAGCCGCATAGTGGCCAACGGCAGGAATACTGTCCAGCGTCTTCATCATGCTGTTCAGCACGGCTACTGTACGTCCGGTTGATGAAGCCTCAGGTAAATCGTAAGTAATATAGATACGGCCTTCATCTTCAGTTGGGATAAATCCGCTCGGTTTGCTCTTGAACAAGAATACCGTGCCGACAATCAAACAGATCAGGATGATGATCACCAACCGTGAATGTTTGATACTCTTATCTACCCCGTTACGGTACTTACCTGTCACCCGGCCAAACCAGTCGTTGAACTTATCAAAGAAACGGTCGAGCAGGTTTTTCTTTTTCTCGCCACCTTCATGCGGTTTCAACAACAGCATACAAAGCGCAGGTGTTAAAGAAAGGGCCACAAACGCCGAGATCAATACTGAAATAGCAATCGTAATCGCAAACTGTTGGTACAACCGGCCTACGATGCCCGGCACAAAGCCCACCGGCACGAATACAGCCGCCAGGATTAATGCAATGGCGATAACCGGCGCAGAAATATCTTTCATGGCGTGCTCGGTTGCATCATGCGGCGACATTTTTTCTTCGTCGATATAATGCTGTACCGCCTCGACGACCACAATCGCGTCATCCACCACAATACCGATCGCCAGCACGAAACCGAATAACGTAAGCGTATTAATGGTAAACCCTAACGGGATAAAGAAGATAAATGTACCGATGATAGATACCGGGATAGCCAATACAGGAATCAGTGTGGCACGCCAGCTTTGCAGGAACAAGAACACCACGACGATCACCAGCGCCAGGGCGATGATCAGGGTTTCTTCCACTTCGCTTACAGATACCTTTACCACAGTAACTGATTCGAACGGTACCACATAGTCAATATCTTTCGGGAACGATTTTTTCAATTGCTCCATGGTGGCGTAAACGCCGTTCGCTGTTTCAATCGCGTTGCTATTCGGTGCCTGGTAGATCAGCAAATAAGAAGCACGTTTACCGTCAACAAACGAGTTACCCGAGTAGTTGAATTTACCCAGTTCCACGCGGGCTACATCTCTAAGATGCACTATTGCGCCGGTAGCTGGTTGCGTACGTACGATTACGTTTTCAAACTCTTCGGCCTTAACCAAACGGCCTTTAGTTAACACTGTGTATTCAAAGGTCTGCCCGTGCTCTTGCGGAGGTGCGCCTACGGTACCTGCAGCAACCTGTACGTTCTGCTCCTGCAGCGCACTTGTTACGTCGGCGGCGGTCATGCCTAAAGCAGCAAGTTTATCAGGCTTCAGCCAGATCCGCATACTAAAGTCGTCCGCACGGGTAAATACGTCGCCCACACCTTTGGTACGCAAAAGCGCATCGCGCACCATCACGTTCGTATAGTTATCTAAGAAGGTAACGTTGTGGCTTCCTTTGGGCGAGTAGATCGCTACCAGCATCAGGATGCTTGGGTTACGCTTTCTAACCGTTAAACCTAAACGTTGCACCTCCTGCGGCAAAGTTGGCTGCGCGATACCTACACGGTTCTGCACGTCAAGCGCCGCGATATTAATGTCTGTACCCACCTCAAAGTTTACGGTCATGCTCATCTGGCCGTTGCTGGTACTGTTACTTTGCAGGTAGGTCATGCCCGGTGTACCGTTCACCTGTACCTCTACAGGCGTGGCAACCGTTTGCTCTACCGTAAGTGCATCTGCACCGGTATAGTTACCGGTAACCTGCACGGTTGGCGGTGTAATATCCGGATACTGGCCAATAGGCAAATTGCTCATGGCCAATAAACCTACTACTACTATCACAATAGAAATAACAATAGCGGTAACCGGTCGTCGTATAAAGGTATCTGCGATCATAAATTTTCTAACCCCTGTTACTTTTGTTGCCCCTGTTGTTTACCTTGTCCCTGCGCGCCTGGTGCACTACCCGGGCCTGCCTGTTGCTGAGGCGAGCCTAAAGTAATCTTTCCGCCATCCCTCAACCGCTGAAAGCCATCAGTAATTACTTTATCACCGGCATTAACGCCGTTCATGATCACCACGTTATCACCCAGACGAGGCCCGAGCGTCACCTTTTGCTGATGAGCAACAGAATCCTGCGCGGTAAACACAAAGTATTCGCCCATCTGCTCCGTAACGGATTTGAAAGGTATTTGTACCCTGTTTCCGGATTCATCATTTAATACATTCAGCACACCGCTCATGCCATCGCGAAGTTTACCGTTAACATTAGGGAAGCTTACCCTTACGCGGATACTCCCGGTCTGATTATTCACGCCGCGGTCTATCGCATAGATTTTTCCAGGCATTTTATACATCGTACCGTCAGACAGTTGCAAGCGGAAGGTGCTATCTGTACTATGTTTTTGCAGACGGTAGAAACGGTCTATATCCTGTTCGTTTATCACCACGTCAACACCCATATTTCCTTCTGAAGAAATGGTGTTTAATAAGGTAGTACCCGGGGTAACTTGTGCGCCAAGCTTTACTTGCGAGATACCGATACGGCCGGTAAAAGGCGCTTTAATTAAAGAGTAAGAAAGGTCTGTCTGCGCAGATAATATCCCTGCTTTCGCTACGGCTACCTGGCTACGGTTAGTTTCTAACGTAGCGACAGCCTGATCGTAAGTTTGCCTTGCAACGGCATCATTCTTTAATAAAAAAGAATAACGGTCCGCATCTTTTTGTGCTTTAACCAAATTAGCATTAGCACTTGCCAGATTTGCACGTGCCTGCTCATAAGAGGCAAGGTATTTACGGCGGTCAATCTCATATAAAACTTTCCCCTTCGGCACTATTTCGCCTTCTTTAAAAAATATCCCAGTTACAAAGCCTGCTACCTGGCTGCGCAGCTCTACCGTATTTATAGATACTACGGTTCCCTGGTAGTTATCGTAATAAACGGCTTCGGCTTTTTTAGCTTCGGCAACGGCAACGGGTGTAGCTGGAGGGGCTGTGTTCTGAGGGGCATTCTGTTTACATGAAGCAACGGCCAGCATGCCGATCACCGAGGTAAAGCAGAGGGTTTTTATTTTCATGGCTGATATCTATCTTACGGTTAAAGTTCCTAAAGCTTTTTCCAGTTGTATCTTGCTGGAAAGTAATTGAAAGAGTGCGTTATAGTAATTAAGTTCGGCAGTACGAAGGTCTGATTGCGCGACAATCACATCCAGGTAAGTTTTAATGCCCTCGCGATATTGCAGGCTTACCACGCCATAAACATCTTTGGCAAGATCAACGTTCTGCTTCAGCAAACTCCAGTTGGTGTAATTGCTTTTATACCCGGCCAATGCCTGCACGTACTCGGTGTTGATCACATTGCGCTGGTTGATAATATCAAGGTCTACCCTTTCTACCTGTAACCTTGCTTTACTTAAGTTCTGCAAACGCCGTGTACCGGTGAAAATGGGCAGATTTAAGCTCAGGCCCACTAATGAAGTTGGATAAGGCGTATTATATAAGCCCATGATATTTTCATTAAAATAAGAGACACTGTAAGAACCGATGGCGCTTAAAGACGGCAGAAAACCGTACTTATAATAGTCTACATTTAAACTTTGCAAAGTACGCTGCGTTACCAGTTGCTGATACTCTATGCGGTTATTCACGTTCACTACCTGGTTGGTATCAATAGTAGCTTCCTGAACAAAACGTGTAGAATCATATTGCAAACCCAGATTTTTCTGAGGGGTATAGCCCATTAATTGCTTCAGATAGGCCAGCTTGCTATTTACAGCTTCCTGCGTTTGCTTACGGGTTGCTATTGTATTATTAAGGGCAATGGTAGCTTGCTTATAATCTGTTTTATCTGCAACACCGGCCTGGTAGCGGGTATAAGCATCTTTCAGGCTGCGTTGCAGTCGCGAGATGTCCTGGTTTAAAATATCCAGCTGTTTTTGCGAAAGCAGTACATCGAAGAAAGCCTGGCTCACGTCGGCAACCACATCGATTTGCCGGGTGAGTGTATTCTGGCTATAATATTGTCGTGAATAGCGTTTGGCGCGCGAAGCCAGCCACACGTCGTTGTTATAGATCACCTGGCTTGCCTGGAAGGTAACGCTCGAAACGTTCTTTGCAACCGCCAGTGCAGATTGGTTGGTAGTAGTGCTACCTGTGGTCGTGCCACCGGTCGTATTTCCGGTTCCGCCGGTGGTCCCCCCGGTAGTGCCGCCGGGCGTTCCGGTACCGTTGTTGGTCCCCGTCCCCGTGGTAGTGGTTCCCGTACCGGCGCCAAATAAGTTGGCCCTCTGGAAATAACGGTTGTAGCTTCCTGCTGAAGTTACCTGGGGCAGCCAGCCGGCCAATGATATCCGGATATCCCTTTCATTAATTTGCTCATCTATTGCGGCTTGCTTTACGGCCGGTTGGTTCTGAAGGGCAAAATCTATACATTGTCTTAACGTTAATGTGCGGGAAGTACTGTCTGTCAACTGCGCTTCTGCGTAGTTAAATAACAGCAACATGGTCAAAGCAAAAAGGAAAGTTCTTTTCATTCGGGTAGCGTCGAATTTCAAAACGCATAGTTACAATATTGGTTTAAATTTATTCTGACCGCTATTTAAAAGTTACAAAAAACATACACTTTCGTCATAATTATATCTAATTTTAAAGTAAACACCGCCAGATTAAATCTGAGAATTATTTTTGCGCTACATTAGAGGATAAAAATTTTTTTTAATTAATTTGCCGAATGCTTTTGTTGGGCTATTTGGGGCCCGATCAAAAAAAAATTACAAGCCACGTATAAGTTAATCGCTTTTTCATGGTATTTTTACAGAAAATTTAAGTATTGTTAATACATGGGTAAAAAACTACATGATAAGATTGCTCAGTTCAAACAGGCAGCAATATTCCGTGAAAAGGGAGTTTATCCCTATTTCCGGCCTATTGAATCAGGACAGGATACTGAGGTCTTTATCAACGGACAGCGCGTGCTGATGTTTGGATCGAATTCTTATTTAGGACTAACTAATCACCCCAAAATTAAGGAAGCTTCGAAAAAAGCTATTGATAAATACGGTACAGGATGCGCAGGTTCTCGTTTTTTAAACGGAACATTAGACATTCACATCCAACTGGAAGAGCAACTGGCGGATTATGTGGGTAAGGAAGCGGCGGTGTTATTCAGCACCGGTTTTCAGGTTAACTTAGGTGTACTGTCATCTATTACTGGCCGTAATGACTATCTGATCTTAGATGAGTATGACCACGCATCTATTATTGATGGTAGCCGTTTATCTTTTTCCCGTGTAATTAAGTATGCCCACAACGATATGCAGGATCTGCAGCGTAAACTGAGCATATTACCAGAAGAATCTACCAAACTGATTGTTGTTGACGGTATATTCAGCATGGAAGGCGATATCGTAAAACTGCCTGAAGTAGTCGCTTTGGCAGATCAATACGGTGCTAACGTGATGGTGGATGATGCGCACAGCTTGGGCGTCATCGGCGACCGTGGTGCGGGTACAGCTTCGCACTTTGGCTTAACTGATGATGTAGACCTGATTATGGGTACCTTCAGTAAATCACTTGCCTCACTGGGCGGTTTTATCGCTGCAGACCACGAGATTATTGATTACCTGAAACACCACGCACGTTCATTAATCTTCAGCGCGAGTATGCCTCCGGCTACTGTTGCCAGTGTAATCGCTGCCTTAGATATTATTAAAAGCGAGCCGGAACGCATTCAGAAACTTTGGGATAATACCCATTATGCAACTAAACTGATGCTGGAAGAAGGCTTTGATCTTGGCGTATCAGAAAGCCCTATCCTGCCGGTATACGTAAGAGACAACGAAACCACCTTTATGGTTACCAAGTATCTGCAAAATGCAGGGGTATTTGTTAACCCGGTTATCTCTCCTGCTGTACCTTCAGACGCATCGCTTATTCGTTTCTCATTAATGGCCACACATACTTTCGATCAGATCGAAGAAGCTGTTGAAAAGATAGCTAAGGCCTTTAAGGAGTGCGGAGTGAATACCATAAAAGAAAGAATATAAACCAAATAATAAAATGAGCTATAGATAATATAGCTCATTTTGCTTTAATACCCCAAACGCTACGGCCATAATGAAAAAAATAGTCCCCGTTAGTTCAAAAAAAGAACTGGGAGCTTTCGTTGATTTTCCACACGAACTGTTTAAGAACGATCCATATTACGTTCCCGAATTATTCATAGCACAGCGTGATATTCTAACCACACACCCATTTCACCTGCATTCTTCACTGCAGTGCTTCCTGGCGTATGACGGTGATCAAATAGTTGGGCGTATTTGCGCTATCCTGAATAATAATCATAACAAATTCAATCACGCCAAAGATGGCTTTTTTGGTTTTTTTGATTGTATCAATGACCAGGAAACTGCAAACCTGTTGTTTGATGCCGCTACCCATTGGGTAAAAGAAAAAGGCGCTAACAAACTGGTAGGCCCTGCAAACCCATCAACCAATGAAACCTGCGGGCTTTTGGTGAAGGGTTTTGACAGTTCGCCGCTGATTATGATGCCATATAACCCGCCGTACTATGCAACGCTGCTAGAAAACTATGGCTTAAAGAAACAAGTGGATTTATTTGCCTGGGGTTGGAAAGGTCAGAACTATAACGATAAATCACTGCAGATGCTGGATCGTTTGCAGGAACGTTTGAAGAAGAACAGTGGTATAGTGATCAGGAAGATCAATATGAAAAATTTCAAACAGGAAGCCGCCGCACTGAAAGAGGTATACAACAGCGCATGGGACAAAAATATGGGCTTCTTCCCGATGACCGATGCTGAATTTGATTATACAGCGAAGGATATGAAAATGATCCTCGACCAGGATTTTGCCTATCTTGCAGAACAGGACGGTAAAATTGTGGGGTTCGGTGTAGCATTGCCAGACATCAATCAAATTCTGAAGACCATTAAGAAAGGTCGTTTATTACCTACCGGCATATTTAAACTGTTGCTGAATAAAAAGAAAATCAGGGGCATACGTATCTTACTTTTGGGGGTAATAGAAGGTTATCGTAAAATGGGCATCGAAGCCTGTCTTTATGGTTCTATTATTAAAGAATACCGTCGCAAAGGGCTGGATTATGCAGAAGCATCATGGACGCTGGAAAACAATGACATGGTGAACCGTGCGATTGAGGCCATTGGCGGCGAACAATACAAAACTTACAGAATTTACGAAAAGAATATATGAGGGAGCGGGTTTTAATAACCGGCGCGAGCGGATTTGTTGGGAACCATCTAATTGAAGAAGCTTTAAAAAATGATCTGGATGTTTACATAGCTGTCAGAAAAAGCAGTAAGGTAGACCATTTAAAGCACTTCGACATACAATTAACCTATCCTAAATTTAACAATACCGAAGCATTAGCCGAGGAAATAGAGGCTAACAAGTATCAGTATATCATACATGCTGCAGGGCTTACAAAAGCAAAAACACAGGCAGAATATAACCAGGTAAACGCTGGCTATACGCTAAACCTGGCAAAAGCTGCTGCCTTACGGGTTAAAAAGTTTGTGTTGGTAAGCAGTTTGGCCGCTGCGGGGCCGCTTAAAACCACAAACGGGCTGATCACCGAGAGTATGGAGCCTAAGCCCGTTACAGCTTATGGCAGAAGCAAATTGCTGGCCGAGCAAAAACTGGCGCAGGTACCTAATTTAAACTATACTATATTAAGACCAACGGCGGTATATGGCCCGAGGGAGAAAGATATTTTTATTGTGATAAAGCAGATAGCTAAAGGTCTGGAGCCTTACATTGGTCAACAACCTCAAAAGCTGAGCTTTATCTATGTGAAAGACTTGGCTACGGCAACCATCAAGGCCTTGTATGGCGGTGATTATCACACCTATCACTTGTCTGATGGTAATTTTTACGACCGTTACGAACTAGGTACGCTGGTAAAAGATATTTTGGGTATAAAGGCCAAGAAAATTCATTTGCCTGTAAGCTTTGTAAAAATTTTAGCAGTGTTGAATGAAAAAATTGCTTCTTTGAGTAATAAAGCACCTGCCTTGAACCTTGAAAAGCTAAATGAGCTTACCGCTCCTAATTGGGCTTGCAGTATCGAGGCTGCTGAACAGGAATTGGGCTTCTATCCGCAGTACAATCTGGAACGCGGACTGGAAGAAACCCTGAAATGGTATAAAGACCATAACTGGCTGTAAAACTATAACTCGAAATATTTTTAATTAACCGTATGAAAACTTCAATTCAACCTGCTGAGGGTAAACTGGGCATTCTTATTCCCGGCCTTGGCGCTGTTGCTACCACCCTTATTGCAGGTGTGGCAGCTGTAAATAAAGGTTTATCCCAACCCATTGGTGCACTTACCCAAATGGGCAATATACGTCTGGGAAAAAGAACGGAAAACCGTTACCCTAAAATTAAAGACTTTGTTCCACTGACAGATCTGAAAGATATTGTATTTGGCGGATGGGACGTTTATGCAGATAACGTATTTGAAGCTTCTTTAAAAGCCCAGGTTTTAGAAAAAGACCTGCTGAATTCTGTTAAAGAAGAGCTGGAAGCTATTGTTCCGATGACTGCAGCCTTCGACAAAAGCTACGCTAAAAACCTTGATGGTACTAATGTAAAACAAGGTACCCGCGCAGAACTGGCCCAGCAACTGATGGACGATATCACCAACTTCAAAGAACAACATGGTTTAGACCGCGTAGTGGTACTTTGGTGTGGTTCAACAGAAGTTTACTTCGAGGAATCAGAAATTCACCAAAGCCTCGATGCATTTGAGCAAGCATTAGAAGCTGACGACAAACGCATTGCGCCAAGTATGCTATATGCTTATGCCGCACTTAAATTAGGTTATCCGTTTGTAAACGGTGCCCCTAACTTAACCGTAGATATCCCTGCAATCGTTGAGCTTTCTAAGTTAAACGATGCCCCTATCGCCGGTAAAGACTTTAAAACCGGGCAGACTTTAATGAAAACCATCCTTGCTCCTGGTTTAGCAGCGCGTGCACTGGGTGTTAAGGGCTGGTTCTCTACCAACATCCTGGGTAACCGCGATGGTTATGTATTAGACGATCCGGATAACTTTAAAACCAAAGAGGTTTCTAAGCTTAGCGTATTAGAGGACATTCTTCAGCCGGAAATCAACCCGGAGCTTTATGGCGAACTATACCATAAAGTACGTATCAACTACTACCCTCCTCACGGCGATAACAAAGAGAGCTGGGATAACATCGATATTTTTGGTTGGTTAGGTTACCAGATGCAGATCAAGATCAACTTCCTTTGCCGCGACTCTATCCTCGCAGCGCCGGTTGCGCTTGACCTTGCCCTGTTCATTGACCTGGCTAAACGTGCAGGCATGAGCGGTATCCAGGAATGGTTATCATTCTACCTGAAATCGCCTCAGACAGCAGAAGGCTTACGTCCGGAGCATGATATCTTCAAACAATTAATGAAGTTACAGAACACACTTCGTCATATGATGGGCGAAGACTTAATTACGCACTTAGGTCTGGATTATTACCAGGACTTGGTTGAAGCACTATAATGTTATTTCATAAGCTGATAGCCACCAGTTTAGGCATTGGATATATCGGCAAGGGCGCCGGAACAGTAGCTGCTGTTTTTTGTGCCCTTTGCTGGTACCTGGCCTGGGCGGGTGGCTATCCTGCTTTAATACCTTCAGTAGCAATAACACTGGTTATCACCGCTATTGGGGTATGGTCATCAAAAATGGTTATTCCGCTTTGGGGTAAAGATCCTTCGCGAGTGGTGGTAGATGAAGTAGCCGGAATGGCCATCAGCCTGCTTTTTGCCCCTGTTAAACTACCTTATGTATTAATTGCCCTGGTGCTATTCCGATTTTTCGATATCGCAAAACCGCTTTTCATCAGAAAGATGGAAAGTTTAGAAGGTGGCTGGGGCATTATGGCAGATGATATTTTGGCCGGCATCTACGCCAACATTTGCCTGCAAATTATCCTGCTATTTAAGTTTTTCTGAATGTTGAAAAAAATTAATCAATTGATTGATTAATTTGACTTTCTTCCAACAATTATATCCATCAAAATTTCCACTTTTGCCGGGTACTTTACAAAACCCGTAAAAATAGGGCTGTTACGTTAAAAAATTCATTTACTGATGTAACGATTTTATGAGTTTTATATCTAACGCGGATATAACTCGCTTTTCGGGTAAATTTATAGTGGAATACTTACATGAACTCTGATATCACATATAAACGCCTCTTACTTTTTATCGCGTTTGTTTTTTCTTCAATCACGCTGTTTGCGCAGGCCACTGTTGTTACCGGTACGGTAACCGACGCCAATACACGCAAGCCCCTCTCATTTGTTACCGTAGCCTTTACCGGCAGTAGCATTGGTGCCAACACCGATGATAATGGTAAATATACCTTACGTACTACTAAACCGCTTACCCAGCTATCCATATCTTTTGTGGGTTATAAAACAGCAACGCTTAGTGTTGTTCCCGGAAAAGAGCAGGTAATTAATGTAAAGCTATTCCCTGAAGCTAAACAGCTGACAGAGGTAGTAGTAAAAAGCGGCAAGAAACCAAAATATCGCAACAGGGATAATCCTGCTGTAGAACTGATCCGCCAGGTTATTGCCCATAAAGAACAGAACAGGCCGGAAGCCTATAACTTTGTAGAATATAAAGAATACGACAAGACACAAATGTCTTTCATTAATGTTTCTGAACAGCTTTCAGAACGAAAATTCTTTAAGAAATACAAGTTCTTCCTGGATAACAAAGACAGCACCATCCTACCCGGAAAAACCCTTTTACCGGTTTACCTGGACGAAAAGTTGTCGCAGACCTATTACCGCAAACATCCGGAGAAAACCAAAACGCTGATCCTGGGTCAAAAAAGCGTGAACTTCGGTAGCTTTATGGATAGCGAAGGTTTTGGCACTTACCTGAAACGGATGTACAATCCGATAGATATTTATCAAAACAATATCTTTCTGATGACCAACAACTTCCTCAGCCCTATTGCTGATGGCGGCCCTACATTCTACAAATACTTTATTACAGATACCCTGCAGGTGGGTAACAGCAAACTGATCCAGTTGAGTTTTACGCCGCGTAACACCACAGACATGCTTTTCGAGGGTGATATTTATATCACGCTGGATGGTAACTACGCAGTGCAGCAGGTAAGGATGACCATCAACAAAAACATCAACCTGAACTGGGTACGCACCATGGCTATCGCGCTGGACTTTGAACAAAACCCGGATAACAGGTGGCATTTGAGCAGAAGCGACGTACGCGCAGACTTTGGTACCAGTAAGAAAGGAAATCACGGTATTTTTGCTGAACGTACGATTACGTTTAAGAACTACCTGGTTAATAATTCACGCCCCGACACCACATATGATGGCGAGGCCACCGAAACCGTACCGGATGCGAAAAGCCGCCCGGCAACTTATTGGGCAGAAAATCGGTTGGATACACTTAGCAAAGCAGAATCACGGGTATATAAAAATATCGACAGCCTTCAGTCCATGCCTTCTTTCCGCAGAACGGCCGATATCGTTACCCTGTTATTAGCCGGTTATAAGTCTTTCGGAAAGTTCGAGGTGGGCCCGGCAAACACGTTTTATAGCTTTAACCCGGTAGAAGGATTCAGGTTGCGCTTAGGTGGCCGTACCACCCCGGAACTCAGCAAACGGTATTATTTCGAAACCTATGCGGCTTATGGCTTTAAAGACGAACGTTGGAAGTACTTCCTGAGTGCCACGTATTCGTTGAACAACAAATCGATCTATAAATTCCCGCAAAATTATATCCGCGCAAGTTTCCAGCGCGATACTAAAATTCCGGGTGCAGATTTGCAATTCGTTCAGGAAGATAACTTCCTGCTGTCTTTCAAACGCGGTAACAACGATAAATATCTTTATAACGATTTTTACCGCCTGGATTACGTGCATGAATTTGAGAACCACTTTTCTTATACCCTGGGTTTAAAGAAATGGACGCAATCTCCAGCTGGGTCGCTTTACTTCAATAATTTCGAAAACGGCCGGTTAAACAGCATCCACGACCTGACAACGACCGAGGCGACCCTGTCTTTACGTTATGCACCGCATGAACAGTTCTATCAGGGTAAAATCTACCGTATTCCTATCCCAAGCAAATACCCGGTTATCAGCCTTGATTACACCGCGGGCTTAAAGAACGTGCTGGGTGGCGAGTACAACTATCAAAAACTGCACGCAAGCATTGGCAGACGTACCTACCTTTCGCAATTGGGTTATGCCGACATAACAGTAGAAGGTGCAAATATTTTTGGCCAGGCTCCTTTCCCGTTATTGGAAATACACCGCGCAAACCAGACCTATGCTTACGACCTGGATTCGTATAACCTGATGAACTTTATGGAGTTTGTGAGCGACCATTACGCCGCCCTGAATATCGATCAGCACTTTATGGGATTCTTCTTTAACAAGATCCCGTTGTTCAAACGTTTGAAATGGCGTGAGACAGCTTCATTGAAAGTATTGTACGGTGGTATCAGAGACGAAAATAACCCATCTATCCATCCTGATCTTTATCAATTCCCGATTTCTGAAGGGGCTCCGATTACTTATTCGCTGGGAAGCAAACCTTATGTAGAAGGTAGTGTTGGTGTTGAAAATATATTTAAATTTATAAGAGTAGACTTTGTTAAAAGATTTAACTATCTGGATCATCCCGACGTACCTTCGTGGGGAATAAGAACAAGAGTTAAATTTGATTTTTAACTTTGTACTGTTTTTTTCAATATGACACAAGATACATCCCTGCGAACAACATTACAACTGAGTATTTACAAGGTTATTGATCCGTTTGTAAAGCTGCTGATCCGTATTGGCCTTACGCCTAACGCGGTAACCACTATTGGTTTCATTCTTAATATCGGCGTTGCGGTAATATTTGTCGTAGGTGCAGAAGAAGGTAACCGCGGCGACTTTACCTACGTGGGCTGGGCCGGCGGCTTAATTTTATTTGCAGGCCTGTTTGATATGCTTGACGGGCAGGTGGCCAGACTGGGTAACATGAAATCGACCTTCGGGGCACTTTATGATTCTGTTTTAGACCGCTATAGTGAATTAATTATGTTCTTAGGGATCTGCTGGTACCTGGTGGCCCATCATTATTTCCTAAGCTCTTTATTTGCCTTTATTGCACTGATTGGTTCCATGATGGTGAGCTACGTTCGTGCCCGGGCTGAAGGTTTAGGGATAGAATGTAAAGGCGGCCTGATGCAGCGCCCGGAACGTGTGATTACTATCGGGTTGTTTGCTATCATTTGCGGCGTTTTCTCGCAATATGCCGGTGGCGATTACAAATTGTATATCCCCGGTGTTAAATATCACGTTTTCGAAACCATGTCTATCTTCACCATCCCGATTACGATACTTGCCGTGCTTACCAATTTAACCGCTTTTCGCCGGTTAATGGATTCTAAAAAAGCACTGATGGAAAAGGAAAAAAACTTACGTTAAAATTGAAACGATTTTTATTACTTACAACACTTGCGGGTTGCTTTTTCTTATTAAGCAGCTTTAATCTGAAACCAGCTTCGGGAAATCATTCGCTTGCTAAAGACACTGCGAAGGCAAAGATTCGTACAGAGCTAAAGTTCCCCGCACTTCCTACTAGTTTACCACGCTTGTTTTACATCCAGCGCGATCCCAACACCAATACCATTGTCTATGAATTGAACGTGGGCAGTGATGGCCAGTTGGATAATGAAACCCCGGTACACCCCTATTGGATAAAGTATAACGAAAAGGGGCAGAAAGAAGAGCTGAACTTCATCCAACGGAAATTTGCTTATGGCCTGGTACAAAAAGAACTTGGCAACGGTAAATACGATATCAGACTGGTGAGCTACAAAAAGTACCCCATGACCCTGATGAAAGCCAATGACGGCAAGTATCACATTTTTGCGACAATAGCACAGAAACAGGTGATATTACATCGTATCTTTGTGCGCATAGAGGGCGGCAGCTTTTGGGTGCCCAATGTATTATACGTAGAAATTAAAGGATCTGACCCGGTAACCGGTCAGGAAGTAACCGATAGATTTAAACCCTGATTAGTATGAAACGGAATTATGTGTCGAACTCGGAAGAGTCAGTCCGGATGTTTAAAAGTGATTTTTTAGAAAGCCTTTCTAAAGTTCATTTCTTCGTTCCGGTTATTATTTATCTTCCGGTTATTTTATACTGCGCTTACCATTCTATTTTTGATGTACAGACGTCCGCCTTACGCTTTTTAGCATTATTTGTCGGCGGTTTGTTCATCTGGACTTTTGTTGAATATACCTTACACCGTTTTGTATTCCATTTTGTACCAAAAGCACCATGGGCTTTAAGGTTGCATTTCATTTTCCACGGAGTACACCACGATTACCCGAGCGATAAAATGCGTTTAGTAATGCCGCCGTCTGCAAGTATTCCGCTGGCCGCATTATTCTTCTTTTTATTCAGGGCGATATTGCCATTGAATACCGACGTATTTGCATTCTTCCCGGGCTTCATTCTTGGTTATTTGTTTTATGATATCGGGCACTACGCCATCCATCACTTTAATTTTAAAGGCGGTATCTGGAAACAAATTAAAAAGCATCACATGCTGCACCATTATCAGGACCCTGAAAAAGGCTATGGCGTAAGTTCAAAAATTTGGGACAAAGTATTCCGTACCGATTTTGAGAAGCGTTAATTTAAAAATGGGGATTGCTTCTTCTGCCGAACTTTTTCCGCCGGTTAATACCAAAACGGTTTTCTCGCTTATTCTGGCATCCGTACTTTACCTGGCGCTTTCTTATTTTTTAGTCGGCTTTAAGTCGGATCAGGTGGTGCTTATCTGTCTGGTAAATGGACTATACTACCTATCGGGCTATAGCAGGAGATTTGTTACCGGATTCGCGATTTTCATCGTGTACTGGATCATCTTCGATTATATGAAGGCGTTCCCTAATTATCACTTCCACCCAGTTCATATTGGCGACCTTTATCAAACCGAAAAAAAACTATTCGGCATTCATACAGGTGGAGATGTTTTAACCCCTAACGAATACCTTAAAGAAATCAGTAAACCCTGGGCAGACGTGATCACCGGTTTTTTTTACCTGTGCTGGATTCCGGTGCCGCTTGGCTTTGCTGCATACTTATTGTTCACGCGTCCGCGCCAGTTCCTGGGCTTTGCGCTCACGTTTTTCCTGGTGAATTTTTTAGGCTTTATTATTTACTACACGTATCCTGCTGCACCACCGTGGTTTATACAGGAACATGGCTTTAACTTTATCCCGCTTACAAAAGGCAGTACGGCTGGCTTAGACCGCTTTGACCAATATTTCCATGCCGGTATTTTTAAAGGCATTTACGAAAAAGGCTCGAATGTTTTTGCGGCTATGCCTTCCCTGCATTCGTCCTACCCGGTGATTGTGCTCTACTACGGATTGAAAAATAAGTTGGGTTGGATTAACCTAGTTTTTGCCACGGTGATGATTGGTATTTGGTTCACTGCTGTTTACGCTAGCCACCATTATGTAATGGATGTAATGGCGGGCATAACCTGCGCTATTATTGGTATTTCCCTTTTTAACTGGTGCGCAAACCATATTGGTTCTATTCGCCGTTTCCTTGATAGTTACGAAAAGCTTATAACAAGTTAATTCTAATTAACGATATTCTCAAAAGCAATAAACCTTATTTTACTGTTTTACAGTAAGTTATCAACTGTTCTAAATTTTCGGCACAAGATTTGTTTTATGGAGTATGTAAGTGATATTATCTCATACTCCATGAAAAAGTTCATTCTCCTCACCATATTCACGCTTGGCGTTACACTTTCTTTTGCATCTACGAATCCTGTAGACAGCCTGCAGAAAATCATTAACGACAGCGCTTCGGATAGTTTAAAAGCCGACCTGTATAACCAGATGGCAAACCGCTATATGAATTACGGGGCCTTGCAAGACCGCTCGCTGAAAAACATGTACCAGGAAAATGCCCTGCATTACACCCTTTCGGCATTGCATCATTATTATAAGGTGGATGATACGGTAGGCATGCGCCGTTCGTATGAACGTTTGGCCGTTGTTTATCACGATCAGAAAAAATATACGCAGGCGAAATGGTTTATCTTACAAGCCAACACCCTGGCCCGCGAAAAAGCAGATGCAACCAATATTATCAACACGTTGGTAAAGCTTGCCCAGATAAAAATGGACATCAAGGATTACAACCTGGCTAAAGGCGACCTAAGAGAGGCGCTTACTTTAGCTTCGGCTAATTGTTTCGGGAAAGAGCAGGCGGATGTAATGCAGGCTTATGTTCAATATTACACCCTAACAGGGCAACCTTTGCTAAAGAAGACGGCTGCAAAAAGATATGCAGGTTTAAAGGATAGCATGAAACGGGATTCGGCAGTTAAGCAAATGGCCAAACTGCAAACCGGAAAAAAGTTTTATACCGTCAGCAACCGCCGCGACCAAAACACACGGCAGACAAGCGTGTCACTTTAATCATCGCTTTGGCTGGCATCGCTCTGGTGATCGGGATAACCATCATCATATTTCTGACAAGAAAACGTTATTAAGCAGTTAAACTTCTAACTGCTTTTTTTGTCGGTAATAATAGATGATGAAGAGATGGATTAGTGCCGGGATAGCTGTTCTGGCGATGCTTTTTGTAACGGTATTAGTAAAATCGCAAAACCTTTCTGATTATAGTTTCGGGAATGAGTTTCTTTCAAGAATAAATCGAGTTAGAGCGGTAGGCTGTAGTTGCGGTAAGAAGTTCTACCCACCGGCGCCGCCCCTGGTGTGGAACAGCGATCTGGAAAAAGCTGCTGCGGGTCACGCTAAGGACATGAATCGACGTGACTATTTTAGCCATACCAGTAAGGATGGGCGCACGATAGAAAACAGGATCATTAATGCCGGGTACAATTATGATGGTTTTAAAAGCTTTGCCATAGGCGAGAATATTGCCTATGGGCAAACAAGTATTGCAGAAGTGCAGGACGGCTGGTTTGAAAGTGAAGGGCACTGCAAAAACCTGATGAACCCGGACTTCAGGGAGATCGGCGTAGCCCGTAACGGTCTTTATTGGGTACAAGATTTCGGCGGCCGCGAATCTTTCTCGGCTAAAGAGTTAGAGCTGATCAAAAAAGGCCGGCTGATCTACAAAAAGACCATTTCCGGCCGAGCTGATTAACTTTTTATGGCGCGTTTCAGGGCCATGATGTAGCCTGTATGCATGCCTTCGTGGAACGGCAGAAAAGTAATGGCATCATCTATGCCGTCGATTGCCACACCATATCTGGTTGTCCAGGCCACGTAGCTATCAAAACACCCGTTTTGATAATCCTGCTCTAAAAAATCTATAGTAGAAAAGAACAGCGTTTTAATTTCTTCCAGTTCCTGCACTGTTATAAAGCGTTCGGGCTTAGATTCGGGCTTGTATAATTCAAAAAACTCAGGCGTGATATGCAGCTCTAAACCTGCACGGCGGTAGCATACCCCCTGTTGCGCTGCTACCATATGGCCCATATTCCAGATGATGTTATTGTTGAAGTTTGCAGGCACTTTATTCAACTCTTCAATACTAAGTCCCTCAATCAGCTTCAATACGTGTTCACGTGTTTTCCGGATAATCTCGATAGGTTTGTTCATGCACAAATTTATAAACCTTCTTCATATGCCAGCTTCATAAAGTGCAGCACCTCTTCATTGATGTCCTCCGGATGATAAATCCGCAAGTGGTGATTAAACTGATGCTGACCAGTAACCTCAGCTATCTTAACGAAACACAAATTATCATGATAAGGCTGCTTGAACATAAATACGACATTTAAAAAGTTCTTCCCGAATTGATTAACATATGCTATCCGCCTACGCGGCGTTGCAACCCCGATCATCGTCTTCGCGGGATGCAACGTAACCGGATATAAATCCAGGTAGCTGCCTATAAAATGATCAAACAACTGAACGGAGGCAGACGACTGTTCTGAAAGAAAAGCTTTTAAAGCCTCTGGATCGGTGGTAGGGTATACGGACATGTTAACAATGGATTTTAGTTAAATAAATATTATTTTTTACATAATTGCGAAACTTATTTATTTATTTATCAAAAGAAAAAATAGTGCTGTTATGTACTAACAGCACGCACGACGTTTTTTGTTGTTACACAATCCAGACGGAAAGGTTATATAGATATTTTAACGCCAGGAAAAAGATTTTCCTTGCAGAGAATAGTTAACTTTAACAGCAATCTTCCTATCAAGAAATTGAAATAACGATATGTTTTCAAACGCGTTAACGACAACAGGAACTTACAGCGCGCGTGAAATCCAACTGTTTGAAAAAGAAGTTACGCACCGGCAAGTTCAAAAAGGAACCGTATTGTTATCCAAGGGCGAGATATGTAAATCTCTTTTCTTCCTTTTACAAGGCGCAGTACACCAGTATGAGTTTAACTCGGCGTCGGATTTGCGCGTAGTCGACTTACATACGGCAAATGAATGGTTTTTAAATCACCAAAGCTTTGTTTCCCAAACACCTTCGGAACATGCAATAGCGGCATTTACAGATATTGAAATTTTTGAAATCAGTATCGAATCCATACATTATTTAATCGCCCAGTCTTCTGCCTTTCTACAACTAAACAAGATATTGGCATTCCCGGCTTCAAGACTTCATCTTTTCGATAATGCGCTAACACCGCTACAGAAATATCAGTTTATATTTGAACACAGGCCTCAACTATTACAGGCATTTCCGTTAAAAATGATTGCTTCATTTTTAAAGATTACACCAGAAACTTTAAGCAGAGTGCGGGAAAAATTTGCAAAAGCTATCTGATTTCTTGATTTGAATCAAGCAGCCGGTATGGCACTGGTTCTTATTTTTGTTCAAAACAAATACAATGAAACAAAACGCGGTATCAATAAGGCCATTCATCGGTGCAAAGGATTTCGAAACTTCAAGAAGTTTCTATCGCGATTTGGGCTTTGAGGAAACGATCTTGACGCCTGCAATGTCCCTTTTCAGAATACAACAATTGGCTTTTTATCTTCAGGATGCTTTTGTGAAAGACTGGATAGATAATACTATGGTATTTTTAGAAGTTGAAAACGTGCAACAGTTCTGGAACGAATTATTAACCTTAAATTTAAAAGTTAAATATCCGGGAGCAAAACTTACCCCAATAAGGGTAGAACATTGGGGACGAGAATGTTTTTTGCATGATCCCTCCGGAGTACTTTGGCACTTTGGTGAATTTCACCAATCAAATTAGGCGCTCAAATGTCAGGTTAAATTTATCTACTTATATACTTATCAACCATCTATGAAAACTAACCGCAGAAACTTTATTATTGCAGCAACTGCAGCTACTGCCAGTACTACCCTACCCGCTATGGCTACCACTAAAAATACTTACCCGATTGTCCACCACGTTTTTTTCTGGTTGAAGAATTCGTCATCCACTGCAGACCGCGACAAACTGGTGGAAGGTGTTAAAACCCTTTCTAAAATAGAGACCATCCGGGAGTTGCAGGTAGGCATAGTTGCTGCCACGGAAAAGCGTGATGTTGTCGACCAAAGCTGGGCAGTATCTGAACTGATGTTTTTCGACAGTCTCGAAGCGCAGAAAACCTATCAGGATCATCCCGTACACCTGGAATTTATCAAAAACTACAGTCACCTTTGGGAGAAAGTGGTGGTATACGATATCCAAAATGTATGACAACCCTTACTTAGGCGAGCTGGCAATTAAAACTTTTCCTTCGGCGTAGCCAATGTTTCCTTGCAGATCGGCCCCCTCCACTATAACCGTATATTTATCTGGTGTGCCCGCAGCATAAAACGACACCTTTGCTTTGCCATTATAATCGGTGATGATATTGGGCTCCCAATGTATGGTAGAACGAAGGTCTGTAGCAAGTAGTGCGGGATTTTTAACAGGGTACCTCGGTTTATAAAACTGTTTTACCTGTGCAAATGGCATAGGCTTATACAAATAAGTTCCGACGGTAAATGGAATGATAGGTCCCTTTCCTGCTCTGGTAGTAATTTCTATAAATGGTATCTGATTTGATGGCAACAAAGAATGCAAATAAGTAACCTCATACTCGGCGGCATTTAAAAACACCTCTATTCCCAATACGTCTTCTGCGGTTTGAGACTGCAACCAACTGCGGTAATCTTCGAACAAAAGAGGCTGGTAAATAGCATTCAGGCTAACTCCGTCCACCACAACCATCGTCGGGCTATTATAGATCAGAAACCAGCGGAAGTTTGTTTTCAGTACTATTCCATCCATAAAACCGGGTATACGTTCTACAAATAAATCGTACAAAGTCTTTTTCCCGGCTTTCTCCATATCCTTCTGGTCGAAAGTATATCGTGCCCTTCCGGGTTGATACAGGCTACGGGACCCTTTGATTATTTTTGTAGCCTTGACCTTCACTTCTTTAAGCACGTTTGCGCCTTCGGGTATATGATCTTTTACCACCTGCTGCTGCTTGTTACTGTTCTGCACAAATCGGACTAATGTATTATCTGTATTCACATACCAAGGTAACCGTCGTACCGGATTTAAACTTACATCCGGTGCCTTAAATTCTTCCATTGCAATACCTACATTAAAGCTTTTACCCTTTTTGTTGCGCGCCTGGATATGATAGGCAAGTGTATCTGAAGAAGGCAGCGATGTAAAATAGAACTTTCCCTGGTCGTTTGTCAGGGTATCTCTGATCAGTGGGGGCTTGTTTGTAAACAACATCACCGGACTTTTAGCGACCGGCTTATTAAACATATTGGTCACCCTTCCTGCGATGGTGAAATCTGCTTCAGGCTGATAAAGCGGCTTATAAGCAGGGTTGAGCGCTTGTCCCCAGTTAAAACTGCTCCAGCCCTGCGTTAATAACAACAGATCTAACGCATTCCACATTTGAGGATCCGATGTCTGCCTATAACATCCCGGTTCTTCGATATTTCCCTTCACCCCACCCGCAATTAACAATTGCGTCCAGATATTCTCATTGGCTTTGTAATCAGTTTTCACAGTTGCATCCGCCGTTACCGCCATAGAAAAAGCTCCGCGCACAGGTTTACCATCTTTATCTTTTACCTGCAATACCATGCTTACACTATCGCCCGGATGATAGATCGCCGAACCATAGTCTAAAGTTAATTGCAGATCATCATGGTGATCTATAAAAGCAAGCCTGCTATTTAACAGGTTTCCCTTCCCGTTCAATAAAGTAAACTCCACAATGCCTGTAGGGAAAAGTGCTTTAGCAATAGGCTTTGCCATTGCGTTACCATTCAGGCTTAATTTTGCGGCATAATACACTTGCCCGCGGCTCCTTGCAATGAGCATGTAATCACCGGATAATTCAGGGCTGCAGTTTATTTTAACGTTGATTGAATCTGATAACGGATTGGCGATGCTTAAAGAAGTCCCGCTTTTTTGAACTTTTGGTAAGGCATAGCTCTTTTGCGTACCGTCTGGCATGGTGATGGTTACCGTGTAATTTTCATCTGCTGTTGGGTTGAGCGTAAAACTCCCCATTCCTTTGTAAGTGCTTACGAGGGAAGCTAGTATATTTTTTTTACTATCTGCTATCGTTCCATTAACAGCCACCCCTAATCCTTCCGCATTTAGCGCTTTAAAACCAATTCGCGTACGTAACCCGGCTACCAGCATCCCTCCTTCAGGCATAAACTGCAGATCCGCCACCTCATCCGTACTGAATCTAACGGGAACAGTGATACGACGCAGATTTCCTTTTAAAGTTTCAGCCCTTACATTCACCTCATTTGTATTCAGGGGTACAGGTATATTCATATCCAATGTACCGTCCAACCGGGTCATCATCTTTTCAGAAAAAAGCTGTTTTTTCCCGTTATATACTTTAATACGTAAATCCTGGTAAGAAACAGCTTCCTCATTAGGCTTTTTGAATTGCAGCGCTATTTTCAATTGTTCTTTGCCTGCCTCAGCAGAGGTATTGACGAACCAGCTATCCCTATTGGTATTACCGACGTAAAACGTCCGCGAAAAAAACTGGTTGTCGCCGAAATTGCGCATCCAGTTGGTGTAACATCTCAGTGTATAGTTACCATCAGCAAATTCAACATTATTTAAAGGTACAGCCGCTTGAGCGACCCCAGCATACAACCTCAGCATTAAACGTTTTACGACAATATTTGTATCATTCACAAACTCGAGATAAGCAATACCACTTTTTTCGGTTGCGCTTAAATAGTCAGTCAGCACATACGCTTTTAGCCATAAAGTATCACTTTGTGCATAATAAGATTTATCAGTATGAATATAAATGTGCTCGTTAGCTAACAGACTTTCATTCTTCTTCAGTGTGCCCAGCATAGTTTTAAGCCGTATCAGGGTACTATCCCGATCCTGGCTCTTTACAAAACAAGGTAATAGCAATAATACACATACCATGTAGGCAATTAGGCGGATTTTCATAGGGTTGATTGGTTAGGCAGCCAGATGGCAAAAACAATTGGTTATGTTTTTGATGAAGATAAAAAAATTTAATCAAACCGGCTTTTGCCTAACAGCTGAAGCGTATTTTTGACGCAAGGTTTTCCATGTTTTAGTAGCTTTGCAGCTTCTTATGAGTTTTGAAGCTATTACCACCTACGTTCAGCAGAATGCTGATATCGCCAAGATCATTTCCGCCTACCTCCCGTTGTCAGAAAGCCATAAAGCGTTAAGAGGCAAATGCCCGTTTCATAACGACCAGGGTAATTCATTAATGGTTTCGCCACAGAAAAATATTTTCAGGTGTTTTGGCTGCGGAAAAGATGGAGGTCCGGTTGAGTTCCTTTCAGAAATAGAACAAATGCCGCGTGCTGAAGTGGTGAAAAAACTTGCCGAAAAACTAAAATTTCAGCATACCAATATAACGGTATGACGAATCGTGTAAATCTGGTTGCCGATGGCCGGACGCGCGAGTATCTGATCTTTCAACCCGAAAACGATACGGAAGATCTGCTGCCAGTGATAGTTTCTTTGCATGGCACATTGGGAAGCGCTGCGCAGATGATGTCTTTTGCCGATTTCAGGCCATTGGCTGAAAAAGAGCCGTTTTTTATTGTTTGCCCTGAAGGTATTACCCAAACCTGGAACGACGGGCGCGCAACCAAAGCAAACCTGGCTGGTGTAGATGATGTCGCATTTATCAGCGAACTAATTGATCACCTTATCGCAACTTACCCTATAGATACTCGCCGCGTTTATATTACCGGCATGTCTAACGGCGGTTTCATGGCGAGCAGGCTGGCTTGCGAAATCCCAGAAAAAATAACGGCAATGGCTGCGGTCGCGGCAACGCTCGACAGGAACGCAGCAATCCATCAAATGACACCCTTACCGGTTTTGTATATCCATGGCACGCGCGATCCGATGGTGCCCTACAACGGCGGTCCAACAAAAGCAGCAGGGGGCGATGTTTACAGCCATCAGCAGATGATTGATATTTGGGTAAATGTTAATGCGTGCGATAGCCGCTCTACGCAAGAAATTACCGACCACGCGAAAGACAGTACCACTGTTACCGCTAAAATTTACACCAGCAGCTTAAATAAGATGCAGGTTTGCAGCTACACCATAAATAATGGTGGGCACACTTGGCCAAATGGCCCACAGTATGCCGATAAACACTTCATCGGGCTAGTATCGCACAACCTCGATGCCTGCCTCACCATCTGGAATTTCTTCAGGCGGTTTTCGCGATGAACCTATATGCTGCTTACAGTTCTATCAGGCACTTTGCAGCATCAGTAGTTCCTGCGCCTGTGCAGGGCTAAGCACCTGAAGGCTATTGGCGATAATTTCGGTAACATAACGCTTAATGTTTTGTTCATCTATGTATTTGCGGGTTTCCACCTTACCTTGTATATAAACCAGGTCGCCTTTTTTTAAAGCATACCTTTCATCGTTAACCCCCGCAGGCACTTTTACCTGGTGCCATTCATTGTGTTCCTGATTTTCGCCGTTCTTCTTGATAAATTCCTGTGTTACGAGTTGAAAACACTGCATTAACGGTTCATTGCTTGCAGAAGAGTTACAGGGTTCTTTGGCAATACGCCCCACTAAGATCACTTTGTTTACTCCCGAATTAGTTAGCATAAGTATGATGTTTAATAGATGTTTGATTGCTGTACAAGCTGTACGCCTGATATCCCATGTAGGTGAATTGCAGTACTTCTCTGAACAACCTATATCCCCGGGAAAACTAATCGCACAAACCTTACAGACTTTAATACGAAATTACTAAAGCTATTAAGTACCTCATACGTATTTATACGTGGAAACACACTGGGACTAATACGTGTTTTTATTTAATAGTTAAATTTTAATTTTTAAGAATAGAAATTTTGACGTTGCTTCTACTATCACCTGGCGTTTCAATTAGTTAACAAATTATTGGCATACCCTTTATGCCAAGTTAATCCTCTGGTAATAATTGCTTGGTAGATTTGTATATAAATAATTACCGATGCAGCCCGCAAGGAATTGCCCGAAGCACCTTAAATTATTAGCCTCACTTGCCCTGATCCTGTTCAGCTTAAAAGTCTACTCCCAGAATATTACCCTGCAAAATGCGTTCGCCCATAACGATTACTGGCACAAAAGACCCTTATTTGATGCGCTGGAAAATGGTTACAGTAATATTGAAGCAGACATCTACCTACGCAATAACAGGCTGATTGTCGCGCACCTGCTACCCATATTCCGAAAAAACAAAAACCTGGAAGATCTTTACCTGAAACCCTTATACGATTGCATTACCGGTGTCAGCAATAAAGCTGTATGCCCGCTCCAGCCGGTTACGCTAATGATCGACATTAAATCAGACGCAGAAAGCACCTATCTGGCCCTGGAACAATTATTAAAGAAATATAAATCTATCCTTTCCGGGTACGAAAACGGCGTGTACATACAGCGGCAGCTCACCATTGTAATCACCGGCCACAAGCCTTTACAATTGATGATGGCACAAAAAGAGCGATTGGCTTTTATAGACCAGGATCTGTTAAAAGTAAAAACAGATACCCTTGCTGCCTCCGTTTATCAGACGGCAAGCTGCCGCTACTCCCGCCTCCTAAACTGGAACGGTATCGGCGAGATTACGCCTTCAGAACGGCATCATCTTAAAACCTTTGTTTATGCAGCCCATCGGCAAGGCAAAAAAGTGCGGTTATGGGCTTCGCCGGAAGATCCGGTCGTATGGCAGGAACTATTGGATTGCGGTGTAGACCTGATTAATACGGATCGGATTGTAGAACTAAAAGATTTCCTCATCAGGAAGTTAAACTTAGCTAAACATCCGGTTAATGAAGCATTGACATTCAACCCTTTAACACAAAATTATTAACCATTCTAAAACTTAAACTTCATGTTAACTTCATACATGAGCTTTACCTTTAGCTAACAGCACCCCCTGCTGATCGTATGACTCCGGATATATCCGCGTGGGGCGCTGGGTTAAGTTGAAACTGTTGATGCTGAAGATATTATTTATTACCGGCTCGCTAAATCAAACTCAGCAAATGCATCAGATTGCTGAGGAGCTGCCGGAGTTTGACTGCTGGTTCAGCCAGTTGTTTTCGGATTCCCCTTTTGTTAATTTCCTGATCAGGAACACTACGCTTTTAGATGGCACAATACTCGCCGGGCAGTTCAGGAAAAACTCTGAGCAATACCTGCGAAAACACTACCTGCAGATTGATTACGGGGCACGCCTGAACAAGTACGACCTGGTGGTCTACTGTTCCGACCTGATCGTCCCACGCCGTATGCGCCAAACAAAGACCATCTGGGTGCAGGAAGGTATGGTTGACCGTTATACCCTCCTGAGCCGCGTCGTCAAGGCCCTGCATCTACCGCCATCATTACCGGGTAATACCTCGTTGAACGGCGCTTCAAATATCTGCGATATCTATTGTGCAGCATCAGAGGGCTATAAGCAATACTTCAGTAAAAGAGGGACTGATGCCAACCGGATTATGGTTACCGGTATGCCAAATTACGATAATCTGCAACAATACGAGGTAAATGATTTCCCGTATGAGGGTTATGTAATGGTTGCCACTACCGACATGCGTGAGACCTTCCGCTACGAAAACCGTCCCGCATTTATAAAAAAAGCGGTCGAGATAGCAAATGGTCGGCAACTGCTTTTCAAGCTTCATCCGAACGAGAACGTAGAAAGAGCTACCAGAGAGATCAAAAAATACGCACCTGCCGATACGCTGATCTTCCATCAGGGGAATACCAACGCCATGATTGCCAATTGCTGTGAGCTGATCACACAGTATTCTACGGTGGTGTATACGGGTATGGCGCTGGGTAAAAAAGTGCATTCCTGGTTTGATGTTGATGAACTGGACAAGCTTACGCCGCTGCAAAACGAAGGGACATCCGCAAAAAACATTGCCCATATCTGCCGGTCTTTCCTCAATTCGGGCATGGACCGCGATACCTTCCTGAGCTCTTTCAATTACGAGCCGCTGTATGCCCTGCACTACGAAGAAGTGATGTTTTGATATGGATAAGAAGCTATTAATTATCGTTCAGGCCAGGATGAGATCAACACGGCTTCCCGGTAAAGTGATGATGCCAATCCTGGGGCAAACATTGCTATCGCGGATGATTGAACGTCTGCAAATGGTTAAGCATAGGGCGACCATACTGGTGGCAACTTCGCTCGACCCGATGGATGATGCGATAGAGAACGAAACCGCACTATTGGGCCTACCCTGCTTCCGCGGAAGCGAAAACAACCTTCTGGAACGGCACTACCAGGCTGCCCTGCTGCACAAAGCACACGTTGTGCTTAAAATACCTTCCGATTGCCCGCTGATAGACCCTGCTGCCATAGACGAAGTATTAGGCTTTTACCTTGCCCATGCAGATAAATACGACTACGTGAGCAACCTGCATCCGGCTACCTGGCCCGATGGTAACGATGTGGAAGTGATGAGTATTGATTGCCTGGCAAAAGCCTATTGGGAAGCAGGAAAACCACTGGAATTAGAACATACCACACCTTATATATGGGAAAATCCGGATGATTTCAGGATCGGCAATGTGGTTTGGGAAACCGGGCTGGACTATTCGATGTCGCACCGATTTACCATAGACTATGAAGCCGATTATGAATTCATCAAACGTGTATTTGAAGAATTGTATCCCATAAACCCGCAATTCAGTTGTGGCGATATTTTAAACCTGCTTGAACAAAAACCTGAGATATACCAGATCAACGCTGCATACGCAGGGGTAAACTGGTACCGCAACCACCTTGACGAACTAAAGACCATTACCGCAGAACAAACCCGTGACGTTTCGACCGAAAACGGGAAGTCATAACCAAAAATTAAATGACAGTATCATCATTAGATTATAAAACATTAGAAGAACGGTCGCTGCGTGTGCGCGAACATGTGATCGGCCTTTCCACAAACGGGGGTTGCTTTATCGGCGCTTCCCTATCGGCTGTAGACCTTATCGTTTATCTCTACAGCGAGTTTCTGAACATCAACCAATCTAACTTGGCAGACCCCAACCGGGATTACCTGTTCCTTTCTAAGGGGCACGATGTACCCGCGCTTTACGGCACCTTTGTTGAACTGGGGTTGCTGGAAAAAACCAGGCTTCAGAATCACCTCTCTACCGAAGACCATATCTATTGGCACCCCAATACCAACATACCCGGGGTTGAATTTCATTCAGGTTCATTGGGTCACCTGCCATCAGTAGCTATCGGCGTTGCGATGGACCTCAAGATCTGCGGCAGCAGCAACAAGGTAGTATGCATCCTTGGTGATGGCGAACTGAACGAAGGTACGTGCTGGGAAGCTATCTTGGTTGCAAGTGCGCATAAACTGGATAACCTGATCTTTGTGGTCGACCGTAATTTCTTCCAGGCGAATGCCCGCACAGAAGAACTGATTCCGCTGGAACCCCTTGCAGATAAATTCCTGGCGTTTGGTGCCGCGGTAAAACGCGTGGACGGCCATAGCTTCACAGAACTGCATCAGGCATTTTCGGCCTACCCTTTCGAATCAGGGAAACCTAATGTGGTAATTGCCGATACCGTCCGTGGCAAAGGATTACCAAGTATACAGGAACGCGCCGACCGTTGGTTCTGCAACTTTTCTGCAGATGAAGTGGAGCAACTACTGCTTGAACTTCATGGCCAGCACCAAACCACATTAACATCAGAAACCCTAATTGTACGTTAACCATGACCTACGAAGAACTATTAACACAAACAGCGCTGGAGAACGAAAAGGTCATTGTGATGACGGCCGAAAACAGGGCGCTGATCCGCAACCTGCCTAACCTGTTAGGCAAGCGCTTTATAGATACCGGAATTACAGAACAAACGCTAATTGGTGCTGCGGCCGGTCTGGCGTTGCGTGGCAGAACTCCGGTAGTTCATGCCTTGGCTTCGTTTCTGACCATGCGTGCTTTTGAATTTTTCCGTACGGATGCGGGCATCGCTAACCTGCCCGTCAAACTAAGCGGTTTTATCCCCGGCTTTTTGTCTGATGCAAACGGCCCTACCCACCAGGCCATTGAAGATATTTCTTTAATGCGTGGCATTCCGAATGTAACTGTGTTCGCCCCGGCTGACGAAGACGACCTGGTGAAAATGCTGCCAACCATCTGGAATTCTGCCCAGCCTGCTTATACCCGTATCAATACCCGGCAGACAAATTTCGTTCACCAACCTTTTGAAATGGGTAAAGCCGAAGTAGTGTCTATCGGTACGGATGTTACCATACTTACCTACGGCCTGCTGTTTGAACAGGCGTTAGTCGCGGTAGATATCCTGAAAAAAGAAGGCCTTTCTACCGGACTGATCAATATGCGTAGTTTAAAACCGGTAGATGAACAGGCTATACTGGAAACGGCCGCTTTGTCTGATCTGGTGGTTACGCTTGAAGACCATTTTGTTACCGGCGGGCTTTACAGTATCGTTGCTGAAGTATTGTTGAAACACGCCAAAACAGCCAGGGTGATGCCGATGGCTTTAAAAGATAAATGGTTTAAACCTGCCCTGCTGCCACAGGTGTTGCAGCACGAAGGCTTTACCGGCAAACAGATTGCCGAAAATATCCTGGGGTACAAAACATCCTACACACAATCTCAAATATCACTTCCCGAATTCTCTGAATAACAATCCTGCTATGCCAAATCAAATAGATCTTCAAAATAACTATCCGGTTATCACCGAATCTGATAAACTTTACGAGCGCGCATTAAAAGTACAAAAGCCGGTAACACAAACCCTGGCTAAAGGGCCTGGACAGTTCACCAAAGGCGTTGCACCCAAATACCTGGTTAAAGGAAAAGGTGCACACGTGTGGGATGCAGACGGTAACGAATACATTGATTTCAACGCGGCCATCGGTCCGGTTTCATTAGGTTACGCCTACCCTGCCGTGGATGATGCGATACGACGCCAGTTGGAAGACGGCATTACCTTCTCGCTAATGCACCCGCTGGAGGTGGAACTTTCTGAGCTAATCTGCGAAGTTGTTCCAAATGCAGAAGCGGTTAAAATATCTAAAACCGGTGCTGATGTTTGTTCTGCTGCCATCCGCGTAGCCAGGGCGTTCACCGGCCGCGAAAAAGTATTTTGCTGCGGATACCACGGCTGGCACGATTGGTATATCGGTATCACCAGCCGGAACGCAGGCATTCCTGAAGCCATACAGGAAATGACTTATACCTTTGAGTATAACGACATCGAGTCTATCAAAGCCGCGCTGGATGAAACCGTAGCTGCGCTGATTCTTGAACCCTTTATCTTCGAAGCGCCAAAACCCGGCTTCCTGCAAGAATTGGCAGAAGTTTGTAAAGCCAATGGCACGCTGCTGATTTTTGATGAAATGTGGACTGGTTTCCGCATTGCGTTAGGCGGTGCGCAGGAATACTTTAATGTAAAGGCAGACCTGGCTGTATTTTCCAAAGCATGCGCTAACGGCATGCCTATCGCGCTGCTTACCGGCCGCGCGGATGTGATGGACTTATTTAACGCTGAAGTTTTCAGTTATACCACCTTTGGCGGCGAGGCGCTTTCATTAGCGGCTTGTATCGCTACCATCCACGAGTTGCGCGATAAAAACGTTCCGAAATATCTGGATGAAAAAGGCGCCCTGATGAAAGATGGTTACAATCAGTTGGCTGTTGAGCTGGGGGTAGACAATTACACCCGTTGCATTGGCTATAACTGCCGCAGCATGGTCACTTTCACACCAGAGGCCGGAAACGGGCTTGAAGTGAAAACTTTAATGCAACAGGAGATGATCAAACGCGGCGTACTATGGGCCGGTTTCCATAACATGTGCTTCAGCCATTCTGAAGAGGATATCAACTACACCCTATCTGCCTATCGCGAAGTATTACCGATTGTAAAAGAAGCTATCGAAAGCGGCGACTTAAAAAGTTATCTGAAAGGCGAAGTGCTTGAAGCCGTATTCAGAAAGGTAAGCAACTATAATATTAAACCTAAAACTGCAGCAATCTGATATGGAGCTGTTCTCTTTAAAAGGTAAAACAGCCATTGTAACGGGTGCCCTGGGCCTCATAGGCCGCAAGCATTGCGAGGCGCTTGCCCTTGCCGGGGCAAACGTGGTTGTTGCGGATACTAACGCAGAAAAGACGGCTGCTTTTGCTGCACAGCTTGGCGCACAGCACCTAGGTTTACCAATTGACGTAACCGATAAAGCATCTTTAGAAGCGGCATTACAGACGGTTTTAGCGCGCTACGAAAACATTGACATATTGGTTAATAACGCTGCCATTAATGATATGTTCGAGAACCCGGCGATGGCCAAAGAGCTTTCTGCTTTTGAAAACTATCCGCTGGAAGCTTTCCAGAAATCGCTGGATGTAAATGTAACCGGCGTTTTCTTATGCTCGCAGGTATTTGGCAGCCACATGGCGCAGAATGGTAGCGGAAGCATTATCAATATCGCTTCTACCTATGGTATGGTCGGCCCAGACCAAACCATCTACCGGAACGAATGCGGTGAACAGACCTTTTACAAATCTGCCGCCTACCCTGTCACCAAAGGTGCTATTATCAACTTCACCCGTTTTTTAGCAGCTTATTGGGGCGATAAAGGCATTAGGGTGAACACCCTTTCACCGGGCGGGGTAGAAAACGGACAAAACGAATTCTTTATACAAAATTATTCAGCAAAAACCTTATTAGGCCGCATGGCCGTCGCTTCCGATTATCAGGGGGCTTTAATATTCCTGGCCAGTGATGCTTCTGCATACATGACCGGGGCCAACCTGGTAGTAGACGGCGGCTGGACAGCCATTTAAAAAACACAACTATGAAAGAGATTTTATTGCAAAAAGCATCTCGCATTAAATTATTGATCACCGATTGCGACGGCGTACTTACAGACGGCGGCGTTTATTACGGCGAAAACGGCGAAGCGCAAAAGCGTTTCAACATTAAAGACGGGATGGGGGTAGAACGGCTGCGCAAACTTGCCGGTATTGATACCGCCATCATCACAGGCGAAAAATCGCCGTCGGTTGTTACCCGCGCAGAGAAACTGCAGATTACCGAGCTGCACCTTTTTGTAAAAGACAAACCACAGGTATTAAAAGAAATTATCGCGCGGTTAGCATTAAACGCCTCGGAAGTTGCGTACATCGGTGATGATTACAACGATGCAGAAATTATGAAACTGGTAGGCCTTACCGCCAGCCCCGCTGATGCTTTACCAGGCATTAAAGCACAGGCAGATTACGTTTGCCAGGCAAAAGGCGGCGAAGGCTGTTTCCGCGAATTTGCCGAACTGATTATCGAAGCAAAAACCGATGTGTCCATAGCTCCTGCTGCGGTTCGTTCCGAAGTAATTACCTTAAGCAACGGACGTAAAATTGGTAAAGGCGAACCTTGCTACATTATTGCCGAAATCGGCATTAACCATAACGGGTCTTTAGAAATTGCCAAACAACTAATCGATGAAGCAGTGGCTGCCAAAGCTGATGCAGTTAAATTTCAAAAACGCACACCGGAAATTTGCGTACCGAAAGACCAGTGGGAAATCATGCGTGATACCCCATGGGGACGCATGAGCTATATCGACTATAAGCGTAAAACCGAATTTGGTATTGCTGAGTACGCCGCGATAGACCAGTATTGTAAAAAAGTGGGCATCGATTGGTTTGTATCTACCTGGGATGTGCCGTCGGTAGATTTTATGGAGCAGTTTAATACCGTGATCTACAAACTCGCTTCTGCTTCGCTAACCGATTTCGACCTGATCGCCAGGATACTTCAGACAGGTCGTCCGCTAATGCTTTCTTCGGGCATGTCTACCATGAAGGAGATTGATCATGCGATTGCCTTTGTAAATAATTTTGACCCGGCTTACCCGCTGTTCCTGGCGCATTCTACTTCTGCCTATCCGTGTAAGCCAGAGGAATTGAACTTGAAAATGATCAACACCTTGTCTGAGAAATACAGCGGGATACCAATAGGTTATTCCGGCCACGAAACAGGGTTAGCCACCACGGTTGCTGCCACAGCAATGGGCGCTACCTTTGTAGAGCGCCATTTTACGCTGGACAGGGCCATGTGGGGATCAGACCATGCTGCTTCTGTCGAGCCACAAGGTTTGCAGCGACTGGTGCGCGATATCCGCGACGTAGAAACCGCCGCAGGTGACGGCATCAAAAAAGTTTATGAATCTGAGCTGGCGCCGATGAAACGCCTCCGGGTAAACATCAGCGAAGAATATAAAGATAAACAGTTAGCAAAATAATGCCGCACTGGGATGTTATTACAGTTACTACAGCGATCCTTTTTACCTGGATCGCTGTGATTATTACCTGGGAAAGGGTTGCTCCTTATCGTAAGGGCTTACCTTTTTTCAGAGAGGGTTTTTGGGTCGACCTGGTTTGGTATACGCTTATTCAAAGCTACTTTTTAAAGATCCTGATTTTTGATTACATCATTGCGCCGATCAATCGCAGTCATGACTGGTCGCAGATCCAATTTGTGAAGCATTGGCCGGTTGGGTGCCAGGTTTTATTTTTCCTGTTTACGCACGATCTGTATATCTATCTGTTTCATCGCTTTCAGCACGCCAATAAATATTTCTGGCGTATACACGAGGCGCACCATTCGGGCAAGCAGGTTGATTTTCTGGCCGGTTCCAGGTCACATATTCTGGAGATCATCATTAACCAGACCATCGAATTCGCCCCTATTATCATCCTTGGGGCTGACCCTGCAGTTATTCCGATAAAGGCCATGCTGGATGCCATGTTCGGTATGTTTATTCACGCAAATATCAAAGTGAACCTTGGTAAACTAAAATACATCATCAACACACCCGAACTGCATTTATGGCACCATGCCAATTATCAGGAGGTTTTTCATGCTAACTTCTCTACCAAGTTTGCTTTCTGGGATTACCTGTTCGGTACCGTTTATGATCCCGGTCATGCACCAGGCGACAAGCCGGAAAACTGGGGACTTTATTATGATTACCCTCGCGATTATTTTTTACAGCACGCCTTCTCAGTAAAACGCTTTGATGAACAAAAACTGCTGAAATATCCCTGGTTTAAATCTTATTATTTCCTGCGTCCGAATGTGCTGAAGACCCTTGGGACAAAGTATCGTAGAACTTTCAACAAACCATCTCCCCTTCCTCAAAAAGAGGAATTACAGGAGGAGATCACTTTATAACTTTTAAAAATTGGCCTGGATATTTATACTTATTGCAGCGGTATTTGAAACTGCATGGACATTCTCGCTAAAGCTAATGACCTTCAGCGAGTTGAAGACCTTACGCTTTAATAACTTCTACACCCCAAATTACGGATTGCCTATTCTGCTGCCGTTTCTTGGGTATATTGTTTTTGGTGTAGGAAACGTTTACTTTTTTTCACTCGCTACAAAAAGCGTGTCTACCGCAACTGCTTACGCTGTGTGGACCGGCATGACCCTGGTATTAATCAAACTTAGCGAAACCTTTTTTCTTAAACAGAAAACCACCTTATTAGAACTGTTATTTCTCTCACTGATCATGACGGGTATCCTCGGCCTTCGGTTTCTGACGGGGATGAAACAATAAAATTTCATGTATACAAAAAAGCGCTTCTATACCTGGTATAAAGCGCTTTACAATTATTGAACTGCTACTGTAGCTTAAAAGCAGCTTCCTGCATCTGTTGCGAACTGGTACCGATAAATATCTTGAAATCGCCGGGTTCTGTTGCGTAGCTCATATAATATCATCGAACTTCAACTCATCCAGGGTAATGTTAAAACTGATGGTTTTAGTTTCACCGTGCTGCAGATAAACTCTCTTCATACCTTTTAACTCTTTCAATGGCCGGGTTACCGAAGCTACCATATCGCGGACATAAAGCTGTCCAGTTTCTTCTCCCGCTTATTTTCGCGTATTTGTATAATTTGCAAAGAAAGACATTGCCTATCAGGAGTTGAAGCGGCACTTTGCTACTGGCTTAACTTCCGGTGGCATTGAAAGTGCAAATTAAACAGGCTTACTGCTCGATTACACTTGTAAACTTTAAGGAAGCTATAAGAAGGCGTATAAGGTTACTGATTATAATCTTGAGTATACTTTTTATAGCGGAGAGCAGCTAATAACTGCTCTCTGCTATGGGATAAATAGTCTTATTTGAGCTTTTCGAACCTGGATTCCTTAAGCTTTGAGAAATCTTTCTCGACACCTACCTGGAAAGACCATGCAAAGTCATATCTAACGTAGTTCTTGAATATAGCCGTATCGTTCAGACTGATATATTGGTCAGCACTGTAAAAGCTGTTATCAGTTTTAGCATTATCAGCGAGTGCATGGCAACTCATACAATTGGTTTGTATACCATATTTAAAATTAGGGTTTAACTGGTTGCTTAGGTTAAACGTAGCTGGTCCGAATCCCGCTTCCAGATAGGGATTATATGTAAAGATAGGGCTGGCTCCCTTATTGGTACCTCCACTAATTGGTTGATTAGGTTGAACCATGGCATAAGCGACTCCTACAGCGTAGTGCCGGGAAGCTCCCTTCAGTTGAGCCGGTCTTAACTTAGCAGCAACTGGTGAACTGGGCTCCAAAGGGTTATCAGGGTCTGGCGCCCAATAATAAGTTTCCCACGTCCAGTTATTAATTTCCTTTGTGGTTACGTGCATTGCAACCAGCAATGCAACATCCCCAGCTTTAGCGACAATACCTTGAACCCCTTGTTGCTGGTTCATATAAGCGGCCATATTAGAATCCAGCTTAAAATGAATAAAATCGTTAACACTACAGGTAGCAGCGAGAATTTGAGCTGCATTTGCGGTGGAATCTGCAGGTTTAAGGTGCCGACCTGAAGGAACAACCTTCCCGCTTAGGTCTACCCATACGTAATTGTTCCATGATTGTGGTGGAAAACCATTCGGGGTAGTCCGAGGTCCCGGCCATACCGGGATACGTACGGCTTTATCTCCCGGTTTTGCAATCAGGTACACGGGTTTAATCGTAAGTGCATTGGGCGGGAACTGAGGTATTGATCCGATATGATTCCGTTGAAGAGAATCAATAACTGAAGCTTTAAACAACGAATTAGAAACTACGTGACTGACGGCTTGCGGGTTATAAGCGACAGCAACCCATTGTATAAAGTTTGTGTCAACAAAAGGAATTGCTTTTAATTTTTTCGATGCAAATTTAATTGCATCAAAAAATTGCCTGGGTTTACTAAGCAGCACCGGGCTGGTATGGGTACGCATCCCCTTATTACTGGTTATATTATTGAAAATAAGATTTTGTATGCCCCCTATGCCCAGCCACGTTTGATAAACCAATAGACTATCGCTACCAAAAGTTTGCCCTGACTGAGCGGTAAGCCCGGCCCAAATACCCCAGGCATGGTTTAGCATGCTTACCGTATCTGGCGGTGTACCTTTCACCCAGTTATAAATTGTAGAGGAATCTTCCGGAAAGTTAAAACCCGGGACGATGTTCGTCGGAAGATCAACTGCAGTAATCGTGGTGTCGGTAGGTTGCTTTCCGGTTTGGCCTGTTTTGCACCTGGTAATTAATGCTATTGCACTCACTGCAATAAGCAAGCATAAAATTGTGATTAGCTTTTTCATGATAAGGATGAATTATGTGATAAATAGGAATGGATATTATTTTAAAAAATGCCTTATTTATAAATAAGCGCTTGTTTTCAAAAACACTATAGATGAGGCTACAAACAATGAAATTAGCGCAAAGGGGTGACGTTTCAATATATGAAACATAAAAATCCCATGTAAAAGCAAAAAATATCAGGAACAGCGAAATCCCACTGATTTCCATATGATTAGGTTTATAATATATGCAATATAAATAAATATTTTAAATAAAAATTATCTTATTTAAATATTACCACAGCATACTTTTATTCTTTACTAAATACCAGGAATGGTAGAACTGAAACTACATAGGTAAATAATTAAAAAGCGTTTCCATACTAAGCATAGAGACACCTTTTTATTACTAACAGGAAGTTAAATAGCATCGATAAACCTTGTCTGTCAGGGCAAATAACCGCTTACGTTCTTCATTATCCACACTTATATCGGTCGACAAGTGTTTCAATTGCCAGGTATACCAGCTAATCGACTCCGCCTTGTCGATTAGCGCGTTGTAATATCCCTCATTTACACCGCGAGTAAGGTTCTGAACTAAAAAATCGCCCAGTTTGGTATCGATATCCTTTCTTAAGTTGTCGTAAAATCCTTTGTAATAAAGCATGATGTCTGTCAGCAAAAACGGTGATATGATTAAACTTGCGCCGAACATTATCGCCGAGAACTTTTCGAATTCTTCAATAGCGGAAACACTTTCTGATCGAGCCCGACTTAAGTGGCTGTTAATTAGATGTTTACTACATAAAACTGGCCGGCTGTGAGGTCCATTACGGTAACCTCTGTACTTTTTACAGCATTATCTGCGCCAACCACATAAACAAAGTGCTTGCCCTGCAGCTCATATACAGATTTTTGAGGGATCAGAACGGCATCTTTTACCAATTGAGGTATCCTAACCAATGCACTGCTGCCACTATGCAATAAGCCGGAAGGGTTGGCGAAACCCGCTCTGAAACTGGCAGATCCTGTTTCTGTATTTAGTAATCCGCTTACGGTTTCTAACCTCCCTTTTTCCGGGTAGCTGCTGCCGTCTGAAAGGATTAGCGCTACAGCGGGCGTATTACCCAGTTTTTCGGCCATAGTATTGCCTTTTATGTTGCGGCTGAAATCAAGCAGCTGCTTTTCATTCAGCGAGAAATAAGCATATACCTTTCCGATATTGGATATGGTAGTTAACGGTTGTGTACTGGTACTGCTTACCAGGCTACCGATTTTGTACGGAATTGTTCCTGCGACACCATTCACCGGGCTGGTGATCATGGTATAAGCCAGGTTTGTTTTTGCTGTTGCCAAAGTTGCCTGTGCCTGTACCAAGGCGGCCTTTTTGATTTGCAGATTATCTTCGTCTGATTGCAGTTCGTAATTACTGATAATGCCTTTGTCTACAAGTGGTTTGGTTTTTTCTACTTGTAATTGAGCGCTATTCAGATCTGCCTTTGCGCTGTTAACCGCTGCTGCTGCATTGTTAACGTCATGTTGGTATTGTGGGGCGCTGATTGTGAAAAGCAGCTGTCCTTTTTTAACGGTTGCCCCCTCATCAATATAGATCTTTTCCACAAAGCCGTCTATTTTCGGACGGATGTCGATGTTTTGTTCGCCCTGTAAAGTTGCCGGATAATCTGTATTTAACGTTGCGGTATGCGTGGTTGCCGTAAAAACCGGGTAAGGTTGAGGCTCTTGCGGACCCATCGCCCCGGGAAAACCGCCCGGCCCCTGCCCGGGATGCCCCCCGCAGGTATACAGTGCAAGAACGGCTATGGTGATCGCTGTTGTCGGCACAGCGGTTTTTCTTATTCTGCTAAGTGAATACATGACAGTGTTTAATTTGATGTTGAAATAATAATCGTTTAGAATACTTTTCAAAAGTAAACACTGTTTACCAATAAGGTCATCACTGTTGACTATATTTACAACTTAATGACAAGTTGAAACAGCGATTGTCGTTACATGATATTTGTTTGCTTTTGCTTCAATAGCGAGCGGCAGTAGTGCGGTAACCTTTAAAAAAATTACTTTTGGATATGGATTACAACAATGCGGATTTTAAAGGGAAGCAGGAAAATAATATTTTCAGGATACTTTACATCTTTAAAAGATCCCTTGATGAATGGGGGGAAAAAAATGTGAATACGCTACGCGAACCTGAATTTCACATTACGTATATGCCCTTTTTTATGAATATTGATGTTTCCGGCATTTCTAATAACGAACTGGCTGCAAGAATGGGCGTTACCAAGCAGGGAGCCAGCAGGATAGTGAAGGGACTGATTTCATGTGGTTTAGTTACAGCTAAAAAAAGTAAAACAGACCGGCGTTCTTCTATGCTTTACCTTACAGAAAAGGGTAAACAGTTTCAGGCAGATGCCATTAACAAATTCGATGGTTTAATAAACGGCTACATTGAAATGGCCGGTGAGAAAAAATATAAAACCACGATAGAAACTTTGCTCAAGCTGATTGCGTACCACGATATTCACAATCATTAATATGTGATCCCCTTAAAGCGCTTAAATATTCAGTTGAAGTGATTGGCTTCTCTAAAGTACAGATCGCCTGTTCAAATCGCTCTCAAATTTTAACTTATAGAAACGTTTAAGTTATTTTACGTTTCAGCATCTTGCAGTTTCCACGCCATATCTTCCGTCTCTAAATAAGTAAAGAGATACATTTGCTTGGATCCCCTCGTGTGACTACAGGTTAATATTGTGCGTATTTTTATTCTCGCACATCACGAAAGTACTGTGCGTACTGCCGATGCTTTTTACAGAACCTAATTTATTGAAAACAAAGTCCTGGTAGTGTTTCATATCCTTAGCATATACTTTCAGCAGGAAATCATAATCGCCGGAAATATTATAACATTCAACCACCTCATTCAACTGCATAACGTCGCTTACAAATGCACTTCCGATGCTCCTATCGTGTTGCTTCAGCTTGATGTTACAAAAAACAATCAGGCCATAATTCAATTTCTCCGCATCCAGCACTGCAATATATTTTTTAATAAAGCCACCGGCCTCCAATCTTTTTAAGCGCTCAAATACCGGCGATGGTGACAGATTGACCTTTGCAGCCAGGTCTTTGGTAGAAATATTGGAATTCTCGCTTAATAAGCGCAATAATTGCAGATCTATAGGATCAAGTAGCTCAGCCATGGAATAATACACTTTTGAAAGGGTTCAAAACAAGTTTACAAAGTTGATTTTTCTTTCGAAGTCATCAAATATATTTTTTTACACTAAAAAACAGCATCGATGCAAGTGATTAAACCTTAATCTATAAATTTGTTCCGAATAAATTATTTGAGTAATTATCAAACCGTAAATGGTTTTTCCGTCAACGCTGACGAGAAATTAAAAGGGAATCGTGTGTAAATCACGAACTGTCGCGCAACTGTAAGTAACACTCAAGGTTTCTGCCGATGATGTCCACTGTTTATAAAAAGAATGGGAAGGACGGCAGGAATGTTACAAGTCAGGATACCTGCCTCTTTACGGATAGACAATGCTTTCGCGTAATAAAGCAACAGGTCTGATCTGATGTAACCCCTATGGCGTCTAACGCCTTCCTGCCTCAGTGTGCCCTTTCTGCTTTACGTTAGCAAGCTTGTCGCAAGCATTTAATCATTTTTTCATCAAAATCACTAAAGAAATGCTAACGCAAAACCTCGGCTACCCGCGCATTGGTGGTCAAAGACAATTAAAAAGAGCCTGTGAAAGCTATTGGGCAGGCAAGATCGATCTGAAGGAACTGAACCAGGTCGCACAAAAGATCAAACAAGAAAACTGGCAGACCCAACTGGATGCAGGTATCGACTTAATCCCCTGCAATGACTTTAGCTTTTATGACCAGGTACTGGATATGAGCCTGATGCTGGGCGTTATCCCTAAGCGCTACGCTCCCGTACTATCGGATGTGAAAGGCAACTGCGAGATCGACCTGTATTTCGCCATGGCTCGCGGCTATCAGAAAGACGGCCTGGATATTACTGCAATGGAAATGACTAAATGGCTGGATACCAACTACCACTATATCGTACCTGAATTTACGGCCAAACAGGAGTTCCGATTATTTTCTGAAAAAGTATTTGCCGAGTATAATGCTGCCAAACAACTGCTTGGCGAAAAAGCAAAACCCGTGCTGGTTGGCCCGGTAAGCTACCTGTTGATGGGTAAAGAAAAAGAGGAGGGTTTTGAGCGTATCGACCTTGTAAAACAACTGGTACCTGTATATGTTGAAATCATTAACCGCCTGAAACAGCAAGGCGCCACCTGGATACAACTGGATGAACCAACATTGGCGCTTGACCTTTCTAAAAAAGAAAAAGAAGCGTTTGATTTTGCTTACAGGGCCATCGTTAACCGCGTGAGCGGCGTGAAATTACTGGTAGCTACCTATTTTGAAAGTCTTTTGGATAATACACATCTGGCTATAGGCTTGCCGGTAGCCGGCCTGCACATCGACTTGGTACGTGCACCGGAGCAACTGGATGAAGTACTGGCTTTATTTCCAACTAACCTGACCCTATCATTAGGTGTGGTGGACGGACGTAACGTGTGGAAGAATGATTATGAAAAGTCCCTTGCCCTGGTCAACAAAGCAGCCGGGAAATTAGGTAATAACCGCGTAATAATTGCACCGTCTTGCTCTTTATTGCATAGCCCCCTCGATCTAGATGGTGAAACAGCCATCGACCCGGAAATCAAAAACTGGATGGCATTTGCCAAACAGAAATTAAACGAGGTTGCCGAACTAAAGCAGATCGTTGAAGGCAATAACAAACTGCTAGCGATCAACAAAGCAGCTATTGAAAGCCGGCGTAATTCAACTAAGGTACATAAACAGGAAGTGAAACACCGCGTTGCCGCAATCACGGAAGAATACGCCACACGCAAAAGTGTCTTCCATGTACGCCAGAAACTGCATCGCGAACGTTTTAATTTACCATCATTTCCCACAACAACTATCGGTTCATTCCCACAAACAGAAGACATCCGGGCTTTACGCGCAAAATTCAAAAAGGGCGACCTGACACTGGAGCAGTATGAGCAAGCAATAGAAAAAGCCACCATCGACGTCATCAGATGGCAGGAAGAAACCGGCCTGGACGTACTGGTACATGGTGAATTCGAGCGTAACGACATGGTAGAGTATTTCGGTGAACAACTGGATGGCTTCCTTTTCACCAGGAACGGTTGGGTACAAAGCTATGGCAGCCGTTGTGTAAAGCCGCCGGTGATCTTCGGTGACGTAAGCCGTCCCGCAGATATGACCTTGCGTTGGATCACTTTCGCCGCAAAGCAAACCAACAAGCCGATGAAAGGCATGCTGACCGGCCCGGTAACCATTCTGCAATGGTCTTTCGTTCGCGATGACCAACCGCGAGATGTTACAACTAACCAAATTGCCTTAGCCATTCGTGATGAAGTGGTGGCTTTGGAAAAAGCAGGCATCGGTATAATCCAGATCGATGAGGCTGCGATCAGAGAAGGTTTGCCATTACGTAAGGCCAAGCACCCGCATTATTTGAATTGGGCGGTAAAAGCATTCCGCGTAACCGCCGGTGGCGTGCAGGATAAAACCCAGATCCATACCCACATGTGCTACAGCGAGTTCAATAACATTATAGAGAACATTGCCGCGATGGACGCCGATGTGATTACCATTGAAACCTCCCGCTCGCAAATGGAGCTGTTGCATGCCTTTGCACATTTTGAATACCCGAACGAGATCGGCCCGGGAGTATATGATATTCACTCGCCGCGCGTACCCACCACCGCGGAGATGGTATCCTTATTGACCAAAGCAGCAGACTTGCTTCCGGCGCAGAACCTATGGGTAAACCCGGACTGCGGACTAAAAACCCGTAAATGGCCGGAAACGAAAGCCGCCATCGAAAACATGGTGGCAGCCGCCAGGGAGGCACGCGAAAAGATCAGTTTGGAAGGCGTTAGCTAAACATCCTAAAAATGATTTTGACACTGCGGGCAGACACCCGCAGTGTTTTTCTGACATAAAAGAGACCAATGAATAGTTATACTGGTTGCATACAGACCAGTAGCAGTAGTAAAATGATCATCATTTTCATTGTACGGCGGTATACTAACTATTAAAAATAACGGGCTACTAAAAAGCATCCTAACGTAAAAATTAAACTTTAAGGAACGCCTTGATTATCGATCCTTTATTTTTGCACCATGGTAGCCTTCATCAATGAGTACACTAATTGAACTGGTGCAAGCATACGGACTAGGGATCATCTTCCTTATTACGCTTTTGCAGAGCGTAGGCTTACCCATTCCGGCATTTGCGATTCTTATTGTTACGGCAGCCGTTACCCCTATTGATAGCATTCATATCATTTCACTCACACTAACCGCTACGTCCGGATCTTTAATCGGAGACATTACTTTATATTTTTTAGGTAAAAGAATAGGCACGGGTATTCTGGGAAAATTGTGCAGGATCTCGCTTTCGCCTGACTCATGCGTTAAAAGCAGCGGAGACATTTTTAACCGTTATGGTCCGCCTGCCTTAACAGTTGTCAAATTCATTCCCGGGCTTTCTACATTAGCCCCGGTAGTGGCTGGTGTTTATGCAATGCCAATATTTTCATTCATAGCTTTCTCATTGATTGCAGGGATGATTTATAGTATAGCGGCTATTGGTTTAGGCGTTTTATTTCGTTTCCAGATCAGCAGCTTAATAGCTACACTAACCCAATTCGGTAAACTTGGTATTTTAATCGTTATTATCTCCTTCGCTATCTACCTGTTTACGAAATGGTTGCAACGGTACCTCCTTATCCACCAATTTAAAAATGATCGCGTGACGGTCAATGACCTGCTTGTGTTGATACAGGAAACGTCAGGCCCTGTAATTTTTGACGCACGGCCGGCAGACCAGCGGATACGAAACGGGTTCATTCCCGGTTCAATACACGTAAGTGATAGTAATTTAAATGAAATCGCTAATCTTTATTCTGCCCATGAAGAGATAGTTATCTATTGTTCTTGTCCTAATGAGATTACAGCAGCCAAGTATGCAAAAAAATTGCAAAAAACAGGCTTAAAACGAATACGACCGCTATTAGGAGGGCTTGATGAGTGGGCTAAAGCCGGCGGAAAAATAGCATTCAACCAGAATTAAACCCAGATCATCAGTCAGTTGATTAGGCATTAGGTACAAAGGCGATGGAATGCATCAATTGATCTGGAGCATGCTGAAACTTTCGCAATCGCTCTACCCCTTTTCTTTTGCCCCTTTTTCTGACTTTCACCCGACCATGAGCGTCTCATGGATGTGTACTTTTGCCGCATCATGCAACCTGTTTTCAATCACAAAGATCAGCGGATACCTACAATCCTGGCCTTTGCTTTATTACCTTTATCCGGTTTCGCGACCGATATATACATCCCCTCTCTACCCAGCATGGGCAGCGACTTACACGCCACGAGTTTACAGGTGCAGTTGACCCTTACGTTGTTTTTGGTCAGCTACGGCGTTTCGCAACTCTTCTTAGGCAGTGTGCTGGATGCGTATGGACGTTACCGGCTCAGCTTTATTTCATTGCTGGTATTTATCGCTGCAAGCGTCCTGATCGCTGTTATCCCGAATATCTACATGATCTATGTCCTGCGGATCGTCCAGGGCATCACGGTAGCGATTATTGTGATCGCTAAACGCGCTTATTTTGTAGATGTTTATGAGGGTGATCGGCTACAGCATTACTTGAGTATGTTTACCATCATCTGGTCGGCCGGGCCTATCGTGGCGCCTTTCCTGGGTGGCTATTTCCAGCATTATTTTGGCTGGCAGTCCAACTTCTTGTTTCTTGCCGGCCTGGCTGCAGTGATCGCCGTGCTGGAATACCTTTACAGCGGTGAAACGATCCGTCACCGCACCGAATTTAAGCTAAAGACCATTGCAGGGCTCTATGTGGAGATGATTAAGACGACCACCTTTAGTCTCGGCATCCTCATGCTCTGCTTTGCCTATTCCATGGTGATCATGTATAACATGACCGGCCCATTTATTATTGAGCACCACTTTGAGCTGACACCGGTGATTGCCGGCTATTGCTCACTCATCCTGGGCCTGGCCTGGATGCTGGGCGGATTTATCGGACGCGCGCTGATCAACCGTCCTTTTTTCAGCAAATTACTGGTGAGTGTTATACTACAGCTCATGGTAGTGGCTTTGATGATCCTAAGCAGTTATTATTTTGCGAACATTTATGTCATGGTGTTTTTCGCGTTCCTGATCCATGTCGGCGCGGGATTCACTTATAATAATTACTTCGCCTATTGCCTGGGTCGTTTTCCCAAAAATGCAGGCATGTCAGGCGGACTGACAGGCGGACTGGTCTATGTGATCCTTTCGCTGCTCACTTATCTTGTAGTAGCCGCTATCCCGGCTAAAAACATGGCTCATCTCAGCTATAGTTACTTGGTCTTTATCGCGTGCTCTCTGATTGTGATGCTACTACTTTTTAATCTGAACCGACAACCGGCCAATTAAGTATCAAGGAGTAGCTTGTTTCATCCATACATTAAATCTTGGGGCAGACAGGATTAAATTTCAAAACGTCTATGAATGTCTGATAATGCTCCAGAGATGAAGACGACGAAAAATAAATAGCAGGAACCACTGCGGTCAATGCTTTCCTGCAGGCTCCTTACTTTTCTGCCTGAGCACTTCCCCCGCCCTAAGCATCTCACTGGTAATAGAACGGGTATAATTCTGGATCTCCTGCTGAAAGGCAGCCACTGAGGCACCGGAGCGTATTTCCTCTAATCGTTTTTCCCAACTACCGGTTAGTTCTGCTTGGGCGATCTGCTGATCTTTTACAACACCATAAACAGACAGCCCCGTGGCGGTAGGTACCAGGTTCTTTTTTTCACGAATGATATAATTACGTTTGATGAGCGTCTCAATTATAGAAGCCCTGGTTGCGGGTGTACCTAAGCCACTGTCTTTCATGGCATAGCGCAACTCATCGTCTTCAATTTCTTTACCTGCCGTCTCCAGGGCTTTTAATAACGAAGCTTCATTGTACAATGCTTTTGGCTTGGTTTGCTTATCCAATACTGCTTTGTTTGTTATCGGCAGGTTTTCACCCTTCACTACTTTGGGCAAGGCTGCATTCTCCTCGTCTTTTTTTTCTTCGTCCTTGTCATTAAATACCGCGCGCCAGCCAGGTACGGCTACTACGGTACCGCTTGCCGTAAAATCCTCGCCGGATTTAACTGTGATCTTCGTGATCTCTTTCACACACTCCCCGTGGAATGCCTCCAGCATCCTGCCGACCACCATGTCGTAGATGGCCTGCTGATCGGTGGAAAGCGTATAAGCACGTTCACCTGTCGGTAAAATCGCATGGTGATCCGTCACTTTTTTCGCGTTCACACTGCGTTTGTTTAATTTGCTTTCTGTCAGGATCGTTGCCTGTTTGCCAAACAAGGCATGACCGGTAAAACCGGCGATCAACTGCGGAACGGTGGCAAAAACATCATCGCCGATGTAGCGGCTACCGGTACGGGGGTAAGTCACCAGTTTATTCTCATACAGATGCTGCAAAATTCCCAGGGTCTGGTCGGCCGTAAAGCCCTTTCGTTTATTCGCCTCCTGCTGCAAACTGCTCAAATCATGTAATAGTGGAGGCGGCTCTTTACGGGGTTTGGCCTCTACACTCAGGATATTTCCCCCATTTGCAAATCCGGCAGCAACGTCTTCTACCCGCTCCAGCACCTGCTCCGCTTCTGCCCGGTTTTTATAACTTTTGACAGAGATCGCACGGAACAGTTGTCCATCTTTGTCAACTTGTATAGCGACCTGGTAATACAGTTCCGGAACGAAATTTTTATTTTCTAAGTAACGGGCACAGATCATGGCCAGTGTCGGTGTTTGCACCCTGCCTAAAGAAAGAACAGACCGGGTACAGGAGGCAAGGCTCAGCGCCTGCGTCGCATTCATACCAACCAGCCAATCCGATTGTGAGCGGCAATGCGCGGAATTAAAAAGTGTGTCATAATCGCCGCCTGGCTTCAAATTACGAAAACCTTCTTTAATAGCTTCATCAGTTTGCGAGGAGATCCAGAGCCGCTTAAACGGTTTCTTACATTTCAAGTAGTAATAAATATACCGGAAAATCAGTTCGCCTTCCCGCCCGGCATCCGTCGCCACAATAATCTCCGTAGCTTCGTCAAACAATTTCTTGATAACATCCAATTGCTTTTTTGCAGCCGGATCGTCTACCACACCCTCCTTACTGCTAACCTTGCGAATACAGAGCTTAAACTTTTGGGGAAGCATCGGCAGGTTTTGGACACTCCAACGGTAATACCCATATTCCTGTGGTGGCGCCAATTGCAGCAGATGACCGAAAGCCCAGGTAAACGTATAGCCTTTTCCCTCGATATAGCCCTCCCGTTTTGTATTCGCCCCAAATACTTTGGCAATTTCACGGGCCACGGAGGGCTTTTCTGCAATAATGACTTTCATTGAAATATACTACTGGGCTCCTGTTATTAGGGCTGCGAAAATAGGGAATCCTGCGGGAGCGGCCAACCCTTGTGGAAACTTGGGATACGAAGGAACGCTTTGAAGTCAACCTTAGGTTTACATCTAAAAGCTGCGGAACCTGTTGAAGCTACTTTTTAATCGAGCTGAGGGTTTAATAACCAATTTTTCCAATCCGTAATTTGGTATTGGTAAAAGTTGGTGCCGTATCGGCTATTAACTTCTTTCCAATCGTTTTTCTCCAGGATAAATTCCGGCGCAGGAAGTTTTTCAACTGCTGCAGCCAGGCAATAAAAATAGTTTCTTGTAGGATGCGCCGGAGATACGCCATTCAGTATCGGGATATGCGCTTTCGAATTTATAACCGCTTCCGTCAAGCCGACACAATCCTTCAGGTGGATAAGATTCACAGGCGCCAGCCCATTTGGAATTTGCTTTTTACCCGAAAGAAAACGCCCCGGCATACGACCAGGTCCAACAAGGCCCCCAAACCGTAATATAGTCACCTCAAACCGGGTCTCTGCTAAAAACAATGCTTCTGCAGCCGATAATAAACGGGCAGATTCGGTATTCGGTTGCGGTAAACTTTGTTCATCCACTACCGTTCCGGGCTCTCCGTAAATACTGATCGAGCTAATAAAAAGAACTTTCTTTATGAGCGAGGTTCTTACCTGTTGTATTAAGCCTTCTATTTCTAAAAGATAGTTTGGTCTCTTCGCCAGGTTAACATTACAGGCGATGACGAGTATGTCACAATCGAAGAAAGGATCAGCCTTCGGGGTTTCACTTATTTTTTGGAGATCAACAAGAAATGGTTGAATACCGTACTCACTCAGAAGATTTAGCTTTTCAGTTTTGGTTACCGAACCCTTCACAACATCGCCTTGAACCAGCAATGACTTCGCTAAAGCTAGTCCGTACCATCCGCAGCCTAAGATGCTCACTACTCTTTTCATAATTACCACCGGAGTATTAACGTGCTAATGTACGAAATGCCTTTGCACCAACTACTTTCCCGATACATTATAAAAGTATCCGTCGCTGTTAACAGTTTAACTTTACTGTCTTTTCTTAGCGGAGATGCTTTGAAATTCGAAATCAAAATATAAGTCTTTGAAGCGAACTTCCAATGCAGTAACGATTGTTATGCTTAAAGTGTTGGCCATTTTCATAATAGAAAAAGCTTGATTACTTACCGATACAGAACTTAGAAAATATGTTCTCCAGAAGGTCGTCGGTGGTCACGCTGCCTGTTATTTCGCCGAGGTAGTGTAATGCTTGTTTAATGTCGATCGCCAGAAAATCTGAGGTGATAGGGTTGTCAATACCGTTCAGCACCCTGCTTAGTGCCTCTTCTGTTTTTTGAAGGGCTTCCAAATGCCGGATGTTGGTAACCATGATCTCGTTACCTGCCAGTTGGCCTTTAATTGCGGTATGATAGATCTTATGCTTTAGCTCTTCTATACGTTCTTTTTGTTTGGCAGAGATGAACAACGTACTTTCTGTATTTGGTAACGCCGCGATCTGTTCTGGATCCAACAGATCAATCTTATTCGCCACTACCAACATTGGTACGCCGGGTTTTTTCAGGCTTTCTAAATCAGTATTCAAATCGGCAATTGAAATTTCGGAGGCATCAAAAACATAAATCAACAAAGCCGACTGACTGATTTTCTCCATCGTCTTTTGAACGCCAATGGCTTCGATGGTGTCTGTCGCTTCGCGTATCCCCGCAGTATCTATCAACCGGAAATTAACACCGTTGATATTCAATACCTCCTCAATGGTATCGCGCGTTGTACCAGCGATGTGGCTAACGATCGCCCTTTCCTCATTTAACAGCGCATTCAGCAATGTCGATTTTCCGGCATTTGGCCGGCCGGCAATAACTGTATTAATTCCTTGTTTAATGGCGTTCCCCAACTCAAAGGATTCTATCAAGCGACTAAGAACACCAAGAATAGTTAAAATCAGCTGCTTTAATTGGTCGCGATTGGCAAACTCTACATCTTCTTCAGAAAAATCAAGTTCGAGTTCGATCAACGAAGCAAAGTTGACCAGCTGTTCGCGAAGGGCATTTAATTGATTGCTAAAGCCGCCCCGCAATTGCTGCATTGCCGCTTGCTGAGAAGCTTTTGAATTAGAAGCGATCAGGTCGGCAACAGCCTCTGCCTGCGAAAGATCCAGTTGCCCGTTAAGGAAAGCCCGTAGGGTAAACTCGCCCGGCTGGGCGGCGCGGGCACCATTTTTAATCAGCAATTTGATCACCGATTCAATAATAAATGCCGAACCGTGGCAAGAAAGCTCTACCACGTTTTCTTTGGTATACGAATGTGGCGCAAAAAACAACGAAACCAGCACCTCGTCAAGAATCACATCTCCGTCGGCGATCCGGCCAAAGTGTATGGTATGCGAGGCCTGACGGGTAAGATCCTTTCCTTTAAAAATCTTTTGCGCAATGGTTACTGCCTCAGGGCCAGACAGGCGGATTACGCCAATAGCGCCAATACCGTTAGGGGTTGCTAAAGCAACAATCGTATCGTTGGTCTGATATATCACGCGGCAAAGTTCGGCATTATTCAGACAACCTATGTCAACGGCATTTCTTTTTTAGGAAGGGACGATGATCTATGGAATCAGGCCACTAATTTATCGTTACAACCCAAAGCCAAACTTCTCTTCTATCCCCAAACCAAACAGGGCGAAATCATACTTTATCGGGTCGGCCGGATCGAATTCTTTCAAATGAGTTGTCAATTCAACTGCGGTTTGCCAATCTGTTTGTTTACGGGTAATCAATTTTAAGTTTCTTGCTACCCGATCCACATGCAGGTCACAGGGACAAACCAGATCAGCCGGACTCATTCTGTTCCATATCCCAAAGTCGACTCCGCAGTTGTCTTTACGAACCATCCAGCGGAGAAACATATTCAGACGTTTACAGGTGGATTTTTGTGAGGGCGAAGAAATATGCTTTTTAGTTCGGTGCGGATAATCCGGCAAGGAGAAAAAATAGCTTCTAAAGTGATTAAGCGAAGCCTCTACCCCCCACCCCCTTAAAGACGGAGTTATCATGTCCTCCTTTTCTCCCTTAAGAGAGTTAGTGGGTAAAAAGGCATCTTCCAGGCTGTCGAACCTTTCGTAATGATGTCTGAAAAAGGTAATAAAGTAAAGTGTATCGATGTCGTTAAAAGTGCGGTGCTTAAAATTCAGCAGCTTTTTCAAATCATGTTCCTGATGGTTGATGATAAAATCATAAGGCGCACCATCCATCAGGTTAATCAGTTCACGGCATTTTTTGATGATCGTTACGCGCTGTCCCCAGGCTAAAATTGCCGCCCAAAAACCCATAATCTCGATATCCTGCTTTTGAGCGAAGCTATGCGGGATAACTATGGGGTCATTCTCGATAAACTCCGGGCGGTTGTATTGCGCAACTTTAGCATCGAGAAAGGCCTTGAGATCGTGTACCATAATGTTAGAAACAAGAATCAAGAGCCAAGAAACAAGACACTATCCTTAACCAAATCCTGGCTCTTGATTCTATATTAGCTCAATGCGTTCTTTAGGTCTTCCAACAGATCCTCGATATCCTCTACCCCTACGCTTAAGCGTAACAGGTTATCTACCACACCTGCTGCTTCGCGGGTTTCTTTTGGTATAGAAGCATGCGTCATGGTAGCCGGGTGGTTAATCAGCGATTCTACCCCTCCTAATGATTCTGCCAGCGTGAAAACTTTAAAGTTTGAAGCGATCCGGAAGGTCTCCTGCAGGTCTGCTCCCTTTAATACGATAGAGATCATTCCGCCGAAATCACGCATTTGATTAGCCGCAATGTGGTGGTTAGGATGATCTGTGAAACCAGGCCAGAAAATACGTTCTACTTTGGGGTGATCTTTTAAAAATTCTGCCACTGCCCTACCGTTCTCGCAATGTGCTTTCATGCGCAGGTGCAGCGTTTTTATCCCGCGCAAAACAAAAAAGCTATCCATTGGGCCGGGTGTGGCACCACAAGAATTGTAGATAAACCAAAGACGCTTGTACAGGTCTTCGTCGTTCATCATTAAGGCACCCATTACCACATCTGAGTGACCACCGATATACTTAGTAACCGAATGCATGACGATATCAGCACCAAAATCAATTGGGTTTTGCAGGTATGGCGATGCGAAGGTATTATCTACCACCAGCATTAGGTTCTTGGCCTTTACTATTTTAGAAATGGCTGCAATATCAACCACCTGCATAGTAGGGTTGGTCGGCGTTTCAATCCAAACCATTTTGGTATTTTCATTAACGTATTCGTTAATAATCTCCGGATCGTGCAGGTTTAAAAAGTGAAACTTAATACCGTAGTTAGCAAATATTTTGGTGAAGATACGGTAAGAGCCGCCGTAAAGGTCGTTCCCGGTAATCACTTCGTCGCCGGGCTTCAGCAACTTCATTACGGCATCCGTTGCCCCCATACCGCTCGAGAAAGCAAGACCAAATTTTGCATTTTCCAACGCCGCCAGACAGTCTTCCAGCGCCTTACGGGTTGGGTTGGTACCACGCGAATACTCGTAACCCTGGTTATCTCCAGGCGCTTTTTGCCAATAGGTTGACGTTTGGTAAATCGGTGTCATTACTGCACCGGTAGATGGGTCAGGATGCTGACCAGCATGTATAGCTTTAGTTGCGAATTTCATTCAATGCCTCTCCCCAACCCCTCTCCGGTAGAGAGGGGCTAGTAAATTTCATTATATCAAAGTCCTCCCTACCGGGGAGGATTTAGGTGGGGCTACTTAATACGCCCTCGCGAATAATACCCGCTCTTTAGACGGTCTACCAGTTAAGATACACTTACCTTCTTCCTGTGGGTTATTCAATGGTATACAACGTATAGTAGCCTTGGTTTCGTCTTTAATGCGCTGCTCTGTTTCCGGCGTTCCATCCCAGTGGGCAGCAATAAAGCCTGGTTTCTCGTCCAGCAGACGTTTAAACTCTTCATAGTCGTCAACCTTGGTAATGTTTTCTTCCCTGAATTTGAACGCCTTATCAAAAATATTCTGCTGAATTTCTTCCAGCAAGCCTTCAATTTTAGCTGCAAGTCCTTCCTGCGTTGTCGTCTCTTTGGTTTTGGTATCCCGACGAGCCAGTTCTACAGTTCCGTTCTGCATATCGCGGCTACCGATAGCTACACGAAGCGGCACACCTTTCAGCTCATACTCGGCAAATTTAAAGCCCGGGCGTTGCGTGTCGCGGTCGTCAAATTTGATGCTGATGCCTTTTGCCTTTAACTCTGCGCTTAAACTGTTTACATAATTGCGGATATTATCCAGTTCTTCCTGGTGCTTGTAGATCGGCACAACCACCACCTGGATCGGCGCTAATTTTGGAGGGAGCACTAAACCGGCATCATCAGAGTGGGACATGATCAGCGCGCCCATCAGGCGAGTAGAAACGCCCCACGAGGTAGCCCAAACATAATCCTGCTTATTCTCTTTATCAGAAAATTTAACGTCGAACGCCTTCGCAAAGTTCTGACCTAAAAAGTGCGATGTACCAGCTTGTAAGGCTTTACCATCCTGCATCAGCGCCTCAATACAATAAGTATCCAAAGCACCTGCAAAACGCTCACTAGGGGTTTTACGGCCTTTCACAACCGGTACAGCCAGCCAGTTCTCCACAAAATCTGCATAAACTTCCAGCATTTGCTCTGCTTCTGCAATCGCCTCTTCTGAAGTAGCGTGCGCGGTATGGCCTTCCTGCCATAAAAATTCGCTGGTACGCAAGAACAACCTGGTGCGCATTTCCCAGCGTACAACGTTGGCCCATTGGTTAACCAGGATAGGCAAATCGCGGTATGACTGGATCCAGCCTTTGTAAGTATTCCAGATGATGGTTTCAGAAGTTGGGCGAACAATCAGTTCTTCTTCTAATTTTGCTTCTTCATCAACAATAATATTACCTTCACCATCGTTTTTCAACCTGTAGTGAGTAACAACTGCACATTCTTTAGCAAAACCATCTACGTGGCTGGCTTCTTTTGAAAAAAAAGATTTTGGTATGAACAACGGGAAGTAAGCATTGCTATGGCCGGTATCTTTAAACATTTTGTCTAAAACGGTCTGCATTTTTTCCCAGATTGAGTAGCCGTAAGGCTTAATTATCATACAGCCTCTCACGGGGGAATATTCAGCTAAATCAGCTTTTATTACTAACTCATTAAACCATTGTGAATAATCTTCGTCTTTACTAATGATCCCCTTGCTCATAAATATATTGTGGAATGAAATTTGACTATTGAAATACGTAGTTTTGCCGTCAAATTTATAAATTTAAACCTTTATATGAACTTGAACTTTAAACTTCTCAGAAAATGAAACGCAATATAATCGGGGCTGCAGTGCTGCTTTCTGCCCTGGCACTGGCTTCATGTTCCACTCAGAAAATGGCATCAACTGCGGTAGCAGATGATGATGTGTATTACACCAAGGCCAAGGCAGGCGATGAGCCGGTGTATACAGCGCAAGCGCCAGGTTACCGTCAGGATGTGTACAATAACTACACCGATGACGATTACTACTACTATGACAGCTACGCATCGCGCATCAATCGCTTCAGCTATTACTCGCCATTTAATTTTTACGACGATTACTATTACGGCTATTCACCATACTCGGCAGCCTATAATTACGGCTGGAATGGTTATGCCTACAGCGGGTTTGGTTTAGGTTTCGGCTTAAGCTACGGCTGGGGAAGCCCATATTACGGGTATGGCTACAGCCCTTATGGCTATGGTTATTATTCGCCTTACTCCTACTGGGGTGTAGGTTATGGTGGTGGCTATCCGTTCTGGGGCGTTTATTCTGCCTATGGAAATGGCTACCGTGGTACACCTCGTCCATACCGCGGATCAGGCACACCTAATGGCGCGTTTGCTACCCGTGGTACAGGCAATATTGGATACAACGGCGCTTACCCTAACAGCGGGTACTATCCGGGTAGAAGTGTGAACTCTGGCCGTACGCAAACAAACGGCTATGGCGGTAACAATGGTAACTATGGCCAAAGCAGACCTTCACGCCCAGCAAGGAATGATTACCCAACCTATCAGCCGCAGCCATCGCCAAGAAGTACTAATTCTGCGCCAAGCTATAGCGGTGGTGGCAGCAGTAGTAGCGGTAGCAGCAGCGGCGGTGGCGGTGCTCGTCCGGGAAGACCATAATTTTTTGACAAAAGCCTATCATTAATGAATATAAGACATTTACTTGCTACCGCAGCTATAGTAGCAGCGGCCCAAACAACTTATGCGCAGTATGCGCAGGATGCCGTAAGGTTCTCTTCCTTCAACACAGGCTCAACAGCACGTATTAAAGGTATCGGAAACGCGGGTACAGCCATCGGCGGGGATCTGAGCTCCATCAGCGGTAACCCTGCGGGGACAGGTTTCTTTACCCACTCTGAGTTAAGCATCACGCCAGAGTATAATGGCTCTAATGTAAACGCCGGTTACTTCGGTAGTGCTAATACGGCCAATAAAAGCGCGTTGAACTTGAACAATGCTTCGGTATTGTTCTATTCTAAACTGAACAGCGCCCGTGGTGCAGACAAAACCCAGGGCTGGTTAAGTTTAAACTTTGGTATTGCTTATGCCAGAACTAATAATTTTTACCAGAACACGTACTACAACGGCCAGAATAACCAAAACAATATTGCGCAATACTATGCAGCGCAGGCCAATCAATTTGGGGTAAATGGCGGGCTAGCGGGCTGGGCGTATGATCAAAATTTGATTGACTTTTATAATAGCGCCAATGCATACAAAAGCAACGTAGTAAGCGGAACCGTTGGCCAAAGCAGAAATGTGGTTTCTACCGGCGGTCAATCAGAAATTAACCTGTCTTTAGGTACTAACTACAGCAATAAGCTTTACTTGGGTTTAGGTATGGGCATCGCGAGCATCCGTTACAATATGCAAAGTGCATTTGTAGAAACCGGAACAGCTTCGGTATTCGAAAATAACAATACCACTACTGCAAACCGGGCCTACAACTCTACCTTTAGCCAGGACCAGCAATCACGCGGTACTGGTGTAAACCTAAAACTGGGTTTTATTTACAAACCTGTTGAGGCTGTTCGTATCGGTGGTAGCTTAACTACCCCAACCTGGTACAAGGTTGACGATAATTATAATGAAGGTCTAAGAACTACGCTAAACAACGGTTTCAGCGGAAGCAACGGCGATAATTATCCATATACCTATAATTTCCGCACGCCGCTTAAACTGGCCGGTGGTATCGCCTTCTTTTTGGGCAAATATGGTTTCATAACAGGTGATGTGGAATACCAGGATTACTCAAGCATCCACCTGGATTACGACACTGATCAGCAGGACAATAACGACATTAAACGTTTATACCGTTCTGTGGTTAATGCCCGTGTAGGTGCTGAATTAAAACTTGATCAGCTTTATTTCCGTGGCGGTTACGGTACACAGGGTAACCCAATGAAATCAGAAAGCGGCAACATGAATACTGCAACCGCAGGTATTGGTTACCGTTTCGGAAGCTACTTTATTGATGCGGCTTACAGCCATATCACCAATAATAGCACCGTTTATCCACCTTATGATTTAACAACCAACTATGGCGCTTCGATGAAGAGTACTTACGACAACGTATTCCTTACCCTGGGATTGCGTTTCTAAAGAAAGATCCTCAGCTTTCGAATAATAAAACAAGGAAGCCTTTGCAATTGCAAAGGCTTCCTTGTTTTTAAGCCTATTAGAATTTTCAATTTAACTGACGCAACAATAATCAGAATAAGCTTATTCTTTCAAACAACAATAACAACTTACTCACTTTCAACACAAAAATCATAATTTTCCCACGACAGTTTAATAATTTAGCCGAACCGTAACGTTATCCTAACTTAACTGTAAAACTGTGCATTTAACCAATTCGCAACCTGCTGAGATGAAGGAATATCAGGGAAACAACAACGCCGAAAACCAGGCAGATAAACTCGAGAAATTCTTTGAACTATCGCCGGCGTTGATTTGCATTGCCGGTTATGATGGTTATTTTAAACGGATAAACCCGAGTGTAAGCAGAACTTTAGGTTACAGTACAGAAGAGCTTTTCTCGCGCCCGATTAACGATTTTGTTCATCCGGATGATCGCGATCTTACCACAAGCAAGAGAGAGTCGCTTTACAATAATGCTCCGTTGCTGAATTTCGAAAACAGGTACCTTACCAAAAACAACGAGACAGTGTGGCTCAGCTGGACTTCAATGCCCATTGAAAGTGACAAAGTGGTTTTTGCAGTAGCAAAAGACATTACCTTTCAAAAGAAGATAGAAGAACAGCGAAACGAACAAATTGCTACGCTGACCCATGTTAACAACGAATTGAAACAGCTTACGTATACCACCTCACATGATCTTCGGGCACCGGTGAATAACCTTTTGTCTGTTTTCAGCTACCTGGATACGTCTAAGATTGAGGATGAACAAACGCTGGAAATTATACAAATGCTGCGCGATGCAACAGCTAACTTAAAATCCACACTCGATAATTACCTGGACACCTTCACCCTGAAAAAAGAGTTTGGCATTAAGGTGGAATCCCTCAATCTCTACGATGCTGTAGAAAGGGTTTTGATATCCCTGCAATCGCTGATAGATACTATGAGGGTGAAGATCCAACTTGATTTTTCGGCCTTTCAAAACATAGATTTTAACCGAACTTACCTGGAAAGTATCTTGCTAAACCTGATCACGAATTCCATTAAATATGCAAAACCCAATGCTGCGCCGGTCATAAAAATTAGTACACGATTGAACGGGGAACGCAAGCAATTGATCTTCCGCGACGAGGGCATTGGATTTGACATGGACAATGTAAAAGACAAGGTATTTGGGCTGAACCAGCGCTTTTCCGAACATTCGGACAGCAAGGGAATTGGCCTGTATCTCATCTACAACCATGTTACTGCTTTGGGCGGGCAAATCAGTCTTGATAGTAAGATCAATGAAGGGGCTTGTTTTGCCATAACATTTAAAGCCTAGCAGCTTACGTTGATAAAATAATCTTTTGTTTGAGGATTAAAGATCATTTTCACCTGATTAAAACAGTTACAACATCGCTCAAACCCATCCTCGATAACGACTTTTACAAGTTCGCGATAGCGCCTACCTGCAATGGCATTATTTTGAATAGTTAGTATCTTACGGCGATGAAAATATTCCAAACACATCTTCAACTACCGCAAAAAAGAAGAGGATTTCATTTGATCACTTCAGAGATACTTCGCGCATTGCCGGAAATAAGTCAGATCAACACGGGTATTTGCCAGGTTTTCATACAGCATACCTCTGCTTCCCTAACCATCAATGAAAATGCCGACCCCACCGTAAGGCTCGATTTTGAAATGTGGTTTAATAAAGCGGTGCGTGAAAACGACCCGGACTATCAGCATGATTATGAAGGTGCCGACGATATGCCTGCGCATCTCAAATCATCGCTGTTGGGTGCATCTGTCACTATCCCCATCACCAACGGAAGGCCGGCGCTTGGCACCTGGCAGGGAATTTATTTGTGCGAGCACCGCGACTACGGCGGCAGCAGAAAACTGGTAGTGACAGCTTGGGGTGAATAATTATTGAAAATCATCTTCCGGCAGATGATCATCATCTTCCGGGTCAGGTTCGCCAAGGTCATCCCCTACTCGTATTTCGTGCAGGTCGTCCTCGTCGTTCATCTCGTCATCGAAATTTTCGTCCTCTTCATCCGCACCCGGGTCAAAATCCAGATCATCATCATCTTCATCTGCACCGGGATCGAAACCCAGATCGTCATCTTCCAGCGGATCTATCGCACGAAAACTGGTCTTTTGCGGTTCAACAGCAAATAAAAAGTTGTTGTACCATTCTGTTTCACAAAGTATCATGGCGGGGGCGTTTTAGTTTCGAAGTTGTTACCCTAAAACAAACAGGTACTTATACGTAATGTTTCCCCTAAGTTAACAAAAATCAATTTAATTGAACATTAAGCTTTTGTTAATGATCCGGGTGGTTACCATTGCCGATAGGCGCATTTCCCGAAGGCGTATTTTGCTGATGATCGCTGCAATAACGCCAGCCTATCAGCATAATTATCAGTAATATAAATAAGTAAATATAGGTTCTGTACCCCGGGCTTCTCATACGCACTTTTAAAGCTTCGTAGCAAATGGTGTGCTTTCTTTCGCGCAGTTGTAATTTTACTTGGTAAAATATGTATTACATGGCAAATAACATGGCTGGCTAAACAAAGCAAAGCCTGCCGGGTTAACACTTGTGAGAGGTAAAAACATGCGTCTATACGTGTGATGTTATAACACCAAAATTTGTTTTTATCGTGAATAGCGACAATACGAAATAATAAAAATGGTTTTGGGTATTAAAACCCCAAATATGCGTTTTAAACACAATTGAATTGTAAAAATTACGGTTTACATATTCAAGCTATTCAATTATTTTGGTAAATATGCAAAAGAATTGAATGGTCTACATTCTTTAGAAATAATGGGTACATCAACAACTTTAAATCAAAAAGCAGACGTAGTATTAATCGGTGCAGGGATCATGAGCGCTACACTTGGTGTGATGTTAAAAGCATTACAGCCAGATCTTACGATCGAAATTTTTGAAAGGCTTGATGAAATTGCAGCAGAAAGTTCTGACGCCATGAATAACGCAGGTACAGGGCACTCTGCATTTTGCGAACTGAACTATACCCCCCAGTTAAATGACGGAACGGTTGATATCTCAAAGGCGGTAAAAATCGCAGAACAATTTGAGGTTTCGAAAGAATTCTGGTCGTTTTTAGTTGAAAAAGGATTTGTACAATCTCCTAAAGATTTTATCAATAGTGTGCCACACATGAGTTTTGTTTGGGGCGATGAAAATGTAAGCTATCTGAAAAAACGCTATGAGGCTTTAAGCAAGCACCATATGTTTAAAGAGATGCTGTACAGCGAAGATAAGACCGTTCTGCAGCAGTGGATTCCGCTGGTGATGGAAGGTCGCGATGCAGGCGAAAAGGTATCTGCCACTAAAATGGATCTGGGTACAGATGTTAACTTCGGCGCGTTGAGTAATCACCTTTTTGATTACCTGAAAAAGCAGCCGGGCGTAAATATGCACATGGCCCATGATGTGATTGATATTAAACGCCGTGGCGACGAGTGGGCTGTTAGCGTAAAAAGCTTAAAAACCCGCGAACGTACACGTGTTAAAGCAAAATTTGTATTTATCGGGGCCGGAGGTGGTGCATTGCACCTGCTGCAACAATCCGGGATACCTGAAAGTAAAGGCTTCGGCGGGTTCCCCGTTAGCGGGCAATGGTTGGTATGCCATGATCCGGAAGTGATTAAGAAACATGATGCTAAAGTTTATGGTAAAGCCTCGGTAGGTTCTCCACCAATGTCTGTACCTCACCTGGATACCCGTATGATCAATGGCAAGCGTGCTTTGCTGTTCGGACCGTATGCCGGTTTTTCGACACGTTTTCTGAAGAAAGGATCACTGCTGGATCTGTTCACCTCTATAAAATTAAACAATATCATTCCCCTGCTTTCTGCCGGAAAAGATAATATTCCATTGACCAGGTACCTCATCGGGCAGGTTATGCAATCGCCCGAGGATCGCTTGAAAGCTTTGCGCGATTATTATCCTAACGCAAAAGCCGAAGACTGGAAGCTGGAAATAGCCGGTCAGCGTGTGCAGGTGATCAAAGCTGATCCTAAACGTGGTGGTGTGCTGGAATTTGGTACCGAAGTGGTTACCGCTGCCGATGGAAGCATTGCTGCCTTACTTGGTGCATCGCCGGGTGCATCTACATCGGTGTCTATTATGGTACACCTGATTGAGCGTTGCTTTAAGGCAAAAATGAAGACCGACGATTGGCAAGCGAAGCTTAAAGAGATGATCCCTTCTTACGGGCAATCTTTAGCTAAAGACGCCGCCTTAGCCAACGCTACACGCGAAAGAACAACTAAGGTTCTCGAACTGGCCTAATCAGCTCTTGATATTCAGTCTGGTTTGTATAAACGCAGGCTGAATATCATTTTATAATAACCACCCTATTACCCCTGATTTACCTTTTTTAAAATGTATCTTTTTAAAATAAGATACGTATAAGAGGTGTTTTTGTGGAAAATTTTCATGTAAACCTGATTAATAAAGGCCTATATTGCCGACCAACGGAGGTGATAAGCGCTTTTTAATTGTAATAACAATAAAAACATTAATTTACGCCGTTCAATTTAAAAATTATAAACACATGCAAAAATTCGAAGAGTTAAAACAACTGATCAGTGAGACTGAGAAAGATGTAGCAGCATTTTACGAAAAAGGAAATAAAGCTGCCGGTACCCGCGTAAGAAATGCTTTCCAAAAAGCTAAAGTTCTGGCAAGCGACATCCGTAAAGAAGTTACAGAAAAGAAAAACGCAAAATAAGTTTGTGTTTTTTCACTATAAAAACCCTGCCCGTAAGGCGGGGTTTTTAGTTTTAAAGCCTCGCATGATTAAGGCAAAAGAAAAAGGGTGCCTGCATTCGCAAACACCCTTCTTTAGATCTGATTTTACTGTTTTTGTTTTTATTGTGCAACCTGCATTGGATTTACACCGGTAGACTGGCCGCGTGCAGCACCGCCCGTACGTTGCTTAAATAACTGGAATTTTGACGGTTCAGGCAATTGCCCCCAATAGTTGTTGGTTTCGTCGATGTCCGAAGTTTCCCTCATCGGGTCTAACTTAATTGAAGCAACCTCTTTGTCCAGGCTGTAAAACTTAGTTACCCGCTTTTCATTCAACCGCCAGATTTGCGCAGGGATACGATCCGTTTTTTTAGACCCATCCTTAAACGTAAACTCTACGATAATTGGCATTACCAGCCCGCCTTTATTAGAGAAAGCCAGTTCATAGAAGAATTTATTGGCATACTTAGCCTTCTCAGCCTCGGTCATTGGCTCAACAGACTCACCTGCCTGACGGCCCTTCATCAGTTCCGCGTATTTTCCTTCGTTCACTTTAACCAAACCACGGTCATATTTCCAGTAGAAATCTTGCGTTTCAGGGTCCTGGTCTGTATAGAACTTAATATTTTCTGCTCTGTTTCTTGCTTTTGAAATATCATCCGCAACCACTATAGGTGCAGGTACTTTGTCATTAGCGGATGAAGTACTTGTTCTCGATTGCTTATCAGAAAAATTAGGAACAGCAACTTTTACAGAATCAAGCGAAATATCACAAGGATTAGTGCTGTAGAACCATCCGCGCCAGAACCAATCCAGATCCTCTCCGCTGGCATCTTCCATGGTACGGAAGAAATCTGCAGGAGTAGGATGCTTGAAAGCCCAACGGCGTGCATATTCTTTAAATGCGTAATCGAACAATTCGCGGCCCATAATCGTCTCACGTAAAATATTCAAACCTGTCGCCGGTTTTGAGTAGGCATTCGGACCAAACTGAACGATGTTTTCAGAGTTGGTCATGATCGGCTCCAGCTGATCTTTAGGCAGCTTCATGTAGTCAACAATGGCGTAAGCAGGTCCGCGTTTGCTCGGGAACTTGTTATCCCATAAGCTTTCGGTTAAATATTGTACAAAGGTATTCAAGCCTTCATCCATCCAGGTCCACTGGCGCTCGTCGCTGTTAACGATCATCGGGAAGAAATTGTGTCCTACCTCGTGGATAATCACGCCGATCATGCCGTTCTTAGTGGTTTCGCTGTAGGTACCATCCTTTTCAGTACGGCCGTTGTTAAAGCAGATCATCGGGTATTCCATACCATTTGAAGCTTCCACACTTTGCGCAACCGGGTACGGATAATCAAATGTAAAATGCGAGTAGCTTTTTACGGTGTGTGCTACTACCCTGGTAGAATAGCGGCTCCATAAGTTATAGGCTTCTTTGCCGTAGAAAGACATACACATCACGGTCTTTGAACCCAACTTGGCACCCATGGCATCCCAAACAAATTTACGTGACGATGTCCAGGCGAAATCCCTTACGTTTTGCGCAGCAAACACCCAGGTCTTAGTAGCAGTAGCAGGCGTCTTCTCCGCCGCTTTTGCCTCGGCAAGATTAACCACCTCTACAGGCACTGCTGATGTTCTAGCTTTATTGAATCTGGCCAGGCGTTCTGGTGAAAGTACTGCCGCGTAGTTGATACACTCGCCGGTACCGCCTACCACGTGATCTGAAGGAACAGTGATCTGAACCTTAAAATTACCGAAGGTTAAAGCAAACTCTCCGCGACCGGCGAACTGGTGGTTCTGCCATCCCTGGAAATCACTGTACACACACATGCGCGGGTACCATTGCGCCATAGTGAATACATAGTTACCGTCCTCTGGAAAGTACTCGTAACCGCCACGACCACCAAATACCATACGATCGGAAATTTTATAATGCCAATCTACATTAAAGACGAACTGCTGGCCACTTTTCAAAGGTGCAGGCAGATCGATACGCATCATGGTTTTATTGATCACATAGTGCAGTTTCTTGCCTGTAGCATCGGTCAGTTTGGTAATTACATCACCATAGCCGTTATCTACCTCGCTGTTATTGCGTGCCTCTGTACGGTCCAGGTTTTGAACAGACATTCCCGGTCCCATATTTGAGCTGCTTTGATAATTAGCGTTATTAACCGAGCTATGCTGGTTTTCGTCCAGCTGAATCCAAAGGTAAGTAAGCGGGTCCGGCGAATTATTAAAATAAGTGATGGTTTCACTGCCGATAAGCGTCTGCGTCTTCTCGTTCAGGCTACATTTAATGTTGTAATCCGCCCGTTGTTGCCAGTATTTTACTCCCGGCGCACCGCTTGCCGTACGCTGTTCGTTAGGTGTACTAAGAATGGTTCCCAGTTGCTCGAACTTATTCCCGTGGTTACTCCCCGGGTTATTCTGGATGTCCTGGGCCCTGGCGCTGAAAAGAATAAGGCAACTAAAGCCTGTTACAGAAAGTAGTTTTTTTATCATCGTTATTATTAGTTCGTTCAGTTAGTTATCGGCAATCTTTCCAGTGCCATTTTTAGCGCAAGTGCAAATATACCGGCCGAAATAAAGAAAACCCAATCGCGTCGGTTTACGCGTATAAACTGCAAAACCGCAGCTGCGACGGTTAGGATAATGATCACCACAAAAATCTGCCCCGCTTCCAGCCCGCAATTAAAACCAAATAAGCCCCATCCAATGCTTTGATCTTTCGCCAGCATGATACGTATCGCATTGGCGAACCCCATGCCGTGTATCAGCCCAAAGCCAAGCGCGTAGTAGTAGTTCAGGTTTACCTTGATGCGCCTGCCGTTGATTTGCCCGAGATTACTGATAGCGGTAATAAAAATAGTACAAGGAATTAAAAATTCCACCCATTTACTCGAAAACCTGATCACATCCAATACACTCAGTGCCAAAGTGAGCGAATGGCCTATGGTAAATGCAGTAACCAGTATTAAAACACGTTTGATATCCGTCCACACAAAAACAGCGGTTAACGCCAGGATAAAAAGCTGATGATCTAATGCATCCGCGCTGATGATGTGTTTCCAGCCTAAAGAAAAATAAAAAAGAAAATCCTGCATTTAGCGTTAAGCATCAAAAAAAGGTAATTTAGGCAAAAAATCAGGATTGGATATGAAGAGATGTTATTTTTTGTTGCTGTTAATCGCAATTGTTACAATTTCCAGTTCCTGGACAATGCCCGGCATAAGTATTGTTTCACGGCGACACCCTCTTCACGTGGCTACGGTAGAACTGAATTATAATAACACAGACCAAAAACTAGAGGCTACCTGCACGCTGTTCGCAGACGATTTTGAACAGGCGCTGGAAAAGCAGTTTCACCGCAAGGCAGACCTGAATAAAAAAGAGTTACATCAGCAAATGGACGAAATGGTAAGCGCTTACATCCAAAGCAACCTTAACGTAAACCTGAATAATAAAAAAGTAATACTCCATTACCTTGGGTTTGAAAACGAACGGGAAGCGATCAACGTTTACCTGGAGTCTGACAAGTTACCCATGCCCTCAGTTATTGAAAGTAATACCTCACTACTCTATAACCTTTACGACGATCAGATGGTGATTGTGCACATAACAGCTAAAGGTGTAAGAAAAAGTTCGAGGGTAAATTATCCGGACAGAATTATCAAACAAAGCTTCTGAGCGATCACTTGATAAAGAGGAAAGCGTCGAATTTAAATTAAGTTGTAGCTACTTTATTAAAATACAATCAAATTCATTCAGATTTTCGATTATTATTCAACTTATTTAACAAAAATTCCAATTTCCAACTTAATTACTACAAAAAACAATCATAAAAAGGCAATTGACCACCAAAAACGCCATAAAATTGCATTAAAATTTAATTTTTTGTAATTATTGGTATTTTTTTACTGAATTTTGAGCCAGTAAAATAAAAATTGCAGTAGAAATACACCCCTATGAAGAAATCATCCCTACCGTGTGATCTGAACTCCTGTTTTCTTTGCCAGAATTGTTTACCCGAATGGCATCCTGCAATTGCAGCCAACAAAAAAAACTTTAAAGTAAAAAAGGGTGAGGTGATCTTTCGGGAGGGCGATCCGGTAACAGGCTTATATTTTGTTTACCAGGGAAATGTAAAGGTTTTTAAACGTTGGGGTGCAGAAAAAGAGCTCATCATCCGTTTTGCTAATAAAGGCGCCATTTTCGGACACCGCGGTATGGGAAAAGACGCGCACTACCCGGTATCGGCCTCTGCATTGGAAGACAGCATTGTTTGTTTTATTGATATGCCCTTTTTTGATGCTACACTAAAAGTAAACAGCGCTTTCACTTATCAACTGCTGATGTTCTTTGCCGATGAACTAAAAGAATCGGAACGTAAAATGAGAAACCTGGCTCATATGTCTGTAAAAGGACGCGTTGCCGGGGCTTTACTTGCGCTGGAAAATCAGTTTGGAAGAACTGCCGAAGGTTTCATCAACGTAGACTTAAGCAGACAGGACCTTGCCTCTTATGCAGGCGCCACCTACGAAACCGTATTCAGGATGATGAACGAGCTGATCCAGAGCAACCTCATCAGCGTAGCCGGAAAAAGCATCTCTATTACCAGTAAAGAAGGGCTGCAACAATTAACCAGCGAAGAATCACCAGCCTAACGGGTAAAGTAATTAGGCGATAAGGCTTTATATCTCATCGCCGGGCAATCCTGCTATCAGATCAACTGCATCGCTGGCTAAAAGAGTTTCCTCCAGGTAAGGAATGGTTACGGTAAAGCGTGTACCTTTTCCAAGCACGCTTTCCACCACTATACTACCCGAATGCTGTGCTACAAAATCCCGAACCAGTATTAAACCCAAACCGGTACCTAATTCATTATTGGTACCATTATTAACTGCTGCTGTACGGCTGAACAACCCCTCCTGCAATTCTGGCGACATCCCAATACCGGTGTCCTGCACATGAATCTCAACAAAGTCCCTGCCTGCCTGCGCAGTTAGCTTTACACTACCTCCGTTTGGCGTGAATTTAATGGCATTGGTAACCAGGTTTTGTATAATAGACCTTAGCATGAAGGTGTCTGCGCGGAGGAAAATATCCGTCGCCACCTTGTTCTCTATCCTTATGTTTTTTTGGAGGGCATTAGGTTTTACCAGTTCAAGCGAATCATCTATACCTTTGCTTAGCCGGATCCGCTGCGGATTGAAATTGGTTTTTTCGTGCTGCTCCTTGGCCCATTCTACCACTTCGTTCAACTGCGTCAAAATGCGTTTTGATGTTCTTAAGATGATACCCGATAGCTGCTTGAGCTGTTTATTGCTCAGGTGCTCCGGATCATCATTCAGCTTAGCAGAAGAGGTGAGTAAAGCGGTAAGCGGGTTACGTAAATCGTGAGAAATGACGGACAAGAACTTATCCTTTGAAAGGTTCAGACTTTTCAATTCCTCGTTCAGCTTTTCCAGTTCCAGCGTACGCTCCCTTACCCGGTTTTCCAACTCCTGATTCAACTTCATCAGGTCGTGGTTAATCACACGCAGCTCTTCTTCTTGCTTTTGAAGCAGCAGGTTTTTCTTATACAATTCAGCAAATACCGCAACCTTGGAGCGAAGCACCTCGGGGTTGACCGGCTTACGGATATAATCTACCGCGCCGGTTTGATATCCTTTAAAAACGGCATCCTCCTCGTAATCCTTCCCGGTAATGAAGATGATGGGGATATGTTTTAGCTTATCACGCTGATAGATCAGTTCGGCGGTTTCATAACCGTCCATGATCGGCATCTTTACATCCAGCAATATCAATGTGAAATCGTCCTCTTTTAACAATATCTTCAGCGCTTCCTTGCCAGATCTTGCCTTAAAGAAAGTATATCCGCTCTTTTCGAGGACGATCTCCATTGACATTAAGTTATCCTCACTGTCATCAACCAAAAGGATTTTAACAGCAGAATTTAAATCCATTCTTCAAATATTAGGTATGTAGATGCCATTACTATTGTTGCAACCAAACCCGCATCAGCGAAAGTAGTTGATCTGTCTTCACGGGCTTGGTGATATAATCAGAAGCCCCGGAAGCGATACATTTTTGCCTGTCGCCAATCATTGCTTTTGCGGTTACCGCTATAATTGGTAGATTTTTGTTCTTATTTTCTTTCCGGATCCACTGTATGGTCTCATAGCCGTCCATTTCCGGCATCATGATGTCCATTAATACAATATCGATATCCTTATCGTTATTGAGTATTTCCAGCGCTTCGCGGCCGCTTTCTGCGGTAATACAATTTAGTTTAGAACGCTCGAACGCCGCAGTTAGTGCAAAAAGGTTACGAACGTCGTCATCCACGATCAGCACTTTTTTGTTATCCAGGATATCGTCCGCGCCATGTGCTTTCTCCAACAGCTGCGCTTTATCATTACTAAGTGTACTGATATTCACGTGCAACAGCTTGGACACTTCTTCCAACAACAACCCTCGCGATTCGGCAGTTCTCGACACTACTTTGTGGTTAAGCCGCTTCAATTGCAACAGTTCATGCTCAGAAATTTCGCTATCAGCATATAATATCACCGGGATATCCAGGTTTTTCTGTTGGTTCAGGAAGTTAAGCAGCGGCTTGGCATCGCTGATATTGTAATCTAAAACGATACACTCATAGACAGACTCTTTTAATAGCGCGATAGCACTCTTACCTGTATCAGCAGTTACGGCGTTCACTTCTTCTGCAGAAAGCAGCTCAGCCAAAGCGGTTCGTTCCTGTTCGTCCCCCTCTACAATCAACAGGTTTTTAGTGGCTCTTTCATTAAAGCTGATGATACCCGATATCAATTCATCCAGCGATTTGTTCGACAGCGGCTTCAGGTGAAAACTCTTTGCTCCCCGTTTAAATGCCAGCGCCTTGTTGTCCTCTCCCGAAATCAGATGTACCGGTATATGACGCAAGTTCAGATCGCGCTTCAACATTTTCAGAACCTTCCAACCGTTCGACTCAGGCAGGTTAACGTCTAATGTAATTGCAACGGGATGATAGGTCTGGATCGCTTCAAAAATATCTACATACGTTGAAGCAACAACAGCTTTTAAGCCGAAATCGTGCACCTTATCGATCATAATCTTGGTAAAACGAAGATCATCCTCAATTACCAGGATCACTTTATCATGCTGTTGGATGTTGTGGCGGTCATCATCGATCACCTTTTCTTCTGCATCTGTACTTAGCATTGCCTTATTTGCCTGTGCGGCATAAGCGGCATTGGTTGCTACTACGGTGACGTTGCCATCTGCTGTTTTGCTTGAATCTTTGTATTTGAACGGCAGGAATAGTGTGAACACGCTACCCTTACCCAATTCACTTTCAACGGTAATGGTACCGCCGAGTAGCTCCGCAAAACCTTTGCTAATTGACAGACCGAGACCTGTACCGCCGTATTTACGGCTGGTAGAACCTTCCGCCTGTTGGAAAGCTTCAAAAATGAGGCTTTGTGTGTTTTTTGGAATACCGATACCTGTATCTTCAATTGAAAACGCAATCACACTATCCACATCCTTGATCGGATTTTCGGGTTGATTATTAGCACGTTGGATTTTCAATTTCACTTCACCTTTCTCGGTGAACTTAAAGGCATTGGAAAGCAAGTTCTTCAATATCTGGTTCAAACGCTGAATGTCGGTTTCCATCATTTCCGGCAATTCTTCGTCTATCTCTATCTCGAAGTTCAGGTTCTTTGTTTCTGAAATTGGCTTGAACGTTGTTTCCACAAAAGAAGCTATCTCGCGGAAGCTCACAGGCATAATGTCGGCGAAAATCACCCCTGATTCTATCTTAGACAGATCGAGAATATCATTGATCAGTTGGATCAGGTCATCACCGCAGGAGTGGATCGTTCTTGCATACCTGATCTGTTTCTCGGTAAGGTTACCTTCGTGGTTTTCGAACAGTTGTTGCGCCAGGATCAACAGCGAATTCAGGGGCGTACGCAACTCGTGCGACATGTTGGCCAAGAACTCCGATTTATACTTCGAAGTTAGCGTTAACTGCTCTGCTTTTTCTTCCAGGGAACGACGGGCCTCTTCCACCTCTTTGTTAATCTGCTCTACCTCTTCCTTCTGTTTCTCCAGCAGTTGAGCTTTATCATGCAATTCCTCATTCGCACGGCGAAGCTCCTCCTGTTGTGCACGTAAATCGCCGGATAGTGATTGTGACTGTTTCAGCAGCTCTTCTGTACGGGTATTGGTTTCGATGTTGTTTAGTACGATACCGATAGATTCCGTCAATTGATCGAGGAAGTCTAAGTGGGTACGGCTAAAGTGTTCAAAAGAACCCAGCTCGATCACCGCCTTTACGTTATTCTCAAACAATACCGGCAGGATAACCAAATCCAGCGGTGGCGCATCGCCGATACCGGAACTGATACGTAAATATTCGCCGGGAATGTTTTTAAGCAAAATGCGCTCCTTGTCGGTGGCACACTGCCCTACCAAACCCTCGTTAAGCGAGAATTCTTTATTTATTGTTCTGCGGCTGCGTGGTGCATAACCTGCAAACAGCTTTAATGTTGGCTCGTCGTTGCCTTCATCGGGCTGCTCTAAAATGTAGAACGCGCCGTAAGGGGCATTTACTAATTGCGCCAACTCGGAAAGGATCTTATTTGCTACCGCATTTCTATCGCGCTGGCCTTGAAGCATCTGCGCGAACTTAGCCAAATTGGATTTCAGCCAGTCCTGCTCGCGGTTCTCTGTAGTGGTATCCTTCAGGTTGGCAATCATCTGGTTGATGGTATCCTTCAGTGCTTCCACCTCACCCCGCGCATCTACACGGATGGTCCGGGTTAAGTCGCCTTTTGTTACCGCAGATGCTACCTCGGCAATGGCACGTACCTGTGTGGTTAAGTTCTCCGCCAGCTGGTTTACGTTCTTGGTCAAATCCAGCCAGGTACCAGATGCACCCGGCACGTTCGCCTGTCCACCCAGTTTACCTTCCACACCCACCTCACGGGCTACAGTAGTTACCTGGTCCGCAAATACCGCCAGGGTGTCAATCATGTTATTGATAGTTTCCGTTAACTAGTAAACCTCACCCTGCGCACTGATAGACAGTGTTTGTTTAAGGTTACCATTCGCTACCGAAGTTACTACCTTGGCAATACCACGCACTTGCGAGGTAAGGTTAGATGCCATGTTGTTTACGGAATCCGTTAAATCTTTCCAGGTACCCGCAACACCCGGTACGAAAGCCTGGCCGCCTAAACGGCCTTCGATACCTACCTCACGTGCCACGCGTGTTACTTCGGATGCAAATGCGTTCAGCTGATCCACCATCGTATTAATGGTATTCTTCAACTCAAGAATCTCGCCCCGCACGTCTACGGTGATCTTCCGCGACAAGTCGCCGTTTGCTACCGCTGTGGTTACGTCGGCTATGTTACGCACCTGGCCGGTAAGGTTACCCGCCATCTGGTTTACGGAGTCGGTCAGCTCTTTCCAGGTACCTGCAACTCCAGGCACCTTCGCCTGGCCGCCGAGCTTACCTTCAGTACCTACTTCGAGCGCCACACGCGTTACTTCGGATGCAAAACCATTCAGCTGATCCACCATCGTGTTAATGGTATTCTTCAGCTCCAAAATCTCGCCGCGGGCTTCGATAGTAATCTTACGAGACAAGTCGCCCGTTGCCACCGCCGTAGTTACGTCGGCAATGTTACGCACCTGCAGGGTAAGGTTACTACCCATTTTATTTACGGAGTCTGTCAGGTCTTTCCAAACCCCACCGACACCTTTTACTTTCGCCTGGCCGCCGAGTTTACCTTCGGTACCTACTTCGAGCGCCACACGCGTTACTTCGGATGCGAATGCGTTCAACTGTTCCACCATCGTATTGATGGTTTCTTTTAGCTCCAAAATCTCGCCTTCAACCTGTACGGTAATCTTTTTAGACAAGTCGCCATTTGCTACAGCCGTAGTCACCGCCGCAATGTTACGTACCTGGGCAGTAAGGTTACCCGCCATCTGGTTTACGGAGTCGGTTAAGTCCTTCCAGGTTCCTGCTACGCCCGGCACGAATGCCTGGCCGCCCAGCCGCCCTTCTGTACCCACCTCACGCGCCAGTCTGGTTACCTCATTACCGAACGAGTTCAGCTGATCCACCATGGTATTAATGGTGTTCTTCAGCTCCAGGATCTCGCCGTTGGCCGCAACCGTGATCTTACGGGAAAGGTCACCCTTTGCTACCGCTGTGGTTACGTCGGCTATATTCCGTACCTGTAAGGTCAGGTTACTACCCATTTTATTTACGGAGTCGGTTAAGTCTTTCCAAACGCCGCCGACGCCCTTTACTTTAGCCTGGCCACCCAGCTTACCCTCCGTACCTACTTCGAGCGCCACACGCGTTACTTCGGATGCGAACGAGTTCAGCTGCTCCACCATCGTATTAATGGTATTTTTCAGCTCGAGGATCTCGCCCTGCACGTCTACAGTAATCTTCCGCGACAAGTCACCATTTGCTACCGCTGTGGTTACGTCGGCAATGTTACGTACTTGCGAAGTAAGGTTACCTGCCATCTGGTTCACGGAGTCGGTCAGCTCTTTCCAGGTTCCTGCAACGCCCGGCACCTTCGCCTGTCCACCCAGCTTACCTTCGGTACCTACTTCGAGCGCCACGCGCGTTACTTCTGATGCGAAACCATTTAGCTGATCCACCATCGTATTGATGGTATTTTTCAGCTCCAGGATCTCGCCTTTTACGTCTACAGTAATGTGGCGTGATAAGTCGCCCTTTGCTACCGCGGTGGTAACCTCGGCAATGTTACGTACCTGGGCCGTCAGGTTACCCGCCATCTGGTTCACGGAGTCCGTTAAATCCTTCCAGGTACCGGCAATGCCCGGCACTTTAGCCTGTCCGCCTAATTTACCTTCTGTACCTACTTCGAGCGCCACGCGCGTTACTTCTGATGAGAAAGAGTTCAGCTGATCCACCATGGTATTGATCGTGTTCTTCAGCTCCAAAATTTCACCTTTGGCTTCTACTGTAATCTTACGCGATAAGTCGCCTTTTGCTACGGCTGTTGTCACCTCGGCGATGTTACGCATTTGGGTAGTTAAGTTACCCGCCATCTGGTTTACCGAATCGGTAAGTGCTTCCCACACACCCGCTACACCCTTTACCTTGGCCTGTTCACCCAATTTCCCTTCAGAACCTACCTGGGTTGCCACACGCGTTACTTCGGATGAGAATAACCGCAACTGCGACACCATTTGGTTAGCTTCTTTTGCAATTGTTAGGAACTCCCCTTTCAAAGGCTGGCCATTAATTTCAAGCGGCACCTGTTTAGAAAGGTCACCTTTGGCAATAGAGGTGATCATGCCGGCAATTTCAGTAGTTGGATAGGTTAAGTCTGTAATCAGGTTATTCAATGCATTCACCCCAACCTCCCATTCGCCTTTAGCATCGGGGATAGAAACACGCTTTGAAAGGTTACCGCGTTTACCTATTATTTTTTCAGCCGTACATATTTCGGTCACGATACGCTCATTCATGTCAATGATATCATTCACAAGCTCGCATATTCTTCCGGCAATGCCGGCTTGCTGCACCGTCATACGTACGTTTAGTCTGCCGTTTTTTACCTGTGATAATACCTTCAGAAGTTCTTTGAGATCAAGGGCATCATCGCCCATAGGAATAGCCTTTGCAGGCTTTTCCTTTACAGGAATGCTGATCAGTTCGTTATTCATAGGAATGCTTTGAGTAGAGGGGCTAAATGTAAAATTATTTCAATAATTATTTATCAAATTAAATTTATAGTTACTACTTAATTTTTCTGGTTAAATTTTATCAATTAATTCAATCAGACATCTACGGATGTAGTGGTGAGGCTTTTATCGTGGATCGGAAAAAACAGTAGTTAAAACATGCCGGATATTGATGTATAAACAAATGCTCAACAAGTTTTACCCTCATAGCAAACGCAATAGTATTTGTGAAGAAAAGCCGTTATAAAATAATATGTAATACTATCCTGCTTTTGATTTGTTTGCTTAAGAAGTTAAATTATTTTAAAAATTTTGCAGCTGAAAAAACACCGTCCGCGACTCCGTCATTTTAAGCAACATTAATGCGTATAACTTAAACCCATTTTAGCTATCTTCATCAAAATTTTACACCTATGGAACAAATGACAACCCTTGCAGAAGTGATCAACAACTTACGGGAACAAGGCTACACCGAAGATTTTAATCTGCAACCAAATGCGCTGCATTCAGCGGCAACCGATATCGTTTTACATCCGGAAGATTTTGTTATTGACCGCCATTACAGATTTGAAGGCCCCTCTGACCCTGATGAAGAGGCTGTTGTTTATGCCATATCTTCTACAGACGGAAAAGTAAAAGGCGTTTTGGTAAACAGCTATGGCGTTTACAGCGATGATACCACCGACGAATTAGTAAAGAAGTTGAAGGAACGAAAAGACACGTATTGAGGTGTACCACTTAATCTTTTAAAGAAGTGAGTAAGATTTTGATGTTATCAATTAAAATTTTGATGCTATCTTTTTATCTGTTGAAGGAAGAGCAAATTCTACCGATAACAAAAACGGATTATGAAAAAGGAATAAAGCCCCAAAAAATAATTTATAACAAACACATTGTTAAAAAAGGAATCATTTTAAAATACTGTAAGTTTTGTAAACCATTTAAAGATAACGCTAATCCTGATGATTTTTTTGAATATGAATATCAAGGGGAATTTTTAACTGTCGGTCTATCTGTTATAAAGAAGGTCTATTATAACGACGAAGAGTATCTTATAGTAAATAAAAAAACTTGTTCGGTTAGTACAATTCCTGGTAAACCTTTCTTATTTGATTCCTTTATTATTTGTGCCAATGATGGACAGACTACAGATAAAAAATACTTTATCGAGATCTGGCAGTTCCGTTCTAACAAGCTATACAAACTAGAAAGAATCTATTTAAAAGAACAAACTGAACCCATCAATTTTCATCTTCTTAAAAATCGTATAATAGCGTTTAAAAACATCAATGGCCTGTATTTCAAACTAAATCGTTCTTGTTATCATTAGCCATAGTTCTTTATGTACCGCTTTTAAGGTAAACTATGAATTTTTGTATCAAAATTTCTGATCGGTTCTGGTTTTCTTTGGGTAAAAAGGGCTAAACCCACTTCTGTTATACCTAATACCATGTGCGGCAGATAAACATTATCATTAAAATGAAACAACCAGGGAGAAGCCGCAAGTAAAACGCCGATCAGCCCGTCTATCATCAAATGAGCAGACATGGGTATTGCGCGTTTTGCCCTGTCTTCATAATCGGTAAAAAAAGATATTACCAGTAATAAAAACCCGACCGTAACCACACACCATCTGGCCGCTTTCGCATGCTCAAAACCGAACAGCCAGGGTGACGAGAATAATAGCACACCCATAGCATAGTCCAGAATGACATGCAATCTCCTGCTGATCATCCTCATCCCTTCAGATTCTAATTTGATTAGTGCTTAGCGTTACCAAAGCACATGCCAAATTAATAAAAAGATAAATAAATTTCTATAAGATTAATTTTTTATTCTTTCCGGTGGAAGCGGTATGAAATCTGTTTCACCAGGCACCGGTGAGAACTGTTGGTTACGCCAGCGTTCTTTTGCGGCATCGATCAGCGCCTGATCAGTCGCTACGAAGTTCCAGTAAATGAAGCGCTCTTCCGGGAACGGCTCACCGCCAAAAAAGTAGATGGCAGAGTTTTCTGTTAAAGTGATTTCGCACAACTTGTTATTCTTTATCACCAGCAGCTCTTTTGGGCCGAATGTTTCTCCTTCTGCTTCTATAGCACCGTCCAAAATATAGATCCCGCATTCGCCATATAGCTTGTCGGCTATTTTCAATTTCTGCCGTGCAGTATTCTTAACTTGCAAAAAATATAGTGGACTATACACGGGCACGGGAGAGGTTTTGCCCATCGCCGTACCAGCCACAAGGGTATAAGAAATTCGCTCCTCAGTCCACTGTGGCAGATCTGCCGCGTCCGCATGGTAAAAGGTAGGGTCCATTTGCTCCAGCTCTTTAGGCAATGCCACCCAGATCTGCAGCCCATGCATGGTTTTATCTGTTTCGCGGAAACGTTCAGGGGTACGTTCAGAATGTGCGAGCCCCTTCCCTGCCGTCATCCAGTTCACCTGGCCCGGCGTTATCTCTATAGCCGTACCCAATCCATCGCGGTGCATCATGCTGCCCTCGAACAGGTAGGTTAAGGTAGACAACCCGATGTGCGGGTGTGGTGCGATATCAATATTTTCCCCCGGGCTCATTTTTGCCGGCCCCATATGATCTATGAAAATGAAAGGCCCGACCATCCGTTTGCTGTGAAACGGCAATAGCCGGCCAACCATAAAATTACCGATATCGCGCGGACGTTCTTCAATAATCAGGTCGATGTTAGACATATTCCTTTAGTTTTTTCTGTTTGTTTTAATAAACGCAGCCACCTCCGCCATAGGCGCTACCCAAATTTCCTTTTGATGATCTTTTAAGTAATGCAGCAATTGGCTATGTGCTTTCAGGTCTACGTTCAGGCTATGCCCACCGCCTACCCCATGGAACAAAAATACCAGCAAGGTATGTGTTTCCATTGCCTTCGTCACCAAGCCAATCATATATGCTGCATCTTGCCCATTAATGGCGTAAGCGTTAATATTTGTTAAATCCACCTCGTCTATCCTGGGCATGCCCGGCATTACGCCGCGGGCGCCAATAAAATCGTTCTTCAACTGATCATAGAAAAACACGTCGCCTATTTTAAGGTCGCCGCATGGATAGGCAAATGTACGCTGTTCTTTCCCGTCAATCGCTTTTAGCAGTACATTGTTCATCCGGATCTCGCTTACCTCGCGCTCTACGCTATATTTACTCAAGTCATGCTCGCCCTTGGCAAAATCACGACCGGGCAAAGTAGCATCACACGGATGGAACAAAGCATGATTACCGAGCTCATGCACTTCCTTGGCCGCTTTGCGCCACTCAGCCATGCGCTTGTTCACTACCGGTGATGAACCTATTAAATAAAATGTTCCTTTCAGTTTTACGGAATCCAACGCCGGGACAACATTATCAAGATCAACGTCAATGGCGTCATCATAGGTAAGCACCACCGCACACTGTTTGTTGTTCCATAAGCCCCTTGGCTGGGCAAACAGACAGGTGGTTATGGCAAGTGCAGTAATAACTAACGGAACTGCTTTTTTAAGGAATGTCTTCATCCGGCGATGTTTTGGTGCATTAAATATAGTATTTTCGAAGCTCAATTTTCCGGCTTTTGCATGAAGTTCATCCTATCCAAAGTATTGTTGTTTTTCTTATTTCCCCTCACGTGGATCGGTGTTCTGTTTATCATTGCGTTGTTCGTGAAAAATGTAAAGATCAAACAGCGATTGTTGATTGCTACGCTGATTCTGTTCTGTTTCTTTTCTATTCCGTTGATCCTGAGTATTTATGCCAATTGTTGGGATTACCCGGAAACACACTTAAATAACAGTAAAAAGTACAGCTGCGCAATTGTACTGGGCGGCTTTTCCAGTTCGGATAATAATGAACAAGGCTATTTCAACGGCTCGGCAGACCGGTACATACAGGGCGTGCAATTGTATGAAAGTAAAAAAGCATCTCATATTTTAATTAGCAGCGGAAGCGGCGACCTTTTACCCGGCGAGTTTAGAGAGGCGGATTGGGTAAATACGCAATTAAAAACAATGAATATCCCGGACAGCAGCGTCCTGATAGAAAACCGGTCGAGGAATATCATCGAAAATGCCCTTTTCACCAGGAAGCTTTTGCAGGAAAAACATCTGTCGCCGTCCTATCTGCTGGTTACGTCTGCATTTCACATGCGGCGGTCTATGCTGATTTTTAAAAAAGCAGGACTTGAAGTAATCCCTTATCCATGCAACTATCTGGCGGGAAGAGAGAAGCATAAATTTGATCTGTTTATCCCTGCTGCTTACACGCTGTACACCTGGCAACTTTATACCAAAGAATTAGTCGGATATGTTGTTGCAGCAATAAGTAAGTTCTAAAACAAGAAGAAGCCGTCTCATAAGTCAATTATGAGGCGGTTTTTTTATTTAAAGAGATTTTGACGGGTTTATTAGGAAAGCTGTATGGTGTCAGCTTACTTTAAGTTTTTTTGTTGGTTTGGGTGTTTTT
>NZ_JALJEJ010000001.1 GCF_022953055.1 Mucilaginibacter straminoryzae | reverse complement strand
AATCCCGTCCGACTTGCATGTATTAGGCCTGCCGCTAGCGTTCATCCTGAGCCAGGATCAAACTCTCCATTGTAAAATGTTTTGTTTGTATCCAGACCCTATTACTCAAAATAGAAATCTGTATTAATAAACAGCTTTCAGTTGTCAGTTTCCAGTACCGCGCCGCGAGCGAACCCGCAACTCGTAACTTTTAACTCGTAACTTCAAACTGCATCGTATCTTTACACAGTATCCCTATCCTTAGGTCCTCAAATTCTTTGAGACGTTGGTCGGTTGCTCTCTTTCGAGATAACCTTCCCGCTACGCTACATGTTAATTACTTAAAAAAAGAACTTTCATTCGTCTCTGTCGCAGAGACCATTTTTATGTTTTGCTTTCCGGTGTTCGGGTTTTCAGTTACCAGTTGCGAGTGAATCACTTTCAACTTTTATCCTTTAACCCTCAACGCCTTAAGCTAACCTTTCGTATTTCAATTTCCCTTTCGTTGCGATCGGGGCTGCAAAGGTAAGAAGCTTTTTGACATTCCCAAAATAAATTTTATTTTTATTTCTTCAGTCTCTTTAGCTCCCGGAACAGGTTTCCCTCGTCCTTTTTGCGAGTGCAAAGGTAAGAAAATTTACCTTATCTGTCAAGTGGAAATTTCAAATTATTTTCTGAGCTTTCCTACTCTCCTAAAGCTGCCTTTCAGCTGCTTTACTCACTCCTTCTATACCTTTAAGAACTTTTCCCATCCTCCCTCCGGAAGCGGGTTGCAAAGGTGAGAAGTTTATTTTGTTTCTACAAGTGATTTTTCACTTTTCTGAAACAATTTTTCACTTCTCAAAACTTCAAATAACAACCGCATTTCTGTCGAAAGCGGATACAAATGTAAGCAGAATTTGTGTTAGCCGTCAAGTAATATTTTCACTTTTTAGCTAAAAATAGCCTAACTGTCTATCAATCACAATACAAAACTGACTTATCAAAACCGGGCATCCGGAACTTGTTATGGCTTCGCCTGTAATTCGTACCTTTGAACTGATATGGAACAACCTCAATTTCCGCCGCATTTTTTAGAAAGCCTTGATCAGACGCCGGGGTTTGATCACACTGATTTTATTCAAGTCCACCAAAGTTCCATCCCACCAACTACCATACGTATCAATCCCAATAAAAAGGTTTCTTTCTCCGGAGCGCAGCAGGTTCCCTGGTGCAACGAAGGTTTTTATCTGAACGAGCGGCCTTCTTTTACGTTCGATCCACTGTTTCATGCGGGTTGTTATTATGTGCAGGAGGCTTCATCGATGTTTATTGATCATATTATTAAATATATCAAACCGAATTTCGATGACAGCATCAAAGTGCTCGACCTTTGTGCGGCCCCCGGCGGCAAAAGCACCTTACTTGCATCTGCTCTCGCAGAGGGTGATTTACTGGTGGCCAACGAAATTATTAAAACCCGTGTACCGGTATTAAGCGACAACCTTTTGAAATGGGGTAACGCAAATACCGTTGTCACTAATAACGATGCTAAAGATTTTGCCCGCGTACCTGGCTTTTTCGATGTGATACTGGTCGACGCGCCTTGCTCGGGCTCGGGCATGTTCAGGAAAGACCCGGACGCGATGAACGAATGGTCCGAAGCGAATGTAAATCTTTGTCACCAGCGACAGGAGCGCATCCTGGCTGATGTTTACCCGGCTTTGAAGGAAGATGGCTACCTGATCTATAGTACCTGCTCTTATTCTATGGAAGAAAATGAGCAGGTGCTCGACTGGCTTTGCGAAATCTTTGGTTTTGAAACCGTACAAATACCTGTTGATAAAACATGGGGAATTGTCGAAACGCAATCGGAACAGCACAAGGCTTGGGGCTACCGCTTTTACCCGGACAAAGTACAGGGAGAGGGTTTATTTGCGGCCTGCCTGATTAAAAGGGAAGATAGTGGCAACCTCCCCTCTTATAAAAGGAAGTTTGAGAAGATAAACACCAAAGAGATTGAACCGTTACGTAAGTATATCATCAACGCCAACGATTACCATTATTTTAAAGTAAACGATGATTGGCTGGTAATTCCCGAAGTACATAAAGACAGTATGCTGACCTTACAGCAATACTTATATATTAAGAAGTCGGGCGTGAGGATCGGCAAAATGGCGGGCAAGGAATTAATACCCGATCATGAGTTGGCGTTAAGCCTGATCATTAATCAGCAGGAATTTTTAACTACGGAACTTTCGCGCGAGCAAGCTATTAGTTATTTAAGACGGGATAATGTCGATCTTCAGACCAATTATAAAGGCTGGAGCCTGATGACTTATGAGCATCACCCCCTCGGCTGGGCCAAGTTATTGCCCAACCGTATTAATAATTATTATCCGAAGGAGATGAGGATACTGGCTGCCCCTCCTAACCTCCCCTAAGGGGAGGAATTTTAAAGGGGAATATTATACGCTTTCAGACAGTCAGCCAGGTTAGCGTAAATTTTATAATTTTTGAAGTTGTAAGGAAAGACGCATTTACTTTTAACTAACTTTTTTCCTTTGCTATCCATTAAGCTGTAACTGTTGTAGATAGATTTAAAATTGGCGTTATAGTAATTGACAATGGCCTCATGAGCGGCATCATCGTCCATGGTACAACCGCTATTAAAAAAACCGGTAACACGTTCGAAAGCCAAGGTATTGCCATGTTCGTCAAAATATTGCTTATAAGTAATATCCCAGTCTCCGCTTTCACTAAATGGCGATTGTGAAATCAAAACAATTCTTCCGCTTTTGTCTCTCAAAACATTGTAGGTATACTCAAGATTTTCCGGCCATTTTTCATGGAAGACCCTAACTAGCTTACTCCGGCCCGGAATTTTTACATAAACAGTAAGATCAGGAGATTTCCGGGAAAGTTGCCTGTCAATCTCTATCTTTTGCTTTTTTAAAAGCGAGAACACACTATCACCAGCTTTAGAAATCTGAGCAGTGCAAACTAAAGATAGAAATAACAGAATTGTTGTGATAAGTGCCCTTATAAGTGCCATTCCTTAAAGATAAATAAATCCACTTTATTGGAAAAGCCCGAATGCGCTTTTAATACTCTCCCGTGCTCAGCATTACCAAAGTACAGGCAGAAAGCGTTTCTATTCCGCGTTCTTTGGCCATTTTGCGCAGCTCGCTATTCTCGGTCCCGGGGTTGAATATAATTCGTTTTGGATTAGTAGCTAATATATAATCATACAGGGGTGGTTGGTTTTGAGGGCCGACATATAGGGTAATGGTATCAATATCAGCATGAACTACTTCCGGCTTCTCTATTTCCACACCTGCCACCTCTCCTTTTTTTATTCCCACGTTAACAATGGTATGGCCGCTATTGGTTAAGCGGTTAGCTGCCAGGTAGGCGTAACGGCTTGGATCAGGCGTTGCGCCAAGTATCAATGTTTTTTTATCTGCCATAATATATAGGTAGTCAAATATCGTGCTGAATATGTGTAGATGCTGTCTTCAAAAAGTAAAACCAGTAACAGATCTTGTCTTTGCGAGTCTATCTTAAAAAATCTTACTTTTCTTAAAATGTTTTTGAGGCAAGCCCGTCTTCCTTAACAAACGATCATAAAATTGGCAACCGTAGTAATGACAGAACAGAAAACAACGCATATGCTGGATACCATCAGGGCGTATGGAAAAAATCTGTTGTCGTTCATCCGGAAGCGGGTAAAAAATGATGCCGATGCCGAAGACATTCTGCAGGATGTTTGGTACCAGTTCAGCGCGGTGGTAAATGCCGAACCCGTTGAACAGACAGGTGCATGGCTGTACCGGGTTGCCAGGAATAAAATTATAGACAAGCACCGGAAACGTTCTGAAACTTTGCTGGATGACCTTTTTGGCGGAAGCGATGAAGAAGAAGATTCGCTTGATCTGGACAATTTCCTGATAACAGATGGCGGAACGCCTGAGACGGAGTACCTGAAAACCATGTTTTGGGACGAACTATTCCGCGCACTTGAAGAACTGCCTGAAGAACAAAGACAGGTATTTATCTGGCACGAACTGGATCATCTTTCTTTTGAGGAGATGGCAGAACTGACGGGGGTTAAGATACAAACCCTGGTTTCGCGGAAACGCTACGCCGTACTGCACCTGCGGGAACGGTTGAAGCAATTGTATGATGATATTATTAAAAGTTAAAGACATTAAAATAAAGACATGATGAACGATCAATTCTTCGAAAAGAAACACCGGATGGGTAAATGGAAATTTATCCTGATACCGGTTGGCATTGCTGCTTTTTTAACTGTGTTCAGTTTTGCAGTAATGCTGTTGTGGAATAACCTGATGCCGGATATCTTCCACCTGACGACAATTACCTTCTGGCAGGCCATGGGTTTGCTGGTGCTTTGCAAAATCCTGTTTGGCTTTGGCAAACCGGGCGGCGGCGGATGGCGCGGCGGACAGGCGCCCTGGATGAAACACAAAATGGCCGAAAAACTGAAACATATGTCGCCGGAGCAAAAAGAGCAGTTTAAAAAACAAATGCGCGATCGGATGTGCGATTTCCGCGGCAGGCGCTGGGACAACTTCGATTGGGAACAACCACACACCGAAGAAAAAGGGGCGCCGGAAAAACAAACTGAGTAATCAATAGCGCTAATTGCTAAAATAAGAGAACTATGGAGATTATGGTGTTTAGAACAAGCGTTCGTGAGCAGCGCGAAGTAAGCCGTATTGCAAATCTGCTGCAAGACCAGAACATCAAAAGGTGGAACTTCGACCTGGAAGATTGCGACCGGATACTGCGGGTAGATGCGCCGGATTTATCGCCTTCACAAATCGAGCATGTATTGCAAGGGGCGGGTTTTGAATGCCGCGAACTGGAAGATTAACGTCCGCCCAGCATCCGGTTTAAGATTGCGATCTGCCCCGCATGGTAAACCTGGTGCTGGATAAACCCATCCACTAAGCCTTCATAGGTAGCTACCGGTTCTTCATCCCGCTCATCGTTGATCAGCTGCTGCCATTTTTCATCCGGCAACTCGTGGATAGCTTTTACCAAATTTACATTAGCAAGTTTCAGATCATTAATTACTTGGGGCAGCCTTGCCTCGTCGGGCTTACCGGCTTTGGGCCAGTCGTCCCCTTCCGGTGTACCGGCAAATTTACCACCTAAGCGTGCAGTAACCTCCTGCGTCCAGCTGAGCATGTGCAGCAGTATCTCTAAAATAGTGTGGGCTGCACCTGCCGGCTTTTCGTAGGCCGTTTCGAAAGTTACATCACTGATGATGTCAAAGATATTTCTGCCATACCAGGGCTGCCCGTGAAATACGTTGTCAAACTTTCGCTCTAAAATTTCTGCTGTAGTTGCCATTAGCCTAAATATTTAAATGCTGCGTCAGCGCAGTTGATCCCGTCAATCGCAGCAGAAATAATGCCACCGGCGTAGCCTGCACCTTCGCCGCAAGGAAACAGCCCACCGACTTGCGGATGCTGTAACGTTTCTTTATCGCGCGGGATTTTTACCGGTGATGAAGTTCTTGACTCCACCCCTACCAAAATCGCCTCATTGGTGTAGTAACCTTTCATTTTTTTGCCGAATACCGGCAACGCTTTCTTCAGGCTATCATGTACAAACTTGGGCAGCACTTCTTTTAAGCCGATTGATTTTGTTCCCGGTAGGTAAGAATTTACTGGAAGGTCTCGCGATACCCTCCCCTCGACAAAATCGACCATCCGCTGCGCAGGTGCGACCAGGTTACCGCCGCCATGTTGGTAAGCCGCTAACTCCACCTGTTTTTGAAAATTCAGCAAACGGAAAGGATCGCCTTCCTTTCCGGGGACATCTTCCAGGTTGATCTGCACTACAGTTCCGGAATTAGCATAAGGATTATTTCGTTTAGAAGGGCTCCAGCCATTCACTACAATTTCATTAAAGTCTGTCGCGCAGGGGGCAATAATTCCACCGGGACACATACAGAACGAGAATACGCCCCGGCCATCCACCTGTTCTACCAGGCTGTAATAAGATGGCGGCAGGTACGGCCCGCGGTCTGCACATTTATATTGCGCCTGGTCGATCACTTCCTGCGGATGCTCTATCCGGACACCCAGGGCAAATGGTTTCGCTTCGATCAGGATATGCTGGTGATGCAACATCTCGAAAACGTCCCGCGCGGAATGGCCGGTTGCCAGGATCAGTGCATCTGCCATTACCTTCTCGCCACCTGCAAGCTCCGCGCCTTTTATCTTATCGAAACTGACGATCAGTCGCGTTACCTTCGTATCAAACCGAACTTCACCGCCAGCATTTTGTATGGTTTCGCGAATTGCCGTGATAATTTGCGGCAGCTTGTTGGTACCTATATGCGGCCTTGCATCTACTAAAATATCTTCCGTAGCACCGTGGTCTGTAAAAACTTTCAGCGCTTCGTTTACATCTCCACGCTTGGTTGAACGGGTATATAATTTACCATCAGAATAAGTACCCGCGCCACCTTCTCCAAAACAGTAATTCGATTCCGGATTAATCAAGCCTTGTTTATTGATATTCGCCAGATCCCGGCGGCGTTGCTTTACATCTTTGCCACGTTCGAGCACAATTGGCTTCAATCCCTGCTTAATACACTGTAAGGCGGCAAACAGTCCTGCCGGACCCGCGCCTACAATAATCACCGGTTTTGCCAAGCTAATATTAGGGTATTTCACCACGTGATGTTCCTGCGGCGCAGGCTCGTTGATATAAACCCTTACCTGCATGCGGTACACTACCTTACGGCCACGTGCATCTATCGAACGTTTTAAAATTTTTACAGCTGTAATATTTTTCGGAGCGGTTTTAACAGCGGCTGCTGCTAAACCTTTGATCGCATCTTCGTCCTGATGCTGCCCTGGCTGGCATACAATTTCAACTTCCTTAATCATAATACTTGCCGGGTTTTTATCCCGGATGCTGCAAAATTAACCATTTAGCGGCAAAGTGTCCGCAAGGGTACTAAAACTGTTCGCTAACGAACAGTTTAGTTCTTCCAAATTACAATAATTATCTGATAATCAATAATTTAATTTATTGGCGAAAATTTTGGCATAGGTGGCATAACAAAACAACATTTATCATGATCTGCGAAAAAAGCTTAACCAGAATTTTTGAAGGCTGCAAAAATAACGACCGTAAGCAGCAGGACCTACTATATAAGGTAATGGCGCCAAAAATGTTAGCGGTATGTATGCGCTACACCTCAGACCGTGACGAAGCGCAGGACGTTTTACAGGAAGGCTTTATCAAGCTTTTCAAAAACCTGCACAATTTCCGTGGTGAGGGCAGCATAGAGGGATGGATCAGAAGGATTATGACGCATACGGCTATTTCGCGTTACCGCAAATTAAAACCAATGGTTTTAACCGAAGAAATCGGCGAATACAGCACCCCATTCTTTAGCACCGCACAAAACAACCCGGTAGAAGCTAAAGAACTGATGAATATTATACAGGAACTTCCGGGTAATTACCGCTCTGTTTTTAACCTGTATGCTATCGAAGGTTATTCGCACCAGGAGATTGGTAACATGCTGGGCATTACCGAACTGCTTTCACGCACTACCCTGCACCGCGCCCGTGGAATTCTGAAAAAGAAAGTATTGCAATTAGAAGGTTTCAGGGCCAACTAAAACCTGAAGGCTGCATAACCGTTTTGGATTTGTGATTACCGTCATTTAACTTACATCATCGTTGCGCTAACTTGCCATAGTGGCAGTAAGTGCAAATGTTGTAACAACGGTATACAATTTGTATCTAACTTTAAACAAAATACAAAACGGTTAAAAATGAAAAAACTATTCACAGTAATATTTGCCTTTGCGGCAGTAATGTCCTTAAGTTCTTGCAGCTACAATAGCATTGTGAAGATGGATGAAGACACCAAGGCTAAATGGGGAACGGTACAAAGCCAGTATCAGCGCCGTGCAGACCTGATCCCTAACCTGGTTGCAACGGTAAAAGGTGTGGCAAATTTTGAAAAAAGCACACTGACAGCAGTAACCGAAGCACGCGCAAAAGCGACCTCTATCCAGGTAGACCCTACCAAACTTACACCAGAAAACGTACAGAAATACCAAGAAGCACAAGGCCAGTTAAGTACAGCCCTTGGCCGCTTATTGGTAGCTTCAGAAAATTACCCTAACCTGAAGGCGAACGAAAACTTCACCAACCTGCAGGCCCAGTTAGAAGGAACAGAAAACCGCATCAGCGTTGCCCGTATGGACTTTAACAACTCCGTACAATCTTATAACAGCAAGATCCGCGAGTTTCCGGCTAACCTGACCGCTAAGATGTTTGGCTTTACACCTAAAGGTTACTTCCAGGCAGATGCTAATGCACAGGCTGCCCCGAAAGTACAATTCTAAAAATTATTTCGATTTCACCGATTATACTTTTGATTACACCGATTGGGTTTGAATCATTAGCAATCGGTGAAATCACATAAAAATCAGTGCAATCAGAAGATGTCTATTTTCACCGAAGAAGAACAGCAGCTGATACGCGAAGCTGTAGAACGCGCCGAGAAAAACACCTCGGGCGAAATCAGGGTCTGCGTTGAAAAGAACTGCAGCGAAGAGGTGCTTGACCGTGCGGCTAAATATTTCTACCAGCTCGACATGGAAAAAACCAAAGCACGTAACGGCGTACTGGTTTACGTGGCCACTGTTGACCGGAAATTTGCCATTATTGGCGATGCAGGTATCAACTCTGTGGTGCCCGATGATTTCTGGGACAGCACCAAAGAAGCCATGCTGAACGAGTTTAAGGTGGGCAACCTGGTTGAAGGTATCGTTACCGGATGTACCCTGGCAGGTGAACAATTGAAAAAATATTTCCCGCACCAAAGCGGCGACACGAACGAGCTTTCTGACGATGTTGCCTTTATGGACGGCGAATAAACCTAATTACAATGTTTAGAAAAATATTATTGGTTTTCGGGCTGCTGCTGGCTTTCTCTATGAGCAAGGCACAGGATTTCCCCGAAAAGTCAACCACACTGGTTACCGACTTTACCAATACCTTATCTGCCAATGATAAGCAGCAGTTGGAGAATAAACTGGTCGCCTTTAACGATTCTTCCTCTACCCAGATTGCCGTAGTGATCATCAAATCAGTAGGCGACTATGATATTAATGAGTATGGTACCATGCTGGGCCGTAAATGGGGAATCGGGCAAAGTGGTAAAAATAACGGGGTGCTGGTATTGGTGGCCCTGAACGACCGTAAGATGACTATACAAACCGGGTACGGACTTGAAGGCGCCTTGCCGGATATTGTTACCCAGCAAATTATCCAGAAAGATATTAAACCTCTGTTCCGCCAGGGTGATTACTATGGCGGACTTGATAAGGCCACGGACGATATCATTAAAGCTACCAAAGGCGAATTTAAGGCTGACCCTCAATCGCAGAAAAAGAAGCGCAAGAGCGGCCAGGGCAGCGGTGGCGCTATTCTAATTATTATTGTGGTGATACTGATTATCATTTTCCGAAGAAGAGGCGGCGGTGGCGGTGGCCATATTATTGGCAGCCGTGGCGGTGCAAGCCCGTTCTGGTGGTTCCTTGCCGGCAATATGTTGGGCAGCAGCGGCAGACGCGGTGGCGACGACTGGGGCGGATTCTCTGGCGGTGGTGGTTCCGGTGGCGGTGGCTTCGGCGGTTTCGGCGGCGGCAGCTTCGGTGGCGGTGGCAGCAGCGGCAGCTGGTAGATAAGCCCATTAAAAATATGGTATGCTGAATAAAGAATATCGACTTAATCATCTATTCTTATTCAGCATTTTTTATTATCCCTAAACGGAACTTTAGTTAATATTGGTTATTCAACATTCTGTATTCTAAATTCTATGAAAGATCTGACCTGGAAAAAACTGTCATCAACATATCTTATTAAAGACCGCTGGGCTACCTTGCGTAAAGACGTTTGCGAACTGCCCGATGGTCGTGTTAAAGACGATTATTACGTACTGGAATATCCGAACTGGGCAAGCGTTGTAGCGCTGACCGAGGAAGGCAAAGTATTGATGGTTCGCCAGTACCGCCATGCAGCAGGCATTGTATCTTTAGAGATACCGGGCGGTGTAATTGAAAAAGGTGAAGAACCGGAAGCCGCCATCCGTCGCGAATTGCTGGAAGAAACCGGTTATGTATTCGAGAAGTTTGAATCCTTGGGCAGCATTTATCCCAATCCCTCTACCTCTACCAACGTTACTTATAACTTCCTGGCAACAGGCGGCAAGAAAGTAGCAGAACAATCGTTAGATGAACACGAGGAAATCCTGATTGAGGAATATACCATAGAAGAAATTAAACAACTGCTCGCCAGCCATCAGATCCCGCAAGCGCTACACGTAACCGCGCTGTTTTATGCGCTATGGCATTTGAGGGCGTTGTAAACAATTCTGCTGTTAATTAGCTTATTTGTATATTAGTGTTGTAATGAAAAATTTGCTTGACATACCACGTACTGCAATGGAAGTGTTCGAAATGCTTCCGGAAGGGACTGCTTGTGAAGTAATAGACAATACACTTTATATGTCGCCCTCACCTACAACCACACATCAGAAACTTTTGCTAAAACTTGCTATTAAATTACAAGCTCTTATAGAGAGTAGCGGTTTAGGTGACATATTTATATCGCCATGCGATGTGTATCTAAATAATGGCGAGAATGTAGTACAGCCTGATATCCTGTTTGTAAGTAAGACTAAGCAGGCGCTTATTGCTGAAAAAGGGATAATGGGCGCACCGGATATGGTTATCGAAATACTTTCTACCAACAAAGAGCACGACCTACAGCGTAAGTTTCAGTTATACCAGCAAAATGCCATTGCTGAATATATTATTATAGATCCGGAAACCAAGCAGGTTTGGCAATACTTATTGAGAGAGAACTTATATCAGGAAAATCAGGAGACTCAAAACGGAAAGCTTTCGGTTAAATCTCTTCCTCTCGAAATAGAATTTTAACCTACTCCGGGCACTTATCTTTTCGGCGCGTATCCACCAGGTAAATAATCTTCCAGCCGTCTGCAGTTTTCATTAGCTGAAAACTATCTACACCGCAATGGCTGTAGTTGCCGCCCAGATAAAATTTGTAAGGCACCCATACACTGGCCAAGTCGCCATCTATCTTTATGTCGGTAATAGTGATCCGCTCGTCCCAAACCTGGGTGTGCGGCGTACCTACCGCTTTAGCAAAATCATCTATCCGCTCTTTGTTTCCTAATAGCACTGTACCATCCTTTTGTGCAGAAATAGTATGCAACACTGCGCTTTTATGAAAAGTAGTTCGCAGTAAAGTGCTGTCTCCCTTTTTCATCGCGTCGAATAAGGTGTTAATGGTTTTCCTGATACCGTCTTGTTCAGTGCTTTGCGCCAGGCCAACCTTGGCAAACAAGATCATCGGGAGAATAAGCAGTATACTATTTTTCATAAATTAAGAATAAAACAAGCCTGTTAAATTTACTTAAAATGAATAACAATAGTGAGACATAATGGTGCCTGGATAATGGCAGTAATCCTGACTTAAAAGTTAGCAAACCCATGGCAGGCTGGTAAACGTGGTAAATGCGGCGAATCTGGCGAGTGTGGCAGCAGTGGCGCACTGGCTTTTGCCAGCCAACCGGCAGCTGATGGCCGAAACCATAAAAAAAGCCCTGCTTTCGCAAGGCTTCGGTTGGATTTATAATCAATTAAGACATTTTCAGTTTTTTCTGGATATCGGCAACGTAGCCTTTAAACTTCTTATCCGTATCGATCAGGTCTTCTACGGTTTGGCAGGCATAGATCACGGTAGAGTGGTCGCGGCCGCCAAAGAAATGACCAATGGTTTTCAGCGAGCTCTTTGTGTGTGCCTTTGCCAGGTACATAGATATCTGACGCGCCTGAACAATTTCGCGTTTGCGGGTTTGCGATTTCAGCATTTCTACCGGCACTTCGAAGTATTCGCACACCAGGCTCTGGATATACTCCATCGAAATTTCCTTTGCAGAATTTTTCACGAAGTTCTTCAGCATCTGCTTTGCCAGGTTCAGGTCTATCTCTTTCCTGTTCAGGGTAGACTGCGCAAGCAGGGAAACCATGGCGCCTTCCAGTTCGCGTACGTTATTATCAATGTTGTGTGCTACGTACTCAATCACATCATTCGAAATCTCGATACCATCCTGGTAGATCTTATTCTTCAGGATCGCCATGCGGGTTTCCAGATCAGGTATCTGTAAATCGGCAGATAAACCCCATTTGAAACGTGATAGCAAACGCTCTTCCAAACCGGCCAGATCTTTAGGCGCTTTGTCTGAGGTAATGATCAGCTGCTTGCCAGACTGGTGCAGATGGTTAAAGATATGGAAGAAGAAATCCTGCGTTTTCTCTTTACCGGCAAAGTTGTGCACGTCATCCATAATCAGCACATCAATCGCCTGGTAAAAGTTCACAAAGTCGTTAATGTTATTATGCTTCAGCGCATCAACAAACTGCTGGGTAAACTTCTCGCAAGATACGTAAAGCACCAGCTTATCCGGCAGTGTACGTTTAATCTCGTTACCTATCGCCTGCGCCAGGTGGGTTTTGCCCAAGCCTACACCGCCATAGATCATTAAGGGATTAAATGAAGTACCACCCGGTTTGGCAGCAACTGCATAGCCTGCAGAACGTGCCAGGCGGTTACAATCGCCCTCTACAAAATTCTCAAAGGTATAATTCTGGTTCAACTGCGGGTCTACGTGCAGTTTCTTCAGCCCCGGTATTACAAACGGGTTCTTTATATCTTTATTGATAGAGATCGGTATCGGCATTGACTGATTCTTGGCCTCTGCACCATTACCGTTAGACGGCATGTTAGTGGTGTACGGCTTACTAGAAGACGATTGTTCTACAACTATATTGTATTCTAAACGTCCTTCATCACCCAATTGTTTTTTTATAGTCTTGCGCAACAAGCCTACATAATGTTCCTCAAGCCACTCGTAAAAGAATAAACTTGGTACCTGTATAGTCAGAACACTTCCTTCTATCCTTAAAGCTTTAATCGGCTCGAACCAGGTTTTAAAACTCTGGGCCGGGATGTTATCTTTAATGATCTGAAGGCAACTATTCCAAACACTTGTACAAGTTTTTTCCATATAATTATCGGTAAAATATTGATTACTAACCTCAAGCATAAACTCACTTTGGCCCCTGTACGGAACATCGAATATTCGAAAAAAAACCTAATAAAAAAATTAAAATTTAAATTTGCTTAACATAGTTTTTATGTTATCAATAACAATAAAAACCGCCTTAACAAGGGTAAAAACGCAGTTTTTTAATTTTTGACACTTTTTGCACTTTAATTATTATTACAATAATTTCCTTTGATGAAAATACCTTAATCTTCATCGATAAAACGTTTTGTTAACAAATGTTAGTGCAAAATGTTAATAACTTTCGAAGAAAAAAACGAGTTAAAACACCCTTTTCAGCTAACCGGCTGGGCAGTAATTTTTTAGTTGTCCCGGCCTGTAATTTTACTTTTCCTGACAGTTAATATTCTCCAAAAACCTCACGAAATACATCGGCAATTTCACCAAGGGTTACATAATTTTCAACCGCCTTTAATACGAACGACATCACATTATTGTTGCCTTGTGCCGCCGCTTTTAATTCTGCCAGCGCTTCCGCTACCAGGGCATTATCCCGCTCTTCTTTTAGCTGCTTCAGCTTAGCTATCTGCTGGGTACGGATGCTGTCATCCACCCTGAAAACATCTGTAGCTACCTGCTCTGCTTCGGTATATTTATTTACCCCAACAATAATCCGTTCGCCTTTTTCAATCTCGGTCTGATACCTGTAAGCCGATGAAGCAATCTCCTGCTGGATATAATCCTGCTCTATCGCCTTAACCGCTCCGCCCATGGCATCTATCTTTTCAATATAAGCCCAGGCTGCCTTTTCCAACTCGTCTGTCAAAGCCTCTACGAAGTAAGAGCCTGCTAAAGGATCGACGGTGTCTGTAACACCGCTTTCAAAGGCAATGATCTGCTGCGTACGCAGGGCAATCTTAGCAGCGGCTTCAGTCGGGAGCGAAAGTGCTTCGTCGTACCCATTGGTATGCAAAGATTGTGTACCGCCCAAAACGGCTGCCAGCGCCTGGTTACTTACCCTTACAATATTATTCAGTGGCTGCTGGGCTGTAAGTGTAGACCCACCGGTTTGCGTATGGAACCGCAGTTTCTGCGCAGACGGATCCGTTGCCCCCAACTCCTTAGTAATATGTGCCCACATCCGGCGCGCTGCCCTGAATTTGGCTATCTCTTCGAAAAAGTTATTGTGGCAATTGAAGAAGAACGAAAGCCGTTTGGCAAATACATCAATAGCTAAACCCTTGCTCATGGCGGCTTTGAGATAAGCCTTTCCGTTGGCCAAGGTAAAGGCAAGCTCCTGCACTGCGGTTGAGCCCGCTTCGCGAATGTGATAGCCCGATATAGAAATGGTATTCCACTTCGGTACCTCTTTACTACAGTATTCAAAAATATCGGTGATCAGCCGCATGGAAGGGGCCGGTGGATAAATATAGGTACCCCGTGCAGCGTACTCCTTTAATATATCGTTCTGGATGGTTCCCGAAATCTGCTTCAGATCTGCACCCTGTTTTTTTGCCAGCGCAATGTACATGGCTAATAATGTACCTGCAGTCGCATTGATGGTCATGGAGGTGGTGATATCCTGTAAACGGATACCATCAAAGAGGATCTCCATATCGCGGAGCGAATCGATAGCCACCCCCACCTTCCCTACCTCGCCTTCTGCGAGCGGGTGATCAGAATCGTACCCGATCTGCGTCGGCAGGTCAAAAGCCACAGAAAGCCCCATGGTACCCTGGCTAAGCAGGTAATGGTATCTTTTGTTAGATTCTTCTGCGGTAGAAAAACCCGCGTATTGGCGCATGGTCCATAGTTTACCACGGTACATATCAGGCTGGATACCCCTTGTATACGGAAATTCGCCGGGAAGCTCCGCGCCATCCGGACCGTATACGGTTTTGATCTCTATCCCAGAGGTAGTGAACTTTTGATCTGCCATAGTTTAAAACAGTTTTTCCAGATCGCGTTTAATTAACGCTACCGCCATATCGTAAGGATTATCCTCTAACTGGCTGATATGCGCCAGCATCAGTTTACTGGCGTCAAGGCCTGAAGCTTCCTCGGGTATACTTTTCAGCACGTTGGTGACCAGTGCAAGTGTATCGTCCTTAATCTGCTTGACAACAGCCCACGCCTCATTGCTGACATAGATCTGCTGCGTAATATTATGCTGATACTCCGTGCGGATTTCCGTCAGGATCAGGTTCAGCAATTCATCCCGCGAAAAAGAAGGCGCATTGATCCGCACCAGCATACTGGCGGGGTTGATACGCTCAATAAACAGAATAATCCGCTCATAAGCCTGCAGACGTAAAGGCAGTGTTTGCGCGCTTGTGGCCTTTTTCATCTCTAAAAGCTGGATACGTTCGTTCCGTTCCAGGTAGGGCTTCAATAAATAAAAGGCTACCCAAACTACGCCGGTGCCTGCTATCGTAAACTTTATAATATCAAGGATATAACCTAATGTGATCATGAATTAAAAATGTTAAGCAAAGGTCATTTAAATGGTTCGGGTGACAAAAATCTGCATTTTACCTTATATTTGTTTAGATAATTCAAATTAAAGATGAGTACTGCTGTTGAGAATATTACTGCACCGGTTTCTTTTACAGAGAATGCCGTTAAAGAGATCAAGAAACTGAAAGACCAGCAAGAGATCGGCGAAGATTTTGGCCTGCGTGTTGGTGTTGAAGGCGGTGGTTGTGCCGGTATGAATTATATATTAGGTTTTGACCAGAAGAAAGACGGCGACCAGGAATATTGGATAGATGGTGTGAAAGTATTTATGCATAAAGCACACGGCCTTTACCTGGTTGGTATGCAGATTGACTGGCAAGACGGACTGAATGCCCGCGGGTTTACCTTTAATAACCCTAACGCAGCAAGCACCTGCGGTTGCGGAACTTCTTTTTCAGTATAAGAACAATATACACGATATTTAGACAGCAGTATAGGAAACTATGCTGCTGTTGTTGTTTAAAGGGATAGTTAATTCTTTTTTTTGGATACTTACAATACTGATAATGAAACGACTTGCCATCATATTAATAGCCCTACTCTTCTGCACCGCGTCAGAAGCGCAACTAAAACCCGGTTTTGATGCGAACGAGTACCTCGAACTATTAAGATTATCGCGGCAGCAGGCCGATACTGCTTTAAAGAAAGATAAAACGCCCCTGCCTTTAAATTATACCCGCATTTACCGCTCGCCGGTGGGCCCGCTGCAAAACCGGTGGGACTTGTGGGTGAACAAAACGCAGGATATTGCAGCGATCAGCATCAGGGGCACTACTTCTTCTGCTACCAGCTGGCTGGAGAATTTTTATGCGGCTATGGTTCCGGCGCAGGGCAAGCTGCACATCAGTGATACCACAGATTTCAAATACCACTTAGCAGATAACCCGCGTGCTGCGGTGCATATCGGCTGGTTGCTGGGCATGGCGGATCTTTCTAAAACTATAGTACCGCAAATTCAACAACTCTACCGTACAAAACATATCAAGAGCTTCATTATTGTAGGGCATAGCCAGGGTGCTGCTATTGCTTATCTGCTGCGTTCGCACCTGGATTACCTGCAAAGAACTAAAGTGATCGCCGCCGATATTACCTTTAAAACCTATTGCAGTGCACCGCCGAAGCCAGGGAACCTTTACTATGCTTACGATTATGAATTTTTAACCCGCAACGGCTGGGGTATCGCGATAACCAATGCTTACGACTGGGTGCCCCAAACACCGCTTTCTGTACAAACTATTAATGATTTTAATACGCTCAATCCATTCTCGAACATCAATGAGGCGCTGGCTAAACAATCATTCTTTATCCGGCTGTATCTGAAACATGTATATAACCGGATAAGAAAGCCAGGCATGAGGGCGCAGGAGAACAGCGAGAAATACCTGGGCCATACCATCTATAAATACATTAAAAAGCAACTGCCACAATTTGCAGAACCTGAATACGCAACCACAAACGACTATGTACGTTGCGGCACACCGGTTATACTGATGCCAGATGATGCTTATAACCAGTTGTTTAAAAACGACCCAAAGAACGTGTTCGTTCACCACCTTTTTTACGCCTACTACTGGCTTACCCAACACAATTACTTACAAAACGCGGAAACAGGTGTAACAAAAGATAGCGCTGCATCATCTAAGCAGTAAATATTTGTAGCTTTAGTGTATGCCTGTACAAACCAACTTTAAAGAAAATGTGGCTATTGCCCTTCAATCAATTAGTGGAAACAGGCTGCGCACTTCGCTAACTGCGCTTATTATCGCCATAGGGATTATGGCGTTAGTGGGTATTTTAACGGCTATCGAAGGCATAAAGCAATGGACGAACGACGCCTTTTCCAGCATGGGCGCCAATTCCTTCACCATTCGTAACCGGGGGTCGGGCATTCAATTTGGCAATGGCGGTCACCGCAAAATGTACCGCTCTATCCGCTACGACGAAGCTGTCCGGTTTAAGCAAACCTTTAAACTTCCGGCGCAAATTGCCATCAGTACGGTCGCATCAGGTGCATCAACCGTAAAATTCGGTGATGTAAAAACTAACCCGAACATCACCATTGTCGGTGCTGACGAAAACTACCTGCTTACCCGTGGTTACAAGTTGGCGACAGGCAGAAATTTCTCCAATTCTGAACTGGAGCACGGTTCTAACGTGGTAATCATCGGTAACGATATCCGCACGAAGCTTTTTAAAGATATTAACCCTATTAACCAGGTCATCCTGATTGGCGCAAATAAGTTTCGGGTAATTGGTTTATGTGAACCTAAAGGCTCGAGCGCCGGTTTCGGTGGCGACAAAATTTGTATTATCCCGGTATTTAAAGCCAAGCAAATCACCACCAGTACCAGTCCTACCTATACCATTGGCGTTATGGTGAGTACACCTACCGCTTTGGAAGCTACTATCGGTGAAGCCAGTGCTTTATTCAGGAATGTACGCGGTATACGTATCGGCGGTGATGATAACTTTGAGATCACCCGTAGTGACTCTATCCAACAGCAGCTATCCGGCCAGTTAACCGGAATCACCCTGGCAGGTTTCGCCATCAGTATTGTTACCCTTATTGGCGCCGCCATTGGTTTGATGAATATTATGCTGGTATCGGTAACCGAGCGTACCCGCGAAATTGGTGTACGCAAAGCCATCGGCGCTACGCCATCTATTATCCGTAAGCAGTTTTTGATAGAAGCCATTGTGATCTGTATTATCGGTTGCGCCGGAGGGATCATTTTAGGTATGGCTATCGGTAACCTTATCGCTATCCAGATTAGCGGTCATTTTGTAGTGCCATGGCTTTGGATGGGTGTAGCTTTGATCATGTGTACAGGTATTGGCCTGCTGTCAGGCTATTACCCGGCAAAAAAAGCATCGCGGTTAGACCCGGTGGAAGCGTTAAGGTATGAGTAATCAACTAATTAAAGCTTTTGAACTTATCAAACCGGAAAATCTGGACGAAACGGATAAAGCCGAATTGTTACGAATATTTGAAGTAACAGAAAGCCACTCTATACGTAATAAAATCGCACTGATTCTTTCAGAAGTAAGGTATCAACCTGCCATTGAAATTTTTATAGAAAAAATTCTAGATCCAAAGCTATACAACTATAATGGCACGCTGGTTTTTGCATTATATAGCCTAGAGACTACAGCATATTTTCTTAAAATAACAGAAATGCTATACACACAAGGCTATGAGGCACGTATAGAGGCCTTCGAACTATTTGCAAGGGATACCCCTTGCATTGACACTTTAATGCTAGATGAAGCAAAGGTTTTACTTTTAAAACAACGGAAAAAATTAGAATCAATAAATATTAGTGAAAAATACGAAAACAGTACACTACATTTCGTTGATGCAGCTTTAAAAACAATCGCTAAAGCAACTCCATATTTTTGAGCACCCCACTTTGGATCAGTTTTTTCAGGTACGGCATACGAAGGGCTTTTTCCAGCGCTTCGGCATGGCGAGGGTGGTGCATATCGCTTGAAATATAATCTACCAGGTTATTATCAATCAGCATTTCTGCAATCTCTTTTGCGTGCCTACCGTAATATCCGGTTAAAGAAATGGTGTTGATCTGCAAACAGCAGCCCCAATCCTTGATCATCTGGTAATCTTCCAGGCTATAGTAAGGGTAACGCTCCGGATGGGCAAGTATAGGGTGATAGCCTTTATCTTTCATCTTCTGAATGATAGGAATTATCTGCTGCGGCTTAGCTACAAAGGAAAGTTCGAACAAAACACAATTGTGACCAATGGTAAGCACCTCGCCACTTTTCACACGTTCTTCAAAGGTTTCGTCGTAATAGTACTCAGCTGCAGCTTCCAGCTTAATATCAAGGCCTTCTTCTTTTACCCTGGCTTTCAATTGCTCTAGAGCCAGATGAATGCTTTCAGCATCATTACGGTAAAAATCAACCATAATATGCGGAGTGGCGATAATTTTCTTTATCCCCAACTCCGCCATTTTTTGCACCAGCACCATGGATTCGTCCAGATTCTTGGCCCCGTCGTCTATTCCGGGAAGCACATGCGAATGCAGGTCGACCATTACCTGGTCGTAATTAAATTCTATTGGTTCAGCTTCAGTACGTTTCTTCTTAAACAGTCCGAACATAGTTAACGGTTAGCATACTGTTCCTGGTAGTACTGCTGATAATGGCCCGATGTAACATCATTCAACCATTCCTCATTAGCCAGGTACCAGTCTACAGTTTTCTCCAGACCTTCTTCAAAAGTAATGCTTGGGGTCCAGCCTAATTCTTCTTTTAGTTTGGTAGCATCAATTGCATACCTTAAATCATGGCCCGCACGGTCCGTTACAAAGGTGATCAGCTTTGCAGATTCACCCGGTTCGCGGCCCAGCTTCTCGTCCATGATTTTGCATAACAGACGAATAAGGTCAATGTTTTTCCATTCGTTATGTCCGCCGATATTATAAGTGCTGCCAGTTTTAGCTTCATGGAAAATTTGCTCAATCGCACGTGCGTGGTCTTCAACCCATAACCAGTCGCGGATATTTTCGCCTTTGCCGTATACCGGCACCGGTTTATTTTGCTTGATGTTATGAATGGCCAGCGGGATCAGTTTCTCGGGGAAATGATACGAGCCATAGTTGTTAGAACAATTAGAAACAACGGTATTCAACCCGTAAGTATCGTGATAAGCTCTCACGAAATGATCCGACCCTGCTTTTGAAGCCGAATATGGTGAATGCGGATCGTAAGCGGTTGTTTCTGTAAACATACCGGTTTCGCCCAAAGTACCGTAAACCTCATCTGTTGACACGTGATAAAAACGTGTCTCGTCGTAACGGCCTTTCCAGGTATTGCGGGCAGCGTTTAATAAATTAACGGTACCAATCACGTTTGTCATTACAAATTCCAGCGGATTAGTGATTGACCGGTCTACGTGCGACTCTGCCGCCAGGTGAATAACCGCATCCGGTTGTTCCTGATTAAAAAGGTTTTGAATGAACGCCGCATCAACAATATCGCCTTTAATAAAACGATAGTTCGGTTCGTTTTCAATATCCCTTAAATTTGCCAGGTTACCTGCATAGGTTAATTTATCCAGGTTGATAATCTGGTATTCCGGATGGTTTTTAACAAAGCGGCGAACCACATGAGAACCGATGAAACCGGCGCCGCCCGTGATGATAATTTTCTTCATGTACTATTGTACGGATTATAACGGATTTTGGTTGATATACTGTTCCCACGCCCAGGCAGAGGACATCATTTCTGGTAAGCCAAGTTCGGCTTTCCAGCCTAAAACTTCGGCAGATTTTGTCACGTCGCCCCACACCTGCTCTACGTCTCCTGGTCTGGCCGGGCCAATAACATAAGGCAATTTAACGCCGGTGGTAGCTTCAAACGCATGGATCACTTCTAATACAGAGTTACCTTTACCGGTACCCAGGTTAAACACATCGTAACCTTTAAAGCCTTCTTTCTCCATTAACTTTAAGGCAGCAACGTGTGCTTTCGCTAAATCTACCACATGTATATAATCGCGGATACAGCTACCATCAGGTGTGTTATAAGTATCACCGAAAACGGTTAGTTTCTCGCGTTTGCCGATAGCCGTTTGCGTGATAAACGGAACCAGGTTTTGCGGCACACCGATAGGCAATTCGCCGATCAACGCAGATTCATGGGCACCAACGGGGTTAAAATATCTTAATGAGGTAATCTTATAGTTTGAACCTGAAGCAATCAGATCGCGCAGCATTTCTTCAGCTATCTGCTTGGTATTACCATAGGGTGATTGCGCCGGTTTAACAGGCTCATCTTCTGTAACCGGCAGGTTTTCTGGCTGGCCGTACACGGTACAGCTTGAGGAGAATACGAAATTTACCGGCTTACCGGCATACGCATTCAACAGGTTGATGAGCGAGTAAAAGTTATTACGATAATATTTTAACGGGAACTGTACTGATTCGCCCACGGCTTTAAAAGCAGCAAAGTGAATGATCCCCTCCACATTCGGTTCATCTTTAGCAAGGCTGTAAACACCGGCTTCGTCGCAAAGATCCAACTGGTAAAAAGCAGGTTTAACACCGATAATTTTGGTGATCTGATCCAGGATCTTCACATTAGAATTAGACAGGTCGTCCACAATTACGGGATCATAGCCAGCATTAACCAATTCCACAACGGTATGCGAACCTATGAAGCCTAATCCCCCGGTTACTAAAATCTTTTTCATTTATAGTGTATGATAAGTAATTACTTGTTTATCGCCTGCCAGACAGGACACGCATGAGCTATCGCTGTAACACGAACGATGAATTTTGAGCCCAAAATCCCTACTTTTACCGACGAAGATAAGGATTTCATTTTATGTTGTTGTTATATAATATTGGCATACGTATGTATTGGGTGGCCATTTACATTGCCGCTGCTTTTAAAACCAAAGCGCAGCTATGGATCAGAGGCCGCAGGCAACAACAGATTAAAAACCTTAAAAACAGTATTTGGTTTCACTTTGCTTCACTTGGCGAATTTGAACAGGGTCGGCCTGTTCTGGAGCAGATGAAAACACTTTACCCAAACCATCCAATTATTGTTACCTTCTTCTCACCATCGGGTTACGAGATCAGGAAAAACACGCCTCTGGCTGATGCCGTTTATTACCTGCCTTTAGATACTGCTGTAAACGCCAGGAAATTTATTGAAACCATAAACCCGGCAATAGCCGTTTTTACCAAGTACGAATACTGGTATCATTTTTTTAATGAGCTGCACTTGAAGAACATTCCGCTTTACATCGTGTCCAGCATTTTCAGGCCGCAGCAAGTGTTCTTTAAATGGTACGGTGGGTTGCACCGGCAAATGCTGAAAATGGTCACCCGTTTTTTTGTTCAGGACGAACAATCGGTACAGCTACTGAAAGCAATTGGCATCGATAACGCCTCTGTAAGCGGTGATACGCGCTTCGATAGGGTTTGGGCTAATGCACAATCGCCAAAAGAGTTACCTGTAATTGCAGAATTTAAAAATGGGCAGCCACTTTTAGTGGCTGGAAGTACCTGGCCGCAAGACGAGGAACTTTTAGTGACTTTGTTAGAGAAATATCCGGATTGGAAGTTCATCTTCGCCCCGCATGAGATTGGCGAAGAGAAGATCAATAACTTAGTTAACCTGTTGCCCGCGCACAACACTGTTCGGCTATCGCAAATCGCAAGTCTCCAATCTCAAATCTCAAATCTAAGGGTTCTGGTTATCGATAACATTGGCATGTTGTCCTCATTATATCAGTACGGCGAAGTCGCCTACATCGGCGGGGGGTTTGGCGCGGGGATACACAATACGCTCGAGGCGGCCGCTTTTGGCTTACCGGTGATGTTCGGACCTAACTACCAGCGTTTTAAAGAAGCACGGGACATTATTGAACTGAAGGCGGGTATCAACATCAGCAATACGCAGGAATTAGATAGTGCCGCCGACTTACTTTTATGCGACGGCGAATACCGCCAGTTCGCATCCGGCAAGATCAGGACTTACGTAGAAAGCAATACCGGCGCTACAGAAAAGATCATCAACGCCATCCAGCTTTAACCGTTGTTAATTCTTTAACGCTAACTCCTGCAACAGCTCTACAAACAGTGGTGAGTCATTTAAACTTTCGACCAACTGCACATGTTCACCGCCGAGGTGTTTAAATTCGGTATTGTATTCTTCGGAAACTTCGTAGACCGTCTCTAAACAATCTGCTACAAAAGCCGGACAAAATACCAGTAACCGCTTTTTACCTTCTGCAGCCAATTTTGCAATTACTTCGCTGGTGTAGGGTTGCACCCAGGGATCATTCCCTAACCGCGACTGGAAACAAACAGAATATCTTTCCTTTGGCAAGCCAAGTTCTTCTGCTATTAAACGCGCCGTATCAAAAGATTGGGCCGAATAACAGAATTTATTGGTATCATTTAAAGTATCGCAGCACCCTTCACGTTTAAGGCACCAGTTGCCGGTATGGTCGCACTTAATCAGTTGGCGTTGTGGCAAACCGTGAAAGCTAAACAGGATGTGGTCATAATTCTCTATTCCGTATTTTCGGCTATTCTCGGCAAAATTCTTAATCATTAAAGGATGATTATGGAACGAATTAACAAAGGAGATATTCGGAATCGTTTGCCATTCTTTTACCAAACGCATCACCTTCTCGATCACAGAACCGGTACTTGCTGAAGCATATTGCGGAAAAAGCGGGATTACCCTAATGCTTTCTACAAGATTGGCCTTGAGCTTTTCTAACGCTGTTTCAATGGAAGGGCTTTGGTAACGCATGGCCAGTTCTACCTGGTAATCATCGCCCAAACGCTCCTGCAATAATTTTTGCTGCGCGATGCTGTAATACAATAAAGGGGAGCCATTATCGTCAGACCAGATCTCTTTATAAAGTTTAGCAGATTTAGGGCTGCGGAACGGAACAATAATGCCTTTAACTAAAAACGTACGGAGAATGGGATTCACATCAATCACCCTTCCGTCCATTAAAAACTCATCTAAATATTTACGTACGTCTGCAGTTTGCGGACTGTCTGGTGTACCTAAATTAACCAGTAAAATTCCCTTTTTTGCCATAAGATAACCCACAAAAATAGCATAAACTATCGGGCTTATCGAATTAGAATATCAAGCGACTGTCAACTATGCAAAAAAGGCGAAGTATCTCGCTTCTTGTCTTATGAATCCTGATTCTTTTTCTGCCACAACCGCCACCAAGGTGTACCAGGTGAAGCATGATGCTCGTAATGATAACCAAAGAAATAACAGGTGATGAAAGCAACAATGTGATTTTTAGGTTGTGTGCGTGATTGATGTTCGTTATCATGCTCGCCCTTGTGCGGCTGATAAGTGCCAAAGTAAAATAGCTGCAACGTACTCAGCAAGGATGGCACCACCCAGAACAGGATAAGGTTGGGCTGCGGTATCCATAGCTTCAGCACGTTAAACAGCACGGCCATAAAAACTACCTGCCATATAGAAAGGTAGTTTCGGATGAAGGTAAAATACCAGGTAAAAAAATTACCATGATGATAGTCAGGATCTTCTTCGGTATGCACATGCCGATGATGCTGGTGATGTTTTTTATACAGTTTGGGATACCAGAACGCCGCGTACAAAAAAGTGGTGACGTATCCAATCGTATCATTCACTTTCCGGTTATAAGAAACGGTACCGTGCATGGCATCATGCGCGGTAATAAACAAGCCGGTATACAGGTGCATTTGCAACAGGATGAACAGGTAAAGCAGCGGATTCTTAAAATCGATGTGCCATTGCATCAGCAATATGGTAGAGGTTACCCAGCAGGCGATAACAGTCAAAGCTGCTACAAGCCCCCAAGCAGAGACTACACGGTTAGACTTAGCTAAAATTGAGTGATCTGCCATATGGGAATAACGTGTATCTATGGCTAATGTTCCCGATTAATATTGTTCCAGCGCAGCCTTCACCTTTTGCATCAGCCACATCGGCGTGGATGTTGCACCTGCAATGCCTACTTTATCGCCGGGATTGAACATTGATGGATTCAACTCTTCTTCAGATGACACGAAATAGGTATTTGGATTATGCTTCTTGCAAACTTCATACAACACCTTACCGTTGGAGGATTTCTTACCCGACACAAACACAATCTTATCAAACTGCACCACAAACTTGTGCAGGTCTTTGTCGCGGTTAGATACCTGGCGGCAAATGGTGTCATTGGCCTTTACCTCGTACCCTCGGCGCATCAGTTCTTCTTTAATGGCGTAGAACTTCTCTGTGCTTTTGGTGGTTTGGCTGTACAGCGTAAACTTTGACGGTAGTTCTACATCGTCCAGTTCGGCAATATCCATAAATACACGGGCATCGCCATTGGTTTGCCCTTGCAAGCCGATCACTTCTGCATGGCCATGCTTTCCAAAGATCAGTATCTGCTCGTTATCGTCGTAAGAAGTTTTAATACGGTTTTGCAGTTTCAATACCACCGGACATGAGGCATCAATCAGGGTAATGTCATTTTCCAGCGCCGTCCGATAAGTATCAGGGGCTTCGCCATGGGCGCGGATCAATACCTTTTCGTGATGCAAAGTCTTCAGCGCTTCGTGGTCGATAATGCGTAGGCCTTTGGCCTTTAAACGCTCTACCTCTTCATCGTTATGTACAATATCCCCAAGGCAATACAGGTAGCCATCCTGCTCCAATATTTCCTCTGCCATATCAATGGCATAAACCACACCGAAGCAAAAACCCGAATCCTGATCAATACTCACCTGAAGATTGTACGTACCCATAACACAAAAATACGTTAAAAAAATAAAACGCTTTACATGGCGATGTCAGTATTAGCCAGCAGCCCGAAGAATATGAACTGTACCGCCAGTAACAAAGGAGCAGCCCAGCTTTGCTTTTCAAACTTAAACCGCTCGAATATCCATAAAAGCAACGCACTCATCGCAAACCAGCCTACGTAATTCTTAAACGGCACATGGTGGTACGTCCATTGCCAGTAATCAAAATAGATGGCCACAGGTTCAATCAACACATCCAGCAGTACCAATAATACCGAGCCTGCCAGGATGCGTAGCCATGCGTTTTGTAACCCGAGATACTGCATACTTACCCCGGCCGCATAAACCAAAACAAACCAGTTTAAACCGATGGTAAGCGGAATATCAAACACTTTTGTACCCAGTGTTTTCCCGTAAGCATAATTACCGAAGATCCAGGCTTTGTGTACGCCTATCCATTCTGCCGCAAAACCAAGCAGAAAGGCTATTGCCGCAAAGCCGATTATTTTAGCGTCAATCGGGCGATGGCTCAGTATCACCACTACAAACATCAGCAGCAGATGAAAAGGCACCAGTTGCAGAAAAGAACCTTGAAAACGGGGCACCATCAGGCCAACCAGCCCCACTAAGTGAAACAACACAATGATGCCCGCGGCAACCCGTACGTTTAAACCTGCCTGCCTTTCCATGTAGTAGTTTTAGTTAAATGACGCTGAATGGCATAAAAACCAATAATGGCTAAGCTAATCATCTGCAAGGGGTGGAGGAACATGTTTATTTTATCATCCTGGTGAGAAAGATATGATATCATCGTCCGCCCGAGCAAGATAATGCCGCACATAAAAAGGATCAGTTGCAGGTTAAGCGTGGAAATAACAATCAGCGGACCGCCGATCAGCAGTACCAGGTAAACCAGAAAACCGGGAATGCTATAGTTGAACGGTGCCAGGAAGTTTTTGCTGAAGCCATCGATCGCATCTTTATAATTAGTGTACATACGGCAGCTGATCATGCCGTTAGCCAGCAAGCCTTCGCCTTTTAAACCGGCTGTCTTTACCAGTTTCATAATCTCTACATCTTCAACCACGCGGTTGCGCGCCATACTGTGCCATTGAAACTGGTGATAGATAGCTGCATCAAAAAACATAAACTGGCCACTCGCCGCAGCAAAAGCCGGCATTTTTGAAATATAGATCAACCTCAACGGCAGCAGGTTCAGTAAGATGTAGTGCATTAACGGCACCACCAGCTTTTCGCCAAAGGTTACCATCACCTGGTCTGTAAACAAGCTGAGCAGTGCCAACCCATGCGTTTGAACACGGTGTACAGCGCTGTTGATCAAGCCGTTCTCGATCTCCTCATCTGCATCCAGAAATAGCAGATATTTCCCGGTAGCTTGTTTAGCCAACTGGTGGCAAGCGTAGTTTTTACCCAGCCAGTCGGCAGGTAATGGATCGCCTTTTATCACCCGGAAACGCGGGTTCTTTTCCGCAAACTCGTGGCATATCTCAAAGGTATTATCTGTAGAGGCATCATCCAGGATGATCACTTCGTAGTGCTGATAGTCCTGCTCAGCAATAGATGCTAAGAGGTTAAGAATATTGGCGGCTTCGTTCCGGGCAGGGATCAGAATGGAAACTTTATCATCGTAATGTTTTACCACCCGCCGCAATTTGGGGTTCGAAATAAAATTAAAAAGGGTTACCGCAAACCGCAGGATGATGAAAAAGAATATAACCGAAAGCAGAATGATCACTTCTTATACAACGATTTTACTTTGCTGTAGTTTGGCATTTTCGTAATGCTTTTGAAATGCGTTTTTAAGCGCAGCAATATCGGCAAATTTTTCGGCTGCCGAAGCCAAATTTACAAAGGCCGAAGGTTTCTTGTATTGGAAATACTCGATAAAAGTAACCGCAAATAACAGCTGAAAACTATCCTGCGCCCGTTCCATGATCTTGAACACCCCTTTTTCGAATGCAACTTCATCTACAAAGTTGGAATGCAAAGCCCCTTGCGGAAAAATCAGTACCAGGTTATCGGGATTGGATAATAACGCTGCCGCATAGTCTAACGATTTTATCACATCGCGCGAATTTTTGTTAACTGTAAAGGCCCCGGCATATTTCAGAAACACCTCTTTCTGTGCAGTCTCTTCCAGTATCATTACATGGAAGTTCTTTTTAAAAACCTGCTTGTTGATATGGTGCAGCAAAAGGCCGTCCCAATAGCTAAAGTGGTTGGCCAGCAGTAAAACAGATTTGCCGGGCAGTAATTCGGGATGATTATAACTGATCTGCCGGAAAGTTTGCTGCAATGCGAAATCTGTGTATTTTTCCATAAACCACAAAATGAAACGGTTCTTTTTAGGATAGATCATGCCGCTGGAAAGTTATATAATTAAGATGCAAGAGCCAAGAAGCCAGAAACCAGATATTTAAAACGAGCATAAATTTTCTCTCAAGTCTTGCGTCCTATTTCCTTTTTTCTGGTCTCTTGCCTCTGGTTTCTTGTCTCTGGTTTCTTGCTTCTATTAAGGTATCCAGTCACTTACAATTTTGGCAGACAACAATGCCAGGGGTATCCCCCCTCCTGGATGCACACTACCACCGCAGAAATACAAATTTTTCACTTTTGACGAACGGTTAGCATGGCGAAGGAAAGCTGCAAAGCGGTTGTTTGAACTGGTACCATAAAGCGAGCCGCGGAAAGAGGAAGTTTTCTGCTCGATGCTCCGCGGATCCAGGATACTTTCACAAGTGACCAGGCTGCCGATGTCTTCGCCTAAGATACGCGATAGCTTCCGGATGATATTGACTCTTGCATCGGCGATCAGTCTATTCCAATCCTGCCCTTCGTCAGATGGCACGTTAATCATCACAAACCAGTTCTCGTGTCCGTCGGGCGCATCGTCCGGTTTATATTTTGAACTGATATTCACATAAACAGTGGGGTCTGAAGAGATCGTTTTATGCTTCCAGATGGCGTTAAACTCTGCGCTGTAATCTTTACTGAAAAAGATATTGTGCAGGTCGAGATCAGGAAACTTCTTGCCTATTCCCAAATAAAATATCAGTGCCGAACTGCTCCGCTCCTGTCGTAATATTTTACGCGGTTTTAAATCAGGATAATTTTTTAGTAACCGGTGATAAGTAAACCAAACGTCCATATTGGAGACTACGATATCGGCCGCTATCGATTTACCCTGCACCCTTACCCCGGCAGCTTTTTTACCGTCCAATATCACTTCGTCAACCGGGCTTGAATAATGAAACTTTACACCAATTTGTTCTGCCAGTTTTACCAGGCTGGTAGTAATGGCATACATCCCACCTTTTGGGAACCAGGCGCCGAAGTGCTGCTCCAGGTACGGGATCACATTTAGGGTTGCCGGTGCCTGGTAAGGATCTGATCCATTATATGTGGCATACCTATCGGCATATTGCGTCATATGGACATCCTTAAAAAAGCATTTGTTGGCGCGGTGCATCGTCCTGAATGGGTCTATACGCAGCACCTTCAGTAGCGACCATAGCGTTTTAAAATTCAGATAAGTACTTAACCTGTGCAGCGACTTCTCCAGAAAAACATGGCTGGTGATCTGATATATCCGCCGGCTATTTGCCGCAAAACGTGTTGCGGCCCGTTCTGTATCATTGGTTTGCAGTTTTACCTGCCTCACAAAATCTTTAAGATCGGCGCAAGCGGTAAAGCGCCTGCCATCTTCATAAAAGTATTCGCAAACGGTATCCAGTTGCTGATAGTTGAAATAATCGCGGGGATTCTTTCCGGCTAAGGAAAAAAGCTCGTCGACATACTGCGGCATCGTGAACAAGCTGGGGCCTGCATCAAAACGGTAACCTTCTTGCTCAAACTCGCTTAACTTTCCCCCGGGATAATGGTTCGCTTCAAATACCTGCACCTCAAAACCTCTCACCTTTAACCGTATAGCTGTGGCAATACCGGCAATACCGGCTCCAATAACAATGGCTTTAGGCTCTGACATGGGATTAGATTAAAGGTACAACAAACTTAATGGTAATTAGTTGTACCCACCAACATTTGCTTTATCCCGATTAAACCAGCTTTTACCAGCCAAACCTATAGCCGATGCGCAAGGCCGTTTGCCGCAGCTCGCCCTGCGACCATCGCTCGTAGCGGAAGCCAACGTCAACGCCGCTTTTTCCGCCATGTACCGGCACTACAAAGCCGGGGCCAATGGCATAGGCAAATAAGCTCCGCTTATCGTTTGTGGTCTGAAAAACATTGCCCGCTTCAGCCTCAAGATAAAAACCAGGGCCTCCATAAAATTTAACTCCGCCTTTTAGCGGCACAAATGTGTTTGATCCAAGGCTTCTGCCAAGGGCTTCAGAAAGGCCATCTTTATAATGGAAGCTGCTTATACCACCAGTTGCTGTGATACTGAAATGCTTAATAACAGGTGCCTCCACTTTGAGCGAGCCGCCCAAGCCAACACTGTACACACTTTGATTAGGTAAGCCAAGTTCAAAGGCCGGACTAATGGCAAAAGCATTGCGATCATCAGAACGATCCTGTGCTTTGACAACAGTCACAGCGAGAAAGAAAATAAACAGTAAGGATAGTTTTTTCATAAACAGGAATATTCGGGCAGCTAAACTAACTACTATTTATGAGAGTACCATGAAGACAAAAAGCCTGTAGCGGATGGCTGCAGGCTTTTAGAATTAGTTTTTAAGGGCTTTTACAAATTGAAACTGTAAGCTACACGAATGCCAAATTGGCCAAAAGTGGAATGATGTTGGGACCAACCCTCATAGCGGATGCCCAGATCAACCCCTCCATTACCGGCAGGCAACAGGAAGCCAACCCCGGGCGACCAGGCAAACGATGTACTGCCACCACTATCAGTCTCGATAGCTGCCCCCACCTGTGCTTCACCATAAAATAAGGGTGAAATAAAATATTTTCCACCAACTTTCAGCGGTACTACGGGTGTAGAAGAATTATTTGTAATTCCCCAGCTCTTTAACGTTTCTTTCACGCTATTCTTTACTAAGTAAGAAGTATAGCCCGCTGAGCCTGTGAAAAAGAACTTAGGTGCGATTGGTATGTCTACTTTCAACGAACCGCCTAATCCTACGCTATAATAACCGGATGCATTGCCAACCGGTAAGCCAAATTCTGCGCCTACACTTAACCTGGTGGGTTGTCCCTTTGTTTGTGCTGATGATTTTAATGCTACCAGACTGCATAGCATCACTAACAGATAGATTTTTTTCATGATAGATTTGGTTAATTCTGGCGGCAAATATAACCTATAGTTTAATTCGTCAAACGAATAAAAATACTTTCCAGGCTTTGCCCCTGATTCTCAGCACGTAAATTCTCAAGGGTATCATCGGCAACTATCTTTCCCTTGTTGATAATAATTACCTGGCTGCAAACGGCTTCTACCTCTTGCATAATGTGGGTAGAGAGGATAATGGTTTTGGTTTTACCAAGGTCTGTTATTAACTGGCGGATACCGATTAATTGGTTAGGATCCAGGCCGGAAGTTGGCTCATCCAGTATCAATACTTCCGGATCATGCAGCATGGCCTGCGCCAGCCCCACCCTTTGCCGGTAGCCTTTTGAAAGCTGGCCGACTTTCTTATGCTGTTCTGGGCCGAGGCCGGTTTGTTCTATTACTTCTGCAATCCTTGCATCCGCATTTGGGATGCCATGGATATTGGCAATAAAAGCCAGCGACTCTTTTACGTACATGTCCAAGTAAAGCGGGTTGCTCTCTGGCAGGTAACCGATATGCTTACGTACTTCTAGCGATTGGGCAGTTACATCGAAACCAGCAACGGAAGCTGTCCCCGAAGTTTGCGGAATGAAGCCGGTGAGTATCTTCATGGTAGTTGATTTACCGGCGCCGTTAGGCCCTAAAAAACCTGTCACACCTTTGCCTGCACTAAAGCTGACACCATCTACGGCTTTCTGCGTGCCGTATACCTTGGTTAAACCTTCTACCCGGATACTCATGGTTTCAAAAGTAGCAAATAGTCGGTGAGTCGGAAAGTCAGTAAGTCCGGAAGAATAACTTTTATTGAATAATGTTTGCTCATTTTCGACAGGCAGACTTTCTGACTTACGGTCTTCCCGACTTCCTGACTAAATCCTATCTTTACCGCCGTTATGAGTAAAAATACCGACGAACTGTTTAAAAGTGTAATTGCCCATGCTAAAGAGTATGGTTTTGTATTCCCTTCGAGTGAGATTTATGATGGCTTAAGCGCCGTGTACGATTATGGTCAGTACGGGGCTGAATTAAAGAATAACATCAAAACTTACTGGTGGAAAGCCATGGTTCAATTGAACGAGAACATTGTTGGTATTGACTCTGCCATTTTCATGCACCCAAAGATATGGAAAGCAAGCGGCCACGTGGATGGTTTCAGCGATCCGATGATCGACAATAAGGATTCTAAAAAACGTTACCGCGCCGATCAGTTAATTGAAGATAAGATTGCCGCCTATGATAATGAAGGTAAAACAGACCAGGCAGAAGCGTTGCAATTAGCTTTGGATGAAGCTCAAAAGGCCGACGACCTGGCCCGCCTGCGTGAGCTGATTATCGAGAATAATATCGTTTGCCCAATCAGCGGTACTGCCAACTGGACCGAAGTACGCCAGTTTAACCTGATGTTCAGCACCCAAATGGGCGCCGTAGCGGATGATGCGGATGTAATTTACCTTCGCCCGGAAACGGCCCAGGGTATTTTTGTGAACTACCTGAACGTGCAGAAATCTGGCCGGATGAAAATCCCTTTCGGTATTGCCCAAATTGGTAAAGCTTTCCGTAATGAGGTAATTGCCCGTCAGTTTATTATCCGTATGCGCGAGTTCGAACAAATGGAAATGCAATTCTTTGTTCGGCCGGGCACACAACGCGAGTGGTTTGATAAATGGAAAGAAACCCGTTTAAAATGGCACTTAGCTTTGGGTACTGCGCCAGAGAAATACCGTTACCACGAACATACCAAGCTGGCCCATTATGCCGATGCTGCTTATGACATCGAGTTTGAATTCCCATTCGGCTTTAAAGAGGTGGAAGGTATCCATAGCCGCACCAATTTCGATTTAAGCCAGCACCAGGAATACTCTGGTAAGAAAATGCAGTATTTCGACCCGGAAATTGACCCGGATACCAATAAACCTTACGGTAACTATATCCCTTACGTTATTGAAACGTCTATTGGGTTAGACCGCATGTTCCTGCTGACGCTGATCAATGCTTTTGAGGAAGAAGATCTGAGCACCGAAGAAAAACAGGACAGCCGTACCGTATTGCGCCTGCACCCTTGCCTGGCGCCGGTTAAAGCTGCTATTTTCCCGCTGACCAAAAAAGACGGTCTGCCTGAAAAAGCGCGCGAGATTATGGATAAACTAAAGGTGGACTTTAACCTGCAATACGAAGAGAAAGATGCGATCGGTAAACGTTACCGCCGTCAGGATGCCATCGGTACACCTTTCTGTATCACGGTAGACCACCAGACTTTGGAAGATAATACGGTAACCATCCGCCACCGCGATACCATGGCACAAGAGCGTGTCCCTGCGGATAGCCTTGACAAGATCATCGGCGACCTGGTAAGCTGGAGGAATGTGTTAAGATAGTTGCAATGTCAAGCTGATATTGTCACCCTGAGCTTGTCGAAGGGTTTTTCAGCATATATAATATGTCATTTCAGAGATCCCGAAACAAGTTCGGGATGACTTAAAGGTTATTAGTCCTGCCCCCACAACGGCGGGACTTTTTGTTTATTGGCATAGCAAACATATTTCACTTATTTTTATTCCTATCAGTAGTAATCCATCCGCATGTTAGTTAAAGAATATCCGTTTTATCTGAAGGCAACGGTTGTGCTTTTCGGGCTTATACTATCCGTTTATATTTTACAGCAACTGGGCGATATCCTGGTTCCACTTTGTTTCGCTGTTTTGCTGGCTACATTGCTTAACCCTCTTTGTAATAAGCTGCAAAGTTTGGGCGTACCCAAGGTAGCTTCTATCCTCATTGCGATCCTTATCTTCCTGCTCGCAGTTGGCGGTTTGCTGTACTTCCTGTCTTCGCAAATTGCAGCGTTTAGTTCTTCCATACCGGTTTTAAAGGAGAAATTAGGGCAGTTGGTTACCCAACTGGAAGGCTGGGTGTATACGCACTTTGGTATTGAAACGCAAAAGCAGGTATCATTCGTCAAGCAACAGCTCAGTAATGGGCAGGCGCTGGTTGGCCGTACGGTAGGCACACTGCTGGGCACATTAAGCGTAGTGTTTTTGATACCCGTTTACGTATTTATGTTCCTGTTTTACAAAACCTTGATTTTGAGCTTTTTGTATGAAGTTTTTTCAGAGGAAAATTCGGCCCAGGTAGCAGAAATTCTGAAAGAAACCAAATCTGCCGTGCAAAGCTATATTGTAGGTCTGCTGGTAGAAATGGTGATTGTAGCGGTGCTGAACGCCACCGCACTGATCTTGCTTGGCGTGAAATATGGCATCCTGATCGGCGTGATCGGCGCGATATTGAACATGCTACCTTACATCGGCGGTATTATTGCGATTGCACTGCCAATCCTGATCGCTACGGTAACTAAAGATGGGTATTCTACGCAGTTGGGTATTATTGTAGCCTACCTGGTGATCCAGTTTATTGATAACAACATTATTTTCCCCCGCTTTGTATCGTTTAAAGTACAGATCAACGCGCTCATTTCCATTGTGGTAGTATTTCTGGGCAATGCGCTTTGGGGGGTTTCGGGCATGTTCTTATCAGTGCCTTTTGTTGCGGTGCTGAAGATCATCTTCGACCGCATAGAAGACCTGAAGCCCTGGGGTAAATTATTAGGCGACCGTGTACCTACCCGGCACATGGGCCAGATCTGGAGGCGAAGAAGAAGCAAAAATAAAGACAGCGGAGAAGAAACCGTTATCGTGGCCAAATAAGAAAGGCCCCTCCCGATCAGGGAGGGGCCTTACGAATAATTTACAGTTATTATTAATGGCTTACCGGGTTATCTACACCCAACGTGCCGTTGGTGTATAATAACGGGTTAACTTTTTTGGTATCGCCCTGGTATACCCAAACCATATTGCCAATGTACTTGCGGAAGGCATCATTCACCTGCGCTACTGTAAGTTTCTTCACATCTTCTGCCAGTGTTAAAGAACGGCGCCAGTTACTGTGGATAGCCTCATTGCTCACAAATGATCCCGCCTGAGCCGCGTTAGTTTCTAAACGGTAGTAAAAGCTGGTAACATAGGTTGATTTCATATTCTTTACCTCATCAGCGGTGAAGCCAGTCTTTTTAATCTGGTCTACCAATTTATCAAACACAGCGATGTATTTATCCGGCTGGGTGGTTGATACCGTAAACTTAGCATATGATAGACTGCCATTATTGAAAGAGGCACCCGGCGCATAAGAAAGCCCGTTATTGGTACGTACTTCCAAAAAATGGCGATCATAAAAAATGCGCATAGCTACCAGGAAAGCATCATAATCCGGCGTGCCAGGCATCGGTCCGCTGGTGATACCCACAATGTAATTGGTAGCCAGTTGGCGTGGTTCTGAAGAGAATGTATTTTTATACACACGGAAGAAAGATTTCTTCAACTGGTAAGGCGAACCTTGCTTTACACCGGCCAGCATCCCGCGCACTTTGGTTTCAATCTCGCTCTTGTCCATATCTGCCACTACCACTATAGTTAAATGCGATTTTACAAAAACAGACTTGTAGTAGTTTTTCACTTCATCTAACGTAAGCGACTGTAGAATCTCTGGTGTTCCCTGCGGATTTTTAGCGTAATCGCGACCGGCAAATGCTACTTTGTTGGCGTAATTGCTGATGGCTTCGTCTGGGCGCGAGTCGGCATCTTTTACGGCATTAATTGCATCCTGTTTGACACGTGCAAACTCTTTTGCATCAAACGCCGGCTCTTTTAATGCTTCTACATACAGGGGCCAAACGGTTGAAAAGTCTGTTTTAATACAGTTCATCCGCACCACAGAATAATCTTTAAAGGTTTGCCCGTACACATAGGCGCTCACCTTATCCAGTATATTTTTGAAGGTATTTTTGTCATGCTTTAACGTGCCGCATTCGGTAAGGGCATTCATGGCCAGGGCCTCTATCCCTTGCTTACTTTCCGGGTAGTTTTGCACGCCGCCTTTAATCAGCGTTTGAATTTCAACAATTTCGTTGCCGCTTGGCTGTACAATTACTTTTACGCCGTCGACGGTCATTTCATAAGCCGGCTTTTGTGCAAAGGCAGCATTAAAATTATATAAAAAGGCTGCCGCGAGCAGTATAAATATTTTTCGTTTCATGTCAGTTCAGGTTATTTAGCCGCGAAGAAAGAAGCAGCTTCAGTTTGTTTACTTAGTTCGGGTTTAATAATCATTCCGGCTACCATCGGTTTGCCGGCAATGTATTTATTAACGTATCTGTCCACATCGGCACGAGTAACTTTTTGATAATTATCAGTCATGTCGGTAAAGTAATCCAGCGAGGTACTGCACCAGTTATAACTTACCTGGCTGGGTAATGACGACGGTTTTTCCTGCGAACGGAACTTGTTACGCAATAAGATTGCCTTGGCATCTTTCAACTGTTCGTCCGTATAATAATCGGCTTTACCAAATTGTGCAATCTGGCGCATTACTTCCTCGTAACAAGCTTTCAGCTTAGTAGGGTTCGGCTGAACAAACAATTCGATCTCGCCGGTATAATGGGTGGTTCCGTAGCTGATTGAGGCGCTTGTAGCCAAGCCTTTATCTACCAGCGCCTGTTGTAGTTTCGAAGCGTTCAAACCTAAAATAGTGCTGTAAACGTCGGCTGCAACAGTAGCGGCCGAGTCGGTAGCGAAGCCCGGTCCCTGCCATGAGAACATCATGTAAGGTGTTTGCGCGATGCTGGATTCCTTAACGAAATACTCGGTTTTATCTAAAGGCTTAAACGGAGGAATAGGATATTTCTCGTGCGGGTTAACGCCGCTGCTGGCCCAGCTACCGAATATCTGTTCGGCCATGGCGAAAGCTTTATCATGCTTTACGTCGCCGCAGATAGTCAGCAAACTGTTGTTGGGCACGTAATACTTGTCTTTAATGATCATCATCTTTTCAGGGGTAGCGGTGTTGATGATCTCGTGGATACCAATCGGGTTTTTGCGGGTGATCAGGTCGCCCCACAAATGTTTCTGCACGTCATACCATAACTGAAACCCGGGGCTGCTTTCTGCCCGTTGAAATTCCCCATCAACTACGGGGCGTTCTTTTTTCATATCCTCTTCGCGATAGATTGGGAAACGGATGGCGGCGTTCATAAACTTCAAACCGGCATTCAGGCTGTCTTTATCAAAAGTGAAAAAGTAATTCACCCGTTCCACATCTGTAGTGCCGTTCCAGATGGCGCCCAGTTCCTGCGTACGTTTCAGGAATGAAGCCTGGTCAGGGTAATCTTTGTTAGCCTTAAAAAACATGTGTTCGAACAGGTGCGATAAGCCGCTGTATTCGGGCCCTTCGGTATAAGCACCATTTTTAACAGCTATCTCGATAGTGGTTAACGGTACTTTGTTGTTTTCAATCACTACCACTTCGAGGCCGTTGGGTAGTTTTTTCCAGAAATACCCTTCGGGTAGGCGGGGCTGTGCATGTGCCGAGAACATGCCGAAGATACCTGCAGCACACACGCCGAGGTATTTCAAAAAGGTTCGGGTCATAAAAAATTTAGTTTTGCTTAAATTAAGTTAATGTTTAAAGATAAGACATAAAGATGTAAGTATAAGTTACAGGCAAAGCGTTTTTTATCTAATTGAATTTTCATTCGGGCTTTTAGCCCCGATGTAATTACCTTGCGCCCGAAACTTTACAACATATACCATGAGATTTAGAATAGGGGTTGCGCTGCTACTGGCATTTTTTTGCATTAAAAGCAGCTTTGCGCAGGTGAATGAATTTTCGGGCTGGGGAGCCTGGTTCCATAATCAGAAGTTTTCGCAACATTGGGGTGCCGTGTTAGATATCCAGATGCGCAGCGCAGATGAGTTTAAATACCTTAAACATCCGCTGCTAAGGCCAGGGGTAAGTTATTATTTTGCCAATAACAAATTTGCCACCATAGGTTACCTGTTTACAGGCACACACCGAAAAACTGCGACGGAAAGCACCTTCCGTACCGAACACCGTACCTGGGAACAATTTATCTACAACCATAAAATTAAAGCAGCGCCAATGATGCACCGCTTTCGGCTGGAACAGCGTTATGTAGGATCGTTAGGAAACAGCGAGGCTTATTTTGCCCAACGGTTCCGCTATTTTGCCCGTGCGGTTGTCCCTTTTAACAACCCGAAGCCAGAGTTTGTTAAAGGACCATTTTTAGGATTACAGAACGAGGTTTTTCTGAATGTGCAGAACAAGGATAAGGTAAACAAAAGCACATTCGACCAGAACAGGGCTTATTTATCCGTCGGCTACCGCCTAAGCAAAATGATAGATGTAGAAACCGGATATTTGAACCAGTACATCAACCAGGTTGAAACCAACACCATGAACCATGTGATCCAGTTGGCGCTTTATACCAGGTTTGGTAAGTAGGCAGCAGATAGGAAAGGTCCTAGCGAGGATCCCGATAGTGATCGGGAGACAAAGCATCACCAATGATCGACTTTACGGATTGCTACACTGCGTTCGCAATGATAAAGGAGAAGTTTATCTACTGATGCGCCGCTTGTTGAGTATAAGCTAAAATTAAAAATATTGTCATCGCGAACTCCGAAGGAGTGTGGCGATCTCACTAAAACTAACGTCCGAGATTACAATCACCGCATTCGCTGTAACTCCTCTTTAATCCTTACAACCTTTGCGACTCGTTTTGCAACCCGGACTCACGGCTTTCTTTTGCCTTAACCTTCGTGTTACCAAACTTATAAGTAAAATTAAGCCTCACCTGCCGCGTTTCGCCGCGATAGGTGGTATGAAGCAACAGGTTGGGCAGCTGCGAATCTGTATTATAACGGTTTGCCCAAAAAAGGTCTGTAACTGCCAATTTTAAGGTAGCCTTATCGCTCATTAAACTTCTTTGAAAACCGACATCCACCTGTGAATTTCCTTTTACATAGGTGTTTAAACCAACGATGCTTTTAGAATTGACAACAGCAGCGGCTTCAGCAGTAATACTTCCCGGCAGGTTAAAACTTTGCTGAACGTTGATCGTCCCCGCAAACCGGCTGAACTTGTAATCGCCATAAGTAGGCGTACCAACATTATTCTGAAGACGATAACCCATGGCGGTAAGGCTCATGTTCCACCATTCCGCCAGCTTCAACTGCTGGCTTACCGTTAGGTTCAGGTTACTTTGCGTCCCGATGTTCCGGGGTACCATGTTAACCAGGTTGTTACCAAAAACTTCGAAAACAGTCCCGGTCAGGTCACTGGTGTGCGTATAGCTGGTAGAAACGGCCGTCTTTTTATAACTGTACTGGAGTGCGATGGTATTTGAATATTGCGGCTGAAGGAAAGGATTTCCTTTCCAGTAGGACAGCTCATCAACCGGGTACGAAAACGGGTTGAGGTTGTTGTACGCCGGGCGATCGATACGGCGGGCAAAACTTAAATTGTACGTTCCGGATTTTTCCGTTTTGTATGTAATAGCGGCGGTGGGGAATAAATTAAGGTAATTTCTGACCACTGACTGCGCCTGCTGTGTGCTTCCCTGCCGCGGCTCGAGTTGGCCATCAGAGTGGGTATTCTCTGCACGGACACCTGCATCCAAACTTAATTTATCACTTAACGATACCTCATATTTAACATAGCCCGCGCTTACCCGTTCCTGGTAGTTGAAGGTGTTTGATAAATTGATATTTAAGATATTAACCGCACCATTGGCATCATACTGATCGAATACATTCCCCGCATTTACATTTGAGAATTTACCCCCAACGGCCAACTTTCCTTTCCCAACCCGGAAACCGTAATCTGCTTTTAAAGCGTAGAGCTTAATATTCCGGCTGTTGGCCACAAGAAAGTTATTGGCAGACTGGAATTGATTATTAGGAGAATAATAGCTGTTCGTGCTTAAATTCTGCGTGGAAGCATCAAAAATACCGTAATCTGCATCCACACTCAGCTCGGTATTATTCTGCCCCTTGTAACGGTAATTTAAATTAAAATTATACCGGTTGGCGAGTTGCTCGGGATAGCTGCTTTGGCTGCGCAGTATTTGTATCAATTGGCCGGTCGACTGATTATAAATATTTGTTACAGGCGTAATTAAACCGCCACCGCTTGAGAAGTTGCTGTTTACCACTATGCCTAAAGTCTTCGTAGAATCAATAGCATAATCAGCCCCGGCCGTCGCGCCGACGTAACGCTTTTTGTCTATGTCGTGATTCGCATTCAGATAGATCTTGCCGTTGGTAGTCCGGTCGTTATCATAGTCCATCGCGTAGTGCCCGAAGGCATGATTGTAATTTCCGAACAGATTGAGTTTGCCTTTCCGGTAGTTCAAGGCCAGGTTGGTATTTTGCTTTAAGGTGTGCCCATAAGCGACGCCTACATTGATACTTCCGTTAAAGCCCTCCGCGATTGATTTTTTAAGCACCAGGTTGATAATACCACCGGTACCTGCAGCGTCATATTCTGCGGATGGGTTCTTAATAATTTCGATGGCTTTCAGATCAGAAGATGGCATAGATTTCAATAGCTGCGCTAAATCTTCTGGCTGCAGGTAGGTCTGTTTCCCATTGATCATTACCATCGCTCCGCTCGCACCATTCAGCGTGATAGAATTATCCTGACTAACGATTACGCCCGGCGCCTTTTTTAACGCTTCCAACGCATTGCTACCCTGTGCTGTGATGCTGCTCTGCACATTGTAAGTTAACTTTCTACCCTCGATCTTGATGGCGGGCTTATTAGTTGTGCTTTTAATCACCACCTCTTTAAGACTTACCGCACCGGTATTAATTTTTAAGATACCAAGATCTGTATTCCCGGATAGCTTAACCAGTTCGCTGACATAAACAACCGAGCCCAGGTAAGTTACGGTGACAACATAATCGCTACTATTGAGATTGAACGAAAAGGCGCCATCTGTTTGCGTAGCCATTTGCTTTAACACCCTGGCCGTATGTGCGTCTTTCAGGATAACGGTTGCCCCTGCGACATCCGTACGATCCGTACTTTTTAAGATACCTTTTAATAGAAATTGATCTTGTTGTTGTTGTTGTTGTTGTTGTTGTGCAAACCCGTTCTGAAAAAGACAGGTAAACAACAGGGTTAGGTAAAATAGTCTCAGGAAGTTTTTTGTTAAAGGCAGATTCATTAAAATTATTGCCCTTCATGATTTTAGCCAAAGCAATTTCAGGCAAACAATCATCAGGTGCGTTCCTAATTTAGCAATAACTTCGCAAGAAAAATTTCATTGCCAGAAGAAATCTTCAAAAGTAGAAGCTTCCTATCCGCCAACCGGGGTACAGAGAACTATAGTAAGATTACTAATTGCTACTTAAACTTCAATACTACCACTTTCCCGGATACACCTTCTAACAGCGGTTTCAAAATAGTCTGGGCATTCTCCTGCGCTTTGCCGGTGATGTTCATTTCGCGGGCGTTTTCTAACAAACGCTTTTCGGCTAATTTGTAAATATCTTCCACCATGTCGCGGGTGTTGCCGGGGAAGATAGTGCCCGTCACTTCATACACCTTAGAACGCTGGTGATCTAACCGCACATAACAAATTTCAGCTTTCGGCAGATTTACCGTTACAGTATCATGCGTTGCATTCGTGGCAATATCCTGTTCCTTCACACGGGTAAGGTCTATACAAGCGGTTACCTCTCCCACTGCAACAAACAGCACCCGTTCATCCGGTAACAAGGTCCGTTTGTTCTTTTTCTCAATCACGTCCTTCATGGCGTATTTCACCAGTTCCAGCTTTCCCATCGTAATGATCTTTTGCACCATTACATCCTCTTTAACTTCCGTCCGAACGGTAGTAAACTGGTGCTTAACATAGAAGAATAAAAACACAAGAAAACCGATGATCACCAAGGAGATAATCAAGCTATAAGAGAAACGCGAACGGGTTGCCATGCTATAAAAACAAAAAGAGCCGCGAATGTTCGCAGCTCCTTTTAATTTATCTGGTTAACGGATTATGCTCCGTAAGTTACGTTAAGCGTAATTGGCACGCTTAAAGCTTTTGAGATAATGCAGTTTGCTTTAGCACCTTCGGCAACCTGTTTAAACTGCTCTTCTGAAACACCTTCTATTGGTGAAGCCTTCAATTCCAGATGGATACCATCGATTTTTAGACCTACCATATCCAGGTCAAGGATAGCTTCGGTATGCAACTCGCCCGGAGTTAAGCCTTGTTGAGAAAGCGCGGCGCCTACAGCCATGGTAAAGCAACCAGCGTGAGCAGCTGCAACCAATTCTTCGGGATTGGTTCCAACGCCCGATTCAAAACGGGTTTTAAATGAATACTGAGTTTTGTTTAAAGTGGTGCTTTGGGTGGTTATTTCACCTCTGCCCTCTTTAAGGGTGCCTGTCCAAAAGGCGTTAGCTGTACGTTTCATGCTTCAAGTATTTAGATGATTAAAGTTTATTGTTGTTCAAACATACGATTTTGAAATTGGCTTTCGCATCGCAGTCAGATTAAGAAATTTTAATGCTTAGTCGCGCCATTCTGCACGTTCGTATTGTGATGGCCATTTTATTTTTTCGCCCAGTTCGTGTGCTGCACGAAGCGGGAAGTGCGGGTCGCGCAGTAATTCACGGGCCATAAATATCAGGTCTGCCTGGCCGGAACTTAAAATTTCTTCAGCTTGCGCAGCATTGGTAATCAGTCCTACGGCACCCGTCAGGATACCCGCCTCTTTTTTGATACGTTCTGCAAATTCCACCTGGTACCCTGGTTTAAGCGGAATCCGAGCCAAGGCATTGCCGCCGGTTGAAGTATCCACCAGGTCTACACCTTTAGCTTTCAGTAAAGCGGCAAGTTTAACGGAGTCGTCAATTGTCCATCCGCCTTCTGTCCAGTCGGTAGCCGATATACGAACAAACAGGGCTTTTTCTTTTGGCCATACTTCCTGCACGGCTTCCACTGTCTCTAACAAGAAGCGCACGCGGTTTTCGAAACTGCCCCCGTATTCATCCGTACGATGATTACTTAATGGTGAATAAAACTGGTGCATCAGGTAACCATGCGCCCCGTGAATTTCCAGCACATCGGCACCGATTTTGTCTGCGCGGACCGCAGCTGCTTTGAAATCTTCCAGCACTTTTTGGATACCGGCCTTATCCAGTTCTACAGGCAGTTCTTCACCTTCGGTAAAAGCGACAGGCGACGGCCCAAAGGTTTGCCATCCATTTTCATCTTCAGCAGGAATCTGCTTACCACCCTTCCAGGGTTTATCATGGCTGGCCTTGCGCCCCGCATGTGCCAGTTGAAAACCAAACAACGTCCCCTGCTCATGCACAAAATCAATGATCTCTTTCAGTTTATCCAGGTGCTCGTCTTTCCAGATGCCCAGATCGGAATATGAAATGCGTCCTTCAGGCGATACTGCGATTGCTTCGGTAATGATCAGCGCTGCGCCGCCTATTGCCCGGGCGCCCAAATGCACCAGGTGCCAGTTATTAGCAAAACCATCAGTAGCAGAATATTCGCACATCGGCGATACCACAATCCTGTTTTTCAGGTTCAGGTTTTTTATTTGTATCGGTGAAAATAAGTTCGTCATAGTGCTGCCAAAGGTATAGCGGGTAGTATAAATATGCGCTTTTTTGCTGTCATAAATAAATGTCAAAAGGCTGATGATTTACCTTTTGCTTAATAAAATATCGCCCTGCTACAGGCCATAAAAAAGGCAAGCCCTCAAAGGCCTGCCTGATGTCCCGGTACTGGAATTTTATTTTAGATAGTCTTTATCATTCTTAGGGTAACCTTCCTCGTCAAGGTCGTCGCGATCGTCCTCCGGCGTATGTGAAAGTGCTTCATCAATCGGATCGAGCTCGGTGATGTCGCCGTTATCGATATGCATACCCAGTGAATCTACATCGGTTTCGAGCGAACGGTTCTTGTCATACTCGCCCAGCGTATCGTAGGGGTTTGCCTCGTCATAGCTCGAGTCAAAGTCGCTACCGTTTGGTGCGGCAGTATCAAACAGTTGAGGCGGATCGTAATCCGGATCGTCGCTTTCAACTGCAATCTCGTAGCTGTTAGTTTCGGGATCGTATTTCAGGTCTTCTACGTCAGCTTCGCTGTTAAGGTCTTCTTTGATTTTTTTATCTCTGTCCAGGTTCTCATCGTCAAACTCCGGATAAAAGGTATCTTCGTTCATAGCGTATTCGGTTTAATATTGAAATAAAACGATTGAAAGGCCAATGTGTTTTCCACTTACGCCTTGTTCGTAAAGCAATTTAACAAATAATCTGAAAGACAGGAAGTGACGACAATAACCGGGGGATCTGAGTTTCGTCACATTTCTGTTTTGATGTGATTGATTAAGTCAAATTTATATATTTGGGCCACTAACAGAAACAGTCTCAAGAGATGTCAAAAATTAAAGTAGAAAATCCGGTAGTAGAACTGGACGGCGATGAAATGACCCGCATAATCTGGAAGTTTATTAAAGATAAACTGATCCTGCCTTACCTGGACGTAGATATTAAATATTTCGATTTGGGTATTGAGTACCGCGATGAAACTAATGATCAGGTTACTATCGACGCTGCTAATGCAATCAAACAATATGGTGTAGGTATTAAATGTGCTACCATCACCCCGGACGAAGCGCGCGTGAAGGAGTTTAACCTAAAACAAATGTGGAAATCGCCAAACGGCACTATCCGTAACATTCTTGATGGTACTGTTTTCCGCGAACCTATCGTAATGTCTAACGTACCTCGCCTGGTGCCTAACTGGACTGCACCGATCTGTATCGGCCGTCACGCGTTTGGCGACCAGTACCGTGCAACCGATTTTGTAACCAAAGGCAAAGGTAAATTAACAGTAACCTTTACTCCGGAAGACGGCGGCGAAGCACAATCTTTCGAGGTTTATAACTTTAAAGGTGATGGTGTTGCATTAACCATGTACAACACTGATGAATCTATCCGCGGTTTTGCGCACGCTTGTTTTAACCAGGCTTTAATGAAGGGCTGGCCGTTATATCTTTCTACTAAAAACACCATCCTGAAAAAATATGATGGCCGTTTCAAAGATATTTTCGAAGAAATTTATCAAAGCGATTACAAAACTCAGTTCGAAGAAAAAGGCCTTGTTTACGAACACCGCCTGATTGACGACATGGTTGCTTCTGCACTTAAATGGAACGGTAACTTTGTGTGGGCTTGTAAGAACTATGACGGCGACGTACAGTCTGACACGGTTGCACAAGGTTTTGGCTCATTAGGTTTAATGACTTCTACCCTGGTTACCCCTGACGGTAAAACCATGGAAGCTGAAGCTGCACACGGTACCGTTACCCGCCACTACCGCGAGTACCAGGCCGGCCGCAAAACTTCTACCAACCCTATCGCGTCTATCTTTGCATGGACCCGTGGTTTAGAGTTCCGCGGTATTCTGGATAACAACCAGGAACTGATCAACTTCTGTAAAGCGTTAGAAGAGGTATGTATTGAAACCGTAGAAAGCGGTAAAATGACGAAAGACCTTGCTATTACCATTAAACCAAAAGTAGAGCACGGTACCGACTACCTGTATACAGAAGAGTTCTTAGAAGCGATTGACGAAAACCTGAAAGCAAAATTAGGCAAGTAATCGCCGATTGAAATATCACAAAGCCTGCTTAACTAAAAGCAGGCTTTGTTGTTTGCTAATCATGGTAAAACATAGAAAGTAAACAACAATACTTTTAATGGATTAATACCTCTCCCGGCTTCCTTTTTTGCCTATACAAAGCTGTTGTAATAAATAAGCGTTTTTGGGCTTCGTTGACTTTTATCTTTCTGATATAATTTTCAGCGGCAATTATATCGTCTGCCTCGCCAGCTATTTCATTTCCATCTAACAGTATCTGATAACCCTGAAATTTTAAACTTACATTTAAGAGAGCAAAAATATCGGAAGCTTTCAGAAGCTTTACAGTTGTTTTAGGAGTTATAACGACTGCATCTTCTCCCGAAAGTATTCCCCATTTCTTTTCCGCTTCATTATGTGGCGGAATCGTTACTGATTGAATATCCTTCGGATTAATTAGAAAAACAGAGGTTTTAAGTATTGAACTATCAGTTGGAATGATGTAAACTACCTTCTTTTTCACCGGAACTGATTGAGCATTTGCCGCCGTTGAAAAACAAAATATACTTGTTATAAAGGCTAACAGTAACTTCATACTATTACTATTGATGTAATTTTTCAACTGCTGCGAAGCTTAAGTATTCTAATATTTAAGTCATGAAACACGCTAAGAAAACGGTTTCAAAAGCACATTTCGTTATTTCTAACCCAAAAGACTAATTAATAAAGTAGGCAATCCTACTGCTATAGCAATACCGTAAGCTAAATCAAGCCAGAAAAAACTCCCGATGGCTCCGGCATAGATCAATCCGATAACAGGATACCCTAAAATCTTTGCAATCAGAGAAGTATCAGATTCTTTTAAAGACTGCCATAAAGATTGCGCATCACCTCTGCTTGGAAATGCATGCATAGCAATAGATACGCCTAAATAAATCAAAAGGTAATCTGCAATATTTCCATTATCAAATTTAAAAACCGGAATAGCCGCAGGAAAGGCAATAAGGGCTCCAAGAATTGTATTTAGAAAAAATGGCCCTATACTAATCATAATAGATTGTAATTTATTATTTGCAGGTTCGTGAAGAACATAACCTGCCGGATTTGCCATTTGAAAATAAACAACTTTAAATACCGGCACCTTGTACCATCTGCAAAACAGTTGGTGCGCCAGTTCGTGTACAATAACGCCTGGAAAGGTGGCTATCGTAATTAAAATACCGGGAATAAAAAACATCTAAGATTAGTTTTGAAATTTAACTTTATTTGAAATCACATCGCGTGCAAATTGCATATAACTGATAGTTGCACTATCGGTGCCGCTTCTGTTAAGTAATTCGTCGCGCTGATTGTAATATTTATTAAAGTGATAGGCTAACGCTAACGTAGCCTGATTATATGGAAAGTTATTCTCCAGGCTTAAACACTTTAAAGCCAGTTCAAGCCCTTCTTTATTTCTCTTCATTTTAAGCAGGGTACGTGCTTTTGAAGAAAGTGCGTATAAAGATTCCCGATTTATATTCAATAGTTTGTCTGCGTAATAAAGCGACGAATCCAATTGATTTAGCTCTCGTTTTACCATCACTTTGTCATTAAGGGCCGGAATCATTTCTGCATCGTTCAGCAACACGTTTGACAATAGTTTATCTGCATTGAGATAGTATTCTTTCTCCATGTAAATATTTGCCAGAAATATTTTAGCGTAGTCGTCATCGGGATGAGTATTAACGTAGTTACGGTAAACCGTATCACTGACTATCTGATTTTTGTACTTACTAAACGTAGTTTTAAAAGTATCTGACGGCGAATAGTTTCGCAACTCAGTAGATATGTAATTAATCCGATGAAGTTTAATGCTATCTTCAAATTCCTTGCCAGCGAGCAAGTCACCTGTCTTTGCAACTGTTTCAAGATCATTGTTGTAGTATGCAGCAATCAATTCATCCGCAAGTACGTCTATAGAGTTTGGCGCAGCTTTTCTTGCAACTTCCAATTCTCGTTGAGCAGTTAAATAATAGTGGTTTTTTTCCGCTTTATCCGCTCTTGAAAGTGCTAATGCAGCTTTAAAATTACCAGGCAACCATATCATCGAAATCAACATTACAGCCAAAATGCCGACACCGAATAACTTCACCCAATTTGGTATAGGATAATTGATCATCGCTGTACGGCATTCTGCACAAAGATTATTTCTATAACCACTCAGAATTTCTAAGCTGCCGCAATTAATACACTTGGCTATTTCATCTGTACGTTCTTGTTGAAGGTTTAGGTCTTCCTGCATTGTATTTAAATTAGGTGTTCTAAAATATTGTTTTTTTATCATCAATAAAGGCACTTCATATTTAAATAATATACTTTTTAAGGTGCTGATATCAACTTGAAACAACTGCCAATTACCTTATTACTTATATTTGCCGCAATCATTAACGCCATACCATGCAAACACTCTATCCCTTAAAATTCAAAACCATTTATAAAGACAAGATCTGGGGCGGGCAAAAAATCCGCACGTATCTTCATAAAGATTTTGGCAGCCTGCCAAACTGCGGCGAAACCTGGGAGATATCCGGCGTTAAAAGCGATGTTTCTGTAGTAGCCAACGGCGAATTGGAAGGCCAGTCGTTAGCCAATTTGCTGGAACAATACCAGGGCCAACTGGTGGGCGATAAAGTTTACAAGCACTTCGGCAATACCTTCCCATTACTGGTAAAATTTATCGATGCCAATGACGACCTTTCTATCCAAGTACACCCTAATGACGAGCTGGCGAAAAAACGTCACAACTCTTTTGGTAAAACCGAGATGTGGTACGTGATCGAAGCTGACCCGGGTTCTACCCTGATATCCGGCTTTAACCAGGAAGTAAACGAACAGACCTACCTTGAAAAACTGAATAGCGGGCGTTTAACAGACATCCTGAACCGCGAAGACGTACAAGCGGGCGACGTATTCTTTTTGCCTGCCGGCCGTGTGCATACTATTGGTAAAGGCTTGCTGATTGCCGAAATCCAGCAGACTTCAGACATTACTTACCGTATTTACGACTTTGACCGTGTGGACGATAAAGGCCAGAAACGCGAGCTGCATACCGAAGAGGCTTTAGCCGCCATCGATTACAAACACTACGACGAGTATAAAACCAAATACGAGCCGAAAAAGAACGAAAGCGTACATGTGGTAAGCTGCCCGTACTTTACGACCAATATTTTAGATTTCACCGAAAGCACTGCTAAAGACTATAGCAATCTGGATTCATTCGTGATTCACGTTTGTGTGGATGGTGCTTACACTTTGAAATTCGAAGGCGGTGAACTGGAAGTGAAAATGGGCGATTCTATCCTGATCCCGAAAACCATCAACCATGTTTCTTTAGAAACTACCGGTGGATTTAAGATCCTGGAAAGTTATATAGAGTAACATTTTTATGATCGTCATTCTGGATGTGATGAAGGTTTGCGCAGTTTGCAGATTCTTCCCCGTCAGCAGACGGACCAGAATGACGATCTTTTCGAATTTCAAAATCTATAGACCGAATTTCGAAATCATCTTATATCCCCAATACCTGCTTTAATTTCACATATCCTGTTTTGCTTACGGGCACCCTGTCGCCGGACTTCAGGATAGCCACGTGCGAGTCTTTTTCGTAAGGATCTATGCGAGTGATCTGGTCTATGCTGACAATAAACGAACGGTGTACGCGCACGAATTGTCTCGGGTCGAGCATTTTTTCAAAAAAGCTCATGGTCTTGTTTTTCAGATATGCGCCTTCTGCGGTGTGGATATTCACATAATCGTCATCCGCTTCCAGGAAGATTACATCGTTAACAGGGATAATTTTCACTTTTGTTCCCGTTTTCACCACAATACGATCGTGCTGCATTGGCGACTGTGCCATGCTTTCCAAGAGGTTTTCGGTTTGCTTTTGCTGCTGCTGAGGATTGGCGCCTGCTTGCGCCAGGTATTTTTCTATCGCTTTATCAAAACGGTCTTTGCTAAAAGGTTTTAGCAGGTAATCTATCGCATGAGCTTCAAAGGCTTTCAGGGCATATTCGTCGAAGGCTGTGGTAAAAATCACGGCAGGTGGTTGTTCCAGCAGTTCCAGCATTTCAAAACCGTTGATCTTCGGCATTTGCACATCCAGAAATATTAAATCAGGTTGATGCTGTTGTATAGCTTTCATCCCTTCAAAACCATCGCCGCATTCCTGTATTACTTCAATATCGGTTTTATAATGCTGAAGATATTCCAGTACTACCATACGGGCCAGTGGTTCATCATCTATCAGTAAAGCTCTTCTCATACCTGCGGAATTTTTATAATGGTGGTAAATATATCATCATTTACAAAAGTTTCCACCAGGTCATTACGGGTATAAATTAAATGCAAGCGGCGTTTCATGCCGCTCAGGCCGAAACCCGTTCCCTGGCGCGGTTTGGCCGTTTGCGGGTCATAAGGGTTCTGCACAATGATTACCAGGTAGTTATCATCCATTTCGCCACGGATACTTACTGTAACGCTGCCGGTAGTATCATACAAGCCAAACTTAATAGCATTTTCCACAACCGGTTGTAAGAGCAACGGCGGAAGCAAGGCCTTGCCGCATTCGCCGTCGCAACTGATCTCTGTCTGCAGCCGATGGCCGAACCTTACTTTTTCAATATCCAGGTATAATTGCAGGTGCTGTAACTCGTCTGAAAGCGAGGTTAACTGCTGGTCGTCTTTCTTCAACGTACCCCGGAGGAAATCAGATAACTGCTGAACCATCTTACGCGCCTCTTCGGGTTTAAAGCCGATCAGGGCATTGATGGAATTGAGGCTATTGAATAAAAAGTGCGGTTGCAATTGCTGGCGTAGATTAAACAGTTCGGCTTCTTTCGCCAGTTTCTCTGCTTCGGCTTTACGTTTCTCATTTTCCTTATGATCCTGCTGCGCGTACCATACCAAACTGATCATGGCCATCCAGCCAATGGCAAGAAAATCGGTAAAATAACGGATCACCATTGATTTTACCACGAAGCCATAATATTCAGCATCGGTGATAATCTGCGGCAATGCAAAACGGCTGATGGCCAGGCAAAGCCCGGCCAATAACCCACACCATATCAGTAAGTTAAGGTAACTATTTTGGGATGGCTGATAAAAACGCAGGGTGTTATCTATCAGCCAACAGGCTGCACCCAGGGCAACCGAACTGATGATACCATCGGTAAGCGCAACCGCCCAGCTAAAGCCAAAGCTCTGGATAATATAAACCTGCAGGGCGGTCCATACCACACCGCCCGCGGCAAATGCCCATCTAAGGTTTACAAAGGTTGAAATAGGAGCAGCCAAAGTGATAAGTTTTTGATGGTTTAAAAGCTTCTGATCTCGATACCTGCGAAAATGGATGTTCCGGTAAGTACCAGCACTTTATCAGGGTCAAGCGGGATGGTCGTGTTGCGCCTTTTATCATCTATGCCGGCAAAAATCGCAGCGATATCTGAAGTAACCTGCCAATGCGGGGGTACGAATAATTTAATCCCGCCGAAAAGCTGTGTAACATCTATATATACTTTGCCCTTGATATCTGCCTGGGTAAAGTTGAGTTCTGTACCGCCGAAAACGTTCACTACAGTACCGCCCTTAAAATCTTTAGACAGGATCATTTTATTAACACTGCCGAAAACAGAGGTGGTGTTTACATAATCGTCGCCGTAAGCATATTTAGTATCGAACGGATCACCCGTAACAGGTTCTTCAGTAGAGGTAGTTCCGTCGGGTGAAGTAACTTCCGGTTTAACTACATAATCAGCTTCCCAAGGTTTACGTCGACGACTTTTTATATTCAGGCAACCGGTTGTTTTGTGGCGGCCTGTAATTAGCCAAAAACCAACCAGGATTAGTACAGCTGGCCAAACCAGGTTCCTGAAATGAATTCCGGGGAAAATATCATCAAAGAGGAAGATACCGCCAATGGCCACCATGATCAGCCATCCAAGGCTACGAAAATTATTCTTTGCACCGCTGTAAAGGCCGATCAAAATAAGCCAGGTTGGCCAGCGCCACAACCACCATGGAATAATGAAATAAGTGAACTGCTGTAAAAGTAATACACCACCGATAAGCAGTAATATCATACCGACGAAGATCTTGCCTTTGCCAGCGTTAGCATTATATATATTGTTATTGCTCATGTTGTCTGTCGAATTGGAATTAAAATCTGATTCAAAACTAATGTAAGCTTTTACAATCGCAAATTGTTAACTGGCTGTATGAGGTAAAAACTCGGTGAATGGCAGAGAAGCGGCGGTGAAAAAAGAGAAGGTATTTGATGCGCTAAGCGAATCCAAAAAAGAATTGGGATGTGCGATTCCTTCCTTGGGGAAGGAGTAGGAAGGGGTTACCTAGATAATGACCCCTCCCTAACCCTCCCGAGGGAGGGATTTAACCCAATCAGATCATGTCCGCCATCAGCGTTAATAAAGCTTCTTCTACCTGATCTTCTTCAAGCAATTGTTTAGCCCTCAGATGCAGTTGTAATTCACGGGTGGTGCTATCGCCAATGGTAGCGTCCATTATTTCTTTAATTTCCGGCCTTTGGGCATACACTGCTATCGCAGCATCGTCCGGCAATTGCTCCAGATTACCTAACTGTCCCAGGTTATTCCCGGTGAGTATCTTAGAATTACGGATGGCATAGGGCAAAGCGTCAACCCCCATGCCGATGTTCCTGTTGGGTTTAGGTACTTTAAACAGGTTTTCGGGTGCAACGCGGCAATACCAGTCGCCACCCAGGCGTGCCACGTGATCCATTTTTTGCTGGTCTATTTTACCTTCCGCATCCAGCACCTGTTCTGCAATGTGCATCAGCTTTATTTCGGCCAGTACCAGGTTGCCCGCACCGGGCTTGTCGCCCAAGGAAATTACCTGCGTTACCACACACTCCATCTGCACGAAAGATTCTGCCACCCGCGGCGGCTTTACCATTTGTGAGGGGACTGCCATAAAACCTGATTTGATAAATTCGTTTGTGCCTTTCGGATATTCCACACTCGAAAGCGATTGCTGGTGAACCATCTCGTAATGCACGATGTTGATCACGCATTCAGGCACTTCGAGGATATTTTTCAGCGAGTGCTTGGTAGACCCATCCCTGGCCCTGCGCGACGGTGAGAAAATGCAAACCGGCGGATTGGTACTGAACAGATTAAAAAAACTGAACGGGCTTAAATTAACATTACCTTCTGCATCAATGGTAGAAGCCAGGCAGATAGGCCGCGGCGCTACGGCATATTGCAGGTAGTTCTGCAGTTCTATGGTGGTGAGTTTGGTGATATCGATGGTTAACATTGGGGTTCTTCGGTATGAGATAATAACCGTGTCGCCCTGAACTCGTCGCAGGGCTGCTCCGGCATTTCACGTTTGTTCCATTCTTGTCATTCTGATCCGTCGGCTGACGGAGAAGAATCTTCTCGGCTTGTCTTGCAGAAGAAGATTCCTCGTTTCTCTCGGATGACAGAATCGTGGTTACGCTACAGTTTCTTCAATCTCAAAATTGAAAAATCAGTATCTGCTTTGGTGATCACATTACTAAGCACACCTAAACCTGTAATTTCCATCTCTACCAGGTCGCCGGGTTGTAGCCATTGTGGTTGATAGTCGGGATTGTTCAGCAGGCCGGTGCCATTTAGTTCCAGGAAGCAACCGGTGCCTACTGTCCCAGAACCAATTACATCGCCGGGAAGCACGTCGCAGCCGTAAGCGCAACGTTCAATAATTTCGGCAAACGTCCAGTCCATATCCGCCATATTACCGCTGGAAACCTGTTTGCCGTTAACACTGCATTTCATTTGCAGGTTATACGTGTTACCGGTATGGCCGGGCTTACAAGCTGTTTTGTAAGGTGCTAATTCATCGGGAGTAACCAGCCACGGACCTATTACGGTTGAAAAATCCTTCCCCTTGGCCGGGCCAAGGTTCAGCAGCATTTCCTCCATCTGCAGGGTACGTGCGCTCATGTCGTTCATTACCATGTATCCGGCTATAAAACTATCGGCCTCTGCCGCGCGGATGTTGCGGCCCTTTTTGTTAAGCACCACGGCAACTTCCAGTTCAAAATCCAGTTTCTGAAAATGGTCTGGCATACACTCCACCTCACCAGGTCCTTGCACAGCGTTGTGATTGGTGAAATAAAAAATAGGGTATTGATCAAACTCGGGGATCATCGGCACCTTACGGTTACGCCGGGCCGCCTCTACATGCTGGCGAAAGGCATAGCCATCACGGCACGAAGTGGGGTGAGGCACGGGTGCAAGCAACTCGTAAAAAGGCTCTTCCTTACCTTCTATTTTACCGTTCAACAAGTCTTCATTAATGCGCAATGCGCGTTCCATCAGTTCATCGCCTCCCCAAAGAAAGTCGTTCATGTTATCAGGCAGCGCCTTGTTGAATGAGTTGATGTTGTAGATATGACCGTTAGCAAAAATGCCCAGATGCTCGCGATCCTCGGTTTTGTAGGATACCAGTTTCATATTATCGCCGTATAATTGGTGGTCAAAACTAAACAATTTCCCAACTTTTGATATTATGCTTGCATAATGATTTGCGAAAACTTAATTTCGTGAATCAATTATAACATGAGCCACCTAAAGGTTTCATATCAAACGCAAAGTTTACTGGCCAGGGCAATCGCCGCTGGTATCCGGTATGCTATGCTCTCTAAAATTGTATTTGCCCAGTATTCGGTAACCTGTTGATCCATCCGGCAATTCTGTGCCGTTTTCTTTTAGCAAAATCAATCTGTTTTTACTAAGTCAACAGTAATTATTTATGCCTTTTTATCATTCGCTGGGGAAAATACCCCATAAGCGTCATACCGTTTTTCGTAAACTGGACGGTAACCTGTATGCCGAAGAACTGGTTTCTACCGAAGGCTTCTCGAGCATGTACTCGCTGGTATACCACTGCCATCCACCAACCCTGGTAAAGGAACTTGGTGAGCCTTATAGTGTAGAGCCCAAAATTGCCCGCGAAAAGCACCTGAAACATACCAGCCTACTTGGATTTAACATTCAGCCTGAAGACGACTACCTGCAAAGCCGTAAGCCCGTACTGGTGAACAGCGATCTGCATATTTCCCTGGCTTCGCCACGTAAATCAATGACCGACTATTTCTACAAAAATAGCCAGGCAGACGAGGTGGTATTCATCCATGAAGGAAGCGGAACCCTGAAGACCGGTTTTGGAAATATTCCGTTCGAATATGGCGATTACCTGATTATTCCGCGCGGGACCATTTACCAACTGCATTTTAACGGCGAAAACAACCGCCTCTTTATTGTAGAAAGCTTCAGCCCGATACGTACACCTAAACGGTACCGTAACCAGTTTGGGCAGCTGATGGAACATTCGCCTTATTGCGAACGTGATATCAAACGCCCGCAAGACCTGGAAACCCACGATGAGTATGGCGATTTTAAGGTACTGATTAAGAAGCAGGGCCTGATCTATCCCTATGTTTACGGCACCCATCCGTTCGATTTTATCGGCTGGGACGGCCTGCATTATCCCTGGGCTTTATCCATCCACGATTTTGAACCGATCACCGGCAGGTTACATCAACCGCCACCTGTGCATCAAACCTTCGAAGGGCACAATTTTGTGATCTGCTCTTTTGTACCGCGCAAGTACGACTACCATCCGCAAGCCATCCCAGCTCCTTATAACCATAGCAATGTGGACAGCGATGAGGTGCTCTATTACGTGGACGGTGATTTCATGAGCCGCAAAAATGTAGTACGTGGACAAATTACCCTTCACCCCGGCGGCATCCCGCATGGCCCGCACCCGGGTGCGGTAGAAAAGTCTATCGGTAAAGAAAAAACAGAGGAACTGGCCGTGATGATCGACCCTTTCCGCCCGTTGATGCTGACTGAAGACGCCATACGGATTGAAGATCCTAACTATTATAAAAGCTGGGCAGAGTAGCAGCCCACCTAACCTCTGAAAGGGAGGAGCAAACGATTTACAACAACGTTAAAGAGAAAAAAAATGCAAATTTCAGAATATACAAAAGCTTCTCACGAAGCAGCAGATTTAGCAACAGCATCGTATGATTTCCTTCCGCTTAACGGGACGGACTATGTTGAATTCTACGTAGGTAACGCCAAACAGGCGGCGCATTATTATAAGTCGGCCTTTGGTTTTCAAAGCCTGGCCTATGCCGGACCAGAAACCGGCGTGCGCGACCGTGCTTCATACGTGTTGCAGCAGGGCAAGATCAGAATTATGCTAACTACGCCCCTGCACTCAGACCACCCCATCGCCGAGCATATCAAGAAACACGGTGATGGTGTAAAAGTACTGGCCTTATGGGTTGACGATGCTTTCGATGCCTTTGAGCAAACCACCAAGAGAGGCGCCGAACCGTTTATGGAGCCTAAAAAGCTAACCGACGAGCATGGCGAGGTATGCATGAGCGGAATTAAGCTCTACGGCGAAACGGTACACTTATTCATAGAAAGAAAAAGCTACAGTGGTATTTTCTTACCCGGATATGAAAAATGGAACCCGGAATATAGCCCGGAGTCAACCGGCTTGTTGTATGTAGACCATTGCGTGGGTAACGTGGGCTGGCATAAGATGAACCAATGGGTGAATTTTTATGAGGAAGTGATGGGCTTCCGTAACATCCTGACCTTTGACGATAAGATGATCTCGACAGAATATTCTGCCCTGATGAGCAAGGTGATGAGCAACGGCAACGGGTATGTAAAGTTCCCGATTAATGAGCCGGCAGAGGGTAAAAAGAAATCACAGATAGAGGAATATCTTGAATTTTATGAGGGCGAGGGCGTACAGCACCTGGCACTTGCTACAGACCATATTGTGGAAACGGTAACAGCGCTAAAGAATCGTGGGGTGGAATTTTTAACCGTTCCTAATACTTACTATGACGATTTGCTAAGCCGGGTAGGCCACATCGACGAAGACCTGGAGCCGTTAAAGCAACTGGGAATCTTAGTCGACCGGGACGATGAGGGCTACCTGCTGCAGATCTTCACCAAACCGGTAGAAGACCGCCCAACTGTGTTTTTCGAGATCATCCAGCGTAAAGGCGCACGTTCTTTTGGCGCTGGTAACTTTAAAGCCTTGTTTGAAGCCATAGAACGCGAGCAGGAACTAAGGGGCAATTTGTAATTGTTTTTTTGATCCATCTTTTATATTTAGAGCAGCCCGGCGCCGTTTAGGTGCCGGGTTTTTGTTTAACATCAAGCGTGCAGGCTATTAGCAAAGAACACAAAAAAGTGTCATCCTGAACGAAGTGAAGAATCTGCCGAGATTATATTTCTTTTATAGATCATCCCCGAAACACGTTCAGGTCAGGTCGCTACACGGGTGACAATAAAGTCATTTTTAAGGCTCAGAATTTTACTTCTTCGCCAGCGTCCAGCGCTTTTCTATTACTTCTGCATCCAGAAAGCACTGTTTAAATTCTGCAGGAGTTTTAAACTGAAGCTGCCTGATGCAGCGCGTTTCAAGATATACCTCAAATTTATCTGCTTCAAATGGCCACGGCGATACGCATAAATGGCCATCTTTACTTTCGCATACCGTATATTGCCTGTCATCGTCGCCTTTGCTTATTTCCGTTAAGCGTTGTTCGGGCTGGATATCTCCCTTACACAACAAGAGCGATAGAGCATCACACCATTCTAATAAGCCGTATATACTATCGGCCTCTTTGCGATTGATATTCAGCTGATGGCACCATTTATCCTGTAACTTTTTCTGCTCTTTTAAAAATTGCTGTACTTCTGGCTTCTCGTGTTCTTTTCGGTACAGGAAAGTCATGTGCATAGAAGCCAAAAGGGCAGAATATCTACCACGCGAGAAAGCAAAGTCTAACATACGCTGGGCACGGTCTGCTTCGTACACCTTCATGGCATAGTCGACCGGTCCACCGGCGGGAGTAAGCAGGTCTTCTTCCCGCAGCTCTGTTTGCGCATCATCATGCCCTGCTATCATAACAATGGTTTCCGTCCATCTTGATGGGCATTTTGCCACTTCCCATTGCATCGCAAATTGTGCTGCCAGTAACCCGTGTGCCCGTTGTGTAATTACCTGCCAGCCTTGTTCTGTGTAATTGACAATCATGCTGTATTAAATACAGCTATGGCGGCGAAATGTTGGTTGATTGAGAAGAGGGTTGTAAATGCTTCGACAAGCTCAGCATGACAACCAGGAGAATAATTAATTCCTTCTGTCACCCTGAGCCTGTCGAAGGGTTTTGGATTTTCTAAGCAATTACGAGATTGTCATGTCGTTACACTCATAGCAATGACAAATCAAGGTTTAGAAGCAAGAATCAAGATTTTTCCTTACTCATAAGAATTGTTAAGTTCTTGATTCTTGTCTCTTGGATCTTGCTTCTAAAGATTACAAGAACATCCCGCCGGAAACTTCAATACGTTGAGCGGTAATCCACTTTGCGTCATCAGAGCAAAGGAAGGCAACCACACCACCGATATCGTCCGGCAGACCGATACGGCCTAAAGCGGTTTGGGAAGAAATAAATTCGACTACGCCCTGGTGCGCACGGGCTTCCTTGGTAAAATCGGTTTCAATAATACCCGGAGCTACCACGTTTACGTTGATCCCCCTGCCACCTAATTCTTTAGCCATATATTTAGTCAGCGTTTCTATAGCGCCTTTCATTGAAGCGTAAGCAGCATACCCTGGTGTACTGAAACGTGCTAAACCGGTAGAAGTGTTCACAATGCTGCCGCCATCTGCAATTAGTGGCAATAAGGTTTGTGTAAGCAGGAAAGGACCTTTATAGTGGATATTATAAAGCGAATCCAGCTGTTCTTCGGTGCTTTCGGTAAAAGGCGCAGCCCAATCTGTACCGGCGTTATTTACCAGCGCGTTGAATTTCTCTGTGCCCCATACTTCCTTCAGGGTGTTTGCTAACTGCTCTTTAAAATTAGCGAAAGTGTGCGCCTCAGCAGTGTTTAGTTGTAAGGCTGCCGCTTTACGGCCCAGGCCTTCAATTTCTGTAACTACTTTCTCGGCTTCGTCTTTTTTGCTGTTGTAGGTAATCACTACATCATTACCTTTCTTAGTCAATGCAATTGCCTCGTTTTTACCCAGTCCGCGGCTGCCGCCGGTTACCAGTACTATTTTAGCTGTGTTTTCCATATCAAATTTGTTGTTGTTTGAACAATACAAAGTTGCACGGGTTTGCCGCAAAAGTATGGTGACAGTTTCAGATAAAATGGTGACTACTTCAGAATTTTTTGTGTAAGATCGGTCTGATCCACAAATTGCTGACGATATTGATTAGGGGTTTTACCTTCGAAACGTTTAAAGAATTTGGTAAAGTTAGAGGGGTCAAAAGTAAGGGCTTTCGCAATATTGGCTACGGATTCTGTGCTATTTCGTAAGCGCTCACGAGCGATGTCCATAATGCGCATTTCAAAATAGTAACAAGGCGCTTTACCGGTAGTCAGCCTGATGGTATTGCTGAGATGAGTGGGGTGAATGTGCAACTGCTCAGCCAGGTCGCGGATCTCGAACATTTCCGTTTCCGCCCCGCTCACGATATCATCCAGGTGCTTATCCACTGCCCGGTAATAATCTGCGGTGATCTCATGCGCACGGGCAAATATCTTTTTAGGTAGTTTTTCGGCAAGCGTAGGCATGGGTAGTTATTGGGTTACTTGTTACTAAGTTATAACTTTATCATGATTACTGGTGCACCTTGTTGGTGTTGTCACCAACAAGATTTTGTGTATGACAATGTTGGTGACAACACCAACATTGAGCGTAAATTATAGCTTCTTTATTGTTATATGCCCCCGACATTTTCTTCGGCATACATTTTAATTACTCCATTTCTCTTTACAAGCAATTTCCGCATATACTGTTTTAGTATCAATGTATCAACCAATTTCCCAAGCAACCCTAAAGGCGACCGGAAAACAAAAATATCCGTCATTAAGGTACCGTTTTCTTGACCTTCAAAAATATGCTGATGTTTCATCATGGCAAATGGCCCTGCTGTCATTTCATCGGTAAATGAAGTAGGCGGAATAAAGGCTGTAATTTTAGAAGTTAGGTTCAGCCAAATGCCAAAATGCTTTGCCCGCCACGTAACGGTTTCACCTAACCCGATCAAGCCTTGGGTTACACCTGCTATCACCTTCTCCTGCGTATGGGCGGTAGAAACCTGGTGCAAATCAATGCTTCGCGAAAGATTAAAGCAAACAACAACTGGTGCGTTGATGAAGGTTTTTAGAATAATCTCTGCCATAAAACCGGCCAATGTCATGCCGAACTTCTTACCTTGCTACACATTTTTGGTGTTGCCACCAACAAGGCTTTATCTCGTCATATCAGGATGTTGGTGACAACACCAACATCGCGCAAGATATATAGACACAATACTCAGCCTAATTTAATCTTAAAGCCCCCCGGGGATGGTTGAGATGGGGCACTACACCGCCGGTTCCTGCTGGCTCAGGCAGTGGAAACTACCCAATCCCCAGATGATATCCGTAGAATCTATACCTACTATCTTCCGGTCCGGGAAACATTGCTGTAGAATATCCAGCGCTTTCTGATCCTTATCGCAACGGTAAGTAGGAACAACTACAGCACTATTAGCTATATAAAAGTTAGCGTAAGAAGCCGGCAAACGTTGCCCGTCATACTCCACCGCATCCGGCATCGGCAATTCAACTATGTTTAGTTGCTTACCGTTCAACAGACGCATGGTCTTCAGCGTTTCCAGGTTTTCTTGAAGTAAGTGATAGTTATCGTCGCTTTTATTTTCCTCAACAACGGTAACTACTGTATCTTCATTTACAAAACGGGTAATATCGTCAATATGGCCGTCGGTGTCGTCACCAACAATACCATCACCCAGCCATAGCACTTGTTCTACGCCGTAGTAATTGCGCAAATAATCCTCTATCTGCTGCTGATTAAGGTGCGGGTTACGGTTGGGGTTCAGCAGACATGCGGTAGTCGTCAGTACTGTTCCGGCACCGTTAAAATCGACAGAGCCGCCTTCCATCACAATACCAGGATGATAAACGGGTAGACCAAACTCCCTGGCAATACGGGTTGGGATCACATCATCCAGATCAAACGGCGGATACTTGCCTCCCCATGCATTATATCCCCAATCTACCACCACCTTTTGTTGGGTGGAAGGATTGATCAAAAACGCCGGACCATGGTCGCGGCACCACGCGTCATTTGTAGGGAATTCATAGAATTCGATCTTATTTAAATCAGCACCCACCAATTCCAGCTGCTGTTTAGCAAAAGCCTTCATCAGTTCATCTTTCACGTTGATGCGCACCAGCTCGCCCTCGGCAACAACCTTAATAAACTCACAGTAGTTATGGTAAACCATACCAATTTTACCCGGCCACGATTCTTCCTTATGCGGCCAGCTTAGCCATGTTGCAGTATGCGGCGCCCATTCTGCAGGGAAGAAGAAGCCGTTATTTGACGGCAAGTCCGTAAGTCCGTGAGTCCGTAAGTCCGTAAGATCGTAACTAGAAATATCTTTATGTACTGGCATGTTATTTTAATGAATAGCGCAAGGCATTAATCATGCTCAATATCTCCTTACACTGATTGTAAATTTTATCAAAATTATCTTGATCAATTATATTCCTTCGGCTACCCAAGTAAAGGCAGCTTACTACTTCTATAGTGGATCTTAAAGCGTATCCCAAAAACTTATTGAATTCTGGATTACTTTGACCGGTAGATCCTTCGGCAATGTTTAACGCAATTGAATCGGCTGCTCTTTTAATTTGAGAAGTTAGTACATATAGTTCTTCTCTAGGAAACGTCTTCGTCAGTAAATCAACATCTGCGGAAAGGTCAATTGCCTTTTGCCACACTATCAGCTTTTCAAATTTAAAACTCATCTTCTTAATAGCGGTCTTACGGACTAACTGACGTACGGACTGTTAAAACTTATTCCTCGTCCAACAATCTCTTAGTAATCGGCTGATAGGTTTCCACGCGGCGGTCACGCAGGAAAGGCCAGTGTGTACGGTAGTAATCCGTCTTGTTCAGGTCCAGTTCAACTACAGTCACTTCCTCATCATGGTGCGATCCCTGGAACATCACCTTTCCAAAAGGATTCGACACGAATGATCCTCCCCAGAACTTCAACCCTGCTTCTTCGCCAACCCTGTTAACGCTGACTACGTGTACACCGTTAGCTACCGAGTGCGAACGTTGGATGGTTTGCCATGCGTTATACTGCTCGGTATTGGTATCCACATCCTGTGTAGAAGCCCAGCCGATAGCAGTCGGATAGAATAGAATTTCAGCACCCATTAGCGCAGTGATCCGTGCCGCTTCAGGATACCACTGGTCCCAGCAGATCAGTACGCCGATCTTTGCATATTTCGTCTGGAAAACCTTGTAACCCAGGTCGCCCGGGGTAAAGTAAAATTTCTCGTAAAAACCCGGATCGTCCGGTATGTGCATTTTTCGGTACTTGCCCAGGTAAGATCCGTCTGCATCCAGGATGGCTGTTGTATTATGGTAAAGCCCTTGTGCACGCTTTTCAAACAGCGAAGCGATGATCACCACATTCAGTTCTGCAGCTACCTTAGAAAGTTCATCTGTAGAAGGGCCGGGGATAGCCTCTGCCAGTTTAAAATTATCGTAATTCTCCTCGTCGCAAAAATAAAGGGAGGTAAAAAGCTCTTGCAGGCAAACGATCTGGGCGCCTTTTTGGGCAGCCTCGCGAACGCGTTCAATAGCTTTCTGTAAATTCTGCTGCTTGTCTGCCGTACACGACATCTGCACCAATCCAACTTTTACTTTACTCATCTCTTGAAATTTTGCGCAAAGGTAGGCAATTAGTTTATTTGTTCGTTAGCCGATTACCCAGTTGGCCGTCATCAGATTATAATTTTACGCCCATCGATGCGTTATGTCATGAGCTAATGAAAAAGTGGACTAATAAATCAATCGCCCAAATAACTATCTTTGCCGCCAAATGACAGCTACCGACGAATTTGTTGCGCCCAAGCCTGTAAAAACCACCAAACAAAAACTTTGGGATGCCGCAAAGCTGATCCTGAAGATTGCAGTAACCAGTTTACTGCTGTGGTACGTATTCAGTAAGGTTGACCTGAGCAAGGTTAAATATCACTTTGTACATGCCAATTATTGGTGGATGTTTGCCGCGCTCATCGTATTCTTCCTGTCTACTATCATCTCTTCCTGGCGGCTGCTCAGCTTTATGAAGTCGATAGGACTGAAACTCGACTGGCGTTTTAACCTTCGCCTGTACCTGTTAGGCATGTTTTACAACTTCCTGCTCCCGGGCGGTATCGGTGGCGACGGGTACAAAATATGGCTGCTAAACAAACGCTATAAGTTACCGGCAAAAAAGGTATTCTGGGCTTTGCTGTTCGACCGCCTGAGCGGCTTATGGGCTATCGGCCTGATCGTTTGTGCGCTGATCATTTTCGTTCCGCAGATAGATCTTCACTTCGCCATACCCGGCAGCATCTTCATCGTGGGTACCGCTATCTATTACGGCATCGTCCACTTCTTTTTTAAAGATTACGGCCGCTACTTTTTTACCGCACATGCCAAAGCAGTAATGGTACAATCGCTACAGGTATTAACGATACTGTTGGTGCTATTAGGGCAGGATTTTCATGGCAAATTTGCGCCATATCTTCTTTCGTTCCTGCTTTCTGCCCTTGCCGCGGTGTTGCCCACTATTGGCGGTGCCGGTGCGCGCGAGGCTATTTTCACCAAATTATCCGGCGTTTTTGATATGCAGGTCGGCCTGGCAGTTTACCTAAGTATCTCTTTTTACCTGATATCGCTTACCGTAGCGCTGTTCGGTATCTATTACCTGTTGCGCCCGTCTAAACTACAGGAAGGCCTTCCTCCTATCGAGCCTATGGTAGAATCAGACGAAGATCCGGAAGCTAAATCCGGCAATTAAACCCGACGATCACCCACATCAAAAAGGTGTTTTTTGCGTTATTATTGTACCATCAATTATAAAACGCAATGGGCGATTTTCGTGATTTTAATAACCCGCAGGTGGCGGCTTTGCCACGGCATTTAAAGCAATATATTATTGAGCAGCACTACGAACATTATACACCCGTAGATCATGCTATCTGGCGGTACGTGATGCGCCAGAACTATGCCTACCTGAAAGACGTTGCCTATTATCCTTATATACCAGGCTTGCAAAAAGCCGGGCTAACCATAGAGAAGATACCAGATTTGCAGGAAATGAATGATGCCCTGGCGAAAATTGGCTGGGGAGCCGTTACGGTAGACGGTTTTATTCCGCCAGCCGCCTTTATGGAATACCAGGCTTACCGTGTGCTGGTAATTGCGGCAGATATCCGCCAGTTAAAACATATCGAATACACACCTGCACCGGATATCATCCATGAATCGGCAGGACATGCCCCCATTATTGCCGACCATGATTATCACCAGTACCTGAGTTACTTCGGTTCTATCGGTGCTAAGGCAATGTACTCTGCGCAGGATTATGAATTGTATGAAGCCATCCGCGCGTTATCGATTTTAAAAGAAATGCCGGATGCCGCCCCTGAAGAAATTACCAAAGCCGAGCAACAGGTACTTTACTGGCAGCAAAACATGGGCGAACCCTCTGAAATGGCCTTGCTAAGCCGCTTACATTGGTGGACGGTAGAATACGGGTTGATCGGCACGCCGGAAGATCCGAAAATTTATGGCGCCGGCCTGCTTTCATCAATCGGTGAAAGCGCCACCTGCATGATGGCAGATGTTGCTAAATTCCCGTACACCATCGATGCGGTTAACTATACCTACGACATTACCAAACCTCAGCCGCAGCTGTTTGTAACGCCGACTTTCCAGAACCTGATTGATGTTTTAGAGCAATTTGCCAATACCATGTCTTTCAGAATAGGCGGTGCTTACGGCCTGCAAAAGGCGGTGGAGAGCAAGAACACTTGCACCGCAGTTTATAGTTCTGGATTACATGTGAGTGGCACTTTCACGAATTATCAAGTTCAAGACCAACAGGTAACGTTCCTGAAAACAACCGGGCCGACCGCTTTATCTGTCAACGGCAAACAGCTGAAGGGACACGGAAAAGAATACCACAAAGATGGTTTCAGTTCGCCGGTTGGCCGATTGAAAAGCCACGAGAAAGCATTGGAAGACTGCACTCCGGAAGAACTGAAAGCTGCTAGGATTATTGAAGATAAAGAAACGGAGCTGATTTTTGAAAGCGGCATCCATGTTAGCGGAAAGGTGAAGCAAATACTGGGTAGCGAGGGTAAAACCATCATGATTACTTTCACCGAGTGTACTGTTAAAAGTGCTGAGGGCGAAATCTTGTTCGACCCATCATGGGGCGTGTATGATATGGCTGTAGGTGACTGTATCGTTTCAGTATTTTGCGGCGCTGCCGATAAAGATGCTTTTGAGGAAATTGGTTACAAACCCAAAACTACTACCTATCACCCCGAGTATGATGCGCACACACGCGAGTTGCACAAGCTATACCAGCAGGTGCGCGATTGCCGGCAATCACACAACGGCTATAATTACCTCGGTAATGTATGGCAGCAACTGCAGCAAAACCACCACGACGATTGGCTTTGCCCGATGGAGATATTGGAAATCCTGCAACACGAGGGCATCGAGGCAAATTTAGCCGCTGATATCCAAAGCTTCCTGGAGAACAAAGCAAGCAGCGAGCCCGGATTCAAAAAATTGATACATGATGGCCTTCACTTGATAGAAAACCCGGCAGCTCAAAAACTGGTGGTATAAGTTTTTTTAGCTAACTTTAGGTATGACAATTTTAAGAGTGGCGGTGGACGACGAACAGGCTGAAGCATTAATTAAAATGCTGGAAGAGGTGCCCTATGTAAAAAAAATAGAAGAGGAACATGAGCAAACTTCACAGGTAAAAGAACCTGAAACTGCTTATCAACGAATAAAAAAACTTCTTGATGAAGCTAAAGGCAAGGACTTATTCAAAGAGATAGAAGATCCGGTTGAATGGCAAAGACAGTTGAGGAGGGAATGGGATCGTGATTTTTGACACTAATGTTCTCATATATCTTTCAAAATATATTATTAAACCAGAAGAGATTATTAACGAACAATCTTCTATTTCAATCATCACAAAAATTGAGGCCTTAGGTTATGCTTTTGAAAGGCGTGAAGAGTACGATCTTATTTCGAATATTTGCAGCGCGTTAAGCATAATTGCTATCACAGATTCCGTTGCAGAAGAAACAATCAGGCTGCGATCGAAATATAAAATTAAACTTCCCGATGCGATCATTTATGCTACTGCGGCAGTAGAAAATTTACCTTTGCTAACCAATAATATTTCAGATTTTAAAATGCTTGATGGTAACGTTAAGCTGATCAATCCATTCTCTTTATGAATATCATTATTACCGGTGCCAGCAGCGGCGTAGGGTTTGAGGCCGTTATAGAATTAGCTTTAAAACCCGGACATAAAATTATTGCTTTAGCGCGCTCGCATGAAAAGCTGAAGAAACTGCACGAGATTGCAACCAGTCTTAGTCCGGATTGCACCTTATACCCCGTTGCATTTGATTTGGTGAATGATGATCTTGCTGCCCTGCAAAACTTCATTACCGCACGTTTCGATAGCCGGGTGGATATCTTGATCAACAACGCCGGTGCTTTAATTAATAAACCTTTTGCTGAGCTGGAAGAGGTAGATTTTGTCGAGATGCTGCAAAGCAACTTTCTATCGCATGTACGCATCACCCAGGCCATGCTTCCTTTTATCCAGGCGGGGGCGCATATCGTAAACATTGGCAGTATGGGTGGCTTCCAGGGTAGTGCCAAGTTTAAAGGTTTAGCAGCTTACTCTGCAAGCAAGGCAGCCTTGCATAATTTCACCGAAACCTTGGCAAACGAGTTGGCAGAACAGCAAATTACGGTGAATTGCCTCGCGTTAGGTTCGGCACAAACAGAAATGCTGGAGAAAGCCTTCCCAGGCTACCAATCGCCGGTGATGGCCTTTGAAATGGGTAAGTATATTGCCGATTTTGCGCTGACAGGCAGCAAATTCTTTAACGGAAAAATTTTGCCCGTAGCTGTTACTACGCCTTAGGCATTCTTGAGGAATTGGAACGTTAAAGTCCAAGCCTCGCTGGAAGCAGCTGCGTTAAAACTCGACCGATCATCCGAATTGAAGCCATGGTCTGCTTTGGAAAATACCACGTTCACATAGTCTTTACCAGCGTCCGTCATTGCTTGGGTAACACGGTCAATCTGTTCTTTCGGGATATGCTTATCCAACCCTCCCCAGAAAAACAAATGCTTGCCGTGAATATTTTTTACTAAATCTAAAGCACTATCCATACGTCCACCATAGTAAGATACTGCTGCTTTTAATGGGAGCGCCGTATTGGCAATGAACGCAGCCCTGCCGCCCATGCAGTAACCCACACAGAAAATTCTTTCAGGATCTACGTTGTCCTGACTGATTAACCATTCGTAAGCAGCTTTCAGATCATCTGCCAGATGCTGATTGGTTAAGCCTTGAATATGCGGGGCAACGCTGTCAAAATTATTATAATCGCCCTGGAAACCACTTGGTGCAGTACGGTGAAAAAACTCTGGCGCTATGGCTACATAACCTTCTGCGGCAAATTTATCCGTAACGCGCTTGATATGGCTGTTCACCCCGAAAGCTTCCTGCACCACAATAATACCGAGCTTTTTACCATCGGTAGTTTCAGGAAGAGAGATATAAGCATTCATTGCAGAACTATCAGGCACCTGTAGCTCTACGTAAGTTTTGTTTTCCATTGTCAAAGTTCTGCTATACTAACCCAGATCCAGGTTAAAACGTTTGTGCAGCTCTTTTAATTGTGGGTTTTTTGCGGCCATGTGCTGAAATTTCTCCAGGTCTGTATACGGACGTTTTGTAGCGGTAGCTTCTTCCAAACGTGTGCGCACTTCAATGCCAAAGTTCTTCAATTCTACACGCAGGAAGTTCATCAGGCTGGGCTTTTCATCCCTGAAACCATTTTCCTGCGCTTTAGTAGAAACTAAAACCTCAAATTCGTAGGGCTTCAGCATCACCGGCGCTTCCGCAGTAAAAATGGTAAAAAGGCTCATTTTACTTTCAGCCTTTAAACGGGTGGCATATTCGTTCCACTTCTGCAAAAAAGCATCCATGGTAAAGTGTTCAAAATCTGTGCCTTTCAGGTAAGGATCATCCTCATCAGCCGCTTCTACTGCGGCTGCAATCTCAGTTAAACTTAAAGAAGGTGTTAACCGGGGCGGCATCAGGCTAACCTTGGCTGGCGCAGCAGCTACTGTTGTTGGCGCTGCCGGTGGCGGTGTTGTTTTAGGCGTTGCTGTTAATGATGGCGTAGCCGATTGCATCGGTTTAGGCGCCTGATAAGCTGCTGCCGGTTCCTGAACTGTTGGCGTTGCTGCTGGCACAGGCGGGGTAGCAGCAGGCGATGCTACTACTGAGGTATCAGGTTTTTTTTTTAGCTGGCCATCTCCTGCCTGCGTAACCGGGTTGGTTGCCAGATTAAATGCCGAGGGCAAGTGGCACATCTTCAGCAGTGCTAACTCCACCTGCAACCGCTGGTTCTTGCTCATGCGGTAATTGATCTCGCATTGGTTGGCAATATTCAATGCCGAAAGCAGGAATGATGTGGTTGTTTGCTGACTCTGTTGTAAATAACGTTGGCGTACGCCCTCGCTCACCTCGAGCAATTTTAAAGTAGCCGCATCTTTACCTACCAGCAGGTTTCTAAAGTGCTCGGCAAGGCCGTTGATAAAATGGCTGCCATCAAATCCTTTAGATAAGATCTCGTCAAACAACAGCAATGATTTGCCGGTTTGTTCGCCCATCAGGCAGTCGGTAAGTGTAAAGTAGTAATCATAATCCAAGATATTCAGGTTATCGATTACTGTTTTATAGGTGACGTTACCTCCGGAAAAACTTACAATCTGGTCGAACATCGAAAGCGCATCCCGCAAACCGCCATCCGCCTTTTGGGCAATAATGTGCAGGCCGTCATTCTCGTATTGGATATGCTCTTTTACCGCTATAGAAGCCAGGTGCGCAGCCATATCATCTACCCTGATCCGGTTAAAATCAAAGATCTGGCATCGCGAAAGAATGGTCGGAAGGATTTTGTGCTTTTCGGTAGTCGCCAGAATAAAAATCGCATAGTTTGGCGGTTCTTCTAACGTCTTCAGAAAAGCGTTGAAGGCCGCCTGCGAAAGCATGTGCACCTCATCGATGATGTACACTTTATAGCGTCCGGCCTGCGGGGGTATACGTACCTGGTCTATCAGGTTACGGATATCATCAACCGAGTTATTAGACGCCGCATCCAGTTCATGGACGTTAAACGAATTACCATTCTGAAATGCACGGCATGAATCGCATTCGCCGCAGGCTTCGCCATTTGGCTGCAAATTCTGGCAATTGATGGTTTTTGCCAGGATCCGCGCACATGTTGTTTTCCCTACTCCACGCGGCCCGCAAAATAAAAACGCCTGGGCTAACTGGTTACTCTTGATCGCGTTTTTAAGCGTATTGGTTACATGTTGCTGACCTACAACGGTTTCAAAAGTTGCCGGGCGATATTTACGTGCCGAAACAATAAAATTATCCACAGCTACTAAGTTAGCAAGAATAGCTGAAAGGTAAAAGACGAAAGCGTGCTTGCTTACAGTGGGCTGACAGCTATGATCTGTTTGGTGGCGTAATAACCTTTTGCAACTGGCAAAAATACCTCTATCTCTTTCCAGGTTATTTTAAAACGCTTGTTTAGGTTAGCGCCAATGCCATTCACAAATTTTTCTGAGCCGGCAAACTGCTCGAGCCACAAATAACTATGTTCTTTCTTATCATCGTCCAACAGCACCAGGTAGTTGAAACCTTTGTTATCAATGCGGATTAGCTTACCCTCATCGCTTCGCTCGGACGATTGCTGATTAACCTTATTTTGCGCAATCATCGCGCTCAACTTCCTGTAAGCGTCGCATTCAGTCCTTAAAAGGTTCATGCCTACATCTACGCCTATCTGCCGCATAGCTGACGCATTGGTTGCATCTACGTGCCGTTCATCGGCCACCTTCATTAATAAAGCGGTATGATTACCAAAACATTCTGTAAAAACGGCCACTGCCTGCTGCTGCGTTTTCACCTGCGACATATCGCGATGGGTAATACAGTTACAAATAGAATCTGTTAATGCTGCTTCTGCCGGTGTAACGGTCTTTTGTGCCAGGACAATGTTCGCTGCTAAAACGAAGGTAATTGTGAGGAAGGTCTTAAAGTTCATATACCTATAAAGGTAAAAGGATTATTAACTTTATCAAAGTTATGGAACAGGAAATTCTGCTGAAAGACCATGTCTATTGGAGCTTTGATTACGAGTATGCCGCTATAGAAGACGCGGTAAAAGCCACTGCTTCTGTCGTGTCTATGGGCGGGCCATTGCATCATCACAAGGGTAGCATCGCGCTCACTGAAGCAATATTAATTATGGATGGCACTGATGACGATTTTAACCTTTCCGTTCCACTAAGTGCCATTTCTGATCTGTATCATGGTTTTGATGATGTTTCACCAACACTTCCGTAAAAAATTTGGCATGTTCTGGCAACCTCTTCGCATCCGTTTCTTTGAAAACAGCCGGCCATCTGTCATCTATTTAATCATTGGCCATAACGGTATCTTCACTCACAATAAACAGTGGTATAAAACCTTAACCGAAATTTTGTCTTAAACTTTTTGCACAACTGTGTGTACTTCTTAAAATGTCGTTTATGGAAAGTTTTGAAGTACAAATTGGCGCCGAACAACGGAAATTAAGAATAGAACCTGTAGCAGATCATCAGCCATCAGGCGAGGGAAAAGCATTTAAGGTTTTTGCAACCGACATAAATGCAGATTGGCTTTCGAACCCTGAAAATGAAACAGCGACGGATGTTCCAACAAGCGACTATCTGGGTTTGATGACCATTCAGGGAGAAAAGAAATTCACCTTCGATGGGGAAGGCCGCCTAACCGGGAACGACCTGCTGGGCATTGCAGCACAAATTGTCAGGCATCCCTCTACGGCTGGCTATTTTACGATTTAGTTTATCAATTCTTACTATTAGTAATTGGAAGCATCTAACCCGAGGGATACTTTCAGGAACTCGTTTTTTATAGTTGTGAGTTTAGAATTAATCCCGATGATCGATTCATCTATCTTTTGAGTGCTGTCTTTTATAGCTCCGGCCAGCATCACCAATTCTTTAGTGGTAAGGCTTACCTGCTCTTGCGACAGGTTGATCACCCCCTGAATCTTGGAATGTTCGTGCCGAAGTTCGTGCGATAATTTGAAAGAAACCTTCTCTATATTTTCAATCAGCTCAACCACATCGTTCTGGGATTCCACTATGGGCGTAATATCTCGCGAAATAGCCAGTACCACTTTATTCCGGTCACGTTCGTTTCGCCTGAAAGACACTATATGGTTACGAAACCACCGATAGCAACCGTCCTTAGTACGCCAGCGATTGATATTGATACTTACTTCTCCTTCTTTCAATAACAGGCACTTTTTTTCAAGCGCACTGATTTCTGCCCGGTCATCCGAATGAAGCATATTACTCCATACGTTGCATTCCATACCGATCACCTCTTCTGGTGTATACCCTATCCGCTCGTAAACACTGCTGTTGACGTAGTTAATGCGGCAGTTTTCCATATCAATCAACAGCACTACCTGCGGCATTGCACCAAGGATGGACATCAGCATTTTATTCTGCTCTTCGATAGAAAGCCTGGTAAATAGTTCTCCGATCATTTGTGCTACTTTTCAATAACCTGTTAGCAATCAACTACTAAGCGTTTGCAAGTTTAGCATTAAAGATGCAGCTAATCACCCCGTTATTTCACCTTTGCGGTACCGTTTTAAATTACCTTCTGGCAATAAAACAACGCAGGCCGGTCCGTTTAAAGACCGGCCTGCGCCTTGTATCGAATAATAGAATTTACAGCTTCATTTTAAGCCTGTTTACCACCAACTGCCCCACTTTTTGACCATAAGCGTGCGCCACCTGGCAAGAATTATGAAAATGCAGGCCGCCATAAAAACGTGCCCAGTTATTCTCTAAGGCTGCAGCGCGGAACGACGGGAAAGAACGGCTCTTGATCCCGAATTCGAGTTCAGAGGTATCAGTATAAGCTACGTTATCGCCAAATACATCCGTCAGTGCTTCGGCCGCCGCAGACGATATGGTGGAATGCCCGCAGGTATATTCCGGGAAAGGCGGGGTTTGTAAAAAAGGCCTCCAGTTGATGTCCAGGTATTTGTTGATGACAGACTCTGGTCGCGCGGTGTTGTACGTATATTTTGCATCCCAGCATTGGATAAAAGCATCAAACAACGCGATAGCCGTTTTTGCGTAAGCATACACTGTCTTGTTAAAATCGGCATGTGTTTTCTTTGCAGCGATACCGGTTACGCTCATCCAGTGACCCGGAGGCGAGAATTTTTTGGTAATAAACATGACGTGACCGGATACATTCATTTTACCGGGGTTATCGTCCCAGAATTCGGCGATATGTTTCTGCTCGGGTGTTAAATGTTCGGTAGTATTCTTAATGTACATCACCTCCTGGTAGTACTTACTGTTTTTGTTCTTGATATCGAACTTTGGCGGCGGCGGCACGCGGAACTGCGAAGCACTATCCAGCACCAGGGTACGAATCTCGCTCCAATGCGGTTCTACTGCTGGTGAATACATCGGCGGGGTCGGGATCCAGCGTCCTTCCTCTTCGGTAACTGTAAATTTCGATGCGCTGCGTGTTTTCAGGTAATTATCACCTTTGCTCCATTTAATAATGGCTTTTGCTACCGCCGAAGCATAATCTTTCGTAGCAGTAAGTGTTTCTTCGGGCATACCATGTTCAGTAGCAACCTTGGTCAGGCTGTCCACATACAGTTTCATGCTACCCTCTGGGAACGTAACGGCCTGCCCCACTTCGCAATAAGCTAATATCGAAGCAAATTCAAAGTCGATATCTTTATCTTTTGCAGGTTTTGGCACTTCTTTCAACTGGTTTAATTGCCCAGCCAGCGAGCGGTATTGCTTCGGGTATCCGGCAGCAATAATTTCGTAACCGGCAATGGATGCATAAACATAGTTACGCGTAGCCACCACCGGGCTAAAGTTATTACCCATCACCACGGCATTAAGTTCGTGTACGGTATTGCTGTAAAGCTGCGGATCGTGCAGGATGGTTTTATAGTCGTTTTTTTTGCAGGAAGTAAATAAAAGCAGCAATGCTGCTGCCGCGTATAGTAGTCGGTTCATAATAGTTCAATAGTTTAAAAAGATGGTACAACAAGCTGCTCCGGCTCTAACATTAAGCCTGGGCAGTATCAAATTATGCTGTACGACCTTTAGGGGGCGGATCGACACTCCAATTAAAGTTATGGTTTTTCAGAATCAAAACCAACTCTTTGAAGTGGTGCTCCTGAGTGTTTGGAAAAAACAAGCTGAGCGAATTCGTCGCCACGTAAACCTGTTTCCAGTATTGGAAAGTGTGCTTTTCTGTAGTACTGCCGGTATCATTTACTTTTTTATAAAACTCGGCGGTTGATTTATTCAGGTTTGTTTTTTCGTGGTAATTAATGCATACTAGTATCAGCGTATCTTTTAAAACCCTACGCTTAACATACCGGTAAGTGTTTCCTTTGTAGTTAAACTCGCCGTCAATGCGTTCGTAGTCTTTCCAATCCGTTTGATAAGGTAAATTAATCGGGATCTTAACGGTGATCAAGTCCCGATTGCTATACCGCAACTTATCCAACCGGGCCTGCATTTGGGTATCGGCGTGTCGCTGCATCAGCCAGAACACCAACTGGTAGCCAACCGTGTTGAACAACAGCAGTAAAAGAAGCAATATGCCTAAAGGCTTCCTCATTTAGTTACCGTATATGTTTTATGATCCACACCTACCCCGGTAATGCGGATAGATTTCCATTTTGAAGGAAGCGCACTTTTCACCTGCACAATACCATCCAGCGTAATATCCAGCCCGCCAAATCCCATCAGTAAACTTTGCACAATACCACCGGCACCGGTAGCAAAGTATGGGTTGGTACCGCCTTTGGTTTCGGCAATGACGCGGAAAGGCTGATTTAAATTGGGTTCGTAGGCATCCTTAAAGAAATGATAAGCTTTATCCCCGTTGCCCAGGCGCGCATATAGCAGTGCAAAGATGCCCTGCGTCATGGCGGGGGTACCTTCATTGGGTACGCGTACTTCATAATACTCCAGGTCTTTTTTTACCTGCGCAGGGTCTGTAATTACCTTTAAAGGATAAGCCAACAGGTTTACATCAGCCTGTTTAATACCTTCGCCTTTGTAGCTGGCATGTTCCTGCGTTACGCCATTCGGCATTTTCAGAATCGGGATATTCTCGGCTACTATTGCCCAATCCGGGTTAGGCGACAAGCCCAACAAAGCAGCAGCTTTTACCGCTACCTGCAAATTTACTTTTGCCGCGGCATTGGTGAAGGCGTTATTGTCCACATTTTCGGCCCATTCATCAGCAGCAACTACGTTCTTAATGTCATAATGTCCAGGCCCGTTCCGTTCTACCCTGCTTGCCCAAAAATCTGCCGTTGCAGAAAGGATCGGCCATCCGCGTTCGCGCAACCAGTTTTTATCCTGCGTTACGCAATAGTAATTCCAGGCGGCGAGCGCTACATCTGCAGTGATATGGTGTTCGAACGGACCGCTTAATGCCCAAACAGGTGTTTCCTCTACGCCTTTATCGGCACTTTCCCACGGGAACATCGCCCCTTTGAAGCCATTGGCAAAGGCGTTTTTCTTCGCTGCTTCCAAACGTTCGAAACGATAATCGAGCAGCGAACGGGCAATTTCGGGGTGAAGTACCAGTAACGAGGGATACATCCACACTTCGGTATCCCAGAAAACGTGACCGTTATAGCCTAAGCCCGAAAGCCCCATTGGCGACGGCGAAAACGAGGTACCCGCCCGTGAGAATGAATACAGGTGGTACAGCATGCTGTGAATATCCTGCTGCACCTGCGGATCGCCTTCTACCTGGATGTCACTTTTCCAAAGCTCGTCCCAGGCCTGGTTGTGGAATTTAATCAACCGGTCATGTCCTTCCAGCTTCGCGTAGATGGTCAGTCGTTCGGCTTCATTCAGCGGGTCGTCATGATGAGCTGAGGTAATTGACGTACCCACGATAGAAAACGTGTAGGTTTCACCCGCTTTCAGCGTTTTGCTGAAACGCATCAGGTGCATATTGCTGTCCCACATCTCATGGATCACGCGCGGTTCGTGGCCATGCCCTTCGGTAAACAAAAATGAAGTGGAAGCGCACATCTGCATCTTGCCTGTCGGGCTTTTGGCAGTCGATGTCAGCAAACCGATAGTGGTATGAGGGCGATCTATTTCGTTATAATAGTTCTGCACCTCGCGCAGGGCATCAGGCGCTTCCATCACACTGGCGGCAGATATGGTGATATCCTTTTTCGCAGTAATAGTTACATCCATTAGTACGGAAAGCGGCAGGTGGCGTAACGAATAGTAGGTATATTTTACAGCGGCATCGTTTCCGTAATCAAACGAGGTGGTAAATGCCGCGTGGTGCATATCCAATTGTTGCTTAAAATTACTTGCACCTGCTGCGGAAACACGCTTACCGTTGATATCCATATTCATGTTCAGCAGGTTGAAGCTATTAAGGAAGTTGCTCACCCTGCCGCGACCATAAAGGTCATAAGCGCCTGCCAATACCACGTTCTTTACCTTGAACGGTTCGGGCGCAGAAACAACGCCGATCATGCCGTTGGCTACCGTTATTCCGTAATAGTTGGCTGGGTCTATTTTAGCAGCATTAATTACCCATTGGTCTGGCTGGCTTTGCGCCATTGTGTATGAAGAGCAGGCCGTTGTAAACAGCCCTGCAAGCAGATATTTAAGTTTCATAATTGGTTGGATAAAAATAAAAAAAAGATTGGTTAATTGCTTAAAACAGGCAATTTTAGCACTTTAAAAAAACAGTATAATTACTACCTTGCACGCCGGTTTTGAACCTACGGATAAACATGAAGAGAATTGCGTTAACGATTTTAGGGGTCCTGATTTTACTGATTATTTCCACTTATATTTTTGTTCCCGCACAACTGGTGATTAACCGCCAGGTAAAAATTTACACGCCCGAGCAAGCGATATTCAAATACCTGCTCCACCCCAAAACGTGGACGGGTTGGTGGCCTGAAGCGCAGCAAGAGTTTGTTACCAGGAAAACCACCTTATCCGGTGTGGACGGCACCTTGATACTGGATAAAGATTCCATCCGGAGCCAGATCACCTATGATGTCCAGGAAGTGAGCACCATGCATATTACCTGGGCGGCAGTGCTGGAAACGGGAGTTAACCCCATTACAAGAGTTAACCGTTACTTAAAAGCGCAGCACATTGCTGACAGCATTGACCATATCCTTGAAAGTGCCAAAAATTTCCTGGAAGACGATCGCAAGGTTTATGGTATACACGTAGAGAAAGTACAAATATTAGATTCGCTGGTGTTAACTACCAAAGTGATTAAAGACCACCAGCTATCTACGGATGAAATTTATCAACTGGTAAACTCGCTAAAAGCTTATGCAGCCAAAAGCCGGGCAGAGGTAATAGGTAACCCGATCATGAACCGCACAAAAATGGCAGAAAATAGTTACCAGACTATGGTGGCCGTTCCTGTAAATAAATGGTTGCCGGCCACATCCGACATTTTTACTAAGAAAATGGTAGCCCATGGCAACCTGCTGGCGGCAAACGTTACCGGCGGACCAAATACCGTTCGGCAGGCTTTGGAACAACTGACTAACTACATGAAAGATAACAGGTATATCCCGCCTGCGATACCTTACGTAGAGCTGGTTACGGACCGTTCAAAACAACCGGATTCTACCAAGTGGATCACCCGGATCAATTACCCGGTTTTATAACCCAGATCAGGGTGTGATGAGTACCACCTTACCGCTGTAAGTTACCGCGATACATCCTTTTTTTGTACCGTTATTGACCGGCTGAAGGTCGGCCAGTTCTTCGAAATTGATGGCTGAATTGATCAAGTATTGCGGTTGACTGAAGGTACGTTGCTGACCGTTATAGCCTGCTACTACCAGCCCAAGCGCATCATATTTACCTTCGTAAGGTATCACACCCCAGAAGTTACCACTCATCAGCAACTGCCCTTTGGCCGTAATCCGCATATTTTTAACCGGCGCCTGCTGATACAGGTAAGGTAGTTCTGTAATTTTCGCCTTGTTTAACACATCCGAAATAAATACGGTTTTGAACGTGTTGGCTTCCAGCCGGTGCTCGGTATCGAGTTTGTCTTTAAACACTTCCTCGGTCGTTTTATCACTCATTTTCTGATAGCTTAGCCACTCCTTTTTAATGTAAGGCAATTCCTGCTCCAGGTCGTTCTTTGGGCGGAACGGATAGTACTGCCCCTGGTGATTATAAGACAAAATCAGATCCGGTTTTTCATCTTTATCCAAGTCCTGGTTATAGGCATACAACGGCTTATCATTATCCACTTCGTACTTGTTGTTGATCCCCCAGTTTCCGGCAAGCAGGTCCATTTTGCCATCGCCGTCCAGGTCGCCAACTTCTACAGATTGCCACCATCCTTTCTTATTCAACGCACCGATAGATTGCCTAACCAAACGGTTCTGCTTATTCAGGAAGATCATGAGCGGCTGCCATTCTGCAGCCACTGCCAGGTCTTCACGCCCGTCGCCATCAATATCTTTTACACAAATCTGTTTGATGTATGGCGTATTGCGCAGCTCCTGGTAATCTGCCTCTGGTGCCGGTACAAAATTGCCGTTACCTTTATTCAGTAACAGTACTGAAGGGCGTTTAGCAGTATAATCCCGGAAGGGCACCGAACCGGTAAGCAATATTTCGGGCAACTTATCATTATTAATATCCAATACGGTGATAGCACCAGTAGGCGTATTAATTTTAGGCAAAGGCGATGCTGTAAATTTAAACCCACCCTGGTTAATGTAAAGCCGTGGCTGAACCAGTTGGTCTTTGCTCATAAAGGGATGGTTAACACTCTGAACAATCAGGTCTGGCTTTCCATCATGATTTACGTCGCACCATTTCGCATCTGCATCCCCCCATTCTTTCGCTGCCGCAAAAGCGGCTACTGTTACTTTTTGATAACTACCTTTTCCGTCTGCAATCAGTAGGTATTTATCATCACCCGCTTCTCCGCCAATGTAAAGGTCGTCGTTTCCATCGCCGTTGATGTCAGCCGCAGCAACCGCCGGGGTATGCGGCAAGTAAGTATGCGGTAATAAGTAGGCATAGTTAAAATCTGGCGTTTCATTCACTTTTAACTGTGCCAGTTGGATAACGTTCACCTGCTCGCTGGTAAAACCCGCTTTGCCGCTAATGAAACTATTAATGACCGTATAAATATCTGCTGCTTTCTGCGCCTGAGCAGGATTGTATTTCAGTTCGTTGATCTTGTTTAAAGAGAAGTTACTGATCACCTGATACGAATTGTCGGGCCATACTACCAGCAATTGCTGCGGTTGTTCTTTAGCCGCGAAAGTAAACGTTAAGCGGTCTGCCTGGTTACTTTGAAAGGCCGTAGAGGTTTGAAACTCCTGGTGATCTACCGTGCGGTTGGTTTTCAGGTACAGCTTGGTACCAATGCCATTTAAATTTTTAGCGGTGAACTTAGCAGTGTAAACGATATGCTTTAAGCGATGCTGACCGTCGTTTTCTGCGGTAGTATTTTTGTAGATGATGGCCTGTTCGTTAGTGTTGTTGGTCACGATATCCAAATCACCATCGTTATCCAGATCAACACTTACCGCACCCGAACCCGATACGGGCGCCGTCATATCGTTACCGGCAGAAATATCCGTAAACTTCAGTTGGTCGCCACCTTTGTAAAGGTAATTGTGTACCCGGCCATCGGGCATGTGGTTAATCTTATCCTGATCGAAAACGCGGTTTGTTCCCTGCCGCACCACGGCCGGGTCGCCAAGGTATTTCAGGTAATCCAGGTCGGTCAATCGCTTCTTAATCCCGTTAGAAAAAAACAGGTCTTTATACCCGTCCATATCAAAGTCCTGCGCCAATGGCGACCATGTCCAGTCTGTTGCAGCCACACCCGCATACAAACCAATGTCGATAAACTTCTTGCCATTACCCACATTCAGCTGCAAACAGTTTTTAGAGTACTGGTAATAGAAACCACTGCGGACTTCCTGGTTATAAATGTCCAGCGCTTCATCATTAATGGATGATTTCAGGGGTTTCATATCACCCGGTAACATATCCGTAGTCAGCACGTCGAGCATCCCGTCCTTATTCACGTCGGCAACGCTGTTTCCCATAGAGAACAGGCTGGTATGACCAAAGGCGCCTTTCAATTGCTCTTTAAACGTACCATCGTGTTGGTTGATGTAGTAGTAGTCCTGCTCAAAAAAATCATTGCTTACGTAGATATCGTCCCAACCATCGTTATTTAAATCAGAAACACTGATACCAAGGCCGTAACCGATGGCAGAAGCATAAATACCCGACTGTTGTGTTACTTCGGTAAAGTGACCGTTATCATTCCTCAACAGGTGGTCGCCGGCAGCATAATTGTATTTAAAACGTGCGGTAGAATCGCCATATGAATCATTGCTGTGAACAGAGTGCGTAAGGATGAACATGTCCAGGTCGCCATCTTTATCATAATCAAAAAAGGCAGCCTGGGTAGACAAGCCTTTAAAATCAATACCGTATTTGGCAGCGCTTTCGGTAAAGGTCATGTCGCCATTGTTGATGTACAGCTGATTAGCCCCTTTAAAGTTTTTGTAACCGGTTACGACAGAAAGGTAGATATCTGGGTAACCATCATTATTGATATCCACGATAGTAACCCCTGTTTTCCAGTTCCCGGTACCGGCGACACCAGCCTTAGTAGTCACATCCTCAAACTTCATGTTGCCCTGGTTGAGGTACAGTTTATTGCTGCCCTGGTTCGATACAAAGTACAGATCCTCCTTGCCGTCTTTATTAAAATCGGCTGTTGCCACCCCTGCCCCGTTATAAAAATAGAGGTAGTCCATAATGTTGAGCGAGTCTGACTCGTTCAGCTTATTCGCGAAGGTAACATTGGTTGCAGAAGCATCCAGCCGGGTAAACACACGCGGCACGGACTCGGTATGCTTACAGCTGTTAAAAAGCGAAAGCATTACGAGGGCGAGTATACTGTATCCGGTAAAACGGGTATCTGTTTTCATTGCAGAGGTTTAGTATCAGTTATTAGCTTTATAGGCATGCACTTTATCGTTATTTAACCCAAAGAGGTAAATCTTACCGCCATCGGCCCGGTTAATGATCGATGATGACCGCACCTGGCCTTTGATCAATATGCCGCTGTTCATCGGTGGCACGTAGGTAAATTTGCCTTTATCAAACAGGTAGGTTTCTGAATAACTGGCATCCAGTCGCCCTACCTCGGGTTTAAAATCATAAAAATTGCCGGCGAGGATAACCCGCTTTGTTTTTGCCTTATCCTCATCTACTAAAATAGTGTTCACTGGTGCAAATTGTGCATTTACGGGTAACTGCTGATAGCTGAACCCATGCCCTCGCTTATTCAAAAATACTGCTGATGCCAGGGTATTAATTTCGTGCGCTTCTGCGCCTTTCAAATCATCATCAGAAAAAACCTCGTCGAAAGTTTTACCCGCATAATCATCATAATGCAGGTATTTCTTTTTCAGGATTGGCATTTGCGCTACCAAGTCTGGCTTCATGTGGAACACGTACGATTTATGGTCGTTACGGTAAATAGACGTAATACACTCTTTGGTACCGTTATTGTCAAAATCCTTTACATAAAGGTGCATCGGCTCGGCAACACTTGCCCTGAACTTACTGTTTAGGCCCAGATTCCCGGCAATAACATCCGGATAGCCATCGCAATCTATATCTTCCACTGTTAAACTACTCCACCAACCTTTGTAATTATTCAGAGCCTGGCTTTCTGTAAAACGGCCCTGGTGATTGCTAAAGATGCGGATGCCCATCCAGTTGCCTGCCACAATCAGATCGTCGTACCCGTTCTTATCCAGGTCTGCCCAGGCGGCAGCGGTTACCATTCCCAAATGATTATCGCCAAATACCTGTTTGCTTACATTTTTAAAGTTACCCCTCCCGTCATTCTGGAAAACATAAGATTGCGGAGAACTTCCGTATAATCCGGGTACGCTGCGCCCGCCGATAAACAGGTCGTCATCTCCATCTTGATCATAATCTGCTTTGATAATTACGGAAGCATTCAGCGAAACTTGTAGCGATTTCTGACGGTTCCAGCTTAATTTACCATGCCCATCATTTTCGTAAAACCTTGGCCGAAGTTCGGGCGAGCCCACCGGCAATTCATTTCCGCCGAAGGTGAGGATCAGGTCCTGATCGCCATCCTTGTCAAAATCTCCCATCACTGCCCCGGCGCATTCCACATAATCCTGCTTCCTGAACTCGTCCGGGATATACTGTTTAAACTTGCCGTTCGCCTGCTGAAAGTAGATCGCTGCCGGGAAACCCTTTGATGCCCCGAAATAGAAATCGGTTAGTCCGTCGCCATTCAGATCACCGGTAGCCATATAAGGGTTCTGGGTAGATAACATTTGCAGCATCAGGCGTTCGTTATCAAAATCAATGAAACTATCCTCTTTATGATGCGGGATACTGTCGAACAGCTGTGGTGTCACTTCTGTATAAAGCGTTTTAATGGGCTTTATTATCGGCGACGGTTTTAACGTTGCATCTTTAATATCCAGCTTTAGTAAGTGATCTGCCTTTACGTTTTTAAGCAATTGCGATTTACCCCCAGGCCAGAGGACCAGCAACGAATCGGCTTTAGCTGCTCTACCGATGCCTATAGTAAGTAAATTAGGCGAAATACTGCTTTCAAAACCGCGGGCTGGCTGATGATAGAACAAATGCACCTCTTTTCCCGTCCACGCTTTAATGAGTGATCCTACCCCGAACAAGTTCTGCTTTTCGCCTTTAAGCGTCAGCCGGAGCGAGTGGTTTTTATTTTTCTGCGCATTGTTACGATACACTGCCACCGGCATATTTACCCGGTTTACCACTAAATCGTTATCGCCATCATTATCAAGATCGCCATAAGCAGCACCATTACTGGAAGAAGGCTCGTCTAAGCCAAAATCTTTGGTATGGTCTGAAAAAGTAAGGTTATGATTATTTAAAAAAGCATAACTCGAAATTGGGCTGCTGCCCATTTTATCAATAAAGTCTTTATAGTTGAAGCTTTTACCGTCTTCAATCTTCTTAATATTATCCTCGTTAGCAAGGAACTCGATATAATCCTGATTGGTAAGATCTTTATAAATGCCGTTACAGATCATGTAATCTTTCCAGCCATCGTTATCCATATCAAAAGCCAGCGCACCCCAGCTCCAGTCTGTAGCTGCAATACCGGCATAAAAAGCAATTTCAGAAAAGGTGCCGTCGCCATTATTCAGCTGCAGGCAATTTTGCATGTACTGGTTATAATAGCCATCCCTTTGCCTGATCTTCACCACGTCATAGGATTCATAGGCGGTATTGTTCTTTAACCGCTTATCCCCTTCTGGAAGCATTTCGGTGGTAAAAATATCCAGCTGACCATCGTTATTAATATCAGCGATATCAGAACCCATGGAAGCCAAACTTAAGTGGCCGGTCTGGTTTTGTATCTCTTCTTTGAAGGTTCCATTATGCTGGTTAATATACAGGTAATCGCGTTCAAAGAAATCGTTAGAAACATAAATATCCGGGTAGCCGTCCTGGTTTACATCGGCAACAGAAACGCCTAAACCAAAACCAATATCGCTCGAATAAATACCAGCTTGTTTTGTAACGTTGGTAAAATGGCCGCCGTCGTTACGGTAAAGGCGGTCGCCGCCAAGTTCGTCTACCTGGTCGCGCAGGTTACTGGCGAAGTTGAAAGAGCCGATTGGCCTGAAAGAATTATTCAGCACGTAACAATCCAGATCGCCGTCCAGATCGTAATCGAAAAATACGGCATGGGTAGAAAGGCCGCGATCATCCAGCCCATACTGATGGGCTTCTTCTTTAAAAGTTCCATCATGCTGGTTGATGAACAGCTCGTTTTCAGTATCCTTTCCATTGGCATTGCCGCTGTTACATACATAAATATCCAGCCAGCCATCGCCGTTAACGTCGGCCATGGTAACACCGGTGCTCCAGTACTTGGAACCTTTAACCCCGGCGCTTTCGGTAACATCCTCGAACTTCCAGTTGCCTTTATTGATCAGCAGCTTGTTATCGCCCTGGTTAGAGGTAAGGTAAATATCATTCAGCCCATCATTATTCACATCGCCGATGGCTACGCCGCCGCCGTTATAGTAATTACGAAAAGAAAAGATGTTGGTTTTAGAATTATCAGTAAGCTGATTTATAAACTGTATACCAGTTTCTTCACTGCTCATGCTGGTGAACAAGGTATCCTGATTACGGGTATGACAAGCGCTGCCTAATAAGGGGAAAAGCAGCCAGAGCCAGTTCTTATGCTTCGGCATTTATAATCGGTTTATAACAACAAACGTAGCGATTTGACTCGCTACGTTTGCAATTATCCTATAAAAAATTAACGGAAATTAATAGCCTGTATTCTGTTTCAGGTTCGGGTTAGAGTCAACCGCCCGTTGAGGGATCGGATAAACTACACGGTAACCTGCAGAAGCTGTTGAACGCTGATCAACCGGATCGTTAAATTTACCGAAACGGATCAGGTCCTGACGGCGCCATGATTCCCAGTACATCTCGCGGCCTCTTTCTGCCAGTAAACCAGGCAGGTCTAAAGAGGTTAACAGCGATGCACCACGGTTCGCACGGATTTGGTTAACCAATGCCAATGGCTGGGCGGCATCTGTACCACCACGTAAAATAGCTTCGGCTTTCATCAGCAATACGTCAGCAAAACGGAAGAACACGTAGTCGTTACCGCTCTGTCCAAAGTTTGTAGGATTCAGCGGGAATTTAACTGCGCGGATACCCTCTGCTTCTGTTGCATAACCAATATTTACGTTTGGTGTAAAGATCAACGGTTTACCGCTTCGGTCTAATACGTTAACCAAGTTACCTTTAGAATCAACTGTTTTTTGCTGACCAACCAGGAAACCTACGTTCTGGCCGGTAACCTCTGTATAATTCGGCAGGTTATACTTTTTACGGATATCATTATCCTCAAAGCTGTTGTAGAACGCTGCAAGCGTGGTAAAACCATTCCATCCGCTTGGGGTGGTGTTATAGTGCTCCACCATGCGTGTACGGTTTTCTAAAGAAGCATTCTGACCAGTGTTCGGATCATTCTGACGTGAGAAGATGATCTCCTTAGAAGCAGAAGTGTTATCCCATTTGAAGTTATCATAGTAGTTAGCAGTCAACGAATACGGACCGTTGTTAATGATATCGTTCAAATAGCCTAAAGCCTTATTCATATCAGCTGACTGGAAAGTGAACGGACCGGCAGGAGTAGCCGGATCCTGATAATAAACTGCTTTGTTCAGATAGATCTTAGCCAGTAAGAACTCTGCAGCATATTTATTTGCCTTTCCTGCGTTTGCTAAACTTCCTGCAGGTAATGTAGCTACAGCAAACTCCAGATCCTTGATCATGTAATCGGTAGCTGCTTTACGGGTCATTACCATTGGATTTGCATCCGGATCGTCTGTTACGTTACGGAACGGTTGCTGACCGTAAAGGTCAACTACCCAGAACATGAAGAAAGCGCGTAAAAAGCTGGCTTCTGCTTTGATCTGGTTATCTGTAGCACCTGCAATAACTGAGGTTGCACGGTAAACACCGGTATTCAGGTTGTTCCAGGTATCATAGATCTGGTTGTGGGTAGGATCCCAAGTGTGCTGGTGCAGTTTGCGCCAGGTACCAAAATCGTCCCAGTCAGTACCACGGGTAGGGCCCATCATCTCGTCAGTTGAGTGCTCTTCCAATGCGTACCAGTTAGCCTGATCTGAAAAACCGTTCAGTTGATTGTATACACCACCAAGGTCAGCAGAGCCTGCGGCAGTATTACCATCCTTTATAAATTTAGAACCATACAATTGTTCGTTTAGCTTCGTACAACTAAAGTTGAGCATTGCTAAAGCGCTGGCCCCTATTAATAGTTTTTTATTTAATTTTTTCATGTCTGTAATAATTAGAAACCTGCATTCAATCCTAATGTAAATGTACGGGCATTCGGATAAGCGGTGTAATCAAAACCTCTTGACGGAATGTTGTTCAACGCCTTGTTTGTATTCACCTCCGGATCTAACCCTGAATAGTTAGTGATCAGGAATAGGTTTTGTCCTGTAATGCTCACTCTCAAAGTTCTGATACCTTTCAGAGAACCTGTTGGGAAAGTGTAACCGATGTTAGCATTTGTCAGGCGTAAGAAATCACCTTTCTCTAAGAAGCGGGTTGAAACGCTACCAGAGTTTAACGGATTCTCATTGCTTGTTGCTGCCTCATAGCTCACATTTCTACCGTTCTTCAAGCTGCCTTTCAGGAAGTAAGCGTTGGCAGTGTTGTTATAGATCACAAAGCCGGTTGAAGCATTCAGGAAGAAGCTGGCATTCCAGCGACCAAAAGTAAAGTTGTTGGTTAAACCAGTAGTGAACTTAGGAATACTGCTGCCCACTAAGTAAGACAAGCCATTGTTTTGATAAGTAGCAATACCGTTAGAATCAAAGCCGGTAAATACTGGCATATAGAATTCGCCCAATGGATAGCCATCACGAATCTGTTGAGCATACGCACCTGACAGGCCCTGACCGTTTACACCACCTGTAGGGATGATACGACCACCGAAGTTTTTCACTACGTTTTTAAGAATGGTAGCGTTGTAAGCAACATCCCAGCTGAAACGTTTGCCTTGTATCAAAGCGATGTTCAGTCCCAGATCCACACCCTTGTTCACTACCTTACCTGGAAGGTTAACCCATCTTGAAGGTGATACCGATGGTGCCGGATAATCCTGGAAGAACAACAGGTCTGTAGTAGAACGGTTGAAATAATCCACAGAGCCACTTACACGGTTGCCAAGAATTGCGAAATCGATACCGGCACCGTAAGAAGTAGTGGTTTCCCATTTCAAAGAAGGGCTGGCAGCATTGATCTGGCTGTTGGTTCCATTTAATTGCGCCTGCCAAACAGCAGCGTAAGAATACGGATCCAGACCATCCTGGCTACCCACTTGACCGTAGTTTAAGCGAAGGCTTAAATCATCAAATACTTTTTTAGGAGCCCAGCTTTCGCTGCTGATTCTCCATTTCAAAGCACCTGCAGGGAAATAACCATAGCGGTTAGACGGACCAAATTTATCTGAACCGTCTGCGCGGAAAGTAAAGGTTGCGTAGTATTTTTCTTTGTAGTTGTAGTTCGCACGGCCAAAGAAAGATTGCAGCTGGTATCTTGAGCTGTCACCGAATGAAGGCAGCGCTTGCTGAGCAAAGTCTGAAACACTTGATATATAAGCGTTTTTATTTTTCTGATTAGTGTAGATCGTATTTAGCGGGAAGTTTTTGAATACCTGGTAAGAATAACCACCAACCACATTCAGGTTGCTTCCACCGAATGAACGGTCATAAGTCAAGGTGTGCTCAATGACAGTTGAACGTTTGTCTAACTGTTGAACTACCCCACGGCCATTACCAGTTACTTGCTGAACGCCTGGGCTGTTACGGAAGCTTTGTGTACCTGTGTAACCTAATAAACGGGCATCCATGAAGGTATTACGAGTACCTTTAGAAGCGTCATAACCAAAGTTAGCTTTGTAAGAAAGGCCTTTAGCAATGTTCCAGGTACCGCTTACGTTAGTTAAATAACGGTTAATTTTATCCCTGTCGTTGATATAATCCAGCATGTTAGCAGGATTACGGAAGGCACCATCGCTGTTATTGTAATAAGTACCGTCAGGATTTTTGATCGGGTAGGTTGGGTTAGCTAATAAAGCCGCACCAATTAAGCTACCTTCAAAACCTGCGTTATCTGTAATTGGCGCAAATTGGTCTTTAACGTTAGATGCTAAGAAGTTCAGATCGATCTTAACCTTATCGTTGAATAATAATTGTGAACCATTGAATCTGCCGGTTAAACGTTTCAGGCTGGTATTTTCTACAATACCCTGTTGGTTTGCATAGCCTAAGTTGAAACGATAGGTGGTAGATTTACCGGCATTACCATAACCCAGGTTATAATCCTGAGAAACACTGTTTCTGAAGATGACGTCTTGCCAGTTAGTGTTACCGCCTTTGTTAATTACGCTACCATCAGCACCTGCTGCAGTGGCATATTTCACAAAGTCAGCAGCGTTTAGCAGATCATACTTTTTAGCAGGAGTTGAAAAGCTGCCGTTAGCAGAGAATTGGATGCCTTGTCCTTTAGCACCTTTTTTGGTAGTGATCAATACCACACCATTTGCACCTCTTGAACCGTAGATCGCAGTTGCCGAAGCATCTTTCAATACAGAGATGTTCTCGATGTCAGACGGGTTAATGAAAGACAACGGGTTTTTTGCAGATGAAGTACCTGCACCGGCATCTAAACCGCCTGAAGTACCACCGTTATCCAGAGGCACCCCATCCACTACGAATAGTGGCGAGTTATTACTACGGATAGATGATGCACCGCGAATGTTGATGGTAACACCAGCACCGGGCTCGCCGCTTGCAGGGGTTACCTGCACACCAGACACGCGGCCTTGCAATAACTGCTCAGGGCTGGAGATTACACCCTTGTTGAAGTTCTTAGGGCTTAAGGAAGCTACGGAACCTGTTGCGTCTTTTACACGCTGGCTACCGTAACCGATTACTACAACCTCGCTGATGTTGCTGGCTGTTGAAGCAAGCGCTACGTTTACGGTTGTTTTACCTGCTATATTTACTTCTTGAGTAGCATAGCCCAGGTAACTTACCACTAACGTATTGCCGTTTGCCGGTACGGTTACCTTAAAGGTACCGTTTGCGGCGGTGATTGCACCAGACGTGGTGCCTTTTACGGAAACGGTTACGCCGTCTAAGGGAGAACCGTTCTTACTGTCGGTCACTTTTCCGGTTACAGTTCTGTTTTGGGCGTATGAGACCTGGAACAGAAAGCAACACAACAAAAGGATACTTGCGCAAAGTAAACGTTTTGCATGCATAGTTATTGGTTTAATTGGTTAATAATTGGAGTTAAAACAAATGTAATTATTTGTGATATTAATAGTCAATAGCCATAAGTAAAAAAGTGTAAAAAAAACACTTTGATACTTTGATTTCGATCACTTTTACAGGCTTTAGCTTGCTTTTTAAAATTATAAAGCATTAAAAATCAATATTTTATAAAATAAAAACCCTGTCTTATAGCTTAAATATTATTCACCTGAACAATATCATTTCCATATCGAAAACAGGGGTTTTATTGTCATTTTATTAATAACTGTATTTTTTACAGGAACCATTCTGAGGCGGTTATAGGGCTGTTTCGGGAAGAAAATTCCGGAAATTACGGTAACGTTCCCGTCAACAAACGCTTCCAATGACGAAACATCCACTAAAATCTGTAAGTGATTGCCTCCTTTTTTTACCAAAGCGGGGGCATAAGAAGTACGTAAAAAGTCTTTGTTGAAACTGGTAACACCAGAGGCAGACCGGTCTAAATAATACCTTGCCGATTTCGCATCATAACCTAATACCACCTTCTCCCCTGTGCTATTGCTTAGCTGTAAACTAAATGAGCCGAACTGCTTAAAATCTACATCGAGCAAAAACTGCTTAGGTACACTTGCAGCAAACCCGATGGTTTTTGTAGCGCCTTCAATTCCTTCCAGTTCCTTTACAGGAGTAGAAGCCAGCAATACTTCGCCGTTAACACGTTTTAATAAAAGTTCGCGCGGAATGGTCATGGCGTTACGCCAGCGTTCTGTAGGCACCTGGTTAGCGTACAGCCAGTTGCTCATCCACCCGATGAAGATTCTGCGGTTACCGGTATTACTCCATGTTACGCCTGCGTATTCATCCGGGCCATAATCCATCCAACGGGTTTGCTGATCATCAGGCACAAAAGCTTTTCCGTTAAACTGGCCCATAAAGTATTGGGTAGCAGAACCGCCGTTGGGGCCTCCCGGGTTCAGGTTAACAATCAGCACCCAATGCGTTTTACCTTCTAATTTCAGCGGAAACAGGTCTGGGCATTCCCAAACGCCGCCATGCGCACCCAGTTGTTTACCAAACTCGCTTTCCTTAGTCCAGTTCTTCATATCCGGGGAAGAATAAAACGTGATGTGATCAAGCGTGGCCAGGGTTAATACCCATTTCTTCTGCGGCTCATACCACATTACCTTGGGGTCGCGGAAATCCTTGATCCCAGGATTCTTCAGCACGGGGTTACCCGAATACTTCTTCCAGGTTTCGCCGTTATCTAAACTGTAAGCCAGGCTCTGATTCTGAAAATCGTTACGCCCCTCTTTCTCGCCTTTTGGATCATGATGGGTGAACATCGCTACCAGCGGGGGATTTTTCTTAGTACCAAAACCGGTGGTGTTATGATAGTCTACAACCGCGCTTCCGGAGAAGATGTATCCCAGACTATCAGGATACAGCGCTATGGGCTTTTCCTGCCAATGGATCAGGTCTTTGCTGGTCGCATGCCCCCAGTGCATTGGCCCCCAAACCGTCGCTTCCGGGTAATACTGAAAGAATAAATGATAGATTCCCTTATAATATACCAAACCGTTGGGATCATTCGTCCAGTGCGCTTTGGGAGAAAAATGCACCTGCGGACGGTACGGCTCATGGTAAACGGTTTGGGCACGGGCGTTCATTACGAGCGGTACACCCAAAAGCAATAGCCAGAAATACTTAGCTTTTATCATCGTTAATGCAGAATTATGTTAGATTCTATTTGCTCCAGCGATTTGCCTTTCGTTTCTGGCATGTAGCGTATTACAAATACCAGTTGTAACACCATCATAAAGCCAAAGAAGTAAAACGTAATAGCACCACCTAATGTTTCTGCTAAATAGGGAAAACAAAAAGCAATCAGCGCAGCCATTATCCAATGGGTAAAACTGCCCAGCGTTTGTCCTTTTGCGCGCACCTCGTTTGGGAATATTTCAGAAATAAATACCCAGATCACCGCGCCCTGAGAGAATGCAAAGAAGGTGATAAACAGCATCATATAAATGGGGATTGCATATCCGCTGAAATGCCCTGAACTAAACGTAAATGCCACCAGGAACAATGATGCGATTAACCCAACCGAGCCCACCAGCATCAGCATACGCCGGCCGGCTTTATCGATGATATTAATCCCGATGAGTGTAAAGATAAAGTTTATAACGCCCACACCGACGGTGGAGAGCAGCGATGAACTGGCACCCAAACCCGCCATTTCAAATATGCGGGGCGCGTAATAAATGATAGCGTTAATGCCCGAAAGCTGGTTAAACAGCGCAAACAGGATAGCCAGCGTTGCAGGCTTATTATACTTGCCTGAAAACAGCCGCTCATTAGTGCCTTTATGCTCATTAGCGCCGCGCTGTATAGCTTCCAGCTCTGTTTTGTAATTCAACGGGTTAATCACCTGTAGTATGGCCGTAGCCTTTGCAATATCGTTACGTTTAATAATTAACCATCGCGGACTTTCTGGAATAAAGCGGATCAGCACCAAAAAGATAAATGCAGGAACAGCCTGTACGCCCAGCATCAATCGCCATGAGTTCTCGCCCGTTTGGCTGATCAAATAGTTGGACAGGTACGAGATCAGGATGCCCAGTACCACGTTAAACTGAAACAAGCCCACCAGCCTGCCACGTTTCTCTGCCGGTGATACTTCTGAGATATAAATAGGAGCCGTAACAGATGACGCGCCTACGCCCAAGCCACCGAAAAAGCGGAAGAATAAAAAAATATACCAGTTATGCGCGAGCGCTGTACCGAGCGAGGATAATAAATAGGCTATCGCCACAAAATAGAGGGTATTCTTTCGGCCAAAAGCATCTGACGGACGCGAGCCTAACAGGGAACCGATAACGGTCCCGATAAGGGCGATAGAAATAGTTAGCCCGTGCTGAAAGACTGATAATTGCCAGAATTGCTGGATTGATTTTTCTGCACCGGAGATTACTGCGGTGTCAAAGCCGAACAGGAAGCCGCCAAGGGCTACCACCATCGACCACCCCAAAACGGAGTTCTTCTTCATAAAATATTGGTTTGCTGGATAATTAGTTTTGCTAAAATAATCATCGGATCGATCAAAGCAAATTTTTCAGCACAACAAATCAAAAGGGATAAAGAATCCCCAGCCCGGAAGAAAACGGGTTGTCTTTTACGAAAAAGAAGTTCGGCAGGCACGCTAAACGTACCTGCCGAAGTAGAATTAATTTAAAGTAAGTACCACAACGGATACCGGTGGAAGATTTACATCCAGGTTGCTGCCCTTCAACGATGCGCCTTTGAACGCAACAGGCTTCACTTTTTCCGGCTCGGTAAAAGTATTATGGTCTTGCACTTTAGCCGATGTCAGGATACGTCCGGATACATTTTTAAGATTAAGCCCGCTTAGGTTAAGCGCGATCTTCTGCTGATGAGCCGGATCTATATTCGTTAGCGTGATATGCACCACACCGCTTTTATCTTTCGAAGCAGATGCAGATACCGCAGGCAGTTTCTCGTTACCCATGCCGTAAGAGGTATCGTTGTTGATGGTTAACGGCAGCAAGGTAGCATCCTGGTGCACGTTATACATTTCCATTACGTGGTAAGTAGGCGTTAGGATCATTTTTTGCTGATCCGTCAGGATAACGGATTGCAGCACGTTGATACACTGTGCCAGGTTAGCCATTCTTACGCGGTCGGCGTGATTGTTAAATATATTAAGGGTTGTACCGGCGATCAGCGCATCGCGCATGGTATTTTGCTGGAACAAAAAGCCGGGATTAGTGCCCTTCTCTACATCGTACCATCCGCCCCACTCATCAACCACTAAGGCAATACGTTTTTTAGGATCGTATTTATCCATAATGCGCGCATGCTTGGTTACCAGCGAATCCATCAGCAGCGCCTGGCGCATACTTTGAAAATATTGTTTTTCGCTGAATTCACTAGCTGAGCTTTTGTTATTCCAGTCGATCACTGCGTAATGGTGCAAGGCGATCCCTTCAATTAAATTGTGAGGGATATTCTTCATCAGGGTTTCCGTCCAGTTGTAATCGCCGGAGTTAGCACCAGATGCTATTCTGAAAATTTTTCCTTCGCCGTCTGAATTGGCCATGAAGGTGGAATATTTCCTAAACTCGTTTGCATAGTATTCAGCAGTCATATTACCGCCGCATCCCCAGGCTTCGTTACCTACCCCCCAGAATCTAACGCCCCATGGCTTATCCCGGCCGTTCGCTTTGCGTAGGTCGGACATTGGATTTTTACTGTCGCTGGTGGCATACTGCACCCAGTCTGCCAGTTCTTGTACGGTACCGCTACCCACGTTACCGGCCACGTAAGGATCAGCGCCTAAAAGCTCACACATATTTAAGAAATCATGCGTGCCGAAGCTGTTATCTTCTGTAACGCCACCCCACCAGCGATTTACTATAGCAGGTCTTTTATCTTTCGGGCCAACACCATCGCGCCAGTGGTAAGTATCCGCGAAACATCCCCCAGGCCAGCGCAATGATGGGATCTTCATTTTTCTTAAGGCAGCAACAACATCATTACGGATACCATTGGTATTAGGAATTTTAGAGGTATCGCCTACATAAAAACCGCCATAAATGCTATGCCCTAAATGTTCGGCAAAATGGCTGTAAATGTATTTGCTGATCACAGGCCCCTGTGCAGAGGAGCTAACAGTAATGCTTACGGGATTTTGTGCCTGCGCAGAAAAAGCGGCAAGTGTTAACCCAAAAGCAAACTTACGTAGTAAAGTAGCTTTCATATAAATGGACTAATTGGTTGTGCAACAATTAAGACAAAGCGGCATGAACATTACTCATCCGCCCTGGCCTATAAATGGTTTTGTTTAGGCTAAGCTAAAAAATAACTGTAAAAAACACAATTAAAAAAAACAGCTATTTTTTAGTGCGGCAAAATTTGGTGCTGATTGTGCTGTTGCAAAGCTTCGACAGCCCCAGACAGTGGGTTCCCGGAGCAAAACGTGGATGTGAATGATGGGAAGTGAAAAAAGAAAAACCCCCTCGCTGGTTGTGCAGGAAGGGGCTTTGAAGTGGATTTTTAGTTTTTCAATGCTAGCGGCATATAAAAACCAAAGGTGATGTTCCTGCCCGGGTTGTAGACGCCCAGGGTTGGGTTAGTCTGGTCTAACCGGCCGGGTTTAAAGCGGCTAAGCGCATCGTAATATTTTTTATTCGCCAGGTTATTGCCGGACACATACAATTTAACCGGTTGCTTACCCAGTTTAACAGTAGTACCGATACCGGCGTTAATTAAAGTGTAGCTGCTTGTTGGCGTTTCGAAAGTAGCGTCTACCCTGTTTTGTGCGAAGGCATTATCCAGGCCTACATAGATAAAAGATGATTGCAGGTTTCTGATAGAAGGTTCGAAACGCAAGGTGTTATGCACCGTTGCAGCCGGGATAAAAGCTAACGGCCTGTCAAAAGTGGTGTTCTGCGCATGTGTATAACCGAAAGTATTCTCGAAGTGCAGGAACTTTGCCGGGTGGATGGTCAGGCTACCTTCCAAACCCATCAAATTGGCGTTTACCTGTCCGTAATGATACACGGCATACATAGTCGGGTTGCCATTATCATCTGTCACCGTGATATTATCACCTGTTCTGCTTGATGCATAGATATAGTTACGAATGTAATTCTCGTAGACACCGAAGCTGCCGCTTACCACCTTAGAATCAAATTCGAGCGTAGCATCTGCCTGGTAGCTGCGCTCTGGTTTCAGGTCAGGATTACCGATCTCGTAACGGTAAGACCCTTCGTGAACACCATTTGAACCTAACTCAGCAGGGTTAGGCGCACGAAATGCCGACCCGGCGTTTGCCTTAAAGTTCAGGTTATCATTAAAGATATGGGTAAAACCTGCAGCGTAGCTAATGTTGCTGAATTTATTTTCGAAGCCGGCAAACTTCTGCTCGTTATCTATATATAACTGGTTGCCCTTGTTATAAATGTAGTCGTAGCGTAAACCGGCATTAAAGGTATTTTTATCCCAGCTTTTTTTAGCAAATGCAAAAGCCCCGGTTGAATACGTATTATAAGCAGGCACCAAAAATTCGGAGCCCTTATTTACACTGTGATTTAAATCACCACTAACACCAATCACTGGCTCCCATCCGTTACTTTCAGGTAAGTAGTATTTAGCATCAAGCGAGTAGGTGTTCAGGTCGAAGAATAAAGCCGGGGTAGGGTTATCCAACTCGCGACGTTGATTTTTTTGGTAACCTAAATCTACTTTAAGCGAACCGGTACCGATTGCAAAACTATTGTTCAACGCAGCTTTATAATGCCTGATATCCTGGCGGGGGAATTGCAACGTGCGGCTTTTGTAATCTTTATCAGTGAATTGTTCCCCCTCATCGTTCACGTAGTTACCCTGACTGTCAAATTGCGGATCATAAAACCCGATGTTATTTTTAAAGTATGACAAATTCAGGTGCGAATATCCCCAGCCTTTGTTAAGACCCAGCATGCCGCTCAAGTTGGTTTGGTTAAAACCACTGTTTGGAAAGTAGCCTGTTGGCGTTTTAAAAGAATAGGCGTTCTGGTAAGAGGCACGCGTACGCCATACAAAGCCAGAGTCGTTACCGGTTAACATTACTGATGAGCCGCTAAGCCCATTATTGGTAGAGTAGTTGGATAAAACTTCGCCCCTGATCTGGCCCGGCGGCGGAGACAGTGGCTCGAGGATATTGATAACACCGCCGATAGCATCTGAACCATAAAGCAGGGATGATGCACCACGGAGCACCTCGACCCGATCGCCCTGGTACTGGTCAATCTCAATACCGTGTTCGTCTCCCCACTGCTGCCCTTGCTGTTTAATCCCATCGCTCAAAGTAACCACACGGTTATAGCTCAGACCGCGGATAACCGGCTTTGAGATAGCAGGACCTGTAGTGATCTGGCTTACACCCGGAACCTGTTTAGCCAACGCGTCAATCAGGTTATTGGCGGGGGTCAGCAGGTCTTCCCGGTTAACAGTGGTAGCCGAAGTACTGTTGGTTTTACTGTTGCCGGCAATTGGTGTACCTGTAATCACTACCTCCCTTGCCTCCATTACACTGGTAGCTAAGGCGAAATTGTAGGTTTTAGGGTCGGCAATGTCTATCGCCCGGATCATGGTTTTATAACCGAGTGATCTTACTTCAACCAAGAACTTCCCTTTAGCAGGTAGCGAACGGAAAGTGTAACTACCGTTTGCATCGGTAATGGTACTCAGTCTTAATTGGGTAATAGTTACGGTTGCGCCAGCAATTGCTTCATTGGTTTTAGCATCGCTTACCTTACCGGTAACGGTGGATGCAAACGCGGTAAAGGCTAAAAAAGGTGTAATTAAAAGTATGGTGATGTATAGGTAAGTTTTCTTAAACGTCATGATATAATGTCGGTTAAATAAATAATAAACAAATAAAAGCTGCACAATTGCTGTTGCATTGTACAGTAAGTAAGTTTATTAGCACACCGGCGGGCCTCGATCAGCAGCGTAAAAGGTAGCGGCGCTGTAATGAGCAGGTATATACTCGCGATAAGTATTTACAGCGGTTAAGGTAAGGGTGAACAGGTCCTGCTGCTGCTGATTAAACAACTGCAAGTGACTGTTTTGCGCGCAAATCTTACAAACCTCATCGTTGCTTTTTTTGCCTTGATGATTATTGTAAGCGACCTTTTCGTGTTTGTGCGCGATAACAATCAGCTGACCTGTCACGAAAGTCATCAGCAGCAGGAAGGCTGCCAATACTCTGGCCGATTGTTTTTTAATAGTCATAAGCTACAAATATAAAAGCTAATTCTCCCCTATCCGAAAATAGCTCCGTAACATTTACATAAGCAGTTGCGTTGGCACCTACCTATATGAAACGAGTTGCTTTGACTACAGTTAAATCTAAAGGTTTAACCGGAAAAAAATATTTTAATAAAAAACCCCGGCGAACCGGGGTTGATGCTTACATGCTGCTTTGCACCGTTTCTACTACGGGCTCTGCTTTTGCGGTGGTCTTTGAAAGGACATCGCCGCCATATTTCTTCAGCGTATCTAACCATTCTGGTGCCTGCTCGGATAAATCATCAATGATTGATTTACCGTCAGACTCACGTTTCTTTACCAGCTGACTGATACCATATGCAGCAGCGGCCCCTATTGCGATATATTTTAATAAAGCCATAACTTTAATTATTTGGTTTTCAAGAATAACTATACAATGTTAATGCCAATGATGTAGTTAATGGGTTATAAGTTGATTGAGTTATTAAAATTAAAGCAAAAAAATTCCGCTCTTTTATTAGGTTATGTAGCCTGTAGATGTGAACGAGCGTATCCACGCCGTAAGCTAAACCCGATTGAGCGGATGCCGTGCATAAGCGAAAGCGGGAATACGCTATCAAAAGCACTACTGCAATTGCTTTCCAAGATAAAAACGGAGCAATTATATTATACTGCCTTATTAATTTTAAGAACTACTCACCCAATCAACCACTTAACCATTTTCCATTCTCTGTACCTCTTTGACAAACAAAAAATTATACCTACATTTGCGTCCCCGTTTATAGACGGGTAAACAGTAAAAAAGTATTTATAATGCAACAGTACGAAACCGTGATCATCTTGACCCCGTTGTTATCAGAAGATGCAGCTAAAGAGGCAGTAGCCAAATTCAGCAAAATCTTGACAGATAACGGAGCCGAAATTATCCAAGAGGATAATTGGGGTCTGAGAAAATTAGCGTACCCGATTCAGAAAAAATCAACAGGGTACTATCACCTAACAGAATTCAAGGCTCCGGGTGAACTTATCAGCAAACTGGAGATTGAATACAAACGCGACGAGCGTGTGATGCGTTTCCTGACTATTGCGCTTGATAAACACGCCATTGCTTACAATGAGAAAAAACGCAGTGGTGCATTTAACAAAAAACCTAAAGCAGAGGAGGCAGCACAATAATGGCACAAGAGCAAATTAAGTACGTTACTGCTCCTAAAGTGGAGGATAACCGCAAGAAATACTGCCGTTTTAAAAAGAACGGTATTAAGTATATCGACTACAAAGACGCTAACTTTTTATTAAAGTTCGTTAACGACCAGGGTAAAGTATTACCTCGCCGTTTAACCGGTACTTCATTAAAGTTTCAGCGTAAAGTGGCACAGGCTGTTAAACGTGCACGCCACATTGGCCTGTTACCATACGTAACCGATTCGTTAAAATAAGCTAAGGAGGTTTAGAAAATGGAAGTTATTTTAAAACAAGACGTAAAAAACCTCGGTGAGAAAGACGAAGTCGTTAATGTAAAACCAGGTTACGGCCGTAACTACCTTATTCCACAAGGTTTTGCCGTATTAGCAACCGTGTCTGCAAAAAAGGTTTTAGCAGAAAACCTGAAACAGGCTCAGTTCAAACAAGACAAAATCCGTAAGGATGCCGAAGAAGTAGCTGCTAAATTAGAAGGTGTAAAACTGACTATCGGCGCTAAAGCTGGTGAAACCGGTAAAATCTTCGGTGCGATCAATACCATCCAGGTAGCTGACGCATTGAAAAAACAAGGCTTCGAGGTAGATCGTCGCCGCATTACTTTTGATCAGGAGCCTAAAGTGCTTGGCGAATACACTGCCAACCTGAACCTGCACAAAGAAGTGAAGGTGAAAGTTCCTTTCGAGGTAGTAGCTGAGTAATTACAGCCCATCCTAATCCTTCCCAGAGGGAAGGACTTTAGAAATATAAGATAAGCTCTTCTCAACGAGAAGGGCTTTCTTATTTTAGCAGAATTATTAACCAAAGCCTCCCCTTTGGGGAGGTTGGAGGGCTACATGAAAGGAATTACACGCTTACTGTTACGTATACTCAAGTTATTAGTTATCGCCTTCTTTGGTATCTCTATCCTTTGGGTACTGCTTTATAAAGTAGTTAATCCGCCGCTTACCTGGCTGATGCTTACCCGTGGTTTTGAGCGCAAAGCAGACGGAAAAGACTGGAAGATAGACAAGCATTGGGTAGATTTTGACAGTATTGCTGACCCCATGAAGCGTGCCGCCGTAGCAGCGGAAGACCAAAAGTTCCTGAACCACTTCGGTTTCGACTTTAAGGCAATGGAAGCCGCCATTGATAAAAACCAGCACAGCCATAAACTAATGGGGGGCAGCACCATTTCGCAACAGACGGCTAAAAACGTTTTCCTGTGGCCCGGCCGCTCTTATGTTCGCAAAGCATTTGAAGCATACTTCACCATGCTGATCGAACTATTTTGGAGCAAGAAGCGTATTATGGAAGTGTACTTAAACGTGATTGAAATGGGCGACGGCATTTACGGTGTAGAAGCCGCCGCGCAGGAGTACTACCATGTACATGCTTCGCAACTGAACAAGTACCAGGCAGCTGCCATTGCTTCTATTTTCCCTAATCCATTGCATTGGTCGCCCGTAAAGCCCGACTATCGTTTAAAGCACCACCAATACCTGATCCGCAAGAATATGCGCCGTTTGGGGCCTTTGGATTTTTAACGTTTTGGATTACGCTGGTTGAGTTTGATTACACTGATCTCCGAATCTCGCTGATTATCGGAGTTGTCATGCTGAGGCTAATATTGCTCTATCATTCACTCATTATCAATGCGTGATCCTCGTCACATTTGACGGTTACATTACGGGTAATTGTTATAGGTGAATTATCTTTACCTTATGACAGGGAAAGAGATTTTAACACTGGATGATGTGAAGCTGTTGGTGAACACATTTTATGATAAGATCCGTAAGGATGAACTATTAGGGCCAATCTTTAACGAACGTATCCAAGACCGCTGGCGAATGCACCTGGATAAGATGTACACCTTCTGGCAGACACTACTTTTAGAAGAACATACCTATAACGGCCGACCTTTTCCGCCTCACATGAATATGCCTATCGGTCACGAACATTTTAATCACTGGCTGGGTATGTTTACTGCTACCGTAGATGAATTGTTTACCGGCGATAAGGCCGAAGAAGCCAAATGGCGGGCAGCTAACATTGCCAAAATGTTCGAAAACAAATTGAACTACTTCCGCTCGCACGAGGGGTTATCTATTTTATAAAACACCAGTTATACCAGGTTGCAAAACTCTTCTGGACAGGCCCTTGCATAATTCTCAATCAACTGCATGGTATACTCATGCAATTCATAATACTTAGTATCCAAATCGTCAAACGGAGTTATCTCTTTGTACAGGGGTTCTATTTTATCAACTTTTACTTGTTTTTCAAACTTCGTTTGATTAGTTAAATACAAATGATCTGCGCGGTCAAGCAAATTCAACAAGTTATCATCGCCAATTAATTTAAGTCCGGTTTTAATAGCCTCTAAATATATCCGATACCCGTTGAAATAAAACTGAATAAATCCACCGTTTGTGACCTGACCGTCTAAATACCAAAAAAAATAAATGGCTTTTTGACCTGGTGACAATCTTTTGCTTAACAGCTTCTCATCCTCTTGATCATCTGCGATATTAATAGGCTCCAGTATTAACCAGCCAAAATCCCACAAATGATTATTTTCAAAATCTCGATTATCAATATCGGGCTTAATATGATTTTCCTTGTCAAAAATTTGGTATGAGTTCATTGTATGGATCGAATTCTAAATATAGGACTTTTGCACAACACCCTATTTCATCATTTGCCTGAAGGTAAGGTTCACCCTCGGCATTTTTACCTTTTTGCTTTTCGGCAAGGCGTGCAGCCAATATGTTTGTGTAGTGCCTTTCATTTCCAGCAGGCTCCCGTTCTGCAACATTAAAGATGTACCTTCTTTAGATAACCTGTGCTTTAACGCAAACTTTCTTTCAGCGCCAAAACTCATAGAGGCGATAGAACCGTCTTTCTTCAGCTCTTTTTCATCGTCGCTATGCCAGGCCATGCCTTCATCCCCATCGTGATATAAATTCAATAGGCAAGAATTATAAACGACGCCGGTCAATTCTTCGGCAATTGCCTTTAACTCCACCAAAGTCGCTGTCCAAGGTAAAGCATAGCGCGTAATATTCGAATAGCTGTAAGAAAAGCCTCCGTCTGCATACCAGGCTACTTTGCGTTTGGTAATGATATGCTTCCCGAAAATGACTGCCTCATCATTTCGCCATTCTATCTCGTTCAATAGTTTTTGCAGGTATACATCCGCCTGCCCACCATCCATAATACATCCGAAATAGCGCACCTCGCCATCATAGGGTAGCAAGTTTTCCGGTGTTGTATTTATAGCTTTTGTCTGTTCTTCCATTCCTGATATTCCTTATACATGCAATTTCTGCAGGGCCTGTAGCCATTCGCTTCGGCTTCTGTAACATCCTTAAAAAATACCCTGTTCATGTGCTTCATTTGCTTACCTGACGCGCATGTGAGCCTGCCGTAGATTTTTCCTGGCAAATAGCCCGCAAAGTTAATTTCGTTGCTTTTAATGAATCGATAGAGTTTTTTGCTGGTGCTGAATGAAGGCGGCCCTAACTCGCTATGCCGGATCACAAAACGATTGCTTTAGGGCTGAAACGTGCTGCTTCCCAACCCAGAATAGCACTTTTACGGTCGCTTCCCCAGTGGTAATCGCCGGTTTCGCCTGTCGAACGGATTACCCGGTGGCAAGGAATTAGATAAGCAACCGGGTTTTGCCCCACCGCCGTACCTACCGCGCGGTGTGCCAACGGATTCTCTATGGTATTAGCCAGCCGGGCATAAGTAGTAAGGTTGCCGGTAGGGATCTTCAGCAAGGCTTCCCACACCTTTAATTGAAATGGCGTTCCTTTCAGGTGCAGTTTAACCTGTTGCAATTGCGCCCAATCCCGGTTGAACAGGTACATCACATTCTGCTGGGCTTCATCCATCAACTCGCTGAAGGACGCATTAGGAAACTTTAGCTGAAGTTTGTTCAGCTCAGCTTGCGGATCGCCATCTGCAAAGCTGATATGGCATATGCCTTTGTGTGTAGAGGCGATAAACAGCTCGCCAAACAGACTGGGTTGAAAACTATAATTGATCTGCAACTGCTCGCCGCCGTTCTTGTACTCGCCCGGCGTCATTCCCTCAATGGTAACAAACAGATCGTGCAGCCGGCCCGTGCCGGATAACCCGGTCTCAAAAGCTGCTTCAGCCAAAGTAGCCTGTTGCTGAATCAATACATTTTTGGCGTGCTCTAAGCTGAGGTATTGCAGAAATTGCTTCGGGGTAACGCCTGCCCATTCTTTAAACATACGCTGAAAATGGAAAGGGCTAACACTTACGGCTTCAGCAACCTCGTCAAGCGAGGGCTGCCGCTTATAGTTCGCCTTTAAAAAACTGATTGCCTTGGCTATACGATGGTAATCTATTTCGGTTTGCGCGGTCATATCCTTTTGTTTTAACTGCTCAAAATTACCATCATACAAAGCCTGATGAAACCCGTTTCTTGCTAAATTAACTGTTTATCCTTTAACCTGAACTACACAAGTCGGCTTATGCTTAACCGGGAAGTTTACAGAGCGCGCGATAAAACATAGTTCGTTTGCTTTACGGTGCAGTTCTTCTGCCTTACCGACCATGCTTTCATCTGTCACGGTTACTACCGGTTGCAGCACTACTTCTGTGAACTGCCCGCCACCATCAGCAGTTTCTTCCATTTGTCCTTTAGCTTCGTCGCGGTAATCTACCACCACCACTCCGGCAACTGCGCATAAGTGCAGGTACCATAGCATATGGCAACTGGATAACGAAGCCAATAACATTTCTTCGGGATTATATCGTGTGGCATCACCACGAAAGGCCGGATCAGCAGAACCAAGCAACTGCTTTTCATGATCGCCCGATACCAGATAACTACGATCATAAGCCTGGTAGTTGCTGGTACCGCTACCACGGTTACCTGTCCAGGTGGTAGTTAAAGTGTAATGATGCTCGCCTTTCATAATTATGCGGTTACCAGGTTGCCGAACATCTGGGCGTGCCAGCTATTTTTAAAAGGTACTTCCCATTTGGCTTTCAATTCAGCCACGTTTTGTACCACGTTGTTAAACACAATAGTATCGAGGTTGATCTTACCCTGCTTAATCAGCTCTTCAAATACTGCGCGTGGTGCAGAAAGCACCTTGTCCCCCGCCTTATATGCCAGATTGAAGCGATCAAAAAGGTCAATACCGAACTGCTGCTCAATGTCTTTCAGGAAGCGTACCGACTTATCTATAGAACATCCGCTGGCACCTGCCTGGCTTTCATCAACCATTAAAATAATAAAACGGTTGTACCGGATTTCCGCACCCGCTTTTAATTGATGATTATGTGCTGTCCAGTTGTAACAAAAGTTGTCTAATTGTTGTTGTAGCTGAGAAACTTCCGCCTGGTTAAGCTCGCGGTCAGACTGGTAAATCCAAACTCTCGAATTTTCAGAAAATTGCATATGCAAAGGTATCAATTTATTAACTTCGGGTTGAAATGTGTTGTCATGCGAAAGTACATTATCTCCGCTTCCCGAAATCGCCTTCCTGTTGTGTTAATTGTCCTTGCCGCCACCTCTGCACTTTGCTTTAAAACCGCCATGACTGCCGAGCAATGGTACTGGTGGACCAACAAAACACTGGTGCAGGCTTACGATTCCTTTTCAGACCTGCGGTTGAAGAAATGGGAGATCAACCTGACCGACAATGGCTTTATACGCTTAAGGAAAACGTTCGCCAACGGCAAGCAGGAGTATTATTCTTTCCACCTGCATAAGTTTAAAGACCTGGACTATCTGGGGACCAGTAATAATGGAACCCTGCAAATTAAAGCCCTGGCTGATGACATTATTGTGCAAACCTATAATGATCCGCATGGTGATATTGACTCTATGGCGACTTCACTTTCTATCCACGTTAAAAACGTAGAGCCGGAGCAACTGGACAGCCTGCGCCAGGCCTTGCTATTTTTTAAAGATAAACCGTAACTATAACCCGTTTGCTTGTGCGGTAATTTCTGCAATATCCAGCACCTGTATTTCCTGTTCTTTTTCGTGGTGCTTTACGCCATCGCGCAGCATGGTCATGCAAAACGGACAGGCACTGGCTACAATCTGGGCTTTCGCTTCAATCGCATCCTCGATCCGTTCTACGTTGATCTCTTTCTTTCCGGGTTCGGGTTCCTTAAACATTTGCGCGCCACCTGCACCACAACATAAACCATTGCTGCGGCAACGTTTCATTTCTACCAGGTCGGCATCCAATACTTCCAGCGCGCTCCTCGGCGCTTCGTACACTTCATTTCCCCGACCGAGGTAGCAGGCATCGTGATAGGTGATCTTGCGGCCTTTAAACGGCTGCCCGTCCTGCGGTTTCAGCTTACCTTCATCAATTAACTGCTGGATCAGCTGCGTATGGTGGATCACCTCGTAATTACCACCCAGCGACGGATACTCATTCTTCAGGGTATTGAAACAGTGCGGACATCCTGTTACGATCTTCTTTACCTCGTAGGCATTCAACAACTCGATATTGGTCATGGCCTGCATCTGGAACAAAAATTCGTTCCCGGCCCGTTTCGCAGGATCACCGGTACAGCTTTCCTCGGTTCCCAAAACGGCATAGCTGATCCCTACGTGCTGTAAGATTTTACAGATGCTTCGGGTGATCCGTTGCGCACGTTCGTCAAAACTACCCGCACAACCTACCCAGAATAACAGCTCGGGCACTTTACCTGCAGCCACCATTGCTGCCATGGTAGGGACCTCGATAGCCTCTCCCCGTCCCTCTCCGGAGGAGAGGGAGTTATTTGCGGATTTCGAATTTTCGATTTCGGATTTATTTAGATTCTGATCTTCCATTTTTTGTCTCATTTACTCATTTGCACATCTACGCATTTTCTCATCTGCACATCTACACATCTTCTCATCTGCACATCTACGCATTTACTCATTTGCACATCTTCTCATTTGCACATCTACACATTTGCACATCTACACATCTGCACATCTTCTCATCTGCACATCTACGCATTTTCTCATCTGCACATCACTTCGCCCAATTAAACCTATCCGCATTGCTATACTTCCAGGGAGCGCCGTTGTTTTCTACGTTACCGAACATATTGTTCAGGCTGCCCGGCGCAGTGGATTCTTCCATGACGATGTACCTGCGCATTTCCATAATAATACTCAGCGGATCGATATTCACCGGGCACGCCTCTGTGCAGGCATTGCACGTGGTACAGGCCCATAATTCTTCGCGACTGATGTAGCTATCCAGCAGCGCTTTCCCGTCGTCGTGATCCTTACCATGCTGGTCGATGTTCTTTCCTACCTCAGTCAGCCGGTCGCGGGTATCCATCATGATCTTTCTTGGCGAAAGCAGCTTACCGGTCTGGTTGGCCGGGCAAACGCTGGTGCAGCGGCCGCATTCGGTACAGGTGTAGGCGTCCATCAGGTTCTTCCAGGTCAGGTCGGTCACGTCCTTGGCGCCAAACCTGCCGGACTGGGTTTCTGGCACGAAAGAAGGATCGAGCATGGCTTTAACTTCTGCAGTGACGGAAGCCATATTGTTAAACTCGGCCTTGGGCTGTAACTTCGAATACCAGGTATTGGGGAAAGCTATAATGATATGGAAATGCTTGGAATAGGGCAGGTAATTCAAAAAAGCCAGGATGCCTAAAATATGGAACCACCAGCAGGCCCTTTCGATGATCACCAATGATCCTGTACCAGCAGGTAACAGTGGTGCAATCAGCGAACTTACCGGGAAACTTCCTGCGGTAATGTAATGCCCATAGTGTAATGCCTGCAATTTGTAGTCAGCAGCATTCATGAGCAGGAAGGCCGACATCAGCAGGATCTCGGTGGTGAGGATATAATTGGCGTCCGACTTTGGCCAGGCCGTCATCTCCACCCCGCTGAAGCGTTTTAACTTCAGCGCATTCCTTCGAATGAGGAATACGGCACAGGCCAGCCAAACCAGTAAGGCCAGCACCTCGAAGCTGCCGATCAGCAAGCCGTACAAGCCGCCCAGCACTGAAGCAAACACCCGGTGTGAACCGAACAAGCCGTCGATCAGGATCTCGATTACCTCGATATTGATAATGACAAAGCCGACATAAACCAAAATATGGAGCACAGCAGCTACCGGTCGCTTGGTCATTTTACTTTGCCCTAAAGCTACCCTGGCCATCACGGCCCAGCGTTCGGCTGGACGGTCGCTACGGTCGATAGCTCTTCCCAGCAAGATATTCCGCCTGATCTTACGGACGTTCTGCGTAAAAAAAGCGACAGCTGCAGCAAATAGTACAAGAAAAATGAGTTGTGAAATCATTATGCATGCATAGTAAATTAAAGCCTAAATTATATAATTGAGCTTATTTGCCAAATGTTTTAAACTAATAGTACAGATAAACAGTGCGTTACGATTTTTTTGAAAAAAAAATTTTGTAGAACCGAAAAACAAGTTACTTTTGCAGTCCCAAACGGAACGGTGCCATAGCTCAGTTGGTAGAGCAAAGGACTGAAAATCCTTGTGTCGCTGGTTCGATTCCAGCTGGCACCACCAGAAAATCAGGCTTTTAGATGAAAAATCTAAAAGCCTTTTTTCTTTTGGTACAACAATCAACAACCCACCATAACCAAGGTTCACTCCACCCCTTCTGCCACTTCATGAAACCAATGTCGGTATATCTGTAATAGCATAAACTTCAAGCAAATTCTTTCATAAAAGCTCGAAGTGCCCTTGTAGTGTTTATCTTTGTGCCCAATGATCAATGTTAATAACATTTCGGTTTCTTTTGGCGGAACCACACTATTCAGCGATGTAACCTTCTCTATTAACGAGAACGATAAAATAGCCTTGATGGGTAAGAATGGTGCAGGGAAATCCACCATTCTTAAAATCATTGCAGGTGTGGCCAAGCCTACAACCGGGAATGTAACCGGCCCTAAAGAAGCGGTAATTGCTTACCTGCCACAGCATTTATTAACGGAAGACAAGGTTACTGTTTTTGAAGAAACCATGAAAGCTTTTGCAGAGGCCGGGCAGATGCAAAAGGAACTGGATGAACTGAACGAACAGCTAAATATCCGCACTGATTACGAGAGTGACGATTACATGAAGCTCATTGAAAGGGTATCGGAATTGAGCGAGAAAGTCTACAGTGTTGAAGATACCAATTATGACGCTGAGGCGGAGAAAGTACTTAAAGGCCTGGGCTTTGAACGTGCGGACTTCAACAGGCTGACTTCAGAATTCTCTGGCGGTTGGCGCATGCGGATCGAGCTGGCCAAGATCTTATTGAAAAAGCCCGACCTGATTCTGCTGGACGAGCCGACCAACCACATGGATATTGAAAGTATCCAATGGCTGGAAGATTTCCTGGTCAATTCTGCCAATGCGGTGATGGTGATCTCGCACGACCGCGCCTTTGTAGACAATATTACCAACCGGACCATCGAGGTGACCATGGGCCGGATATATGATTACAAAGCCAAGTACAGCCATTACCTGCAATTGCGTGCCGAGCGCCGCCAGCACCAGTTAAAGGCTTACGAGGAACAGCAGCGCTTTATTGCCGACAACCAAGAGTTTATAGATCGTTTTAAGGGAACCTATTCCAAAACCTTACAGGTACAATCGCGGGTAAAAATGCTGGAAAAGCTGGAAGTGATCGAAATCGACGAAGTGGATACCTCGGCTTTAAGGTTGAAATTCCCACCCTCTCCGAGATCTGGTCAGTACCCTGTTATGGTAGAAGATCTTAGCAAAAGTTACGGCGACCATGTTGTTTTCAAAAACGCATCAATGGTGATTGAACGTGGCGAAAAGGTGGCTTTTGTGGGTAAGAACGGCGAAGGTAAATCTACCATGATCAAGGCGATCATGAACGAAATTGATTTCGAAGGCAGCTTAAAGATCGGCCATAACGCCAAAATAGGGTACTTCGCACAAAACCAGGCCGCGCTGCTGGATGAGAGCCTGACGGTATTCGACACCATCGACCAAATCCCCTTAACAGATGGTACCCTGAAGATCCGCGATCTGCTGGGCGCATTTATGTTCAGCGGCGATGATACCACGAAAAAAGTAAAGGTACTTTCTGGCGGAGAGAAAACGCGCCTGGCCATGATTAAGCTATTATTAGAACCCGTGAACCTGCTGATCCTGGATGAGCCGACCAACCATCTGGACATGAAAACCAAAGACATTATTAAGGATGCGCTGAGGGACTTCGATGGAACTTTGATACTGGTTTCCCACGACCGTGATTTCCTGGACGGACTGGTTACCAAGGTTTTTGAGTTCGGCAATAAACGGGTTCGGGAACACTTTGAAGATATCAAAGGCTTTTTGGCTTACAAAAAAATGGACAGCCTGAAGGAGATAGAGCAAAGTTAACTACGGAAAGCATTGTTGTATTGCCACAGAAGCATTAAACCTATAGAAGTACCAAAGAGATACTAATAAAAACAATTTTCATTTCAAGACATTTGTCCTTATATTAGTAGACATATGGCAGCCCAAATAAAACAACGCAAGTTAGATGTAAACAGCATCCTTAAAGCTGAGGATAATGCAACTGCCGTGCTTAAGTTTTTGTATGGCAGCCAATGGACCGAAACGGCGCTTAAGAGTGCCAGTGGTTACGATATTATTGATACTATTCGTTTAGGCTTACCTAAAGCTGGTGTCGATACCTTTTTGGAAAAAACGAGTGTGGACCGGGAAAAGTTGTCGCAAGTGCTCCATATCAGTACAAGGCAGTTGAACAGGTATAAGCCAGAGCAACGCCTTTCACCGGAGCAATCTAACTTTCTGTACGAAGTTACACGTATTTACACCCGTGCATTAGACATTTTGGGCGACAAGGCTACAGCAGAGCACTGGTTAGAAAGAGCGCAATTGGCATTAGGTAACCATACACCTTTACAACTATTAGATACTACAGAGGGCGTCCGGCTGGTAGATGATCTGCTTTCGCAGATTGAATACGGTTTCTATTCATGAAGCTTTACCGTATTGCCAGAGAAAAGTATGCAGATGACCTTAGCGGTCGCGGCGGCTTATTAACTACGGCACGCTGGCACAACCATTTACCTGTACTTTATACTTCCACACAATCCTCTACATGTATTTTAGAAAAACTGGTTCATTTGGAAACCGGTGAAATACACCATGATCTGCAAATGATTGAAATGACCATTCCCGATTCGGTCACCAACCTCTTCGTCGATCCGCAAGACCTGCCGCAAAATTGGAACACCTACCCTGGCCCGAGGGCACTTGCTAAGATCGGAAATGCCTGGCTAACTGCTAAAAGCTCGTTGTTGCTTTACGTTCCCAGCGTTGTCGACCCGTTTTCACAAAACGTATTGATCAACCCCTTACATGAAGAAGCCCGGGAGTTAAAGATTGAATCCATTACACCGTTCAGGTTTGATGAACGGTTGTACAAACTGTAACGCTTCTGGTCGGAAGCTCATAAGAATAGCTCACATAGCCGATAATTTCGAAACTAAGAAATGAAAGGTAATTAAAAACCCCGCAGGCTTGCTATGCAAAGCTCTGCGGGGGAAGCAACCGCTACGTTACAGCTCTTTATCTCCAATCAACTTTGCGTCGCGGGTATTCTTTTGTACGGCAATGGCAGAAAACATACTTAAGCAGAAGGCCATGGCGTAAAAACCTTTCTCACTTCTGGCAATGTCTGCATTCCATAGCCCGATAGTTAGTAATACCATTGATGCGATGGTGGCAAACCAGCTCAGGCCGTAGTAAAGGTCGGTAACCACCAATCCTTCGGCCCGGTCCCTCACACTCTTTTGCACGGAGATGACGGCAAAAAGGCCAAATAATAGAATAGTGAAATAATAGCCTTTTTCGTTCAGCTGCATACTGGCGTTCCATAAACCAATGCAATAAGCTACCGTCCCGGTTAACAAGGCAAACCAGGATGCACCGATAAAGGCAGCAGTGGGTTTGAAAAGATTTCTTCCGTTTTGTGCTTGTTTTACAAATGTTGAATTTTCTTCTGTTTTGTGTTGTAGCGGTTCCATGTTGTTTTTGTTTTAATGATTAATATGGAAGCAAATGTGCATGGTAAACCACGCCTGCAAAAGTTAGATTCTACAAATTACTGACGATATATTTCTTTAATTTTAGTGTTTTAGAATATTATATCAGCATGACCGATTCCCTTTCAGAATTAATTAAACTTCTTACAGAAGAGGACAAGAAGAACTTCAGGCAGTTTTTACAGCAAAAAAACAAGCGGGCAGACGTCAAGAATTTGCAGCTACTTCATTTAATAGAAACTGACGATATCAATGGCATAAATAAGCTATATCATACAGAAAAAAATAAGGATGCCTACCACGCCTTACGCAAAAGGCTTCAGGACAGCCTGTTGTTATTTTTATCACAGAAAACGTTTGAAAGCAATCAGTCCGAAACGTATGACGCGCTACGATTGGTAGTTGTAGGTCGCTTTTTGTTAGAAAACGATGTGGTGAAGGTGGGTTTCAAATGTTTGGATAAAGCAGAACGGCTGGCAGAACATTTAGAACAGTTTAACCTATTGAATGAACTTCTGCTGTTAAAACTGCAATATGCTCACTTGCCCGAAGCAGAAGATTTTGAGGCTTTAACCACACGCTTCCAACGCAATCAGTCGGATATGCAACACGAGGCCAAACTCAACCTGGCCTACGCTTTTTTGAGGCAGGAACTGCAACAGATCCATCTGAAAGGAAAGGTTGTTAAGCTGAACACGCTGATGCTGGCTACGATCAGGAAATACAAAATTTCCGTGCAGGACCTGATGACGTACAAGTCTGTTTACCAAATTCTTTTTATCGCCAATGAATATGCCGCTATTCAACACAATTACGGGCTGATAGAACGTTACATTGATCGTACGAACCGATTTATACAAAGGCAGACTAACCAAAAGCGCACTTACCTCTTTTACCATATTTCCATTTTATACTTCCTGGCGAACTTCCATTTACGCAGAAGGGATTTCGAGAAAAGTAAATCGTTGTTGAAAGAGATGATGGAGCTGATGCTGTCAGACAACCGCTACTACAACGTGTTTTATTTGCGGTATCAGTTACTCTCTGCACTTAACCTTTTCTTTACCGGTTTTGCTGATCAAGCCATGGCATTGTTACGCGAAGCAATTGCTGTTTCCAAACCCTCATCCAAACCTGAAGATATCGAGGATATCAAAATATGCCTCGCTATGTTCTTAGCTCTTTGCGATAATCGCGAAAGTCTGAAGCAGTTGACGCTATTAACCCGCACCGACGCCTGGTACGAGAAAAAAATGGGCATGCTTTGGACCATCCGCAAAAACCTGATGGAAATTTTGGTACAGGCACAGTTTAATAATATAGAACTTGCCATGTCTCGGCTAGCCAGCTTTCGACGGAGGTACAAAAAGTATTTGCTTAAAACTTCGGAAGAACGAGTACTGGTGTTTCTAAGCCTGGTTGAAAGATACCTGATAAAACCTGATGTGGTTTTTGCCCCGGCTTATCAAAAGAAGGTTTTGGCCTTGCAAAACGCTTTAGACAATGAAGACATTTTCATCCTAAGCTTCATCAGCTGGTTAATTGCACGGTGGAAGAAAAAGCCTGCATATGAGGTGGTGCTTAAAGCTGTACGGCAAGATAACTTACCCCTAAATAGCGTTTCAGCTACTTGAATTCATAATCATCTACAATCGTTATCTATTTTTATTTGGATTTATTCTAAATAGTGGCTTTCTTTGTGCTGTTTAAACGCTGCCTATGTAACAATTACTCCAAATAATGAAGCCGGTGATCCGTCGCCAAACATCACACCGGCTTAATGTTAACAGATCCTTCAACCCATTAAACATTTGAACAAACTTATGAATTCTTTACTATGCGGTAAGAAATTTTACTTCTCTTTTCTTTTTCTCTTCTTTTCTTTACACGTTCTTGCCCAAACCGGCACAATTAAAGGTACCGTTAGCACATCTGACGGCAAACCTGCTGAATTTGTAACCATCACCCTAAAGGGTACTACCCGCGGCACCTCAGTTAACGCAAAAGGAATTTATCAGCTATCGCATATCCCTGCCGGAACCTATACGCTGGTGGCACAACTTATCGGCCTCTCGTCGCAAAGCAAAACCATTACACTTGCGGCCGGGGAAACATTAGTTGCCGATTTTATACTGACAGAAAACAATGAGCAGTTACAGGAGGTGATCGTCAGCAGCAACGCCGGAAAACGCATCAACAAAAAAAGCGAATATGTAGCCCGGATGCCGCTGAGCAACCTTGAAAATCCGCAGGCTTATTCCAGCATCAGCAAAGAACTGATGCAGGATCAACTGGTTGTAGATTATCGTAATGCACTCTACAATTCGGCTGGTGCAATACCAGCCATGAGCCCTGCCGGTTCGGCCTACGTCTATCTGCGCGGTTTTACGGTATCTACTAGCGTTCGTAACGGAATGGCCCAACAAGCATGGACAGCCGTAGACCCGGTAAACATCGAACGTGCCGAGGTAATCAAAGGCCCGTCGGGTACGCTATTTGGTTCCACCATTACCTCTTTTGGCGGTTTGGTTAATCAGGTCACTAAAAAACCTTTTGATACTTTTAAAGGCGAGGTTTCTACAGTGCTGGGCAGTTATGATCTTAGCCGCATCACGGCAGATATCAACACCCCGTTAAACCAGGATAAGACCGTGCTGATGCGCCTTAACACGGCTTATCACAACGAAGGCAGTTTCCAGAACGTAGGCCATAACCGTACTTTCACCTTTGCACCAAGCCTCGCCTACCAGGTAGATGAGCGCTTGAACCTGCTGTTTGATGCAGAGATCTATAACCAGAATAAAACACAAAACCCTTATCCCACCTTTCCGGCAGGATTATTTACCAGTCTGTCACAAATCCCGCTGAATTACAAAACCAGTTTTGGAGGCGAAAATATCGATGCACAGCTCAGCGCACGTAACCTGCATGCACAGGCAGATTATAAAATAAGTAGTTCTTGGAAATCAACTACGCAGGTGGCTTACAGCAATAATCATGTAGAACGCAGCCTGCAGGTGTACCCGCTATTTACCGCGGTAAACAAAGTAACCAGACGCGTTACCGACTTTGGCCCCCGCGATTTTAACTCGATAGAGCTACAGCAAAATTTTAACGGCGACTTTAAAATCGGGCAGTTTCGCAACCGCTTACTGGCAGGTATCGATGTTTACACTTATCATGGCCGTCAAAGTTACACGCCCGTTCAACTGGTGTATGACCAAATCGACGACATCAGCAAACCCTTCCCGGTCATGAGCCTGCAAAAGCTGGATGCCATTGCCGGCACAGCTAATTATGCGATTGTGGATGCGCGGCAGGACATCTATAGCGCTTATGCTTCAGACGTATTTAACATTACCGACAGGCTGAACGCTATGGCCAGCTTACGGGTAGACCGGTTTAACAACAAACCGACGTACACCAATGGCGTCGCTGGTTCTAATAATTACAATCAAACGGCATTTTCGCCCAAGTTCGGCCTGGTTTACCAATTGGTAAAAGACCAGTTAAGCCTGTTTAGCAACTACATGAATGGCTTTCAGAATGTGGGCCCCGTAAGCCAGCCAGACGGAACTGTCTCTGTATTTAAACCACGCCAGGCCAACCAGTTAGAAGGCGGATTAAAAGCCGAAGTATTTGATCACCGTTTGTCTGCCACAGTAAGCTACTATGATATTAAAGTAAGCAATGCGACCTATACCCGCGTGATCAATAACCAAAACTTCACGGTACAAGACGGTACCCAGCGCAGTAAAGGTTATGAAATTGAAGTATTAGCCAATCCAGTTTCCGGGCTTAATATTGTGGCTGGTTACGGGCACAATGAAAATAAAATCACGCAATCCACTGCTGCGCTGGTGGGCAAACTGGCGCCTTCTGCACCGCAAAACGTCGCTAACTTCTGGTTAAGCTACAAGTTCAATCAATTTATTAAAAATGTGGGTGTAGGCGTAGGCGGTAATTATGTAGACCGTTCGTGGTTTGATGCGTCAAACACATTGGAGATCCCATCTTATACCATCTTCAATGCCACCATATTTTATGATACGCCCAAATGGCGCCTTGGCCTGAAGGGTAATAACCTGGGCAACAAGCGGTATTGGGATGGCTGGGCCTCTTACCAGATGCTGCGCCAGTATTTAGCTTCGGTAACCTTTAAATTTTAATAATGGAAGGGCAAAAGCATTCAAAAAAATCCGCCTTCCGCAAAATAGCAGAATGGCTGCACCTATGGCTGGGGCTGTTATCAGGTATAGTAGTGTTTATCGTTTGCTTCACCGGTGGTTTGTGGGTGTTCCGTTACGAGATCGGGGCCATCACAGAGAAGCATCAATTTGTGGTGCCTCAACAAAAATCCTTCTTACCGCCATCGGTACTGGTGAACAAGGCACAGGCTTATTTTACCGTTAAGGGCACCGACAGTGCAAAACTAACCGGTATTATCTATGGCAAAAAGGACAGGTCTGCACAACTGAATTTCAGCTTTGGTAAAAAGGGAATAGCCTATCTGTATATGAACCCTTATGACGGACGACTTATTTTAGATAAACGCAAGCCGGATGCCTATGAGATGGCCATGCTGCTGATAAGGGCCGGGCACCGCTTTTTATGGCTACCGCAAAAAATAGGCAGCCCTATTGTTGGTTCCGCCTGCCTCATCTTTCTGATCATTATTATCACCGGGCTCGTCTGGTGGTATCCGCAGAAATGGACAAAAAGAACAGTAAAGAAAAGCTTTACCCTGAAGCGGCGCGCCGGTTGGAAAAGGCTGAATATTGATCTTCATAACGTCTTCGGATTTTATGCATCCATTCTGCTGCTATTTCTTACCATAACCGGTATCTATTATACTTTCGGATGGTTTCGCCATGGCATGTACCGCACGCTAACCGGTAAGGTAGCCGTAGAATTGAAAGAAGAAGATCCATTGTCGGACACTACCGTAACCCCAAAACCGGCAACAACCATTGCACTGGATCATATCTGGAAATACGTCACACACAGGCACGCTGATTTCGGACGCATTTACTTTCATGCACCGCAACTTCCGAAAGATACTTATCAAACAATGGTATTTTTTGGAGACGGCACCATCTTCTACAATAAGGAAACCTATTTCCACGACCAGGCAACCCTGAAATCTTTGCCTTATGTTGACCCGAACGATAAACCATACGCCGAAATATCAGCAGGCGAAAGGGCATACCGCATGAATTTCGATATCCATACCGGCCAGATACTTGGCTTGCCTACCAAAATACTCGCCTTTCTTGCCTGCATGGTCGGTGCCAGCCTTCCCGTTACCGGAACCATCATCTGGTACAACCGTAAATGGGGTAAGAAGAAACGTCCCTCAAAAGTCAATCTGGTTAACTGTTGAGCATTTATATGTGTAAGGAAAAGCAGAATCCAGATATTATTTGTAATTAGTCTAAATAAATACTTTCTTTGCGGCAAAGATTAACCGCCTGATCAATGAAAACACTTTTATTAAAATTTTCCGTTCCTCTCTTTTTAGTTTTACTTTCTTCCAGCTTATTGGCGCAAAACACAGCAACATTACGCGGCCGTGTTACCAGCCCGGATAATAAGCCAATCGAATATATCAGCGTTGCCCTGCAAGGCACTGGTAAAGGCGCTATTACAGATCTTCGCGGTAACTATGAAATTAAGCAGATCCAACCAGGCACATACCTGGTGGTTGTAAGTGGTGTTGGTTATAAAAAAGTAAGTCAGCACATCACCCTCACTAATGGCCATCTTACCGAACTGAATTTCAACCTGACCGAAGACGAAACACAACTGCAATCTGTCGAGATCACCGGCCGTAAAGAGCGCACCTATAAAACCAAGGCTACTTTTATCGGCAATAAAACACAAACTGATATTATGGATCTACCGCAGTCGGTTTCTTATGCCAGCAAAGAACTGATGGCAGATCAGGGCGTTGTCCGTACAGGCGATGTAGTGAAGAACTTCAGCGGCGTAAGCCAGTTTACTTTTTATGACGACCTTACCATCCGCGGTTTTCGCGTAAATGGACAAAGCAACACACAATTACTTAACGGGCTGCGTACCAGCACCGGTTTTTGGAAACAGCCTTTAACCAATTACCTGGAGCGGCTTGAAGTTTTAAAGGGCCCGGCGTCGGCTTTATATGGCAACGCCAGCCCTGGCGGGGTAGTAAACCGTGTGACCAAAAAACCGCTTGACGAAAGCAGAAAATCGGTTAGCATTTCTTTGGGTAGTTTTAATACCTTCCGCGGACTGGCAGATTTTACCGGCCCTGCAACTAAAGACAGCACCCTACTCTACCGCCTTAACCTGGGCTATGAAGATGCTAATTCTTTCCGCGACCTGCAATTTGATAAGAATGTGGTTATTGCACCATCGCTGTCATTTATCCCCGATGAAAAAACCCGCATCAATTTTGACCTGGTTTACAACAGTTCCCGTAGCCGGTTAGACCGCGGACAGTCTGTTATCGGTAATGATCTGAATTCTACGCCCATTACCTTAGCCTTAAGTACGCCTAATGATAAACTTAACGAAAACACCTATATGGTTACTTTTTCGGTAAGCCGCCAACTGACCGAGAAACTGAATTTCAGCGCGTCATATCTGAAAACAGGCTACAATGAAGACCTTTATGAACATCGCAGTGCAAACGCCTACGCGGTTGACGGTGCAGGTAAGGTTATCCCTAACCTGGTTGCAATGCAGATATTTACTCGCCAGCGCAAACGCTACATCGACAACTTTTCCGGCTTTTTAAACTATAATGAAAAAACTGGTCCGCTTGAACATAAACTGGTTGCCGGGTATGATTATGGCAGCGAAAAAACACCTGTCGGCGCATCGCAGCTAACCGCCTCGGGTTACCGTAACGCCACTAACACCGGTTTCATCGCCTCATATAACCCAACCAACAAAGCCAATTATTTATTAGATAAGAACGGTAACCCGGTTCCTAACGTACCAAGCTTTGACCTGAACAATATCCGTGCTTCACAGCAACTTCAGGACGATAGCAAAGCATTCTACAGTGTGGCAAGTATTGCACCAGCCTATTACTATCTAAACGCGGGCTATGCGCAAGACCAGCTGAAATGGAACAAGCTACAGGTGCTGCTCGGTGTGCGTTATGAGTACTATACAGATTTTAGCAATTACGCCGCCACCAATGAAGTAAAAACGCACTCACATGCCTGGCTGCCACGCTTAGGTGCAGTATATTCTATCCTAAATAATCTTAATGTTTACGGTTCTTATGTAACGGGCTATAATCCGCAAAGTGCAGCCACGCTGGCTAACCCGAACGCCGGTGGACCATTCGATCCGTTAAAAAGCAAAATGGTGGAGTTCGGTGCAAAAGGCAATTTCCTGAATGACCGTATTGGCATTACAACCGCTGTTTATCGGATAGAGCAAAACAACGTGCTTTATAACGCAGGTGTTGCTTCCCAGCCAGACTTGCTACGGCAAGTTGGTGGTGTGTTGTCAAAAGGGATCGAATTTGATGTGACCGGCCGCCTGACACCCTACTGGAGCCTGATTGCTTCTTATGCTTATAACCGGTCTTACATTTCTGAAAGCCCGGTGGCAGCAGAAGTGGGCACACAAAACCCCAACGCTCCCCGCAACCTTGCCAATATCTGGACGCGTTATAACTTCAGCAAAGGCCTGCTTGAAGGCCTCGGGATAGGTGCAGGAGCAAATTATGCAGGCAAGCGTAACCTGTCCATCAATTTAACACAAACCGTTCCGGAGTACTTATTGGTAAACGCTGCGGTATATTATACCGTAGGCAAAATTCAGCTGCAGTTTAACGCCAATAACATTACCGGTAAAAAATACTGGGTTGGCGGGTATGATTATATACGCCTGTTCCCCGGAGCACCATCTAATTACTTGGCTACGTTAACTTATACTTTCAACTGATATGATACGGAAGCGTCTTAAAGCGGTAGCAGCCTGGCTGCACTTATGGATTGGTTTGGTAACGGGCGTAATCGTAGTAATTGTTTCCGTTAGCGGTTGTATACTTGTTTTCGAAGATGAACTGTTTGATCTTTTTCACAAAGATCTGGTGTACGTTAATAAAACCGGCCCTGCAAGGCCGGTTTCCGAATTACTTAAAAATGTAAAAAAAGTAACCGGCCCCAAAAAAGATATAACGGATATCCGGATCAATGCGGATGATAAGAGTTACATTTTCACTGCCTCTAAAGTAAACAAGCATAATGACATCAACTTAAGCTACTTCAGCCAGTTTAAATATCGCGACGAGGTTTATGTGAATCCTTATACAGGGAAGGTGCTGGGCGTTATCGATACCCGTTACGAATTTTTCAATGTGACAGAACAGCTTCACCGGCAGCTGTTACTGGTGAAACCCGTGGGAAGTGTGGTTATCGGCTGCTGCATTTTGCTCTTTCTGGTGATGCTGATCACCGGCTTTATCCTATGGCTGCCAAAAAACATCAGGCAACTAAAAAAGAGCCTGTCTGTTAAATGGAGTGCGAAATGGAAACGGGTAAATTATGATCTGCATAACAGCTTCGGCTTTTATGTATTGCCCGTTGCGATCATTATTGCCGTAACCGGACTAACCTGGTCTTTCAAATGGTGGGAGAAAGGTATTTACAAAGCCTTGGGTTCATCTAAACCTGTGATATTGGTGCGTAATGCCCCAACCATTTCAACCCCTGATAGCACCGGCGACCATTTGGATGAAATTGTTTATCAGCTAAAATCCCGGTTGAACGGCAATTATCATACTATCGGGCTAAATCTGCCTAAAAAGAACAGCAAGGCGATCATGGCTTTTGTTTATATCAAAAAACCGACAGACGGATGGCGCAATATCAGCTATTACTATTTCGACGCACGGACAGGTAAACAATTTGATCAGCTTGAACATGCCAGCAACCCATTAGGTTTAAAATGGCGAAACTCGAATAAAGACATTCACACCGGACGAATTTACGGCTTGCCCACGCAGATCCTGGCGTTCCTGGCCAGTTTGATCTGCGCCTCCCTACCCATTACCGGTTTTCTGATCTGGTGGGGAAAACGAAACAAGAAAAGTAAAAAGACGCGAGGAAAATATGCAGCGCATCTAATCCCTGATCGTGTAGAGATATAAAAGAAAATGGGGCTAAGCAATGTGTCTGATCTTTAATCAAACAGATGGTTCTTAAAGAAAAAATAACATAAACATCTCTTAATAGCTGCTTACAAAACCTGGCTTTTCAGACATGATATAATTAAACTTCACGGTTACCTCTTTGCTCTGATTATTCAACTCTGCAACGTGCAGGGGTATGTTCAGACTGCAATTATAGGCGGAAAGCATTTCTTCCCCGTAAACCTTTATATCAGTAAATAAATCCAGCCGATGGTGGGTTTCAGAAGCAGGAACATTAATAATAACCGGCTCCGGGAGTTTAAATTCGCGGCACGCCTGGTATACTGTACCGGCTTTTATTCTTTTGGGTTGATAGTCTTCAAGAAAAAACGAGTTTTTCTCTTCTTCCCATCTTGTCAGTACGGCATCAATCGTTATTTCTTCCGGAATGAAAATCGCATGAGGAGCCATCTGCGGAATCAGATTGTTCATAATGGCCAGTTGGGGCTCCTTCCTCAAAGCATTCAGCATGGTTTCAGAGATCACGATATCTATCTTGCTCCCTTGGGGAAACCTATAGGTTGTGGCATCGGTACAAATATATTCGCGTACGTAATCGGCTAAATCCAACGTATCGAATAGCGTGCGGGCGGCATCTAATGAGGCCTCATTAATATCAAGCAGTGTGAACTGCAACTGCTGCGACGTAAAAAGCGATGTAAACGGTGTGAGCAAGGTGGCATACGGACCGCAACCGGCATAAAAAATATGGACAGGCTCGCCGCTACCTTTTTCTAACAATTGGTCAATGGCTGCATAAATACCCCTTAAAAACCGACGGGTGCGCTCCAGTTCCTTAAGGCAATGTGCGGCCTTGATAGTTGAAACGGCAGTACCCGTTGGCAGTTCGATGTCCTTATCTGTAATATCCCCGGCTTCAACCCCGGTAGCTTTCGCAAATACCTTATGAAGTTGTTCAACGGCATTTTTGATGTGCAAATAATTATCATCAGATAACAGGGTACGGGTAGCTGAAGCAATGGCTTCTTGTGATGGTTTAAGATTTGGTGTCATTGGTTTATAAGGTGGAAGTCCAATATAGCAAACACAACCAGTTCTGAAATAAAAAACTTAAATCCATTCACCCTAAACAATCACTAAACATTTAGGCCGTATTGTTAGTTGCTGCTAATAATACGTTATTTGGCTATTATGAGTAATATGAAAGCAGGATGGGTAGGCTTAGGTAATATGGGTACCCCTATCGTTAAAAATTTATTAAAGGCAGGTTTTGAAGTGCAGGTTTACAACCGCACCCGCGAGAAAGAGCAAGGAGCTGTAGAAGCAGGAGCGCTATCGGCTAGTTCTTTAGCTGAGCTGGTTAAAGCCTGCGATATCATTGGCGTAATGGTTTCTGACGATGAAGCTGTAAAAGAAATTTTTAACGATCCGGAAGGTTTACTTGCAGCAAACGCTGCAGGTAAGTTATTTATTAACGTAAGCACCGTTTCCCCTGCTACGTCAAAACTTATTGGCGAACGTTGTTCTGCAGCCGATGCTTCTTTTATAGATGCCCCGGTTTCTGGCAGTGTTAGACCCGCGCAAGACGGCACCCTGATTATCATGGCTGGCGGCGAAACTACAGACATAGAAAAAGCTAAACCTTTTTTTGACGCCTACAGTAAACTGACCATTCATACCGGCGACGTTGGTTCTGGCAGTGCGGCTAAACTGGCTATCAACTATTACCTGGGTGTCTGCCTTCAAGGCCTGGCGGAAACTGTAGTCTTCGCACGTGAAAACGGCATCAGTACAGAAGATATGCTAACCATCATAAACGAAGGTGCGCTGAGCAATGGCATTACAAAAATGAAATCACCGGCGATATTAAAGGGAGAATATCCGGCTGCTTTTGCATTGAAACATTTAACCAAAGACCTGCGCCTGGCTACAGAACAAGGTATCCGGTCGCCATTAGCTGCGCCGTTGTATCAAACCTTCAGGCAGGCGATGGACGCAGGTTTAGGCGATGAAGACGTGATGGCTATCATCAAATATCTCGAAGCGCAATAAGCATTAATCGACTTTCAGGGCAGCGGCCCAACCTTTCCGGTAGTTTTGGTGTTACTGATGATATGTCTGATCACAACAAATCCTCGGTTTACGGCGCCCTGTTTGCCAACCTTGCTATTGCCGTTATGAAATTTATTGCCGCTTTTATCAGCGGCAGTTCTGCCATGCTCTCAGAAGCCATCCATAGCGTGGTAGATAGCGGTAACGGCCTGTTATTGCTTTTTGGGATCAATCGCAGCAAACGCCCTGCCGACGAGGATCATCCCTTCGGGCATGGTAAAGAAATTTACTTCTGGTCGCTCATTGTATCCATTTTAATTTTTGGTTTGGGCGGCGGCATGTCTTTTTACGAAGGTATTGAACATATTAAGCATCCCGAAGAACTTACAGATCCGTTCTGGAACTACATGGTACTTGGTGGCGCATTTGTATTCGAAGGTATTTCCTTTGTGATTGCCATTCGTAATTTTAATAAAGAAAAAGGCCCGGGAAGTTTCTGGGAGGAACTGCGTAACAGTAAAGACCCGGCAGCCTTCGCGGTGATCTATGAAGACTCGGCCGCCCTGCTGGGCTTGATCATTGCCTTTTTGGGTGTATTCCTTGGTCACCAGTTTAACAATCCGTTTTTCGATGGCTTTGCCTCTGTCCTTATCGGTATCGTGCTGGCGCTGGTAGCGATCATCATGATTGTGGAAAGCCGCGACCTGCTGATTGGCGAAAGCGCCCGTTCTGAAATGGTTAAAGGTATTTGCCAACTGGTATTGAAAGACCCTGACGTGATGACTGCACGCACACCCTTGACCATGCAGATGGCGCCTGACGATGTGCTGGTTTTGTTGGATGTACAATTTAAAGATATTACCAATACGGATATGGAATTGGTGATCAGCAGAATTGAAAATAACATCCGGACAACCTACCCTACTGTAAAACGCATTTTTATAGAAGCGGGGAATATTGTACAGGCCTAAGGGCCCAAACAAATCACTTTAACGCCGGGTTAAACCTATAAATAACTACACCATGATTAACACTGAACATCCGAAGGAAGAAAACCAGCCCGACGATTCACAAGAACATACCATTAAGGGTTCAAATACGATTAAAGATCCGGATGACTGGACTACCGGCGACGAACCCATGACCGGCGCGCAGGAGTCTTACCTTAAAACATTAGCTTCTGAAGCGGGTGAACATTTCGACGAGAAATTGACGAAAGCCGAAGCTTCTAAACGAATTGACGAGTTGCAGCACAAAACCGGTCGCGGATTAAATAACGATTAACAGTAATGCCGAAGATCCCGCCTACAGAAGTTAAACGTATTGGCATTTTCAGGGTGTTGCAACTGGGCGACATGCTATGCGCTATTCCGGCTATTCGTGCACTACGTGCAGCGTATCCCGAAGCGCGCATCACGCTGATTAGTTTGCCCTGGGCGAAAAGTTTTACAGAACGCTTCAACCAATATTTCGACGACTTCGTACACTTCCCCGGATACCCGGCCTTACCCGAGCAACCTTTTGACGCGCGCAAAACCGTCAGTTTTTTAAATGCAATGCAACAGGAGCCTTTCGACCTGCTATTGCAAATGCAGGGGAACGGCACCATCGTCAATCCGTTAATTGAATTGTTTGGTGCGAAGCATACAGGTGGCTATTATAGCGATTATCGGCCTAACGAAGAATACTTTTATCCATACCCCAACCACGGGCACGAGATAGACCGGCACCTGGAACTGATGGATTTCCTTGGCATTGAACCACAAGGAAGACATTTGGAATTTCCCATAACATCAGCAGATGAAGAGGCACTACAAGCGCTAAACCTACCGATAGAACGCGGCAAATACGTTTGCATCCATCCGGGTGCCAGGGCTACTTCGCGGCAATGGCCGCCAGAATATTATGCAGCACTCGCCGACTATGCCATAGAAAGCGGCTACCAGGCTGTATTAACAGGCACCAAAGAGGAGGCTCCGATATTGGAACGTTTAATAAGCCACATGAAGCACCAGCCAATAAATACGGCCGGACAAACGTCTGTCGGTGCGGTAGCCGTGCTGATCAAAAACTCGGCAGCCCTGGTATCTAACTGTACCGGTGTAGCGCACATCGCTTCTGCCTTGCAAACACCAAGCATTGTCATTAGCCTTGATGTGGAACCAGAAAGATGGGCGCCCCTGAACCGCGAACTTCACCGATTAATTATCTGGGCGGACCAGCCCGACTATGAGGTTGCCTTAAACGCGTTTAAAAATTTACTCGTTAACCGTTCAACTGAAACAGTTGAATAACATAACGCCAGTGATTTAAGAAATTTGTTTCTCCATCACAATCATCTCCATCGGATCATTAGATCTTCTGATACCGAAACGCTCCTCTGTATGGAAAGGTCTTACCTCGCCGGTAGCTTTATATCCGTTCCGTTCGTACCAGGCAATCAGTTCCGCACGAGTGGAGATCACCGTCATAGTAACCGCATTACAGCCTTGTTTACGCGCCTCCGCCTCGGCTGCTGCAATCAGTTTGCGGCCTATCCCTCCGCCCTGTAATGTTGGTGATACGGTGAGCATTCCCAAATAAAGCTGGTCGCCTTTTTTCTCGACGTACACGCAACCTATAATTACACCACCTTCATTCGTATATTTCAAAATTTTCGCGTTCTCGTCTTGCAAATATGCCAGCATCATTTCGTCATCAATGCGTTGGCCATCTAACAAATGTGATTCGGTTGTCCATCCGGCTTTGGAAGACTCGCCCCGGTAAGCACTGTTCACTAATTGGGTAAGTTCTGCAGTGTCTGCAACTGCTGCTTTAATAATTGGCATGAAACAAAAATAAAATAAGCGCCCGAATTTGATTCGCAAACAGAAAAAAGTTTACCCGAAGCTTTTCAAAAATAAACCCCGGCAAGTTATCCTTACCGGGGCAAAAAAAATCACCTCCATGAACTATTATTCGTTCTCGTTTTTTGGCGCCTGTTGCTTGTGCATCATAGCAGCCACCTGCGGGTCAGGCGTAACATTACTCATTCCCACCTGGATCTTATTTTTCATGCCTGAAATCACTTTATCATCATTGCTCATCAAGGCTTCGTAACCGTCTTTAGCCACATCTGCCGGGTTGCTTAAACCCGAATCAAGGATCTTACTATCCAGCATGTCTGCTTTGTTAAAGAAGTCGGTATTTGTTGCGCCCGGCATTAAGGCTGTTACCACCACGCCTTTATCTTTCACCTCTTCGCGGATAGCTTCACTAAAAGATAATACAAAAGCTTTTGTACCATGATACACTGATTGTAACGGGCCAGGCAAACGGCTTGCAATAGACGCCAGCTGTAATATTTTACCATCGCCACGAGCAACCATATCTTTCAGGAAGCACTTGGTTAATACCACCAGCGAACCGATGTTCAACTGGATAATATCCAGTTCGCGGTTTATGTCGGTATCGATAAACTCGCCATACTGACCCTGGCCGGCATCGTTTACCAGCACATCAATCTGCATACCCTGATTTTTTACCTCCTGGTAAACTTCAAAAGCCGCTTCGCGGTTAAATAAATCTTTGGCAATTGTAGTTACCTGGACGCCGTACTGCTGCTGCAATTCAGAAGAACAACGCTGTAGTTCTTCCTGGTTGCGGGCTACCAGCACCAGGTTGTATTGATCCTGTGCAAATAGCTTCGCCAGCTCGTATCCAATTCCACTTGTTGCACCGGTAATCAGTGCACACTTATTCATGCTTGACATAGGATTTAATTTAAGTTTTTAACTATAAATTAAACCACGTATATCCACTGATGTTTGTTAAATTTTAAATTAAGCCATCAAAGGCCGTTCGGATACAATTTAGTTAGCATGCTGCCGCCTGATGATCTCGTCCCTGATGACCGCACACTTCTCATATTCTTCTGTAAGAATATAGCTTTCTATTAACTGTTGCAGCTCTATAATAGATTTGGAAGCATATTCAAGGCTTTTGGTAGTTAGTGCAGAAACCGGTAAAAATTTACCGTCAGAGCTTAGGAAACCCCATGAAGAGGCACTACTGGTTTGTTCGTGGTTCATATCCTTAGTTTAATTAGGTAACCACAAGTTAAAAAAGCACTAGCAGAAAACCAAGCGCTATTTAAAATTTTTTAACAATTATTTAAGATTTTTATAATCCTCGCGGGCAGGAGAAAAAATATCGATCAGCCTGCAATCAGTAACAGCCTTCCCGCTATGTAAAGTATTGCCCGGGATAACGGCGTATCGTTGTGCGTTGAGCACGTGAGCAACGCCATCTATCGTCAGTTCAAATTCGCCTTCCAGCACAAAGCTCATCTGCTCGTGAGGGTGCTGATGGGTAGGGACGGTATTCCCTGCCTTTACATCAATAAAATTAACGGTATTGGTTGCGGTATGAATCAGTTTAGAAAAATAGCCGGGCGCTATTTCTTTAACGGGGATATCTGAAAATGAAAAAATGTTATTGTTCATAAATGGCTTGTATTTCAACTGGGTGCTGCAGCTCGCCCGCCAGCAGTTCTTTAACTGCATTTAGCACATCATCTACGCAAGGCATGGGAATTTGCTGCGCGCTAAAATACTTATTTACATGAACGATCACTTCATTTCTGCTTTGCGCTTCAACCGGGACTTCAAACGGCAACACCTTACATGGAACCTGCCATGGCGTATGTTGCGGATTGGTAAGCGCATACAACACCACTGTAGGGACACCCAGCGCAGCGGCGATATGTATAGTTCCTGTATTCACTGAAACCAAAATGGGCGACCGGGCAACTAATACAATAAATTCATTCAGATTAAATAGCCCTGCTACGGGAAAAGCACCTGTACCTATCCCATACGCAATTTCCTCAGCCAAACTCTTCTCGGAAGCTGCACCGGTAATTAATAGTTGATAGCCTAGTTCATCAATGACCCTTCTGCCTGCTTCTATCCAACGCTCTACCGGGTACTCCCGTTTGGGTTCACTTACACCGGGATGCAGAATTAGCCAGGGTTGCTGTTCATTCACCCCTGCTTCACGTAGCTTTTGCTCTAATAAGAACTCATTAATATCCGGCACGTTCAACCGTAAGTGCTCGCTGGCTGTTTTTGCGCCGATAGCGGAAACCAAATCCAGATCTCGCCGAACCTGGTGCCGGATAAACTCGTAAGGCTCTTTATCAGGCACCCAATGATTGATCAGCTGATAAGGATTTTCCCGGCAATAACCCACACAAACCGGAATACCTGCCAAGTAAGTAAGCATGGCAGCAGGTAGCGGGCTTTGGCTGTAAACCGTAAAAATAACAGCAGCGTCAAACTGCCTTTCACGAATCTGCTCAACAAGGCTATAAAACGCTTCACTTTTATCGTGCTCATTAGTTTTTACCCATGGCACATTATACACCATCACCTCGTCTATTTCATCTATCAAGTTGGCTACGCCTACTGCCATTGCCGAGGTAAGTACGGTGATCTTCGCGCCGAAAGTTTCCTTCAGCGCCGCAATCGCCGGTGACGACATTAACAGATCGCCCATGTTGTCCAGCCGGATACATAAAATGTTTCGGTAATTGTGGGTCATGTTTAAGCTTTGAGGTGATAGTTAAGCTGATCTCTTTTTAGGTAAAGCAGTGGCAATGTAATGCGCTGCGTAGGCCAGGTTATTGAAAACCTGTTCCGGCTCGCGGTATTCGTTATCTTTTATCCATTCTGTTTCGCCGCCATTATCTATTAATATCGTGCGGCAGCCTGCACGGTTTCCGGCTTCGACATCATTCAGGATATCGCCCACCATCCACGATTCCGATAGATCTACATGATGCTTCTCTGCGGCTTCGATCAGCATACCAGGCAACGGTTTGCGACAGTGACAAGCTATTGCGTAATCTGCTACACTCCCTTCCGGGTGATGCGGGCAATAATAGAACCCTGTTAAATGAATACCGTACTCCATTAAAAGTTCGCAGATGCGGCGTTCAACATCAGCCAGTGCTTCCTCACGAAAATATCCTTTCGCCACACCGGCCTGGTTAGAGATGATGATCAGCTTAAAACCTTTATCCTGTAACAAACGCAACCCGGCAATAGCACCGGGTTTAAGCGTAATCAACGCCGGATTTACGTTATACGGGATATCGTCTATCAGCGTATTGTCCTTATCCAGAAAAACGGCTTTATACGTCATATTAAGCAGCTTTACTTTTGCTCTTAAGCGATGTTTGAACAAACTTTTTGCTATCCGTTTCGGTAAGCATCCGAATGTAAAGATCACTGATCTTATCTGCTACGCTTGCCCAGGTAAAATAAGCGTTTACCCTTTCCAGCGCATTTTTTCCCATATCTTCCAGCAGATCTTTATCAGCTGTAAGTTCTTCTATACGGCCAGCTAAAGCTTCCGGATTTTCTGGTGGCACCAGGGCGCCCGTTTCTCCATCAACAACGGTATACTTTATTCCGCCAACATTCGAACCGATCACCGGTGTACCACAAGCCATCGATTCGAGCGGAGTAATTCCAAAAGGTTCATACCATGGGGTGGTAATAAAAATATCTGCTGCGGAGTAGTAGTATTTCAGTTGTTCGCGGCTTTTACGCCCAACAAAACGTACCGACGCTTCTACACCTAACTCCTTTGCAATTTGTAGCAACCTGCCTATTTCCGGGCATTGCACCGTGTCTGGCAAATCAGTCTCGCCACCTACCACCAGCAGGCAGAACGATTCAGGATTTTTCAGTTTAGACAGTGCACGTATCACATTATCTACACCTTTCCGTGGCACCATTCGCCCTAACTGTAGTAAGATATGCTTGCTTTCATCCACACGAAGCAACCGACGGGCAAGCGATTTTGGTACGTGATAAAATTCGGTATGACTGAACCCGCACGGAACAGTTACGATTTTATAAGCCGGAGCGTGGTAAAGGCTGATCAGATCATCACGGTCTTGCGGACATTCTGCAATAATGTAATCTGCTTTTCTCACCATATCCTCTTCAATCTGTAACCGCTGCTTCGGGAACTTGTCACTATCACCCTGATGTATGCGACGTACACGTCCTAAAGCATGGAACGTAACTGCAAAAGGTATCTTTAAAATTGCTTTCAGATCTGCCGCTACTAATGCCGACATAAAAAAGTTAGCATGGGTGAGATCATACCTTATTTTTTCCGACTTTATAAATGCCAGTACGCTGCGTGTAAACTCAGGCATGTATTGCAACAAGTCTTCTTTAGCAACAACCTGAACCGGCCCTGCTTTTACATGCACCACCCTAACACCCGGAACCCATTCGATCACCTGCGGTGCAGACGGATCTTCCCAGCGGGTAAACACATCCACATCATACCCGCGGGCGCCTAATTGACGTGCAACCTGAGCCACATATACGTTTTGCCCTCCGGTATCCACTCCGCCAAGAGTAGCTAAGGGTGAAGCATGCTCGCTGATAAATGCAATTTTCGGATTAGATTTCATAGGTATTGTGATGATGTGGGAGATGTTTATACTAATGCTAAATATGGCCGGGCTTGCTTTTTCGAAATCTTATCGGTTAGCAAACTTTCCCATTGATAAATAAATCGTTGCAGCGAGAAACGATCTTTGGCTACCTGCTGACCAGCTTTTCCAATATTTCCTGCCAGGTCGCGGTCATCAATCAACTGCTGCATACTGCGAATCAGCTGATTCACATTTGTAGATACAAACCCTGTTGAACTGTCGGTAACAACGGTTGAAAGCCCAACTGTTGCCAGGCCTACGACAGGCGCACCGGCCATCATGGCCTGGTATAATTGCTGGCAGGAAGTGGAGTATCTGACAGGGCTAAAAACAAAACGATATTCTGAAAGCAAATAAGGCAGCTGTTCGAAGGAAGCATCCCTTACACCTAATGTGCCGTTACCATGGCCAATCAGATCGAGCGGAATATGCTCCCGTACTTTTAAAAATACATCGAGCCCCAGCCAGCGCCCTTTCGCAGGCAGGTGATCCAGCAGTACTAAGCCTCTCGGTTTATTGCCGCTATAATTGATTTCTGCGTCAGGTGCACCCGGCTCTATTACAACCGATTCCTGCGCGTTGTTATCCCACATCAGGTCGTTGTAATGACTTACATGTACGATAGTGACATTTGTATCATGAACAATGTGCTGGCTGTTTGTGGGGTGCGGCCGCGGCGGTTCATGTTCAAGGTAGAATTTTGGCAGCTCCCGCTGGTTTTGAGAAAGTATGTCGTACTGATCGTGTAAATAATTTTCTTTTGATTGAAAAAGAATCGCATCTATATCTAAAAAACACACCTCTGATGCAGGCACCTCCACTACGTTATCAGGGTAAGGATAATAATTACCCCGTCCCTGGTAACCAGGTTTGTTGCTATCTTTAACCGGAACGTAAATCAGTACATTTGCCTGAGAAAGATTGAACAAATAAGCCGGGTTTACATTCCAGGTAAAAATCTTAAATATTGATTGAATCATTTTTTTCTTAATAAGATAATTTATCTACCCAATAAGCACACCAATTTCTTATTAACTTGATTATTTTACCCAAAATCACTTCTGACAAAAATTCAGGAGTACAGAGTGACAGCCAACTGACTACTTTACGATACTATACCATCCTGTTTAAAAGTCAGCTTAGCATTTTGTAAATAAATCTGAATGATCCGCTGAAGGGAGTCGGGTTTAAATGAGAGAAAAGGAACAAATTTCTGTGAAGGAAAACGCGGTTTTAAGCCTCAAAAGAGGATGATAACTAAACAATGAAGGGTTCTTTAGAAAAAAGGAATCTCTTAATTAACCTGTCAGAAAAACTATACACTAACTTATTTCTGTAGAGCACAGCCCCACAAGCGCATTTGAGGCCAGAGCTGCCGCTGAGCGCAAATAACAACAATCAGTTGTATTAAAAGCAGTTTTCCGAAGCGAGCAAGGTCTTTCAAATTTTACTTTTAATTAAATTGCCAATTTTACAGGAGTACAGAGATTTCTTTAAATGTATTAATGGCGGCTATCATACCGGTTTCGACTTTGCCAAAGCCATAAGCAGCGAAAATAAAAGGCACACCAGCTTTCGCGGCAGCATCATAATCGCCCATGGTGTCGCCTACATAAACAGGTTCCTGTAACTGATAGTCTGCTACCACATCTTTAATATTCTCCCATTTGGGCTGGCCTTTAGTTCCATAACATTGATGACCTTCGAATAACCCGGCTACATCATCCATCTTCAGGAAAGTATCAATATAACCGCTTTGACAATTGCTGACGATAAACAACCGGTAACGGGCCTTCAAGTCCTTCAATGTTTCAGTCAGTTCAGGGTAAAGCGCGCCACCCTCCTGGTGTAAAACCTCCAGTTCCTTTTTTGCGGCCAGCGCTTTAAATTCGTTTCGCTGTTGCGTATCCAGGTAAGGGAACAGTTTTTCAAATATCGCATCATAAGCCATACCGGTAATCGACCGCACATCGGCCACCGTAATGTCGTCCTTTATATAATCTACTTCTGTTTTAGCAGCCTGCCAGGCTTTAGCTACATTTTCAGTAGAATTCCAGAGCGTACCGTCCAAATCGAATATAATACTGTCGAACTTATTCTTGAGATTTTCCATAGAAGCGTCAAAAATAGGATTTAAATAGTAACAGCACTCCCATTTTTTAATCTGATTGTTACATTGCTCGTTACAACATAATTACCCTAACAGGGTTAATGGCTTAAACTACACCATATGCACAAAGGCGGTTTTGTTACTTTTTTCCTGATCTTGTCGCTGATCAGCTTTTTATTAGACTGGTATGTTTTCTCCGGCCTGAAAACGCTTACGCTCGGCTGGCCTTCCCGCTACCGGATCATATTGCTGGCTGCCTTCCTTATCATTTCTGTCGGCATCACCATATTATTGATTACCGGCTTCAGCAGCTTCAGTACCGCGCGCGGGATGACACCTTTCCATGAATGGGCACTCAGCTTATTTTTGACTATCCTGGTTTCAAAACTGGTCTTCGTGATTGTGCTTTCCCTGGGAGATCTCGGGCGGTTTATTACCGGTATAATTAACAAAACACAGCACCGTAAATCACTGGAAAGCGATAGCTATTTCCCTTCGCGACGAAAATTCATCAGCGAACTGGCTTTACTAATTGCAGCCTTTCCTTTTGCCTCTTTCCTATACGGCATGTTCAAAGGAAAGTACAATTATAAAGTCCACCGCCAAACACTATATTTTGATGACCTGCCTGAAGCTTTCGATGGTTTTACCATCACACAATTATCAGACATTCACTCAGGTAGCTTTGACAACCATAAAGCGGTTGAAAAAGGTGTGGCCTTAGCCCAGGCCCAAAAGTCCGACCTGTTTGTATTTACCGGCGACCTGGTAAATAATGCGGCTTGGGAAGTAGAACCTTTTCTGAACACTTTTAATAAACTGAAAGCGCCTTACGGCCAGTTTTCTATTTTAGGCAACCACGATTATGGCGACTATATTCAATGGAACAGCCAGGAAGAAAAACGGCAGAACCTCGAGACTTTAAAGCAACACCATGCAGCGTTAGGATACCATTTAATGTTAGACGAAAGTGTACGGCTGGAGAAAAACGGCCAGTTTTTAGAACTAATAGGTGTACAGAATTGGGGACGGGGATTTATACAAAAAGGTAATTTAGATAAGGCGTTATCAAACACAGCTAAAAATTCGTTCAAAATACTGCTCTCGCATGACCCTACACATTGGGAGGAAATTGTACGCTACCATCCAACGCATATTCATGTAACCCTGTCCGGACATACCCACGGCGCCCAATTTGGCGTAGAAACGGCAGGTTTACGATGGAGCCCGGTACAATACCGGTATTTAGACTGGGCTGGCCTGGCAGAACATAACGAGAGATATTTATATGTTAACCGCGGCTTTGGCTTCCTGGCATTTTCTGGCCGGGTAGGTATATGGCCAGAAATTACTGTTTTGACGTTACGAAAAAAGCCCGCTGATAAGCAATCGGTATAATATTTGTAAATAGTATGTTAATTATTTTCAACGCCCATGTTATCGACTGATATTTACAATTGTTATTTTTCCGTAGCCGAAGAATCTGATTCTATTATTAAATACTTCGACCAATACGCTAAAGGTCAGGCCCATCAACAATCGCTGTTGGAATTTAAGTACATCCACCGCAACATAAAATTCATTTACAAAAAACTAATATCGGTTTTGTGCAACAAGTCTTTGTGGAGTAATTATGCTACTGACTGCACCAATTATCTTTACAATGCAAGCGTGGCTAATCAAACCCGATTATCAGCAGAACTGACCTTTTTGACTGAAAACAAAGAGAGCATTATCGCTCAACTGGGCTACATGCTGAATACAAGCGTGTTTGAAACCGATCTTAACTTTTTGCAGGCTTGTTTAAATAAGCTTCGTAATGCGCATTTAAAATTCCGTAGTAAGATAGAAGGTCAGCAATATCAACAACAATACTCTATCGCGAGTTAATTATCCCGCCTGCCGGGAATCGCCGCCCAACTGTTCGCGCAATTCTTTCAGTTCTATTTCATAAGCACGCATGCGTGCCTGCAAAATATCTACCTCTGTTTGAAGGGTTTGTATTTCTGTTATCAGTTTAACGGTATCGCTCTTTACCAGTTTTTTCTCGCCCGTCCCCAGGATGATCCATTCCGGCGAATACTTCAATTGAAAACATAGCTTACGAATCAGGTAATAGCTCATCTCCTGCTTCTGGTTTACAATCTTACTGATAAAGCCCTGATCGACGCCAATAGCATTGGCCAAAGCCAGCTGACCGCCGTTTTCTTTAACAATAATTTTGAACCTTTTAACTACTGCATCTTCAGCCATAAATAACAGGTAAACACCCTTAGTTTGTGCTCACAATATTATTACTTTTCACGCTATTCGAGAATTACAATCGAAAAACTTAGCATCGGAATAAAACACGTATAAATCACAACTTTAAATTTTAAAATATTAATATATATTTAGCTATTTAATTTATTATCCCGATACTCAATTTGGCAAAGATTCTGATCATAGAAGACAACCAGGATATACTGGAAATAATGGGGTATATACTTACTACCGAGGGGTATGACGTAGCATCATTCCCGGATGCTTCCTTTATAGAAGAGCTTCATGATATTAAGCCAGATCTTATTTTAATAGATGAATTACTGCCGGAAGTAAGGGGAAGTGAAATTTGTGCCAAATTAAAAGCGATACCCAAATACAAACACATTCCTATGCTACTGGTATCTACTATACCTAACATTAGTAAAATAGCCGAGGGTTGCAGCGCGGATGGGTTTATAGAAAAGCCTTTTGACATTAGCGACCTTTCTACTATTATCAAAAGATTTTTAAATCGGGCTTAATCCTCGTATTCTTCTTCCAGGTACCTAAGCTTCTGCACCATTCTGTTCAGGTTGGCATCATATCCTTTTAAGCTAATCTGCTTGTTGCGGTATTTTTCTTTCAGCTTATGCAGGTCTGCGGCTAACTGCTGGTATTCGTCGCCAAGTTCCTTACCCTGATTTTCCCGTATGGCTTTGGTAATCGTATGTATCTTGTTTTCCACCGCTTTCTGAAGATAAAGCTGCGGCACATCTTCATTACTTTCCATAAAAGCTTTAACCGACCTTTTCTTGAGCAAACCGACAAGTAAAAGCAGAAAAGCAAGCGCACCTAAAACGCCGAAAACGATATTCAGATCCATCAGAGATAATACGGTTTATATTGGTTTAACAATATTACAAAATATTCCTCAATAGGCTTAACTAACGATAACATCCTTTAATGATTATGCTTTTTATGAATATCCTTTACCAGGCAAAGTTTTTTTATTTCGGATTTCTTAATTACAAAGGGCGCGTACTTCAGCCTGTTGCCGATCATTTCGGAAGTATTGTCTGAATGGGCGATCACTTCGTCTTCATTGTCACCGGCCAATAAGCGTTTGTACATTCGGTAGTCACCCCATTCTATATAATAAACCTCGCCCGGCAGTATCTTCATATCGTGAATAATCTTTAGCGCTACCCAGCAGCCATTCTCTAAATACGGGTACATAGAATGCCCCCATACGGGCAAAGCAAAGTCGCACTCTTCTATCCCAGGGAAATTCATCCGCCCTACCGGCTGGGCGTCATTAATGTCGTTGTATACCTCGACGCCAGATGCAGTGGCGATTACTTCGTACATAGGTATCCCCTCCTCCTTCTGTACCAGAGTTTTTCGATCCGTCTCTTTCGGCTTATCCAGGTAATCCTTATAATACTCTTTAAAAGTTCTGAATTTATCCGGGTCTATATTTTGCCTATTCTTTATTATTTCTGTAATTGAACTCGGCGAGTTGAAGCCCAAAATCTCTGCCAGCTCGGCATTACCATTAAAAGCCTTCCCCTTTAATTGGTTATATAATATAATAAACTCCAGTGTTTCTGGCCGTATGGTCTTGATTTTGGCGTTTTTTTGCTCGCTCATTTTATTTTAAACTTTTTACAGAAATTATTTGTATTTTACAGAATATTCTGTATTTTTGTTTTGTTCAAATTCAACAACTATACAAATATAACTTTATTAACTACAAAACAAAATACAGAAATGCACCTGGCCTATCGCTCAACAAATCACCAGCAACAGGAAAATACCATACCAATGGAAACTATTGAAAACGAAACTGTAAGACATAACGGGCTGGAAGCCTACTACCAAATTTGCCGTAAATATGAACAGGAGATTGAAGCCATCAGACGCTATTTCCCCAATTGGCAACCACCATTCAACTTTAAATAACCTTTAACTGCTTAACCCCTTGTTATGGAAAGCCTGATAAAAATATCTCAGAAAATTAAGACAGAACTCTGGTGGCTCATCATCTCTGTCGATTTTAACTACAGCCGCATTTGCATTGCTGATTATGACCTGGACGAAAACCAGCTGGTACTGTGGCTGGAAGATAAACACGATTACAAAAACACGCTGGACGAATGCCTGCAGCTTCAGGTTCCGCTAAAACAGTTCGGGCGGCTGATCAACAATGAACAGCTAAATAGTTATGACGTTAGCGAAATGCATCCCGAAAATAAGTTTGTTTATCGTTCACGCAGAATCATTAACGATGCAATCAACTGGTATCGCAATGATGCTTCGCTAATACAGCAACAATGGGCACGCGAAGCATTGCTTAAACATGTACTTACCCAACTGGTAGAAAATGAAATCTTTGTTTACTAATATGCCAAAAGGCATAATCAGCAAGTAATGGACAAACACTTTTTTCACTCAAAAAAATCTTTGCAGGAGTGTGTAACCAGCTATTTCAACTACATAGCGGGCGAATATCACCTGGAGCAATTACCCGTAAAAGGAAAAGAGGGTCTATTGACAGAACAGCGGGTTTGGGACCGCGACCCTGAACCGCCCACCCTCAGCGGCTTAGCCTACTGGCTTGGCTTAAACAGCCGTGGCGCTTACATACAATACGAGCAGGAAGGCAAATACAGCGAGATTTTAAAACGTGCCCGCTTGCGTATAGAGGCAGAATACGAGAAGAAACTTCACCAGCAATCGGCTACCGGTGCCATTTTCGCCCTGAAGGCAATGGGCTGGAATGAGAAAACCGATCTCCCTTCATTCCTGGCAGGTAATGTTAAAATAGAAATAGTGGATACGCAGTTCGCACCGGCATCATCAGAAAAGGAAGTCATCATCAATCTTTAAGCTATGTTTAAAACCACTATACTTTTCAAGGCCAATTATCACTCAAAGGCTCATGTTGTCATCAATCAGGGCGGCACAAGTTCTGGTAAAACATACGCCATCCTGCAGGTTTTATTTTGCCTGGCTTGCGAACAGGCGGGGCAGGTGATTACGGTAGCCGGGCAGGATATCCCTAACCTGAAGGCAGGCGCACTCCGCGATGCGCTCAACATCTGGCAAACGTCGCCAGCGTTGCAACCCCACATTAAGGGATATAATAAGACAGACCGCGTGTTTGAATTCCATAACAGCTCTGTACTGGAGTTTAAAAGTTACGATAACGCGCAGGATGCCAAGTCGGGCAAAAGAGATTATCTTTTTGTAAACGAAGCGAACGGCGTTAGCTGGGCTGTTTATACTGAATTGTCGCTACGTACAGCTAAACGAATTTTTATTGATTACAACCCGAATATCGCCTTCTGGGTACATGAACACCTGCACAATCAGCCAAGTGTAGAACTGATCATCTCTGACCATCGTCATAACCCGTTTTTAGACGAAGACTTCCGCAAGAAGATAGAAAGCCTGAAAGAAACCGACACGGAGCTATGGAAGGTGTATGCAAGAGGACTAACCGGCAGGTTAAGCGGACTGGTATTCAACAACTGGTTTACCTGCGCTGAAATACCTTCAGAGGCCAAACGCATTGCTTACGGGTTAGATTTCGGCTTCACCAATGATGAAACCGGCCTTGTTGAAGTATTTCTGCACAACGGCGAATTATGGGTGAACGAGCTGATCTACCAAACCGGGCTAACGAACCAGGACATTGCCAGGCAGTTTACCAACCTTGGAGTTTCTAAAGCCGTAGATATTATTGCCGATAGCGCCGAACCAAAATCAATAGAAGAATTGCGGCGACAGGGCTGGCCTGTTGTAGCTGCCAGCAAGGGTGCAGACAGCATAAAAAACTCGATAGATATTTTAAAGCGCTACCGCATTAACGTCACCCAAGGCAGCAGTAACCTGCGTAAAGAACTATCGCGCTACTTGTGGAAGACTGACCAGACCGGTAAAACCATCAACCAACCCGTAGACGCCTGGAACCATTTAATAGACCCCTTACGATATGTGGCGCTTAAAAAACTGGCAAAGGCGGTTCCCGGCAAATTAAAATCGCGCTTACCCTGGCAAAACAATGCCTTTAACACCGTATCAGAAGCACTTAAAGTATTATAAAAATGATCAAGCAAAACATCAAAACTACCCTGGGCAGCATCACCCTATCCGTACCGGATCAACTTGGAGAAATTAGCCTGGGACAATTGATTGCCATGCAGGCGAAAGAAAACCTGAGCGATATGGAAGCCATCGAGATCTTGTCGGGCACACCGCTTACCGAACTTCAGAACATCAAAAACCCCGGCGATCTTGACATATTCAACGCCCCGCTACTAGCCCTTTCTGCGGCTATCAAAAATCTGTATACCAGCGATAGCCTTCCTTCCACAGTTAGCTTCAGAATAAACGGGCGCAATAAAACAATTAAAGTAGCTACCAATCTGGGTGTAGAACCGGCCGGCGCATATTTTGCCGCCAGGGACATTATTACCGATGAAATTACCCGCCACATTGAACAATACGGCGAAGAAGACTGGAAAAGCAGCTTCAACCCTTCGTTAAATTCATGCGCACTCATTCTGGCTCATTATTTCTACTGTGTGGCTACAGGTTTGCCCTATAGCGAGCAACAGGCAGAAGAATTTGCAGAACAGGTAAAGCAATTAGCCTTTACCGATGCCCTGCCCATAGCCAAGTATTTTTTTTTGAGCTATCCAAACTTATCGAAACCGAAAACAGGCTTCTGGCAACGCGTTCAACTGCGCTGGAAGAAAAGGCCGGAATTAAGTCTTTTCAAAAATTTGGCTACGTCAATACTATTAACTCGTTAGCTGGGGGTGATATCACCAAATGGCAGCAAGTACTGAATATCCCTTACAACCTGGTACTTACCAAACTACTGCTTAACCAGGCCGAAGCAACTTATCAGAAAAAATACACCGAGCTGATGCAATCGCATCAGTAAGCTTTTAAAATAAAATTATGGCAATCAGAAATCAGATCGAGGCTATCGTTCAAAGCCTCAGCAATACACCTTCCTTTATTTATGGCTCGGCCGCCGAGTTGAACGTACTCGCGGACGATACATCGTTCCCCTGTGTTTTTATGTATCCCTTACAGCCTTTTGTGATCGAACCAAAGGCGAACGGTTCTGTCGATAATACCTTCACGGTGTATCTAGAATTCCTGTTCCAGACGGAATTTGATCAGTACACGTCAGACAATGAAACCTATATCAGCCAGGCATTGCACCTCGCTAACGAATTCCTGGTAAAAGCATCCACTTACCGCGAAGGGGAAGGCCGCTATTTTAAAGTTAAGGCAGGCGAAAAGGCAAAATGCGCTCCTGTTTATAACAAGTATGATGTCAACACCACTGGCATCAGCCTTACCGTCACGCTGTCCACCATGTATTTCCAAACCTATTAACGCTTAATCATGATATTCAGAATTAATAAATTAGACGCTAAGGTAGTACCTGAAAGCCCTGGCAAGTACCATGTCGACTACAACGTTTACCTTGAAGTATACGACGATAACAATCAGCCTACCGACGGTAATTACGTCTCTGTTTTCGTACGCCAGGATTCTTCAAACGGCCAGTCAGAAACCGTAGAATATAATATTCCAGGACAGCGATTGCTACTCTTTTCCGGCACAGTAGATCAGGTAAGCCAGAATGGCATTACAGAACTGTTAACGTTTACCGTTGTAAATTACACAGTTCCATCAAGCCCGGCACCCGTATATGGCGATGTCCGGATCAATGCAGTAAACATTGACCAAAAAGCGTCAGCTGCGAATGCTACAGATGCCCGCATCACCATTAATGCTTTTGCTACTTATGGGCCGGTACAATACAGCGTAGATGCTCTTGCCTACCAATCCTCGGCAACTTTCAGCGGTCTTTCGGGCGGTGTACATACGGCTTATGCTAAAGATGCAACCGATGCTGTAGCTAGCCTGCCCTTCACCATACCGACAGTTCGCAGCCTGCTAATTGCAGATCCGTCGGTCACCCTTCCGGGTGGAAATATCAGTAGATGGAATGCCGCTTTTAACCCTATCGTCTTCACTTACCAGCGAAAGGATTTTGAAGTGATTAATATTCAAAACGGCCCGCAGTCTGGTGGTACTACTTTCAGTATTAATGGAGTTGTTTCCAAGATCAAAAAAGGCGACCAGGTGTATGTTAATGCCGGAGCGTATAACGGAATTTATAATGTACTGGATGCTTCGGGATCACAACTTACGCTGGATGTACCATATATCGTTGGCACTGGAACAACAGGCTTTATGAACAGCAATACCCTGCGCAGCTATTATAAAGTAACCACCAGGGTAATTTACCAAGATAAAGAAACCGGGTTGATGAAAAGTATCAACTCTGAAAACCGACCGGATGCTAAAGGCGTTATCCGGGCAGATCTTTCCAGCTTTTTGCAGAGCCTGTTATTTGCAGCAGACAACAGTAATTATACGTTAACTAATTACCGCGATACCAACCTGAGTGCCAGTTACCAGGTGGCCTATCAGGAAAGCTGGGTAGACGAAAACCAGCAGGAACAAAAGGCAGATGAGATTACAATTGCCGAACCTTATTACATCACCTATTCCGCCCGGCAATTGGGCAGCAAATATGGCGGCAACATGGCGGTATATATTCCTTTTAAAACAGTGGCCAGTCCGGATTTCAGGGCGCAGTGGGTAACGGATTTTGCAGAGCCGGCATTCAGTCCTGGTTATCCGTTTGATATTGGCTTTATTTACAGCGAAGATCTGGTTGGACTTAATTTGTATTACGAACTGACCATGCTGGATGCCAACCGCAACCCGCTATCAGACGGTATTTTAACGTCATACCTACTAAACGACAACAACTCTTTTCTACTGCAGCAGGATGGCGGCAAGTTCATCATCAGGCAAACAGCGACAAACACCACCGGCGTTCTACTCCCAAATCAGTTGGGGTTAAACCGACTACTGATTCAGCCAGACCTTCCGCCCGAAGCCAGTTATTTGAGTATCGTGCTGAAATACCGAGATACTGACAACAACCCTGTCCCGGTTACACAAACGCAAACCATCCGAGTTGATGATGCCGTGGAAGATAATTCCATCTACCTGCGCTGGATCGGACTAAGCGGGTCGTGGAATTATTACCGCTTTGTTTATAACCAGGAAGTTTCGCTGGATGTACAGAATGCGGTGATCGTTAAAAAATTTGTGACCGACTGGGAAAACCAGGAAGGTATAGAAGAAGTGATCAGCAAAAATGCAGGCAGTAAGATAAAGCTGATGGCCGAAGATCTTTCCATCGCAGATATCAAAGGTCTACAATCCATTAAGTATTCGCCTAAAGTGCAAATGCTGTTATCGTCCAACCCGGTTAAATGGCAAACAGTGGTAATCAATACCGCCACATATACCGAGTACGAGACCCGCTACGGCCGGTACCAGTTCAGCGTAGTATTCAACCAGCCTTCGTTAAATATCCAAACCCAGTAGACCATGAATAACCTGCAACTTTATATTAACGATCAGTTGGCAGACCTGACAGACGACAGCCCCATTGCGCTCACCTTTCAGATCAATAACCTGGGCGAGGTAAAAAACCAGCAGGGCAACACCTCTAACCAGTTTAAGCTGCCCTTAACCCAGAATAACCGCCGGATACTGGGCTTCCCCGATTCTATCGCCTTCTGCACAAAGGCCCCCTATAGCAAATACCCCGCGCGGATTATCCAGGACGGGCTGGAAATTGTGCCCTATGGACAGGCCGAACTAAACAGCGTAGAACAGGATGTAGCCAACATTACGGTACTTTCTGGCAACGTAGATTTTTTTGACGCTATAGACGGTAAGATCTATGACCTGGGCGACAGCACCACATCCACCGGCTTGAGCAAGCCTTTTAAAAGCTATGACCATGCCTGGACATTGGATAACGTCGTGGCATCGCAACGAAAAACAGAGGGATGGATTTGGCCGGTAGTTGATTATGGTGCGGTAGAGCGCAATATAGATAAACCCATTAATGTGCGCTATTTGCGGCCAGGCTTCTTCTTGAAAACGGCCATTGATATAATGGTTAATAACGCAGGCTTTAAAGCTACCGGCTCTTTACTGAACGACCCACTGTATCAGAAGCTAATCGTGCAGTTTGCGAATGACAGCTTTCAACATGGGACCGATATCCAGAACGGGCCAAACCAATATTCAGTTTCAGCCCAAACCACTGCAGATTTACACTGCGATCCATCCGGTAACAGGGATGGCCTTATACCCTTCCAGCAGGTAAACAATGGCAGCCCATTAATATTTGACAACACCAACTACACTGCTCCGCAGGATATGGAAGTCACCGTCGATCTACTGTACGGTGTAAAAGTAAGAGGAACAAAGGGCGGGGATATTAGCGTGTATATCGGCATCCGCTATGACGGTCGCGGAGATTTAAATGTTGCCAGGCATGACGGGCACAAATCGAGTGATTACCAGTTTTACGAAAAGCAGAAAATTTCGGTAGATCTGCAGATGAAGCAAGGCGATAAATTCAGAATTTGGTACTGGCTGGAATCAAAGCAAACTGATGCCTACTTTTTAAGCGGCTCGTTACTTACCATTACCAACAAGCAAAACGATGTACTGTACAAACAAACGGTTCAATGCGAACGCATCTTCCCCGACATCAGCCAGAAAGACCTGCTGAAAGATACCCTGCAGCGTTTCGGAGTTATCTGCCAAACCAATAACACTACCCGTACCGTCAACTTTGCTTTTTTCAAAGATATTGTGGCGAATATCCCGGTGGCGAAAGACTGGAGTGATAAATGCCTGGACCAGGGTAAGTCGGTTGCTTTTCAACTGGGTGGTTATGCGCAAACGAATTACATGAAGTACAAAGCAGACGATAATGTATTACCGCCGGGCTTCGCCGATAGCCAGATCAGGGTGGATGATGCTACCCTACCCGCAACCGCTGACTTGTTCGAGAGCCAGTTTGCACCGTCGCTCGTACGCCCCTGGGGTAACAGCAACATCTCCATCATCAATAAAATAGACCAGAACGACCCGGCTAATACCGACTTTAGTGTAAGTACCGAGCCTCGCATTTTAATTAATGACACCGTTAGCGTGCAGAACGTAACCTTTACGGATGGATCCGCCACGCGCGTCCTGACAAATGACGTGGTTTCCATACCCTATTTTGATAAACCCAATGGAGAATACAGCCTTAAATTTGAGCAACTGCGGCTAAAGTATTACCCCGAGTTGGAACGCATACTAAAGTATAGTAAAAAAGTGGTGCGTTACTTCTTGCTTAGCCCCCGTGACATTTTGGAGCTTGACCTGCTGGTACCCGTTTACCTGCGGCAGGACAGCTGCTACTACTACATCAACAAAATAGACAGCTGGCGCAAAGGCCAACCTACAAAGGTGGAGTTAATAAAGCTGGGTTAAGAGAGCTTGATCTATAACAATTGACCAATGACCGCTAGCTTATAACTATTGACCAGTGACTAATGACCGCTAACTAATATCCGCTTAACTTTTGTTGATAACTCTCTTGTAAATACTATTGTGATTGAATATATTTACCAATAATATTAGCAACCATGCCTATCCCACCCAAACCGATTAGAAGAATAATTCAAGACCCTGATAAGGTCAAAAAAAAAAGTAGCAATTTTGGCAAATGGGTTTACATCGCGTTGATAGCAGTAGCGCTGGCCACTGGCTTCTTTTTATTGAACAACAAAAGTTTTTCTTTCTCTTTAGACCCTTATAAACCAGGTGATAAGCTATACCTGGTTGACTATCTGGTTAACGACACCACATTTAAACATCATTTAGAACCTTTTTATACGGGTATAACACCTTTAAAAGATGATGAAATCGACGAAATGAATATAGACCTTGCTGAAAAAGATTTAATTAAAAGAAATATCAGCTTTGGGGATAAGGCTTATGGCATTGAGAATGGATATGGAATTAGTACAGATAGTTTATGCAAGCGTAAAAATGCTTACATCGGTACATTTGTAAGATCAGTTCACTACCGGAAGAAAGTTGATGGTGCATATGAATCGATGACTTTTTACGAAATAAAGCCTGACACAACTGTTGTAGTGCTCGACGTTAATCATATTAAAGATGTACCACAAACGCATAAATACGATTATGATATGAATGGACTTTATTTTATTGAAGCCCGTGCAGTGACGGATAAAAACACCGACAAATTCAGGGAGATAAAAACCAATTATTAAAATACCGACAATCAGTTTAAATACTATCAAAGCAGTCTATCGTAATTATACAATCTCCAATTAGCAACTTAAACCATGCCACTAAAAGAAACCGCTGCTGAACCTAAAGCAAAAAAAACCAAAAAGTTATGGATTATATCAACCGTCGCCCTTATCGTAATTGTTATTGTGATATTTTTAACACAGGGACGACGGATAAAACTCTACTATGTGAATATAAAAAAGAATCCTTTCAAAAAAGGCGATAAAGTTTATTATACTAATAGGCTGATAAAAAAGGGGTACACTATAGACATATATCAAACTATCGAACCTGAAAATGGCGGATCTCAGTGTTTGGTGGAAGCCAAATGGGTGTTAAGTGCCGACAGCTTGAATAAGTACAAGACGTCTCAAATTGGCACCTATTTAGACTACAAGGTTATTAACATTTGGATGGATGATAAAACACAAATTCCGATGTTAATGTACGCTATAAAAGTTAATAAGAAAGCGTTATATAAAGATCTAAACTCTTATAGTACGCCGTCAAATATCCCAGTTGGTTACAAGGAGGTTAGCGGTCCATTCTATGTGGTAGCCGGATTTACGAGGGACAAGGAGAACAATGGGGATTAGCAAGTCAAAAGCCTGTTTAGCCAAGGCTTTTTTTAAATTTACAACAACGGCAAATGAGATAGCTTAACTTTTGTTGATAACTCTCTTGCAAATACAATAGCTATTAAATATATTTACCAATAGAATTAGCAATCACGTCGCAATTATGCTGTTAACCTAATCTATCACGTCGAATATGAAAATCGAAGAAAAAACGACTCAAGTACTTGATCCCAAAAAGCGTCGAATTAACATATTTATAATTTCTATCTTGATAGCTGCGATTGTTGGTACTATTGTGGTTAATTACGACTGGCTTAAAGCATATTATGCATATGTGTTTAAATACGAGCATTTCCATAAACAAGATAACGTATTCGTAAAACGAGTACCGGGAAATGAACATACGTTAACCGGGATATTAGTTTGTCGACTTATCAAACCTTTAAGCGAAGAGGAAATTGATACCATGACCACAAACAAGGAAGAGAAAACCAAGCTAAAACTGAACCTAAAAAAGAATTTCGTAGGAAATTATGTAATTACTACTAATGAATATATAAGTGAATTTGCCCAGTCAACTCCAGTTGGTAATTATGTTGACCATGTTATATTAAAAACCAAAGATGACCAGAATAATTGGGTATGGGAAAATTTTGCAATAGTCCAGCCTGTCAAGAAGGCTTTAGAAGACAACGACAACTATCATCCAAAGACTGTACTCCCTTCTGGTTACACTTATGCCGACAGCAAGTACTACGTATTTCCTGAAGGAATATGTAAAAAACAATAAACCCAAAGAGTAGAGTTTCCAACTCCAAAAAAATTGATTTTAAAATTTATAATAAAAAAAATGCCTCAAATTATGCCAATTTGCATATTAAAAATATAAATCATGCCCGATCAAACCATAAACATTGATATCAAATTAAATATGGATGTCAATCGACCAGATACCTAAATTAAAAACTGCTATAGATGCATTAAAACGCTTAACTTTTGTTGACAACTCTCTTGCAAATACTATTGTGATTAAATATATTTACCAATAATATTAGCAACTTAAACCATGTTAAAGAAAATCTTCATATACATTATCGGAACTACAATATTTTTTAAGCTAGTCAATCGCTATGGCTTGCTCAATGTGCTTTTTTTCGGCACCTTGATTATCTTCTCTGTCGTAGCGTGCACGCTTTGGGGGTTTGGAAAAATTATTAACAATGATTCTGAAGAAATATGGGCAAAATCAAAAATAAGAGATTCCATCTATTTAGACGATCATTACTTTCAGGATACTGCTTCTAAGGGTTTATTTGTTCGTAGGTTGATTAGGCCTGTAATGGCTGCGGATATTGATGCTATGCACATCGATCAATGGAAAAAAGATAAATTGAAGTTAAATCTGGACACTAACGCAAAACCGAAGTTAATTTATGCGAAGTTGGTTTTTTCACCTGATAGTGCACTAAAATATCGAGATGCCTTTGTTGGAACAATCGCAAAAAAAGACAGTACGCAAGATTATGATGTGGTTGTTTGGAATCGTTTTATAATAAACCCGAATTTAAAAATATGCAGGGAAATAGAGCCTGATACTATCCCTAAAGGCTACATGCTTGCCAACAATGACTACTATATCACGGCAAATTTAGTTTCTCTGTCTGAGCCTGAAACTATCACAAAGTTACGTAAGCAGAAAATAGACAGGTCTGGCTCCGACATTAACATAAGCAATAAAAAACACAAAAGAAAAAGGCACTTATAACCAGCCTTTTATTTTTAATTAAATATGCCAATTGGCATAATAAATATTTTATGAGCGACCAATTAGAAAAATATTCAGAGGACTTGAATAAGAACTCTGAAAAACTAAAGAAAAACACAGATGAGCTTTCAGCTAATTCCAAAGAGCTGAAGATAAATACAGATCTTTTACAAAAAAAAACAGAAGCTTTAAAAAAAGATAGTGAGAAGTTAGAAGACTGTGAAGATCATCTAGAAAAACACACAGAAGCTTTAAAAAAGAACGCTGAAGCCATAAAAAAGAACCTATCAGCATTTGATGACAATATTAAAAGCTCTACACAGAAAGCCCAGGCTTACAAAAAGGAATTAGAACAAACTCAAGCGGGTATTACGGAATTATCAGAAAAGTCAAAAAGTTATAGTGTTATTATAGATAGTCTCATAAGGAGACAAAGCAATTTACAAGCTTCAGGAGATATCCAATCTAAATATTATAAAACCGTAACTAATCTTTTAGATAAGTATAATTTAAAACAGCAACTTGCGACAGAAGGCCTTGAAGCTTTTGGAAAGCAAACTATATTATTGAATTCGCAACTTTCTTTTCAAAAAGGGTTAGAAGCTTTAGGAAGTTCATACGACGAGGCCGGTAATAAGGTCGAAGATTTTAATACGGCAACTGAGAAAGGAGATGAAACAATTGCAAAGAGCAGTGAAACGTTTGATTTTCATAAGAAAACAATAGAAGCTTTCGAATCCTCGTTTGACAAACTGAAGGAGAGTAATGAGGAATTTGGTCCCGCCTTAGAATCGGTTACCAAAGGCTTTAATGCAATGAAAGGTGGATTAGAGGTTGTGAAATACGGGTTTAACGGAGTGGGCGCAGCGATTAAGGCTACTGGTTTCGGGCTTTTAGTCCTAGTATTACAATCTTTAACGGAATGGCTGACTAAAAGCACAAAAGGGCAAAAGGTATTGAAGGTTGTTTTAGGCGAAGTGAGCAAAGTTGTTAAGATAGTAGAAGACGTATTCGTTAGCTTAGGTGGCACTATTGCAAAAACTATTATCCATCCAACAGATACTATTAAGATAGTCTGGAAAAATGCAATAAAAACACTTTCCGACATATTAAGTCCGTTCAAAAAAATTTTACACGGCTTATTTACGGGTCATTGGAATGAGATGAATGAGGGATTTACCGAAATAGGCCATTCGGCAAGTAAGGCATTTGACAAAGTAGTTGATGTTTATAAGAAAACAAAAAAGGAAGTTGTTGGATTTGCAAAGACAGTACAAGATGCATTCGATTCTAAGGAAAGTGATGCCAAACACAAAAAAGATAGCGTTTCAATCAGCCACAAGCGCAATCTAACATCTGCAACACGCAGTAATTTGTTACCAGAGGCAAAAAGTCTCGGTTATCAATCTCAAGAAGTTAAATTAACCGACAAATTACCTGCTCAAAGAAAAGGATTATCTGAGGAAGAATTTGCAAAACAAAAAGATGCTATAGAAGGAGACATTGTTCAAGATCAATTTGACAAAAAGTGGAAAAAAGAATTTACAGATAAACAAAGACTCTTAGATCTCGAATTTAAGCAGGCTATAGATGCACAAAATCTGAAAGATGGCGCACGTTTAAAGATAGAGAAGGATTATAAAGACAAGTCTGCACAATTAGACAAAGACCGTCTTGCTGTAGAGGCTGCCAACCAAAAGAAATACCTTGACGGCGTTACAAATATTTCTTCTAAATTGATGGGAATATTTGGTAAAAACACAGTGGCGGCAAAAGCAGCTTTCAAAGCGCATCAAGCTGCTGCGGCTGCGCAGGTGATTATTGACACCAAATCTGCCATTATGGGTATTTGGAAAGCAAACGCAGGTTTTCCATTAATCGGCACTGCAAAAGCGATAGCAGAGACGGCTATCGTCGCCGCAACCGGTGCTTCAAATTTGGCATCCATCCTAAAACAAAAACCCGGTTTTGCACAAGGTGGCCAGTATGTATCTGATGGTCGCGGGGCTTTATTGGCAGGTTATAGCCGTACTGATAATACCAACGCTTATTTGCGTTCGGGCGAAGCCATTGTGGTTTCCGAAGCCATGCGTAACCCCTGGGCACGTAACCTGGTTAGCGCCGTTAACGTTGCTTTCGGCGGCCGCGACTTCTCTATGCCTAATCCTGGCAGAGGTTACGCTATCGGCGGTATATTTACAGATGGTGGCAATGCCAACCGGTACTACAGTCAGCCGGCAAATGATGTAAAAGACCTGGCCAATACCCTCGCCTACCAGATGATCAATAACTTCCCTCCTATCTACGTCGACGTAAAAGACGTTAACAACCAGCAAAACATCCTGGCGCAAACCGTCAACCGGGTGAATCTGTAATTTTTTAGAAGCAAGAGCTATACCCGAGAAGCAAGAATCAAGAGCCAAGAATCAAGACCTGGAATTTCTTGAATCAATTCATCTCACGGACTAACGGACTCCCCGGACTCCCCGCACTTCCCAACTTACCGACTAAAAATTAACAACAATGGATATCAACTTAGCAAACGCCCTGTTTGACGATGGCGTATTCTCTGAACTTTACAAAGCCGGTTTCATCACCGAAAAAGTATTCACCTACCGCGAGATCTACCTTTGGGTACATGCCCAGATGCAAACCCGCGGGTTAACCAAAAACAAAGCCGTTCTGGAAGCAGAAGTAAAATTCAACAAAGACGAACGCACCATCTGGCGCGCCCTCAACTGCTTCAAAGAAGTAGAAGAAGACCTGCTCCCAACTACAGATGAAGAAGATGATTTCGAGGAAAATTATGCCAATGAGCATTTTTAACATAAACATAGGTTAAGCGGTGAGAGGGAAGCGGAGAGCGAGGAATCCAAAAGCGTTCCCATCAGTGCAATCAAACAAAATCGGTGCAATCTATCTCCCGACAATCCACCGCCACCAAAAATCCCAAAACCTCTACCGATCTTTGTATTGTTCAACAAGCGGTAAGCGGATAGCGAAAATTTCAAAAGTCCTCCCTTCCGGGGAGGATTAGGTGGGGCCTTCCTCTCCCTGGAGAGGGTTAGGGAGAGGTCTCTCCTACCGGGGAGGATTTAGGTGGGGCGTCCCTGACAAACCTCCGCCACCAATAATTCCGAAGCCGCTACCGATCTTTGTATTGTTCGGTAAGCGACAAGCGAATAGCGAAATAAACCTTTAAATTCCCTCTCCCTGGAGAGGGTTAGGGAGAGGTCTCTCCTACCGGGGAGGATTTAGGTGGGGCTTCCTCTCCTCCAACCGGTGTGTTCACACCACAATCAGTGTAATCAAAAAACAATGAATCAACCTTTTAAAATCTATCTATACGATACCGAAACAGATGGTATCGGGAGCGGCAGCCTGTCGTCTGCGAGTATCCAGGCGCAACTGGAGCAGGCGGCAGGCAGGGATGTCGAGGTCCATATCAGCTCGGCCGGGGGCAGCGCTTTTGATGCCATCGCCATTTATGATCTGCTTAAAAAATATCCCGGCAAAGTCACCACTTGTATAGATGCGCTGGCAGCGTCGGCAGCATCGGTGGTAGCCATGGCTGGTCAGGAGATCATCATGAGCAAATACGCGTTGCTGATGATCCACAAACCGATGGTAGGCTCGGGCGGCAACGCAGACGAACTGCTGAAAGACGTGCAAATGCTGAATGTAGTACAGTCCCGCCTGGCAGAAATCTACACTACTAAAACCGGTCTTGACGAGGTAACGATTAACAGCCTGATCAATGCCGTCACCTGGATGACCGCCGACCAGGCACTGGATCTGGGCTTTATCGACCGGATTGAGGAATACACTCCCGCGGTAACCAATAGTGCTATCATTAGCCAGCTTACTAATACCGCACCAGCAGTTTACCAACGTTGCATTAATAAAATCTTAACAAAAAAACAGAACCCAAACATGAACATTCAAAACAAAGACCTGATCGACAAAACCGCTACGGTTTTAGACAAGCTGATGAATTTCTTTAAAAAAGTGGTGAACAAAGCCACCATTACCGATAAAGGTGTTTTACACCATAGCGGCGAACTGGACGAGGATACCGAAGTTTACCAGGACGAGGACATGACCACCCCTGCCGTTGACGATAGCTACACCACTTCAGACGGTAAACAGTTGGTGGTTTCAGGCGGAAAAGTTCAAAAAATAGCGCCATGTGAAGTTGACGATGATGACGATGACGTACCTACAGATCGCATGAAAGGCCTGTCGTCAAAAGAGATAAAAAACAAAGTGAGCGAGATCCGTGCGAAGCTTCATGCACAAAACAGCCTGCTTTTAGAAGCACGTGCTGCCTTAGAAACCGCCAATGCCCGTTTAAAACAAACCCGCGAAGAGGTGAAGAACGAAATTAAATCCACCTATACGCCCGAAGGCTCACGCCGTAGCAACAAAGCCCAGGGTGAGCATACCCCTTTCTTTGCTCCACAAACCAGCCTTGCACAAAACGCGGTAAAACAAGCCGTGCGGGAGGCGAAATAAGTTGCGGGTTACCAGTTGTCGGTTCCGGGTAGCCCTAATCTTTCGCACAAAAAGCAAAACCCGCTCCTCGCAACTCCGCCACTCGCTCCTCTCTTATAAAATCAATAACAAAAACTAATGCCTCAATTTACTTTTACCAATAACACCTATGCCGGCGAAGCGCTGGCAGGATTCATGGCCAGCACCCTGCTCGAAGCAGATTCTGTTAAGCGTGGCCTTTTAACTGTAATTAATGATGTAAAATCTCGCAAGGTGATCCTTGATGTCGATGATGATGTGAAACTGCAGGACCCATCCGGCATGTTTACCGATCAGGGTACTACCGCCCAACAGGTAGAAAGTTACCTGGACCCTGTTGTGTACGAGTTTATGAAACAAGAACAATGGGATAAGCTGGTACAATCATGGGAAGCACAAAGCCTTGCTCCGGGCGCGTTCTCAGACTACGAAGGCGTGGTAGACCTGTCAGACTTTATGGTTCAGCGTTACCTAACCAAAATCCAAATCGCTAATGAACGCTTGTACTGGCTAGGTAAATCAGCCACTAAAGAAGCCGCTTTCACTGCGGGTTTTACCGGTCTGCTACCTTCCATCAGCGCTGCAAGCGGCGTATATAAAGTGGGCTTAAGCAAGCCAGCCACTTCAATGGCTGCCACCGCGATCAGCAATGTAGGTGTAGTAACCGTGTCGGATACGTCAAACCTTACCGATGGCGACGTAGTAACCCTTACCAATATTACCGGCACCTTTAAAGATACCACTAACGGCGCTCCGGGTATTGATGTTGGCGGCCAATCTTACTTCATCCAGGTGCTAAGCGCTACTACCTTTAAGCTGGTTCGTAATTTTAACGAGATCAACACCCGTAAAGCTGCTTCATTCACAGGCACCTCGACTGCTGCTACCGTAAGCTATATCAATGCCAGCAACGTACTGGGGGTATTAAGCAGTGTTTATTCACAATTAGATCCGGCAGATCGCGTTCAGGACGATTTTAACCTGCAAATCCCGCTGCACGTCGGCTACGCTTATGCACAAGCACAGGCAAATAAAGCAACCAACGTGCTGAATGCCTTCGCTGATAAAAAGAAAATGGATTACCTGGGTATTCCACTGCAATTAATGAACCACTGGCAGGCAAATACCATCCTGGGTGCAAGAAGCTCTAATCTGTTCTTAGGCGTGGATCTTTTGGGCGATGCTTCAGAATTATCTACCGTTTACATGAAGCCTTACACTAACGATAATGTGGTGCGTATGAAAGCACGCATGAAGGCGGCCGTAAACTTCAAGTTTGCCAACGAGCTGTTCTACCTGTCAGCGTAAAGTTATTCAGTTACTGATTATTAAGTTATTACTTTTTTCAGTACAGCAACATACAATAACCTATTAACCAAATAACCATTAACCAACTATATGTCTATATACAATAAAATAAGCGCTGGCTTTGCTATTGGTTCGCATGAGCCTGTTACTTCTGGTATCGAAGATGTCATCTATATTTTCAACCAGGACGATGTTACGCTCACCTTCGATCCAACCAATCCACTGATCGTAACGGGATTAACTGCCGTTAGCAATGCAAAAGTTTACAAGTTCGAGGGTACAAACAACAGCTTCAATACTGTTTCTAAACTGGTAAAAACACAGGTGGGCCCCCGTTATACCGAAGAAATCGATTTTAATATCGCCGGACTGTCGGTTGATGTAAAATCACAATTACATGCCATGGGCTATGGCCGGGTGTGCGCAGTGGTCATTAACAACTACAAGTCAAGCGATTCTGCTATTGAGCTATTCGGTGCAGTAAACGGTTTAATTCTTACGGATGCCGAACGTAACGCAGCGGACGAAACCATTGAAGGCGGCTACAAATTAAAATTAACAAATCCGGATAAAACCCGCGAACCTTATCCTCCGCGTGCAGTATCTATTGGCGCTCAATCCGGTACACCAACTTACGCCAGCACACTTGCAGCACTGGAAGCACTAACAACTGTTTAACATGAGAGCGAAAAGACAGTACCTGCTTAAACCAGGTAAACATCAATTCGTTCCCCGATCACCCGCCATTCACCATAACGGCAACTTAACAGACGAAGCAGCAGCGTGGTATCTGCAAAGATTCCCCCATATCAAGGCACTCTTCAAAAGGCTTCCTAAACAATAACACTTTCAGCGCTATGGTCGTTCGTCAAAACGGGCGAACGACCTTCTAAAACTTTAACAAGACTTCATGAAAACCTATCTGCCTCAGATTGAACGAAGAATAACAATACGTCCGAACCAGACTTATGGCATCCTGAACTATGATCAGGACAATGCTTACCCCCAACGCATGCTGGAGTTAATTGCAGCTTCGCCTACCGCAAAAGACTGCTGGAATAAACGCGCCAGATTCATCGCAGGCCGGGGCTTTGAAGCGCCGGGCCTTGGAAAAAAAACAATAAGTGACCAGGGCCTTACCCTTCATAAACTATTAAAAGCAGTTGCTACAGATAAAGCACTATTTACCGGCTTTGGTATTCATGTGAATTACAATGCAAACTTCAAGATCAGTGCATTAAGTTATGTGAAATTCGAAGACATCAGGATGGGTGATACCGACTGCGCGGATACGGCGGGTAAATACGCCGTCTATAATGATTGGGGACGAAAAACCTGGAAGAATATTATGCGATCTAAGATCACATTCTTGGATCACTACAATCCGGATCCCGAAGTTATTATTGAACAGGTAGTTGCAGCAGGCGGCTGGGATAAATATAAAGGGCAGTTATTGTACTTCAACCCGCAGGTAGATGATTATCCTTTGATTGAAGCAGATAGCGTCTGGGAGGATTTCGAAACCGAGGCCGGTATTAAAACTTTTAATAACCGCGAGGTTACTACCGGGTTTCTACCCTCTACCATGTTATTTATGCCATCCCGAAGGGAGGAGGCGGATAATACCGATGCGGTTACAGGCGGGCAATATCCGGCCGTCAATGTCCCTTCGCAACTGGAACGTGATCTTGGCGTTTTTCAAGGGGCTAAAAGTGCGCAGAAGATAATTGTGATCGAATATGATGAGGAGCAATCTAAACCCGAATTTCAGCCATACTCTATTCAGAATAACGATAAACTCTTTGAAAGCACGGAAAAGTCCGTAGAGGCAAGGATTATCAAAGGCTTTTCTATCCCCAGGGAACTGGTTAATTCAGAAAAAGCATCGGGCCTGAGTAATGGCGGAGAAAAAAAGCAAGCCATTAAAGAATTCAATGATCAAACCTTTCCCGACAGGATGGAGATTAGTGAGGTTTTCGCCGAACTGATGGAAAACTTCTACCTAGAAATCAATCCTGAAAGGAATTGGAACATCGCAGAAATACCTGCGGAAGTGGCTGATAACAATATCGGCATGAATGCCGGTGGAAATATCAACCAGCTATTACTTTCAACGCTTACACCAGAAAATAAAGTAGCCGTATTGATTCACGCTTATGGGTTTAAAGCTGCGGAAGCGAGGGCGATGGTTCTTGGAAGCTAATCTTTTAACACTATAATCTTTCTTAATGACTCAAGTATATCTTATCAACCAGGAAACCATACGGAGATTCGAAGACATTTCGCCCAACATTAAACCCGAACGTCTTCTAAGTCACATTAAAAAGGCACAGGATCTCGATTTTAAAATGCTTTTAGGGCGACCTTTCTTTAACAGTTTTATTTCACAATTTAATCCGGACGGCACTATTAAAGATAACGCACCGGAGGGGTATCGTAACCTGCTCAATGGGAATGAGTACCTTGATTTAAACGGCAATATTGTTCTTTATGAAGGTATCGCTCCGGCATTGGTTTATTTTACACTTGCCAGAATAATCGAAACAGATGCTGTCCGTTTCAGCTCTACGGGCCTGGTCTCCAAGACGCATGATACTTCAGTAAGTCTTTCTTCAACTGATATATCAAAACTCACTGGCAGATACCGCAGCATTGCAAATGCCTATGCAAACGAAATAGAAAAATTTCTGAACGATCATCGCGACGACTTTCAATTGTGGCAATACGATTTAAAAAACAAAAATGCCCGGCAACCAGCAGCACGGATTCGGGGAATTGACCGTACCTCGTTTAATTTATCGACAGACTTGACAGATCCTTTAATTATCAATCCACTATGGCAATAGACAAAAAACTAACAGAATTGCCTGTAGCTTCTGCAATAGATGGCAGCGACGTCAGCATAATTGCACGTAACGGCGCGGATTATCAGTTTAACTTATCGAGCCTTCTTCCATATCTTCAAGGCAATATACAAGCAGGGGCACAGGTTCTATTTGGAACCGTTCTGCCACAAGACGCTGCCGGTAGAAATGGCGACATCTTTATCAACACAGTTGCAAATAACATTTTACAAAAAGTTAATGGCACCTGGATTTCTAAGTACCAATTGACTCAAGGGAATGGTAGCCAGATATACTTTGACCTTGGTAACCCGTCTCCAGGCTTTGGAAATGATGGTGACATTTACATCAACACTGGTGCGGGTGTTTTCTACAAGAAAAACAACAATAACTGGATCCAGGCATTTTCAATGCTGTCAGGCCCTGCCGGGCCGAGAGGCCCCAAAGGTGATGATGGACTACCGGGTGCAGATGGTAAAAGTATTTTAAGCGGTCCGCTTGACCCCTCTAATTTATCTACCGGCACCAACGGCGACTTTTATCTGAACACAACCAGTACGACGTTATTTGGCCCTAAAACAAATGAAGATTGGGGACAAGGTGTATCTCTTTCAGGTATCACAGCAGACGATATTGGCCAAGGGTTTCTAATTGATAGCAGCGAGAAACTTATTCCCGATTACAATTATATAGCGAAGCAAGCAGATTTAGCTAAACTCACTAACGCCCTGGTACCACACCCAACCTATACCGCACCAACTGCTAGCATATCTTCAAGCCAAGCCGGCAACTATGAGATCGGTCAATCGGTGGCAATAACCATCAACTTGCTATTTACGCAAAACGATGGCGGCGCAGCGCAAACCTACAGCATCAGGAAGAACGGCACAGAGATATCCACAGGCACAACCTTAACAGATCCGATTACGATCACCGCAACTTCACCTAGCTATCAAGGATTCGTATCCTATGCACAAGGCCCGGTTAAGCAAAACATCATTCAAATAGATGATCCCATAGGTCGAATTAATGCCGGAACGGCTACATCCGGCATATTAAGTAATTTTAAAGGTTACTACAAAATATTTTATGGTCCCGTAGCCACGGCACCTGCTAATAGTGGGGCAGTTCGTACATTGACTGGAACACTTACCAGTACAGGTAACACTTACACGCTGAACACCGGCACCGATCAGAAAACATTTGCCTTTTGGATACCGACAGGTAAAACATTAGTGAGCGTAATCGATCAGGATGCCCTTGGCGCTAACATCACCAGTTCGTATATCGCATCTGCTCTCCAGGTAACTGACGCTTCTTTAACAACGTTGGTTAATGGTACGCTCTACGTCGTGAGCATTGCAACAGCCTATTCATCCAATCACAGACATTTAATCACCATCAGCTAATGGCCGCACAAGGACTATCATTACCATTTGGAATCAGCCCGGTTAACCCGGTCGCAATAGATGAGCGTTCGCTCAAAAAAACAACCACATCAGGAACAGATACCAGCGTACCTTATGCCAGTGCTGCCGAGGCCTGCTCGCTGATCCCGACTGCCCTACGCTACCAAGGTCTGCTTGTCGTAGCCTATTTATCTGAAGTAGCCACCATGTACTGGTGGCGAGATGGTATTACAGATAACCAATTGGTTGTTTTTAATGAAATAGCAGACCAGGCAACTATCCAAAATGAAATTACGACCAACGATAACGCTATTGTAACGCCTAAAAAATTTTGGCTAGGAATAGCCCGTTTCTTGGGTATTGATCGAATAGTTTCCGGTAACTGGACATTTACAGGTTCAACAACGCTAAACGGTTTCACAAATACCGGGGCTAATCCAACATTACTTAGAAAAACCGCCGGTGCCGGGGCAAGCTCGGGTTTATTGGTAGATACTTATGCAGCCCCTAATGCCGCCGCATATATTTTAGATTTAAGGGCAACCAATTCAAGCGATCCCTCTGCGTATAACCAGTACACTTTTGTCGGAGCTACTAACCCCACAGGTGGTGGAAATAACATATTTACAAAAATCTTACAAGGCAAAAACGGAACGATTGCCGAGCTAAGTGATATCACCGAAGAAACAGCAACCACCATTATCAACAAGATCGGCGACGGTAACGGAAAGATTGCGGCTACTTACCTGCCATCCTACGTAGATGACGTTTTAGAATATGCCAACCTTGCGGCGTTCCCGGCAACAGGTGAAACAGGCAAGATCTACACTGCGATCAATACAAACAAGATTTATAGGTGGAGCGGAAGCGTCTATGTAGAAATATCCGCCAGCCCAGGCAGTACAGATTCGGTAACTGAAGGTGCCACAAATCTATATTTCACCTCTGCGCGTGTACTTGCTGTCGTGCTTACTGGCCTTGCAGCGGTAACCGGCAATATTACCCCAACTGATAGTATTTTGGCCGCTTTCGGTAAGGTTCAGAACCTCATCACGAATATTGCAGCAACAATTCGCGGAACGGCTTTAACAGGTTTAGACTTGTCGTCAGCGACTCCGATCACGGCATTAGACACGGTTCTTACTGCGCCAGGCAAGTTGCAGGCGCAGATCACCGCCAACGGAACGACAATCGGCACTAAGCTAACAGGTACGGCAGCAACGGATGCAGAAACGCAGATCAGCGCGGTAGTTACCGAGGATTATAAATTTGTAAGCCGCCTAAAATTATTCAATTGGCTGGCCTGGCGCTTGCAGCAGGCGTGGACGTTTATCGGTAACGTTACTTTTAGCGGGGCGGTCAAGATTAACTATTTTACCGGCGCGACAGAGCGTGTAGTTACCGCAGATGCTGCAAACCAGTTACAGGCGAATTACACCATCGTTAGCCCCTACGTAACCGATACGGACATAGTGGCCGCAATTTCGGCAGCTACTTTTAACAGCACTAATAAATACACAGCATCTATCACACCAGCTAATAGCAAGGTGATGCCACGCGGTTATATCTACTACATCCCTGGAACGAAGTATGAGGCAATTGATGATAATGTTGTTGTACGTATAAACTTTTCATAGATATGCCATTTAACTATGCAAATCAGATATTCAAACACGGGAACAATGTTTTTGAATATGGAACGATCACCGAGTCGCTGGTGTTCAATTTTACGGGGTTGACATTCGGGGCAAGTAACCATGATATTTTTTTCGGATTTACTGCTCCAGCCTCAATTGTCGCTGACTTTGGCGACGGCAATGTAATAACCTACGTAGCCGATTATGCTGACTTTGCCTCGCCTTATTCTGTTCGGTTTAATAATGACACCACACACCCAAAATGGGCTAATTTCAAACAGTACACTTATGCTACAGGGACTAATAGTACACTTCGAAAGGTTACGTTAACTATAAGTAGCAGAAACGCATTAAAGGAGTTTACATGCACCTTGCCGACACTCCAAAATATATCGCTTAATATTGGCCAGTTCAAGTTATTGCAAAACTTCGGCATACGTTGCGGCGCAGCAACTGCTGAATTAAAGGGTGCGTTTAATAATGCACTTACGTCGCTTAGTTATCAGTTAGACCAGGGGACTACCGTGCCTATTGATCTTTGTTACGCGACAATTCAATCCCTAACGCTCTATACCAATGCCAACATGGGTAATCTGGCTCTAATTCCGAATATTAGGGGGTTGCAGTCGTTACGCTTGGATTGGCTAAACAAGGACGCTTACACGACCGGAGTGCCAATACCGCCGTCCTTTGCTAACCTGAAAATAACCAGTTTCGGAAGTTATTTCTATACTGGCATTACAGGGGTGACTATCAACATACCTACAACATTCCAAAGCATTACCACTCTAACATCCCTGCAATGGTCGCCACCGATGGACACCTGGACGGATCTATCAGCCCTTACTAACTTAACGGATTTAAACGTAACTTCTTTTAGCCTGACTAATCATAGCCCGGACTTTTTGCTTTCAACAAACATGAAGCTCAAAAAGATCACTTTTGCCCAGTTCGGGGCATACACTAACACGGCAGCGCAGCAGTTAACGCTGATTAATTCAGCAATAGACAATATGTATACGTGGGCGGTCGCAAATGCGCCGATTGTTGGTACAAGTGCAGACAAGGCAAGGAACCAACAGCGTATTTATCAGTCTTCGACCTCGACAACTGCACCGATACCCAAACCAACAGGGACGTATCAATCCCCATCCGGGTATTCAAAGGGGGTGAGCAACGGATCACCTGCCAGCCAGCTTGAAAAACTTTATGTACTAGTTAATCAATACAACTGGGTATTTACAAACATTCCAATATCATGAACGAGGCACTTTTTATAATTAGACACGAAAATGGGGCGGTAACGGATATACTCGACTATGATGGTGGAGTAATTCTTATTGCCGGAACAGTTATAGTAGACACATTAGCGCGGGCTAAAACGATGCTTGAGACGATAGGTGTTAACTGCACATTGATCGATGAGCAAATTGAAAATAATTTCTAAACCTTAAATAATTTAAACAATGAAAACCCTTTCTACACTTTGGCAGCGCTTGAAATCAGAAACGCCGCCGTTTTTTAAACGAGCACAGGTATTCGGTGCCAGCTTAGTTGCGTTTGGTACTACCCTTACTCAAATTGCCGGAATTCCGGATAAAGTTCCAACCATTTTAATAAGTGTCGGAACGGCCATTACAGCCATTGCCCAATTTGCTGTAAAACAAACAGATTCATCCCGGGAGGCATCCAATGGCTGACTTTCAAATCGCTAACGGTAAAACTAAGCTAATCGAGGGAGAATTGGCGGACTCTCCGTCTGATAGAGGTGGTCTGACTTATCGGGGAATTGCATCAAATTTCTGGCCTAACTGGCCAGGATGGGGCACCATTCGTACGGTATTAGAAAAAACTAAACATGACATCCCGGCTGCAAACAAACTGCTAAGATCAGATCAAAAGCTCCAAGCATTAGTGGATGCATTTTATAAACAGAACTTTTGGGATGTCTTTAAACTAGATCTGGTCACAGACCAAGATATCGCGAATGAAATATATGATACAGCAGTAAACATGGGGGTGGCGATAGCAGCAAAATTCTTACAGAGAGCCCTTAACCTTGCTAATCGCAATCAGAAACTATACCCAGATCTTGCGGTCGATGGTATTATCGGAACGAAAACAATTTCGGCACTTAACAGCAATCCAAATAAAAAACTTATTCTCAAACTGCTAAATGGGCTTCAAATAGCCCGTTACATCAGCATCATGGAAAACAACCCTACGCAGGAGATTTATGCCGAGAGCTGGTTATCAAGAACATAAAACAAACTTATGAGAAATGCAAACAGCTACAGCATTGAAGAGCAACAAATCAGGGGTATAACTGTACGGAATATCATCGTCACAATTATTAGTACAGTAAGTATCGTAGTCTCTGTAATGACTACTTACTTTCAATTAAAAGAGGCCATCTACGATATTAAATCCACGCAGGAAAACCAAACAAGAATCAATGACCTCAGACTAAAAGTGCTTGAAAACCAAGTCAACGTTCTACAAAAGGAAATAGACAAACTCGAGCTAAAAAAAGACGAAAGACTAGCAGTAAACAGATAATTATAGTGCCCAGAACGAGATTCGAACTCGTACATCCTTACGAATGCCACCCCCTCAAGATGGTGCGTCTACCAATTTCGCCACCTGGGCCTATTTAAAAACAAAAAGCTAAAACTTTTTACATTTTAGCTTGTGCCCAGGGAGAGACTCGAACTCTCAAGAGACAATTCTCAACGGCTTCTGAGACCGCAACGTTTACCAATTTCGCCACCTGGGCTGCTGAAATGGTCTTGATTTTAAGGAGTGCAAATATAGACAAAAACGTCTTTCCTGCAAATTTCTTTAATAATAAATCTAATCTTTTATAGCTAAGCAATCATCAGTGCGAGCAAATAAAGCAGGTTGATCAGCAGTTTGGGCTAAAACAACAAAAAAGCAGACTAGACGAAACCAATAACCAGGTTTTATGATGCCATCAGGTAGTTTACTTTGTCTGCAAATGCTTTGCTATCATACTGGCGAATGTAAAGCGTATCAGCAGATTTGGTTTCGTTACTGATAATCCGATGGTAAGTTTTGGAAACCGTTATTACTGGGATACCCTTCATTTGATCGTCGCTTCTTAGCTGGTTGCATAGCTCTTCAATATAAATGTCCGCAAAAAGCTGGTCTATGATAATCAGATCCGGCTTATAGTTCTTAGCCAATTGGAAAAAACATTCAACCTCTGCAGTAATATGCATATCGGTGTAGCCATAAAACATAATATCATGTGCTACATCTAAAGTGTTATTATCCCTATCCAGCAATAACATCTTCCTGTTTGTATCCATTTCTACCATGGTGTCAAATCTCTTTTAGAAAGATTAATTTTTTATGAAGACGTAGTTCAAACCACAAATGCTACAACACAGTACTACTTTACCCTTTTGATACATTAAGTATAAAAAGGTTTAATACTTCAATCTGGATAACGTTAATTGGAAGAAATATTGCGCGTTCACTCCTTATTGGCCTGTTTTAAAACTTCGATCTCTAACTTTGACATCTTCATCATTGCCTGCATGGCCTTATCAGAACTTAATAATTGATCAATATCAGTTGGCACAACTTGCCAGGACACTCCAAACTTATCCTTCAACCAGCCGCACTGTCCCGCTGATCCGCCTTCAGTTAATCTTTCCCAATAATGATCGATCTCCCGCTGGGTTTTGCACGAAACCACAAATGAAACTGCTTCATTAAAAGTAAAATGCGGGCCACCGTTCAAAGCAATAAACTGTTGCCCGTTCAGTTCAAAACTGATCAGCATAACTGCGCCTTCAGGTCCGGGTGCGCCTTTACCATTCCGTTTAACAGATAGTATCCGGCTTTGCTCAAATATACTTTGGTAAAATGCGACTGCCTCTTCTGCATTTGTATTGTACCATAAAAATGGAATAATTGGTTGCATAATCTTTCTTGCTTTGGTTAGAATACAAAGCTAACGCAACTTACGCAGGCAAAAGACTAAAAAAGCGACATAATCACTGGCTGTTTGCGACAATACCAACCATTGAGTAAAGGGTTGACTTAAATCGAATCTAATACGAGCACCCAGTCATTGCCGTCCTTTGGATCCCCAGGTGGGTCAAAGCTTAGCTGACTACTCTTTTTATAAGTACCGATGGTTTTCAAGTCCCCAGTACGTGGATCGTACCAGGAAGCTTTAATCCTGGTTCCTGTAAGCTTAGACGGGTTTACTAGAAGATTTCTACCTGTGTAGGTGTATACGAAGGCATAACTGCGGCCTCGTGTCGCCAGCAGACAATTATATTTTTCTCCCTTAGCCCCAACTATTAGCGACTGATCTGGTATACGCTGATAATACGGCCTTGAAAGCATTAACTTTTTAAGATATTTCATTTGCAAAGCGCCAGGGTCATTAATCGAATTATACCAGTATTCTGTAGAACCATAAGCACTACCCTTATCTGTTGGCTTATGCATCTGCATTACATCGTTGTTACCATATGTATAACCACATGCACCTGCAAATACCGACCAGTAGCCATACCTACGCACATCTGCATCTGTCCATTTAGGTAGTGTCGTATCATGCAGTCCATAAGGAATACGTTCGTAGGATGGCTCGGCGTCAATGGTAGGCTTAATGGGTTTCAGATTATAGTCCACGTTCACATACTTCCAGTTATCCTCGCCATAGTGCAAATCGTTTTTAGAGGTGTCCTGGGCATAAGTTCGGTGACCAGACTGAAAACAGTTAAAATCCAACCATTGCTGATGGTGAAACCATTTAGATGACTGCGTTCGCCCACGAGGGTGATAGGTAATCAGCGCCTTTGGATTTTCCGCTCTCAATTCATTTCCAATCGCATTCCAGGTTGCATTAGCAATGTTACCGGCAATATCCCCACCATTCATCCAAATGATATTCGTATAATCTTTATAACGCTTTGCTAAAAATGCGGCATATCGTTTCCCCTGTTCGGCATTAATTTTAGCTTCTTTCACTACAGATCCCCACACCGGAACCATCGCTACATATAATCCTCTTTTTGCTGCCTCCCGTACAATATAATCCACGTGATCCCAATAGTCATACTCTCCTGCTTTACCAAAGGTATTGCCTGGGGTAACTTTCGGGCTGGTAATGTTCTGCGCATTAAGAGCAGAATCGCCATAGGCATTCACCTCTTTAATACTATGCACTACCATCACCTGTATCACATTAAATCCCTGTTTGCTTCGGGTATCCAGATACTGCGCTGCCTCTTCCCTGTTCAGTTTGGAAAACAATAGCCATCCGGTATCGCCCAGCCAGAAAAAAGGCTTCCCCCCAACAGTGAAATACCGATGATTGGCGGATATCTGCAAACGGGGTAAAAACTGCCCTTTAACGTTTAAGCAAAATAAAAAAGAAAGTATTATTACTAAAAAAGCTTTATTATTCATTCTGAACTGCGTTGATTATCCTTTAAATAGCGCATTTATCGCCATTTTATAATTAGCGAAAGCCCCGGAAGGCTGCAAGGATTAATTGGTTATTTCTGACGAGTAAATTTATGTACAAACGTATAAAATGCAACAAAAAATAAAAAAATGTTCAAATAACATTTATTATTGCGCATCATGTTTTAAACAAGCACATTCCTCTTAAAGTGATACTTTATCATTTGGCTTAAATGCACTTTTTTTTGGATGAAAGCGTTGGCTTATGTAGGTTTAGCATGATTTAACACCAAATTATAAAACCCAATGACAGATCTACCTCCGGTAATTTTTGGCACCAGCGGCTTAGGTAATTTATACAAAGCGCAGTCTCAGGAAACTAAAAATACCATCATCAAAAACATCTTTACCTACTCGCCTAAGCCCGTTGTGTTTGATTCGGCCGGCAAATACGGTGCAGGTCTTGCACTGGAAAGTCTGGGTAACGGCTTACGTTCCCTGGGGATTAAACCGGATGAGGTGATTATCAGCAATAAGCTGGGTTGGGTTCGCACACCGCTTACCACGCCCGAACCAACTTTTGAACCTGGTGTGTGGGTTGGGCTGCAACATGATGCCGTACAAAAAATCAGTTACGAAGGTATTATAGAATGTTATGAGCAGGGCGTAGAACTGTTGGGAGGTTATGAAACACAATTGGTTTCTGTGCATGACCCGGACGAATATCTTGCCGCCGCAACCAATGAAAATGATAAAAAGAAACGCTACCAGGATATCTTAGATGCCTACCGAGCCCTGTTCGAACTAAAAGCTCAAGGCAAAGTGAAGGCTGTGGGTATTGGTGCTAAAGACTGGCACAGCATACAAACCATCAGCCGGGATATTGATCTTGACTGGGTGATGATTGCCAACAGCATGACTTTGCACAGCCACCCTGCAGACCTGCTTGCTTTTATGCAGGAACTGGAAGATAAGAACGTAACCATTATAAACTCTGCTGTTTTTAACGGCGGCTTTCTGTTAGGGGGCGAGTTCTACAACTATAAACCGGTAGATGCGGCAGACCCAAAGGGCAGAGCCTTACTGGAATGGCGGGAACGCTTTTACGAGGCATGCAGAGAACACAATATTGAACCCATTGCCGCGTGTGTCCGTTTTGCGTTAAGTGCTCCAGGTACAGAAAGCATTGCCCTAAGTACCACCAACCCGGATAAGATCAAAGTGAACCTTGAATACCCAGAGAAAACTATTCATGCCGGTTTCTGGGAAGATCTGAAGGCTAAAAAGTTAATTGATCCTAATTACGCCTATTTATAAAACCATGTTGAAGATAGACGCACATCAGCACTTCTGGTTGTATGATCCCAAACGCGATACCTGGATTACGGATGATATGTCTGTTCTGCAAAAAGACTACCTTCCGGCACAACTGGAACAGATTTTAAAACGTCATGATATTGACGGTTGTGTGGTAGTACAGTCAGACCAATCCATTGAAGAGAATTGGTTTCAGTTAAAGAATGCCGAAGCCAACCCTTTTATCAAAGGTATTGTGGGCTGGGTTGATCTATGCCACGAAAATATCGAACAACAGTTGGCAGAATTTAAGCCTTATACTAAGCTGAAAGGTTTCCGGCATGTACTGCAAGGCGAAAAAGACCGCGCGCTGATGTTAAAACCAGAATTTGTTCGCGGACTGCATGCACTTCACGTAAATGGATATACCTATGATCTGCTGGTTTTACCAGATCAATTAAAATATGTAATAGAACTGGTAGACAGCCTGCCTGATCAGAAATTTGTGATCGACCATCTGGCCAAACCATTAATTAAAAAAGGGCAGCTTACCCCTTGGACTGATGAGATGAAGACGATTGCACAAAGCCCTAATGTTTATTGCAAGGTATCCGGTATGGTAACTGAAGCAGATTGGGCGAACTGGAAAGCATCAGATTTTACGCCATACCTGGATGTGGTTTTTGAAGCATTCGGAACTGAACGGCTGATGTACGGATCCGACTGGCCTGTTTGTGAAGTAGCAGGTGGATACGACCGTATGTTAGATTTGGTAAAGACCTACACCGCGAACCTGAGCAGCACCCAGGCCGAAGACTTCTGGGGTGGTACAGCAGTTCGTTTTTACGGTTTAAATGACATTAAAGAATAATGAAAAGATATTGCCTCGCCCTCGACCTGGTAGATGATCCTGGTTTAATTGAGGAATATGATGCATTTCATAGAAACGTATGGCCTGAAATCCTGGAAAGCATAAAGCAATCTGGTATTGAAGACATGGAAATTTATCGCACGGGTAACCGCTTGTTTATGATCATTGACGCGAACGACGGCTTCTCTTTCGAACAGAAAGCGGAAACAGACGCTTCAAATCTGAAAGTGCAAGAGTGGGAACAATTGATGTGGAAATTCCAGCAGGCCTTACCTTGGGCAAAAGAGGGTGAAAAGTGGCTATTGATGGATAAGATATTCAAGCTTAAATGAGAACAATAATTTGCGAAACACCGGGTACACTAAAGCTGCAGGAGACGCAGGCGCCCGAACTGCAACCGGGTAATGTGTTAATAAAAATCAAACGCATTGGTGTTTGCGGGACCGACCTTCACGCCTTTGAAGGCACGCAGCCCTTCTTTTCATACCCAAGAGTTCTGGGGCATGAGCTTTCCGGAGAGATAGTGGATACAGGTGATGTTGCGGGCTTTGAAAAAGGCGAACTGGTAACCTTTATCCCTTATTTCAATTGCGGCCATTGCGTAGCATGCAGGGCAGACAAACCTAACTGCTGCGCCAACATCAAAGTATTTGGTGTACACATAGATGGCGGTATGGCCGAATATGTACAAATACCACAACAGTACCTGCTGAAGAGTGAGGGCTTAAGCCTGGACGAACTTGCATTGGTAGAGCCTTTCGCCATCGGTGCACACGGGATCAAGCGGGCAGCTTTGCAAGCCGGAGAATTTGTGCTGATTATGGGTGTCGGGCCTATAGGATTAACTATGATCGAAATGGCTTCGGGCATGGGGGCCAACGTTATTGCCGCTGACGTAAATGATGAACGCCTGGCCTTCTGTAACGAAAACTTCAAGGTTACAGCGACGTTAAATACACTGAAGGATGATGTAATTGCGCGGTTACACGAAATCACTAATGGAGATATGCCGACTGTAATTATTGATGCTACGGGCAACCAGAAAGCCATCAACAGTGCTTTTTACTACCTTGCACATGGCGGCAGATATGTGCTGGTAGGTCTTCAAAAGGGCGACCTGATCGTAAGTCACCCCGAATTCCATAAGCGCGAAAGCACATTGATGAGCAGCCGTAATGCAACAAAAGAAGACTTTGCAAAGGTGATCAGCTTGATGAAGTCCGGAGAAATAAATCCGCGTAAATTTATTACGCATAACGTCGGCTTCGAAATGGTTCCGGGTGAGTTTTCTAAACTACTCGATCCGGCTAATAAAGTGATCAAAGCACTGATTACAATCTAATTTTTTCAGCCATTGGTACTAGGGAGTGCCAATGGCTAAACCATCTTATTTTTTAGTTCAGTGCTTGATTCAACGGAATTTGGATAAAAAAACTGGTCCCGCTGACAGGATTATTTTGATACCAGATCTTTCCCTTCTGTTTTTCGATGTATTCTTTACAGAGCACCAATCCTAATCCGGCGCCTTTTTCATTTAGGGTGCCATAAGTAGGTGCTGCGCTCAATTCAAAAATACTATCGTCTAACTCAACAGGTACGCCAATACCGCTATCTTTTACCTCTATGATGCAATTACCCGCATTGCTATAGCATGAGACAACTACATGGCCGCCAGGCGAGGTGAATTTCACGGCATTACTTATCAAATTGCGGATTACCAAATGTAGCATCTCGCTGTTACCAATCACATCCAATGGTTCGATCAGATACTCAAGCGTGATAGCTTTGGCCTCCGCAATATTTTGAAACAGCTGACGCTGGCTTTCAAAAAGCTGATGAAGATTAATCACATCAAAAGCTACGCTATGCCCTACTAATTGATTTTTGGATAATAGCAGGATGTTATCAAGCATTTCCAGTGTCTGCCGTGTGGAGTTCAGCAGCCCCTCGCGGATAGCTTCACTTTCTGCTTCGTTAAAATCCTTATCCATCATTAGCTCCAGGTACGTTTGAACGTTAGACAACGGCGTTCGGATATCATGTGATATCATCGAGATCAGTTTATTCTTCTCTTCATTGATCTGCCCCAGGTTTATCGCCCTGATCTCTGCAGACATCTTCGCAAAGTTGTAATTGTTTATGATAAATGGCACGATTACCCGCATCAACCCGATAACGATCAGATAAGTGCAGATCATATCTAAAAAAAGACCGCCACTGGATGCATAAGTTCCGATGATTACAGATGGATAGAAATATTCTATAGTCATCGGAAACAGAAAGCATAACACGTTTGCCAGCGTCCAGAGGTTAACTTCTGCAGGTGAGGTAATAGTTAAAATAGCGAAGTAAGAGAAAGCGATGATCAGAATTTCACTGCTAACTACCCCCCCGTTGAAAAAATAATTTGCGCAAAAAAGCAGGTTAACAAACAGTGCGGTGCATGTAATGCTTAATTTATGCCGTTTCTTAACGCGGGATAACCATAAAGCAAAACCAAGAAAAATTACAAGCAATGTTGCAAGCAGGGCCGTTGCGTGCAGGCCTACATAATACTTAAAAGGTATAATGAGCGCTACTGCCAGAATGGTTAAACAACAGAAAGTATGATAGATCCGTATCTGTAAAGGAAATTGATCGTAAAGGCCGATCAGCTTTTTTAAATACCTTCTCACCTTATTTTGTAAACAAAGCTGTTAAAAAGCTGTAAGGCAAACAATTACTTAAATGAGTAATAAACGGCCCTATAAAACAAAAGTTCGGTCATGCCAATTGCGGTATTTTCGGTCCCCATCCCAAGCAAAACAAAAGTTAAGCAGTACGCTAAACAAAACCGTTGAAGGTGAGCTGTTTATTATGTTTTTGTGATAATGTTACTTATTTAAGTAATATTTATATATTGGTTAAATAAACATATTTGCTATTGAAGCGTGGTATCTGTTAACTTTACTTTTTTTTAATACTCGTTGCCCTTAAGTTTAAAAAGAGGGTAAAAAAATAACTTAATACAACAATCTTCACACGCCCTAATCACACTAAAAAACCTGGAATGAAGGAAATCGGTTTAATTGAAGACGATCATATTTTAAGAGATACTTACGCTAAATATTTCAGGATCACTAAGCAATTTTCGGTTGTTTTTTCTGTAAACGATATTAAAGATGCACTCGCGGTTACAAGCGCTCAGCCAGATATTATTCTGCTTGACGTTAATTTACAATCCGGCTCGGGTATCGATAGTATCAAAGTACTTAAAAACCGCTTCCCGAAAAGTAAAATTGTTATTCTTTCGAGTATGGAGGATGCCCGCTTAACCCGGAAAGCAATGGAAAACGGTGCAACAGGTTACCTGCTGAAAACCAGTAGTATGACCTATATTACAGAGTCTATTTTGAAGATAGATGACGGAGGGGTGCCATTATCCCCTACCACTATACCACATGTTCTGCAATTTAACCAGCAACAACATGCCGATGCTAATACCGAACTAACCAAAAGAGAACTGGAATTGATACGGTTACTGAGCGAAGGAGTAGCCAATAAAACTGCAGCCGATAAATTGAACGTAACCTACTTCACTATAAACCAGCATTTGAAGAACATCTATAAAAAATTAAAGATCAACTCTAAAGCCGAGCTGATTGCCTGGTACTTGAGCAAAAGAAACTTATGATAATACTTATACTACTTTAATTATACCGTAATAAGCTTTAGTGCAGGGTCGTAAGAAACTAAAAAACACGGATTGTTTGCCCGTGTCTTTTAGTTTTTAATTGTAAAAATATTTGTCGTTACACCGTTACTGAACTTCTGTTGATCAGTCCTAAAATAAAGGCAATAATAGCAATTACCAATAACGCGTGAATTAATCCGGTTGCTGAATAAGCAAACACACCTACAGCCCATCCGATTATCAGGATAACTGCGACGATATACAATAGTGATCTCATAACATATATAGTTTAGTTATGGTGATAACTTTAAAAATCATGCCGATAATAACTATAAGTTAAAATTTACTTCATTTAGATCACTACTCTATAAAACACCGGTATAGCAATTACCTTAAACCACTGCAATAATTTACTAACGGCTAAGCCAAATAAAAAAGCCTTTCAATTTCAAACTGAAAGGCTTTTTGTTGTGAGTAAATTTTAGGTTGTTTAATTAATACGAAAATTAAGTAAAATTTATTTAAGTTGAAACTTTTTATCTAATAATTTCATAAAATATCCACCGACAACGCTCCGCGCCTGAAAGCCCACCATTTTACCATTGGTGGTTTCATGCCAATCGCTGATCGGCACGCGTGACGTTGTTTCAAACGCATACTTATGCACCGGGTCAACAATTTCATCAAACGCATCCTTACCAGAAGCCAGTGTAGCCGTCCATAAAATCCAGTCTGATTTAGTATACGTTCTGCGGCTATCCAATGGTAAGCCATAAGCTTTCTGCTTGCCCAAATAATACTTAATTTCTTTGTTGTAAACCTCTTTTGGGAACAGGCCAAAGTTCAGCACCTTATCCCAAACCAAATTATACTTCTGGCTCCAGGTGTCGGGTTTTTCAAACACCAGCGAATAATGGTCGCCTGCGTCAGCCATTTGCATCCACTTGGTTACCATGCCTTCAGCTATTTTACGGTATTTTGCAGCAACGTCCTTTTTGCCCAGTTTACCAGCTAAATCTGCGTAAGCGGCAATACCTACAATCGCCTTGGCAGACAAGTTTACGTTACGCGCCAGGTGCCCTGCAAAATCATCCGTACATAATTGGTTCGCCGGATCAAAACCCGCCGTGCTCAAATACTCTACCCAATCCGTTAATGTTTTCCAATGCTTTAAAGCATAATTGGCGCTGCCTTCTGCTTTGGAAATTGCGGCGGTAAGGATCAGCATGTTACCCGATTCCTCAACCGGCATATCTTCGCCATAGGTTTGCCCGTTAGCTAACGGATAAGTACCCAAATCGTGCGCTGCAAACTTCTTCGGCCACTTACCGCTTTCGCTATAGTAGAAGATCCCGTTCATCATGCCTTTTAACAGTTCGGGGCTGTACAGCAGGAACATTGGTGCAGAAGGATAGGTAATATCTACCGTATTGATTGAGCCGTTACTGAAGTTTTCTTTTGACATAAACAGCAAGCCTGCTTTCGGACTTTTAACTATTTCATGCGCTGCAATGGCCTGCCTGTAAGCAATGGCACAAAGGTCTGCGTAGTTTTTTCCGCCGGCGCTTTTCGCGTCGTCGTATAACTGTTTATCAAATGCCTGGCACTTATTAAGTATGCTTTTATATTCGGTAGATGCCGTTACCAGGTTTTTCTCCATGGTGGCACCAGGATAGGTTTTCCATAGTGGCTTTAAATTATCCTTGAAAAACTGAACTCCGTACAATGGATCATATCCGAGCATCACAAATTTTTCCACGGCCGTTTTACCTACCGTACCGAATGGAATAATGGTATTCAGCACTAATTGCTTTCCCTTGGTTTCTGTCGAAGTAGTTTTACCTTCGATGAATGAAGGCGTGGCTTCGCTTTGTGTACTTACGTATTGCGATGCTTTTTCGGCAATAGGTGCAGCTACGTAGAAATAGCCCCAGTCTATCCGCACGTCGTCACCTTTCTTTTTCAGAATAGGTTGTTCTACCGTTCCAACTTTAAGCGCGGTAAGTTGGTTAGAAGTGATCTTTTGTGTTGTTACTTCCTGGTTGCTGCGATCAACGGCCACATTGGTAGAAGCCCCGAAGTACAGCTTTACCTGGTGGTTTCTTCCGTCTGCCGATTTCACTTTATAAGAAATGTAAGATACCGGGCGGTTCAACAATTTCAGATCGTTCATTAATAGCGGCGAAGTAAAGGTTACTTCAATATCCACCTTGTTCCCACAGGATAATTCATATACCGTTTGCGTAGGTTTTACCAATACACTTTTTTGCTCGGCAACGGCTACTTTATTTCCAACACGCACTTTCAACAGGTCTACCAGGCCGACATCTAAAGAAGATGCCCCGCCGGTATTGACGCAATGTACCGCCAGCACGTTCTTGCCTTTCTTCAAAACCTCTTTAAACTGTTCTTCGAGCGGGATGTAATGATAACCACCGTTCAACAAGCCGTGATCATAAACTTTAGTGCCGTTAATAAATACTTCGATATTATCATCAAAAAGCAGCTTCAAAAACAGTTGATTAAAATCGGTATTCTCGACCGTGAACTCCCTTCTCAGCCAGATATCTTTCAGGAAAACGGTTGGATAGTGAATCTTATCATCGCCGAATGGCCCTGTCCCTGTTTTCCAGCTACCGTCATCATAAGCAGCTTCTGACCAGTTACCTGCGGGCATTTCCTCTGTATATTTACACTGGTAGGATTTCTCGTCAGATGCTTCGGCAATGCCTTTGTAAACGTTTGGCTCTTTTCCTAAAAAGCGATACACCTGCCCATCAACATTCAGCATACCGGTTAAAGACTGCTCGGCGCCTGTCCAGTGTGTGGTGGTAGACGAAGTGAGCGTATCTGTGTTAGACCATATACTGAAGTAAGTATTATGGGTAATTAATGGATAAGATGGCGCGTGTGTGCTTTGTGCATGTACGATTACGGACTGAATTGCAAAAAAAAGAACCGCCGTTAGCTTGTTAATTTTCATATATAGTTAAATGTATTTCTGATTCTATTTCACTTGCGGAAACGCCGATATGCGTAACCGGGCGCCCCCCATGGGCACCAGCGTTAATTGGGTTAATGGTGCTGTGGTGCTCACCGGGCTTTGTGGCAATAGGCCGCATAATCCGTATTGGTCTACCTTCCAGTCATCGATCTTTCGTCCTTTCACAATCAGTTCAATCGGAGCGGTTTGATTAGTAAAGGGATTATTATTGGCCGGCCACTGCTTTTTTACGATACGGATGGATTTTTCCGGAGCGATACTATCTATAGCTAAACCGTAATTCCAGTCTGAAGCAGGGTATATTTCAAAAGAAGGCCACTTCGTCGGGTCAGCACCGGCCTGCCAGCGCGAATCGCCAATCGCAGTAGCTTTACTGTCTTTCTCCACATACTTTTCATTAATCTTTAAAGAATAAGTGAGCGGTCCATAGCTGATGCTTACACTATTCTTATTGCGTTCCCAGGTGCGCACTTTTAAACGCATGGGCAACCGCAGACTTACTACGTCGCCGTTTTTCCATTGATTGGTCAACCTGATATAGCTACCCCCGGTAGCCTCTACCCTTACTGCTTTACCATTTACAGTAACCGCAGCGTTAGCACACCAATCCGGCACGCGCAGGTATAAAGGAAAGTTTACAGCTGCTTTTGTGTTAATGGTAAAGTTTATCCGGTCGTCAAAAGGATAATGCGTAGTTTCGGTAATATCCACTATTGAGCCTTTACCCACCTTTGCATGCACTTTGTTTTCGGTATATAGCTGCGCGGCGATGCCGTTATCCGGTGTAGCCATCCAGCTGTTCTCGCCGTAATAAACCCAACCAGCCGAATGGTTATGCTGGCAGCAGCGGCTGCTGAACGGGTTCATCATTAAAAACGGCCCCTCATTGGCAATACCCGGACTATGGTTTTTACTATCACTGATCACCATATTAGGAGCGGTAAGGTAACGTAAGGCACGATAATCGGGCATAAAGGCTGCGGAGAACATATTAAAGGCTACATCTTCGCAGTTGTCTGCCCAGAAGGTATCACCTGTACTACTCATCAGAAGCTGATCTGAGGTCATTTGCTCTACCATTCCGCAGGTTTCTATTGCCTGCCGCGGGTCGCCATAACCCTTCCGGGCATTCTCATCTGCGCCGAACATACCGCCTGGTACCTGCCCGTAAATATTTCGGACGAGCTTAAAATCGTTATAGGTTGCAGAAAGATCAGACGCGTTATGAGTTTGCAGATAATAAGTTGCCGGTTCTCGGAAACACTGCGCAATATTTACGTTATGCCAGTTGGGTAGATTACTTGCCTGCCGCCAGTTTGCAGTATTTCGGTCGATCTTTTCGGCCAAATCCAATAACCATTTTTCACCGGTACGGTTATACAACCAGTAAACACTGAGCATATTATCGCCACCACGGCTGTTCTCCCAATAATCTTCCAGGAACTTATTGTCGGGCAGATTCAGTTCAAATTTGAAGTAACGGCTCATGAACGGCAGCACCCGCGGATCTTTCGAATATTCGTAGTAAGATTGCAGGCACCAAAGCATGGGCATGTTTGTCCATAAATCGCGGTTGCCGTTATGTTCTACCGCCGGGCCAAAATCACCGTTATCGCGTTGGTTATTCAGAACCGCGTTGATCCAGAACTTTGTTTCCGCCAGCATCTTCGGATCATTCAGCATATAGGCTATGTCGCCGTAACCTTTCAGCCAATAAGGTAATTCCTCCCAGCCGTATTCGCCTTTACCTTCTTTATTCAGCCAGGCATTATTCGTTTTTGAAAGCCAGATACTGATTTCGCCCAGGTTACCCGTAAGGCCGTCGCGCTGAAGTTCCAGCGCTTTACGTAACCAGCCATTTACCTTAATACTACCTACGGGCAGCTTGGTAAAGTACTGGTTTTGCAGCGGCGCGCGGTTGTTCACATAAAAAGCGTTCTTGCCCGAATTATCTACCGTTTTTACAACTGCTGCTTCAATGGCTTCCTGTGCTTTAACCTGCGTAGTACTTAATAGCAAACCAAGCATAGGAAGCACCGTAACTTTTAAATTTCTGAACTGCATTATTTAACTAAGCTGGTATCGTACAACTGCGTATTCACACTATGAAGTTTCTCGACAGGCATTTTAATCACCTTCCGGTCATAAGTCATAAAGCCGTTCACCTCGCCCTCCACATCAGTGGTTTGGGTATAGACTGCCGCAGACAGTCCCAGGCGAATCATAGTTTTCAGTGGTTCGATAAACGACGAATACTTTTTAAATACAGCATCGGCATCTTTAAAGTTCTGGTAACCCCATTGATGACGATCCTGCCAGGTGTGACCTTCTAGTCCCAGACCCAAGCCACCAAATTCGCCCAGTACTAAGGCCCGCGTTTTCCCGAATATTTCTGCCCGAGGCATCGCCGGATCCGGGTAGTTATGCAGATCGATCATATGCCCTACGCTGTAGTAATTGCCACCGCTCGCGCTATTCACCAGGCGGGACGGATCTTTCTGCATCGTCCACTTTGTAATTTCCTCTGTTTTGAATTGGCCCCAGGCTTCGTTAAAAGGTGTCCATACCACAATGGAAGGGAAATTATACAAGGCATCAATAATGGCGTTCCATTCTTTGCGGTAATACAATTCTGAAGCCGCCGTACGGTTTTTATCGGTGGCGCGCTGATACACGCCCGGGCGGTTTTCCCAGTTGTTGCCTAAATCGCCGCTCGGCATATCCTGCCATAGCAGCATACCGGTTTTATCGCAATAGGCATAAAAACGGGCAGGCTCTACCTTTACGTGTTTACGGATCATGTTGAAACCCATCGCCTTTAGTTGATCCACATCGTACTGCATAGCTTCATAGGTTGGCGGTGTATACAATCCGTCCGGCCACCAGCCCTGATCCAGCGGACCAAATTGAAACACAAATTGGTTATTCAGCATCATACGCTGGATACCGTTAGCATCCGGCCCAATAGAGATTTTGCGCATGGCGAAGTAGCTTTTCACCTCGTCCAACACTTTGTTATTCCTGACAAGCGCTATCTGAAGATTGTACAAGTATGGGTTTTCGGGCGACCACAACTTGGCGTTTTTAATCTTCAGCTTTGCGGTGTCATTAGCAGCAATTTCTTTTTCGGCAATCTTTTCGCTACCATCCATCGCTATTACACGCAGCTTATCCCCTTTTTGCGCGTTTACGGCTTCACCGGAAATAGTTAAGGTTTGATTCTCAACATCCGGGGTTTGTTTAGTCGATTTTATATAACTCTGCGGAACGCCTTCCAGCCAAACTGTTTGCCAGATACCCGTAACCTGCGTATACCAGATACCTTCCGGCTTTTTCACCTGCTTGCCGCGTGGCTGCGGGCCATCGTCCGTCGGGTCCCACACCCGGATCTTAATATCCTGTTTGGCGCCACTTACCAGGTAGGGTGTGATATCGAACGTAAAAGGATCATACCCGCCTTCGTGGATACCCACGCTTTTACCGTTTACAAAAACTTCGGTCTGCCAGTCAACCGCACCGAAGTGTAGCAGCACCGTTTTACCGCGTAAAGCACTATTAATACTGATGGTGTTGCTGTACCATAAAGTGCTGTCTTTGTCTACCGTTCTGCCCACGCCCGAGAGTGACGATTCTACCGGGTAAGGCACCAATATTTTACCCGCAAATTTTGCAGGCTGCTTATCCTTCACGGCGGTGATAGCGTAGTTCCAAAGGCCGTTAAGGTTTTGCCAGTTGCCCCGCACCATTTGCGGCCGGGGATATTCTGGCAATGGCATTTGCGGGTTAACCTTTGCTGTCCATGGTGTGGTAAGTTTTCCTTTTACTATACTCCATGGTTTAGTTTGCGCCTGTGTTGAAAGTGCAGCAACGGACAACAGGAAAACGGCAATACTTCTTTTAAGAAATGTGTTAGTACAGGTAATTGCAGGGAAGATCATTAGAATTAGTAGCTGTTTATGTATCAAACAAATAGCAGGCACAAGGCCTTCTATGATTAAAATTGAATCTTTTGAACCGGCGAGAAGATCATATCCTCTACCCCGGCTATTTTAATACCTATCCGCGCAAAGACATAATTTTGCGTAGGACTGATGGTCGGTATGGTTACACTCATGGATAAATTATTCATGGATGTGATTGATGAACCCGCCATTTCTGCCGAGGCTATATTATCTGCACCGGAAACAAACTGTGTTTTATTGATATACAGGTTCACGCGTTCTATACCCTTCGCGTTGGCATCAGTCACCACCTTTTCAATATTAAAGGTAGCATTTACTTTGCCGCCGGAAGCCGCCATTTGCGGGCTTCTAATCATGTAGTAAGGTGTTACTTCAATATTCATCGTCTGGTCGCCGTTTACCGTAATGGCAATGGTGTCGCGGCCGCCCGTAGCACGCTCTTTCCACATAAACGGCCCCTGACCTGCTGGGATGGTGAAGCGATAATTGCCATCAAACAGCAACGCAGAGTAATTACCGTCCTGATCGAAGCTTGCGCCTATCGGGCCTACTTTACCAAAGCCTGACTGGTACAATTCAAACGGAACCTGGTTATACTCAACCCCGATCGGGTCGCCTTTATAAACCAACCGCCCTTTTAGCGTAGAACCCGGAGCCTTGTAATTATCTTTTTTACAAGAACTTGCCGCAATAACAGTAGTAAATATGAGTAAATAGAATAGCTTTTTCATGTTTTTAACAATTAGTAATAACTACTGATTAGGTTGTTTAACAATTTTCGGATTAGCCGCGGTGATATCGCCTGTAATCATAGAATAGTAGTTACCAAACTGGAACCTGTTAGCGCCTGTAACCGGCCCTGGCAGTGTTTCTCTGAACAACCATTTGCCGTTATTAGGGCTTGCCGGGTTGTAGTATTTGTAAGGCCACAAGCCCCAGGGCTGGGTATTTCTCTTTTTAGCAGAGCCGATGTTAGAAACCAGGTCTGTTACGCTCATCGGGTTACCATCCCAAACAATGTGGGCCAGTCTCCAACGCTTCATATCAAATAAAATGTGGCCTTCAAAAGCCAGCTCTACCCGGCGCTCGTGCACAATACGGTCGAATGTAATATCACCTGCGGCCAGCGGCGTAGTTAAGCCTGCGCGAGAACGTACCTGGTTCATATAAGTGGCCGCTAAAGGTGCCTGCCCAAGTTCAAAAGCAGCTTCAGCCGCATTCAGTAAAACTTCGGCATAGCGGTAACGTACCAGGGGCACATCACTACGGCGGCCCCTTCTGCCAGAGCCTTCCTGCGGATCGAGATATTTGCGAATGTAGAACCCGGTTTGCGATCTTAGTTCTAATCCGTTCACAATGCCGTCTTTACCAACTACCTGTACGGGCGTAGTAGTGCCTGGCAGTGGTTTAAGGCTCCCGGCCTCGTTGCTGCTCAAAATACTGTTATCTGCTAATAGATAACCGGCAAAAATATCTGTCCGTTTACCTTTAAACAAAGCGTTAGGCAACAGCACTGTACCTGCAAGGCGGGCATCGCGACCGGCAAAAATATCCAGCTGATTGTTGTAGAAGATAGGGTTGCCCGAAGCATCTTTTGTAGGCAGCGGTGCAAAGGTGTTATCCAGCTTTTCGAAAGATTCCACCAGGTTCAGCGATGGGTTTAACCGCCCGGCATCATAACCTTCGTCAGAAATTGAAAACGGCTGGTCGTTCACCGTGAAACTATGTACGCGACCACTGTTTACCTTATAATCTTCAATAAAGATGGTCTCCTGGTTAACGCTGCTTTTGTCAAGGAAGATCGCCGCGAAATTGTCAGACAAATCGGGCAGTACTTTATATAGTGCGTAAGAACCCGCGCTACCATTGATAATAGCTTGTGCCGCCGTTAGTGCCTTGGTGTAATAACCATTGGCCATACTTGCCGGGATACCCACTTCGTTACCTGGTAGCGACACTTGCGGTGTTGTGGCTCCATATTTAGCGATAGAACCCGCGTATACCGCAGCTCTTGCTTCCATTGCCAAAGCTGCGCCCGCGCTCGCCCTTGATTTTTCATTCGCATTTACCGGCAGCTGACCTTTTATCGCTTCGGCCTCGCTGATTACGAAATCATAGATATCTGATTCTTTGGCGCGGGGCTTTTGCAGGTTGGTTACATTTCCTGAGTAGTCGTACTCCAATGGTTCAGTAATCAACGGTACGCCGCCCATCCTTTTTACCATTTCGAAATAGTAATTGGCACGAAGGAACCGGGCTTCTGCAATAAAACGGGTTTTATCACTCGCGGCCAAACCGTTGGAAGCATTTAAACGCTGGATAAACAGGTTCAGATCGCGGATATAGCCGTAATCCCAAATGTTCCATTCCGCATAGTCCCAACCGTTCCTTTGCACAATGTAGTAGCTGCCGTTTTCTGAAGGGAATGATTCGCTGAAATCGGCAAAACTTCTCCAGCCATCATCAAAGTTCGAAAAATCAACCTGGCGGTCGTACAGGTTTGCCAGCACCGACAAAGCCAGGGCAGGGTCTGAAAAAACAACGTCATTGGTGAGCACCTGTGTAGGAGGTACATCTAAAAATGAGCTATCTTTTTTACATGAAGCCGCTGTTAACAAAACGGCAGCCATTGTAATTTTAAATATCTTGTTCATAGAATTAGCTGTAATGATTAGAAGGTTAGATTAATACCCACATTATATACCCTGCTCTGCGGAAACTGCAAACCATTGTCGTCCCATATTTCCGGGTCAAGGCCATACTCTTTCAGGTTATCCAGCGAGAACAGGTTGTATACGTTCGCATAAACCCTGGCCCTTTTTATTTTAACCTTGCTTAACACATGGTTGGATAAAGAATAGCCCAGCTCAATTGTCCTGGCCCTTAAATATTTAGCATTATGCACCCAGAAGGTAGAGTTGTTACCATAGCTGCTGAAGCCATTACCCGGATTATTACGCCGGGCAGGATATTTACCAGGAATCCAGGTACTGTTTACATCGTAAGGGTTAGCGCGTCTCCAACTGTCTTCGAAAATGGTGTTCAGGTTACCGCCGTTCTGGAATGGCCACCTCATTTCCCAGTTCTGGTTGTAGCTGTAGCCAGCACCACCAGAGAAATCGGCATGAAAATCAAAACCTTTATAAGCAGCACCTAACGTAAAGCCAAAGTTGATATTTGGTTGTTTACCAAAGGCATAACCGTTCGGGCGTTCATCATACTGGTCAATCTTATTGTCACCGTTCTGGTCTTTATAGATCAAATCGCCGGGCAGTAAAGTTCTATTGCCTTTGCCATCAATGTTTACTTTGTAGTTGTTGATCTGTTCCTGAGATGTGAACTGACCGATCACCTCGTAACCCCAGTTAATATTTGCCAACCTGTTCACGCCGGAGTTGCGATACCGGTCCCACGAGTTAAAGAACGTCGGGTTATAAAAGCTCAACGTTTTCAGGCGCGAATAAGAGACGTTACCACCAATGTTATAGCTGAAATCGCCTACCTTACTGGCCCAGTTCAGCGCAAACTCACCACCGTACTGTGCGTCGCTGTTCAGGTTTTCCTGCGGCAGGTCATACCCTAACTCGAGCGGGATGATTACGTCGTTCTTGGCGGCAGGCAAACCGGTCCGTTTGCGGTAAAAGTATTCGGCGGTACCGGTCAGTTTATTATTGAACATGGTGAAGTCGGCGCCGATGTTCATCATGCGGCTTTTCAACCACGAAATGCGGTTTACGATGATACCTTTATCGCGCGATGAAGTAATGGCATTACCATCCAGGATAACAGTACCCTGGTTGTAGTTGTAGCCCGGTAAATAAGAGTAAGCCGCTACGATAGATTGATTCGGGTCGTAAGGGTTGCGGTCGTCACCCAGGATGCCGTATGATCCGCGGAATTTCAGGTCGTTCAGGATACTGTGGTCACCCAGCAGTTTTTTCATGAAATCTTCCTGGGTGATGCGCCATCCGGCAGAAGCACCGGGGAAGTAACCTACACGCCTGTCTGGTGCAAAGAGATAAGAGGCATCCCTTCTGCCCGAAAATTCAAGGTAATATTTGTTGTTGTAGTTATAATTGATGCGGGCGATGTAACCGATACGTGCTTCTTTGGTATCGCTATCGTCATAAGTATCAACGGTAGGGAAATAGATTAGCGGCAGGCTGTTTGAAATTGGTGTAGCATGTACCCAGTTTCTCTGGTGCTGTAGTTCTATCCGTTCTGAAACGATTGACGCACCTACCGTATGCTTGCCGAACGTATTGTTATAATTCAACTGCGCCTGGAAAGTCTTGTTAAACTCTTTACGTTGTTCGCGTTCGCGCCATGGGTTGGTACTACCGCCTGTAATATCGTAGGTGTTGGTAGCAGGGCGGTAAGTATAGGCATTATACGTATACTCCTGGTTGTTCAGTACCTCATCAGCAATGTAGTAGGAGTATAAAGCCCGTGCAGTTAACCCTTTAATACCAGGGATAGTATAATCGGCATTGAAGGTGGTTTGCAATACACGCCAGTCGCTACGGTATTTACCAGAAAGTTTTTCATTCAGGAATGCATAATTGGTTTCGTTGTGGCCGATATCATTCAGGTAATTCGGATTGTCATTAGCATAAGGCCGTTCAAGCGGGGTATTTCTCAATACCGCAAAACGGGCCAGCCAGTAATCGTCTGTTCCGGGTACGCCGGGGTTCTCGCGGCTTTCAATACGCCCGTTAATATTCGCGCTTACACGCAACCCACTGGCTACCTTCGCAGAGATGTTCGACTGGATATTACTTCTACCGAACATATATTCTTTACCAATCTGTGAGGTCTGGTAAAGATTTGTGGCAGATACGTAGTAATTTACCTTATCTGAACCGCCCGTAAAGTTAACGTTGATCTGGTTCAAAGGCGCGTTCTTGTTACTGTTCATTACATAATCCCGCCAGTTGAAGCTCTGATAACCGGGGTCTGTACCTGCACGGTATTTATCCAGGTCGGCTTGGGTAATATTGGTAGAGCCGTTGCTGTTGATCTGCGCTTCGGCCAGGTAACGCATATAGTCATAAGAATTGGTCAGCACGTTGGGGAACCTGAACCAGTTTTGGAAACCCAGGTTACCGTCAACATTAATGCGGCTTTCGCCCGAGCCCTTTTTGGTAGTTACTACAATTACGCCGTTTGCAGCGCGCACACCATAAATAGCCGCCGAAGCATCTTTCAGCACCGATATACTTTCGATATCATTTGGGGCAATGTTATTAAACTGACCCTCGTCCATCTGTACCCCGTCTACCACAAACAGTGCCGGCCCCATATTCCGGATCTGTACGCTGGCTGCAGCGCCCGGCCTGCCTTCGGGCATACGGAAAGTTACGCCCGGTATTTTGCCGGCCAGCGTAGTACTAACGGTTGAACCACCATGTACGCGTTCGATGTCTTTGCTAGTAACACTGGCAATTGAGCCGGTGATCGACTGCTTTTTTTGCGTACCGTAACCGGTTACCACCACCTCTTGCAGGGCAGAATTCGCAGAATGCATGCGGATACGCAAGGTAGTTTGACCGTTAACCGGCACCTCCTGGGTAATGTAACCCACGTAAGAAACGGTTAGTACGGCGTTACTGTTAGGCACGGTGATGGTAAAGTTACCCTTAACATCGGTGGTAGAGCCAATCTGCGTACCCTTTACCCTAACGGCAACACCAATCAGCACATCGCCGGTGGTATCCACTATGGTACCTGTTACCCTGCTTTGCGCCCTTGCAGATGGCGCGGCAAAAAGGTAAATAAACAGAGGTAACATCATCAGGGCTTTCTTTAAGTACCTGTTGTGCCCAGGCCGGCGCGAGGCGGGATCCCCGCCTTGCAGAAGAAGTAAAATTTTTCCCATAAGTATGAATTGTTAATTGGTTAATTAGCTGACGGCAAATGCGGCATTAACACTGCCATACTATGGGTGTAAAGAAAATTGATTTTATTTAGCAGGTATTAACCAAATCGTATCATTAATTCGACAAAAAGTCTCAATTTTAACTTCTAAGAAACCATCTGCCTAAATTAGCCCCGAATGAGAAGAATAATACCTATGGTATTGTTGCTTGCCGTGCTGTTAACATTGGCAGTTCAGGCGCACCCCTACTATTTTAAGCATTACCAGGTAGACAACGGGATGTCTAACAACACGGTTTTTTCCTGCATACAGGACAGGCAGGGCTTTCTGTGGGCAGGCACCAGGGACGGGTTGAACCGATTCGACGGCTACAGCTTTAAAGTTTTCAGGCATAACAGGAAAGATCCCAAAAGCCTGGGGAATGACCTGGTACATGCACTATACCAGGATAACAACAACATCATTTGGGTGGGTACAGATGCCGGTTTGTACAAGTATAACCCACAAACAGAGAATTTCTGTGCCGTAAAGCCTTTCGAAACCGAAGGCATCGCTTGTATCACCCAAGACCGAAAGGGCAACATGTGGATAGTTATCGGCGGAGCTATTTATATCTATAACGACAAAACGCACAAGGTGATCAATCTGCGCGATAAACAGCATTTCGAAGCAGATTTTGTAGCCATTAACCGGTATAATGAAATATGGGCTTCGAGCACCACGGGTACCATCGAAAAATATAACCCTGCCGATTCCAGCTTTACGGCTTACGACGTGTTTAAAAACTCGAAACCGGTATCGTCGAATTATATTGAAAAGATCTTCTTTGCTGATGATAGCACTCTATTTGTGGGAACCCGCAGTCAGGGACTGAAACTCTTCAACACGCGTAAAGGCACTTATTTCGATGCATTAACCACCAACGATAACCATACGGCCATCTTCGTGCGGGAAATTTTAAAATACAACAATAACACTTACTGGATAGCCACCGAATCGGGTATTTACATTTACGACCGGCAAAAAAATACGTTCATCAACCTTAAAAAGCGCTATAACGACCCCTATTCCATTTCAGATAACGCGGTTTACTGCCTTTTTAGAGACCGTGAGGGCGGCGTATGGGCAGGTACTTATTTTGGCGGTTTAAACTATTACCCAAAACAGTACACTACCTTCCGTAAATATTACCCCGGTATGGATAATGCCGCGCTGAACGGCAACGTGGTACGCGAGATCTGTAAAGACCAATATGGTAACTTCTGGTTCGGTACGGAAGATAACGGGCTGAACAAGCTAAGTGCCGATAAAACCACCTGGACCCATTTTCACCCTGTGGCAGAGAACAAGGTTTCCAACACCAACATTCACGGGCTGCTCTGTAACGGCAGGTATCTGTATGTAGGGACTTTTGAGCGGGGGATGGATATTATCGACATCCCGACCGGCAAACTAATTAAACATTTCACCTCGGGACCGGGGCCCAAGCAACTGAAAAGCAACTTCATCGTCTGCTTTTGTAAAACACGCGCCGGGGTTATCTTAGTGGGTTCTACGGTGGGCTTGTACCGGTTTGATCCGGCGACGGACAGTTTTACACTGATCGAAGATCTTCAAAACTCGTTCATCTATTCCATAATTGAAGATCACGCAGGGAACATCTGGGTGGGAACCCTCCGGCGCGGGATTTATAAGCTTAACCTGGCGACTAACAAGGCACAACCACTAAACTACCACTACCCGATTAAAGATGTATTGGAACGCTCTACCGTTAACAACATTTTTGAAGACAGCAGCCACCAGCTTTGGTTTGCTACCGAAGGTTATGGCTTATGGCTGTACAACCCCGCCACAGGCCGGTACAGGTTTTTCGATAATGAGAACGGCTTGCCCAGCAATTACGTCTTCCGTACGGTAGAAGATAATAACCATGCCCTTTGGGTGAGTACCTCGCGTGGATTGGTCAACCTTACCAAAGCGGGCACCAGGATCAAGATTTTCACCAGGGCCAATGGCTTGCTGAGTGACCAATTTAACTATAACTCGTCTTTTAAAGACAGCGACGGCACGCTGTACTTTGGTTGTGTAAAGGGATTAATCAGTTTCAACCCCGGTTTGTTTGGTGAGAATAATTTCCCGGCGCCGGTTTACATTACCGGCTTCCAGGTGCACGACAAGGAGATTTCCGTTAATCAACCCAATCCGGTTATTAAGCAATCCGTCATCTTCACCAAAGCCATTACTTTAAAATACAACCAGTCTTCGTTCAGCATAGACTTTGCCAAGCTAAGTTTTACAGCGCCCGAAATGACGCAGTATAAATACCGCATGGACGGGCTGGACTATAAGTGGACCTATTTGAAGACAAACCGTAAGGCTTATTTTACCGAACTACCTCCCGGCAATTACACGTTTATAGTAAAAGCGGCAAATCCTGATGGCACCTGGAATCCTAAAGAAACCCGGCTTCAGATCAATATTCTTCCACCGATTTGGCAAAGTAAACTGGCGTATATCATTTATGCAGCTACCATTCTTGCCATCATTTTGTTCCTTATTCGCGCTTACCATAGAAATACCAAACAGAAAAACCAGCGGATAATAGAACAACTGGAAAACAACAAGGAAAAACAGATCTATAACGCCAAGATAGAGTTCTTTACCAACGTAGCGCACGAGATCCGGACGCCGCTAACGCTGATTAAAGGGCCGATGGAGAAAGTGATGAAAAAGGCAGAAAGCGTGCCTGACCTTGAGCAGAACCTGAAGATAATGGAGAAGAATACCAACCGGCTGATTGAGCTGACAGATCAGCTGCTCGACTTCCGAAAGACTGAGACCAGTGGCTTCAGCCTGAATTTTGTGAAGGTGAACATCACCGAATTACTGGCCGATACCTTCCTGCAATTTAAACCCATCGCCGAACAGAAGAACCTTTCTTATAACCTGTTGCTTTCTGCACAAACCGTATTTGCCTACGTAGACCTGGAAGCCATGAGAAAGATATTGAGCAACCTGGTAAATAATGCAATTAAATACAGTAGTTCTGCTGTTGAAATACGCTTACTGGAGCATGATATAGACGACCATACCTTTACCATTGAGGTGAGGAACAATGGCTACCTGATCCCTTATGAAATGCGCGAACGCATTTTCGAACCATTTTTTAGAATGAAGGAAACCGAGAAACAGGTGGGTACCGGTATTGGCTTACCCCTTTCGCGGTCGCTGGCAGAATTGCACAAAGGCGTATTGGTTTTAAGCAAAACCACTGATGATTTTAATACTTTTACACTGACGTTGCCTATTCACCAGGACAAGGAGTTCGACCTTTACAGCCCCGTTGGAAATTATAAACCTATTGATGACATTAAATACGAAAACACCGATTCTATGAAACCAGTGATCTTAGTTGTGGATGATAATCCGGATATACTTGATTTTATTGCGCAGGATTTGAGCGAAAAGTATACCGTGCTGAAAGCGCTGAGCGCGAAAGAAGCGTCAGATTTCCTGGAGACAGAACATATTCAATTGATCATCAGTGATATTATGATGCCAGGAACGGATGGCTACCAGCTTTGCAAGGCAATTAAAACAGACTTTAATTATTCGCATATCCCGCTGATTATGCTGACGGCGAAAAATACCCTGCAAAGTAAAATAGAAGGTTTAGAGGTGGGCGCCGATGCCTATATCGAAAAGCCGTTCTCGCCAGAACATTTACAGGTGCAGATAGCCAACTTGCTGATCAACCGCAATAAGATAAAAGACCATTACGCCAGTTCGCCGCTGGTGCACATGAAAAGCATGGCCTATTCCAAGTCTGACGAAAACTTCCTGGATAAGCTGAATGCCGTAATCTTTAAGAACATTGAGAACCCCGATCTTGATGTGGAACAGATCGCCAGCCTGATGAACATGAGCAAGCCTACGCTTTACCGGAAGGTAAAAGGGATATCAAACCTAACCATCAATGAGTTGATTAACATTACCCGGTTAAAAGTGGCAGCAAACTTATTAGAAGAGGGCGATTACAAGATCTATGAAGTAGCTACCATGGTAGGCTATAGTTCGCAATCGCACCTGGGCCGCAACTTCCTGAAACAGTTTGGTATTACCCCATCAGAATACCAGCAGCAGAAAAAGGCCATGTTGGGTTAATAGCTAACCAAGCTGCTGATTTTATTTTATCTTCAGCAGCTTGCTCATTTTAGCGTGAAGTTCATGCGGATGAAAAGGTTTTGAAAGCACCTCGTTCATGCCGGAGCCTACGGCAAATTCCTGTTCGTGTTCGGCAATAGCGGCAGAAAGCGATATGATAGGGATACTCCGTTTGGGCTCATCAAAATTTATCCGGATGGTCTTCGCCGCCTCTATACCGTCCATTTCGGGCATGTGCGTATCCATCAGCACAATATCGTAATCGGTTTCAGTCAGTTTCTCCAGTACTTTCTTGCCGTTATTCACCACTTCTACCTGGGCCTGCCAGTCTTTCAATATCTTGGTGATCATAAATTGGTTCACCAGGTTATCTTCTGCCACCAGTACCTTTACATCTTTAAAAGCATTAAGCTCTTTTACGCCTTTCGGGGTTTTTACTTTTGTCTCTTCCGGGGTGGCGAGGGCAAACCAATTGGTAAATTTAAACACACTACCCACACCAAACTGACTATTCGCACTTAGTTCGCCGCCTTTTAGTTCAATCAGCTTCTTCACAATAGCCAGCCCTAAACCGGTACCGCCATATTTTACAGAGGTATCGTCTTCGGCCTGTTCAAAAGAGTCAAATATTTTCGATAACCTGTTTTCGGGTATGCCTATGCCCGTATCTTCTACACTAAATTCCAGCTTGCACTTTGTATCGAAATGCTGCAATGCTTTAACAGATAACTTTACGTAACCACGCTCCGTAAATTTGATGGCATTACTCAGCAGGTTCATCAATATCTGGTTCAGCCTTAAAGAATCTACCATCAGGCTTTCCGGAATATCCGGGTCTATGTCCGTCAATAGTTCGATATTTTTTTCATCTGCCTTAAACTTTAACAAGTCGCAAACGGCTTTACATATTTCAGCAACGTTATTAGGCGAGCGTACAATGGTGAACTTACCGGCTTCAATTTTAGAAATATCCAGGATATCATTAATCACACCCAAAAGCGATTGCGAAGACACTTCTAACAGATCCAGCAAGCCATGTTGCTGCTCGTTCACCGGGGTATCGCGCAAAATCTTGGTCAGCCCGATAATTCCGCTGATGGGCGTACGCAATTCGTGGCTCATATTAGCCAGGAAATTTTCTTTGATCTTCCGGGCAGTTTCTGCAGCCTCTTTAGACTTGATCAGCTGCTCCATGTAGCTTTTCTGCGGCGAGATATCACTGATGTTAATAAAGATGTTCTTCCCCCGGTACGAAGCCCGACATTCCATCCATTTGGTATTTTTATCAAACGTTTGAAACTGGAATTCGAACGAAGAAAAAGTGCTCCGCTCACGGATGATCTCACCCAGGCGTGTCCGCAGATTGCCCTGCTCCTCTTCAATCACCAGGTCGATAATGCTTTTATCCAGCACCTCGTGCATTTTATAACCAAGTATCTTCTCTATCGCGGGGTTAATATTGCTGATCCTAAGCGAAGCGGCGTCAATGGTACAAATAATATCGGCACAATTTTTTACCACCAGGGCAAAGTTCTCCAGCTCCTCGTTCTTTTGCCTGATCTCGGCCTGGCTACGTGCCAACTGGATAAAGGCATCTACTTTAGCAGAGGTGATATACGGATCGAGCGGTTTATACAAATAATCTACAGCACCGGCGTTCAGCCCTTTAACTGCATATTTAGCCTCTTTGGAAATAGCCGTTACAAAGATTACCAGGATATCCTTTGTCCGCGGGTTTGATTTTAGCATCTCCACCAACTCAAAACCATCCATTTCGGGCATCTGCACATCTACCAAAGCAATGGAAATTGAGTTTTCCCAGGCTAATTTCAAGGCATCATTAGGCGATGTTGTAGAGAAAATACGAATATCATCGCGCTTCAGCAGTGCTTCGAGCGTGATGATGTTTTCCGGTCGATCATCTACAATAAGGATATTTACGGGGGTCATGCTAAAAGAGGGATCTGAATAAGACGGGGTATCAAAAAGCAACCGGTACTGATAGGAACAACACGAAATCTATGATCACTACAAGTTACGTTTTCGTTTACGTAATTATCTGATGAATAGTTTTTATAAACAATATTTTTTCTCAAAAATAAAATAATTCTGCGATCGCCGCCGATTATAAAACCTTATTGTGTAATCTTCTGGTAAATGTTCTGCTGCTGATCAATCACCCGGAACTTTTTCCGAAAATAGTCAGACCGCAAAGTTTCGCGGCTGCCTAAACACAAAAAACCAAAAGGCACCAGGCTTTCGTAAAACAGTCCCAGTATTTTTTCCTGCAAAGCCGGCTCAAAATAAATAAAAACGTTACGGCAACTGATGAGGTGAAACTGGTTGAATACCCCATCTGAAAGCAGGTTGTGAACAGAAAAAGTAGTGTACTGTTTCAGTTCGGCCTGTATAATGGCGGCATCATACATCATAGTAAAATGCTGGGTAATGGAGCCGGGCAGGCCGGTTGCCTGGTAATTGGCCGCATAGCTTTTAACTTTAGATAACTGGTATATCCCCTTCTTGGCCGTTTTAATTACAGAGGTGTTAATATCCGTACCATACAGCAGCGTTTTATTTTTCAACCCGGCTTCTTTCAATAAAATAGAGATCGAGTATAACTCTTCGCCGGTAGAGCACCCCGCACTCCAGATATTTACCCTGTTAAACGAATTAAGGTAAGGCAATACCTGCGTCAATAGCGATTTGTAAAATGCCGGATCACGGAACATTTCGGTAACGTTCACGGTAATTTCGTCTAAAAACTCCTGGAAAAACGCCGGCGAGTTAACCAGTTCGTGTTTCAGATCGTAAAAGGTAAGGCGCTTTAATTCCATTAGCCTTACCAGCCTTCTTTTGAAAGAGGCTTTAGAATATTGCGAGAAATCGAAATCGTAGAGCTTGTTTACCAGCGCCACCAGCTCTGTCATTTCTTCTGCCGTTACTACAAATCTCGAATTAGGCATTGCTACTTACTTAACCACAATTGCATCATGGCAATTAACCTGTCCACATCTACCGGCTTGGTAATGTAGTCATTAGCACCCGCCGCTATACATTTTTCCTTATCATCCTTCATCGCCTTCGCTGTTAAAGCAATAACGGGCAGCTTTTTAAACCTGCTTTGCTTCCTGATCTCGCGCATGGCCTCATAACCATCCATTTTAGGCATCATGATATCCATCAGCACCAGATCTACACCAATAATATTATCCAGCTTTTCCAATGCTTCTTCCCCATCATTCGCTATTTCAACCTCCAGATCATATGATTGCAGCGCACTGCTCAAAGCAAAAATATTGCGCATGTCGTCATCTACCAGCAGCACTTTCTTCCCTTTCAGTAAATCTGTTTTTGTGGGACTTTTCGACGGAGCTTTAACCCCGCCATTGCCGGGCTGCGTTGCTTCTGCGCTTACTTTATGCAGGAAAAGGTTTACTTCGTCAATCAGCCGGTCGGCAGATTTTGCAGTTTTGATCACCATCGCATGCGTATAGCTCATCAACCTGTTCACCTGTTCTTTATCCAGTTCCATAGCCGTGTTGATAATCACCGGGAGTTCGTGGAAACGATCTATCGCTTTAATGCGGTCCAGCAGATCCAGGCCGGAAACATCTGGCAGGTTAAGATCCAGTATCACGCACTGATAGTTTCCGTTCTGCAACAGATCGAAAGCCTTTTCGCCGGTAAACGCCTGATCGACGGTGATCTGCTGATCTTCCAACAGCTTTTTCAACGCTTCGCTTTGGTCCTGGTGATCTTCTACCAGCAGCACCTGTTTGCCGCCCTCGGTATAGCCAAAAAGATCTTCGAATAAATGATCGAGCTGTTCTATATCGATAGGCTTTTTCAGGAAGCTGATCGCTCCTTCGTTCTGAACTTTATTAATGGAAGCTTCTGCTCCGGACATTAAGTGCACCGGGATATGCGCAGTAGCCGGGTGATGTTTCAATTCTTTCAGGATCTGCCAGCCATCCTTACCGGGCAGCATAATATCTAATATCACGGCATCGGGTTCTTCCCTGATGATCATATCTACGGCCGAAAGACCATCATGCACCAGCGTTGCGGTATAGCCGTGCTCCTCGGCATAGGTTTTTAATACCCCTGCAAAATTTACATCGTCTTCTACAATTACGATGCGCGCTTCGGTATTTACAGGTACAATTTTAGGTAACGGCGTGGCGTTATGGGTAACAGGCCGCACAGGTTCCGGTTCTTTTACAGGGGGGCTTACTGCTACCACGTCAGCAGCGGTAACTGGCAAAGTAAGCGTAAACTCGCTGCCGACGCCTGGTTCGCTCACTAATGAAAGCTGGCCACCCAACAATGCAGCCAGTTCGCGGCTAATAGAAAGCCCTAAGCCGGTACCACCATATTTACGATTGGTAGAACCATCCGCTTGCTGAAAGGCTTCAAAAATAATCTTCTGTTTTTCGTACGGGATACCAATACCGGTATCTTTTACACTAAAACTGATTTTATCGCCGGTGGCATCTGCACGGATATCGAGCACAATGGAACCGCCTTCGCTGGTAAACTTAAAGGCGTTGGATAGCAAGTTTTTAATTACCTGTTCTACCCTTACCTTATCGGTAACCATAAATGCCGGCGCCTGCTGCCAGTTGGTAACAAAACTGATCTTTTTATGTGCCGCTAATTCAGCAAAAAGCGACTCCATACTCTCGGCAATTTCTGCTACTCGTACACTTTCATTCAGCATCTCCAGCTTACCTGACTCGATTTTTGACAGGTCGAGGATATCATTGATCAGTGTCAACAGGTCATTCCCGGCGTTGAAGATTACCCGCGCATACTTCGTTTGGTCTTCAGACAGGTTACCGGCTTTATTTTCTTTCAGTATACGGGCCAGTACCAGAATGCTGTTAAGCGGGGTACGTAATTCATGGCTCATATTGGCCAAAAATTCAGACTTATACCTGCCTGATGCTTCCAGTTCTTTCACCTTCTCGTCTATCGCTAAACGGGCTTGCTCAATAGCCTGATTTTTTTCTTCCAGCAAACTTGCCTTTTCTTCCAGTTCGGCATTAATTGCCCGCAATTCGTCCTGCTGTACCCGAAGCTCTTCTTCAGAAGCCTGCAACATTTCGGTCTTGCTCAACAATTCCTCATTGGTCACGCGCATTTCCTCCTGCTGCGCTTCCAGTTCTTCTGCCTGCTGCTGTGTTTCGGCAAACAGGTCCTGCATAATGGTACGTGCCTGGGCGGTGTTTACGGCAATTCCCACATCGCTGCTTACTCTTTCGATATAGTTTTTTATAGAATCAGCGGGCTCCTGCTCAAAGGCCAGTTCAATCACACCTTTTAAAACCTTGTCATAAAAGAAAGGCACCATATAAACCTGCGACAAAGTATGTGCAGATGAACCGGTTTGTATAAGGTGCTTATTATTCAGCTCTGCTTTTACTAGTGCCGACTTTCTATTTTTTGCCACCTGGCCTATCCAGCCTTCGCCCAACCTGATCTTGTTTTTAAGTACATCCAGATCATGGAAAGCATACTGGGCAAATAGTTCCAGTACCTCTGCCTGCTGGTTGTACAGGTAAAGCGTACCCGAGCGTGCGCTGCTGTAAGTACAAATTTCCTGCAAAACATGGTCGCTTAGCTCGCGTTCAGATTGCTGGCCCTGCATCTGGTCGTTAAGCCTGGCCGTGCCCGTAAGCAGCCAGTTCTTTTGCTCGTTCTCTGCCAGCACCTCCTGTAATTCCTGGTTGGTACTGGTAATAACGGCTTCTGTTTCTTTCTGCTGATTAAATGTGCGCTGGATATACACAAAAAGCAACAATATGATGACCAGGAAGATTACACTGCCAGAAACAATAGTAACAATGGTAGTACTGGTGCTTTGCGCAGTTTTGACTTTGCGCTCATTCAACAGCCGGTACTCGCTGTCGCGCAGGGACTTCACCAGCAAGCGGATGTTATCCATATTTACCTTACCGGACGATAAGATATCCTGCTGTAGGATATACTGCAAACCATAGTTTTTCCGCGCAGCGATATTTTTCCTCAGAATGCCTTCCTGCGCCTGCACCGCTGCAGCAAGCCTGACAATGATCTTCTGCTGATCGGCATCATTTGCTATCAGCTTTTTCAGCTTATCCAGGTTAAGGGTAATCTGGGGAAGCGCTGCATCAAAGGGCTGTAAAAACAACTCGCTTCCGCTGGCTACAAATCCGCGGGTACCGGTTTCTGCATCTACCAGGTTCTGTAATAACTGGTCTGATGTTTCTATCATCTGGTAGCTGTGGTCTACCCAGTTGTTATCTTCCTGTAATTGGTTAATATCATTGTAAGAAAAAATACCTACAACAAAAACAAGTATGATAGAGATGGCGAAGCCGATGAGCACCTGCTGCCTGAAGTTGAGCTTTATCATTTTTTATGCGGGACGCGTTTATAATAAACAGCAATATACGAGATTATCGATCTAAAAGTTATAACAGACTATCCGGCAACAAGCGAGAATGTTGCTTACCCGTTATAACAAACTATGATTGAGGAGTAAAAAGTTTATGATTAGCTAAGCTTTATTAAAGCGGCAAAGTAAAATAAAATGTAGCGCCTGCACCCAATTCGCTTTCAACGCCTATCTGCCCGCCGTGATGTTTGATGATCTCTGAACTGATATAAAGGCCCAGACCTAACCCTGATGAATTGTAGCCTTGCCCTTCCACACGATAATACCTGTCGAACAAATGCGCGATACGGTCTGCCGGAACGCCGGGACCTTTATCAGTTACAGCAACCTTTACAAAATCTTGTTCGCGTGTAATATCAATTAAAAGCTGATCGGTACCCGGGGCATATTTGATGGCATTATTAACCAGGTTGATGATCACTTGCTCTATGCGGTGTTCGTCTGCATTGATCAGCAGATCAAGGTCGCCGGTAAGCTTTAGCGCCTGCCCCTCGTGGTACAGTAATGTTTCGCAACAGTTGCGTACCAGATCTGCTAAAACAAACCCTGTTTTATTTAACTGTATCTCGGTTTGTTGCAAACGGCTTACGTTAAGCAGGTCTTCTACCAAAGCACTTACCCGCTGGATACTTTTCCTGGCCTGCGCTATTAATCGCGGCATAAATTCTTTAGAAGGATTTTCCTTCATTTTATCCAGCAGTTGCAGGGAAGCTTTTAAACTAGTGATCGGGGTTTTCAGCTCGTGGCTGGCAATGCTGATAAAGTCGTCTTTCTGCTGCTGTAGTTGCTTAAAATCGGTGATGTCCTGTACGGTACCTAACATGCGTACTGGCTTATGCGCTCTATCAAAAAACACCTTACCCGTAGCACGCATCCATCGCATAGTTTCGTCAGGTAATATGATCCGCGCTTCATAAAAAAGCGAACCCGAAATCATTGCCTTTTCGTGCGCAGCATGTCTTAATTCGCGGTCTTCGGGATAAATGGAACGGTCTACCATATGGCTCGTTACACTGGTATTGTACCCAAAAATCTTGTTAAATCGTGATGAGGTAATCAGATCCCGATTAGCCACATTCAGCTCAAACGTGCCAATCTCTGCAGCCTCGGTTGCCAGCCGCACGCGCTCTTCGGCGTCCTCTATCCGCTGCCGCGATGCTACCAGTTCGGTTACTTCAACTGCAACTACCAAAACCGCACTAACAGTACCATCTGCATCTTTAAGCGGTTCGTAAACAAAATTCAGATAAACTTTTTCCGGCAAGCCATCTCGTACCAAAACCACCTCTGCTTCGTTAGCCACAAAGGGTATACCCGTTTCTATTACGCCGTTCATAACAGGCGCAAAAGCAGCTTCCGCCTCGGGCACTACTTCCCAGATGTTTCTTTGTTCAAGGTCAGTACGGTGCTTGCCTACCAGTTTTACGTAATTGTCATTAACGATTTCGACCCGGAGATCATAGGCACGGATAACGCAGATCGCGATTGGCGCCTGGTCTACCAATTGACGGAAACGGCTTTCGCTTGACAGGAGGGTATCATGCATGCTCCTGAGCCGGTCATTAGAAATGGTCAATTCTTCGGTAGTCGCGAAAAGCTCTTCATTTATAGCCGCTAATTCCTCATTATTACTAGAGATCTCTTCATTTGTCGCAGTAAGCTGCTCAATCAGGTTTTGCTCGCGCTGCTTGCTTAAAATCCTTTCAGTAATATCTGTAGCCTGATGAAGAATGGCAAATGTTTTACCGTTGGTATCTTTTATAGCACGATATTCAAAATCGAAATAAAAGGTTTGCAATCTACCGTCTACAACCAAATCGGCAGCGGTATCTGTTCCCGAGATGGTTATGCCTTCATGCCATACCTTCTTAAACATATCTAAAAATGGCTGGCCTTTCAATTCGGGAAGGGCATCGCCGAGCGACTTACCTATCACGCTTTTATCTTTGCCCCAAACTCGGAGCATAGCATCATTTGCTACCTGGATTAAAGCGTCTTCGCCGATGTGAATAGCGGTAGGATGATTAGTGACCGCCAGTACGTCCAGTAATTGTTGATCAGATAAAAACAGGTTATAATCAGACATTATGTGTCGAAAAACAACAAATATACCACTAAAAAATCGTCGGATCCTTTTAATTTAACCTTTAATTGAAAGGATTTCGCACTATTAATAATCAACTGGCACATGGCCCTGCCGATCATCAAAGTTGATTTTTTAACTGAGGAAACACAGGTTTTGTTTGAAGATATTTAAAGTTATAAGCGGCCGTTTACTAACGCCCTGTCCAGACAGGACTTTGTATCAAAAATCACCGCATTTGCATCTTTCTTCAACGCCTGGTAATCCAAATCGACGAAGTCGCGGTGACAAACCGCCAGTACGATAGCATCATACTGCTTATTCAGTTGTTGAACTAGCGCTATACCGTATTCTTCTTTTACCTCACCCGGGTCGGCATATGGGTCATAAACATCTACCAGCAAACCAAACTGCATTAGCTCGTTATAAATATCAATCACCTTTGAATTACGGATGTCTGGGCAGTTCTCTTTAAACGTAACCCCTAAGATCAGCGCATTGGCCCCCTTAACCGAACCGCCGTTACTGATCATCAGCTTAACAACCTTACTAGCTACAAACATGCCCATGGTATCATTCACCCGGCGGCCTGATAAGATCACCTGCGGATGATAGCCTAATGCTTCGGCTTTATGGGCCAGGTAATAAGGATCGACACCGATACAATGCCCGCCAACAAGCCCCGGTTTATATTTCAGGAAGTTCCATTTAGTACTCGCAGCTTCTATTACATCGGTAGTATCAATGCCTATCTTATCAAAGATCAGGGCAAGCTCATTTACGAAGGAAATGTTTATATCACGCTGTGCATTTTCAATGGCCTTTGAAGCTTCTGCCACCTTGATGCTCGGCGCACGGTGGGTTCCGGCAGTGATAATACTGGCGTATAACGCATCAACAGTATCAGCCACGGCAGGGGTAGAGCCAGAGGTTACCTTTTTTATTTTAGTAAGCGTATTTATTTTATCGCCAGGGTTGATCCTTTCCGGCGAATAACCGCAGAAAAAATCCTGGTTGAATTTCAACCCCGACTTCTTTTCCAATACCGGCACACAATCTTCCTCTGTACAGCCAGGGTATACCGTCGATTCGTAAATGACGATATCACCCGGTTTTAATATTTCGCCGATCATTTCTGATGCCCGGAGCAGTGGCCCTAAATTAGGCGCTTTAAATTTATTGATGGGCGTAGGTACCGTAACGATGTAGATATTACAATCTTTAATTGACGCTAGTTCTGAAGAAAACTGCAAACCGAAATCACCCTGACGGTCCAGTACGCTACTTAACACTTCCGACGGCACCTCGCGTGTTTTATCCTCTAATTGCTGTAGACCCGCAATACGTGCGTTATCAATATCAAACCCGGTAACACGATATTTTTTTGCAAACTCCACCGCAAGCGGCAGCCCCACATAGCCTAAACCGATAATAGCAATACGATAATTATTCACCGACGATGATTTAAAAATTCCTGACAGGGCAGAATTGCGGCGCGTTGCCATCAATTCTCCGGCCGGTAAATATACAAGCAACTTTATGTTTATAAACAATTACGCTTTTGAATCAAAGCTGTAACCATAAACGGTGTGTTTGCACAGATTGTTTTTATGTTACTATTAAGGATCATCGAAAATTGATTGAGACGATAGGATAGAACCTTACTGATAATATCCCCTTTTAAAAGCCAGCTTCAATGGCCTTCAAAAGGGAATATTAAGAAATATAGAATACTATGAATAAAAACAAATAGGTCTAATACGTCTGTTGAACAGTTAACGCAAGGCACCCTTGACTGTTAATAGACCACTCGGCATGTTTCAGACTGCCCGGTCCGGTAGACCTGCCAGTACCTGAATGAGAACAAGTCTTAGGGCTGATATTACAACAGTAATGTGCTGAAAAATCCCAACTACCATCAGATCTTACAGTTAGGCTTGCCTGGTCAACACCTGTAGGTCTACAGCCAAATGACTGGACTTGAGCAGCAGTTAAACAAGCATATTGGACATTCAACGCTGTAAGTGAAACCTTCCTGGATGAACTAGTTTTAAGATGCCTTTTACTTTTATCGCTACTACCTGTAAAACTATAGAGCGTAACCGACATAAAGGCGATAAAAAATACGAGGTGTTTAATTGATAATCCTCTGAAATAATTCCTTTCCATTGTAATAAGTTTTACGGTTTAGTTATTATAAACCTAATATATAATATTTTCTCACAAATACAAAATAATATAAAATAAAAGGGCTACCCTTTTGAGGCAGCCCGGCTGAAGCATTTGTTCTATGAAAATTATTTACTATAGATATTTGAATTTACCCTGTACCCGGCACCTGTATTAGTGTACCAATCTGTAAATAAGCTACCGCCAGAGCTTGCCCAGTCAAGGAAGTGCGGATAAGCGTCTTTCAGGTTCACCTGTTCTATCGGGTAATTGAATTGGGTATTGAAACTCATTGCCCATGGCCAGTTGTCGCCGCTTAAATAATAACGGCCTGAACCCGGTTTTGAATTATCGTCGTCGGTTCCAAAAAGTGCAGTATTTGCCTTATCTGTAGGCGTAAATCCAGGTAAGTGGATTTCGTAACCACGGCGAAGATCGCTGATCAGGAACGGATTGAATGCGGTAACATCCAGGGTTACCGGCGTGTTAAATTTAATATTCACGGTAGCCGTAGTGCCGGTTACTTTTGGTTTGGTAGTTAACGTATTGATGAAATAAGCGCCGTCGGGATTTTTAATAACCGCCTCGTGGTTATCAAACGGAATGATTACCGCTTTGCTCTGACCGGCCTCTACACCATTTGATGCAAATGTGATGTAATTACTGATAGCTTGCTGGCCGGTAACAGATGTTACAGAAGAAGCTGACACCGGTAACTGTACGCCGAAGCCATTGTGGAAAGAAGCACCTGAAGCTACTGCATTAAACTCGCCCTGCATTTCAACAACTGCATTTGATGCATTTTTGTAGAAAGTATAACGGTAGTTCACTACAAGGTCGTTCATGTCGTAATCGCCTTTTTTAGGCCAGTTATCTTCGAAGGCAAGAGTGGAATAAGTATTAGCGCTTGGATAATAGCTGATATAAGCTTTGGTAGGGTCGTTAGGGAAAGCATCCTGTGCATCCTGCACACCATCACCGTCTGAATCGCCGCCTTTATCAATCGGAGCAACACCGTTATTAGAAATTGCGGTAACCGGGTTTGAAGTAGCGTAAATTACCAGATCGTTGAAATCGTTATCAGAGTTTCCGTTTTGCCTGTTCAGGTCTTCGAAACCTAACAGGTATAGCTTGTGAACATCGTCATACAACAATACGGTATGTTTGCGCAAAGCAGCAGTATTTTCGGGGTTGAATTCGTCCTGAGTATAAAACTTCTGCGCATTTGCATTTACACCACTACCTGTCCACGCGTTTTGGATCAGCACGAAACCGATAGATGTACCGGCATCGAATGTGCCCAGTTTTACTTTATCACCAGATTTCAAACCACCGCCAGAACCTGAAGCAGAAGCATTCGGGAAGATGTAAGTGATCTTATCAATGCCGTTTGCTGAAGTTCCGCCACCCACTTGTGTCGGCGGGTTATTGGTTTTATAAGTATAATAAGCAAGCGTATTCTGGTAACCTGCACCTTCGGCTACGAAAGTAATCCAGACATCAGATTTGGCAGTAACATTAATGGTATGTACGGCATTTCCGCTCAGATATTCAGGATGCTTATCTGGTACAGCCACTTGCTCTGGAAGAGAGGCATTCACGTAAGAAAGCAGGGATTGCTCAATTACGTCGCCTGTTGGCTCCAAGTAAGCCGGGCGGCCAAGATTAGTTGGGCTTTGAAATGCATTTGAAGCAGTGTATCCTGTTGGATAACCAATTTCCAGGCTATTGGCGCCGTTAATACTGATCCTGCTGGTTGTGGTTGCACTTGGGTTGTTATTAACTGCGTCTGGAATAATATCGCCGCTGTAACCGTTTGCCCCACCGATGGTAGCGGTAACCGCATTATTATTGATAGCAGCGGTAGCATTTCTAAGTACGCCGATATAAGCCGGATCAATCACCACTTTATCAAGATAAGAAGGCACTGATAACGTAGCGGTCAACTTTCCGGATTTATCTGTAACACCTTTAAATATGGCGTCCTGAGGGTTGGTGTTACCAGGTGTGTAAACGCTTACCACTACACCAGCAAGGGCAGCGCCGTTATTGGTTTGCAAGGTAAGGTTAAGATTAACGTTTTTGGTGGTGCTGAAGTTAAATCCGTCCGGTGCAATTTTAGTTGCCGATGACGAACCCGGATTTGCAGAGCTGGAAGCACTATCTTTTTTACATGCCGAAAAAAAGGTTAACGCAGCTGCAGCACAAAGAAGAGTAAATTTTTTCATAAAGTTTGGTATCTCGATGATACCCCATACGCAAACTTCAAACCAACAATTGAAAGTACTTAAAGCTTAGGAATTTCTACAAATAAAGGAGTTTATACGAATAAGCATGAGGAATACTTTCCCCACTAAAGTGTGGTGATTATACCCCAGTATAAGTTTACGGAGATAAGAAGGGAAATAATTATTGCAACTTCATGGAAAGTTAATGGTAAACTTTACTTATCGGTAATAAGTACCACAAATTCCACAAAACACACCATTACCGTCATTATGTTCCCTGTATCTTTGTTTCATTATGAAAGAAATCTTCCCAGTTTACGACATAGGTACACTTTCTAAGTATACGCAGGAAGATATACTGATCAGCCGATTTGGGGCGTACCTGCAGGTGCATAAAAATTTGCACTTACCCCACCGCCATAACTTCTATCACCTGGTACTATTTACCGAAGGCAGCGGACATCACGCTATAGATTTCAAAAATTTCCCGGTTACACCGCACCAGATCTACTTTATGATTCCCGGGCAGGTACATAGCTGGAGCTTTGAAGGTAAGACAGATGGCTACGTCGTTAACTTTTCCCCGGCTTTCTTTCAGTCTTTCCTGCAAAATGCTGATTACCTGGAGCAGTTCCCTTTTTTCAGCGGCAACATTGATTACCAGGTGATCAACCTCGCAGGCGATGTGCAGCAAAAGGCCATTGCTATTTTCGAGCAGTTAATTAATGAAAGCGAGCATGGCAACCCGCTTTCTGCAGATATGGTACGCCTGCTTTTACTCGAACTTTTTATTACCATCAGCCGCACAAGTTTGCCAGCACCGGCTGCCACCGTTCCATCATACAATTACACGCTGCTCAAAAACTTCCAGAAACTAATAGACCAAAACTACAAGGCGTTGCGCATGCCTAAAGAGTATGCTGCCATGCTTTACATTACACCTAATCATTTAAATGCGCTTTGTAACGACCTGCTGGGAATTTCTGCCGGTGAAGTGATACGGAAACGGGTAGTATTAGAAGCCAAACGCCTGCTGGTAAACTTCAACCTTTCTGTAACGGAAATAGCAGGCGAGCTTAATTTCCAGGACAACTCTTACTTCACCAAGTTTTTTAAGAAGCTGGAAGGCGTAACACCTGAAGAATTCAGAAACGAAATTAAATCACATACAAAATGAAAACGTTAACTATTGATACCAACAGCATGAAAGAAAATCAGGATAACGGCGCACCATATATTCATTCGGGGTTTAAGGCTGCCCTGCACGGTAAATGCCCGAAATGTCGCACAGGCAACATGTTTGCAACCGGCCCGATGCAGCTTTTCGGGCAAAAAATGAATGAGAACTGCCCGCATTGCGGCTTTCACTTCGAGGTGGAGCCAGGTTACTTTTATGTGGCTATGTTTGTAAGCTATGCCATGAACGTAGCCATCATGGTTACTTTTGCGGTGGCTACCTACATTTTAAGCCATAGCTGGAACCCATGGGTATACATTGCGGTTACGCTGATCCCTGCTTTCCTGTTTTCGCCGCTTACCTTTCGTTATTCCCGTATTATACTGTTATTTTGGCTAACCCCGGGTTTACATTTCGATCCGGAACGTGCTAAACCCGACTATCGGAAAGCAGATAAACATTAACAAGATTATTCACTCGTAACAACGTCCGGAAGGGTTGCCTTTCCGGACGTTCTTGTTTTTATCCTGCCCTTCTGGCAACAGAAACTTTTCCTGCTGGTGGCTTTTAATTAATCATCGCAAAAGTGACTGCACTCATTTTTATCAGGGGGATTTTTTAAAAGCTTTGCCCCCGTAATGATCAAAAGAAGGTACAGGAGCAATAGCGAAAAAGGGCGACGCGCGGTGAATACCTGGCTAATCGCAGGTGCTGCCATGCTGGCGATACAAATTGTACTTGGCGGCATTACCCGTTTAACCGGCTCTGGCTTGTCCATCACCGAGTGGAAACCGCTTTTAGGCGCGTTGCCTCCACTGAACGAACAAAGCTGGCAAAACAGCTTCCACCAATATCAGCAGATTGCGCAGTTTAAGAAGATCAATTACCAGTTCACGCTTACAGACTACAAACACATATTTCTTTGGGAATGGCTGCACCGCGAATGGGCACGGCTGATTGCCCTTGTTTTTGCCCTTCCCTTTTTGCTGTTTGTGGTAAGGGGGTGGATCAACCGTCGGTTGGGTATTAATCTTTTTATCCTGTTCCTGTTAGGAGCATTACAGGGATTAATTGGATGGGTGATGGTAAAAACCGGATTAAACGATACCGCGACAACGGTAAACCCTGTTGCGCTTGCGGTTCACTTCATCAGCGCTATGCTGTTGTTCAGTTATCTGGTGGTGATTACTACCCGGCGGTTTAATTTGCGCAGTGGTGCAGGTACCAGGTCTTTGCGAACACAAAATCTGAATAGTTTACTGCTTATTTTACTATTCGTGCAACTGGTTTTCGGGGCGTTGATGTCAGGTTCTCACGCGGCTTTATATGCACCAACCTGGCCAGCTATCAACGGGCAATGGATTCCCTGGGAGGCCATGACACAAGCCAGCCAGACAAAACCGCTTAATCCCTTCGTGATACAATTTGTTCATCGCGGCTTGGCTTATCTGATCGCCATCCTGGTGTTGATATCCTTTTTCACACAAAGAAAATCCGGAGGAGATAAAAAAACGGCCCTAATACACGCGCTGCCACTTGCTTTAGTGACGATACAAGTGGCGTTGGGAGTGCTTACGCTACTTAACAGCCCTTCCGGGCAATTGATCTATTACGCGGCGCTTCATCAGTTAACGGCAATCCTGTTACTGGCGTCTATACTCGTCAATCAATCACTTAGCGTAGGAAAGCGCACTATTAGCACAGTTAAGCTAAACCGATATCGTCAGCTTTCTTAGCTCGGCTTCGGCTGCTGCGTTAACCCGTTCCAAGCCTTCCCTTATTAGTTTTATTTCTTCGTATTCAACCCTTGCTGAACGCAAAACCGGATTAATTTGCCCGTCTACAAAATCCTTCCCAATTAATAACTGTAGGCTTGGTTTTAATTTATGCAAGGCATACTTTATCTGCTCCAGTTCAGCCGAAGGATTTAGGTGCGCTAGTTTTTTTATCACGATGCTATTCTGTTCCAGGAACAAGCTTAGCATTTTGATACTAAAAGCCCGGTCTGTCCTGGCAAAGGCTTCCAACTTGGCAAAGTCTATTCCTGCCTCCTTCGTCGGGCTTCTCTCGGATAGCAGGGGCGGCACCTCTGTAGTTACATGCAGCCATCTGCCAATCACATTGATCAGTTCGCTTTCGGTAAAAGGTTTAGACAAGTAATCGTTCATCCCCACTCTTAAACATTTCTCGGCTTCGCCTTTGGTTGCGCTGGCCGTTAAAGCAATAATGGGAACTGATAATCCCAGGCTGTTGCGGATAGCTGCGGTTGCTTCCAAACCGTTCATTTCCGGCATTTGCATATCCATCAAGACCAGGTCGAAACTATCCTCAAGCAGGCAAGCAATGGCTTCTTTGCCATTGTAAGCTTCGGTAACCTTAATGCCATATTGGTTTAGCAGCGTCACAGCGAGCAAACGGTTAAAGGGATTATCCTCAACCAATAAGATCTTTTTATTGATCAGCCCAGTATTGACTCCGTTCTCTGTCCGCTGTACCGGCAAATCAGACGGAGCGCCTTCGGGCAGTTCCAACGCAAAGGAAACAATGGTGCCTTTATCTTTTGCGCTGGTTACGCTTAGCTCACCGCCCATCAGTTCAACCAGTCTTTTAGAGATACTTAGCCCCAAACCGGTACCGCCAAACTTCCGGGTAACAGAAGTATCTTCCTGGCTAAATGCTTCGAATATCTTATCCTGGTAACTCTCTTCAATACCTATACCAGTATCTTTTACGGTAAAGCGGATACTTTTAGAAGCGATACCCCCGGTATCAAAATCGCAGTAAATTTTTACACTTCCATAGTCTGTAAACTTAATGGCATTACTCATTAGGTTGATGAGCACCTGATTGAGGCGATACGGGTCACCGATCAGTATTTCCGGTATAGCTTCTGCGATATTTACTTTCAGTTGTAAGCCTTTTTCTTCGGCGCGGAACTGGAACGTTCTTGTCAGTTGATCGAATACGTCTGCAGGTCTGAAACCAATATGCTCGATATCCAGTTTACCGGCTTCGATCTTCGAGTGGTCCAGGATATCGTTAATAATCACCAGCAGGTTCTCTGCTGAAGAACTAATGGCTTTTAAATACTTAGCCTGATCTTTAGATAATCTTGTTTTAGCCAGCAGACCGCTCATGCCTAAAATGGCATTCATCGGTGTGCGGATCTCATGGCTCATGTTAGCCAAAAAGATCTCCTTCGCCCTGGATGATTCTTCTGCATGGGCTTTTGCCTCTCGTAAATCTGCTTCCAGCTGTTTCTGATTGGTAATCTCCAGATGTATCCCGATAGAACCAATCAATTCACGCTGATCATTATACAAAGGTGCGCCACTAATCAGGAACCACTTTTGTTGCCCATACCTATCGGTAAAAGCAATTTCATAGCTATCAGAAACACCTTGTTTTCGTAAAGCGTTTTTTTCTGCCATAACCGGGATATGGTCCTCCTTCAGCATCACCTCTGATGCAATGCGACCAACCAACTCCTCTGGACTGAAACTGGTCATACGGCAAAAGCTTTCATTGGCGTACGTAATGCGCTCTTCCAGATCAACCTCTAACAAGCCAAGGTTCATGTTTTCTATAATCCCGCGGTACTTTTCTTCCCGGCGCTTCAGGGCCAGTTCGGCATTCTGTCGCTTGGTAATATCCTTATATTTCCACAAATGCCCCATGTACTTCCCATTGCTGATCACGGGGATAAAATCGCGCTGGTATGTCCTTCCATCCTTAAAAGCAATAATTTCTGCAGTTACCAATTGCCGGCCTGCCAAAGCGCTTTCAATAGCAGTAACAAACCCCTCCTCATCTACCAGCATATGTTTAAATTGTTCAGCAGAAGCGCTGCAATCGGCACCCGCCAGGGCCTCGGGTGGTGCGGATATTTGAAACATATCGCAAAAGGCCTGGTTAGTCAGGATGATTTTCCTATGCTCATCCTCCATCAAAACACCTTCCTGTAAGCTGGCAATCGTGGTGAATAATCGGAGTGCTGTAGCCTCCAGGTTAGTATCCGTGCCTTTGGCGGTATGCTCATCGTGGCTGCCAGGAACCCCTTCCTCGGAAGCTTCCAATTGCGCAATTTCCAGACGAAGCTGCTCTAACTGAGCGCGCTTGCTTTTGAGTAATTCAGCCTTATCTGCATTTACACATTCCTTATCCTTCGCAGTCCGCATATGCCTTACCTTCCTTTAGAATTTTATAAATGGTTGATTTTCCTATTTTTAGCTTTTCAGCCACCAAAGGAATATTATGCTGATAGGTAGACAGATAGTAGTTAATAATTTCCAGGGTATGATCGCGTAATGACTTTTCCCCGGCAACGGGCATCCCTTTTGAAGTTACGGGCTTAAAGCGAATATCACCCGGCGAAATGTGGTTCTTCTCGCATAGCACCGCTGCCAGTTCTATAATACTACGCAACTCGCGTACATTGCCGGGATAAGTATATTGTATTAGCTTCTCTTCAGCATCTCGCGTCAATGAAACATCGCCCACATTATTGGCCTTGACAAATTCGCGTAGAAAATAGCCGGCCAGAAATAAAATATCACCTTCCCTATGCCGTAAGGGCGGTAGTTCGATGGGTAACCCAAATATCCGATAGTAAAGATCTTCCCTAAAAGTACCATTCTTTACTTCGTCTGCTAATTCGCGGTTCGTCGCCGTGATCAACCGAATATCAACAGGAATTTTCCCGGAGCCGCCAATGCGCGTGATCTCGCGTTCCTGCAGGGCGCGCAACAATTTGCTTTGTACAGAAATATTAAGCTCGCCGATTTCATCCAGGAACAGGGTGCCGCCGTTTGCTTCTTCAAACTTCCCGATTTTACGCTGCATTGCACCGGTAAAAGCACCTTTTTCATAACCAAACAGCTCACTTTCCACCAGTTCGGTCGGTATGGCGGCCATATTTACGGCAACAAAAGGTTTTTTCCTTCGCGAGCTGTTAGCATGAATGGCCTTTGCCACCAGTTCTTTTCCGGTTCCGGTTTCTCCGGAGATCAGCACATTAATGTTGGTTCTTGCGGCTTTCTCCATTAGCGCAAACACGGGCTGCATGGTCTTGCTATTCCCTTTAATGATTTTGGAGAAATCGTATTTAGAGATTAATTGATCTTCCAGCACCCTCACCTCTTCTTTTAAAGCAAGCGTTTCGCGATACCGGTTTATCGTATTCCAGAACAGATCACGGGTATTTTCATCCTTCAGGATATAATCGTAAACTCCACTTTTTAAAAGAGCCACGGCTTCGCTGACACTTTCCTGCGCGCTGATCACCACAACGGGCACGTTCCCGTCTGCCTTCCTGATCTTTCTGTAGAGTTGCGATCCGGTACTATCTGGCAGGTTCAGGTCAATGCTGACCAGCATGGGCTGCAAGTACATTTTCTCCAGGCATTCTTTTGCTGTAGAAAAAAGGCACACCTCATAATCCGGGTTCAGCGAGATGTGATGTTTAAGCAACTCACCGAACCAAGGGTCGTCCTCTACAATGAAAATCAGCATCTTAGGAATAATTAATCAGGGGTTTGACGTTTTTACGCCAATAACGTTATTAAGTTACGTCATACATATTTACGAATTTAATATGAATTAATTTGTGGCAAGAATCATTTTTTCGCTGCACACTTCTGTTCCTCTGAACACTACTTTAAAATGGTAAAATAAGCATACAGAAACGTAGGATATTGCCATTGCCAGCGAAAAGAACAAGACTTGCAGTACGATGTACAAAGCCAGATGACTGGATACATGTGTTGCAGAAGCGACACCGCTCATCAGCGGCATCATTTCGGTAATAATAATGCAATGAATAAGGTAAACCCCGTAAATGTATTTCCTTGGATTAAGATGGCTGATAAAACGAAAATGTGACGACTTTAATAAGGCTGTAAAAAAGATAACCGAGGCAAAACCATTGGTAACGCGCAGCGAAGCGTATGGATCTTCAGAACCAACGCTTGTCAATAACCTGCCTTCTAAACAGGCTAACAAAAAGGCGCTTACCAATAGTATTAAAACGGTGCGATCTGACAGGCGCGAGATATAGTTATGAAACGTAACCAGCCGGGAGCGCAACTGTAGCCCCAGCCACATATAAAAGATATAACCGGCAAACGCTTTGGTGTGGTTAGCTGATATCCAGCCGAAATACAGGTTCACGGCATAAAACAGTGAAACAAGAAGCAGTATCCCCCCAAAATGCATCTTGAACACCCATCTTCTTAGTAATAACAATATAAGCGAAGAAATAATTGAAACGGGTATAAACCAGAATGCCGCGTGAAATACATAAGCTTTGTAAAGAGTACAAATCAGTTTCATGGTATCTGAAACCCCATGGTAGGGCTGATGGAAGGTTTCAATCGAAACAAATAACGACAGGCAGGCCAGCCAAGGCAGCAATTGCTTATGAAACGTGTTTTTTAAATAAACCGCAATGCTTCCGTCCAGCACTTTATCGTGCACAAAGAACCCGGAAATAATGAAAAAGCATATGGTGCCTAATCTTCCCGCTTCCAGCATCAGGGGCTGCATTAGCCTGAACTGCGCATCGCTGAAAACCCCTTTCTCCCAGCCGTAAAGGCTGTGCCCCCAAACAATTGACAGCATCGCACAAAACCGGATGATGTTCATCCTTGAAGCGTATCTCTTAAAGAGACTTTCGCCAATTGCGCTCCCAGGGTTATGATTACCCGAAGAACGGAAATTTAGTTCTGAATTATAAAGGATAAGTGGTGCCATTGGTTATTGTCTTTAGATTGACAAACGGCTTTACCAAGCTTATGCCAAAACAAATAACCACTGAAAATCAACACCTTATAAAAAAGCATTTTCTATATTTTAGAAAATATCTTCAAAACTTGGAATCATTAACTGGCTGGGAAGATATATTACCTTTGAGAGAGATGGGTGACAACCTTTATATGGATACCGCTATATCCAAGCCCCCTTCTGCACTTGCATAACCAGCAGCGGATGGAAATACAATACGAAAAGAGGTTTCCCGGTTAGGAATACTGAACACACCAAGGCGACCATTCATCAGTTCTACATATTTGCGGGCTACGTACAAACCCAGCCCCGTGCCGGGGATATTTCCATTTTGCTGAACGCGATAAAAGGGATCGAACAACTTGCGCTGCTGTTCGCCGGAAATCCCTTTGCCGTTATCTTTCACCACCAGTTCGAGCATGTTTCCGCTTACCTGGATATGCAGTGTAATTGCAGTATGTTCGCCAGAATATTTCGCTGCATTTGATAATAAAGTAATAACTGTTGCCTTAAGCAGCCTTCTATCTAAAAAAGCCTGCAATCCGCGGGTATTACAGGCATAAGAAAATTCCTGCCCCTGCTGAAACAAGCCCCTGCTCTCCCTGAAAATTTCCTCGGCCAGCAAGTCTACATCAAACCATTCTAATACGGGCTGTATATCACCTTTGTGCAATTGCTCTACCGAAAGGAAGTCTTCCAGCATACACTTCAGGTGATAAACATTCTCCCTTATTTTGGCGGCGTGCTTATCCACCTGCTGCATCTCGCTTTTAACAGCGTACTTTGCCAGAAGAGATGCCGACAGCTGAATAGCGCTCAACGGTGTTCTGAACTCGTGCGAAGCCAGCGTAATAAAGTTCTCTTTCAACAGATCCAGTTCGGCCTCTTTTTCCTGAACTTTCCTTCTGTTACGATATTCTGCAATAGAAAAAAGAATAAGCAGCGTGGTCATGATCAGGATCAAAACCGTACCCGAAATGATCACCGTTTCTGTACGCCGGCGTAAGCGCTGGTTATCGCCGGTTAAGGTTTGCAGCATTTTGCTTTCGCGCTGGCGCACACTTTCCAGATTAAACAATATTTGCCTCATCGCCTTTTGCTGATCAGCAACGCTCAAACTATTTTCAGCGGTTCCTGTTGGCTGCCAGGCTGCCTGTAATGCCCTCAGTAACTTTAGCGTAGATTGAATGGTTGGGTACGTGCCCGTACTTTTTGTTTGTTCCAACGTATCCAGAACCAATAGCGCCTTGTCTACCCCGGCAAGCGCCAGGCGATTAAAAACGGTTTTATTCTGGTCGCTATAGAGTGACCTGGATATGAAAGCTTCGCTCAAATGCTGTTCGGCAACAGTGGCTTTGTTCAGCAATATATGCATACTTTCTACAGCCAGTTCTTTACGGTCTTGCGCATGGAAATAATAAAGCGAAACCATCCCCGCAGCGATAACCGCCCCGAAAGAAACTACACAAAGTACAGACAGGTTTTTCCGGATCTGGGCAGTTAGCGTTTCAAAAAAACTTACAGACATGCTTATTATACCTTATTATTACTGCAAGCCTACAGTAATAAAGTACAAAACTGTCGTGTTTCAGGCATTAAAAAAATGATCTGAAACATAGCAAATACGGAGATTTATCAAACACGGGGCAAGAATTGCATACCGGCTATTCGATCTGAAGACATTTTTTTATACAGCTTAAAAGCTCCCGCTCGTCATAGGGTTTAATCAGATAATTTTGCACACCCAATTCAAAAGCTTTCAGCTGATCTTTCTTTTCAGAAAGCGCGGTTGTGAAAATAAAAGGGATGTTACGGGTGCTTTCATCGGCTTGCAATCGGTTAAATACTTCATAGCCGCTCATGTTTTGCATCACCACATCAGATATCACCACGTCAGGTTGGTTCCGGATAAGTAACAAGCCTTCTTCACCGCTTTCTGCAACAAATACCTCGAAGCCACAAAGCGCTAACAGTTCGGCTGCACTTTCCCTTATATCCTGGTTATCTTCTATCAGGAGAACTTTCTTTTTCATGACCGGTTTCTGTTAATTCAAAATTAACACCTCGCATTTTTTATTCAAAGAAAAGCAAATACTTTTCTTCAAAAGCGTTTTAATTATGCAACCGATTTCATTTATTAAGAAATCATGATAGCCAACTATACACCATATAATATCAAGTAAAACAATAGATTAATAAGCAACAGTGAATCTAATGAGAACAGTCTCGAAATCTATAAAAAATCAAAAATGATTTTTTATATGCAATCGATTGTTGATATTTCAATTTTATTTTACAACTTTACTGCTGTAACTAAAATTAAACCGGCCGACTGCCCCATTTGGGCGAAAGCATGATAAGCAGATATGAAATTTTTTATTGATACAGCTAACCTGGCACAGATCAAAGAAGCATACGATTTAGGTATTCTTGACGGGGTAACCACTAACCCATCTTTGATGGCTAAAGAAGGTATCTCTGGTCATGATAACGTGATCAACCATTATAAGGCCATTTGCGAAATTGTGGATGGCGATGTAAGCGCTGAAGTAATCTCGACCACTTTTGACGAAATGGTTGCCGAAGGCGAAGCTTTAGCCAAACTGCACGAAAAGATTGTGGTAAAAGTACCGATGATTAAAGACGGTGTAAAAGCTATCCGTTACTTTACCGATCAGGGTATACGTACCAACTGTACACTGGTATTCTCTGCTGGGCAGGCTTTGCTAGCGGCTAAAGCAGGTGCAACTTATGTATCTCCTTTCATCGGCCGTCTGGATGATGTTTCTACCGACGGGATGCAACTGATCGAAGACATCCGTCTGATCTATGACAACTATGGTTACGAAACCCAGATTCTGGCTGCTTCTGTTCGCCACGCCATGCACATTGTAAATTGCGCAAAAGTGGGTGCAGATGTAATCACCGGTCCGCTGAGTGCCATTACTGCCCTGCTGAAGCACCCGTTAACAGACAATGGCTTAGCGCAATTCCTGGCAGACCATGCCAAGGCAGAACAAGCGGCTAAAGTTTAAATATTGACTTTTATAATTAATGACGAACGATATTACTGAATTAAAGCGCGTATCCTCGCAGGTGAGGCGCGACATTGTACGCATGGTGCACGGCTGCCAGTCCGGTCACCCGGGTGGTTCACTCGGTTGTACCGATTTCCTGGTTGCCCTTTATTTTTCTGTGATGAAGCACCAGCCTGTCCCTTTTGATATGGACGGCAAAGGCCAGGATCTCTTCTTCCTGTCCAACGGGCACATCTCCCCGGTTTTCTATTCCGTTTTAGCCCATTCCGGTTATTTCGATAAAGCAGAGCTGGGTACTTTCCGTAAGCTGAATTCCAGGCTACAGGGCCACCCGACTACCCACGAAGGCTTACCAGGTGTACGCATCGCTTCGGGTTCTTTGGGCCAGGGTTTATCTGTAGGTATCGGCGCCGCTTTAGCTAAAAAGCTGAACGGGGACGACGCTTTAGTGTATACCCTGCATGGCGACGGCGAATTACAGGAAGGCCAGATCTGGGAAGCCATGATGTTTGCCGCACACAACAAAGTAGACAACTTAATTGCTACCGTAGATTACAACGGCCAGCAGATTGACGGGCCGACCAGTAAGGTGTTATCTTTAGGCGACCTGCATGCCAAGTGGGCAGCTTTCGGCTGGGATGTACTGGAAACCCAAGGCAATGTTATGGAAGCTTTACTGGCTACTCTTACAGAAGCGAAAAGCCGTACCGGCCAGGGTAAACCTGTCGTGATCCTGATGCATACCGAAATGGGCTATGGCGTCGACTTTATGATGGGCAGCCACAAATGGCATGGTGTTGCACCGAACGATGCGCAGTTAGCACAGGCTTTAGCGCAACTGGAAGAAACACTGGGAGATTATTAACGGCCTTCGGCAGAGCCAAGAAACAAGAATCAAGAGTCAAGACATTAACCATAAAGCCTTTTAAAGTCCTCCCTACCGGGGAGGATTTAAGAAGGGGCTAAGAGTCAAGACTTAACACAACAAATAAAACTCAATCTAAAGTTCTCCCTACCGAGGAGGATTTAAAAAGAGGCTAAGAAACAAGATAGTTACGAGTAGCGAGGTGCGGGGAGCGGGTGGAAGGAGATCAATGACAGTATGTGCACACCCTTAACACGCAACTGAATACCCGAACCTGAAAACTGAATAATGAAAAAATACACTTACACAGATAAAAAAGATACCCGTTCCGGTTTTGGGGCGGGCTTACTCGAAGCGGGTAAGCAAAACGACCAGGTGGTGGCCCTTTGTGCCGACCTGGTAGGCTCGCTTAAAATGCAGGACTTTATCAATGCCTTCCCTGAGCGTTTCTTCCAGGTCGGTATTGCCGAAGCCAACATGATGGGTATTGCTGCCGGGTTAACCATCGGCGGTAAGATCCCTTTTACCGGTACCTTTGCCAACTTCTCTACCGGGCGCGTTTATGACCAGATCCGTCAGTCCATCGCATATTCGGACAAGAACGTGAAGATCTGCGCTTCGCACGCGGGTTTAACCCTGGGCGAGGATGGTGCGACCCACCAGATCCTGGAAGACCTGGGCATGATGAAGATGCTGCCGGGCATGACCGTTATTAATCCTTGTGATTACAACCAGACCAAAGCTGCTACCATTGCTATTGCCAAGCATCATGGCCCGGTATACCTGCGGTTCGGCCGTCCGGTTGTACCCATCTTTACCGATCCTGATCAGAAGTTCGAGATCGGCAAGGCTTGGATGGTCAATGAAGGGAAAGCTGTATCCATTTTTGCAACCGGGCACCTGGTTTGGGAAGCCATTTTAGCGGGGGAACAGTTAGCCGAAGAAGGCATCGATGCCGAGATTATCAACATCCACACCATCAAACCTTTGGACGAGGAAGCCATTTTAGCTTCGGTACGTAAAACGGGTTGTGTGGTCACGGCTGAAGAGCATAACCGCCTCGGCGGCCTGGGTGACAGCGTAGCGCAGGTACTGGCCAAACATTATCCTGCACCGCAGGAGTACATCGCCGTGAATGATTCTTTCGGCGAGTCCGGTACCCCTGAGCAGCTCATGACCAAGTATGGCCTCGACAGCAAGCACATCGTCATCGCTGCTAAAAATGCCATCGCCAGAAAACAAAAGTAAGTTTTACAATAAAGTTAATATTCTCTCAAATCAGATCAGCCTTGATCTGCCATCTCAAGATGGGTTTTATTCTTAGATTTAATTGGTGTCAAGCGGCGAGCGAGTCGCCGCTTGTTTTTTACCCAACAGCGGAATAAAATAACCTTGATGCGGTGCCCTACCTGAAGCATCAATTAGAAAACATTTGATCCTAAGAGAAAACTGCCCACAGGTTAATATTCATCTACTCACCCAATAAAATCAATCGTCAATCACTTCAGTCTTCGCCTTTGCGCCATTCCTTTTGGAGTTTAAGTATTCAGAAGGCGACATGTTATATTTTGCCTTAAACAGTTTTGAGAAATAGCCCGGCGTACCGAAACCTGTCATAAACGCAATCTCACGGATGGTGTACTGGCTCTTAGCCAGTAAAACAGCGGCCTTTTGCAATTTGATAGAGCGCACATATTCTACAGGTGCTAACCCGGTAAGTTCAAATATCTTGTTATACAGCGAACTGCGACTCATCGCCAGGTATTTACTCAACTCCTCGATCGAAAATTCCGGATCGTTCAGCTTCTCATCTACAAACTGCGCCACCTTGCTCAATAGCTTTTCATCCGGGGAATCAATCTGCACTTCGGGCTGAATGATCTGGATCTGTTTAGAAAACGTCGTCCTTAAATTCCTGTTGATCTTGATCAGGTTCGCTACTTTCGCGCTCAACACACTGAAGTTGAACGGCTTGTTCAAATAATCGCTCGCCCCGGTTTCCAACCCTCTTAACTGATCCTGTTCGCCGGTAAGCGCCGTGAGCACAATCACCGGGATAAAGCTGGTACGCTTATCGCTTTTCAACTTGCGGCACAGATCAATACCATTCATGTGCGGCATACTGATATCGGTAACAATCAGGTCCGGATGGCAGGATAATGCTTTCTGCCAACCTTCTTTCCCGTTTGAGGCCTCGTAAATGCGATACTGCCCTTTCAGGCTTTCCTTCAAATAAAACCTGAAATCGTCGTTATCTTCCACCAGCAAAACAGACTCTTGTTCCTGGGCTGCTACCGGGTTCAAATCTCCTGCATCGATGGATTCAGTTTGCTTCTCACCTACCGCTTCAGCAGGTTCATTAATGCCAGGCGCAGTCGCTGCAATATTCTCGAATGGAAAAACAAGTGTAAAAGTTGTTCCCTTGCCCGGTTCGCTTTCTAAAGCAATAGTGCCACCCTGCAATTCAACAAACTCTTTTGTGATAGACAACCCGATACCCGTTCCCTGATTTAGGATCACCTCAGAAGTATCGTGCTGGTAAAACCGTTTGAAAATATGCTGCTGCTGATCTGCCGGTATACCAATCCCGGTATCTGATATGATTACTTTTAGCGCATCCCGATCATCTGTAGTTTTGGCAGCCGACAGTTGAACAGCTATACTGCCTTCTGAAGGCGTAAACTTAAACGCGTTCGACAATAAGTTGAAGATAATACGCTCTATTTTATCATGATCAAAATTGGCAAAATAGCCATTAATTTCGCTACTGAACTTCAGCGCGATCTTCTTTCTTTCGGATAAATCCTGGAAAGAATTAACAGCTTCTCTAATAAACTCAACTACATCGCCCTCACTTAAATTCAGCCGAAGTTCGTGTTCCTCCATTTTCCTGAAATCCAGCAGTTGGTTCACCAGGTTGAGCAATCGCCTGGCATTCCTGTTGATCATGGTTACCTCGCGCGAAACCGATTTATCTGTTTGCATGGCCAGTAGCTTATCGGCAGGCGCCATTATCAGCGAGATTGGCGTACGGAATTCATGGCTCAGATTTGTCAGGAAGTTGATTTTAGCCATGTCCAGTTCGTGCATGCGGTTGGCCTCGCGTTTCTCTTCCTCAAGCGCCAGTTCCTGTTTAATTTTTTTGATACCCCGGTGCCGGATATATAACAACAAAGCAAGACCAAATGCGAAGTAAGCCAGGTAAGCATAAATTGTTCGCCACCAGGGCGGTAGAATTCTCACCGTTACCTCGGTAGGGGTCTGGCTCCAAACCCCTGCGCTGTTACTTGCGCGTACCATAAAGGTATAGGTACCGGGGTCTATATTGGTATAATACGCAGTTGTTGCTTTTCCCACGTTATTCCAGTCGCGGTCAAACCCTTTCAGCATGTACGCATATTGATCCTGGTGTGCATTGGTATAATTAACCGCCACATAGCTAATAGAAAAGTTTTGCCCGTAGGCCAGTTTTATTTCTTTTGCCAGGCTGATCTGCTTACTGATAGGGCTGTTTTCGCCTGCATAAACCTTATTGTTCGCTACGCGCAATTCTGTAAACATCACCGGCGGCACGTCCTTTACACTGCGCAGGTCGGCAGGGTCGAAATAATTAAATCCGTCGTTACCACCAAAAAACAGGTGCCCGTCAGCAGTCCTGATGCCCGAGCCTGTATTGAACGGACTATCCTGCACCCCGTTTTGACGAGAAAAAGTATTGAATTTTTTTGTCGCGGGATTAAAATTACTGATGCCCGCGTTGGTAGTCATCCAGAACAGACCTTGGTTATCCTCCAAAATCTTATGCACTACGTTATTCGTCAGTCCGTCTTTTTCTGAATAAGTAGAAACATGCTTTTTATCCGGGCTGAAAACGGCTGCCCCTGCGGCGGTGCCTAACCACATCTGCCCTTTGGTATCGCGCAAAATACAATTTACCACGTTGCTGTTTAGCTTACTGTTCCACTCATTATACTGGGTAACCTTACCCGTCGTGAGATTAAAAACGGTAACACCGGCACCGCTGGTGCCCACCCACATCTCGTTATTATTGCCAACTGCAATAGCACGGATAAAGTTATTCAACCCTAATTTTCTGGCACTAACAAATATATTCTCGTAGTTGGCGAACCCTTTTTTTACAGGGTCATAAATATCAATACCACCGCCATTAGTACCAATCCAGATTCTCCCCGCGGGGTCTTCTTCGATACAAAATATGTCATTTTGCGAAATGTGGTTCTTCCCTTCACCCGCAACAACCTGCTGGTAGTTGCCGGTACGCGGATCAAGAATAAACACGCCCTGCCGATAGGTACCTATCCAAAGCTTTCCATCCCGCGCGTATTTTAATGCCAATACCGAAATGCGGTCGCTTGAACTATTAGCAGGCCGGATAGTAAAAGACCTAAATAAACCACTTGCAGTGTTGAACAGTTGTACGCCACCATTATCCGTACCTACAAAAACGTTTTTTCCGTCGTATTGTGCAAATGAGGTAACCATGGGCGATTGTAAGCCCTGGGCATCAAAAGGGTTAGATACCTTGTGATTAAACAACGTCAGGTTCTTGTCGAATTTGTCCACCCCTCCCTGGTACGTCCCTAACCAATAAATTCCTTTTTTATCAATAAAAATACTCCGGATGGATTTATCTGAAATGCTAAACATTTCCCGTTGTTGCGGAGAAATAAGGGTAGACTTTAGTGTGCGCGTATTTAAAATAGCCAGCCCATCTTCTGTTCCTATCCATAGTTCGTTACCATCTGCAGCAAGTGAATAAATGATATTCCCGGTCGCGACTGATTTTTCGGAAGAAAGGGCAACTCGCGAAAAAGACCTGCCATCTTTATTTAACTGATTTAACCCGTTTGTTGTACCCAGCCAAAGCGTACCCGAAGGGTCTTGTTTAATTGCTTTAATAACATTCGAAGAGAGGGACGAAGGGTTGCGTTCGTCATGAAGGTACCGCTCAAACTGATTTCTTTTCTCATCGTAACGCAGTAAACCTGCAGACGTCCCCACCCACATGGTTTGCTTACTATCCTCATAAAGCGAAAGCGCAGTTACAAACGTTTCTGAATTAGGATAGATAGAGTTTAAGGTAAACAAAGAGGTTTTGTTCGCCTTAAAATCGATCACCCAAAGGCCTGTATAACTGGAAACCCATAACCTGCCCCGATGATCTTCTGCGATTGCTCTTATCGTTTCACTTTTTACACTTTTACCGAAACCGCAGCCGGTAAAGGCCTTAAATTTATCGTGAAGGCGATCATACAGAATTAACGCCCCTTCTGCACTGCCGATCCAAAGACGCCCCTCCTTGTCCTCGAACAGGCACATAATCTCATTAGCGGGGAAGCTCGATGGGTCATTCTCATGATGCCGGTAAACCGTGAACGTACTGCCGTCATAACGGTTAAGCCCGTCTGCCGTGGCAAACCACATTAAACCGTATCTATCTTTCAATATCCCGTTAATGGTATTGGATGACAGGCCGCTTTTTGTAGTTAGCGTGGTAAAATTGATATGCTGCCCCAACATAATGTTCGACAGCATTAGCAACAACGCTGTTAGGTAGATATATCTGTAAGGACGGCTATTATTAAACATTAAAAATACATTAGGCGCAGCTCGGCATTTTTTCCCGCTTCTATAGTTTAATCAGATGGAAAGCAAGGACTAAAACCGACCGTTAAATTGGTTATTACAAATATAAACTTAAAAGAAACATTGTGATATACCCCAAAAGGAAATTCCCTAACCCCCTCTGCGACCAGGCACAAAAGAATACGGATTGGAGCAGCAGTTAGTTCCGCAGGTTTATACTGATACAATATAAAAACTATTTATTAAATGTTTAAAGTACATTTAATAAATAGTTCGTTACAGAAAGTAACTTTTACTGGTCAGGGAATTACAGTGTAAAGCTTTCCTTTTTGAGTAGAAAGGTCATATAACCAGGTTTCGGGAAGGTGTAATGTTGAAACCGATTGCTGGGTATGGTTTAGCGCACGCGGAACGGCAGCGACTTTATAAAATGGGTTGGCATTTTCGTCTTTTGCCGTTTTAACCAGCTTACTAAATAGTTTTTGATTAACGCGCAGACGACAATTACCGCCCAGGGTAGAATAGACCTGAAGCTGGGTGATCTTTTGGTTCTGCCACTTCATATTTATCCTGAAGCCACCACGTGCCATTAACCCGCTTACGCTTCCTGCTTTCCCCCAGGCTGCGGGTAGCGCCGGAAGCAGGTAAATATCACCGTCATGGCTTTGCAGCAGCATTTCTGAAATACCGGATGTACAACCAAAATTACCATCGATCTGAAAGGGCGGATGGGCATCAAACATGTTGGGATACGTCCCACCTGCTTTCATTGGATTATTTTCCGCGGGGCTGATCTGATCTTTGATCAGCTTATAAGCATGTTCACCATCCAGCAGACGCGCCCATAAATTAATTTTCCAGGCCATTGACCACCCTGTAGAAACATCACCGCGGTAGATGAGTGACTGCTTAGCCGCTGCAAATAACTCTGGCTGCGCGAATGGCGAGATTTGATTAGCAGGGAACAAGCCATATAGGTGCGAAACGTGGCGGTGGTGATCAGTGGTGGAATCCCAGTCCTCCAGCCATTCCTGCAACTGCCCATATCTACCGATTTGCATGGGCGGCAGCCTTGAACGGAATTTGATCAATGTATCGGCAAACGCCTGGTCTGTATGTAAAACTTTAGCAGCCTCAATTACTGAGGAGAACAGGCCGAAAACCAACTGGTTATCCATCGTCGCCCCGGCAGTTACCGAAACCGCTTCCCCGCCGGTGTTCTGATATTCATGCTCCGGCGATACCGAAGGCGATACCACTAACCAATGATGATCCGGCTCTTCCTGCAACACATCAGTAAAGTATCGGGCAGCGTCTCTCATTAGCGGATAATAATCTCTTAAAAACTTCTCGTTGCCGGTAAACAGGTAATGCTCCCATAAGTGCTGGCAAAGCCAGGCATTTGCTGTAGGCCATAATCCCCAGAAAGCGCCATCAACAATGCCGGTAATCCGCCAGATGTCTGTATTATGATGCAGCATCCACCCTCTGGCCCCGTACATTTTAGTAGCTGACTCGCGCCCAGTAACCGATAGATCTTTTATCATTTGAAATAATGGCGTTCCAAGTTCGGTAAGTTGTGTTACCTCGCTGGGCCAGTAGTTCATTTCCGTGTTGATGTTCACGGTGTATTTGCTATCCCAGGCACCTTTCAGATCGCCGTTCCATATGCCTTGTAAGTTTGCCGGTTGCGAACCCGGTTGTGAGGAGCTAATGAGCAGGTACCTGCCAAACTGGAAATACAATTCAGCAAGCTGCGGGTCATCACCGTTCTGGAAGTTTTTTATCCGGGCATCTGTAGGTAGTTCAGTTGATTTTGTATCGCCAAGTTGAAGCGAAACCCGGTCGAAAAAGCGTTTATAAAAACCCTTATGCATTGCTTGCAATTGACTGAAGTTTTGCTTTTCCGCAGCATCAAGGGAAGCGATGGCACGTTTTTGTCCATCGGCAGAAAGGTCTTTATAATTTACAAAGTTGCTCCCAATCGCCAGATACAAAACAGCGGTGTCCGCATCGCTGATCCGGATACCTGTAGAATCTGCACTCAGGTTACCGCCGGTATTTTTCACCCGACTGATCACGCTGAACTTCACCTGTCCATGCTGATTTTCATGATCGCTGCCTTTCCCGGAAAGCTCAATCTGATTTTTACTGACTTTGAGCGACTGCTTCAAGGGGCTTTCGAGACTGATACGACACGATATTTTGCCGGGCTTATCGGCTGAAAGCCGTACCATCAGTACGTTATTGGTGAAGGATGTAAAGTATTCTCGCTTGTAATTGACTCCGCCAGAAGAATAGCTTACAGTTGCTGTCGCATTACTGATATCCAGATCGCGGTAGTAGTCGCTTACCTCATCCTGTCCCGGAAAAGCAATTTTCAGGTTACCCGCTATCTGGTAAGGCATCCCGCTATTGCCTTTCGGCCCCAGATGCTGATTAGCCAGTTGCTGTGCTTCTTTGTATTTCTTTTCTTTCAATAAAGTGCGTACCTGGGTGATGTATTTCGCCGCTAAAGAATCAACCGTATTGTTGGGCCCACCTGCCCATATGGTGCTTTCGTTTAGTTGCAACCGTTCTTCCGCCACCCCGCCGAACACCATTGCACCCAGGTGCCCATTGCCCAAAGGCAAAGCCTCGTTCCAATTAGCAGCGGGTTTGGTATACCAAAGTTTGTACCTCCCTTGTCCATTGCCCACAGATGCAAAGGCTAAGCTAAACAACAGGATAAACCCAATATTTCTGCAACTCATAGCTTTATCAGTTTAACAAAGTAAACATCGTTTTGCCTCATGTTCAATACCTTTTCGAAAGTACCTCCTGAGCCGATAGTTACCGTGCTAACCATCAGCGGAGCGCCGCTGTTGTTCTTTTTGATCGTTGCTACCTGTTGCAGGGTGAGTTGCGATGGCGAACCAAGATCATGATAGGTGGCGTAAACATCATTCACCCGGTAACCGGTCTGGTAAACCTCAACGCGGTATTTCCCGGCGGGCAGGTTGCGCAACTTTAACCGTGTACTGCCAATTGGCTTAGCCGGGATCAGCCGTTTATAAAAAACCTGGTTATTGGTAGAATCGCCCGGATGATCGATGGTGCAATCCCACAGTAAGGCCTGTACATTTCCACTTTTATCCTTGCAAATAATCGCGCTTGAATCGGCATTAGCTAACCGTTGCCCGCCCAATTCATTAAGAAATTTATACGCATAATAGGCCGGCTTTTTAATATCCTGGTAATTGATCAGCCCAAACCCTCCGTGAAAAGGTGTAGCGCGTGGCCCCTGTTCCTCAAATATATCGGTGAATGTCCAGTACGACATCGAATTAACGTCGTTAGCCGCACGGTTCACGGTATTTAAAATGTAAGCTGCTTCTTCGTACGTGTCGTGTATCGGGTCTGACGGTGTGTAAGATGTACTCCATTCTGTATAGTGCAGTTCCAGGCCCGGAATTGCAGAGTTGCTGATGGCCTTACGTGAACGCGCCATGTTATTGGCTACGCTGTTCTTATTGGGATTGATAATAGTGCCAACACGACCGGAAGTATCCAGGTAACCTTGTTTCACGCCGTAATCATGCGTGCTGATAAAATCGATAGGTACTTTGTTGGTAGAGCAGAAATTGATCAGATCTGGGATCCAGGCATTTCCGGCGCTGCCAGGGCCGCCTACCCTATACACTGCGTCAACGCTTTTAACTGCCGAGGCAGTTTCCCTGTAAAGTTTAAAATAGTCTTCATGGCTGCCGCTGAAAAATAAATTCCTCAGATTAGGTTCGTTCCAAACCTCAAAATACCACGTTTTTACTTCCTCCCGGCCATATCTTTCTGTCCAGTGCTTTACAAGGCTTCTAATCAGATCGTTCCATTTATTATAATCTTTCGGCGGGGTGATATTCCCTTTCCACCAAAATATCGTCTTATCGCCGCTTGCAAGCGCAGCGGGCATAAAGCCGATTTCAACAAATGGCTTCATTTTGATACTGATCAGGAAGTCGAACAATTCATCTATATACTGCCAGTTCAAAACAGGCCGTCCGCGTTCCTCACGGTATACCCCCATATCATCTGCCAGCAGACCATGAAAGCGGATGTATTCGAAACCACATTCCTGTTTCGCCATCCTCAACTGCCGTTGCCAGTCGGCCCGCAAACCTTCGTTTGCCCGGCCTGCGCCAACACATTTTAAGAAGTTACGATTAAGCGGACCGCTAATCTGTTTAAAATCGGCACTAATTTCCCTTGTTTTAGCAGGCTGTGCGCTTACCGTTAGGGTAATCCACACCGCTGCTAAAAGCGCAAAAAAACGTTTATTAAAATTCTTCATCATTTTTTATTCAGGTACAGATTTGGTTTGAAGACTGTGAAATCAAAAGATTTTTCGACCAACTCACGGCGTACTTCACTTTCCTTTTAACGAAAAAAACAAATGTTGCCGGGCTGCACAAGACCAATGATCTATTTTAAACATTCGTAGCATTAAAAAAACGATTTGTACCCGCACCAGCATCGCCGCTGCACTAATTTAGACCTGATTGCTTATCAAAAGGAACCTGTGCTGTAAGTGTGTAAACCTGCGCTTTTAACAGCATTAAAATGCCTATTTATTTATCATCAAAAAATGAGATACTTCTACTATCGGCTGGCCGGACTTTCGCTTGCCATGCTTTTTAAATTATCTACCATCAGTTATGGGCAGGCAGCCACTACAGACTCTGCCGCTTATTACAATAGCGTAAAAACATTTGTCAACCCGGTATTACCCGGCGACCATCCCGATCCTACGCTGCTTAAAGTAGGTGATGATTTTTACCATTGCGGATCCAGCTTTCACTTTAACCCTTACCTGCCCGTCTATCATTCAAAAGACCTGGTACATTGGGAGATCATCAGCAGGGTAGTTCCGGCTAAACATTCCGAAAAAATAACAGACCGCCCTTCAGCGGGTATCTGGCAGGGCGCAATCACGTATTTCTATGGCTCTTACTGGATTTATTTTTCGTCGAACGGCCAATGGTTTAGTAAGGCAAAATCCCCTCGTGGGCCATGGTCTGCCCCGGTGCAGGTGAAAACCCCGCAGGCAACAGGTCCGCTGGGATACGACAATTCGATCTTCGTGGATGACGATGGCAAACCTTATATGGTGATCAAGAACGGCCAGAAAGTGAACCGTTTGCAAGCCATCGGCAAGGACGGACAGCTTACTGATGCTGTGATTAACCTCGACTGGATTAACGGGAACCTGCAATACAGCTGGGCAGAAGGACCGGTAATGTGTAAACGCAACGGTTATTATTACTACTTCCCTGCAGGCGACGTTTCCGGCGGGCAATACGTACTACGTGCTACCGCACTCACCTCAGATTCTACCAAATGGGAGCGTTTGGGCAAATTCTTTAAACCCATTACGGACCCGAAAGCTACTTTTCGCAGCCCTAACCACATTGCCGCACCTGTCCAACTTGCCGACGGCACCTGGTGGACGATAGGTCAAAGCTACCAACGGAACAGTGAGGATGATTGGTCTGGTATGGGCAGGCAAACCGCCTTATATCGTGTGATTTGGGAAGGCGACCGCCCCTGGGGTGTGGCGCCAACCAGCAAACCCGAAGAACGGCCAAACTTGCCACAATCTGGCTTACATTGGAGAGCGGTATTACCTGACTATTTCGACGGCGATTCTTTAGGTCTACCGTGGCATTTCCTTACCCGCAGCGCCGCCGCCAATTACTCGCTTATCGCACGCAAAGGCTGGATCAGGCTGACACCGCAAAACGGCCGTACCCATGTTGTTCAGAAAGAAACGGATCATTACTATACCGCTGTAACCAAAGTAGATTTTAACGCTGCAGATACGGCTGCCAAAGCCGGTATTTATTTAACCAGCGGTAATCAAAAGGTAAACGTAAGGCTGTTTACTACCTTTAACCAGCAAAAAGAAATTGTTTTTGCATTGGATACCGCCGTTCGTGTTGTGCCTAACAAAGCGGGTAATACCGTTTGGTTAAAAATCACCCGTAATTGGCATACATTAAGTGCTTACTACAGCGCTGATGGTAAAAACTGGATGTCCGTCGGCTCACCAATAGATGCCCGGCCGCTTGACAAGGTTCAGCCGAACTACAATTCTTGGGTGGGTACCAGCCTGGGCTTATTTGCAGAAGGCAAACCTGCTGACTTTGACTTCTTCTCCTGCAAGGATGGCGAGTCTGAAATACCGGCCTACGGCTACAGCAATTACTACGGTGTGGAAACGGTGGAACATTTAAATCAAAAAACTGCGACCAATACCTCTGCTTTGGGCGGTTGGTTAATGATCTCTGGCGTAAACCTGGGCGCAGTAAATTCGCCTTCTACTGGGTTACAATTAACAGCAGCCGTATCAAAAGATCAAAAAGTAGAAATATGGCTGGATGACATTACAACAAAAAACGGTAAATTGATTGCTGTTGCAGAGCTGAAAGCCAAACAAACCGGTAGCTGGCAAAATATTTCAAAAGCGATAAAAGCGGTATCAGGCAGCCACGATGTATTCATCAAATTTGCGGCCGGCAAACCTGGTTCGCTCTTTATCAAAAGCTTAAAGTTCGATAAAAAGTAACTGCTTATAGAATTAAAACAAACTTATCACCATAAACCATGAGAAGATTAATTTTTACCGCATTGGCCGTCATCGGCCTCGCCACAGGAGCCGGCGCGCAGGATATGGCTAAACATTCTCCTGCCGGGTTTGATTCGCTTCGTATCAATATTCCCCACGGAAAGATTGACACGATTACCTATCCCTCTAAAACGGTGGATACCACCCGCCGGGCGTTGGTTTACACGCCACCAGGTTATTCAAAAAGTAAAAAATACCCGGTGCTTTACCTACTGCACGGTATAGGCGGCGACGAATTTGAGTGGCTGAATAATGGGCACCCGGAAAGGATACTGGATAACCTTTATGCCGAAGGTAAGCTAGTGCCTATGATTGTGGTATTACCCAATGGTAGGGCGATGAAGAATGATCGCGCGACCGGTAATATTATGGCGCCGGATAAGGTACAGGCATTTGCAACCTTTGAGCAGGACCTGCTTAAAGACCTGATCCCTTACATCCAGAAAAAGTACCCTGCACTAACGGATCGCGAGCATCGGGCCGTAGCTGGACTTTCTATGGGGGGCGGGCAATCTTTAAATTTTGGCCTCGGGAACCTGGATAAATTCGCCTGGATCGGCGGATTTTCTTCTGCACCAAACACCAAAAGGCCTGAAGAATTATTACCCGACCCAGCCGCTGCTAAAAAACAGCTTAAATTGCTTTGGATCTCTTGCGGGGATAACGACAACCTAATCTCGTTCAGTAAACGTACCCATGATTACCTGGACAAGTACGCCGTACCTCACATTTTCTACATTGAGCCCGGCGTACATGACTTTAAAGTTTGGAAGAACGATTTGTATATGTTTTCGCAATTACTATTCAAGCCGGTTAATGTCGCGTCTTTTCAAAAAATGACCGTTCTGGGCATCCCGGCTACTACCAATATCCGCTCTTCAAGATATCCGCAGATACTTCCTGATCATCGGGTAGCTTTCCGTATCAAAGCCCCGAATGCCCAGAAGATGCAGATAGATTTAGGCAAAAAGTACGACATGACCCGCGATGCAGAAGGATTCTGGACAGTAACGACAGATTCTATCGGCGAAGGGTTTCATTACTATTCGCTTATCATCGATGGCTTGCCTGTGGCAGATCCATCAAGCGAAACCTTTTACGGGATGGGTAGAATGGCAAGTGGTATTGAGATACCATTTACCGGTGGCGGATATTACGATCTGAAAGACGTACCACACGGCGACATCCGGATTAAGAATTACTATTCGACAGTAACCAACAGCTGGCGCAGGCTTTTCATCTACACCCCACCGGGTTATGATGTAGACCAATCGCAGAAATACCCTGTTTTATACCTGCTGCATGGCGGCGGCGAAGATGAGCGCGGATGGGCCACGCAAGGGAAAACTGACAATATCCTGGATAACCTGATAGCCGAAAAGAAAGCCCGCCCAATGCTTATCGTTATGGCTGATGCAAATATTGGCACCGGCGCCTTCAGTGATAATCCATTAAAGATGTTTGAAGCAGATTTAAAGAAAAGCATTATTCCTTTTATAGATCACAATTACCGCACAGAAACCGATGCCAAAAACAGGGCATTAGCCGGTTTATCTATGGGCGGTATTCAAACGCTTTACAGCGGTATTTATAATACAGACTTATTCTCTTACCTGGGCGTATTTAGCTCTGGCTGGATACAGCCGGCACAAAGCGCTATTGCCGATGCACAGTATGATTTTCTGCGAAAAAACCAGGAAAAGATTAAAAACAATCTAAGCCTGTTATGGATTGCCATGGGCGGAAAGGAAGATATTGCCTACAAGAACTGCCAGACCATGCTGCACCAATTTGATGATCTGAAGTTAAAATATACCTACTATGAATATCCGGGAGGCCATACCTGGCCGGTTTGGCGCAATCACCTATATAACTTCGTGCCTTTGATATTTAAGAATTAAGGTATAAATCCTACATAATATCTAACGCAAAAGCCGGTATCGCACTCAGCAATACCGGCTTTTGCGATATTATATAATTAAGATTAAACCCCGCTGAATACAGAAAACCCACCATCTACGTTCACCACTGTTCCGGTAACGAACTTAGAAGCATCACTCAGCAGCCAGATTAACGCGCCTACTAACTCCTGCGGATCACCAAAACGTTTATAAGGCGTGTTCGCAATCACCAGGTTGCCCCGTTCGGTGTACGAACCGTCGGTATTGGTTAATAGTGTACGGTTCTGTTCTGTCAGGAAGAATCCCGGTGCGATGGCGTTCATCCGTAGTTTATCGCCGTAACGGTTGGCCAGTTCCACCGCAAACCATTTGGTATATAAATCTATCGCTGCCTTGGCCAGGCTATACCCCAAAACCTTGGTAACCGCCTGTTGCGAAGCCATAGATGAGATATTGATAATGCTGCCGGTCTCATTTCCCGCCATGGCCTCACCAAATACCTGCGTAGGCAGTAGCGTACCGAAAAGATTCAGATCCATTACCTGCCTTAAACCTTCCATATTTAAAGAGAAGATATCGTCCTTTGGCTGTACCACAGCAGCAGGCATGTTACCCCCCGCACCATTTACCAGGCCATCGATGCGGCCGTAGGTATCCAGCAGTTGCTTACGGGCTTCTTTTAGTTCGTCTTCTTTGGTAACATCAGCAATAAGCGCAATTGCTTTGGCGCCTGTAGCCTTCAGTTCGGCTACACGTTCTTCTGCAACTTTCTGGTTTCGGCCCAATACCGCAACAGTACCGCCTGCTTCTGCAATAGCTTTGATGAATGCCTGCCCTAAAATGCCGGTTCCGCCGGTTACCATGATCACCTTATTTTCAAGTGAAAAACTGTTCATATTATTTATATACTAAATCTATATTGTTATTTATGTCAGGCTTATTGGTGATTGAACGTTATTCATGACCTCGATAACCTTACGCAATCGATTGTAATTATACTTGAAAAAATCGTAACATCTTTTACAAAAAAAGATTTTTTACAAGTGATTTCACCCGCACAAGATACATATTGCAGTAAAACCGCCTTAACAAAAATGTTTTTTAATTAATAGAGCAGGAAAAATAAAAATGTATCAAAAAATAATACATACTGCTAAAAAGTTGCTAATTCCAGTCGTATCACGAATGTTTATTATAACGGTTTTAAAGGCACTTTTTAAACATTTGTAGTATGTTTTTAACGAAATTTGTTACATTAAGTGTAACAAACAATAGAACTTAGCAACATTGCAAAAGGCTATAAATTTGTTACATTAGCCCAACTAAGCTATAAACCAATACCATTTTTTATTAAACCAATAAGCTGAAAGTAAAGACACCATTTGTCGGCTCCTATTATGAAATCGATTGCATTAAAAGATGCATCAAGAATAGTAAGCAACCAAACGTCTGTACCAATAGCAGAAAGACCTAAAATATTTAAGTACGATGAAAACTTAGCTCCTTTCATTAACAGCGGCTATCAAGGATAGCCGGACATTTAGAACCATTTGTACGTCAATTGATAAATCCAATAACATGAGAAAACTTCGACTATTTAATTTAACATGCTGGAAATTATGTTTATCAATATTCTTATTGAACATAGTTTCTATTGTAACGTATGCGCAAACCGTTGCTGTGCGCGGAAAGGTGGTGGACGAAAAAGGCGAGCCGCTTCCCGGCGCGACCGTTAAAGCCGTTGGCGGCTCTGCTGCTGCTTCTACAGGCCTTAATGGCGACTTCACCCTTAACGTACCTGCAACCACAAAAGCAGTTTCCATTTCCTTTGTAGGTTACATAGAACAAACTAAACCAATTAACGCTACCCGTAACCTGGGTACCATTACCCTTGCTAAAAACTCTAAAGACCTGAGCGAGGTGGTGGTAATTGGTTACGGTACGCAAAGACGCGAGGCTGTTACAGGCTCTGTTTCATCCATAGGAGGCGATAAACTACGTGATGTACCTTCACCTAACATCAGCCAGGCTTTGCAGGGACGCCTTCCAGGTGTGGAGATTACGCAGAATAACAGTAAGCCAGGCGCCAACATGCAGATCCTGATCCGCGGTGCACGCTCACTTAACGCCAGCAATGACCCCTTGGTTGTATTAGACGGAATTCCTTTCCCTGGCTCGCTTGGTGATATTAACCCGAACGACATCAAAAGTATCGACATCCTAAAAGATGCGTCTGCCACCGCTATTTACGGTTCACGTGGCGCTAATGGTGTAATCCTGATCACTACCAACAGAGGCCAGGCCAATACACCTGCTAAAATCAGCTACAACGCTTATTACGGTAAACAAAAGTTATTTGCCAGATACCCAATGATGAACGGACCTGAATTTGTTGCATTGCGTAAAGCAGCAGGTTTGTATAATGTTTCAGGCGATGAATCTAACGATGTAAACACTGATTGGCAGAAATTGTTGTACCGCGATGGTATGGTAACCAGTAATGATGTTGGTGTTTCTGGTGGAACGCAAACCGGTAGCTACAACTTTGGCGGTGGTTATTACAAAAACCAGGGCTTAATCCCTACCCAGCAATATACCCGCTATTCTATGCGCGGATCTGTTGACCAGCAGGTGGGTAAATATGTAAAAATAGGCTTTACCAATAATAGTAATTACAACCTGACAGAAGGTAACCAGGTAGGCATTTACGGCGCGCTGAGCACCACTCCTATTGCCAATCCATATAAAGCAGATGGCACGCTGAAAAGAACGGTAAAAATGCCGTTAGATGAAACTTTCATCCTAACTAAAGATGTAGTTAATGGTTTGCACAATCAATGGCTTGATGAAACACGGGGCTTTGCCACCTACAACTCAACTTATGGCGAAGTTAGAATTCCATGGGTTGATGGCTTGAAATATCGTGTAAACCTTGGTTTAGATTTCATTCAAAGCAACTACGGTAATTATACCGGCACCGGTATTAACAGCACTACCGTAACTACACCTTCTACGGCGACAGTTAACAATGCACAAACCTATCACTGGACTATCGAAAACCTGTTAACTTACGATCACACCTTTGCACAAAAGCATAACATCAACGTGGTTGCTTTATACTCTGCAGAGCAAAACAAGTATAACAGCTCTTCAATGAGTGCAAAAAATATCCCTTCAGATGCTTTCCAATTTTACAACCTGGGCGCTGCAACAGGTGAGGTGACAATCAATCCAGGCAATTACAGCTTAACAGGGTTGCAATCATATATGGGCCGTGTAATGTATTCTTATGATGACCGTTACATGATCTCTGCAACCTTACGCTCTGACGGTTCTTCGCGCCTGGCCCCTGGGCACAAATGGCATACCTACCCTGCAATTTCGGCAGGCTGGAATATTACTAATGAATCCTTCATGAAGGGTATTAACGCGATTGACAGGTTAAAACTACGTGTTGGTTACGGCCAAACCTCTAATCAGGCGGTAAATCCTTATCAAACCTTAGGTGTTTTAACCCCTCGTCAATACAATTTCGGCGACAGCAATTACCAAACTGGATATTATGTAACGCAAGCCCCAAGCCCCACATTAGGTTGGGAGTATTCTGAAACTTATAACTTAGGTTTAGATTTCTCCATATTGAAAAACCGAATCTGGGGTACTATTGAGGCTTATAAAACCAATACCAAAGACCTGTTGCTAAATGTTCAAATTCCGATTACAAATGGATTCAATAACTACACAGCTAACGTTGGCAGAACACAAAATAAAGGTATCGAACTAAGCCTAAACGGTACTATTTTGAATAATGTCAGCGGCTGGACTTGGGATGTGGGCATCAACCTGTATGCTAACCGCAATAAATTGGTAGCCTTGGCTAACGGTGCAACCAGAGATGAAGGCAACTGGTGGTTTGTGGGCCATAACATCAACGCCATATACGATTATAAAAGAATCGGTTTGTGGCAACAAAATGACCCTTATTTAACTACGCTTGAACCAAGTGGCAACGTGGGTATGATTAAGGTACTTTATACGGGCACTTATGATGCTACAGGAAAGCCAACAAGAGCTATCGGATCTGCAGACCGCCAAATTCTGGATGTAGACCCCAAACTACAAGGTGGCTTTAACACAAGAGTTGCCTACAAAGGATTCGACTTATCTATGGTAGCGGCATTTAAATACGGCGGCTTATTAAATAGTACGCTATACGGCTCAAGCGGTTATCTGAACATGCTTACAGGTCGCAGAAATAACGTTGAAGTAGATTATTGGACACCAACCAATACAGGAGCAAGATTCCCTAAACCTGGTGGCGTGCAGGACGGCGATAATCCACGCTATGGAAGCACTCTTGGTTATTTTGATGCTTCTTACTTAAAAATTCGCACTATTACGTTAGGTTATGATTTCAGCAAATTGGTAAGCAAAAAAGGTGGCATAAGACTACGTGGTTATTTCACCGCACAAAACCCGTTCGTGTTTTTCTCTCCTTACCACAGAATGTCTGGTATGGATCCGGAAACCAACTCTGGGGGTAATGAAAATGCCGCAGTACCTCTTTCTTACCAATTAAGACGTATCCTTACCATAGGTACCAACGCACCGTCTACCAGAAATTACATACTTGGCGTAAACGTGACATTTTAATCATATAGACAATGAGAAGGAATATAACTAAAAACATCTTAAGAGGCACGCTTTTAGTGGGCCTTTTAACCACCGGTTGTAAAAAGATCCTGGATGAAAACCCACGCTCTACCTTTACACCAGAATATTTTAAGACAGAGCAGGGCGTAACAGGCGGTTTAACCTATCTTTATTACCATTTACGTAATATTTACGGCCAGGCTTACTATTACAACAGTGGTGTAACAGGCACAGATGAAGCTACCTGGGGCCAAAGTGCTGATGGTAACTTTAAAGATTACGATTATACCAGTGTAAGCAACCTCCAGTCTAACACTTTTCCAAGCAGTATCCCCTGGGGAGAAGCCTTCCCGGCAATTAATACCGCCAGCGGTGTAATTGAAAATGGCACCGCGGCCGGGGTATCTGCTCCATTGCTTGCAGAAGCACGCTTCTTTAGGGCGTTTGATTATTTCCTGCTGGTTCAAACTTACGGTGGTGTACCGCTCGATCTTGGTTCCGGTTTGTTGAAATTTAACATCAACCCTATCCGTACTTCTAAACGTAACACCGTGCCGGAAGTATATACCAAAGCGATCTTCCCTGACCTGTTACAGGCAATCAACGACCTGCCAGCTACTGGTCGTGTTGTTGGTGGTGTAACCAAAACAGCAGCGCGCTTATACTTAGCCAAAGCATATCTTACTTATGCATGGTGGTTACAAAACCCTAAGAACATTCCTACGTATCCGGTTACCAACCGTACTGATCCGAATGGTCATGACGCGACCTGGTATTTCCAAGCTGCTTATGATCTGGCAACTGCTGCGATCAATGATCCGGGACCATTTGCATTACAGCCTACCTATTATGATGTAAACGTAGGTTCTAATGATCGTAACAGCGAAATTGTGTTGTATGCAGATCACACCCAGACTAGCGAAAAATACAATGGATCAAGCCTTACCTTTGGTAGCGGTGGTGCTCCGGATAACTTTGCCAGTTGGATGTTAACCTGGAACTATCCGAACATCAGAACAACCGAAAATCTCGTTTTACGTGAAGCTGATCAGCACTTAGGCCGTCCGTGGGTACGTATGGCACCACCCATAGAAGTATTTAAAAACACCTTTGCTGATAAAACAAATGATTCGCGTTACGATGGAACCTTTACCACAGTTTACCGCGGTAACTGGCCAAAAGGTGGCAGCACTTCTAAAACTGTTGCAAATGCCAACGGACTTCCGGTATCGCCTGGTGATGCTGTTTTAACGTTCCTGAATGACGACAACAATGCGGTAACATACGCTGCTTCTAACGGTAACGTGGGTGCGGGTGTACTGCCGAACCGTTCAGACTGGGTGGTTAACCCAAGCGGTATCAGCCGGATTATGTACCCTGGTATTTGGAAATTAGGTCCTTACCGTACAGATAACGGTACTGGTTTAGGTCAGCCTAATGCAGGCAGCACCCGTCCATTCCCGATTGCTAAATTTTCAGAGCTTTATTTTATTGCTGCGGAAGCTGCAATAAAAGGTGCCAATACTACAGCCGGAAAATCAGCAAGAGACCTGATCAACGTTATCCGTGCCCGTGCAGGTAAATGGCGTTTTGACAACAACGGAAATAAAGTAAAAACTGAAGACGACAGCCAGGCTATGCTTGCTGCTACACCTGCAACTATCGACCTCAACTATCTGCTTGCAGAGCGTTCACGCGAATATTATGGTGAAGGCGGCCGTTGGTACGACCTGATCCGTACGCAAACCTGGTCTGACATTGCTGCTACTTATACCATTTGCGGACCAACCTTTGGCGACCATAACCCGCAAAAGTTTACACGCACTATTCAGCCATTCCACTATCTGCGTCCGATTCCGCAAAGTACTATCGATTCTTTCGATATGACACCTGCTGAAAAAGCCGCTTATCAAAATCCTGGCTATTAATTTAGTACATTCATAATTGGTTTTACTAAGGCTGCCCACGCGGGCAGCCTTTTCTTTTATATAATGTACTGCTGTTTATTCACGCTGACAGGTAAATAGAAAATAAAGGTCAAAAAGCACCTTTCTATTATCAAAGGCACTTAGCACATTAATGGCGATTCAATAGTATCCTTTGAGAAGGCAAGATTAATCAATTGCAATAGAAAAAGGTAGATGAATAAGCACAAAGCTACATCCGCTACATTATAATGCAACGAGTGCGTTTTTATAATGGCTAACAGTTGATGCTGAATGGGTGATTAACAAAAAACCCTCCGCTTTTAGGGGAGGATCTTTTGTAATACCATTTTTGATCGCTGCGCAAACGCAGCCGCAGCTGTTGCAGGTTTTGAAACGATAATTATTTCTTCACTGGGGTAAACTTATACAATAATACGCCATGTGCAGGAACATTAACCGCTATTTTATCTGATTGCGTGTTGATGGTTGCCAATGTTTTCTGCCGCCAGAGATCGCGAACCTTTTGGTTGCCTGCGATGCCCAGTTTTTTAAAGTCGTTATAGTTTAACGCTGCCTTTTCCAGCCCGAAGTTGCAAAATCCCACCGCCCGGCTGCCGTCTTCCAGCTCTTTTACATAGATACGTAAATCACCAATGGTTTGAACACAAGTGGCCTGCTTGCCCAAAGCGTCCTGGTCAAGCGCAATCACCTCATCATTAGTAAGCAAACTAAGCGTAAAATCGTCGAGCTTTTCCATATCACAACCGATGAGCAGCGGTGCAGAGAACATACACCAAAGGCTAAAGTGCAGGTATTGCTCGTCAGGTCTCAACTTTGTCGGGTGTGGATTACCCCAGCCCACTACGCCTAATACCAGCATATCCGGATCATTCCAGTTACCAGGTTTGCTATAGCCTGCTGCTTTATCCTGCACCAGGGCAATACCTTTTACACTGGCCCAGGTATCGGTAATATCATTGGTCGTACGCCAAGATGTACCACCAATAGAACCGCCCCATTTCCATACGTCCGACATTCCATACTGGCAAAGACTAAAAACGATATCGCGTTGCTGGCTACGCAGGTAATCGCTCATTAACCTGTAAGGTTTAATGGCTGTTTCCAGGTCATTACCACCTTTGTAAGATAGCGACGGCACTTTATTCGGGTCGTTATCGGCCATTCCATTAATTACGCCGCCATAGCTACACCAATCGTATTTCAGATAGTCAAAACCCCATTTTGCATAACTTTCAGCATCCTGCTTTTCGTAACCAAAGCTTCCGGCGCAGCCGCCGCAGGTCCAGGGGCCAGGGCTGGAATACAAACCTGCTTTTAATCCCATTTGGTGAATATCATCCGCTAACCCTTTCATATCCGGGAAACGCCCATTCGGCTGAATGTATCCCGCATCATTCCTAAATTTGCCATGCAACGCCAGATCTTTCGGATCGCGGTGGTTCTGCCAGAAATCATCGATGTTGATATAGGTCCAGCCGTGATCGATCAGGCCGCTTTTTACCATCGCCTGCGCGGCACGTTTTACTTTATCTGCCGATACCTGGTCGGCAAAGCAATTCCAGCTATTCCATCCCATCGGCGGTGTTAAAGCGATGCGGTCACCGCAAATAATATGAAAGGTTTTAGAAGCTTTCCCTTTGCTGTTCGTAGCCATCAGCTGAACTTTAAAATCTCCCTTCCTGGTCAATTTACCGGTAATTAAACCCGTTTGCGGGTTAATGGTCAGCCCGGCGGGCAGTCCCTGTACAGCAAATCTCATAGGGCGTTTGCCTGTTGCAGGTACGCGGTACATAAACGGAGAACCCGGACGCACACCAAACACACTCGCTCCGTTAATTCTTGGTGTTTCGGGCGCAACGGGGGTAAGAATATAAGGGGTTACAGCTATCGGATTGATGGTTTGAAACGTGCTAACGCCATCTGCCTCGAATTTGGCATCTGCCCAATCTGCATGGTCGTAATAATTTCCATTGCCGCCATCTGTTACCACCAATTCAAGCTTTTTAACACCAGAAAGCGAAACAGCGCACGGTTTGGCAGGATCGCCAAGGTGCATTACACCACTTGCCCAGATCACTTTACCATCTGCATAAACCAGGAATTCTACGGCAGGCTCGTGCCCTTTTATCTCGTCATCAATACCCACCTGAGCACTAAAACTCGTCGCTTTTCCGTTCAGCTGAATTAACAGCGAACTTTCCGCATGTGTACCGAAGCCACGCTCGTAAGCCTTCCCGGCGATCGTCATGGTCCTCCCATCGACAGTTTTATTCTTATTAGGCACACCATAGCCCTGGGTAGCGGCACTCAAATCGAGCTGGTCCAGCCATACCACGTCGTTATAAATCTTACCTGCTTGAGATAAATTGGAGCATAGCAATATCGCCGACAAGATGCCGAGCTTTTTAAAAAACAAAGGCTTGATCATTATTTTCAATTATTTGAACTTAAAAGTGTAAATCAACGATGTAGCTGTAGGAATATCACCTGTAAAAATATAATTTACCGGATTTATACCTCCAACTATTTGCCACTAAAATATCAGTAGTGGCGGTTAAAAATCCACAACGGCATAATAGGCCTTTTTACGTTGCCTGTTTTCGTCAAAAAGCAGCGGATAGGCTTTTCGTACGGTTCGCCCTACGGCTTGTGTAGCTGCCGCACCGCCGGCAAGACCGCCGCCACGGGCATCCAGCCAACTATAGCGGTCAGACACGTTCCAGAACGTTACGCCGGTGATTACCTTTTTATATTCCCTGAAGATATCGAACACCATTTTGTATTGGGCTACCTGTTTCTGCTCCATAGTTGCGGTATAACCAGAATCAGGTACAGCTACCGGTGCAGGCATTGCAGCCGGTTGAGTTTGTACCGCGTTAGGGTTTCTTCTTGGCCAGGGAATCGGCGCCCTGACGGTAATATCCAGTTCGGTGATTTGAATTTTCAATCCAAGCGACGAATATTCATCCAACGCTTTGCGCAGTAATTCCGGTGAAGGATCATTCAATTTCCAGTGCGCCTGCAAGCCTACACCATCAATCGGCACATGTGCATCTACCAGTTGCTTAAGTAGTTTATAAATACGTTCCCGCTTTCCCGGGTGCTCGCTGTTATAATCGTTGTAAAACAACTTGGCAGATGGGTCGGCCTCGTGGGCGTACTCAAAGGCCTTCGGGATAAAGTCTTCTCCGCAGATCTTATACCACATCGAATTGCGTAAAAACTTCGTACTATCATCATCTATGGCCTCGTTCACTACATCCCAGGCATAGATCTTCCCTTTATAATGCTTCACTACGGTTTGGATATGATCGTGCAGCCGTTGCAGCAAAACTTCTTTACTTACCTGATTCCCAGCGCTGTCTTTAAACATCCAGGCAGGCGCCTGGGCATGCCACAGCAAATTGTGACCACGCACTTTAATATGATGTTGTTCGGCGAAGCTGACAATCTCGTCCGCATTTTTCCAGTTGTACCGGTTTTCTTCAGGGTGAATTGGCCCCATCTTCATGTCGTTCTCGGGTGTTACACTGTTAAACTCTTGCACGATGAGCGCTGAATCCGGACCGTGTAGTGCAGCCATATTTACCGCCACACCGATAGGAAAGTATTTTTTATAATAATCCTTCAACCCTTTTACCTTACCAGCACTATGCTTCGCGTGGGGTAATTTCTCCATTGGAGAAGGGTGTTTCAAAGTGAATCCGCAAAAGACAATCAATAAAACAACAGCAATCGATTGCAGTAAAGAAGATTTTAGTTTCTGGTGGATCATAATTTAAGGTAGTAAAGTTTTTAACGATTTATGAGGAAGATATTGGTAAAGTAATGTTACGATAAAGTTTCGAAACTTGCAGGTAAGTAATTGATTTGTGACGATATTTTGCAATCGATTGAAATTCGGGATCAAACTTGTTTGTTGTTGGTTGTCCGAGCTTGTTAACAAAAACTTAAAACTGAAATGATCGCCCGTCTAAGCCGACCACACTATATTTGCCATTAACGGATATTTTAAAAATTAAACTATCAGCTTATAGTATAGTTCTACGCATTATTCACTTAATCCTGTTTTATGAAATATACTATCTGCTGCCTAGCATTCGCCTTTTTACTATGTTCGGTAAGCATACTGAAAGCTCAAACTACACCTGTAAAGGCCGACCAAACCCTGGAGGTAAACCGCAAGAAAATTGATTCGCTTGATAAAAAGCTGATTGAATTACTGGGCGAACGCGAGCGTGTAGTACGCGAAATTGGCATTTACAAATCAAAGAACAATATTCCACCCTTGCAGCCAGCCCGCTTTCAGCAGGTACTGAATAAGAATATCGAAGCAGGTGCAAAGCAGGGCTTATCGGCCGATTTTGTGACGGAACTGATGAACGCCGTTCACAAGGAAAGTTTGCGGATAGAAGAGGAACTGAAAAATAAGTAAGATTCCTTGCCACATAAATAGTCAGGGCTAGTTACAGATTTTCCTTAGTTTTAAAACATGGAATACTTTAAAGTAACGCGGGTATTTGCCGACGAGCAGGGCGAAAGCCATTTTGAAGATCACCAATATCAGCTTCCGGAAAACGGCCCGCTCGGCTATCTGTCAGAGAAGGTGCCGGTGAAGGAATTAACCTTTAGAAAAGTGATGGCTACTTACGATGATCTGCACACTGCTCCCGCCCGCCAGTTTGTTGTTTTGCTGGATGGCGCGGTAGAAATTCAAACCTCTGACGGGGAAACCCGCACGTTTGAAGCCGGCGAAATATTGTTGATGGAAGATATCACCGGTAAAGGGCATCGGAGCCGGAACGTTAAACAAGCCGTACGAAACTCCTTATTCATTACATTAGCCTGATGGTCAATCTGTTCCACTCTTTATTCCGTCACCTTCTATTATGAATCGTGAATCTTCGAAATATCGTCAGAACGGATATAACTTAATTATTACAAGTAACTGATATACAATCATTAACTTAAATGGCGTTGATTTTGGTATGATCCTACAAAACCAGTATCATGACAAAAACATTAAAACCAAAGATCAACAGCCTGCTCACCAAAAGGGTTACCCAACTACACCAGGCGGGCTATACTTCAGACTTCGCACTAACCAAGGGTAAAAACCTCCGGTCGCTTCAAACTGAGATAGAAACAAAACCTTTTGCTACTACTATTAAACTGGTAGACCAGATTTATGACCGATTATTTCTGCAGTATAAATATGTGCATACGGTAGAAACTGATAACGGTGAAAAAGGTATCCTCCTTTTACCGGCTATTTTCTTCCAGTTGGTTGCCAGGCAACGAGCAGTTGCAGTTTAATACTTTAGGTAATAATCGAAAGCGCTAAAATACCACCGTTTATGCTTCTGCTGTCCAAACCTTAGTAATTGCGCGTTGGCGTAAACATATGTGGTGTGTTTTTGTCAAAAATTACACCTTAGAATAAACGGCGTAGGTGAAATTAGGGAACGAAAAGTACCGGGAATAACCAGACCGTGTACTGCCGCAATCGCATATGAAATTTCCTAAATCCAGCACGCTATTTTGCGCCATCAGCTGCCTTTTTACCTTATCGGTGAAGGCACAGAATCCGCTTATCACTAACCAATTTACGGCAGATCCGTCTGCACGCGTTTTTGGCGACAGTGTGTACATCTATCCATCCCATGACATTTTAGCCAGGCCGGGGCATGGTAGGGTAGGTTGGTTCTGCATGGAAGATTACCACGTATTTTCGTCGGCCAACCTGACGGAATGGAAAGATCAAGGCGCAATTGTCAGCCAGACTACCGTTCCATGGGCTGATAGTACTGCATACAGTATGTGGGCACCAGATTGTATTTACCGCAAAGGCAAGTATTATTTCTATTTCCCCGCTACGGCAAAAGCCAGCGAAGGTAACCGCGGATTTTCCATCGGTGTGGCCGTGGCAGATAAACCATATGGTCCGTTCATTCCCCAAACAAAGCCTATTGCAGGCGTTCACGGTATAGACCCCAACGTATTTATCGACAAAGACGGGCAGGCCTACCTTTATTGGGCGCAGGGAAATATTTACGGCGCAAAGCTGAAAGAGAATATGCTGGAACTTGCATCCGAACCGCAGATCCTAAAAGAACTACCAGAAAAAGGATTAAAAGAAGGACCCTACCTTTTCGAACGCAACGGCACCTATTATCTCACCTATCCCCACGCAGCAAACAAGACAGAGCGGCTGGAATACGCCACCTCAAACAGTCCACTCGGGCCGTTTAAGTTTACGGGCGTCATCATGGACGAATCGCCGTCCGGCTGCTGGACCAATCACCAGTCTATTATTAAATTCCGTAACCAATGGTATTTATTTTACCATGACGACCAGCTTTCGCCCAAATTCGACAAAAGCAGATCCATCCGTGCAGACAGCTTGTTTTTCAATAGCGATGGCACCATTCAAAAAGTAATCCCGACACTTCGCGGTATTGGTATCACCCCGGCAGGAAAAGAAATCCAGGTAGACCGGTACAGCGCAATCAGCCAAAGCGGCGTTTCTGTTGATTTTATCGATACCGCCCATACCATGAAGGGCTGGAAAGTAATGCTTAGTAATCCTGGAGCATGGGTGAGGTATAATAAGGTTGACTTTGGCAAAGGAAAATTCAACACCTTGAAAGTATCCTCGAACCAGAAAAACCAGGCAATTGTAGAACTCTACGCTGATAAAATGGGTGGTGCACCTTTAGCTACCATAGAATTGAAAGAGGACACTGACTGGCAGATCACCGCCGCAAAACTGAACGCCAGATTAAAAGGCACACATGATCTATTCCTGGTGCTAAAAGGCGAAGGACCGGTCGCGATAGACTGGATTAAATTCGAATAAGAAACCGCATCAACAACCTATCTTTTTAACCAATTATAAATCCCATGAAACTCCGTATAAACCTTTACACTTCGTTGATACTGCTGTGCAGCTTGACTGCTACGGCTCAAAAGCTTCCCTATCAAAATCCCAACCTGCCATCTGAAACAAGGGCGAAAGACCTGGTAAAAAGGCTAACATTAAAGGAAAAGGTGGGCTTGATGAAAGATATTTCTGACCCTGTTCCGCGATTAGGCATCAAGAAGTTTAACTGGTGGAGCGAAGCGCTGCACGGTTACGCCAACCAGGGGCCGGTAAGCGTGTTCCCCGAACCGATAGGCATGGCGGCTTCTTTTGATGACCAGATGGTATTTAAAGTATTTGATGCGGTTTCAGACGAAGCCCGCGCTAAAAACAATGATTACCGTAAGAAAGGAGAAAGCCAGCGCTTCCATGATCTTTCTGTCTGGACGCCGAACGTGAATATTTTCCGCGACCCGCGCTGGGGCCGCGGGCAGGAAACCTACGGCGAAGACCCGTATCTGACTTCGCGGATGGGGATTTCGGTAGTAAAAGGATTACAGGGGCCGTCGACCGCGAAATATCGTAAGCTGCTGGCTTGTGCAAAACACTATGCCGTGCACTCTGGGCCGGAATGGAGCCGCCACGAAATGAATGTGAACGATGTTAACCCGCGCGACCTTTGGGAAACCTATACCCCGGCCTTTAAGGCATTAGTACAGGAAGCAGACGTGCGCGAGGTGATGTGTGCTTATCAACGGCTGGACGATGAACCCTGCTGCGGCAGTACCCGTTTATTAGGGCAAATACTGCGCGAAGACTGGGGCTTTAAGTACCTGGTAGTTTCTGACTGCGGTGCTATTACAGACTTTTACCGTTCGCACCATTCTTCTTCCGATGCTACCCATGCCGCCGCTAAAGCCGTTCTTTCCGGAACGGATGTAGAATGTGTGGGTTACGCTTTCGATAAAATCCCTGATGCCGTAAAGCGCGGGCTGATCAAAGAAAAAGAAATTGATAAAAGTGTGGTACGCCTAATGACCCAACGTTTTGAATTAGGCGAAATGGACGACGATAAGCTGGTATCGTGGGCAAAAATCCCACTATCGGTGGTGAACTCCCCGGCGCATCAGCAGCTGGCGCTGGATATGGCCCATGAAACCATTACGCTGCTGCAGAACCGAAACAATGTTTTACCGTTGAGCAAGTCGTTAAAAAAAGTAGCGCTTATCGGCCCCAATGCCGATGATTCACAAATGCTGTGGGGCAACTATAATGGCACACCCGCAAAAACCGTCAATATCCTTGAAGGGATCAGATCAAAACTCAGCCCCAATCAGTTGATCTACGATAAAGGCTGCGACCTGACAGAAGACAAACTAACCGAAACCGGCGTGGCAGAAAGTAATTTCGATGGCAAAACCGGCGTTAAGGCTACCTACTGGAATAACCGTAATATGGAAGGCACACCCGTTGCAACGGACCAGATCACCGGTCCTATTGCGTTGACCACCTTTGGCGCACACCAGTTTGCGCAGGGCGTTAACACCGAAGCTTTCTCCGCCAAATACGAAACCGTTTATAAACCCTCTTTCAGCGGGGAAGTGGTGTTTAAATTAGAAGCGACAGGCTTCTCAGAGCTTTTTGTAGATGGCAAATCGGTGCTTAAAAACGGTAGCTGGCGCTCATTACCTTCAAAGATCAACCTGCCGGTAGAGGCTGGCAAGAGCTATAAAATAGAACTTCGTTACAAGCAACTGAATAACTGGGCGGCAAACCTTGGCTTTAATTTCGGGAAAGAAATACCGGTAACGTTTAGTGCTTTATTAAACAAGGTAAAAGATGCGGATGTGGTGATCTTTGCCGGTGGTATTTCGCCAAGACTGGAAGGCGAAGAAATGCCTGTTCAGCTACCCGGTTTTAAAGGCGGCGACCGTACCGATATCGAATTGCCTTCCATCCAGCGCCGTTGCATAGATACGCTGAGAAAAGCCGGTAAGAAAGTAATCTTCGTAAACTGCTCTGGATCTGCCATTGCAATGGTGCCTGAAAGCGAAAATTGCGAAGCCATCTTACAGACCTGGTATGCAGGTCAGGCAGGTGGGCAGGCTATTGCCGATGTATTATTCGGCGACTATAACCCTTCCGGCAAATTACCGGTTACCTTCTATACCAGCCTGAAACAACTACCAGACTTTAGCGACTATTCTATGAAGGGCCGAACCTATCGCTACATGACCGAGAAACCGCTTTTTCCGTTTGGGTTTGGCCTTAGCTACACACAGTTTAACATCGGTACCGCAAGGTTAGATCAAAGCACTATCACACAAAACCAGGGCGTCCATTTAACTATCCCTGTTGCAAACACAGGTAGGGTTAACGGTACGGAAGTACTCCAAATTTATATCAAAAAGGAGGGTGACACAGCAGGCCCTTCCAAAACATTAAGAAGCTTTAAAAGAGTACCGCTGCCCGCGGGCAAAACAGAAAACTTAGTTGTGGATCTCCCCTATAAAAGCTTCGAAACTTATAATGAAGATGGCGGTGGTTTAAGTGTACAGCCCGGAAAGTATGAACTGCTTTACGGCAACAGCTCTGATCCGAAAGATTTGAAATCTGTTAAAATCACTATTAAATAACATTTACCTTTTACACAACATATCCTGTTTAACTGATATGATTAAAATATTCCGGTCAACTGCATTAACCTGTTCCGCTATGTTCGCAGCAGCAACTGCTTTTGCACAAAATCCTATCATACAAACCATTTACACTGCAGACCCTGCACCAATGGTTTATAAAGACACGCTTTTTTTGTACACCGGGCATGATGAAGATAAATCTACCTGGTTTACCATGAAAGACTGGCACATCTTCTCTACTACAGATATGGTGAACTGGACGGATCGCGGCTCGCCGCTGTCTACTGGTACCTTCGAATGGTCTAAAGGTGACGCTTGGGCTGCACAAACCATCCCAAGGAATGGGAAGTTTTACTGGTACATCTGCACCAAAGAAAAAACGACCAACCGAATGGCTATTGGGGTTGCCGTATCTGATAGCCCGACCGGCCCATTTAAAGACGCCCTGGGTAAGCCCTTAGTATCGAACAGCGGCGGCGACATCGATCCGACTGTTTTTATTGATGATGACGGTCAGGCTTACCTTTATTGGGGCAACCCTGATCTATGGTACGTGAAACTAAACCCCGACATGACCTCGTTTGATCAAAAAACCGGAATTATAAAAGTCCCTTTAACGAAGGAAGGCTTCCACTTCCGGATTAAGAATGCAGATAAAAGACCGTCGGCCTATGAAGAAGGGCCGTGGTTATACAAACGCAAAGGGCTTTACTACCTGCTTTACCCCGCTGGAGGTGTACCCGAACACTTGGCTTACTCAACTGCCAAAAGCGCTACAGGCCCTTGGATATACCGGGATACCATTATGCACGAGATTAAAAAAGGCGGCGCATTTACCAACCACCCCGGCCTGATAGATTATAAAGGCCGCACCTACCTGTTCTATCACAATGGCGCTTTGCCTGGTGGCGGAGGTTTCGACAGGTCTGTTTGTGCAGAAGAAATCCATTTCAACCCGGATGGCAGCATCCCGGTAATTACCCCTACTACGGAAGGGATTATAAAAAGTGTTTCGAACCTGAACCCTTACCGGCGCATCGAGGCAGAAACCATTGCCTGGGAAGAGGGCATTGAAATTGGCCGCAACGATGCAGGAAGAATCTTTGTGACCGACATCAGCAACGGCGATTATATCAAAGTAAGAAGTTTAGATTTCCGCAACGGCGCACGTTCATTTAGCGCTAACGTTGCCGCAAAAGAGAAAGGCGGACAGATAGAAATCCGTATCGATGGGAAGGATGGAAAACTGATCGGTACCTGCAAAATTCAGCCAACTGGTGGCTTAGAAACTTACAACATTCAGCAAGCTACTGTAGAGAAAGTAAAAGGTATCCATGACGTTTACTTTGTTTTCAAAGGAACAGGGACAGACCTTTTTAACTTCGACTGGTGGCAGTTTAAACAATAAGCGCCGCTAATTAACCGCGCTTATTGCCTTTTTCATTATTATTTGATCCGGGTAGTTAATTTGTTCCCTGGCCCGGTACGTTCATAAACCGCAGGCTGCGGTAGTAGCTCAAGTCATGTTCGGGTTGCGGGTAAACTGCCGGGATAGGCTTGCGCGAGAATGTCTGAAAATAAAGCACACAAGAATTTCTCCATCTGATGGCTTCCGCGTATTGTACGGCCATCAGTTGTTTTACCTCGTCATGCAATTCAGGGTCGACATACGGTTGCACGCTGTTCCAAACCTGCTGCATGTGTTTTACAGAATCTGCGCCTTCGTAGTAATGGTGCACCATTTCATCCCAGAGCGTTTTGCCAGACCGCATTTTATAATTCCAGCTTAAGTGATGGAACCACAATAAATACTCATCAGGGCAGGTGGCAAGATCTCCATAGTACTTGGCAACTTCCGGGCGATACTGGCCCAGGGCGTTACTGCCTGTAGCTGTACGGTCGAAACCTACGCCGTTCGTATCTGCCTTATGGTAGTAAACGGCTGTCCAGTCTGCACGGCCGATGTTATCCGTCCACGGGCCGGGGCCGTAATGGCCATTAGCGCTCATGATATGGTGCAAGCCAAGAGGTGTCATATAATTAACTGTATTCTCTCTCGATTGCAGCATTTCCTGCTTAACGGGCCCTACAAAACGCTGATCGTTGGTGAAGGTCATCTTTAACCAGTCGTCAGCAATTTCTGCCGATGTCTGATCCGGGTTCCAGGCCAGCCTGCCGAAGCAATACCAATTGGCCTGCGCAAATGGGTGTCCGCACCAATTAAGGTCTGTACCTATGTTAGCCACACCAGCCATCCCGGTAATCAGCTTAGGATTGTATTTCCCCTGCAAAATTTTGGAAACCGTTGTCCCTTTCCCATTGGCATAGGTATCTGAATTGAGTACCTCTTTAAACAAGGGGGCTTCATAAACCAGGTTGGTGGAAAAGCCCAGATATTCCTGCGTTAGCTGCACTTCCAGCATAATTGGGGTATTTGGCAGCGCACCGAAAAGCGGGTGGAAAGGTTCGCGTGGCTGAAAATCAATCGGGCCGTTCTTTACCTGCACCATTACATTTGGCCTAAACTTTCCGTCCAATGGCGTAAACTCATTATAAGCCTGTTTTGCCCTGTCATCCGGTACTTTATGGTCATAAACAAAAGCGCGCCACATTACAATACCATGATGCGGAGCAACGGCATCCGCCAGCATGTTCGCCCCCTCGGCATGGTTGCGGCCGTAAGTTTGCGGGCCGGGCTGCCCCTCTGAATTTGCTTTCACCAGGAAGCCGCCAAAATCGGGGATGGCGCGGTAAATCTCATCAGCCTTGCTCTTCCACCAGCGTTGCACTGCAGTATCTAAAGGGTCGGCGGTTTTTAGCCCGCCCAACTCTACCGGGCTGCTAAATTTAACCGCCAGGTAAACCCTGATACCGTATGGCCTGAACGCATCTGCCAGGGCTTTTACCTTAGCCAGGTAGAACGGCGAAAGCATCTGTACATTCGCATTCACGTTATTCAGAACAGAGCCGTTAATCCCAACAGACGCATTTGCTCGCGCATAATCAATATACCTTGGGTCGATGTATCCCGGCAATTTATGCCAGTTCCAGATAGAGAAGCCGGCGTATCCCCGTTCAACAGAGCGATCAGGATTATCCCAATGATCCAATACGCGATAGGATGTCTTAGGATAGTCTACAATATTTAGATTATCCAGTGATTTACCCGTCTGCATTAACTTCAAGAAAGCGAAAGTACCGTAAAGCACCCCGGTATCCGTATTTCCGGCAATCAGGATAACGCTCTTACCGTTTTGTTTTATTGTTTTGATGATGTACCCTTCGTTACCGATGGTTTGTATGGAAGACGCGTCAATTGTACGACCTGCCCAGCCTGTTTGAGGGATGGTACCCACGATAAGGCTGCTTTGATCTATTGATGCAAATTTAGGTTGGATATTAAGCAAGCCACCCAAACCACGGACCAGTTCTTTACGGGCAACCAGCAGGCGATCTGTGTTAGACGGAAAATAGATACCGTTCACCTGGCTTCGATAGCGGGTTTCAACAGCAGGGTTTTGTATGTGTTTATATTTAAGCCAAAGCTCATAACCGTTATCTGCTTTAAGCGTGTTCGCAAAAGCGAAAGCTGCGATAAAAAATAAAATGAAGCGGGATACTCTCATCGCTAATATCAAGGTTGATTAAGTTTGTAAAATGATCTATTGCAATTCTTCGGGGCGTTCGCTCAAGTGGTAATAATCAAAGTCGGCAAAGCCTCCGGGTGTTTTTGTGGCGTAGTTAAACAGCCCGAAACGATAGCCCATAAAGTGCGGTAAGGTGTATACCATCTGAAGCGTATCACCCAAGCGTGTCCACGATTTACCGTCCAGACTGTAGTAAAAATAGCCTTTATCGGTACGGTCCCTGAAATCGCATACGGCCTTCAGGTATACCTTCTCAGATTTGAGTTCTACCCCTGTGGTTTCCTTCAGCGAACCCGACTGCGCGTCGATTGCCACCAGGTACTTTTTACCATCTTCAGCTTTTACACCTATCCATCCGTATTTCTTCTGCAACAGCATCAGCCCTGCCCTATCCCCATCTTTCATACCCTTTACATCTAACGCGGTTACCGCCGAACACATTGGCCCGAAGGTGCGTTGGGTGAGGGTATTTCTTGCTAATAATAAAGAAGTATCTACCCGTCCTGTCTTCAACCTTAAATAACCCGGCCTTTCAGTAACAGACCATAGCTGGTTGTCCGGGTTGTGGTTCCACTGCCAAACCAGCGGCAATGGTGCATCTTTAGATTTGCGGGTAAATTCATCAGAATTGACGATACCCGGAATTAACGATCTATTGGCAGGAAGATCGAGCGTGTCCGGCACCTTTCCGTTGATGCCGATCACCGGCCAGCCATCCTCCCATTTCATGGGTACGAGGTAAGGGATTCGCCCAACGGCGCCATTATCGCGGAACAAATACGCATACCAATCGCCTTTCGGAGTGCTGATTACGCCACCCTGCGCCACACCCTTGTCCTGCAATACCGTCCGCCCTTCGTACGGGCCTGTAATATGGTCTGCCCGGTGGACGATCACCGTCCGCATTCCACCGCGCGGCCAGGTAATATTGAACAGGTAATATTTCCCGTTTACTTTAAACAGTTGAGACCCTTCTGCAGGCAAACCAATATTGCTGCCCGACGCCAGGCTTGCATTCTCGATAATCACCTGCGGTTTAACATCCGGTTTCAATCCATCAAGGTTATCATTCAGCTCGGCAAGCATAATGCGGCCGCTGCCGAAAACCATATACACTTTACCGTCATCGTCAAAAAACAGGGAGTGATCATGCATGGAAGGCTTAAAAGAAATGGCTTTCCATGGGCCTTTTTCAATATTCTTGGTGGTGTAGATGTAGGTTTTGCCGGTAGTTTGCGCAAAGGTGCTTACATAAAAAGTTCCGTTGTGGTATCGCAGGCTACTCGCCCATGAACCTCTTCCATAGGTGCTCTTTCCGTTAACCAGGTTCAGTTCATCCATGTCGTCCAGCGTTTGGTAGGCGTAGCTCACCATTTGCCAGTTCACCAGGTCTTTTGATTTCATAATAGGCACACCCGGGCTCATATGCATGGTAGTACTGCTCATGTAATAGGTGTCTCCCACCCGGATCATAGACATATCCGGCACGTCTGCATATATCACGGGATTATGCGCTTTTTGCGCCAGGCACAAAACCGAGGTAACACAAAAGCATAAGGCAAGTACCGCATGGCGTATTATTCTTCTCATCTCATTGATTAGATTAATGTCTGCTGCTCATTCAAGAATTTGTGGGTATTGCAGCGGTTGCTAAGATGCCGAATAACCCACATCATCTGTAGCACAAATGTGTAATTTACTATATCAAATGTTCATTTCGATTATCTGGCAGAATGAATCAATCATTTAACAGCAATTTCATTTTTAACTAATAATAATTACCATTATCGCACCACAGTAGAGCTTTTAATGATTTTTTAATAATAGATAACAGTTTTCGTTATAAGAGACCCTCATCTTTGAGGCGTTTATGAATGCCGGAATCAGTGCTTTAAAAATTAGTGATCGCGAATGTTCTAAAAACGTGTGCTTAGAATATCATATCCGACTATCCTCCTGTTTTTCCAGTCAAACCACGCGCTCAGTTCCGGCTCAGGATATTGCTCAATCTGCATTTTTAACCTTATCGCAATTTACAGTTATTGTTAATGCGAATCCGCTGTACAGCGTTCGTGGCATTTAATAATTGCTATTAAAAATACGGCAATCGGTGGATTGCACAGGATACTCATTATTAATTTTTTCAAAATCCAATAAATCAGCGTTAACACCAACAATTATCATTCATGAAAAAAGTGTACTATTTACTTAAAAAGCCATTTAATAGCGTCGCAATGGCAGCGATGGTGGCTTTGGCCGTGCTTGTGCAAAGCCCCTCTGGTTATGCCCAGACCCGCACGATAAAGGGCGTTGTAAAAGACGAAACCAATTCACCGCTTCCCGGCGTTACCGTAACTATTAAAGGAACTTCCTTAGGTACCCTTACCAAAGCAGACGGCAGCTACAGCATTCCTGTAAGCGGGAACAACGCCATACTTCACTTTTCTTTTATCGGTGCAGAAGCCATTGAGAAAAAAGTGGAAGGTACAAGCGTAATTAACGTTACACTGGTAACTACCTCTAAAGCATTGAAAGATGTAGTCGTGATTGGTTATGGTACAGCCAGCAAAAAGGATGTAACCGGTTCTATCACCTCACTGAAATCTGAAGACTTCAACCAGGGTGTCATCACCACCCCTGCAGAATTACTTCAGGGTAAAGTTGCGGGTTTAAACGTAACCCAAAGCGGCGACCCTAACCAAAAACCTGCGGTGATCCTACGCGGCCCGTCAACTTTCAGAACAGGCAACGGCGCGCAGGAGCCGTTCTATGTAATAGACGGTGTACCCGGCGCTTCCATTGATGTACTTGCACCTTCTGATATCGAGAGCATCGACGTATTGAAAGATGCAGCATCTACCGCCATCTACGGTTCAAGAGCGGCTAACGGTGTTATTATCGTAACTACAAAAAGAGCAAAACTTGGCCAGGCCCGTCTAGATTACAGCGCTTACGGCAGTATCAACAAGGTATCTAAACAAATAGACATGCTTACCGCACCAGAGCTGCGCAAGTATTTAGCAGACAACGGCCAGAAACCATTGGCAAACCCGATAGACGATGATGGCTCTGACACCAAATGGCAAGACCTGATTGAGCGTACCGGTTATTCACAAAACCACAATATATCTTATGGTGGTGCAGGTAAAAGCTCTGATTATGGTGCAAGCGTTAACTACTTTAAGAACAATGGTATCTTAAAGCGTACTGACTTAGAGCGGATCATCATCCGTGGGTATGTAAACCAGCGCTTCTTTAACGACAGATTAAAACTTAGCCTGAACGTAACCGACAGCAAAAGCAATTCAGACGACATCGCCCAAAGCTATGTGTTGCCGGCTATGCTGTTTTATTTGCCAACGGTATCTCCTTTCAACCCGGATGGCAGCTATAAAGAGAACTATACCCGTACTGGCAGCGGTACATTAAACCCGCTTTCGTTACTGAACAATAACACCATTCAGCAGAAAAACGAAAAAACGCTGATTAACGGTATTGCAGAGGTGAATATCATTGATGGCTTGAAGTTTACCTTAAGCGGATCAACCCAACGCGACCAGAATAACTATGGCAGCTATATCACCAGCCAGTCTGGCCTGGCAGTAGGTTTAAATGGTGTGGCCAAACGTTCTTCATACCTGAACACGAATGATGTATTGGAGTCTTACTTCAACTATGACCGTACTTTTGGTCAGCATAACATCAAGTTACTGGCTGGTTACTCATATCAGCAGAACCGTGTGAACGATGGTTTCGGTGTTCAAACCCAGAACTTTTCTAACGACGCCATTTCTTATAACAACTTATTCCTTTCTAACCCTTCGTCGGTTTCGCAGATCGCTTTTGATAACAACCCAATCTCTATCCTGCGCCTGATCTCTTATTACGGCCGTGTTCAGTATCAATTTGCAGACCGTTACCTGATCCAGGGCTCTTTACGTCGTGATGGTTCTTCTGCATTTGGTATCAACAACCGCTGGGGTTTATTCCCTGCCATTTCAGGTGCATGGAGAATCAGCAGCGAAGAATTTATGCGTAACATCCCAACCATCAGCGATCTGAAACTGCGGGTAGGTTATGGCGAATCTGGTAACAGCACCGGCTTCTCTGCTTATTCTGCACTGGTAGTATATGGTACCCAAAGCAGCAGCAAATTCTACTATAACGGAAATATTGTAAATGCAATTGGCCCGATACAGAATGAAAACCCAGATCTGAAATGGGAAAGCACCGCTACCACTAACATTGGTTTGGATTTCGGCTTGTTCCAGAACCGTTTAACCGGTTCGGTAGATTACTACATCAAGAAAACTTCAGACCTGATCTATGATACCCCGGTTTCTTTAACGCAATACGTTTATCCATCTTTAACTGTGAACGCCGGTAATGTTAAAAATACCGGTATTGAGGTGGTGTTGAACGCTACTGCCGTTAAAACCAGAAGCTTTACCTGGAAAACATCCTTCAACGTTTCGCACAATAAAAACGTAGTAGAAAGCCTATCTACCACCCAGCCGATCATTTATACGGCGCAGTTAGGCGGAAAAGGGCAATCAGGCAACTACAGCCAGATCATTCAGGCCGGTTTGCCGGTAGGTGCATTTTACCTGTGGCACTACATGGGCAAAAATAGCAAGGGTGTAAGTACCTACCTAAACGCCGCGGGTAATACCATTGCTACGCAGCCGCTTACTACAGATCAGTTCTATGCAGGCAGCGCCCAGCCAAAAATGATGTACGGCTGGTCTAACACGTTCTATTATAAAAACTTCGACCTGAACTTCCTGGTAAGAGGTGTTTATGGCAACAAGATCCTGAACGGTACCCTTGCTTCTTTGAACAACCCGGCAGATGCCAAACTTCAGAATATCCCGCGGTTTACGCTGGGTGAATCTTTCAGTGACATCAACGCTTACCTGGTATCTGACCGTTACCTGGAAAGCGGCTCTTACCTGCGCCTGGATAACGCTACGCTTGGCTATACCATCAAGACCAACGTTAGCGCTATTAAAAAGCTGAGATTATACCTGGCTGGTAATAACCTTTTTGTTATTACTAAATACAAAGGTATAGACCCTGAGATTAACATGGGCGGCCTGACACCGGGTATCGACAACAACAACTATTATCCAAAAACCCGTACCTACATTTTTGGTATTAACGCATCATTCTAATTCAAATCGACCATTAAACGATGAAAAAGATACTTTCTATTATAGCTGGGGTTGCTGCGGTAGCATCTTTCAGCGCCTGTACTAAACTTGATGTACCGGTAGAATCGCAATACGTAAAATCAAACTTCCCAACCACGGCATCAGATTACAATGCCCTTCTGGGTACCATGTACTCTAACCTGTCTTCCAGCTATGCGGTAAATTACTGGCGTATGCAGGAGCTGTCTACAGATGAGGCGATCATCCCTGCGCGTGACGGCAACTTCGACGACGGCGGCCAGTACCGCCAGTTGCACTACCACAGCTGGACCTTTGACCACCCGAACGTGATCGGCGTGTGGCAGTGGGGTTTCAGCGGTATCAATACCTGTAACCGTTTGCTGAGTGTGGTAAGCACTTCGCCGTCTTCAGACGCTACTAAAAAAGCCGCGACGGCAGAGATCCGTGCCATGCGTGCGTTGTACTACTACTTTATGATGGACCTGTACGGTAACGTGCCGATCATCACTAACTTCCCGGTAAGTACACCGCCTGCAACACAGCAACGTTCAAAGGTGTTCAGCTTTATTGAAAGCGAACTGAAGGACGTATTACAAACCTTGCCTTCAAAAACTAGTAATGCTTCAACCAATACGCTGCAATATGGCAAGCCAACCAAGGGTATGGTTTTCGCGTTGTTAGCTAAAATGTACCTCAATGCTGAAGTTTATACCGGCGCAGCACGTTACCAGGACGTAGTAAGCATGTGCGACAGCGTGCAGAACAATAAAAATTATACACTGGATGCTAAATACCGCGACATCTTCTTGCCTACCAACGGTCCGCAAATCAACGAAACTATTTTTGCCATTCCTTACGACCAGCAGATCCCCGGTAACCAGTTTACCCGTTTCGGTTTCTTCTTTTACCTGGCGCAGGCTTACGGCATGAACGTGAACCTGAGTATTGCCATGAGCACTACACCAGAGTTTTACAAACGATTTAACGTTCCGAACGATTTCCGTACCAAAACCTGGTTAGTTGGCCCGCAATATTACCCTGATGGTAACGGAGGCTTCACCAGTCAGCCGGTTTATTATCCGGGCACCACTACCCAAGTAGTGATCACGCCAGACCTGATATTAGTACCGGGCAAACCAATGGACTTAGGTAACACTATCGCCAGCCAGTCTGAAGGTGTGCGTTCTATCAAATACTATCCAGATCCGAACATCATCCAGTCAACCCGTTTAAATGGTAACGACGTACCGGTATTCAGGTTAGCTGATGTTTACCTGATGAAAGCAGAAGCAGAACTACGTGGTGCAGCAGTTACTACTGCCAATGGCGAACTGCAAACCCCGCTTTTACTGGTGAACAAACTGCGTACACGTGCCGGTGCAGACCAGGCAACTTCTATTGACCTGCCAGGTTTACTGGACGAACGTGCCAGAGAGCTTTCATGGGAAGGATGGCGCCGTAATGACCTGATCCGTTTTGGACAGTTCGAGGTGGAGTACAAATTACCGAACGACGTACTGACCATGAACAAAGACGTTACACGCCGGTTGTACCCAATCCCTTCAACCGAGTTGAAAACAAACCCTAACCTGGTACAGAACACCGGTTATTAATTAAAACAAATATTAAATAACTTGAGCGGCCATTGTTTTTACAATGGCCGTTTATCATACATATCAAAATGAAAAACTATTTAAGTATGCTGCTGATCGGTGCGGCAGCCTGGTTAAAAACAGACAGCACTGATAACTTGCCCATCAACAAAATACAGGTGATTGGTTCGCACAATAGCTATAAGAAGGCTATAGACCCCGCATTATTTAAGGTCTTTCAGCAAATGGACCCTAAATCGGCCAATGCCCTGGATTATGAGCACATTCCCATTATCGACCAGTTAAACATGGGTCTGCAAAACCTGGAGATTGACATCTACAGCGATGAGAAAGGCGGCAGGTACGCGCACCCTAAAGGATTGGACTGGGTAAAGAACCAACCACCTTATGACGAGCAAGGGGTGATGAAAAAACCAGGCTTTAAGATATTGCACGTACCCGAGCTGGACTTCCGGAGTGATTATCTTACCTTTTCGCAATGTTTAAAAGCCTTAAGGGCCTGGTCTGACGCTCACCCGGATCACGGCCCGGTATTTATTACCCTTGAACCCAAGGACAGCGAACCCAAAAACCCGACGTGGACAAAGCCCGAGCCCTTTACCGAAAAAACGTTTGACCAGGTAGATAGTGTGATCCTGGCAGACTTGGGCCGAGAACACCTGATCACCCCGGATCTGGTTAGGGGCAAACATAAAACGCTGAATGAGGCAATAACCCATAATGGCTGGCCTACGGTGAAAGCTGTTAAAGGTAAGTTTGCTTTTATTCTGGATGATAAAAAGGAAAAGATGCAGCGGTATATTGCAGGCCATCATTCACTAAAAGGGCGTGTGGTTTTCGCTAACGCACCAGTCGGAACACCCGAAGCTGCGATGATGATCATCAATGATCCGCAGGATCCGTCAATACCCCAACTGGTAAAACAAGGCTACTTTATCCGTACCCGCGCCGATTCTGACACCAAACAGGCCCGCACTAATGACCGTACAGATTTTACAGCCGCCTGCAATTCTGGCGCGCAAATCATCACGACAGATTATTATTTAAAAAGCACGCACTTCCCGTCAGATTACTCGGTGAGCTTTGAAGGCGGTAAATATGTTCGTCCGAATCCGGTACTTGTTCCCCATCCAAATCAGTAATCAACGCAATAGCATCCCAATGATAATTAGCCATAAAGACATTTCAAATTCAGGCACACAGGTAAAAAGCAAAAAGGCTTTTACCTTACTTTTTGCATTGTTTACCGGCACTGCTACCATGGCGCAGCAGCATGTAGACCCCTGGGCACCGAAAGAAATAACCACCATACAGCCGGTAGCCAGTTTAGATAAAGGTGTGTGGATGAAAGGCGATCTGCATGTACATTCTAGACATAGTAAAGAATCCACCAATAATTCCATAGGCAAAATCTTGAGATTCTGCGATAAGGTGGGGATGGATTATATCGGCATAACCGACCATGACAACCATGTGGCCGGCGACGTAATGCACAACACCTGGGCCGACCCCGAATTTAAATCTAAATCTGTAGTACTGCTCTACAGCGCCGAATGGACTACAGTCCGCGGCCATGGTAATGTGTTTTCTGCAAAGCCTTATGACCATCAACGGTTATTTGAGGTGCGCGACCAGCGCGATCTGGTGATCGGTGCGGTGAAGAACGGGTTAAATGTTCATCTATCAGCAAATCACCCCAGCGGGAAAGATCATTTCGGTTATTCTTATGACCTTGTGCAGTCTGTAGAAGTTTGGAATTCGGCCATCTGGTCAAAAAATGCCAACGCCATGATGATCTGGGATGATATGCTTTCTTCAGGCCGGAAACTAACCGGGCGTGGCGGAAGCGATGCGCATCACGGTGTGCCTGAAGGCGACGAGAAACCAAGTAAAAGCACCGTTGAAGCTACAGCCAACTACGTAGGCACCCCTACTACCTGGGTATTTGCAACGGCGCGCAACAGCCAGGCTGTTATAGATGCCCTCACCAATGGCCGCGTCTCGGTAAGCGCGAACCCGTACTCGCCACGTGTTGAATTCTACGCGGATACCAACGAAGACGGCAAGCCGGACATGATGATGGGCGATAATATCAAATCAACCGGCCAAAATGTTAAATTCAGGGTTGTATTAACCGGGAAAACCTTTGCAGATTCTACTTACACCATTAAAGTAGTTAAAAATGGCGATGCGTTTAACACGTACAAAATAACAGGTAAAGATCCGAAAGTAGAGTTTACCGATACACCAGCTTTAATTGGCCGTACGTATTACCGGGTGACGGTAGAAGGCAGACCGGCAGATTATCCCGAGGTACCGGTATCAACCAAGCTTACCGGAAATATGGTGGCCTTGTCAAACCCTATTTACTTCAACTTCGACCCGAACTTTTAAAACCTGCCGCTTATTGCTAAGGCATTGTCAAATTGTTTTCATCAGATTGTCAAACATAGTGGGCCCATTATCCTATTTAATAGTTAAGTTTAGTTTCGCAACGGATAAACAATTGATCTTAACTATGAAACCAGATATTTTATTTCACCCCTTCCAACTAAAGACATTAAACCTGCGTAACCGCATTGTAATGGCTCCGATGACGCGTTCTTTCTCGTCCAATGGTGTACCCGGGCAAAATGTGGCTGAATATTATACACGCCGTGCCGCAGGTGAGGTTGGTCTCATCCTTTCAGAAGGTACCGTGATTGATCGCCCATCATCATCTAATGATGCCAACGTACCTCATTTTTATGGTGAAGAAGCACTTGCAGGATGGCAAAATGTAATTAACAGCGTTCACCAGGCAGGCGGACAAATGGGTCCACAGATCTGGCACATGGGCATTATGGATAATCACCATTCCGGCTGGACACCTTCAGTTCCCTTTGAAGGCCCTTCCGAATTTAACCGCCCGGGTTTTGCCAACGGTAAAGCCATGACAGAAAGTGATATTGCCGATACCATTGCAGCGTTTGGCCGTGCTGCCGCAGACGCAAAACGCCTTGGATTTGATTGTGTAGAATTACACGGTGCACACGGTTACCTAATTGATCAGTTTTTCTGGGAGGGTACCAATAAGCGTCAAGACCAATACGGCGGCAACACCATCGCAGCACGCACACGCTTCGCAGTAGATGTGATTAAAGAAGTGCGCCGCCAGGTGGGTGATGAACTTGCGCTGATCATTCGCCTGTCGCAATGGAAACCGGCCGACTTTAACAATAAACTGGCTAAAAATCCTGAAGAACTGGAACAATGGCTTACCCCTCTGGCAGATGCAGGCGTAGATATTTTCCATTGTTCGCAACGCCGTTTCTGGGAAGCTGAGTTTGAAGGATCAGACTTAAACTTTGCGGGCTGGGCCAAGAAAGTAACCGGCAAACCAACGATAACTGTAGGTTCTATTGGTTTAAGCGGCGAATTTATTGCAGGTTTCCAGGGCGAAAGTTCCGATCCAAGTTCAATAGACGAATTACTGCGTAGGTTTGACCGTGGCGATTTCGACCTGGTAGCGGTAGGCCGCCCTTTAATAGCCAACCCGGATTGGGCGAAGAAGATCCATGAAGGCCGCGATGCTGAACTTAAAGGATTTTCGCGCGAGTTGTTAGGTCAGCTGGTATAATCCCGGCGATCATCAAAAACCATCAATTGACATTTCATAAACATTCAAGGCAGCCAAATGGCTGCCTTGAATGTTTTATACGCGTTTGTTAATAGTGCTGATTGCCAGATCCGTTTGTTTGGTAGGCGCCGATATCTTTGCCTGGCGGCGTCAGTTCGGTAACGCCAAATCTTGGATCTATGATCACATCACCCCTCGGTGTAAATCCGGTAAAACCTTTTCCAACGCAGGGCGAAGTAAGTTTAAGCGCCAGGTTATAACTGCCAACCGTAGCGATATCCCGCAATTTAGCACCAGCAGGCATAGGTACGGGCCCGTTAATAAACTGCGGGTTATTTGCCCCTAATACTGCTGTATTCGCCGTGTAAACATCACCCGGATTCCAACCAGCAGGCAAAAATGTTGAAGGCGCCGGGATATCAGTAGCCATCGCCCTGGTAATAGCTGTACTTACTGCCTTTGACGGGTAAATCTGGTTGGCAACTGCAGCAGAATCTGCATAGCTGAAATTATAACCATATTTCAGGTTGGCGGTGTCGGCTATTGGATTCTGTACCACGCGCAAACCAAACTTGCAATTCACCATCAGGTTATTATAAGCCATACCTGCGGCATCCTGTTCAAAGTTGATCGAACCGCCACGACCCGCCGCTGCCCGTCGATAACCGCAATTAACAATTGTGTTATTATACATCCGTACGTTAGAACCCGGGACACCGGTTAATGCACCCGCGTTCGAAAGCTTCGGCCCATTGGTGGCTATGCCAATACAAACATTGTAAGCAAAATCACCAATGGTGCCGGCCTTCGCATTTAATGATTCTCCGCCGGTATACCCGCACTTTTCAAACGTATTTCTGAACATTTCAATTTTAGCGCCGACGGTTCGTATAGCATCATCCACGCTGCCATAAATCCATGAATCTTCTAACACCAGGCTACCATACGGATTTTGGAAATAGACAGGATAGGGGCTCGAAGAAAGTACAGCAATATCGCCGCTGGGCTTACCGCCTGCAAAATCAATATGTGTCCATTTGATGATAATCTTATTGCAACTAGGCCCGCCGATGATTCCCGTCCATTTACCAGCAAAGGCAGGGTCTGTTGCCGGATTTGCACCAATCTGGTCTGTTTTAACCACACCTGGAGACGTGAAATATATTGGTTTTGCTTTAGTGCCCAGCGATAACAAAGTACCGTTTACACCTATACCGTAATTACCGTTAAAATTAACAGTAACGCCTTCCTGTATCGTCAGTGTATCGCCTTTGTTCACCATCAGGTTTCCGCAAATACTATAAGTTTTCCCAGCTAGCATGGTTCCTTTTACCGCGAGGGATGTTGCTCCCTGCGGCGGCACCAAGCAACCCGCATCGCTGATAGGAGCTGCTGTTTGTACAACGGCAAGCGAAAGCTCCTTATCATCAATCGCTTTTTTACACGACCCTAATACCAATGAAACAAGGGTAATCAGTAATAAATAGAATATCTTTTTCATATGATTACAGTTTATAGCGAATGCCTAATAAGAAGTTAGTTTTGAAATAATCTTTTTGTACATATATTTTATGGTCGGCATCGGTCTGTAATGCCAGTGCACGTGCGCCGGGTGCATTTAAATAATTATTATATGACTGATGCAATTCCAGCACATAAGGCGTGTTAGTTAGGTTGTTAGCTTTTGCAAACAATGAGAACTTACGTGCAAATTTCTTTTCTGCTGAAAAATCGAGCTGCTTTGTTGGTGCCTGCCAATAGTCTAACCCATAATATGGGCTCACCAAAGCAATGCGCTCACCGGTATATACAAATGCGGCTTGCAGATCAAGGCCCATCTTCTGATTACGATAGATCAGCGCCAGGTTGCCCACATGGTCTGACTGTCCTTGTAATGGCCGGGTTTCAGACTGTATGCGTGAGGTTACCTGCCCGGCATCATTCCGATAAGAAAACAGTTTGTCTGTTGTTATTTTAGACCTGGTATAGGTATAGTTGGCTATTACCCCGAATGGGCCGAAATAATGGGTAAAAACTGCTTCCAAACCAAAGTTGCGCGCATCGCCGAAGTTTTGCGGTATTAAGGTTTGTGAAGTAACCCCGGTTTTTACAGCTGCGTATTCGATCGGGTTTTGGATACGCTTGTAAAACATACCGAGTAATAATTCGTCGGCATTCCGGGGGAACAGTTCATACCGAAAATCAATATTATCGGCAGTGGTATGGTTCAGGCCTGCAGGGTTACCCGCTTCCTTAAAAACCTCGCCCTGTATCCCGTCCGGGATCATATCAGAAAAAGCAGGACGAGCCAATGCCCGATAATAGGATAAACGCAAATTTTCATTATCTTTCAGTGCATACTTTAGTATACCGCTTGGCAAAAAGTCGGTATAAGTGATCGTGCCAGATTTGTAATCTACAGAAGCTGGTAACTGCGTGTCGTATTGCTGATGCGTATTTTCTACTCTCAGGCCGCCCAACGCTTCTAAACGGCTGGTAAGCCGCCATTTGCCTTGCACATAACCTGTAGCCACATTTTCGTCAAAATTGTAAGTGTTACCATCGGGCACCCATAAAGAAGCGCCTGTATTTTTAAAGATGTAACTGGCATTATCAATACCGTTGTAAACCTGTATGCTGTTGGTACCCAGGTACGGGCTGAGCGAGTAACTATTATAATAAGCGCTGCGTTTCTTATAACGTTCAACGCCACCAATCTTCAATTCAAAATCGCGGTCTAAGAATTTAAAACGGTTAGTAATGTTAAGGTAAGACGAATAATCGCGATCACTGTTATGGTTCCACATACGGGTCATCGTCTGCAGGATATCTACGCTGTTGGCTGTTTTAACAACCGGGTATTCATGCGTATACTCTGCCTGGTCAGGAATATGATTATCGGCCTGAGAAAAAGCTAAAGACCAGTCAAGCTTTGTGTGGCCCGTTAACTGATGCAGCCCCTGAAGGGTGGAGTTGTAGATGGTTTGGTATTGCCATCGGGTACGATGTGCCTCATCAACCAACGAGTTAAGTGCAATGGTATCACTGATGAGACGGGTTTGATAGTCATCCAAGCGCACATAGACGTTTACCAGCGATATTTTATTGTTGGCATTAAACCGATAGTCAAACTTATTATTAACACCTATACGGCGGCTTTGCTGCGAATAGCTGCGCGCCTCCAGATCTATAAACTGCGGAACGTTATTAAGTGCAGGCTGGGCATTCGGCAAAAAGAAAGTAGAATTATTACCGGTATAGTTATTCTGGTAACTACCCGAAAAGATGAAGCCCAGCTTTTTATCTGCACCTAAACGGTCACCTATCGTGACACCAAAATTGGTATTGATGGGGGTACTTTTAGGAATAAATTTAAGGTTAGCGACAGGGAAATCTGCCGGTACAGCCGCATAATTACTTCCATTGACTTCCGAAGGCGAGCGTTTGCTTACCGTAGCCCGACTGAATGCCTGAAAATCCCGGCCCGAAAACACGGTGTTGTATCCGGAAGAAAAATTAGCCTGTACCAGTGTCGTATTCGGCGCGTCTTTCATCACCAGGTTAATAGAACCACCTATAGCATCGCCTTCCATAGAAGGGGTTAAGGTTTTGCTTACCTCCAGGCGCTCCAGCAGTTCGGCAGGAAAAAGATCAAGCGGGATAAACCGGTTTTTGTTATCCGGACTGGGTATTTTGATACCGTTAACCAATGTGTTGATGTACCTTTTTTCCATACCGCGGATAATCGGATAGCGGCCCTCGCCAGAGCTGCTTCTTTCAATAGTAACCCCGGAAACACGTTGCATTACGTTGGCTACGGTGATATCCGGAGAGAGCGTTATGTTCTGCGCAGATACCACATTGATCACCTGGTTGGCTTTCATTTCTATGGTACGTGCCCGTTTGTCGGTAGATTCATTATTGCCTGTCACATTAATTTCGTTTAATGTTTTGTTATCAGGCAAAAGCGCAATGCTCATGGCGACCGTTTTACCGGTAGCTAAAACTACCTTTGCCGTTTTAGAGCGATAGGAAACGAAACGGAACTCGAGGGTATAGTCGCCCGGCTTAACATTCCGGAAGATGAAGTTTCCGTCTAACTGTACGGCCTGGCTCTTTCTGGTTTCTTTAATGGTCACCGTAGCGCCGATCAACGGTTCTTTGGTAGCGCCATCAATCACATTACCCTTGATAACCTGGGCAAATGACGTAGTAACCGCAAAAAATAGTAATAAAATTAAAAAGCATAGTTTTTTTAAGGGGTAAGGGTGTTTCATCTCTTAGGGACTAATTTGCGGCAAAGATTTCGTCCGAAAATTGAAGAAAAACTGAAGTATGACGCTGTATTCTATATGGTAATCAAATGTTAATATTCACTTAAAATCAGACACATTACACCTTTCACTCATCACAATAAATTAACGTTCAGCTAACTTCTCCAAAACACACAACTAACCCTAATCACCTCATATGTAACAGGTTAAAACAAAACAAAAACCATTATACAATCGCGGTAATTTAACCCCCAGTAAGCGAAACAATGTTGTAATCCTCCATAAAATCGGATCGAAAGGTGATCAAAGAGATAAACTAAGTATGACGAATGAAAACGCCATTAACTTAAAACACTTCTTATGATTGCCCTTTCCTCCCAACACTTAATTTTTACTTAACTAAAAATTCCGGCAAGATTCATAATTACAAAGTATTATTGCCCGTCTGTTTTCGCAGGATTTACATATGAATAAGCTGATGCAAAAAGTTTCCTGTTGGGCTGTTTCGAGAGGTAAGCCTACAAGATATACTATAGTTATTGCTATCATCGGCAATGCGATCCTGAATGTATTTATCCCAAGCGCCTTTAACAATATTTTAAAAACCATCAGTTGCAATTTAATCCCCTTACCTACTATTGAAGTTTTAAAATGGATAACAGAAGAGATTTCTTAAAAAAAGCAGCCTTACTGGCCAGCGCAAGCGGAATAGCAGCTGCCTTGCCGGATTCTATCGCAAATGCGCTTTCTATTAACGCTGCCGAAGGCAGTACATACATGGATGCCGAGCACGTAGTTATCCTGATGCAGGAAAACCGTTCTTTTGACCATACCTTCGGCACTTTGCGTGGTGTACGGGGCTACAATGATCCGCGGACGATCACCCTGCCCGATAAGAACCCGGTGTGGCTCCAAACCAATGCAAAGGGCGAAACCTACGGACCCTTCCGGTTAGATATTAAAAACACCAAAGCTACCTGGATGCACTCGCTGCCCCATTCATGGTCTAACCAGGTGAATGCCCGCAACGATGGTAAATATGATAAATGGCTGGATGAAAAACATTCAGGCTACCCCGAATATAAAAATATGCCCCTCACCATGGGCTACCACACCCGTGAAGATATCCCCTTTTATTATGCCTTTGCTGATGCGTTTACCATCTGCGACCAGTATTTCTGTTCTTCGTTAACCGGGACCAACCCTAACCGGTTGTACTTCTGGACGGGAACTATCCGTTCCGAGCAGAACGAGAATTCACGCGCGTTGGTCTGGAATGATGATATGGATTACGGCACATTAAACTGGCCCACCTTCCCCGAAAGGCTGGAAGACCATGGCATCTCATGGAAGTGTTATCAGAACGAGATGAGTATTGATGTTGGCTTTAAAGGTGAAGAAGATCCATGGCTGTCCAACTTTCAGGATAACCCACTGGAGTTTTTTGCCCAATACAACATCCACCTGCACCAGAAACATATCGCGCAGCTGCAAAAACAGCAGGCAGAGTTTAATGCTATCATCAGCCAAACTGAAAAAGATCTGGCAGCCGCATCAGGCAGTATGGCAGATACGCTTAAGAACAAGTTACACGCACACAGGCAAGAGCTTGGTAAAGTGAACGAAAGGCTGGAAAAAGTAAAAGGAAAAACATTCGACCAGCTTAGCGAACGCGAGAAGAACCTGCACCGCAAAGCTTTTGTAACTAACACCAATGACCCGCATTATCATGAACTGACCGATCTGAGCTATGATGATAACGGTCAGAAACGTACGATGAAAGTGCCCAAGGGCGATGTGCTGCACCAATTCAGACAGGATGTTAAAAACGGTGCGCTGCCTACCGTATCGTGGGTAACTGCGCCTGAAAACTTCTCTGACCACCCTTCTGCCCCTTGGTACGGCGCCTGGTATGTATCAGAAGTACTGGACATTCTGACCCAAAACCCCGAAGTATGGAAAAAAACCATTCTGATTGTTACCTATGACGAGAATGATGGCTATTTTGACCATGTGCCCCCGTTTACACCGCCGCATTCGCATAAACCGGGTATGGGCAAAGTTTCGGCGGGTATAGATACACGTGTTGATTATGTTACGCTTCAGCAGGAACAAGACAGACATGATTTCCCTACGAAATACGACCGCGAATGCGCAATCGGCCTGGGCTATCGCGTCCCCATGATCATTGCATCTCCGTGGACAAAGGGCGGCTTTGTAAATTCAGAAGTATTTGATCATACCTCTACCCTGCAATTTTTAGAACGGTTCCTATCCCAAAAAACAGGCAAGAAGATCACCGAACCAAATATTTCGGATTGGCGGCGTACTGTCTGCGGCGATCTGACTTCGGTTTTCAAACCGCAGGGCGGACAGCAAAGCGGCTACCCTAAACCAGTTGCTAAAAACGACTTTTTAGCCAGCATCCATAAAGCCAAATTCAAAAACTCGCCTACTGATTTTAAACTATTCTCTGAAGCAGAATTAGTCAAGATCAGGGACAACCCACACGCAACAGACTACCGGCCACAACAGGAAAAAGGCACCCGACCTTCTTGCGCCCTACCCTATGAGCTTTATGCCGACGGCGCTCTAACCCCTGACAAGCAGGCCTTTAGGCTGGACCTTTCTGTCGGCAAAGAGCTGTTCGGCAAAGCCTCTGCCGGATCACCTTTTAATATCTATGCAGTAAACCGTTACCAAAGCTTCGGCAACCCGGCGGTATTTGAAGATTCCCGTAACTGGTCCTACGCGGTAAAGCCGGGCGATATGCTTAGCGAACAATGGCAATTGGCAGCATTTGAAAACAAAGCCTATCACCTGCGTTTGTATGGACCCAACGGTTTTTACCGTGAGTTTACCGGAGCCGCCAACGATCCCGGCGTTCACACCACTATCCATTATGAACGGAACAAGCTGAATAACAAGGTAGCTACTGGCAACCTGTTGGTCACTATTCACAATACTGATAGTCGGCCCCACCAGGTTGCGTTAACCGATAATAGCTATAAAAACATCGCTCAGCACGTGCAAGTGTTACCAAAGCAAAGCGTAACATTATTGGTTGATACCCGAAAAAGCCACCAGTGGTACGATTTCAGTATTAAAGTAACCGGGGCACATTTGTTTGAAAAACGTTATGCTGGCCGGGTAGAGACCGGCAAGCACACCCAAAGCGATCCGCTGATGGGCGGTACCTTTGCTTAAAAGAAAGCCGATAACATAATTTAGAGTTTACCAACAAGCACGAAAAGCGATTGATAGAAGTCGCTTTTCGTGCTTGTTATATATATATTGAATTAAGAGCTGAATGCGGCTATATTAACCGGATATCTAAAAGAATAAGACTGTAAGACCTATAGCTCTACGATGTGGTTCTTTATGGCAAAAAGAACCAGACCGGCTACATTACGCGAACCGGTTTTCAGTAGTAAATTATTTCTGTGACCGTTAACAGTTTTCACACTGATAAATAATTTCTCCGCGATTTCCTCGGCTGTAAACTGCTGGCAGGTCAATTTCAATACATCTTCCTCCCTTGCGGATATACCTGTCATGAGTTGTTTGCCGGGCTTCAACTTCTTTGACATTCTATCTTGGATAGCTTTCAATACGCGGCTGTTAATATAAGTTCCTTTCTCAACTACAGATACAATTGCCTGGTAAACCTCCTGCGGGTCACAATCTTTAACGAGGTATCCATGCGCACCATTTTTGATCAGTTCTGCCATAAAATTTTCATCATTGTGTACAGAAAGTATCAAGATCTTTATTTCCGGAAATTTGTCGGCTAAAGCTACAGTCAGATGCAGGCCGCTATACTCTGTCTTACCAAGCGGCGGTAATGACAGGTCAACCAATAGAATATCCGGCAGCCGGGGGGCTTGCGCTAATTTCTCAATAACCGAAAAGCCATCGGCACTTTCAAAAATAACATCAAAAATATCCCAATTAGTCAGGATGGCTTTTATGCCTTCTCTAAACAGTAGTTGATCTTCTACTATGCCTACGTTAATCTTCTGATTCATAGATACAGGATTCAGTTCAATTGGATAAATCAGCCAACCGGAATTTTCAGTGTCGCTTTAACACCTCTGCTGGTGCCGTTGGTACATTCAAACAGGGCATTCATAGCCTGTGCCCTGGCCTCCATACTTATTAACCCCAGCCCGTGGTAATTTTTTGTTTGCGAGGGGAACCCATCGCCATCGTCTTCAAAACTAACTATCAGGTAGTTATCGAAATAATCGAATGTTAAGAAAACGCATCTAGCATTCGCATGTTTAATGGTGTTATTAAACAACTCCATCACAATTCTATAAACGCCTAATGCTACCGGCCAATTAACCGGCGGCCATTCATTCCTTATGGTAAAGTAAAAAGTAATCTTACCATTCGCGTTAATCTGATCAATAACAGATTCTATTGTCTTTACTAATCCAAAAGCTTCTAATTGCGGTGGCATCAGTTGGTGGCTAATGCTTCTTACACTGGTTATTGCGTTATCAGATAAATTGATGAGGTTTTGTATCACCTTTACGGAAGCGGTTGATGTCTGATTATCTTCTGCACTTTGCTTCATCAACATCAGGTTCATTTTCATTATCGATATCACTGCACCAATTTCATCATGCAGGTCACCGGCTATACGCTTTCTTTCCTCTTCCTGCACCAGAATACTGTTTCTTAAAAGCTCGTCCTGCTGTAGCGACTTTAATTCAGACTTTTCGAGTTCCAGTTCTATCAGGTTTCGCTGAAAGTTCTGGTATAATAACACCACCCCAACCGCTATAATAAAAAGCGCTACGGTAAACGGAATTATTATTTCGGTGATATTCACTTTTGTTTAACGTGTTTCCAAATTGCTATAATAAAGCAAGTATACATCACTACGGAGGCCAGGTCATTATATACCCAAATATAGTTTACCATCTGCTTACTGGCGTTCTTGATCAACGAATTTGAAAAATAGTAAATAAGCAAGGTGGTTAAAAGATTAATAAAACTGCCGGAGTTAATTAAGTTGAGCGTCTGTCCAATGGACGTTTTATGCATGCCCGAACGGGGATCCATCAGTACGATAAAGGCAAATACAGACAAGATGATCAGTACAAGCGCTTCTACGATCAACGCGTTAGAATTAAACGCATCAATAGGCTGTATGAACAAACTATTGATTAAAGAGAAAATGACGAATAAAGAAATCAGAAAAAAGAATATCCGCTTATCAACGTACTGCTTAAGAAAAGAATAATAAAAGTGGACCAGCAGCGTAAACTCGATTGGAACTGCAATGTGCAGCAGAAATAAGTTATTAATTTTTAAACTGGAAAGTACTAGCTGTACTATCTGCAAAATACTGTTAAAAAGCAAAAACAATCTGAATGAATATAGCCTTTGATCAAATTTATTAAAATAGATCAGTGTTAAAATACCCGCCACCAGGGGCGGGAGGTTTGACAACAGTAATAAAAAACGCACAAAAGACATCTTCTTCGATTTGCTTCAGCAATTAACAACTGTAAATCCGTTCGATCAATCTTCTGTTGAGCAGGGTGGGCAGGGATTATTTAAATCTATATAATAAACCCCGTCAGGGTCATCATTTAATTTACGTGCAGGTGGGTTGGAGGATGAAAATATACTGCAGAAAAAACATGCCTTACACGGATTCTGCCATAGCGTTCCGTCCTTATAGCATAAGTTACCTTCTTTATTAAAAAACAGATCTTTTGGGTTTTTCGGCGAAGAAATATCAATAGGGTGCACATAAACTTTGATGCTATCATTTACCAATCCGAGTTGAGTTTTGAACTTTATTTTCTCGCACTGGATGTATCGGTATAAATAGTCATCGTTCAGACCAAGCGCAAGTAATAAATCAGCACTGTTGATAACAGCTCCTTTATACGGAACGGCCTTAAAAAATGTCCTGGAAAGACTATCAAATGTATTTTTCTGTGCTTGAACAACATTATAACCCGTCAGACGGTGGTTAATCGTATCGGCAGGAATTGCGCCCTGGATAACGTAAGGGCTACGGCAATTTATTTTAAACACAAGTATAACGCTCAAAACTACTATTGCTAAAAGAAGTACAGGGATAATGAATTTGCGGGGTGTTTTCATGATGTTAAAGTTTTGGTTGAGTTTATTGTTACAATATTATCGAAAAGAATCCATCTCAATATCGACATCCATCATAATACACTTACAAACAGATATTTATACCTATTTATATACTCATAAACAGATAAAAGTACCTGGTTTGCATTATGCTTATTTATGCTGTTAACCGCCAAATAATTATAGCTCAACTTTACAAAATCAAAAGCTTTTGAGGCGGAGCAGAACCCGCTTAAAAAAACGGCCTGCCCATACAGGAAAACATGGGGCGAAATTCCGAAAAGCCAATAGAGTAGGAAACAACAATAATTTTATGGCAACCAACACCAACACAATTAATGTTACCGCGTGTGACAATGAGTTAATCATCCTGGCGTACCAGTGGGGCGGCAGCTTTGAATTAATGAGGATATTAAGTGGCAACACTAATCCTGTTAATGTAAACATCAACATCGCTAACGGACAATACTCCGGGCCAATTGTCCTGAACGGCGTCAATTCTGCTTTAAGCGGCACCTATGATGTCTACCTATCTCCGGGCAGTTACAGCCTTCTGCTGATGGGTGTAAACTGGGGTGGCCCGCAGCAATTTACTATCGCATTTAACGGTCAAACATACTCCTTACCTTACTCACAAAATGGTGATGGGCTTGTGTATAATTCAGCCCCGATTGCGTTCACTGTTGCTTAAGCAGATCGCTATCACAACAGCCAGCCGTACCCGACCAAAGGTGTACGGCTGGCTAAATTCACGAAGACGCCTTCGGACGCGGATTTGAAAACCGCGCCGTCTGCCTTGTCCGACATACTTCTTACGTGGGCAACTTTTCAATTAGCATTTAGCTTTAATGCTATCATTCCCATCACATTCCCCGGCATAAAGCGACTTAGCGAATATTCTGAATTTCGCACGTGTTAATTTTTGAGTTAAATTGCCACGCATTTTAAAATCTTCTGTGAAATAGAAAAACATTAACAGTTCCGGGCGAGCTGTTTTATTACATTTTATCATGAGCGATATTGATATTATTGTCGATGAGCAATACGTTGCCGGGTTGTTCCCCCAGTTTGAATCAGCGCTTTGCCGTTTCATTGCCGAACATGCCAGATTAAAGCAGTTTAAAGCAGGGGATATATTAATGCAAACTGGGCAGTATATGAAAGCTACTGTGTTAATCACCGCGGGAAGGGTTAAACTATACCGGCAGGGAGAAGACGGCGGCGAGTTTTTTATGTACTACCTGGAGGCAGGTAACGCCTGCGCATTATCCATGATCTGCGCCACCAAACAAGAAACCAGTGAGGTAATGGCAAAAGCTGTGGAAGATACTACAGCGTTGATGATTCCCATCAGCTATATGGACAACCTGATGCGCCAGTATAAAACCTGGTATTATTTTGTGCTGGAAACTTACCGCGCCAGGTTTGAAGAACTGCTAACGGTTATTGACGATGTGGCTTTCCGCTCTATGGACGAACGTTTGTTTTTTTACCTGCAAAAACAACATCGGCAGTTAAAATCGCGGGAACTGAAAATATCGCACAGTGAAATAGCAGCTGATCTGAATTCGTCGCGCGAGGTAATTTCACGATTATTGAAAAAAATGGAGCAGCGGGGCGATGTCAAACTACACCGCAACGCCATAGAATGGCTCGGGCCTGACGATGTGTGACCTAAGTCACCGTCTTTAAAGTATCAGACTTCCATCTTTGAGTAAGAATTTCACAGATGGAAACAATAGCTTATATCGCATCTGCCTTAATCGGCATCTCCCTCGGGCTCATCGGCGGCGGCGGCTCCATATTAACAGTACCGGTACTGGTCTATTTATTCGGCATCAGCCCGATTTTATCTACCTCTTATTCGCTTTTTATTGTTGGCTCCACCAGTCTGGTTGGTGCGATCAGCAATTATCGTAAAGGGCTGGTAAGTATCAAAACGGCACTGCTTTTCGGCTTGTCTTCCATAACAACCGTATTCATCACCCGCAAGTACCTGATCCCGCTTATCCCCGATCATCTTTTTACCATCGGCGGTTTCACCCTAACACGCAATATCGTCACTATGGTGCTGTTTGCCGTGCTGATGATAGTGGCGGCATCTGCCATGATCCGCAGCGGAAATAAAACAGAACCGAATAACACTCCCGAAAAAGAATTACATATTCCTAAACTACTAATAACAGGTATTGCAATCGGCCTGGCTACGGGCATACTTGGCGCAGGCGGCGGCTTTTTATTGATACCAACCTTGGTGCTATTAGTTGGCTTGCCGATGAAAGAAGCCATCGGTACCTCACTTCTGATTATCGCCCTGAATTCGTTAATCGGTTTTACAGGAGACATTGGTCATTTTCAAATCAACTGGATATTCCTGCTCAAAATTACAACGATAGCGATCTCCGGAATATTTGCAGGCGGAGCGCTAAGCAGAAAGATCAATGGCCAGAAATTAAAAAAAGGGTTCGGTTGGTTTGTGCTGATGATGGGCAGCTATATTATCATTAAAGAACTGATACTGAAATGATCAGGAAATATCTCAAAAAGCAGCTACTTACCAGATGGAACCTGGCCAGAGTACTTAGGCTACTGATAAGCAGCACAGTGATCTATTTATCTTTTGAAGAAAGAAACTGGCTGTTCTTCATGTTAGGGATTATCACACTTTACCAGGCATTATCCAATACCGGCTGTACCGCGGGGGCATGTGCAATCCCCAACCGCACCTCAAGGAAACAGCGCCTGTGAAAGGCTGAGTTGATTCGTTAAAGAGCCCACCTTGAAAGCTTAATCACATAAACATTACGCCCCTTCAAATTTGCCAACAAAAGCACCTGCTTTTTATAGCAGAGCTACTTTTAAAATAAACGAAAAGCTTAAATTCAACCCTTGTAACCGCCAACTTAAACACTTTAAAATATTATGGTTTATTTATCCGTTATCTTGACCATCGTCGTAATAATCGAACACTGTTACATTTTGTGGATGGAAATGTTTGCCTGGGAAACTGCGGGCAAAAGAGCATTTTCAACCTCTCTGCCAAAAGAGTTGTTCACGCCAACAAAACGTTTGGCTGCCAATCAAGGGCTTTACAACGGCTTCCTCGCCGCAGGATTGGTTTGGTCTTTCTTGATTGAAAATCCTGAATGGACAATTAATATCCGTTTGTTTTTCTTAGGATGCGTAGCCGTCGCCGGCATTTTCGGTGCATTTACGGCTTCTAGAAAAATTTTTATAATACAGGCAATACCAGCACTGTTGGCTATGTTATTTACCTTGTTAAGCAGATAAGAGCTGTAAAAACAACCATCACTAAAGGACACTATTTACCGCCGAAGGAAGCAGCAGTAATTTCAAGACCCTTTCTGGAAGTTAAGGGTAAATCCTTACCGATTGCCTGCTTGATTTTATGATTGCTGACGATGTAGCTTTCGGTCAGCTTATTCAATCTTTCTGTAGTTAATGGAAGATGCAATTTGTCACCTAATTTTGCAACTGATTTAATCAAACCCGGAGGTATTTTCCAGAGTTTCGGCTTTTCATTTATTGACGCGGATAAAATGCTTACGACCTCGCTGGTTGATAACGGTTCATCATCCGCAACGTGATAAATGCCTGAAGTAATGTCATCTCTTTCGATCAGCTCCTTAATGATAAAACATAAATTTTCGACACTAAGAAACGACCTTTTATTCTCAAAACCTGCTAAAGGATAAGGAATACCTTTTTTGACAAATTGGTAAAGTAAGTTAAGATTCCCTTTATTGCCCGGCCCGTGAATCATGCAAGGCCTTAAGATGTAATACGACTTTCCTTCTGGCAATGGCTGACTTTGAATGTACTGCTCAGCCATCAGTTTTGATTTGCCGTAATCGGTTTTAGGATCAGGAGTTGCATCCTCAGTAAGCGTTCCATTAACACTATCTGCCGCTGCTTTTACGGAACTTACAAAAATGAATTTTTTAGCAGCAGATACTAAAAAGGCGTCGTAGAGCTTTTTGGTTAGCTCAAAGTTAACTGCGTAGTATTCCCTAGGATCAGAAACGTTTTTTAAATCATGTGCCTTACCGGCGAGGTGGATGAGGGCTTCAACGCATTCAAATGATGTTTTATCTGCATTAGACAACTCATTGCGAGTCAGCTTATGTAACTGATAATCAGCTTGAAGATAAGTAACTAGGTTTTGTCCAATAAAACCTGTGCCTCCTGTGATATGTAAGGTCATAAATCTGATTTAAAGATATCCTCCAGTTTATCCAGCAACTTTTCTCTCTCAAACTCAAGTTCGAAATATGCCCTGGCGTTGTTGCCTAATTTGGCCCGTTCAGAAACAGACATTTTAGACATTTTTTCAATGTTATTGGCAAGGCCAACAGAATCTTCAGCATCCGAAACCAATCCAGCGTTAGCATCTTTTATGATGCGGGCACCTTCCCCGTCTAATGCCCCAATAAGCGGTTTGCCGCAAGCGAGGTACGATTGCACTTTAGAGGGTATCGTAAGGCTAAATATATAATTGCTTTTTAAACTTACTAATAAACAGTCGGCACAAGCAAAAAAGTTAGGCATTTGCTCAACGGGGCGTTCGCCTAACAAAAAGAACACATCCTGCAGATTGTTATCTGCAATTTTTTGTTCAACGTACGGCTTTTTTCTGCCATCGCCGATAATTACCCATTTAATGTTTTTATTATGATCCCGTGTTATACAAGCAGCATTTAATAATGTATTAAAATCCTGCGCTTCACCTATGTTCCCGGCAAACATCACTGTAAATCCTTGTGGCAGCTGCCGCTTAAACTCACCTAACGGACTGACAACCTTATAAAGCGCTTCAACCGAGTTGGGATAATAAATTATTTTTTTTTCATCATTAGCGCGTTGTAAAATGCTTGGGGTAAATGCCTGTGATTGGATAAGTATTTTATCACAATTTTTATAAATCCAATGTGTAACTGATTCTAAAAAGTTGATAATTCTTTTGTTCTTAATGTCAGTTGTAGCAGTCACACTTTCGGGCCATAAATCTTGTACCCAAAAATAGATGGGGATTTTTTTTCTTCGCTTTAAAACTATAGCCGGCACTCCTGATATGATGGGTGATGGAACAAAGACAAATATTTTGTCATATCGGCCCTTTAGGAAAAAAGCTTTTATTGAACCAAAAAGTGCGAAAGAAAGATAGTTGAAAACCAAGTCGATATTGTTGGCTTTATGACGTGGTATTAACGCCGCGCGATGTATCTTGATATCATTCCAGGTTTCTCGGGATTTGTTAAGGAAAGAGTAGCCTTCATAAAAAGTTGTTTTACCATAATTGGGCTTGCCTGTTAAAACCTCTACCTCATGGCCTTTTTCCTTTAATCCCACGGCTAAATCATTTATTCGGAATTTTTCGGGCCAAAAGTATTGTGAAACAATAAGAATGCGCATCGACTAAAATTTGTATTTGTATAAATGAGGATGGTTCTGTATCCACTCCTTCATTTGTATAATCATAGCTTCATAATCCGGAACCGTATATTGAAAACTATGATTTGTTCTTATCAGAGACTTGTCTACTGTATAAGCTGAATATTTTGAAATGTTAATATCTTTTTTGTTGAATACTTTTTTAAACAAAGTAATCAGATCAAACTTATTGATCTTTTCCGAGTTTACTAGATGGTGCAGGCCGGTTATGTCCTCTTGCTCTAATAATTTAGTTATAGCTTTAGCAAGCTCTAACGTGGTCACACCGGTCCAATAAGCCTGCATATAGCCATTTACTTCACCTGTTTGGTTCATGAACCAATTGAAGAGGCCAATACCGTTAGCTTTTAACTCAGGGCCGATAATTGACGTTCGTAACGTTATATTATTACCATAGGTAACTTCGCCCAACGCTTTAGATTGGGCATAGTATCCCTTGCCATCTTTAAAACTAGTTTCAACATATGCACCCGTACTGCCGCTGAAAACGCAATCAGTGCTGATATGAATAAATTTATAGCCAATCAGAGCGCCTTTTCTTGCAATGAAATGAGGTAAATAACTATTCAATAAAATCGCCTTATCGGGATTACTCTCAGCTTCCTGATTCAGTAGCCCTACACAATTGATAACAAAATCGGGTTTTTCTTTAAGTAATATTTCTTCAAGCACTTGGACATTACTGATATCCGCCTCATGTTTGGGAGTAAAAAAACTTGAATCCCGGGCAACATCCACCACTTTATAAGTGGTGTTTTCTTTAAGGTAAAAGTAAATAGCATGGCCTGCCATCCCTTTAGAACCTACTATAAGCACTTTCTTTACTTGTTCCATATAACGCGGTTGACAATTGTGGTGTAGCTTTGTATAACCCTTACAACTCGTTCTGAAGTATCTGTAACTGTGTATTCTGCTGGCAATTGCTTATTTGTGCCCGTGCTTTCCATTGATTTTACCACTTCTACAGATTGCAAAATGGAATCAGTATCAATGCCTCCTAAAACTATCGTACCTGCATCTACAGCTTCCGGACGCTCTGTGCTTGTTCTGATACTTACCGCCGGGAATCCCATCATAGCAGATTCCTCGCTTATGGTACCACTATCCGAAAGTACAATAAAAGCGTTTTGCTGTAAATTTACGTAATCAAAAAAGCCAAGAGGGCTGACGTTTTTGATCAGTTCATGGAATTTAATGCCCTTCTGTTCAATTCTTTTCTTGGTACGCGGATGTGTTGAGAAGATGATGGGAAACTTATACTTTTCGGCTATGCTGTTCAATGCCCTCGCCAATTGTTCAAAATTATTCTTAAGATCGATATTCTCCTCACGATGGGCGCTTACAACTATATATTGTTGTGGAGTTAATCCTAATTTTGTCAATATACCGGAATTGGCGATTTTTTCTTTATGCTTTAAAAGCACTTCATTCAGCGGCGATCCAGTTACGAATACATGATCTTTTCTAAACCCTTCGCTTAATAAATATCGGCGGCTGTGTTCTGTATAAGTAAGGTTGATATCACTGATATGGTCCGAAATTTTCCGGTTAATCTCCTCCGGTACGTTTTGGTCAAAGCACCTGTTGCCTGCTTCCATATGGAAAATTGGTATTTTTAACCGTTTTGCCGCAATTGTACATAATACACTGTTAGTATCTCCTAAAACTAATAATGCATCGGGCATTTCCTTCTGTAGAATTTCGAATGAATTGGCTATTACATTTCCTATTGTACGCCCCAGGTTTTCGCCAGCTACATTTAGAAAATAATCTGGTTTTCTTAGTTCGAGATCCTCGAAAAAAATTTCATTCAACTCATAATCGTAGTTCTGCCCGGTATGGACCAAGAGATGCTCAAATAACTTATCGCATTTCTTTATACATTCTGAAAGTCTTATAATCTCGGGCCTGGTGCCTACAACAGTTGCTACTTTTAATTTTTTCATCGGTTTATCTAATTATACTACCACTGGTACCATAAATTTTTATCGAAACGAAAGTCATCCTTTTGACTTTCTTCGGTGCTTAAATCAGAGAATACTAATAACCTGGAGTCTGATTCAAGGGCGGTTATTCCGGTAGCATGCCCACCCGGTACATGAAGGATGCTTACATCTGTTGCCTTTAATAAGTTTAAAGCCGGTTTTAAATCAGTCGAAGGGTTATCCCAGTTGTCCGGTTGTACCGTCAAGAGGTTAAATGCTCCATTTAAGACTAAAAACCATTTATTTTCACGTTTATGCCCTTGCCAGGCTCTTACAATACTAGTGTCCGGATGTTCTATGATGTACAATCTTTTGATGCCTTGTAGATCAAGATCGTTAAAATAAGTTAAAACACCACGCACATCGATATGCTGGCCCGCCTTAAAGAGCTGGATATTTTGTTCTTCCATTACTTTTAAAACCCAGCAGCCGCTGCACTTTGTGCTGCAGCAATATCGTCTTGAATAAAAGAGATTTTGGCAACAAGATTTTTGATTCCTGTAACATCTTCGCGTTTGGCGTTGTGTGAGTGATAGTCTTCAACTGTTGAAACGTCCTCCTGGCCTTCGAAGAAATATTGATTGTAGTTTAAATCCCTGTTATCTGCAGGTATGCGATAAAATTCGCCCAGATCTTCGGCCTTAACCATTTCTTCTCTTGTACATAAGGTTTCATAGAGTTTTTCGCCATGCCTTGTACCGATTACTCTTATGGCTGATTTCGAATTACAGATTTCTTTTAAAGCCTGCGCTAGATCGCCGATAGTGGCCGCGGGAGCTTTATTTACAAACAAATCTCCCTGTTTGCCATGCGTAAAGGCAAAAATCACTAGGTCAACGGCCTCGTCTAACGACATTAAAAAGCGGGTCATGGCAGGGTCTGTAACCGTGATATCTTCTCCCTGCTTAATTTGATTTAAAAAATGGGGAATAACAGAACCTCTTGATCCCATTACATTACCGTAGCGTGTTAGACAAACGGTAGTGGTATCATTGGGGATATTTCTCGAGGTGGCAATGGCTACCTTCTCCATCAGCGCTTTAGATATGCCCATGGCGTTAATAGGATAGGCAGCCTTATCTGTACTTAAACAAATAATCCGGCTCACTTTATTTGCTATGGCTGCATCTAATGTATTCTGCGTACCGAAAACATTGGTTTTTGTTGCTTCCAATGGAAAAAACTCACATGATGGCACCTGTTTTAGCGCCGCAGCGTGAAAAACATAATCCACGCCATGCATAGCCCGTTCAATGCTGTGGTAATCCCTCACATCACCTATATAAAATTTTAGCTTTGAATTGTTCAAGGCCACGCGCATGTCGTGCTGCTTTTTCTCATCACGCGAAAAAATGCGGATTTCTTTAATGTCCGTATTTAAAAAGCGTTTTAGAACCGCATTACCGAATGAGCCTGTTCCTCCGGTAATTAATAAAGTCTTTCCGTCAAAAACCGACATACCTATTTGTTTAATAATGATTTATAATATTCTATATGGCCCTCTGCCATTATCTCTGAAGTAAAAACTAATTTAGCCTTACTATGGGCTCTTTTCCCTTTAGATGTCTTTTCAATAAAAGCTAGTTTAATAGCTTGAATTAAAGAACGGGAATCATTTAGGTTGAAAAAAGTGACTTCTTCACCGGAAAACAATTCATGAAAAGATGGTATGCTGGAACACACTATAGACTTTTCTTCCAAGGCTGCCTCAACCATAGCTAAACCGAAACCCTCGCTATAAGACGGCATCATATAAACATCAATAAAACGTAAGTAAGAGTACGGGGCTGGGATGTAAGGGAAGAAAAACACTCGATTGTTTAAAATTAATTTGTCAACTAATTTTTTCAATTCATTCAAGTACGGGCCCTCTCCAATTATTATATATGCAAAATCATCCAATTGTTCTAAAACTTCTATTATTTGCGATAGTCCTTTTCCCTTAGTTATAGTGGCATATGAACAAAGAACCTTAAAGCCTCTTTCTTTAATATTCAAAATACTTGTTTTAAGAGAATCGCTGATTTGATAATTGTCAATACTGCAACCGTTATAGATTGTTGTGATTTTCTTTGGTAAGAAACGCTTATACCTTCTTTCTAAATCGTTTGAGATTGTTATGACTCCATCAAAACTTTTGTGCAAACGAATCCAAAATGATGTCAACAAGAATGCTACGATTATGTTATATCTAATCTTGAAACAGGTGAATGTATCTTGATGAATGGTACTAACAATCTTTGAACTAAAAATTTTATTCCTAAACTTAAAAAGATATAAGTCTGCTCTTAAAGTATGACTATGTATAATATCGTAATTATTAAAATCAATCGGTTCATTTTTTTCAATTTTCCGAACGCTACATTTAAAAGGTAAAGGTGTTTTAACTTCATCAAAATAATATACATCGACAACTTCTACTTTACTGTCAAGAAACTTGATTAAATTATTAACAGCTATAACAGGCCCTTTGTTAATCAAGGATGGTAGTATAAAAGCAATTTTCATTTATTTTAAAAGTGCCTTAAGCAATATTATATTATGATTCAATGAGTACCTGGATTTTAATAGATCTTTTATTAGAACAAGAAAAGAAAGTAGAAGTAAGTGAAATTTTTTTAGACCAAAAAGATGCTTTTTAATATAAAGATTAAGGCTTTGGGTGATAATCAACTTTCTTTCAAACTTCATTATACTATCAAAACTTCCGCCTTCCAAATGGATAATTCCTCTTTCATTTATCACGTAATTGCTATATCCCAAATCATGCATCCTTTTTTGCAAATCAGTCTCTTCATAATACATGAAAAATCCAGGATCAAATACTGAGACCTGATCAAGGACCTTTCGAGGAATAAATAAATCGGCACCTGAAACAAAATCAACTTTAGCATAGTAATTTGCATTCAATATCTGATAAATATCCGCTTCATAAGATCTTTTTGCTGTTGGTAGTTTCTCAAATAAACGCTTATATATTCTTTTAGCTGAAATAAATTCTCCAAAAGACATCATGTCAGCTTTATAATTATTGATTAGACAGGTACCAATCGCACCAATTTTATGATCCCGATGATCTTCAGCAAATAGATAAAGTTTCTCTATAATGTCATAAAGAAGAATTGTATCTGGGTTTAGCAAAAAAATGTACTTTCCCTTAGCAACTGCTATTCCAAGATTATTTGCACCGCCAAAACCAATATTTTCATCAAGATAGATGTATTTGATACGACTATCTGATGAAAACATTTCTTTACTTTGATCAGTAGACGCATTATCGACTACAATTATTTCATAGATGTTTTTAGTAAATCTTACAATACTTTCAATACATTCAATAGTCATTGAGCATGTATTATAATTTACGATGATTACAGAAACTTGCAAGTCTTCCAAGTTCAAGTATTTAATTTGTTACGTAAAAAGTTAATCTAAAAAATAAATAACTTATAGCATTCATTTTATATTTTTTTCTAAGTACCTTGTATAGCTTGATAGAATAATCAAAATCAGGAAGATGAAAATATCTACTTAAGGTAGGAAACTTACTATGATGAACTTTGGAACCAATAACATTTCCTCCATGTTGTCGGTAATACAAAGTCGGAACAGTTAGTGAAATTATTACACCATTTGATGAGTCCACACACATTGCAAGCCAATGATCGTGCATTATTTCATTAGTAAAATCTAAAAAAGCAATATCTTTCACCTTACTATTAATTAAAATTGTGCATCCGGTAACGTAATTAACAAGCTTTAAGTATTTTCTGGCGATGATTGATGGACTTGACTTATTGTTCTCCCATAAAGACTTGGAAACTATATTTAAATTGACGTCAGAAACTATAAGATCTGAATGCAATAAAATAGGCAAATTACCAGATCTTATTTCTTCTGCCTTCATAGCATCTATTGAAAGCTGGATTTTACTAGGTAGCCAAACATCATCTTGATCACAAAACATATAGTAGTCTGCTTCCACGTTTTTTAATAGCCACATAAAACTGGAAGATACGCCTTTATTGTCCTGCTTACAACTTAAATAGAGTTGGACGTTTGGATACCTTTCTTTATAATAATTCAAAACCGCTAAAGTGCCATCTGTGGAACCATCATCTCTTATATGAAGAGTAAAGTCTTTATATGTTTGAGTTAGTAGACTATCCAGTTGTTGAGGTAAATATTTTTCTCCGTTATAAGTTGATAACAAAATCGCAATCATAGTCTAGTAATTCCTATTAATGAATTTTTGATCCTTGGCTTCAGAACTAAAAATGGAGTAATATGGAATCCATTTTTCGTAATATTTAACGGGCCAATAGAACGAAATATACCCATAACACAGAATTATTACAACAACGGTCGAGGTGACAAAAGACTTAGTCAAATTCATGGACTTTTGTTGAAAAAACGGCATTAAAACATCCGATAACGAGATACAATAAAACGCAAACAGATAATTAGTGAACCGGGTAAATATTATGGTGTTGAATACTGAGAGTACGCCGAGTAAACCGAAAACGCAGATTAAAGCCTCATAGTGTATTTTCATGTGAAATTTTACTTTTGCCCACATTAACAATCCAACAGGAATTAATGTCCGAGTAATAAAAAACAAAAGTGTCGATTTCCAACCATAACCTGCCTCTGAATAATCATTAACTTTTTTTCCGATCTTATCAACATTTTCTAAGAATGTGAAGAGGTAAGTCAATTGGCCAAGAATTAAAAATGAGGCAATTAAAATTAAAATATATGTCCTGTTCAGCTTTAATATTTTAAAGAAAGGCAGAATTATCAAAAATACTGCTGAAAGGTGAAACATGATAGCAAAAAAAACGCCGATGTAATACCTAAACCATTTATTAGTTTCAAAGCTTTTATAATTTATTATAAAAACCATAATTGCTAAGGATTCTCTCAATATTTCAACTGTGAAATTTATGTAAAACATCAACAAGCATAAAAACAGTGTAAAATAGCGGTATCGGGAATTTTTAATTATGAAACAGAATAAAACCGTATTGATGATAATAGAATGAAAAATTTGAAAACTGGTAAAACTAGGGTATATAATTTTAGTGATGTAGGCAAATAAAGAGAAAAAAGGTTGGTACTCCGCATCCCAAGAAATGTTAATAGCATTTGAAGTAGGAATGCTATCGAAATACAACTTATAAAAATAACTATCCCCTCCAACCATATATCTTAAGCCAATTAATAAAACAAGATAAAAATACAACATCCAAAAGATCAGCGGCTTTGCTATATCTTTAATTTGAAAAATATCGTACCTCACTGACCCATAAATTACTACAATAAAAGGGATGATATAATATATCATTAATATTTATTATTATATAATTTAGTAAACAATAAAAACTTTTGTATTTCAAAATCGCGTTCTTTGCATAAGCTTTCATGGGATTTCAGTAAATTATTGCGCAGCAAGGACTGGTTAAAGTCATCCTCGTGATATACGTCAGTTTTATTTATTTTATTTTTCACAAAACAATCGTAAGCTTTACCCCAATAATGATTAATTTGAATATTCGTTTTACTATTCTTTGATATCCTGTTTATACCAAAATTGATGAGTTTTTTAAACTGGTTAATTGGAGGAATATTAAACCCCAAAATTTTTGCATTCATCTTATGAGGATTTTCAAAAGGCTTAAATGAGAACTTCATATTACAAAACATTTTTGTGAATGTGCTGTACTTAGGCCAACATTGGGTATATTGTTCAATAACTAGTTTATTATGGTCGTGTTTCATCTTTCCGCTAGAACCAAATTGTTTCCAATATACAGCAACTCCAGGGTACTTTTTATAATTTGATAACCAACCTTTAATATTGTTAGTAGAAATGGGGCAAATAAACTCGTCAATATCGATGAATGTTAACCAATGAGTATCATTATTAAAATTCTTGTAGCAATGTTCATATGCCTGCATTTGAGAATGTTTGTGCGGCCAATCAAATAAATCAACAACTCCTTTATCTATATAAGGTTGCAAAATACCAATATAATCATCGTCAGAATTATTATTATATAGGTAGAAATGATCTATGCCGATTACTAAATGAAACTTTATCCACTCGTCAAGAAATTCTGATTCATTTTTAAAGATGCAACAAATTGATATTGTATGCCTATAATGAGTCTTTTTCTTTTTTAAAATGTTGTTTAGAAAAATCAGGAGATGTATGAATGGATACTGTATAAAGTATGCGATATACCTTGTTACTGTATTTTTAAATAATGTTTGACTTTGAAGTTCTCGATGAACAAAATTACCTTTTATAAAGTATTCCAAATTCTCCTTCATGCTGGTTGTTTGGCTATAATTATTTTTTTTAATCTAGTAATAAACAGGGGCAGGCCTTTTGTAAGGAGCGAAAATGACAATATCATAAGTAATGTAATTGTAACAGCGACTAAGAAGCCAAATGTTATGAAGTTCACCAAGGAAATATTAGAAGTGAAACTTAGGTAGCTAATCGCATACTCACAAATAGTAATTACAAGAACCGATACTAAAACTTGCTTAAAGTACATCTGAAAATACTTCACTGGATTTGTTTTAATTCCATTTCTGAATAAAAAAAATGGCTTCCAACATAACACGATCAAAATATTACTTAATATAACACCTGCCAGTACCCCTTTCACACCAAAAAACTTACCCAAAGAAATAGAGAGAGAAACATTCAATATTAACTCCAATATTGGCGCAAATATGTCTTTAAATAAGCCATATGCATTTAAAAAAGAATCGACCGTTAATCTTGTAATGTTTATAAACATTAGTATTACCAGTAAGAGGAGTACGGACGGATCTAACAGATAATTTGTACCTAACCATAACGTTATGAAAATAGGCGTAAGTTTGTAAATTGAATAACAGGAAATAACCGCTAATAAGAACCTTACTGTAAACAACTCTTCGAATATTGCCTCTATTTTTAAACTATTACCTTCTGAAACTAAATTTCCGACACTTGCATTTACACTATTGAATATTGCCCCTAGTAAAGCAGTGACTCCTGCTATAACTAATAAGTAATTCCCATATTTTGCAACAAATGATAGATTTGTAAAAGCAAAAATAACTAGTGGAGTAACTTCAGTTAATGCAAAACCGGCTAATTTATGAGCAAACAACTGCTTAGTTTTTAATGTTATTTCAGAATGCTTTGCAAGCGCCGCTTTGCCTTTTATATAACTTACATCCAACCATGAATACTCTTTATTCAATTTATAATTGATTCCCCACGTTATTACAATTATTGATAGTAATTCCCAAAAAATCCAAAAAATATACCCGTGACTAAAAAAGTTAATAGAAATTAATTGTAAAACGATTTTTAAGAACTTAGCCCCTTGAAGAATATAGTTTAATTGATACTCTTTTTGATCGGATATGAAAAGAATTTGCTGATAGCTGAAGAAGTAACTTGACAAAGATGACAAGAACAGCACCCCAAATGTTGAATAGGCATACCACATAGGAATACTCATATCTGAAAAAATCATAGGAAAAAATAACATCAATATAAGCCCGGCAACCATTACGACCACACCAATCCGAGTATACAAATACCCTTGCACAGAAATTATTTCATTTATACTAGCATGATCTTTTTTTGATAAGGGAGAATAAAGCGAATAGCTTACGGCGGCTCCTACACCAAGTTCTGCAATGTTTAAAAACTGCAATAAATTCATAGCAGTGGTATTTAAACCCAGTACTTCAGAACCAAGATGATTTAGAAAAATTTTACGATAGAAAAACTGAATTAGTAAGTTAATGAAATAAAAAACAACTGCTACTCTTGCATTTCTAAAACTATTAAATATTCTTGAATTCCTATCCACTACTTTCCCAAGTTAAATTTTCTATGTGTTCTGAATAATTCCAACAAAAGCGCTAATGAAATATCTTATTGAAATGCTATTTTTTAACACTGAAGTCAATCTGCTATTTTTGCTTTTCAATTACGAAAAAATTATATTAAGCCGTCCTCAATAATTGTTAGTATATATAACCTCCTGAAAACGAGAAATAAACAAGTTATGAACCCCAAACCTATTCCCCCTAAAATCAATCCTTTTAAGAGTCCAAACTTTTCTTTTTTTAGAGGATATACTGGCGTGTCCACAGGTTGAATTAAAGGTGTCTCCTTCAATAAACTAATCTTTCCAAGCTCTAAACTTTGCATCAGATTGCTTAATATAGCCTTATTAGCTTCCGCTGTAAATTGAGCTTTTTGACTAGGAACATTCCTCTGAACTTGTTTTGTAGGATTTAAGTTAGGAGTGGCATCTATTGCTGCAACAGCCGAATATATAGCCCCGTTCATTACATTTTTAACAGAATCAACTTTATGCTGTAGAATAGATACATTGTCAAGAGATTTTTTCGTTTTGGTTTGAGTATAAAATTGGTTTACATTTTTTACAAGTTCTTCATTAAAACGTTTTGAAAAATCTTCATCTTTTGATTTGACGTCAACTTTAATAATGCTTAGTTTTTTGTCTAATTTGTCAACAGTAAGACAATTTCTCCTAATTTCATCAACTGTCCATCCTAAAACACTGTCTCTAAGTCTTGCTGTTTGATTAAACTTGATGGATTTGTTGTTTGTATTGTCGAAATTTAACGCAAGTAATTGTGGTCTGTCTTTCCAACTGTCTTTAAGTTCATTGAAGTTGATATAGCATTGTATTAAGGTTTGACGCTGACCATTAATTACTACTGGGGTTAATAATGTTTTTTCTAACATCTTTCGAGATTTATATAGTTCAATGATATTATCGCCACTAAAAATACCACCTCCCCGATCACCTAGATCAATACCGGCCATAGACGCTAATCCCGCATACTGGCTCATCAAACCATTACCCGATTCACTAGCTTCAAGTACAAACGTAGTCGTAGCTGTATAGACCGGCTTTTGAAAAAATGCATAAGTAAATCCAATGGCAGCACCTAATAGGCTAAAAATCAGTATATACCTCCACTTACCAAACAGATAATTTCTCCACTCATGCAACTTCAGGATTAGCGCTCTCAACGTAATCTCTTCCTTTGAATTATTATCTGAATTCTCAACGCCATTAATATTGTGCATATATAGCTTACTGATAAATTCTGCAAAGATAAATTTTTTTCTGTCGCTCCAGTTCTATTTCCGAAAAGTAAAGCTTAGCAGTACATCCTGTTACTGGCTAAATTCCTTATTATAATTCACTTCCATTTGTTATCAATTTATGTCTTCTTACACCTTAATGAAGATTGACCAAGGTAGCTTTTACCATAAAGAATCAGAAGTAAAACTTAATTTTTACCTGATTTGTTAATTTTCGACAAATAAGCTTTAGTACGACAATTTAAGAATGATAATTAAAATAAAGCCTTTCCTATGCCGACCCAGAGCCTCTACTTCAAATTCCGCAACCCATTTGATTTTTCACCGCACCGGTTCGAAATAGGCAATGCAGTTATTCAGAACAAGAGCTTGGCTGACAACTTCTTTTTGAAAAAGCTTTACGACCTGGAAGAAGAAGAATACGGTCCCTATTACTACTTCCATTTTGATTACTTTTCAATAAGCTTTCCGGATCAGGAAGAACGGTATTTTAGTCATGTGATAGACATTGTCATCAATCGCATTGATTATTATAAAAAGAAAGATCCGTTTTCGTCCAGCTATCCTGAACATATGGCGAGTGTCAAGAAGCTGGAAGCATTTTTAAATTTTCTAAAAACCGTCGACCGCTGGCATAAACTTGAGCCCATTGAATCAGTAATAGCCGAGAAAGACCGGGAGATAGATAGGTTAAACGCCAAGATTGAAATGCTGGAAGCACATTTGAAAGAAGCAACTAAATATGATGCCAGTGAAAAGATCGTATTGAGCAAAGGCGGCTTAGCTGCGTTCATGCATTTGATACACCAAATTTAGGATTTGAAAATGCTTAATGACAATAAACTTGCCCGCTCACAAGGTCAAAGCCCCTGGTATAAAATGATTGCTAAGTACTTCAAACATGGTGATAAAGACATCTCTTTCGATACCGCACATAATTACTTCCCGGCAAATAAGGATGACAAACCAGCCAAGTACATCGATATTGCTGAAGAAGACAAGCTTTTCAAAATAGTTCCAAAAGACAGGGAATAGAATTTTACCCTTCAAATCTGACCAAACGCTATCATTGGTCCTTCATTTCGCCCTTTTGCCCCCGACTTTTGAGCCATTGCGTTCAAGGGAATCCAAATGATCGTTCCCGCGAACCGGTTTAATATTAATCCAAAACACGGAGGGCAGAATGAATTTAGAGATCATCACCAAAGAAGATTTAAGGAAGTTTGAAAGTAGGCTTCTAACAAAGATCAAAAAACTTGTACAACTCAACGGGCACGGCGTTTCAAAGCAATGGCTAAAAAGCAATGACGTGCGAAAGCTGCTGAAGATTTCTCCAGGTACCTTACAGAACCTGCGGATCAATGGTACGCTTCGTTATACAAAGATAGGTAGTATTGTGTATTACAAGCAGGAAGATATCAACAAGCTGCCGGAAGGAGGCGTCAAATGAGGGCGGCTATTTTAACACCGACGCTTATTGGTTATGTAAAACTGTTGCACTGTATAAGCAAGGATGAGCAACTGAATGCAACGCATGTCAGCTGTTGACCAGATTTTATGTGCATCGGCAGCGAAGTGCTTTGCCAGTCCTTTTGCTATTATCCGCAAGACTCTCATGGGGCCCACAGCCGATGGCTCCACTGCTACTTACATTAAATCATCATGGAAGTGGACGAGTTTGACTATATGTCTTACAAGACATCCTGTAACTCGCCGACGGTAGCCTGTTGGATTACAGCATGAAGCAAGTCAACAGATAATTGACAAGACAGTTTAGCTGTTAGCAGCCATAAGTATTTTACTAATAAAAACTGTGCAATCCATAAGGAGCGAGTTAATGTTTTTGCTATACAAAAACCCAGATACACCCTGGCGGGATGATCCGGAACTCGCTCCCGTTGTTCGATAATTAGGAAAAATTTGGAAGGAGTTAGCTGATGGCATCAATAGCAGAAAAAACAATTTAATCGAGAAACAGGCGTTGGGCAGACCTAAAAAAACGATCAGCCGAAGCAGAATTTTGATGGTTCACTAACTCAACGGAACGACTGCTGATTGAAGAGCGGGCGAGAAAAGCACATAACAAGGGAGCGATGGTTAGCGCGGAGAAACTTTGATTCTCTTCGCTTCGGTAGAGACAGCCTTTATATCTCAATCATCAAAATAATCAGCTAAACAGTATATCATAACACCGCTGCTTTTACCGTACATCCGGCATTGCACCGCAGCCACAAAGCTAGCTACGCCAATAAGCCGTCAACAGTGTACAGAGCGGGCAGTGTTAATTGGTTCAGTGCTTGCCCGCTGTTGACGGCTTATTAGCTAACAGCTTTTGGTTGTTTACGCGATGAATGGGCCGGGAGTGTGGTAAGAAAGGATTGAAAGCCTTACCCGTTGCTATACTTTTTCTTCAAAACAGCCATATCGTCGCTAACCTTTTTATCTAGCACTTTGGCGTAAATCTGGGTAGTTCGGAGGCTACGGTGGCCAAGCATTTTACTTACCGTTTCAATAGGCACGCCATTAGTCAGCGTAACTGTGGTAGCAAAGGTATGCCGTGCGCAATGGAAGGTTAATTCCTTTTGTATACCTAAGCAATCGGCTATTTCTTTAAGGTAGGCGTTCACCTTCTGATTGGTAATCGACGGGAATACCTTGCAGCTTGTAGCGGTTATCGATGCCGTTCATCGTGGCTACCAAAGCCAGCCTTTGCGTTTGCTGTCCGGTCGCGCTCAAAGGCCGGATGTCGGTTTTGTGATAATTCGAGTCGAAAAGTCCCCAGACCAGCCAGTAATATGGGTTCAGACTTAAAAAGCCGGGTTTGGGATAAAACTTGTTTTGGTCCCATTGCAGGAAGACCATTCGCTGGTTTTGGTTATCGACCGCATCATCTTTGATGATGGATTGGGCGTGAAGCCTTGCTGAAAACAAAAAAAGGCTGGGGATTAGCCAAATCAAGAATAGGATTTTCATCACAAAAGAGAATAAAAAAGGCAGCCTGAAAGCTGCCGAGAATAATTGAACAATTGATTGCTTGTAATACTTGTTATTCGCTTCGCAAACTTTTTACCGGGTTTGCCAAAGCCGCTTTCACTGCCTGGAAACTTACCGTTGCCAGTGCAATCGTAATAGCAGAAACACCCGCTGCGGCGAATATCCACCAGTGTATATGGACGCGGTACTCATAATTCTGCAGCCAATTGTGCATAATATACCACGCTACCGGAAAAGCAACCAGGCATGAAATTCCTACCAGCTGTAAAAAGTCTTTCGACAACAAACCGGCCAGGCCTGAAACCGAGGCACCCAAAACCTTGCGAATCCCGATCTCTTTGATCCTTCTTTCTGCGGTATATGCAGCTAAACTGAAAAGGCCAAGGCAAGAAATTATAATTGCCAACGTTGCAAAAATGCCCGAGATACGGCTTGTCTGTATTTCGCCCTTAAACGCCTCGTTGAACTGATCGTCAACGAAACGGTACTGGAAAGGGAAATCAGAATTATTCCTTTGGACGATCGAGGTGATTGTTACTAAAGTTTGCTGCGATGCCTTATTGTCCTTTATCCGGACGTAAACCAAGTGGTCATCAAACTGTGACAAGGTACGATCGAAATTGGCTGATGAATGACAAATAAATATGACGGGAGTGCCTGCATGATCGTAGATATTGCCCATAACATAGTCTTGCACTACTCCGACTATTCTCAGATTTTTAAAAAGTCCTTCATTCACCCCGCGCGGCGACTGTATAATCTTTCCGACCACGCCATTCTTATCGATCCTTTTCGCCAGCGACTGCGTTACGATAACACTGGTCGTATCAGCCGCCTCGTCCCCGAAATCCCGCCCTTCAATAATGTGCATCCCGGCAGTCGACATAAATTCCGGTGTTACATTTCGGAAAGCGATATCGAAATTATCATTCGCCCCCTTGCCATCCCATTTGAAGCTGTTATCCGTATTTCCGCCATATAAAGCTACGTGATCGGTCATCGCGGCATTGGAAACTACCCCCGTATTCATTAATTGCTGTTTGATGACCGAAAAAGTCCGGCCAACAGGGTGTTGCATATCGATCTCGACCAGGTTGTTTTTATTGAAACCGAGATCACGCGATTTTACATGCTGAATTTGCTGATATATAATGATTGTACTGATGATAAAAACTATTGCAACGCTAAACTGTAAAATCACTAAACCCTTGCGGATCAGCGTAGCTGTACCACTTTTGATCTTTAATCCTTTCAAGACCTTTACCGGATCGAATGAAGACAAATATAGTGATGGGTAACTTCCAGCCAGTAAACCACAGATAACCGTGATCAGTCCTAACACCAAAAAGTGCGCCGGATCACTCAGCCCTATGTTCAGATCTTTTTCAACCAGTGTGTTGAATGCAGGCAGCGAGATCGCGACTATACCTACGGCGATCGCCGCAGCCATAGCGGACATTAAAAATGATTCAGCCATAAACTGTCCTATCAGCCGGTTTCTTCCTGAACCTAACACTTTACGCACGCCTATCTCTTTAGCACGTTTTTCGCTTCGTGCGGTTGCAAGGTTCATAAAGTTAATGCATGCGATTAGTAAAATTATCCATGCAATAACCGAAAGCAGCCTCACCTGGCTGATACGGCCACTGCTATTCTCTTTACCATTGGTAAACTGATCGTACAAATGCCAGCGCGTCATCGGGTACAAAAACGCAGTGTTTTTTTGCGTAGCATCTTTACCGTGGATGAAATTCAAAAGCCGGGCATTCATTGTATCGATATTTGCATTTGGCTCCAGCTCGACATAAGTAAAAGGCCCGTAACTGTTCCATACATGATCTTGCAGATCGTTTCCTGCCACTATATTTACATCATGCGACAACGTTTCATACGGTATAAACCAATCGGCCTGCAATGTTGAATTTTTGGGGATATCCTTTAATACACCGGTAACCACGTAGTCATTTTTATTGTCAACGCGGATAGTTTTACCAAGCACGTCACCGTCATTACCAAAGAATCGTCGAGCAGTCTTTTCCGTCAGGACGACTGAACGCAGATGGGTAAAAGCATTTTCGATATTGCCATGAACGAATGGCAGTGTAAACATACTGAACAGCGCCGGATCGGCATAACGGCCGTTCGCATAAAAGGATTTATCGCCGATCTTGAATAAGGCTTTCACATCGCCGTCCGAGATACGGCAAACATTGGCGATGCCAGGCAATTCTGCCTTGATCGTTTTACCCATCACACGCGGCGTCGATCCCATTACAAATTTATTGCCACTAAAATCGGCATTGATCTTTACCTCGTACAATCGGTCTTTTTTGATATTGGTGCTGTCATAAGTCATCTCATCTCCGACCCAAAGGAATATCAATCCTGCACAGGCAATACCGATGGCAAGTCCGACAATATTTAGTGCACTATAAACTTTGTTGCTCCGTATGCTGCGGACTGCTGTTTTGAAATAATCTTTAAACATATAATTGCAGTTTAATTTCTCTTTAGCCCAGACTGGCGGGCTTTCCGGACGCAATATTACAGGGCGTAATCGCGGCTGAGTAGCCAACTTATCAATTGGCAATTCTTTTTCCAGCATTCTTTTGTATTCCGCCGGGGTTTTGCCCGTCATTTCTTTAAAAACCCGGTTGAAAGTTCTTTGGGAGTTAAACCCCGACTCGTACGCAATACCGAGCAGTTTGATACGATCAAAAGCCGGGTCCCTCATTTTTCTGGCAATCTCGCGCACCCGGAATTCATTGATAAAATCACTAAAGTTCTTTTCCAGTCCTAAGTTAATGATCCGTGACAGGTCGTGCGGGTGCATTATCAGTTTCACGGCCAAGGTGGTCAATGTCAGGTCGGGATCTTCGTAGAACCGATTCGCGGCCACGGTTGCATTTAACCTTCGGCCTTTTTCCCTTACAGCAAACCTGTCCGTAATTGGCGTGGTCAACCGGCGATCATCATCCATTTTCAGGATAGCTGTTACTGCCATTCCGATCAATAGGCTGGCTATCGCAAAATAGAAGATTGCATCGAAGAAGGCCAGAAGGCAACATGCGCTCATCAAAAGCAACATTTTTTTCAAGTGCCGGAAGGCGAAACGTGGCCGGTCCATCAGTACCACTTGCAGCTGGCCATAGCAGCGCTCTATCAACCGAGACGACATGTACAAATAAATGATAACTGATATCAGGATCAGCCAGGACGGCATCCAATACACCGTCGGTAAAGAGCAAAAATGAAGCAGATCTTTTTGGCGGAATCGCTGGTTAGGAAAGGTTAGCCGCCCGACATAAAGATATAGTGACGGCCCCAGTGCTGGCAGTAGAAGCGGCGTAATTCCGCCGGTCTTCAACACGATGACGGCAAGAGCCAAAGCCAGAAACAGGTTGGCGCTTTTGTCGGACTTTTTAACGAATACCAGGAGCAGTGCAAACGCCAGCCCAACAAAGAAGGTTCCCATCGATGCCAGGTCAAAAAGACTGATATGGAACAGAGGAGCATTCAACGAAGTGAGGGGATCAATCATTGTTCCAAATTGTTAATATCTTGAAAAATAGGCAAATACATTATTCGGTTTACCGAAATCTGTAACAAAACCGGACGCCGGCTGTGCGGTTTAGATACGGATGATCTCGTCCATCTCCAAGTAATCACGGTCAGGGTCTTTATAGGTGCATTTAAAATTGTTGATCGTGTTTTGCGCAATCATGCCTTCATTGACCGCTTTAGTCATGACCTGCTTCAGGGTCTTGACATATTTCATCGCGGTGTTTTCATCGACGTCTTGCATGAGCAGGTAATGGAAAAAGCCGGATGCGAAGGAATACTGGATATGGTCGAGCTGAATATCGGACGCCTTAAACTTCTTTTTCAGATAGGCTTCTACTTTTCCTTTTAGCCGCTCGTAGCGGCCCAAAGTGCCTTTGGTGCCTTTTCCTTTGTTTACGCGCTCCGCAAATTCCTCGTTATGGACTTTAAAGGCATCCATGAGGGTTGGCTTCGGCTCAGGCTTATACAGATAAGCTGCTTTCAGCATTTTGGCCGTCACTTCCTCGTGCTCTTCACAAAGGCGGTTATAGCACTTTTCTAATTCTTTCGTGGTGAGCGTGATATAGGCATTGATGGATGCCGCATCCTTACACGCTTTGACAGCAAACCCGGTTTCTTCATTCCAGTATTCTGCCATTATTTTTTTGCCGGAGGAGAACTGATCTCTTAATCCGTTGACGGTTACGCGTACATAGATTGGGATCGCGCCGTCCGATGTTTGCTTGGCTTTCCAAAGCCAAAACAAAATTGAAAGTTCCTGATTTACTTTCATTTAGCCAGTATTTGAGGTTAAACCATGGCCCCACCACAACCCCAAATTGAACTACTGATGATAAATTCGGTATACTAATTTCCGCTTTTTTAGTAGTACACCGAGGGGTATACCGAACGGCTTAAATTGTTTTGACCCTGACTGAATGAAAAAAGTGCTTTGAGAGCGTTTAAAACAAGAAAAGCCTTTATTTCTAAAGGCTTTATCTCTCTTTTTACGGATTTTGTGATCCCCTTGGTACAAAACTCGAACCATTTAATGGAGGATTTGAAGTTGTTGGCAGAGATAAAGCAGTGATATTGTATCAGCTATCTTCTTTCTTAAACTGCGAAAAATGACTTAAAGGCTCGGTTAATTCTGGTCGTCTTTCGACAACAATGTTAATCCATTGTTGAAAATCTTTATGTGTCTTTCCCGATGGGATAATTAATATATACATCCGTTTCTTGAAAAAAATTAGAGGATCAAAGGCTTCCATCAATCCGTCTTCTTCCATTATGGAGATTACTGGGCGAACCTGCCTTTTATAAGAGGAAAGAATATAGAGCCCTAGTAATTCTACAGCTTCGATAAGAGCACCACTATACCATTTCGCGAAGCTAAGCGTACCATGAATCAAAGGCATATCGACGTCCTCTATCAGACAATTATCTACAACAAACGAATAATGCGTTTGAAGTATGTTTACCGCTTCACTAAATTGATTATTCATCACCAAATGAAATCCATAATCAAAGAGCGCATTTTCCATATTTAAGCCAAGGTCAAATATCTCACATAATCCAACGCAAAGACCAAACATTTCAGATGCTCCCGAATAATCCAGGGCATTCGCAAAGGCCCAGCCGTAACTTTCATATAAATGGTATAATCCATCTATGGTATTCATGCCAAATTTGACAATAGCTTCTTTATATAAATCAATACTCTTATCAAATGCCTGAAATGCATTTGGATAATCCTCAGCTTTACTATAGGCATCTCCAAGCATTTGCCACAGTCCAGCTTGAACATTGATTCGAATACTATCAAGATTTATGGTGATAATAAGATCTTCTATTTTATTAATTACTTCCTCGTAGTTATTCTCAGACAACTTCATAGAAAAAAGACTTAATTGGCATTGCAATGACATTGTAGCATCTTCTGAAACAGATAATAGCTGGTAAGTCCGTTTCGCCTCGTCAAGAAGTTCTGGATTATTTAATTCCTTGGATAAATATGTAAGAATGCTTGCTCTCTCAAATTGTAGATTAACAATAGCAACAAGTGCTGTTTTATCGTATGTTGCGATTCCCCGATCGTATTTTTCTAAAGCTTGCTCGTAGTTCCCTTGGAATCTCCTAACTCTTCCTTGAACGTAATAGATAAAACTCCAATTACTGGATTTTGTATTTCTTTCTAAGTCAAATGCTACTCTATACGCAAGGTTAAACCTGCCGCTATTCATTAACTCGGACAAAAATCTGAATGCTTCAGTTTGCGCTGTATCCAAAAGGCCAGCATCAATAGCATGAAAAATCAATGCATTTCCTTCGAAATATTGGAGGTCATCTTTTATAGATTGTAAGTATTGAACATAAGATTTGCTGAGGTCTAAAGCTTCTTCCTCGTTTTCTTTAATTGGGATGTGAGATCTTATGTATTCTGGAATAACAAAAAAAGAATTCGGAAGGTCATCAATAAAAAATTTGTCTTTTAATTTTTTAAAGATTTGATAGAATTCTAAATCAGAAATATATTCGCCGATTTTGAATCTAAAAGGTATACTTAAACGGGATAGTCGTACTAATAAAGCAAATTCCTCACTGCTTAATAGTTCAAATGCTTTCTGCTTGACATATTGGCTAATCTCTATTGACGCTTGATTGGATAGTTGATTAATAAAATTCTCAATTGGTAAATACTGTAAAACGGAGAATGATAACTTAATTAAAAAGGGGTGTCCATTGAGTAAGTGAAATAATCGAGTTAAACTATCAACGCTTATTTGATAATGGATGTGACTTTTAAACATTGACACAAACGTATTGAAATCTACTCCACCTAAAATTTCTTTATATACCGGATTTTTCCAACTTATTGTTTCAATATTAAACTTAGAAGTTAAGAAGATTTTAGAGCTGCTTAGATATTCATTGAATGTTTTGAGAATTTTAATGAGCTCACAATCAATATTGTCAAAACCGTCAAATACAATACAACATGAGTTACGTTGTAATGAATTTAAGATACTTCTTCGTATAACGTTATCATCAGGGACAGACAATATCTCTATTATTGAGCCGTCATCAAATTCTTGATTAATAAATCTTGCTAAACATTCATGGAATGATTCTTTTGTCCTAATAATCTCACAATCGACCCAGAGTACCTTGTGCGTTTTATTATTTGCTAAGAATTGAGCTGTTACTGAAGACTTTCCTATTCCTGAAACCCCGCATATTAAAAAAGTATTGAATTGATTGTATGCAACATGTAGCTTTTCTAATTCTTGGCTTCTACCATTGAATTCGACTATAAACGGAGGACCAAAATGTTCCTTCGGTTGAATTTTTTCTTTCTCAGCCTTCACTTGGGCCTTTAAAAGATCTGATAGATTTTCGTCAATGCGTTTGACACGTGCCGATGTGTCTTTGATAGTTTCTAATATTTCTTCAAATGATTTAATTACTTGCTCAATGTAATTATCACTTATAGCGAATGGTTTTTCGCTAAACCTACTTTCATGATCTTTTTTGATTTTCTTTAATGCATCAACTGGAAATAAAGAAACATCATCTGTTTCCACGTGATGTTTATGACACAAAAAAAGCAAGTTATCGTATGAACGACAAGCTTCATCGGATTGATTAGGGTTATACCTTTCGCCGCCTGGCAACGCAGCTTCGATATGGCAGCATTCTGCAACAAGCTTATTCTTATCGTTAAACAATACTTCGGTACATCCAGGAAAGGCACATTCATTTCCTGAGCGCAATAAAAGCTTCTTTATTGTCTCTGATGATGGGGAGAGCCTTTGAGGTTGTTTAGCCATTAATATATAGAAAAGTAACTAGTCTTAATAATAAGACCACAATCTGTTTCGTCTACACCTTTTTGTCAAAAGTTGTCCAAATGGTCACGGATTCCAACTTCAAAATCTTTTCCATCAATGAACCTATTAACTTCAATTAGTCGTTTTAATCCGTAGTTATACTCAAGCCCTTGAACATTCATTAAGCACAATATTCCAGATGAGTAAAATCTGATAACACTTTCGTATTCAACGCAGCTTTCTGATTCATGAAAGGCTTCCATTTGATCCTCTCCAGTAAGTATAGAGCCATCATTTAAGCGATAATAATCTACATGCAATATGTTATGAAAATCAGGCGCAACTGCGTTTTTGAATTTCGAGTCCCGTTCAATAAATGAATCACATTCAACAAAAATAATTGGAGAACTTTGATTCGCCATATCAGGGAGATAAACTATAAGGCTTTTAAATTTGAATTCGCAAAAAAACAACTTGTCTTCTGCTATGATTTTAAACATCTCTTTATTTTCTCTCCGAATTACCGTTCGGCCCGCACAATAACCATTATAAATATCTATACCGAAAATTAAAGATGAATCAAACAATACGTCCATAAACTTCGCGCAGCAATCTACATCCGTAAACCTCTTTAATTCTTTGGCTCCCATTGAAAGCTCTGAAGCATTAAATGCATCCATGAACACTCGCAGAGCTTCAGCTTTCAAGTGCTGGTTGTTCTTTTTAAGTGCATTCTGAAAGTTCTCAAAACTTCTTACAAAATCGCCATACCCACTTATCGTCCTATAAGCCTTACCCAAGTTCTGATAAAAAAACACGTCAAGCATGTTGGCAAGGCCATCAAATGTTTGGTTGATTTTGCTTTCATCTAAGTATGGCTCAGAATGCATTATAACGTTTCGATAAGTTTCTAACGCTCTAACTTTTTCTTCAAATTGCTTCCCAAAATGAATTTGCGGAAGAATTTTAATACGCTCTATGGATTCTGTAAAAGAGACAGTGTGTATCTTATGCTTTACTTCACTTTCAAATATGCTCTTAAGATTTTTTTCCTTTTTTTCTCGAAAAGCCTTCTTTACATTTTCGTCAATGCTTGTAAAAAGCAAATACTCACTATGTTTAACGATAATTTGTTTAAAGAGAATCTCAACGCCATGCTGTATAAATAGTATTGCATCTTTAAGATGATAGTATCTTTGCTTCTTTTTCCTTATGAGATCATTATTAAATTGAAGGTTTTCGTAAGCAGTAAGATTTTCAAATCCTTTTTTTAGAGAGTCAATGCCACTTTCAAGAAAGTTAAGCTTCATTTATTTATCATTGATATAATTGACAAAATACTCTTACAATCCCATTTTATCGTTGAAACACTTTATTGACTTATTTACCGGTAGCTTTACGTCAGGTATGTGTTTATTTCTCAATTCATTTCAGATAAAGTCACAATTTGATTCCAAAATTTAAGGCGAGAAATTTTCCGATTATTTGTCTGGCCATCCCCACATATTGCTCATCTAAACTCAAAAATTTCTTAAGTCTTTCCAATTCCCGTTTAAGTATTTTTTCGAAATAAAACCTTAAAGCTGGATCTGGGTCATCTAAAAACTTATTGAAATTTTGGGTAGCCTCGATTACCCTTTGTATTTGGGCCTGAATGTCTATCAAAACCTTCTCTCTTGATTGGACTAAAGGCACACGCTGCAAAACATAAACTTCAATAGAAGTTTTCCCTTTAGGACTTAGAATGTTGTTGGCACCTCTTTTAGGGCGAATTACTCCTTCATCACCATATTCGAGATGCAATTCTGGATTATCTATACAAGGGTTCAGTAATAGTCTGTATGTTTCTTCATCACTCACACCATTAGGATGATCGTGTTTACGGACATACCTGCTTGTGTCAGACAATGGAAATTGATTCATTTTTCCCATAGTCTTCTTTCCAGACGCGCCGTATACTGAATGTGCTAATTTTTGATTGCAATTTCTGCAAGAGAGTAATAGGTTGTCCCAATCAGCAGCTAACCAGTAGTAACCTGGCTTTTTATCAGGCACAGCTTCTTCTATTTCTCCTTTAGGACGAAAATGTTCCACATCGCCGGAATAGACATGTAAAAATGTACTTTCACAATATGCACATTTCCCTTTGAATAATTCAATCAAAGCATTTTTTACCTCAGGGTCTGAATACACTTTAAACTTAAATGCGTCTTTGGTATCATCGTACGGGGTATAGTAAGCGATAGCATTTATTGTCTCTGCTTTCCCTTTCCCATCTAGTACAGTAGGTCTAGGAACCGTGTTTCTGTCAATCTTTATCATTGAATGTTCGTTTTGCCTTCAATGGTATTCCATATGCTGGCTACTTGTTTGACCGCCTGGGCTTTTAAATCTTCTTTGATTTTTAAACCTTTTTCTCTGGTTTTTTTTGCCAACAATTCATCGATGACGTAATAGGCCAACTCTTCCCTGAGATTGTCACCAAGATGCTTAATCCTTGGAATAAGAGCACTGAGTTCAAGGATACGTCTTTTTTGTTCATCAGTTCTATCCTGATCATCTAGAGCTAATATTGCATAATACTCATCAAACAGCTTTTCTGTTTCCGGATCAATGGTGCTCTTGAGCCCAAAAAAATCTGAAGTAAGGATTTGATCGATACGAAGCTCGCTGGGATCTGGCAGATCTGACAAAGCAATAATTTCCTTGTCCTCATTTTTGGTTAATACTACTGCTTCTCCTGCGACTAAACCACGCAAACAAAGCGGTTCATGTGTGGTAACTACGAACTTGATTTTAGGAAAGGCTTTTCTTAATCGGCCCACAACCTCCATCCTCCACCTGGGATGAAGATGTGTTCCTATTTCATCAATTAAGACCATTCCTTCTGCTAAATCAAATGTCACATTTTCGCCAGCCAATGTTGCCATTATATCTACAGCAAGATAAAAAATGGATTTATAGCCATCGCTTAATTCATCTATATAGAACTTTTCATCGCCACGTCTTAAAATTGCCTGATATTCTTCTATCTCAATAACATCATTTTGGTCAAGAAGCATCAAGTCCTTTAATGTCAAAGCCGCACGATCGAAGACATCTTTGTTTAACGTAGCCAGCCAATTATCCGCGTCAATAAGCGAAGAAGTATAGTCAAAAAGATTTCTGACTTTGGCACCGTAGAATTCGTTTTTCTCGGGAACCATTTTACCTATTTTGGGCTTAAGACGAATGGAATTATAAGCCAATATATTCACAACAGGCTGATAAACTGTTGAAGTAATTTCACTCCTAGTAAAGTGAACTTCGATAGGCCTTATTGCTCCTACCAAATGTATTCTGATCAATCCCTCTGTTGCACCGTGCTTAAGGATCTCCTTTCCGGTTATACCTAATTCAGCCAAATATTCTTTTCCTGTTAATCCAATAGCCAGAGCTTTTAACAGAGAACTTTTACCCACACCATTCTCGCCTAAAAATAAAACCCAGGGCTCCGTTCGCGGATTTGCATTCTTTATCTTGCTTTCTTCAATTCCACTATTATGCCTGAAATCCAATAATAGATGTGTAAAACATTTGAAGTTTTTTAGCTCTATTTTTTCAACATAAATATGTCTAATATCATCTAGCTTTAATTCCTCATTTATCCTTTCTTTTGCCTCAGGAGTAAGCTCAATTTTGTTTGCAAATTTTTCGATTTCTGAAACTGAAAAATTTATGGGTTCACCCTTTTTTATTTCAGTGTCCAGAAAGACTTTGAAATCCCTGTTAAATAAATAATCATGAATCTCTTTCTCTTTAAGCCATTTGGTCAGCATTTGCCTTTGAATGCCCAAATAGGGACGATTTGATTCCGGATTATTAAAAATATCACCCCATATCTGGGTAATTCTATTTATCTGTACCATGTTTTGAGAAGCATTCGAAAAAAGGGATAGGAAAAGTATCCATTGATCTTTAAGCTCCTCCAATACCTTTTTCCTGGCTTGAACAAGATCGGTCCGATTTAATTTTAATAGTTCAATAGTCGTTGTACCCTTTACCGTAAGAAAGTCAATTTCTCCCCAATCATTATATGTCAAATGATCTTCGGGACGGTCATTACAAGGGTCAATCAATAGTGAGACTTCTTGGGAAATAATATCCGCGTAGCCTGCGCCTATTTCGGCACGAGGCCCATCTACAGGAAACCAACTTGACTTATATTGATTACAGTTTGGACAGCAGTAGTAGAGATTATTCCACTCATAAGTAAGCCACCAGTAATGATCATTTGAAAATTCTTTCTCTAATCCCCTGGCTCCGTTCTTAGGACGAAAGTGGTCATATTCAGATTTAGCAATATCTAAGGGAACAGAAGATTCACAATAGGCACATTTACCATTAAAAACTTCTCTTAAAGCTTTTAAGAACTTGTTTCTAAGTTCGGGCTCAAAAGGTCTAGTATATTTCTCCTGTGCTCTGGATTCTCTAGTCCGAGTATAAAATTCCTCCAGTCGCCTTCTGGCAATGGCTATCTCGTTTGAATAAAATACTTCTGGATGAGAAACAACGGATCTGTCTACATAAATCATCTGGTATGAGTTTTTGCGAACTTCTCTAATATAATAGCGCTTGGGTGGCTTGATAAGGATATAAGTTTATTGGCTAATGCTACTGGGACGATAGCGTTATCGTACATATCACACCTCAATTTTTCGATATTCCACAAGACAGTATCCAAGTTTTTAAAATCAGACTTCTGTGGATTTAATACAATATTTTCGGTTTCAACAGGGAGTGTGATTACATACATCCTACTATCTCTCGATTTAAATATGATCTTAGAGCTATAGTATGAGGTATGGGCATATGGATCAGGAGTATCTGCGGGACCGGGCAGAATATATGAATAAATATGTCTATTGTTTAAGAGTAATACCTCACCTGGTTTCAAAAGATCTTTTATTTCATCAGCGTGTTCGACAAATGCACCGGATTTTTCCAACCCCGCTAGAAATAAATTGTGCTTATCGAAAAGATAGTTACACAACTTTCTTACAGGTTCATGCATATTTGCAGTTTGACCAAAGAAAGCAAGAGGGCCATCTTTTATAAATAGGAATTTGTTAAGCAATTCTGATTTATTCTCTTTAATGAATTTTATCGTATGGATAATATTCATCTGTTCTATAACATTGGTGAGATAGCCTAAAATTCCACCGGCTCCTAGTTCATCATCTACAACTTCATGGAACCTAAACAAGTCAGTCAGATAAATTTCTTTGTTACAAATTTGACAAGAATTTGATACATAGTTACTATTGAAATCTGTCCTATTCAACGGAACGTTCGGTTCGTTGCAATATGGACATCTTGATAAACTATAGGTATTGACAGGCGTAGCATAAAGCTCGTAGACAAGCCAGTATAGTGTACTGAGTAGATTATTACCATCATTATCTTTATGTCTAAAAAACTCGTAAATGCTTTTACGCACAGAATGGGTTAGCGTTAACGCAGACTGATAAGATACATTTTTGGTAGGAAGTACAAGCTTACGTCGTTCCAGTTCTTTTAATTTCGACATAGATGTTCTTGAAATAAACGGCATCTCGGTTATTTCATCTAAGTCCTTGGTATTTAGTAATAGTTCTCCAAACTGAAAAAACGTGATCAATGATGATGGAAAAGTCTTTTTTACAGGTATGGTAGAATAGCCTCCATCCATTGCAATAATATGCTCGATGGGATTTTCTTCAGGGTATTGAACCTGAAGAACTAATGCCCTATCCAATTCTACCTCCTCTACGGACTTGGGATAAGTACAACCGTTCAAAAAATCCTGTACCTCCTTATCATTGATGATATACGAGTGAGAGGATTTGCTGGCTAATTCATCCGGGCGTTTGCCTGTTCTGCTGCTGTATGCCATTAATTATCCTTTTTAGATGTCTCTATCGAAAACTTATTGATTTGAACAGGGACAACAAAAGGATTCGAATAGGTTTTCATTCTTACGAACCCTTTATCATTTTTCGCACTGAACCGGATTAATGCATCAGCGAAATCATCAAAATCATAATACTTTCTTAGTTCTTTGATTTCATCATCATTATTTAAATGGGCAATAAACCAATTTTGAGTGTTTTTCAATATGTTAGCACTAATAGAACTGACCTCTTGAGTGGCATAGATCATTCCTAAATTCAGTTTGGCTCCTTCCTTGGCAATACGATTATAAATTTGACTCAGATCTTTATCGTCCTTCTTTGGAAAAAGGTTGTGCGCTTCTTCAAAATAGAATTGAATAAAATTATTTGGGAAATTGCTAACAAACCTATTCATAGAATGATTAAATATCTTCTGACACAAGATTTCTGAATAAAGCTCTTGTATCTTAGGATTCCCTTGTGATAGGTCAATAATCACAATTTTGCCCGCCCTTAGTTTCTCAATAATCTCTTCTTCAAAAGCCTTTGTTCCTGTACTTGTATGTTGTTCGACTATACCACGCAGCTTTTGATAACCACTGACATTAGCCGCTCCTCCAGGTGTGCGTTTTCTTGTTAAAAAGACAAGAAGTGCTTTCAAGTCTTCGTCAGCCCATTCACGACCCTTTTTCGTACGGTAATCTGTAAAATGTTTATGCGTGTTATAATTATCCCAAATTGTAGTAAACCAGTTAATCGCATTATCAAAAGAAATTCCATTATTGGGATTCAGCGTTCCTTCACTCCATACCAGTTTATTCAGTTCATCATTGCCGGAGAATCTTATTGTTTCCATATCAGGTGGCAAGGGGAATTTTGCTGCGTGTAAGCAACATAAATAAGCTGCAATCTTTCTCTCCCATCTAATATGAGCACTTTTATCAGACGAATCCGGTTCCGTTAGGTCTATAGCCAATAGACTTTTGACATAATCACCATTTTCATCATAAAGGAAGCTTTTTACCAATTCAAATCCTGATTGGATTTGTTTGTAAAAATTTACCTTCATCACTATAAATCCTACTTTATGTAATACACTATATCTGGTTACATCGTTTTCATATCTATCTGATATAGCGTTCCCATCCTGAAGGTTCGCGTTAGCATACTCCCCATTTACATCAAAAATTATCTGGCCTACGGGAAACTTTGGAGCTCCTTGAGGGTCAAAGCTTTGCAAATGTTCTTCAAGCTTACCTTCATTTATCTCAGCCAATTTTTGTTTTGATTTTGATGATATTTGAACGGTAGCTTCAATAACTTTCTTCACCGTATTTGATTTACCGGTCCTAGTCATACCAAACAAAGCTGTACGCTTACCTAATAAATCGGCAGGATGAATAAAAACTTCCGCATCGTTATTAATATCCTTACTTTGAAATCGTAAACTGGAACTGTACCTTACATGCCCTATTGAGAACTCATTATCATTCCCCGGAATAATATCTGAAGAGTCTCTTTGATTGACGATAAATTGAAGAACAGCTTTATTGACTTTATAAACGCTGTAATGATGTGCTGAGTAGAAATTTTCTAAATCAGCTCCGAATTCAACTTTCTTCCCGTTTCTATAAAATGTCCCCAATACTCGGCACTCCAATCCAGAAAAACTGAACTCATATCGTGTGAAATCATCCAGCTTAGATGTTTTACCTGAAGTTGGTAAATTATCTTTATAATATTCAATCATGGAGCTAATCATAGCACTATCTGTCGGTAATTTTGCAGGAGCTAGTGCTCTCAATAGAATTGCCTCTTCAACCGTTTCTTCGTTATCGTAAAAAGCTAACAAAAATGTTCCTTGCGAAATACCTTTGACTCTCTCTTTATCGTCATCACAAACAAGGATATTGGCTTTATTGTAGTCTAATGAAAAAGGATGACCAACGAAAAGCTCTTCCTGTTTCCCTTGAACTAAAGGATCAATAGCCATAATATCTTTTATCTTATCGATAGTACTCATGATTTAAGTTTGGTTAAAGGCGAATTAATATCTGGTTCGCTAAATCGGATAATTGCCTGTTTTACATATTCCTCCTTTATCTCAAAGGAAACCCATTTCCTGTTTAGTTTTTCAGCGCAATAGCCAGTTGTGTTACTACCTGAAAACGGATCTAGTACTAAATCCCCTTCATCAGTAAGAAACTGAGTAAAGAAATTTATTAGACCTCCAGACATCCTCGCCGGATGTGGAATAACCTTTTTCTCTCGGCATTTTTTTAGAAAATAATCATTAGAGTTCGTGTTGGAAAAGCTCAAAACACTGTGTGGTAATCGAACTTCACGTTGTTCGTCAATAACCTCCATCTCAAAAAAATTGTGAGCTATACTTCCCCCATGATCTGTCAAAAAACCTGTTTCGCTAATTTGATGTTCCGATGGACGTTTACCAGCATTATATTTTTGCTTTTTCAATAGCTGTTTCATACTCTTGCTATATGGTCGGAGCACTCTACTATTGTCAGCTTTGGGAAAGTCTGTTTTTGCCAGCCACCATACGTGAGTGTAGCTATCCACTGTTCTTAATCTATTTACAGTGACCCACTGAGCAGGAGAAGGTAGTTTAGATGGGTTATAGCATATAAACTCCTGTATTAGCCGCAAATTGGCATCAGGGTGCTTAACTAAGCCGAACAAACATTCCAAATGTAATAAAGATTGCACAGGCCTTTCCGGTTCCCATGCATTACCAATCTCAATAACAAGTGATCCATCATTGGTTAATAAATCTGAAAATACTGGTGCCAATTCTGTAAACCATTTCTGATACTCTTCGCCCTTCTCATTACCATATTGTTTCTTGTTATTTAATGGAAATGGAGGGGATGTTATTATCAAATTCACCTTCCCCTTTAGTTCCGATATTTCTTCATTGCTCTTAAGTAACTCAATGGAGTTTCCTTGGATCAACATTCCTTGTCTGGACTTATATATCTTGGGCTTGGACATTTTAATTGAGGGACTTAAATAACTATAATTTCAATCTAACGCCAGCTTTACAATGGAGGTAATCAATTAAAAGAGGCGGGCTGTTTTATAAATTTATTTTCGAAAAATAAATATCACAACTAGATAGAAATTGGAGATTGTAAAATGATAATTAGCATATTGGATTTAAGGTTAAGGAAACGGCAAATTAAGAATTTTAAATTAAATTTTAAATATTTCATATCTCCTATTCTGGACAAGAATGCCAATCTCGCAGATAACCAATGTATTCAACAAACAATATCAGCTTTGATATGCGTCGATAGTTTACAATGTTTTTGGATTCTTTCCCTTTTCGAATTGGTATGATATTGAGCAATAAGATTTTCTATTATCGAATTATAATAATCAATTATTATGAAATCAGCCTATTTATATGTCAGAGTAAGTACTGATGAACAAAAGAAGAAAGGGTTTTCGCTTATTGAGCAAGAAGACCGCCTTCTAAAGCATTGCGAGATGAACCAGATTAAGGTTGAAGGAATTTTCCGGGAAGATTTTTCAGCTAAAAACTTTAATCGACCAGAATGGAAAAGACTAATTAAAACAATAAAGAAAAACAAGTACAGACCATCAGAGAATATCTTGTTTATCAAATGGGATCGCTTTAGCCGCAGTATTGAATATGCCTACCAGATGATTGGGATATTACGAGGGCTTAACACACAGGCAATGGCTATCGATCAACCAATTGACTTTGATATTCCTGAAAGTATAGTGATGCTTGCTGTTTATTTATCTATTCCTGAAGCCGAGAACAATCGACGAGGCAAGAATACATCTGACGGAATGCGGCGAGCAAGAAAGATGGGCCGATGGCCAGCTAAGGCACCGATCGGATATATGAATTTTAGCGCAACAGATGGCAGAAAGGTTATTGTACCAAAGCAACCCGAAGCTACATTTATAGCGTGGTCTTTTAAAGAGTATTCAAAGGGAAGATCTACGATCAGCCAAGTAAGAAAAATGGCTAATCTTAAGGGATTGAAGTGTGGCAGGAATAATTTTTGGAAGGCTTTACGTAACCCTTTTTATTGCGGTTTGGTATCCGTTCCAGCAACAAAAAATGAAGAATCAGAAACCGTAGTTGGCATTCATGAGCCTCTAATTTCACAGCGGCTATTTCAAGATGTGCAACAAATACTGAATAGCCGACGCACGAAGAATCCTTTTAGGCAAAAAACGAAACCTGTTTTTTTACTACGAGGATTTCTAACATGTCCTTTCTGTGGCCGGCGCTTTACAGCAAGTATATCTTCTGGCAGACATGCTAAATATCGTTATTACCACTGTTTAGTTAGCAAATGCAAAGGCCGTGTCAGGGCTGATTATTTGGATAAGGAATACGAAGACAGCTTAAATAAGATTTTATTAAGGCCAGAAGTATATGATTTGCTTAATCTAATTTTGAAGGATGAAAATATATTAACTGAGGAAAAGAAGTGCACTAATGAACGGAAGGAAATTCTTGAAGAAATTTCAAAACAAGAAATTTTACTTGCAAAAGTAAGAAGACATTTTATCCAGGATAAGATTGACATTGATGACTTTAATGATTTGAAAAAGGAATACAAAAATCTACTGGATGCCTTACACGGTCAGTTATCTGTTGTAAACGAAAGGATAATCAATTTTCGAGCGCCTATGATTGATAGAGAGCTAAAACTGCAACAAACTAGTATCTTTCAACTGTATCAGAATCAAGACATAGCAGGTAAACGTCACATCATAGATTTATTTACACCTGTTTCCATCAACCCCGCCACTAAACAACTAAACGCATTGCAAATTAATCAAGCTATTTGTTTGATAACTACCAATTGTGCATAAAGCTGAATTGTATTAACTAACCGTCTAAACATGCAACAAGTTTCCTATAATAAACCCGCAATCTTTTCGGATCGCAAAGTTTCCATTGAACTAGCCATGAAAGTTTTAAAAAATAATGGTATCAATGCAAACGCAGATGAAGCCAAGGTGATTCTGGATTTTCTTTATTTGTTTGCCAAAGTATATGAAAATTCAGATAGTAGCCCGAAAGGGAAATCGAACACAGAACCGTTATCTGAACCTATTTTATAGCAATTAATATTGGTTATATTGATAGGTAAGTGACAGCATGTAAAATATCGAACCATTCCACCATCGCATATCATGGACTTAAATTACTGAAGCACAGAGAGTTTACTAAAACAAAAAAGGAGACAATCAAATTTGATCGTCTCCTTAAGTGATCCCGCTGGGACTCGAACCCAGGACCCCAACATTAAAAGTGTTATGCTCTACCGGCTGAGCTACGGAATCATCACTTTGTTTAGAACGTTTAACCGTTTCCTTTAAAGTGGTGCAAATATAGAGTTATTTAAAATACCCTGCAAATCAAAAATAGAAATATTTTAAAAGTTTTTATTACCCCTTTATTATCAGCTTAATAAAGTTTAAATAATGCTATCCGCCCGTTTGCTCCGGCCAGTAAAACAAGTTTTCCGCGCTTTGCCTTCGCACAAACGTTAAAACTCTCTTTAACTATCTGCTTCCAGCTAATACCACCATCTGTACTGATATTTGTTCCGGAAGTTCCCGTGGAAAGCACTATGTCTTTGCTAATATTGGTAACGCACGATTGAAACCCTGCTGGTAAAACTTTGCTTTCTATCCAGCCACTACTATTTTCCACACGTGTAAAAGCAGTTTCTTCCGTCTGTTTATCACTTGCATAATCTCCGCCGACTACTATAGTACCGGTTTCATTTACAGAAAATGCGCCTTTACTTTCTTTAACTGTCTTTACACCCAGGTTATCGGCATGCCAATGATCAGCAGCCTTTTGAAGGGTGAGCACTCGCGTCGCCTTTCCCCCGGTAACAATGATCAGTTGAGACTTACCCGTAATTCTAAAGCAGGTGCCGCTTGCCGCAAAGGCAGCCTCGCCATCTACTGCATCGGGGCGATGAGCGAACTCATTCCAAGTAGTTCCGCCGTCGGTGGTTTCTAACAGCATAAACTTTCCGTCAATAGGGTCGCCCAGAACGTATCCGTGCTTGCTATCCTTAAAATCCATTGCATCCAGAAAGTAAGCTTTATCTTCATTCCGGTAACATGCTTTCCAGGTAGCGCCGCCGTCAGTCGTTCTCAGGATCAACGCAGGTGTACCCGAACTGATGATCACGGCTTCCTTTTCTGAAAAAGCTTCAATATCCCTGAAGTCGCTTTTTTCATAACCCTTTACCTGTTGCCACCGCCAGGTTTTCCCTCCGTTAGCCGAGCATCCGACATAACCATTGCTACCACTCACCCAAGCTACCCTATCGTTCAGTACAGACATCCCCCTGATATTAGTGTGAATTCCCTGTTCAATCACTTCAATTTTCTGAGCAGAACAATTTATCGCAAACAGCAAGACAAGCAAGAAGAAATATAAACGTGCCATATCATACAAATCTAATGTTATAGATTTCAATCCGCGCTTCGGCAATAAAATTGCTATCTTTTGCCCGATACCCCTGCTTTTAGCCTATGAATAAGAAAAACGGACAACAACGCAGAGAATTCATGCGCCTGGTATTTGTTGCAACAGGTATCTTGTGCGCCTCTTTCGGCCTAAAGGGCTTTTTAATCCCGAATGATTTTATTGATGGTGGTGTTACAGGTATATCGCTGCTGATCAGCTCGCTGACAGACTGGCCCATTTCTGTTTTGATTGCCATCATTAATATTCCCTTTATATGGCTGGGCTACCGCCGCGTTAACAAACTGTTCGCTATAAAAACGCTTTTCGCTATCCTTACACTGTCGCTGGTCTTATACTTTGTAAATTTTCCGCACGTAACTAACGATAAGCTGCTGACTGCTGTGTTCGGCGGTTTCTTCCTCGGCGCGGGGATTGGCCTGGTGATGCGCGGCGGATGCGTGATTGATGGTACCGAACTGCTTGCCGTTTATATCAATCCAAAATCGGTTTTATCTATCGGGCAGATCATCCTGCTCATTAACATCCTGATCTTTGGCGTAGCAGCATTCTTTTTGGGGATTGAATCTGCTTTGTATTCTATCCTTACCTACCTCGCAGCATCAGAAACCATTAACTATATTATCCAGGGTATAGATGAATATACCGCCGTAACTATTGTGTCGGCAAAAAGCGACCTGGTTAAGCAGGTGATCACCCGTCAATTGAAACGAGGCGTAACCGTTTACAAAGGCGAGCGTGGTTTCGGGCGAAATGATATTGAAGAGAAAGAGATTGATATCATCTTCACGGTGATTACCCGTTTGGATGTACCCAGATTGGTTAGCGCTGTTCAGCGGATAGATAGCGCGGCATTTATTACTACGCATACGGTGTCAGAAGTAAAGGGAGGACTGATCAAGCGCCAGCCGCTTCCTCACTAAATTATTTATTCAACCCGTGTCCAGACTTCGGTACGACCGATCAGCGAAATGCCGATATATCCGCGCATGCGCAGCTTTTTGCCGTCTAGGGTCATCTTGCAGCTGTAGGTCTTGCCGTTTTTAGGGTCGTAGATGGTACCGTCGTTATAAACGTTATCCCCATCGTAAACAAAATCTTTTAGTATTTCCAGGCCAAGTAAAGGGCGGTTACGTAAAGAAGCGTCAGGATTATGGGTATCTTCCTTAGGCTTTCCGTTTTCGTCATTCGGGGTTTTAATCCACGAAAGCTTACCGAAGTATTTAGCGCCTTTTTTATAGATCTGGATCTGGCCTTCGCCCGTAGAATTAATCCATTTACCCAATACACCGTCAGCATTTTGGGCATGTACTACCGCGAAAGAAATGCACGCAACTATAGCAGTCAGAAATAGTCTCTTTATCATAATTTTAAATTGGTGGTTACGAAGATACTCTTTTTGACTAATGGAAACGCGTGGTCGGTTTACTTGCGAACAAACCTTTCTGCCACACCGATCAATTCTTCCAGTTCAAAAGGTTTTTTCAGGTAACCGTCGGCAAGCGCCGCTTCGCTGATCTCCCTGATATTGCTTACCGCAGATATGATCACTACAGGTATGTGTGCCGTTGCCTGGCTGCTCTTCAACTCTTTGCTTAACTGCTGTCCGTTGGCATCGCTTTTCCAATCGCTCAGCCAATTATCCAGCAGAATCAGGTCAGGGTCAATATCCTTAACCGTCTTCAGTATCTTCGCATTCTCAGACGCAATTACCTCATAACCCCGCCGTTGAAGGGTAAACATGATGGTATCACGAATATCTTTATCGTCCTCTATAACCAGTATTTTCTTTGGCATCATACTATCGCATCGGAAATAAACCACAAATCAGCATACTGCACCAATGACAGTATAGGCTTATAAACAGCTAAACCATTGCTTTTGTTTATCAGAACTACTCATAAGCCTATATTAAATTACACCAGCCTCACCAGTTCCTTAACTTCGGCCGGACTGTTTTGCAGCACAGGCGAAACCCTGATGAAATGCCGGTAATGGGACGACCCCTTATGATTGCTGAGCGCATCTTCGTTCTGCCACTCTTCGATCATTACGTATTCGCCGCGCTTGTCCTTGGGTTGGTAGATCTCGTAAGCCAAACACCCTTCTTCATGCAGAGAAATGTCAACCAGTTTTTTCAACTCCTGTTCAAAGGTCTCTTCTGCATCAGATGCGCACTGTAAAACATTGATTACTTTCACGCTCATAACCGGTTTATTTATATCGAAATAACGTGGAAACAGCGTTTTTTGTTCGTTGGGATAGAAATATTACAGTATTGTTACAGCCACTTTTTTCCTAGCATAAAAGTGCTCAAAACATTAGGTCTGTAATATGCTTTTTATATGCGAAATCCAGCAAGTGACCTCCTCCTAACCAATCAAAAGGAGAGGGAATTTAAAGCACTATCTTTCAGAGAGGATTATTTGCCGGTTAGAGCGATCTCCGGTTAGACCAATTTAACCTTTGTTGAAGCAAACCCGGCAGCGGGGCTCGTAGCTTTCCTTTTCGCCGAGGAGAATTTTGCCGCTATCCGGCACCAGGCGATAAGAATATAAAGCAGGGTTGCCGCACTGAACGCAAACAGCATAAACTTTGGTAACAGACTCTGCCATGGCCATTATTGCCGGCATAGGGCCAAAGGGCTGGCCTTTAAAATCCATATCCAAGCCGGCTACAATCACGCGGATACCGCGGTTGGCCAGTGCGTTGCAAACATTGGGTAACTCATCGTCAAAAAACTGGGCTTCGTCAATTCCCACTACATCAACGTTATCGGTGATCAGCAACAATAAAGACGAGGAGTGTTCTACAGGGACAGACGGTATGGCGTTCTGGTTGTGCGATACCACGTTGGTTTCATCGTAACGGACGTCTGTTTTCGGCTTGAAGATCTCCACCCGCAAGCGGGCAATCTGCGCGCGTTTCATCCGCCTGATCAGCTCTTCGGTTTTACCTGAAAACATAGACCCGCAGATCACTTCTATGCTTCCGCCTAACTCACTTTTTCTTCTGAAAACATCTTCGCTGAACAGCATCTATCACCAATTAGAGCCTGCTAATATCAGAATTAAATCCTACTTTTGATAAGCAATTTTCCCAACACAGCTTATGAGGCAACAGGATGTTTTTAGAAAAATAGGTGGAATTTTACAGGAACTGAACGAGCAGTACGATTATCTGAAAACCCAACAAGATGCATTAAATGACCTGGAACTGGAGTTATTTGCAGCCAATGCAAATTTCCTGACCGACCATCTCGAGATACTGAGAAAATTAAATGCACACATTACAAAAGCCCTGCCGGTACATGAAGAAGAAAAGGCATTGCCGACGGTAAGCGAAGGAACAGAAGCCACTTTTATTTTACCTGCACCGGAAACAGCACCAGCCGAAACCGTTTACACGCTGCCACCTGTAGAAACACAACCTGCAGCAGTGATGAGCGAACCGGAACCCATACGGGACCCCGAACCGGCAGAACAAGAAGAAGAAATTGTTGAAGAACCCGTTGCTGAAGAACCTTTAACTGCATCTAACGAGTTTCACTTCGACCTGAAGCCAGCAGAACCGATTTATGTAGAGCCAGTGTATCCACATGATGAAGAGCCTGCACACCAGGAAAATAGCACAACAGAAGAACAGGAAAGCTTCTTTATACTGAACAAGCACCCGGAAGAACAGCCAGTTGCATCAGAAACGGCATTACCTGCAGAAGAACCAGTGGCTTCGCCCGTTCAACCTGTAGAAGATAAGCCGGTACCCGAAATAAATCTTTTTGAAAGTAAAGGCAACGATACCTTTTCGTTCACCCGCCAGGCAGAACCGGAAGTGATTCGTCATGAACTGAACTTAAATGAATCTGCGGCATGGCCGGAAGAGGAACCTGTTGAAGCAATACAAAATCGCCCGACGATTCTTCCACCGGCAGAAGAAATTAAACCTGAGCCTGTGGCAGAACCTGCATCTGAGTTTCCAAGGGCTAAGAACGTATCGCACACGGCCTATCCACCGGCAGAAGAACCGCAAAGGCCGTTAACACTTAATGAGCGTATATCGGCGCAGTTATCGGGTAATAAACCCGCCGAAGCAACAACTACCTCTTCTTCCCAAGCCCCGATTAAAGATTTAAAATCTGCGATATCCCTCAACGATAAAATGCTGTTCGTACGCGACCTGTTTAACGGGTACAGCTTGGCCTACAGCGAAGCAATAGAGATATTGAACCGCTTTAACAACTTTGACGAAGCCAGCCGTTTCCTAACCAATAACTATGTGGGAAAGAATAACTGGGCCGCCAAACAGGCAACGGCAGACCGATTTTACGAGCTTTTAAAACGCCGGTTTGCTTAATTAAGCCGGCGATATTGTCCCCATCCGGTTCGAGTCCAGCTTGACCAGGATGAACAATAAAATGGTGAAGCTCCAGAGTGATGAGCCGCCATAGCTGATTAGCGGCAGCGGTATACCAATTACCGGGACGATACCGATAGTCATGCCGATATTGATCATCACGTGGAAAAACAATATCGACGCTACGCCATAACCATAGATCCGCGAGAACGGCGATCGCTGCCGCTCGGCTATAGCCACCAACCGCAGCAGCAGGAAAAGGTAAATACCAATTAACGTCAACGATCCGGCAAAGCCCCACTCTTCACCTATGGTACAAAAAATAAAGTCGGTACTCTGCGCAGGAACGAAAGAATAGCGCGTTTGGGTACCCTGCAGGTAGCCCTTACCCCAAAGTTTACCGGAGCCTATTGCAATTTTAGATTGGTTAACGTTATAGCCCTTCTTCTTCAGGTCTGTAGTAAGGCCAAGTAAAATATCAATACGCTCTTTCTGGTGCTGTTTCAGCACGTGGCCGTAAATGTATTTCACACTAAAGATAAAGGAGATGGATATGGCCAACCCGATGAGCACTGCAAACACCACCTGCCGGTAATGCTTAAACATCCAGATGACCAGCAGCCCCAGCACCACCAGGCTAAGTATCAGGTATAACTGGTTAAACAACAAAGTGAGGACGAACAGGGCGATAATCAGCGCGATAACAATCAGGAACCAGGGCGACAAACCTTCGCGATAAAGCACGAATATCAGCGAGCAGAACACCAGTGTAGAACCTGTATCCGGCTGCAGCATAATCAGCATCATTGGTACGCCGATAATGGCACCTGCTGCTAAAAAGGATTTCCATTCGGTAATTCGGATATTAGGACCACTAAGATATCGCGCCAGTAACAAGCATGTCGTCACCTTAGCAAACTCAGACGGCTGCAGCCGGAAGCTGCCTAACGGGATCCACGCCTGGTTACCCCCCACATTTCGCCCGACAATTAACACTGCAATGAGCAGGATAATGGTGATGGCATAAAATATAGAAGCAAAGGCGATGAAAAAGCGGTTATCTAACAGCAGGATCACAATAGCGAGCACCACACCGGCAATAATATATACCAGTTGCTTACCGTAGTTGGTATCAAATCCAATTACCTCTGGATGTTTTGGATCGAAAACTGCCGAATGAATGTTAAACCAACCGATGGTTACCAAGATCAGGTAGAGCAATACCGTCAACCAGTCCACGTTGAAAAAAAATCCCCGCTGGTTAGCGCTGCTACTCCGCATCTTCCCTCCGTTTTAAGCGTGCAGCGTAAAGCTTGGCCATGGTATCGCGGCGATTGTTGTTACCGGCAGATTTCAATTGTACTCGAGGCTTCTCCAACGTATCCGTACGTTTGCGGCTGGTATCTTTCATTAATCTGCGCAAACTATCCTGACGTTGCTTCTGCGCTTTGATCTGTGCAGGTGTAGGCGGCAACAGATTTGCATTCATATAACGGTGCAGATCAATACCTGAGGGCCTGCGGGTAATAGAATCTTTTAAATACTTTTCAACCATAAAGCTGGCGATAGGCGCGGCCCATGAAGCACCATAACCGGCGTTCTCTACCACCACGGCAATCGCAATCTTAGGGTTATCACGTGGAGCAAAACCTACAAATACAGAGTGGTTTTTACCATGCGGATTTTGCACCGTACCGGTTTTACCGCACATGACTATACCAGGAATACGCGAGTCCGCCGCCGTACCATGGTCAACCACATCCTGCATACCGTCAATCACCGGGTGAAAGTAATTACTGTCCACGCCTACGTAATGTTTCTCGGTGAATTCCTTTTTAATCACATTCTTATCGCCGATGGCTTTAATCAGGTGCGGTTTGAAGTAGAAACCCCTGTTAGCAATGGTACATTCGATATTTGCCATTTGTAGCGGCGTAGCCAACAACTCGCCCTGCCCGATGGCTAAAGAGATCACCGAGCTGGACCGCCAGTGGTTCTTGCCAAAACGGTTATCGTAGTAAAGCGGGGTAGGTACCAAACCGCGTCGTTCATGCGGCAGATCGACATCCAGCTTCACACCGAAACCAAAATTATTCACCTTCTCTCGCCATGCGCCATAGGTGGTGGCTGTATTCTTCGGGCCGTGTGCATTGATTAGCCTGTCGAACACGTTACAAAAATAGGTATTGCAGGATTGTGAAATCCCTTTTCGAAGATCTGTCACCCCATCAAAGTGTTCGCAACCCACACGGTGGTTCCCTGCCTGGTAATAGTGCGGGCAAAAGAAGGTAGTCTGTGGTGTGATGATCCCTTCCTGCAAGGCAATCAAAGCATCCAGTGGCTTAAACGAAGAACCTGGAGAATAGTAAGCCTGTATCGGACGAACCAGGAAAGGACTGTAAGGATCATTGTACATGGCAGATATCACATTCCCTTTACCTTTTTCCACCATTATGTTAGGATCATAAGTCGGACTGCTTACAAAAGCCAATATCTCGCCGGTAGAAGGCTCAATCGCGACGATACTACCCACTTTATTTTTCATCAGTTGCTCGCCCAGCTTTTGCAGCTTGCTATCCAGCGAAGAAATCAACCGTTCCCCAGCCACAGCCGAAGTATCAAAGGCACCATTGGCAAAAGAGCCTTTCTGCACGTTACGTGAATCTACCAGCACGTTTCTTACCCCCCGTTGTCCGCGCAGTAAGTCTTCATAGGCACGTTCCACGCCACTACGGCCTATATAATCGCCTGGACGGTAGAATCCCCCTGATTTTTCAATGTCGCGATCGGTTACCTCACCGATGTACCCTAAAAACTGCGCCGCTGTAGAATCCGGATAGGTACGCATGGTACGGCGCTGCACGTCAAAACCGGGAAACTCTGGCAAACGCTCCTGGAAGGATGCCCACACATTCAGCGGAACCTGTTTTTCAAAAACCGATTGCAGGTAAGGCGAATATTTTACTGCTTTGTTAAAACGCTTATCGAAACCTTCTTTATCAATACCCAGCAATTTACAAAACAAGGTGGTATCAAAAGGCTTTACCTCGCGCGGAAGTACGGTAATATCAAACACCGGCACGTTTTGTACCATGATCTTACCATGCCGGTCAAGGATCGGACCACGAGCCGGATAAACAATATAACGGCGTACTACGTTGCTTTTTGAAGCAAGCAGGTACTTATCGTCCATGATCTGCATGTAGAACAACCTCACCAGCAGTACAAGACAAAGCGCTACAAAAATTCCGGTAATAACGTATCGTCGGGCAAAAAAACTATTCATTTCCGTTCTCTGCTTCTAAAAAATAAGAAGCCTGATATCAGCATTAAAACTATTGTAAATATCGAACTAAATATAAAACGGAGTAAGGTATATTGTATTTCAGAAAACCTGAAAACTTCAAGGTTGAACAAGAAAAAATGGTGGCACAGCGTCAGGATACTGGCATAGAAAAAAAACCACCTGAAGCCCATGACAGACAATGTAGGTTCGGGCTCGTTATCAAAACCATCTTTCTGCACGGTAAGGTTAATAAAGATCACGCGTACCACCGCCAAGATCACACAAGTGGCGGCATGCAGCCCCGGCGTATCGTAAAAAGCATCGATGGTTAAGCCCAGGATGAACGAGAGAACAAAAAGCACCAGGTTGGGTGTTTCAAAGGGTAACAGCAAAATAAACGTGATGTACGGATAGGGCGTAGACAGGTTATAGAGCGTCAGGTTCTTCAGCAGGAATACCTGCAGAAAAACCAGGGCGAAAAACCGTATCAGGTTAATTATTATTGTCCTGCTCATCTTTTTTCTGCTGTGCCTCCATATTGGCCTGTTCAAGGGCCAGTTTATTATTTACCACGTAAACGTATTGTAACCTGCTGTAATCTACTGCCAGCGCCACCTCCATATTCAGGAAAAAGCCGCCGCCTTTAGCTTTCAGGTTACTGATTTTACCGATAGGAATACCCGCAGGCCACAACGAAAAGCCTGAAGTAACCACCGTTTCGCCCAGGTGTGGTTTTACGTGGTTCTGTATATCGATCAGCAAACCGGTGTTAGGGCCTAAATCTTCACTCCAGATCATGGAACCGATATCTTTGGTATCGCCCAGCATGGCGCTTACCTTGGTGTCTTTATGTAAAAAGGAGCGGATGGTAGCAAAGTGTTGCGAAACGTTCACCACAATACCAACAATCCCTGCACTGCAGATCACCCCCATATCTTTGGCAATACCGGCATCGGTACCCCTGTTGATGGTAATATAGTTATTGGGGCGGTTAACCGAGTTATTGATCACCCTCGCTGCAATGTAGGTGTATTGCTGGTGATAAACAGTATCGGTAACGGTGTGCTTAGTGGCGGTATCGCCGTAGAAAGCCGAAGCCAGTTGCCCACGCAGCCTCGCATTTTCCTGTACCAGGCTATCATTTACATCTTTTAAGCGCAGGTACTGGTTTAGTTTACTGATGCGCCCGTAAATATTGCCGGTAACTTGGTTAGAGCTGTTAACGAAAGTTGCTTTCTGGAATGAATTGTATTTGATGTAGATAATTAATGCACTAACCTCGAAAATCAGGAACAGAAAAAATGCGTTGTACTTGCTGATAAATATCAAAAGGTTACGCATGCTGTTTACAGTTTCGTGTTAAAAGTTACGAGTTGCGAGTAAAAGGTTAGTAGTTTTCCCTGGTCACCCGCAACTTACAACCCGCAACTCACAACGCAATTATTGCATTAAAAATTTAAAGTTTCCGATGTTCTTCAATGCTGTTCCGGTTCCGCGTACTACAGCACGAAGCGGATCTTCCGCTACGTGTACCGGCAGTTTGGTTTTAGCAGCCACACGCTTATCTAAACCGCGCAGCAATGCACCACCACCGGTTAAATAAATACCGGTTTGGTAAATATCGGCAGAAAGCTCTGGCGGAGTAATCTCCAGGGCTTTCAAAATCGCTTCTTCTATTTTAGAGATAGACTTATCTAAGCAATGTGCAATTTCGGTATAAGATACGGTGATCTGTTTCGGCACGCCGGTCATCAAATCGCGACCTTGTACGGCAAAGTCAGCCGGTGGATCTGCCAGTTCTGGCAATGCCGCACCAACTTCTATTTTGATCTTCTCGGCAGTACGGTCACCAATCATGATGTTATGCTGACGACGGATATACTGAACAATATCTGCATCAAAGTTATCACCCGCTACACGAATAGACTGGTCGCACACGATACCTGAAAGCGCAATAACCGCAATCTCGGTAGTACCACCACCGATATCGATGATCATGTTTCCCATCGGCTCTTCCACGTCTATACCAATACCTACCGCAGCAGCCATTGGTTCATAGATCAGATAAACCTCTTTAGCACCGGCAATCTCGGCAGAGTCGCGCACGGCGCGTTTCTCTACCTCTGTAATACCCGAAGGGATACAGATTACCATACGCAAAGAAGGGAAGAACCAGCTTTTGCCTTTGTTGATCATCTTGATCATCCCGCGGATCATGTGCTCTGCAGCATCAAAGTCGGCAATCACACCGTCTTTCAAGGGGCGAACCGTACGAATTTTCTCGTGCGTTTTACCCTCCATCTGCATTGCCTGGCGGCCAATGGCTATTACTTTATTGGTTTGTCTGTCTAAAGCTACGATTGACGGTTCATCAACCACTACTTTATCATTATGTATAATCAGGGTATTTGCTGTACCTAAATCTATCGCAATTTCTTGCGTAAAAAAATTAAATAAACCCATTTAACCGTTGTTTCGAAACTATCTGCAAAGTTTAAAAAAAATCCTCAATAACTGCAATCCGTTGCCTTTTAAAGCGTCGAAAAACGTAGTTTATTGTGTTGGTATAAAATTAGTGTTTGAAGTGGCGAACCCCTGTAGTAACCATTACTACATTTTTCTGGTTAGCCATATCAACAGACTTTTGATCGTTAATGGAACCGCCTGGCTGTAAAACCGCAACTACACCGGCATCGCCCGCAATCTCCACACAATCCGGGAAAGGGAAGAAAGCATCTGAAGCCATCACCGCACCGTTTACATCAAAGCCAAAGCTTTTTGCTTTCTCTAAGGCCTGGCGCAACGCATCCACGCGGGAGGTTTGGCCTACACCACTTGCCAGCAACTGATCATTCTTAGCCAGGACAACCGTGTTAGACTTGGTGTGCTTTACAATTTTGTTGGCAAAATAAAGGTCGCGCAGTTGCTGCTCATCCGGCTGGCGATTAGTAACGGTGGTCATCTGCGCAGGGCCTTCGATCACCAGGTCTTTATCCTGCTCAATCACACCGTTCAATAAAGTTTTGAACTGTTTAACAGGAAGCTCTACTCCGTTACGGATCAATATGATGCGGTTCTTTTTCTCTTTCAGAATAGCTAACGCCTCATCTGTATAAGCCGGAGCGATCAACACCTCAAAGAACAGCTTGGTCATTTCTGCGGCTGTGGCTTCGTTGATCTCGTCATTAGCGATAATTACACCGCCAAAAGCCGATACCGGGTCGCAAGCCAGTGCATCTACCCAGGCATCTTTAATATGGGTGCGGGTAGCTACACCACAAGCATTGGTATGCTTTAAAATGGCGATGGTTGGGTCGGTAAACTCATCGATCAATGCCACTGCAGCGTCCACATCTACCAAGTTATTGTATGAAAGCTCTTTACCGTTCAGCTTGGTGAACATGGCATCTAGGTTACCGTAGAACACCCCTTTCTGGTGCGGGTTTTCGCCGTAACGTAAAGTTTGGCAATGCGTAATGCTTTGCTTGAATGCAGGAATCTGCTCGTCCTGGTTAAAGTAGTTAAAAATTGCCGTATCATAGTTAGACGAAACATTGAAGGCTTTTGCTGCAAACAGCTTGCGGTCTTCAATATCAGTTTCGCCGTTTTTAGTCTTTAATAACGCTTCTAAAGCAGGATAATCATTCTTAGAAGAAACAATTACTACATCCTTATAATTCTTAGCTGCTGCACGGATCAAAGAAATACCACCGATATCGATTTTCTCGATCACATCGTCGTGCCCTGCGCCTGATGCTACCGTTTCTTCAAACGGATACAAATCAACAATCACCAGGTCAATCTCAGGGATCTCATATTGCGCCAGCTGCGCTTTATCCTGATCCAGGGAACGGCGTGAAAGAATACCGCCGAATACTTTTGGGTGAAGCGTTTTAACCCGGCCGCCAAGGATAGACGGATAGGAAGTAAGATCTTCAACCGCCACCACATCTGCGCCCAAACTTTTTATAAACGTTTCTGTTCCTCCTGTGGAATATATCGTTACACCAAGGCGTTTAAGTTCTTGAATTACAGGCTCGAGGTGATCTTTGTAATAGACGGAGATCAGAGCATTCTTGATTTTTACGGGCTGACTCATTGAGGTTGTTTTTCGAGCCGCAAAAGTAGTGAATTTTAACGGATTAGTAACCCTGTTTTAATTACTAAATAATGGGTAAATTTAAAACACCTGGTAAACCATATGAACTAAATTTTAACCGACGCTGATATCTGTAAATATGACGAACAAATTTCGGATATTAGAGATACTTTGAAGTAGCCGATGCAAAATAAAGAGCTGGAAAAATTACAAGCCGTTCATCGTTTTCTAAACCTCGAAATTAACAAAGACCATGAATTGCAGGAGATTGTTGAACTCGCAGCCGAATTATGCCGCGTACCGACAGCTGTTATTACCACCGATGGTGTAATCAGGTACCTGAAGTCAAATATCGACGTCAGCAGAATCGATGACCTGGAATCGAAGCTCTTTTGTAACTTCCTGGACAAACACCAGGGAATCACCGTCATCCCGGACGCCACTCAACACCCGTTTTTCTCTACCAGCACGCTTGTAACCGACTACCCCCACATCAGGTTTTATGCAGGAGCGCCGCTAATCACGCATGACAATTATACTTTAGGGTATTTGTGTATCGCCGATACCGTAGCGCGCGATATCGATGACTCGCAACGGCATTTAATTACAGTTTTAGCCAAACGCATTATCCAGATCATGGAGTTTGAGTTTAGCCTCGAAGTACTGAAACAACAATTTATAGAAGCAAAGAATGCAGAGATCAAACTGCGCTCGTACTTTGAAAGTTCAGGCTCATGCCTATTGCTGATTGATCAGAACTTACGGCTGGTGGCCTACAACAAAAACATGTACAAATTTCTGAAAAGGGTAAATGGGGTTAAAATTCACCCGGGTATGGGTGTGAATGAGATTTTACGGGGCCATTACCTGAATGATTTTGTAAAAGATTTCCAGATTGCGCTTAACGGTACGCCTGTTACTTACGAAAGGCAGGTTCAATACAGAAACGGTGAAAAGATCTGGTGGCACGTCAGCTTTGACCCCAGTTATGATACAGACGGCGAAATCATCGGTATATCCTATAAAGCCACCGATATCACATCGGCGAAACGGTACGAAGAAAAAATCTTAGCACAGAACGAATCGTTGAAACAGATCGCTCATATCCAATCGCACGAACTGCGTAAACCGGTAGCAGGCATATTAGGTTTTATGGAGCTTTTTAAAGCGAACAAATACCGCGCTACCAAAGAAGACCTGCAACTGATGGAAAAAATAACGACAGAGCTTGATGAAAAAATCAGGGAAATAGTAGCTTTTACCGAAGAAGACAAAGACTAACTTTTGATCTTACTAAGCAGCGCCTCTACAACCCGTGGAAAGTTATGATGCTCTAACTGCTGCCCTTTAAATTTAACCACTTCTATCGTATCGCCGGGTTCTATTTTAAACCTGGATTGATGGATCACCTCGCCTTCGTCAAAATGCTCATTCACAAAATGGATGGTTATGCCCGATTCTTCTTCTTTATTATCCAACACCGCCTGGTGCACTTTATCGCCATACATACCTTTACCACCGTATTTAGGCAATAACGAAGGGTGGATGTTAATAATACGGTTTGGAAATGCCTTTAACAGCGATTCTGGTACCAGCCAAAGGAAACCAGCTAAAATAATAAGGTCTACCTGCAGGTTTTTCAGTAGTTTGACCACACCATCTGTCTGGTAAAACTCTTCCCGGTTAAATACGTGCGAAGGTATTTCGAAGTTATCTGCCCGCTGCAACACATAAGCCTGCGGGTTGTTGCTCAGCACCAGCACCACTTCTGCCACCGGGCTGCGCTTAAAATGTTCGATGATTTTCTGGGCGTTTGAACCAGAACCTGAAGCAAAAATGGCTATTCTCTTTTTCAAATCAGCTAGTATTTAGTGGGACTCTCCAAATATAAAATTTTGAGCTATACTTTAAAGCGTAATAGCATGATTATGAATTACTGGTGAACAAAAGCAAATCTTCGGATCACCCTCTTTTTTGTACTGCCAGAATACTCGTTGATATCACCGGTTTCCAGCACCAGCGAGTATGACCCCAGATTAACGATCCTTGCATTTAAAAAAGGCGCATCTACGGTATCCTTACCACCCGGCACGGTATCCTTACAAAGCATATTGGCTTGCAGGGTGAGCTTATCATCACTAAACTGCCACTTGCCGGAGGCAATGTCAGACCGGCAGATGAAGTTCTGGTAACTGCAGCTCTGATCTGGGTTGAAAGTAAAAGTTTGTTTTAGCTGGCAATTAGTATTTAATGTTGCCGTACCCAATTGGGTAGATCCCTGGTAAGTGGTTACCTGTACAGATGCCAGTTCCCATGTTGACGAAGTAAGTAAAGTAGGAAGATAGCTCTGCCTTTCCTTTTTGCAGGAGTTGTAGACAACCAATACCACTATCAGCGACAACAATAAAAGCAGGTTTCTTTTCATCCGGTTACAGCGGCAAAATTAATAATTAGAATAAGAGTTTAACGCTTTATTTGCGTCAACATTATCAGGTTCAAATCTCCCCTTCTCGCTTACGCAGGAACCACTCGGCGCTAAGTAATGCCAGAATGATCGCGAATACCCATTTCACATCAATCAGCTCGCGATAGCTGCGGTCTTCATTCAGTACGGTTTTTACATTTTCATTCTTTCGAAGCAGATCTGCCAACCGATCTATTTGAGCAGGCTTAACCACCACGCCCCCCGAACGCTTAGCAAGTGAACGCAACAAAGCATGGTCGGCCGTGCTTTGCCTCAACTCCACATCCAGCGCTTTAATACTTAACTGGCCGCTGGCAGCGAAGGTACGTCCGCCCAATTGGGTAGAAGCGGTATAAGTATAATCGCCGGCAGGCAGCGAACCGGCATCCAGTTGATAGCTTGCACCGGTGCGACTAAAAAGATAACTGTAACGTTTACCGTTGCTATCTTTCAGTTCCAGTTTCACATCAGGCGTATTCACCAGTTCCAACGCCTCATTATACAATTCGGCATTGATGATCACATGCTCGCTTTCATCAAATACGTTCTTGCCGGTAAAAACATTAAACCGTTGCCGCTTCGCATTCGCCGTTAAATATTGGATGATCTGCGAAACAAGCTCCTCTACCGAATGATGATTGCCGTAGGCCTGAAATTCGCTCAGGTTCCAGCGCCAGAGCCCTTCCCCGGTGAGCGCCGCAGTGCGGCAACCGCGTGCATCCATAAAAGCCAGAAGTGGGTAATTAGTAGCAATGGCCCCTATTTTTTGCCTGAATAACACATTTGCCTGCGGGTTTGCCTGGTAACTGCCAAACGCAGTAAGCAAGGGAGGCAGCGCGCCCAGCTTCTGGCGGGTGGAATCACTTAATGTAAAGCTACTGAAGCCAGCATCGGGCAGGGCAAAGGCTTCCTGCACATCCGGTCGCGTAGCAGCTATCCTGACGACATTCTGCTGCTGGTTAAAATCAGATAGATTACTCTGCGCACCGGCCATAAACCAAACAGGTATTCGTGCAGCAGTAACAGCTTTAAAGAGATTAGCGTTAGCGCTTAGTGTCACCTGGTGCAGGATGAACAGATTAAAATCATCCCATTTTATTTTCGCCGCATCATCTGCCTGTATGGTCTTCAGCTCGTAGTTACGGTTAAGTTCGATGGCTTGTTTTAAAACGCCGATATCCGGATGCGGGCTACCATAAACCAACAGTATTTTCTGACGCGCATCAATTACGTCTACATAAATGGTTTGGGTATTATTTTGTGTGGAGATCTCATTAGCCAAAGGAGCAAGACTGAAAGTAAATTTTCTTAGCCCTTTTTTATCGGCATTCAACTTTAGCCTGATACGCTTTTGCCATTCATCTGATAAGATCTGCTGGTTCTGGCTTTGCACCGTTCTGCCATCTTCTGTTACCGTTAGCCTTGCAGTTTCACCGCTACTTTTATTAGCGCCTATCTGCAACTCCACCTCAAAATCATTCCCTAAAAGCGCCGTTTTGTTATAGTTTATGTTGGTGATAAAAAGGTCGCGACGGGGAATGGTATCGCCAAGCGGCACTGTATATATGCTGGCCTTGATATTTTGCGCCTCATACTGCGGGTCGGTACCCTGGTTGTAAATACCGTCTGTCGCCAGCACCATGGCGCCGATGTTCTGGTTCACAAACTGCTCATTCAGTTGCTTCAGTGCAGCAGAAATATTGGTTTGCTTACCGTTGAAGCTGCGGGTTAACCCAGGCTGTAAATTAGTGCCGAAATGGTATTCGCGTACGTCATAATCGTCACCCAGCTGGCTTTTCAATTTAGCGAGTCCGTTTACGGTTAAACCTAAATCATTCTGGTTAGACTGAAAGCGCCCTATGGATTCTGAATTATCCTGTGCGATGAGAATGAGCGGCTTTTGCGGCTGGTATTTTACCGTTTGGATCAAAGGGGCTAAGAGTAGTATCCCGATCAGGGTGACAGCTAATGCCCTAAAAACAGCTAACAGCCAGCGATACCCCCCGGAGAATAAAACAGGCTGCCTGTACATCAGCCAGGCATATAGTACGCCAAGCAGCAGGCAGGCCACCGACCACCAGCCCGAAACGGCTCCCCAGGTTACAGTAAATAAAAGCAGCATGTTACGTAAAGCGTACTACGATGACTGCAAAATGCGAAATTTATTGTGAAGGCACACTATAACGTTCAGATTTCAGGGGGTGCTTCCTGAACAATTTCCCGTACCGACAACCAGCCAGTTGGGCTGCTGCTATCTTTTACATATACAACCATAGAACGTCCCCTGCCAATGGTAGGTTTGCCGCCAGATTTAGGCGTGTTACGAATAGTGAATATCGATGTTTGTACAGCTGTACCCTTGTTGAAAAAGGTACTTTCCACTTTATTTTCAATAAATTCTACATGCGAATTCGTCAGCCATTCACGTACCCCTTTTTCAAGTTCGGCCCGGCCTGTTACCACATTCTTTCCGCCGAAATATTTAACTATATCCGGATGATGAAGCTTAACTACTAATGCAATATCGCCTTTGGCAAAAGCTTCGCGAAGTGCTGCAGTAGCCCGTTCTAAAGACCCGCTGTCTGCATTTGATCCATTTACGTCTTGAGCTCTTAAACTCAGACAGGTAAAAACAGCAAATAATAAGGCAAGAAAAGTTTTCACGATTGTTAAGGTTATGAGGACAAAACGAAAATTTGCCTAAGAAATTATCACAACCGAAAACATAATTAGCAAAAAATCAACATCTTACCACAATCTTAATCCGGATAGGCCCTTTGATATTTTCGATCTCTACCGGCTGCCCTTTCTGGGTGATGAGCACCTTACCCTGTCGTTCTAACTCGAAAGCTTCGGTACGGACATCATCCATATGCTTGCGCCAGTCGGCAGGAAACAAAACCCTTGCAATGTCAGAGGGGCAGATAGATTTATCCGCCCCTCTTTCTGTAGCCATTGCTATAATGGTTTCAGTAATAATTTTTTTGTTTTGTGCTTCTTTACTCACACCTCGCTCCCCGCCACTCGCAACTGATTACATTCCCCCGTCAACCACCAGTACCTGCCCGGTGATGTATGAGCTCATGTCTGATGCCAGGAATACACAAGCATCTGCCACCTCGGTAGTTTCGCCACCACGTCTCAGGGCGATGCCTGCTGTCCAGCCTTCCACCACTTTAGGGTCTAATACGTCAGTCATTTCGGTACGGATGAAGCCCGGTGCAACTACGTTGGTACGGATATTACGCGAACCCAGTTCTTTCGCCATTGATTTAGAGAAACCGATGATACCTGCTTTAGAAGCTGCGTAGTTAGCCTGCCCTGCGTTACCATCCACACCAACAACAGAGCTGATGTTGATAAACACACCCTGGCGGTTCTTCATCATAATCTTAGAAGCAGCTTTGGTAACGTTGAAGATTGATTTCAGGTTTACGTTCAGCACTTCGTCCCATGCTTCTTCGGTCATCCTCATCAATAGGTTATCTTTAGTGATACCGGCATTGTTTACCACGATGTTTATGGTACCAAAATCGGCAACAATATCATTGATCAGCTGATCAGCTTCGTCAAATTTAGAGGCATCAGATCGGTAACCTTTTACCTTTGTGCCATAAGCCTGCAGTTCCTGCTCCAGGGCTAGGCCTTTTTCTACAGACGATAAATAGGTAAACGCAACGTTGGCGCCGTGCTCGGCAAATTTTTGCGCAATCATGCGGCCAATGCCTTTAGAAGCACCGGTAACCAAAGCAGTTTTTCCTTCTAATAGTTTCATGAGTTTCGAAATGTCTATTTTGGGCGGTGAAGATAGGCATTTTAGTCCGAAAGTTAGAAAAGACCGCGAGTCCGGAAGCAATAATCTGATGGCGAACTAATTTGTCAAATTTTAATTTTGGACTTACCGACTTCCGGACTTTCTGACTACATTCACTTTATGCAAACCGTAGAAGCATTTTACGACCAGTTGAGCAGCCGCTATACCGAGCTGATCAGCCGGTGCGTACCCCGTTATACCGAGATTTTTTATAACCTGTTCTACTATATCCCGGATGATCTGCAGCCAAAAAGAATTTTGGATTTAGGTTGCGGAACAGGCAACCTTACCGAAGCCGCCCTGAAACATTACCCCAATGCAGAAATTCATGCGCTGGATATCTCTGCCGATATCCTGAACGAATGCCGCAAAAGGTTTGAAGGCCATAATAACATTTACTATCATCAGCAGGATTTCACCCGCCTCGACCTCCCTGAAGGATCTTTCGACCTGATAATTTCCAGCATTGCCATCCACCATATTAATGATGAGGATAAGGCAAGGCTTTATCCGAAGATTTATTCTTTGTTGAAACCAAACGGGATATTTGTTTTTGCAGACCAGACCAAAGGCGCCACCGACGAAATTTATCAGAAACACATTGGCCGGTGGAAAGAGGAGGCAATGAAGCTGGGATCAACCGAGGCCGACTGGCAGTTATGGATGGACCACCAGGACGCGCATGATTACCATGCACCGGTGGGCTGGCATTTAAAACAACTGGAAGGCGCCTGTTTTGCCTTAACTGATGTGATCTGGAAGAACATCATGTGGGCAGTGATTTGGGCGAGGAAATAGGGGCAAAAATCTGAGTAGAAGCAAGAGTCAGGAATCAAGACGAATTTAAAAAAGGCTATCATTCAGAGCGAAGCGAAGAGTCTCCTTCCAAATGCCTGTTGCCAGAAGAAGATTTCTCACTGCATTCGAGATAACAAGGGCCGTAGTTTGGCAACAATATACTTCAAAGGCTGTCATTCAAATCGAACCTTTTTCCTAAATTAAGCCGTCTACTTTAATCATTCATGCAAAGAAGAAAATTCCTTCAAACCAGCTCTTTAGCTAGTCTGACTATTGGTTCCATATTTAACACAAACGCCGCAAAAGCAGAAAATGATGCAGTATCGGCCCCTGCGACAGCATTCGACCTGACGGAAAAATCTATCACCGACCTGCAGCAACTGATGCGCGATAAAAAGTATACCTCGCGCCAGTTGGTGGAAATGTACCTGAAGCGCATCCAGACTATCGATAAAGCCGGGCCAAAGCTGAATGCCGTAATAGAATTAAACCCAGATGCGCTGATCCTGGCAGACCAGTTAGATAAAGAACGCGCAAGCGGAAAAGTACGCGGCCCACTCCACGGTATCCCCGTACTGATAAAAGACAACATCAGCACCGGCGACCGGATGCATACCACGGCAGGCGCCATGGCACTCGCAGATAACATTTACAGTAAGGATGCCTTTATCGTAACTAAACTGCGCGATGCGGGTGCTGTAATTCTTGGCAAAACCAACCTGAGCGAATGGGCAAACTTTCGCTCTAATCATTCAACCAGTGCGTGGAGCAGCCGTGGCGGCCAAACTAAAAACCCATATGTGTTAGACCGCAACCCTAGCGGATCAAGCTCCGGCTCGGGTGCAGCCGTAGCAGCCAGCCTTTGCGCTATTGCTATCGGTACGGAAACTAATGGTTCTATTGTATCGCCATCATCTGTTAACGGCCTGGTAGGTATTAAACCAACAGTCGGCTTATGGAGCCGAAGCCATATCATCCCGATTTCTAAAACGCAGGATACCGCCGGACCGATGGCGCGCACTGTAAAAGATGCTGCCATATTATTAGGCGCACTTACCGGAACGGATGCGCAAGACCTGGTAACACAGGAAAGTGAAGGCAAAGCAAAAAAAGATTATACCATTTACCTGAAAACTGACGGATTACAAGGCAAACGCCTGGGGCTGGAAAAATCTGCGTTACAAGGAAGTGCCGCTGCCGTTGCCTTATTAAAAGAGGCTGTAGAAGTGCTGAAAAGCAAGGGCGCCACTATAGTGGAAGTCGATCTGATGAAAGAGATTCGTCAGCAAACGGGCAACGCATCTTTCCAGGTATTGCTATATGAGTTTAAAGACGGCGTAAATAATTACTTAAAAGGAGCAAACTCCAAAATGAAATCGCTGGATGATGTGATTGCGTTCAACCGTCAGAACGAAGCGAAAGCGATGCCATTTTTCAAGCAGGAAACGTTGGAAATGGCGAACCAAAAAGGCGACCTGAACAGTGCGGAGTACCTGGAAGCATTAAAAAAGTCGAACGGGTTAAGCCGGACCATTATCGACAACATGCTGAAAGAAAATAACCTGGATGCCATTATCGGCCCGACGAATGGCTTCGCCGTTTGTATCGACCTTATCAACGGCGATTACAATAATGGTTTCTCGTTTTCGTCACCAGCGGCAATGGCCAGATACCCCCATATTACCGTACCCATGGGCCAGTGGCACGATCTGCCGATGGGACTGTCTTTCTTCAGCACCGCCTGGCACGAACCACAACTATTGGCAATGGCCTACGCTTATGAGCAAGCCAGCAAAAAAAGAAAAGCGCCGCAATTTAAATCGCCTATTGTGGTTTGATACTTTTTAATCAAAAACCCCGATAAAAACAGAAAGGCTTCCTGTCGATGGGAAGCCTTTCTGTTTGAAATTTTCGGGATTACTTCTTCAAACCAATCTCGCGAAGACGCTCATCCAGGTATTCGCCGGCTGTCATGTCGCTGAATTGCTTCGGATGCTGCTCATCTATGCAGGACTCCAGGCTGGTTAAATCCATGTCTGATTTCGGGTGCAGGAAGAACGGTACAGAAAAACGTGAGTTTTTCATTTCTTCTCTAGGCGGATTTACCACGCGGTGAGTGGTAGATTTCAGCTTGCCGTTAGTTAAACGCTGCAGCATATCGCCTACGTTCACTACAATATCTTCGCCATGGGCTTTTATAGCATACCAGGTATTTTCGCGGGTAAGTACTTCCAAACCGTCAGCACTGGCACCGATCAACAGGGTGATCAGGTTAATGTCCTCATGCGCACCGGCACGAACGGCATCTGGCGGCAGCGCATCAGGGTCCTCAATCGGGAAGTAATGCAGTGTACGCAGGATAGAATTTCCATTATGTACCTTATCGTCAAAATAGCTTTCGGGTAAGCCCAGGTAAACCGCTATGGCACGCAGCAGGTTTGTGCCGGCGGTTTCAAGCTTCTGGTAAATCTCGCGGGTAACGCTATTAAACTCCGGCAGTTCGTCTACATAAATATTGTCCGGATATTGTTCTTTAATAGGGTCGCCATCGGTAACGGTCTGACCAATCTGCCAAAACTCTTTCAGATCCGGCACCTTAAAGCCTTTTGCCGTTTCTTTGCCTTTGCTGGTATACCCACGCTGGCCCGCCAGTTCAGGCTTCTCGTATTTTAGTTTAACAGCTTCCGGTAGTGCAAATAAAGCTTTTACTTGCTTATATAAATTATCTATCAGTTCTTTGCTTAAACCGTGGTTGGTGATGGTAACAAAACCGGTTTCATTAAAGGCGCGGCCTATATCGTCAGAAAAGCGTTTACGCTCTTCCGGTGTACCATTTAAATAGGTATTAAGGTCGAGTCTTGGAATATTTATAGTGCTCATAACCAATAAAATTTAATTAAAACTATCTGCAAACATCTGATTAAATTTTCACTTCCTCATCATAATCTCACAAAATCCACAAACATAACCATCGATTAAACGCTTCTGTTTAAATATAGTCGAACTAACAATAAAGGCCCCTCGCAAAGGCCTTTAAACCATAAATATATGAAGAAGTTAATTTCACTTTTCTGCCGCAGCTTACTGCTTATGCTGTTAGTAGCGGCGATACCACATAAAACGCAGGCGCAGGGCGCTACCATTTCTTTCCAGGAGTTTTATGACGAATTACAGCCTTACGGCACCTGGGTTGACGACCCACAGTACGGTACGGTTTGGGTGCCCGATGTAGACCAGGATTTTCAACCCTATGCCACCAATGGACACTGGGTGCTTACCGATTACGGTAATACCTGGGTATCTGATTACGACTGGGGCTGGGCGCCGTTCCACTACGGCCGCTGGCGTTTTGATGATTACTACGGCTGGGAATGGATACCCGGCTACGAGTGGGGACCGGCATGGGTTAGCTGGAGAAGCGGCGGCGAATATTACGGCTGGGCACCTTTAACCCCAGGTGTAAGTATCGATGTAAGCTTTGGCGGTTTCGATGTGCCAGACTATTACTGGACCTTCGCTCCGCGCGCCTATATTACCAGCCCGGCTATTTACAATTATTACGTTCCGCGCCCAAGGGTGGTGAATATTATTAACCGAACTACTATTATACGCAATACCTACGTGGTGAACAACCGCCCGTATTGGTGCGGCCCGCGCAGGGAAGACATTCAGCGTGTGGTGCGTGGCCCGGTAAACGTGTATCACATTAATGATATCAGCCGCCCAGGGAGGCCGATGTTAAGGAATGATGCCTTGAATATCTATCGCCCGCAGGTGAACCGCAATGCCCCTACCCGCCCGATACGTGTGGTAGATGCTGATGCTTACCGTAATGCCCACCCTAACGACAGGATAGGCGACCGTGACTTTGGTCGCATAAACTATCAAAATGCGCAACGGCTGGCACAAGAGGCAAGAAATAATAACAACAACAATAATAACAGGCCTTTTGTAAAGACCATAGACAGGCCAACCCGTCCTGGTAATCCAGGCCAGCCTCAGCAGCAAGGTATGCCTAACAATCAACAGGGACAACAATGGCGCCAGCAAGGCCAGCAATCCGGCCAATCTACTGATCAGCAGCGTGAGCAATGGCGTCAACAACGCCAGCAGCAAATGCAACAGCAGCAAGGCCAGCAACAGGGCCAGCCTACTGATCAGCAGCGCGAACAATGGCGCCAACAACGCCAGCAGCAAATGCAACAGCAGCAAGGCCAGCAACAGGGCCAGCCTACTGATCAGCAGCGCGAACAATGGCGCCAACAACGCCAGCAACAAATACAACAGCAGCAGCAAGGTCAACAAGGTCAGCAGCCAAGCCAGCCTACTGATCAACAGCGTGAGCAATGGCGTCAACAACGCCAGCAGCAAATGCAGCAACAGCAAGGCCAGCAATCCATCCAACCTACCGATCAGCAGCGCGAGCAATGGCGTCAACAACGTCAGCAGCAAATGCAGCAAGGTCAGCAACCAAGTCAGCCTACTGATCAGCAACGCGAACAATGGCGTCAACAACGCCAGCAGCAAATGCAGCAGCAACAGCAAGGCCAGCAACAAAGCCAACCTACCGATCAGCAGCGCGAACAATGGCGTCAGCAACGCCAGCAGCAAATGGATCAGCAACGCCAGCAACAAATACAGCAGCAACAAATACAGCAGCAACAAATACAGCAGCAACAACAACAGCAGCGTCAGCAGCAGATGGATCAACAGCGCCAACAACAAATGCAGCAGCAACGTCAGCAGCAGATGGATCAACAGCGCCAGCAACAAATGCAGCAGCAACAACAACAGCAACGTCAGCAGCAGATGGAGCAACAGCGCCAGCAACAGATGCAGCAACAACAACAGCAACGTCAGCAGCAGATGGAGCAACAGCGCCAGCAACAAATGCAGCAGCAACAACAGCAGCAGATGGAGCAACAGCGCCAACAACAAATGCAACAGCAACAACAGCAACGCCAGCAGCAGATGGAGCAACAGCGCCAACAACAAATGCAACAGCAGCAACAGCAACGTCAGCAGCAACAGGAGCAAGAACGCGAAAGACCGGGACGCCCCAACCGCTAAGAATAGTTTTTATGAATAGCACATATCCTCAAAAGATATGTGCTATTTTTATGCATTATTTAATCCAACATGAACAACATTGCTCGTTATAAAGGTGGGATATTTATCCTGCTCGCATTTTTCGCCCTATCATTTTGCAGTTTCGGCCCCGGCAGCAAAACTGTGAAAGGACCAGATTCGCAGATTAATTTTATAGAAAACTCCTGGAAAGAAGCCGTAAAACAGGCTACGGCAAAGCATAAATATATTTTTGTAGATGCCTACGCTACCTGGTGCGGCCCGTGCAAAATGCTTAAAGCCACTACGTTTAAAAACAACAAGGCGGCAGCTTTTTTTAACGCCAATTTTGTAAACGTGGCGATAGATATGGAGCGTGGCGAAGGCCCTGCCTTATCATCTGCGTGGAATATACAGGCTTACCCAACTTTAATTATCTGCACCCCGGATGGTAAACCTGTTTACGGAACGGTAGGTTACATTGGCGCAAGTGACCTGATCAAATTCGGCCAACAGGGGTTAACCAAACGTTAGTTTAAAACAGCTGTCGCTCTTATGTGTTGTGCTTTAAAAACAAGTACAGCTTATGAGAAAGATATGTATCTACCTGATGATGATCGGGATAGTTTTAATTATCGCCGGGAGCTTCTTCTATACAGCTAAACCAAACACAGCGGCCAACAGCTCTGTCGCCTTAATTAAAAACAACAATCCGACTGCTTTCCGCTGGCCTGTACATACCGGCCTCATCCTGTTTTTTATGGGTGGAACTTTTACCCTCGCCAGCAGAAGAAAAAATTATACCAGCGACATGTATTATTAATCGCAGTGCAACTACCTGTCGGTCCGTGTACCGACAGATGAGGTATCACGCTTTTTTGCGGCGGTGTCTTGTGGCTGATTTGATGGTCCACCGAATTTATTATGCGGATCCTGGTGACAGCAGGTTAGCGCAACTACCAGTGCTGCCAGGATAAATATCATTCCCTTCATAAGCTCTTTCTTAAATCCAGACAAAGCATCACCCCATTTGTTTAGTATATTAAGCCGCTACAATTATATATTTAATATTAAACCTTCTTAATTACGCTTTGTTAAACCAACATATGGATCATAATGTATATTTGCTGGCGACCGATCCGAAAGATCCGTGCAGAGATGTTATCCACTCCAGAGATACTGATCTGAAGGTTAAAGTTTTCTGTTTGACCGATGAAAACTTCGTCCCCGATATTAACGAAATACAGCTTTACGGTTATGCTAACAACAAGCTTTATGCTTTCGAAACCATAAGGATTACCCCCGAAGATGCTTTAGATGTGGTGAGCGCCATACAATGGTATGCCAACTATGTTGAATGCCCGGATATGGAGATTCTGCCCGAAGATCCGCGTCACGGCGATATAGCGGTATAATAGCTATCACTATTTATCTCTTACTTTTTAACATGTTCTGTAACCCGTTACAGCAAAACCATTGCGACCTTTATTTTGTTAAAGAGCGACTATTCAATCCATGAACACCGAAACTAAAACCCGCCTGTTTAAGCTCTGTACCGACGCTATTAAACAGCGTATAGAAAATGCACAATTAGCGCTTGCAGAGATACAGGAAGCGACAGAAAATGAAACTAAATCAAGCGCGGGAGATAAGTATGAAACCAGCCGCGAGATGATGCAGCAGGAGACTGACCGCAATATGCTGATGCTGAACGAAGCCAATAAACAACTGGTAATACTGAATGGCATTAACGCGGGCAGTGCGAATACCAGCGCGGATACAGGTAGCCTGGTAGTTACCGATAAGGGGAACTTCTATATCTCTGTCAGTGCCGGAACGTTGACGCTTGAGAGTCAGAAATATTTTGCCGTTTCTATCAGCTCGCCGATAGGTGTACAGCTGAGAGGTAAAAAAACAGGAGAATCTTTCAGCGTTAACGGCAACCAATACCAGATTAAGCAGGTGCTGTAACAGATCCTCCTGTTGCAAAATTTTAAAAGATTAGCTTGCTGCCTCGGTCTCTTCTTTTGGAATCATGTCTTCATGCTCATCGGCACTTGGGCCATAGCTACCAGGGATTGGGATGTCTAACAGTCTAAGGTAAACGCCCATTTGCGCACGGTGATGTACGATTTGATTAAGGCACATGCGGATCACCTGCGCTTTTGTCGAGCGGTCGTAAATAGCTTCGCCACTTCTTAACGTCCATATCTTATCCAGTTCTTCTTCGTTAGCTTCGCTAAGGCTTTTCTTCGCCTTCTTAAGCGACTCCTCAAAGAAAGCCAGCACTTCTTCCGTGGTATTTAAATCAGGTTCGGCCCAGGTAGTGTTTTGAAAATCAAGTTCGTCTGTATCGAGCACCATTTGTATCCATCCCGGCAGGTCGCCAATGTGAGTGGCAAGGCGTTTAATGGTCATGCTGCGTTGATGCGGCTGCCATGCAAACTGATCAGACGGGATACGCCCCAGCATTTTGCGGGTAGTTACAGCTTCGTTTGCTAATTCTTCGGTGAAAATTTTAATCTGTGACATAGTGTTTTGTTTTTGATGACGATACAAAACAACTACGCGCAAGTGACAGCCCTATGTCAGCAGGATTTTGAGGTAGTTAAATTTTCTGAAATTTTTCTTACCAGCGTATGAATCCGTTCATTCAACTCCGCGGGTTCTACTATGCGCGCCATATCTGCAAACATCACAAACCAACGCGAAAACCCTTCTAAAGACCAGCAGACAAACTTCATTTCTATCACATCGCCAATAATGCTTTCACCTACATAACCGTGATAATACTTTTGCTCGCCCAGGTACATGGCCACTTCTTTCTTCACCTCTATCGTCACATTAAATAACTGCTGATCTTTAAATATACAACGGATATGTTCCTGTAACTGCGGATGCGATGCTGAAAAAATTTCATCAGTACATTCCATACTCATCAGACGATCGAAACGAAAATCGCGGTAATCCTTCCTTAAACGGCAATAAGCAATCAGGTGCCAGTTATTATCCAGATAAAACACACCTACCGGTTCAATCGCCCGTTCGGTGGCCTCGGCGCGGTAAGCAGGCTGATAAACAATTTGCAATACCTTTTTGTGGGCAATAGCCTGCAGGATATCCTGAAGCGGGTTCAGCCGCAACTGCTTATGTCTTGCGCCCCGCGAACGAATCACTTCGATGCGGTTATCAATGGTTTCCAGAAAATCCTTGTCGCTGTTCCGCAATACGGATTTTATCTTATACATGGCTGAGCGGTAGCTGGCGCTATTCGCTTCATCGGTCAGTTTATCTACCAGCTTTTCTGCGGTAAGAAACGCTGCCGCTTCTTCGCGTGTAAACATTACCGGCGGCAACCGGTACCCCTCAACCAGCGAATAGCCTACACCAGCTTCGCCAATGATAGGCACACCCGCCTCTTCCAGCGTTTTTACATCGCGATAGACGGTGCGTAAACTAATTCCAAAACGCTCTGCTATATCCGATGCTTTTACCGTCCGCCGGGATTGCAGTTGTATAAGTATGGCAGAAATACGGTCGATGCGGTTCATTTAGGATTGCCTGTTTCTGCAAATTAAAGAAAAAGCAGGCAAGCAAACCTGTTATAAATTAAAAGCGGTATCCGAGGCTGATATAAGGCAGCGCACCTTCTGTTGAAAAACCTACAGCAGCCTGTACAATCAGCGTTCGGGCAGGGATCAGGAAGAAGCCGCCGCCGTAACCATCATGCCATTTGTTAGATTTTTCATCGGGCACCCATACCCGGCCGATATCATTAAAGCCAATTAAACCAAACGTTCCCGGAAACAGGTAAGAGGTAAAGTTGAACAGTTTCAGGCGCAACTCAAGGTTATCATAAACACCAGTTTTACCGATAAACCTGAAAGTATGGAAGCCTCTCAGATTTTGCGGACCACCGATCTTGATCTGCTGAAAGAATTCTGCGTGGCCGATGATCGTCCCCCCGCCGATACGGTTGGCTACAATCAGTACAGAATCACGGTCGGGGTTAAGGTAGAAGTTGAACTCGCTTGCCACCTGTGTATAGGTATTATGGGCATTGGCTATACCAGTAGAGGTATTCACGGTGGTGTTCCAGAAAACGCCGCTTACCGGATTGGTGATATTGTTCCGGCTGTCAAACTTCACACCCAGAATTACACCAGCGTAACCTTTGGTATCAAACACTTTCTGATCAGGGTTTTGCTGTGCATAGGTATACAAAAAATGGCCTTTATTAGGAGAATCACTGCTGTAGTAGAGCTGCCCGGTAACGCCACCGCTTAGCTGCCACCTGTTGTAATTATGAAACAGGCGTACATCTGCATTTACAAAGTTGTAGTGGTTGCGGTAATAGGTGATGCCGACATCTTCGCTCCTGTCGAACACGGTATTGTTTCCAACACCAAAAAAGTTGCTTACGTTATTTGGCCCGCGCGACACAATACTAATATTAAGGTCATTGTTACCAATTACCCGTCTGAAATCGCCATTGTAATTGATCATGAACGATTGCCTGCCGAGCGAGTAACCGGCTAACAACGATTGATGGCTGGCATAGGGCGATTTCCGGAAGCCTTCGCGCTCGCTCATGATGCCACCGATCAGGATCAGACCTTCGTCTGTATTGTAATTGGCCAATACGATTGGCCCTGTCTGGTCATATTTAAAATTCTTGCGGTCGAAAGTGTTCACGTCCGAATCGCGTGAAGTTCTGATGCGGGCCAGCGAACCATCCGGAATAATATTTTTCTTGTCCTTACGGTCGTAAATAAACAGCTTGCTTTTATTGTTCAGGTTCTTGTCTACGTAAAAACTATCTACACCGCCACCACCGATCATGCGTACTTTAATAGGCGAAGGTTCAGTGCCTTTTACGCTGAAAACATCGGCATCATCTAAACCATAAAGGCGGATCTCTTTCGTTTCCTTAGGATCAAAAGTTCGTTGGTAGATTACCTGGGCAGGCGTACCGTCTTTTTTAATCTTACGGATGGTCACCGCTACCTTGCCCCCGGCCTGCTCGTCTACATCAAACTGTTCGTGCTTATCCGTACCGGGGATATCAACATGGTCTGCCAGGAAGCTATAATAAGACAGCCCCTCGCGTTCAATGTTATCGCGTCGTTGTTTGATGTAAGGGGTGATCCAGGTTGACTGCTTATAGATATTCGCCGGCATGCGTTTCATTGCCGAATCGATCAGGTTATCCGTCAAGGCTTGCTGCACAAAACGGATCTCCTGTTCCCAGTCTTCCTTGCTCAATTGTGTCAGAAAATAACGATCGAAGTAACGCGCATTAAAGTTCCACTCACTGATAGCACGGATATCTCCCCTATACGGTTGTAGCTGTGATTTCAAGCTCTGGTGTGCCAGCACCCAGGGAAATATGCCTGAAGTGGTATAAAATACTTTGTCCCTGTCGCGCGGGATGGGCTGGTATACGATACCGGTATCATTCTTTTCCCTGTCCCAGCGCCATTGGTCTTCGTGGCGGTCCCAATCACCGATGATCATATCCAGCAGGCGGGCTCTTAGTACCATTCGCTGATTGAAACGGTTATCATTATCGCCCTCTACCTTCTTCTGCGCTTTTTCGGTATTATCAGTCTTATCGATATCCAGCGGATCGCGTTCCTCAAATAAAAACACCTTATTGGCATAATCCTTACGGTATTCACCCAACGCGGGATCGTCTGACACATAAACAATCTCGGGGTTAGAATGCGGTATATGCAAAACTTCTGCCAACGGTGGTACAATCAGCGCCGAAAAAGGGTGCGATGTGGTCACCTCATCCTGAAGGATATCTTTTACGATGGTTTTACGCATATTCTTGGGCAAAGCGCGCTCCGGGTATTTCTGCACGGTACGTAAAGCCCAGTCGTTCCCGGCACTGTCTTTCAGTTTCAGGCTTCGGGTTTGTAAACCGCCGCCCTGGCCTACAATTTTTAATCCGCCTTTTTCTTTGCTCAAATGAAAAACCCGCATGGTTACCGGGGTAGCCCAGAGTTTCCGGTAATTCTCGCCAAAAAACTTGCGGTGCAGCTTGCTTACCCTGTTATACTCCGGCTCTACCGCAACCGTGACTACATCTTTTGATTGCGCCAGAACAGGCAACTCCCTGCCAAAGCAGGCCGACAAAATAAAAGTTATACAAAAAAAATTCTTGCGGTAATGGTTGAGCATGTGCAACGGCTATAAAAGCGGCTTATTGTGTTTCGATACAAATACAATAACACTAATTAACAACTTTTGTGCTTTTACTTAACACAATTTTAAGCTATTATTTTTCGACGCCGCATTCGGGTGCATTAACCGTTACCCTGATGGCTCTTAACCCGGCTACACCCTGTAATTCTTCCAGTTCGAAGTGTTCGGTTTCGCCTGTCAACAATTGCTGCTGGCAGCATTCTTTAATATACTTCAGGTATTCCTGGGCTTCATCAGAAGTGGTGTAAACCAGCGCAATTTTTCCGGGCTGGGTAAGCCGTTCGCCGGTATCCTTAATCAGTACTTTATCAATACGTTTTTTGATTACCTCGTAACGGATATTGTACGCCCCCTCCACATCAAAGCGGTGTTCGTCCTTCCTGAAACAGATATCAATCGGGTGCGAGTGGATAAAGATCAGCTGGGTAGTACGCAGGTGGCATTCCATCCGGTCGAACAGCTTATTGGTGATGTGCACAATATCGATCATCGAGTTCAGCTGCCAGCGACGGAACTCATTTAGCTTCTGCTCGTCAAAAGTCATATCCGGCGCAAGGGATTTGCCGGTGTACACGTCATATTCTACACCGTCGGTACGGAACTTCTCGAAATAGCAGGGATAAATCTGCTGAAGCTTCTGCTGCGCCTTTTCGAAATAACCGTTCAATGCCTGGTTTATTTTACCGATAGAGTTCTCCAATGCGCGCCGGTGCTTAAAACCTTCACCCGTTTCTTCATTCTCAGCTTCAAAATAAGCTTCAATCTCTTCACGCAATGCAGGCACCCGTACTTTCAGTTCATCAAACAAAGCATAGATCTGCGTTTGCAGCATGGCACGGATGTGGGTATCGTCGTTATCGGTAACCTGTTTATTGATCCGCTGCAGCCAGGCCTCGCATTTGGCAATTAAACGGCTATCTACTTCCGCTTCGGGATGTTCATTGGCCTGTTGCAGTACCGCAATTATTTTCTCCAGCAGAAAAACCAGGTCGCGCTGCAGGGCTTCATTCCGCTCATGGGTAGAGTTCCGGATATCTATTGCGCCATAAAGCGGGTACAGATCTTTAAACGCAACGGTTTGTATCTCGTTAGCTTCTGAACCGTGGCGCTCCTGCCGGAGATAATTCCATGCCGCTTCGTTAAACTTCCATTCTACGGCGTGCTGCAAACTGGTAAATTGCTCTTTAATAATATCTTCTATCCGCTGGTTAAACTGTTCAATACTATTATGCAGTAGTTGGCTAAGCAGCGGAACGGCAGCTTCCAGTTTGGAAAGCAGCTTTTCGTAATAGATAATCGTCTTACGCGAGTAGATCTCCATCACCCCTGCCAACTGCCGGTTATAGTAAACAGGCAGCAATGCGTAAGATTTTATACCCGATTGCTGCAAAGCTTTCAGATAGAAATGCTTGCAGACATTATCCTCGCAAATTTCATTAAAGAAAATTGCTTTGGGCTTTTTGATATAGCTCTCGATCAGGTCCTGGTAAGCTTCCTGCGCCATGCCCTGTTCTGAAGAGGTTTGAATCAGGATACTATTAAAACATTCCTCCGCATCATAAACCAGCCTGCCGTTCACTTTCAGGAAAGGCAATAAACCAAATTCAATGCAGCTATTGCCGGTTAAGGTTTGCAGCGAATGCGTTACCTGGGCAAAAAGCTGGTTCTGGTCTTCGGCATCGTTAACTAACGCTAAACGGATATTATCTATTGATTGCTGAGCTGTAACATCTTCAACGGTAATGATCGAAAAGCCCTCTATAGTTACCAGATCTAAAGGCAGGATACGGTCGAAAATACCAGGATCAGCCCCTTCGTGCAGGAACTGTTCAATTACTTCCGGCCGCAGCGTAGGCAATTCGCCTTTTACGCTTACATCAACATAAGCGGTATCGATGTGGATCTTATAATACTTCTCCAGCAGACAATTGGTCTCGTCCAGCTTGGTATAAATGGTATCGTTATCTATATCTGACGATATTTTATACAGCTTTTTCAGGATGAGCCGGTAAACGAAATCCTTCTGGCGGTTCTTAAAAGCTTCCTGCCCCTGGTTAATAGTAGCGCTCTGATCCTGGTGGTACAGTTCCACAAAATCTTTAAACGCCGGTGTACTATACAGGATGTTACCCGGCAACGGTGTACCTATTGCCCAATGAAAATTGTGTTCGTCTGTAACGGACGGCGATAGCACCGCGTAGATCAGCTCTAATATATCCGGATATTTTAAAGCCTCTACTGCCGTAATAGGTGCATCCAGTTGCGGATAGTTATTGAAATTCTGTAATACGAAACGGTAGAACTGCGCCCTGATGGTATGCTCCGTCTCGATACGATGGTGCATGTCGCGGATGAACGGTCTGAAACTAAATGCAGTATCCAGTTCACCCTCAAGGGTAAGCGATTTACTGATTTGAAATACGTCGACCTCCATCTGCTGAAATTAGTAAAAACCTGTTAAAAAACTTAAAGGTTCAGTTTAAGTGTTATATACGGATAAAAACCATCGCCGGTGTAACCCGTACTGATATTTAATAAAACCATATCTGCCGGTGCGAAATAAGCGCCCAGTAAACCGGTATTATGCCATAGCCGCGATGGTGTCCGGTTATCCCATACCCTGCCGATGCCATAGCCCCCCGTAAACCCGAACTGCCCCGGCAGAATATAGGGTACAAAGGTATTAAGCTTTACCCTTGCTTCTACCAAATTGTAAAACATTTGACGCCCGGCAAACCGATTTTCCCTGAAACCAGGCAAAGTTGTCGCTCCCCCGAGGAACATCGACTGATAAAACGCCGTTTGCCCAAGGGTAACACCGCCGCCGAGCTTCTCGCTAATGACGAATGACGAGTTGTTTGTTACGCTTTTAAAAAGTTGTACTTCGGGCGTAAATTGCACATAACTGCGCGACCAGGTATTGAGCCCGGCCATGCCTTGTAACTTCAAACTAAGGTAAACGCCCCAGTCCGGCAGATTGCGATTATTACGCTTATCCAGTATGTACCATGCCGTCAGGCCGCCGTTGAACTTCTGTTTACTAATGGTAGTGCTATCAAAACTATGGACAGCGAGCGGGTTATCGGTCAGTTTATCTTTAGGATCGTTCACATAGCGGTAATACTGGAATGTCGGGCCAACACGTACGCTTACAGAGCTATCCTGGTTATGCCAGCGCAGCGCTGCGCTTACCTCGGCCAGATCAAACCGGATGCGGTAATAATCTATGCCGTTTGAAAATCTGGTTTCATTTCCGATACCGAAAAAGTTGATGGCATTAGGCGTGTAAATGCGGCTCTTGATCTCGAGGTCGGCTTTGTCGATGGCGCGGAACCAGGTACCATTATAGCGGAACCGCCAGGCATTGCTGCCAAAGGTATGCATCGCCCCGAACTCTTGCGTGCTGCCGGGCTCTTTCCTGAAGCCGTTGGTGACCCGTTTAAAACCGGCATCCAGCCAGACACCGTAATCAAAATTATATCCCATTGAGATTAGCGGGATAGTTTTGTTATAGGGATTTACCGGAATATAGCTCACAGTTGTAGTATCGTCAGAAAAATGCTTGCTGATAATACCCGACCCGGCACCGCTAAAAGCAGAATTACTCTGCTTATCATACACCTTGGTGTGGTGAGTAGATGAAGCCGCATAATAAGTTTTCTGCCCTTTGCCACCAATCAACCGTACTTTAATCGGAGTTTTGCCATCGTTGATGTAAATGCTGTCTTTACCCTGCGAGGCGTAGATCCTAACCTCGTGGGTAATACTATGATCAAATGTTTTTGAAAAAACGGGATAGCCTTTCCCGCCCTTAGGGTGCCTTTTAAATATGGAAACATTCACATCGCTCGCACCCGTGTCTGTTACGGTGATCAGTTCGTCACCATCGGTAGCTTTCACATCTACCACCCGGTTGAAGAATTTATAGTAAACATCGGCCGCCTTTACCAACTGATCGCGCCTGCGTTGCATTAGTTTGAACATTTCCTGATGCCTGATCTTATACGCAGCTTCCGGCATTGCAAGAAGTGCTTTTTCCAGAACCCTATCTGTCAGCGCATCTTTAAAATCCTGCGCAGCCTGCATCCACTTAACGTAATCAAGCCCGGAAAGGAAGCGTGCATCCAGTTCGCGACCGTTTACAAAAAAGTCTGAAATGTTGTTCTTGTTAGCTTTGTAGCCTTCCAGGTATGGCGCCATCCATTTGGCTGCGGCTGCTTTTGGTACAAGCCCCTGGTTAATGAAAAACGCTTGATCCCGATCGCGCGGAACAGCATTGTAGTATTTGTTCCCATCGCGAGTCTTGTTGGCCCATTTCCACTGGTCCTGCTGCTGGTCCCAGTCGCCCATAAACCAGTCTAGCAGCCTGGCCCTAAAGAACTCAAGCGTATCTACCCGGTTGTTATTATCCGCATTTAGCTGGCGCATCATCAAACCGGTATTATCTGTCGCCCCGGCGCCTTTGCTTTCTTCCAGCACGCAAACCGTACCGGCAAACTCCGCTTCGTAAATACCTAACTTACGATCTGGCGATACATACCCAATCACGGGCTTGGTGTGTGCTACCTTTACAGCTTTTGCCAGCTCGGGAGCGATGAGTGACGAATAAGGATGTTTACCCGAAATAGCATCATACAGCCACGACTTTGCAAAAGTTTCCCGACGCGACTCTGGCAGATCTATTACCGGATACTTCTCTATACTGCTTAAAAGCCATTCTTTCCCGCTATTATCTGTCAAACGCAATGACCGCGCCTGATGGTTGCCGCCTATCTTTTCGGGCGTTAAGCCGCCTTTGAATTCGCTGATGCGGATTACGGGCAGTTTTACCTTAGCAGCCCATTCTTTACGATAGTTTTCTCCGTAAAGCTTTCGGTGCCATTTACTCACTTTGTCCAGATTGGGACGGGCGCTTACCAGAATGCTATCCGCCGTGATTGGGGCTTTAGTAATCACCGGAACAGGTTTTACAGGGCTATAAGTTTTGGTATAAGTAAACACCTGTTTAAAAACAGTGTCTTCCGTAGCGTAATAAGTAAGCTTGATACTCTTATCGCTCATCAGATCGGCGGTGACATAACCCGGAAGCGTTTTGGCGTAGAGGGCGTTCTTACCTTTCTTTACAAAGGCTTCTTTTGCACCTGCACCGCTCACTACCTGCATATGCTCGTCATCTTTGATGAACTGTATACCGTGTTCGTGGCCGGAAACATTCAGCATATTTGGGAAGCCTTTGAATACCCCGTTAATCCGCTCGATCATGGTTTTGTACAGCGGATGCCCCTTGTCCTCGGCTACAGAAAATGTTCCGCGAACGAATGGATAGATCGCGCCGATAACCGGTAAAGGGATGTATAGCTTACGATTGACAGAGGTCAGGGGGAAGAAATAATCGACCAGGTTATAATAGCCACCATGGTGACCATAGGTATAAAACGGATGGTGATCTGCCAGCATGATCACCTTATCACGGTTTTTTGCCAGTAACTCTTTAAAGCGTGCGATAATTTCGTCTTCGGTATTACAATCGCAATCTGCTTCGGGGTTGGCTTTACTGAAGATATGAACCCACCACTCACTATCGAAAGCAATCACCACAAATTTATCGTTGATCTTAATCTCGTAAGGCTCAGGACAGCCATTTTCAGGCACAACTTTTAGCAGCGAATCCTTCTGTTCTGAGATGTACTGCCATTGCCGTTTTATCTTTGCCAACCCACGGGGCCCCATACGGTCCCAATCATGGTTACCCGGAATGAAGTAGACCGGGGCGCCTTTCTCGCGCATGGGTTTATACTGGTGCTGTAATATCTGTTCGGTAGCCTTTTCTTCGCGGCTGCCCGGTAAACCCATTCCCGTAGGATAGATATTATCGCCCAGGTAAATAACGGTGGTTTTACCGGTAAGAATTTTACTTTGGGCGTCGCCAATTACCCCGCCCTGAAACTTATTATTCTCGCCCGCATCACCAATGTAAATAATCCGGTGGGTAATCACCGGCTGCGCTGCAGCAAAAAATGGCAATAAACTATAAAACAGTACGTAAAGGAATCTCTTCATTTACCAATAACTACTTTGCGTTGTAAGTGAATTTTAATACAGTACCCGGATCTATTTTGTCGCCTTCGTTAGAGATGTATAAATTACCGGAGCGGTCAAAAGCAATCCCTTCCGGTTGCGGAAAGTATCTGGGTTTAAGGTGATACACCTGCTTTACGTCCCAATTACTACTCAGCACAACCAGTATTTTATTAACCGACGATAACACATACCATTCTTTGGTTAAAGGGTTTTGGCTAATGCCGGAAGGGTGAAACTTTACTTTATCATCACCGGCAAGCTTGGCAATCTGTTTTACTTTAATATCGAAGTTGCCTGCCGGGGACAACCCGCCGTCCTGAGCTAATTGAAAAATAAACCCGCTATTGCTATGGCTGGTCTTGTCTATCTCGCAATGCTTACAAAGCACATAAACCTTGGCGGTCTGTTCATCGGCATACATGCCCTCAAACTCGCCCGGTGGAAGCAAATCTTTAAATTCTTTTGCGTTATCTATTTTTTTGTTGGCCGTACTGGCAATTGGGAAGGTGTACAATTTCCCCTTGCTTTGCAACATAATTACCTGCTGCCTGCAAATTGCAATGTCTTCAAAATCGCCGGTTTGTTTAAACGTGCTGAACTTTGCATCTCTCGACCCCAACTTCAGCTGGTAAACCCGGCCATTCTCGTCCTCCTCTGTATAAAGCATATCCGGGTTGCCCTGGTTAAAAGCAATACCAGAAATTTCGCCCAGGTCTACCGGCATGTTATATTTTACAGGTTTGGTGAGATCATAACCTGGTGGGCTGTTATACTTTTCTTGCTGTTTGCAGGCCATAAAGCCGATAACAACAGCTAACAGGCTTACTTTTATCATTGTGTTTTGATTAAGCATAGGTAATTTAAGCATATATGATTGCCGAAAGAATAAAGGCCAGTACCGAACCTACCAACCCAAACATAAACACATTATAACATGTTCGGAGCAGGTGATATTTTTTACCCAGCACCACACCCTGGTAATAAAGATCGCGGATGAGGCTGCCGTATAAAAAATCACGGTCGTTCATCATGGATACCATTCCCCTGCTGTAATCGTCGAGGCTCATCTTATAAAAATTGCCAAAGAAGAGCAGGTTAACCCTTCGGTAATCTACATCCTCGCGCGTAAAAACGCCCGGCGGCAAATTGGGCCGCGTAGCTAATATGGCAAAGATCATGGTAATTACACTCACAATCAGCAGGCAAATTGCGGGAATACCTTCCTGCGGATGCGCATCCAACCGGCGCAGCACCAGGCTTAAGAGCAACGAAATCAGGATGGCGTTTACCGAAATCATGATATTGGCTTTACTATCAGCCATATCGCTCAACCGCTGGTGATTGGAAGCCGTCACCCTGAACATGGTCTCAACGCCCTTGGTCGGCTTTTCAGTACATATTTTCTTCCAGGTCTTGTCATCAACCCCTCCCGGTTGCGGCAGCAAGTTAGGCATCGCCGGTGTGACAGTAACGGTTGCCTCTTTTTGCTTACTTCTTAACTTTTCGAGATTACGTTCCTTTGTGGTATTCAGCAACAACTGGGCATATTCGGTATGGTACTGATGGTTTTCCATTAACTGGATGGTCATCCTGCGCCAGTCGCTTTTCTTAATCCGCTTATACTTCAGCGTCTCCATTTCCTTCCGCATCAAACGGCTTTTCGGGGCGAAATCATCCTGACCTAAATGGAACAGGTCTGCATCGCAAAGAATATTTTCGAGCAAAGTTTCCGGGTGCTGGGGCATTCGCGTAGCCAGAATACAATCCTGCACCTTGCGGGTAACACCCGACGCAAGCGATAAGCCCTTTAAATAGTCCGCAGCGATTAATGCACTCCGTTCCTCGTGGTTGGTAGCATCAGCGCCCAGATAGCCGGTATCGTGGAACCAGGCGGCGGTAATTACGGTAAACCGGTCTTCTTCGTTTAACTGGTAATGGTCTGCCAGCAAGGTAACGGCTTTCACCACATCCCGGGTATGCGCGGCGTTATGATAAATGTAACGGTCGTCGTGATGCGTTTTGAAATACCGCTTTATAAATTTTTCAACTTCTTGTATTAATTGCTCGTAGTTCACGTTGAAGGGTGGCTAATTACATATATACATTTTTGGGTTACGCAATGTTTACTACCCTTTCTGTAATATTACATTGATCAGATTTTCTTAAACAAACAGGCCCGGCATTTTGCCCGGGCCCGCTTAATGTGATCTACAATACAGCAGCACTTAATCGCCTAATGTTACGTGTTCTATTTTAGAAGTTTTAGGATTAGGCGCCGATGTTTGATAGATTCCATGCGCTACGTACTGCTTACCCGGATTTGCAGGGGTAATAAGCGCACGGCTTTGCTTACTTTGTGTAGTACCGGGCTGTAAACTTGCATCGGCTACTACAGGTACTAATTTCCGCGGTTGATTATAGAATGTTACGCGTTGTTTACTTTGTGAAGTACCGGGTTGTGCGCCCAGGTTATGATCATCGGTAACAATGGGACCATGTTGAACCAGGTCTCTACCCTTTTCCAGCTTGTTTTGAGCTAGAAGACAGGAGCTAATGCCAAACAGTATTAACCCCATCAGCATTACTCGTACACGTTTCATACTTTTCTGATAAATGGTTATTAATAAAACGCCGAAAGTAACAGAAGGTTGTGCTAAAACAAAGTACACTTTGTCGTCTTATTGTAAGTATAAACGATAAATTAGCGATTCAAATTATAACCACCTCCAATGAGAAAGACTATACTAATCTTCATCTGCCTTTTTACGGCAGCATCGGCTGCTATTAGCCAGGACCTTAAAAAATCATACGGCGATTACTATGTCATCAGCATTTACCATACTAAAAATGCCGGGCAGTTAGATTCGCTGAACCAATACCTGCAAAGTACATATTTGCCGTTATTACATCAGCGCGGGCTTAGCACCGTGGGCGTTTTTACACCGATGACCAACGATACCAGTGCGGATAAGAAGATAGTGATATGGGTACCGCTGAAATCGCTTCAGCAGTTGCACCAGCTAAGCCCTAACGCCGCTGCACCAAAATACTACAGGTTAGAAAACATCGTACTTGCTGCTTTTGAGAAGGCCCCTAAGTTTAAAATACCGCAACTGAACGGCGACCCGCAACAACACATTTTTGAGCTACGCAGCTACGAAAGCCCTACCGAAGAGCGTTATATTTCTAAAGTAAAAATGTTTAACGCAGGCGGCGAGGTACCTTTATTTGCACGCTTAGGTTTTAACGCCGTTTTTTACGCGCATGTTTTGGCTGGCAGCCGCATGCCAAACCTGATGTACATGACCAGTTTTGATAACCAGGCCAGCCATGACGAACATTGGAAAGCTTTTAGTGATGATGCCTACTGGAAGAAACTTTCGGCAATGGAGGAATACCAGAAAAATGTGAATAAGGCTGATATTATCCTGATGCACCCGACGGCATATTCGGATGTGAAGTAGCTTTTTTAGAAACAAGAGTCAAGAAACAAGAATCAAGAGGCCTCTCCCCAAGCCCCTCTCCAAAGAGAGGGGCTTTAGAAATCCTTCCGCCAGCTGGCGGAGAGGATTAGGTGGGGCTTAACAAAAAACGGGCTTGCGTTATGCAAGCCCGTTTTTTTGAAATGTTATCTATCCTTATAGAGAAACACCGCGTTTCCATGGAATGAAATCATCCTGACCGTGGCGCACTGCACTTACCTGTACTTCGCCGCTGGCTACCTTGATCACGTAATCTAAAATACGTTCACCGGCCTGTTCAATGGTTTCTTCACCCTCGATAATAGTACCAGTATTGATATCGATGATGTCATTCATCTTCTTATAAAGCGTGGTATTGGTTGCAATCTTTACGACTGGTGCAATCGGGTTACCTGTCGGGGTGCCTAAGCCGGTGGTAAATAATACCACGTTAGCGCCAGATGCAACCTCGGCCGTGGTAGATTCCACATCATTACCCGGAGTACACAACAGGTTCAAACCTGGCTTGGTTACCTTTTCAGGATAATCCAATACATCTACAACCGGCGAAGTTCCGCCTTTTTTAGCTGCACCGGCCGATTTTATCGCATCGGTGATCAGACCATCTTTAATGTTACCCGGTGATGGGTTCATATAGAATCCTGATCCTGCTTCTTCCGCACGCGCATTGTATGTACGCATCAGGTGACTGAAGCGTTCTGCACGTTCTTTATCTACGCAACGGTCTATCATGTTTTGTTCCACCCCGCAAAGTTCAGGGAATTCGGCTAAGATCACCGAACCGCCAAGGCTTACCAGCAGGTCTGATGTATAACCGATAGCCGGGTTAGCAGAAATACCAGAAAAACCATCTGAACCACCACACTCCAAACCGATCACCAGTTTACTTAATGGCGCCGGTTGACGAACAATTTCATTTGCCTGCATTAAGCCTGCTAAAGTTTGGCGCAATGCTTTATCCAAAAGCTCCTGTTCGGTGCCTGTTTTCTGTTGATCTAAAATATAGAGCGGCTTGCTAAAGTTTGGTGAACGTTTAGCTATCTCCTCTTCCAAAATGCGTACCTCGGCATTCTGGCAACCCAAACTTAATACGGTCGCACCAGCCACGTTAGGATGGGTAATGTACCCTGCCAGCAAACCGCATAAGGCGATCGCATCCTGACGGATACCGCCGCAGCCGCCTGCATGGGTCAGGAATTTAATACCATCTACATTCGGGAATACTTTTGCACCAATGGCATTTTCTGTATCACTTTCAGTTTCCGTATATAATACTTCTTCAACGCTGCCGCCCGCTTTAATCCTTTCAATCAGGGTCTGGGCTTTCAGCTCATAAGTTTTCTTACGGCCATAACCCAAAGGCTTGATCAGCGCTTCCTGCAATACATCCACATTACGGTTTTCGCAGAACACCATCGGAATTACCAGCCAGTAGTTGCCGGTACCAACACTACCATCCGTCCGGTGGTAACCCATAAACGTACGGCCTTCAAACTTAGTGGTGTCGGGTTTGCTCCAGGTGTAAGCATGCCTTTCGCTCATGAAATCATTAGAAGCATGTTTAATGTTAGCCGTGGTAATTAAGCCGCCTTTAATAATATCCTGCTGAGCCACACCTACCAGCACCCCGTACATAATGATATGCGAACCTACGGGCATCGCGTCAATAGTAAACTTATGCTTCGCCGGGATAAACTCGGCCGGGGTATAGGTTTGTCCTTCGTAAACAACTTCCTCTCCGGCTTTCAGATCGGTAAGCGCTACCAGCACGTTATCTTCAGGATGTATTTTTAAAATCCACTGTCTCATCGGGCTAAACTTTTAACATGTATATTTTCTAAAACTCTTAATGTACCGCTATAAATAATAGTTTCCAATCTTTTAATCACTGCATCCTTAAATCCCGGCAGTTGTGTCAGATCCGTATCCCATAAAGTGGTATTCCTGAAAATGGTTTCCACTACGGTCTTCGCATCATTACTTTGCCATGCTTGTGCAAATATATCAGCATTAGCATCAGTAACGATATAAGTTACCCCATTGTTATTTCCGGCAAATTTACCTTCTGCATTTTTAGCAATCTTCATAAAACGGATGAATGCTGCAAAACCGAAAGCAAAGTAATCGGGCACGGCCTGACTATGCTGATAATGATTCAACAGCAAAGGTATCACTCGCATCTTCAATTTAGATGAATATTGTGCAGAAATACTGATCCACTGGTGCTCGATATTCGGGTTACGGAAACGGTCCAGCACTTTATTGGTAAAATCGGCAGCGGTATCCATATCCACCTCGTACGGAATAGCAGGCGCAATCTCATTCAGCATCAGCTGTTTGATAAACTGCAAGAAAGATTCATTCTCCATCGCTTTGTACACCGTCTCGAAACCGGATAAAAAGGCAATAGCGCAGGTAAGGGTATGCGTACCGTTCAACAAGCGCAGCTTCAGCTCGCGGAACATCTCGATATTCGGCGTGATGATCACCCCAGGGTGACTTTCGGCAAAGCTCAGTACAGATTTGATATGATCATTACCCTCGATAGCCCAAAGCGCATACGCTTCTGATACGGTACGAAGATCATCCTGATAACCTGACGTTTCTTCCAGCGCAGCCAATTGCTCTGCCTGCGGCTTACCCGGCACAATACGGTCCACCAGCGAATTGCAGAAATGGTTGCTGCTTTCGAGCCAGTCCATAAATGCAGGCTCCAGTTTATTCAGGTGCGCCAGTTCCAGCACGATTGCTTCCAGCTTTTTACCATTATCAACAATCAGTTCGGTAGGTACGATTACCAAACCGCATTTATCGCTTCCCTGAAACGCCTTGTAACGCTCGTATAAGATAGCCAGCAACTTGCCGGGAAAAGAAACCGGGGGATGCTTGCGGATATCGTCCTGAACCAGTTGGATACCTACTTCTGTAGTATTGGATATGACCACCTGCAGGTTGGGGTTATGGGCAATCTTTAAAATACCGGCCCAATCCTGCCCTGCGGATAACACCCGGCTAATGGCAGAACAAATAATCTGCTCATTTACTTCCTGCCCGTTTTCAATACCTTTTATATACAGGGTATACAAGTTGTCCTGGCGATCGAAATCCGTAGCAGAACCGGTATCGGTCGACTTTACCACCGCTACACGCCCGTTAAACTTGCCTTCGCGGTTTGCTTTATCAATAAAATAATCCGGCAGGCCGCGCAGCAATACGCCGGTACCAAATTGTAATACCTTTTCAGGAAGGTCAAAAATATTGTCAGCGGGTACAATCAGTCCTGGTTGATTAATTTTCTTTAAGTTGTATCTTGATAAGATCATATATATAATTGTTGAGGGGTATTTATGCGGGCCTGACCATCTTACTTTTTGTTCCCGGCAGGCAGTTGTTTTACTACCCATTTTACCAGGTCATTCGCCGCGGTAAAGTTTTCAAAAGATGGTGGCAGTTTACGCCCGTCCAGGTATTCGTTATAAAACCACGGATCGCCCACGGCGAAGACCGTTCCTTTACCATATTTAGCTACCGCGATAATCACGTCGCCTTTATCCTCCAAAGCCGGTTTGGCCGGGGCAGTCAGGTTAAGAGTGCTGATCTCTTTAACATAGATCTTACGCGCCTCTTTGAAAATTTGATTATTCGCCGGGATCATGATGGCGCCCTGTTCAAACTGCGAACCCTCTACGTGGTTTCGGCTGTTCAGGTTAAACTGCATACCGAATTTAGCCATCAGCTTGTTCAGGTGGTTAAACTCTGCATTGCCGGTATCGTTGTTGAATACCAATAGTACCCCGCCGTCTTTCACCCATTCGCTGATTGCTTTTACATGCGGCGCTTCGATATAATTGGGATTAGGATTTTCTTTCGGGATATCCGGGTCGACGATAATAAATACATCGGCCTTTTTCAGGTTTGCAGCATCGGGGGCCTGCTCAAGGGTGGCCTTTTTAAAACCGTAGTTATCAAAAATATGCCCGAATAAAGAGAAGCCGTTATTTGAAAGTTCGTCCCACTTGTAATGGAAAGGAATTATCTTTCCGGTTACATCTTTACGGGTCTCGCTGTTAAAATAGCTATCGAGTAAAACGGTTTTGCCTTTGGCTTCGCCGATATGGGCTAAACGTTCTACCTCTACACTGGCCAGCAGGAATGCGCCCACACCTTTAGGGTCGTTCTGTACCACTTTCTCGCTCAGGTAATATTCGTAGCTGCCGTCGCGGTAAGGCTTTCCACCCAAACCGGCTACGCTTACGGTACCGTTCAGGTTAACCATATCGTTTGAACCGGTTTCGATAAACTTGCCCATGATACCCTGATAACCTTTTTTTGCCACCTCGAGGTAAGATGATGGCAGGTAACCGCAACGCGCACCTTTGGCCAAGGCATAAACAAACATACAAGAGGCAGATGCTTCCTGATAGTTTCCTTTTGAAGTTGCTTTATCCAGCACCTGGTACCACAATCCGTTTTTAGGATCCTGGTATTTCTGTATCGCTATTGCCAAACGGTTAAGGATAGCCAGCAATTGCGCGCGTTTAGGGTGATGTGCTGGAAAGTTGTCCAGCACATCTACCAGCGCCATAGCGTACCAGCCCATTGCCCTGCCCCAGAAATTTTTTGATAATCCTGTATTAGGATCTGCCCAACGCTCTGTTTTAGTTTGATCCCAGGCGTGATATAGCAAGCCTGTTTTTGGGTCGCGGGCGTGCTGCTCCATCAGGATAAACTGGTTGGCAATATCATCAAAAGCGGCATCCTCATGAAATGTCGCTGCATATTCTGCATAGAACGGCTCGGCCATATAAAGGCCATCGAGCCACATCTGGTTGGTGTATTTTTTCTTATGCCAGAAGCCTCCCTCGGGTACGCGGGGCTGCGTTTTCAACTGCTCGCGAAGTAAGGCTGCTGCTTTGCGGTATTTATCTGCACCTAATACTTTGTACAACATTAGTAGCGAACGGCCGCAAAGTACGTTGTCCAGGTTATAATCTTCTGCTTTATAGGTTTGGATAGTACCATCCGCAGTAACAAAACGGTCCATACTGCGCTGGATATATTTAAAATACTGCGCATCGGCGGTTTGCATCCATACGCCTTCAATCCCTTTTAATACCACACCCTGGTCATACATCCAGCGCCCACCGCCCATACTGTCTTTCCAGATGGTCATGGTGGTGGCAGCCATCTGTTGCGACAGGGGCTTTTGCTGTGCGTGCAGCTGCGTAAAACAACAGCAAACAACCAGACAGCTATAAATAAATTTCCTCATATATCTCTCTTCTAATTGGTGATCAATGATTGCTGTGAAGCGCCCTGTACAAAGTTCGCCTTGTTTTTAGCATTGGTGAAACTGGTATTGCTTACCTTGATGTCTGACGTTTTGCTGCCGCCGATGTTAAACAGCAACTCGCTTCCGGCATTGTATTTCAGCCCGTCGAAAGTGATCGATTTGCTGTTATCAATACTGATTACCGGGTTGGTATTGTCTGTAATCAGCTTTACATTCTTCAGGTTGATATTAGTTGCTTCGGTACAATCCATCCCAGTTTTAGCCTGGATCACCATATTATTCAGCCAGATATCAGCAATGTTCATTTCCGGTAGCCCACGTACAAAAATGGCCCTGGCTGCGCCGTTACAAACCACGTTGCTTACGTGAAAGTCCTTGAACTGCGGCGTTGCTTCGGTTACTTTATAAGTCTCAACTTTAGGTGCATCGCGCTGCTCGCCTTTCAGTGGCACCGGGTCTTTACCTTCGTAATACATATCGAACAGGATGGCATCGCCGACGATATCCTTCATATTGATATCGCTGATATAGATTTGATCTACCACCCCGCCGCGACCGCGGGTTGTTTTAAAACGCAGGCCGATATCTGTACCGATGAAGGTGCAGTTAGAGACATACATATTATGCACCCCGCCGGACATTTCACTGCCGATCACAAAACCGCCATGCGCATGGTAAACCACGCAGTTACGGATGATGACGTTCTCGGTTGGCTTTCCCCTTTTACGGCCTTCCTCATCCCTGCCGGATTTAATGCAGATACCATCATCGCCCACATCAAAAGTACTGTTCTCTATCAACGCATTCTTGCATGATTCCAGATCGATACCGTCGCCGTTCTGCGCATACCATGGGTTCTTAGCGTAAACATTTCTAACGGTAATATCTTCGCACATCAGCGGGTGCAGGTTCCATGCAGGTGAGTTTTGGAAGGTAACGCCCTCCAGCAGTACCTTTTTACAGCTTTCTAATACTACCAGGTTAGGCCGCAGGAAATTCTTAATCTCCTCGAAATCCTTTACCGTTTTGCCGTTCAACAATACACCGGCTTTTTTCACCTGCGAGCCTTTGTAATACCCTTCTGAAGGGTACCACATCTTTTTATCCTCACTTAACACACCGCCAGATTCTACCAACGTTTTCCATTGGCTATCAGTTAGCTTATCGCGTTTTACTGCGCGCCACGCATCGCCATTACCATCTACGATACCTTCGCCGGTGATGGCGATATTTTGTAGGTTTTTACCAGAAATAGGTGATTGGTTACGTGCGGCAGGCACGCCTTCCCAGTTACCGGCTACCAGTTTGTACTGGCTGTAATCTTTAGTAAACAGCAACATCGCATCGCGGTTGATGTGCAGGTTTACGTTGCTCTGCATCACAATGGGACCTGTAAGCCAGATACCTGTCGGCACCACAACTACGCCCCCGCCCTTTTTACTGCATGCTGCTATAGCCGAATTGATGGCCTGCGTATTGAGTGTTACGCCGTCAGGTACGGCGCCGTAACGCTTAATGTTGATGGTATCTTTTTTAAATACAGGCAGCTGAACTTTGGGCAGCACTTTTCCTGAAAACGGATTTGCGCTTCCGCTATTTTTCTGGGCCGACGCGTTGATAGCAAGCAACGGCAATAGCATTGCAGCCAGTATGGTAAACCGGTGTGTTTTATTAAACATCCTTATCATTTCTCCCTCTTAGAATCTTAAAAAATTGGTTAGAATAGCCCTTTAGAGACTTTGCATCAAACAATTGTAATTAGTTTTTTCAGCTTTAGATATTATTCTTGCATAAATATTTATGCAAACGTTTCCGGGAACGATTGCAGCGGTACAGCAATAGTAAAGGTGATATTACTAATAGTTTAAACGTTTAAGCAAAAAATAATTCAATAGTTTGTTAGGGATGGTTAACTTGTGCGTCCCAGTGGTCCTGCCCTGAAAGGATATTCCCAATGGTGTATTTCCGCGCCTCGGCAGTTGTCAGTTGTTTTGACCAGGGCTGGCGCTGCGCGGTACTCGCGCCGGGGCCTTCACTCTTATACTCGGCGTAGTAAGCCGTGCGATCTTTATTCGGGAACATGGCATCACCATCCCAGGGATTCCAACCAACCGGGGTAATGTGCTTATCCAGGAAACAATTAATGTAGACCGTTTTGGCGTAGGGCCGCCATGGGCGGCCAAGGAAACACTTGGTTACGCCGGTATCGGCAACAATTCTACAGTTTAGAAGCACAAAACCATAGAGCTGACTTTGCCGCGTCGCTGCGGCAGTCACAAAAGAATTAGTAAGGTTTTTGATGGTGCAGTTTTGAAATACAGCAATGGCTTCGCCGAAGATAAAGTCGGTAGTACCGGTGATAAAGCAATCCTGGTACAACTGCCGCGAACCTTCTTTAGCGGCGTATAAGGTATCCTGGTTACCTAAAATATTGCAGTTCTTCACGATACAACGGTCGGCCTCTACATGTAACGCCACCGCCTGTCCCACCCTGCCCGCCGTATTTTCAATCGTCAGGTTCTCTGCGGTAAAATCATTCCCTTCCACCAATACTGTATAAGAGGTATAAGTAGTGAATTTTTCCTTCCCGAATTGGTCCCTCCCACCGGGATTGGCTTTTCCTGAATAATCGTTGTTGGTGATTACCGTGTTTTGCTTATCCTCACCTACTAATGAGATATGGGTTTTCCAGGAAGGGATCACCAGCTTTTCGTGATAGACACCCTTTCTGATGCGGATAGTTACCTGCTGCTGCCCAAGATCGCGCACGCTGTTCACAGCTTCCTGTATGGTGCTGTAATCGCCGCTGCCATCCTGCGCTACCGTTAACACCGGTTTGTATTGGCCAAAAGCAGACAGGCTAAAGAGCAGTAATAAAACAGAAAAGATCTTCTTCATAATTGATAGATGGACGACGCCTTCTTATCGGGGCCTTTCCATAAAACGTTCGATAATTGGTTAAGATTCGTACTTTAAAAATCAGCCCGATCTTAAAAACAAGATTAAACAGTAGCGGCGATTAAAAAAAGGATAATCAGGGTAAAAAGTGTGCAAACGTTTCCGGGAACGATTGCAACCCAGACAATTTTTTTCGCGCTAAAAACGTCATTTAATTATTGCTAAATAACAATTACATTAGCAACGATATGTTCCAGTCATACACGATAAAAGATATAGCCAAGGCCCTGGGCCTGTCCACTTCCACTGTATCACGGGCCTTAAACGGCAGTTACGAAATTGGTGCAGAAACCAAGAAACTGGTACTTGAGTATGCCGAAAAGATCAATTATCGCCCTAACCCTATCGCACTTAGTTTAAAAGATCAGCGGAGTCACTCTATCGGCGTGGTGGTGCCCGAAGTAGCGAATAACTTCTTCTCGCAGGCCATAAACGGAATAGAATCTATTGCTTATAACCGCGGGTATCACGTAATTATCACCCAGACGCATGAGTCTGCTGCCCGTGAAGCCGCCAACGTACAACACTTATTATCGCGCCATGTAGACGGCTTGCTGGTATCGCTATCGTCTGAAACAACCGACCTTGACCAATACAAATACCTGCACGATAAAGGTTTCCCGATTGTTTTTTTCGACCGTATTGCTAATTCAATAGATACGCACAAAGTAACCGCGGACAACTATAAGGGCGCTTTTGAAGCTACAGAACATTTAATAAAAACCGGTTTTGAAAAGATAGGGCACCTCACCAGTGCCAGCCAGCTCTCCATCACCCGCGAACGTTTAGAAGGGTACAAAGCCGCCCTTGAAAAACATGGTATTCCCTTCCAGGCAGAACTGGTTAAGCATTGCAACCATGGCGGTACCGTTCAGCAAGAAGTGGAAACAGCAGTAACGCAGCTGATGCAGGAAAAACCGGATGCTATCTTTGTCGCCAGCGACCGGCTGACCACCACTTGTATCCCGATGATTAAAAAATTAGGGTTGCGTATCCCTGATGATGTCGCGATTGCAGGCTTTACCAATTCTGACGTGGCCGAGCTTTTTGCACCTCCGCTAACCGTGGTTCGCCAGCCAGCTTTTCAGATCGGCCAGGTTGCTACCGAAATGCTGATTAATGTGATAGAAAGCAAAAGGCCTGTTACCGAGTTTACCACTGAAACGTTGGACACGATCCTGATCGACCGCGAATCGTCCCACAAGGCATAACCAGCTAACAGGCCCGTATAGGATACTTCAGCTTAATTAAAAGCTGAAGTAATTTTTAGCGTTATGATAGCAGATATCCTGCACAATTTTACCGATCCACTCGTAATCAGCAGGTAATTCTCCATTCTCAATATCTTCACCTAAGATACTGCACAACAAACGGCGGAAGTATTCGTGGCGGGGGTATGACAGGAAGCTGCGCGAATCCGTCAGCATACCTACCATCCGGCTCAGCAAGCCCATGTTAGATAAGGCGTTGATCTGGCGTGTCATACCGTCTTTCTGATCCAGGAACCACCATGCCGAACCAAACTGTATTTTTCCGGCAACGGAACCATCGTTAAAATTACCGATCATGGTTGCCATCAGCTCGTTATCAGCAGGGTTAAGGTTATAAATAATGGTTTTTGCCAGGCGGTCTTCGCTATCCAGCTTATCCAGGAATTTAGAAAGTGCGCGTGCCTGCGAAAAATCACCTATTGAATCCCAACCGGTATCTGCGCCCAGGTTACGGAACGCGCGGCTGTTATTGTTGCGCAATGCGCCGAGGTGATATTGCTGCACCCAGCCTTTTTCATGATCCCAAAGGGCAAACTCGTACAGCATCGCCGATTTAAACTTTAGTATCTCGCCAGGCAGCAGCACCTGGTTGGCCCTGATTTTTCTGAAAATCCCCTGCACTTCTTCCTGGGTATAGTCTTCGGCATAAATCTGTTCTAAACCGTGGTCAGAAACCGAACAGCCGTTTGCCGCAAAGTAATCGTGTCGTTGTTTCAGTGCCTCCAGGTAGGTATCGTAATCTTCTATCTTTAGGCCGGTAACTTCTTCTACTTTATTGATGTAGGTGTTCAGTGCAGCGATATCATCGGCATTCATCGCCTTATCCGGGCGATAAGCAGGCAATACTTTTACGCTGTAGCCATCCTGTTTAATCTTCTGGTGATGTTCCAGGTTATCTATCGGGTCGTCGGTAGTGCAAACAGCCTCCACATTCATTTTGGTAATCAGGCTGCGCACACTGTATTCCGGGGTTTGCAATTTGGAAGTACAATCGTCGTAAACCTTTTTTGCACTGGCTGGCAGCAATAGATCGTATACGTTGAAATAACGCTGCAACTCCAGGTGCGTCCAGTGGAACAACGGGTTACGTACGGTGTACGGAACGGTATTGGCCCATTGCTCAAACTTCTCATAGTCAGACTTATTACCGGTGATGTACGCTTCGTTAACACCATTAGCACGCATTGCACGCCATTTGTAATGGTCGCCATACAACCAGATCTGGGTCAGGTTTTCAAACTGGTGATCTGCCGCGATCTGGTCTGGTGGCAAATGGCAGTGATAATCAATGATCGGCATGGCTTTGGCATAATCATGATAAAGCCTTTCTGCCGACTTATTCGGCAATAAAAAATTATCGTCTAAAAAATTCTTCATATAATTTTCTGCTTGATGAAGCACTCGATACCGTTAACGGTAAGGTTTTAACTGTTTATTTGACAGGCAGTAAATATAAACGAACTGCTTTTATTAAACGGCTTGAAAGTTTGAAAATCTACGGAAACGATTGAGGAGTATAAAAACAAAGGCATAAACCACCCGGCTCTGGTAGTTTATGCCTTTAGTTACCCTTAATTAATAAGGGAAAACCATTACGGGGATGGCAATATGGGCAGGCAGGGCATTGTTAATGTACCGGCCAAGAATTTGTTCAAAATGGAAGCGGTGATTCACCATCGCCAGCATATCTGTATGCATGCCATTAACCAGCACGTCTACCGCTGTAGTAAGGTTACGCTCGCAGATGTTGTTAAACCACAATTTAGGATATTTTACCCGGTTGTTAATTTCGGTATCGAAAAAGCGATGCGCATAATTTTCTTCCATGTGCGGGATACCTTTAGCAGACAGGTGGGCCAGCATCATGTCTGCACCATAAGCCTCAGCAATCTCTGCCAGGTATTTGGTTACATGCAGCCTGCTATATCTCAGATCTGCGGTATACACAATATGTTCAAAGTCTTTCAATTCAAACTGTTCCGGCACCAGCAGTAATGGGCACATGACGCGGTTAAGCACGCTTTGAACGTTGATACGTGACCTAAAATTGTTGGCTTGCTGATTGGCAGAGGTACCTTTAACCATCATCCATATCTCGTTCTTAATTACCAGGGCCGCCAGATCGATCTCGGCATGGTCGCTCAGGTCAAGGCTTTTAATGGCCGGTTTAAATCCCTCCCGTTTGTCTTTATTAACAATTTGCTGCAGGTGCTCCTGCAAGGTGATCTGAAATGAATACGTGACAGGTTCTGCCTTTTGCTTACCCGCGACAAGTACCGGTTCCTGAGCGGTAATACGTTTACCTTCTTTTACCTTGGCTATAGTAGCCAGTAAAAGATTGGCATTCATTTTTTGGGCGATACCCAGCGCCAATTCTGCAGCGTGTTCCGCTTCAGAGGAGTGGTCATTAAAGACCAAAATTGTTTTTATCATGGTAAATAGACGATTACAATAACAGCAACGGATAGATCACTTCTAAAGTGCGATTTTGAAAAACGATAAGAAATGACAGTTATCAGTAAGCGCGATGACGGATCGCATATATGGAGACAAACAGCGGGGCGCTTTGTTTTAACAAAAAACAAAAAAATTATAAGAATGATTAATTTTTAGAATCCAAATCAGTGTATTTTCTACACTATTTTAAAAATTAAAACAATAAATTTCATTAAAATGCAATTTTATTAATCCTTAAAACAAAATAAACTTCACCTTTAAAAAGCCGCATTTGAATGGCAGTACGCTATTTTTCAACAACAAGGCCGTGGTTTGCTCAGCAAAACCACGGCCTTTAACAGCTATTGCATACTGAAAATATTTCCAATATTACAATTGCATGGCAAAGTGCATTCCCAATACTCCGCCAGAATAAGACGGTAGCAAAATGGTACTTTTCTGTTCTTTCTTTTTTTGCAGTTCTTGTGGAATGTCTTTATTCTTTTCTTTCTCACGCCCGCCCTTGGTTAAGTGGTTACGAATGATCGGATAAAGGAGGTAGGCGCCCTTGGTTGCCAGGATACCACAACCTGCCCCGGCAATTACATCGCTCAACCAGTGATCCTCGTGATAAATGCGCATCACACCGGTAGCGGTGGCGAAAGTATAACCAATTACACCATATACAGGCGATACCCCGCTCAGCTCCTGCGACATGAATTCTGCACCGGCAAACGCATTTCCGGTATGGCCGGAAGGGAATGAATAGCGGTCAGAGCCGTCTGGGCGCGTTCTATGGGTAAAACGCTTAACGGAGAACGTAGTCAGCTCGAGCATGGCCTGCGAAAGCACATAAGAAAAAGTACGGTCTATAAAGGTGTTCTTCCCGTGTACCCCAACCAGGTTAAGACCGTAGGTCAAAATTACCGGGGCGTACTGGATATAATTTTCAAAGTGGTAAGAAAGTCGCGGATTATGCTCCTTGGCTTCGCGGTAAATATAACGGTCGGCCCGGCGTAACGCCGGTGCGTAGAACGAGGTTACGCCATAACCGATCATCACCGCCGGTGGGATTAACGTCCATTTCTTTGTTTTTAAATGCGGAACGGTATCCGGCGCAGTTAAAAGGTCTTTTTTAAGCGTATCGACAATATCTTTTTTGGTAGTGTCGGCCTGTTGAGCGTTCGCGTTCAAAACGTTTAAGCTTCCTAAGCAAAGTATAATGTAGAATATCCGTTTCAAGATGTTTATCGTTGCGTTAACAAAATGTTATCTAAAGGTTCTAATAATATTGTTTTTTAAGGAATTTGTTTTAGAAAATATTCCAATTTTATTTGGGAAGAACGTAAAACATCTACTCCTTCTTATCAACATATATCAATAACTACCAGATAGGTTAAAAAGGGCCCGATTAGAAACCGATGTAATACCGTCAACCGCAATGGCTTAAAACTTGCATTATTATTAAACACAATCAAACACTATGACCTATAGCAACACTTTTCCGCACTATTTTAACCTGAATTATGAAAGCAGTCGCAGAATTGTGTATAGATTTTGATGCATATTTTGAATTTGCACCACCTACTGTTATTGTCAGGCCGGATCCGCCCAGATTTACCATTATCGCCGCGAATGATGGCTACCTTAAGGTTACAAAATCATCATGGGCAGACCTGGAGGGTAAAGGTTTATTAGAAGCTTTTCCGCAGAATCCAAAGGATGCTACTACGACAAATAATGTCGCCTCCTTACGTGAAAGTTTAACAAAGGCCGTGATTACTAAATTGCCTCAGGAATTGCCTTCGCAGAAATACGATATACCCGTAAGAGGTACAGACCAGTTTGAAACCAGATACTGGAAGGCGACTAACTCTCCTGTTTTAAATAAACAAGGGGAAGTCACTTGCCTGATGCACGTTGCACTGGACATCAGCGAAGCTATACAAATTGCACAGAAAGAACGTTCGGCCTTAGAAATGTCTGAAGCACAGCGAAAATCGCTTCAGCAAATGGAAGAACGTTTACGCCTGGCAGTGGATTCCGCTAAAATGGGAACCTGGCACATCGACCTAAAAAATGGAAATATCACTACTTCGCTTCGTTTTAAAGAGCTGTACGGCTTTAATCCCGACGAACAATTTTCTATCGATGATTTGTTTAACATTGTCGGCGATGACTATCGCTACCGGGTAACAAGCGCAATTAAAGCCGCAATTGAATATCGCAAACCGCTGACCATCGAATTCCCGATTATAGGCCGGCATAACCAAAAGCTGCGCTGGATAAGGGCAACGGGGAAACACTACGAAGCCGAAGACAGCCAACCGTCCAACTATTCCGGAACGGTAATGGACATTACCGAACGTAAGCTGGACGAAATACGGAAAAATGATTTCATTGCTATGGTAAGCCACGAACTAAAAACGCCGCTTACTTCGGTTAAAGCCTACGTACAAATGCTTACCGGTAAATTAAAAAACAGTGGGGACAACTTTAGCATGGTCGCACTACAGAAAGTACATGTGCAGATAGAAAAAATGCACACCCTGATCAAAGGGTTTCTGGACGTGGCAAGGCTCGAAGCCGGGAAAATACAGCTGAACCTGCAAAACTTTGTTCTTTCCGAATTACTTCAACAAGCCGTAGATGAAGTGGAAGGGCTAACCAAATCGCACCAGTTTATACTCGACCTATGCGATTCCGTCACCGTTAATGCCGATAAAGACAAGATCTCGCAGGTGGTGAATAACTTCCTGAGCAATGCCATCAAATATTCACCTCATGGTGGTTTGATCACCATCAGTTGTGCTAAGCACGATGGCATGGTGACTGTTAGCGTGAAAGACACAGGAATTGGTATTTCCAAACAAGATCAGGAGCGCTTGTTCGACCGGTTCTACAGGGTAGAAAGTGCGGACACCCGCAATATTTCGGGGTTTGGGATCGGACTATACCTATGCGCCGAAATTGTAGAACGCCATAATGGGCACATCGGTGTATTTAGCGAACAGGGGCAGGGCTCAACCTTTTATTTTTCACTGCCGATAGATTAATGCGGATGTTGCCTTGCATGCTTTTAATTTCTATTTTAGGGCAAACCAATTAACCCTGCTGCAACCTTTTTTATGGGTTACTGCAAAACATACCGAATAGATGAGGATAAAGCTATTTGCATCGGCATTGCTGTTTGCATCCGTTAATATTTCTTTGGCCCAAAAACCTGCTGCTAACCGGCTACCCGATTGGGCATTTGGCGGCTTTGTAAGGCCAGCAAACATTAACCCGGTGATTACACCACGGTCTGATACCAAATTTACGGACCCTATGAGCGGTAAAAGCGTTGCCTGGGAAGCTTACTATACCTTTAACCCCGCGGCGGCGGTGCGTAACGGCAAAGTGGTTTTATTATATCGTTCAGAAGATAAAACAGGCACCGTAATCGGAACGCGGACATCGCGTTTGGGCTATGCAGAAAGTAACGATGGCTTGCATTTTACCCGCAATACTAAACCAGTGCTTTACCCAGGTAATGATAGCCAAAAAGCATACGAGTGGCCTGGCGGCTGCGAAGATCCGCGTATTGCCCGTGCCCCTAACGGAACTTACGTAGTATTATACACCCAGTGGAACCGTAAAGTACCACGGTTAGGCGTAGCTACTTCCAGAGATTTAAAGACCTGGGTAAAACACGGGCCGGCCTTTAAAAAAGCGTACAACGGAAAGTTTTGCAATATTCCGCACAAATCTGCTTCTATTGTTACACAAGTGGTGAACGGCAAGCAGGTGATCGCTAAAATAAAAGGCAAGTACTGGATGTACTGGGGCGAATTGCATGTCTACGCCGCTACTTCTGCTAACCTGGTAGATTGGACACCTTTAACCGATGCAGCGGGCAACTTAAAAGAATTAGCCTCGCCACGTAAAGGATATTTCGATAGCGAACTTACAGAATGCGGCCCGCCTGCTATCCTGACCCCAAAAGGCATTGTGCTGCTTTACAACGGAAAGAACCGTAACGACGCAGATGGCGATAAACGTTTTACACCCAACTCTTACTGTGCAGGGCAGATGCTTTTCGACAAAAATAACCCTGAAAAGTTGATCAGCCGACTCGACCTCCCTTTTATGCGCCCCATGGCACCGTTTGAAAAAAGCGGGCAGTATGTTAACGGAACCGTTTTTATTGAAGGGATGGCCTATTTCAAAAAGAAATGGTATCTGTACTATGGTTGTGCCGATTCTAAAGTTGGAGTAGCAGTTTACGATCCGAACCACCCCGCACTTCCAGACCCAATAAATTAAAATTAACAGCAACTCCAACAGCTAATTAGCCGTATAAAACATGACGACGGGGATTACTATACGTACAAATCCGCTTCTTGAAAAAAATCTTCATCAATTCCTCATCACGTAACAATAATTTTATATAAAAATCTTATTTTTACTTTAAGCAGACAATTGCGACTATCCTGATTAATTAGATGCAGATTAGAAAGATTATTGTGGTAATGGCCCTGGCAGTGGTGTGGGCCTTTTCGTCCAAAGCGCAGGTAACGCCGCTCAGCAACGCATTCGCCCATAACGACTATTGGCATAAACGCCCGCTGTTTGATGCTTTAAGCAACGGCTATACAAACGTAGAAGCTGATGTTTACCTTTACCATAACCGATTAGTCGTAACCCATATCCTGCCGATCCTTCACCATGGGCGCACGCTCGAAGATCTTTACCTGAAACCACTGGCAGAACATATCAGCCAGCACAACGGAAAAGTTTACGAGAATTACGACCATCCGATTATCCTAATGATCGACATTAAGTCTGATGCCAATAAAACGTATGCGCTGCTGAAACCGCTGTTGAAAAAATACGAGTCTATCCTTACCGGCTATCAGAACGGGGAATTAGTTACACGGCAGGTAAAGGTAGTAATCTCAGGTCATAAGCCGTATGAACCCCTACTGGAAGAAAAAGACCGCCTCGCATTTATTGATGAAGACCTTAGAAAAGTTACTGCCGATACCACCGGGCGCAGCACTTTGTTTACCATGGCCAGCTGTAAATACTCTAAATTGCTGAACTGGAAAGGCAAAGGCATATTGAGCATTGCGCAAAAAAACCGCTTATGCAATTATGTAAATGAGGCTCATCAGAACGGCGTAAAAGTACGCTTATGGGCTTCGCCCGATAACCAGAAGGTTTGGCAGCAGTTGTTACAATGCGGCGTAGATCTGATCAATACAGACAAGCTTTCCCGTCTGCGCAGTTTTCTGGTAACTAATAACAATAACAACACCCCATCCACCACACGGTTATAAAACAGCAAGACCACTCTTATAAAATAAGCGCGGTCTTACTGTATGAATTAATTCGCTAATTTTCGCTTGGAAGCTTTTCTGCAGGTGTTACCAACTTATTTACCTTGTCAATCAATGACCGCATAATGTAAGGCCGGTAAATAAATTCATCTGCTAAAAACTGGTCGAACGCCTGCGCTAACTCGCGCATGGGCGACATTAACAGCACCGGTACCTTATCATTATCATCAGACTGCTTAATCTTCCTGCACAATATGCCCCCATCCTGATTTGATGTGTGATCTATGATCAGAACTGCAGGTTTAAAATCTACGATCGTCTCTATCACCTTATCATCTTCTATTCCTAATACTTCAAAACCTTCTTGCTGTAAAGTACTTTTTGCCAGGCCTGTTACCAGGTTATCATTGGATACAATCAATACTTTATGTTTCATTACTTAGATACCCCTATTTAAAATTCACTTTCTGATTAATAATTGCCTCTGGTTTAAGGCACCAAATACATGTTCCTCCTAATAGATATTGCGGGTTGAACTATCTATAGCATGATAGAAGAACTGCAACAGAGGAACCAGGAAAGGGAAGTGATCAAATGGAAAATTTGCCGGTCAGCAGATAAGTATTTCTGCCCTTAGCCGCTATGGCAGGTAATAATCGTTTATGATACAACCGCCTGACTTGCAGCAATTGGTCGGCCATGCGGCATAGCACCCAAAGGCAGCCGATTGTAAAAGCAAGTTTTAGTAAAGGTTCTGAAAGCGCCTTACGGAGTTCAGTTTTGTAGCTTTCGGCTTCTTCCAAATACTCTGGACGGGCCTGCACAAAAGCTTTTACAATAATGAGCGTATGCTTTGCTCTCCGCAATTGATGATGCGCTTTAAACCCCATAAAAGGCCGCGCGACGAACAAAATCCCCGCTAAAACAAATATGATCTTCACGTACACCAGCTTGTGCATGCCGCAAATCTTATAAATTATTTACCGAACGGGAAATACGTAACATTTTTGTTGCAGGAAATCAATCATCATCTTATACGGCTATACAGAAGATAAATAAATCCATCGAGGCAACCCGGGACAAATTTTAGCAGTAATGAGTATAAAGCCATTTCAACACAAAAAAAGCTATGAAAACCACAAGACTATTGTCCTACACATTTGCCTTATTCATGATCGCCTCTGCGCTGATCTTTTCTTCTTGCAGCAAAAGCAATAACAGCACACCGCAGCAGCAGGATCAACCGACTACCGGTATATCCCTCACCGCTGATGCCAAATTCGGCAATATCCTTACAGACAACAACGGACGCACGTTGTACTTCTTTTATAATGATGCGGGTACCACCTCTTCCTGCACCGGCGGCTGCGCGGTAGCCTGGCCGGTATTTTATAAAGAAAACCCTTCTATCGGCACCGGGTTAAGCGCCGCAGACTTCGGCGTAATCACCCGTACAGATGGGTCAAAACAAACTACCTACAAAGGCTGGCCGCTTTATTATTTTGCCAGCGACGCTAAAAAAGGAGACGTGAATGGCGATGGCGTTGGCGGCAACTGGGTAGTGGCAAAGGCCGACTATACCGTGATGGTAGCAAACGGACAACTGGTAGGCCATGATGGCGCTAACTATAACGATCAGGGTTTGGCTGGTACAGGCGCCTCTATGTACCTGACCGATGCTAACGGCAGAACGCTATACCTGTTCTCTAAAGACACACACAATACCAATGTGTTTACCAAATCAGACTTCAGCAATGACGTTGTTTGGCCGATAGACCAGGTAACCGCAATTGGCAGTATCCCTTCTACTTTAGACAAAACCCAGTTTGCCACCATTACCGTTTTTGGCAAAACACAGCTGGTTTTTAAAGGCCACCCGCTTTACTACTTTGGGCAGGATAATGCTGTTAAAGGAAGCACCAAGGGCATAAGCTTCCCCACACCGGGCGCTGCTATCTGGAAGGTAGTGAACAGTAATACACCTGTTCTTTAATACAGCACAAATGCTTCTAAACGAAACATGCCTTCTGTTTAGTCAAAAGGCATGCTTTGTTTTAAGACCCTACGACCGGGGTTTCCGGTTCCGCGGCGGGCACTATTTCATCATCGATCTTCTTCCGGTGCCAGTACGTAGCTAAAATAGAGCCTGTAATATTCATCAACGGCCCAAATATAGCAGGTGCCAAACCAACGGTAGCCATTTTACCCATTTCCTTCGCCAAACCAGAAGCCAGACCGCCATTCTGCATTCCCACTTCGATAGCCATGGTCCTACAATCACGCTCAGGCATTTTAAATAAACGGCCAGACCAATAGCCTAACGTGTACCCCAAAAGGTTATGAATCAAGACGATCAGTAGTAGTTCCAGCCCGATACTCAGCAAGCTGTTACGCCCCGCTGCGGTGATGATCACGATAATTACGGCAATGCCAGACATAGAAATGAGCGGCATGATCTTTTCCAGCAAGGTAGCTTTCTTCAGCAAGTACTTATTGAACAAAATACCCGCACCGATCGGGATAATCACCATCTTGAAGATATCCCACATCATTTTCAGCACATCTATCTTAATAAAGGCGCCGCCGAGCAATTTCATCAGCATGGGGGTAAATACAGGCGCCAGTAAAGTTGACACCGCTGTAATGGTGATGGATAAAGCCAGGTTAGCTTTAGCCAGGTACGAGATCACGTTAGAAGCCATCCCATTTGGCGAGCAACCGATCAGGATGATACCGGCGGCAATTTCGGGCGGGAACCCGCTTAGCTTCGCAAGGGTAAAACCGATGGTCGGCATAATAATAAAATGGCTGAACACACCAATAAACACGCCTTTAGGCATCTTGATCACCCCGGCAAAGTCATCTATGCTCATAGACGTGCCCATACCAAACATAATGATCTGGATCAGCGGTGTAATTAATACCGCCAGCTTCATATCGCCCACCTGCAGAAAATACTGCGGGTAGTACATTGCAGTGGTTACTGCGGCAAAGATCATCAGGGTATAAGAGAAGCCCTTTAGCAGTTTGAAGCCCTGGAATGCAATAGCCATCAGCACAAATACCGCTATAAAGAAAGGACCCGCCTGGGCAATGTTACCTTGCAGGCCCATTACCGCCACCGCGACCAGACAAGCCACGGACAGACCGGCTAATATTTTATAAAGGTTCATTTTAAATCTTTTTTAAAAGCAGGAGCCGTTAGCTACCAGGTACGCTTTTTCATAAACTCATCTAACTGCGCGCGGGTAATCTGCGACTCTTCCGGATGCTGGGCCAGCCACTTCATAAAAGCTGCACGGATGTTCTCTGTCCACTCGCTGTCAATCTCGCCAGTAGTAAAACGGCCGGCTTTCAACATTTCATGGCTGAACTTATCCCTCAAGGCAATAAACTCTGCGGTAGCCACGACCTTTTCTGCCAGGTGCGCCGGGATGAACAGTACGCCTTCCCTTTCAGAGATCACCAGGTCGCCGGGCATTACAATAGCTCGGCCAATCCGTATCGGCGAGTTCAGCCCCATTAATACCATTTCTTCCAGGTATGAAGGGTCGAAATCGCGGACGAAGGCGTTAAACCCTTTAATGTCGCTCAAACCGGATAAATCGCGGGCAGAGCCGTCAAAAATCACACCGTTGCCGGATTTGTTGAAGATAGAGTTACCCAGGTTGTCGCCAATCAGCGTTCCACCTTTGATCTTACCAAAACCATCGGCTACGTAAACGTCCCCAGGCACCAGCACATCAATAGGCCAGGCATTGGTATTGCCTTTACGGCCCTGCTTCTGCCCGCGGTCTTTAATCAGTTTCTCCACATCCGGACGGCTGGGCATGTACATAGCGGTAACAGCTCGCCCGACTACAGGCACGTCATCGTGCACCATTTTCCAGTTGCCTTCAAACTGGTTATTATAACCTTCGTTCCTAAGCACCTGCCAGGCCTCTTCAATACCGATCTTCTTCGCCCGCTGTATCAGTGCATCCGGGATTTTTGGCCGCCCATCGGCAAAACGCTCCCCTTTCCACTCAGAAGTTAAAAAGATCAGTTCTTCTTTCGGGATAGTTTGCGCAATGGAAACCGTATGGCTTGCCACTACGGCAAGCATACCAATCAACGCATGTTTAAATTTCATCTTCAGGTTTATAAAAGGTATTCTTAGTGGTTAGTAGGCGGCGCAATCACATACACCGGATCTACAATACCATTCAGATCATAAACAATTTTACCGGCACGGATGGTTAGCTCGCACTCCAGCTTTTTATCTGTAGCTATTTTATAGCCTGTATAGTCGAACAAACCAAATTTACCTTTACGCACGTTCAAAACAGCAACATCTGCATCAGATCCTACAGAAAGGTTACCCAATTCTTCGTGCTTAATCTCTGCTGCCGGGTTCATGGTGGATGCTTTGATCACGCTTTTCAGGTCCATGCCCAGTGCCATAAATTTAGACATCGTGGTCAGCATATCCTTCATCGCCTCGTTCATACTACCTACGTGTAAGTCCGTACTGATAGAGTTCGGGTAGAAGCCCTCTTTCATCGCCGGGATAGCCTGCGAAAAGGCGAAGCTGATACCCCCGTAACCCACATCGAAGAAGATGCCCCGCTTGCGGGCTTCCCATACAAAGGGTTTAACTTTCTTAGTGGTAGTATCAACAATAAATTCTCTTGTCTTTAACTGGCCGAAACAGTGGGTGAAGATATCGCCCGGACGCATGTGCTTCAAAAACAACTCTTCGATAGGCAGCGGAGGGGTAGCACCGCCGAAATCAACCATGATCGGAATACCGCCTGCTAAATTGCCGGCTTCGATCGCACGATCGGCCGGGGCCCAGTCATGCCCTTCATAATGGGCAAGTTTAAAGCCTACAATGTACTTACTATACTGGCGGGCAACCAGCGCCGACATTTTTGGATCCATGTCGTTCAGGTTCTGCTCGTACCCGCCGCGCATACCTTCGCCAACAATATTTAAGAAGGCCAGTACGCGCGTTTGCGACTGATCTATCGTTTGCTCTTTAAACTTAGGGAAGGTACGCCAGCCCGAGCTTCCGGCATCTACCACTGTGGTTACGCCATTGCGTAAAGTAAAACCATCAGGCGGCAGCCCCAGGTTACCGTCTTCGTATTGGTGATTGGGCTGCGTCCCCCAGAAATTATGGGTATGAATGTCAATCAAGCCCGGCGTAACAATAAGTCCTTTTGCGTCAACTACTTGCGTAGCGCCTTTGCCGCTGATATTTTTGGCTACCTTTAGAATTTTACCCCCTCCGATAGCAACATCCATTACCTCGTCGATGTTGTTCTTCGGGTCGATCACGTGGCCGCCCTTGATCACAATATCATAAGATTGTGCAAATACAGCAGGGCAACCAAGCGCCAGTAACAGCGCCAGTGATAGTAATTTTTTCATTTTCATAGATTTGAAATAAAGCGTAAAAGCAAGCTTTTGGCTAAAGAATACTTTTACGCTTACTGATTAATTGGTTAAGAATTACAGTTAAGCTGTAGCTGCTTTCTGAAGAATAGTTTTAACGCGGTTTGCAACCACATCTATCTGATCTGGGCGAAGCAGCACCACGCCAACTACGAGTGTACCCTCTCTTCTGTTAGCAACAATGCTTGGTGTGCCATCCTTTAACTGCTTCAGTACCTCCTCTGCTTTGATTTTCACCTTGCTTTCGTCCCAATCTACAAACAGGCTGGGGAAGGCATTTGCCGGGCCCGGGTCAACAACAGTTTTGGTTTTAACGGTGCTTACGGTTTCCAGTTTAGTACCGATACGTTTGGCGCGTTGCAGCCAGTCTTCCCACTCTTTCTTATGATCTCTTTCCAAATAAGCTTTCAGGGCGGCATACATACCGAACATTTCTTCTTTGTTAACCTTCATCGGCCGGCCGATCGGCGCTTCATGCGGGCTATGGTTTAATCTTGCTGCAGTGATCAGGTCTTTTCTGCCGAACAACAATCCGGCGCTTTGCGGCCCGTGAATCATTTTACCACCAGAAAAAGTCACCAGGTCGAACCCAATTTTCTGGAACTTGAACAGGTTCTCAACCGGCGGAACGTCAGCTGCGGCATCAAGGAAGGTAGGGATGTTATGCTTTTTGGCAATCCGTACAAAATCTTCGTGAGTAATGCTGCTACTGCCTGCGGCATTAAAGAACAAGGCCATTACCGTATTTTTATTGATTGCCTGTTCCATTTCCGCAGGGCCGGTTACCTCGATTATTTTTGCTCCTGTTGTACTTACCGCTTGATCGAACAAATAACGATGCGTTTTTTGCATGATCACTTCCGGGCGCGGGCCGGGCAGGTTCGGCAGCATTTTAATTTTTTCTGCATCTGTACCGGTAATGCAGGCTGCTGTACCCAGTAACATGGCACAAGCCGCGCCAGAGGTAACCATAGCCGCTTCTACGTGCAGCATTTCGGCAATTTTAGCACCCACTTTATCCTGCAGCTCATACATGTTTGCAAAATCATGCGAGGTTGAGTTTATGGCCTCAAGCGTTTCGGGCGCCATTAATGAACCAGACAAAAAAGTCATGGTCACCCCGGCGTTTATTACCGGCGTTACACCAAGTTCTTTAAAAAAATCACGTTTGGGTGTAACTGGTGGCTCGGCGCTTTTATTTAAGGAAGCAGCTTTAGACAACAGGCTTCCCGAAAAAGGGAGTATGCCCAGTCCTTTAATAAGGTTTCTGCGTTTCATTGTTTATTTTTAATAAGGGTGTGGCTATTAGATGTAGGCAATGCAATCCATCTCTACCAGTGAGTTTCCGGGAACGCCACCTTTAGCTACAGCTACCGTGGTACGCACCGGAGGTTTAGCGCCGAAACGGCCTTTGTATACCTCGTTCATGCCCTGGTAATCTGCAATATCATTCAGGTAAACGTTCACTTTCAATACTTTTTCCATAGAAGATCCGGCCTTTTTAAGCTCGTTCTCCAGTTCTTTCAGCACAATTTCGGTATGCGCTTTAATTTCAAAAGGCTCAACGTGGGCGCCTTTACCGGCAACAAACACCATATTGCCCATACGGGTTGAACCCGAGAAAAGCGGCACGTCCTGGTATTCGGTAACGTTGTTTACCTCTTTCTCTTCGCTTGGTGTTGTGTTGGCTGCTTTTGCTAATCCAAAAACAGATACTCCGGCTACTGAAGCCAGCATTTTCTTTAAAATTGACCTTCTCTTTTCCATGGTATTATTGCGGTTGTTGTTTTTAAATGCGCTTTTTATCGTTCAGAGTGGAATCAATAGCCTGCCGGCCTTGCCGGCAGTGCTATTAACACTCAATCAACCAAATTAAGTATTTTCTACTGCTTATCCCACCACATTCTGGTCAGGAAATCATCTGATCCCTGACGGGCAATGGCAGCACGGTAATTTTCGCCGTTCAAGTTTTGTTCGGTGTTCGGATACAGCATCCTTCTGAATATTTTACCCCCGGTGGCGTTACCTACATAATTGTTAGGTACCAGCGGCGGATAGCCCGTTCTTCTGTAGGTGGCAAACACTTCCTGCGAATTCGGGAACACACCCACCCAGAACTGTGTATAGATCTGCTGCATCTGACTATCAAATGTACCCGCAACCAGCGGATGGTACTTGATATAGGTCTGGATCTGGTTAGTGCTGATGTTACCCCCAAACAGTGACCATTGACGCATCGACGCCGCTATACCGCTTTCATAAAGCGAACTTGCGGTAGCAGTAGTATACCATCCGCGCAGCGCAGCTTCTGCAAGCAGGAAGTTAGTTTCTGCATTGGTTAACAACAGGTAAGGGCTGTTCAGTTGTAATATGGTAGCAGGGTTTGGCTCTGAATAGGTTACAAAATCAGCAGGTTTTACACCTAACGAAGCTGACATCCCCTTCTGGATAGAAGCCGTGGTATCCGGCTTACCGTTTGACCATACTACCGAAAGCACGCCCAGACGCGGATCATTATTGGTTTTCAGGTAGTTAATAAATACATCCTGGTACTTTCCGCCCTCGGGATTGCTTGATCCGTTGGCCACAATGTAATCTGAGTTCAGCATCCAGAAAGCCAATGGATTTTTGTTGATATCCTGACCGGCAGATACATAACCGTTCACTTTAGCGATGTCGGCATCGTTCAGAATTACACCACCTGCGATTGCTTTTCTTGCCCAAGTCTCTGCCTGTGCAATATCCACCTTGGTCATGCGCATGGCATGGCGAAGCATTAACGAATAGGCGAACTTTTTCCATTTGGTTACATCGCCGTTATAGATCAGGTCAGCCGCACCGAAAGTAGCCTTTGACGCATCGAAAGCCGACGCAGCCTGGTCCAATTCTTTCAGGATGTCTGCGTAGATATCTTTCTGGGCATCATAAGCTGGTTTGTAGTTTGCGTCTGTATAGCCTTTGCCTGCCTGCGAATAAGGAATATCGCCGTACAGATCTGTAATACGGCTAAAGCAGTAGGCCCGCCATATCCGTGCTGCTGATAACAGGTTTACCTGGTCTGGTTTCCCGGTTACCTGCCCTATCACCTGCTGCACCTCATTGATCTCTTTGATGTAAGCATTGTTGAATACGGCCCAGGATTGGGTACTTTGGCTCAGGATATATTTGGCACCAAAGCCCGCTACGTCATTATAGCTGGTGGTGTACTGCATGGTTCCCTGCAGCAGGGTTAATACGTCGCCCGCACCGTCAAGTTCAGCCTTGGTAAAAACGAAAGCCGGGGTTGGTGTCGATGACGCATTAGGGTTAATGTTCATTTCCTCAAACCCCTTGTCACATGCCTGCAACCCTAAACATAGGCCTGCAAACAGGGGTACATATTTCCGAAAATAGTGTTTCATGTTCATTATCGTTTTAAATGAGGTTCTCACCTATTTACAGCTGTTAAAATTTAACCATCAGGTTCACACCAAAACTGCGTGTTCTTGGCAAACCTAAAGACTCAAAGCCCTGGCTCGATCCGTTCGTAAAGCTTGTTTCAGGATCGAAGTTGTCGGTCTTTTTATAGATTGTCAGCAGGTTACGCGCAACAAAGGCAATGGAAGCGCTTTGCACACCCAACACTTTCAGCTTGTCTGCCGGTATGGCATAGCTTAGAATGATCTGGCGTAGTTTTACAAAGCTGCCATCATGCAGGAAAAGCTCTGAGTATGATTTATAGTTATCATAGTAAGAACGAAGACCCGATACCGGAACTACGCGAGAGTATGCTTTACCAGTCTGATCGACACCTGTTAACTGCAGACCGTTATCGCGGCCAGGCAGGGTAGTCTTCATCAAACCTAAACGAGTTCCGTAAACTTCCATCAGCGAGAATATCTTGTTTCCGAACTTGCCGTCCAGCAACACATTCAATGAGAAGCGCTTGTAGCGGAAATCGTTAGATAAACCCATGGTTAAAGGTGCCACACCATTACCCAGTTTCTGTAAACCGGTAGCTACCGGTAAGCCCGTAGTTGCGTTGAAAACCACATTACCCTGCGCATCTCTTAACATACGGGTACCTACGATGCTTCCGTAAGGCTGACCAACAATGTTGTTTACATAAGCCCAGCCGTTTACGGTAGAAGCCATCTGGATCTGGTTAAGACCTTCTGCCAGTCTTACCACTTCGTTTTTGTTATAAGCTACGTTATAGCTGGCGCTCCAGCTGAAATCGCGGGTTTTAACCGGTGTTCCGTTGATCAAAGCTTCGATACCTTTGTTATCTAACTGCCCGACATTCAGGATCACGTTATTGTAACCGCTGGTACCGGAGATAGCTGTAGAAACGATATCGTCTGTTGTTTTACGGTTGTACACGGTAATATCAAAACCTAAGCGGCTGTTCAGGAAACGTGCTTCGATACCGGCCTCTGTAGTAGTTGACGTATATGGATGCAGGTTAGCATTGGTAATAGTAGTACTTGATACCGACTGGATAGGCTGACCAGAGCTTGGCAACATCATAAACGCCTGGTTGATCTGGTAAGGATCCGGCGCGCCGCCACCTACCTGCGCCCATGATGCCCGCAATTTGGCATAGCTTACAGATTTAGGCAGTTTAAATGCTTCTGACAGCACAAAGCTACCACCTACCGAAGGGTAAAATAAGCTATTGTTCTTAGGGCTAAGGGTAGAGAACCAATCCTGGCGGCCGGTAACTGTTAAATATGCGTAATTCTTAAAGCTGAAATCTGCCGAACCCATTAAAGAGTTAATGCCTGTTTTATTGTTAGTTGGTGTAGTTGAAACGGTTGACAGGTTTGTAGAACTGTAAAAATACGGAATAATATAGTTACTGCCCGCGATGTTAGACTGATTGTAAACCGAACGCTGCTGGTTACCGCCCACGAAAGCAGAAATACCAAAGTCTTTGATCTTGCCGTTGTAGTTCAACGTTAGTAAGCCGTTGGTTTCAGAGGCGTCAACTTTCAGTTCGTTATACTGCCCGTTTGGTACATAAAGTGTACCGGTAGGCAATATGTACTGATAGTTATAGTAGTAGAAATCGCGGCTGACAACACCCTTTATAGATAGGTTCTTGATCAGTTCGTAAGTAACACCTGCCTGACCGATGAAACGGTTTTTGGTATCGCGCTCCTGGAACTTATTGATGACGAAATAGCTGTTGGTAGCGATAGAGGCATCATTCCATGGAGTTTCGTTTCCGTTAGCATCGTAACCAGGTGCTAACCAACGGATATCAGTAGTGTTGGCAACCATATAAGGTGTCCAGTTAGGGTTACCTAAAGCATCGCCCGCACCAGATCTGTTCTTCGCACGCTCGATGTTGTATTGCGCCAAAGCTTCAAAGCTTAATTTAGGGCTAAGTTTGCCGCTAAGGTTTAAGTTGCCGGTTTTACGATCGTAATTACTGTTCGGCAAAATGCTGTTTGCATTCAGGTCTGCAACAGAAAAACGATAGGTAATAGCTTCATTGCCGCCGGTAAAGGCAACCGTGTTGGTAAATGTAGAGCCGGTACGGTAGAAATTTTTGATATTATCTTTTTGTGCCGTATACGGATGGCTTTGCCCATCTGCTGCAACATAGTTGGAGCCATCTATTTTAGCACCGAAAGATCTCCTGCCGGTTTGTATCGCCGTAGCCTGATCCATTGGTTTTACACCGCCGTCGCCCTGGCCATACTCGTACTGCCAGTCTGGGAATACGGCAGGTGTTTCGGCTGTAAAAGTGGTATTGTAATCAACACCTACGCCCTTTTGCGCGCGACCTTTTTTGGTAGTGATCAGGATGACACCGTTTGCTGCACGTGCACCATACAAAGCAGCAGCTGTACCGCCCTTCAAAACGCTGATGGATTCAATATCATCCGGGTTGATACCGGCAATACCGTCGCCGCGGTCTACGTTACCTGCACCGCCGTTGGTGGTAGCGCTTCCGCCGGGAACGGTGTTATCAATCGGCATACCGTTCACCACGTAAAGCGGCTGGTTAGCGCCAGACAATGAGCCGTTACCGCGGATAATTACGCGGCTTGATCCACCCGGACCGGTAGACAAACCGGCAGCATTTACACCGGCTACTTTACCTGTCAGGGCGTTGGCTACGTTATTCTCTCGTGCCTGGGTAAACTCATCACCTTTAACCTCTGTTACAGCATAGGCCAAGGCCTTTTTCTGGCGCGAAATACCCAGTGCCGTTACTACAACCTCGTTCAGGCTATTGCGCTCTTCGGCCATTTTTACATCTACAGTAGCGCGGCCGTTAACTGCCACTTCCTGCGTGGTATAACCGATGTAAGTAAAAATAAGCGTAGCATTCTCGTCAGGAACGTTAAGGCTGTAGTGTCCCTGCATATCGGTAACTGTACCGCGTGGGCTGCCTTTAATTTTTACGCTCACGCCGATAAGCGCAGTGCCGGTATTATCTACCACCCTGCCGCTTACTTTAATAGGCGCTGATTTTTGTTCTTCCGCATCAGACGCGGCTGCAGCTTTTTTGTCTATCAGAATCACTGTTCCGGAGATGGCATAATCCAATCCCAGCGGATCAAGTAATTTGCGCAGTACCTGGTTTAACTGCTCGTTCTTTACGTCGATACTTACAGACTGGCTGGTGACAACAGAATTACTGAAAACAAAACTTACTTTGGTTTCTTTATTAATCTGCTTAAGCACGTCCTTTACAGGCATGTCTACAACATGGAGCGACACCTTCACGTTCAGGTCCTGCTTGGTAAGGTTTTTAGCCTGGACTGAAGTAACTCCGGTTAAAAAAATGATAATAAGTACCAACCTATCCAATACTTTACACAGCGATTGGAAGGACAATAATTTATTTGTCATATATTTGATAAAAAGTTTATAGTGATGAAACTCCCTTTTTTCTTAAAAGGGTACTATGGACTAATCGGGGGCCTTGCCCTTTGAAGGTTGGGTGTGCGGGAACACATTCAACCCTTTTTTTTGTGTATCTTTTCTATGCGATAGGCAATATCATTTTATGGTGTAACATCTGTTAATTGGTGTTAATATAAAGTATACGTGTTATCGTTAGCCTTGTAGCCGCTGCGTGTAAGCCTGGTAATGGCATTTAAAATACCCGGAAGGCTTTGCCCCTGAAAAACTGCTGTAATACGCTGGTGCGCCAGATGCTCTGATACCACAATATGGGCACCGTACTTATTACCCAGTTTTAGCGCAACCGTTTTCAGGTCGGTATTATCAAACATCAACTTGTCGTCCAGCCAGGCAATAGCATCTTCAGGTGTTTTTAAGGCCGAAAGCTTAAACTTAGCAGCGCCTTTTTCTGTTGTGGCAGATTGCCCGCGGGTCAGAAAAACCAGCTCTTTAGAATCTTCATCCTTTACGGCAACCTTACCTGTTAATACAGTAACATTATGCGGCTGATCGGCAGCATAGGCGCTTACGGTAAAGGTGGTACCCAGTACCTGGGTTTTTATTTTTCCTGAATGGATGATAAACGGCTGATGTGTTTTGTGTGCTACCTCAAAATAAGCTTCGCCTTTTAAATAAACCTCGCGGGTTTTCGCGTTGAATACCTGCGGGTAGGTAAGCTCGCTATTCGCATTAAGCGTAATTTTCGATCCGTCAGCCAATACAATCACCCTGGTTTTCCCCGGTAAAGAATGCTGGGTAACGTAGGCCACCGGGGCAGTTACTTCGGCAGTGCGGTTCTTCCATAAATAACCAATACAAAATACCGCCAGGATAACGGTTGCAAAAGCCAGCTTAACTTTAGTACGGCGCAAAGCCCATAAACGCAGTTTAATTTTACGCTGCATCTTGCTCCACTCTATGCCATCCGGCAAGTCCTTTTCGCCTGACTTATCCCAGAAAGCTTTCATGGCCTGATCAAACGCTTCGGGGTTGGGCGAATTTTTGATCAGCTCCATCAGTTCACCAAACTCCTCCTGGGTACATGCATTATCCATGTACTTCTGTAAAAGCTCGGTGTGTCTGTTGGTATGCTGCATTATTTTGCTGATTTATACTAAAGACACAGCAAAAGCAAGGATAGACTAATTGATTTTAAACTTTTTTAAACAAGTTGAGCGATTTACAACCAAAATGAGGTAAAAGAAGATACGGAAATAACAAAATTACGATAAGAAAGGAAATTTCTTATCATTTTCACAATAAAAAAGAACCAATATTAAGAAAAGACTAAAACAACTTAATAAAACTCAGGGTAAGAATAGCAACAAGGGTGGGATTAACATCATTTTTCACCAAAAACGCATTAATATAACTCAAAGCAGCTACTAAATGGTTCTTTACGGTATTTTTTGACAGGTTAAGTTTACCGGCGATCTCATCATAACTTAAGCCTTCTTCGCGGCTTAGTTTATAAACCAGCTGACGTTGCGGTGAAAGCTGACTAACGGCTTTCGAGATTAGTTTTTTGCACTCCGAAGCATCTATAAAAGATTCCAGTTCATTACTGCAAGGAACGGCTGTTCTCAGCAACTCGTTCACCAGGCGGGTATCACTGGCTGCTTTGCGTAGGTAGTTGAGCGAATAATTGCGAACGATGGTATAAATATAGCCGCCCATATTTTTTACATCTTTCAGCGCATCCTTATTCAGCCAAAGTTTGATAAAAATTTCCTGGGTAAGTTCTTCAGCTGCGTATTCAGATTTTGCGATGGCGTATACCTGCATATAAACCTGGTGTTTATAGGCTTCAAAAATTTCATCAAAGTTAAAATCTTCCTTTAGGTTAAACCCTCTCATTGGTCAGCTGTAATTGGCGGAAATTTTAACCCAATGTAATTATTTTTTTAATTCAAATAAAGGAAACATAAAATTAACAATGGAAATTTCTTTAACATCAGCCAATTGCCCCGCGCTGACCGGCAACATGTTGCGATTTTTAGAAAAGGAAATAAGACGATTAAACCCGGCTGATAGACCTGATATAACTATTTTTCAGCTTTTGTATTAGCGTCAGCAGATTCAGCATTTTCAACTGGTCGCTTTCGCCAGTAATTTGCCAGCAGCGAACCAGAAATATTCATCCAGGGGCTAAACACAGCCGGGGCAAGGCCCACCGTTGCTAATTTTCCCATAGTACCCGCCAGGCCGGATGCCATTCCGCCATTCTGTAGCCCTACCTCAAAAGCTACTGTACGCGCAGAGTTTTTGTCTAAACCAAACAAACGACTAAGCCAGTAGCCAAAGAAATATCCTGCGCCATTATGGATCACCGAAGCAAGGAACAGCAACAAACCAACATTTAAAAGGTTATCGCGCCCGGCGGCTGTTGTAACCGCTGTAAAGTAAACGATACCGGCCATGGAAAGATAGGGAACGAAGCTATCTATACTTCGTTTCAGTTGATAAAGCGCATGATAGACTACACCTACTATAAATGCACCCGTTAGAAAGGCAAATACCTCTGCCGATTGCAACGCAGCGGCAGAAAAATGATCTTCATACCAATGATACAACCCGGCAGGGAGCGCAAGCAGATACGCCACGCAGAGCATCGCCAGGATGTACACCATTCGCTTTCTGGCAGGCATGGCATGCTTCAAATAATCATGCAAAAGCGCCGCACCGATAGGTACCAGTACAATTTTAATGATCTCCATCATCATACTGATGAATCTGATCTGGATGAGCGTTCCGGCCAGCAGCTTCATTAATACCGGTGTAAGAAACGGAGCGGCTAAAGTAGCCATTGCCGTTACCGTAACCGACAGCACCAGGTTGGCACGGGCAAGGTATACCATTACGTTTGATGCCAGTCCGCTGGAGCAAGAGCCGATCAGGATCACCCCTGCGGCAATCTCCGGCTCGAACTTAAAAACTTTAGTCAGCAACAGGCCCATCAACGGCATCACGGTAAAGTGACAGGCCAGACCGATCAGTACCCCTTTTCCTGTACTACCCAGGCCGGTAAAATCTTTCAGCCCCATTTGAATACCCATCCCGAACATCACCATTTGCACTACCGCCAGGATAAGCCATTTATTACGCAGGTCGAACCCTCCTACTTTCAGAAAGGCTGTTGGGTAGATCATGGCTGCTACTACCGCCGTGATGATCCAAGCGGTGTATTGATAATTTTTCAGTGAAGGAACAGCATCCAGGCCTATCGCGCCGAAAAAGCAAAACGCTACCGCTGCCGGATGCCATGAATCTGCTTTTTGAAACAGCAAGCCGGCCGATAAGACCAGCGCCGATCCAATGCTGATGAGCAGGCAAAATTTACGCAGCGTTTTCATTCTTTATTGCATCACCGTTGCCAGGTACTGAATGGCCGTAGGCGGGCTAGCCACAATAGGCGTTTTTTTATCTGCTTCGTCAAGCGCATCTACCACGCGTGCCATAGAAGCCTGCGCCAGCAGAATTACATCTACCTGTGGCGACAGTTCGCGCAGTGCAGCCGTTACAATAGCATCATGGGTAGCAGCATCGCCGCTCATCAGGGCATCAAAAGCACCTTCGCATAGCTTCGCAACCAATTCTATCTCTTTCCCTGCAACTTCTGCACGGCGCTTTACCAGGTCGCTCGTCGGTTCCAGCGTTGTTGCTAAAGTGGCAATCACGCCTATACGTTTACCCATTTTAACAGCTTCGTCTGCCATCGGCTGATCAACACGCAGCACCGGAACCTTGGCGTCTGCCGCCGCGGCTTCAACAGCCGCACCTATAGAAGAGCAGGTGACCATAATATAATCTGCACCTGAATCTTGTGCCGAGGCGACATAATCTGCAACCCGCTTGCTGATAGCAGGTGTAAGACCACCCCTGCTGATAATATTCTTCACAAGGCTATCATCTACAATGTTGAAGGTGGTTACGCCGGGTAAATGTTCTTTACACAACTGCTGAAATACAGGGATCAGCGTTGCCGAAGTATGGATCAATCCTAATGTTTTGTTACTCATGGTTTATAATCGTTTCCCTTTAACACCGTTAAAAAATAATTTTCGTCGCCCACCTGGCCGCCTTTGATATTCACTTCAAGCCCATCTACCACTTTATTAGTAGAATAAGCGCGGCATAAGGGCGCACCCGGAACAACAGTTGCGATCATTTCAACAGCTTCTATGCCCAGGCCTCTTGCCGCGTAGCCAGATGTATCGCCGCCTGCAATCACCAGCCGCTTTACGGTAGTTTGCTGAAGCACTTTTTGGGCAATCTGCCCCAGAGCAGTTCCGAATAACCTGGCCGTTTCCTTACTGATCTGGTGCCCGGTTAAGCCTTTACCGGCAAGTGCCGCCAACGCAGCGGCCACCCGCTCGTCATCATTACCTGTACTGGTGTGGATCACTACGCTTTTACCGGATTGAATAGCTTCGCATGCTTCATCGGCATAAAAGTTCACCAGGTTACCAGGATGAACGGCCCCGATCAGCGCCTGCGTATCAATCGCCACTTCTTCAAAACCATTATCCAGTGCGGTTTCTATCTGCCGTGCCGTAACCGGCGAACAACTGCCCGATATCACTAATATGCAGTCTGTAGCTGAGATAGCAGGCCACTCTGGTTTATCTTTTATCACTTGCATTTGCTGCCAATAACTGCCGAGGGCCATTTCAATTCCGGATGATCCTACGGAAAACAAGGGCTGATCAGCCGCTGCATTGCGGTCCATCAATTCGCCCACTTTGGTCAGATGCTTTTCTTCCAGGCCGTCGAACAAAATAATCTCGTTGTCGGCTTTCAATAAATTATTTACGGCTGCGTTGACCTCATCCACCGGTTGCTCCAACTGTAATACGTCTATCAACCCGATGTTTTTTAACGTCTGCCTTGCCAAATGCAGGGGCAGATCGCTTTCGTCGGCCGGAGTAACCGGATGCTTACTCATAGACGGGTGGCGGTCCAGCCGGTAGATCTGCCCAGTGCTGCCAATACCCATCCGGGCAAACAGATTACCGAATAAACAGTACCTGCCCAATGCTGGCGCAGCCACCAGCAGCGGGATAATTTTATTTTGAAACACGCTTGCCCCCACATCAATAGCTTTTCCTATACTGCCAATGGCTGGCGAGGAATCAAACGTGGAGCAAACCTTATAATGTATGTGTCGCGCACCTATGTCTTTAAGCTTTGTAAAGTCGCGTGTCAGCACTTCTTCCATTTCCTGCGGCGGCATAGAACGGCTCATGCCTGCTACACCAATCGCCTGCAGACCGTTAAAGCGCTTTAACTGCTCGGGCCCGGGCGGTTCCAGAAACAGAACCGTGTTAATACCGGCACGACTCAGGAATTCGAGCGCATCGGTCGACCCGGTAAAATCGTCGCCGTAATAGGCCAGTAAGAACCCTTGCTGCCCCATTTACGCTTTACCGAATTTTTTTACCGAATTACCAAACTCGGGATACTGCAATGCCGCCTGCTCCAGCGTTAAACCTTCAACCGCACCTTTCCAGGCTTGCTGTAAAGCGATAACACCACCGGTTGGGCCGTCGGGATGTGCCATAATACCACCGCCTGCCATGTAGAGCAAGTCGACCGTTTGTGCACGACGGTAGGTTTCAAAAGCCTGGCCGCCCCATTGCCCGGACGACACCACCGGCAGAACCGTAGTGCCGTTAGTCAAAGGCTTCAGGCAGGCTTCGATAGAGCGAACAACAGAATCATCCGACTCCCAGAATTTATTCTGAATACCGTTAACATGGATCTGATCTACCCCGCTTAACCGCCAGAGTTTCTGATAGGCCGGAAATTCAATCCCCAATAACGGGTGCCTGTTAAGCATCCCCCAGCCGTTACGGTGCCCGTGGATGACCAGCGCACCCTGGTCGCAAATCTTCTTTACGCCCGAAAGCCCAACGCTGTTTAAGCTAAGCATGGCACAGGTACCGCCAGCGTTTAAAATGTATTCGTACCGGCGCAGCATACTGTCCAACTCATCGCTGATATTAAAGGCGTACATTACCTTTTTACCGGTTTTGTCTGCATGGGCATTAATTACCTGCATAATGGCATCAACCCGGTCTTCAAATCCGGAGTTTGCCGATGACGACATCAGTTCATCATCCTTCACAAAATCAATCCCCGCCTCTGCCAGCGTTTTTACCAGCCCGGCAGTTTGTTGCGGCGTAAGGCCAATGCTCGGCTTAATAATGGTACCGATCAACGGCCTGCCTTGTACACCTGTTAATGTACGGCAACCTTCGATCCCGAACTTAGGCCCGCGGTAATAATTGCTGAAGTTATCCGGCAACTGAATATCCATCAGCTTCAGGCCGGTAAACTGCGTCAGCTCGTACAAGTTACCCTGTAAAGTAGAAATAAGCGTAGGCAAGTTGTAACCAAAGTTCTCTACCGACCAGGACACTTCAATATTTGCCCGGTGATACAAACTGCCGTTAGCTTTTAGCCCCGGGATAGCGGGTTCTGTTACCGATTCTAATAATTCAATTGATTCAACCCTTGCGGCAAAACGTGACTTCAGTTCCTCTGTTTCGCCGGGCACTGCCACAAACGTACCGCTGGATTGCTCGCCTACCAGTACCTGCGCTGCCTTTTCTACCGCAAGCGGTGTTTCAATGTAATACCTTCCGGTAACTCTTTCCATTTTATATTAAGTAGTAATCAGCTGTTTTTTGATCTTATAGCCATTGAGGCCGAAATAAAGGATAACGACGAAGCATAACAGCGGAATGATATAGCCCGACTGTACATTATCATTGTTCTTATCAATGATCAGCCCCATAATTACCGGCAGTATAGCGCCGCCAACAATCGACATAATGATCCATGATGAACCTGGTTTGGTATCATCACCCAGGCCATCTACACCCAGTGCAAAAATGGTTGGGAACATAATAGACATAAAGAAGCCCACACCTCCAAGTGCATAGATCACATAACTACCATCGCCCAGAATGGCAACCAGGCAAAGCAAAATGGCCACCACTGCATAGATGGACAGGAGTATATTCGATTTGACGTATTTTAACAGGAACGTACCGGCAAACCTTCCGGTAACGAATAAGCCACCGTAAAGCCAGCTAAGGTAAGTACCGGCAGTTTTCTCGTCGAAATGGCCGCCCTGCCTTGCCATACGGATAAAGAAGCTGGTTACACACACCTGCGCGCCCACATAAAAGAACTGGGCAATAACCGCCCATAGCAAATGCCGGTGGCGCAATACGCCGATAAAACTACCGCCTGTAGTGGGTTCTTTAGAGGTGTTTTTAATCTCTGGCAGGTTACTGAATTTGAAAAGCAAAGCCACGGCAATCAGTACACAACCTAAAACAATGTAGGGCATTTTTACCGAAGCCGCCTCGCCCATTAAATAATGTGCGCGCTCATCGGTTGCCATAGCAGCCAGTTGCTCTTTACTATATTCTTTTCCTGATAGAATAAACAGGGTACCCAGGTACGGCCCGGCAATGGTAGCCAAACCGTTAAAGGCGGCAGCCAAATTGATACGCGTGGTAGCCCCTGCCGGGTCGCCCAAAACTGTAGCATACGGATTAGCGGCTGTTTCCAGCGTTGCCAAACCGCAACCGATAATAAACAAAGCACCTAAAAACACGGCATAATTAAGCGTATTTGCAGCAGGCACAAACAAAAATGCACCTAAAGCAAACAGCGAAAGGCCGATGATGATACTGCTTTTGTAGCCGAATTTCTTTAATAAAATACCGGCAGGTATCGCCATCAGGAAGTAGGCCATAAACACCGAAGTATCAATCAATGTAGATTGCCAGTTTTTCAGCTGACAGGCTTTTCTTAAGTGCGGGATCAGGATGGAATCCAGGTTATGGGCCATCCCCCACAAAAAGAACAGGCTGACGATGAGCATGAACGGTAAAACATAACTTTTGCCTTTGGTGTTGGTTTCGGCAACAAGGCCAGAATCGGTGTCGGTAACTAATGCCATGAATTTCTTCTCTAAAATTTTACGTCTGGTTTAACAGGCTTTGAAAATACGTTATTGCTTCCGTTTTGCAATAAGCAAATGATCGCAGACCAGTACCACCTCGCCATGCTGGTTAATTACCTCTACGTGTTCTGTTACCGTTCCAAACTCCGGTTTCTTAGCGTCTGTTTTTTCGGCTATCGTTACTTCTGAATGAATGGTATCGCCGATAAAAACAGGCTTTACAAACCGCAGCTTGTCATATCCTTTTGAAAAAGCTTCTGGATTAATTTCTGAAGCCGTTAAACCGATACCGATAGCAAAGATCATGGTGCCGTGTGCAATACGTTGTTTAAAGGGCTGGGTTTTGCACCATTCTTCATCCAGATGATGCGGAAAGAAATCGCCGGTATGGCCGGCGTGTACCACAAAATCTGTCTCGGTGATGGTTCTTCCCAGGGTTACTCTTTTATCGCCAACGGTATAATCTTCAAAAAAAGTCGATTTGAAATACATGTCTTAAGTCGTCGCTTTAATTAATCTCTTTTAGTTTATCAGCTAATTTTACACCTCCATTATCGCTGGATTGGTAAGCGCTTTCCACTACTGCCATGGTTTTAATTACATCTTCCACGCTGGTTGGCAGCACGTCTGTTTCACCTGATTTATAGCGCATCAGGCTGGCCATCGTCCCTACAAATGCATCGGGGAACCAGGATCCTTCCAATTGCAGTTCTTTCCACGCCGGCTGTTTACCTTCCTCAACAATACAATACTCAAACTTATCGGGCACACCATGGGGGTAGTCCATCAGTAATCCCATGCGAGCTTTGATCGCGCCCCTGGTACCCTCCCACTTAATAAAGCTTTCCTGGTTATGGGGGCCGAAAGAATGATCATGGTTGGTATTGATCACCGCATGCATGGTATCACCGTAATCCAATAGAATGGTAGACCGGCTTGAAGACAATTCCTTTGCCGGATGCTTCAGCGTTTTAGCCATCACGCTATGAGGGTCGCCGAGGAATGACCGCAACAGGTCGATATAATGGATACTATGATATTGAATTTCTAACCTCGGATGCACCATCACGAAAGGGAACAGGTGCCAGGGTGTTTCCAATGTAACACGTACTTCCATATCGTACAAAGTACCAATCATGCCCTGCTCGATCATGTATCTGGCGGCGCTTACAAAAGGAGCAAAACGTAATTGGCAATTAATAGCTGCAACCAGGTTTTTACGGCGGCAAACTTCCAGTATCTCCTTGCTCTGCCAGAAGTAATCGCCCATTGGTTTCTGGATCAGCACCGCACTACCGTCTGGCAGTTGGTTTAATGTCTCCACAAACTTCTCGGGCATAATGGTAATATCGTAAACCGTGTTTGCAGGTGCGTTTGCTACAGCATCGGCAACGGTATCAAATACATTTGGGATACCAAATTTAGCTGCCAGGTCATCGGCCCTGCTGCGGTTACGGTTGGTAATACCATACACCTCGAACCCTGCTTTTTGATAAGCCGGCAAGTGCGCATCATTAACAATGCCCCCTGCCCCTATAATTACAATAGGTTGCGGATTAGCCGGTAATATAGGTTTATAAGGTATCTGCATGCTGCTTAGCGGTAGTTAACTGATCTATTTTTTGCTGGCCTTCTGCTAACAACTGTCCGGCGCTGATGGTGGTATTTGTAGCTTTTACCACCACCTCGTCTATAATATGTGCAATAGCTGCCCAGTTATCTTTCTGCGGTAGCGAGCGGGCTACCTGGTGCAACTGTTCCAGCTTGTGGTAGTAAGGAATAAGTTGGTTGACTTCCGCATCATTCCAGGTAGATATGCGGCAACCGATACCGCCTTCGAGTGTCAGTAATTTATCGTTGTTCTGATTAACGGCATAACGAAGAAAATCATACGCTATTTCTTTATGCTTACTGCCCGAACCAATGGTATACAGCCAGTACACGTTTAAAGAAGCTGAAGGCGCACCCGGGTTAGCGGGGAGCTTAGTGATATCTACCTTACCTTTTACAGCTGATTCGGCCAGCACTTCGCACATGGAGGCAAAGCCGAACCAATTAACCATCATCGCTACTTCACCGCGGGCAAACGCCATTCCCATCTGGACAGATTCATATAATTTCGACCCGGGATGAACGGCGGTTAAGTCTGAGATCACCTGCCGGTAGAATTCCAGCCCTTCCGCTGCTGCAGACGTATTGATGTTGATATTTCCGTTCTCGTCTGTCAGGCTGCCTCCACGCGTCCAAAGCTGCAATACAAAATCGAACACGGTATTATGCCCATCCGGGTAACCGGCAAATACAGTTCCGTAAAGGTTTTGCCCGGGGCGGGTAAAGAACTTTGCAACGGTTAAAAACTCGTCCCAAGTTTGTGGAACGCGCAAAGGTTTGCCGTAAATCTTTTCATAATTGGCCTGCTCAAGCAGATCTTTAAATAAATCGCGGCGATAAATCAAGCACTCCGGCCCATCGTGGAAAGGCAAACCTGCCACGCCTTTTTCAAACTGCTGCGATTGCAATAACGAACCGCTCCATCCCCGCGGATAACTTTCCGGGGCTTGCTGTTCAATATAAGGTTGCAGGTTTTCGAGGTGGCCTTTTGTCCAGGCCTCAAACAGCCAATCGGTAACAATATGGGCAATATCCCAATCGCCGTTCTTTAAGCCGTTTTTTTCGATCGCCGATTCGTACAGCAACTCCAGGTCCATCGGTACCATTTCAGCCTGTAGCGTACAACCTGTTTCGGCACAATAGTTATCCCACAACTTTTGAAGGGCAGTTTCAAAAGGGCCAAATTTCCTTACCGCTATCCTGATCACGTTTTCCCTGCTCATTGTTTTGCTTTTAATTCGTCCAGAATAGCGGCTGTATCCTGCCCCAACTTAGGCGATCCTTTAACTGAAGTAAACACCTCGCCATCAATGCGGATGGGGCAACGGGTGGTACGATATTTAAAGCCATCCTGCATTGTCACTTCCTGTATCATATCTAATACCTTAAAGCCTTCCTGCTGCATTAGTTCTTCCCAATTAAGTACTTCGGCGCACCAGATATCGGCAGGTTGAAGAACATTAAGCCAACTTTCGGTACTATCGGTTTGTAAGTGGGCGGCCAGAATAGCTTTGATCTCGTCGCGCTGGTGGAAGGCCGAGGCGACATCGGTATAAGAAAGGAGTTCTTCACATTTCAACAACTGCCCCAACTGTGGGATAGAACCCATAGCCAAAGCCATAAAGCCATTGGCTGTTTTGTAAACGCCGTATGGCGCACCTAAGTAGGCATGCGCATTATTTTTTTCAGACCGCTGCGGCAACTGGCCGTCGTAGTAGTAAGTAGTTACCGCCTCGAACTGCAGATCGTACGCAGATTGCATCATGCTTACCTGCACTAAGGCGCCTTCATCCTTTATTGTTCTGCGAACCAGGCAAGCGAGGATTCCCTGTGCCAGGTGCGTCCCAGCCAGCATATCTATAATAGAAAGGCCCATCGGCACCGGTCCGCCGGCGTTTCCGGTTAACCAGGTTAAACCGGTCAGCGATTGCAACAACAGATCCTGGCCGGGTTTTCCACTCCATGGGCCTTCGCCTCCATAGCCGGAAATCTCGCCGTAAACCACCGTCGGGTTAACAGCTTTTACCGCCTCGTAATCAAACCCTAATCGTTCCATTACTCCCGGGCGGTAGTTGTGCATCACTACATCTGCCTGTTTTAGCAGTTCCCAAACCTGCTCGCGGTCGTGCCCATGTTTCAGGTCGGCAGTAAAGCTTTCTTTATTTCTATTAATGGCATGAAATACCGACGATTCGCCATTCATGATCACATTAGAAGTATATAAATGCCTGCAAATATCACCTGTTTCCGGACGTTCTATTTTAATCACACGTGCCCCCAAGTCGGCTAACCGCAATCCCGCTGACGGTCCCGAAAGGAATTGGCTGAAATCAACCACCAAATAATCTGCTAATGGTTTCATGCTTCAGCCAGGTTAAATTGTTGATTAATTTTTGCGGTATGCACACCCGGGCGCGGCGCAGCTACTGATGAATACAATTTCTCTCCGTTGATACGAATAGGGCAACTGGTGGTACTTAAGGTGCTTCCATCGGGCAGGTTTACCTGTTGTTTAATTCCCAGGACACGAAAAGCATCATGGTTTAAACTTTCTGCATAGGTTAACACATCAGCGCACCAGATATCTTCATCTTCCAACAGATCAAGCCAATTCTTTGTCGTTTTAGTTTCCAGGCGTTGGGCCAATTGCTGCATAATCTCATCGCGATGATCGAACCATTCAGAACTCGCAGCATAATGGGATAGATCAACACCTAATGCCGAACCAATATCATGCAGGTTACCCATGGCCAAAGCCAGGTAACCATCGGCAGTTTTATAAATACCGTAAGGCGCACTTAAATAGGCATGACCCGAGCCTTGTATTTTGCTCCGTTGCGGCAGCTGACCGCCATCGTTCAGGTAGGTGGTGATCACTTCGAACTGCAGGTCCAGCACCGATTCCAGCAAGCTTACTTCTACCAGCACGCTTTGCTTTGTTTTAGCACGTTTAATTAATGCGGCCAGTATCCCCTGCACAAAATGCGCTCCGCACATGATATCCGCAACAGCCAATCCAAACGGAACCGGACCTGCATCTGCGGTATCAGAAAGATAAGTGAGACCGGATAGCGACTGGATCAACAGATCCTGACCCGGACGCGATGCCCAGGGGCCTTTGCTGCCATAGCCTGTGACTACACCATAGATAATTTTCTGATTGATCGACTTAACAGCTTCATAATCCAGCCCGATCTTTTCCATTACCCCGGGGCGGAAGTTGTGCGTGATCACATCGGCGCGGGCAATCAGTTTTTTCACACGTTCCAGGTCTTCGGGGTTCTTCAGGTCTGCAGCATAAGATTCCTTATTGCGGTTGATGGTATGAAACACCAGGCTATCGCCGTTCACAAAAATATTACGGATAGCGATCTGCCTTCCCGCCTCGCCTTTTACCGGGCGTTCTATTTTAATTACGCGCGCACCCAGGTCGGCAAGTCTTAGTCCTGCCGTGGGGCCCGCCATAAACTGGCTGAACTCCAGCACCAACAATCCTTCTAACGGTTTATGCATGTGCAGCTTTTCCTTTCGAAACCTCGTATAGTTGATTCAGCTCATCCAGCACATCGGTTTCCTTACCGCCATTCATGAGGTAATTGCGGACAATATCCCCGCCGTGATCCTGAAAATACATAGAACCATCATAGCGCGGGCGAAGAAATGCCCGTTGCAAAGCAGGCAGCGTATTGCTGAAATAATTATGACTGATGCGGTTGGTATGTTCGCTTTTCCAGGCACTTAAATGCCCAGGCTGGCCACCGCTATCTGTGTACAAACCTTGCTGACATTGGGACGAGGCTACATATTCTGCATACTGCATTGCAATATCGATATATTTTGAGCTTGACGACACTGCTAATCCCGTTCCGCCAAGGGTAGAACGTAGATTGGTTTTTCCGTCTGCGGTTACCATGTCATGAAAGTACAGCACCTTGCGGGCATAACCATCGCGCGAGTAGTTGGAATAGCCGTAAGCGAACGGGCAGTAAGCAATATCGTCCGTCTTCGTCATGCGCTCATATACCTTGATAGGGTTATAATCAAAGCAAGCCGGATCAACTAGTTGCGCCAACTCCCTATACAATTGTAAAGCCTGAACCCCAATTTCGGCACTTACCACCTCTTCCTCTGTTAAAAACGGGTCTTCCCCCAAAGAACAGCAGAGAGTGTAGAAAGTCATCAGGGAATCGATAGGAATAAGCGGGCAAGCCACCAGACCACGCTTTGCCAGATCGATCACTTCGTCAAAAGTGGAAGGCAAAGAAATTCCGTGCGCCCCTAAAATATCCGGACGGCTGGATGCCACCGGCGTAGCTGCGTCAATCGGCAAAGCCCATTGCTGCCCGTGAAAATTGTAACTCTCGTAAGATTGCCCTACCGAATTTTGTTCCTGGTCCTTCAAAAACCCGGGCGAAAGGTATTCATCAAAAGGAAGTATGGTTCGTGTACTTGCTGCAAAGCCGGCCCAGGGGTGGTCAATCACTAACAGATCATACCGTTCGGCCAGTTGCTGGATAGACATATCTGCAAACTGCTGTAACGAGCGTTTCTCCCATACAATTTCCACACCGGGATTAAGTTCAGAAAATCGTTGTGCAGTAGCTGCCATGGGTACAAAACCACGACTATGATTCCAAGTGATTCCTTTCAGTATAGCTTGTTCAGGCATAAAATATCTTCATTTACCCGGTTCATTTCGTCGCATATGGTTTTAATTTTACCTTGCACGCAATTAAAAACCGGATAACTTGTTCTGTTGAAAATTTAGATTTGTTGGTTTTTTAGCAAATGTATCAGAACACGGTATTTGTGTTTTATACCAATTAAGCAAGGAATTATACGATATTAGCATAGATAAGTAAAAGAACTGCCTCCGGAAGGATAGCATCCGGCATTGATACCCCGAAAACAATCAAACACCCAATGAAGACAAAATACCTGCTGCTGATTTTAAGCTTTACCACATTCTTCGCTGCTGCCCAACCGGCAGATGTTCCAAAAACGAGTATATCGAACGGGCTCATCAAAGCAGAAGTACTTCTGCCCGACAGCATTAAAGGCTATTACCGCGCTACGCGTTTCGATTGGTCTGGCGCTGTAAGCAGCCTGGATTACAAAGGCCATAGCTTTTACGGCAAGTGGTTCGGCAATTATAACCCCAAAGAGAACGACGCCATTTTGGGTCCGGCCGAAGTGTTTTTTCCGGTAGGCTATGAAGAAGCGAAAGCGGGTGAAACGTTTGTGAACATTGGTGTAGGCGCCCTGCGCAAACCGGTAGAAGAAAAATATAACCAGTTCAGAACTTATGATATTGTGGACTATGGTAAATGGACGATCACTGCCCGGAAAGACGAGGTAGTATTTAAACATATCCTCTGCACGCCTGATGGTTATGCTTATGAATACACCAAAACGTTGAAACTGGTAAAGGGCCAGGCGCGAATGGTGATCAGCCACAGCCTGAAGAACACCGGCACCAAGACCATGGAAACGCTTACCTATAACCATAACTTCCCGGTGATTGATCAAGAACCTACCGGCCCGAACATTAAAGTAACCTTTGCCAAGCCGGTTACTGCAGAAGGCGACGGCTGGGATGTATTAGCGAAGCTGCGGGGCCATGAGCTGACTTTTTTAAAACAATTATCCGGGCGCGAATTTGTGCAGACCGTACATGTAAACGGTTTGGGCGATACCCCTGCCGACTATGATTTTAAAATTGAAAACCTGAAAACCGGTGCAGGCATTCACATTACCGGTGACCATCCGATGGAGAAGGTGGTATTCTGGGCCAACCCCTCAACCTATTGCCCCGAACCGTATGTAAAAATCAACGTAGCCCCTGGTGAAACCATGCACTGGATCATTAACTACGATTACTATACGTTCGAAGCGAAAAAGTAGCGTTTGGAATAGAGACAGGAAGCAAGAGACAAGAAACAAGACCTAAAAACCCTTCCCTAACTGTCCCGTGGAAGAGCGACAAAAGTCCTCTCCTCTGGAGAGGATTTAGGAGAGGTGAGATTATCGACCTTTCCCAAACCAATTTCGGAAGAAATCTTTAAGCGAGCGTCATTGCGAGGAACGAAGCAATCTCTATCTGTATAAAGACGGCTGGGGTTTGCTTCTCCGCCTCTCGGCGGATCGCAATGACGTATGTTTTAGTCTTGACTCTAAACCGCCTCTTCGCTCCCCGCCCCCAACAGCAAAGGGAACACCATCCTGGCATTCCCTTCGTTAAAGTTTCTTTTTCGTACCGGCTATTTAGACTGAAAAACCGACAGGCCATAGCCCCGTTTTCCCACACCGTTTGCTTAGTAAATTTTTGCCTTGCAAACCTTTCCCTGCAGCTTGCCTAACCTGGCGAAGCGATAATCCCAATAAATCCTTAATAAGCTCATGACTACGTGTTTTGATTAATGTTTTTGACCACTAGTTAAAACAATGGTTTAAAGCGTATTACAATTTGTATGCCCTTTAGGCTCGCAAAGTAGAAAAAATTTCTTTAAATTAAGCAAGATTAATAGTTTTCCACATAGGTAAGCTGTTAAAAATCAGCAAAATAAAATTCCTTTACGTGATTGAGGGGCATTTTGTGAAACAGCTGTTGAAAACTCCAAAACCCTTACTATAACCTTACGAAGTAAATTTGGATAAAAACCGCTGTAAGTTTTTCTAAACATTAACATAACACGGGCTTAACACGAAAAAAACGTTTTACAGTATAAAGATTCGACAAATATGAGCAAGAACATTTCTAAAAAAGCTGCTACCCCGAAAGGGCTTAAAGTAAGCAGGCACTTCACCAGGGACGGGGTGGACGTTTATGACATGTTTAAATACGAAAAACGCTCGTCCGTCATACGGAATCCTTCGGGTGATGCCGTGTTCGAGATGAACGACGTTGAAGTTCCGGCTTCGTGGTCGCAGGTAGCTACCGACATTCTTGCTCAGAAATATTTCCGTAAGGCAGGGGTACCTCAGCCAGATGGCACTACCGGTTCTGAAAAGAGCATTAAACAGGTTGCCCACCGTATGGCCAACTGCTGGAAAGACTGGGGCATGCGTTACGGCTATTTTGCTTCTAAAGAAGATGCAGACATTTTCTATGACGAGATTGTGTATACCCTGGTATCGCAGCGCGCTGCACCAAACTCGCCGCAGTGGTTCAACACCGGTTTGCATACCTCATATGGCATCAGCGGTAAACCGCAGGGCCACTATTATGTAGACCCGGTTACCGAGAAATTAACCAAATCTACTTCGGCATACGAACGCCCGCAGCCGCACGCCTGCTTTATCCTTTCTGTAGAGGATGACCTGGTGAACGATGGCGGTATCATGGACCTTTGGGTTCGCGAGGCACGTATCTTTAAATATGGTTCTGGTGTTGGTACCAACTTCTCCAGGATCCGTGGCGAGAACGAAAAACTTTCTGGCGGTGGTTACTCATCAGGCCTGATGTCGTTCCTGAAAATCGGCGACCGTGCAGCCGGTGCCATCAAATCCGGCGGTACTACACGCCGCGCCGCTAAAATGGTTTGCCTGGACCTGGACCACCCCGAGATCGAGAAATTTGTGAACTGGAAAGTAGAAGAAGAGAAAAAAGTAGCTGCGCTGATTGCTGCAGGTTACTCTTCTGATTACGAAGGCGAGGCTTATCGCACCGTTTCGGGTCAGAACTCTAATAACTCTGTCCGTATCCCTAACACCTTCTTCCACGCATTAAACAGTGGCAGCAGCTGGGATTTAACGGCACGCAGCAGCGGTAAGGTAATGAAGTCTATCTCTGCACAGAAACTGTGGGACGATATCGCTTTTGCCGCATGGGCTTGTGCCGACCCTGGCGTACAGTATGACAGCACCATTAACGAGTGGCATACCTGCCCCGAAGGTGGCCGTATCAACGCTTCTAACCCATGTTCAGAATACATGTTCCTAGATAACACCGCATGTAACCTGGCATCTATCAACCTGGCGCACTACTTCGATAAAGATACCCGCGTATTTGATGTAAAGGCGTTTGAGCACTCTTGCCGCATCTGGACCATCGTACTGGAAGTTTCTGTACTGATGGCGCAGTTCCCTTCTAAAGAGGTTGCCGAACTTTCTTACGATTACCGCACCCTGGGCCTTGGTTATGCTAACTTAGGTTCTGCCCTGATGGTGAACGGTATCCCTTACGACAGCGACAAAGCCCGTGCGATCGGTGGTGCAATCACCGCGATCATGACTGGTACTGCTTACGCTACTTCGGCTGAAATGGCCCGCGAATTAGGTCCGTTCCGTCGTTATAATGAGAATAAACAACACATGATGCGCGTTATGCGCAATCACCGCTACGCGGCATATAACTCGCCCGAGAACTACGAAGGTCTGGAGATCCTGCCTCCGGGTATCGACCAAAGCATTTGCCCTGATTACCTGCTTTCTTCTGCTTGTAACGCTTGGGATAAAGCGGTTGAAATGGGCGAGAAACACGGTTACCGCAATGCACAAACCACCGTTATTGCCCCTACAGGTACTATCGGCCTGGTAATGGATTGCGATACTACCGGTATCGAGCCGGATTTTGCCCTGGTGAAATTCAAAAAACTTTCTGGTGGTGGTTACTTCAAGATCATTAACCAGGCGGTTCCGGAAGCGCTGAGGAACTTAGGTTACGACGAGCACCAGGTAGAAGCTATTGTAAACTACGCGAAAGGTGCTGCTACCCTGGCCGGCGCTCCGCATATTAACCCTGAAACTTTAAAAGGTAAAGGTTTAACCAACAGCGAGATCGAGAAACTGGATAAAGCCGTTGTTTCTGCCTTCGAAATTGGTTTTGCATTTAACGTGTGGACTTTAGGCGAAGATGCTTTGAAACGTTTAGGCTTCACTGCCGAGCAGTACAACAGCATGAACTTTAACCTGCTGCGTGCTTTAGGTTTCACCACCAAACAAATTGCTGAAGCGAACGAGTACGTTTGCGGTACCATGACCATTGAAGGTGCGCCTTACCTGAAACAAGAGCACTACCCGATATTCGACTGCGCCAACAAATGCGGTGCTAAAGGCGAGCGTTACATCCACGCACACGGCCACATTAAAATGATGGCTGCTGCACAACCTTTCCTTTCCGGCGCTATCTCTAAAACCATCAACCTGCCAAACGAGGCTAAGGTAGAAGAGATTAAAGATTGCTACGAACTATCCTGGAAACTGGGCCTGAAAGCCAATGCACTTTACCGTGATGGTTGTAAACTTTCTCAGCCATTGTCTACCAAGTCTGACAAGAAAGAAGAAGATGATAAACTGGAAGAAGTGGAAGAGGTATTGGGCAAAGCAGCCGAGCTGAAACTGAGCGACCTTACCCCAGACCAGGTATTAGAAGCCGCTATGGCCATCATGGAGAAATCTAAAGATACCAACTTCATGCGTAAGCTTTCTATGGTGGTGCAGAAGAAGAGCATGCCATACAAACGCCGCGGATTTACGCAGAAAGCCAGCATTGACGGGCAGACCGTATTCGTGCGTACAGGCGAATATGAGGATGGAACCCTGGGCGAAATCTTCGTGGATATGCATAAAGAAGGTGCAACCTTCCGCTCGCTGATGAACTGTTTTGCCATTGCCGTATCCGTAGGTTTACAGTATGGTGTGCCGCTTGAAGAGTATGTAGAGAAATTTACCTTCACCCGCTTTGAACCGGCTGGTATGGTAATGGGCCACGCAAACATCAAGAGCGCTACTTCTATCATCGACTACATCTTCAGGATGCTGGGTTACGAATACCTGAACCGTACAGACCTGGTACACGTAATTACCGAGCAGAATGTAATTATAGGCGATCCGCAATTCGAGAATGACGAGTTTGGCCCTGCCGATGCAGATAACATTTACAAACCAGCGGCAGAACAGGCTGCAGCCTCTACCGTAAGTGTAGGCGGCGCTAAAAAACAGTTAAGCGTAGACTTAAGCATGGGCGTACAAAGCGACGCACCGGCCTGTAACGTATGCGGCCACACTACAGTGCGCAGCGGTACCTGCTACAAATGCTTAAACTGCGGTAACTCTATGGGTTGCAGTTAATCAGCAGACACATTAGCCCCTCAAGAGCACGGGTGGCCCCTATTAATTAGAAATGCCTCCCCGTGCGTGATATAAGTTAATTTAATGTGAGCCCCGTTCTCTTTGCAAGACGGGGCTTTTTTGTGGGTTTTTAGTCCGCAAGACCGTAATTCCCCTCTTGAGAGGGGTTAGGGGTGTGTCCTTTCAAATTTGAAATTGAACATTCGAAATGGAGTTGATTCAGAGCGAAGCAACCTGCCCCAAACCTGTTTCGGGAAGCATCTGTCCTCACGATGATGATCTGAATCTTGCTTCTATAAAAATGCGTCATTGCTGTAAGCAACGAAGTAAGGTCCTTTATAGCAATATAGCCACTTTACCTTAGATGCAAAGTGGCGCAAACATCAAGTCAAAACGACGCTTCAGCCCACTCTGCCGTTTCTTTACGCTTTTTTCATATGTCAAAAAGCTAAAACGGCATTCACGCCATAATCCCGGCCCGCACGTTTTGACGGTTAACCCTACGCTTTTTTGTCATTCAGGGCGAAACAACCTGTCCCGAACCTGTTTCGGGAAGCATCTGCCCTCACGATGATGATCTGAATCTTGATTCTTGTCTCTTGGTTCTTGCTTCTATAACAATGCGTCATGGCAAGGAACTAAGCAATCTCTTTTATACAAGATAGCCACTTTACCTTAGATGCAAAGTGGCGCAAACATCAAGTCAAAACGACGCTTCAGCCCGCCCTGCCGTTTCTTTACGCTTTTTTCATATGTCAAAAAGCTAAAACGGCATTCACGCCATACTCCTCCGAGGGAGTCCGTTGGACCGGCCCGCACGTTTTGACGGTTAGCCTACGCGCTTTTTTGTCATTCAGAGCGAAGCGAAGAATCTGTACGTGCGCGTCATTGCGAGGAACGAAGCAATCTCTTAGTGTCCGAATCAGAATTAACAGAATTTAAGAATAACTGGATACAAAAAGCACACGTTGTATAAGACACGTCAGCACACAGATAAATTTCGTCCAATTTGCTTTTTTATTTTTTATGTTTAGATTAGGATTTCAATCTAAACACTTACTACAATGGACTTTAAAGATCAAATTCTGCAACTTGCTCAACGTGCAGAGAAAATGTTACCTCAAATTCAAACAGAAGAAGCTACTAAAAATGCCCTAATAATGCCTTTTATTCAGATTATGGGCTACGACGTTTTTAATCCATTCGAAGTTAACCCAGAATTTATAGCAGATATAGGTATCAAAAAAGGCGAAAAAGTAGATTATGCAATCATGCGAGATGGTGAGCCTGCAATCTTAATCGAATGTAAACATCATCTGGAAAATTTAGATCCTCACAACTCCCAATTGTTCAGATACTTCCATACAACTAAAGCCAAATTCGGTCTTTTAACCAACGGTATGGTCTATCGCTTTTATACGGATTTGATAGAGAAAAATAAAATGGACAGTACGCCTTTTTTTGAATTTAAGCTTACAGAAATAAAAGACGTTGAAATAGTAGAACTGCGCAAGTTTCACAAATCTTATTTTGATGTAGAAAATATAACTAATACAGCCAGTGAACTGAAATATTTGAATGAACTAAAAGCTTTGTTACAAAGGGAAGTTAACTCTCCGTCTGAAAATTTCGTTACTTTTTTTTCTAAGCAAGTTTATCCTGGCACCATGACCGCAAAGGTTAAGGAACAGTTTACTCCGTTAGTAAAAAGAATGTTTACTCAATTTATAAGTGACACTATCAATGAGCGTTTAAAATCCGCACTTAATCAAGAGAAGGAGAAAGACTATCAAGAAGCCACTACGTTAGTTGAAGAAAATCCTGAAAGTTCATTAAGTAATATCGTAACGACTGAAGAGGAAATGGAAGGATTTCTGATTGTAAAGTCTATTTTAAGAAAAACCATAGATCATAAAAGAATAACCTATAGAGATGCTCAGAGCTATTTTGCGGTGCTTTTGGATGATAACAACAGGAAAACTATTTGTCGTCTTTACTTAAATAATAAAAAATATTTGGTACTCCTTGACGAGAATAAAAAGGAAATAAAGTTTGAAATCAAATCTATCGACGAGATTTTTAATTATGCTGATAAATTAATCGAGAGTGTAAGCAAATTTGAAAAAAAGGCTGCTTAGTTTTTTTATGCTGACACACGCGTTTCGCGTGAGCCTTTAATATTAGTAAATTCTGCTAACGAGAGATTACTTCTCCGCCAACCGCGAATCGCAATGACGCTTTTTGAACTTCCCTCCCTTGGGAGGGTTAGGGAGGAGGTTATTCAGTTGGATAAGAACCCACCCCTGCCATCGCACATACCTTACCCGCCCCCTCCAGGGAGGGGAATGGAAATGCTGCGCCCGCATATCATACTTCGAGAGCCCTTCGACAAGCTCAGGGTGACAGTTCAATTTAGAATTTCTAAAACATTACTACGAGATTGCCACGTCTCCCGATAGCCATTGGGAGCCTCGCAATGGCAACGCTTTTTAGGGTCTCTCATCGTTTTGTCATTCCGAGAGCAACGAGGAATCTTCTTCGCCAAGTAAGTTGAAGATTCTTCTCCTCCAACAGCGGATTGCAATGACGCTCTTTGAACTTCCCTCCCTAGGGAGGGTTAGGGAGGGGTTATTCAGTTGGATAAGAACCCACCCCTGCCATCGCACTATCCTACGCACCCCCTCCAGGGGAGGGGAATGGAAACGCTGCGCTCGCACCACACATAGAGAGCCCTTCGACAAGCTTAGGGTGACATTCCTTTATATAACACTCTTTTTTATTTAGTACGTTATCCTGAACTTGTTTCAGGATCCCTCGTGATTGGCTAATCCTGTGAGATGCCGAAAAGTTCGGCATGACTTAATCTTTGAGATTGCCACGTCTCCCGATAGCCATCGGGAGCCTCGCAAAGACAACGCTTTTTAGGGTCTCTCATCATTTTGTCATTCCGAGAGCAACGAGGAATCTTCTTCGCTAAGTAAGTTGAAGATTCTTCTCCGCCAACCGCGGATTGCAATAACGCTCTTTGAACTTCCCTCCCTCGGGAGGGTTAGGGGAGGGGTTATTCAGTTGGATAAGAACCCACCCCTGCCATCGTACATACCTTACCCGCCCCCTCCAGGGAGGGGAATGAAAACACTGACTTCGTACATACTTCGAGAGCCCTTCGACAAGCAGGGTGACAGTTCAATTTAGAATTTCTAAAACATCACTACGAGATTGCCACGTCTCCCGATAGCCATCGTGAGCCTCGCAAAGACACAACAGGAGGCGTAGGCCTAACTGTCAAAACGTGCGGACCGATATTTTTAAAGTCCCTCTCTTTCGGAGAGGGGTTTGGGGAGAGGTCGCTAGTTTTACCTCTCCTAAATCTCTCCAGAGGAGAGGATTTCATGAATTTTGTGTTATTACGATTGCAATGAGAAGCCCCTCTCGTTTGGTTTGGGGAGAGGTCGCGATGGCAGGACTGGCGAACGTGGCAGGTGTGGCGAATGTGGCGAACGCGGTAAATGCGGCAGTCGTGGCCGACTGGTTTTTACCAGCCAGGGGTTCGAATCCCTTCGGAAGCACCGGGCTTTTAAAGTTCCTCTATCGGGGCGACGGGCTCATCTGCTATCATATTTTCGGCATCGCATTCTGTTTTAGAGTGATCGACAATTGTCCGGATCACGGTATCCAGTTCAACGGAAGACACTTCGATGTAGTCAATAATTTCCCGGACCTCATCCGGTTCTGCTTCCTTTAATAAAGGAATCAATCCTAATATCCGGGACAGCGGCCCCCTTACCAGGTGGGATTGCATCCACGAAATATCCGTCAGCTTTTGCCGTTCAGTAAGCAATTCCCCTTCTTTGCGCGAGTCTGCCGCATGCAGACTGTGTTTAATCTGCAAGCGGTTTAACTTTTCAAACTGGTAACTCCACAAGCCAGAGATAAAAAAGATGGTTACCGCCAGGGTGATATGGATAAAAAAGGTCTGCAGTTCAAAATAATCCAGCTGCGTAAAGTATACGCCCTTTATCCCCGCATTTTGCATCAGGCTAAATGCAGAATGGTGTATAACCACAAAAATAGCCAGGGGCAACTGCAGCTTCCATTTTTGGTAAGTGATCAGCAAGGCACTGCCGATGAATGCAAAAAAGTGCATTTCAAAAAGTCCGTGCATCTGAAAAATAAACTGCGCCATAAATATGCCCATCACCAGGCTAAGTACATACTGGTACAGGTCAGATTCGGGCAGCAACCATTTAATAGAAAAATAAGCCAGTAATGATAATCCGCCGCAGCCGAGGGCGATTAACCAGGTGTTATAAAGCGGCGCAAGTACAAGGCCCACCACGAAATAAATCAGCAGAAAGCCGTTGATCAACCGGTCTGAACGTTTGTTAACCCGCCTGCCAAATGCCGTTAGTTCGCTAATAAAAAGATCAGACATCATTATTTCAGTTAGCAGATGCGGCCAAACTACAACCGTAAGAGCGTAGGGCTAATTCATCAAATGATACCTCTTTTTGGTCCAGCAACCCGTCTATCGCCTGCCGGGCGTAGTTGGTGCGTTCCTGTGTACAATAGCGGCTGCTATTATAATTACCGCGGTAAAACAGCCGGCTGTCCCGGCCAAGAAGTACCGCCTGCGGGGTAGAATAAACGCCGCACCGCCTGGCAAGCCTGGTATCAAACAAAACCGGTATTTGCAGCGAGAATTGCTGCTGTATCTGCTGCTGCGTAAACTTCTTTTTGCTAATCACCACCACGGCAAAATCTACCTGTGTGCCATAGCGCGATGCCAGTTCTTTAAAAGCTTTTATATTAAAGCGCGAACACGGGCAATCGGGATTAAAAAAATGGAGAAATAGCGGTTTGCTTTTCTGCTTCAGGTGTATTTCGTTCTTATCTAAAGAAATCTTCACACCCTTATTAACCGCTTTATACCCGGCAGGCACCGGCGTAGGTAGGGTATACTGCCACTCGTTATACCAAAACAATCCGCCTATACAGGAAAGAATGCCAATAAGCCATATCACGGCAAATGCTTTTCTTTTTGTAGCGCTATTTCTAAAATTCATCCGCAACTTCATATACATGCTGAAAGCATCCTAACCATGACATATTGCCCTATCCTGCCACACACAGACAAAAAGCAGTTAATCAACATTAGAAATGCCAATTTAATTTCCCCGACCGGGGTTAATTGTATCCGTAAATTAAAGTAGTTAAAACTGTGAGAAAGGAATCATATGCAATATAATAGCCTGCAGTAATTAATCTACAAAAAAAGATACAACTATTAGAGGTATTCTGTTTTGATCGCAATAAGCAAACTGCTGTTTTTACACTCGCTTGTCAAAACCTATGTCAACAGGAATAGCTATGCAACAAAAAAGGGAACAACTTTTACGTTATTCCCTTTGATATTTTAAAGTTCCGGGTAGTTATTCAACTACGGTCACTTTCAGCATATTGGTTTTTCCTTTAGCGGCAATAGGCACGGCTGCGGTGTTAATTACTACGTCGCCGGTTTCTACCAGGTTTTCTGTTTTCAGGATGTTGTTCACATCAGCAATGGTCTGGTCGGTACTTTCCAGGCCGTCATAATAAAAGGCCTTTACACCCCAAAGCAGGCTCAGCGCATTTAACAATTGCTGGTTAGCGGTGAAAATATAAGTATTAGCTTTCGGGCGGTGGCTTGAAATTTCAAAAGCGGTATAACCAGAAGTAGTCATGGATACAATGGCTTCCGCGTTGGTATGCTCGGCCAAGTAAACGGCAGATTCACAAACCGCATCGCTCAGGTAGTTCTGAGAAGATGGGTCGATGTTAGATACCTTATGGTTATAGAACGGATAACCGCGTTCTTCCACATTGCGCACAATTTTCGCCATGGTCTCGATCACGATAAGCGGGAACTCCCCTACTGAAGTTTCACCGCTTAGCATCACTGCGTCAGCGCCATCCAGTACAGAGTTTGCCACGTCATTCACCTCGGCACGGGTCGGGCGTGGGGTAGTAATCATAGACTCCAGCATCTGGGTAGCTACAATCACCGGCTTAGAAGCCTCGCGGCATTTGCTCACGATCATTTTTTGCAGCAAAGGCACTTCTTCTAAAGGCATTTCAACACCCAGGTCGCCACGGGCAACCATCACGCCGTCGGTAGCAGCAATAATGGCGTCGATATTATCAATTGCTTCCGGCTTTTCAACTTTAGCAATTACGCGGGCAGCGTTATTATTACGGTTGATAATGCGTTTAAGCTCGATAATGTCTTCTGCGTTGCGCACAAAAGAAAGACCGATCCACTCTACATTATTTTTCAGTACAAAATCCAGGTTAACCAAATCTTCTTCGGTTAAGCTTGGGATAGATACCTTCGTATTAGGCAGGTTAACGCCTTTGCGTGATGTCAGGATACCGCCGTGAAGCACTTCGCAAATTACAGTGTCCTTACGGTTGGTCTCGATCACTTTCAACTGCAGTTTACCGTCGTCAAGCAAAATGGTCTCGCCGGCGCGTACATCCTGAGGGAAAGCTTCGTAAGTAATATAGATCTGGTCGTCATCGCCGATACACTCATTGGTGGTAATCTTGATATGTTTACCGTTCACCAAATGGATACCGCCATCTTTGACCAGCCCGATACGGATCTTAGGTCCTTGTAAATCGGCCAGTATACCTACGTTCAGTTTATACTTTTCATTAATCTCGCGGATCATGTCTATCACCTTCTGGTGATCTTCTGGTTTACCGTGCGAAAAGTTCAACCGGCATACATTAACACCTGCGCGTACCATGGCTAACAATACATCTTTCTTTGCTGATGCCGGGCCCATGGTAGCCACAATTTTGGTTCTGTTATAGGATAGTTTCATATGTTGAGGTTAACTGGCTTGCTTAATTTTTATATGGTTAATTTTAATTAGGGTGACGTCTTAGTGTGTTTTTTACAAATTGGTCGCTAAAATAAAAGATTTTCACGGGATTTAATTTTTTTTGGATCAATCTTTACTGCCGCAACCACATCCGGTATCTTATTTAACATGGTAATAATATCTTCAAGATCCTGCGGATCAATATAATTCTTGATCATCAGGAAATAATCTATCCCGCGCATCTCGGGTATCAACAAACCGTCAGAGCCCCTGTTCGCGATAAAATAAAAATCCGTTTCGCTGGCTTCCCAATAATGGTTATAGATATTAAATAGTACCGGCTGATTATTATGGTGCAGGTCTAAGGCCAGATCTGGCTGGCGGGTAAAATTAAAACCGGGCTGCTTATTAATATAATAGCATAGCCTGTAATCTTTAAGGGATGATGTGATGGCGATGAGCACAAAATCCAGATCAATCTCGAACTTTAAAATCCGCTTGTTCAAAGTCAATTAATAGTGGTGGTAAAGCTACTAATAGAAACCGGAGGGATAAAATTTTGTTATTTATAGTGCAAAGATTTTAGATTTGATATTTAATAGAATTTGACTTTCTTTGCACAGAAAATTTATTTAATCAATTAAACATCAAAGACCATGTCTGATATCGCTTCAAGAGTAAAAGCTATTATCGTAGAAAAATTAGGTGTTGACGAAAGTGAAGTAACACCAGAAGCAAGCTTCACCAACGATCTTGGTGCAGATTCGTTAGACACCGTGGAGTTAATCATGGAGTTTGAAAAAGAATTTAACGTGGCTATTCCTGACGATCAGGCTGAGACTATTGGTACTGTTGGCCAGGCTATCGCTTACCTTGAGAAAAACGTTAAATAAGCTCCTCTTACTACGTTTAAATGGAGTTTAAAAGAGTTGTAGTAACCGGGCTTGGCGCACTTACTCCAATTGGTAATAGCGTTTCAGAATACTGGAACGGTTTAATCAATGGAGTGAGTGGAGCTGCCTTTATCAAGAGTTTTGATACCACAAATTTCAAAACTAAGTTTGCCTGTGAAGTAAAGGGGTTTGATGCCGATGCCTTTTTAGGAAGGAAAGACGCACGCAAACTTGACCCTTTTGTACAGTATGCCCTCTATTCTACAGAAGAAGCAGTAAAAGATGCCGGCTTAAACTTTGAACAGCTGGATACCAACCGTATCGGTGTGATATGGGGTTCGGGTATCGGCGGTTTAAAAACCTTTTTAGATGAAGTAGTAAACTTCGCTAAAGGTGATGGCTCGCCTCGTTTCAACCCATTCTTCATCCCAAAGATGATTGCAGATATTGCCCCTGGCCATATCTCTATTAAATACGGATTGCGCGGACCAAACTTTACAACCGTTTCTGCCTGCGCATCATCCAATAATTCGCTTATAGACGCTTTCAATTATATACGTTTAGGTAAAGCTAACATGTTTATTACAGGCGGTTCTGAAGCGATCATCAACGAAGCAGGTATTGGTGGTTTCAATGCCATGCATGCGCTGTCAACCCGTAACGAAGATCCGGCTACGGCTTCCAGGCCATTTGATCTGGACCGCGACGGTTTTGTTGCAGGCGAAGGTGCAGGTACCATCATCCTTGAAGAGCTGGAACATGCTAAAGCCCGCGGTGCGAAAATCTACGCCGAGATGGTTGGCGGTGGCATGAGTGCAGACGCTTACCACATGACAGCCCCTCACCCGGAAGGTTTAGGTGCTGCCCTGGTAATGAAAGCAGCGCTTGAAGATGCAAACATGACACCTGCTGATATCGATTATGTAAACGTACATGGTACGTCTACCCCGATCGGCGACCCGCAAGAGGTTAAAGCGATAACCGATGCTTACGGTGACGAAATTTACCGCATCAATATCAGTTCTACCAAATCTATGACTGGCCACCTTTTAGGTGCCGCCGGTGCTGTAGAAGCAATTGCCGCAATCCTGGCCGTTAAAAACGATATGATTCCGCCTACGATCAACCACTTTACGGATGATCCGGCGTTCGACCCAAAAATCAATTTCACATTTAATAAAGCTCAACAACGTACAGTGCGCGCTGCCCAAAGCAACGGTTTTGGTTTTGGCGGCCATAATGCCTCTGTTATTTTTAAGAAGTTCGAAGATTAAGTGTGTATTGAATGCCAGTAAGACGGTTTTATAAGCTTTACTTATCTCCAAGCAGAACTTACGTCAAAACATTAAAAAATTTGCTCGGCTTTGTGCCGGGCAATTTGTCTTTATACCGTTTGGCGTTCAGGCATAAGTCTGTGGCGCAAAACGTACGTAAGGGTGTTAAAAACAGCAACGAGCGATTAGAGTTCCTGGGCGATGCCGTATTGGGCAGCGTAGTAGCAGAAGTGCTGTTTAAATTGTACCCCTATGAAGACGAGGGCTTTCTGACAGAGCTGCGTTCGAAAATTGTAAACCGCGCTAACCTGAACCAATTAGCACGTAAGTTGGGTTTTGAAAAGCTGATTGAATATGATAACCGCATGATCAGCGGCACCCGCCAGGGGTCGTTGTTAGGTGATGCCTTTGAGGCTTTGGTTGGCGCGGTATACCTGGATAAAGGTTACGATTTTACCAAAAGCTTCCTGATCAGCCATATCATTAAACCCCATATTGATATCCACACGCTCGAGCAAACCGAGACCAATTTTAAAAGTAAGCTGATTGAATGGTGCCAGCGCCATGGTAAAGACGTAACTTTTGAACTGGTCACTAACGAGGAGGGTGAAAGCGCCAAGCTATTTACCATCAGGGTGAACATCGATGGTGAAACCATGGGTACCGGTAAAGAATTCAGCAAAAAACACGCAGAAAAATTAGCTGCCGAAAAAGCTTGCGAATCGTTGGGGATCTAACAGCATCATCAACCCCTTTTTGAAATCAGCGAACTCTTAAGAACCTTACGGCTGCGCCTTCGTCCCAAACACTTCCGCGGCAGACTGTCCTTCCTTATCCGCCGATTTATAGCCCTCGTATGATCTTTTAATGAACTGGATCAGATCATAATCATTCCATTTTTTTACCTCGTCTATGGTCGGGCTGTAGTTGTTCATAAACTTTTTCACCTCGGAACCGGTGAGTCCGGTAACCTGGGTTACCAACTGGGGCGTATAACGCCTGTTAATCTCTGTCTGCTGCATTTCATCCTTGGCGTATTTCGCAAAGTTGCGCCGGTTCTTCGCGTCGCGGCCAAACAGTTCATGCAATCCGGTTAATGGCGACGCGGCATAGGCCAGTGCTGAAGTTTTCTCGTTAAAGTAGAGCCCTTTCTTGCGGTAATCGGCCATTACATCATTCAGTTCCTGCTTTTTACTCTGCCCCATCACATTTACCTGGTTCAGTTTGATTTCGGGCAGCATGGTCAGGTACATGGTGCTGTAACTGGCTATAGATTGCTTTAGGGTGGTCAAGCCTTCCTTTTCGAAAGTCAGGGTATCACCGGTTATCACCTTGGCGTTAAACTCGCCGTACAGGTTAGAAGTAGTAACCGCCTTTGTGCGCGTATTGGTAACAGTGACACCGGCTATCTTTTCCAGCATCCCTTTCTTAAATAAAATACCCCGCACGCTTTCCTCTTGCTGCGCTAACGAGAAGAGCGGAAACAGCAAACAAAGCAGCAGGTATGGAAAAAACCTTTTTAGCATTATGGTAAAGATAATAGTTATAACGTAACTGGTTAGTTAAAAAGTGTTAAGAGAACTTTTTCAATGATAATTGTGTCATTTGTCATTGTCATACACGTTACCGATATACCAGATGCTTTAGAATTTAATGGGATTACTGAGCAAATGACGAATGACCTAATGACCAATGAACTAATGAACCAATTTTCCTATCTTTGCACATGTTAAAGTCTATGACAGGGTACGGCATTGCAGTATCCGACTCTGGCAGCACCAAGTACACGGTGGAGATCAAATCTCTGAACAGCAAATTTTTAGAGCTGTCCCTGCGTTTGCCCAAAGCTTTCTCTGAAAAAGAATTCCAGTTACGTACGGAATGTAACAAGCAGATAGAGCGTGGCAAAGTTAACCTCACAATCACCGTTGAACAAGCCGACACTACCAACAATGCTGCCGGTATTGATACAGCCCTTTTAAAACATTATTACGAGCAGCTAAAGTCTGTAAGTGAAAGTTTAAATGAATCTACCGGAAACCTGCTGCAGTTGGCATTAGGCTTACCAGAGGTGGTGAAATATAAAGAGGAAACCGTTTCTGAAGACGAATGGAAAGTTGCGGAAGGCGTTTTTCGCCAGGCACTGGCAGCATTCCAAAAGTTCAGAGCAGATGAAGGTACCGTACTGGAGGAAGAGTTGAAAGGCCGCGTAACACTGATCCTTCAAAACCTGGAGCAGGTAGTCATAGAAGAGCCTAAACGTGTGGCACAAGTTCGCGAACGTCTGGATAGTTACCTGGCCGAAGCTGTCGGCAGGGAAAACGTAGATCAGAACCGTCTGGAACAGGAGCTGATCTATTACATCGACAAGCTGGATATTACCGAAGAAAAGGTCCGCTTGAAAAGCCATTGCGAATATTTCCTGGAAACGCTGAAAAGCGCCGATGCGAATGGCAAAAAGTTAGGCTTTATCTCGCAGGAAATCGGCCGCGAAATTAATACCCTTGGCTCTAAAGCAAATGATGCCGCTATCCAGAAATTGGTAGTGGGCATGAAAGAAGAACTCGAAAAAATTAAAGAACAATTGTTAAATGTACTATAAAGATGTGCAGATGAGTAAATATACAGATTTGCAAATGACAAACCTATCATAGCCATTTCATCTATCTGCACATTTGCACATCCGCATATCTACACATAAAAAAATGGGCAAACTCGTTATATTCTCCGCTCCGTCGGGTGCAGGTAAAACCACCATCGTACATCACCTGCTTTCGAAAATCCCTCAGCTAGAGTTCTCTATATCTGCTACCACGCGCGAAGCACGCGGCGAAGAACAGCATGGCAAGGACTATTACTTCATCAGCAAAGAAGAGTTTTTGCACCGTATTGCTAAAAAGCAGTTTGTAGAATTTGAAGAAGTTTACACCGGCACCTTTTATGGCACCCTCCGCGAAGAGATTGAGCGGATTTGGGCTAAAGGCAAAACGGTAATTTTTGATATCGACGTTGAAGGCGGGCTCCACCTGAAACGCAAATACCAGGATCAGGCCCTGGCGATATTCGTTCAGCCACCATCGCTTGAAGTGCTGAAAGAGCGCCTTTCCGGCCGGGGGACAGACAGCCCGCAGAAACTACTGGAGCGCTTTGCCAAAGCTGAAAAAGAGCTGAATTATGCACCGAAATTCGACGTGATCCTAAAAAATTACGAACTGCAGGTGGCCTGCGACGAAGCAGAGAAACTGGTAACGGATTTCATAAGCTAAGCTTAGTTTCGATACTATTTCTTCAAACAAAAAGTTTCTGTTTTAAAATAATGTTAATATATTGGTTATTGTATTAACGTTTTAATATAACCCCGGCAGATGAAAATAGGCTTGCTTTTCGGCTCGTTCAACCCCATACATATTGGCCATTTAATAATCGCCAATTACATGGCTAACCATACCGAGCTGGATAAAGTGTGGCTGGTGGTATCTCCCCAAAACCCTTTTAAAAAGTACAGCGATCTCATCAATACTTACGACCGGCTGGAGATGGCGCGCCTCGCTACAGACAATGCCGAGAATATAGAAGTAAGCGACGTGGAACTGAAAATGCCGCAACCGTCTTACACTATTGATACGCTTACTGCTCTGAAAGAGAAATACCCGCAGCATGAGTTTGCACTGATTATGGGGTCTGATAACCTGGTATCGCTACACAAGTGGAAGAACTATAAGCTGATCCTGCGCGATTACCGCATTTTTGTATACCCACGCCCGGGCTATGAAAATGCCGAACTGGCCAGCCATCCGTCCGTCACCATCACGATGACACCGCTAATGGAACTTTCGGCAACGTTTATCCGACAGTCGATAGCAGCAAAGAAGAACGTACAATTCTTTGTTCCGGACACCGTTCTGAAATTTATAGAGAACAAAAACCTTTACCGGTAAAGTTGTATCTTTATAGAAAGGGACAATGCGATGTTAACAAAGCAGATAGTTAAAGAAATGGTAGATCATTTACCCGATACTTTTACGGTAGATGATGTAGTGGGAGAACTGATCTTATTAGATAAGATAGATCGGGCAAAAAAACAATTTGAGCAGGGAGAATATCTTTCAGAAGAAGAATTTGATAGAGAAATTGACTCATGGGAGTAAAAATAGTTTACTCAAGAGAGGCGCTGGACGATATTAAAGAAATCTATGCTTTTATCAAAAAAGGTTCTGTCAAATACGCTAAGCTAGAAGTTAATTATATCCGGAGCTTTATTAGCAAGCTAAAGCATGACATCTACTTAGGTAAGCCTTTCCCTAAAGCAGGAACTTCGGTAAGAGAGGTTATTTTTCGAAATTACAGAATATTCTACGACGTACTATCTACCTCTGATCTTCTTATCCTTACCATTCATCACCACGCAAGGTCTTTATCCAACAATCCCGCATTTAAAGAAGACGACGAGTAATTCCTGACTCTTATCTCTTGATTCTTGTCTCTGAAAACTATCAGCTATCTTTGTACCGTGAGCGAGAAAACCATCCTTAAACTGCAATTGCCTACAGATCCGCGCTGGGTAACCAATGTGGTGGAGAGCAATATCGAAGAAATTCTGACCGACCATGCTTTTTGCGAGCAGAAAGCAGCCAGCAATGCCATTACACTGATTGTTCAAAACCCCGAACTTTCTGACCTGGTGCAGGAAATGGCCGCTTTAGTTCAGGAGGAGATGGATCACTTTAAACGCGTACACGATATTATTCTGGAGCGGGGCTATACGCTTGGCCGCGAACGGAAAGATGATTATGTGAACGAACTGCTGAAGTTCTTGAAGAAAGGCGGTTCGCGCCGCGAAATGCTGATAGACCGGTTATTGTTCGCTGCCATGATTGAAGCGCGCAGCTGCGAACGCTTCAAAGTGCTTTCAGAAAACATTAACGATCAGCAATTAGCAGAGTTTTACTACGAACTGATGATCAGTGAAGCTACTCACTATACTACCTTTATCCGCCTGGCAAAAAAATACGGTGAAGGGATTGATGTTGAGGGTCGCTGGCAAGCTTTCCTAGCTTATGAAGCAGAAGTGATTAAAAACTACGGTAAAAAGGAAACCATACACGGTTAAATTATTTATCCGCCCGTATTAATCCTGCTGTAAACTGCAGGTAATTGTTGATGACATCGATATCTGCGCTGTCGCACATAAAACCGATATGCCCATCCGGCCGAACAATGATCGTTTTATTATGATTTTGCTTTACCTCTAACTGGTAAAATACAGGCCAGTTGCGTTTGGTGAGCGGCAGGTAAAAGAAATTTAAACCTGAGCCGTAAAAATGGGTGATCCAACGCGCATAGTTCAACAGATCCTGCTCGGCCATCTGTCCCATTAATATCAGCGTAAAACCAGGTTTACTGCACCATGCCTGCAGGTCGGTTTCTTCCTGCTTCTTTTCGTCGTACAGTTTCAAGTAAGGCAACCTGTCGCCGGCCTTATACCTGCTGGAATGGCTCAGATCAATACTGATCGGGCTATGCCTGTAACTGATTCCCGTCTGCGATAACCTTTTAAAGAAATTCTTCCTGATGCCATCGTTCCCCCACAACCACGAGATCACTTTTGGCAAGAGCCATTTTTTACCCAATTGCATCATAGGCGACTTCGACATCAGCAGCTTAAAAGCCCGGTCTGTGGTTTGCAACAGCTCCCTTGCCACCGGCATCCGTTCCGCAGCATAAGTCTGCAGGATTTTTTCCTCCAGTTTACGATTGATCACTCCAGCCAGTTTCCAGGCCAGGTTATAAGCATCCTGCAAACCGGTGTTCATGCCCTGGCCACCTACGGGCGAGTGGATGTGTGCTGCATCGCCGATCAGGAAACTTCTTCCGGAACGGAACTCTTCTGCCATACGGTGATGCAATTTGTAGGTAGTAAACCAGCGGCATTCCTTAACCCTAAATGTCGTTTTAGTTACCTGGCTAATTTCGGGAAGAACATCGTCCAGCGTTAATTCCTTGTCCTGTAGCTTTTCCGGCACTGCGCCTATGATCCGAAATCCCCCAGGTTCTGCTGTCGGGAAAAAGCCTGCAAATCCTTTGTCCGATAAATGAAGATCGATGAAATCGTCTTGCTGATCAGCAATAACATCGGCCAGGTAAAACAAACTCGGGTAAGTATCGCCTTTAAAGGCAATGCCCAATTGCTTACGAACCGTACTATGTGCCCCATCTGCACCAATCACCCAATCTGCGGTGATTTTCACCTCGGCACCTTCAGATATGAGCAAGGCTTCTGCCAGCGTATTATTCTGCGAAAGCTGTTGCAGCGTCGTATCCCAATAGATCGCAACGGCATGCTGCGTAAGGTAGTTGATTAATGTACGTTCGTTTTTACTTTGCGGGTAAATGAACACATAAGGGTAGGGTGTTTGCTCTTCCCCGATATCTTTAACCGGGAAAATGCCCTTTCTTTTCCCTTCATAATAGAAATTCAAACCTTCTGCCGGCTTACCTTCCTTCAGCACTTCATCTGCAATACCCATTTGCCGGTAGATCTCCAGCGTACGTGCCTGAACTGCCAAAGCCCTGGTATGGTTGGTCGGCCCTTTTTTATTGTCGATAACGACCGGCTGTATGCCGTAACGCAGCAACTGCGCAGCCATCATCAGGCCGGATGGGCCTGCTCCTACAATGAGTACCTGGGTGTGCCGTTCGGTTAACTTCATTTAAGCATGGAATAGTAGAAAGATGGTCGGCTTTTTATGCAGGTCTGGCGGTTGTTTTTTCCAAGCTGCAATGGTCTGCGTTTTTACCAGCTCATCTTCTGCTGTTAAATTACAAGCAATGCAAAGCCGGGTAGCCGGTTTGCACGATTTCAGTATTTCTTCTAATAACTGGTTATTTCTGAACGGCGTTTCTATAAATAATTGGGTTTGTTTAAACCGCTCGGCAAATCCTTCTAACTCCTTAATCCGTTTGCTTCGCTGGGCTTTGTCAATGGGCAAATAACCGTGGAAACTAAAGCTTTGCCCGTTAAAACCCGATGCCATCAGTGCCAGCAGAATAGAGCTTGGCCCCACTAAAGACACTACCTTGATCCCTCTTTTATGCGCCTCGGCTACAATGTCTGCACCTGGATCGGCTACGCCGGGGCACCCGGCTTCACTCATTAAACCTGCATCGCGGCCGGCCGTCAAACCTGTAAAAAAAATACTGATATCAGCATTACGATTATGCTTGCCATAATCATGGATCACCAGTTCGCTTTGCGGCGTTTTCAGTCCGGCTTCTTTTAAAAAACGGCGGGCCGTCTTCTCGTTCTCAACAATGTATTCAGATATATTGTTAATGGTTTGAACCAGGTAAGGCGTAAAAGATTTCGCCGCTGCAGCATCAGCAAGCGGAACCGGGATAAGATATAACGTTCCGGCAGGCATATTGCAAAAATGTTATTTTTAATTTAATTTAAGGCTAACAGAAGGAGGTTAATCTGTATGAAGTCTTTAGGTATAAATTGGTTTATTGACGGCTACATTGATTTCGAACTAAAAAAGTACATTTTGTTGGATTATCTGCAGGAAATTAACCGGCATTTTGATAAAAGTCGGCTCTACCCAAACCTTGCAGACCTGATCTTTCACTACAACAATCTGCTGGAATTTAAAGAGAACAAATCTGTACTACAGCAAGCGTTTCCTCAACGGCTAACTAAAGCAGATATTGATGCAGTGAAGCTAACTTATGAGAAGATCATTCAGGATGATGCGAACATGCGCGAAATAGAGCGCATTATTAGCTATGCATTGTATAAAATGGACCCGGCGATAAAAACAGGCAAAGAGCTTTATGATTTTGTAGAAAGCCGGATCAATATAGATCCCGTGGGCGTGGTACCGTTAACACCTTTCTATGGCTATTTTTCGTTGCGGAACGGAAAGGAGAAAACCAATTGGGTGTACGAATACCAAATCACCATCTTCGAAAGCAAGGAAGACCGCTACCGTGGCATCAACGTAGAATTTGTGGAGACCTACGAACAGGGTTTAGTGAATACCCCCGAAGCCCTGAAGCGCGACCTGATACGTAAAAGAAAGCACTTGCCTAACCCCGCCGTTTACTATGTGCATACGGATATTACCTTCCCGCTGGAACAAACCTTACTACCGGTGGCCAAGCGAAGTTTGGTGAAGTATATTTCGAATGCCGCGTAAGGCCCCACCTGTATCCTCCCCAGAGGGGGAGGAATTCATAAAAACAAAAAGCCCTCTCCTTCTGGAGAGGGTTGGGAGAGGCCTTTTATTTCAACTTGCTTAATGCTTCCCTTATTCTTGGGATCATCTGCTGAATTTCTTCAGGTGTAATGGTACCTACCGAAGCACGGAACCAGTTTACTTCGTGCCCGGTACCAAATGCAGAGAACGGCACTAAGGCCACGCCTGCATTTTTGATCAGGTAAAAGTTTACATCGGTGGAATTATTCAATACGGTACCCTCTGGTGTGGTTTTACCGGTGAAATCTAACTTGATGGTTAAATAAATAGCACCCATCGGTTCGATCGCATCTACCGCGAAACCTTCGCTCTGCAATTGTTTAATACCTTCATACAAGGCTGTTAAACTTGTCTGTACCCTGCCTTTAAAGTTAGCAAGGTAGGCATTCAGTTTATCCGTCTGGATCAGGTATTTCGCCATCGCTACCTGTTCTGCCTTCGGCGCCCAGGCACCCATATGGCCTACAATGGCTTTCATGTGGTTCACTACTTCAGCCGGGCCAAAGCCCCAACCCACGCGCACGCCTGTTGCGGCCAGGCATTTAGATGCACCGTCTACAAAGATGGTATAGTCTTTTAATTCGGGGCGTAAGCTTACGGGGTTAAAATGCTGATGACTGCCAAACGTCAGTTGCGAATACATCTGATCATACAGGATATATAAAGGCTTCTCGCCTGCTGCACGGCTTTTGTTCTCGGCAATTACCAGGTCGCAAATTGCTTCCAGGGCTTCGCGGGTAAACATGGTACCGGTTGGGTTTTGTGGCGAACACAAAGCCAGCAAAGTAGCGCCTTTTACATGCGGAGCGATCTGCTCTGCTGTCGGCATAAAATTATTCTCGGGCGTAGTGGTAATCAGTACCTCTTCTGCACGGGTAAGGTTGCAATAGTGATTATTGTTCCATGAAGGGATAGGGAATATCACCTTATCACCCGGATCTACCAGTGCCAGGTAAGTAGAGTAGATCAACGGACGTGAGCCTCCTGAAATCAGGATCTCGCTCGGGCTGTAATCTAATCCGTAACGCTCTTTAATAAAGCCCGAAACGCTTTCACGCAGATCCAGCACACCGTCTGCCGGTGGGTAATTGGTCTGGTTTTGATGGTAGGCTTCAACAATACCCACCTTCAGTTCTTCGGGGATCGGGTAAATATTTGAATCAAAGTCGCCGATAGTAAGGTTGGCTATATTCTGACCTTGTTTTTTAAGTTCGTTAATTTCACCGGCAATCTTAATAATCTCAGAACCGGTAAGGTTTTGTGCTAATAGAGATACACTCATGGTATATATTACAATAAAGTATGAAGGCCAATGCCTTTTATTAGGTTAAAGCAGGTTTACGCAGGCGGATGATCCGGGTCCAGTGCAATACTTTCATTACCGGGTAAACAGGATCAAACTCGAACCAGCGCGTTGCAAAGTTAGGTTTATTCGGATGACGGTGATGGTTGTTCTGGAACAACTCGCCTAACATAAAAAAGTCGAAAGGCGTCGTATTGCGAGATTTATCGTTGTTATCAAAGTTGGAATAACCGTATTTATGTCCGCACCAGTTCACAATCGCACCATGGATCGGCCCCATCATAAAATGGATAGGTAACAACAGGTACATCCACCAGGCGGTAGCAAACTGCATATAAAAAGCTACATAAAGCAAGCCCCAGCCTAAACGGGCATACCAGGTAGAACCGTAATAGTCTAACAGGCGCCATTCCGGATAATTGCCTTTAAAGCGTGCTTCCGGCTCTTTCAATTTGCGTTCATGTTCACGGAAGCTGATCACCGTACGCCACATCATCTGAAATACATCTGTAAAAAAATGGGGCGAGTGCGGGTCTTTTTCCGTATCGCTATACGCATGATGCTCGCGGTGCATAATGGCGTAAGCGCGGGGATTCAAGAACGAAGATCCCTGGCAAACGAAAGTCAATACGTGAAAAGTACGTTCAAAAAACTTATGCGTTGTAAACATTTTGTGTGCTGCGTAACGGTGCAGGAAAAATGTTTGAAAGAACAGCGACAGAAACCAGTGCGCTAAAAAGAAAATAAGAATAACCACCTGAAATTGTATAAATTAAAAATAAACTGCAAACCTAACAAATTGAAAGCGAAAAAGGTGTTGCTACAAAGAGCTAATTATACTAACGATTGTTGGTGATAAAAATTACAGGCATAAAATGCAAAAAGCCGCTTTTGACAGCGGCTTTTTGATCTGAAAGGTATTCTACAGAATTACTTAGCGGTATCGCGCAGCAACTTAATACGGTCATGCTCCATATTGATTTCTTGTGCTTGTGCAGCTACCACGCCTGAAACTTCCGGCGATAGCTCGCCACCCTGAATCGCCTCTGTGTAAGCTTTCTTGATGCTGTCTTCGCCACGTTCACATTCGCCCAGGATGCCTGCACGGTCATGCCCGGTAAACATGGATTTAATATCGATCCATACACGGTGAATGGCACCGCTGGTCATTTCGCCTTTCTCATAATTGCTGCCTAAACCGGTAATGCAATCATTCAGCTCCTGGCTAAACTTACGGCTTTGCTCTGCATACTGCTGGAACAACGGCTTCAGATCTGTATCGTTATCAGAAAGTTCTGATGATGCTTTTTCAAAGCCTTCTGCACGTGAGTTATTCAATTCAACAAGTTCGCTTAGAACTTCTACTGATTTTTCAATGGTTTCCATAATAATAGATTTGGTTTCAACATTTAATATTACCATCGGTAATACAGCAGAAGAAAAACAATTAATATGCCAGTTAGAGCAATATTCTTAGAAGTTTTAACTTTAGGTTAAAAATATTTTCAATCAACTTTTATCGCATAGTCCACTAAACGCATATAAGTTGGCTTACCCTGTAAACTGGCATCAACCTCTATAATGCCGATCCCCCTGGCTACATAGAAATCATAAGTAGCCCAGGTGATATTAGAAGAACTGGTAGTGGTGTACTGTAACACCCCGGTAGTGTGGATCACATGCTCATAAGTTTTGCTATCAATGGTTTTAGAAATATCTTTCTCTACGATGGTTGTGGTCATCACCACCTTACGTCCGTTGATCGCGTTATCGCCCGCAGGCACCGTCCACTGGTAGCCCACCTTTGCGGTATCATTTAAAAAGCTGAAGTTGAAATCGCCGTAACCGGGCACATTACTAATCTGGTTATAATCGTGTCCATTTACGGCGTAATAAACCGGTATAGATGGAAAATATTTAGATGCCATCTGCGCAATGAAGTAAATTTTACCCTGCATTGTTTGCTTATCAGGCGTCATTGTAACGGTTACGGTATCCGTGCGCGGGTAATTAATCGCGTATTTCCACCAGCTGCCCGTAGTTTGCGGCAGGTAGGTAGCAGCTACTTCTTTGATCTTGGGGTTTACCAGGTCTTTGTCTTTTTTACAGCCGATTATAGCTGTGCTTAGTGCTGCAATGAGCACTGCGTGTACAAATCTTCTCATAGGTGTGATGTAAAGTGAATTAAGAAACCAGTAATTACATCTTTAGATTAATATTGTTTCTCCAAGAGAAATCAAATTAACCTGATTAAAAATCACACCTCCGGAAAAGCATATTTCCAGCAATCGTAGTCTCTCGTCCTGCCCTGCTGCAGCATCGCCAACAGAATTACTTTATAAATAGCGTTATCATCACACCAAAATTTCCTCTTCAACTACTTGTTAATTAAACAGAAACCTGTATCTTTGCAGTCCCGAAAAATGCGGGGTATTAAAAACGTTTAATTAATTTAATTTAAAGCAAGTGAATACGTTAAGTTACAAAACTGTCTCAGCCAACAAAAAGACCGTTAACAAAGAATGGGTTGTTGTTGACGCACAAGGCGAGATTTTGGGGCGCTTGTCTTCTAAGATCGCAGCGATCATCAGAGGAAAACACAAGCCAGGGTTCACCCCAAACGTAGACTGCGGTGATAACGTTATTGTTATTAATGCAGACAAGGTAAAACTGACCGGAAACAAATTTGGCGACAAGCAATATGTTTCTTATACTGGTTACCCAGGTGGTCAGCGTTTCATTTCTCCTAAGGAGTTAATGGCAAAACATCCGGAGCGTGTAGTTGAAAAAGCTGTACGTGGTATGTTACCTAAAAATCGTTTGGGCCGTGCCTTATTTGGAAACCTGCATGTTTACGCAGGCGCCGAGCATCCGCACGCTGCACAAAACCCTAAAACCATTAACTTTTAATTTAAGGAGACAAACAAATGCCAACAACTAACACTTCAGGCAGAAGAAAAACAGCAGTTGCCCGCATTTACCTAAGCGAAGGCAGCGGCAACATCACCGTTAACGGTAAAGATTACAAAGAATACTTCCCAACACTTCCTTTACAATACATCATTAACCAGGCTGCTTTAGTATCTGGTAACGAAGGTAAATTTGATGTAAAGGTAAATGTTGCAGGTGGTGGCGTTAAAGGACAGGCAGAAGCCGTTCGTTTAGCTATCGCTAAAGCTATTGTTGAACTTGATGCTGAAAAGAAACCTGCATTACGCGCTAAAGGTTTAATGACCCGCGACGACCGGATGGTTGAGCGTAAAAAACCAGGACGCAGAAAAGCACGCAGAAGATTCCAATTCAGTAAACGTTAATTTCAGGAGGACACAACAATGGCAAGAACAACATATCAGGATTTACTGGACGCTGGTGTACACTTTGGTCACCTTACCCGCAAATGGGATCCGAAAATGGCGCAGTACATTTTCATGGAGCGTAACGGTATCCACATTATCGATTTAAATAAAACTTTAGTAAAGGTTGAAGAAGCTGCTTCAGCTATCAAACAAATTGTAAAATCAGGACGTAAAGTACTTTTCGTAGCTACTAAAAAGCAAGCGAAAGACATCGTTGCTGAACATGCAAAAACAGTAAACATGCCTTACGTAACCGAGCGTTGGTTAGGTGGTATGTTAACTAACTTTGCTACCGTACGCAAGTCAATCAAAAAGATGTCTAACATCGATAAACTGACTAAAGACGGTACTTACAACAACCTTTCTAAAAAAGAGCGTTTAATGATCCAGCGTGAGCGCGTGAAGTTAGAAAACCTTTTAGGTGGTATTTCTGACCTGAACCGTTTACCTGCAGCGCTTTTCCTGATCGACGTTAAGAAAGAGCACATCGCTGTTTCTGAAGCATTAAAGTTAAACATCCCAACCTTTGCAATGGTGGATACCAACTCTGATCCTTCTAACATCGATTTCCCTATCCCTGCAAACGACGACGCTACTAAATCAATCTCTTTGATCACCGGTATCATTATCCAGGCTATCCAGGAAGGTTTAGACGAGCGTAAACGCGAGAAAGAGGATGAGGCTGAAAAAGAAGCAGCAGCTTCTAAAGCTAAAGCTGACGCACCAGAAGCTGAAGGCGGTAAAAGAACCCGCAAAGTAGCTGCTGAAGCTGAAACCGAAGCTCCTTCTACTGAAGAGTAATTTTGAAATACGGAATGGTGAGTTGTAGATAGTTGATATTTACGGCTCATCATTTTTTCATAAAAACTTAAAATGTAACCCGGTTACAGGTCATAAAAAGTTGCTAACTCGCAACCTTAAACTTGTAACTCACAACTCATAAACAATATGTCTACAGTACAAATTTCTGCAGCAGATGTAAATAAACTGCGCCAGCAAACCGGTGCCGGTATGATGGACTGCAAAAAAGCTTTAACTGAAACCAATGGCGATTTTGAAGCTGCTATTGATTATTTAAGAAAAAAAGGCGCTAAAGTTGCCGCAAGCCGTCAGGACCGCGAGTCTAACGAGGGTGTGGTTATTGCCCGTACCAACGAAGATGGTAGCAAAGGTGTAATTATCGCTTTAGGTTGCGAAACAGACTTCGTTGCTAAAAATGCCGATTTTGTTGCTTTTGCAAACGCTGTAGCTAACGCTGCTGCCCAACATTTACCGGCTACTGTTGAAGAATTAAACAACCTTGAAGTTGATACCGAAACCAGCCGTGTTAAAATTGGCGAAGCTATTTTAGACATGACCGGTAAAATCGGTGAGAAAATCGGCATCACTTCTTACGAAGTGTTAGTTGGCGAAAAAGTAGTTGCTTACATCCACGGTAACTTCCGTTTAGGTGTATTGGTTGCTTTAAATGCTAACCCTGCCGGTGCTGATGAAGCTGGTAAAGATGTAGCGATGCAAATTGCTGCAATGAACCCAATTGCTGTTGATAAAGACGGTGTTGATTCATCTACTATCGAGCGCGAACTGGAAATTGCTAAAGAGCAGATCCGCGCTGAAGGTAAACCAGAAGAAATGGTTGAGAAAATTGCACAAGGCAAACTGAACAAATTCTACAAAGATTCAACCCTTTTGAACCAGGAGTTTGTGAAAGACCCTTCTAAAAATATCGCTCAGTTCCTGAACGGAATTGAAAAAGGCTTAACTGTTACCGCCTTTAAGCGGGTAGTTATCGGAGCTTAATTATTTTGATCCCCTCATGAAAATGAGGGGATTTTTTTTGCCCTGATTTTTCGGACTGTCATCCTGAGGCTCTCGAAGGATGAGCGGTGGCCAACACACCATGTTTCGAGTGCCTCAACATGACATCTTTACTTATATCTATTACCATCTACACCACCTATGCAAACTGCCCTGTATAACCTTCGCCTGATAGATAATGGTACCATCACCACCGGTAAAGCAATTCTGATTGAAGGGAAAACCATTAAGGCGATCATTAACGAAACGGAAATCCACGAAGGTGTCGAGAAAACAGACCTGCACGGCGTTTATGCTGCGCCGGGTTTAATAGATCTGCAGATCTACGGAAGCGGTGGAAAGTTATTCGGCGGTATACCTACCGTAGAAGCTTTAGCGCAAATGGAGCAGGATATGCTAAACCAGGGGACTACCGGTTTTATGGCAACCATTGCTACCAATAGCGATGAAGTGGTAGAAGAAGGTATCGCGGTAGCAAAAGCTTACCGTCCGCAGGCTAAAGGCAACTTCTTAGGCTTGCACCTGGAAGGGCCTTTTCTGAACCCTATACGCAAAGGCGCCCACCCGGAACAATACATCCAGAAAGCTACGCTTGAAAAAGTAAAACGCTGGATCGAATACGCCGAAGGCGAAGTAAAAATCATGACCACTGCGCCTGAACTGCAGGATCAGGAAGTGATTGACTATCTCGACAATAGCGGTGTGATCATCTCCTCCGGGCATAGCAACGCCACCTACCAGGAAGGCAAAACATTTTTAAACAAACCAATTAAGGCTGTTACGCATTTATATAATGCCATGCCGCCTATCCACCATCGCCAGCCGGGCTACATTCCGGCAATATTTGAAGAACGTCCTTTTACCAGCATCGTTGCAGATGGTGTCCATGTTGATTTTGCCATGATCAGGATGGCGAAACGCATGCTTGGCGATAAACTCTTCTTGATTACGGATGCGGTAACCGCCGCAACAGAAGGCACCTACCAGCACCAGTTTAAAGGCGACCGCTATGTAATGCCGGATGGTACGCTCTCCGGTTCGAGCCTTACTATGCTGAAGGCTGTAGAAAACTGCGTAAAAGAAGTTGGCATCGCGCTACCGGAAGCCATCAATATGGCAACGCTTTATCCCGCTCAGCTGGCCGGTTTAAACAAAGGCCGCTTAGCTGCAGGGTACGATGCGGATATAATTATTTTTAATGATAACTTTGAGGTGATGGGCACCTGCCTGCACGGCAAACTGTTACCTCTCACATAAATTACGATTAATCAATAACTTACAATGAAATACAAACGGATATTACTAAAGCTTAGCGGTGAATCTTTAATGGGCGAAAAGCAGTACGGTATAGATAACAACCGCGTACAGCAATATGCCCACGATATTAAAAGCGTATTTGATGCAGGCATAGAAATAGCCGTTGTAGTAGGCGGAGGAAACATTTTCCGTGGTTTAAGTGCAGAAAAAAGCGGCATGGAGCGTGCACAGGCAGATTACATGGGTATGCTGGCCACCGTAATTAACTGTATGGCGCTGCAAACCGCACTGGAAGGCATCGGTGTGGAAACCCGCTTGCAGTCTGCCATCAAAATGGAACAGATCTGCGAACCTTACATCCGCCGCCGTGCCATTACCCACTTAGAGTCTGGCCGTATTGTGATATTCGGTGCAGGTACCGGTAACCCATACTTTACAACAGATACCGCAGCTTCGCTTCGCGCCATTGAAATAAAGGCCGACGTTGTTTTAAAAGGAACGCGTGTGGATGGTATTTATACCGCCGACCCTGAAAAAGATCCTTCTGCTACCCGTTACGACGAAATTTCTTTCCAGGAAGTTTACGATAAAGGCCTGAACGTAATGGACATGACCGCCATTACCCTTTGCCAGGAAAACAAACTGCCGATCATTGTATTCGACATGAATAAACCCGGCAACTTTGAACGTATCGCCAACGGTGAAACCATCGGAACCCTGGTGAAATAATTTTTTAGAGGCCAGAAGCCAGAGACAAGAAGCCAGACAAAAGCCAACTTTGAAAGAAGTCTTGATTCTTGCTTCTTGTCTCTTGCTTCTAATACATATATTTGCACGATTAAAATAGTACACAATGAGCGAACTCATTAAAAAACAGCTTAACGACGCAAAGGCTTTAATGGAAAAAGCCATTGATCATACTGACAACGAATTAAGCAAGATACGCGCTGGAAAAGCTACCCCATCTATGCTTGATGGTATTTCGGTAGATTACTACGGCACACCTACCCCGCTGAGCCAGGTAGGTAACATCAATACCCCGGATGCACGTACCATTTTGGTACAGCCCTGGGAAAAATCTTTACTGACCGCCATTGAAAAGGCCATTAAAGAAGCAGACCTGGGTATCAACCCTCAGAACGATGGTGTGGTAATCCGTTTAAACGTGCCACCACTTACCGAAGAGCGCCGCCGCGATTTAGTAAAAAAAGTAAAGGCTGAAGCCGAAAATGGTAAAGTTGCCGTTCGCAATATCCGTAAAGATACCAACGCCAAAATTCAGAAACTGAAATCTGAAGGCGTATCTGAAGACGAGATCAAAACCGGCGAAGGCGAAGTTCAGAAACTGACTGACAGCTACATTGTTAAAGTTGATAAACTTGCCGAAGCGAAAGAAAAAGATATCATGACGGTTTAATCATATAAACCTAATGTCAAATTAAAGGGAATGAGCGTTTTGCGCCATTCCCTTTTTTAATTTTGTTAAATGAAATTGCTTTTATCCTACCTATCCCGTCACCGTTGGGTTGTAGTGCTTGCACTTGTCCTGGCCGGCTTTAATATTGGTTTTTCCCTGCTCGATCCATATATCACCGGTAAAATAGTAGACCGTGTGATTGAAAAACGTAACGATCTGAATTACGAACAGTACATCCATAACGTGCTGTTACTGGTAGGTGCTGCCATCGGCGTAGCCATGGTATCTCGTATCGCTAAAAACTTCCAGGATTACTTTACCAACATCATCACCCAGCGCGTTGGCGCTGCGATGTATGCAGACGGATTAAAACACTCGTTAGAACTGCCTTACCAGGTTTTTGAAGACCAGCGCAGCGGCGAGACGTTAGGCATTTTACAAAAGGTTCGGATAGACTCCGAAAAGTTTATTACCTCGTTTATCAGCGTATTGTTCGTTAGCCTTATCGGTATGGTATTCGTTATCGTTTATTCCGTAACGGTAAGCTATAAAGTTACGCTGGTCTACTTTGCAGCCATCCCGGTGATTGCTTTTGTAAGTATGGCGCTCAGCCGTCGAATCAAGACCATACAAAAGAAAATCGTTTCAGAAACTACGGCATTAGCCGGTTCTACTACAGAATCGCTGCGGAATATCGAATTGGTAAAAAGCCTGGGCCTGGCTAAACAGGAAATTGAGCGATTAAACAAAACCACGTACAAGATCCTGGATCTGGAGCTGAAAAAAGTAAAATACGTACGCAGCATGAGCTTTGTACAGGGCACCACCGTTAACCTGGTACGCAGTATTATGGTGGTAGTATTGCTGGTGCTCATCTTCAAAAACACCATCTCGCCCGGCCAGTATTTCAGCTTCCTGTTCTACTCGTTCTTCCTGTTCAACCCGCTGCAGGAGTTAGGCAACGTGATCCTTTCGTGGCGCGAGGCGGAAGTATCTTTAGGTAACTTTAGCCGTATCCTGAACACGCCGATAGACGAAAAGCCTGTCAAACCGGTGATGATTGAGAAGGTTAGAAAACTGACTTTTGACAGCGTAACTTTTAAGCACTTAACCGCTAACCGCAATGCGCTTAACCATATCAGTTTCGAAACCAATACCGGCGAAACCATCGCGTTCGTCGGGCCGTCAGGTTCGGGGAAAACAACCCTGGTTAAGCTCCTGGTAGGCTTGTACCAGCCATTAAAGGGCGATGTGCGCTACAACAATGTACCAAGTAAAGAGATTGATCTGGACCAATTGCGCGAGAAGATCGGCTTTGTAACGCAGGATACCCAGCTGTTCTCGGGAACTATCCGCGAGAATTTGAAATTCGTGCGCCCCGATGCTACCGATGAAGAGTGTATGCAGGCCTTGCACCGCGCTGCCTGCCAAAGCTTGCTGGCCCGTGCAGATAATGGTTTAGATACTGTAATTGGCGAAGGCGGGGTAAAAGTATCCGGCGGTGAAAAGCAGCGTTTATCTATCGCAAGGGCGTTACTTCGTCGCCCGGATATCCTGGTATTCGACGAAGCTACCTCCGCTTTGGATTCATTGACCGAAGAAGAAATAACTGAAACCATCCGCGATGTTTCGGTGTTAAAAGATCATATCACCATCCTCATCGCCCACCGCTTATCTACCATTATGCATGCCGATCATATCTACGTGTTGGAGAAAGGCCACATCGTAGAATCTGGAAAACACCATGATCTGCTACAGCAAAAGGGTTTGTATTATGCAATGTGGCGGCAACAGATTGGCGAGAAATATCATACAGAACCAATTACAGACTAATAAAGCTATGCCATCGCTTACGCCTATCTTCAGCAGCGTCTTCGGACTCATTTTCCTCATCCTTTGGATAGGGCTGGTCATTTTTTCCGTGTTCAAAATTCTGGCTAATAAAGAGATGGACGTGAACGGGAAGATTCTATGGTTACTGATCGTGTTGATTGTCCCGATCGGTGGCGCCTTGGTTTTCCTTTTATGGAGAAACGTAAAGCGGATAGCAAATTAATCTTCGAAAGAATTTAAATACCCAGGGGCACAAGTAATTGTGCCCTTTTTGTTTAATCCCTTTGAACTTTCAAGCAATATTTTCCCCAAAAGAAAGTAGATATTCCCCACTATTCCCGTTTTGCTAAACGTCATTTTTCTCTAAAAAGCTCCTCTGCTGCATGTATAAGCACTTGCTACCAAATTGAACGCGATTGGTGCAGAAGTTGCCTTAATGATACCGGTTGATTAATAAAAAGCAAAATCTGACCGCTTGCGAAGGAAGGACGAGCTGCGAATTTTGTTGATCGCCAACCCTTTCCCCTTAATTAAAAGTCTGCACAGGTGAACAGCGTTAGCTGGATAAACAGCTAACGTTTCCACCGACAGCAACACAGCTCTTTATCTTACTTCGGGCGTATGTACGTCGCTAAGTTTTGTTGGGATCAATCCTTTGGTTTTCAGATAAGTGATACTCACGATCATCAGGGTCATGGTTCCGCCGAAGATCACCGCAGGTACGGTACCCAATATGCGTGCGGCGGTGCCGGATTCAAATGCGCCGATCTCGTTTGATGAACCGATAAACATGGAGTTAACAGCAGATACCCTTCCGCGCATTTGCTCAGGCGTTAACAACTGCATTAACGTTCCGCGGATAATTACACTAATGCTGTCAAAAGCACCTTCTGTAAACAGAAAGATGAGCGATAAGTAAAAACTCCGCGAAAGTCCGAAACAGATAATAGACATCCCGAAACCTGTAACCGCGATCAGCAGGTTCCTCCAGGGGCGGTTCATAGGCGAAAAGCGCGTCATGGCCAGCATGGTCAGTACCGCACCTAATGAAGACGTGGCCCGCATGATACCAAGCCCTTCAGAGCCCACCTTTAAGATATCGTTAGCGAAAACAGGCAGTAACGCAACTGCACCGCCAAAGAATACCGAAAACAGATCGAGACTCATGGCATAGACCATCATCTTGGTCTTGAATACAAAATCAATCCCGGCCCTTAAGCTCACCCAGATACTTTCCTTCGGTACATAAGTCGGCGGGTACTTTTTCAGCATGAATACCAGCACCAGCGATACCAGCAGGAAGAACAGGATAACCGAGAACGTTGCAGTAATCCCCACAAACCCGTAGATCAAGCCACCTGCCGCCGGGCCCAGAATCGTAGCCACCTGCCAGGCCGAACTACTCCAGGTGCTGCCATTAGGATAAAGCTCTTTGGGAATACTCTGCGCATAGATAGCAAAAGTGGCCGGGCCGTAAAAGGCACGGGCAACGCCATTGATAAAGATCATGACGTAAATAACAGGGATGATCCACCCGGTGTGGACATAAGGCGACATACTCTTCAGCGTCACCAGGAATATGCTGAATGAGGCGAAGAACACCATCAGGAAGATAGTGAGCAGCATCTTACGCTTTTCAGATTTATCGGCTACATAACCACCATACAGCGCGATACCAATGGCAGGGATAGCTTCACATAAACCCACTAAACCTAAAGCAAAGGCGCTTTTGGTTAACTGGTAAATGTAAAAACCGATGACTACCGCCTGCATCTGGTAGGCGAACGTAAAGAAAAAGCGCATACCGAGGTACGCGCGAAAATCTTTATACCGCAGGGCGGCGAAGGAATCTTTTTGGAGGATTTGACTATCTTCTTCGGACACTTTTCTTTTTAATTAAGCTACAAAAGTACAACCTTGTTCGGGTTTCACTTATAATTAATTAAAACTTGATACCATGCTGATCGATCAAATAAACCAGGGCAGCCATCGTACCTGCACCTAATTCCAGTTCGCGTTTGTTTACGTTCTCGAAAACATCGTTCGGCGTGTGGTGAATATCAAAATAGCGTTGCGAATCCGGCCGGAAACCGATCAACACCGCTGATGGCATGGTGCCGCGCAGATGACCGATATCCGAACCGCTACCACCTTCCACCAGTCGGTCGGCCTCATAGGGCTCCAGCAGGCTTTTCCAGGCAGCGTTGATGTTTTTAATGAACGCCCCGTTAACACCATCGAAACTAAATCCGCGAGGTGTAAAGCCACCCTCGTCGCTTTCTATCGCTGCCAGGTGTTCTTCTTTATTTTGCGCGGCAAGTTCTGCATACTTGGCGCCCCCACGGCCGCCGTTCTCTTCGTTCATAAACATCACCGTACGGATGGTATGTTTCGGGCGATAGCCCAGTGCTTTAAACACCCTGACTACCTCGACCGACTGCATCACGCCGGTACCATCGTCATGCGCGCCCTCGGCTAAATCCCACGAGTCGAGGTGGCCACCTACAGTAATTACCTGTTTGGCATTTTCTGTACCAGTCAGTTCACCAACCACGTTATAAGAAACCGCATCTGGCAGCGTGCGGCAGTTAGTTTTCAAAAAGAACTTTACAGGAGTTTTAGCATTGCGGATCAATTCACTTAGCTGATTAGCTGCTATGGTAGATAATGCCGCTGCGGGGATGGGCTTATTCTTCCCATAGTTGGTGGCTCCCGTATGTGGATAATCATTCTGTGCGGAAGTGAGCGAACGAACAATAACAGCCACTGCACCATATTTAGATGCCGCGCCAGGGCCAATATTACGCTGATCGCCGGCGGTACCATAGGCTGTACCCTGTTCTATAAAACGCTCATCAAATGGGCGGTTAAAGAACACAATCTTTCCTTTAATACCGGCCTCGCCCAGGCTATCCAGTTGTTTCAAACTATGCAGTTCAATCACTTCTGCGGTTACGCCATTAGCAGGAGTCGCGACAGACATACCGAGTGCAGCCAAGGCTACGGGTAGCTTTGTTTTACCGGCCAAAATGTACCCTTGCTCTTTTGCGCCACGCTCCCAATGCGGAACGCTTACTTCCTGCAGGTATACTTTATCAAAGCCATAATCTTCCATCAGTTTTTTGGTCCATTCCACAGCCTTGTGCGCATTAGCAGAACCGCTTAACCGCTGCCCGATATTCTTACACAGATAATGCAGGTTCTGGTAACATTCGCCCTTAACTAAAGCCTCGTCGAATATCTTGCGGATGTAAACAGAGTCTGTTTGTGCACTTGCGGTAAAGCTGCCTGCCGAAAAAATTAAAGCAGCGAGTATGGATTTAAACTTCATGATTGAATAAATGCGATGTGATGGTTGAAAGTTAAAAGTTTGAAACGGTATGTGCAACCGGGATTGGTCAATTGTCACTGGTAATTGTCAGTGGTCACTCTCGTCATTAGTCATTCGATGTCATCATTCATTCAATGTCATCAACGGCGGTACTATTGATTGTTATAAAAAAATGACCAATGACAGATGACCAATGACCAATGACTAAAAGCTACGAAATCTTATCCCAGCTTAAGCCCTGGTTTTGCGTTTGCAGCATCTGGCGGAGTAGCAGGTTTTCCGGGTGTTCCAGTTGCGGATCCTTTTCGAAGATCTCTTCCACTACGGTACGGGCCTGCAACAGCAATTGCTGGTCTGTAGACAGGTTAGCCACTTTCAGATCCAGCACGCCGCTTTGCTGCGTCCCTTCGATATCGCCGGGGCCGCGCAATTCCAGGTCTATCTCGGCTATTTTAAAGCCGTCGTTAGTTTGCACCATCGTATCCAGGCGGATACGCCCTTCGCGGCTTAGCTTGTGGCTGCTCATCAGGATACAATAAGATTGCTCCGCCCCACGACCAACCCGTCCGCGTAACTGGTGCAATTGCGACAGACCGAAACGCTCTGCATTTTCTATTACCATCACGGAAGCATTCGGTACATTCACCCCCACTTCGATCACCGTTGTAGCTACCATAATCTGTGTTTCGCCTTTCACAAAGCGCTGCATCTCAAATTCCTTTTCGGCAGCGGTAAGCTTGCCGTGAACGATGCTGATACGGTATTGCGGCAGCGGAAACTCTCGCGACATCACCTCGACTCCATCCATCAGGTTCTTCAGATCCAGCTTTTCGCTTTCCTGTATCAGGGGATAAACCACGTATACCTGCCTGCCTTTAGCAATCTCGCGTTTCATAAAACCAAACATCGGCAAACGTTGATTCTCGTAGTAATGGATGGTTTCTATCGGCTTACGCCCGGCGGGCAATTGGTCAATTACGGAAACGTCCAGGTCGCCATAAAGTGTCATGGCCAGGGTACGCGGAATGGGCGTAGCCGTCATCACCAGCACGTGGGGCGGCATTACATTCTTCCGCCATAGTTTGGCGCGCTGCTCTACCCCAAAGCGGTGCTGCTCGTCTATTACGGCCAACCCTAAATTCTTAAATTGCACCTTATCTTCCAGCAGCGCATGAGTGCCAATTAACACCTGCAGGCTGCCATCTTCCAATCGCTCGTGGATGCCCTTCCGGTTTTTCTGTTTTACGGAACCGGTAAGCAGTTCCACCGAAATAAAATCCTCGCCGACCATATTCCGGATAGAATGATAATGCTGTGTGGCTAAGATCTCTGTAGGCGCCATTAAACAGGCCTGGAAACCGTTATCTATCGCCAGTAGTATATTCATGAGCGCCACTACCGTTTTGCCGCTACCAACATCGCCTTGCAGCAAACGGTTCATCTGCACACCGCGCTGCGTATCTATCCTGATCTCGCGTAATACCCGTTTCTGGGCATCGGTAAGATCGAAAGGCAACTTCTGCTGGTAGAATGTGTTGAAGTAATCGCCGACCTTTTCAAATACAAAGCCTTTAAACTTCTGGTTACGCAGCAATTTATTCTTCAGCAACTTTAGTTGAATGGCAAAAAGCTCTTCGAACTTTAAGCGGTGAACAGCCTCATGCAGCTTCGTACTATCCTCCGGAAAATGAATGCCGATGTAAGCCTCACGCCTGCCCATTAACCGGAAACGGTTCAGGATGTACTGTGGCAGGTTTTCCTGAATATCTTTAGCATGCGCTTCCAATAGCGCAGCGGTAAGCTTTTGTATCCCTTTGGTATCTAACTGAAATTGCTTAAGTTTTTCTGTTGAATTGTAGGCCGGTTGCAGCGTAAGGTTCCCTTTACGCTTCATAGCCTCGGCGCTGTAAGGCTCCATTTCGGGATGAGCAATCTGCGCTTTGCCATTGAAGGCCCCCGGCTTGCCAAAAATAATGTATGCCTTACCCCTGATCAGCGTTTTCTCCACCCAGCGGATTCCCTGGAACCAAACCAGTTCCATCACACCGGTATCATCCTGTACTTGGGCCACCAGCCTTTTGGTATGTTTCTCGCCCACTGTTTCAAAACTGGTAAGCCGGGCGATTACCTGCACGTGGGGTAGGTCGGGATTAATTTCCCTTATCTTATAGAAACGTGTACGGTCGATATATTTAAAGGGAAAATGGCGCAGCAGGTCTTCAAAGGTAAAGATGCCCAGCTCTTTCTTCAGTACGTCTGCCCGCGAAGTACCTACGCCCTTCAGATAATCGATAGATGTTTTAAACAGCTGATTCAAAACAGTATGCTCGCAGGTTGCAGATTGATTTTCTTTTTAAACAAGTTAGCAATTACCTGCCAGTTAAAAACCATCACAGCAATCAAAAGTAACAGGTAGCCTAAAAGATGCGAACGCTCTATAGTTTCATTAAAATAGAAAACAGCCACGGTAAAAGAAATTACCGGGTTAATATAAATGGTGATCCCTAACGTAGACGACTGGATGCCATTCAAAGCAAAAAGGCTGAGCAGCAATGGCAGCAAGGTAAATACCAGGGCTATTAAAATAATATTGAACCAGAAATCAGCAGAAGTGGGTACATCATTGAAATCATGGATATAAAAAGGCAGTAAGATCAGGATGGCAATCATGAGTTGGAAGGCCAGCATATTGATCTTATCAAACTGGTTAAGCACCCGTTGAATCACTAAATAAATGGCATAGAAAACCGCCACGAACAGCGCCCATAATACCTGGTACAGAGAAACCGTTGACAGCAGCGCAATACTAACAACAGCAATGACCAGCCCGGCAAACTTCACCCTGGTAAGCGGCTCTTTCAAGATCATGAAGCCACCGCATGCCGTTAGCAGCGGGCAGATGAGGTAGGCAAAAGCAGCAACCTTTACCCCGATATGGTTCACCACGTAGATATACGTAAACCAGTTTGCCGTGATGAAAAACCCTGTACTAATCAACAACAAAAGCACCTTTTTACGTTCACCCGAAGGCAGGGTCTTTAGTAACGCAATATCCTTCCGGATAGTCGCTCTGCGAAAAATAAGGTTGAGCGCCCAGAGCGATACAAAAGAAGTAAAAACCCGGTAGTACAAAATCTGCTGCGGCGGATAGTGGTGCAAATGCTTTAAGGGGATAGCAAAAAAGCCCCAGATAAATGCAGCACTGATTGCCGCAGCCAGATAAATAAAAGTGCTTTTGGGTTTCATTAACCTAAAACAGCGATCACTGAAATTTCAACGTTCACGTTTTTAGGCAATGCCGCAGCCTGAACAGTTTCGCGTGCAGGATATTCGCCAGTAAAGTATGAGCCGTAAACTTCATTTACAACAGCAAAATTGCCCATATCTTTTAAAAAGATGGTGGTTTTTACCACGTTGGCAAAGTCAGCACCGGCTTCTGTCAAAATTGCCTTCAGGTTTTGCATTACCAGGGTTGTTTCTGACTGGATGTCGCCCAGTTCCAGTTCACCGGTGGCAGGGTTAAGTGCAATCTGACCGGATACGAATAAGAAATTACCTGCTTTTACAGCCTGGTTGTAAGGACCGATAGGCGCAGGAGCCTGGTTGGTGTTTATAATCGTCTTCATTTTTTCAGAAAAAATACATCAATCAACTTCCAGATAATTCCGGCCAGGAACATAATAATGGCCAGCGCATTGATAAAATGCATTACTTTAAGATTAAAGCTTTCGGGCCTGTTTGGGTCCTTTTTACGGAAAAAGTACATAGAACAAAGTTAAGCAAAACATTGGTGAATAAGGGAATTCGCCAACTCGGATAAATATCCCCACGTGCTTTCTACGAAGTACAAAAGAGGGGGTGGTAAATGTGGCTGCTGTGGCAGCGTGGCTTTCGCCAGCCAGTCATCGGGGGAAAAATCGGCCAACAAAAAAAGGCGTCCCAGAAGGAACGCCCTTTTCTTATACTAATTTTGAAAAAATTTATTTTTGTTTGAACTCAACACGGCGGTTTTGTACGCGGCCTTCTTCAGTTGAGTTGTCAGCAATCGGGTTAGTCTCGCCGAAAGCTTTTACTTTTAAACGACGTGCTTCAACACCAGAGTTAACTAAGTAAGTTTTTACTGAGTTAGCGCGGTCTTTAGACAGACGCAGGTTGTGAGCAGCAGTACCTTCTGATGAAGCGTAACCATCTAACTCAAGAGTTTTGCTGGTGTTAGAACGCAGATCAGCAGAAGTTGCGTCAAGAACTGGGTAAGAAGAAGTTCTTAATACAGAGCTGTCAAAATCAAACTGGATGTTAGAGTAAGCTGTAGCAGCAGCACCACCTACTTGTACAGTATCTTTCTTCAATGGGCAACCAGCACCATCAACTACAGTACCTGCAGGAGTGTTAGGGCATTTGTCGAATTGATCAGATACACCGTCACCGTCAGAATCTTTTTTCAGATCGTTAACTGCGTTTTCAACGTTAGTAACACGACCTTTTAAAGCTTCAACTTCCTGACGTAAAGCTGCATCATACAGTTCGTCATACATCATAGCTACCGGGTTAACCCAATCCAGGTTTGGTTTAGATTTAGATCCGATAGTCCACTCTAAACCGGCATAACCGTAAGAGTATTTGTCTTTAGTTGGGTAACCTCTTTTCAGACCGTCAAGAATGTCGTCATCAACAAAGTTTTCGGTGTAACCTAAGTTCAGAGCCCATGCATCGTTTAAACGGAATTTAACACCTGCACCTACCGGGATTACTAAGCTTTTTGCATAGTGGGTAGAACCGTCTGCGTTCTGATAAGTAGCAGTTGAATTGTTAGCGTAAGTTAAAGTAGGGTTATACCATACTAAACCAGCACCAGCAGTAACGAAGAAGTTAATTGCATTTTTGCGACGTAAGTAGTCGATAGTTGCAACGTTAACAACGCCGCTGATAGTTCCGCTGTAGAATTTAGTGTTAAACTCTTTCAGACCGTCACGAACGCCGTTAGTAGCGTCAGCATTGGTACCGTTTAATTTTCCACCGTGGAAATCTCCTTGGATACCGAAAGAGTGTGCAAGCTGCCAGCGTAATGAAGCACCATAACCGAATTTTGCATCCCAGTTAGTGAAATCATTTGAGCCACCGGTAGCTACAACAGGAGCAGTAATGCCGCCATTTAAGCCGATGCTGAATGTGTTGTACTGACCTCTGCCGCCAAATACCTTAGCGGTAGTGGTTCCAGTAGACTTGTTCATTGTGGTGTCAGTAGTGGTTGTTGTGGTTGAAGTTTGTGCTTTCACCATTCCAACAGCCATCAAAGAAGCAAATGACAAAGCGACTGTTTTCTTCAATGTAGAATAGTTCATAGTTTTTAGATTAAACAATTTTAATTGTGATTTTTTTTCAAAATTAGTAATTAAGTTTGAAACCACGACCAAACACCGTTCCAAACTTGCATTTACTACGACAAATAGAATAAAAAATTGTTTAACAAATATATGATTAAAGTATATTGATGAAATATCTCACGATAAATTCACGATTATTTACTAATAATAGAAATAATTTCGTTTGCAGACTAAAACCCAACTCAATAGCCATATTTCATGCCAATGACGAGTCCCCGCGCACCGGCGACCAAAGCTATCCGTTTAAACAAAATGCAGACCTTTTTTACCTTTCTGGCATAGACCAGGAGCAAACCATACTACTCCTATACCCTGATTGTCCTAATCCGTTGTACAGAGAAGTACTTTTTTTAAGACAAACCGATGAACACATTGCCATTTGGGAGGGCCATAAATACACCAAAGAGGAAGCCCGCGAAGCTTCCGGCATTCAGCAGATCTTCTGGCTGAGCAGTTATCAGCAAATATTGCATAGTATTATTAACTATGCAGACAATATCTACCTGAATACGAACGAGAACGACCGCTATGTACACGAAGTTCCGTACCGGGATATGCGCCGTTATAACGAGTTGAAAGAACGCTATCCGCTGCATCAGTATTTACGTGCCGCCCCTATCCTGCGCGATCTCAGGGTAGTGAAATCTGACATCGAGGTAGAACTGACCAAAAAAGCATGCAGTATTACCAGGGATGCCTTTATCCGTGTACTGAAATTTGTGAAACCCGGCGTAGCGGAATACGAAATTGAAGCCGAGATCATTCATGAATTTATCCGCCAGCGGGCTACCGGGCATGCTTACAGCCCTATTATTGCGTCCGGTAAGAATGCAAACGTGCTGCATTACGTAGATAATAACCAGGTTTGTAAAGATGGCGACGTCATTTTATTCGACTTTGGCGCCGAGTATGCTAACTACAATGCAGACCTTAGCCGCTCTATCCCCGTAAACGGAAAATTTACCAAACGTCAAAAAGATGTTTACAACGCCGTGTTGCGGGTAATGAAAGCTGCCAAACAAATGCTGGTTGCCGGCACCATCTGGAATGAATACCATGACGAGGTAGGTAAGATCATGACCGGCGAACTGATCGGCCTGGGTTTACTTGACCAGACAGATGTAAAGAACCAGAACCCGGACGCACCTTTATATAAGAAGTATTTTATGCACGGCACATCACATCACTTAGGAATTGATGTACACGATTACGCCAGCAGGTACAAAGCTTTTGAAGTGGGTAACATCTTAACCTGCGAACCCGGCATTTATATTCCTGAAGAGGGATTGGGTATCCGTATAGAAAATGATATCCTGATCACCCAAGATGGTAATATCGACCTGATGGCGGACATCCCTATTGAGGCAGATCATATTGAAGAAATCATGAACAGCCCATCCTAAATCCTTCCCAAAGGGAAGGACTTCAATATTGGAAGAATAAAATTAAGGCCTTTTTCCTTTTGAGGGGTTTGAATAGCAACTTTCAATAAACCTATAAAGATTAAAGTCAGGATATTTTAAGGCTTCGGCAATTTCCAGCCGGAGCTTTTTTTTGTCTACATCTGCCATGCGGCGTTCCTTTATCAACTGATAAGCCTTTTCGGCTGCCAATATTTCTTTTCGGTTATGCTGTTTTAAAACCGGTTGATTAATAAACGCCAGCACTTCTGCTACGCCGGTTTGTTCAGATGCTACTGTCTTAAATACCGGAACCTCCTGATGCTGATCGTACAGCAGCTTTCTCAGCTTTCCGACAAATTCATCAGCACCGGCACGGTCTGCCTTATTCACAATAAACGCGTCAGCTATTTCCATCAGGCCAGATTTGATGTTCTGGATTTCGTCGCCCGCCTCAGGTACTAACACCACTATGGTCACATCCGCCAGTCCGGCTATCTCCACTTCCGACTGCCCCACACCTACGGTCTCAACAATAATATAATCAAACCCGGCAGACCGCAGCACGTCTGTCATTTCTATTGTTTTGGCAGAAAGCCCGCCTAAAGAGCCGCGTGTGGCCAGCGAGCGGATAAATACGCGGTCATTATTAAAGTGCCCGCTCATGCGTATCCTGTCACCTAGCAGCGAACCAAAGTTAAAAGGAGAAGTTGGGTCTATCGCCAGTACGGCTACCTTTTTACCATCGGCAGTCAAACCGGAGATCAAACTATTCACAAGCGTACTTTTCCCCGCCCCCGGCGGTCCGGTGATACCGATAACGGGTACGGACTGATTAATGCTTAAGGATTTCAGCAAGTCGTCAGCACCTTTCAAATCATTTTCAACCATGGTCAAAGCCCTGGCTATAGATCTGAAATTATTTGCGCTGATTATCATGGAATTTATCGTCAGGCTTTGTTTAATTCTTTAACAATAGCTTCAAACGGCTTCTGAAAATAAAAGTCGTACCCGTTTGGCCCTTCTACTACTACATTAGGCGCAGCATGGTAGGTTTCCAAAACGCGCTTCACTTTTAAACCCTCTGCGATAGAAAATGGAAAAGACTGATTACCGATAAAGAATTTACAACCGGCAATCACTTCGGCCATCTGTTTAAAATCCTTCACCTGCAGCCATTCCAAATTAGGTATATCCTTTTTCATGGTTTCATACTCGCTCTTCACGCCGATAAATACAATATTATCGTAAGCGGCTAAAAAAGAGTAATCGATGATGGGGTTATTATACCGGCTGCTTCTTGCCAGGATGATCTTGCCTGCATAGGCGTTATCAGGCTCTGCAAAAAGCCAGGGTTTGCTCAGGTCCGCGGTCACCCCTGTTGTGTAAAAATTCCAACGGGCAATGTTACCCCTGTCCTGCTTAATACCCGCCTTTCTGAACAACGTCAGATTAATGTCTATCGGTTGGTTGGTGTAAATCTCACAACTTGTAAGATAAGGCTGCGCGTCCAGCAAGGGTTTAATCAGGTTAGCCGTAGCGGTGTTCAGCATTACATTATTTAAAGGATGCGTCATGCCCTGAGCCAGCCGAAGCGGCTGATTCAGCTTTAGCAGCAAGTTTAAAGGCACATCAACTTCGGCGCTGAGCTGTTTGATTACCGGTAAGGCATAAATAATATCACCGGCATTGCCGGAGTGTAAAAAATTGAGTCTTTTATTACGTGTGGCTATATCCTTTATTTCATCCAGCGTCAGGATAATGTTCTCTGTCAGAAAGGTATCGATCTTCTCCCGGTAAATTTGCTGTTTGTACGCGCGGTATTGCTTTTTATCAACAAAACGCCACCATGCAGAGGCAAGCATCTTCAAAGCAAATGGGTTCTTCATGGTTTGCGCGAATACTGATTTGGTTCAAAAGTACAAAAATATCAATTTGAAGAGTGAGGTATCGGACATCTGTTCAGGTTTCCCCGGCGTTAACAGATAGGTATTCATCTATACCATGCATACTTGTTATCTTTGAAAAAATATTGCCCATGTATGTACCTGCTGCGTTAGTGACTTTTGATTCGATGAAAAACACAAATTGCGGGTATTATTATTTCGGCATGGGCCTTGGCAATGCATTAATTGATCAGAACCAACAACAATTCGATCTTAATTTTTATCTGCATAAAAGAACCAGGTACCGCTTTGATGAGCGGGTTAATATCATTTACCTTTCTAAACTGCATAACCTTTATTTTCCTTTGAAGAATAAGTTTGATGTAGTCCACTTTTCAGACCAGGAGTGCAGGTTAAGGCCCTGGAAGGTAAACGCTAAAAAGATCATGACCATCCATGATATGAACAAGGTGCATTTACTGCCCGCTGGTTCAGCACCATTGCAGAAATACCTGCAAAAGCTGGGTACCTTTATTGAAAAGGTAGACAAGATTGTTACCATTTCAGAATTTGTTGCAAAGGATGTAAAACATTACTTCCCCAGGCATCAGGAAAAAGTATCCGTTATTTATAACGGCGCAGATGAATTATCTGTTACACCCGGTCACTTGCCTGCCCTGGCGCCCCAAAAGCCATTTTTGTTTACAATAGGGGTACTAACTGCCCAAAAAGGCGCTCATTTACTGCCTTCCCTGCTTCAGGACAATGATTATGAACTGGTTATTGCAGGCCCTGAAACGCCGCACAAACAAGTTATAATTGAAGAAGCGCGCCGGTACGGCTGCCTGGACCGGGTGCATATAACCGGGCCGATAACAGATAAGGATAAGGCCTGGTATTACCAAAATTGCTCTGCATTTTTATTTCCCTCGCGTTCAGAAGGTTTTGGACTACCCGTTATTGAAGCCATGCATTTTGGCAAACCTGTATTTTTATCCAGGTATACTTCCCTCCCCGAAGTGGGTGGCAATGCTGCCTATTATTTCGACAGTTTTGACCCCGCGCATATGCAGGATGTTTTTAACGCCGGCATGAAAGATTTTAGCACGGCGGATAGCACTCAAAAAATAATTGCCCAGGCAGAGAAATTTTCCTGGGAAACCGCTGCTAAGCAATACCTTGAACTTTATGAAGCTTGCTTAAGTGCATCTTAAAATCACAAATTCATTAAAGTTTTAGAGCTGACTACCATAACAGAACCTTTAGTGCCTGCTTACGTTTATATTTGTCGAACGGTTTCTCACACACATGACACTGCAGGAAATTGACGCAACATTAAAGAAAAGTAAAATGGGCTACTTTGCCAGAAACGTTTTACTGCAATTGGTACCGGGTTCGGTATTTGAAAGTCAGCTGCATAAGAAACTGGGTGCCATTAAATATTATGATCCGAATTACCTGAAGGATCGCGTAGATTATTACAACAAACTGGATACCCTTACGCCGCTTGGCCCCGAAGCGCTGGCGTTAAAAGAAATCAATACCTTTTCTAAACCGCGCACCTATAAGTTTGATGCCTACGAACTAACCCGCTTTTTCCCGTCACGGTTAACAGCAAGTTTTCTGTATGGCGATGTAAACCATGTGGCGCCTTCGCCCACCATCCAAAAAAGCAGACCCCTGTGGGATGATAACAAAAATGCCATTCTGCTAAAGCTGGATAAAAAGCGGCACTATCAGTTTGTAAAAGATTCCCTGGCATTTAATGATAAGAAAAATCTGCTGATCGGCCGCGGCGCCATGACCCAGCCGCACCGCATCCGTTTTATGGAGAAGTACTTTAACCACCCCATGTGTGATCTTGGGCAGGTGAACCGGCAGGGGGGAAATACCCAATGGCTGAAACCCAAGCTATCGATACCCCAGCATTTGAAATATAAGTTTATACTTAGCCTGGAGGGCAATGATGTGGCTACTAACCTGAAATGGATCATGTCTTCCAACTCGGTAGCTGTCATGCCGCCACCTACGCATGAAACGTGGTTTATGGAAGCCCGGCTGATACCAAACCATCATTACATTGCTATCAAAAAAGATTTTAGCGACCTGGAAGAGAAGCTGCAATATTACATACAGCACCCGGCAGAAGCGGAAGCCATTGCCCGAAATGCTAATAGTTATGTGCAGCAGTTTATGGATCAGCGGCTGGAAGAACTGCTTGGATTACTGGTGTTAGAGAAATACTTTTATTATACCGGGCAAATTACTACCTTATCGGTATAAGTGCCCTAACCTACTTTAAGATCAAAAATGAGTATTGCTCAATCCGTTGTTATTATTCCTTTTTATAAAGATACTTTAAATACCAATGAAGAAATTTCGCTGCAACAATGCGAAAAAATCCTAAGCCCGCATATTAAAATTGCCATTAAACCGCGAAGCCTCACCCTGCCGAAAAAAGTTTCTTCCCTGATAAAATTGAACGGCGTAGTAAACTTTGACGATCATTTTTTTGCGGGCATTGCCGGTTATAACCGATTGATGCTATCGCAGGATTTTTACGGACAGTTTCTGGACTATGAATGTTTGCTGATTTACCAAACAGACGCTTTTGTTTTTAAAGACGAGCTGGATTACTGGTGCAGCCAGGGTTGGGATTATATCGGCGCCCCGTGGATACGACGAAAAGATGACGGCGCGATCAAAGCAGCGGTTACAGGTATTCAGCAAGCCGTTTCAACACAATTTAATCTCAAAAAAAACGGTGTACCCAATAAATACCAGTTTGATAACAAGGTGGGCAACGGCGGTTTTTCGTTAAGAAGGGTAAATAAATTTCACGAACTCTGCGGTACTGAAAAAGGGCGCATCGAAACCTATCTTGCCCAAACTGCGCACCAGTACAATGAAGATGCGTTCTGGAGTGTAGAAGCTAACCGTAAAAAAATGCTGCTTAAAATCCCCGACTGGCAAACAGCATTACGGTTTTCATTTGAAATTTATCCGGAAAGGGCATTGCGGTTAAACAACGGCGAGCTGCCATTTGGTTGTCACGATTGGGACCAATACCCCGAATTTTGGCGCCCTATTTTTGAAAGCCAGGGTTACTCGCTGTAGAAAGCTGTAATACTTATCGTTAATCCCCTCCGTTATTAATATTTTTGCTGATTATTTTATTTGAATGAAAACATATTTCCGGCTGCTTTCTTTTGCCAAACCAATAGAAAAGTTTGCTATCCCTTATATCATCTGCACCATTATTACGGTAATATTCAGCACCTTGAACCTTGCCCTGCTGGTGCCGTTGTTGCGTACTCTGTTTTTTCAATCTAAAGCGCCCGTACCCAAACCCAAAAGCTGGTTAAACCTATTGGACACCATCAATTATTATGCGCATGAGTTTAGCATTACTTACGGCCCCATCGGTGCGTTAAAGTTTGTTTGCGCCATTATTGTAATATCGGTATTAATCAGCAATGTGTTCAGGTATTTTTCGCAGCGCACCATGGAAAACCTGCGCATCCATACCTTGCTGAATTTACGCCGAAACGTTTTTAATAACGTAATGGATTTGCACCTGGGTTATTTTAGTAATGAACGTAAGGGCGATATCATCTCCAAGATTGCTTCGGACGTGCAGGTAGTGCAATACTCGGTAACCGGCACTTTGCAGGTTGTTTTTAAAGAGCCACTGCAGTTGATCGCCTTCCTTTTTGCGTTGTTTGCCTTGTCTGTAAAGCTGACGCTATTCTCTTTACTGGTAATCCCTGTTGCAGGTTTTATCATTGCGCGTATTGTGAAACGTTTAAAAGCCCAGGCCCGCGAATCACATGATACTTATGGCACCATGATCAGTCATCTCGACGAAGCACTTTCCGGCGTAAAAATTATCAAAGCATTTAATGCGACGGATTTCATTAAAAACCGTTTTCACGATCACAATAAAAAATATTCGAGGATTATCCGTTCCATGGCGAAAAGGCAGCAATCGGCCTCTCCGGTTTCTGAATTTCTTGGTGTTGCCATGGTTGCGGGACTGGTATTATACGGCGGATCGCTGGTGTTAAATGGTCAATCGCCTTTAACAGCCGAAAAATTCATTGCCTATATCGCCATATTCTCACAGGTAATGCGTCCAGCAAAAGCCATTTCAGATTCGTTCAGCAGTATCCACTCAGGTATTGCTGCCGGTGAGCGTGTTTTGGAACTGATTGATACCAAGCCGGCAATTACAGACGCACCTGATGCTATTCAACTGAAAGGTTTTAACCAGGAAATTAAACTGGATAACGTTTCTTTTGCCTACCAGGAGAAAGAAGTATTGAGCAATATTAACCTGGTGATCCCTAAAGGCAAAACTGTAGCGTTGGTGGGCCCGTCAGGAGGTGGCAAATCTACCTTGATGGACTTGCTACCGCGGTTCATCGAACCGCAGCATGGCGCAGTGTTAGTTGATGGTCATGATATCCGGAAGGTGACCGCCAATTCGCTTCGTGCCTTAATGGGTATTGTGAACCAGGAATCTATCTTGTTTAACGACACTATTTTTAACAACATCGCCTTTGGCAAACCCGATGCTACCATGGAACAGGTAGAAGCTGCGGCAAAAATTGCCAATGCGCACCAGTTTATTACCGGTACAGAAAACGGTTATGAAACTAACATCGGCGACCGAGGCACTAAACTTTCAGGTGGTCAGCGCCAGCGGATCTGTATCGCACGCGCGGTATTAAATAACCCGCCGATTATGCTGCTGGATGAAGCGACATCGGCATTGGATACCGAATCTGAAAAACTGGTACAGGATGCCTTGAATAACCTGATGAAGAACCGCACCTCGCTTATCATCGCCCACCGCTTAAGTACCATTCAGAACGCAGATAAGATCGTCGTTTTAGAAGCTGGCCGGATAGTAGCGGAAGGTACGCACCAGGAATTGATTGCCGCTAACGGACTTTACCGTAAGCTGATAGACATGCAAACCTTTAACGCATAAACCATGAAAGAGGGCGGTGTTCGTATCCTATCCGGCGTTGAGCATCAACCCCTCATTAGCATTATTACCGTTACTTATAATGCCGCTCATCTGCTGCCCGAATACCTGAATAATGTGCTGCCTTATGTTAATGCCGAAGTTGAGTTAGTCATACTGGATGGTAACAGTACGGACGGCTCTATAGATATTTTAGCGCAGCATAACTCAAAAATAACTTACTGGCGCAGCGAGTCCGACCAGGGTATTTATGACGCCATGAATAAAGCCATTAGTTACGCTAAAGGTGGTTGGCTTTACTTTATGGGTGCAGACGACCGCTTACTTGGCGGCTTCGGCAAAATGGGCCGGCATCTAACCCAACCCGCTACTGTTTATTATGCAAAAGTGGTTTTCTGGGGGGAAATTGCCGGTGGTGCGTTGAAAAAATACGACCTGACGAAAATCGATATTTGCCATCAAAGTATATTTTATCCCCGAAGAGTTTTCGATAAGTATAAATATGAGACCCGCTACCCGGTTTATGCAGACCAGCACCTTAACCTGAGTTTATTTGGCGATAGAAAATTTCAATGGAAGTTTGTGGACGAACTGGTCGCAATCTATGATACACGCGGCTTTTCTGCGGGTAGTAAAGACCCGGAGTTTGATAAACATTACGACCAAATGGTGAAGCAACACCTTGGTCTCTGGGTTTATGCAAGACATTTGTTCAGGGTGATGAAAAAAGGCCGCAGGCAGCGAAATTAAGCAATGAAGATACTTTTTGACTATCAGCATTTCAGTGAGCAGCGGTACGGCGGTATTACCCGTTACTTCGCCAACATCATGCATTCGATTGATCAGCGCGATGACATCAGCTACAAACTTGCTGCCTTATACTCAAAAAATTATTACATCAGGCACTTGCACCCGCCCCTTAATAATCCCACCGGCGAATATTTGGTAGGATCGAAAAAAAAGAGGGAGATCAGCTGGAATCAGCGATACAGCAAATACTGTTTGCAGCATGATGATTATGACATTTTTCATCCTACCTATTACCACCCTTATTTTTTAAAGGATGTCAAAAAGCCGTTTGTGCTTACGGTGCATGACATGATCCACGAACGCTTCCCCGAATCATTCGCCGTGAATGATGTTGTTGCGGGGTATAAAAGAGAAACTATCCCGGCGGCAGATAAAATTATCGCGGTTTCGCACGCCACAAAAAAAGACCTGATCAGCCTTTATCCGCAGGTTGCAGACCGGGTAGAGGTAATTCACCACGGGGTAACGTTACAGGATTTCCCTCAGACAAAAACGCCTCTAAGTATCGATATCCCCAAAAACTTTATACTATACGTGGGTACCCGCGATTCGTATAAAAACTTCGACCGGTTTGCAGCAGCATTTGCCGAAGTTGTGAAAGCGCATCCAAACTTATACCTGGTAGCGGCAGGAGGTGCGCCGTTTAGCCGAACGGAAGTCTCCTATTTGACAGAATTGGACATTATTCACCGCTGTATCCGGTTCAACGCGTCTGATGAGGTACTGGCACAGTTATATCAGAACGCGCAGTTATTCGTCTTCCCTTCACTGTGCGAAGGTTTTGGCTTTCCCATTTTAGAGGCTTTTCAGCACTGCTGCCCTGTTGCCTGCAGCAATACCAGCAGCTTACCGGAAGTTGCAGGCGAAGCCGCATTATATTTCGACCCATATGATACCGCCGCAATAGCTGCAACCATGCTACAGGCATTAGGAAAACCTGTTGTCAGGGAAGAATTGGTTAACAGGGGCAAACTTAGGCTGCTAAATTTCTCCATCAGTGATTGTATGGATAAGACGATGGGTGTGTACAAAAGCTTGGCGAAATAAAAAAGCTACTCCTTTAAAGAAGTAGCTCAAATTAAACATGCCCTTAAATACAACTTTCTAATTGCCTTAATTAGTATATGCCGCCAGCAGGTACCGGAAACACATAAAAGCCTATACCATGTGAAACCCAGCCTGCTGGATAGCCCGCCGTAACATTAGGATTTGGGGAATAAATATGATCATGCTGATTTTCGCTATAAAAAATATAGCATGGAATGGTGCTCTGTTGAACTGACGGGTAGCCATAAAACGTAATACCATCTCGTTGGTACCCTACCCAACTTGTTGGTGTAACAGCATTGGGGTTGGTAGCATAAAAATGATCGCCTGTATTTGGGTTTGAGTATTGGTATACTGGTACAGTACCACCATATTGAACTGTATAGGCATAAAAGCCTACTCCCGTATTTCTCCAATTTGGCGAAATAGCTGTGTAATTGGGATCAGAACTTAAAATATGCTTGTTATCAACTGCACGGTAATAACCATAAATTGGCGCAGGCAAAAGCGAAGCGCGGTTATTTATTAAGTATTGAACGATATAATCATGTAACGCCTGGGCTTTTGTAGGATCTGAAACAAATTGAGACAATTCAACTAATCCCGACGTACCAATATCAATCAATTCTGCATTTTGAACAGTTGCACTACTTTGCCAGTTCGAAATATTGACGGTTGGTGTATTTGAAGTATTTAAGTCGATATCGCCGATCAAACTTTTACTTGCATCTCCGCCACGGGTTTCGTAATGCATTTTTGAACTATATATTTTACTTAATTCTGATGTAGTAGTATTCAGCGATGCATCAATACTAAAAATAGTCTTTATGCCGAAAGACAATCCTGCCTGAGATGAGTTATATCTGTTCGAGCTTGTAGTAGCTGATTGATAAAGAACGCTTAGCTTCGCACCCAAAAAAATATCAGTCAATACGTGTGTACCGTAATGGCTAACTATATAAGCTGGAGATTGATTTTGAACATCTGTCAGGAATGTGGCATTTGCATAACTTTTCATCAGATCAATTGGTGAATTTAACGTCAGCCTCTTTTCCTTAATGGTTAGGTCATAACTACTGTACGCATACTTACTGGAGAATGAAGACGAATCTTTAAAAGCTGCCTTAATGGTCGCTTTAAAAGTTGCAGCACTATCAGAAGCACCAAGCGAGAAATTGTTTGATATTTTTTTTATATAATCCAATGCATCGGTACCTGTAGTAATTTCTGCAGTTTGGCTTTGGGAGAGATCTGTAAGCACACGATCCGGATAATCTGCTTTAAATCGCGCAATATCCAACACCTGGCCGCCTGCAGAATATGATTGTGCATAAGCCCCCGTGATATTATAACCGTAACCTAATAAATCCCAAATGCCATCTCTTGCTGAATTACTTTTTTTGGGGTTGTTAACGATGGTATTACTGTTCAAGGGCGTAAAATCTTGTTTTTTACACGCCACAGCAAATACAGCTACTATTAAAAATAGCAATAGCTTGTTTTTCATAAAAAATTTGAGTTGTGATAAAAGTTAAATCTACGTGGAGGTTATAGATAGGTTAATTTTAGATTAATTTTCAGGCAAAAAGCCAATTCATGGGCATTGTGTTTAATTTTTAAGCAAGTTAAGTTTTTTTATCGAGAAAAAATAAAATGTATAAATCTGTTGTTTATGTTTAATGGTCTATTTTGTCGAGATAAAATGTCAAAAGAAAGTGAACTCCAATCGCCAATAAAAGAAACCGGATTAAGCTACGCTTACCGGTTTTCGATATGCACGCTTGTAACAGATCTTACCGAGTACCAGGAAATGATGGACTCTTTTATTGCTGCGGGTTTCAACGAAAGCGTTTGCGAGTTCCGCTATGTAGATAACAGCCAGATAAACAACTATGATGCTTATGAGGGAATTAACCTCTTCCTGCAAAATGCGCTTGGCGAATACATCATCATTTGCCACCAGGATGTTTTAGCTAACATAGATACCATTGATCAGTTAAACAATTGCATTAAACAAATCTCTGTCCAAGACCCTAATTGGGCTATCCTGAGTAATGCTGGGGGACTTGAAAACGACCTTTACAATCGGTTTGTGTTGAATGTGGCCTACCCAGATGGGAAATTGGACAAGCGCGGAAACCTTCCCCAGAAAGTGATCAGTGTGGACGAGAACTTTATCCTGGTAAAGAAAGCGGCTAATCTTTCCCTTTCCCGCGACCTGAAAGGCTTTCACTTATACGGAACAGACTTATGTCTGATCGCAGACTTACTTGGGTACACTGCTTATGTGGTTGATTTCAAGATTACACACAAAAGCCTGGGCAACCCTGACGGTTCGTATCAGAGTATATTAACTACCCTGATGGCTAAATACAACCGCTTTATGCAAGACAGAAGGATTGTAACTACCATTACAGACTTTTACTTATCATCATCTCCTTTTAAACAATTGTTGCACGAGGTGAAGCTTTTGAAAAAGCTAGAAAGAAATCAGGATAAAATTCGCACCAAAAAGACAAAACGACAACAATAAATTCCCTTACCACCATCATTATTTATATCGCCTAATAGTTGATAGATTTGCATTGCATGAGCTATCAAACTAAATCTGCTGTACTGTTCATTATCTTTAACCGCCCCGATACCACGAAGCTGGTATTTGAACAAATTGCTGCTGCGCGTCCGCCGCGTTTATATATCGCTGCCGATGGACCAAGGGCCGATAAGGCAAATGAAGCTGCACTTTGCGAAGAGGCACGTGTTGTTGCCAGCCTTGTTAATTGGCCGTGCGAAGTAAAAACCCTTTTCCGCGAAAAAAACCTGGGCTGCAAAAACGGGGTAGCTTCGGCAATAGACTGGTTTTTCGGGCAGGAAGAAGAAGGTATTATCCTGGAAGATGATTGCCTGCCAGCAGAAAGCTTCTTTAGGTTTTGTGATCACATGCTTTCAAAATACCGGCACGATACAAGAGTTCGCCATATCGGCGGTTCAAATCTTCAACGTGGTAAAACCTGGGGAGCCGCTACCTACTATTTTTCTAACCTAACCCATGTTTGGGGATGGGCCAGCTGGCGCCGGGTATGGCAGGATTATGATAAAGAGCTGGGGAGATATTCACTGAAGGATGTTAGGCAGCAGCTATCTAACATTTTTTCAGATCCGTTTATCCTTGACACCTGGGAAGATATCTTTAAACAATTAAAAGCCGGACAAATTGATACATGGGATTACCAATTAACTTTCACCAATTTCTTCAACAACAGTTTATCTGTTATTCCTAATTTCAATCTGATTACCAATATCGGCTATGGTGCTGCCGCAACCCATACAACAGACCCGAATAATCCGTATGCTAATATTCCGCTTGAGGATATTCCATCTGATATATTAAATCCTGTGTATGTGCAACCTGAAAAAAGGGCTGATTACAACACCCTTGAGTTCGACTTTAACCTAAAAGCCAGATACAAAAAGTATAACAAGCCTTCCAGGCGTTTTAAAAGATGGTTGAAGGGTGAACGATAAATACTAATTACCAACCAGCTTGTGCGCTTTAGATTTTGTCAGCAAGATGGTAATCCACCAGCTTAAAGCATAAACTATTACAAACGATAGCAGCTTTATTAAATAAAACACTGCGGTACTTTGATCCGCCGGATCGACCTTCACGCCGTGGTAAATCTCGGGGAGCAGGTAGATCACCAGGATATAATGGATCAGGTAGATACCGTAAGTGGTGTCTCTCGGGCGAAGTTTATTTAGCCACGCGAATTCTTTGACACGCAACAATAAAGTAAATCCCGAGAGCGAATACAGCACATTGGTAAAGCGCAGGGTATTATAGGGGTCTACGCTGTGTGTATTGAATAGTTGCCTTGTTTCCATAACAGATAGGGCGAAAGTGATCACCACCAGCAAAATCAATAACGGAAAAGGCAGCAACTTCACCCTGTATTCTACTATCAACCAGTGTTTACGCAATTGCGCACCAAGCCACAAGAAGAATACGAAACCTAAGATGGCAGTAGTATGGCTCGGGTCGAACCATTCAAAATGGATATTAACGCAATAGATCAGCGTGAACAAGAGCAGCACAGCGCCGAACTTATAAGAATACAGGTACTTTTTAAAAATGAGCAGCAAAGATATACTCACCATAAAATTGATGATGAACCAGTAGTTGGTATACAGGTAAGTCTCTTTAGCCTCCTTTAAAATATTAGCTAGGTTAAAGCGGCCATCGTGGTACATGCGTTCCTTTACATGCAGATTAACGATATAGCAAACAATAAAAATTACCGACCAAAATAGCCAGGGGCCAAATGTGCTGGCAAAGCGGCGTTTAAGATATTCGCCAGGTGTGTAGTCTGTAAATTTTTCACTGATGAGAAATCCCGCGAGCAGAAAAAATATTACCGTTCCGAACTTCGCAAACTGGACGATCAGTATATAAATCCAATACCGTGCAGAACCTTCAGGAAAATGATAACTGCCCAACGTATGCTCGGCAACAATGCTCATCATAGCCAGGCAACGGATATGATCTATAAACGCATAATTTTTTTTAGGGGAACTCTCGTTTAATGAATTTTGCATCTAGGCGTTAGTTACGGCAAATGTATTTACAAAGCTGTAGTTTTAATAAAACAAAATAGCGTTTGTAACAAAGGTTTTGGATAAGTGATGGTCTCCATTCAATTCCCATATTAAAAATGCCGCCCCTGCACTGGCAAGGACGGCAATCATAAACATCAAACACTAAATAAACAAAAACTTAGAATTTTATACCCAGCCCAATCTGGAACACCTGGTTACGGTAAGCCGGCACATACTGGTCGCCCTGCTCATTAATCTTGCTCAGGTCGATGTTGTAACGGCCGCGCAGTTCTACGTTTCTGCCCAGATCAAAACTTACACCGGCTACACCGCCAACAATTGCCTTGTTGTAGCCATTGCTGGTGTTGTTGTAAACCTGCTGTGTGCTTTGCGTAAAGCCGTTGTCGAACGTATTGGTAGTTGATAACAGGAATGATACCTGCGGACCAACCAGCACATTAAAATTCGGCGCCACGTGCAGTTTCGCCAGGATAGGCACATCAATAAAATCTGTGCGTTGTTTAAATTCGCCATAAGGAGTATTTTGGGTATAACCTTTTTGCGAATACAAACCTTCTACGGTGATAGAAAGCGGGTAGATCACGGGCAGATCGAACCCAACACCTACGTTAGCGCCAATCTTAGAATTGGTATTGAAATTACCGCCATTGCTTTTCACGATGTTGGCGATATTAATTCCGCCGATCAACTCAAACGTAGGGCGGAAGTTGCCGTTATACGTACTTTGACGCGGCCGGGCGTGTTGGCGTGGACGGTAATACTGCGCGCTAACCGTCCCGGCTATCAGCAGCATTGCAGCCGCCATAAAGAAAAGTTTTTTCATAGTTGTGTTCACTTTAGTTCTTAAAATCTATTTTTAGAGAGCCTTTAATCAAAAAGGTTTATTTGGTGTTAAATTTTTTAATCGACACACCAATGTTCCGATCCTTTGTTCATCCGTTTATGATTACCATTTTTAAGAAAAGTTATTACTTCATCCTCTCTTTGCCTATCTATTTCATTAGTTTTCAAGCTAATGCACAACAAAAATCCTTTATAAGCAGTATCACTGCACAGAACCAATGGATGGATTCTGTTTACGATAAGATGAGCCTGCGGCAGCGCGTAGCGCAGATGATCTTCGTCCGGGCACATACTAATCGAGGCCAAGCCTATTCCGATTCTGTTGGTCAGGTGATTAAAAATGAACACCTGGGCGGCGTGGTATTCTTCCAGGGCGGGCCGGGCAGGCAGCTGAACCTGAGTAACACCTATCAAAAGCTTTCAGATGTACCACTCCTGATTGCGATGGATGGCGAATGGGGTTTAGGAATGCGCCTGGATTCAACGCTGTCTTTCCCCTACCAGATGACACTGGGTGCCATCCGCGATAACAACCTGATTTATAAAATGGGGCAGGAAGTGGCCCGCCAGTTTAAACGACTGGGCATGCACATCAACTTTGCGCCAGATATGGATGTGAATAACAACCCGGCAAACCCGGTGATCAACTACCGTTCGTTTGGCGACGATAAAGTAAATGTAGCACAGAAGGGCATTGCTTATATGCAGGGCATGCAAAGCGAAGGACTGATCACGACAGCCAAGCACTTCCCCGGTCACGGCGATACCAATGTAGATTCGCACCAGGACCTTCCCCAACTGCCCTTTACCCGTCAACGGCTGGATTCGCTCGAAGAATATCCATTTAAACAAGCCATCGCCGCAGGTATCAGCGGCGTGATGGTGGCCCATATGAATATCCCGGCGCTTGACCCCACTCCCAAACTTCCTTCTACCCTTTCGCGCCCTATCATCACAGGGCTACTGAAAGACTCGTTAGGCTTTAAGGGATTGGTGGTTTCTGACGCCATGGAAATGAAAGGGGTTGTGAAATATTTCCCGAACGGCGAAGCCGATGTGAAAGCATTTATTGCGGGGAATGATATCCTTGAACTATCTGAAAACTCTAAACGTGCCGACAAATTGATCCGAAAGGCGATACATAAAGGGCTGGTATCTGAACAGGAATTTGAGGCACGGGTTAAAAAGATACTGGCGGCGAAGTACTGGGCGGGGTTAAACCATTATCAGCCTGCTAACCCTGAAAACTTTTCGCAGGAAATTAATACGCCAGAAGCCAAACAATTGATCCAAACCCTGGCAGATGCCGCGGTTACACTCTTAAAAGGCGATAGCCTGATTAATGCTTTCGACCCGGCCAAAAGTACCGCTATCATTAGCATTGGCGCAGATGTCCTGACGCCTTTTCAGCAGGAACTTGGCCATTACTTTACCAATAGTAAGGTAATGATGGTGCCAAAAGATATGCAGGTGCCTATGATGAGGGCTTTTATGAACGGTTTAAAAGAATATCAACAAATCATAGTAAGTACTCATGATAGCCGCCTACGCCCGGGGAGCAAACTCGATTACAGCAGTAACCTGAAACTCTTTATCGCCGAACTGGCGGCAATGCCAAATACTGCGATCAGCGTTTTTGCCAACCCTTACACGATTGCAGGTCTGCCGGGTATAGAAAAGGCAGGCGCATTGATCGTCGGTTATCAAAAGGATGATTTTATGCAGCGTGCCGCGGCAAAGGTTTTAAGCAAACAACTGAAACCAAGCGGTAAACTGCCGGTAACCATCAATACGTTTTTTACAACTGGGATGGGGTTGTAATGAGACAGGAATGCGGCGATCTAACTATTAACTCATAAGAGATTGCCACACTGCGTTCGCAATGACACAACTTTTTATCTGGCGCGCGTTTGCAACGCGTGCCTATAAAAACAAAGCGATTCAATCGCTCATGACACGAAGCACACGTTACAAACGAAGGCAAGGAAGATTTTTTTGCAAGCTAAGTAAGGCAATCCTTTAGTTTCTGTAGAGACACAATACTTCGTGTCTTTCACTATCATGTAAAAACACGCCCCTAACCCCTCTCAAGAGGGAAAGTAAGAACAGGGGCAGATTGCCACACTGCGTTCGCAATGACATAGTGTTTTAAGATTATAAGGTCCCTACAAAATACTCCTGCTTGCACCGCCATCGACAGAAATAGTGGTGCCGGTAATGTAGGCAGCTTGTTCTGACGCTAAGAAAGCCACCATGGCGGCAAATTCTTCGGGTTTGCCAATACGGCGCAATGGAATGGCTTTGGCTTTTTCTTTTATGGCTTCATCAGTGTCTACACCTTTGGGTAAGGTATGTTTAATCCGGTCGGTAAGGATCAGCCCGGGCGCTACGTTATTTACCGTAATATTATCCGGACCGAGTTCGTCGGCCATCATTTTTGCCATACCTACTACCCCCATCCGCATGGCGGTAGACAGTACCGAGTTTTGCAAAACCGACTTCACCGACCCGCTGATGATATTGATAATTCTACCCGAGCCAGCTTTGCGCATATGTGGCAACACCAGGCGGCTGTTACGCGCAAAAGCCAATAGGATATCATTGAAGGCCTTTTCCCAATGCGTATCATCGAAGTTCTCGAACAGATCAAACGGCGGGCCGCCAGTGTTATTGATTAAAATATCGATACGGCCAAAACGCTCTGCCGTATCAGCAATCAGTTTTTCAACATCAGCCGGATTAGACACATCAGCCGGAACACTGGTCACTATAGCTCCCGTTTGTAATTCGATCTCTTTAGCGGCTAAATCTAACTGCTCTTTGCTGCGCGAACTGATGACTACCTGAGCCCCTTCGGCTGCTAATGCCGTAGCAATTGCTTTACCCAAACCCTTACTGGCGGCTAGTACAATGGCTACCTTTCCGTTTAATTGAAGATCCATAACGATAAAGATAACATTCGGAGTTGTTTGGTGTTTACAAAACCGGCGCTTCCATTTCGGCAACAGGCTCTGTAACGTCTTCCCGTTTCTTACGTTTTTCTACGCTTAAAAGAAATGCCGGAAGCAGCGTTAGATTGGTGATCATGGCAATCAGCAAAGTTACCGAAAGTAATATCCCTAAAGCAACCGTACCGCCAAAGGTAGACGCGGCAAAAATGCCAAAACCAAAGAACAGGATAGTCGCAATATAGATCATGCTGATACCTGTTTCGCGAATCGTATCAGACACTACCTGCGAAACACTTTTACCGGTCAAATGCAGTTCCTGGCGGTAACGGGTAAGGAAATAAATAGTCTGGTCTGAAGAGATGCCCATCGCGATACTAAAGATCAGGATGGTGGATGGCTTAAGCGGGATGCCGCAAAAACCCATAATACCCGCGGTAATCACCAACGGTATCAGGTTGGGCAGTAAGGAAATGGCGATCATTTTAATACCGCGGAACAATACCCACATCACCAAACCAATCAATACGACGGCCCAAGCCAGGCTTTCGTACAGGTTTTTCACCAGGTAATTGTTGCCCTTAACAAAAATAACGCTCGAGCCGGTTAGTTCTACATGGAAGTTCTTTGGATTGAAAATAGAATCTATCCTTGGCTGCAATTCTTCAAACAGTTGGTTTAGTTTTTTTGATCCAGCATCCACCATCTGGAAGCTAATGCGTGTGGTCTGCTTGGTGCTATCCAGATAGTTTTTAAGCGTGTTATTGTTGTTCTTACCGCTGTTGGCCGCATAGCTTAAAATAAAGTTCTGGTCAATGTTGTCTGGCAGGCGGTAATATTCCGGGTTGCCATTATAAAAAGACTGGGTAGAAAATTTCAGCACCTGTATCAGCGACAGCGAACGGCTGAATTCGGGGTAAGACGAAATCAGCTTCTCTAACCGTTCCACTTTACGCATGGTGGCAAGGTTCATCAACCCGTTCTTACGTTTAGATTCTACACTTACTTCCAGCGGAAGCACGCCCTTAAAGTTCTTTTCGAAAAAGCGCAGGTCGGTAATAATTGCGCTCGACTTTGGCAGGTCGTCAACAATGTAACCATTCACGTTAATGCGGCTCATACCGTAAAAACAAACGACAACCAATGCTGCGGTTCCAAAATATATCGCAGGCCTTTTATGATGAACAAGGTGATCGATAAAGTTCAACACACGGTGCAGCACCGGCTGATCTTTAATGCCGCTTTGCTTGGGCTTTGGATCTGGCAAATAGCTGAAGATAACGGGGATGAGCACCAGGCTAAGCGCAAATGTGGCCATAATACTCAACGATGCTACCAGGCCAAACTCGGTTAGTAATTGACTATTGGTAAAGCAAAGCACCGCAAAGCCGATAGCAGTAGTTACGTTGGCGATAAAAGTAGTAATGCCCACCTTTTCTATCACCACATACAAAGCTTGCATTTTATCGCCTGTAAGTCCGTATTCGCGGTAGTACTTGTTCAGGATAAAAATACTGTTAGGTATACCGATCACTACCACCAACGGCGGAATAATGCCGGTTAGCAGGGTGATGTTATAGTGATTTAATACCAATAAACCGAGGCTCCATACCACGCCGAGCATCACCACCAGTACCGGGAAGATAACCGCGTATACCGTACGGAAAAACACCACCAGGATAATAGCGGTGATCAAAAGGGAAAGCCCCAGGAATAGCGCAAATTCGTGCGAAACCAGATCGCTCACCACGGTACGGATCAGCGGAAGACCGGATACATGTACTTTGATATTATGTTTCAGCTCAAATTGCTTACTCAGCCTTACAATCTGGTTGACGATAGGCACCCGTGCCGGAGAATTGACAATTTTGGTATCAAACGTTATGGCCATCAGCGTAGATCGATGGTCCTGGCTTAGCATCATGCCATCATAAAACGGCAAATTCAGCACATGCGCTTTAACGCTGTCTACCCCATCCTGTGTAGCTAACGGTTTGGTCACCAATGGCTGCAATACAAAACGGTGCAGGGCAGTATCCTTTTGCAGATCGTAAATATTAGCAAGAGAAATGACTGCTTTAATGCCCTTCAGGTGCTGTACCTGGGTGCCGAGCAGGTACCAGCCGTTAAAAACATCCTGCTGAAATAACCTGTCTGATTGTATCCCCAGTACCAATGCCGTACCATCCTGACCAAACTTTTTCTGAAATTTAGTAAAACGGATATAGGCCGAATCGGTAACGGGCAAAACTTTTCCTGCGTTGTAGGTAAGGCGTACTTTGCTCGCCTTCCATCCCATAAATACACTCAGAAGGGTAACTATGATAATGACTGCCGGCCTGTTTTTGAGAATAACGCCAGCAAGCTTTTTCCAGATCATGCGTAAAGAATAACAGCCGGCAAAACTACAAAAATGTCTGAAATGCGTTGAGCCATCGATAATATTGTGACATTAACGCGTAGGATAATACTGTAGTATTAGATATGATAGTAATATTGACCTCTACCTAACCCTCTCCAAAAGGAGAGGGAATAAAAGTCTTTCCGCTTGCTGGCGTAGGGGATTATTCGCCGTACTCGTTTTAGATGCTCATGAGGGCTTTGCCGTTTAGGAGGGGTTATAGATTAATCCTACATTTGTTTTGCTGATGAAGAAATTTTTAAAAGGCTTTACCTACGCTTTTAACGGCTTAAAGTATGCTGCTGTAACCCAGTTAAACTTCAGGGTGCACCTGGTGGCTATGCTTACCGCCATTACGTTAGGCCTTTATTTCCATCTTTCGGCGAACGAATGGTGCTGGCTGGCTTTCGCAATTGCCTTTGTACTGATCACCGAGTTACTGAACACTGCTATTGAAATCCTGGTCGACCTGGTTTCGCCCGGATACAACATTAAAGCCGGGCACATAAAAGATGTTTCTGCCGCGGCGGTACTTTTATCAGCCATATTTGCGGTAGTGGTTGGCGGTATTATTTTTATCCCTAAACTATTCTTCTGATGCTGCACAAGACCCGCGGAATAGTTTTTAAGGTAACGGATTACCAGGAGAGCAGCGTAATTGTACAGGTATTTACCGAGAAGTTCGGCATGCAATCCTACCTGATCAATGGTGTTAAAAAGCCAAAGGCTAAAATTTCGCGCAACATGCTGCAGCCGCTCTACCTGCTGGATATGATCGTTTACCACAAAGATCAAAACTCGGTACAGCGGATCAAGGAGCTAAAAAACGCACCGGTGCTAAACAGCATCCCTTACGACGTGGTGAAGAGTTGTATGGTGATGTTTTTGAATGAAGTGCTGTACAAAGCCGTTAAACAACACATCCCGGACGAACATTTGTTCGAGTACGTTTTCAGGGCGATAGAATGGCTGGATCACCAGGAAAAGAACTTTGTAAATTTCCACCTCATCTTCCTGGTAAAACTAACCCGCTTTCTGGGGTTTTACCCGGATGCTGCCAACGCAGGCAATGCGGACTATTTTGATTTAAAAGACGGTGTATTTCTGCCCTACAAACCCGAAGGACTACAATATCTGGCTTCACCACATACACAAAACTTCTACAGGTTGTTACAGTACGGCTTTAATACCATGGGTGAGCTTAAACTGACCAATACCGAACGTCGTTACCTGATCGGCAAGTTGATGGATTACTATGCGATGCACGTAGAAGGATTTGGCAATATCCGTTCTGCCGAAATACTGGAAGAAGTACTGGGCTAATCTTCCTTTCGTCCGAAAAGCTTTTTAAAAATATTCCCGTCCTTTTGTTCATGCTGCCCCGAACCGATAAGGTAGCCGTAAGCATTCAGTGGCGTTACGTGGTCGCACACCACTTTAAACATCCCTAAAAGCGGGATGGCTAAGATCATACCGGCGATGTCCCAGATGGCTTCACCAACTACGATGATCAGGATGGTAAAAAGCGGATTAATATTTACCTGACGGCCTACCACCAGGGGTTCCAGCAGGTAGGTTTGCGTAAACTGAACGATAGCGTAGGTTGCCAATACTCCAAGCACCATATTGGTACTGCCGCCCTGCGCCAGCGTGATCAATACTGTAATGGTGGTGCCGGTTAAATTTCCAATAAAAGGAATAATCTCCAGCAGTCCGCATAATATGGCAAAAAGAATAGCGCCTTTTATCCCCACAATGCTGAAGCCGATTCCGTACATCACCCAAAGCATCACAATCATCATCCCTAAACCGGAGAGGTAACTCTGGGTAACGCCGCTTATTTTTTGAAGGATAACCTGGGTATTCTTGCGGTCTTCGTTTCCGACAAGCCTGATGACAAAATTTTTAAAATGTCTGCGGAAGTAAAGAAACAAGAAGGTGTAGACCAGCACCAGCACGGTATCAAGCATCAGTCCGGCAAATTTGCTAAAGGCAGACCAGGCCATGCCGGTTGCTTTCTCCATCCCGCCGGATTGCTGCTCCCTGATCATTTGCTTCTGCTGATGAACAGACAAACCGAAATGCTCGGATGCGTAGCGCTGCAGGCTATCCGTTAACTGTTGAAAGCGTTGTTCTATTTGCGAAAGATCTTTCAGCAAATCGCTGATCTGCCACTGCAACAGATAAACTAACCCCGCCGCGCATAAAGTAAAAACCAAAATACAGGCAACAGATGCGATGCCACGGTTAAACCCTTTCTTTTCGAGCCATGACCCGAGCGGCATCAGTAACATAGCGAAAACAGCTCCAAAGGTTAGTGGTATAAATACCGTTGCGCCAAAATAAAGCAGCAGTGTAGAAAGGCAGATAAGGGCGAGTATCCGTAAGATCTTGTTGAGCTGTAGCATATTTAAAAAGAAAAAAGCCGGGCAATACCGGCTGTAAGTTATATACCAGAACCGCGGCCGCTATCCCCGGCCTCGTTCTCTAGTACTTTTCTGCGAATAAAATCAACAGTCGACGCAGGTAGTTCCGGCCCCGAAATTTGCTTCAAACTATCGTCCTGCTGGATTTCAAGATCAGCAAAAGTATTATTGTCAAGATGAAGGTGAAGGATGTTACCCTCTTTCTCTACCCAAACAGATAATTCGCGTTCAGAATAGTTAATAGTGAATTCTTGTCTGCCCTCGGGGAAGCTATTATTGGTGTAATCAGTCATAGTTGAGTTGTTTTCATTTAATAACAACAATGCTGTAAGCTATGTTTGCAGTTGCTTTTTTAGTGTAGAAAAAATTATTTCACTGCATATCAGGCACTTCAAAAAATTTTGAAAAATAATTTTGAATAAATAAATGAAGTTCCTATGTTTGCAGTCCCAAAACAAAGGAAAATATCTGAAAAGAAAATGACTTTGAAAACAACGGGAGCATAGCTCAGCTGGTTCAGAGCATCTGCCTTACAAGCAGAGGGTCACAGGTTCGAATCCTGTTGCTCCCACAAAAGAAAGCCCTTCAGAGAAATCTGAGGGGTTTTTTATTTGAAGAATATTTCCCTACTCTACCCTTCCATCATCACCATAAGTTTTTAATAAACATTTGTACCATGAATAAATCAATTCGTAGCAGGTGTCAACCGCCTTCTCGGATAATTTAGTTGTGCTGAATACAGCATAACCAATTATCGATTTATTTCGGTCAACTATCTTTTAAATACCTCCAATTTTCAGGTCTTGCTTGATATATCATCAGCAATACCGGCTCTTGTTGTAAACGGGCTGTCGTACCATATACTAACTGACTTATGCGATTATTTAAAAGTTATTCATACACTGTAGCGAATATCTTACTTCTAATATTCATTATTTTACTGCTTCCAGGAGTTACCGCGGCGCAATACCAAAATGAACTTATTTGCCGGCGTTTGCAAAAAGGGCTTTCGCACCAAACTGTCTCCTGCATCTACCAGGATTTTAAAGGCTTTATGTGGTTTGGCACCCAATCCGGGTTGAACCGTTACGACGGAACACATATTGTTGTTTACGAACATAATCCCCACAACTCAAAAACGATTAACAACAACGCTGTCAACGCCGTTCTCGAAGATAAATATCGTAACCTATGGATTGGTACCGCTACCGGCCTAAACAAGTATGACAGAGCTGCCGATGCTTTTGTTCCCTTTTTACTAAAGAAAGATAAGCCGATATATGTCAGCTGTTTGTTCTGCGATCACGACGGAAACCTTTGGATCGCTACCTCGGGCAGCGGTCTTTACGTATACCAGCAGCGCAACAAAAAGCTGCTTGCCTACACACATGATGACAGGAATGGTGGTAGCATTTGTTCTGATTTTATAACGGCGATCACTGAAGATACCCTTGGAAATATCTGGGTGGGTACGCGCAGCGGCCTGGATTTAATCAGGGAAGCAAAACCAGGGCATTTTTTTCACTTTGCGGCGAATGAAAAAGACGCGACGGCCTTGAGCCACAATATCGTCACCTGCCTCAAAACAGATCAAAACGGTGAAATCTGGGTGGGTACTTATGGCGGTGGTTTAAATAAGATTCACCAGCAAAGTGGGCAGTATAGCTTCGTTCATTTTAAAAATGAGAAACAGCCGGGCAGCCTTAGCAATGACGATGTACTGAGCATCCTGACAGACCGTAGCGGCGGCTTATGGGTTGGCACAGAAAACGGCGGGCTGAATTTTAAAAATCCCCAAAACGGTCATTTTGAGCATTATTCAAGCAATGATGGCAACTCACAGGGGTTAAGCAGCAACTCCATCTGGTCGCTTTATCAATCAAGAGATGGCTTGATCTGGATCGGAAATTATGGTAAAGGACTGAATATCTACGATGCTAACTTTGAGAAATTCAGAAATTACGAACGCATCCCTTTTCAAACCAATACCCTGCCCAATAACAATGTCAAAAGCTTTTCAGAGGATGATAAAGGCAACTTATGGATCGCTACGGATGGAGGTGGGGTTTGCTATTTCGATATCAGGAGTCATCTTTTTTCTTATCCTATTAACAACAGCACCCTCACTAATAAGGCGGTGCAGGCGATACTAACGGACGTCAAAAAAAACACATGGATAGGTACCTGGGCTGGCGGTCTTGACCGCTATGACCGCTCAGGACGAAAATTAAGAAACTACAGTTTTGATGGACAGACAAAAAGCGGGCGCAATAACTTAAGGTGCTTGTTCAAAACCCAATCTGGTGAGCTGCTCGTCGGCACATCCGGAAGCGGGCTTTATCGCTACGACACCGGCAATGATTGCTTTTCGCCGATAATAGATCCTACCGGAGTTTCCCACTTAGGCCGCACTTCCTATGTCAACGCGATATTAGAAGATGACGATGGCTCCCTTTGGGTAGGCACCTCTTACGGTTTAGTACACCTATACTCCAATAACTGGCTTAAACCGAAGTTTGAGTGGTTTCAGTATTGTTCTAAATCAGAAAACACCCGTAATAGTATTGCGGTAAATACGCTGTTTAAAGACAGCCAGCATCGGCTTTGGATTGGCACAAGTGAAGAGCTATCCCTATTCGACAGGAAAACAAAAAATTTTACAATTTTCAATAAACAGAACGGTCTACCAGATAATATTATTAACGGGATACTGGAGGAAAAACCAGGCCTGCTTTGGATCAGCACCAATAAAGGGATCTTTAGCTTTAACACCCAAAACCGCAGCATCCGGAATTACACCGAACAAGACGGCTTATTAATCGACGAATTCTATCCCGGCGCATGTATGAAAACACGTAACGGCGAATTATTTTTCGGCGGCAATAATGGTTTTTGCACCTGTGTGCCAAAATCGATGAAGACCAATACAACCGCGCCACCGGTATATATTACCGGGTTTCATCTTTTTAGTTCACCAGCAAAAAACCGGAGACAGCAACCCTCATCGTCCCAAAATATAAGCGAAACTAAAAAGCTTACGTTAAATCACCTGCAAACATCATTTTCGGTAGAATTTGCCGCGCTCAACTATATCTATCCACAAAAAAACCACTACCAGTATAAACTCGTTGGTTTTGACAACACCTGGCATGATGCCGGCGAAATGCGTTCTGCAACTTATACCAACCTCGATCCAGGCAAATACATTTTTATGGTGAAAGGTTCTAACAACGAAGGTTACTGGAACCCAATCCCTGCAACCATGGATATTACTGTTTTGCCTCCATGGTGGAGAACCAAAATCGCCTATGCAAGTTATCTCGCAATTTTTGCAGCGTTACTCTGGTTGTTCATCAAACTGCGTACAGCGCAGTTAGCAAACGAACAAAAACTTACCCTCGAACATGACCACCGCCTGCGCGTAGAAGAGCTAAGCCAGGTTAAAAACCAGTTTTTCACCAATGTCTCGCATGAGCTAAGAACTCCGTTAAGCCTCATCCTTGCTCCCATTGAACAAATGCTTTCTGAGCAAAACATGGGTAACCAATTCAGGGAGCGTTTAAACCTGGTATATAAAAACGCCAGTCAGTTACATAGCCTGGTGAACGAACTGATGGATTTTAATAAGCTGGAACATCATAAACTGAATATCGAGGTTCAACACTGCGACCTGATCTTGCTAACACGCGAGGTTTTTCTGTTATTTCAGGACGAAGCGTTCAGAAGAAAAATAAACTATGAATTATACACAGAGGCTGTAGCCTTACCGGTATGGATGGATAAGGGCAAAATGCAGAAGGTAGTTATTAACCTCATTAACAATGCCTTTAAATTTACGCCAGACGGCGGGCGCATTATTGTAAACATAGACCGAAATATTGCAGATCATTTGTATACAGAAGGGACCGCAAGCATAACAGTAACCGATAATGGGTGCGGAATAGCACAAGAATACCTGCCCCAGATATTCGATCGTTTTTTTCAAAGCCCTGAAATTTCAACAAAGAGTATCGCAGGCAGCGGGCTCGGATTAGCTTTAGTAAAAGAATTTATAGAATTGCATGGCGGCTCTATCAAAGTAACCAGCGAAAAATGGACGAAGACTGCCTTTGAAGTGACCCTCCCGCTTGGTAATGCCCATTTCGAAACGAAAAGTTTAATAAATACCCAGGTCGAAACTGCGTTAACAGCGCCGGCAGACACAAAAACACCAGCCTTAAATCCCCAAAAAAACAATGCCCCTGCTATATTGATCGCAGAAGATAACGCCGACTTAAGAAACTACCTTGTATCGGTATTATCGGCAACCTACCGGGTTTTGCAGGCAGCAGATGGAGAAGAAGCTTATCAGATAGCACTAACGCACAGCCCTGATTTAATCATCAGCGACGTGATCATGCCGCGGTGCGGGGGAATAGAACTATGCAAAAAAATTAAAGCTTCCGCAAACACAGCTTATATCCCGGTAATTTTACTGACAGCAAAAGCAGCGATCGAAAACCAGGTTGAAGGCATTGCCCTCGGGGCAGACGCCTATGTTACCAAGCCATTCAATATTGAAGTCCTAAGCACCCAAATCAGTCAGCTCATTAATTCCAGAAGAGAATTGTGCGCCCATTTCAGCCAGGATGCCTATCTGCATCCGGGACATACCCAAGCTGATGCGGTTGCAGAAGAGCTGATCAGGGAGGTAACAGATTATATACTTAAAAACATAGCCGACGAAAACCTGAGTGTCGAAAGTATTTCAAACGGATTGAATTTAAGCAGAAGCAATTTGTTCAGAAAAGTAAAAGCAGCAACGGGGCTATCTGTTGTAGAGCTGATAAGGCAGGTGCGCTTAAAAGAAGCTTTAAAGCTGATGGAAACTCAAAAATATGCGATAGCTGAAATTGCCTTTCTAACCGGCTTCAGGTCCCCCGCTTATTTCACAAAAAGCTTCAAAGACCAATACGGCAAGCCCCCAACAGATTATACCAGGAAGAAAATAATGTAAAGTTTCAGATAACGTCTAAAAATTGCCTTTTATCCTCAAAAATCAACATTTGTGATAGTAATTGGTCTGTTTTTGATACTTGCAAGGGTTATTGCGTCGATATTTTTGGATTGTCCATTCGGGATACACCAACCAATTAATTACCAAATTAACCTTTATGAAAAAGAAGATTTTTACACTATGCGCGTCGGTATTAGCGCTTTCCGCCTGTACAAAGCAAAACATCAACGATCAAACAGCAGGCGCCGAGGTATCCAAGAACAACAAAACGGTAAATGCCGTTACGGGTACAGCTACAATTGATGCAAGCACCGTTCAGCAGACTGTCCAGGGTTTTGGCGGCGCCAGCATCCTGGCCTGGCAAGCCGACCTCACCTCAGACCAGCGCACTAAGGCTTTCTCTCCGACAAGTGGTATCGGCATGAGTGTCCTGCGGGTAATGGTGCCTACAAGCAGTAGCAGCTTTGCCGCCGAAAAGCCTACCATAGATGCCGCAAAAAGCTATGGTGCAAGAGTAGTGGCCACCGCCTGGAATGCGCCTTCCAGTATGATGACCGGCAATCACCTCAATACCTCATCTTACGCAGCCTTTGCTTCCTACTTAAGCTCTTATAACTCAGCCGTAGGGGGAGTATACGCCATCAGTCCGTTTAATGAACCCAACTACACCGGCTCTACCTGGATGCAGGCTTCTGTTAGTGAAGTAACCAACTTTGTAGCTACCCAGGGAGCTAACTGCGGCGCACCAATTATGGCGCCGGAACCATTTAATATGGATCAAACTTTTATTAACACTTTTCTGAGCAACTCCGCTGCAAAAGCTAATACCAGCTTTGTATGCGGGCATATTTATGGCGTAAATCCTTACAATCTCGGCAGCATCGGTAAATCTGTCTGGATGACCGAACACTACACCAATTCGAGTATCAGCGGAAATGATTGGGGCAACGCCATGACAGCTGCCAAAGAGATACATGACTGTATGAACGCTGGTTGGGCTGCTTACGTTTGGTGGTATATTCGCCGCAGCTACGGCCCAATCGATGAAAGCGGTAACATCACAAAATTAGGGTATGTAATGGCACAATGGGCACGCTTTGTTCGCCCGGGTTACAGCAAAGTTTCCTGTACCGCAAATCCGGCTTCCGGTGTTTATACCACGGCTTACAAAAGCGGCACTAAACTGGTAATTGTTATTGTTAACCGGAACAGCGCAACCACAAACCAGGCCTTCAGCTTTAGCGGAATTTCTACTGCAGGTTTTGACCGTTATGCAACCGACAGCGGCTCTAACCTTGCCCATACCTCATTCAGCGTGTCCGGCGGCAGTTTCAACATTAACCTTGCACCATCAAGCGTAACAACGCTTATTTCACAATAAAAAGAATTTCCGGCCTTTGCGGTTGATGTGTTGATACTTGTGATTAAGATCAGCATCTAAATGCAGCATGCTCGGGATTTTTAAAATCACAGACATAAAAGCACCTATTCCTTCGCAATAAAGCAGCCCCTTAGAGATCATCTAAGGGGTTTTTCGTTTGAGGATTGTTCCCCAAAACTGCTGATTTTATGGCAAGCGCTTATCTGTTTTATGCAAAAAAAAGTCTTATTTAGGAAAATATAATAGGCTTGCACTAAACTAATTTTGAAGATTAGCGGTAACTATCAACCGGTTACTAAACCAATTTAACCATTTCAAAATCAATTAAGTTCTTTACAATGCACCTTAAAAAGGCCATCTGGAGTTTGTCTGTCTTTTTACTCGCAGTAGTGAATGTCTATAGTCAACCGCAGCAAACGCCGGTTACCTGGGGTAACTGGCTAACCTGGGGCGACCAGGGCAATGGCACTTATCACAACCCAGTTTTGCCAGGGGATTATAGCGATGTAGATTGCATCAGGGTTGGAACAGATTATTATGCCGTTTCGTCCACCTTCCAGTATTCTCCCGGCTTTGTTGTCCTGCACTCGAAAGACCTGGTGAACTGGAAAATACTGGGGCACGTGGTGAATGATATTTCAGTGATCTCCCCCGCCATGAACTATACTCAAATGGACCGGTACGGAAAAGGGATCTGGGCTGGGGCCATCCGCTATCACGATCACCGCTTCTGGGTTTATTTTTGTGATCCGGATGAAGGGTATCTCATGAGCACTGCAGAAAAACCCGAAGGGCCATGGTCGCCGCTAAAACGGGTATTGGCAGAAAAAGGCTGGGACGACTGCTGCCCGTTCTGGGATGAAAACGGCCAGGGCTATTTAGTTGGGACCAACTTTGCCGACAATTACAAAATACATCTGTTTAAAATGACGGCCGATGGCCAATCTCTTATCAAAGCATCTGATAAGGTGATCTATCAGTCAAACGGAAGCGAAGCTAACAAGTTATACCAAATAAACCGCTACTATTACCACCTCTTCAGCGAGGTACGCAACAATGTGCGCGTGCTGATGATGGAACGTGCGAAGAATATTTGGGGGCCATATGAAGGCCCGCGGCAGTTGAGCGAAGGGCAACCGCAATACAATGAACCCAACCAGGGCGGGCTGGTAAAAACCCCTTCTGGTAACTGGTATTTCCTTACCCATCACGGATCCGGCGATTGGTCTGGCCGGATATTAAGCCTGCTGCCGGTGACCTGGCTGGAAGGCTGGCCCATAATTGGTAAGCCCAACGCTGCAGGTATTGGCGAAATGGTGTGGTCTGCACCTAAACCGGTAGCCAATCAACAGAAAGTGATTCCGCAAAGCAGTGACGATTTTTCATCCGCCACCCTTCAACCCCAGTGGGAGTGGAACTATCAGCCAAGAAAAGATAAATGGTCGCTAACCGAAAGAAAGGGCTGGCTAAGGCTCCACGCGTTTAACCCGCTTAAAGACAACCTGCTTTATGCCGGCAATACCTTAACCCAGCGTACGTACCGTACCGAAAGAAACGAGGTTACCGTTAAATTTGATATCAGCGGGATGACCGACGGGCAGAAGGCAGGCTTTGCGCACTTCGGCAACCCAAATTATTCGGCTGTTGGGATCGTATGCATAGGTAAACTAAAAAGGCTGGAATTTACTACTAAAGATCAGGTAATACCCGGTCCGCAGATTAACGGCAAGCTGTTATGGCTACGTTCTGTATGGGGATTAAACGGCCAGAGCACCTATAGCTACAGTACAGACGGTAAAGTATTTGAACCCATCGGCGAGGTTTACCAGTTGCAATGGGGATCATACCGGGGAGACAGGTTAGCCATCTATAATTATAACGCCAAAGCAGATAACGGTTATGTGGATGTAGATTATCTGCACTATACATACGCAAAATAGTTTTGGCCAAAAAGTAAATCCCTGATGAAACAACTGCTCACCTTTTTTCTATGTGTTATTACAGGGTTAAGCGCTTTACATGCGCAGTCCTGGACGGCAGATAACGGCAACGGCACTTATACCAACCCGCTTTTTTATGATGAATTTTCAGACCCGGATATGATCCGTGTGGGGAATGATTTTTATCTGACGGGCACAACCATGCACAGCGTACCCGGCTTACCTGTATTGCATTCCAAAGACCTGGTGAACTGGCAATTGGTTGGCTACGCGCTTGACAGGTTTAACCTCGGTGATGAATTTGACCTGACTAACGGTAAAGAAGCCTATGGGCAGGGCATATGGGCGCCTTGTATCCGCTTCCACAACGGCGTTTTCTACATCTTCTCCAATATCAATAAACATGGGCTGCAGGTTTTCACTGCAACTAACCCAGCCGGGCCGTGGAAACAGCACAATCTTGGCCGTCACATTTATGACCTTTCTGTATTGTTCGAAAATCAACGCATTTATATTGCCTATGGCGTAGGCGAGATCAAAATGATCGAACTTAAAACAGATTTAAGCGGCTTTGTTCCCAATAGCGAAAGGGTGATTATCCCCGAAGGCAATGCTATGGGCGAGGGAAACCATCTTTATAAGATCAACGGTAAATACTATATCACCAATGCAGATAATGGCCGCCTGCAGTGTGCCAGGGCTACCAATATTTACGGCCCTTACGAAACTACGGTAGTCAGCGCTAAGGAAACGATGGGGACATCGCTTGGATGGCTGGCAAAAGATATCTGGTTAGATACACCGCTTCCGGCCGCTACGGATAGCCTGACTATTTATAAACAGAACGATCAATTATTCAAATCGGTGCCGATGCACCAGGGCGGTATTGTGGATTTGCCTAACGGCGACTGGTGGGGTTTTTCAATGATGGATTTCCGTTCTGTCGGACGCACTACTTTTCTGTCACCCGTTACCTGGAAAGATGGCTGGCCGTTTTATGGCGTGGAAGGAAACCTGGGGCGTTCGCCACGTACATGGCTTAAACCCAGGGTAGCGAACCAAGAAAAACCGCATGCGCCATACCAGCGCAATGATAATTTTAAAGCGAGTAAACTGGCATCGGCATGGCAGTGGAACCACAATCCCGTTAATACTAAATGGCAGTTGAAAGATGGCTCGCTTAAATTACACACCTTGCCCGCAAAAGATTTTTTGTGGGCAAGGAATACCCTTACGCAAAGAGGTGTAGGACCGGAATCTGAAGCAACCGTTGAATTGAACGGCAAAAACCTGAAAGATGGGGATATTGCGGGGCTAGGCCTTATGAATATACCTTTTGCATGGGTAGGTATTTTACGGCGGGGCGACCGTTATGTACTGAGAATGTTCGATCAGCATCGGCAGCAGACTATTGATAAGTCGCTTAACTCGCCGCACATTTATCTCCGTGCCTTTGGCAATTTCGATACGGATATTGCCCAGTTGAGCTATAGTACAGACGGAAATAGGTTTAAAAATATCGGCGACAGTATCCGTTTGCCTTACCAGTTAAAAACCTTCCAGGGAACCAGGTATGCCTTATTTGCCTACAACACCAAAGTCCATGAAGGCGGTTACGCCAGCTTTAGCAACTTTGTTTTAAAAGAACCGCTGGCGAACCGTTCAAATAACATCCCGTTGGGTAAAACTATCATGCTCACTAACCTGGCCGACAGGCGGATGGTGTGGGCCAACCCTCATGGTATGCTTTGCCCGGGGCAAATTACCGGATCATCAAAACAGACCGATTCTGCTTACGCCTTTAAAGTGCTCGACCGCGGAAATGGCAAGGTGGTATTGCAGGCAGTTAACGGAACGGGCTTTGTAACTATCACCGGGCAGGGATTATCTGCAGACGTACGGTTAATCAAAGAAGAATCCGCTGCCAGCCTGCTTTTATGGCAGGATATGCTGCGCGGCCAGTGCATGTTACTATCTTTAAAAACAAACCGCTACGTTGGTCTCGACCCGCATACCGGCGAACTGTATTCGGCAGACTGGTTTGGCACGCTACCCGGCAGAAAAGACGGCACTGTTTTTACCTGGAAACAAATAAACTAACTATAAAACTTTTGAAAAAAGGATATACACCCTATGCATCCATTGATTAAACGTATTCAGCTCCTTACTTTTTGTGCCATCAGCTCGTTAGGCTACACGCCTGCCTATTCACAAACAAAGCAAACGTATTCGGTTACCTCGCCGAACGGGAACATCAAACTGGTTTTAGAGAATCATTACCAGGCTGGAAATGATTCTGCCGCGTCTGCCCGTTTTGCTGTTTACTACAAAACGCAGGGAAAGTTTAAACCGTTGATGAGTGGGAGCAAACTGGGGCTTTCCACCGCTGATGAACAATTCAGCAACATGAAGCTGAAAACCGGCGGGGCAATCAGAGGTGTAACTACCCGTTATGAAATGCTCACCGGCAAACGTAAAGCCTGCTCAAATGCCGCAAACGAAAGTACGTTCGCTTTCCTTAACGCAGTCGGCAAGCAAATTAATGTAATCTTCCGTGTTTATAATGATGGCATCGCTTTCAGGTACCAGCTACCGAAATGGTCTGCCCAACCGGTTAATGTGAAGGATGAGTACACCACCTACAACATCCCCGCAAAAACAGGCCGGTGGATGCAGGCATATGATCCCTCTTATGAAGACTTCTACCCGTACAACACTACCGGAAAGGGCACAAAAGGACAGCAATGGGCCTACCCTGCGCTTTTTAAAGCAAATGAGTTACCCGTTTGGTACCTGATCTCTGAAGCTGCAAATAGCGAAGTGAACTGCGCTGCAAGGCTTACCAACAACAACGACCTGAATAGCTATAAAGTTACCTACCCCGAACCGAGAAAGGATTTTCAGCAACAGGGTGACGTTGCGCCGCTTCCATGGACATCGCAATGGCATACCATAATCATCGGCTCGCTGGCCACCATAGTACAGTCCACCCTCATTACTGATGTGAGTGAACCCGGAAAAATTAAAAACACCGACTGGATTAAGCCTGGTGCCGTATCCTGGATCTATTGGGCAAACAATCACGGATCTAAGGATTACAAGAAAGTAGTTGAATACGTAGACCTGGCGAAAAACATGGGCTGGCCCTATGTGCTGATTGATTGGGAATGGGATGCCATGACTAACGGCGGTAACCTGGAAGATGCCGTTAAGTATGCAAAATCTAAAGGAATTAAGCCGCTGATGTGGTATAACTCCGGCACAACCGGATGGGCAGATGCTACCCCATACGACAGGATCCGTGAGCGGGAGAAACGGGTTAAAGAGTTTGATTGGCTCAACAAAATAGGCGTTTACGGGGTGAAGGTAGATTTCTTTGCCGGCGATCAGCAGGACATGATGAAGCTCTACCTCGACATTTTGAAAGACGCTGCTGACCATCATTTGATGGTCGATTTCCATGGTGCCACCATTCCACGCGGCTGGTCGCGCACATACCCCAATCTAATGACGGTGGAAGCTGTTTATGGTGCCGAATGGTATAACAATAAAGATGTGATGACCAATAAGGCCGCTGCGCATAACACCACATTGCCGTTTACCCGTAATGTAGTTGGCTCCATGGATTATACCCCGGTAACTTTCTCTAACAGCCAGCACCCGCACATCACTTCTTACGGGCACGAATTGGCACTCTCCGTTGTATTTGAATCAGGTTTGCAGCACTTCGCCGACAGGCCTGAAGCGTATTACGCACTGCCGGAAGCACCGCTGAACTTTCTTAAAACAGTGCCTGTTGCCTGGGATGAAACCAAACTTTTAAACGGCTATCCCGGTGACCATGTAGTGATTGCCAGACGAAAAGGCAGCAAGTGGTATATCGGCGGTTTGAACGGACAGGATACGGCGAAAACACTGGAATTTAACCTCGACTTCATCACACAAAAAACAGCTAGAATCAGCATCATTCAAGACGGCGAAAACGATAAATCTTTCAAGGCGGAAACAAAATCATTAAGTAAAGGCCAGAAAGTACAGGTCAGCTGTTTGCCCCGCGGAGGATTTGTCTGCGTAGTCGAATAAGATACACATGAACAATCCAGATTAAATTACTTGAGCTTCGGCAACTGCTATGCAAGCAGGCCGAGGCTTTTTTGTGTCGGTTCTGTGAAAAAAAAGGTCGGATATTATCAAACTTACCTTTAACACAGTCAATACTTTTGAGATATTTACAGAATACCAATAAAACTTTCATGCTAAAATTTTATACAAAAAAAAGGAAGGAGCAGCTTTTTGCCCCTGTTGCTCCTTTGCTATTATTGCTTTGCGCCAGCTTAACGCTAAGCAGTGTACGTACAGCAAATGCGCAGGACAAGCTGACACTATGGTATAACAAACCGGCTTCGGTATGGACAGAAGCCCTGCCGGTAGGCAATGGCCGGGTAGGTGCGATGATCTACGGTAACCCCGACAAAGAATTACTGCAACTTAATGAATCAACGTTCTGGAGCGGCGGACCGGTAACACGCGGCATTAACCCCAATGCAGCGAATGCATTGGCAGAAACTCGTAAAGCATTATCAAAAGAAGATTATGACGGCGCTACCGAAGCGGTGAAAAAGATGCAGGGTGTATATACACAATCCTATCTTCCCCTGGCAGATCTTCATCTATCGCAGGAGGTTGGCTCTTCTTATTATACCAACTACAAGCGTACCCTTTCTGTAGCTAAAAGTATTGCAACCGTTACATTCCAGGCGGCGGGCGTAAATTATAAGAGGGAGATCATTGCCACATTCCCCGGCAAAGCCATTGTTGTTCATTTAACGGCAGACCGTCCCGGGAAAATAAGCTTCAGTGCCAGCTTAAACAGCCAGGTAAAATATGTAGTTGAAGCAGCGAGCCAAAATGGCCTATTGTTGAAGGCTAAAGCCCCATCGCAGGTAGATCCTAACTATGTCGATTACAATAAAGAACCCGTAAAATATGCCGACAGTAGCAATTGCAAAGGTATGCGTGCCGCTTTACGGGTTAAAGCAGTGGCTAAAAATGGCACGGTAAGTGCCAACAAAGATGGGTTGACTGTAAAAAATGCCGACGAGGTAACGTTATTTATCTGCGCGGCGACCAGCTTTAACGGCTATGATAAATGCCCCGATAGCGATGGCCGTGACGAGGTTGCCATTTGCAATACTGAAATGAACACCGTGATGCAAAAAAGCTGGCAGCAGCTTTACGCAGACCACCTGAAAGATTATACCCAGCTATTCAACCGGGTTAATATTGATCTGGGTAAAACTACCGGAACCGAGCCGGAACTGCCTACCGACCAAAGGCTGCTTGCTTTTAGCAATGGTGCTAAAGACCCCGAGCTGGAAACGTTGTTTTACCAATATGGCCGCTACCTGCTTATCAGCTCGTCCCGTCCGGGTGGGCCGCCTGCTAATTTACAGGGCATCTGGAATAATAAATTAAGGGCACCATGGAGTTCAAACTTCACTATTAATATCAATACGCAAATGAACTACTGGCCTGCGGCGACAACCAACCTGCAGGAACTGGAATACCCGCTTTTTGCCTTTATTAAAGAACTATCGGTAACGGGCAAAGCAACCGCAGAAGACTTTTATCACATGCACGGCTGGGTAGCCCATCATAACACAGACATCTGGGCAATATCCAACCCGGTTGGCGATTTGGGTAAAGGCGAACCTAAGTGGGCAAACTGGTATATGGGCGCGCCATGGTTGTGCAGGCACCTGTTCGAACATTATTTATTTACTAAGGATGAAGCATTCCTGAAACAGTCTTACCCCATTATGAAAGGTGCTGCCGAGTTCCTGGTAGATTTCCTGATCGAGGATAAGAACGGCTACCTGATCACATCACCGTCTTTTTCACCAGAAAACGAGTTTATTGACGACCATGGCAAACCAGGCAATACCTCCATTGCTACGACCATGGATATGTCTATCATCCGTGATCATTTCCGTAACTGTATCGAAGCTTCCGAAGCATTGAATACCGATGTTGCTTTCCGTAACATGCTTAAAGCGAAGTTGGCTAAGCTTTATCCGCTACATATAGGCCATAAAGGCAACCTGCAGGAATGGTACAAAGACTGGGAAGATGTTGATCCGCATCATCGCCACGTGAGCCAGTTATTCGGCTTACACCCGGGCAGGGAAATATCTCCGCTTACTAATCCGGCATACGCCGATGCTGCCCGCAAAACGCTTGAACTACGCGGCGACGCAGGTACCGGCTGGAGTTTAGCCTGGAAGATCAATTTCTGGGCAAGGTTACTGGATGGCGACCATGCCTATAAGCTGCTGCGCGATTTAATGCGCGACCTGAGCGTTTCTAAAGGTGGTGGCCTCTACCCCAACTTGTTCGATGCGCACCCGCCATTCCAGATCGATGGCAACTTCGGCGCTGTATCCGGCATGACGGAAATGCTGCTGCAAAGCCACCTGGGCGAACTACAATTGTTGCCCGCATTGCCTAAAGCATGGGCAAGCGGAAATGTATCCGGCTTAAAGGCAAGAGGTGCATTTACAGTTTCTATGAACTGGCAGAACGGAAAGTTAAAAACAAGCAGTATTTACGCAGAAAAAGGTGGCATGGTACACATCCGTACGCTAACGCCGGTTAAGGTAAAAGGGGTAACCGCCAAGTATGTCGCTTCTAAAAACGGCTACCTTATTTCTTTCGTGGCTAAGAAAAACACCACCTACCAACTTTATTAAAGGTTTTAGGGTTGGATGACACTTGGGTTCAAAACGAAAATCTGATCCATCAGAACCCACTTTTCACCTTCACCTGCCCATGGGAGCGGTTGCTGAAATTTCCACATCAGCTGCTCCCATTCCTGCACTTTGGGGTTGTTATAATCCTGTTCTGCTTTCTTATCAAAATCAAACCAGTCTTCCGTCTCCATAATCATAAAAAGACGATTGCCGGTACGGTAAATCTCCATCTGAAGCACACCGGCGTCTTTAATGCTGGCATTAATCTCAGCCCAACCGTTGCCGGCTTTGTGCCAATTTTCATATTCGGCAATCAATACCGGATCATCCACCAGGTCAAGTGCCAAACAATATTTTTTCATATAATTAATCGTTATAAATCTTTGGGCTTAATTACTTCTTCCCGTTTACGAAATATTGTTCGGGTAGATCATTTCTGAAGCCACATTCCACTAACAGCCGACGTGCCTTCAAAGCTTAATACACGTTAGAAACCGGCAGTTCTTTAATTCCCGCTTTCCTGATCACCTTATGGCCTGTTAATCCGAAAAGCATCACTACTACAAAGCAGGCCAGCGGTATAAAATAGCCGTTCTGAACATTTCCGGTCTGGTCGCTCAGGTAACCGAAAAATCGCGGGATGATGGCACCGCCAACAATAGACATGATGATGAGGCTACTGCCAAATTCAGTATCAGCGCCCAGGTCGCGGATACCCAGCGCAAAAATGGTAGGAAACATGATCGACATGAAGAAGCAGATCGCAATCACAATGTAAACCGTCACCAGGCCATGGCACCATATTGCACCGGCACAAAGTATCACGTTAATGGCAGCATAGAGGCATAACAGCTTTTCTGCCGCAATGAACTTCATTAACGCTGTACCAATAAAACGGCCGGTAAGGAAAGCGAAGCCACCCGCGCTAAGGTAATAAGCAGCCTGTACCTCTGAGATCTTAGCCGAGGTGGTGGCATATAAAATAAACAAACTGAACACACAAACCTGCGCCCCAACGTAGAAAAACTGTGCCGCTACTCCCCATGAAACATGTTTATACCGCAATACTTGGAAGATATGTGCACTTCGTTTTTCATCGTTATCTGCCTTGTGGGTAATCACGGGCAACTTTGAAAAATAAAAACAGATAGCAATAACAACCAGTATCACCCCGAGAATAAAATAAGGCATCTTTACCGAAGAAGCCTCTGCAGCCAATGCCGCTTTACGGGCAACAGGCGTCATGGCGTTGAGTACATTATCAGAATAGGTCTTCGTCAGGATGACCTTTGCACCGATGATAGGCGCCAGCGTTGTCGCCAGTCCGTTAAAAGATTGCGCAAAATTTAACCTTGTAGAGGCTGTCTCCGGGTCGCCAATAACCGTCATGTAAGGGTTAGCAGCCGTTTCCAACGTGGTAAGGCCGCAAGCAATAATGAACAAGGCCACCAGGAAAAACATGTACTGCTGGGTATTGGCCGCCGGGATAAACAGGAAACAACCCGCTGCAAATATGATCAGCCCGGTAATGATGCCGCCTTTGTAGCCATATTTCCGGATCAGGAAACCGGCAGGCAGCGCCATAATGAAGTAGGCGATGAATACTGCCGAATCTACCAGGGTAGCCTGCACGGTGCTTAAGGTAAATGAACGCTTCAGGTGCGGAATCAGGATCGGGTCCAGGTTGTGCGCAAATCCCCATAAAAAGAACAGGGTAGTTAGCAGAATAATGGGGAGTGTTGTCTTTTTCATTTAATATATCAAATATGCTGGTATTTTACTTGGCCGATCAGGATTTTACTGCCCCTTGTATTTTAAATACAAAAGCATTTTGGCACGGCGCTTCCTGCGGCAGGGTTATTTGCAGCCCTTCATTCCCCTGTTGAAAGGTTAATTGCTGATGGTGCCCTAACAGCGTTACAGAAGCTATTTTACCTGCCGAAGCGCTTGCAGCAAGCTTCTTAATTGTTGCCATACCGTTAGTTGGCCAGCCAAGCATAGCCGCATACAGCGTTTTTCCTTTTTGGGTGAACCTAATATCCTCTGAAGTGAACGGCTTGCCTTTACCTTCGTTAAAGCCCTGTGCACTTAGCGGTGCCGCAGATTCAATAGCCGGCCCTTCGCCAAATGTTTGCCACGGGCGGGTATCGTAAATGGCTTCACTGTTAATCTTCATCCAGGCGGTTATACCTTCCACTACGGCGCGTTCCTTTTCATCAATGGTGCCGTCGCCGCGTACAGGGATATTCAGCAATAGGTTGCCATTTTTACTTACTACATCCAGTAAGGTATGTACTACGGTTTTTGCGCTTTTATACTCGTTATTGTCGTAAATACGGCGGTCATAATGCCAGCCGCCTATGCAGGTATCTGTTTGCCATGGCAGCGGTTCAATCTCATTACTTTGCCCGCGTTCTATATCCCAAACCATGCATTTTCTTTGCTGTTCGTCCAGTATCTTACCGTAAATAACCGCCCTTAAATGCCCATGTTCTTTAATGCTTTTGTTGTATAAATGAGACGCAATACGAAGCCCTGCATCACTAACGGGCCAAAGCGGCAAAACAGTATCGTCAAAGTAAATCAGCTCCGGGTTATAACGGTCAATCAGTTCTATGGTACGGTTATAGAATTTTTCGCAATAGGCCTTACTCGGCGGCGTAACGCCATTACCCCATGCCCATTGACGGTGGATCATGCCATTATCAAGACTATTTTCGCTTAAGGGGTGGTTTTGGGCGTAAAGGTCTTGCGGATCGTAGCCATTCCACCATTTCCCGGCACCCTCCGCCTTAGTTAGTTTACCGTCGTAAGGCACCCCCGCTAAAGGCCCATTTTTATCTGAACGCTGGGCAGTTTCAAACCAGCTCCACGCGTGCGCGGCATGCACGCTCACGCCAAACGGTAGGTCGTTATTTTTGGCAGCTTTTGCCCAACCACCGATCAGGTCTTTTTTCGGGCCCATTTTGGTGGAGTTCCATGGCTGGTATTTGCTGTTGTACAGGTCGAAGTTATCATGATGGTTGGCCAGTGCCATAAAATATTTCGCGCCTGCATTTTTATAAAGGGATACCAATTCCTCCGGATTCCAGTTTTCGGCTTTCCACTCGTGAATCACATCTTTAAAGCCAAACTTTGAAGGGTGACCGTATTTCTTACAGTGGTATTTATACTGGTCGCTTCCTTCCTGATACATGCCCCTTGCATACCAGTCGCCATATTCTGGCTGGCATTGCGGCCCCCAGTGCGCCCACATGCCAAACTTCGCATTCCGGAACCATTCCGGAACCTGGTAGTTAGCTAATGAGGTCCAGGTAGGTTTGAACGGACCGACAGGCGCATCGAGCAGGGCATTGCCAATGATATTTGCTCCGCGAACACGTGATACGCCTACGGCTGACAGACCAGTTGTAATGAGCTTTAAAACTTTTCTCCTTTGCATATAGGTAAAATATCAAATATTTAACAAAATAACACTTTCCGGGAAGAAAGACCTTGCGCCCATCCGCCCGGAGAAGTGTAACCAATTAACAATCCGTAACTATTAATACCCCGGATTCTGGGTGAGATTTTTATTCAGATCGCGCTCTGATTGCGGGATAGGCCAAAGCTCATTTTTCCCGACAACAAAGTTCCTTTTCTTGTAAATGTAGTAGCCATCGGCATCAACCGGGAATGCGGTATAAGAAGATGGCGTATTAGTCAGCTTCATACCGGTGAACTGGCGGTTGTTTTCGCTACCGATAATTCCCCAGCGCAGGCAATCATAGTAACGCAGCCCTTCGAAAGCAAACTCGATATGACGCTCGCGGCGGATAATCGTTCTTAACGCGTTCGGATCTGTTGTGGTAACAGCCGGCATGTGTACAGCCGCGCGTCCGCGCACTTTGTTAACGGTAGCATCTAACAACGACTGATCAATTGGCGCGCCTGACTCTACTTTTGCCTCTAAATAACCCAGCAATACCTCTGCATAGCGGATCAGCGGGAAATTGTTACCAGAGTTGAAGTCGTTCGCCACTGAAGGATCATCCTCTAAAAACTTGTAAATTGAATAGCCGCTCCATACACCAGGATACTCATCCAGGCGGTCTGGCTTGTTCGTACCAGGTGTGGCCGAATATTGGATCCCCCTGAAGGTGGTACGGCCAGGGATCATGATATTGAAATCCAGGCGCGGATCGCGGTTATTGTAGGGATTATTCTTATCATATAACGGCGATTGGTCGATGGTTTTTCCGTCGGTACATTCATAATCCTTCACCAGTTCGTTAAACGGCGAGTACTGGTGCCAGCCGCCCCAGGTTTCTGGTGTAAGGTACTGCAGTAGAACGTGGCTATAGGTATCTTTAATATATTGCATAGACAGAATTACTTCGTGGCTCAGTTCACCGGCTTTCAGGAACAATTCCCGGTAGCGCGGATCAATGATGTAATAATTCATGTCCATAATAGCCTTATAGCTTGTCGCAGCATCAGCCCATTTCTTTTCAGCCATCTGCAAACGGCCTAATATCGCCAGGGCAGCAGCGGCGGTCATATGGCCTTGCTGCGCATCCGGAACGTAATTTGGCAATACTGCTGCGGCAGCCTTCAGTTCGCTTTCGCAAAATGCCCAAACATCAGCCTGTGAAGCACGGGTTACGCTATTTGCCTGATCGGTAGTCAGCACATGCTGCACCAGTGGCACACCACCGAAATACAGGGCCAGGTTAAAGTAGTTATAGGCCCGGATGGTACGCACCTCGCCTATCATTACGTTTTTTTGTGTGGCATCCATACTTACCTGCCCGATATGGTCAAGAAAGTTATTACACCGGGTAATTTGTGTATATGCCTGCGAATAATAGGCACCGACAAAACTGTAGGAAGAGCTCAGGGTACCATCGGTAAAATGATCGGGGATGGATTCCTTTTCAGAACCGTCGCCCGCCATCAGGTCGAGGTTTACCATAGAGGTAGCACACCAGAAGTTGTAGCCTGTCCATCCGGATCCAGAATCATAAACGCCGTTCAGCGCCAAAGTAGCATCGTTAGACGTTTTCCAGAAGGTGGCATCTGATATAGAAGACAAAGGTTGTTTGTCCAGCAGGTTTTTTTGACAGCCCGAGATAACAGTAAGCAATAAGCTTAGTGCCATTGTGGTTTTCACCAGCTTATTTTTATGAAATATTGTTCTCATGGTTCAATAAATTATGATCAATTCGACACTTAAAATTTAACGTTCACGCCAAAGGTGTAGATAGCCGTAATAGGGTAGTAATTCGGCGAGTCGCCAGAGCCCTGCATGTTTTCAGGATCCCATCCCGGGTAGAAATGGTTCCAGCTGAACAGGTTCTGTCCGCCTGCAAACACCCTTAGTTTGTTGATATGGAGTTTCTGGGTGATACTTGCAGGCAGCGTATAGCCAATCTGCGCATTTTTTAACCGCAGGAACGTACCAGACCTGTTCCAGTAAGAGTTGGTTTGCACATTGGCACTACCCTGGCTAAGGTTGGTGATCTGAGGGTATTTTGCATTAGGATCCGGGTTTTTCGGTGTCCAGGCGTTATCAGCCTGCCATTGCTGGATATTACCCCCATTGTAGTAGGCAAAAGCCATGTACGAACCCATTTGTTCCTGGTAGCCGCCTAAGCCAGCAAATAATACAGAGAAATCAAACCCTTTATACCCCGCGTTGATATTTAAACCGTAAGATGTTTTAGGATTTTGGAAACCGATGATGGTACGGTCATAAGTGGCATCAACCTTGCCGTCAGGCACGCCGTTAGGGCCGCTGATATCTTTAAACCTGATCTGGCCCGGTTTACCTGCAATAGGTTGCGTAGGATAGCTTGCCACATCAGCAGCATCTTTAAATAACCCGTCAGCCACATAACCGTAAATCGGGTTTAAAGGCTGCCCCAGGAAGAAGTTAGGGATCACGGATTGCAGGTTACCGGCAATTTTAATTACCTGTTGCTTGTTGTAAGAGAAGTTTGGTGATACTGCCAATGTTACCCCGCCAATCTTCGCGTTATAAGTCAGGTTGGTTTCAAAACCTTTATTTCTTAAAGATCCTGCATTTACTGTCGGCGCGCTTAAACCCAATGTGCTGGATACTGGTACCTGGTAAAGAATGTCTTTCGCAGTTCTTTGATAAACACCGATTGAACCGTTCAGCTTACCCTTCCATAAGCCAAAATCTAAGCCAAGGTCGATAGAGGTGGTAGTTTCCCAACGGATATCCGGGTTAGCCGCAGAAGTTACTGCCGCACCAGGCGCTAATGTACCGCCGAAGTTATAACCCACACTGGTACTAATGTTGTATTGATAAGGATAGTTAGAGATGTTCGCATTACCCAGTGAACCGTATGACCCGCGAAGCTTTAACTCGTCAACCCAAACCACGTTGTTTTTGAAGAACGGTTCTTCTGAAATGCGCCATCCGGCAGATGCACCAGGGAAAAATCCGAAGCGGTGACCGGGTGCAAATCTTGAAACACCGTCTTCCCGGGCATTCAGTTCTAACAGGTACTTCCCTTTGTAATCATAATTTAGACGGCCAAAGTAAGACTGGAACGCATACTCACCACCTGATCCGCTGTTTTGTTGATTAGTAGTTGCACCTGCATTTAGTTGATACAACAGGTTATTAGGAAATTTATCGCGGTAGGCAGAGAAGCTATCATCGCGGTGCTCTTCCTGCGAGTAACCTAACAATACAGTAAAGTTATGCGACTTGATTGACTTGGTATATTTAGCAAGGGCGTTCAAAGTCACCTCGTGGCCGTCATAGAAAGCCTCTGACAAGTTATTAGGACCTACATAGGTGTTTTTATCCAGGTAAACATCAGCCACATAGGTAGTGTTTACGCCAGTATAATAGTGATAACCAGCGGTACCGCTTAATGATAATCCTTTAAGGATATCCCATGTCAGCATCGTATTTCCGTAGAAATTCTTACCCCTGAAATTATGGAAACCCGGGCTGGCCAGCCATGCTTCTGGCGAGTAGTTATCCTGGTGACCGTAAGTACCATCAGATTTTAACCCGGCATAAGTATTAGGCTCACGTACGGCAAACCCGATAATATTGGTGATACCACCGTAACTTGCCTGTGGCTCGTTTTGTATCTGGTTAAACCCGGTGATGCTGGTTTTCAGCGTCAGCCTGTCGTTCAACTTACTGTCTATATTGGCAAGAATGTCGTAGCGTTTATTATTGGTACGTGCAGTAATACCGTTATCGTTACGGTAGCTGGTAGAGAACAGGTAGGTATTCTTATCTGTCCCGCCGGAAAAACTCACGTTGTGGTATTGCTGGAAACCCGATCCTGAATTCAACAGGTCTTTCAGGTGATAAACGTTAGGGTAATTATCCGGGTCGGTACCGGCAGCGTATTTCGCCACAATATCCGCACTCGCACCTGTAAGTTGGGCATATGTTGCAGAGTTTACAAACTGGGGCAACTCGGTTACCTTTTGCCAACCCACATAGTTGTTATAAGCAATCTGGTTAGCACCAGCCTTGCCGCGTTTGGTCTGGATCAGGATAACGCCATTGGCCGCGCGGCTACCATAAATAGAAGCCGAGGCAGCGTCTTTCAAAACAGAGATACTGCCGATATTATCAGGCGCAACGTCATCTATCGATCCGGCGATACCGTCGATCAATACCAACGGGCTCCGGCCAGAATTAAAGGTACCGATACCACGTATGGTTACGCTTGATCCGTCACCACCTGGCTTGCTGCCTCCGGACTGTATCTGCACACCAGAAGCAAGACCGGCTAAAGCCTGCGAGGTTTGTGTAATGGGGCGGTTATCCAGTTGTTCTGATGAAACAGTGGCCACAGAACCAGTAAGGTTTACTTTCTTCTGCGTACCGTAGCCTACTACCACTACTTCGCTAAGCGAACGGTTTTCTTCTTTCAACTGCACGTTGACTACCTTCTGGCCATTGGCTGCAACTTCGCGACTCGTGTAGCCCATGAAACTAAAAACCAGGGTTACATTATAGTCCGGCGCACTGATGGAGTAGTTGCCCTGGGTATCTGTAGCGGCCCCTGTTGTACCGCCTTTAACTTTTACCGTAACGCCTGGTAAACCAACGCCATTTGCGTCGGTAACTTTACCGTTGATGGTTACTGCAAAAATTGATCTGTTTAGTAAATTATTGGTGGGCTTCATAGCGGAAATACCTGCAAATTTTGCAGCAGCCCCTTTTCCATTTGCACCATAGGCGCTTCCGGCCAGCGCGGTAATCATCAAAAGCGGGCAGCAACCTGTTTTGATAATTTTATGCCAGCTATTTAAGGATAGTAAATGATTATTCATACATTAGGATTGTTTTATTGTGAAAAATGAAACAAAAAATCCCCCTGCACCTGTAAAAAGGTATCACATCGGACGAGGGACGTCGAAAGGAGAAGTGGTGGAAGCACTTTTCCTTTCTCTTTTTTCTAAAGGAGCGTAACGTTTATTTTCTCATCGGCTTCTAATTTTAGGTTTAACTAATAATTGGTTTAATTAAGAGACCATTGCCGGCTAAATGCTCTTCTCATTCATCACGCCAATGGCATATATCTTTTAGCAAAATTTTGCTGTTTAATATTTATTAATCTATCTGCATGGCATCTACTCCGTGTATTAAATACGCTTTTCGATAGCCCTGCACGGTTGTAACCTATAATTGGTATGCTGATAATCTCTATTAATTGCGTTAGCGTTAATTAATTATCAATAATCAAATGTATTACACCACACTACCGTAAAATATGTTCAAATCCAACTTTTTTTTGAACGAAACAGATATTTTTTATAATTTTCGTTTTTACGTCCTTCAGATTTATGATCAAGCGCGTACTCAGGCATACCTTTTCCCTGCTTAATACAGACCATGTAAAACTTGGCAATAAGTGGAATTATAAAAACGTGATCAGCCCGTATCACCGGATCTACTATATTGACGAGGGTGAGGGTGAGATTTCTGATATGGAAAAGGTATTAAAACTGGAAGCAGGCTACCTTTACATTATCCCCAGCTTTACGCTATGTAACATGACCTGCCAGAGTTACCTTAGCCAGTACTTTGTTCAGTTCTTTGAAGAATCTTCAGACGGTATTTCCATGTTTGCTAATAACCGCTCGCTCTTTAAGGTAAAGGCCAAGGAAATAGACATGATTAATTTTAAACGCCTGGTGGAGATCAACCCGGGCCGGGGGATCAACCGGTCTGACAACCCGAAGGTGTACGAGAAAAATGTTTACTATAAGGAATACCAGGAGCTAAACAACCAGCAGAATATGGCCGATTTCCTGGAAACGCAGGGCCTGCTGCTGCAACTGGTTGCACGGTTTGCCACTGCCGAGGTATTTAAACAAAAAGATGTACGCTATATACCGGTAAAAATATTAGACTCGATCAGCTTTATCGCCGTCAATCTGCATTTATCACTTTCGGTTTCTTTCCTGGCCGAACGTGCCAACCTTAACCCCGAATATTTTTCCCGATTATTTAAAGAGTTCACCGGATCGCGGCCGCTTGCTTATATTAACGAAAAACGGATAGAACGTGCGCAGTACCTGATTGTGACCAGCCAGACCAACTATTCTGACATTGCCGAGCAAACAGGTTTTGAAAGCCTTTCGCATTTCTCCAGGACCTTTAAAAACGTGACAGGCCTATCGCCGCGCGCGTATAAACAACAGGTCTATAATAACGGCCCGCAATAATAAACTGGTGAACAGCCACTGATCACACAACTGTCGTTCAGCAACTATTCACCAGCTCTTTTATATTGATAAAAAGAGAAGGAGCTAATCTCCTAAAATCACTTAAAACGCTTCTTCACCCAGTCTGCGATTATTTTTAAAGCATCCGGCGAGAACGGTGCTTTTATGGAAGCATATTCTTGTGGTGTGCAAGTTTGGCAAGGCAGAAAAAGATGGTTTAAACCAGGGAGAGCGATCGTGGTAACATCCTTGTCATGACCGGCAGCGGGCAGGTTCTTCCAGTTTGCCAGGTTTTCTTTAAACGCTACCATTACATCCTTATCTCCATTCAAGGCCAGTATCGGGATATTTACTTTGGCCAGTACCGGTGCAGGGTCATACTTAATAAAAAATCGGTACCATGGACTGGTAGCCTGGTTTACGTAGCTCCAGATCGGGAAACGGAAATGATCAAACTGGATATTATGCGCTTTCACCCATTCATCGTCTGTCTTTTTCCAGTTCGCGTAACGTTCGTTCAGCACCTTATCTAAATTTGCGGAATCTGCATATTGTCGTGCCGCTTTGAACATGATCTCATTGATCTGGTTATAGCGGTTTTTATCATCATTACTAATGGGCGCCGCGTTCACCAAATCGCGGTTCTGCATAATCAGGGCATCATAGCCATCCATACACAAACCGGCAATACTGATCAGAAAAGCAACTTTTGGCTCTTTTGAGGCCGCTATTGCGATGCTCATACCTCCTTCGCTATGGCCAAGCAAGCCAATATGTTTCGGATTAACTTCGGGCCTTGTCTGCAAGTAATGAAATGCCTCTAATACATCGGCCGCGAAATCGCCTGTTGTAGAAGTGGCATAGTTGCCGTTTGATTTACCAACACCACGATCATCAACCCGTAGTACCACAATTCCGTTACGCGTAAGATAGTCGGCAATTTCTGCAAACATTTTATGCCCCGCCATTTTGCCATCGCGATCCTGCTGCCCGGTTCCCGAAACTAAAACAACAGCAGTATGTCGGCCAGGGCCATTAGGCATGGTAATCGTTGCGCCGTAGTGCAAGCCTGTTTGCTTACCCTCAAAAATTACACTGTCTGCTTTGTAAGGTAATGCGTTGTTATCTACTGTTTGACAGTTTGCCGGATTTAGTGAAGCGCAGGCCGCCATGCAGCCTGCGATCACTAGCTTAACTAACTTACTGATCATTATTTCTTTTCAACTTGCTTTGCAAATTCCACCATCTCAATTATTTCATCTGCAAGTGCAGTAGCGCTTCCTTTGTAGCCATCACTTAAAAAGCGCAGCTTGCCATCGGGCGCAATAATCAATTTCATGGGTATTCCAGATATAGTATAGGCTTTGCATATCCGTTCATAAACCTCGTCGTTCTGTTTAGATCCGGCCTTTCTGTTATCAAACAGAATATGGAAAGGGTAGTTGTTGTCTTTTATAAACTGGGCTACCTGTTGTTTATAAGCATCGCCGCGCTCTTCGGTGTCAACAAAATAAAACACCACATCAGGATCATTTTTATAATGCTCAACGGCCAGTTTCATACCCGGGAAAGAGGCTTTGCATGGTACGCACCATGTTGCCCAAAAATCAAGCACAACGGTTTTACCCCGCAGTTCTTTAAATTTCACCACTTTACCGTCAAGTCCTGTCATTTGCCAATCTGGCACATCATCATTGCGTTTCATCGCCTTGATCTGCTCAGCGCTTTTTGCTGCCAGTTCAGGATTTTTTAACGTATTCAAATACTTGTCAAATCCCTGCTCTGATTTATTATTGCGTACATAATCTTCTTTAAGCAGTTGCAGCATCTCTGGCGAACTCTGGTTCAGATAAATACTTTTTACCAGCACCTCGTTCATTTTTTGATATTGCCCGGCATTATTTAACAGCCATGCATAGTCATCATTAACCGAAGCCTTTTTATAATTCAAACTTTTTTCTGCCCTTGCAGCATACACCAAAGCCTCGTTATAATTTCCGGTTTTAAGTAACAGGTTGATATGCGTAGGCCATACGCTTGCCACTGTGAATTTCTCATATTGCTCCCGCCATTCCGAAGGTGACAAGTACCAGTATTCGGCAGGTACTTTATTCTTTACTTCTTCCATGCGGCTCACCAGCATTTTTGCATAAGGCAGCAACTTGCTACCCGGCAGATCCTTACGGTCATATGGTATCTGGATAAGCTTGTAATAAATATTAATTAATCCTGATATGGGTAAATCGTGAACATACTTTTCGATTGGGCCGTAGTCGCCTTTCATTGCCGAAATCAAAATAATGGCCTGGTAAACGTTCGTATAGCTCAGGTTATTTTGTATGTCAAACTGGGCATCGGTAGTTTGCGGGAACTGCTCTAAAAACCCGGTGGCCTTAACTATCATTTGTTCGGGCTTGCGTTCGCTTGTAAAAGCACGATAGGCCTTTAACCTTGCTAAGCTGCCTTTAGGGTATTTTGACAGGATAATATCGCCAAGCGAATCCGCAGATGACTTGCGGTTTAATGTACCCATATAAATCTGCCTGATACGCATCAGGTTGTCTTCTCCTCCGGTTTTATACAAATAATCAATTACACGATTGATACGTGGTATACCCTTTTCTTTTTGGTAGGCATACAAGGATTGCACAAACGGAACAGCCAGAACCTGGCTGGCCTCCTGCGGATGCCACTTTACTTCATTATTCAACCAGTAGTAAAAGGCGGTATCGGATATAGACAGGTTTTTATAGTAGTCTGGTATACCATAGCCACGACTTTGCGACCGTAGCAAGCCCCACCCGGCGTAAGCCCCTTGGGCATTCACGCCAGCATGTTCTGGATCCGTGGTCATTATCGCATACCCTTCGTTACCAACATCTGTGGTATCATCACTTTTGAATTTAAAAGCGGCCAAACCACATTGCTTATGTAAGGTATAAGATGCTTTGTAAACGCTACCAGAAGGTATCATTGGCAGGTCTGCTGCCTGCCAATGATAATTGTTATAACTATAAACTACCCCGCTGATGTTCTTCTTACCAGCTAAAGGGGTCCCTTGCGGGTCATAGGTAATCTGGATTGTTTCGCCAGGTTTAGCCCTTAGCGGTTCATAGGTAAAGTGTTTATCCTGCGCGCTCGCAAGCACTGATATCGCCAGCAGCGGCAGTATAAACAGCAGTTTGATGTTTCTGATCATTTTGTTTTCTTTCGGTATTATGGATTTTGCTGCATTTCAGGATTTAACTGCACCTGGTAAGGCGGTATCTGAAACACGTAACGGTTGCTATTCGGGTCAAGGGTATAAGTTACCCCACCCAGCACTCTTGTATAGGTTTTCTGAAATGCAGGCTCGCTTTTTAAACGGCGCATATCCCACCAGCGTAACATGCGACAGAAGAACTCGCGGTGCCTTTCATCAATAACAACCTTAAGCGCATCGGCAGAGGTTGAGGCTGTAGCCGCTGTGTAATCAGCAGGTTTGAAGCGTTTTTGCCTTAGTTTATTAACCCATAAAAGCGCATTGCCAACATCGTTGGTACGGGCGTAATATTCTGCTTTGATCAGCATCATTTCAGGCACGTTTGGCCCTATATTACGAGCCTCGCTATTGATCCTGTCCCGCGAAAAGAACCTTCCGCCTGCATCTGTGTATGATGCTGCAAAAGTTGCCGCATCTTTGGTAAACAGTACATAACGCTGGTCTTTAGTACCGAGCAGGTTAAGCAGATCATCGCTCAGGCGCATAATTGTAGGCTGATAGCCTACACCGCTTGACGCCACTTTTGACAACAAGATTTCCGGATCGCTTTTACGCAAAGGAAACGCAGATGACGCACTGTAATCGTTCAGGGTGCTTCTTGTCAGCAAAGCACTATCAGCATATTTATTGGCATTTGCATAATCATTCATATACAGGTAACACCTCGCCAGTTCGCCATAAGCCGATGCTTTTGAAGGAATAGTGTTAAAACTTTGCTGTGGCAGCAGGTTAGGCAACGCCTGGTTAAGGTCTGCGATGATCTGCGTATACACCGATTGGGAACTTGGACGTACGAGCGACTGCTGCGTAGTTTCAACCAATACCAACGGCACACCCAGATCAGTACCAGCTGTTGAAGTGTTGTACGGCTTTGCATAAGTGTTCATCAGCATCAGGTAGGCATCCGCCCGGTGTACTTTAGCTTCAGCAATCAGTTCGGCTTTATCTGCCGCAGTGCCGCCCGTACTTGCAGGAACTTCTTCGATAACGGTATTGCAATACAAAATGGTGTTGTACATTCCGTTCCACGCATCGTCTGTCTGGTAGTTACCGATTGGGTAAACAACCGGGTTCCATAAATAAGCTTTAGGGAACCAGCCGTAATAATCAGAGCCGCTTAAAGCTTTAACCTGGTTACTGCCGTCAACTAACTGAACGTCGTCAGAGGCAATATCATCTAACTTTGGCCCTTGTTCGTAAGCGTAAGTGTAGTTAAGCAGATAGCGATAATTGCTGGTTTCTTTTGGCACAAGTGATCCTTGTGTTTTGATGTCAACATATTTGCGGCATGATGATGCAGCAGCCGCTAACATTACGAATAGAAAATATTTTGATTTCATGACGCGCACTTAGAAGTTAAGGTTAATATTAAGTGTGTAAGAACGTGCCGCCGGTAAGCCCTGGTTACCGCCAACATAACCGACGAAGTTTGGATCATATCCTTCTTTATTAGCTGTCCAGATTAAGCCCAAATTATTGGCAGTTGCACCTACCTGTGCAGATTTGATCTTAAACTTAGACATCCATGCACCGGATAATTGGTAATTAAGCGTTAACTGGCGCATGCGCACGTAATCACCCTTTAAAACGTTGATATCTGAGTACTGATAACGGTACAAACTGTAGTTTACCTGGTTGACCGTGCCATTTAAACCCGGCACCACTGTTTTGGCTTCGTCGCCGGGCGCTTGCCAGCGTTTGGCAATATCCGCACTTAGATCATAGTTTGTTCTACTGTAAGCAGAGGTAATATAATTCTGGATACTTGGTTTCAGGAACACGTTACCAAACTGGTAGGTAAACTGTGCGAAAAGCGAGAACCTCTTGTAATTCAGACTTGTGTTAAAACCACCGTAGTATGGTGCTGTAGTACGTCCGGCGTATTTCAGATCAGAAAGTGAACCAAGCGTAGTTTGGGACGCCTTTACAATATTCCCGTTATGGTCATAGATCTGTGTAAGTCCGTTTGCGTCCAATCCGGCATTGCGGTATACAAACAGCTTATCTGTAGCATAGCCAGTGATGTAGGATATGCCAGGAGGGTAATAACCATAATAATTAGAATATAATGATTCGCTGAAATAGCTGCTTGTTACCTTATTGGTATTGTAAGAGAAGGTCATACCGGCACCCAAACTCCAGTCCTTAATTTTAAAGACGGTGCCGTTTAAGCCAACATCTATACCGTGGCTTTTCATAGAAGCGGCGTTACGTGTTAAATATGGACTGGTACTGCCTAAATAAACAGAGCTTGTCGGGAAAGAATAGAGCAGGTCTTTAGAGTTTTTATTGTAGATATCCACACTTCCGTTAAGGCGGTTGCCAAATAAGCCAAAATCAACACCAAAGTTGGTCACATAAGTTTTTTCCCAACGTAACTGCGGGTTAGCCGGCGCGATAATGGAAGCATAGGTTTGCCCGGTGGTAGCATCCGATGAACCTAAACTAATATAGGTATACGGATAAGTTGAAAGCGACAGGTTACCGTTAACCCCGTACGTTGCACGAAGCGCTAACTGGTCTAACCATCTTACATCTTTTAGAAACTCTTCCCGGTTGATATTCCATTTAAGACCTGAAGACCAAAGCGGTGTAGCACGATACTTACTGTCCAGACCGAAGTTGTTATAATCATCATAACGTACACTGCCCGAGATGATGTATTTGTTATTGTAAGTATAAGCTGCATTACCGAAATAAGAAAGGAAACGCCTTTTCATATCAGTAGCAGAGGGGTAACCGCCGTAATAAAATCCGGTAACATCTGTAGGGCTAAAGCCTGCAATGTAGGTATATGTTGGGGTGTTGCTGAAATTGATATTGCTGTTGGTTAAACCGGTTTGAGTGTTGTAACCCCAAAGGCCTAAACTATTCTGACCGTTATTGGTCTCGCGAATTTCCGTACCGGCAAGAGCAGTAATCTGGTGTTTACCAAACGTATAATTATAATCCAGTTGGGCACGTAAACTATAGTTATTTTGATTAGTGTTCACCTGGTTTAAATACCCGCCGTTAGTAATACCTAAACTATTGCTCACCGCTGTTGGATAAGTGAAATAGTTTAAAATATTGCGCATAAAATAGCTGTTAGGATCCTGATAAGTTCTGATCGCGCTAAAAGTCCGTTCGTTATTAAAAATGCCGCTTGCCGACAACCCCTTATAAATAGGAACCTTTAAATTGACGTTGAAAACGTAATTATTGTCTTTCTCGGTATTATCGTTGTAACCAAGCTCGTTCAAATAGTTGTATTGCCAGTTTTTGTATTTTGATGAAAGCGTAGACGTATAAGCGGGGTTCAAACGGTCATAAGAAATACCGTTACCGTTTCCATCCGCAATTAACTCATACGGCAGTAAAGTACTGTTTGAAGGGGTATAAAGAGAGTATAAGTTGAGGCCGTTATTTACCAGATTGAAGAATGACCCTTTAAAGCTGGTAGATAAAGTAGCCCAGTTAAATAGTTTCCAACTGTTATTTAAGGTTGCGGTTAAGCGTTTGCCATAGTCCCTTATTTCTGTAGGGCGTTGCTGGCTGTAAGAAACGCCGTAATAGTAGTTAGAGTTATCAGTGCCGCCGTTTACAGAGAAGTTGTATTGCTGGCTTTGTTCGCCCTGATAAAAATACTTGGAAATTTGCGAGCGGTTATCGATAGCGCTCCACGCTGCTACTTGGTTATCATATTGCGACTGGCTAATAGTACCCGCTTTAAGTTGCTGTGCCAAATACGTGCCCGGAGAAACCAGATAGCTGGCCGAATAATAGTCGGTTGCAGTTATCGCCGGTAAAAACCCGCGGGTAACCAATTCTTTTTCATAACCAAGCTGCTGAGCAGAGTTCATGGTTTTGTAGTAACTGATATCAGGCTTCTCACCAAAAGTAAGGGTAGTAGACAGGTTGATCGAAGGCTTTTGGTTTTGCTTACCTTTCTTAGTGGTAATTACAATTACGCCGTTAGCGGCACGTACCCCCCAAATTGAAGCAGCAGCAGCATCTTTCAAAAAGGTAATATTTTCAACATCATTAGGGTTAAGAGTAGCCAGGTCCATTTCTGTAATAGCACCATCCAACACAATCAACGGTGTTGATTCTCCAGTTAGTGTACTTCTTCCGCGTATGTTTGTCGAGTAATCAAAGGTACCTACGTTACGCACACCAGATTTTAGTGCCACCTGGGTAGTAGCAGTGGTGGATCCTGATTGGTAAAAAAAGCCGCGGTCGCCGGATAGCACATTGACTTGAACGCCGGGAACAAGACCTTCAATACGATCTATCAGGTTAGTTTGCGGACGTAAGGCGATATCGGCGCTGGTAAGTATAGCAGCAGAACCTGTTGAGCGTTCTTTTGGTAAAGTTTGGTAACCGTTACTGATAATATTCACCTCGTTAAGCATGGTCTTGTTAGCCTGCAGTTTTACAAAAAGCTTAATCTGGTCGCCAACTACAATTTCCTGGCTGTTATAACCAACCATACTAAACAAGATCACACTGCTGCTCTTCACAGCTGGTAAAAGAAAATCACCTTCATCGTTAGTCCGTGTAGCTTGGTTGGTACCTTTTACCCACACATTAGCATAAGCTATAGCTGTGCCGTTTTCATCGGTAACTCTGCCGCGTAAGCTGTGTGCATCATCACCCGTGGCAGACTTTGATACTGTAATAGCTACCGAATTTGCCGGGGCCATTCCTGTAAAAAAGGTACTGCTACGCGCTACTATAGAATAGGTATTTTCGCTAACGTACAGGAAGATCAGGTTGTTGGGATACAATACGTTCTTTAAAACGTCTTCCAGTGATTTACCTTTTAGCAGCGGGCGTGTGGTAAATTTATCGTCAAGTAAACCGTGTTCATAGGCAAAATGCGCATTAAACCTGGTCTCAATTTCCTTTACGGCTTCGCTGAGGGGAATTTGCGAAGCCGTCTTTTGTGCCGAAACGTTGAAGCAGCACCCTAAAAAAAAGGCAAGCAACAAGCATCCCGTTAATCGGGTAATAGTTTTGTGCATAAATCGATAGTTTAAAGTAGTTGGGTTTGTTAGTTAATTATTTTACATGATTTAGTTTAATGTAATAGACCCCATTGTTCCGCGGTTCCACGGTGGCATTCAATAAGTTGGCCAGCATATAAATGGTAGCGTCCTTACTGGTCATAGAAATGGTGCCGTCAATCCGCTTGTTTCCCAGTGCCGGGTTTTCAAGAATAATATGGCCGCCGTAAGTATCCTCGTAATTTTCGATAATACCGGCAACGGTTATCCCGTTAACAATCATTTGATTTTTGGTCCAGGCCAGCGGCTGGTTATTCATCCGGTTGATTGCCGTACGGACGATCTTCTTATCCTGGTACCTAACCGCCTCGCCCGGCGCAAGAATAAACTGCGGATTATTTTTACCGGTGCTCACACCGATCTTACCTTTGGTAAGGGATACCGTCACATGGTTACGACGGCTCTTTACGTTAAATTCTGTACCCAATACCTGCACCTGTACCACGCCGGCGTGTACCACAAATCGCTCGGAAGGTTTAACCTGCTGCGGCTGCTTATTAAGGTGCTGCACCCTAAAGAAAGCCTCGCCATTTAACCATACTTCACGTACGCCATGTATGCGCCATGCGCGGGGATAACGCAAAGCCGAATTGGCGTTCAGTTTAACGATACTGTTATCCGGCAGGGTAACCGAGCGCTGTTCGCCAAAACCGGTTTGAATAATAATTTGCGAAGTAACATACCAGTACCCGCAGGCAAATAACAGCAACGCAGCAGCAGCAGAATAGCTCCATATTTTAATGCGCTTTGTCATGACCGCTATTTTAGCCTGGCGGGCGATACGGCTATTAATTTTAGCCCATACTGCAGAGCGGTTCTCTTCGGTATCTTTAACAGGGGTAATACTTATGGCTGTCAGTATATATCTTCTTGCCTGGGAATACGTATCCAGATTGGGCGGATTGCTCACCACCCATTGCTGCCATACATCATCATTGCCTTGCGGCCCGTTTTTCACAAACCTGATGAATGAAATGTCTTCTAAAAAGTCATCAAACGAATAATCGTCAAATTTTTGCATGTATTATCAAACACTTTAAGGTGTTATCAATAATACAAAGCATCTTACTTCTGATTTTGACCCACGAAAAAGAAAAAATTTTAAAATAATTTAATATTATCTTAAGAAATGCCCTGCAGAAAGGGAAATTTCTATCCGATATGTAGCCAATAACATTAAAATATCGGATTTAGGGAGGTTCAATATTAATTTAAGCGCATCAATTGCGCGATATCCCAACTTATAGACTGCTCTTACAGATATATCCAGCAAATCTGCAATTTCTTCAAAGCTTAGTTCTTCAAAATAGCGGAGATAAAGCACTTCTTTTTGCCGCGGAGTTAGTTGATCCAGTGCATCCATCAGCGCTTTGGCCTGCAAACTCATGTTCTCTTTGCGGATATATTCAGATTCCAGGTTAAATTCTAACTGGAACTGGTTTAAGGTATCTGCATCTATCCCCTGCCAACGGGTATTTTGCGTAGCAGCCCTGATCAGCAGGTTTTTTAACGACGCCAGCAGGTAATATTTAATATTATCCGTCGAGTTTAAATTCTTCCGCCCCGACCAAAGATTGACAAACAGATCCTGGATACAATCGCGCACCAACTCGGGTTCGTTAACTTTCCGGAGGCCATAGCTGTACAGGTTCTGATAGTAAAGTGCATAGATGTCATGATAGGCTTGCTGGTCTCCCTGTAAAAACAACGTCCACAATTGCTGATCATTCATCTGCTCCATTGATATAAATCCTAAAGTTAGTAATTAGAATGATTAATTATCTGTTGATTTTATGTTAAAAAAGCTGCAATCGGGATAATGATCAAATGCAGACAGCATGTCGTTTACGCTATCTATGGTGACACACCGGGCAAAGCCGCGCTAAAATTAATCTTTGTATATTTGTATATGGTACAGGAATTCACGGAACTTCTGCAAAAAAATAACCTGCACGTTACATCGCCGCGCTTAACCGTGCTGGAAATGATTGCCTCTCGCGAGAGCGCAACCTCGCAGCCATACCTGGAGAAAAACATCAAAGAAGATATAGACCGGGTTACCCTCTACCGTATCCTGAAAACGTTTGAAGAGAAAGGCATTTTACATAAGATCATTGACGTCAATGGCACGGCTAACTATGCCATGTGTACGGATAATTGTGTAGCGGGGCATCATCATGACGAGCATGTACATTTTAACTGTACAAAATGCGAACAACTCTATTGCCTGAAAGATTTTCACCTGCCTCCGTTGCACCTGCCAAAGGGCTACACTGCTCAAAACATCAATATGCTGATCTCCGGCATTTGTGAGCACTGCAAAGACAAGCAGTAAGCTATTATTTTTAATACTGTCGGCACCATACCAGGTATTCTTGATGGCAACCCGGCAAACATTAGAAAAGGATTAGAATTTGCAACATAGCTGCGTTTAAAAGCTTTTATCATTAGCTTTGCTCATTAGGGCTGTGAAAAAGAATTTCCTCATCAGATGTATTGCCGTTGTACTGCTGTTTACTTTTGTTGCAGGGCAGCTGGCTGTTTCTTTACACACGCACCATCATGCTTCCTATACAAAAGCAGACCACGATCAGTCCAGGAAAGAAAATGACACCTGTAACATCTGTCATTTCAGTTCAGACCCGGTTTACTTCTCGTGTCAATCCTACCAGGCTATCAGGCTTGCGGTAAGCAGCTATCATTATCTTACAAAAAACACCTTATTTAAGCATGAAGTAGTTATTTATCAGAAATGTGGAAGGGCTCCCCCGGTTATGGCTTAACATCGCCATAAACACTTTTTAATTTAATCCAATCCACAATATGAAAATTAAACTATTTGCCAGCTTAATGCTGCTGATGCTTCCTGTATTTCTTTTTGCTTTACCACCGCTAACCAAACTCGGCGGAAAAATAACAGATGCCAAAGACGGCCATCCGATCTACGCCGCAACCGTGCGCATTCCCGACCTTAAACTAAACACCACATCAGATAGTAGCGGTGCTTACCATTTTAATAATCTTCCCAGAGGTACATACCTGATCCAGGTGAGCGCAGTTGGTTATCGCGCTATTGCACAAAACGTAAATTTAAGCAGCACTGCTACTTTAAATATCCAGTTGCAGACTTCTGCTGTAGAAATAAACGAAGTGGTAGTTACGGGCGTAAGCCGCGCTACAGAAATCAAGCGTAACCCGATACCAATCGTCGCCATTAGCAAAAGTTACCTGGACCAACGGGCGGCATCCAACAACGTGATCGATGAGATAGCAAACCTGCCCGGTATCAGCGCTGTAACAACAGGCCCGAATATTTCTAAACCGTTTATACATGGCCTGGGCTATAACCGCGTAGTTACCCTGCAGGATGGTATCCGCCAGGAAGGCCAGCAATGGGGCGACGAACACGGTATCGAGGTTGACCAGAATTCTATCGACCGTGTAGAAATCATCAAGGGCCCCGCCAGCTTAACCTATGGCTCGGATGCCATCGGTGGTGTGGTTAACCTGTTATCGCCGCAGCCCGTACCCGAAGGAACAATCAAAGGCGCGATCACAAACACCTACGGTACTAACAATGGCCTTTGGGATAACTCCATGAATTTATTCGGCAATAACAAAGGCCTGGTTTGGGGAACGATAATCTCTAACAAGGAAGCTAAAGACTATCAGAACCCGCATGACGGCCGCGTATATGCCACCGGCTTTAAAGAAAAAGATGCGCATGTGATGTTGGGCGTCAACAAATCATGGGGTTACTCTTACTTCCACGGCACCTTGTTTGACGACAAGCAAGACATCCCCGATGGCAGCCGTGATTCGCTTACTCGTCAGTTTACCAAACAGATCACCGATGCAGATCATTATCGCCCTATTGTCCCTAATAGCGAATTAAATTCCTACGCTATACCTGTACTGCACCAGCGGGTACAACTTTACCGTATTTATAACAACAGCAACTTTGTTATCGGGCCGGGTAACCTGATCGTTAACCTGGGGTACCAGTACAGCCACCGCCGGGAATATACCCACCCACAAGATGCAGATATACCCGGGCTAAACCTGCAATTGAACACCTATACCTATGATATCAAATATAACTATCCGTTAGGTAACGGCTATGAAACTACAGTGGGCGTTAACGGCATGTATCAAAACAACAGCCTGGGCAGCAACAGTACAGACTTCCCTATACCGGCCTACCATCAGTTTGATATCGGCCCGTTCCTGGTAGCCAGAAAATCATTCGGCAAATTAGATTTAGCAGGCGGTGTAAGGTATGACAGCCGCTCATTTACCGGCAAAGCAGCCTACATAGATACGACAAGGGCTTACTTCCCGTCTCTTTACACCGGGGGTAATCCAACGGCAACAGCTAATGTAACGCAGCAATTCCCTGCTTTAAGCAAAACTTTCTCTGGTGCAACCGGCAGCTTTGGCGCTACCTATAACTTCTCCAATGCTTTTGCAGTGAAAGCTAATATCGCCCGTGGTTTCCGCGCGCCAAGTATCGCAGAACTTTCTGCAAACGGACCTGATCCGGGTTCGCAGATCTATCACATCGGCAACAGCAATTTCAAACCCGAGTTTAGCTTGCAGGAAGACCTTGGTGCTTTCTTAACCCTGCCTTACCTCTCTGCAAGTGTAGAACTGTACAACAACCGCATTTCTAACTACATCTTCCAGGAGCAGGAGTTGAATGCTGATGGTTCGCCGGTAGTTACACAAGGGTATAATACCTTCACCTATGTGCAAACCAAAGCCCGGATTCAGGGTGGCGAGTTCAGCCTGGATGTACACCCGGTATCATGGCTGCACTTTGCCAATGCCTTAACCCTTACCTACGGGCAAAATTTAGGCAACGGCGAGAAAGTAGCAGACAGTTTAAAATACCTGCCCTTTATACCGCCGCTGCATACCCATTCTGAGTTGAGGGGTAATTTTGCAAAAGGGTTCGGCCATTTCAGAAATCTGTTCGCGTTTGCTGGCTTTGATCATTACAATGCGCAGAGCCGTTTCTTCTCTGCCTATGGCACCGAAACGTATACTGCCGGGTATAATCTGTTAAGCGCCGGTATTGGCGGCAGTTTATACAATACCAAAGGCAGAAACCTGCTTAGCCTGTTTATTGAAGGCACCAATCTTGCCAATGTAAGCTATCAATCTAACATGAGCAGGTTAAAATACTTCGACAATCCGACGGTACCTGCCGGTGTTCAGCCCGGTATTTTTAACATGGGGCGTAACATCAGCTTTAAACTGGTTATTCCGGTTAGCTTCATGTAACGTTCTTCGTCATCAAATCGATCGCCCGCCTGTTAGCCAGAGCGGGCGATTTTTATTTAGCACGACGTCAAATAGGCTGTTTGACCTAACCTTTTGTTAAAGAAAACGTTCTTCATCAACGGGGGTATAGGCTAAATAAAATAGACCCTTTTAATAAGAAGTTGCACCGCAGGCAACGCGATTGTAAATTAGTGGAATGGAACAAAGGCTTAACTGTTTAATAATTGATGACGATAAAGAAGTAAACGCCTGCGTTTCTGACATGGTTAAACAAACGCCGTTCCTTCATCTATCCGGTTGTTTTTTTGATACTGCCGAGGCATTGGATATCCTGGAAAAAGGCGGCATCGATCTCCTGATCCTGGATATTAACTTACCAGGCATAGATGGCGTTACGTTTGCCTCTACACTAAAAAACAGCGGTGTGTCTGCTCCGAAAGTCATTCTTATCAGTGGCTCGCGCGAATACGCCGTAGACGGGTACAAAGTAGACGCACTGGATTACCTGGTGAAGCCTTTCACCTACGAAGATTTTTACAAGGCCGCAATTAAAGCACGTTCGGCATTATCAAATAAAAAAACTGCACCAGCAGCTGATTTTCTTTTTCTGAAGGTAGAGCACGAACTGGTACGGGTAGACATTGCAGACATCTGCTACCTGGAGAGCTTTAAAGACTATGTGAAAGTATTCACCGCAAGCAAGACCATCACTACCCTCTCCACACTAAAAGCCATGGAAGAAAAACTGCGGGATCATGGTTTCTTACGCATTCACCGCTCTTTCATTATCAATCCGGCTAAGGTAGAATCCATACAGCATATGACGGTCAAGTTCGGTAAAACAACTATCCCTGTAACCGAACAATACCGGGACGATTTCCGGCGCGAATTTGCCGCCTGGCTCTGACGGCCCGAAAACCCTTTTCATCGGCTGGCACCGGGCTTCCGTCGAACCTGCTTTGTAAAAAAAGCAGCCTGTTGTTCTTTTGAGTATTATTAAAATGAACAGCTATGAAAAAGTTAATATTAATTGCCCTGGTACTTGGTTTATCTGTAGCCGCCAAAGCCAATAATCTAAAAGACAGCACCAAACGCGATACCGCAAAAATCAACGCGCAGGTACAGAAGTTAAATAAAAAACTTGCAGACCTACAGGAGGAGCTTGCCAAGATACAGCAGCGCCTGCCAGACGAACAGGCTGCCGCAGAGGAAGCCGCTTCCGAATCAAATAAAGCGCAGGAAAAAAGTCGTAAACAGGCTGCTTCTGCCGTAGGCGGCGACGCAGGTGATACCCGCAGGGCAGCCAAGGCTGCAAGAAAAGCAGACAGCCAAACCAGCGATGCCGAAGATGCGGCCCGTAAAGTGGAAAAAGATCAAAAGAAGATCAAGGAGCTGAATAAAGACATCGATAAGACCAAAGAGAAGATTGAAAAGCTTCAGAACGGTGAATAAACAAACTTTCTATGCCGGTTAGTGTTGTAGTGCCATTAATATGACGACACGGGACAACTTAACCGGCATTATCAACCGCTTGTTAATTATCTTCCTTTTATTCAGCCTGATTGTAACAGCCGGCTCGTTTATTCTTCGCCATAGTATCACTACCAGGCTGGATAAACTAAGCGGACAGTTGAACGCGCCGTCGCCGCAGAACAGGATCAGCGCGCTACTGCTTGACCTGGATATGGCTGAGAACAGCTTCCAGAAGGCCAGCAGTAATGGCGACGCAAAATATCTGACAGACTACCAAAAGAAGACAGACAATATTTTCCGGGAAATTTCTGCGATCACGGAGCACTACCGTAGCCAATCTGCTTCAAACCTGCCCGAAAGCCGTGAACAACTGGCCCGGATATTAGCACAAAAACTGGAAATATCAGCGCAGCTTTTCAAATTACGTACCAGCTTTGATTCGCTTGTCCGCGTTACAACCATAGAACGCCTGCATCAGAAGTCGTTGACTACACCCAAAGGCCAGAAAGAAGAGATTCAGACAGATTCTGTTATCACGACACATAAAGAAGCGAGCAAAAGCGGATTTTTCAGCAGGCTTAAAGACGCTTTCCGTGGTACGCAGTCTGTTAAAGTGATCACGCTCAGAAAGAAAAGCAAGGCCACTAATGATCTTTCTGAAAAACAGGCACGGGCGCTTCTTGCAGAATTAGGTTCACAATATGGCAGGCTGGCACAATCCGGGCAGGCTTTGGTACTGGCGAACTTAAACTTACTTACCAGTTTACGACAACTGGTGGGGCAATTGCAGGATATTGACCGCATTTCATCACAGCGCAGCCGCGAAGCTACTTTAAAAGCTTATGCCTCTGCCACCCGCGACCTGAATACCTTTTCGGGCATTGCCCTTGCGGCAATGCTTGTTTTTATTTTCCTGCTGCTGGTTTACGTTCGCCGCGCCACCTGGGCAGAAAGACGCATCAGGGTAGAAACCAAGCGGGCCATACAATTGGCCGGGCAAAAATCAGAGATCTTGGCTATCATGAGCCACGAGATCCGTAATAAGCTGATGGCCATTAACGGCGCTGTTTATACCCTCAAGAGAATCGGGCTTTCACAACAGCAGGAACAAAAGGTAAATACCATTAACCTGGCCTCGGGGCTGGTGCTCGAAACGGTGAATAACGTTTTAGATGCCAGCAAACTGGAGCAGGGTTATGCAGAAAGCAGAAAAAGCGGGCCGTTTGTTCCCGGTAACGCCATAGCCGATGCTGTGGAAGCTATGCGTTTCATGGCCGAAAACAAAAATATCAGCCTTACGCTTCAGCAGGATACAAGTACAGCCGCAACCATTATCGGCGATAGCTTCAGGCTGAAGCAAGTGATGCTGAACTTGCTGAGCAACGCTATAAAGTATACAGAAATTGGCGGCGTGGCAGTAAAAAGCGAGCTTACAAACGAATACGTACTGAAAGTAGAAGTAAAAGACACGGGGGCAGGTATTTCTAAAAACCAGCAAGACCGCTTGTTTACACCTTATTACCAGGCAGAAGGCCACAAGCCCGGCACCGGGCTAGGCTTATATTTATGCAGGGAGATTATCATAAAGCAGGGTGGCGAGATTACATTGGAAAGCGAGCCGGGAAAAGGCACCACTATTACCTTTTCAATTCCGTATGAAACTTCCGACACCCAATAAGCATCAGTAATTTAAATTAAATTTACTTTTTGGCACCGGTAGTTTCTGGCTTGGCGTAAGGCAACTTCGCTAAAAACTGCGGTTGGAAGTAACTATCGAGCCCGGTACCAGCTACCGTACCTGCAGCAACATGATCTATTGCTCCGTCGGTGAGGATTAGCTGATCATCGGTTATGATCAGGTTAATTTTCCCGATAACAATGGTGGTTCCGTTTAACTGCAGCTCTGTCATTTCCATTAGCTCTAACCCTATTTTAATGCCAGACTCTGCTACAAACGGTGGTTCGATACCTTCGTGGTAAAATTCGGTCAACCCGCACTCCTCGAACTCCGAAACTCCGGACGGATAACTGGCACTGGTTTGATGCGCTTTCTCGTAGAAATCTGCCTGTACGTTATTAAGCGTGTAAACTCCGGTGGTGCGGATATTTTTCAGGCTGTCATTATGGGGCCGTACCGGCCTGATCACCATGCCCAGAAGCGGTGGGTTAGAACCAAGATGAAAAACCGAACTAACAATGCATAAATTAGGTTTACCGTCAGTGCTGATCGTACCTAACAGGTTGAGCGGTTTATAGCCGCTGATACTGTTCATCATGGCGGTGCGGTAAAGCTTTTCCATTTCCGCAATATTTTGCCCGTTTATCACCTGCATATTAAAATGTTTTTAAATGCCCCATACCGCCATCGACAGACAACACCTGCCCGGTAATCCAGTCAGACTTATCAGATAATAAAAACTCGATGGCCTCGCTGATATCCCGCGGCTGCCCGTAACGGCCTAATGGGTGCCGTTTGGCTGATGCTTCTTTCTTCTCTGCCGTGTTCAGCAGCGTTGCCGCAAGCGGTGTTTCTGTGAGCGAAGGTGCTACCACATTTACCCTGATGTGCAGGCTTGCCAGCTCGGCAGCCAATGCGAGCGCAAAACCTTCTAAGCCCCCTTTTGCAGCAGCGATACTGGTATGGTAAGGCATCCCTGTTTTTGCCGCTACCGAACTGATATAAACTACCGAAGAACTTCCGGCGGCCTTCAGCGCGGGCAGGGCGGCCCTGCTTACCCGGGTAGCACCAAGGGTATTCAATTGATAATCATGCAAAAAATCATCATCGGTAAACCTGGTGAATGGCTTCAACTGTATACTTCCGGCACAATAAACAAAGCCATGCAGTTTTTCTGGCAGGAATGCGGCCAGCCCCTCTACAGGTTTTGAAAGATCAGCCTCCAGAAATTCAATACCTGCCGGCCATTCTTCAACCCGCCTGCGGGCTATAGCATAAACTTTTGCACCTTTTTCGGTAAGCGACTTCAGCAGGGCGGTGCCGATAGCAGATGATGCACCTGCAATTAAATAATTCTTATTCTCAATATCCATGGTCCGGCTAAAATGGTTAACGTATTACACGCTACCGCAACTGCATACCTGTAAAAGGCATTAACGGCACGCGTGTAATAACGCCTGATTCAGGATACTAAATAAGAAGAATTTACAGCTTATGGTTTTATTTCCATTAAAGTTTACAAACTGTTTACAAGCCGTTATGACCTCAATTGCAATTGCCACAACCCGTGATGCTAAAAAGCTTCATCTTCGCCGGATCGCAGTACCTTTTCTTCTAACCCGTAACTTATCGGGCAATGGTCAGTTTATAAACGCCATCGTTTCTCACCGAGATAATTGAACCGTCTGCTACCTGGTAATCTGTAATTACATAAGGGTTACTATCTGTTTGAAGAAGGGTAATTTCACCGGTGCTGATGTTAAGTTGGTAATAGCCATCCAGGTTAACCGTTGTATCAAAACCGAAATGGCGGTAGAAGATCACGCTATTATTACTGATGTTATAAATAATGGGAAAATAGTCGCCTCTGCCGTATTTAAAATCAGATCTAAATACCTCGTTGTTCCCTTTATAAACACTAAAACCAACCAGCGGGTTATTTTTCGCATCCTTTGAAAAGTTTGTCGCAAAAGCATATCCGGTAGCATCATCGACGTCTATTAATCCCGAATTAGCAGGCAACTGAACAGGTGTTGTAATTGCACCGTTAGCCGGGTTCACAAAACTATTGCTGTAAATAATATGGTTGAAACTATATTCGTGAATGGCAGTAAAATCGAAACTGTTCAGCGAATATTTAACGGCAGACAAGTCTCCCAGGTTAATCAGCGAAGCGGTTTTAGCAGTGAAAACAGGGTTGGTGACCAGCACATGGTTATTAATTACTCTTGAAATACGGCCATACCCATTGGAAACAAAACTCACAAAGGTTGATTGCTTGCTGTCTGTATTATACTTGGCCAGTACAACGGCGTCATTTCCCGGGTCTGCCGGTGTTGGCACATTCGCTGTCGTTTTATTACCAAAAGCTAACAGTTCATTATCTGATACCGCACGTATCGGGCTGCCGGTAAAATCAAAATCGAGGGTTGTTACCGCCATCGTTTGCAGATCAAGCTTTTTTGTCTGTACTACGTTATTCACGTCATCCTGGATAAAAATGTACCTGCGTGATGGTGAAATATCGAAATAATTAGAACCTAAACTCTGATGCAAGGCCAGTACCTGCGTATAATTGTACTTCTTCACATACTGGTGCTGGTAATCTGCAATATGGTATTGTTTAAGGGTATCCGTTCCGGCAACAGGCGATTGGATCACCACGTTGTATTTCACCCCGCTTTTAAAGGCGTACGTAAAAGTTGCAGCAGCATACCCGTTTGCATCGCGGGTTACGGGCATAGTAGCAAGCGTGTTGGTATCCTGGCGAAGTATCATTTTAGTTGCAACGGGACCTTCCGGGGCCAGCGCAATTTTCAACTGATTATCTGCCAGTGGCATTGCTTTAAATGCAATAAGTCCTTCATCTTTAATAATGGTCTTACTCGCATTATCAAACGGTTGTACTTTATCTTTTTTGGAGCAGCTGCTTAACAGCAAAATAGCAATAAGCGGTAACAGGGCAAGGTTTTTCATGATGTCGTAGGGTTAATCAACGGCATAAATATCAGCACAAGAAAGCACTTAAAAGCGCAGTTTTCAAAATTTAACGGATTATTAATCAACCTTTAACGCAACCCGTAACAACATATATTTTCATTTTAAGAATATGTAACTTTCGTCACACCATATTTGCAAAATATGCGTTACATTGGCACACAGATTGCATTTTTTAATCAATTTTGCTCCGATGCGTTATATAAAAGCCATAAAATTCATATTAGCGATAGCTGGTTTGCTATTTGTCGCTAAGCCGTTTTTAGGCTTTAAAGCATATCACCGTCTTTGCAACTCTAACTGTCCGATGCTTTTAGCAAAAGCGTTTACCCAGCGTAAGCCGGAGTTTTTAGAAGAGTCAGAAAAAGAACAATCTGCTTTTCATTACAAATTATCCAACCCCCCGCATAAAAACATCGTAAGCATTGCATTGCTTTTGTCGCTGTTATTTCCATCTGCTTTCATTGTCCGTACCCTGCTTGAAAAAAGCAGACCGTCCGGAACATTCTTAGCCGGAGACGCCGGCAATAAAACGTACCTGCTTACCGGCAAGCTTACCATTTGATCTTAGCAATTCCTACAGTTTTTTAGTCATCCGGCCCCTGGAAGGGCTTGGCCTGTCTATTCATTCATGTATTAATTTCTAAGAATTCAAATGTCACATTTTAAACAAGTTGCTGCGGCGCTTGGCTGTTTACTGATAGGTTTACATGCTGCTGCACAACAAAATACCCCGACTATTTCTTTAAAACAGTTGCTTAACCAGGTGGACCTGAAAGCACCATCCCTGTTGACAGATTCGGCCGCCATCCGCATACGGCAGGCACAAGCGGTAGAAACCCGCAATAACTGGTTGCCCAATCTTAAATTGAACTACCAGGCAGATGTCGGTAGTAATAATAACGTCGCAGGCCCGTATTTTGGCTTTGGTATCATCCCCTCTAACTCGCGCGGTGTCCGTACAGAAAGTAACACGGCGGCAACAGGCGCTAACCTCGGGATAGCCGCCCTGGACTGGGAGATCTACAATTTTGGTGCATACGCTGCCCAGAACCGTGTAGCCAATTCGGATATTAAGGTAGAGCAAAACCAATACGCGCAATCCAAATATCAGCTGGAAGCCTCCGTAATAGGTGCTTATCTTCAATTAAACCGACTACAGAATTACCTGTCTATCCAGCAACGCAACATCCAGCGTAACCAGGAGATCAAACGCTCCATCTATTCTTTAGCTAAAAGCGGTGTAAGGCCGGGTGTAGACACCAGCATTGCCGAAGCAGAGCTTTCTAAAGCCAGGTTAAACTACATCGAGCTGAATAACCAGTACAGGCAATTACAGCAGCAGCTGGCAGCTATCAGTGGCTTACCTGCCCAAACTATTGTTGCCGATAGCCTGATGCAAAACCAGATGCTGAGCCAGACAACCGCTGTGCAACCACTGATGGATACTGCATCGCACCCATTGATCAACTATTATAAAACGTTATATCAGAACAGTCTTCAGCGCGAGGACCTGGTAAAGAAGCAATATAACCCCAAGATATTACTGGAAGCTGCCGCCTGGGGCCGCGGTTCAAGCGTGGATGCAAACGATCATTTCGGCCCGGTAGGCAGCGGTTTCAACTTCGACCGCAGCAATTACCTGGTAGGTTTAAGCATCTCTTATAACCTGTTTGACCTGCGCCGGCGCCAACTGAAACTGCGTACGCAAAAAACGGCGTCAGATTATGCGCAAAAAAGGCTGGATCAGGAGAAGGCTTTATTAGCCGCTGAAGCCGCACAGGCGCAAACCGAATTACAAACAGCGCGCGAACGCTTGCAGGAAATCCCTAACCAGCTAAAGGCTGCTAATGCAGGCTATCGGCAAAAGCTATCGCTCTACCGCAACGGGTTAACAGACATCATTGAGCTGAATGCTGCACTGAATATCCTGTACCGTGCAGAAACAGATTACGCGCAGGCGAAATATGCCTACACCAACGCAGTTTTCCGCGAAGCGATTACTGATAACCAAGTTAATACCCTGTTAAACTCTTTAAAATAACCAGCTATGTCTATGGTCACCTCTGCATTAAAAAGGCCGATAACTACTATTGTTATCACGATCAGCCTTTTACTGTTTGCAGTTCTCAGTGCATTAAAGATCCCTATCGATATTTTCCCGCAGCTTAACCTGCCTACCATTTATGTAATTGAATCATACGGTGGTATGTCTGCCCAGCAGATGGAGGGTTTCTTTTCAACGGGCCTCCAAAACCAGTTCCTGTACATCAACGGTGTAAAAAGTATCACCAGTAAAAACATCCAGGGACTTACGCTCATCAAGCTTTCTTTCTACGAAAGCACCAATATGGCCGAAGCATCTGCCCAGGTCGCCTTACAGGTAAACCGCGCCACCAGCTTTTTCCCGCCGGGTGCATTACCACCGCAGGTAATCCGCTTTGATGCCTCTTCATTGCCGGTCGGTCAGTTGGTTTTTTCCAGCAAAACGCGGCCACTGAAAGATATCTACGATTTGGCCGCAACCCGTATCCGGCCAATGTTCTCTACCATTCCCGGGCTTTCCGCGCCGCCGCCTTTTGGCGCCAATGCCCGTTCGATCACCATCAACGTTGATCCGGACAAGCTGCGCAGTTTGAACCTGACACCGGATGAAGTGGTGGACGCCCTATCAAAATTTAACGTGATGGCGCCTTCGGGTAACCTTCGTCTGGATAACACGATGTTCCTGACCACAATGAACTCGCTGATCAAGAACGCGGATAATTTTGGCAACATCCCGGTAAAAACCCAAAACGGTGTACCAATTTTCATTCACGATTTTGCCCGGGTCGCCGATGCTGCGGATATTACAGTCGACTATGCACTCATCAACGGCAAGCGCTCTGTGTATATCCCTGTTGTTAAAACGGCGGATGCCTCTACCTGGTCTGTGGTGCAAAACCTGAAGCAAAAGCTGCCCGAAATGCAATCGCTGCTGCCCGATGATGTCAAACTTTCTTATGAGTTCGACCAATCTGTCTTTGTGGTGAATGCGGTTAAAAGTTTAATGACCGAAGGCGGACTGGGCGCTTTGCTTACCGGGTTAATGGTTCTGCTGTTCCTGCGCGACTGGCGCAGCAGTTTGATCGTGGTGATCACTATCCCCGTATCCATCCTTATCGGGGTGTTGCTGTTGAGCATGTTTGGCCAAACCATCAACATCATGACGTTGAGCGGTCTGGCTCTGGCCATCGGTATCCTGGTAGACCAGGCCACGGTTACTATCGAAAACATTCACCAGCACCTGGAGATGGGCAAGTCTAAACGGTTGGCTATCTATGATGCTTGTGAGGAGATTGCCTTCCCGCTATTGCTCATCCTGCTTTGTATCCTGGCGGTGTTCGCACCATCATTTATGATGAGCGGTGTACCCAAAGCCATGTTCCTGCCGCTTTCCATGTCCATCGGTTTAACCATGATCGTTTCTTATGTACTGGCGCAAACCCTGGTACCGATCATGAGCAACTGGCTGATTAAAGCAGAACAGTACCAACACTACCATCATGGCGAAATACATGCCCATGCTGGCGAAGCGCTGGACAGGCCGGAAGAAATACAGGTAAATGAGCATTACCGCCACGAAGTGGAAGAACCCGAGAAAAACGATGGCTTTGAACGGGTAAAACTGCGGTTCATGAGATCGCTGGAAGGGATGCTTCCGAGAAAAAAACTGATCGTTCCTGTTTACCTGGCTGCGGTGCTGCTGTTAGCAGGGGTATGCTTTATGGTGATTGGTAAGGATATGATGCCGAAGATCAATAACGGGCAGTTCCAGATCAGGATGAAAGCGCCCGCCGGTACCCGGCTTGAACGTACCGAAGATAAATTTAAGCAGGTGCTGAATATCATCAACAAAACAGTGGACGGGCACGTAAAGATCACATCTGGTTATATCGGGCTTATCCCGAGCAGCTATGGTAGCAGTAACCTGTACATCTTCAACACAGGCACGCATGAGGCCATCTTACAAGTGAACCTGGATGAAGACTACCACATGAACATGGATGAGCTAAAAGATGCCTTGCGTAAGAACATCCACCAGGCATTGCCGGATCTGCAAATCACCTTCGAACCCATTGACATGACGGAAAAGATCATGAGCCAGGGCGCTTCTACCCCGATTGAAGTACAGGTTGCCGGTAAGAATATGGAGCAGATTGAAGGCTATGCCAATAAGGTAGTCGATAAGCTAAAGAAGATCAGCTACCTGCGCGACGTGCAGATCAACCAGCCGCTGAAGTTCCCGGTAATTGCCATCACGGTAGACCGTTTGAAGGCCGCGCAGTTGGGTGTCAATATCAAGGATATATCAAACTCTGTTACTGCCAGCACCACTTCCAGCCGCTTTACGCAAAAAAACCTTTGGCTGGATGAAAAAGGAGCCTATACCTACTCTGTACAGGTACAGGTGCCGGAATATGTGATGAACAATATGGACCAGCTGCGGGAAATACCGCTACTGAAAGGCCAAAGCACCCCGGTTTTGGGCGACGTAGCAAGTTTCAAAACCGTCTATGTTCCTGGCGAATACGACCGTGACGGGCCTCGCCGCTACATTACCGTGAGCGCCAACATCTATAAAAAGGATTTGGGTAAAGCTACGGCTGATGTTGAAAAGGCGCTGAAAGAGGCCGGTACGCCACCAAAAGGATTGATCGCAACGCTGGGGGGCATGTCTAACCTGCTTACCGAAACCATGGGCAGTTTACAGAACGGCTTGCTTTTCGCCATCCTGGTTATCTTCCTGTTACTGGCAGCAAACTATCAGTCGTTCAAAGTATCACTGACCGTACTATCTACGGTACCCGCGGTAATCCTGGGTTCGCTAACAATGCTCCTCGTTACCGGGTCTACACTTAACCTGCAATCATACATGGGTATGATCATGTCTACAGGGGTGTCTGTTGCCAATGCGATCCTGATTGTGACCAATGCAGAAAAACTGCGTTTAGAATACCGCGATGCCACTAAAGCAGCGGTAACCAGCGCCTCCATTCGTCTGCGCCCTATCCTGATGACCAGTTTAGCCATGATTGCCGGTATGATCCCGATGGCTTCAGGCCTTGGTGAAGCAGGCGAGCAATCTGCACCGCTCGGCCGTGCGGTAATCGGCGGGTTGATTGCTTCTACCCTTGCCGCGTTATTTATCCTTCCGCAGGTATTTGCCTGGGTGCAGGATAAAACAACTTTTGACTCGCCAGCGCTGATGCCAGAAAACGAACCTAACAATGATCCAGAAACTGTAAATGCATAATCACACCATGAAACGTTATAAAAAACCAATCCTGCTCGCTTCAATAGCAGCATCATTATATGCCTGTTCAGGCAATCATAAACCTGTAGACCTTACCGAGAGCAACACTAAAACTAAGGCGACTGCACAAACACAACTGGCTACCGTAGCAGAGAAAGCGCTTTCCAGCGCGGTACGCTTACCGGGGCAGTTGAAACCCTTTAATGAAGTAAACCTGTTCCCAAAAGTGAACGGCTTTGTAAAGGAAGTATATGTAGACCGCGGATCTGTTGTACGCAAAGGGCAATTACTGGTACGGCTGGAAGCGCCGGAAATGCAGGCACAGGTACAGGCTGCCAAATCGCGCTATTTGCAGGCACAGGAAAACGCGCAGGCCAGCAGCGAAAAATACCAGCGTTTAAAAGAAGCGGCCAAAGAACCGGGATCAGTCTCCCCGCTCGACCTTGATAACGCCCTGGCGAAAATGAAAGCAGATGCCGCATTGGCCAGTTCAGAACGTTCTAACGTTACATCGGTGAATACGCTGCAAGGCTACTTAAACATTTATGCCCCGTTTGATGGCATGATCGTTCAACGTAACGTTTCGCCGGGCGCATTGGTTACGCCAGGCAAAGCAACCGACCAGCCCATGCTGGTTTTACAGGATACCCGGAAGATGCGTCTGGAAGTGTATATCCCTGAAGATTATGTAGATAAAGTCGATCTTGGAAAACAGGTAAAGTATACCTTCAATGCCATGCCCGGCCAGCAGCATACTGGCAAAATTGCCAGAAGTGCCAATGCTTTGGGCAGCATGCGTTCTGAAGCGATAGAGATTGATGTTTATAATGATCACCAGCAACTAAAACCGGGCATGTATGCCGAGGTGGAAATACCGATGGTCTCTGGTGCGAGATCACTCCTGGTTCCTAATAACGCGATCATCCGTTCTACCGAGCGTGAATACGTTATTGCCGTTAGAGATGGCAAAGCGGCGTTAGTTGATATAAAAGAGGGCTTAACCACCCACGATTCGACCGAGGTATTCGGCAGTTTGAAACCCAACGAACACGTAGTTTTGAATGCCGGCGACGAGCTGAAGGAAGGCGATAAGGTGAATTAACCTGAATTCGGGTTAAAACGTCATCCAATTTTGCTCGAAGGATGACATTTTAGGATCCGGTATTTCCCACCTCATTCTTTACTAAAAAAAGGAAGGGAACCTTTTCGGGGTTCCCTTTCGCTCTTTTATATATCGGTATTAGTGAAATTTACAGGTCGAACCTGTCCAGGTTCATCACCTTGTTCCAGGCAAACACAAAGTCGGCTAAGAACTTTTGCTGACCGTCTGCGCTGCCGTAAACTTCGGCAATGGCACGCAGTTCTGCATGCGAACCAAATACCAGGTCGGCACGGGTAGCTGTCCATTTCAACTCGCCTGTAGAACGGTCTTTGCCTTCATATAGTTCGCGGTCTGTAGATGTCGCGCTCCAAGCAGTACCCATATCCAGCAGGTTCACAAAAAAATCTGTCGTCAACTGGCCTGGGCGTTCAGTAAGCACACCGTGTGAAGAACCATCGAAGTTGATGTTAATCGCTTTTAAGCCTCCCATTAATACGGTTAATTCCGGTGCAGTAAGGGTCAATAAATGCGCTTTGTCAACCAGCAGTTCTTCGGTAGAAACCGGGTAGTTGGCTTTGCGGTAATTGCGGAAACCATCTGCCAATGGCTCCAGGTAACCGAAAGATTCTACATCAGTTTGTTCCTGTGAAGCATCCATACGGCCTGCGGTAAAAGGCACGTTAACAGTCTGACCAGCATCTTTAGCTGCTTTTTCAACTCCGGCATTACCGGCCAGTACGATCAGATCCGCCAGGGAAACTTTCTTGCCCCCTGCTTGCGCTGCGTTAAACTCTTTCTGGATACCTTCCAACACACTCAGCACTTTTTGCAATTGAACAGGGTTATTTACGCGCCAGTACCGTTGCGGAGCCAGGCGAATACGTGCACCGTTAGCGCCACCGCGTTTATCTGTACCACGGAAAGTAGAAGCCGAAGCCCAGGCAGTAGCCACCAGTTCAGAAACGCTAAGGCCTGAAGCGAGGATCTTTTCCTTGAGGCTCGAAATATCACTTTCATCAACCAAAGCATGGTCTACAGCCGGTACAATATCCTGCCATAACAATTCTTCCTGCGGAACTTCCGGACCAAGGTAACGGGCACGCGGACCCATATCGCGATGGGTAAGTTTAAACCAGGCACGTGCAAACGCATCTGAAAACGCTTCATGATCTTCTAAGAAGCGTCTTGATATTTTTTCATATGCCGGATCAAACCTTAAAGCAAGGTCGGTAGTCAGCATGGTTGGTTTATGCTTTTTCGTACTATCGTAAGCATCGGGTATAATATCATCGGCATCTTTAGCCACCCATTGGTGCGCACCGCCCGGGCTTTTGGTCAGTTCCCATTCAAAACCGAACAGGTTTTCAAAAAAGTTATTGCTCCATTGGGTTGGGGTTTTGGTCCAGGTTACTTCTAATCCACTGGTAATGGTATCGGCACCTTTACCAGAACCAAAGCTGTTATTCCATCCGAAGCCTTGTGATGCGATGTCTGCAGCCTCTGGCTCTTTACCCACATGGTCTGCCGTTGAAGCACCGTGGGTTTTACCAAAGCTATGGCCCCCGGCAATCAGCGCTACGGTTTCTTCATCATTCATCGCCATACGGCCGAAGGTATCACGGATATCCTTTGCAGCCATTACCGGGTCAGGGTTACCGTCAGGGCCTTCCGGATTTACATAGATCAAACCCATTTGAACCGCAGCAAGCGGCTTTTCAAGGTTACGGGTATGTACCTGTCCGTCGGCGTCGTCATCAGAAACCAGCACGCCATGACCTTCTACTCCGTCTGATCCCTGTGCATAACGAATATCGCCACCAAGCCAGGTCCTTTCAGATCCCCAGTATACAGATTCATCAGCTTCCCACGCATCCTCACGTCCACCGGCAAAACCAAAGGTTTTGAAACCCATCGATTCCAATGCCACGTTGCCAGTAAGAATCATTAAATCTGCCCAGGAAATCTTGTTACCATATTTTTGTTTGATCGGCCAAAGTAACCGGCGCGCTTTATCCAGGCTCACATTGTCCGGCCAGCTATTCAATGGCGCGAAACGCTGCAAACCTGCACCGCCGCCACCGCGGCCATCAGTCACACGGTAGGTACCTGCGCTATGCCAGGCCATACGGATAAATAAACCGCCGTAGTGGCCAAAATCTGCCGGCCACCAATCCTGCGAATCTGTCATCAGCGCACGAAGGTCTTGCTTCAGGGCTTCAAGGTCTAACGATTTAAAAGCTTCGGCATAATTAAAATCCTTATCCATCGGGTTAGACAGCGAAGAATTCTGGCGCAAAATATTCAGTTTTAACTGGTTTGGCCACCAATCGCGGTTACGGGTTCCCCCTCCGGCTACGCTGTGTTTCATGGTGCCGTTATGGAACGGGCACTTGCTGATGTCATTTGAATTTGTATCCATCTTGATGTTTTTGGGTATCTATAGGTATTTAATTGATTTAAATCCGTTAATGTAAATATACACCAACAAAACAGCGTATACCAATCATTTCCTTCTATAACATATCACTAAAAACTATAGGAGACATCAGCGATATCAATAGCCCGGCAGATGTTAGTAAATAGGCAGCGCTAACGATTTGCTTAACTGGTGCTCTACGTTATGGTGAAAATAATCGTCGAGCGCGTTATTTTCTTCGGGCTGGTTACGGCCTTTCAGCTTTTGGGTAGCCTGCGATGCCATCACAAACAAATGGGTAAAAGCAATAAACCGTATCGGCTGGCGGCTTTGCGACAAATAATGGTTCAGCCGCTTCATTTTCGCTTCCGTTACCTTCAGCAGTTGCATCCTGATATCATTGTTCGGGAAAGATGAAGGTGATTTAAGAAAGCGGGCTATCAGCCCGCCCTCCTGTGGGTAGTTGTAATTAAATTCTACTAACTGTCGCCAGAAATTAAGGATACTTCGCGGATCTGCCAGCACGGCCGGCGTTGGGGCCGCTTTAAAAGCATGTAGCTGATCAATAGCATTTTTAACGCAGCAGATTACCAGTTCATCTGCGTTTGCATACATCAGCTCGAATTCTGCAAGCTTTATTTGCGCCTCTGAAGCTACCTGCCGCAAAGACAGGCTTTCCGCGCCGTACCTATTAATTAATTTGATCGCTTTACGGATGATAAGCTGTTTCTGATCTGACGTTAGCATAATGTGATAATTTTTAGCGGGCAGCGGCTGGCGTATCCGCTGCCCTGTTGCTACATTTTGTTAATAGTGCCTGTCGCAAAGCGATAAGAAGCATTCTTGATCTGCAGGTTGGTAAACGAAGTGTTCAACGTAACTGCAGCCTGCTGATAAGATGCCTGCGCATCCAGTACATCAGTTACAGTGCTTAAGCCGGCTTTATAGTTATCCTGGTTCACTTTAAGGTTTTCGGTAGCCTGGGTTAGGTTATCCTTGGCATAGGATATTTGGGTAAGCGCATCCTTCATATCATACCATGATTTTAATATGCCTACCTTTAACTGGTTGCGGCCGTCTGTCAGGTTATTCTGCGCTATCTGCTCGTTTAGCTTGCGCTGCTTTACTTTTTGGCGGTTCCCTCCCCAGATATTTTCAGAAATGGGGATGCTCAGGGTACCAAATGCCATGGGGGTGAACGTGCTTTTAAAAGCGCCGTTGAACGAACCCACCTGTGATGCGCTTAACCCTACCGAAAGGCTTGGCAGATTATCTGCCTGGGTAAGCCGTGATTGCAGGCTACTGTTTCTTACCTGCAGGGCCAGTAACTGATAGTTCTCTACATGAGTAAGGGAGGTATCCGGGCTGGCTTCCTGTGATGACATTAACGGCTCTTTTTCAAAACTATCCTCCATCACCATTGTGGAATCGAACTGCATGCCGGTATAGGCACAGAAATCGTAAAGGGCAAGCATCCGGCTATTGTTCAGGCTGCTTTTATTCACCAAAAGCTGGCTTAGCTGTACTTTCACCTTCAGCAGATCATTCCTGGCGATGAGGCCGGAAGCAAGCATGTCCTGCTGCATTTTCAGCAGGTTTCTCAACAGCGCTTCGTTAGCTTTTATAGTACGGGTCTGTTCCTGCAGGTTCACAATATTCCAGTATTTCTGTTCGGTTAAAAGCAGCACGGAATCTACAGACTGGCGTGCACGGATATTACTGGCCTCCAGTTGCAGGGAAGCAAGCTGTTCGCCGGTTAATATCTTGCCACCGCTGTAAACGGCTTGCGAAGCTGTTAGGCCGAATAAATAAAGGTTATTGATCCCTTTATCCAGCACACCCGGAATAGGCTGTACCAGATCTTTGAAACTATGCAGCGCCACACCGGTGCCGCTAACACTGGGAAGATGATTAGACCGTGCCGAAATAATACCAGCCTCGGCAGAATTAATATTAAGCTGGCCGTTCTTGATGGCAGTACTATAAGCCAGCGCAGCTTTACGGCTTTGTTCGAGCGAAATGGTTTGCTGTGCAAAAAGCGATTGTACACCTGCCACCAGCGCCGCCGTTATTACAAAATATTTGATGTTCATGGTCGTAGGTATTAAATAGTTTGCGGTTGTTGCTCCCCGGCAGCGGCTTCTTCTTTCCTGAAGAAAAGCCAGTAAAGCGTTGGCAATACAAATAGGGTAAGCATCATGGAGATCATCAACCCGAAGCTGATGACGGTACCCAAAGGTCCCCATAGCGGCGAGCCGCTGATGATCATTGGCGTAACACCTACCGCTGCAGCAGTAGAGGTTAAAAAGATGGGGCGCATCCGTCTTTCTGCCGAAAGGACAGCCGCTTCCTTAACAGATTTACCCTCGTGGAAACGCAATTCATCTGCATGGTCTATTAAGATAATGCCGTTACGTACCACAATACCACATAGTGCAAGCAAGCCCAGGAAAGAAGTAAAACCAAACGGGTAACCGGTTACCAGCAGCCCGAAAGATGCACCAAGCAAGCTTAAAGGCATAGTAGTGATACTTAAGATGGCATGCTTCATCTTTTTAAAGTGCCACACCAGGATCATAAAGATCACGATGATACTCATGAGCAGGGCCATACCCATTGGTCCCTGGTTTTCCAGTTGCTGCTCCAGGTCGCCACCGTAGGCAATTTCTACGCCCAGCGGCAGTTTCAGCTTTTCTATATCGGGGCGGATCTTTGCTAACACTTCATTAGCTACGCTGTGCTGTGCCACGTCCATTCTTACAGTTAGCGTTCTGATGCTATTACGGCGTACAATCTGCCCTTCATGCCAGTCTGGAATAATGTCTGCCACCTGGCGGATCGGTACGATACTATTGGTTTGTTGTGAAGGGATATTCAGGTCGCCCAGGTTAGAAACGCTTGACCTGGATGCCTTCGGCGCCCTTAGTTTAACATTCACCTGGTAGTTACCTTCCCAAACCCGCGTTGCATTAATGCCATCTGTATTAATAGCAATGGTATTGGCCACATCGCTTTTGGTTAGGCCCAGTCTCGACAATTCTTCGTTGTTAATATCTAACCGGATGCCTTCCTGCGATTCATAATAATCTGTACGTGCCCAGGTTACGTCGCTGCGTTTTTTTCCGATAGCCAGCACTTTATCGGCTACCTTCTTTAAGTCTGCAATATTGTCGCCAGATATCCGCACCTCTATCGGTGCAGGCGCACTCGCCATATTCAACTGCTTCATGCGCACGTAAGCCGATGGGAACAGGTTGCTGTACTTTTTGGTATACTCGCCGATCATCTCTTCGGTAGCATCGCTGGAAATGGTGTTCACCAATAACTGCGCATAGTTCCGCGCATCAAGGTTTGGTGCGTAAACGGTGTGGAAACGTGGCGAACTGGTTCCGACAAAGCTGGTGTAATTGGTTACCCGCTTATCTTTCTGCAGGATACGTTCCATCCCTTTTACCACCTCGCCGGTCTGGGCCAGGTTATAGCCACTTGGCAGGTAAACCTCTATAGCAAACTGGTTACGCTCTACAATAGGAAACAGCTGTTGCGGCAGCTTGCTCATGAAAAACATACCGATCAATACAGACAATGCACCAAACAACACAGTTAAGTTGTAATGGCCGATGGCATTACCGATGTGCCTGTTAAAGAATGCCTGCAGATAGTCCAGAAAAGACTTTTTATCGCTTTTCTTATGCGGGTTGTGCAGCCCTTTCTTTATGAACAGCGTATTGAAGTAGGGCACCAGCACCATAGAAATAATCAGCGAAAGGGTTAACGCAATGATGATGGTAACCGGGAATACGCTGATGAAATCTTTAGCAACGCCAGTCATGAAAAACATCAGCGGAAGGAAAGTGGCCGAAATAGCCAGCGTAGCAGTAAATACAGACGGAAAAAGCTCCATAGCACTGCTTTTTGCCGCTTCCCAGACAGACAGGCCGTGGTCGATCTTTTCAATATGGTTATCAATCACCACAATCGGGTCGTCTACCACAATACCTAATACCACAATCAGCGCGGCAAGGGTTACCGTATCCAGCTCGATACCGGCCAGGTACATAATACCTAACGTAGCAGAAATAGTGATAGGGATAGTTGCTGCGGCCACCGCTGCCACCCTTACCGGAAGTAAAAGCAAGGCGACGATCACCACACCGATGAGCGCGAAGCTGAACTCTTTCATAAAGTGGGTGATCGATTCATCCACCACTTCCGGCTGGTTGGCCAGTTTAACGATCTTAACGTCTGAAGGCAGGTGTGCGGAAATCTTGTCGATACGTTCTTCCAGTTTATCACCAAACTGCACAATGTTTTTACCGGGTATCATCTCCAGCGAGATAATGATACTTTTTACACCGTTTGAGGTGACATAACTGTCCGGTTCGTCGTATTCGCGTTTTAAAGTGGCGATATCACGCAGCCTTACCGGGTTGCCGTGATTATCCCGGCGGATCACCTGTTCTGCCAGGTCGGCCTCTGTTTTATAAAAACTGCTTAAATGGATAGGCCTGTCCAGCACGCTGCCATCCAGTTTACCGGATGCATTTATGGCGCCTTCAGACTGCAGCACATTCATCAGAGAACCAACGGTTACGCCATTTTGCAGCAGCTTATTGTTATCTACATAAATACTGATCTGCTCTGAAAGGTTACCGCTATGCGAAATTTTAGCCACATCTTTTACGTGGCGTAATTCGGCTTCAATGTCTTCTACGTTTTTCTGCAACTCTTTATAAGGCCTGGTTTTAGACTCTACTGCGAAGATCAACGCGGCGGTGTTACCGAAATCACTGTTCACCGCAAAGCCTTTTACCTCCGAAGGCAACTGCGCCTGCAGCAGCATCAAGCCGTTCTTGATCTTATTCCAGAAGGCCTTTGTACTTGGGCCGTTTACAGTTTCAGAAACCTCGACGAAGATGTACATAATGCCATCCCTCGAATATGAATAGGTTTTGGTTTTGTCTACCTCGTTATTGCTGAAGAGGTATTCTTCTACCTTCTTGGTAAGGTGTTCTTCTACCTGGGCAGAAGAAGCGCCGGGATAAAAGCCGACAATTACCCCCTGCCTGATGGTAAAATCAGGAAATTCGTTACGGGGCATGTTAAACAAACCGAGTATACCCAGTATAAATAAAACAGCGGCTACTGTGACGGGCACGACATGATGCCGCATCGCCCATTCGATCAGGTTGTTGGTTTTCTCTTTCATAACTCAGCCGTGTTTTTAACTGTTACCGGGGTTTGGTCTGCCAGTTTCTGATAGCCGGAAAGGATCAGGCGTTCATTTCCGCTAAGCCCGCTGGTTATGGAAAGGCCGTTATTGTACAGGGTGCCGGTCTTTACAGGCTTACGTTGTGCTTTGTTATCTGCAGAGATGATGTATACATAATTATTGCCGTTCTCATCAACCTGCACGGCCTGTACGGGTACAATCACTTCGCTGTTTCCTGCTTCTTTTGCAGCAGTTTGTTTATGGTCAAATACCACCTTGCAAAGCATACCGGGACGCAAACGTTCGCCATCATTACCCAGCCTAACCTTCAGGTTATAATTGGCGCTGTTATTCAGTGCAAGTACTCCTACTTCCGAAACCCGGCCTTGCAAGGGCTGGTTATCCAGCGCATCAACTTTAACCGTGGCGGCATCGCCGATGTGGTAGCGATTGATTTCTGATTCGGGTACAGCTACAAGCACGTCTATCGAACGGGTATCCAATAACTGCAATACCGGTTGACCGGGGCTGGCGGTTGAACCGGCTTCTGCTTTCTTTTCGCCGATGTAACCGGTCTGCGGCGCAAACAAACGGGTATGTGCAATATTTTGATAGGTAGCTTTTGAGGATGCTAAGGCTTGCTCGTAGTTAGATTTCGCCTCCAGCATTTTGATCTCTGCTACGCTGCCTTTATCATACACAGCTTTGATACGCTGGTAATTTTCACCGGCTAAACGTACCTGGGCCAATTGCGCGTCGTATTGGCTTTGGTAAGTAGTTTGATCTACCGTTGCCAGCAATTGTCCCTTTTTAACATGATCGCCGGTTTTTACGTTGATGGCATTAATGGTTCCGGATACCTGGAAGCTCAAGTCTATCGCTTTGTTGGCTTGTAGTGTACCGTTATAGATAATTTTTCCGTCGGCATGGTTGCCGGTGCTATCCAACCTGATGGCCTGGACACTAATGGTATCTACCGTGGCAGCAGTTTCTTTTTTTCCTGCGCAGCCGGCCAGGATCAGGGATGCGACTGATAATCCGGCCAGTGAAACATAAATTTTACTCATTGTTGTGCTTACTTGTTTAATGACTTAGGTGATTTTTAAACTCTATTATTCGATATTTATGTTCGACATTTAAGTCGAACATAAGATAAAAAAATTTTTATTACTTAAATGCGGTTTCTAATACCCGCATGACATGCTCTTTTCGGGTTTCCATCAGTTTGATATAATCCTCCTGGTTCACGTTCATGATGGCTTTTAGCATTGACATACCTGCAAAGGGAAAGAAACAGATAGACAGAAAGGTTAGAAATATCTGCTTAGGATCACCAACTACTTCTCCCTTCTCTACCGCCTTTAAAATCTGCGGGAGAAAAAATTTCTCAATATCAAATGGTAACGACTTATCAAGTATTTCCTTGAACATATCCCTGTTAAGGTTGAACTGGTTCAGCATAAAGAGGTCTATGTCCGGATTGGTAACTGCTGTGCTGATATAATGATCAGCAAATAGCTGCATGCGATGCACAATACTCAGACTTTCATCTTCCATATCAGGAAGTCGCGAGCACATTTCCTGAAAAAATTCAGACCATACGATAGCAAACAATTTCTCTTTGCTGCGGAAGTAGTAGTGCACCGCGGTGCGGCCAATACCAGCTTCGTCTGCAATTTCCTGCAGTTTGGTACCCGCCAGCCCTTTTCTTAAAAAAACTTTTTTAGCCGCTTCTTTAATCTGTGCTTCTATATTAGTCGTCGCTTCCATTTCCAACATCAACTTTATTGTTCGACACAAAAGTCGAAAATATTTTTAATCCCGCAAATGTCTTTTGTCAGAATAATGTTAACATCAAAAAAGCGGATGAGTTTTTATGAGAACACAAAGCAACAGGCCCTCTGAAGAGAGTTCAAAGGAAGACTGAAAAGTTTATAATGAAGATAGACTTGATTTAGGGAAAGATACTCAGGCAACCTGCTTCAGGAGGACACCTGAGTGAATTAATTAAACTAAACTAATAACTGACATAAGGTATAATGACAAGAACAACTGAAGACTTTTTATTGACAAGGGATATTTAGGTTAAAACGGAGGCTTCACAGAGGAAGACATCAGGTGTAAGTAGTTTTTCACGGTTAGCGATCAGTTTTTCAAGGGAGATCAGGCCCATTACGTATTTGAATTTACGGTTGTTGAACCGTTCTATAATTTCATCGAACTGAAGCGCCTCTACCAGCTGCTCATGCTCATACCTGAGATAGATGCATATCTGCTGATCTGTTTTCAGGGTGAGGTGCTGCTTCAGGGTATGGTATTTCTTGTATTCGTAACGGTAATCATAACGCAGCGCCGCGATGTCTGAAAGCACGGCTGAGCCTGTTGGGTGGCCTCCTGCTCCTTTACCGTAGAAGAACTGCCGGTCTGCAAAGGCCGCCTGGATCACTACGCCGTTATATTCATTTTCTACCTGGTACAATGGTTCTTCGGCAGTAACAAATGCAGGCATCACAAACAAACTAATAGCATGTTGCTCTGCCGGGATAGCGCGGGCTACCAGCTTAATACGCACGCCTTTTTCCGTCGAGAAGCGGATATCATCTGCAGATAAATATTGAATACCATAGTTAAAGATCTGCGCCGGGTCTACAATTAAACCGTAGGCATGGGCGGCTATGATGCTCAGCTTAAATTTCGGGTCGTACCCGCCCACATCCAGCAACGGGTCTGTCTCGGCAAAGCCCAGGTCTTGCGCCTGCTTCAGTGCCGCATGGTAGGTCATCTGTTCCTGGTATATCTTGGAAAGGATATAGTTGGAAGATCCGTTTACAATGCCCCTGATCTCGTGCAACAACTCGTTATCATAATATTCTTCCAGGTTACGGATAATAGGGATACTGGCACAGGCCGCGCCTTCATACAGAAAAGATTTACCGGTTTCTTCTGCCAGGCTGATCAGCTCTGGCAAATGTTCGGCTATTAATTTTTTATTGGCAGAAACTACCGACTTGCCCGCTAACAGCGACCGCTTAACCAGCTCATAAGCTGCGTCGGCATCATTAATCAGCTCTACAACGGTATCAATTTCCGGGTCGTTAATGATCTCATCCGGATTGGTTGTAAATAATTCGGCAGAAAGTGTCCGCTGCTTTTCAGGATGTTTAATACCAATCTTTTTGATGCTCAGGTTTAAGTTCTTGCTGCTGATAATATCCAGCAGGCCCTGCCCTACAACACCAAATCCGAAAAGGCCTAACGTTAATTTCTTTGGAAGATGCATGCTTATACTTTATCTATTTGGCTTTGCTTTTAAAAGCTGTTAACCCGCTGTTTAAATACTTCAGATAGCTTTGCGCATCGTAATCCGCACCTTGCGGCTCTGCCAAAGGCTGCTCTGTTGATGGATCCATCAGTACATAGAACGGTTGTGAGTTACTGTTAAAGCGCGATGCCTGGATGTCGCTGTTTAACGCGCCAATGGTCCTCACCAGTTTACCGCTGAACTTAGAAGTATATTGTTCAGCTGCAGGCAGCTCTGTTTTGTCGTCTACATACAGCTGGATCAACACATACTCGTCGCGGATTACCGGCAGCACGGCTTTATCTGTCCACACATTGGCTTCCATTTTCCGGCAGTTTACGCAAGCATGCCCGGTAAAATCTATCATCACCGGTTTGTGCATCGCACGTGCGTAAGCCAAACCCTGCTGATAATCAAAGAATGGGTTCTGGCCTGCAGGCTTATCAAACAGCTTGGCATATTTACGGGTGACGGTATCTGTTTGCGTTGCTGTACTTGCAGAAGAACCGGATAACGAAGCAGTATACAGGTCGAAATCCTGCGTGGCCTGCGGCGGTAAAAAGGCGCTGATGCTTTTCAGCGGCGCTCCCCACAAACCGGGGATCATATAAGTGGTAAATGATAACACGATTATAGCCAGGAATAAACGAGGTACCGATATATAAGGCAGTTCACTATCGTGGCTGAACCTTAGCTTACCCAATAGATAGAAGCCCATCAGCGCAAATATCACGATCCATAGTACCAGGAAAACTTCCCTGTCAAACCAGTGCCAGTGATAAGCCAGGTCTACATTGCTCAGGAATTTAAGCGCTAAAGCCAGTTCAAGGAAACCTAAAACTACTTTCACGCTGTTTAACCAGCCGCCAGATTTAGGCATGGCCTGTAGCAGCGAAGGGAAGGTGGCAAACAGCGTAAATGGAATGGCCAGCGCAAGAGAAAAACCGAACATGCCGACCGCCGGGCCAAGTAAGGCGCCGCTAACGGCAGCCTGTACTAATAATGTACCGATAATGGGCCCTGTACAGCTGAATGAAACCAGCGACAGGGTAGCGGCCATAAAGAAGATGCCTGCAAAGCCGCTCTTGTCAGACTTTTCATCCATCTTGTTTACCCAGCTATTAGGTAAGGTGATCTCAAACGCACCCAGGAAAGATGCCGCAAAAACAACCAGCAACAAGAAGAACGCCATGTTGAAAACACCGTTAGTTGCCAGGCTGTTCAAGGCATCTGCGCCGAATACAATGGTAATCAGCAAGCCCAGTACCACGTAAATAGCAATAATGCTTAGGCCGTAAAATATGGCGGTGCGTATCGCCTTAGATTTAGATTGTGCTTTCTTGGTAAAATAGCTTACCGTTAAAGGCAGCATCGGGAAGATGCAGGGCATAAAAAGCGCCGCCAAACCGCCCAGAAAACCTGCGCCGAAAATAGCCCACAACGTTTGTTTTGCCTGGTGGCTATTTTGCTTATCCGAAACTTTCTGCTCTGCCTTGTTAACCTTTGCAGCAACATTTGTTGCCCTGCCGCTACTGCTATCTGTTGTCCCGGTGGTCTGTTGCGCAGCAGGGGCAGGTGAAAATTCTATGCCCGAAGTTGAAACGGTATCTTGTATAACGGCTGCCTTTGCAAATACAGCAAACAGCATTACACAAAGGGCAATCAGCACAAATCTTTTTTGCATCGGTTAATTGGGAAGGCGGTTTTGGGTCACTTAATTATTTAACAGGGATACTGAATTCTACATCATCCGGTGGCAGGCATTGCTTGTCGTTACAAGTCATGTATTCGAGCGTTCCTTTTACGGTTGCAGCACCTTTTTTCAGTTTCACTTTTTGCTGAAAGATCACTTCTTTTTCGAAATAGCTCACCGGCATATTAAATGCTTTCTCAAACTTGGTGATCGGCTTTGGCTCTGCTGTTTTTCCTATTAAGGTATATTCTGCAGATGCCGGAAAAGTAAAGGTTGTTTTTACCGGGCCGCCTTCGCCAACATTTTGCGAATAAAGGTGCCAGCCCTCGTCTACCGTTGCCTTGAAGAATACAACAGCCTCGGTGGCGTTTAATTTCTTAGCTGCATAGCTCCATTTAACCGGATGTAAAATCTGCGCCTGTAGTGAAACCGAGAAGCAGGCCAGCACAATAAGGAAGAATAATTTTTTCATGTGTATATTTTTAAAAAGGGTATTTTCTGTTACTGAATAAACGGTTTTGGCAAACGGCTGATCGGTTTAAAACCTTCGAATTTCAGGTGTGCGCCTAAATAATCCTCTTTCAACGGTTCTTCCTGTACTAACGCTGTACTCAGGTATTTCTTATTACTGTCGCAAAGTAAGGTAACAACAGTAGCATCAGGCCCCATTTGCATGCTTAACTTAATTGCACCGATGATGTTAGCACCAGAAGATATACCCACTGCCAGGCCAAGTTCGCGGGCGAGTTTCTGAGCCACGATAATCGCATCGCCATCGTTAGCCTGAATTACCTCGTCCAGTTCGTCCAGTTTCACAATTGAGGGAATAAACTCATCTGAAATACCCTGGATCCGGTGCGAACCTACTTTATAACCGGTAGTTAATGTTGGTGATTCTGCAGGTTCCAGCGGGTGGATCTTAATTTTTGGGTTCAACGAACGTAAGTAGCAGCCTACTCCCATCACGGTACCGCCTGTACCTACCCCTGCAACAAACGCATCAGGAATAATGCCCATAGCCGCCAGTTGCCGCCAGATCTCTCTGCCAGTAGTGCGTTCGTGCGCTTCGCAGTTGTACTGGTTCTCAAACTGGCGTGGTAAAAATACACCGCCTTTTGCTGCCATCTCTTCGCTGATGCGGATACTGCCCTGGAAACCGCCTTCTTCTTTGCTTACCGAAATTACTTCGGCACCAAGGCTGCGGATGATATCGATGCGTTCACGGCTCAGCCAGTTCGGCATAATGATCTTAACATCATGCCCCAGCGCTTTACCAATGGCCGAGAATGCAATACCGGTATTGCCGGATGTCGCCTCGACAATGGTGTCACTTGGGGAAATTTTGCCGGATAAATAGGCCTGGTGAAGAATGTACAACGCCATCCTGTCTTTCACGCTACCCGTAAGGTTATAATGCTCGCACTTGGCATAAACCTTTCCGGTTGTACCCTTATAATTATAGTTAATTTCCACCATCGGGGTGTTGCCCACCAAGTGCCATAACTCCGCAAACTTATCATTCATTTGCGTTTCAGGTGCGAGAGAAGAACTACTTACCATTGCCTTAATTTTTTTGATAAAATTGGCAGATAACAGGTTTAAATTCAATGGTTAGCCCTATAATCCGTAATTATTCCGAAAAAACCCTATTATTCTTTCCATAATTTCGGATATTTGAATAAAAACGATCTGTTTTCCCTGAAATTTTTCGAAACGTATTCCAATGTCGCTACAAGAGCTTGACCCAACTGATCTGCAAATTTTAAAGCTGCTTCAGAAAAACGCTTCACTTACCAATAAAGAAATAGCAGCTGCTTTGTACAAGTCTATCGCTACCATTCATGAGCGGGTAAGGCGGTTGAAAGAGCAAGGCTACATTTTACGAACCGTAGCCATTCTGGACAGAAAAAAAATCGACAAGAGTTTACTAGCCTTTAGCCAGGTATTACTTAACGACCATACAGCCCTAACGTTGAAGCAGTTTGAAGAAGAGGTGTCTAAATTTCCCGAGGTAATGGAATGTTTCCAGATGACGGGCACTTTTGATTTCATCCTGCGTATTGCCACCAGGGATATGGAAGAATACCATCACTTCTACCGTAATAAGCTGGCAACGTTACCCAATATCACCACCGTGCAAAGCTTCTTTGTACTTTCAGAAACGAAAAGCGAAACGGCATATCCGCTTTAGATAGAAATATATCCCAGGTGCCATAGTAGAAAAAAGGTGAAGATTTCTGCTATTATCATCCTGACTTAAAAGTCAGCAAACCTATGGCCGGGGTGGTAAATGCGGCGAATGCGGCAGACGTGGCGAACTGGTTTTTGCCAGCCAGGCAGTAAGAAAGGGGGTTAGAGCCTGTAGTAAAATAAAAGTGCCAGGCTATTACCAGACACCTGCTATTTCACAAATTCATACTTGATCCCAAGCTTTTTGATCTTCGAATTGAGCGTAGTTGAAGGGATGTTCAGCAGTTCGGCAGCACCACCGGGGCCAAAAACTTTTCCTTTGCAAAGCGTCAGTATCGCCAGGATATGATCGCGCTCCATTTCTTCCATGGTTTTGATCCGGAAGTTGTTATCCTCCATACCTGCGACAGCACCCCTGATAACTGGTATTTCGATTTGCTCGATCAATTCCCCTGTAGCCATTAAGAGACTACGCTCGATCAGGTGTTCCAGTTCCCGAACATTCCCGGGCCAATCGTAATTCATTAATGTTTCCAGCGCATCCGCAGAAAAGCCGGTTACCGGCCGTTGGTTCTTCTTCACTAATTTTTGAAGAAAGTAGTTAGCGAGAAGCGGGATGTCTTCTTTCCGCTGCCTTAAGGTTGGTAGTTCAATCGGGAATACGTTCAGGCGGTAATACAGATCCAGGCGGAAACGTCCCTCGGCTACTTCTTTCTCCAGGTTACGGTTGGTTGCCGCAATAATCCTGACGTTGATCTTCTTTACACCGTTACCGCCCAGCTTCTCCACTTCTTTCTCCTGTAAAACACGTAGCAGCTTCACCTGCGAGTCGAGGGGCAGTTCACCAATTTCATCCAGGAAGATGGTACCGCCATCCGCCTGTTCAAATTTCCCCACACGTTTTTCGGTCGCACCGGTAAAAGCCCCTTTTTCATGCCCGAATAGTTCAGACTCAATCAGGGTCAAGGGTAGCGCCGCACAGTTAACAGTCACCAACGGCTTATTTTTTCTGGGCGAAAGCTTGTGGATAGTCGCAGCAATCCGTTCTTTACCTGTACCGCTCTCGCCCAATACCAGCACTGAAGTATCATCCGGGGCAACGATCTCAATTTTCCGGAATACCGCTTTGAGTAACGGGCTTTGCCCTACAATGCCATGAAAATCGCTAACAGCAGCTTCACCGGAAACTAACGGTGTAATCGGGCGGCGGTCTTTCACTACCTTAACTTCTTCATCCTTTTTCAAGACGATTTCGTCAACGATCGCAGCAAACACCTGCTGATTTTTATTCAAGATGTCTATCTGCAACTGGTTATAGCTGTCAGCTCCCTTACTGAAAAATTGAAAAGCATAGGTATACCGGTCCGAAGCCGAGACATTAAAAATCAGGGTAGACTGGTATTGATAATGATCGCTTAAAGCCTTGATCCAAAGGCTATCCATTTTAAGGCGGCGGAAATCGAAATTGTTGTAAAAATGGTTTCCGCTTTCGTTCAAATTGTTCTTGGCCGAGCGGTAATCGCGCAACGATATGCCTGTATCTTCCAATAATTCGCTTACCGGGTAAGCCTTAAATATGTTGAGCGAATTTTTGATCAGGTACAAACTGAAGCTATCAAACGATTGATCTTTACGGGTGATGGCAAGGCAATCAAACGGAATAAATGATTGAAGTACCTGCGCTACCTGCTTCAGCTTTTCATCTCTTTGTTCCGCTTTCTGGGCAATCAGTCCCACCTGGTCTGCCAGAGAAATTTCCTGCGGCTTCACCAATTTTTGCCCCTGCTCGTGCCTGTACTGGGCAATATCCAACATTACCAACAGGTCTTTCTCCCTGAAGGGCTTCACCAGGAAGCCATACGGTTCGGTTGCTTTTGCTGCCTCGAGGATGGCCTGGTTAGTATTTGCCGAGATATAAATGAAAGGAATATTCATCTCCCTCAACTGCCCGGCAAGATCGATCCCGGTTTTGGCGCCCTGCAGAAAAATATCCAGCAATACCCAATTCGGGTTCTTGGCCTTGATCAGGTCTAAAGCTTTGGCTACAGAAGGCGCAATTCCACAAACCTTGTAGCCCGCCTTTTCCAGCATTATCCGAAGATCGTTGGCAACAATAAATTCATCCTCAACAATTAAAATACTCTCTTTCATCTTTTTTATTACGCCAGGCAGAGCCGAACGATTATAAGTACAAATTACAAATTGCAGCCTTTAATGTAACCGGCTATAGATTATTAAAAATTGCCGGTTAAGCTGCCTCCGCATAAATTTAAGTTTCAGGAAAATTCAGGCGGATTAATATTAAAGGTATGTCTGTTAGTTACAGAGTAGTCATACAATATCAATACCAGTATTTAAATAATTGATAAACAAAACATTACATCAATTATCAACCAACATCCTTTACGATATTTCGCCAATTTACCTATCCTGTAACGCCATGGCTTCAGTTACCCGGTTTTTATCGTAAATGAACGAATAATCGTAACCTGATATTCTTTAAACCATACTTAAATCACTGTATCACTGCGATTTGGTGTTTGGATCAGATTTAGCACCGGTATTCAGAACTCAAATTTTAAGATCATGAACACTGTTTACGACACTTTATCTGAAGCCATAACAGACCTTACCGCCAAAGGCTACCAGTACAATTTCAACCTCAACCCCGAAAGCATTTATTGCAGCGAACTTAACCTAAGCCTATCCCCCGGCGATTTCCATGTGGATGGCGTGTTCCGCTTCGAAGGGGCAACCGATCCCGAAGACAACGAGATCCTTTATGCTATCAGTTCTGACGAAGGTGTGAAAGGTTTATTAGTTGATGCCTTTGGCACCTATGCAACTGCGCTAAACGCTGATATGATCGCAAAGTTAACCATAGATCGTACTACCAAATATTAATGTATGAAAGGGAAAGCCACTATACGCGCTTTCCCTTTTTTATTTCTTCCTATTTAAGCATTCGCTGCCCTTTTTGAAAGTAGGTAACAACCCAATAAAACAAACCCGGGCAGCACTAAAACGTGCAACCCAACATATTTTGCCAGCACAGCCCCGGCAATACAGCCACCCAGAAAACCAAATATGGTAGCGCCGCTTTTTTTAAGGCTGGCCAAACCAAGGGTATCTGTAAAGGCAGAAGTAATTACCGCGCCCAGATCTAAAGAGGCCTGGGTGACGTTGCCCGTCATCATGGTGGTGGGGCCAAAGGTTTCTTTAGCATAAAGCTTCCCGAACGCATTCTGCAAGCCCATCGCTGCTACAGTGATCATGGCTACTAAATGCTTACCCCAGGGAAAATCCCAGTAAAAGGCAATCAATGCGGCCAAACCTCCCGCCAGTAGCAGCATCAAACCTTCGGTAAACAACAGGTTGTAACGCTTTTCCGGATCCTTGCCAAGCCTTCCGCCAACAATCACGGATAGTACAAACACCGGAAAAGTGAGCAGCTTTATCCATGCCGTAGCATCTGTGTGTTTAACAATCTGGTACGCAAACAGAATAAAGTTACCGGTTACATGTGCAGAAAATACCGCATCTGCCGCAACAAAAGTAACGGTATCACAATAACCCGCCACGGCGCTCAGCAAAATAGAGATATACCAGATGTTCTTCGAGCTTTCCATATGGTTAACGTAGGTGCGCGCGGAGCATCCAGGCCATTTTTTCGTGAGTTTCCATCAGCCCGGTTACGAAATCGCTGGTACCGGCATCTTTCAACTCATTGGCAAAGTAGTTCACTTGTTCGCGCAGTTTCATAATGATACTCTCATGGTCGTTCAGCAGTTCGGTTACAAAGCCGGTACCGTCGTTCTTCTCATGCAGTACTTCAGAAAGGTGGGTCAGCTCTAAAAAGCTTTTTAAAGTTGCAGGTGCATAGTGGCCAAGTGACCTGATCCGTTCGGCAACGCTATCCATAATCTCGTCCAGTTGCTCGTACTGGCTTTCGAAGAACAGGTGCTTGCTATGAAAATCAGGCCCTTCTACGTTCCAGTGTGCGTTACGTGTTTTAGCGTAAAGTACAAATTCATCAGCCAGGATGTGGTTAAGCGCATGTGCAACTGCTTTCAGGTTCTCTGCAGTTATTCCGATTTTAGGTTCCATAAGTACTATAATTAAAGTGTGAAAAATTGATTGAGTAAATAATGATCGATTGAAACAGTTCCCGGCCCAATAATAAGCAGAAACAGGAAACAAAGGGTATACATATAGGGTACATCCCTTACCTCGACAGAATCATGCCGGTGTACCACAAAATACCCGATACTGGTAACGCCCATTACGGGTAGCAGGATCAGCCGTGTGGCTACCCCCAGCATCAGCAGAAAGGGCACTACGGTATCTGAAAACGTGGCGATCAACCCGTTAAGCTTATCTGGCAGACCGAGCGGATTAGGCACATGTTCGCGCTGCCCGTTCTCTACTTTAAACTTCTTCAGGCCGTGAACTCTAAACAGTTCAAAACCGATGAACACCCTGAAAAAAAGCAGCGCCCAGTTATTGATCCGGCTGCCGGCATCTGAAAACAGCAGGAGGTGAATAATTTGATTGATAGTCATGATTTCTACTGTTAAAATGCAAAGCAGGAGCAGCCGAGCGCGCCCCAAAATGTGGTGTAATTATTTACAGGTACATTGCTCATTCGCGCCGAATTATGGTCGTGCCCATGCACATGGCAACTGCCTATACATTGGTGAATGGCATTGGCCACCTGCAATTGCTGTAGCGCCGAATTATGCTTTTGAGCTACCGCCTTTGCCTGCCTCGACTGCGCATCGGCCAGGAAGCCGGATCCCGGATAGTAACCATTGTAAATTTTGCTAGGCGACCAATCCGGCAGGATAGGAATAGTTGGTGGGGCGAAAGTCGAAAAATCGCCTTTGGCATACACAATCTTGCCGCCTACTATGGTCAGCTCAGCTTCGATGCTTTTGATCTCTTCATCCGTTACGTGGAAGTAATCCTTGTCTAACACCGTCAGGTCGGCCAGCATATCAGCCTTGATCATCCCCTTCTTTTGCTGTTCGCTACTGAACCAGGCGCTGCCTTTGGTGTATAGTTCGAGCGCTGTTTCGCGGCTTAGCCTTGTCTGTTCATTATAAAGCTGTAAACCGCCTACCGTTTTCCCGGCCGTAAGCCAGTACATAGACACCCAGGGATTATAGCTGCTTACGCGGGTAGCATCAGATCCGCCGCCAACGGGAACACCTTCAGCAATCATTTTCTTCACTGGAGGGGTGTTCAAAGCTGCTTCGGTACCATACCGTTCGGTAAAGTATTCGCCCTGGTAAGCCATCCGGCTTTGAATAGCAATCCCGCCGCCTAAAGCTTTTACACGTTCTATATTGCGTTCGTCAATCGTTTCCGCATGGTCGAATATCCAATGCAGTCCGTCGAAAGGTATGTCCCGGTTTACCTTCTCGAACACATTTAGGAAACGGCCAATGCTTTCGTTGTAGGTTGCGTGCAAGCGGAACGGCCAGCGGTTTTCTACCAACAGGCGCACCACCCGCTCCAGCTCTGCTTCCATGTTCTCGTGCAGATCTGGCCGGGGTTGCAGAAAGTCTTCAAAATCAGCGGCTGAGAAAACCAGCATTTCGCCTGCGCCGTTATGCCTGTACATGTCATCTCCCTGGTGTACCTTAACCGTCTTTGTCCAGTTATCAAAATCTTCAAACTCCTGCTTTGGGCGTTGGGTAAACAGGTTATAGGCAATACGTAGCGTAAGCTGTCCGGCCTCATGCAGGTCATTCACCACTTTATAATCGTCCGGGAAATTCTGGAAACCACCGCCTGCGTCTATCACACTGGTAATACCAAATCGGTTCAATTCATGCATAAAATGCCGAGTAGAATTTACCTGGTGTTCGTAGGAAAGCTTGGGCCCTTTAGCCAGGGTAGAGTACAGGATCATGGCATTAGGCGTGGCAATGATTAAACCCGTTGGCTCGCCATTGCTATCGCGCTCAATATGGCCACCCGGAGGCGCAGGCGTATCCTTGGTATACCCTACGGCACGTAGTGCGGCACGGTTCATCAAAGCGCGGTCATACAGATGGAGGATGAATACCGGCGTGTCTGGGGCAATCGTGTTAATCTCGTCCAGTGTCGGCATGCGGCGCTCGGCAAACTGGAACTCGCTCCAGCCGCCCACTACCCGTACCCATTGCGGCGAGGGCGTACGGTCAACCTGTTCTTTTAACATTCGCAGGGCATCTGCCAAAGAGGGCACACCGTCCCAGCGCAGTTCCAAATTATAATTCAGCCCTCCGCGGATCAAATGCGTATGCGAATCATTAATGCCTGGCACTACACGCTTTTGCTTTAGGTCTATCACCTGCGTTTCATCCCCTGCATATTGATTGATAATGGCAGCATCATCGCCTATCGCGATAAACTTTCCGTCTGCAATGGCAACTGCTGTAGCCGCCGGTAGATCTGGGTCTACCGTATGGATCTTCCCATTATACAGTATGGTGTCTGCGTATCTCATAACCGCGCCGTTTATTTTCTTGATTTGATATAGGCTTCTATTGCTTCGCCGGAAACCGTAAAGAAAGCCGGACCGGCCAATAGCGTTACCTTTTTAACTTTAGGTGCAGGCGCCATGCCTTTCTGGTGCAGGTACAGATCAGTTTCGTAAGCCTCCATAGCACCTTTAACTACATTTTGCGCCACGGGACCGGTAGGCGAATCTATACCAGCATCTTTAAGATCGCTGGCGTGCGAATAGCTGTCCACTCCTAAACGTAAAGCTTCGCGCATACCAATTCGGCCAATATCGGTCATCAGGTCAGCAGAGAATTTAGTGCGGTCGCCAAGGCCGATCAATAAAAGTTTTTTCGCAGGGATGGTACCCGGAGCCGGGGTAATTAAAAGCGTTTCATAAGCATGGCCTGCAAACTTTCCGCTCTTACGCAGATCGGTAATCAGCCCGCGCAGGGCTTTATCTACGTGTACCATGCCGTTCAGGTTTTCAGGTAAAGCTGTTGGCGAGGTCAGGTCGCCTTCGGTATATTCAAACAGACATACTACTTGTAAAGGCGTAGCCTGCCCTGATGGGCTTTGCACCTTACCCGCTATACTTACGCCATCTATACTGCCGAATACTTTAGTGGTACCCAGCGGTGTCTGGGCGTATGATAAGCTTACAAAAGCGGTAAAAACAAGGGTATTGAAAATACGGCGAATAAACGAACCGGTATTCACGGCTTTAAAAAGTGGGGTTGGTTTCATAATTGTAACTATTTATAGGTTAAAATTTAAATGCTATACGGGTATTAATGAATAATCCATCATGGGGATTAGGAATTACATCGTGCACGAACGAGCCTGTACTGAAATACTGGATTCCCTGGTTCAGGCTTAAAAAACTATTGATCTGCCAAACGGCGCTCAGTAGATAGGCGGTCCCGATATACCTTTTTCGGGAGGTTTCTCCCGGCATATTAAAGGTTCCGCTTGGGCGGTACACACCATCATTCAGCGAGTAGCGCCAGTTGAAAACCACATCGCCCTGTACGGTAACTTGTTTACCGGCTTTGATGGTGGCATAAGGATGTATATCGATGAGGTTAACCGGACCAATCTGCGGATTGAATCCAAAATATCCTCCTTTAGGATAAATAGGATTGAAGGTCTCCAGGCGGTTATCGCCCGGATTTGCATCACCGGAAATATAATCGTGCCGCAGGTTGATAGATGGCTTTAGCGGTGCGTTTTCAAAAAAGTATCCAATATCGGCGGAACCCGTCCACGCACTGATGCGACCAGTGCCAAACGTACCGAACTGGTAAGCCCCTTCCAGGTTGTAAATAAAGCCTCCGCCATAACGCCAGAACCTTCCACCGATGGTATGCCTGGTCTCTTTTGCCGCCCCTGCTTCAAATACCGAAGTATCGCGACGGATGCCGACATAATAAAAATCGATGTTGCCGCTACGGGGGATAATCAGTGTACCGTAACCGCCCCACAGATTAGCCTGCTTGCTGGGTTTATTATCAAAAGCACCGGGATTGACGGTGTCGGCCATCATCACAAAGGCATCCAACCGCAGGTTCTGCTTTACCAGCATTGCCTTCGCACCGGTGAAATACAACCTGGCGTTTGGTCCTTCTCTTACGGAGATCAGCCGGCCGCTACCATAATCTAACTCCTGCCGTCCTAAACGGAAGGTCAGGCTGGTTTTTGCCTCTTTAACGGCTACAACGTCTGCAAACAGGTTCTGAATGTTCAGCTTATCCTCATCAATAGGACGCGGCCCCGTCTTCCGGCCATTTTCGAGTGCGCTTCGGATTTGGCCGAAAACACGGAAACGGTTTCCAAAATGAACGTCGGTATGCAGGTCGTAGCGTTGGAGCAGGAAGTTGTTGTGCCCGATACCCATGCGCCCCCAATCTTCGTTGTTGAACGCAACAAACTCTGCCCTTGCTTCGCCGCCGAATGAGGCATATATATTACCATCCGGCGAGAGCGGCACAAACTTAAATTGCCGGTACCAGTTGCGCGATGAATCTTTCAGATAGCTGTAATCCTCATCAAACCGCATCAGCTTAAATGGCTGTGCGTAAGCATTGCTTAAACAAAGCAACAGCCCGGTGATGAGCAGGACAACACCGGCACTAGTTGGCTTTTTGAGTATCCTTGGGGAACACATCAGAATAGCAGTTGCTTCTTAGTGATTTAACATATGGTGTGCGTAGTGGATACCTACGCCGTATGCGCCGCCGTATTTTTTCATCAGGTCGGTTACGGCTACATAAGTCTCTTGTCTTGCCCAGTCGCGCTGAAGTTCCAGCAGGTATTGAACTGCAGTGATTGGCTTAACACCGGTATGCACCATGCGCTGGATTGCTCTTTCATGCGCTTCGGGACTAACGTCGCCGCAGGCATCTGTGATTACGTATACTTCGTAATGCTCGCTCAGGGCAGAAAGCGCCGGACCAACAATACATACGCCGGTCCATAACCCAGCTAACACTAATTTCTTTTTGCCGGTACCGGTAATGGCCTTGTAAGCAGCTTCATCCTCCCAGGTATTCATGGTTGTACGGTCGATATAATTGGAAGTAGCCTGTGGATAAAACTCTTCAATCTCTGGAAATACCGGTCCGCTGAAGCTTTCTTCCGCTACGGTAGTTACAATGGTGCTTACATTAAAAATTTTAGAAGCGCCGCAGATAATGGCAGTATTGGTACGCAGTGCGCTGATGTCGATGCTTTTTGTAGCAAAAGCCATCTGGCCTTCAAAGTCGATCAGTACAAGTGCGTGGTTTTCGGGTGTCAGTAAGTCTGGAGATGGTTTCATGATTAAAAGTTTTTGTTTGAACACCACCTTTCCAACCAAATGCCAACAACACAAACTATTGTATTACAGTTACTTAAAAACAAAGACCTTAAATTACCACTAATGATATATCGTTAATTCACGATAAATACTTGTTTTCACTTCAGCGATTAACCCATCGCTTTCTTTTTCGGCGAAACTTTATCGCAATGACGTCATTTAAACTCATAAACCCGTCTGGTATAAGGGGATACACTTATTCATAAAATAACGAAATATCGCAGGCTGGCCAGCGCACAACCAGTATTAACTAATTAAAAATCAGTGCTTTAATTCACTGGCACATCCATGGCAAGTTATTCGGCAATGAAATAACATTTAAACCTCCTAACATTTATCATGAAAAAGCTAAACATCACAAGTATCAAGTACCTCTTATTACAAGGTTATACAGTTGTCTATCAAGTTCTTTCAATCATTTACCGTTAGCGTAGTATACCCTTCTATTTGCATTACAAACTCTTCATCCGGTTGCCTCGATCACAACTATTTGTGCTTTACATGCAGCATTCTTAATTTCGCGCTGATACCCCGAAAGTCAATTGTTGTTTTTTTAATTTTAAATTAATTGACTATTTTCCCGTTAAATTACTTTTCGCAGCTGTATCATGTTGTTTTACAGGAGCTTGCTTCGAAACAATATTCACTGTGATTTTTTTAACTACATCTACTTAATTATTTGATTATGATTGTGCCGTTGCCGACCACTTCAGCTCATTCTACCCGACGCCTCGCTGATTTCCATGAGATCGCGAATGGTTTAAACAAACACGAATCGGATCCCTTTGTACCGATGTTTGAACTGTTTAAGTCTATCTTAAAAATTCTGCATCCGCTATTTTCTATCGATTGCGGTGTATTAACCGTTTACGATAGCAAAGTAACTACCATTAGCCGGGCTTATGTTTCCGCATTCGATCCCGCTTCGGAAGAAATTTGCGAGCAAATAGTTGCTGTACAAACAGCTTTAACACCTTTTCAAAAAGAGGTAGCCGGGTTTACCTTCCCGGTGTTGAAGAGCAAAGACGAATGGGTAGCAGAACTGGGAGAAAACCATCACGTAACCGGCCAGACAGGCGAATACCAATACCATTGCTATATCCCGCTCGAATTTAATAACCAGGTACTGGGTACTTTTGAACTGCATAATCTAAGCTATCCGCTCAGTACAGAATGTTTATCTTTCTGTAGCAGCCTTGCAGACATTCTTACAGATCTTTTGCATAAAGAACATTGCGGCCTGTTTTCAGCAACAGATTTACCACATTTGAAAGAGATTTCTGCCTCAGCCCATGCAGAAGCAAGGCAACAGACAGCTACAGACCTTCTTCCTAACAAACTGCTGGAAAAATTGACCGCGGTAGCTTCAAGGGATGAACTATCACAACCTCTTGCAGAAGTAGCAGAGCTGTTTAAAGCGGAAAGTGTTATTGTACTACGAAAGGATGCCGAAGAAAACCTGGTTCATCCTTACATCATCATAGATGTGAACGGGGAGAGAGAACAACTGCTAAGCGAAAAATTCAGCGCAGAAGAAACCCTGTTTAAAGAAATTGATAACGCTGCAGGTAAAGGCTTGTTGTTGGATTCAGGCGATGCCAAAGGAACGTTGATCAGCAAGCTTGGAGCAAATAAATTAAATCGGCATGGGGTTGCTGCAACAGCGCTCAAACATCAGGACGAGGTAATAGGGTATCTTATTGTATGCTTAAAAGACTCAAAAATACTTTCGGATGAATTGTTGCATCTGTTACAACGACTGGGCATCTTCGTTTCTGCGGCGATCAACAACCTTGCCGTGACAGAAAAATCAGCCCTTCAGCAACAGTTGATAAAGGAATACGAAAATAAGCTGAGCGCGACCCAAGACCTGAGAGTTGAATCAAAAGATTTTAGTGATATCATTGGCAGGGGTAAACACATGCAACGGGTGATTGCCTTGATGGAACAGGTGGCTTCGACAGATTCAACCGTGCTGATCACCGGCGAAACCGGGACAGGGAAAGAAGTTGTCGCCCGTGGAATTCATCAGGCGTCTAAGCGGTCAAATCAGCCGATGATTAAAATTAATTGTGCTGCTATCCCACCCAACCTGATCGAAAGTGAACTTTTTGGGCACGAAAAAGGTGCCTTTACCGGGGCGACCGAACGCAGGGAAGGGAAATTTGAACTGGCTGATAAAGGGACATTGTTCCTTGACGAGATAGGCGAACTACCGTTAGATATGCAAGTGAAGCTGCTGCGGGCCTTACAGGAGAAAGAGATTGAACGGGTTGGCGGTAAAACCGTCATCAAAGTAGATGTTCGGATAATCGCAGCTACTAACCGCGATTTGGCTGCCGAGGTAGAGGCGGGCCGTTTCCGCCGGGATCTTTTTTACCGTTTAAACGTCTTCCCAATCTGGCTTCCTCCATTACGTTCCCGCAAAGAAGACATCCCTGCGCTTGCCGCTCATTTCCTTTTCCGTTATGCGCAGAAATCGGGCAGGCAGGTCACCGGCTTTAGCCAGCGTGCGCTGCAACAGATGAACAGCTATGAGTGGCCGGGCAACGTGCGCGAAATGGAGCATACCATAGAGCGGTTGGTTTTGCTGGCTACCAAAAATCAGATCACGGAGTTAGGCATTGCCCCTAAAGAAAAACGGATAGTAAATAAAGACGGTGTTGCACAAAAAGTTAAAACGATAGACGAAAACGAGCGCGACCATATCTTTGCCGTGCTGCAGTTATGCAGCGGCCGCATTAGCGGCGAGCAGGGCGCAGCCAAACTGCTGGGCGTTCCGGCCACTACGCTCAACTCAAAAATTAAACGGCTTGGTCTTAGTAAGAAACATTTTTAAAAAGTGTAAATCAGGTAGTCACTTATCGTAAAATGGCGGTATAGCGTGATCTCAAGATATTAATATTGATATTATCAACCTGATTATCAATATATTAAATAATGGCCCATCAATAGCATCTGTTTTCGAAACCAAAACAGACTAAAGATGAAAACACAAACTAAATTTAAAGCAGCATTGGCTGCAACTGCGTCAGCTATTTTATCAATGATTGCTCCGGCAGCTTCCCAGGCACAACCTGCGGCACAAAAAAAAAACATTGTGATTGTGCATGGCGCCTTTGCGGATGCCTCTGGCTGGGAAGCCGTTTATAAGATCCTGGTGAAGGATGGTTACAAGGTAACTTTAGTGCAAAACCCAACCAGTTCGCTGCAGGATGATGTGACTGCAACCAATGACGCGCTGGACCGGCAGGATAATGATGCCGTATTAGTTGGCCATTCATGGGGAGGCACAGTAATTACCCAGGCAGGCAACCATCCGAAAGTGAAAAGCCTGGTTTATGTAGCCGCGTTTATTCCGGACGAAGGGGAATCTACCCTGTCACTTGTAGAAAATGTAAAACCCGCCCCTAAAGGCATCTTACCTCCGGATGCTAAAGGCAATGTTTACCTGGGCAAAGACACTTTTTTAGAAACCTTTGCAAGCGGGCAAACTAAAGAAAAGGCAGATTTTATGTATGATTCGCAGATCCCGCTTACAGTTAAAGCATTTACAGATAAGGTAACACAGGCGGCATGGAAGAACAAACCTGTTTACGCCGTTAAACCGTCGAATGATGAAACCATTAACATGGGCCTGGAAGATACGATGTATAAACGCGCAAAAGCTAAAGTGACAGACATAAAAGGCGGGCATACGTTATTTATGACCCAGCCTAAAGCAGTTGCAGCAGTAATTGAAGCAGCCGCAAACGCAGGCGAATAATTAGATATCGCCGCAACGATTATATAGGCTCTTCTCTCTTTTTGGGAGAAGAGTTATTTACATTTGATGACGCCATAGCCGGTTAACGCCTTAACTGATTTTTAAAAAATAGAAAGAACATGACCCTTCGCAATTTGTCCGCCAGGCTAATTTTGTTGCTGTTGCTTGCGCCTGCAACTACCCTTGCCAACAGGCACGATCAGATTCCGGACCTGAGAAAGAAGATAAAGGCGGCAACTTCTGATCAGGAGAAACTCGACCTGAACCTGCGCTTAGGGGAACAGTACCTGACCAAACCCGGTGAGTTAAAGAACGACTTGGACAGCGCCATGTACTTTCAAAACTTGGCACTGCAATTAAGCAAAAGCACCGGCGACGAAAGTATGCAGGCAAAAGCCATATTGCTTAAAGGCAGGATACAATTAGAAGCCGGCGACCGCGCAAAGGCTTCAGCATCAGTTAAGGAAGCGCTTGATTTCTCCATTAAAAGAAAGCTGAAGTATGATGAAGCGAAAGCTTACGAAACCCAACTGCAATTCTTTGACAATGAGAACGAGGGTTTGAAGGCCAAGATGGCGCTCGAAAAAAAGGCTATTGCCTTATTTCATGAAATAGGCGCTGTTGAGGAAGAAGCTACCGGGCTGAAGTTTTTGGGAGATTATGATCATATGCTTGGAAAGGGCGAAGAAGCGCTTAGTTATTTGCAACAAGCTATGGCCCTTTATCAAAAAATCCACTTCAGGGAAATGCAGGGGGTTTATAACCTCATCAGTAACGTGTATATGCAGATGGGGAATTATCCGCTATCGATACGATACGGGTTTATGGCTGCCAAAAATGCCGAGGAATTGGGTGATTATAGCCTGCAGCTTAGTTCTATTTACAACCACCTGGCCATGACCTATTATTTCCTGAAGCAGGATAAACAAGCGCTGGATACCTGGAACAAGGCCTTAGATGTGGCCCGGCGGTATAATGATCCAGGTTATATGCAAACCATCCTGGCCAACATGGCTACCTCTTACGTGCGGCTAAAGAAATATAATGAAGCCCTGAAGGCACTGGATGAGATCCGGCTGAAATACCCGCCGACTGAAATACAAATGAAATTGCGTGTGCCCTACATCTACTTTAACACCTATATGGAAATGGGCAAGCTGGATAAAGCCGCACCGATATTTAATACTTTGATGGATTATCACCAGAAACTGGCCGGAGACGACCCTAACCAAACCTACCTGTATACTGGTATTATCCGTTACCTGATTGCCACAAAACGGTATAAAGAGGTTTATCCGTATTTGCAAAAGTCGGTTGAGTTTGATGCCGGCAACAACCTGTTTTTATCACGCACGGAACTGCAATGGTACAAGGCAGACTCTGCCACCAATAACCTTGCATCGGCAATTAAGCACTACAAATTATATAAAACCTATTCGGACTCTGTTTTTAACGCGGATAAGGCCAATCAGATATCTTACCTGCAAATTCAGTTCGAAACAGCACAAAAGGACAAGAACATCCTACTGCTGAAACAGAAGAACGGACTTCAGGCAGAAACTATCAAAAAAGACGGCACCATTAAGGCAATTGTTGCGGCATGTGCCTTCCTGCTGTTTGTGCTGCTTGCGGTTATTTACAATCGCTACAGGTTAAAGCAAAGAAGCCATGCCCAATTGCAACAGCAACAGCAGGAGATCAATAAGCAAAATGAGCTACTGCGCAAACTGCTTCAGGAGAAAGACTGGTTATTGAAAGAAATTCACCACCGGGTAAAGAATAATCTCCAGATTGTGATCAGTCTGTTAAATACGCAGTCTGCCTATATCAACAACCAGGATGCGATGGATGCTATCCAAAACAGCCAGCACCGCATGCATGCCATGTCGCTTATCCACCAGAAACTTTACCAGTCTGACAACCTGGCGACGATTGACCTAAGCTGGTATATCCAGGAACTGGTTTCTTATATGAAGGAGTGTTTCGAGGTGAACAATATTAATTTCAATGTAGTCGCAGAACCCCTTTGCCTGGATGTTGCGCAGGCTGTACCGCTCGGGCTGATCCTGAACGAATCTGTCACCAACTCCATCAAATATGCCTTTCCGCAGGGACGGAAAGGAACGGTTAGCATTATCCTCGAAGCCGTTGGAGATGGCCATTATACTTTAGTAATTTCGGATAACGGTACGGGGTTGCCGGCTGGTTTTGACGAATATGAAAACAGCTCGTTAGGCATGAACCTGATGCGCGGCCTCACAGACCAGTTAGAAGGTTCATTTGAACTGATCAACCAAAACGGACTGACGATTAAAATAACCTTCGAAGCCCGCAGTGCTATGGCAGTGCTGCAATCCGCCTGATGCGGATCAGCCCAGTTCTACCCAAACGTCATCCACAAAGCAATAAGCCCATGCTTCGCCCGGTTCTGCAGACGTAATTACCGGGTGTTGTTTGGCCGCGGCATGTTTAGAAGCATGCCTGTTAGGCGAAGAGTCGCAGCAGAGCACTACACCGCAGGTTTGGCATACGCGCAGGTGTACCCAGGTACTACCGGTTTTAACGCATTCTTCGCAATAATACTTATCCGCAGGTATTTCCTTGAAATCCTGCAAATGGCTACATAGTTGAACAGACATTTCCCTAATATCTTAATAATTTTCGTGCAGGTACCGGTGTACCAACGTTACAGCCATTGCACCTTCGCCAACGGCAGATGCTACCCTTTTTACCGAATTAAAACGAACGTCGCCCGCGGCAAAACAACCAGGAACGCTTGTTTCCAGAAACGCCGGTACAAAACTGTTTTTCCAGCGACTGTTAAACGGCGCTTTCATCAGATCGCCCCCGGTTACCAGATAGCCTGCTTCGTCACGTACGATAGCAGTATTTCTGGCCCAATTGGTGTTCGGTTTCCCGCCGATACATACAAAAACAAATTTGGTAATATAACCCGAGTTTAACCCGGTTAATGTATTAGTAACGGTTATTCCTTCGAGCGTTGTTTCGCCGTGCAATTCCGTAATGGCCGAGTTGTAAAGTACTTCTATCTTTTTCTTCTTTTGGATTCGCGTAAGCAGGTAATACGAAAGGGAGGATGCCAGATCATTACCGCGGACAACCATGGTTACCTTTCGCGCGTGTTTGCAAAAGTTCAATGCCGACTGCCCTGCGGAGTTGCCACCGCCAACCACAAATACGTGCTGGTTAGCACAAAGTAAAGCTTCGCTGGCACCCGCACCGTAATAGATTCCCAGGTTCAAAAAACGATTTTCGTCGGGCAGATCCAAACGTGTGTACTCTACTCCCGTGGCAGATATGTTCGACTTGGCGATCAACTTGTTCCCGCCCACCAGATCGACATGCAATTTACCGCCAATAAATTCGGCTTTCATGCTCCGGCGTACCAGCAAGATATCCACACCAAATTTAACCGCTTGCTGCCTGGCACGCTCCGCCAGTTCAGAACCAGAAATACCGTTGGGGAAGCCCAGGTAATTTTCAATCCGCGAACTGGTACCGGCCTGCCCGCCGATGGCTTCACGTTCTACCAATACCGTGCTTAACCCTTCTGAAGCAGCATATACGGCTGCACTCAAGCCAGCAGGACCGGCACCGAATATCGACACGTCGTATTCGGTATGTTTGGGTTCGGAGATCCAACCCAATTTGCAGGCAATATCCTCTACCGTTGGGTTAAAAAGCAATTGATGCTCGGGTAATGCCACTATGGGTAATTGGGCATCATCCGCTACCTGGCCGGGAAACAGTGGCTTCAAGGTGTCCAATGTTTCTACAGGTACCCAATCAAAATGCACCAGGCTTCTTTTCAAAAAATCCCTGATAATATAAGCCGACGACGAATCGTGTTTACCATAAACCGTTATCTTTTCCATAGTAATATTGTTTTGCCGGAACCCTGGTGAGAATTTTCGGCCCTTAGTTCTCGTAGTTGTCGATCGTGTCGATATCCCTCGCTTCTGCCTTATCGGGGTTTTGGTGCGCATCGCGCAAAGCACGGCGCTGCCTTAACAAATCCCAGCATTGGTCAAGTTCATGCTTAATGTGGTTTAACTTGGCAACATCTTCATCGCTCAGATCTGCCTTTCCCCAAAGCTTTTCTTCTTCAAGGGTGAGATTTTTAATGTGGTGTGAAATTTGAACGTCTTCCATTATAATCGTTTTTAATTGTGAGCTAATTCATTGTGAAGTTCGCGACCATCCAACGCCTCTTGTTTCTTGTCTTTGTTTCTTCTGAGAAATACAATTGCCATAGCTATCAGTGAGAGCAGCAACATCTGCCCTAACACGCCGTTCCATTGAAAATGGTTCCAACTGAGTACCCCTGCATAAGCCCCGCCCGCGCCGCCCAGGAAATAGATGGTCATATACATGGTGTTAATCCGGCTGTTGGCCGTGGCATCCAGGCCATAGATCACGGCGATATTGGTAACCTGGGTAGCCTGCACACCAATGTCTAACAGAATTACTGACAGGCAGAGCACGGGTAAAGAGGATGGGAAAATAAACTGAATAACAATACTTAAGAGCACCATACTAATTGTGATCACCAAGGAGCGGTTAACGTTTCCCTTATCTGCCAGTTTACCAAAGGCAGGCACCAGTAAGGCGCTGGCCGCAGCCAGAATACCAAACAAACCGATAGTGGTAGCCTTATAATTAAATGGCGCTCCACTGAGGTGAAAAGTTAAGGTAGTCCAGAAAGAACTTAGCGTGCCAAACATCAGACCGCCGATGATTGCGCTCGTCCTAAGTTTAGAGAAGCGTTTAAACTGGTAAACAGCAGAATGCAGCAGCTCGAAATAATTCCCCCTGAAACGGTCAGTCGTCGAAGGGAAGTCGGCCTGCATCAGGATAGCTGAAATGGTAACCATACCTGCAGAAATCAGGTATACATAATGCCAGCCCAGCAGATCTGTAATGAAACCACTAAAGACCCTGGCCGCCAATACTCCGGCAAGGATACCGGTAAAGATGAGTCCAACAATCTTACCGCGGTCTGTAGTGACAATGCTGGCTGCCATAGGCAAGATCACCTGCGCAGCCACGGCAAAAGTACCGATGAGGACGCTGCATAAGTATAACACATAAATATTCTTGCTTAAACCTGTAACCAGAAGCGAGGCCGCCAGTAATACTTGTAGCCACAAGATCAGTTTCTTACGGTCCACTTTATCACCAATGGGTGTCAGAAAGAAAAGCCCCAGGCCGTAACCCGCCTGTGCAAGCACAGCGAGGATCCCGGCGGAATGGCCCGGAATGTGGATGCTGGCAGCGACGGTATTCAGGATGGGTTGAATATAGTATACGTTAGCTACGCAAATACCCGCCGTTACAGACATGATAATAATCTGTACTTTGGTAAGCGTATTGGTGGTATGTATAGCCATTGCTGTTAAAGTTTAATGAGTTCTATGCAAAAGGCAAACCCGATCTATCTAACTCATTTTTAACACATTAATCAAATATCATTTTCTCCGGATTAATGACATATCGCCATTTTACGACAATAAGCCATACAATGAATAGCAGGATACTTCGCAAAACCTGATACGGAAAAAGGCGCCTTTGCAGACGCCTCTTTGCTTATACATATGCAGATGGTGATGTTATGATTGAATGAACGCTAAAATATCTGCGTTGATAGTAGCTGCCTCTGTAGTTGGCATACCGTGAGGGAAGCCCGGATAAGAGATCAGTTTACCGTTCTTTAATAAATTAGCTGCTTTAGGGGCAGAAATTGCGTAAGGTACAATCTGGTCGTCTTCGCCGTGCAATACCAGCACCGGGATATCTACGCTTTTCAGATCTTCGGTGAAATCAGTTTCAGAGAATGCTTTGATACCATCATGATGTGCTTTTACGCTGCCCATCATGCCCTGGCGCCACCAGTTGTCGCGGATACCCTGAGATACTTTTGCACCTTCGCGGTTGTAACCGTAGAAAGGAATGGTAAAATCCTGGAAATATTGCGGACGGTTAAAGGCAGTACCCTGGCGAATTTCGTCAAATACCGACATTGGAACACCTTCAGGATTTGATTCTGATTGTACCATGATCGGTGTAACCGCGCTGATCAGGACAGCTTTAGAAACCAGCCCTTTGCCATATTTTGCTACATAAGCAATTACTTCGCCGCCACCTGTAGAGTGACCAACGTGGATCGCATCTTTAAGATCTAATGCTGTCATCAACTCGTTTACGTCGTTCACGTAAGTTTCCATGTTATGTCCTTCTGATTCCTGACCTGATCTGCCATGGCCACGACGGTCGTGAGCGATAACACGGTATCCCTTTTGTACAAAGAACATCATTTGTGCATCCCAGTCATCACTTGATAATGGCCAGCCGTGATGGAATACAATTGGTTGTCCGGTGCCCCAATCTTTGTAATAAATCTCTGTTCCGTCTTTTACTGTGATTTTCATAACTGATACGTTTTATGTTTAATTGTGTTGTTTGTTGTCGTTTAGTGTTTTGCCATTAATATGCCGTAAAATAAATAATTGAAAATCAGTTATTTAAAAATTTACTGTTAAATTTCCATAACGCTATATCGTTATTTTACGACCCACGGTTTATTGGCGATACTCAACAGCTCCTTTCTGGCAAAAGAAATTTCATGAACTTTCCGTAATGCGCCATAATGCCTGATTTTCATTAGCAGCTATTGTATTTGTCCTATCAGTTCTAAGCAACGCATAAGAACATTTTCAATCCTGGCGTTAACCCTGTTTCAGCATTTTTAGTTTACTCATCGCCCGTAAATTAACGATATATCGGAACACCACAGAATCTAAAAAATAGCTCAACTTGCTGTATATCAAGCAACAAACACATGGCCGGTCTATTGAAAATAGTCATGCCGTTAATCCATCCCGGCCTGTTTCGACAGAACGGGATTGATTAGGATCGAAACTTTTCAATAAAACGATACAAACATGAAATCAAGTACCTTTAACAACAGAAAAACTGCATCGGCAGGCAGGCCAACTTACATTGAAGTTGAACCAAATGTAAACCTACATATTACAGACCTTGGCGAAGGCCCCGCAGTAGTGCTCATCCCCGGCTACCCACTGGGCAACGAAACTTATGAATACCAGTACCACACGTTGATTGAAGCCGGTTACAGGGTCATCAGTATCACCATGCGCGGCTTTGGCTTATCTGATAAACCGTATGGTACTTACGATTTTGACGTTTTTGCAGACGATATCAAAGTAGTGCTGGAAACTCTGGAAATTGAGAACGCTGTCCTTGGCGGGCATTCTATGGGTGGCGCAATTGCTTTACACTTTACAGCAAAATATAATGGCGAACATATCAGTAAACTGGCCTTATTCTCTGCAGCAACACCAAGGCATACTAAATTACCGGACTACGACTTTCCGCTATTCACTAAAGAAGATGTGACTTCGTGGATTGAACTGCTGAAGGTAGACCGCCCTGCGATGTTAGGGGCTGTAGGCAGCAAACTTACCCTGAATGCCGATTCACTAAATGCCGGTATCGGCGCATGGCTGGGTGCTTCAAGTTCGCTGGCTGCACCATACGCTATGGATAAAGCCTTAACCGCACTTTGCGACAGCGATTTACGGGACGATCTGCCGAAGATCAACGTGCCTACGATTATCTTTCATGCCGTAGATGATGCCATTGTAGCTTATGCTATGGCGCAGCAACTTCACCAGGGTATCAAAGATGCCAGGCTGGTTACTTTTGAGAAAAGCGGGCACTTAACCTACCTGGAAGAGACGCCGAAGTTTAATGAGGAGTTCCTGAAATTTATTAAGGAATAAAGTATATCATGCAGTAAGCCCGATTTGCGGCTTACTGCTACTTTCTCCTTATAACTCCCTCTTAAAGGTAGTTTTTAACTGTTTTAAGAACTGGGCTACATCTGTAGCAGTGCCCGATGCAGGATTTTTCACTGCGCACCCCATCGAAACAAATTTCTTTACATCATCCATCTGCCAAATGGATGCGCCACTCATAGCCGGATAATCACTTTTAAATCCCTTCAGCTGCGCCCTGATTTCATCAACAGATTTGCTTCCCTTGTAACTATCGCACGTACCGAATGAACCACGCACCATAAAAATGGGGTAGATGGGTTGTTGTGGCTTTAAGGCCGTTACCCAGTCTTTAATATCGTTTCTTGCGCCGCCATCATAACATTGCAGGTACAGCGCATCCACCACCTTTTCATCAGAAGCCCTTAAAATATCCCCCCAGTAACTGTATTTGGTGAAAGGGCATAGCGTCATGTGCATGTTCAGCTTAGCGGCGATCTTACCCATGGCAATAATAGATGGGCTGTCATAAACAGATTCATCATCAATACAAAACGCATCGGCACCCAATACCTCCTTCAATACCTTACAGATATTGAATAAAGTGCTTTGTTCGCCAATACCGGTTACAATGCCGGGTACTGTTTTAGAAGGATCGTACCAATCGCGGATGAAATCGAACGTATTAGGTGGCTGCCCATACCACCGGCCTTCTAACAATATCTCAATGCGCGAAATGGAAGAATGCTTTTTCAGATTCTTAACGCGCACTACATAAGCAGAATCACCTACCCATTTGCCATTGTGGATGATCGGCAGGTGGGAATCGCCCGAGTAAAGATCACCGTCTGCATGAATATAAAAACTGGAGAGCAGCAACGTTTTAAAACCACTCTTCTTCAGCAACTCATACGTGGCATCATCGCCGGGGTATAGTCCTCTACCAAAGATGGAAATATTCTTTTTGGGAAGTGGAGCGGCAGCCGGATAGGCTTGCTGTGCCAGGCAGAAAGCAGAAAAAGAAATGAAACAAAGAAAAAAGAAAAAACCCTTCATGTAGATTGTAGTAATATTGAGGGCGCAAGTTAAGCACGGGGCCGCGGGATTTAAGGCGGTCATTTAATTTTTACACAAGGGACTACCTGGCCTTCCGATCAACCGGCAGAGTTTCCTGCTGCGCTCGAGGTAATATCGTGAATCACCCGATCCAATTCGTTGGCAGACAAACGAATATAGCTGATCACTTCGTGGTACTCATCTTCATCGACACCGGTATGCTCTAAAAGATTAACCAAACCCATCAACCGCGACAAAGGCGCCCGGATAACGTGCGACTGCAACCAGGAGATATCGCGAAGCCTTCTGTTCTGTGCTTCAATCTCTGCCAGGTGGCGGTTACGTTCCGTCACATCCAGCATCAATGCCAGGCGTGCCGACCTTCCCTGGTAATTAATAGAACTACTGACAATTTCTACCTGTATCTGCTCGCCGTTCTTCTTAATGTGTGTAAAAATCCCCGGCCTATGCTGAAATTGCCGCCGATGCGCATCCTTTATCACAGCATGCAGACGAGGAAGTTCATCAGCCGGGCGGATATCCCTTATGGTCATGCTCATTAACTCTTCTCGTGTATAGCCATAATGCAAAAGCGCTGCTTCATTAACGTCCAGAAACGCTAAGGTTTCGAGGTCGAAAACCCACATTGGCAAAGGGCTCATATGAAACAGCTCGCTGTAGCGCTCTCCCGAAATGGCTAACTGCTCTGCCTTTTCCATCAGCTCCAACTGTGCCCGTTTTCGCGCATCAATATCCTGCAAACTACCATAAATACGAATGCACTTATCGCGCTGGTATTCGCCCTGCCCCAGCATCCTAATCCATTTTTGCTGTCCCTTATAGGTGGTTATTTCCAGTTCCAGATCAAATGGCTGCTTCCTGGTTTTCACATTATCGAGCCCCTCATCAAGCTGTCGCAGGTGTTCTCCTGTGCAAAACAATACCCTGTCCCCTGATTTCGGTTTAAAATCTGGTGGCACTTCCAGAATTTCTATCATTACCGTCGACCAAAACACACCGCCTGTTTCCAGGTTGACCTCCCAGGTACCTATTCGTGCCAGCTCGCTAGCCTTTTGCAACAGCTGCTCCAGTTCTTTCTTTTCAGTAATATCCTTCGCTACACAAAACAGCACACCTTTTTCTGTGGCTTTACGGACGGTCCATGCCAGGTGAAGCACCTTCCCGGATTTGGTAAGGTAGCGGTTTTCGAAATACATGGTTTCCAGCTTGGCCTTCCGAAAATAGACGGTCCGTTTCCGGCTGTCTTCTACCTCATCCGGGTGGATCAGGTCATCAATCCGCTTATTCAGCAGTTCTGCTTCGGTATAGCCAAATATATCGCACATGGCTTTGTTCACCCGTTTATAACGTCTGTCTTCACCTATGGTGCAGATCACGTCCGGTACCGATTCAAAAATCTGCTGAAGCTCACGCTTCAGTTGTTTACGCCTAACCTCTGCCCCCATGTACTCCCTTAACTGTATCAGGAATTGCTCCGAAAGCTGACTAGGATGGGTGGCGTCGAAACCTAATAAAATCACGCCTAACCTTTCGCCGACGTTCTGCAAGGGGATGCCGATAGCGGCATGGATACCTGCTTCTGCGGCTGCGGCCTTACGGATAAATTCCGGATGATGAGGAAGGTCTTCCCAATATTCAGGTTTCCCTTTGGCAAAAGTAGCTCCCGGCAGGCCCTTACCCACAGGCATTGTCCGCTCCTGCTTGTCGATTTGAAAAACGCGGCCAACCTTTTCATCTGTTGTAGCGTTAGCAATCAGAAAAAGCTGATCGGGTTCCGAACTGATCAGCCAGGCCTCACCCAATCTTGCCCCCGAAAAATCAATCAAACGCTGAAGCGCCTGTGAGAGCGAAGCGGCCATACTGTCCTGGTGATTAAAAATAAGGCTGATCTCGCTGAGCAGCGCTTTCTCCATCTCTACCCTTTTGCGCAATGAAATATCGCTGATGAATATCGATAAGCCGTTATTACCCGGATATATCCGGTTTTCCTGCCAGAGATCAAGCGGCGGATAATAATCTTCATTTATGACGGGCACCCGTTCACGATGGGCCTTCATAATTGCGTCATAGGTTTTAGACCCTACCGCATCAGGGAAAAGATCCCACACATAGCGCCCGAGCAGCTGCTCCGCCTTTAACCCCAGCATCTTACATACCTGCGCGTTAACATAGGTGTAACGAAGTTGATCGTCCAGTGCCAGAAACCCATCTGAGATTCCCTCCAGTAAATCGCTGATCTGCTCGCTCTTCCGGCGCAGCTCTTCATCGGCATGCTTGGCAGCGGTAATATCAAACCTGATCGCCATGTACCTGTACGGCTTACCTTGTTGATTCAGAAAAGGAACAATGGTGGTGGCAACCCAATAGAAATGTCCGTCTTTAGCACGGTTACACAATTCGCCGTACCAGATCTTTCCTGCTGCAATTGTCCGCCACAATTCGCGTATCACTTCCTTTTCATGATAGCCCGAGTTAATGATCCGGTGGTCTTGCCCAAGCAATTCTTCGCGCGTATAACCAGATATACGGCAGAAATAATCATTAACGTGGGTGATACGGCCGGTCTGGTCTGTTACCGCAACGATAGCGGCCTCATCCAATGCATACTTATAAGCAGAAAGCTCGTGCATCATGGCCTCCAGATGGGCTTCCGAAGCCCTGCTTTTGGTCACATCATGAAAATTAAGTACGATGGCATTGATACCCTGCACTTCCAGCAGATTGGTAAAAACGCATTCTAATTCAATAAAATGTCCCTGGAAATGGCGGGTGCGAAAAAAACAGGTGCGTGAACTACCTGGCGAATGCAGCAATTCCTCGAGAAGCCCTTTAACCTCGGCCTGATCTGCCGGGTGGATCATCTCGTTAATCGAAGCTTCGGCACGGGCATTATCGGTAAAACCGGTGATACGCGCAGCTGAAGGACTGCGGTAAACCATATTCAGATCAGCATCCAACAAGCTGATACCCGAGTAGCTATGTTCTATCAGTTGCTGGAAAAGGCTGTCTGTATGAAGCTGCCCGGAAGTAACCGAACTAAAATTGCCAAACTTTTTCTCGTAAAAAAGGCTGCGGCAAAGTAAACTATAACCTCTTAATTGGCCATCGGTATAAACCGGCTGTATCATTACCAGGGCCTTTCTCCCATTGCCGACCGCCAAAGTCCATTCCTGTTCAAAACGCCCGGTACTAAAGGCGATGGAAAGCGCCTGCTGAAAATCAATGTTTTTAAAAAGCTCAGCGCCGCTCTTGCCCAATGCGCTATCAGCGCCGGCCTGGTATAGGCGCTCTGCCCCTTGGTTCCAATCAGCAATAAGGCCGTTTTCATCCAGCAGGCAGATAGCCGTATCCGTCATGCTGTCATAAAGCACCTGTAGTAAGTGATCGGATAGGAGCGTATCTGTCATAACATCCTTAGCAAAACATCAAAACCGGTTTATTAAAAGCTGCCGCAGAAATTGATTCTCAAGAAATTAACAAAGGCTGGCTTTTACTAAAATAGTATATTCGGTTTAAAATAAATAATGGTTTTGAGATATTATGCGATATGCGGGCAACATTTCGTCAGGACGCACGTTACGCTTTCGTTTTAAGAAAACCCACAACATAATTGGTCGGGAAATTCTAATTTTCAACGCTTTACACTCACCTCTTTTTTCACCAGATCGAACCACATCACGCTTAAAAGGCCTACGCCTGTAGCGGTTAGAACAAGCCAAAACGCAGGGATAGCAAAACCGAAAAAATTTCTGATCGGCGGTACTGTAAAAATAACGGCAACGAGTAACAGCGTGATTATGATAACCAGGCGAAGAACAATATTACGCTGAAAACGGCTGCCATTTTTTGCTTTGTATAGGGCTCGGTCAGTCAAGGTTAGAAAGATATTTGAACTGATTAAGGCAATAAAGACCAATGCCCGGGTAACGTGTTCGCCCTGCTGCAGATAGACGCTTCCCTGGTAAACCAGTAAAGTACCTGCGGTAATAGCCAACCCCTGGACAAGGGCAGTACCAAGTTCGCGGAACGAAAGCAGGTCACCGGTTACGACGCGCGGGGGCATAGTCATCAAAAACTTTCCGCCTGGCTCATTTTCATAGGCAATTGAACAGGTTGGCCCCATTACCAGTTCCAGGAAAACCACGTGTACAGGCGAAAAAATATCCGGGTAAACCCAATGCAGCATCAGGGGGATGGTCACGATCAGGATAATAGGAATATGAATAGAGATGATATACCTTACTGCTTTTTTCAGATTCAATGAGATACCACGGCCCATGGCAATGGCATCTACCATTTTGTCCAGCTTATCTTTCAATAACACCAGCGATGCGGCTTCCCTTGCGGTTTCGGCCCCACGCTTACCCATAGCAATACCAATATGCGCTGCTTTAAGTGCAGGGGCATCGTTTACGCCATCGCCTGTCATGGCTACCACATGGCCTAATGCTTTAAGCGTTTGAATGATTTTTAGCTTGGCTTCCGGGTACATGCGCGTGAAAACAGTGGTATCGGTTACCGCTTGCTTCAGCGCCTCGTCATCCAGCGCCATCAGCTCATTCCCTTCCATCGTTTTTTCGGCTTCACGGATACCCGCTTGCACGGCTATAGCGCGGGCTGTTTCCGTACTGTCGCCGGTGATTATTTTTACGGCGATACCTGCCTGGTAAAACTGATTAAAGACGTGGTTAATCCCTTTTTTGGGTGGATCGTAAAAGGCCAAAAGCCCTACGAAGCGAAAATCAAAATCCTCCTGATTTGCAGGAAATGCTGCATCATTCATACTACCCTCGGCAACAGCCAGTACCCGGTACCCTTTTGCATTCAGCCCGGCCACAATTGTTTTCAGCCGTTGTGTCTCCTGCGTTGTCAATTTAGCTACCGAAATGATCTTTTCAGGGGCGCCTTTTGCTGAAATAATGCGGTCGCCGCGTTCATTTTCAAATACGTGGGTCATCATCGGCGGGCGGCCCGCCAGCGGATATTCGTGTACCAGGTGATAATATCGCCGCTGATCATCCTGGGCAACCTCGGCATATAAATGATGCAGGGTTTTCTCCATCTGATCAAACGGCACCGGCTCGCTGGCCCACATGCCATAGGTAACCACTTCTGCCGCTGCAACACCTGTAAAATCTGACGATGAAAATAGCTGACCAGCTGCATAATGATAGACCTGTTCCAGCTTCATCTCGTTCTCGGTGATGGTACCTGTTTTGTCCAGGCAAATAACCGTAGCCGCACCCAGGGCCTCTACCGTCTTAACATCTTTGGCGATGATGCCTTTCTGCATCAGCCGCCAGGCGCCAAGGGCCATAAACGTAGAAAAAGCCACCGGTATTTCTTCGGGCAAAATAGACATGGCCAGGGTTAACGCCTGCAAAAGGCTATCTGCAAGCAGCCCCGAGCGGAAGTAGTGAACCGCCCATACCATAACGAACACGGCAAGGCCGACGAGCGACATCCGGGTTACGAAACGGTTGATCTTTTTCTCGAGTGGGGATGGTTCTGATTTGATCTCGCCCAGCGAGTGGGCAATCCCGCCCATGCGTGTTGCCGCACCTACCTGCGTAGCCTGATATACCGCCAGGCCGGACGAAACCGTAGTACCCTGGTAAACCCGGTTATTATCGTTATCTGTATTTTTGAAAACAGCTACCGCTTCACCGGTCAATAGCGATTCATTTACCGAAAAATCATTGGCCTGAACCACTTCGCCATCGGCAGGCAGTACAATGCCTTCTTCGGCCACAACGTAATCGCCCACCACCAGCTCTTGCTGGGGGATTAGCGCAACCTCGCTGTTGCGTATTACTTTGGCATGCGGCGCGGTAATTTTCTGAAGTGCATCAAGTGCCTTGCCGCTCTTATTCTCCTGGTAAAAAGAGATGGACGCAATCACGATTACGGCAGCCGTCATGTACACCGCCTCGGCCACCTGGTTAAGCAACAGATAAAGCACCGCTGCCAGGATCAACAGCAGAAAAACCGGGTCGAGAAAGCTCTTTTTAAAGCTTGCCCATAAAACATTGGCAGGTTTACCAAAAGTATTTTCGCCGAATTGCTTGCGGGCGGTCAATACCTCCTGCGCACTTAAGCCCCGAAACGGGAAGGGGTTACCTGTTTTGCTTTTCCCTGCCATAAAAGTTTAGCTCATCGAGGGGAAGATTAGTAGCGGCAGTTTCTGCGCGCTTAAAGCCTTTTTACTTACAGACTGCTGTAGCAAACCTTCTAATAAAGAACGTTTATGATGAACAAGCGCAAGCACATCTGCCCGGGATTCTTTACATAAATGACTTAGGCGCGTAAGTACATTACGCCCCCGGATCTGATGGTAGGATATCTTGCTGTTATGCAGTTGATTCAGATGTTTGAGAAATTTAGCGCGTTCCTGTTCGCTTACATCCGGCTCGTCTGCGCTTAGCTGCACGTGTACAATATTGATCTCGCTTTTAAAAATCTCGCTCAGCGCCACCAGGTATTTCACGGCCTCCCAGTCGCCGGTATTAAAATTAGTGGCCAGCATAATGTGATCGATACTATCCAGTTCATTCTTCGGCGGGATTACCAGCACCGGAACGCAGGCCTGGTTGATTACGGAACCGCTATCGCTACCAAAAAACAAATGGTTGATGCTACCGCCCGCGCGGCTACCCATCACTACCAGGTCGATATGATGTTCCTTACATAGGTTTTTAACGCTAACGCCCAGATCGCCCTCGCCATAGCTGCAAAATACTTTTGGCCGACGTTCGTCCTCTGCCATGTTTTCTATTTCCAGGCGTAGTTCGCCTGCCAGCAGATCTAACTTTTCTACTGCGCTGTCGCCCCAGCTCAGGTCGCCTTCGCTGCTCCACGGTTTTTCAGCAAGTACCGGTATCATTGGCGCCTTCAGGTAAGCGTTATAAAGCAGCAGGTCTGTTTGCAGGCGAAGCGCCATTCTTGCTGCCACCTGGGCAGCATGGTTAGCGTTATCAGAGAAATCTGTCAGGACGAGAATCTTTTTCATAATCCGGAATTAAAAGTTATTTATTATGTGCAATAAATAGCGGCATATCCAGCTCTTTCATCAGCACGTCTGCCATACTGGTGTTAAACCACATCGAAACGTTGTTTCTGCGGTAAGCCCCGGAAACCACCAAAGCCGGTTCGGATGCCTGCTTTAAATAATTTACAATCTGTTCTTTAGCATTCCCATGCAATACGGTATACTTTGCTTGCGGGTAATGGCACTGTATAAACTCTTTAATCAAGGTATCATCCGGCAAGGCTAGCTCTTCGGGTTCCATTACGGTAAGCACCTCTACCGGTAGTTTAGCCAGCCAGGGCATCAGGTAGTTGAACATTTTAATAGCATATACGGCAGAGGGCTTTCCATCATACAACAGCACCAACCGTTCAATCGGCTGAAATTTCTCTGGTGTTACCAGCACAGGGCATTGGGTATCTGCAAGCAACCCGGTTATGAACTGTGTAGGCTCTTCATCTGCAAAATGCGTGAACGTTTCGGCGGTGTTGATTATCAACAAATCGCTGTAGACAGTCTCTTTCAGCAATTCCTGCAATGCAAAACTTTTATCGCGATGTATGATGTGTTTAACGGAGGCATTTTTACAAGCGTCTTCAAATGATTGCACTGCCCGGTTACGGGTTTCTTTATCTTTCTGATTAAGATGATTCATCTTGGTGCCCGATACCCCGCGGCTGCCTACCATATCATACAGGTGATAGCTGTGATACAGAAAATCATCCAGAAAAACCCCGGATAAAACCGCTTTACTTTTAACCGCCGCTTCTATCGCATAGGCTAAGGTTGCGTCCGAAAATTTAAGCCCGTCAAAGGCTGCACTGATTTTTTTCATAACGGTTTATTTGCTTTATCCAAAAGTGTAGCAAACCGTCCCCCTAAAAAATGACACTAATCACCTGATTATTTGACGCTCTGCAAGGCCCGGATCATTCTGGAAAAGGACTGGGCGCTGCTGCTACTCCCTATATTTTCGTTATCAACGACCGTAATAAGCATCCCTGCTCACAACATGCCAGGCTGATCTGTAAAACGTTTAGTGATGCAGATCATTTCTTTTCTACCGCCGGCATCATTCAACCGGGCAAATCAATTGCCGACCTTTATAAAAAATGAATGACCATGCTGGGAGAACTAAATGAAAAACAGATTGATGAGTTATTAAAACGCCAGGTAACCGGTCGACTGGGCTGCCACGCAGATGGGATAACCTACATTGTGCCGATCAACTATTTATATAAAGACGGCATGATCTACGCACATTCCGGACCGGGTAAAAAGATAGAAATGATGCGCAGCAATCCGCAGGTTTGTTTCCAGGCCGATGAGATGGAAAGCATTTTCAGGTGGAGAAGCGTAATTGCCTGGGGCGTGTTTGAAGAGATTACCGATATAGATGAACAGCAACAGGCCATGCAGGGGCTTATTCACCGGATCATGCCTTTTGTGAGCACTCCCAGCGGGCACCCTTCACACGGCATTACCGCCAATGAAAGCGACATTGGTACCGATATGGACCTAATTGTTTACCGGATAAGAATCACCACTAAAACCGGGCGTTACGAGCAGAGCTGAAACAGAATCTGCTGTAGAAGGGTAAGCCAGTGAATCGCGTACCTACTCTTCTACACCTTATTGATTGCCTTCTATAAATTCCAGTTCGGCAGTGATCTTCACTTCATCGCCGATCAACCCGCCGCCTGCTAATAAAGTGGTGTTCCATTCCAGGCCAAAATCCTTCCTGCTGATCAGCGCCGTCATGGAGAAGCCGCCTACCCAGTGGCTATCCAGGTCCATGTTACGGCCATGATAAGTCACATCCAGCGTAGTTTCTTTGGTTACGCCTTTTATTGTTAGCATCCCCTTTACCTGGTACTTGCCGTTTGAGCCCGAAATATCCGTACTCTTAAAAGTCGCCTGAGGGTAGCGGTCCGAATCAAAAAAATCCGCGCCGCGGAGGTGCGCATCCCTTTCATCGTCATTGGTAAAAACGGAAGCGATATCAATATTCGCGGTCACCACTGCCTCGTTAAAATCAGTTCCGTTACTGGTAACGGTAGCATCAAATTTCCTGAACATCCCCTTTACGTAAGTGATGTACAGGTGGCGAATTTCAAACTCAAGGTAACTATGTCGTGGCTCTAACTGCCATTGAATGGTATTGCTCATAAAAAACAGGTTATTGGGTAAACATTAACTAAAAAAGGGGAACTGTCATCGGCCGATCCGGGCCGGGGAACACCAACAACGGCAGATGAATATGCTTAGCCACACGCTGCGTATGGCTGCTTTCAAAAATATTGGTAAAAAAGCCGGGCTTTTGGTGGGCAATGGCCAGCAGATCAATATGCCCGTGTTCTACCATCCATTCTAAACCATGGCTTACATCGATACTCTTCACCTCGCGATAATTCACCTTGTTATAGCTTATATCGCTTAAAACCTGGTTTAAAAAATCGTCAACCTGTCGCTGGTGTTTCCCCTTATCATATTTTTCCGCAGTAATGTGGGTCAGTATAATTTCAGTACCCAGTGGGGAAACTATGTTCACAAGCCATTGAAGCAAGGGCAGGTCGCTCTTATTCAGGTTAGTTGCGAAAGCTATTTTTTTCACAGGCTTGTAGGTGCAATCTGATGGGATCAGCAAAACCGGAAACTCAGCCCTGTCTATTACACTCCGCGCATTGCTCCCCAGGAAAAGCCTGTTCAAGCCCCCCTCGCCGGACATTCCCATTACCGCAAACGGCAGTTTCTCTGCAAGCACTACATTCCGTAATGCATCCGTAACCCCTCCGATCTCTACCCGATGGTGCACCGCCGGGTGATAGGGCTCATACGAAAAATGATGGTTTCTTTCCTGCCTCAACTTCCGGATCAATATTTCCAGGTCGCTGTCTGCTTTCTTCCTTACCGATATGTAATCGTCTAGGGGCCGGTACTCATCCGCTATTACCGCCTCTTCGGATGGTATTTTAATTGCGTGGCATAACAAAATATCTGCACGTATGGCTTCAGCCAGGTGCACGGCATAAACAGCTGCGTTTTCTGCAGCCAAAGAGAAGTCCGTAGGGACTAAAATAGCTTTCATATATTTATTTACTCCTTTTCCGGGTTGGTTAAGGGTTTAGGTTAGTAGGCCGTCCATCCGCCATCGGCAGTAACTACAGCACCGTTAATAAAGCTTGATTGATCAGAAGCCAGGTACAAGGCTACATCTGCAATTTCCATGGGATCTGCCTGGCGGGTAACATTAGCTGTTCCAGCGTTCATTCGTTCAAATCCGAACGGATCAACTTCCATCCCCTGCACAATGTTGGTGCTAACGCCTCCCGGAGCAATGGCATTACAGCGGATATTTTTTTCGGCATACTGGTAGCCGATATTCTTGGTGAGCCCGATAAGGCCATGTTTAGAAGCGGTATAGGCTACTCCTGCGCGCCCGCCGAACAACCCGCCAATGGAAGCGATATTGACAATGTTGCCGCTGCCCTTTTCCAGGAACAACCTGATGGCAGCCCTTGAAGTGTAGAACGGACCGGTAAGATTAGTATTGATCACCTTGTTCCATAGTCCGTTAGTTACTTCTGCAACCGGGGTAAAAGAATCCATCACACCGGCGTTATTTACCAGAATGTCCAGGGTCTTATACATCCGGCAGGTATAGTCTATCAGCAATTGCACATCTACCTCGTTACCTATGTCAGCCGCGTAACACATCGCCCGGCCGCCCTTAGCTGTAATAGCATTGGCTACCGCTTCAATATTCTGCTGATGTACATCTGCCAGCATAACACTTGCACCTTCCTGCGCAAAAAGTTCGGCAATGGCTTTGCCTATTCCAGATCCCGCACCGGTTACCAGCGCTACTTTGTTTTCAAGGGTTTTCATAACGGTCTATTGGTGTATGTTTCTGATAACAAAACTGGCACCTGGCAGCCCAATCCTACATGATCTTCCTCACGTCATTACATGAGGCTAAACACGCGCCGCAATGACCCTCATCATTATTTAACCAACTGTAAAATAAGACCTTGTGTTAAAAACACTTAATCCATGAAAACCATCCTGGTGCTTACAGATTTCTCTGAAACCGCGCAGTACGCTGCCGATGCAGCAATTGCTATGGCGGGCAAAATAAAAGCAAACGTTTTACTGCTGAATACTTTTGTAACCGTCCCGATGCTGCCATCAGACGAGGCTGCCAACTGGCAAATGCAGGAATATTTTTTAGTGCAGAACAGCAGTAAACAACAACTGCAAAAGGAACTGGAAAGATTAGAGAACCACTTGAAAACTTCGGACTTTGAACCGGGGAAACCGGTGATTAAAACTTTGTGCGAATATGGTGGGCTTGCAGATTCGGTAACAACACTTATCCATTCGCACCATGTGGGGTTGGTGGTAATGGGTGGAAGAACCAAAACAGACATGCCCTTTTTGTTAGGGGATAGTATTAAAGCGGTTATAAACCATATACACCTCCCGGTGATGATCGTGCCGCATAAAATGCATTTTGATAAAATCACCAGGGTTACCTTTGCAACAGATCTGGCAGCCGGTGATTTAAAAGCAATCGGTGCTCTTGCTGAAATTGTGGGGCTGCTGCATTTTGATATTCAGATCGTCCATGTGATGGAGCCTGCCTTAGTACCCGATTTAAGAGAAGAAGCAGCAATAGCGCGTTTCAGGGAGCAGGTAGCAGCATTAAAAATAAAGAACATAAGCTATCAAACCATTTTTGGAGAAGATGTTACCCACCAATTAGAGCAATATAACCAAAAGCACCACGTGGGGTTACTTGCCATGGTACACAAAAAGCATGCTTTCTTATGGCGCCTATTTAACCAGCAGCCCTGCATGGACATGATCAGTAATCACCAGATGCCTTTGTTAATATACCCGGAAATTCACTAACGCTAAACACCTTTATCAAATGACTTATCTGAAGAAATTTAAAGGCAAGTACAACCAGATTAATAAAGGCACGGCTTGCCCCAGCCTAACCGAGCAATCTTGCCTGTTCCCTTACGCTTATCGTGTAAAAGGAATTCAAGTTGATGAACATACCGAAGAAACGCAGCAGGCAGAAAAGGCAAAAACGGCCGCAGCGAGGTAATCAAAAAGATCGTTGTGGAAAGTAAACGGCACTCACAAAGCCTGGTTCCAACACTAAAAAGCCTGCCCAAAATCGGGCAGGCTTCACCAACTCATACAGATATTATCAGAAAAAAATGTTTTAATGACCAGGCAGCCTGTTCTTTAAATCACGGAGTTTAAACGACAGGTAAATCCTGAATGCCCCTGCTGAAACAAAAGCAACACCCGTCCAGATCACAATATTCAATGCACCGAATAAGGGATTGGTTAGTACGACAATGGCGAAAAGAACAATAGCGATACCCACCAGCATCAGCCAGGCCCAATCGTCAAAACCAAAGGATTTTACACCCCAGGCGCCCCATATGGCTAATATCCCCCTGAACAATAGCCAGAAGCCCAAGATAAATGGCAGCAACGTCATGGTGATTGCGGGATGGCTATACAGGTAACCACCGATAAATAAATCTGCCAGACCGCTCAGTAAGGTTAGTCCCCATCCTTTTGCGGTTAAGTTAAACACTGCAAACGTAAACTCGAAAACGCCCGCGGTAAGAATCACCAACGCAAAGGCAAAGCTTAGCGAAATATAAGATTGTACGGGAAAAACAAGCATCCAGATACCCAACAGGGTAAGAACGACGCCACCGGTTAATACCAGCCACCAGTGTTTGGCCGTATTCCGGATTGTTTGATAGGCAAAAGTTGACATAGTTAATTTTTACCCAAAGCTAACACCCTCATTCATAGCGATAAATGATCTATATCACATCGAACCATGAGGCGTATCAACCATTTTCCGCTTGCGCCAGCCGATCATTGTAACAGCCGGAAGGCTCACTTACACCCTATACAGTTACGATGGCTACATCAACCAAAACACGGGAGTTTTTAAATGAAACCGGCGGCATCGCCCGGTTTACAGGACAGCTGTTTTCAGTAACCAGCAAACCGCCTTACGAGGTCCGCGAGTTCTTGTCTCAATGTTATTCCATTGGTTACAGATCTTTTTCTCTTATCGGCCTTACCGGGTTTATTATGGGCCTAGTGCTTACCATGCAATTGCGGCCCTCGCTGGTTTACTATGGTGTAGAATCTAAACTACCCATGATGGTAGGTATTGCTATTGTGCGCGAAATAGGCCCGGTAATTACCGCCCTCATCTTTGCGGGTAAGATTGGCAGCAGCATCGGCGCCGAGTTGGGCTCTATGAAAGTGACAGAACAGATAGATGCCATGGAGGTAAGCGGCACCAACCCTTACAAATACCTGGTTGCTACGCGCGTTCTTGCAGCAACATTGATGCTGCCGATACTTACTGTTCTGAGTGATGCCATCGGCCTGTTCGGCGCTTACATCGGCGTTAATATTAAAGCCGTTACCAGTTTCCGGTTGTTTTTTACCCAGATATTTCAAAACCTGCAATACGGCGACCTTACCCCGGCCTTTATCAAGACCTTTTTATTTGGCTTTGCCGTTGGCATGGTGGGTTGTTACAAAGGCTATAATTCTAATAAAGGCACGCGGGGAGTGGGCAGTTCGGCTAATAGTGCCGTGGTGCTGTCATCAGTGATCATCTTCATCATCGACCTGCTGGTGGTACAGGTGACAGACCTTTTAGGTTTAAACTAATGGCGATGGAAACAACAACATACCCGTCGGCAGTAACAGAAACCCAGGCAGAACAGGCGCTGATAGAGATCAGCCATGTCTTTAAAAGCTTTGGGGATAACAAGGTGCTTAAAGACTTCAGCATCACGCTCGGCAAAGAAGAAAACCTGGTGGTGCTCGGCAAATCTGGTTCCGGTAAATCTGTATTGATCAAGTGCATCATCGGTTTGCTTAAACCGGATAAGGGTACAGTAAAGGTATTCGGCGATGATGTTGCACAGATGGATCACCAGCAGTTAGACCGCCTGCGTGCCCGGGTAGGGTTTCTTTTTCAAAGCAACGCGCTTTATGATTCCATGACCGTGCGCGAAAACCTCGAGTTCTCTTTACGCCGCCATTGGCTGGAGGTGACGGAAGCCGAGGTAGAAGACATGGTAAAAGAAGCCCTGGAAAACGTGGGTTTAGCCTATACCGCGCAGATGATGCCCGCAGAGCTATCCGGCGGCATGGCCAAACGTATTGCCCTTGCCCGCACCATGATCCTTAAACCAGAGATCATTCTTTATGATGAGCCGACCTCTGGCCTTGACCCAGTTACCGCACGTGAAATAGATGAACTGATTGTAAAACTGCAAAGGAAATACCATACCTCTTCTATCATTATTTCACATGACATGAAGTGTGTAAAGAAGACGGCCGACAGGGTAGCGCTGCTGCTTAACGGGCAATGTTACATCACGGGCAGTTATGACGAGCTGGAAAGCGCAGAAGACAACAACATCAAACAATTTTTTGAATAAAAACACCATGAACAACCAGGGAGAAAATAACATAAAGCTTGGCGTATTTGTACTCACGGGACTTTTTGTATTGATATTGAGCTTTTACCTGATCGGGAAGAACCGCAACCTTTTCGGTTCGGGGTTTACGCTTCGCGTTCGCTTTCAAAACCTTAACGGATTAATGGAAGGCGGCAATGTGCTCTATGCCGGGATACAGGCCGGTACTGTAGATGAAATAAATATCATCAACGATACTACCATGGAGGTAACCCTGCTGATGGATAAGAAATTTAAACCCTATATCCGTAAAAATGCCCTTGCAGTTATTGGCACCGAAGGCCTGATGGGCGAAAAGGTGGTTAACATCTCTGCTGTTAACAAAAAAGCTGCACTGATTGAAAACGGCGACCAGCTGGCCGTAAAAAGAGTTATCGGCACTGATGAAATGCTGCAAACGTTGTCGCAAACCAACAATAACTTTGCCGTTGTATCGGGCGCGTTAAAAACTACCGTTGCAAAGATCAACGATAGCAAGATATGGGATGTACTGAATGATAGTTCAACCGCAAGCAATATCCGTGCATCGCTTAATAACATCACAAAAACCACCGCCAATGCCCGGGAAATGACCCGCAACCTTGACCAGCTGATCACACAAACCAAACGGGGAAAAGGAGCAGCGGGTCTTTTATTGAGCGATACCGGTTTTGCCGCAGACCTTAAAACCACTATGGTGCACGTTAAAGCAACCAGTACAGAAGTAAACCGCCTGGCAGTTCAGTTAAACCAGGTGGTGCAGAATGTCAATGCAGATAACGGGGTTTTGAAACTGCTGAATGATACCTCAGCCGCAGCTAACGTTAGAAAAAGCCTGGAAAACATCCAAAAAGGCACCGACGGTTTTAACCAGAATATGGAAGCCCTGAAACATAATTTCCTGTTGCGCGGCTATTTTAAAAAGCAGGAAAAACTACAGAAAGCCAGGCAGTAAACATCCCTACAACTCGTAACGTAAAGATAAACGGATGTAAGGGTATCGTTTGTTCACGTTATCAAAATGATTGTATTTTCCTTCCAACGTAAAATAACCTGTTTCGGCGCATAGCGATACATCTCTTAAAAATCTGTATCTGAATTCGCCGGAGAGGGTATGCAGAAAGTAATGGCTCTGGTTGCCATTGATCGTCAGCAGCCACCCGCCGCGATAGTTAATAGTATAAAAAAGCTTTTCATTTAAATTTATCAGCCCCATGCCCGATATTCCCCATCCAGAGGTATAATCATAATTACGTCCGCGGGGATGATAGGGGTCTGGCACGGCGGCCAGCAGAATAGGCCCCGTGCCAAAATTAGTGGTCAGGTGGATCTTCCTGCCAAAAGAACCTGACGACAGGATATTCAGCTTTACACTTTGAGCGCCGTAAAAGAAAGCTTCATTATCAATAAAATCATAATTGGCAGAAAGGATGGCGATATGATTATGACGCGAATTCGGAAAAATCTTCCACCCGGTAAGTGAACCATAAGCACTGATGATATTTACGCTGGAGCTATCGTCTTTTCCAAACCCGGCATTGATATACATGTTGCTGAACGGCGTTTTATAATTGCTGAAAGGTTCGCCATAAATGAGGCGGATATGGCCATACCAACCTGCTTTACTGTTCTTTAAAAAGTTAGAAGTATTGGAGTTGATCCTTCTTACGCCGAGATCAAATTCTGCCTTTACCCTGGTAGTGTCCGTATCTTTAGCCTCACGCGGCCTTTTCCCCCACTTGCCATCTGCAATGCGGTTGAAGCCGTTGATAGGGTTTATCAATAAGGCTGCGATCTCGGTAAGCTGCCGTTTAAATCCCCGCGAGTGGTTGCTTACCAGGCGATTAGAAATTCTGTAGGTCATTTCGCCAAGTACCACACCACCAAAACCGGTATTGATAAAGTCGTTAGGGGCTGGCTTTTGCTTTTCGCCAAAAGTTTCCCAGAGATAGCTGCCCGCAAAGGCCGCCGGTACAGACTGCCAGAAGGTATAGCCGTTGGTTCGGTAAGCATTAAAAAAGTAATTGCCATGATAGGGATGGCCGAACTGGTTGGTTTCAAAAGGATCATCGTCCCAGGTCCAGCTACCCGGTTTTAAATTACGTTTAGCCGTTGCAACAGAGATATAGGCATAGTCTGCCTTTTTTAGGTAACGGTCAAAAACCCAGGGAAGCGTTTCGGCCATACCGAATTGTAAAAGGGCTCTGCCCGGCTTTCGGTTCGGAACAGCAGGATTGCCAGTTGGGTTTATGGCAATAGAATCTTTGTTCTGCGCGTCAGCTTTAAAACCCGTGTGAACTGCTATGAAAAGTAAGGCAGAAAGCGTAGAAAATTTCAGCAAGCTTTATTTTAATTAAACAGCATTGCCCGCCATTTTTTTTTGACGGGCAATGCTATATATTACCATCTGTTAAGCGATAACGGCACCGGTCTTTTCGTGTTCCAATACCTCAGATACGGTTTCCTTCCGGGCGTCGAGCACCTTGTTGATATTTTCAATCCCTTTGATAAGGGCATCCGGGTTGAAGGCAATGCTATCGATACCGGTTTCGATCAATAATTTGGCAAAGGGTTCAGAATCACTCGGCGCCTGCCCGCAGATACCCACCTTTTTATGAAGGGCATTGGCTTTCTTAATTAAAGCAACGATTAGTTTGGTGGTGGCTTCATTCTGTTCATTAAACAGATCTGCAACAAGGGCCGAATCACGGTCAATCCCCAAAGTCAACTGGGTCAAGTCATTAGAGCCAATAGAAAAACCATCAAACACCTCGGCAAACTCGTCTACCAGCAGCACATTAGCAGGTATTTCGGCCATCACAAATATTTCCAGCCCGTTTCTCCCGCGTTTGAGGCCGTACGCAGCCATCAGGTCCACAACTTTCTTTCCCTCGTCCACCGTACGGCAAAAAGGGATCATCAGCTTCACGTTGGTCAGGCCCATGTCGTCGCGCACAACTTTCATGGCCTCACACTCCAGTTTAAAACCTTCGCGGTAACGTTCGTTATAATATCTTGACGCCCCCCTGAAACCAATCATCGGGTTCTCCTCTTCAGGCTCAAAGTCCCGGCCGCCGATCAGTCCTGCATACTCGTTCGTCTTGAAATCACTCATCCGCACGATCACTTCTTTCGGATAAAAAGCGGCGGCGATAGTTGCGACACCCTGCGATAGCTTATCTACAAAATATTGGCGTTTATCGTCATATGAACCGGTCAGGTTCTCAATCTTAACGCGTTCGATTTCATCGGTTACCTTTTCGAAATTAACCAGCGCCATCGGATGCACCTTGACGTAATTGCTAATGATAAATTCCAGGCGCATGAGCCCCACGCCACAATTAGGAAGGAAAGATAATTTGAAAGCCTTATCCGGTTCGCCAATGATCAACTGGGGTTTTACGGTATCCGGCAATCGGATTTTACTTGCATCGGTAACGGTTTCCTTCCAGCTTAGCTTATCACGGTAAACTTTACCGGTTTTCCCTTCGCAGCAGCTCAGGGTGATCAGCTCGCCATCTTTGATCTCTGTAGTGGCATTCTCTGTCCCCACAATAGCTACGGCGCCCAGTTCACGTGCAATAATTGCCGCGTGGCTGGTTCTGCCTCCCTTGTTGGTGATAATTCCGGCTACCTTTTTTAAAATAGGGTCCCAGTCTGGGCTGGTCTTATCTGTAACCAGGATATCACCGGCCTGTAGTTTATCTGCCTCGGCGGGCGAGTTAAGCAAACGCGCATACCCGCAGGCAATGGCATCACCCACCGCTTCGCCGGTTACCAGTACTTCGCCTTTCTCTTTGATCTGGTATGATTTCACCTGAACCAGCTTTTCGCGGCTATGCACCGTTTCCGGACGTGCCTGAATCAGGTAAAGCTGGCGGTTATAACCATCCTTCGCCCACTCAAAGTCCATCGGCTTGCCATAGTGTTCTTCAATCAGCAGCGCCCAATTGGCCAGCTTCTCAATTTCACGGTCGGTGAGCACAAACTTTTCGCGCAGTTCCCAGGGAGTGTCCTTATTAACTATTTCGCGGTTTTCATCGTCGGCATACACCATGGTCAGGCTTTTGCTGCCCAGGTTCTTCTGAATAATCGCTTTAAAATTATTCTTCAGCGAGGGCTTGAACACCAGAAATTCGTCCGGCGTTACCGTGCCTTGAACAATATTTTCGCCCAGGCCCCAAACACCTGCAATGTGAACCACATCGCGGAAACCGGATTCCGGCTCGAGTGTAAAACCAACACCAGAGCAGCCCTTATCTGCACGGACCATTTGCTGCACGCCGACAGACAGGTATACTTTGTTATGGTCGAAACCTTTATCCTCGCGGTATTTAATGGCGCGATCTGTATATAACGATGCAAAACATTTCCTGACCGCATATAGCAAAGAGCAATGCCCCCGAACGTTTAAGTAAGACTCGTGCTGACCGGCAAAACTGGCATCGGGCAGATCTTCGGCAGTTGCGCTGCTTCGTACCGCTACGCCCTGGTCTGCCTGTTCAAACAGGTAATCATAGGCGTCGGTGATGGCCATGCCAAGGTCGGCGGGCATTTTTCCGGCCATGATCAAACCCCTCGCCTTCTCACCGGTCGCGGCTAGGTTAGAAAAGTTTTCACGATCCAGTTCTTGCATCAATGCCTGTAACTGTTTTTCCAGCTTATTAGCGCTGATAAAGTAGCGGTAAGCATCGGCAGTTATTGCAAACCCATCCGAAACAAGTACGCCTTTGGGTCGCAGATACCGGTACATTTCGCCAAGCGAAGCATTTTTACCCCCTACAGCGGCAATGTCACCCAGGCCAATTTCACTAAATCTTTTGATAAACGTTTCCATAACTATCCTTGCTGGTTTATAATGTGTTTGAACGATACTTAGTCCCTAAAAAAAGCTCCGGCAGTTACCCGCCGGAGCAGAAAAATCAAGCCACCTTAACTTCTTTTTTTGCGGTCAGGCTTTTACCTGCCTTTTGCAGATCAATTTTCAATAATCCATCCTGGTATTGCGCCGTAATATTATCCTCTACCACATTATCCGGCAGGGTAAAAGAGCGGGTAAACGAAGAACGAGAGAACTCTTTACGGGTGTAGTTTTCCTTCTCTTCGTTTGTTTCGTTGCTGGTTTCGGCACTGATGGTTAACCGTCCGTTCTCTGTAGTTACTTTAAAATCATTTTTTTTAAAGCCCGGTACAGCCACTTCTATCTCGTAGTTTTTGTCGGTATCGCGAATATTCACTGCCGGCAATTCTGCTTTAAGAAAGGGTTGATTGAAAAACTTATCGGTGCTCCAGAAATCTTCCATCAATGAACGTATAGATGGGAAGCCGTTTGGTTTTACTAAAGTTGACATAGGACTAAGTTTTAAATTGTACATCAAAGCTCTGCCTATTCCGGCTCAACATCCATGACAGCTATCACGACGAAGCGTGATGCTGGTCAATAAGTTAGCCTACCCCCGCCAGTACCTTCGTTTAACCAATCTTTCTAAAATGCATTCCGAATACGCTAACCAGAACATTTATATCGAGTCCCTCGGCGGGGCAGGAACGGTAACCGGGTCCAAGCACCTGTTAAGAACACCTGAAGGAAATATTTTAATCGATTGCGGCCTTTTCCAGGGATTGAAAGCATTGCGTGAAAAGAACTGGGAACCGCTTCCGTTTAACCCGGCAGAAATCAATGCCGTGATCCTGACCCATGCACACCTTGACCATTGCGGCTATCTCCCCATACTATTTAAAGACGGTTACCGCGGACCGGTTTATATGACCGAGACCACAAAAGATCTGACTATACTTATCTTAAAAGACAGTGCCCGGATACAGGAAGAAGACGCCTTTCATGCCAATAAACATCATTACAGCAAGCATAAACCGGCGAAACCTTTATATACTACCGAAGATGTAGAAGCTTGCATCCCCTATTTTAAAACAGTGGGTACGGGAGTATCGCATCGGCTTAGTGCAAACATTAGCTTCAGGTATTTCCCGGCCGGGCATATTCCCGGCGCCAGCTCTGCTGAAGTTACTTGCTTTGGCAAAACCATCTTCTTCTCCGGGGATATTGGCCGTTACCATGCAGGGCTATTAGCAGATCCGCAGCATGTTTCCACAGCAGATTTTGTGGTAATGGAAGCTACCTATGGCGACCGGACACACCCTGCCGGCGACGCGAGTGAAGCCTTAGCTTATATGATTAACGATACCGTTTTTAAGAAAGGCAACATCCTGATCCCCTGTTTTGCGGTAGGGCGGGCGCAGGAAGTTATTCATATGCTTTACAAGCTGAAACAACAAAAAGCTATCCCGGCAGAGTTACCCATTTACCTGGACAGCCCCATGGCCGCAGCGGCCGGTAAAGTGGTATTGAACCATAGCGAAGAGCTGAAGATCACGAAGGAAGAATGCAGGGCGATGTTTAACGGTATACAGATTAATGAAGACTATCGCGGAACGGAAAAAATTATTGATACCAAAGGCAGTAAGATTATCCTGGCGGGCAGCGGCATGCTTACCGGCGGCCGGGCGCTTGCCTACCTGGAACATTACATCGGCAATAGCAGAAATACCATTTTACTCATTGGTTTCCAGGCAGAGGGAACACGGGGCAGATCTTTGCTTAACGGGGCAAAGGAGCTGAAGTTCCATGGAAAGTTTTACTCTGTAGAAGCGCGCGTAGAAGAAATAAGGGGCATGTCTGCACATGCAGACCAAAAAGAATTGCGTTACTGGATCAATGGTTTTGTACCAAGGCCTGAAAGGGTTTACCTGGTACACGGCGAACCCTGCTCATTAGAAACCCTGCGGGTTAAAATAAAAGATGAAACAGGCACACCCGTAAAAATTTTGCAGGAAGACCATAAAGAATTTCTGTTCGCCATTTCAGAAGAACCAGCCGCGGCCGTTGTTCATGAGCAGCATCACAATAAGTAATGCCATCCGTCATTCGCACGAAAGCGACAACACATTAATCTTGTATCATGAGAACATCAACAATTAAACACACTACCCCCCAACATAACGAGTGGATGAGGGCACTTACTTTTTACGAACAGGAATTGAATATTCTTGACGAACGCCTGCAGGAAATAGCCGGTGATAACACCGGGCACGAGGTTGCTGAAAACGTTGAGTATTTTCAAAATCAACTGATCATTCACCGCGATTATATCGACGGGCTGAAACACCGCATCAGGGAGAGCATGCAGAAAGTAGAGCATGACATTAACCACCTGGCAGGCCACATTAAAGAAAGTACCGCCGAAGGGTATGACAAACTGATGGAAGATTTTGGTACGGAAGAACGAATGGTAAATGAACTAAGGCAAGCATTCAACCGGTTCGCATCTAAATGGATGTAAAATATCACCAATTAAAAAGCAGGTTTCAGGAAGCCTGCTTTTTAACTCCCTGCTGCGCTGAAGTGGCGGATGTCACTATTATTGAAGGCGGAAATGTTATCGTAAAAACGGTTCCGCTACCGGCCCTGCTTTCGCAATAAATTTTACCGTTCATCAGCCTAACATAATTGTGCACAATGCTCAGGCCCAGGCCGGTACCGGGTGCATTACCGGCATTACTTGCCCGGAAGAACGCTTCGAACAATTTAGGCTGATCGTGCTGGGGAATTCCAATGCCATTATCTTTAACACTGATATTTATGGCCTGGCTGTTAGCTTCTGTTACCAATTCAATCACGCCATCGCTTCCGGTATATTTAACGGCATTGGTCAACAGGTTTAACAGGCAATGTTTTAGCAGGTTGCGGTCAACCGATATTTGAATAGCTTCTTCGGGATGTGTCGACGAGAGCAGTTGGTCATCTTTCAGCAGGGAGCGGATCTCGGCCATTACTTCGTCCATCAGGGCTTTTATCTCAAAATTACCCAGAACCGGTTTTATTTTACCTGTTTCGATACGCTCTACCGATAAGAAATCATTCAAGGTGGTAGTAAGGTCATTCACGGCGAACTTTATCTTCTTCAGGTGCGACATCGCTTTATCGGGTTCCTGCCGGTCATAATACTTCTCTACCAGCGAAGCAGAAAGCTGTATATTACTTAAGGGCGAACGGAATTCATGCGAAGCCAGGGAAACAAACTTGCTCTTCATCTGGTTCAGGGATTTTTCCTTCTCCAGCGTATTGCTCAGTTCTTCCCTTAGTTCTTCCAACTGGCTGATGTTTATCTTCAGCTTCCCGGTTCTTTCGGCAACAAGGCGCTCTAAAGTAGCGGCATGGTTCTTAAGCGCTTCTTCTGCTTGTTTTTCGCGCGTCAGGTCATGAAGTATACCTGTAAAATAGATCTTGTCGCCCATTATCACCTCGCTTACGGCCAAACGCATGGGGAATATAGTGCCGTCCTTTTTTAAACCGCTTACTTCGCGACCTCTGCCTATAATGCCGCTAACACCACCCTGAAGGTACTGATTAACATGTGCCTGATGTGTATGTGCATCGCGACTTTGCATCAGCACTTCTACCCGGCGTCCCTGTAATTCAGCCGCTTCATAACCAAACAAAGTACAAGCCGCCGGATTAACCATTTCGATGTAGCCCTTGGGATCAATAACAACGATACCATCTATGGCATTTTCTAAAATTGCTTTAAGTAACGGCTGGATCATTGTGGCTAAACGTTAGGCGTTGGGTGTTACTCATGCTCAAAAAGAAATCTGAAGGGTTTTACCTTGTTACGCGGACGAAGCCCGTATTGCTTGATGCTTTTTTCTACAATCAGTTGTACGGCTTCGTCGATATCATCAGTTACTAAAAACAGTGCGGTATCTGCGTCCCCGATCGTGGCGTTCTTCTTCATCACCTCAACATGGTCAACCAGTTCTTTATGGTACTCTTTACCGAAGATAATCACCGGAAAATCTTTGATCTTATGCGTCTGGATCAGCGTTAAAGCTTCAAAATATTCGTCGAGCGTACCAAATCCGCCCGGCATTACCACAAAGGCAAAAGAGTATTTTACCAGCAATACCTTACGAACAAAAAAATGCTTAAGGTATACCCACTTATCAAGATAGGGGTTTGGCTGCTGCTCTATGGGAAGTACAATGTTACATCCCACCGACCGGCCGCCTACATCTTTTGCACCTCGGTTTGCCGCTTCCATTAAACCGGGACCACCACCTGTCAGTATCGTAAAGCCAAGCTTGGCGAAAGCTGCGGAAGCTTTGCGGGTAAGTTCGTAATAGGGATGATCTTCCTTAAACCTGGCCGATCCAAAAACGGTGATGCATGGCCCTACAAAATGCAGCGCACGGAAACCGGTAACGAATTCGTACATCGTTCTAAAAGTAAACTTCAGTTCCTTCCAGCGCGATTGTGGCCCGTCCAGGAACTGTATTTCCGATTCGTTCATAACATGAGCAATTAGGGAATAAGCATCTTACTTCAAAGATGCCGGACGGACGTGCTTCAGGAAATGATTTTCGTCATAAAATTACAGGCGAAGAAAGATTTTCGTCACAACCCTAAAGAGTGCATCACGCGTAACTGCTATATTTCGGGAACACCCCTCAACCCGGATAAACCAACAAAGGGATTTGTGTATGCCGGGCCAGCTTCTGCGTATGGCTTCCGGAGGTTAACCAGGTGTAAATGCTGTGTTTACGGTGTACTACCGCCAACAGGTCCAGTTCATCGCTTTCACATAGTGAATTCAGCGCGGCATCTATATTAACAGCCCTGAGACTGCGATAGCCAATAGCCGGGTAGTTAACAGTTTGCGTTACCTCGCTCATAAACGCATTGGCCCGGGCGGCATCCTCTGGCTGCTCTACACCTTCGGGTTTAATATGGATCACCATCAAATCGGCATTAAAAGGTTTGATGACTGCCGCCAGTTGGGCTATCGCCAATACATCGTCAGCGCCGAGGTCTGTTGCAAACGCCACTTTTTTAAAACCATGAAAAACGGTATGTGATGGGATCAGCAGGGTAGGGAAACCACCTTTCTCAATCACATCCCGGCTGCTGCTCCCTAAGAAGAACCGTTTCAGCCGCCCCGCACCAGACATCCCCATCACTACCAGGCTTACACCCGGATAACAAACCAAATTCCGGACAACATCTGTAACCGTACCCACCTGGCTTATGGTGGTTATTAGCGGATGGTGGCTGTCGTGGTCAGAAACACTTGCTTCTTCTTCGGCAAACTGTTTAGATAAGGCAAGCAGGTTTTGATCGGCGTCTTTCTTCAGATAGTTATAATCTTCCAGCGGCCATACCACCTGGGCAGAAACCGGCGATTCTTCGGGCAACGAGAGCGCGTGGCAAAGTTGCACGTCTGCTTTTAAATCTTTAGCCAAATAAACGGCAAAACGGGCGGCGTTGTCTGCCTCGGGCGAGAAATCTGTTGGAACAAGAAAAGTTTTCATGGTGTTGCTTTAATTTTAAACCTGAACGGACTGCGCCGAATGCGACGTTAACCCGAGCAATGGTAACATTTTAAAGCTCCTGATTCTATTTAACTTATGCAGTGACAACGGTCACTGCGGGTGATGATACAAAACATGTAATGTTACTTCGCTTACTTTGTTGTCTCTACTCGCGGACTGGCGATGATCTGTTTGATGAACTGCACTTCCTCTGGCTTGTAGGGTGTTCCATCCTTCCGGAAAATATCATGGAACCATAGCTTTGGTTCGCCGCCTTGCGGCATCGGGGTATCCCAGGCGTAAATGGTATTGGTTTTACCTGCTACTAATCCCCAGTTGATCGCCCCGACGTTTGCCTTTTTAAGTATAGGCAATATCGTTTGGAATGTGCTTTTGCGGGTACGCGCCATATATTCGGTACAGATCATGGGGCGGCCATGCGTTTTTAACAATTGCAATACGCGCGTGTGGGCGGTATCCGGTTCATATTCGTGGTAGGTGATGATATCCGAATTCAATGCCTGGAAAGCATTCAGCTTTTCAAAGTCCCAGGCCCACAAACCGGCAGAAACAGGCTGATCGGGGTTTACTTCACGTGCCCAGGTAAATACTTTGGTAAGCAGTGCAAGCGAAGTATCATGCTTGGTGCTGTTGCCTGGTTCGTTATATAAATCCCAAAGTAAAACACGTTTGTCGTGCTTAAAAGTGCTCATCACATCCTGGAAGTAACTCTTCAGCACATTAAACTGTTTCGGATCTTTCACCTCGCGCACACCGGGATCCTGCACCCAGCCCGAGTTATGGATACCCTGCTTAGGTAGCGGCTGTTTGCCCGGTTTAGGATTAGGGTTCCAGCAATCATCAAAAAACACAAAAATGGTTTGGATGTGATGCTTATTAGCAATAGTAAGGTATTGATCCACCCGCGATTTAAACCCCTTCGGATCGGCCCCATAAGCTACGCTATGCAGGAACACACGCATGGTATTAAAACCTATGCCCTGGGCATAGCCTAACTCGCGGTCGATAGTCTTTGGGTCGAAAGTTTCGGCCTGCCACATTTCCAGTTGATTAATGGCGGTGCTTGGGATAAAATTAGCGCCAATCATCCACTGGTGCTGCTTATACCATTCATTTGCCTTTTCTACAGACCAGATCTTACCCTCTTCTATTGGTTTTACAGCCGGTTTTGGCTCTTGCTGGCAAGCAGCAAGCCCGGCCATTAACAGCAGCAAGACAAGGATGTAATTTATTCTTCTCATAAGTCGGTGGTTTTAATTGTTCTTTTTATTGTTGATGATGATGGTCTGCTTACGCTGGCTTTTAACTGCCGGCTTTTTCTTTGCACCGGGCGCTTTTGGCGGCTTGGCAACAATTACCGGCTCTGAAGGAACGGGTATAGCTACCCCTTCTTTAACAGGCAAGCCGAAATTTGGTGTGCCATCTTTGTTCCAGGTGAACATTTGCATCCGTGGCGAGCGTTTACCGCCACAACCTTGCCCAGGTTTTGAATTGGCATGATACAAGATCCAGTCTTCCTTACCATCCGGCGATTTAAAGAATGCATTATGGCCGGGTGCGTATACGCTATTTTCTTTTGATTGTGCGAAGACAGGTTTAGCAGCTTTTGTCCACGATCTTGGGTCCATTAGGTCGCTCGAAATATTTGCCGACATCATGCCCAGGGCATAATAATCCGTCCAGCAGCCGCTTGCCGAATAGATCAGGAAGATGCGGTTGCCATGGGTCAATACTTCAGGCCCTTCATTTACGCTTACATGCGGTGGGTTATTTTCGTCATGCAGGTCGCCGTATTTTTCCCAATCATACTCCGGGCTGGATATTTTAACCCGCTTCCCTTCTATGGTATAAGGGTTCTTCATTTTAGCAATGTAAATATTTTGCTGCCCGTTCTCGTCGCCTTCCCATCCGGCCCAGATCAGGTACATTTGCCCCTTATGCTTAAAAACCGAACCATCGATTGCCCATTTATTAGAGGCCTCTGCCAGCATTCCCTTAAAAACCCATTCGCCTGAAAGCGGATCAGCTGAGGCATTCTCCAGCACATACACGCGGTGATTCTTATTCTTGCCGTCATCCGCGGCAAAGTACATGTACCATTTACCATCCAGAAAATGGATCTCGGGCGCCCATAACTCGCTCGAATAACTTTTGCCGCGCGGCGGAATCCAGATGGTTTTCTTTGGTGCATTTCTAAGGTCGGCGATGTCTTTAGTTTTCCAAAGCTGAAGGCTATCACCAAGCGTGTTGGTATAGTAATAATAGCCGTCTTTATAAGTGATCCATGGGTCTGCGCCTGCGGGCAGAATAGGGTTGGTAAAAGTTTTTATAACCTTCCTGCTTTGTGAAAAACAGAATGGCTGGTTAAATAATAACGCGCAAAAAAACAGCGCGCAATAGAATAGTTTTGCAGACCGGCAGACCTCTGACATCATTTCTGGTACAGGTTATTAAGTTTAAAACTGGCAGGTTATGGGGTTACTAAAAGTAGTGTTTTCAAGCAGCACTACAAACCCAACATTTTAAACTGTTTTGCCGTCCTTTGAAAACTCACGGCGGATACCTGTTACAATATCCCGGTGCAGAATAACACTATCGCCGCGTTTTAATGCCTGCAGACTTGCATATCGAACCACGTTGATAATCGCACCACCTGCCAATTCATACTTTTTAGCAATGTCGGCTATATTTAAGGCATCTTCAAACCTCACCTTCTCAGAAAAAGCTTGTCTCCACAGACGCTCGCGCTCTGCATAACCAGGCATGCTAAAATGAATCATGGATTGGAAACGCCTGCTGAAAGCTTCGTCCAGGTTGGCTTTGATGTTTGTGGAAAGAATAATGACACCATCAAAATCCTCTATCCGCTGTAGCAGATAAGACACCTCTTGATTGGCATACCTGTCATTACTAGAACTGGTTTGCGTACGCTTACCGAACAGCGCATCGGCCTCATCAAAAAACAGGATCCAATTTTTACGCTCGGCCTGATCAAACACGCCTGCGAGGTTTTTCTCGGTTTCCCCGATATATTTCGATACCACCATAGAAAGGTCTATACGGTAAACGTCCAGCTCCGTGGCTTTACCCAGCAAGCTTGCCGTTAACGTTTTACCCGTACCCGGAGGACCGTAAAACAATGACCTGAACCCTGCTTTTAGTTTGCGCTTCATCCCCCAATCGTTCATCAGCGTACCGCCGTGCGTCAACCAATCCTTTATTTCCTCCACCTCGTGCAGTATCTGGTCGTCCAATACCAGATCCGACCAATCCAACGAGGTATTAATCAATTTTGCAGGAAAATTGGTACTGTAATCTGGTTTGTGAGCTGTGCCGAGGGTACAATAGCTCAGGCATTCGCCACTGACTTTTAATAGTCCGCTTAACTGTGGTTCGTCCGTGGATTCATTCACTAGCTTTACCAGGTTAAAGTGATTTAAAGTACCCTCGTCGCTTAGTAGCCGGCTCACCATGATGCGCTTTTCCAGATCATTAACCGCCAGGATAAAAGCCGCTGTTTCGCCCGTAGGCAAAAAGCCACCAAACTGCTTTCCCTTAATACCGCCAAATTCTGTAAAAGGCCGGTCGAACGTTGAGTTCCTGGTAAAGAAGGTATCCAGCAATTGTGGTTGCAGGTGAGGCGCTAACGCCAGCAATAAAATAATACGCTCGTATATATCAAGCTTATAGTGACTGATATATTTTGCATAGACTGAGTTGTTATTACTCAGATCAGGCGGAGGTATTTCCTCTATAAGACCTGGCGAAAAGTCCTGTTGAAAATAGGAAGTCATCCGGGTGTCTATCACCTGGGCCAGCCATTGCAGTTCTCTTGTTAAAACGGCTGCGTTATCACTTATTAGTTCAGTTCCCATATTACATGAAGCATGGTATCCATCCAAGGTAATTTAATCAGCCCTATTCCCCAGGGCAGGGTTTGTAAAATCAGATCGTAAGCGCGTGGCTCTACACGCAATTGCCAGTTACCTTCTGTGATAGACAAGCTGCCTTGCCGCTGCAGAAACGAGGCCTGCAAACCGGCGATAGAAGTGTTTTTTAATTTATCCCATTGCTGGGTAACTACCTTAAGCAGTTGCTCGGACAATTCCTTTTCTGTATCGCTTAATTCAATACCTTCCTCAACCGCCTCCTGGGGCGGCAACCCCACCAGTATCTTGTTCAGCAACAGCTCGTTTTCTGTTACTGAGCCATCGCTTCCGACTAAATGCTGTAACAAATGAATACCCCACCGTCTTGCGTTTTCGTCTTTAAAATTCTTTCCATCCAGCATCTCTAAACGATTGAAAAAGGTAAACAAAAATGGGTGCAGCAACACCAGGCCCGCATTATTAATCAGGTAGGTGTCTCCTTCCGGCAAGGGCAATTCATCGTCCTGCATTGATCCTATATTTTTATATTTTTTCAATTCATCAATAATTTGCTGATCAGGCGGGGGCAGACGCGTTTCTTTTCCGATCGCGGCTACCAAACGGGCAACAGCCGCACGACCGGTTAATAATTCCATTTGCCTTAATAAAGCTACCTTTATTTCAGGTAATAACTGGTAAAAACCGGGCGACACCTTTTCCCGGGCTATCTGTGCTTCGATGAGCCGGGTCAACTGTGCTTCGGTTAAGTTTCCAATATAGTAATTAAAGTTTTCGAAAAGCTTGCGGATGTAATCCCGGGCAGAAACGCGTTGATTGCTCCCTAAAAAATAGATGAGATTAAATGTCCGGAGCCTGGCTGCCAGCGCCTGGTCCGAAACATTAAAGGCCCGCTGGAGAAAAGCCGTCAGCTCTGTTAAAAAAAGCACGAGGTTTTCACCCCATTCCTGCTCAACTAATGTCAGGAGGGAATAGATCTGCTCATCCGTGTAATGCCCGGCCAGGTAAACCGCCAGGCTTTGCTGCCTGCTGATACGCGAAAGCAGCGTACGTTCCGCAGCGCTTAAATTTTCTTTTCTGGTGAGTAACTGATCAATCCATCGCAGAATGTATTGATCGCCCTCTTTTGAAGAATTTCCTGTTAGAGTAGTTATATAACGCTCCGCATCGGCTTTTAAATAAAGTTCCAGGAAGCGGCGGACGGCCATGTACTCTGCGCTAACGGTTATAGCGAAAAGGTTATGAAGGTACATGCGGGCATATATATTCCCGTCCCCATCAAATACCTCTTTTAGTTTTTCCGGGCTGCGCCGCAGTAAAACCACTATAATCTGCCTTAACAACACCATAGCCTGATCTGCCGATAGACCTAAGCCAGGTGGCAACCGGTATTCTTTAAGATAAAACTCCAAAATATGGAGCAGGGTATCCTGGTATGTAATTGTAGAACTGCTGTTGTTTTGATGATAAGTATCTAAAACCGTTGTGAGCCATTCGGTGCCGGTCGCAGATAGAATAAGCGCTTCACTACCGTTAAACTCGTAGCCTTTCGGCACGGCACGGATAACTTTCAGCGCCTCTTTTAAATAAACAGATTGTCCCTGCGTAGTTGTCGCATCCCTTAAAAGCGCCACTACTTTTGCCTCGGACAAACCGCCCGAAAGCGAGAGCTTCCGGATGACAGCATCGAGAAACAAACGAATGTCGAAACTTCGCCAACTGCCGGAACTGTAGGTTTGTAAAAATGCTTCGAATACCATTCTCTGTAGCCGCTCCGGGTCCATACTGATAGCGCCTATTGTAGCGATAGCGGCCACAGCCTCCTGATAAATCTGGACCGCCTTACGGCCACCTGTTAATTGCTGCAAAGCTTCTAACAAAGCTGCAAGAGGGATATACCTGTAAATATTCAAAAGATAAGTGCCGGAGTGTGCAGCATAAGCCAGCAACTGAATAAACTCATTAGAAGCTGCTTTGGCTAATTCGAGCACAAGCGCTCCAACTGTAAGTTCACCATGATACCAGGAAGGCACCTCGCCATGGATGATGATATGCAGCAAAACATTACGCTGGTAAACAGGATGGTTGTGTAACCGCGCAGGATTTTCTTTTACTACAACCGTAGCTACCGTAGAAGGTGTGTTATCTGTTCCAACTATCGCGGCTTCTTCCAATCTGTCTAACACCTCGAAAAAGATATCCAGCAAGGATGTGCTCAGCAAGGCGCTGCTTCTGTGGCGCAGAATGTTAGCCAGGTTTGCAACTGACAGGTTATAATGACCAGCCAAAGCCCTGATATTCCGCTCAAGAAACATCTTCCGGTTAAACTCCGAACCATGCTCCTTTAAAATGAAGTTAAAGATCAGCTCCCAAACTACCCGCGAAAAGCTGGCCTGTTCTATATTTACCGGTCTTTCACGCTCCTGTATTTTATTAACCGTTGTGCGATATTCCAATATAAAAACAGCATTGGTAGGTTCAATCAGCCTGATGATCTCTTCCGTCACTCCGTCATTAAACACTATTGCTAACCGTGCCCCCGGGTTTTCGAGCTGTTGTAATTCATATAATAGTTGAATAACCGATCGCGGAGTCATCCGCATCAGCCGAAGCATATTGCTGTTCAACTCGGCTAAATCTTTAATTTTTGCTTCGGGCGGCAGCGAGAGGTGAAAAAGATAATAGTGAATGATCCGAAGCTGCTGTACCCAGATTTCTGCTTCCGGGGTGCTGGTATCTTCGTTACCGATGTAATCATTTACCGGGTTCGGGGTATCCGCTTGCCTGCCTTCATTCCAAAGTTCTTTTACAATTCCGAATACTTCGAAATGGGTGCCCTCAAAATATTCAGAATCCATAGAGGCATAAAGTATATCCAGCAAGCGGGTATAGGCTAAATTGAAATGGGCCGCAATGCTGCGGATGTTGTACAGCACAAACATCTTGCGGTTAAAGCGCCCCGCACCATCTCTTAACAACGTACTGAAAATAAAACGCCAGATAACACGGCTGAAGCCACTGGCTTCGCCGGTAAACAGGTTTGTACGGCGCTTCTGGTACAGCACTTCTGCATGATATTGAAAGATGAAATCTGCTTCAGCCGGTTCCAGCACAGCAATCATCTTGCGAATGGTATGATCTGAAAACTGCCAGGCGAGGCGTTGCTGTACATTTTGCCGCGAGCCAATGCTTAAAATAATACGCTTTAGGCGTTGTTCGTCCGAGTGGATCAACTCTTCGATCAATTTATTTACAGAACTAATTGCAAACCCTTTTGCCCACCACGGAAACAAGCCGTAAAGCAGGTAGTAGGTTAACAGGCCGAACTTATCTGCAGCAAACTGGCCGGTTGGGCTATTGGTAGTACCTCCGGGCAACTGTTGGTGGTTTTCTTCCAGTAGCAGCAATAATTGTTGTTCTAGTTCTTCTATAATGCGCTCTACCAGTTGGGTATCCAGCAGTTGGGGCGGTATCACTCCGGCGTCAATAGTCAGTTCATTGATATGCAAGGCCACATCTTCTGGTATGACGCGATCAAATAACGCTTCGAGCCGAGAAACAACTTGCTGATTGAATATATTGCTCAATTGCCCCTGAAGCAGGCGTGCTTCGCTTTCGCTACCGGTGGTAGTAACATCAAACAGGTAGCGCTGGATATGGTAATAACCCATCTGATACCGTCTTAATTGTTTTGAAGGAATGAGATCAGTTTTCGCGAGAGGGCATCGTGTTCCTCCGTTTCATCCCTGAAAGATTTTCTCCACACGTCATATTCATCTTCAAAAATCTTCATCCTGGAAGGCGACAGCCATTTGAAGTTGAGCCGGATGTTTGCCGGAATGTTCAGAATAAAAATATCCCTTACATATTCCCTGAAATCATGGTCCTGAAACCGGGCAGGCCATGAAGGCAACACCACCGTTACCTGGAAGTTAAAGAAAGATTCATTCAACGGTCCCACGTCATTCCGCACCAGCATTTCAAAGCCCTTGACAGCCGACGAACTTCCCGCAACAGCCCGTTCCGATGCGTACCTGAAAAGAAGATCTATCACTTCGTCATGGCTGCGCGAATCCAGATAACAATACTTAACCAGGGCCGTGTGGGTTTTATCCCTGTCCCTATCCTGCGCCGCCTGCAATAATTCTTGTAATTGTGCCTCACGGGTATTAAAGTCTACCCATTCGCGGTTATACAGCAGCCGTTTCTGGTGATGATCCGTCAGGCGGAACCCAAAAGCGGGGCTTTGCAGCGACGGCCGCAGCAAGATATGCTCTACCACATAAAACCCCTCAGAATCAAGGCTTAGCTTACGGAAATATTTCACCAGCTTTTTTAATGCGCCTACCGCCAGCGGGCCAGACGCATAGCGCCCGATGACTTCCCACTGTTCATCCGCCTCATACTTAAAAAGCAGCAAACAGGCTGTTTCGCTTCCGGCTTCCGGGTAGGGTGCAATTTTATAATTGCCGAAATTGATCGCGGCAGCAAAAAGCTGTTTATCCCGGCCTTTAAACGCAATCCCTTTACGGTCGGAAAGTGTATAGTCTTTTATCTTGTTTTGCCTGAATAGCTCGCTGATATCATTTGCGGATAAGAACAAATCGGGCGTATCGTTACTTTCTTCAAAAGCGGCGCTTTGATGTTCGTTAGTTGAGTTTTGTGTGGCGCTCTCTATCTTTATACTTGGATCCTCGAAAACAGCAGAAAGGCGCCTTTCTTCCAGATAATTTAAACACAACAATAGTTTGATCTTCTTTTCGAAATTAAAGGTGGTACTATGGTTAGGGCCGTTTAGATAGTTTAAACCACGGTTTTCGCCCCGGTGAATGTTAACGATATTACTTAAGTAATACGATTTCCATTTCATCTCGGTGGTATACTTTTCTTCGGGTTGATCGGCATGATAGATCTGCCGGTACGAGCGGACAGGGTAGGTAGGTAATAGCTCATTAAACCTTGCCAGCATATGGTTTAATTGACGGGTGCGACGTTCCTGGTAAACCAAATCACTATCGCCCATTGCCTCCAGCGCTTTCATATAGCCGTTCTGTGGGTCGGCTACAAATTGCTCCCACTCCCGGTTCCACCTGTCTTTTACATGTGCCTGATACTGTTTGATGATTTCCTGTGCTCCCGGTACGTCATAAAGCGGCTGGGAAAAGCTGTTGGTTTGTTTTTCGGGCGGGATGGTGGTAGAGAACGATTCCTGCACATTAGCCAGTTGCTCAAGGTAATTGGCTAAAACCTGTTCGAATAGCATCAGGTAGCCTTTTAACTGCTTCACCTGGGCTTTTCGCGCCTCTGATGCCCCTGCGGGCAAACCGTGTTCGCCCAGCCCGTAAACAGCGGGGAAGTAATTTTGCAAAGAGAAATACTTACCCGGGTTACGGAACGTACCCGAAGTAAGGTTATTATCATTGCTGTAGAAAGAACTGATGAAGCGCCTGTCATGTGCGGCGTTTAGTTTAATTAGAAGGTTTTTATAAACCGCCTGCCTGATCTTAACCTGGTATTTACTGGTAAACAGCCTGATACCCTGCGCCGCTTCATCATCTAAAAAAGCGAAAGCATCTTCATCTATTTCCAGTGGGCTGTTATGGGCTTGTTTGCCGTTCGCCGTTATGGTGATCTGTTTTACATGCAAAACACCCTCGATGACAGATATCAAACGCACCAGTTCAATGTAATCTATACGGGTTTTCCTTTTCTTAAGTTCGCTATCGGGTATAATGCCGTTGCTCAACCTCGGACCGGCATAGATCTGGTCCATCGTATACCCCTTAGCTATCAATTCTTCTTCTGTAAAATACCTCACCCTGGCTCTCAGCATAGTATCTATACAATTGTATATCTCTGCCAGAATATGTTCGGGCTGCACCTGGTCTTTTATTAATACATCGGCCTTTATTTCAACGGCAACGGGTTTTAAAATCACCACATCGTGCAGCAGGTCTTCGCCCAGTTTTCGTTCGGCCACAAAAACGCTCTTTATCTGCTCTTTTATCCGGTCTCCTTCATTCGGTTCTTTCAAGATTAATTGCGCGGTGGTTTTATTTACCTGAACAGTCAACCGGTATAATCCCCTGATACCGCTACCCGCAAATGCACTATATACCGGCGCCAGCCAGGCATTATCTATTTCATCAATACGGTCAATCAGTAACTTACGGTAATCGTTAGCGATGGCCACCCCCGAAAACAATATTTCCTCGCGATGATGAAAAGAGTTTTTATTGAAGCTAATATGCCCGTTTTTATCCGTCAGCAGGTCTTTTATCGAAAAACCTGTGCGGTAAGCCAGGTCTGTAATGGCGTAGCACAACTGCTCAATGATGGTCACGCCGGGGTCGTGCAGGTTATAATCCGTCCACTCTTCGCCAGCCATCTGCTGTACGAGTGCGATAGCCGCCTGCCGTAAAAAAGCAAAATCATGCGCGCAGCTTTGCTTTACCGCATTTTTTTTGTTGATAATTACGGGTTTAACCACGGGCATCTTCAATCCGGACTATAGCAAACATTAACATTATTTATACACATCGCGGTCTGCCGGAAAAAGCTGGTCGTCCCAAAGTTTGGTCAGGGTGTAGTATGCGTAAGCTTCCGGGCCATAATTGGTATTGGTACGTATCTGTAACGAATAATCGTGCGTGGTACCACGCCATCTTAGGTTAAGCTTATTCCAGAAAAAACCGAAGCAGCTGCTTACCTTTTTTATTTTACCGCCAGAACGCCCGTAAGCGCTTACAGCAATCGCGTGCATCATACTAAATTTGCCGGTGCCTTTTTTCCCGGCGCGGGCCACTACTTCAAAGGCGTTGCAATTATCAAGTCCTTCTACAATTGTGTGCCACTTGCCATCGGCAGGTTTTCTATCTTTGATGAAGGTACCAATACGCCCTTCCATCGCCGCGAAGCCCGCTACCTCCAGTTTATAATGGTCTTCTGCTTTTTTACCAATACCCAACCCTCCCTGAACGTTAAAATAAAAGCTTTTTGAATCAGGGTCATCCTCGAGACTATTATGCGGCTGAAACTTAAGGCAAGACGGATCGGCTTCGTCTTTCGCGATCTGGTAGTAGGGGTCTATTTCATTAATATCCGAATAAAAAGACAGCAGGTTTTTATTGGCTTTCTGGTTATACACCTTCAGCCCGTTTTCGCGGTCTTTAGAAAACCCGTCCTCCGTTTTATGCACCATGGAGTTGATAAGCGCGGCGTAATGAATTTCTGTAGGGACTTTCCCGTTTTTGAAATAATCCTTAAGCTGATCACGACTTTGATTTTGCTGTGTTGAATACTGCTCCATTGCTTGTTCAGATTTCGTGGATGGTTAAATTAAAATACTCGTCTTCGCCACTATCCTCGTTTTTATTATGCTGCTGCAGCCCTTTTTCTGCACGGTTTTCCGTTACCAGGAATTCGGCATCTACAGCCAGGTCGCCTATCCCGACGGCAACCGCCGTGTGGTATTCCTCAGATATACTTACCGAAATCAGGTGCTCATCTGCCGGGATGAGTATCGCCTCGGGAACAGAGCCCTGCAAAAAGGTATCGCCAGAAATAGCCAGATCATTGATGTGGTAACGGTATTCGCCTGAATTCTCGCGGCTTCTAAAAAAATGTACCATGGAGAAGCGGGTAACGCTGTTTACGTAAGGAAGTTCTTTTATAAAGCTCAGCACCTCAGAAACGAATACTTTTGAACCTATTTTAATCTCGAATACGTTTTTGTTGATCCACGGGCAGAAATAATCGCGGATATCCTGGAATAGCTGGTTAAGATAGAATTGCTGGTTGGCGCTTTCTGTGTTTGCAAACACAATATCAGCTACCACTTTTACCCTTTCATAAACAGGGTTAGCTACCCTGGCGTAAATAAAGGCCGGCAACGCCCCCCTTAGCAGCTTATTTACTTTATACAGCGTTGCCAGATTTACCATAGGCTCTCGCACTATCTCCGCACCGTTATCATTCAGCCTCGGAATCAGGATCACTTTTATCGTAGCCCCCGGCCCCTCGGTTTGTTCTATCACTGTTTCATTACGGGTAATACATTTAGCCATCAGTAGTTCAGGGAAAGCCTGCAGAATGAATTGCTCTATCTGCCTTACGGTTACCGGCCTGTTCTTATGGCGCAAACGCTCGCTTACCCGCACATAAAAATCTGCTTCAGATTCTGCTGCCCTGCCGTTGAAAGCATAAAAAGGCTGTATTACCTGTTTTATGCCTGCTATCTGCCTGTTGAAGCTTTTAATTTTCCCAGGCTTCAGCAGTTCAAAATGTTCCGGGGCAAGGCCCTGCCGGGTGACCAATACGGCGTTTGTTGTAACGGCGATAAGTTTGGTATACACCTCTGCAAAGCCGTCAACAGAAAGCCTGAGCCAGAAAAGCCCGGAGGGCATCACTGTATTTTCGATACAAAGCTCACGCGGAACGGTTATCCTGACAATCCCTGTATTGACCAGGTTATTGGTGGTATCGGCAATTAACCCGGATGCGGGGATACTTACCCATTCGTTCCGGTCGAGGTAACTCCAGCGGATCGCGGCCTCGTCACCCAGCGATTCAATAAAGTTCTTTTCTTCCAGGTAGAACAACAAAGACAGTTCCTGGCCTGGCACCACGTTCTTTAAGCCGATGAACAGATTTCGGTTTTGCTGTAAGTCCGGAAACAAAGTGGTTCCCCCTTCCACATGCCCCGGGTATGCCTGCATGTAGCCGAAGGGGCATAAGTGATGAACTGTTATATTGTTACCGTCTGAACGGACAGACCGACGTAACGCTTCTGAAGCTTCCAGGATATAATCTACCCGCAGGGTTTTCACCATGGGTGTATACGGCGGATTAGGCATTGGCCTTTTCCGTACGAACCGCCGGCTATTATGTACCATTACATCGGCTACCAACTGCGGGTAGGCCTCGTGGCCAAACGCCGAAGGAGGATTGGACAGTTCGATCTGCAAAGCACCGTTGTCATAACCGGTACCAGCTACATTATTCTCCGCATCCATTAAAGGGTTATTGGTAAACTCCAGTTGCTGCACGTCAATCTTATCCAGCCGGGTTTCGGGCAGCAGGTATTCATGACCTTCGCTATTGTAATCTACCGCAAACAGCTCAAACTCCTGCTGTTTATCTTCCGGCGGGGTTACGCGACCATTGTTTACCGATGCTACCTTTATCTTGAAAGAATCTGTTTTATAGTTAAGTCCGTAAGCACGGTAATGCTCCTCAAAACCACCTGTTACTTCGGGCAGGCCGATCCATTGCAGAAACAAGCGTACTTTTTTTGTATACCGGTTAAAAACGTTGGTGTTCTTGATCAATAGTGGGGCACCCTTGACCGGCGGCGAACCGAATGGCGGGAATGCCGCCACCGAACTTACAGGGCCGTAATTACTGGCCAGGCTGAAATTTTTCACCCCGTAAACCCGGGCGTTGATCTTTATACGTTCGATAACCAGGTTGCGTAAGAACGAATAGCCATGAACAGCCGCACCGTTATTTAAGTTTACTCTTATTGCAGGGAACGTGATATGATTAATATCGCCATGCACACCGGGGACATAAACAACCGGTGCTTCTTCCTGTGAGGGCAGGCTGATATTGATCTCGATATAACGGTCTGTTGCATTACCGGCATAAACGGCATTGTATCGCTGCGCGCTAAGCCAGCCATCCTTCGCGGTATAACAAACATTAAAGGCCTCGTTAAACAAGTCAAAACTCGTTTGCAGGAAATCTGCGTCCTTTATTTGCTGATAGCTGTTTATAAAACCATCTAACTGCACGGCCGACTTTTTTGACAGGTAAATAGTGATCTTAATGCGACGGTCTCCCTCGGGAAGATAAAGCACAGGCGAACTAATGATCGTGCCGATAGCTGTATCGTCCATGGTGCGTTCGTTCATGCCAAAATCTCCCTGATTTTCGCCCAGCACGGCCTTGGGGAGAACCGTACCGCGTGGTTTAAGCAATTCTGTAGCAGTCAGCGGTTGAAAATCAGCCTGAAAAGGCCTTAACATGTTTATTTCTGCAAGGTCGGCATTCCAGGTGTATTTAGAGATGTATAGTGTTTTCAACTGCGCCACACTGGCGCCGGTAAGCTGAAGCGGTTGTTCGGTTATATAGATCAGGGGCTTCTGGCTGCCAATCTCTGCCAGCAGTTCTTCTCCCTTTTTAAGGTTTACCATTTCTACCGTAGGGTCCGCTTCAAATAGCACATAAGTACTATCCGGCTGCTCTGGCAGGGGTTTAAAATTTAAAATATCCCGGTAGTAAAAATCCAGGTGCTTCTTGGGTAATAAATTCAACTGTTCCTGCAAATACTGGTACAGATGGATAAATGCCAGGCATAGCGCCAGGTGCGGCGGTTGCTTGTCTTTAAATAGATCATACCCGCGCAGGTAGTAATTTATGGCACCAAGAAACTGGTTATAGTGCCGTCGCAAATCATTAAAAGCCCCTTTAACAAACTTTACAGAAGCCATGGCCTGCTCCCTTAGCGTTTCGTCTGCAGTATTGAAGAACTGCGGCGTTGATTTATCATCTGCATGCAGCTTTTCCAACTTTTCCTGCCTGTGCACCTTACCGCTAAATACCTCTTTGTATTGCAGGTAAATATTTTTGAAGTGCCCAAACTGATCGTTAAGGGTGGCGGCTATTTTAGCTATGCTTTGAACGCGAATGTTAGCGGCATAAATGCGGGTAAACTGATGCTGCAACTGCTGGATATTGGCTACCGCTTCGGCAAGAAAATCAAAAAGGGAATTAATATGCCTGAAAAATGTTTCGTCGTGCTCTGTTAACTGCAGCTGCGCTTCTATGTGTTCTAAGCGGGTAAGGTTCTCGGCATAGTCCTGCCGGGAAGTAATTAAAATCAGTAAATTGGCATTGGTCTGAAAAAAATCGCGCCAGTCGCCCTCTATCTCATTTTTGGTATTGTAAAAATTAAACTCGCCGGCCAGCTCGTACAGGTAACGCAAGAGGTCTACGCCGTCTTTCTCGTCTATGCGAAAGTTTTCTGGAAACAGTGCTGCAATCTTACGCTCCTGCTGGCTTAATCCGTCTTTTGCTTCCGATAACAGCTCGCTCATGGTTCAATATTTAAATGGCAGCGGCAGATAAATTCGTTCCCTCCACCAGGTAAAATGGATAAACAATGTTGTGGCGCGTATTGGTACTGATAATGGTGTAATTGATCTGGATGGTGAGTATCCCGTCTGCGTCATCACGGCCCAACACATCCGCCCCGGTGAAGTTTACGCGCGGTTCGAAATTAAGCAGGGCATGATAGATCACGTGGTTCAACGAGGAGACGAGGTTTGAGTCTATCCGTTCGAAACCCATCTTTCGCAGATCGCATCCAAATTCGGGCTGCATGATCCGCTCACCAGGAATCGTACCCAGTATCAGCCAGATACTTTCTTCAATATCTTTCATATCTGAAGACATGCGTACGCCGTTGCTTACCTTATCAAACGTGGGCGGGAACCCCCAGCCTGTACCTAAAAAGCTTTGGATATTTGATGCCATGCTAACCTCCGATCAAAACTGTGAAACATCCTAATACGATACTGCCGCCATGCGCAGTTGTATCGCCCATTCTTGCTGCCGGCTTTCCGCCGATCATTACCGTGGCTGATCCCTTCACGATAGAATCCGGCGGGCCTACACATACCAGATTATCGCCCATTACGGCTGCCGGAAGTTTGCCGATCAAAACGGTCGGCACACCAGGGCCTATTACCGGGCCGCCAACATGCGGGATCGGCGGAAGGGCCGGTGTCTGCATCGGGCAGGTATGCATATCTGTTAATCGTGCTGCTGGTGCTCCCATTTTCGTAAATTGTTTAATTGATCATTACCATAGCCCCCTTAATGGTGGTTTGCCCCGAAGCGGATACTTCTGCCGTAGCGCTTCCCTGGGCAGTAAAACCCACGTTAGCGGTAGCCTTTACGTTCATCCCGGTGATTTCTACATCCTGCGTAGCCGTAACAGATACTTTCTGCGTGGCATTTAAATTGATATTACCTGTGGCCTTTAATGTAATGTCTTTGGCAGATTGGATATTGATGCCAGACGATGTCATTTCTACTTTATTACTGTTCTGATCTACCAGTGTGATGGATTTGGCATCGTCTGACAGGGTGATTGTATTGTTGCCGGGAGTGGTAATGGTGATCACTTTTTTATCGTCGTCAAAAGTGATCTTTAATTGTGACCGCGTAGTTAATGCTTTCGTGTTGTTGCCATCAGCTGCGGGATTAGGGTTAACATTGGTACTACTGTACAACGAACCCAATATAACGGGATATCGAGGGTCGCTTTCCAGGTAGCCAATCACTACCTCATCACCGATCTCAGGCAGAAAAACCGAACCTGCATTATTGGTGGCATAAAAATTGGCCATGCGCGCCCAAACACCCGTTCCTGTTGACACCGATGGAATATTTAACTGAATGCGGTAGGCGCTTGCCGGATCTTCCGTTAACTTCTTCACCGTTGCCACCTGCAAGCCTTGTATAGCGGGCAGTGTACCAAATGCGGGGGGATAGGATACGTCTGCACGTTCGGCTACCTTTTTATCCTCCAACCCGAATTTAACCGTGGTTTCCCAACGGCCGTCTTCCAGTGTATGACTTACAGCAGATATATAGGCATCGCCATTATACCTCTCGCCTACACCGGCCAGTTCTAAAAGTTTACCCGTTTTAGCCAGCGCACTGCCGGTAAACGTTACTTCGCCACGTAAAGCAGCTAAACGCATGCGCAGGAAAAAGGCATCTGCCCAAAGCTTTGATTCTGCTTTATCCATTGGCGTACCCGAGCTGATGTTAAGCGCCGTTTGCGACAGTTTAGTGGAAAGTGATTTACCGCTAAGGTTGCCCTGGCTGTTTACCGAGGGTTCTGTACCCGAGGATGATGCCTGCGCCAGCGACTTGATATCCCAGGAGTTAATGGTAACCCCAGGCAACTGACGCTCTGCATTCAGCTCTGCACGAAAAGCAATAATAGACTGGCCAAAGGTGACGTTCAACACTGCCGTGCCAGATACTTCGGGTGCAGCTATGCTGATATCGTTATCGCCATCCAACGCAACTACAAAGCCCAGAAACTCTGCACGTGCCAGGATAAAATCCCAATCGGTAGCCAGTTTCTGGAACATCGCCTCCTGCTGATATGATGTAGAGGAAACACTGCTGCTTAAGCTGTAGTTACCAATAATGGCGGTAAGGATATCGCTGTCTGCTTTAGAAGCGAACTCGGCTTCGGTACGGTTAAACGTCATACTTACGGCCTTGTGCTTTGCTGTAACTACCAGGTGATAATCTCCGTTTTCGTTAATCTCCAGTGCTTGCTTAACAATAACGCCGCTAAAGATGGTACTCTCGGCATCGTCGCCATAACCGGCACTAATACTGATCGGGTTACCCGGAATCAGGTCGTCACTATCACTGATAGGGAAGTCGCTGTTGGTAATATCTCCATCAATAAAAACCACCTCGGCCCAGGATATCCGGTTCAGTTCATGGCGGATCTGGATAGAAACCAGCGGGTAAGTATCCTTTATGGCCGAACCGTTTACCAGGATGGTGGTACGCAGGGTAGCGTCCTGTAGATCTGTAGGTGAAGGGGCAGCCATATTATTTTTTTATCGGTGGAAAATAAATTTGGTCGCCGGGTTTAATATCGGCAACACTGGTTAAATTATTCGCTTCTGCCACCTGCAGGTAATAAGCACTGTCGCCATAAATACGGTAGGTCATCAGCGGTAAGGTATCACCCGCTTGCACCGTGCGGATATGGGTCAGGTCGGGCGAGCTTTTCTGCGCTTCCTTGGCTTTGGTGCTATAGTCTACACTTTTTGAAAAGGTAACTTTTATGGTAGCGCGCAGGGCAGAGCCATCCTCATTAAATAGCGTGTAAGCAATGTTGATACTTTTGCATACCCCTATAAAAGAAAGGTTGGCCCATGTAATTTTAAGATAATTGGGCCTATGCTGCGACCCCTGGTAACGGTATACCAGTTTTTTAAAATTGGTGATATAGGCATCGACGGTTTTTGCACCGGGTATCGGAACAATACCGGTACCGTCTACAATCAGATCAAGGCTAAGGTCGGTATTATCAATACCTCTGAAAAGCAAAGTAGGTTCGTTACGGTTAGCTTCTTTAGAAGTTACATAACTGATATCGTAATTACGCGAATATGTTGCCGGGTTAAACATGGCATCGATTGTGCCCAATGCGCTGCCGGTGCAGGCAGGGGTGGCATACGATTCTATTTTTAATTTAGTTAAGGCCATTACCTTTCCGGCTCTGCTTTAATTTTATTCAATATTTTTTTGGAACACTCTTTAATCAACTGATTTTTCAGCTGCTGCAGGTTTGCCTCTGTTAACTGCCCACGGTTAGGGTTGTCGTCTACGGCTACCTTTATCACTAATTCCCTGATCTCTATCGGCATGGTTTAAAAAGTTCTGGTGAAATAATCAAAGGCCAGGTCTATAGTTTCTATCACGATACCGTTTTCCTGCGCCTTAAAATCAGAAAACTGTAGCGCAACCGGGTAAGCGTTCTTGATATTCCAACTGGCCAGGGGCGAAGCGTTTTCGTCCATCAGGTTAATCACTACTGTTTTTGGCGAAAAAGTAAACTGCTCTACAGCGGCTTTTGCCCAGGTAATCAGCGCAGAACTGGTGGTCAAACCGCGCTTTAACACAATATTTTGAAATTTAGGAGGGCTGGGCAACCGGTGTGCATACCGGTTTTCCCCTCCCTCCTTAACTTCCTGGGTTTCGAGCTTGATGTTCAGCCCGCTTACTTCCTGAAAATTACCCTCATTGCTTCCGCTTACTCCAATTACATTTACTTTGAAGTAAAACCCTACCGGAGGATAGTAATTATCAGCCATTATTTAGTTTAGCTTGCCAGTGTTAAACCTTCATGTGCCAGTTCCATGGTTTCAACGGCCACCTCATTCGAGTCTGATTTCATGTCAGTAACCGTTATCTTGCTTGGGAAAGCATTCAGCAGTGTCCAGCTCATGGCTACTGCATTTGCTTCGTCCAGTAAACTGATGGTAATCTGCGAACGCTTGTAGGTGTTCATTTTCAGGGCCTGGAATTTAGTCCAAAGTGTTTTATCACCCTTAAAAATCCCTTTCTTTAGTGTTACGTTGCCGTACTTCAGCAAGCCGGGCATTTTTACGGTAGAAAATGTCTTACTGCTACCGCCGCGGTACTCAATTACCTGCGCCTCTGCTGTAAGGCCTGTTACTTCCTGGAATACTATTTCTGCATCGTCCCATTTCACCTGAAATGCGAACTTAACCATCGGCCACGTTGCCGCTGATTGTGCTGATCCGTCGTCTGCCATTTTATTAGTCTTTTTGTGATTAGTTTAAATTGGTTTTGTTAATTAAGATTGCTGCATTTGTTGCTGGAAGGTGATCACGATAAACTCAGCCGGTCTAACGATCGCTACTTTAACCATAACCAGCATTTTACCATCGAGGATATCCGTTGGTGTCATGGTTGAACCTAAACCGATCTGAACATCGAAAGCCTGCTCCGGAACTGCACCGGCCAAAGCCCCTTGTTTCCAAAGGTTGGTCAGGAAATTCACAATCATGCTTTTCACGGTTACCCAGGTGTTGGCATCATTCGGTTCGAACACGTAAGCGCGGCAAGCCAGTTTAATAGATTGTTCCAGCATGATCATGGTCCGGCGAACGTTGATGTAGCGCCAGTCCTGGCTGTTGCCGTCAAGCGTACGGCCGCCCCAAACTAACGTACCCACACCCGGGAACGGGCGGATCACATTAATAGATTTACCGGCCATTACATCTATATTCAGTTGTTGCTGCGCATCATGCGAAATATTTACAGTTGGTGCGTTCACCATGCTCAGCGATACGTTTGCAGGCGCTTTCCATACGCCACGGCTATTATCAACCAGGGTATAAATACCGGCCATTGCCCCGCTTGGCGGCAACTCGTTTTCCTTATTACGCAGTTCGTTCAGCAGGTGTACATAAGTAATACTGGTAGCTTTTAAAGAAAGGTGGAAGTTTCTTTTATCGTTATCATTAGGTTCAGCTATTGCTTTGAAACGGGTCACCACTTCTTTAGCGGCATCTTCTGGCAGCAACGCACCAAGATCAACACCTGCATCAAAGTTTTCGAAGTTTATTTCATCCGGCTGTACTACTGTAGCCTGTATCCAGGGATAATAAGCGGCACCGTAATTGAGCGCATTAATGCCGATCTTATCTCTGAAAGCGGCAACAATTTCGTCTGTTGTAGCTGTTGCCGGTTGCTTTACCAGGTCGAATATGCCGAAACGGCTTTGCATTTTAGCGCAATGCAGCAGCACAGTGGTATAGATACTGTTATAACATTCTTCACCCAGGGCAATTGCATCCGGGATCACTACCAGCGTAGGTTCCTGCTCGTTGATCAGCAGATCAATGGCACTCGGGATGTCAGCAGAACCGATGAAGTCAGCCGCGTTGATCTCAAAGCCCTCCGGTTTATCTCCGTAGGTACCAACAGACACAATGTAAGCAGGACCGCCGCCATTCGCGTAAAAAAGGCGAATAGAGTTGTACAGATAAAATGTATTGTTATCTGCAATCGCTAATACTTTTGATTTACCATCGATCACAAATGCATCCTTATCTGTAGCAGCTGCATCAGCAATGGTATACTTAGGTTTAAAGCCTGCGCCGAAAAGCTCTATGTATTCTGCAAATGAGGTGATGCGAACCGGCTGCCGCAGCAGCGATTTACCGTTTCTTACCGCTACAGAGGTATAGCCAATAAAAACCGGAACAGCCGTTTCTACCGCCACCGCCGAGTTGGGGAAGGCGTTCTTTTCTTCGATGTAGACACCGGGGGTCATTAAGGTTGTTGCCATGATTTAAGATTAAGTTTAGATAAATATTTCTGAAGAGTTTGTTGTTGTGTCTGTCAGGGCCGCCGAAATACGACTGACGTCAGGGCCGGGTAACGATCGCTTCACCACACGATACCTGGTCGCATTACCCGCGTAGCTTTCAACCAGTGAAAAAACTGCCGCAGGCCTTTCTGAAAGTTTTATAGGCTGGCCCGAACTAAAAACCAGTGCCTTTTGGTTATTGGGGAGAACCGCTTGTTCCGGACCTTCAAATGCCTGCTGCTGACTATCAACCACGGCTAAGTGATCCATATCGAGCAGGTATTCGCTCACGATAATATATTTCCAATAAGTGGCTTTTGCTTTAAAATTGATGCGATATGCTGAAGGAACTACAGATGAGAGTTTAAGACTCAGTACCCCAAACGGCTTTTTGAAGAACAATTCTGCAAAATTTTCGACCGGCTTTGTGTCTGCACCGGTTACTGCCGCTGCCTGGTGCAGCGCACTATCGGTTGGTAACAAATCCTCCTGCTGATAACTACTAAAATAATAAACGGAAGACGCAAGAGCATCGCTGATGGCATCCGTATAGTTAAGAAAATCCGGATCTGTAATATTGATGGCAAAGTTTAAAGGATAGCCCTCTGCAAGCAGGAACTTAAGTTTATCACCCTCTTCGCCTGTATCGGCCAGTAAAGTTATTGCCGCGCCCCTTACACGTAACAAAATCCCCTTTTTGTGCATGTAATCAGCCGTCTCTGCAAATGGTGCAAGTGTAAACCTGCTAAACTGATTGTTGGCGAAGTAATCATGTTCGAGGCTGACGGTTAATAAGGTTTGGTATTGGCTGATCATGATTTCTGAGGCTTTAGGTTGTTTGTTGCGCTACCCCGCTGATTACCGGCCTTACCTCCCTTACAATCGAATCGTCAAAGATGAGCATCCGCATTTTGTAGATCACCGAAGGCATATACTTGGCGCCCAGCATACTCCAGATATTGTTTACCTGTTCTGTACTGAGGGTTACCATCTCCATTGTGAGCTTTTCGATACGGGGATCGAGCCCTGCTGCGTTTGAGCGCCCAAAGACAGGGTTGGATTGGAAGTAAGCAACCACAAATGAAAGAAACCGCAATGCTTCGGTATAGTTAATATTTGAGAAGTAGGCAGAGAACATCAGGTGCAGGTTGATGGTTGCCGGCGATGACCTGTTGAAGGACTGCCCGCCGGAAGTAGCTGGCGTGTGCCCAAACCCGTTAATCTCGCGCTCGAGGTTCACCAGGGTAATCACCAGTTTATTTTCGCCCTGGATAGCGATGGTACCGTCCTGGTTAACTAATGCAGAAATGATGACCTTATCTTCATTAACTTTTAGTTTACTCCGAAAGTATTCATTCATCTCTTCGGCTAAATAGTTAATGGCTTCGAAAATCATGATAAAAACAGGCTTTGGTTAGTTTTCTACGTAACCATACCGGGAGCGGTTACGCAATAATTAAAAGTATTTGATTTTCTGGCAAAAAGCAAAATTTTTAGAAAAATTTGCAATTTTTTACTTCGCAAACCTTTTATATTTACTTCCCTGAACAACCTGTTATAAAAAGCGCCAGCGGGATAGTACAAATATCCTGTCGGCGATAAGCCTTGCACAAGATTATGAATGTCCTTTACCGCTACTTTATTGCAATAGGTATCATTCTTACCTTTACCTTCATTGCTTCCCAACGGGCGGTAGCAGGCAATTTTATCACACAGACAGATTCGGTAAAAAAGATAGCGCTGCCTAAAGTACCCGTAAAACTACCAAAAGTAAAAGCGCCTAAAGCACCTAAGGTTAAAGCGCCGCAGCTACCGGCAAAAAAAACTGATTCTATAAAAATAAAGCCGCCTGGACTATTAAAAAAGCTTTCGCAAGACCTGATTAAGGCTTTACAGTTCAGGAAGCGTGCGCAGGCAAAAGAAAAGATTAGGGTAATTAAACTGGTAGACTCGCTGGTGATACAAAACCCTGAGATGGCTAAAGCCACAGACCTTAACCAGTTGAAACAACAACTTACCGACAGCGCAAAAATGCGTTATAACGAGTTGGTGATTAAGCTGCTTGCCCTGCAAAAAGAGGTAAGTGTGCTGGCAGATACCAGTGCAGATTCGGTAAAGAATCAGCAAACCATCAACACCCTGGTAGCTAAGGTTGTGCCGATGCTTAAAAGCGTAGAGAATGATCAGACCGTAAATCTGTCCAGGCAAAAACGCATCCAGGTCATCCGCGGGTTGTTTGGGCAACCTGCTACCAAAAAAGATACCGCTAAAATTAATGACACGCTATCGCTGATTTATCGCCTTAGATTAAAACATAAAAAACCGGTCTGGGGCTATGTATCTTACCAGAACCAGGATAACGGTGTTAATTACAACTACGAAATTCTTAGCGGTGCCTTATTCTACACCTATCAGCTCGATCCCTATTCAGGTTATATAAAAGACCTCGGCAATTCACATACTTCGGCAGTGATGAAGCAAGTGCTGCCCGGCAAGAGCGCCATACATCTCTCTTTCTTCTACGATGGAATTAACATCAGCAGTTTTTTAACCAATAAATATTCGCAGGCCACTTTTAACGCAAGCGTTTTAAAACAACTTCAAACCAACCAGGTAAATTGGGCAAACATCTTTTTTGCCAATATCCCTGTAGCCCAACAACAAAACTTCACCACCTTTATCAGAAACCTGTATAAGTTCTGCAAAAACAATAACCCGGCATTTCAGCTGAGCATCACGCTGCCCGGCCTGGGCAATAATACAGCTTACAGCCTGAAAGACCTTGACCCTTATGTTTCGGCCTTCGTGCTCGACTTCTCTAAAAGTTACACCGGCAAAGCAGGGCCTATTGCACCACTCTACGGTTATCGGAACAATAATATACAATCGGCTATAGCAAAATTTGCCAATACCGGCATTCTACCGGCAAAATTCATGCTTTGCCTGCCTTATCAGGGTATACAATATACCTTTAGCAAACCCGGAGCCGCTGCGGCCAGCCCCGTTTATATTCCCTATAAAACTATCCGTTCTAAATTCAACAACGCCTTTTATAACCTGGATTCTACAGTCGCATTTGCCACGCAAACCAGCAAAACCGGAGCCATCGACACGGTTTGGTTTGATGATGAGAATACCCTGGCAAAAAAATACGATTATATTTTCCTGAGCGGATTGGGAGGCGTAGTGGTAAGGAACCTTGAGGACGGCGACGGGTACGGCGAATTGTGGGATGCCCTGACAGACAAGTTTATGGATTTTGATACCGTCAGGATCAAGACCATCAACAACAGTTTGCATCCGCTTAAGCTAACCTTCTGGCAAAATGTACAGAAGTACTACTATCTGTTTAACAAGCCCTGCGATACCACATTTAATGCCCCGATGCAGAAAATGCTTGGTATATCTGTTAAAAATAACAGACCTGTTTTTAAAAAGACTGTTAAAGAAGCCATGGATGCGCTGCACATTGTTAACCTGGTGCTTGCCGTTATTTTAATTGTGGGCATTATCGTGCTGATCTACTATATCCGGATGGAAGGTGAATGGTGGCCCTGGAAGAAACCCCTTACCGGATTTTTAATCGTGATCGTCCACCTGTTTATCCTTACCGGGTTTATGTCTTTATACCTGATGGACAGTATACCATGGTTTGGGGCAAGTAATAAAGATGGTTGTATTAACATGCCCTTCCATGACCTGATGGGCATTATTATTTTTGGCTTGGTTACCGGGATGCTGATCATGCGCTTCCTGATATTCCCGTTCATTAAAAAAGAGGATATTCCATAATGAATTCACTTACAGATACTGCTTCGATATTCCGCTATCACCGGGAAATGATCGCTCATTATGGGAATAATAACAGTCATGCTTTGGGCTGGCGCGACGATCAAAGCCAGCTGATCCGCTTTCAGGTATTGTCGCAAATCGGAGATTTGAACCACCATTCGGTGATGGATGTCGGATGCGGGCATGCCGATCTTTGCCCTTATCTCAAGGCTATTTATCCTGATTGCCGTTATTTGGGCGTGGAACAAATACCGGAGCTCTTAGACAGGGCGATAGAACGCTACGGGCATTTGCCGGAAACGCTATTATTCCTGGGTGATTTTTTAACATCACCGCTACCTGCTGCAGATTATGTTCTGGCAAGCGGCTCGTTAAACTACAGCAGTTCTGATCCTGAATTTATTTACAAGGCCATTAGTAAATTATTTGAAAGCAGCCGGGTAGGATTTGGCTTTAATTTGTTACGAAGTGTCAGTCAGACTGGTTTATTAAAGGCATACAACTTGGATACAATATGGGCGTATTGCCAGGAACTAACTACAAAAGCAGTATTGAAAGATGACTATTCTGAAGAAGATTTTACTATCTTTCTTTACCATTAATTCGTGAGCGAACTGCCATGCGCTGCCGCCCTGGCACCCATCGCGTCTGCTTCGCTTTCCAAACCTTTATCATCGTTTATGGCTACGCCTGCTTTCATCTGCATGGTAGGCTGTACCCGGCCCTGCTTTTGCTGCACCACATGCCAGGCCTCGTGAGGTAAATGCTGCTCCTGCCCGGAGGCGATATGGATATCCGTTCCCTGCGCAAATGCGTGGGCCTGCAATTGTTTAGGTTGCGAAGAATTGTAATGCACCTTTACATCGCTCATATCTATGCCAGAAAGGTTTTCCACCCCTGCCTTAAGACTATCGGGCATGCCGGTATTATTCTCTTTCTTTTGTATCGGCGCTGCTTTCATCTGCAAAGGCTCTTCCTCTTCTGTATGGCCGCCAACTCTCTGCGCAACTGCCGACTGCATTTGTAACGGTTCTTCTTCTTCAGCATGGCTGCCCCCAACGAGCTGGGCTACTTTAAACTGCGCCGGCATAGCAGCTACTGCATTAGAATTTAAAACATCCGATTTACTTTGATATACCGGCACTGCCTGCCTGGATAAACCAGAACGATGGACAGTGGAAGTAGTTGAAAGCGTATCGTTGTTTTTCTCCTGTGAGGACAGACTTCTCATGATAAAAGGTTATATTCTAAGTTATTAAATATAATTGATATTCTCAAAATTCTTCAAAACAAGGTATGCCTACATCTAACCATCGGTAAAGAAGTGAAGTCAAAATATGGACATATATGAAATATTTAATAACGATGTGCGTTAAACCATCAATACCCCCATGAAAAATACTTATTTAACGCTCCGCGTCGTTATAGCTATCGCTTTTTTCTGCTTGCCTGTTTATTCAAAGGCTACAAGCTTCAAGTTCCGTATTAAGAATGAAGGCAAAAGCAAGGTTGCCGTTTTTTACCGCATGATGGAGCCTTCGGGCAGTTTGCAGGTAAAAGCCATTTTCAGCCTTGATCCCGGAGAAATACGCGAAAGAGATGTTACTCTAAAAAAAGGCGATACCGTAAGTTTTTACGGACAGGATACTGAAGACCAGCTTTCGGTACCCATTAAGCGCGATTATGAAACACTGCAGAAGAACAAAAAGGAAGTAACTGACATCCCCATCATCGTTCCGGAAAAAGTTAATACCTCTTTCGAATCTCTGGAAGGGCTAAGTATCAAGTTGGAACACAATAAAGTGCTCAACTTTTTACTGAAGATGGATTCTACCTCCATGAGCAGTTTGTCTATGCTGGAAAAGAACTTCCAGAATGTATACCCCCTGGGTACTTTTATTTTTGTAGATGTAAAGACAAACCGGCTGCTGCTGCCGCCGCTCGAACCCTCGTTCTGGAATAACAGCGAAAACTATCTTACTGTACAAGACAGCCTGTCTGCCATGGTAGATAAAGATAAAAGAGGTATGGCGAATGCGCAGGTCGCGTTCTTCGTCGCGAAAATGTTCGACTCGTTACGGGTAAACAGCACGGCAGAACTGGAGTTTAAAGCCAGGCTATCGCTGGTAAGGTGGAAACCAACACCGCAGGCAAATATCTACCAAATATTCAATGACAGGTCTTTTATTGATTTCCTTCAGAATTGCTACACCCAGATTGATAACCCCGACAAGGAATACCAGCGTTACCGGCTATACTTTCTATCGTCCTATGAACGAATTGATGATCTGGAAGTTTACGGACGGCAGTTCTATAATTTCGGGAATGAAACAGATGTATCTTTCAATGCCCCGACGCAGGTGCTTAGTACCAATCTCGGTGTGATGTATGCCAAAACCCGCACGCTCAGCAACTATTATTCAGTACAGGGGGCGGTTTTACGCACCAAGGCTTACGACTTTACTTCACTCTTGTTCAACGGGTTTCAAAGCAATATCAAAAAAAATATCATTGCCGAAGACAAAGCCCTTCAGTCGCGTATCAGCGCCGATATTTTTAATGAATACAAAAGTCTGGTGGCTTACAACCCCGACCCGCAGCAGTTAACTTTACAGACCGTAGATGCAAAAGACGCAATAGCATCCTTACTACCTATCCGTACTACTGTTAACGACCTTTCACCGTATGCGCTGCTTCCGCAGGATACATCCAAGCTGGCTACGGCGTATGCGAATAACCTGCGCATTAATTCGTTTAATAACAAGGCCAGATTTTTTAATTCGCATTTGCAGCAGCTTAACAAACTGTTTAAAGAGCTGGACCAGACAGATGCGGATCTGGATAAAATAACCGCGGCAGCTCCGGAAAAAAGCTTTTCCAGTTCGGTTAACTCGCCGGGGCTGCTTAACGAAATTGAAGTGAACAGCGATATAGTGAAAAAGGAATAAACAGAATTTAAGGCCTGCAACTCGTATTAAATTAAAAATGGCGCTGAACAGAAATAGATTATCCTTACATGTCAGAACACTGCTGCTTACAGCTTTGTTCCTGCTGGTAAAGATCAACCCGCGTTATTTCGCCTGGCAAACTACCATTACGCCGGGGCGGACTGCTATTGTTGCCGAGCGGTCTGTCAAAGCACATTCATCATCTACAGAAGCACATGTATTTGTCGATAAAGCCATTGCGGAATTTACAGAAGTATTGGTACCAGATATGAAATTTACCGGCTTACTGTTAAGCCTGTTCGCTTGCATATTTTACTTCTTTGCTATCCGCCCCAAATTATTCCCTTATATCTTTTCTGCCAGATTAAGCAGTCGGCTGGCCACGTTATGTGTGAGAAGATTATGATGCTTATCCAATAGCATCGCAATCATTTTTTACTGACCGGTATTATTAGCAACCGGTTGTTCATTTTCAAACTTCACATAACGCATTCACAATGAAATCTTATAAATTTTTATTATGCGCAGCATGCGCAATGGTATTTACACTGACACTTCCAGCCTGTAAATCAAAAAAGTTAATGACTAAACCACAGCCTCAGCCTACTGCCAATCCGGCTCCTCCTGTAGCAAGCACACCCGCCCCGGCACCTGCGCAACCGCAACCAGCCCCTCCGGCACCAGCACCTGATTACAATTTCAGCAATATCCAGTTTGATTTCAACTCGTCCGTACTTCGTACCGATGCTATTCAGTATCTGGATCATGTTGCAGGCGAAATGAGAAAGGATGCAAGCGTTACTTTTAAACTTAACGGCTACGCTTCGCTGGAGGGTACGGCTGAACACAATATGATATTATCGGCAGACCGTGCAAACGCAGTAAACCAATACCTGACAGATGCCGGTATCGACGGATCGCGGTTAAGCACCAAAGGATACGGTGTAAAGCACCCCATTGCTTCCAATGCGACAGAAGCCGGCCGTGAAAAAAACCGCCGTGTAGAAATAGTGCTGAACCGCTAAATCAAAGCGGCGAAGCATATCAATAAGAGCGCTGATCTATTTGGTCAGGCCGATTGTTTAACGAATTCAAACCATCATGAAAATTAAAATATTAATGCCGCTCATTGTATTGACGGCGCTAATCGCTCAAGGCTGTGTAACTACAAAAAAATATACTGCTTTACAGGATAGTTATAATCGCTCCATAGACACCAACCGTAACTTAAAACAAAGCTGGCAGGCTACGCAACAGCAATTGGCCGATGCAAAGAACCGGGTGCAAAGTCTTGAAGATGAGATTGCCGCCGCAAAAAGTAATGCCGCCGGACTACAGGATGCGCTGAACAAGTGCCTGGCCAGTAATAACCAGGGCAATGTTAACATTGCTAAACTGGCAGACCAGATCAGCGCTTCGGATAAATACATCGAACACCTGGTAGAGCTTAAAAATAAAAGCGATTCGCTTAACCAGGTGCTCACCAGTAACCTGACCCGTTCATTAACGCCCGACGAAATGCGGGATGTCAACATCAAGGTGCTTAAAGGCGTAGTTTATATCTCCCTGGCAGATAATATGCTTTACCAGTCTGCCAGCTACCAGATTTCTAACAAGGCTGATACTATTCTAAGTAAGGTTGCCAAAATCATTAAAGACTATTCCAGCTATGACGTGCTGGTAGAAGGCAACACCGATAATGTGCCGATTTCGCAGATGAACATCAGAAACAACTGGGATTTAAGTTGCCTAAGGGCATCCTCGGTGGTACAGGCCCTTCAAAATGAATTCGGGGTAGATCCCAAACGGCTCACCGCCGGCGGACGCGGAGAATACAATCCCGTAGCGGATAACATGACCGACTTCGGGAGGTCGCAGAACCGGCGTACCCAAATCATTATCACACCAAAGCTCGATCAGTTCATGTCGCTGATTGGTAAGAACCAAAGCAGCGGCGGTTGATCTTTAAATTAGAACACAATGCGGTGATTGAGCTGACATCATCAACTTATCCGTAAAATAGTAAGCCCCTTTGGTTGATAACCAGAGGGGCTTAACTTTTATCATTACTCAAAAAGACGGTTACAGCTCCTGATCTTATTTGTGTTGCTTTTCGGCCTTATCGGTAGGGCAACACAAATACATTGGCAGATAACGGCTCTATCGTAACGGTTTGCTTATTACTCCACTTCATTTTCTGGCTTACCGGCTTTACCACATCGGGGTTATCGATACTGTTAAATGCAAGCTTGTTCATGGTCGCAATTTTCGTCCAGGTGGCTTGTTTAAATGCGCTCTTTTTACCTGTCATATCAAAACTGATCTGCTTTGACTGTTCAGCAGCATTGATCAGTTTAATAATTATCCTATTGTTAACACTATCTACCGTAGCGCTGCAATACAGGCTGTCCTGTCCGGCAAGTACTTTACCATCTGCAAGCGCCGGTATAACCCGGGTACCCTTATTTGTAGAAAACAATTGCTGTACATAATAATTGGGTGTAGCTACGGATTGAAGGTTGTTAAACCAGATCAGGTCCGGGCGCCATTGCCATGCATCTACATGCGCCAGCAAAGGCGCGTAGGACGCCAACTGAACCATATCTGCGTTACGCTCTAAACCGGTCATAAACGCCGCTTCTGAAAGCGCCGCCCACCAGGTGTTGTGGCTTTCTGCGTGGGTATCTTTCTGGTCTTCATCCATGATATGTGCGGCATATTCACCTGCAAATACTTTAGATACCTTGCGGTCGTAATTATCGTATCTCGCAGCATTATTCAGGAACCACTTTGGCGAGCGGTAGTAATGTTCGTCGATCAGGTTTGCTTTTTCCTGCCGCATTACTTTGGTCAGGTAATCAAACTGATCACCGTCCGGACCCGGGCCTGCACTGGCTACCAGTTTAATTTCGGGATGTTTTTGCTTCATCGCGGCAGCAAACAACTTATAGCGCTCCAGGTATTGCTCGCCCCACTGTTCGTTCCCTATACCAACCATTTTCAGGTTAAAGGGTGCAGGATGCCCGAGCGATGCCCTAAGTCCGCCCCATTTGGTACTGGTGCTACCGTTCGCAAACTCAACCAGGTCCAATGCGTCTTGGATGTACTCGTCTGTCTGGTTAAGCGAGGCCACTTCTGCGCTGTTATACTGGCAGGCCATCCCGCAGTTTAATATCGGGAGCGCTGTCGCGCCAATATCCTCACACAACTGAAAATATTCAAAAAATCCGAGACCGAAAGATTGGTAATAATCCGGAGCATTACGATAACTGAACTCAACGTTCCACCGGTTCATGATCAGCTGCCGTTCGGCAATATCACCAACTGTTTTCTTCCATTGATAACGATTGGCCAACTCTCGGCCCTCTACGATACATCCGCCGGGGAACCGCACAAAACCCGGATGAAGGTCTGCCAGTTTCTGCACCAGGTCTGCACGTAACCCATTAGGCCGTTGTTTCCAGGTATGCTGCGGAAACAGCGATAACATGTCTATTTCCACCACACCCTTTCCCTCAAAAATAACGTTCAGCTTTCCTTTGGCTGCAGTAGCGGTGCATTTAAAACTGGTTCTGTAAGTATTCCAGCCGCCTTTTACGGCGTCCAGGCTTGCTTCGCCAATCGGTTCGTTCTTTTCGTTAACAGCCTGCACCTTTATTTTAACATCGCCCTCTACCGCGTGCGCCATTATCGAGAAGTTATAAGACTCGTCTTTGGTCAACCCCATCCCCCTGAACCCTTCGTTTGTTAAAACGAAAGCTCCTTCATTTTTCTTCATGGTTACTACCGCATACCGGGGATTACTGGTGTTGGCAAGGCTACGGTTAACCACCAGTAAAGAGGCATCTGCACCGTTCAGTTCTTTTTCATCCCAACCCATCATTGGCATGGGAAATTCAAAAGACCGGTTCTTTACCAATTCTGCATAAAGCCCGCCATCGGCCGCAAAATTGATATCTTCAAAAAAGACACCCCACATCGACGGTGAGATATGCGCCCCCGGTTTATTATCGAGTACAGAAATTTTAACAGTTTTTTGAGCGCTGGCCAGGCCTGCTGAAGCCAGGGCTATGGTACAGGTGGTAATCCCCTTACGAAGAAGCTTTTGGAATGTCATAGTAGGTATCTTCTATAATTTTATCTGATTGGCGGTTTACTTGTAGCTGTCAAGTTTCTTTCCCCCCAATGCCGAACGTTAAAAACAAAGCATTAAGACATGCGGGATGAATAATTCATCCAAACATGTTGAATTGACATTTATTAACAAGATGGTAATTTTAACTATTTTTTATCAAAATTTATAGACAATAATTACGGGCTTCAGCAAGCATTAATTTTTTGATTATTTATCGCATTATAACCAACCTCGTGCTGAAGAACCAGCAGATAACAACAGGTTTAAAAAGACGTTATAATTTAGCATTATAATTGCTTCAGGAAAACTTAATACATAATTAAACTTTTTAATTATGTCAAAGTCATACTAAAGCATCAGCAAACAAGGCTGACAGGAAAAAAGATTATGAAACGTATATATCAGTTATTAACAGTTGTGGTTGTAGGCGGGTTGTTAAGCTTGTTTGCAACTACTGCCGCAGATGCCCAACGCAGAGGCGGTGGCGGTGGTGGTTTCCACGGTGGCGGAGGCTTTCATGGGGGTGGTTCATTCGGAGGTGGCTTCCGCGGAGGTTTCAATGGCGGCGGTGGATTTCGTGGCGGCAGCCGTGGCTCTATGAGCATGCCAAGGCCGGGCGGTTTTGCGCCACGCAGTAATTTTGGTTACAGAGGCGGTGTAGCTGTAGCTCCGCGTGGCAACTATGGTTTCCGTGGCGGCTATTACAGACCAGGTTATCGTGGCGGTTATTACCGTCCATACGGCGGATATGCTTACCGTCCGGGCTACAGAGGTTATATTGGTGGCAGGTTCTATACTCCATGGAGAGGTGGCTTTTACTACCATGGCGGCTTTTACGGACGCTATTATGCTCCACGCTTAGGCTTCAGCATCGGTGTATTACCATATGGCTATATCCCATTCTATTACGGCCAGTACCAGTACTTCTACAGTGACGGTTACTTCTATAATTATGATAATAACCAGTACACCGTAGTTGAACCGCCGATTGGTGCAGAAATTTCTACTTTACCTTCAGGTGCGCAATCTATTGTGATTGACGGCAACCAGTACTATGAGTTGAACGGCGTTTATTATATGCCGGTTACCAATGATAACGGCGAAGTAGTTTACCAGATTGTGGGTAAAGACGGGCAGCTGACCACACCTAACGGCCTAAACCAGAACGATGATGTTTACCAGGATCAGGGCCAGCAAATGCAACAGGACGACGTGATCCAACCGGGCGAAGTGGTACAGGCCTTACCTCCGGACTGCCGGAAGGTAAAGATCAACGGAGAGAAATACTATGTTGATCCGGCCGGAATATATTACCACGAAGAACGCGACCAATACGGCCAAAAAGTTTACCGCGTGGTTGATATCGGCAATCAGAATTAATTCTTATTAGATAGTTAAGACTCCCTTAAAAGTGTGAAAGGGTAAGCGCCACCAGCTCTTACCCTTTTTTGTTTACAGGCCGTTGCTCTTTGCTTATCGTAACAATCGTACAGCCGGAACAACTGAGCAAAAAGAATATCGCTCCTCTTTACTATTTTTAACTATCATTACAAACCATGACCTTTAATTTCCCGGCAAAGTATAAAGGAATAATACTGTACGGCATTTCCCTGGCCCTGATACTGATCTTGCTCAAATGGATAGAGTGGCAGTTCATCATAGTGGATAATCTGTTTGAGATCTATGCCGGTATCATCGCCGTTATCTTTACCAGCCTGGGGATATGGCTGGCCACCAGGCTGAGCAAACCCAAAACGGTAGTGATAGAGAAGCAAGTGATTGTTCGCGATACCGAATTTATCCTTAACGAAGCTATGATGAACGAGTTGGGTATCAGCAGGCGCGAACTGGAGGTGCTGCAACTGATGGCCTCGGGTTTAAGCAATCAGCAAATAGCAGACCGGCTGTTTGTTTCGCTGAATACCGTAAAAACGCACTCTTCTAATTTATTCGGTAAGTTAGATGTAAAGCGACGAACTCAGGCAATAGAAAAAGCGAAGCGATTGAAGCTATTGCCCTGATACTAAAGTGTGATTGGCACAGCAATATTGCAAATCACCCTAAAGTATGACGGTAAAAAGAGCAGTTTATCTCAATTTTGAATCATATCACTCCTAACCTAAAATGATAACATCATGAAAAGAACTGTACTTGTTTCCGGACTAATTTCAGGGATCATCCTTTCTCTCTGGATGATCGGCTTTGTTGGCTACTGCTATACGCACAAAAACTTTGAGGGTAGCATGCTGCTGGGCTATACCGCCATGTTGGTAGGCCTGTCACTGGTATTTGTCGGTGTGAAGAATTACCGCGATAACTATAACAGTGGCTTTATATCGTTCGGCAAGGCACTGCAAATTGGCTTGCTGATCTCGCTTATTGCATCAACCATGTATGTGATTGCATGGATGATCAGCTACTATGTATTCTTGCCAGACTTTATGGACCGTTACGCCGCCCATAGCATTGAACGTATGCGCGCTAAAGGAGCCAGCGCTGCGGAGATCAAAGCAGGGATAGCGCAGATCAACCAGATGAAAGAGATGTATAAATCGCCTGTGTGGGTGGTTTTGTTCACCTATGCAGAGATTGTACCCGTTGCTTTGTTAGTAAGCCTGATTGCCGCCCTGATTCTGAAAAGGAAGCAGCGAAACAACACTTTAGCAACCGCTTAATAATTGAACCTTATTAAAAAACAAAGGCTTCCTTTTTACCGGAAGCCTTTGTTGTAACTGCAAACCTGCAGGTTAAAGTTTAATTTCTTCGTCTTTGGACGAGAAGAACCTAAACTCTGTAATCTGGTAACTTGGGTTACTTTTAACCTTTATCCACTGGCCGTACTTAAAGTACCATTTCCACTGGCGCGTTACAATTCCTTTCTTTATGTATGCTTCAATGTAAGGATGCACACATAAGGTGATGTTCTTTTCATTCTGCTCAACCAAAATGTAATTGAAATTATTTTCAATATCGTCGAGCAGTAAAATACTAGGCCGTATTACTCCTGTACCATGACAGGTAGGACAAACTTCAGAGGTAACAATATTCATCTCCGGCCGAACACGTTGCCGGGTGATCTGTACCAGTCCGAATTTACTCGGCGGAAGGATGGTATGCTTGGCACGGTCATGAGCCATTTCGCCACGCAGGTAGTCAAACAACTCCTTACGGTTAACCGGTTTGTGCATGTCGATAAAATCGATCACCACAATACCGCCCATATCACGTAAGCGTAACTGGCGGGCAATTTCGCGTGCCGCTTCTTTGTTTACCTGTAAGGCGTTTTCTTCCTGGTTCTCTTTGTTGGCTGTACGGTTACCGCTGTTTACGTCTATAACGTGCAAAGCTTCCGTATGCTCAATTACCAGGTAGGCGCCGCCGGCCAGGTTTACCGTTTTTCCGAATGCTGATTTAATTTGTTTCTCGATGCCGTGATGCTCAAAAATAGGGTCCTTATGCTTATGCAACCGGACGATACTTTCCAGGTCTGGCGATATTTCATGCACATAAGAACGCACTTCCTCAAAAATCGAGTTATCGTTCACATAAATGTGCTGAAAATCAGGGTTCAGGATGTCGCGCAGCAATGTAGAAGTGCGGTCAATCTCGCCCAGTACCTTTTTAGACGGTTCGGTAGCAGGAAGCCTTGTAATAAAGCTTTCCCATTTAGACACCAGATCCAGCAGATCTTTCTGCATTTCCACTACACCTTTACCTTCAGAAACCGTACGAATGATCACACCGAAATGCTTCGGCTTGATGCTTTCTATTATTTTGCGCAAACGCGTACGCTCCGTATTACTCTTTATCTTTTTAGAGATAGAAATAGTTTCGGAGAAAGGTACCAGTACCACGTAGCGGCCGGCAATAGAAAGATCAGAGCTTAGGCGCGGTCCTTTGGTAGAAATGGGCTCTTTTGCAATCTGTACAGGTATCAGCTGGTTTTTAGCCAGTACTTCTGATATCTTTCCGGATTTGCTGATATCGGCCTCGAGTTTAAAATTATCCAGCAGTTTGGCCTGGTAGCTGCCTCCGCGTACCTGTTTGGCAAGCTTTAGCAGGCTTTGAACCTGTGGCCCCAGATCCAGGTAATGCAAAAAAGCATCCTTCTCATAGCCAACATCCACAAAAGCAGCATTCAGCCCGGGCATGATCTTTTTAATCCGGCCCAGGTAAATATCACCGACGGTATAATTGTTAGTGATTTGCTCTTTATGAAGTTCTACGAGTTGTTTATCCTGTAATAAGGCAATAGTAGCCCCGTTAGGGGTCGAATCGATAATTAATTCTTTTACCAACTGCTACTCCATATTTAGATGCGGTTATACTAACCGCATACGTAAAACAAAAACATAAATTTGCCTGCTTAAAAAGCAGGCAATCAAGCTAATATAGCTTATTTCTTTTTATGTCTGTTTTTTCTTAAACGTTTTTTACGTTTGTGGGTAGCCATTTTATGGCGCTTACGTTTTTTACCGCTTGGCATAGTTTATTTCTTTTTATGGTTAATTAATCTTTTAATTCTTTAATAAATTGATCGATGCGCTGGTTGAATGCCGGGTCGGCCATCAATTCCTTGCATTTCTCATAAGCCGCAATGGCTTCTTTCTTCATACCCAGTTGCTTGTAGCTTTCTGCCAGGTAGAAATAAGGCTCTACATCGGCCTTCTGGGCAATCACCGTTTTAAAACGTGGTACTGCTTTGTCAAACTGGCCCGATTTCATGGCAAACTGCCCCAGGTTTAAGTTTGCGTTACGGTTATTCGGATCTTTCTTTACCACGTCTAACAGCAGGCCTATCCCTTGCATAGGCGAAGGCGCGCCGCCGTTTACATAAGCAATACCCAAACCGGTTTCCGCATCCAGGTTTTCTGGTTTTAATTTCCGGGCGTTTTCAAAAGCCTCAACCGCATTGGTAACATAAGCAGGCTGTATAGCCGTATCCTGTGTAAATTTATAAGCATCATTAAAGCGGTTGCCGGCGTTCAGCCAATTTTCAAAATCGTTTTTCTTGCGCGCAACCTGCAGATAGTAATAACCTGCCGGGGCCGCCTGGTTTACATCGTCCCACTGTTTGGCCAGCTGCGCTTCGATTTTTAATTTGTCGCTTTCGGGGGCTGTCTTTAATTGGTTTTCCAGCGCTTCTATCTTAGAAGACAGATTACTGCCGATGGCAGATTTTGCAGTTGCAGAAAGTGTTTCGATATTAATCTGCGCTACCTTTCTTTCCTGCTGCTGTACTGCGTTCTGGTGAGAGTTATCTTCTTTTGGCTTAACCAGCCCTTTCACCGGCTGCATAAACAAATAGCCCATCACTATCACAACGGCACCTACAACGGCTATTTGCTTTTTATTCATGATACTTTAAAATTTAAATGGATTGCTTATTTCTTGTTACCGCTTTTTACTTTTTCAATAAAGGTTTTAGCGGGTTTGAAGCTTGGAACAAAATGTTCTGGTATAATAATGGCAGTGTTTTTTGAAATGTTACGAGCAGTTTTCTTAGCTCTTTTTTTCACTACGAAGCTTCCGAAGCCTCTTACATATACGTTCTCGCCGTCAACCATCGAGTTTTTTACAACCTTGAAAAATGCCTCAACAGTTTCCTGAACGTCAACTTTCTCAATGCCTGTTTTCGATGAGATTTCAGCTATAATCTCTGCCTTAGTCATACCTCTATTTTTCTTTAATTATATGATAACTACTTAACTGTTTTGGGGTTGCAAAAGTATGGGTTTAAACGCAAACATTGAAATAAAACGCCCTATTTTTTTATATCTATCTTGAAATGAACGTCTAACGCCCTTTTTGGGCCTATTGCGTATTTTTGTGCAATGAACTTTAACGAAGAAATTATCAGGTGGTACCAGGCCAACAAACGCGACCTCCCGTGGCGCCACACCACTAACCCATATATCATCTGGCTATCTGAAATTATCCTGCAGCAAACCCGGGTAGAACAGGGCTTACCCTACTTTCACCGGTTTGCAGAACGCTTTCCTACCGTGCGCGATTTTGCTGCTGCATCTGAAGATGAAATACTTACGCTATGGCAGGGCCTGGGCTACTACTCGCGCGGGCGCAACATGCTGGTAACCGCCCGGTTAGTAATGGAACTTTATCAGGGCGAATTTCCGAAGCAGCATGCAGACTTGATCCGCCTGAAAGGCATCGGCGAATATACCGCCGCAGCCATTGCTTCTTTCTCTGCAAACGAAGCTAAAGCAGTTGTAGATGGTAACGTTTACCGGGTACTGGCGCGATACTTCGGCATTGCTGAACCTATTAATTCTACCCCGGGAAAGAAGGTTTTTCAGCAACTGGCAGATGAACTGCTTAACCAACAAACACCGGGTTTGCATAACCAGGCCATGATGGAGTTTGGCGCCATGCTTTGCAAACCCAAGAACCCGGATTGTAAAACTTGCCCGGTAAGGGAAGGCTGTGCTGCTTTTGCCACCCGGCAAGTGAACAGTTTGCCTGTAAAGCTGAAAAAGCTGAAAGTTAAGGAGCGCTTCTTCACTTACTTCTTGTATACCGATGGCCACCACATCCTGATGAACAGGCGCAATGCGGATGACATCTGGGCAAATATGTGCGACCTTCCGCTGATTGAAACACCAGGGGAAATTAATCCGTATGAAGTACTGCACTTAAAAGAAACTGTAGACTGCTTTGGCGAGGCAGTGAAGACAGCAGAAGTACTTGGCACGCATAAGCACGTGTTAACACATCGAAAATTAAAGGTCAGTTTTGTTCGATTGGAGCATCCGCCAATTAAATTAAAAGAACAATGGTTTTACATTGAAGTAGAAAATTTAAAAAAAATAGCCATGCCTCAAATCATTTTTATATTTTTAACTAAATTTTTTAAATTCAAACTGAATTCCCCTTTTTATAATTAATTTATGTCAGGAATAAATAAGGTAATTCTTGTAGGACACCTTGGTAAAGACCCGGAAATAAGGTATTTGGAAGGAGGCGTGGCTGTTGCCAGTTTTCCCCTTGCTACTTCTGAAACCTTTAATAAAGACGGCAAACGGGTCGAGCAAACAGAATGGCACAACATTGTGATGTGGCGCGGATTAGCAGATGTAGCTTCAAAGTATTTACAAAAAGGAAAACTGGTTTACATTGAAGGAAAACTTCGTACGCGTTCTTTTGAAGATAAGGAAGGCGTGAAAAAGTATACTACTGAAATTGTAGCCGAAAACTTCACCATGTTGGGCCGCAAAAGTGACTTCGACAACGATGCAAAGAACGGGACCAAAACAGTAGAAACTAACGACGATTTCAGTACAACAAATACCGAAGACGATCTGCCGTTTTAAAGTACTAACCAAACCGTATAAAAAAGCCTGTCCGGATCATATCTAGACAGGCTTTTTTAATAACCGCATTATTTCGTCGTCTGAACGTTGCCAATCGGCAAGCCGAGCGTAGCAAATGGCAAGGATAAACCAAAGAACCAGAACGGGCTGCTGGTTTTGGTATTGTAAGAAAGCCCCGCACTCAGCACATTTCTGAACAAGGTAATCACCCCGCCGTAGCTTACATCAGGCGAACCATCCAGGTTAAAATCTGGTGTGGATACGTTGAAACCAATACCCGGACTGAGGCTATTCCACAAGCGGGATTTTCGGCTGCCGAACTTTAGCAGCAAGCTTCCGGCAGGTGCAAACTGGAATTGCCTGCTTAATTTTACATCAGCGCTGTTGTTAAACGGCCGTGCTAATATCACCCCGATGTTGGTTTCTGAATAAAAGTTAATCTGCTGAAGCTCGATGTCTACTAATCGTAAGGTAGTACCTGGTTTATTCTGCGCGATATCATCGCTGGTGCGGTAGATCAGTTTTATTTCCAGTTCGTCCCCATTCTCGCGCTGGCCGGTAGTTTTAAGATCGATATAGCCAAATTCTGGCAGTTTGTTGATCGTCAGGTCAAATGCTGCACCGGTAACTTGTTGTACCTGGCTTGCCGTATTTTGAAACGGTTTGAACAAGCCTGTAACGGTGTTATACACAGCGGTGGCGGTCTGAATATCTTTTTGCAACAGCTGTGTGCAGTTATCAAACTGGCTGTTAATGCTCCTTAAAGCCGGATCAGCATTGATCACCTGCTGATTCACCTGTTGCCGGAGCGCGGTTACAGATGCTTTAAAGTTCGAGGCGACGGTTAACAGATTATTTACCGTTTGGTTAAAAACCTGCAATCCGTTAAGCCCGGTCACATTGCCCGGGTTCTTTATTGCCTGTAGGGCACTGACCAGATCTTTTAAATTTTGTTCTGACGTTTGCACAAACGTACTGACATCTGCATTGGCCTGCCCGCTTATAGTTGCTGCCTGAGTTTGTACGCTGGTTAAAAGCTCGTTAAAACACTGATAGCTTTTAACAGAATCTGCCAGCCCTTTAACAATATCGCTCAGCTTTGAATTCAGCATGGTATTAAGCGTGGCACTGACATCTGCCATTTGGTTGTACTGCTGGATATCGCTTTGCGAAAAAGACGTCACCCAGCGCGGCACTTCATAATATTCACCAGCGCTGTAGTTGTCAAAATTTTCGACATGAACCTTTATTGCATTTTCTTTTTTGGTGTTTAAAAATGCCTTCAACTGAATGCTAACATTGCTTGCACCCGCCGACGATTGTAAGCCGGTAATCAGCGTATCAGTAATTTTTGAGAGGTTTTTAATTACGTAAGTCTGCGCATTGGGAAAAGCCGACTTATCCAGGCTGTTATCACGGTATTTCGCCCCAAATTCTATCGCCAGCTTATTCACATCCTGACGAATAGAAGGATATTGTTGTACCCGGCCTAAAAACTCGATCATCAATGTAGAAAAAGATTTCAGCTGAACAAGGTCTGGCTTGCCCATCGCCGCCGGGATGCTTAACTGCCGCAAAAGTTCCTGCTCCGATTGCAGGATGAATAACAACGCCTTTAAACGTGCGGTCCGTTGCGGGTCTGACTGGGCCACCTGCGGAATCTTCAGCAACAGATCTCCCTTCTTTATTTGCACCGATAGACTGCCATTGATATCAACAATGGGTACATCCTTAAAGCTTAAGGTATCTGTCGCGTTTTTTGAAGTTTCGCGCACGGTTAATAACTGCGCACGGAGCGACCCACCAATGATTGCCAGGAAGGTAAATAGTATAATTTTTTTCATTGCCCAGCTCTGTCAAATGCCGTTTCCATACGTACATAATCAGCATCTTCAGTAGTTAAAACCCTGTCAGCAACATGGTTATTAACTGTTAGCGAGAAAGCCTGCACATTAACCAGACTGCCAGTTGCAAGGCTGGCTTGAAGACTGGTAGGTACACCATTCTGAAACCAAATGACATGCCGGCCTACTATTGGCGCACCAATCGCAGCGGTATCGGCATTTGAAACAGCATCGGTGTAGTTACCATTAACAATAACTTTCAAAATAGGCTGGTTAAGAATAGTAGTTGGATCTCCGTTAGGGACGATCAACGTTTTAACCAGATTAAGGCCTGCGGCCTGGTCGGGTGTAAGATTTTGATTTGGCATAAGGTTGGGTTTAAGTTGCTTGAAGATAGGAAATTCCCCGCAAAAAAACAACTTTTAGAAGTAAAAATCCGTCTGGCTTAAATAGTTATCGTTTTTAAAACAAAAACGCCTTCTTATAACTGTTTTTAATGCAGCTATAAGAAGGCGTTCGCTAAAAAGGATCGACAATAGCTTATCTGCCTCCCGGAGGGCAGTGCTCGCGCAGGTATTGGGTATACAGTGTACGCAAATGTTCTGTGGTGCCTTCGCCCTCGCGTATGCTATGCGTACGGTTAGGGTATGACATTAGTTGAAACTGCTTATTATATTTCACCAATTGGTTGATCAACTGCTCGGCATTAGCATAATGAACATTGTCATCGCCCGTACCATGAATGTATAGCAGATTACCGCGCAAATTTTTCGCGTGCGTTACCGGAGAACCTTTGATAAAGTAAGAACGGCTTTGCTCGTCGATCGGTACGCCCATGTAGCGTTCCTGGTAAATATTATCATAAGTTAACTGGTTGCCAACTGCTGCCACGGCAATCCCTGTTTTATAAATATCCGGGTATTGGAACAACAGGTTAAGGGTGGATGATCCACCACCGCTCCAACCCCAAACCGCTACGCGGCTGGTATCTACATAAGGCCTTTTCAAGATCTCTTTAGCAGCCATCGCCTGGTCCCGGATATTCAGCGTGCCGATATTGCGATAAATAGCCTTACGCCATTCGCGGCCTTTAGGAGCCGGTGCGCCGCGGTTATCTAAAGAAACATAGATATAACCATCTTCTGCCATGCTGCCTTTGTACAGGCGGTTGTTAGAAGCGCCATACCGGTCAGTAACCGTTTGCGAGGCAGGTTCGCCATAAACATAAAATACGATAGGGTATTTCTTTGTCGGATCGAAATTATTAGGCTTTACCATCCAGCCGTCCATCTCTACACCATCGCTTGTTTTTACTTTGAAAAACTCGGTTTTGGTTTTAGCGGTAGCGGGATCAACCTTGATTGTGCCGCCCGCGATATGCTGGTGCTGCGGTAGATTGATAATTTCGCTGACAGGGCGGGTATAAATATTAGAGAAATTATGGATTGCCAGCTTGCCGTTCGGCGATAGCTCGTAACTATGCGTGCCCGGCTGGTCCATTGGGGTGATCCGATCAGGCGTTTCACTGCCGTTGATGCTAACGCGATACAGGTAAGATTGCGTAGCATTCTCTGGCGAAGCAGCAAAATAAATATAACCACCTGCTTCGTCGATCAGCGTAACGCTGATTACGTCATAATTGCCTTTGGTAAGCAGTTTTTCCTGCCCGTCTCGGTTAATGCGGTAAAGGTGGCGCCAACCGTCTTTTTCACTCGCCCAGATAAAAGATTTACCATGGTCTACAAATTCCCAGCCGATGGCGTTGTCTTTCGCGTCAACCCAGGCTTTATCTTTATCCGTCCAAATATTCCTAACAGTTGCGTTAGAAATATTGCAAACCATAATATTACTTTCATTTTGCGCGCGGTTCAATTGCTGCAAGATCAGCTCATTTGAATTTGCGGCCCATTCCATCCGGGGAATGTAGTGCTGAACCGGGTCGCCCGGAACTTTCATCCAGGTGGTTTTACCCGTACTTACGTTTACCACACCAACACGGCACGAGCTTGGGTCTGTACCGGCGATAGGGTATTCTACCGGCACATTGTACGAATAGGCAGAGTCGGTAGTGTTCAGCATCAGGTAATTGCGGATCTTGCGGGCATCTATTTGCCAGTAGGCAATATTCTTGCTATCCGGCGACCAGCGGAAGCCATCGCGGCAGTCAAACTCTTCTTCATAAGCCCAATCGAAAGTACCATTGATCAGCCTACGGCTGCCATCAGTAGTCAATTGTTTTATCACGCCGCTGTTTAAATCTTCTGTAAAAAGGTTATGCTCGCTTACATAAGCTACTTTATTACCGTCGGGCGAAATTTTTGCAAACATTAGCGATGCTACTGGACGGCCTGCACCCAACTTTTTAAGGGCGCCGGTCTTTAGGTTATAATACCAGTAATCGCCACGGGTATCGTAGCGCCACACCCGTTTAGTGTTACTGGCGATTAAAATTCTCTGACCGTCCTGCGATACAGAGAAACGTCGGATCTCTAATGTATCTTTGCCCTTCAAATGCAGTTTCGCTTTGCTTAATACGGTTGTTTGTTTCCCGTCGCGGGCGTCTATACTAACAATGCCGCCATTTTCGTTGCTATAGTAATGATAGCCGTCTGGCGTCCACTGGGTGCCACCGAACTGGGCAGATGCAGAATGCATAATCGCAAGCAGAAAAAAGGCGGTTCCAAGCAGCTTGCCGAAACAAAAAAGTTTAATCTTCATAGATCAAGTAATAAGATACTGTGTTATTACAGTTTTAAAGTGATGGGTAAATATCAGAAAATATAAGCCGGGATGAAAAAAGGTTACTCGATTTTTTTAGGGCTGATGCTATGCCTTTCGTCAGGTGTTCAGGCACAACACATCAACCGCAATAAATTTATTCCAGACAGCCTGGATAATTACATCAACCGGGCGCTTACCAACTGGCGCATCCCGGGGGTGGCAGTAGGCATTGTAAAAGACGGGAAGATAGTACTAATGAAGGGCTACGGCATTAAAGAATTAGGTGTGCCTTCTAAAGTAGACCAGAACACGCTCTTCATGATCGGCAGTAATACCAAGGCTTTTACCGCTACCATGCTGGCCACGCTGGAGCAGCAAAAGAAGTTATCGCTGAATGACCCGGTAACTAAATATCTTCCAAATTTCAAACTTGAAAACAACCAGGTTACGCATCTGGTTACCCTTCGCGACCTGCTTTGCCACCGCCTGGGCTTTGGTACCTTCCAGGGTGATTTTACCTACTGGACCAGCAACCTGAACCGGGCAGAAGTGATTGAAAAGATGAGCCATGTAAAAGCGCTCTATCCTTTCCGTACCACGTGGGGATATACCAACGCCGCTTTCTTAACTGCAGGCGAAGTGATCCCAAAAGTGACCGGTAAAAGCTGGGAAGAATACCTGAAGGAAACCATCTTTGCGCCTTTAGGCATGGGCTACAGTATCGCGTTAAGTGCCGACCTCACCAAACAGATCAACAAAGCGGCGGCGCACACCCTTTCTGACGGTCGGCTGATTGCCATTCCCTTACCGCAGATAGATAACCTGGCCCCGGCAGGCAGCATCAGTTCTTGCGCGAGTGATATGAACAAATGGATGATGGCCTTACTGGATAACGGCAAAGTAGGTGCCAGGCAGGTGATTCCCGCGGCAGCGATCGCTACCACGCGGCAGGCACAGGATATTGTTGGCAGCAGTACCCGTTTAAATGGTGATACCTATTACGAATTGTATGGGTTAGGATGGGTTTTACAGGATTATGCGGGCAAACGCTTGGTAATGCATGACGGTGGTGTGAATGGCTTTGTGAGTTCGGTTACGCTGCTACCTTCAGAAAACCTGGGTATTGTGATCCTGACAAACAGCGATCAAAACTATCTCTATGAAGCACTTCGCTGGGAAATCCTCGATGCCTTTTTGAAAAGGCCTTACTATAATTACAGCGACAAATACCTGGCGATGTTCAAAAGCAGATATAATGAAGATTTGCAAAACGCTGCCAAAATGCGCGATTCAGTCGCTATGAACCTAAAGCCTGAACTTTCTTTAAATAAATATACCGGCGAATACGTGAATGACCTGTACGGTAAACTGACCGTGACCAAAGGAGATAATAACGACCTGGAGATCCGTTTTGAGCATCATCCACGGATGTTTGCCCGTGCGCAACCCTTGGGCGGCAACCGCTTTTATATCACCTTCTCTGATCCGGTATTCGGCAAAGCTATTTTCCCATTCACGGTTCAGAACGGCAAGGTGATCAGCTTACGGGTAAAGGTAGCCGACGAAGTAGAATATACGCCATATGATTTCAGAAAGCTTTAGCTTTACTGAAACATGATTAAGTTACTTTTTATACCGCTGCTATTTGCAGCACTGTTCTGTAATGCTAACGCAAGAACTGCGGTGCAAACTTTTTCACCGACGGATAACCGCGTTCAGTATTTCGGTCGGGCCGATTTTTCTAACCCTGCAAGACCAAGGCTCTGGGCGCCTGGCGCTTATATTGTTTTTAATTTTCAGGGCAAAGATTGCGAGGTGTTACTGGACGATGAAGAACTGTATGGCACTACACACAACTACCTGGAAATAGTGGTGGACGGCAAAGCCTCACGGATAAAGACCACAACAAAACACGATACCCTAAAAATTGCAAATAACCTTACCAATGGCAAGCATACCGTAATCATCTGTAAAGACACGGAAGCGGCTATTGGCTATGTAGCATTAACCGGGATTAACTGCGAAGCTTTATTACCGCCTCCCGCAGCACCCCTTCGAAAGATTGAATACATCGGCGATTCCATCACTTGTGGCAGCGCATCAGACCTTAGTACACCTTGCGGTACAGGCCAATGGTACGACCAGCATAACGCCTGGTTAAGTTATGGCGCGGTAACGGCGCGAAACCTTTCTGCACAATATCATATTTCGGCAGTCTCTGGCATCGGGTTAATGCACAGTTGCTGCGGGATGAAGCAAACCATGTCCGATGTTTATGATCGTGTTAATTTCAGTAACGATTCACTTAAATGGGACTTTAAAAAGTACCAGCCGGACGTGGTAACCGTTTGCCTTGGGCAGAACGACGGAATACAGGACTCGGTTGCTTTTTGCAAAGCTTATATACTGTTCATTGATAAGCTGCGACAGTACTATCCTAAAGCAGACATCGTTTGCCTGAATAGCCCAATGGGCAATGAAGAATTGAACAACGCGTTAAAAAAGTACATGGAAGCAGTAAATAACTATTACCGCAATCATGGCGATCAGCACGTCAGCCATTACTTCTTCAACAAACGTTATGACCATGGTTGCGGCACACACCCGGATACCAGCGAGCACCGGCAAATTGCAACTGAACTTACCGCGTATCTGAAGAAACTGAAAGGCTGGTAATAATCCCCTGTTTACAATTCCATATTTTCTAAAACAACGTGCTGCTGTTTTGGTAGTTCTATTACATCAAATAATAAAATTATGGAACAGCAACATCATCATCAGGAATTAATCCAAACCTTATTGGATTGCGTACTGGCGTGCGAGAATTGTGCGACCGCCTGTCTTCACGAAGAAATGGTAAAGGAAATGGCGGGTTGTATTATGCTCGACCGTGATTGTGGAGATATTTGCAGCCAGGCAGCAAGGCTGCTTCAAAGAAACTCGGCCATTGCTCACCAATACCTGGTTATTTGCGAAGAGATATGCCGTATGTGCGCAGAAGAATGTGGTAAGCACGACGCGGAGCATTGCCAATTGTGTGCGGAAGCGTGCACCAGGTGTGCGGAAGCGTGCCATGCCCATCACGAACCGGTAACGCAGGATTAATCCAATTCACTGAGAATAACTATCACGAGCCGCAACCTGCGGCTTTTTTTATGAGAGAAAAAAATACTTTTAAGTATGTAAAATGTCGATTTTTTAGTCAGTTTAAAGTCAAGCTGTATGCTTAAAAATACAATCAGGCAGATAACACCTTATAAAAATCCGCATTTTTAAATTGCATGAAGGCTTGATGAATTTTTGGCATCATTCTCGTATATATCTTCACAACTAACTTAAAACAACGAACTATGAAAACCATAAACAACACACAGATTTTGCTAAAGTCAATTGATATTGAATTAAAAAATCTTTTACAGAAAGACCTGCGCGCATTCCGCGAGGCGCAACATAAAACAGGCAACAACCAGGGCGCTAAAAAGGCAGCCTGACCATATATATTCTCTACCATCTATGAAAAAACAAAACGGCTTTATGCCGTTAGAGGTCGGAAGTGCAATCTTCCGACCTTTTTTATTGCAATACCTTTCCTTACAAATTGAACAATCACTTCATGACGTTCGTCTTAACAAAACGTAAATTAACGACGTAACGTCAATTTCCAACAAACACCTGTATCTTAGCTATTATGTTGCAGGTAAGCCAACTCTTTATTTATCCCATCAAATCATTGGGAGGCATTGAATTAACCGAAGCAGAAGTTACAGACCGCGGCCTGAAGTATGACAGGCGCTGGTTATTGGTTGATGAAAATAATCGTTTCCTTTCCCAGCGCGAGCATGCGCAAATGGCTTTATTCAAACTTCAGCTGACGGAGGATGGCCTGCAGGTAACCTATAAAAACGAAATGCTACTGGTGCCTTTCCATCCGCAAACAACCGATATCGAAACGGTTACCATTTGGGATGATAGCTGCCGGGCCACCCGGGTAAGCGATGAAGCTGACGAATGGTTTACCAAACACCTGACTATCCGTTGCCGCTTGTTCTACATGCCTGATGATAGCCATCGCAGGGTAGACGAACGATATGCCCGTTATGATGAGATCACTTCCTTTTCAGATGCCTATCCGTTTCTGCTGATCGGCCAGGCTTCGCTGGATGACCTGAATAAGCGCCTTGGAGATGAGCTTCCGATGGATAGGTTTCGACCCAATATTGTATTTACCGGTGGCGAACCCTACCAGGAAGATGAGCTGAAAGCCTTCGAAATTAATGGCATCAGCTTTTTTGGCGTAAAACTTTGTGCACGTTGTGTGATGACCACCATTGACCAACAAACCGCCGCTAAGGGTGCGGAACCCTTAAAAATACTTTCCAATTATCGCAGGCACAATAACAAGATCATGTTCGGGCAGAATTTGCTTCACAGCGGTGGCGGCTTGATCAGAAAAGGCGACGAGATTAAAATAACCAGGAAATCTTAAAACAATAAGTTGTAAAAGACGTTTGTACAGTAAGAACTTCGAAAACCATATTTCCAACTAACTGCAATTTTTCGATTCGAACATTTAAGGTACAAGATCAATAAAGGTAAATTATTTTTCTTTAACTTAATTTTTTTATAGATTTGTTTACCTGTACGAACATGCTTAAGAGAATTTTTGTTGCCGATGACGATCCGGGAATTGTGGACGCCATTGAAATGATGCTTGATTTTTATGGTTACAGTTTCACTTCCACTTATGACGGGAATGATCTGCTTAAACTGGAACCCGCTCAATATCCGGACCTGATACTGCTGGATATCTGGATGTCTGGCGTTGACGGACGCGACGTGTGCCGTGCGCTAAAAGCCAACGAACAGACTGCGCAAATACCTGTACTGATGATCTCTGCCGGTAAGGATATCGGAAAATCTGCCCTCGAAGCAGGCGCAGATGCTTTCTTAGCAAAGCCTTTCGACATGGACCAACTAATAGAAACCATTGAAAGTTTGCTTAATCAACGGGTTACCGATGCTGTTGAGCAGCAGATGAAAAACATTACCAGTAGCCAGCAACACGTCGCTTAGCTTTTACTTACCCTCTCGGTTTATAATGAAAAAGGGGCCTACACTGTAAACCCCTTCATAATTCCTCATTATTTCTTTCCGGCTCTTTTATTCAGGTCTGTTACCGGTATGGTGATCAGTCGCCCTATTTGTTGCCCGTTTCTGTAAGTGATTATTCTTAACATGGCGGCATCTTTTGGTACCACTAATGGCGATTCATACTTGGGGTAATGGTTATCCGGAAATGAGTTGTCGAATGTGTAATAGATATCCAGCCCGGGAACTTCTGTCGCCAGCGTTACCTGTACTTCATTAGTTCGCGTAAGCCCTGGTGTGATGATCGGGTCATAAACACTTGGCGCATATTTAATATCGGCTACTTTAAAGCGCTCGAAATGATCCTCAACCCGGCCAAAGAAATCGTTCCAGTTTTTACGGGCTTTAGGGGTCCAAAGGTCTTCTGCTATGGCAAATGCCCGCGGGTAGGTCATGTATTCGGCATGGCGCATGTTATACACCTGCTCTGTCCACAGGTTAGCCTGCCCGCCTTTGATGTATTTTGTATCTACACCTTCTGGTACGGGCTCAAACTGGTAGGCTTTAGCAAGCCTTAAAGTAGCATATACTTTCGGCTCCAGGGCTACATCGCCCTGCATGTAATCTAAGTAAGCAAAATCTGTAGGCGACATCACCACGTCATGCTTTTGCTGGGCGGCCATTTTGCCGCCTTCCAACCCGCGCCAGCTCATTACGGCGGCGTTAGGGGCAAGTCCGCCTTCCAGTATCTCATCCCAGCCCATAAAGCGTTTACCTTTCGACTCCACGATCTTCTCTACCCGTTTCTCGAAATAGCTTTGCACTTCTTCCTGGTTCTTCAGGTTTTCGCGCTGCATTAATGCCTTAACCGCCTCGCTTTGCTCCCAGAAGTTTTTAGCAGCTTCGTCGCCCCCCATGTGAATGTAAGGGAACGGGAACAACTGTGCTACCTCGGTAATTACTTTATCTAAAAACTGGTAAGTGTTTTCACTTGCAGGGTTCAGGTTATTGTCAATCAGCGCAGGGAACGGCTTTTTGCTCCAGTCCCGGATCGGTTCACCCGAGCGGACATGATAGTTCACCGCATCCGGAGTGCTCGCCAGTTCAGGGTAAGCCGCTATAGCGGCCAAACTATGGCCGGGTACATCAATTTCAGGCAGGATATTCACGAACCTTTCTTTAGCATATTGTACCAGCTCGCGGATATCATCCTGGGTATAAAAGCCGCCGTAGTTGCGCGGTTCGTTAGGCTCTGGCGGCGAGAAGGTGCCGAAATAGCCAACTTTATACACCCGGTAAGCACCAATCTGCGTAAGCTTTGGCAGGCTCTTAATTTCTATGCGCCATCCTTCGTCATCAGTAAGGTGCAGGTGCAGCAGGTTATATTTATAGCGCACCATATCATCTATGTAGTGCTTCACATCTTCTTTACCAAAGAAATGGCGGGACACATCGAACATCAGTCCGCGCCACTCAAAACGCGGATAATCTGTAATGGTTACGCAAGGTATTTCCCAGGTCTGTTTAACCGGTGTCTGGCTTTCAATTTCTTTCGGCAGTAATTGCATCAGCGTTTGCACACCGTAAAAAAGTCCGGCCGGTTTGTTGGCTGTAATGATCACATGGTTTTTGGTCACGCTCAGGTGGTAGCCCTCCTGGCCAATCACCACATCATCCGAATTATTTAACAGCAGTTTGATGCTGAAAAGCGCAGATGACGGCCGCGAAGTAACCGTAAGGTCTGTCGCCGTTGTCAGCCTTTTTCTAAGGTAGTCAACAACTGGTTCAACCTCTTTGCCGGTAGTAGCTTTAATGATAACGGTATGCGGCAAAATAAACTTACCGGCGTTCTCCTGTATCTCGACAGGTTCTGGAATAATAGCGATTTTTTTGGCTGGCTGTGCTTGTGTCAGCATGGCCGACAAGCTACAGAGCGCAAGCAGGTAGATCTTTCTCATGATTTAATTGAAGCGTTGGATGCGAATCGCAAATTATAAAATAGTTAACGTAAACTGTAGTAATAGTTCAATCAACACTACTATTTAAGATAAGCTAATTTATAATCGTTAGTTAAAGCTAACACCGTAGCATAACCCCTCCTAAATCCTCCCCGGCAGGGGAGGACTTAAATTCCCTCTCCCTTGGAGAGGGTTAGGGTGAGGTCCTGCGTTGGATGCGAATCGCAAATTATAAAATAGTTAACGTAATTCGTACACTCAGATTTTCTCGGCGATGAAAATAAATTCAGCTGAAAAGTTGAGACTGAAAAAGCCATCCGCCACCGTTTGATAATGATCCTCATCTATCTTTTTCAACCCCGAAACTACCAGGTTATCAACAGGCGACAGTAACCTGATCATTTCACCCGCTGCCTTCCACTTTTCGAAACCTGGTTTTACCGGATAGATCTTTTCTGTTGAGGTGTAAAACACCAGGTTGATCTGAGAAAGATAAGCTGCGTAAGCTTGCAGTAATGGCATTTCATCGGTAACAATATTTACTGCCGGGTAACCCTCCTGAACCAGGATGGACAATGCATCATTCAGCGGATCTGCATCTCGCGCAATGACCCTGATATTTCGTTGTGATTGGTCTGCTTCTTCTGAAGTGATCAGCCAATCAACCTTAATGTCGTTAGCTGTAAAATAGTGAAAGGTATCATCAGTCGCGATTACGGTCGGGCTCCACTCCAGTAATTGCCCTAAGTGTTCGAACGAAAAATCTGTCAGCGACAGCGCAAGCAGTGCGGGTTCTTGTTTTTCGCGGACGATATGGTGCGACGACATCTAATTGTAATTAGCTTTGCGAAGCTAATTGTATTTTTGCTTACTGTTTATGATGCTCGGAAAAAAGTCTGCCGATTTTGCCTTGTTGGTTCACGCTTGCGACCGCTACAGCTTTTTATATCCGGGCTTTGCCTATTTTTTTGACAGGTACTGGGATAAAAGCATCCCCTGCAACTATTACTTCGCAACGGAAGAACTGCAGGCAGACATACCTGGGTTTGAAAACATCCGTTCCGGTAAAGGCGAATGGTCGGACAGGTTGGCGTTATTACTACGCGAGCAGATCAAAGAACGGTATGTGATTTATATGCAAGAGGACATGTGGTTAAGTGCAACGGTAAACGCAGCCTTTTTTGAGCAACTACTCCTCCTGATTCAACAGCACAATTGGAAGCAGGTAAAGCTGACTAGTGCCGAGGTGTATAAAACCAGGCCTACCGACTGGCAAGTTGAAGGTTTTACCATAAGCAGGCTGGATAATGAACAATCGGACTACCTGATGTCGCACCAGATGACGATTTGGGACCGCGAATTTCTGCTGCAACAGTTGCCTAAAAACGAACATCCCTGGCGGAACGAACGCAAAGGTACCAAACGGTTGAAAAGGCTAAACCCGGAGATTTACCAGGTAGATTACTTTGCCGAGAACGGCAACCCGCAAATCAACAAGAACGAAAATCAAATTCCGCGAAGCGCCTATTTTACCGTTTCTGAAAACAGTGCGTTGAACAGCCGGGTATTGCCTTTTATTGAGCAGCTTAAAAACGGCGACGCAGCCGCACAAGCCTACGCTGCGCAATTGCAGCAGCATTACGACCAACAACTGACGCACGATGGCCTGCCCAAGCCAAGAAAAGTTGACCCGGTTAAAAGATTAAAGAACTGGCTGACGGGGAAGTAACAACAGGCCCAGTCATTCACAAAATGCCCTGGCGGATTAAATCTTCGCTTTCCTTCAAAAATGTATCTTTGCGGCATGGCTGCTATTAAACCATCTGTACCTAAAGGAACCCGTGATTTTTCGCCCGTAGAAATGACCAGGCGCAACTATATTTTCGAAACCATCAAAAGTGTTTTTCGTAAGTACGGCTACCAGCAGATAGAAACCCCTTCAATGGAGAACCTAAGCACCCTGACCGGTAAATATGGCGATGAAGGTGATAAACTGATCTTCAAGATTTTAAATAGCGGCGATTTTCTTTCTAAAGCTGACAGCGCTGCGCTTGACGCCCGTAATTCAAATCAATTAACATCCTCCATCTCTGAAAAAGCCCTTCGCTACGATTTGACCGTACCTTTTGCCCGCTACGTGGTAATGCACCAGAACGAAATTACTTTCCCGTTCAAGCGTTTCCAGGTGCAGCCGGTTTGGCGGGCAGACCGACCACAGAAAGGCCGCTACCGCGAGTTCTACCAGTGCGATGCTGATGTAGTGGGTTCAGACTCGCTGCTGAACGAGGCAGAATTTATCCTGATCTATGACGAAGCCCTGTCTACCCTCGGTTTGAAGGATTTTACCATCAAGATCAATAACCGTAAGATCCTTTCGGGGATAGCAGAGATTATCGGCAAGCCGGAACTGATTGTCGACATGACGGTTGCCATCGATAAGCTGGACAAGATTGGGATGGACGGCGTGGTGAACGAATTGTTGAGCAAGGGCTTTACCCAGGAAGATGTGGACAAACTGGAGCCGATCATCCTGCTGGAAGGATCTAACTATGAAAAGCTGAACAAACTTCGCTATATCCTGTCTGCATCAACCATTGGTTTAAAAGGTTGCGAAGAACTGGAAACCATATTTGAATATGTTAACCGCTGCAAATTGCAACGCGCTACGGTTGATCTGGATATTACCCTGGCACGTGGTTTAAATTACTATACCGGCGCCATCTTCGAAGTAAAAACCAACGAAACGTTTATGGGCAGCATTGGCGGCGGAGGCCGTTATGACGACCTGACGGGCATGTTCGGCTTAAAAGGCCTAACCGGTGCAGGCATTTCTTTCGGTGCCGACCGGATCTACGATGTGCTGCAGGAATTAAACCTGTTCCCCGATTCTGTCGCCCAAACCACCCGTGTGCTGATCTGCTGCTTTGATAAGGCCGGCGAAGAGTACGCCTTGCCATTACTGCAACAACTCCGTGCAGAAAACATCAATACAGAACTGTACCCTGCCGGTACCAAAATTAAAAAGCAGTTCGATTACGCCAACAACAAAGGTGTACCCTATGTGATTGTGATCGGCAGTGATGAAATAGAAAGCGGCTTGCTTACCTTTAAGTACATGGAAAGCGGTACGCAGGAAAAACTGACCATCAACCAGGTGTTAACCAAGGTAAAGTAAATAACCAGTCTGTCGTAGCTTACCCCTTATATTGTCGTGATTTGACAATTCAAGTACTTTAATTGGTAGTATCTTCGCGTACAAATAGCTACCCATGACAGACGCCGCGACGGAACCGACGAAGCCCTTAATTAACAGGGCTTTTCTAATCTTTATACTTGGCCTGATGGCCACGCTCGATCCTTTTTCCATCGATTTTTATCTACCGGCGTTCCCGCAGATCGCCAGTCACCTGCATAGTACTTCAGCTAAAATATCCCTTTCCATGTCCAGCTACTTTATCGGGCTGGCCATCGGGCAGATCAGCTACGGGCCGCTGGTAGACCGCTTTGGGCGGAAAGGTCCGCTTTATTTCGGGCTGATTGCTTATACCCTCGCCTGCGTGGGCTGTATGTCTGCCACCTCTGTTAACGCACTTATCATCTTCCGGTTCTTACAGGCCTTAACCGGTGGTGTTGCCGCAACCGCATCGTACGCCATGGTGCGCGATTTCTTCTCTGTCGACGAAAGCGCCAGCATATTTTCGCTATTGATCCTGATTATTGGTATTTCGCCGCTGATTGCACCAACGTTAGGTGGCTTTATTGCGGATTCTCTGGGCTGGCAATGGGTGTTTGTCATGCTGGCTATATTCGCTGTTATCCTGATCGCACTGGTATTTTTCTATCTGCCTGCCGGTCGCGCGGCAGACCCGTCGGTGTCTTTACACCCTGTGCCCATTTTAACCACCTTTTTTTCTATTCTGCGCAATCCGCAGTTTATTACCTATAACCTGGCGGGTACGTTCTCGTTCAGTTCGCTGTTTATTTACCTGGCGGGGGCACCAGTGATTATGATGGATGTTTTTAAACTCACTACCAACCAGTTCGGCTTACTGTTTACCTTGCTGGCAGTAGGCTTTATCGGCAGCAGCCAATTGAATGTTTACCTGTTAAAAAAGTTCAAATCGCAGCAGATCTTCAAAACGGCATTACTGGTACAAATAGTTACCTGCACCGTTTTCATTATAGGGGCGCTCAATAACTGGTTTGGCATTGTAACTACCGTTATTCTGTTCTTTATCATTCTTTCTTGCTGCGGCATGATCAATCCTAATGGTTCGGCGTTAGCCCTCGCTCCTTTCGAGCACAACGTAGGCAGCGCTGCAGCGCTGATGGGTTTTATCATGATCGGCGTTTCCGGACTGATCTCCGGCCTGGTAGGTTTCTTAGGCCTACAAACCGACCTTCCTATCGCTGCCATGATGTTTGGTACCTGTCTGCTATCGGTAATCATCCTGCTGATTGGCAGCCGCAAAATAAAAGCCGTAACAGAAAGCACAGGCTCCGTTACGGCTCATATATAAAACTTGTGGCTATCGGGTTTATACGTTAGTCCGGATCTTGATATTCCGGAAAGAAACTTCATGTCCGTGGTCTTGCAAGGCAATCTTACCTTTCGGATAAGCTGCAAAACCTTTCCAGGTTTTAAACTTGCTGTTGTTCAGCAGTTCCTGCCACTCGGGGCTGCCCATTTTCACGTTGATAATTTCTGTACCGTTCAACCAGAAGGTAAGCTGCCCATCTTTTTTAAGGATGCGGGCTAAGTTCCACTCACCTGCAGGTTTGGCTACATCTTTAGCCGGTGCTTTCATATCATAAAGCGATCCGGCAAGGTGGCTGGCTTTTTTATTATCGTCAGCACCCTTGTTATCCAATACCTGCATTTCGATACCGGTTAAATAGGTTTGCCCGAATGATGGATCTTCATGAACGCCAAATATGATTCCGCTGTTGCCTGTTTCAGAAATCTTCCACTCCACAGAGAGGTCGTAGTTTTCATATTCGTTATCCGTCACCAGGTCGCCCTGGCCTGAAGCTTTAGGGTCAAGTGTCAGCGAGCCGTCCACTACTTTCCATGCCTCGGTTGCTTCGGGCTTTAAATAGGTATGCCAGCCTTTGGTAGAGGTGCCGTCAAACAACAACTGCCATCCAGCGCGCTTTTCTTTAGCTGTTAATTTGTTTTGTGCTGATGCGCCAACAGCAATTGCAGAGGCTACCAGTAACGTTAAAATGTTTTTCATCAGAAATTAATTGGTTTATTTTAGCGAAAGTTAGACTGATTACCACACAATCGCAACTTTTATTAAACGTAATTATATGCCGAATGCGTATCAGACGGTAAATGTATTAAAGCTGATCAGGGAAACGCTGTTACCACTCCCCGGAACAAGGGAGGGCAATAGATTGGGCGATATTGGCTTTTACATTCAAAAGAAACTGCTTTGCCTGCTAAAAGCCGATGGCGAAACCTTGTCTTTGTATCACCACGACCGTGATATCCTGATTGCTGCAAACCCGGATATTTACTACATCACGCCACATTTTCAGAACTACCCGTATGTGCTGGTGCGGCTTCCGTTAATAGCAGATGAAGAGCTGATTCCCTTACTAATCAATGCCTGGAAGTTGAAGGCAAACAAAACCCAGCTAAAAGCATTCGAAATGCTTACGAAGCCTGGTGCATAACCGCTTCCTTATTGTATTTGTTACGATATGCTATAGGTGATAAGCCGGTAACTTTTCTGAAAATAGTTCTGAAAGCTTTGGTATCGGTATAACCTACTTCATACATCACCTCGTTAATATTTTTCCGGCTGGTTTCGAAGCCTTTCTTCGCCGCCTCTATTTTCACCCGCTGGATGTATTCTACCACGGTATTGCTGGTTGCTTTTTTAAACCTTCGCTCCAGGTTTCTGCGCCCCAGGGCCAGCATGTCTGCTAAACCATCAACCGTGATTTTTGCGGCAAAGTTATGCTCTATGTATTCCTGCGCTTTTTTAATCTGCTCATCCTCGTGCATTTTTTGCCCCTGGAAGATCATAAACGGCGACTGGCTGCTGCGGTCGATATCTATCATGAATGTTTTAGCCGTAAGCACAGCTACATCCCGGCCGGCGTACTTTTCAATCAGGTAAACCACCAAGTTCAGGTATGAATACGCGCCGCCACTGCTGTAAATGCCGTCGTCTTCCGTCATGATCTTATCGTCTACCAGGTTGACATCCGGGTACATCGCCCTGAACTGATGAGCCAAATGCCAATGGGTAGCGCACTGCTTGCCTTTTAGCAAACCGGTTGCCGCCAGAAAGAACGCACCCAGGCAAAAGCAAGCCAGTTCTGCACCGCCTTTATATTGCTCCACTATCCAGGGCAGCAGTTCGGCATTACTTTCAATCACTTTTTGCTGGTCGCCGTGTACCGCCGGGATGATTACCAGATCGGTTTTGGCAATATCCTTTACATTTAAATGGGGCTTTATGGTAAAAAGGCCGTTGCGCTGCGACGCCTCTGCACTACCACCCGCCAGGTGGATCTCAAATAAGGGCGGCTTGCCCATCATCGCCATAAAGCTATTCACCTCGTTAAAGATCTGGTAGGTACCTTCGATATTACTAAGGCTGGTGGTTCCCTGGGGAATCAGTATGGTGACGTGTTTCATAATCATAAAGTTAGCTAAAGCATCTTTCGCAATCAACCCCCAGTATGTCGTAATTACACCCTGCGGATACCGCCTTTTGCACATAGCTTTGTATAACCAGTTATCAATCCAGAAGAAATCATGTTAACACATATTAAAGCGTTCAGCGGGTTTTCTGTGCATGATGCCGTGCAGGCGAAGCATTTTTACCAGGATGTATTAGGACTGGTTGTCGAGGATGGCGGCATGCCGGGAACATTATTTCTGCATGTAGAGGGCGGCACACATATACTGCTCTATGCAAAACCCAACCACGTGCCCGCCACCTTTACTATTCTTAACTTCCCTGTTCAGCATATTGCAGAAACCGTAAGTGCGTTAAAAAGCGAGGGAGTGCATTTTGAAAGTTATGACGACGAATACCTGAAGACAGATAAAGACCATATCTTCAGAGGTGGTGGGCCACTGATCGCCTGGTTTAAAGACCCTTCTGATAATATACTTTCCATTATAGAAACTAAATAACCATCACTTCAACTTTACAGCATGACAACTTTAACTGTAGAAAAAGTACCCACCAGAGACAAAGTGATCTACTGGGTATTTACCAGTATTTTCTTCCTTTTTGATTCGGTAATGCCGGCGTTAACCTTTAACTCTGAAATGGCAAAACAAGGTGTCGCTCACATGGGCTTCCCGGATTATTTCCGTATCGAACTTTCTATCGGCAAGATTATCGGCGGCTTGTTACTGATACTGCCATTTATTCCTGCCCGTTTCAAAGAATGGGCCTACGTAGGTTTTGGCATCTCTATTATTTCGGCCTTTATTGCCAACATTGCCATGGGTAGCCAAACCAGCTTTATCATTATGCCGGTAGTGGTGTTTGCCGTCTTACTGGTTTCTTACATTTACTACCATAAAATTTACCAGCCTTTCAGAAAAGCATAACCATTAATACTATAAACCTTACAACGATGTTCATCAACCCGTATTTAAACTTCGCAGGCAATACCGAAGAAGCATTCAATTTCTATAAATCTATACTCGGGGGCGAATTTGCCATGCTGCAACGCTTCAGCGATAACCCCGACGCAGACAAACTACCCGAAGATACCCGTAATATGATTATGCATATTGCACTGCCAATTGGCAACAACGTTTTAATGGGTACGGATGCACCGGAATCCATGGGCTTTAAACTGAACATGGGCAACAACTCCTTTCTGTGCCTCTGCCCGGATAGTCGCGAAGATGCAGACAGTATCTTTAATGCCTTGTCTGAAGGTGGACAGCAAACGATGCCTATGCAGGATATGTTTTGGGGAGCCTACTACGGCGTGCTTACAGATCAGTTCGGTGTACAATGGATGATTAATTATCAGCCTCAGCAATAAAATCAGCAGGATGCGAACGGTAACGGTAGAGGTTTGGGGTACAAACATCAGCAGCGCCCGGCAGGCCGGTACCGTTATCGCGTTGCTCCGTTCTGAATTTCCGGAATGCCGGATCAGTATCGACCTGGAGGATTGCGACAAGGTACTACGAATCGAAGGCTGCGATGTAGCGCCTGCTATTGTTGTTAATCTGGTAACCGGGCTGGGTTTTTTATGCCGCGACCTGGTATAACATTAATCAAATTAGTGTCAGGAAAAGTAGTTTTTTATTCGCGAAGATAATCTTGCTATAGCTTTGCCTGAAACGCTCCTCCTGGCCCTATGAAAACAATGAGACGTATTGTTGCTGATGTAAAAGCGGCAATACAAAATAATACAGAACTTACGCCCTTATTATGGCAGCTGATCTGCCACTCGCCGCAAATGCCGTTATGGCTTCCGCAGAAAGAACTGCTGGCTAAGGCAGAAACAGGTTCGCTGAAAGTATTTGACCAGTACTTCACGCAGCGCGAACTAAATTTTAATTATTTTATCTGGGGAGAGGGCCGCCGGAAGATCATGCTTACTCATGGATGGGCTTCTAAAGCTGCCGACTTCATTGAGCTGATCAACGCGCTGCTGACGATGGATGATGTCCAGGTGATTGCTTTTGATGCGCCGGGTAACGGTAAATCTGAAGGAGCGTTATCTAATCTTTTGCTATATGTAGAAGCGGTTAAGGCCCTGCTGAAGCACATTGGTACACCCGAAGTAATGATTGCGCACTCGCTCGGCGCCATGGCGAACGTAATTGCCCTGAACGATCTGAAAGTGGCTCCGCGCCAGCTTATCAGTATCACTCCGTTGATCCGCGTGAAGGAGAATTTCAAGGCGACCATGAACAGTGTGGGGGTACCAGAGGAAGCACAAGAGGCTTTTTTTGAAGATTTCCGGAAACGGTTTGATGATCACTTTTCGCATTTCCGTTTAACCACTTTGTATAATTTTAAGGGCCTGCCTCATTTTTTAGCTTATGATGAGGAAGACCATATTGCTCCGTTTGAATACCTGCAGGAATTTTTATCCGCGCATCCCGATGTAAAAAGCAAAGCCTATAACGGGGCAGGTCACGATCGCATTCTGAAAAACGAAGAAGTAATTGCAGATGTGTTATCGCTTTTAGAATAGCGGGCAACAGAATAAACAGCATGCTACAATTTGGTATCTTTGCCGGATGATTGATGTTGTCCTGAAGAAAGGAAAAGAAAAGGCCGTATTGCAGCGCCATCCCTGGCTGTTTTCGGGTGCAGTAGAACGGGCAAAGGGTAAGCCTGCCAATGGCGACATTGTTAGGCTGGTAGATGCCACCGGAAAATTTTTAGCTTATGGCTTTTATAATAATCAGTCGCGGGTTGCTTTACGCCTGCTGGAATGGAATGAGGGTATCGAAATTAACGATGATTGGTTCCGTCAGAAGGTGCGCACGGCCATAGCCAGCCGGAGTAATATCCTGCACGCTGGCCAAACAGATACCTGCCGGTTAATTTTCAGCGAAGCAGATTACCTTCCCGGTCTCATTGTAGATAAATATGCGGATCATCTTTCGCTACAGATACTTACTTCCGGTATTGAAAACAACAAGGCGGTAATTATTGACGAATTACAGCAGTTGCTTCAGCCTAAAGGAATTTTTGATAAGAGTGATGCTTCATCGCGCGAGCACGAAGGCCTAGGCGCATCCAGCGGAGGTATCCTTGCAGGCGAACACCCGCCAGAACTGGTGCAGGTAAAAGAAAACGGACTGACTTATGGCATTAATATAGCCGAAGGCCAAAAATCCGGCTTTTACTGCGACCAGCGCGATAACCGCCGGATACTTGCAGAACATACCGCAGGCAAAAAAGTACTGGATTGCTTTTGCTATACCGGTGGCTTTACCTTAAACAGCTTAAAGCTTGGTGCTGCCTCTGTAACCAGTGTGGACAGTTCGGCTTTGGCTATTGATACCTTACAGAAGAATATCGTATTGAACGGCTTACAAAGCCCGCAACATCAGGCCATACAGTCTGACGTAAACAAACAACTAAGAAAGTTTAAAGAAGAGGGCGAAATGTTCGACGTGATCGTGCTCGATCCACCTAAATACGCGCCTTCCCGTTCTGCACTGGACCGTGCTTCACGCGCCTACAAAGATCTTAACCGTATTGCCATGCTGTTACTGAACAAAGGCGGCCTTCTGGCTACATTCTCCTGTTCGGGCGCAATGGATATTAATACGTTTAAGCAGGTGCTGGCCTGGGCCGCGCTGGATGCAGGTAAAGAAGTACAGTTTATTTACCAGTTCTGCCAGCCCGAAGACCATCCTGTAAGGGCATCGTTTCCCGAAGGTGAATACCTGAAAGGTTTATTGTGCAGGGTATTATAAAATAGCATGCACGCCGCAATCCCGTACTCTCGCAGTACGGGATTTGCACATTAAACAAACTAATTAAACGCATGCCCTAAAAAAGGGGGAGTAAAATTTCAATCAAATTTCACGCTTCCGAAGGTTGACTTGATCACGATTACTTTATCAGAGTTGCCTTTACCAACCTTGCCTTTGTAAACGTGTGTGGCACTAAAGCCACGGTCTCCTTCTTCTGGTGATTTAGAGGTGATGCTTACCGGGAGATCATCGTATTTGAAGCTGCCATACTTCACAGTTACATCAAAATCTGCATTCTGATCATTCCCCAAGCCTAACTTTACGCTCGAATAAGAGCAGTTAACGGCCAGGTTCTTCAGGTTTTTATCCACATCAGACACCTGAATGGTACCGCTAAAGCGGGCGTTGATATTACCTGTGGTTTTAATCTTACCGATTTTGGCGCTGCCATAGCTGATATCTGCATTCAACTTATCGCTTTCGCCCACTACCAGGTTACCGTAAGCTACATTTAAGTCGCTGCCCACCAGGTTATCTATCCTCGCGCTGCCGTAGCGTACTTTAATTTCGCAGGCGGGGTTATTCAGTGTTTTAGCGGTAAAGCTACCGTATGCGTTATCTACCACCACTTTGCCTAAAAGCTCTGGCAGTTCGGTATTGCCATAACGATTGGTAATGCTCAGCGAGTTTTTGATCGGCATGTAAACGGTATAGTTTACTTCTATTTTACGGGTGCGTACTTTGCCCAGGTTAAACCAGGTACCCCAGCTTCCGCTTTCGCCCCCGATATTTGTTTTAAATGAAACCAACGAACCATCTTTGCTATCGCTGATTGTTACGTTATCCAGCAATTTTTGCGCGTCTTCCTCTTCGTTAGCATCAGCTTTGACCTGTACTTCTACCTTTACCTCGTTCTTGTTCCAGGTATTCACGGTTACTTTGCCAAAGCGGTTATCTATTTGGATTTGATCATCGCGATCAACATTATAGCTCTTGGTATAGGTTTTGGTTTTTTCTTTTACCTCGCCGCTCTCAATCTTCTTTTTAAGGTAATCATCGCCTGTAATGGTAATATTACCAAAACTCTTCAAGCTATTTGTTAAGTCGCCCGACTTAAGGTTGAAAGAATAAGTCTTGGTTACTCTTTTACGATTGCTGTCTGCCATGGCTAAGGCCTGCTTCCTGAACTCGTCTGTACGCAGCTTGTTCATCTGTGTCTGCAATGAGCGCATCTGCTCTTGCAGTTTTTTCATTTCCTTGCGATAGCTAGAATCCTTGACGCTTGTAACAAGATAGGTATCTGCAGACAGGGTGTACAGATCCAGCGCAGGAAGCGGCTCGATTAAGTTATCAAGCGGCACTGCCGGCGTAATAGTAACAGCTTGTTGGGCTGTGGCGGGGCTGAAGCCTGCTACAATGCAGGCAATAGCCATTAATAAGGTGTTAAATATCTTTGTTTTCATTTTCCTGATTGTTTTTGATTTGGTTAAACTGTTCAATTACCTGTAGCTGCTGATTCAGCACCTCGGTTTGTACCTGCAAGTTCCGGATCATTGCACGTAAAACCCTTTCCTGGTTAGGGCTGGTCTTCAGCTCGTTTGTCAGTTTTTTATAGGTAGAATCCATTTTCGCTATCTCGGTACTGAATTCCCGGTAAAGCTGTGGGTCTTTCTGGGCCACCGTCCGCAGTTCGCTGCGTTTCTCTTTTACTAATGATGCCAGGTGCATTTGTTGTTTGGCATATTCGGGGTTAATGGCAGTTAAATCCACTCCTCCCGGGCGCTTTTCGTTTCGCAGGTATACAACGAAACCGATACCCATCACCATGATGATCATGGCGGCCACTCTGAGCACGAAACCAAGAGAGAAGGTTTTGGCCTCGCGCTTTTTTGGCGTTTGTTCCTCTGCAAACAACCTTTTTTCGATATTATCCCACAATTCGGCACGCGGTTCCAATTCGTCGAACCCGTCCTGGTTGTTCCTGATAAAATCCTCTAATCGCTTGCTCATGCTACGTTTCCTTTCTGTCTTAAAATTTCCATTAACTTTCTTTTCGCTCGCAGAAACTGGGTTCTGGACGTATTTTCATTGATCTTCAAAATCTGGCCGATCTCTTCGTGGTCATAACCTTCCAGCAGGTACAAAGACAGTACTATCCTGTAACCTTCTGGCAGTAATTGAATGGCTTGTTTCACCTGCGCCACCTGGTATTGAATTTCTTCCTGGTCATCCTCTTCCTTATCGACAATATTCTCCAGGTGCCCGTCCTCCAGCTCGGTCAAGTCTAACCGGCGTTTGCGCAGCAGGTTAATAGCCCGGTTTACCACAATTTGCTTCAGCCATAAACCGAACGTAGTTTCCTGACGGAAATCTTTCAGTTTGGCGAAAGCATCCACAAAAGATTCTTGCAGCACATCTTCGGCCTCTTCAATATTGCCTACGATGCGATAGGCCACATTGAGCATGGCTTTAGAATATAGACGATAAAGCTCGTAGCAGGCTTTTTTACTTCCCTGCTTACACTCGGCCACCAGGCCATAATGTTTATCTATGTATACTGCTTCCAATTGTGATTAGCTTTCGAAATAAAAAGACACCACGTTTTTAGCAACGTTGCATCTGGTGTAAGAAAAATATTATTTTTTTTCCAGAAAGCTTTCGATAGCTGTTACAGCGTTTTGGTAACGCTCGGCCCCAAGGCCTGAAATAAGGATATAATCGGCATCCAGCGCTTTTAATTCACGGTGCCACACCTGCATAAAATGTTCGCGCAGATCAGGGAAATCGCGCAAAGGGTCATGCTCCCAGGGCATGTCGATATCCAGCAACAGGTACAGATCGTACGGATGCTTAGGCAATTCGTCCAGCACTTCTTGCGGTGCACGTCCAAACACATGGTCGCTCCAGATTTTTACGGTAATAAATGTGGTATCGCAGATCAGCAGCCTGTTCGCCTGGGGTAACAGTTCCTGCTCCAGTTCAACCTGCCCGCGAAACATGTTAATCTCGTCCTGCCAGGTAGGCGGGCCGGGCAGTTGTTCACAATAGCCCCTTGCAAACTCGGGTACCCAGATGGTATGGAAATACTTTGCCAGGTAAGCCGACATGGTAGACTTTCCGGTTGATTCCGGACCGACTACAGCTATTTTTATAACGGACTTTTCTTCCTGATCCATGAAATTTAAAGGGAGCCAGCAGGTAAACGAAAATACTATCTGATTGGTATCTGCTTTTGATAATCTTTCCGCCAGTCTATAAAACCCAGTAGTGCAATTATAACATAAACCGCGTACATAAACGCCGTGGCATGTAAGTTTTTTGCGATATAAACGCCTACATAAATCACATCTACAAACACCCAGAGCAGCCAGTTTTGCAATACCTTACGGGCCATTAGTATCTGGGCTACAATGCTGCAGGCCGTACAAAAACTATCCAGGTAGGGATATGATGCAGGCTGATAATGCAGAACCGGCGCCAACTTAATTAAGGTGAAACCCAAAAACGGGGTAACTATTAAAATAGTAAGCGCAGACCATAGCAACTGTTTACTATTGATCTGCGCTACCGGGACTTTTGTCTCATCTGCAGGCTTCCTGCTCCAGTAGTACCATCCGTAAGTATTGATACAAAGCAAATAAACCTGCAAACCCATATCTGCGTAAAGCCGTGCGTTAAAAAAAATGTAGATGTACAGGGCTACATTAACAATAGCGAACGGCCAGTTCCAGATATTATTAATGGCAGCCAGCGCAACACAAACTAGCCCGGTGATTACCCCGATCAGTTCTATCCAGCTTTGCTGATGCCACCAGTCCAGGAATGCGTGCATTTTAATTAATTGAATTGGAAATGTGATGATTTGAAAATTTCAATTCACAAATCAACACATCTTCAAATTACCAAATCTTCACCCGTTTATCCGGATCAAGGTAAAGCTTATCGCCTTTTTTGATATGAAATGCCTCGTAAAAGTCGGGTACATCGGCGAACGGACCGTTAACCCGTAGAAAGCCCGGCGCATGTTCGTTGGTCAGCACCTGGTTGATTAGGGTTTCCTTACGTTCCTGTCCCAGCCAGCCCAGTGAATAACCCAGGAAGAAGCGCTGAAGCGGGGTAAGTCCGTTGATTTTTTTACCCTCTTTATACTGTTCGGTTTTTTTGAAAGCGTCCAGACCGATCACAATTCCACCAAGATCTGCAATATTTTCGCCTTGTGTGGCTTTTCCGTTAACTTTCAAGCCGTAAACGGTGTAGCCATTGAACTGGTCGATCAGTTTCTGAGCCCGTTGGGTAAACTTTACCGAATCTTCTTTAGTCCACCAGGCTTTCAGGTTACCCTTGGCATCAAACTGACGGCCTTCATCGTCAAAACCGTGCGTCATCTCGTGGCCGATGGTAGATGCAGCGGCGTAACCATAAATCACAGCGTCATCAATATCTTCATCCTTCGCGCCTGGGATCATGAATTGTGCAGCCGGCAGTACAATCTCATTGTTAGATGGATTGTAATAGGCGTTATAGGTTTGCGGTGTCATATCCCACTCGGTACGGTCTACCGGTTTACCTAATTTCGCTGCATCGCGCTTATGCCAGAAAATATTCCCGTTGATGATATTCTGAACGTACGGTCCGCGAACGATTGTAAGGTCAGAGAAATCTTTCCATTTATCCGGGTAACCTACTTTAGGGGTGATCTTGCTTAGCTTATCCAGCGCTTTAGTTTTGGTTTCGGCACTCATCCAGTCCAGCTTTTCAATATGTTCTTTAAAGCTTTCGCGCATGGCGTCCACCAGTTTCACGTAACGCTCTTTTGTTTTTTCAGGAAAATATTCTTTCACAAACAGCTGACCCAGTACTTCGCCCATAATTCCGTTCTCTGTATCAAGTACACGTTTCCAGCGCGGCAATTGTTCCTTACGGCCGGAAAGAACGGTACCGTAGAAACGGAAATTCTCCTGATCGAAAGGTTTGCTCAGATACGCGCTGAATTCGTTTACCAGGTTTTTACGCAGGTACACTTTCCAGTCTGCAATGCTGTACGTATTTAAAGCTTTGCTTAGTGCGCGGTAATATTCCGGCTGTCCTACAATTACGGTATCCACCTTTTTGTAGTCCATCTTTTCAAAAAGGTCTGCCCAGTTGATCTGCGACGTTAATTTGGTTAACCCGGCCACCGGCATTTTATTGTAGTTTTTATATGGATCTCGCAGTTGCTCCAATTTGCGCGAACTATCCGCCAGGAATTTCTCCAGCCCGAAAATTTTCGCCGCAGCTGCCGGGTTATCACCACTTAGCTTCAATACAGTTGGCAAATGCGTTTGCTGATAATCAGTACGCACTTTTACGCTTTGCTCGTCTGTATTAAAATAATAGTCTCGGTTAGGTAAGCCAATGCCGGTCTGCCACAGGTATAGCACCATCTTGTCGCTGTTTTTGGCATCCTGCTGTACAGCGGTTCCGATAGGCGTGGTTACACCGATCACGGTTAAATGCGCAAACTCATCAATCAGCGAAGGGATATCCTTCACCTGGTCTATTTTATCCAACTCTGCTTTCAGCGGAGATAATCCCTCCTTTTCGATATTCACGGTATCCATGCCGCTGAAGTAAAAATCGCCGATCTTTTGTGAGTTACTTCCTTTAGCGTCACCTTCTTTAGCGGCATCTTCATTAATCTTTTTCAGCCTGTCCCTCAACTCTTCGTTCACCACACTGCCGATACCCCATCTGGAGTAAGCCGCAGGGATCGGGTTTTTCTTCAGCCATGCGCCGTTAGCATATTTAAAGAAATCATCACCGGGTTTAACCGTGGTGTCCATGTTCTTTACAATCACGTCATGTTCTGCATAACGCTCATCGCTTTGGTGGTTGCTACACGCACTTACAAAAGCGATAGTTACCGCAGCGGCTAAAACTGCCGTACAGTTTTTAGCGCTTGTTAGGGGTTTTGTATTAAATAACATACATATTAAGGATTATGGTGTACTATAAAAAGGATTTGCAGCAATTTTACTACATTAAAAAAGGACACAATTAGTAAATGCCCTGAAAAAAACCAGATAAAGAAACGTCGAAATAGTAACAGATCTTCCTTAAAGTGTCTAAACGGATGTCTATTTTGCCCGATTCTAACCTTGCAATGTTAATATTGGTCTCGCTCAGGAAGCGCTCCTGCGTTACCTGGTTCTGCCTGCGCAAACGCTTTATCTGAAGCGCAACCTTCTTTTTAAAGGCCTCTTCAGAATTGGTAAGATATTCAAAATCAGTTAATAGCATAGTAATATAATAAGATATAGGTAAATTAAAGTTAATAGAATAATTTAATCTAACGGCACAATATACCATTAGATTACCTCCTGGGGAAAGGGATTGACAAGACAAATGTAAATAATTCTTACTTATTAGTAGGTATTGCTTTAAAATTCTGGCCTTACTTTTGTATTAACCTTAACGACTCTGCATTTATCTGTGAAAGACATTACAAACATCTACCTATTTTTGTATGAATTCTCAGACGCCCAAGCTGAGGTTTTTTGTTCTTTGTTTTGGGTTTAATCAATAGTTTAAATTAATTAGGGGAAAGGGAGCTTCGCAAGAGCTCTCTTTTTTTTTGCCCACTTTTTACTATGCGTGCATAGTATTATATTTGGGCACCAACTATTTCCGATTTATGAATTTCGAATTTACCGAAGAACAATTAATGATTCGCCAGGCTGCGCGCGATTTCGCCCAGAACGAACTGAAACCCGGCGTAATCGAGCGCGACGAGCATCAGAAGTTTCCGGCCGAGCAAATCAAAAAACTTGGCGAACTGGGCTTTCTGGGAATGATGGCCTCACCTGAGTACGGGGGCAGCGGCATGGATACCATCTCCTACGTACTGGCAATGGAAGAATTATCCAAAGTGGACGCTTCTGCCTCTGTAGTAGTTTCGGTAAATAATTCGCTGGTGTGCTACGGGCTGGAAAAATTCGGAACAGAAGAACAAAAACAAAAATACCTGGTACCCCTGGCCACCGGCGAAAAAATCGGCGCGTTTTGTTTATCCGAACCCGAAGCAGGTTCTGACGCTACCTCGCAGCATACCACTGCCATAGACATGGGCGACCATTACCTTTTAAATGGCACCAAAAATTGGATCACCAACGGAAATTCAGCTTCAACATACATCGTCATCGCGCAAACACACCCCGAACTAAAGCATAAAGGCATCAATGCGCTGATTGTAGAAGAAGGAATGCCGGGTTTCGAAGTCGGCCCGAAAGAAAATAAACTGGGAATACGCGGTTCAGACACGCATTCGCTGATGTTTACCGATGTTAAAGTGCCAAAGGAAAACCGCATCGGTGAAGATGGCTTCGGCTTTACCTTCGCCATGAAAACCCTTGACGGCGGCCGTATCGGTATCGCATCGCAAGCTTTAGGTATCGCTTCCGGCGCTTATGAACTGGCCCTGCAATATTCAAAAGAACGTACCACCTTTGGCAAGCCTATTTCCAGCCACCAAGCCATTCAATTCAAACTGGCCGATATGGCAACAGAGATTGAAGCAGCAAGATTATTATGCCTACGCGCAGCATGGCTAAAAGATCAGGGGCAGCCATACGGGCATGCCGCGGCAATGGCAAAAGTTTACGCTTCTGAAGTAGCCATGAGGGTTACCGTTGAAGCGGTGCAGATCCACGGTGGATACGGGTTTGTAAAAGAATACCACGTAGAGCGTTTAATGCGCGATGCGAAGATCACGCAGATCTACGAGGGGACATCAGAGATACAACGCATTGTGATTGCCCGTGAAATTTTAAAATAAAACTTGTTCACCTTTTTGTAAAATACTGCTGACTATTTTAGATCTTAAGCTTCATTCACTTACCTTTGAAATTATCGACTAATTTAGTAGGAAATGAAGTTTAAGTTTTTATCTATTATATTTTCAATTATTACCATCACTGCTTTTGCGCAAACCAGGTTGCAGAACGGCACATGGCGCGGCGTACTTGCTACCCAAAGCGGTGCAGAAATTCCTTTTAATTTCGAGGTAAAAGATACCGCAGGCCATCAGCAGGTTTCTATCATCAACGGCAGCGAGCATTTTAAGGTAAATGATGTAAAAACCAAGGGCGATTCCGTGATTATCACCATGCCGTTGTTCGATTCGGAATTCAGGCTGAAAGCCGAAGCCGGTAGTTTAAAAGGCAATTGGATAAAACACCTGGGCGAGCGCGATGTGGCTACACCATTTTCGGCGCAGTACGGGGTAGCCTATCGTTTTAAACCTTCGCCACAATCTAACTATAACGTAAACGGCCGCTGGTCTGCCTATTTTGGTACCGATCATCCCGACACCACCGTTGCAGAGTTTAAGCAGACAGGCACTAAAGTTACCGGCACCTTTTTAACTACCACCGGCGATTACCGCTTTCTGGAAGGTGCAGTAGATGGCAGCAAGCTGTACTTATCTTGCTTTGACGGCGGTCATGCCTTTTTATTTACTGCCGATATTCAGGACGGGCAAACTTTAACCAACGGACAATTTTTCTCGGGCCTTACAGGTAAAGACACCTGGACGGCGGTTAAAAACCCAAATGCTAAACTACCTGATGCCTATAGCCTGACTGCTTTGAAACCCGGTTATACCAAACTGGATTTCTCATTCCCGGATCTCGACGGCAAAAAAGTATCATTGAGCGACAGCCGCTTTAAAAATAAAGTAGTGGTTATAGAAATGATGGGATCATGGTGCCCCAACTGTATGGACGAAACCGGCTACCTGGTTAACTTTTATAAGAAATTTCATAAACGCGGTGTAGAGGTATTAGGGTTGGCTTATGAGCGTACTACAGATTTCAATAAATCAAAAGCATCATTACTAAAAGAGAAACAGCACTTTAACGTGCCTTATCCTTTCCTGATTACCGGCTTTACGAATAATAAACGCGAGCCTGCCAAAAGCTTACCTGCGTTAAATAACTTCCTGGCCTTCCCTACCACCATTATCATCGATAAAAAGGGCAATGTCCGGAAAATCTATACCGGCTTCAGCGGCCCGGGTACCGGAAATTACTATACTGAGTTCGTCAGCCAGTTCGAGAAAATCACGGAAGATCTGTTAGCTGAAAAGTAGCGTTAGCTTTAGAGAAAAGCTTTTCGCTCCAGCCATGATTGCAGCAGGATGGTAGCCGAAACGGTATCGACCAGGGCCTTATTTTGCCTTGTGGTTTTATTTACGCCGCTTTGCAAAATAGCCGCAGATGCCATCTTGGAGGTAAAACGTTCGTCGAGCATTTCTATTGGCATATCCGGAAAGCTTTTCTTCAACAGAGTAACAAAACCTTTTACGTGCGGCGCAGATTGTGAAGGCGTGCCATCCATCTGCTTAGGATCGCCCACTACAAAGCGTTCCACCTGCTCGCGCTGCAGGTACTTTTTCAGATACTCGATAATATCTTTCGGATGGATGGTATCTAAACCGTTTGCAATCATCTGCAATGGGTCGGTCACCGCTATACCAATCCGCTTGGTACCATAATCAAAGGCCATTACTCTCATGTATCAGATTTTAAGTATAGAGAAGTGAAATTTGAGACTATTTCAAAAAGCAAATATATTGTTTGACACCTGCATCTCATATCTCAATTCTCTCATCTCATATCTGACCAAAAATTTATTACCTTGCACCAATGCAGTTTAAAGAAATAGTAGGGCAGCAAGCTGTAAAGCAACGGTTGGTTAACTCGGTTAAAGAGAACCGGGTTAGTCATGCGCAATTGTTTTTAGGTCCGGAAGGTTCGGGTGCCTTAGCGCTGGCTGTTGCTTATGCTCAGTATTTATCCTGCGAAAACCGTCAGCCAGAGGATTCTTGCGGCGAGTGTGCTTCCTGCCGGAAGTATCAGAAGCTGATGCACCCCGATCTGCATTTTTCTTACCCGTTCTTTGCAAAACATAAAGACGATAACGCCTTAACTTTTATTGAAGAATGGCGCGAGGCTTTTTCAGCGAATCCTTACTTAAGTTTAGATATCTGGCGAGGCTACCTGGATGCCGAAAATAAACAGGCCAACATCAACATCGCCGAGTGCCACCAGATCATCAAGAAGCTCAGCTTTAAACCGTTTGAATCAGCCTATAAGATCCTGATCTTGTGGTTACCCGAATACCTGGATAAAACCGGTAACGCGTTACTGAAAATTATCGAGGAGCCGCAGCCGAATACGTTATTCTTATTAGTGGCTCAAAATCAGGATCAGATCCTGAACACCATTCTATCGCGTACGCAGCTGATAAAAATTCCGGCGATGACGTATGATGATATCCGCGAATACCTGGTAGATCACGGACAGCCGAAAGCACTGGCCGAACAGGCTGCTTACCTCAGTGAAGGGAACATCACCGAGGCCATCCAGCTTACCCAGCAGGAAGAAAATAACCATCACGGGTTATTTGTGCAATGGTTGCGTACCTGCATTACCAATAACAAAGAGGGCGACCTGTTTAAACTGGTAGATCAGCTGGCGAAACTGGGCCGCGAGAACCAAAAAAACTTTTTACGTTACGGCATCAGCTTCTTACGCGAGTGCTGCCTGATCAATTCAGACGCTGCAGACCTGGTGCATTTGCCACCTGCAGAGCTGGAACTGGCCAAAAGAATGGCCAAAGCCATACCACTTTTACCGGCAGAGGCCATTACGGACGAGCTGGAGAAAGCGCATTATCATATAGAGCGAAATGCAAACCCTAAAATTTTGTTTTTAGATGTATCTTTGCAAATTATTAAAATATTGTTTTTTAAAACGTTCCGCGCCAAAGCGGACTCGATATATAGTTAACTAATTATGGGATGTGGAAGTTGCTCAACAGGGGGGTGTACACCTGCTGGCTGCAAAAGTAATGGCTCTTGCCTTACCAATGGCTGCAGCAAGCTGGACGTGTACGATTGGCTCGCCCACATGGATATGCCGGGCAGTTACCGCGCTTTCCCAATTGTTGAGATTAAATTCAAAGGTTCGCGTAAAGATTTTTACCTGAACCAGGACGATATATATTTAGAAGCAGGTGAATTAGTGGTGGTTGAAACCCCGACAGGCGGTTTCGATGTCGGCCATGTGTCTATCACCGGCGAACTGGTGCGCATGCAGATGACCAAACGTCATGTGAACGAACAGGATGTTACCAAACGCATTTTACGCAAGGCTACTTCTGCCGATGTAGACAAGTGGAAAGCAGCCAAAGACCTGGAATGGGAAACCATGCATCGCGCAAGGAAACTCGCGCTGGACCTTGGCTTATCCATGAAGATCAGCGATGTAGATTACCAGGGCGATAAAACCAAGGCTACTTTCTATTATACTGCGGAAGGCCGTGTGGATTTCCGTGAGCTGATTAAGCGTATGGCTGAAGCGTTCCGTATCCGGATAGAGATGCGCCAGATCGGGATGCGCCAGGAAGCGAGCCGTTTAGGTGGCATCGGTTCATGCGGACGCGAGTTGTGCTGTTCTACCTGGTTAACAGATTTTAAAACCGTTTCTACTTCGGCGGCACGTTATCAGAACCTTTCTTTAAACACGCTTAAACTGGCCGGCCAGTGCGGTAAGCTGAAATGCTGCCTCAACTACGAGCTGGATACCTACATGGACGCGCTGAAGTACATTCCGGATAATGTGAATGTATTGAAGACCGAGAAAGGTGATGCGCGCCTGCAAAAGACGGATATTTTCAAAAAAACCATGTGGTTTAGCTATCCGGGTGAAGAAAACTGGATTCCGCTGCATGTAAGCCGTGTAAAAGAAATCCAGGAGATGAACAAGCAGGGTGAAAGACCTGAAGACCTGGGCGAAATTCATGAAGAGGAGTCTAAGCCGGTTAAAGTGCTCGACTATGAGAACGTAGTCGGCCAGGATAGTTTAACCCGCCTGGACGACCGCAAGAATAAAAAGAATAAGAACAAAAAGAAAAAACCTCAGCAGCAGCAGCAACAATCACGTGGCGGAAACGAGCAGGCACAAGTAAAAGTGCAGGTAGTAAAAGCAGAGGTGGTTGTAGTGAAAGAAGAGGTAGTTGATGTGAATGTTGCAGGAAACGGCGAAGCTAAAAAGCGAAACAACCGCAACCGGAACAGAAACCGCAACAGAAATAATAACAATAAACCGCAGCAAGATAACCGGCCAGACAACAAGCAATAAAAAATGTTGAAACCATTTGCTTATGCGTTTTTCTTACTAACACTGCTGGTAATAAGCAGTTGTTCAGACCCTAATATGGTTGTTGATCAGAATTCGCCGGTCAACAACCGTAACTGGTCGTACGTCAACCGGATCCGGTATGATGTAAAGATCGATGATCCGTCAGCCGCGTACAACGCCTATCTGAACCTGCGCGTAACCGGCGATTACAAATATTCTAACCTTTTTGTGTTGATCTCGCAAACCAACCTGAAAGGCGGCAAACCTTGGACTACCCGCTTTGAATTCAAATTAGCGAATAAAGATGGCGAGTGGCTGGGCAAAGGCACCGGCAATCTGTACAGCTATCAACTGCCCTTTAAAACCAATTTCAAGTTTCCAGAAAAAGGCACTTACCGTTTCGAAATAGAGCAGAACATGCGCGACAATCCGTTGCATGAAGTGAGCGATGTGGGCCTGCGTATAGAAAAAACGGCCGGCAAGTAATATCCTCACTGAGCTTTTCAACAAAGCAAATTGAGCTTTTTAACAAAGCTTCCCCTCCTTTAACTACCGACCTTTGTGATGTACAAAATTGAAAGACATGACAAAAGTTTGGTTTATAACAGGTTCAGCCAGGGGCTTGGGCCGAAGCATCACAAAAGCAGCATTGGCAGCAGGCTACCGCGTAGCGTCTACCGCACGTAACCCGGAACAGTTAAAAGAATTCACAGATCAATATCCTGATCAGATCCTTCCGTTAAAGCTGGATGTTACCGATAATGCACAAATCAAAAGTGCGGTTGAGCAAACCATTGCTAAGTTTGGCAGTATAGATGTGCTGGTAAACAACGCAGGTTTTGGAATTACCGGTGCAGCAGAAGCCTTTACAGAAGAGCAGGTTCGCAGCCAGATAGAAACTAACTTGTATGCACCTATTGCCATTACCCGTGCGGTATTGCCTTATATGCGCCAGCAGCGTTCAGGCAGGATATTACAGGTAAGCTCCATTGGCGGGCGTATCGGTACGCCGGGTGTCAGCATTTATCAAGCGGCAAAATTTGGTTTAAGCGGTTTTGCCGAAGCCATATCACGTGAGGTATCACCTCTGGGAATAAAAGTAACGGCGGTTGAACCAGGCGGCTTTCGTACCGACTGGGCGAAAGATTCCATGACTTATGCACCTGAAGTAGAAGGTTACGAAAGCACCGTGGGTTTTGTGAAAAACTTTCTGAAAGGCGATAGCTTTACACCAATGGGCGACCCGGATAAAGCAGCGAAAGCGATCATAGAACTGTTAGAACATCCCGAACCACCGCTACACTTGGTACTGGGAAGCGAAGCTGCGGCAATGTTAGAGGCAACAGATAAGATACGTAAAGCAGAATTTGAAAAATGGCTGCACGTAAGTAAATCTACAGACGCGGACGATGCAGTAGATTTTCTACAGACCGAAGCAGGTAAAGCTTACGCAAAAATTAAAGGTACAGAATAGTATATTTAAAATCAGCGGGAGGTACATCGCTTTCCGCTGATTTTATATCTGAAGTAAAAGTGATGAAAACAGGACAAGCTCCGGCTCCAAAAATCTTATATTCCTGCTACCACACGTTAAACCGCGAAGGCGAACAGTTCGTACCCGATCATGTACTAAGCTTTCAACTTGCAGGATCACTCACCGTTAACGATGGCGAGCATGTACATACTTTTAAAGAAGGAGACGTTCGTTTTCATCAACGAAACCAATTATTAAAGTTCTACAAGCAGTTGCCGGAAGGTGGCGGCGAATTTAAATCCGTCTCGGTATTCCTTGATCAGGCCACACTAAAAAATTTCAGTACAGAGTATGGTTACACCGCGTCTGGTAACCACATTAATAAACCCGTTACCTTATTACAGGATCATCTTCTTTATAACAATTACCTGCAATCGCTGCAACCCTATGAACAGCTAAGCCATGGCGACATTAACTTACTGAACTTGAAATTGAAAGAGGCCATTCTGATTCTATTAAAAACAAATCCTGAGCTAAAAGACGTATTGTTTGATTTCAGTGAACCCGGAAAGATAGACCTGGAAGCTTTCATGAAAAAGAACTACCTCTTTAATGTTCACCTGGAAAGATTTGCTTATTTAACCGGCCGAAGCCTGGCAACTTTCAAACGCGATTTTGAAAAGATATTCCATACATCGCCCAACAGATGGCTGCAGCAACAACGTTTAAAACAAGCTTACCATCTTATTACCGAAAAGAAGCGCAAGCCCTCCGATGTTTACCTCGAGGTTGGCTTCGAAGACCTGTCCCACTTTTCGTTCGCTTTTAAAAAAGCATTCGGCAAGCCCCCCTCTATGGCATAACAAGTAAAATTCTTATCTTAACAGGGCTAACTAACAACCCTGTATGAAAAGAACGTATACCTTTTTATTTTCTTTGCTCTCATTGGCGGCATACAGCCAAACTTCCGCTACACTTAAAGCCGAAGCCGATAAAAAGGCCGAAAGCCTGGAGAAAAAAGTGATCGCTTGGCGACGCGATATCCATGAACACCCGGAATTGGGGAACCATGAAACACGCACTGCTGAGCTGATTGCCAAACACCTACAAGCCTTAGGGATTACCGTAAAAACGGGCGTTGCCAAAACCGGTGTTGTCGGTTTATTAAAAGGAGGCAAACCCGGGCCCGTGGTTGCGCTTCGTGCCGATATGGACGCGTTGCCGGTAATTGAACGCGTAAATATCCCCTTCGCCTCAAAAGTTAAAACAACCTATAACGGCAACGAGGTCGGTGTGATGCATGCCTGCGGCCATGATTCGCATGTGGCTATGCTGATGGGTGTAGCTGAAGTATTGGCTGGCATGAAAAATCAGCTGCACGGAACCGTAAAATTTATATTTCAGCCTGCAGAAGAGGGACCGCCGCAAGGCGAAGAAGGCGGTGCCGAACTGATGGTGAAAGAGGGTGTTCTGGAAAACCCAAAAGTAGATGCTATTTTCGGCCTGCATATTAATTCGCAAACAGAGGTAGGGAAGATTGCTTACCGTCCGGGCGGAACAATGGCTTCCTCAAATGATATGCGGATTACGGTTAAAGGCCGTTCTGCCCACGGCGCCTATCCATGGTCGAGTATCGACCCGATTGTGGTTTCAGCGCAAATCATTAATGCGCTACAAACTATCGTGAGCCGTAATTTAAACGTGACCGAGAATGGCGCGGTAGTCACCATCGGATCTATTCATGGCGGCAACCGTTCTAATATTATTCCGGAGCAAGTGGTGATGGACGGTACCCTACGTGCATTGAGTACTGAGGACGAAAAAATGCTGATCAGCCGCGTAAAAGAAATAGCCACCAAAACGGCAGAGGCCATGGGTGCAACGGCCACCGTTCAGATCCCTGTAACGACACATTATCCCGTAACTTACAATGATCCGGCCCTTACCGCTAAGATGTTACCCACCTTACAATCAACTGCAGGTAAAGAAAATGTATTGCTTCGCCAGGCAGTTACCGGCGCGGAAGACTTTAGCTTTTACGAGCAAAAAGTTCCGGGGTTGTTTATCTTTTTAGGTGGAATGCCGAAAGGGCAAGACCCGGCGAAAGCACCATCGCACCACACTCCCGACTTTTATATCGATGAAAGCGGCTTTACATTAGGCGTAAAAGCATTGTGTAATTTGACTATAGACTACCTGGAAAGCAAAAAGTGATAAAGTATAGCATCCTCCCGAATACTTTTCCGAGGGAGGATGCTATATCACTTAAGACCGGTAAGCTAAGCCATCAGTTTGTCAGGCGTGATCGGCAGTTCGCGAACACGTTTGCCGGTAGCGTTAAAAATAGCGTTAGCCACGGCTGCAGACATTCCGATCAGCGCAATTTCTCCCATCCCTTTCACCCCCATCGGGTCGACTACAAAATCTGGTTTGTTTACAAAAATGGTATCAATCTGCGGGATATCAGCATGAACAGGCACATGGTAACCAGCCAGATCAGCGTTTACGTATCGCCCATAACGATGGTCGATCACGCCTTCTTCCATTAAAGCCATACCGATACCACCTATAGCACCACCGACAATCTGGCTTCGCGCTGTTTTAGGGCTGGCAATCTTTCCCGAATCCGCTACCGATACTACCTTGGTAACACGGGTTACGCCTGTTGCCGGGTGTACCTTTACCTGCACAAAGTGAACGGAGTATGAATAGCTGGAATATTTGCGTGCTTCGGAACTTGGCGACGAGGTGATCGTAACATCCAGTTGAGGCAAACCTTTATCCTTTAAAACTTTGACGTAGTCGGGCTGATCTGCCCCACCATTGCCAATCAGTTGCTGAAATTTTTCTTTCAATGCCAGGCAGGCATCATGCACTGCCGAGCCTACGGTAGCCGTAATCGCCGAACCGCCTTGTGTTGGCGAAGGCGGCAAGGAAGAATCCCCAAGTTCAAATTTAATTCGCTCAGAAGGGATACCAAACGCTTCGGAAGCAATGGCCGTCATGGCGGTGCCGGTACCCACGCCGATATCTGTCACGGCCGTTTGCAGCAACAGGGTTCCATTGGCCTGCATGGTTGCTTTAACCGTTGCACTGCCGCGGTGTGCACCAAATACGCCCGAACCCATACCGTAACCCACCAGCCAGCCGTCTTCCTTCAAGGTTCCGGGTTTTGAAGGCCGGTTTTTCCAACCGATTTTATCTGCACCCATTTCGTAAGCTTCCTTTAAAAACTTGGTGCTAAAAGGCTTGCCATTCTCAGGGTCGGTTTCCGCATAGTTTCTCAACCGCAGCTCTATCGGGTCCATATCCAACTGATGCGCTAATTCGTCAATTGCAGATTCCAGCGCAAAAGCACCGGTAGCCTCACCAGGTCCGCGCATCCAGGTGGGGGTATTAGTATCAGTAGGTGCTACTTTATAAATGGTACCTACATTGGGGCAGGCATACATAAAGCGCGACATGTTCACGGTACCCTCAGTAAACTCTTCAAATGAGGACGTTTGCCCGGTAGCTTCGTGGATCAAACCCGTTAGCTTACCGTCTTTGGTGGCACCAATGCTGATCTTTTGCAGCGTATGCGGACGGTATCCGACAGAGTTGAACTGCATCTCGCGGGTTAAAACCAATTTCAAAGGTCGCTTCACCAGCTTTGCCGCCATAACAGCAGCAGTTTCATGCGGCCAGGTACGCAAAGCGTTGCCAAAAGCACCACCCACAAATTTGGTAGTTACCTGTACATTTTCTTTCGGCAACTTAAACGCTTGCGCAATAGCATTCTGGGTAGATTTTACACCTTGGGTTTTAGCATAAACTTCTACTTTATCATCGGCGGTCCAGTTGGCAATAATGGCATGCAGTTCCATAGGGTTATGCACCTCTATCGGAACCACGTATTCTGCCTCGAACTTCACTTCCGCATTTTTCCATTCGTCCGGATTGCCGCGTTTATAATCTTCCGTGCGTACACCACCTGGCCTGCGGGCTTTGTCTAAGTTTTTGGTAACATCCGTCTGGAAGGACTCTTCGGCATATGTTGCCTTAATTAATGAGGCAGCGTAAGTGGCCCGCTCAAACGAATCGGCCACTACCATAGCAACCGGCTGCCCGTTATATTTTACGGTGTTATCTACAAACAACCTTAACGGTCCACCGCCTGCTGGTGGTTTGCTGGGGTCTTTACCCGTTTGGTAACCCGGCAACTCAGGAGCGTTTTGATAAGTAATTACCTTTAACACACCCGGCGCGCGTTCCGCAGCTTTGGTATCTATGGCTTTAATGGTACCCTTGGTAATGGTACTATTGGCAAAAACGGCATAAGCCATATTACCCTGGTTATATTCTGCCGAATATTTGGCAGCACCGGTCACCTTTAACCGGCCATCTACCCGGCTGATGCCTTCGGTATATGCTGCTTTATTAGGATCTTGTTGTTGTTTCATGGTTCAGGGTAGTTTTAAGCAATACGGGCAGCATGTTTTAAAGCTTCCACCAGGGTTGCTGGTGTAAGTTTCAGTTTAAAGGCATTCTCTTTATAGGCTTTAGCACCCTGCATAGCCAATTCGCCAATTTGCTCAAATGTTTCCGTAGAAGCAGGTTTTCCTTTCAGCGCCTTTTCCACTTCATAGAACCGCCAGGGCTTGTGCGCCACCCCACCCATCGCTATTCGTGCGTCTTGAATGCGGCCGTTATCAATATCCAGCGCCACCGCTGCCGAAACCAATGCAAAGGCGTAGGAGGCACGGTCGCGCACCTTCAGGTAGTAGCTGTTTTTAGCGAAATTATTTTCCGGAACGATCACATTCGTGATCAGTTCATCTTTGGCCAGGGTGTTATCAAGTTCGGGGTGATCACCCGGCAGCCGGTGAAAATCTTTAAAAGCAATATAACGTCTGCCTTTCTTGCCAACCACTTCTACCGTAGCATCCAGCGCAGCTAATGCAACAGCCATATCACTCGGATGAACGGCGATACATTTTTCGCTTTGCCCAAAGATGGCATGCATCCGGTTAAAGCCCTCTAACGCGCCGCAGCCAGAGCCCGGATTACGTTTATTACAAGGCAAGGCTGTATCGTAAAAGTACGGGCAGCGTGTGCGCTGCATCAGGTTGCCGCCGACTGTAGCCATATTACGTAATTGTGCGGATGCTCCTGCATTTAAGGCTTGTGATAGCAGGGGCAAGCGTTCTTTAATCATGGCATGCTCTGCCACCTGACTGTTCAATGCTAATGCGCCAATAGCTATAGTCCGAACATTGCCCATGATGGAGCTGATATCCCTAAGCGGAAGTTTGTTGATATCTACCAGCTTATCCGGCGACATCACACCGTGCTTCATCAGGTCGACCAGGTTGCTGCCCCCTGCAATAATTTTTGTACCTGGTTTGGTCAGCGCATCGATAACGCTTTGTTGGCTGGTGGGGCGAACGTATTGAAACTGTTTCATACCTGTTGCCCCCCTTCCTTCACTTCCATGATTGCATTTACAATATTGGGATAGGCACCACATCGGCAGATATTGCCGCTCATGTATTCACGGATCTCCGCTTCAGAATTGGCATGCCCTTCCCTTACACAAGCAACCGCAGACATGATCTGCCCCGGTGTACAGTAGCCGCACTGGAAACCATCATGCTTAATAAAAGCTTCCTGCATGGGATGCAGCTGATCGCCATTAGCCAGACCTTCAATCGTGGTTACCTTTTTCCCGTGCGTCATCACGGCCAGCGTCAGGCAGGAGTTTACCCGTTTACCGTTAACATGTACCGTACAAGCACCGCACTGGCCGTAGTCGCAGCCTTTTTTGGTTCCGGTGAGGTCCAGTTGTTCGCGAAGCAAGTCGAGCAAGGTAGTACGAGGTTCTACGCTCAGTTTATGCGCTTTGCCGTTAATTTCTATTGACACGGGTACTTTTTCAAATACAGCGGCAACCTTCTCATCAAAATGGCCTTCTGCTGCTTTAACCGCTACACCAGGTATTAACGCAATGGCGGTAAGCAACGATGATTGTTTCAGAAAATTACGCCGCGAGTTATCTTCAGGTTCATTACCCTCTGGCGCGTTCCCGCAGGGCTTATTTTTTTTCATAGGACTAATTGGCTTGATCAGTTACAAGTTAATACAAAAATTTACGGGCAGCAGCAACAAAAACTAATTTATACTCATTCAAATTGAACAGCTTAAAACAGCTTTATGTTTTTTAAGGCGCAAAGCAATTTGAGATGAAAGTTACTGTTAACACTTGCTTTTTATATTTATAATCAAATAGTTAACCAGAATATTTTTTTCATATCGGTTAAACTTCATTATAACTTAACAGTCTTATCGTAGCTTAGATCATTAAATATCCCTACCATGAAGCTCTTAAAAAAAGCAACGCCGGTTATTTGCGTGCTTGCAGTTGTATTTTTACTGCTGGCATCATTCCTCTACGATTCCCATGAACGTTACTCGTTCAAATTTCCTTATAAGCGCGCCGGACTAACAGAACAACAAGCCGCCGCACATTTGCTTAACCGATTTACCTATGGCGCAACGCCGGGGCAGATTGATGCGGTGGTAAAGCAGGGGCTCGAGAACTGGTTTACACAACAACTAAATGCAGACCTGCCTTCAGATTCCCTCAATAATTTACTTAACCAGTACGACGCATTGAAGCTGAGCAACACCCAAATTGCCAATACTTTTCCCAAACAGGGGCAGGTGATCCGGATGATGATCGACCAAGGAAGGGTGAATAAAGATTCTGTTAAAACAGACCGTAAAGAATACCGCGATAAGATAGACAGCTTTATGCGCGAGAAAGGCTTGCGGCCGGAGCAGGAGCTTTTCAGGCAGTTTATTAACCAGAAAGTATTGAGGGCTGCCTATACGCCAAACCAGTTACAGGAGGTGATGACCGACTTCTGGTTCAATCATTTCAATGTTTCTATCACCAAAAATGATTGTGCGCAGTTTATCCCGGATTATGAGCGCGACGTGATCCGCCCGAATGCATTAGGACGGTTTGATACTTTGTTACTGGCAACCGCTAAATCACCAGCAATGCTTTACTACCTGGATAACTTTACCAGTACCGGGGCAGACAACAGCAATGCCAATAACCGGCAGATTATTGCCAATGCGTTAAAGCAGAAATTACTAATGAATGCCAACGATACTGCGCAGGTGATCATGGCAATCAATCGTCAGCAAAAACTTAAAAAATCGCAGCAAGGATTAAACGAAAATTATGCCCGCGAGGTGATGGAACTGCATACGCTCGGGGTAGATGGTGGCTATACACAGCAGGATGTTACCAACGCTGCAAAAGTGCTCACCGGGTGGACCATCTACCCAATGGGTGCTTACGGCAATGGTATCCTCAATACGTTGAATAAAATACCTGCAGAACAATTGGCCGCCCGCGGTTTTGTACACGAAGGTGATTTTCTGTTCACGCCAAATCGACACGATAAAACAGAAAAGGTAGTACTCGGAAGAACTTTTGGCCCTAATAACGGCTACCAGGAAGGTGTCGATCTGCTGGAAATGCTGGCAAACCATCCGTCTACCGCGAAATTTATTTCGCGCAAAATAGCGGTACGGTTTGTAAGCGACAATCCGCCGCAAACGCTGATCAATAAGATGGCGAAAAGCTTTGAGGCCACTCACGGCGATATCAGGCAGATGTTAATCACGATGGTAAGCGCGCCGGAGTTCTGGAGCAAATCTGCACTGCGCGAAAAAACAAAGTCGCCTTTTGAACTTGCCATCGGTGCAGTAAGAAATTTAAATGCTACCATCACCCAACCTTACCAATTATATAACTGGATCAGCCGGATGGGCGAAAGAAAATATTACTACCAGGCCCCGACAGGCTTTCCAGATCGCGGCCAATACTGGATCAATACCGGTTCGTTACTCAGCCGGATGAACTTCGGACTGGCGATAGCCGCCAACCGCATCCCGGGGGTAAAAATAGACCTGGCCGCGCTGAATAATCACCATGAGCCCGAAAGTTCGCAGGCAGCGTTAGCAACCTATAGCAAGATCATCATGCCGGAACGCAACCTGGATGAAACGATTAAAAGGCTGACACCCATGCTAAACGACCCGGACCTGGCAACTAAAGTAAATGCAGCCAGTGCGAACACGCCACCGGCCAGTAGCGCCATGCAGGCTCAAACAATGAAAAACGATACTGCCGCCAAAGCCTGGAAACTGGTAAAACCGGCGGCACCTACAAACAATAACGGAAACAGCCAGATGCTGGCACAAGTGGTGGGCATTATCATCGGTTCGCCAGAGTATCAGCGGAGATAATAAAACATACAGCCATGTTAAATAGAAGAGCATTTTTAAAAGCAGGCGGTCTTACCCTTTTTGGTGTAGGGCTAATGGGAGGTATCCCCGGCTTTTTAGCAGAAGCAGCAGCAAGCGATAAATTAAACGCACCATATAAACGCAAAAAAACGCTGGTATGTATTTTCCAGCGTGGGGCGATGGATGGTCTGATGGCCGTAACGCCATTTACGGATCAATATCTTCAGGATGCGCGGCCTACCCTTTTTATGTCGGCGGCAAAAAGCCAGCAGGGCGGCCCGCTGATAGACCTGGACGGCCGGTTTGGCCTGCACCCGGGAATGGCGGCCTTCGAGCCCATGTTCCGTGAAAAAAGGTTGGCTATTGTTCATGGTATCGGCTCGCCGAATAATACACGGTCGCACTTTGATGCGCAGGATTATATGGAATCCGGGACTCCGTTTAACAAAGGTACATCCAGCGGATGGCTTAACAGGGCGGTAGGTTTGTTAGGACATGACTCCTTAACACCCTTCAGCGCTGTTTCTATGACATCGGCAATGCCGCGTTCTTTCTATGGCGATAACCCTGCGCTTGCTGTGGCTAACCTGCAAGACTTTGCCCTGCAAATGCGCGGTACGCCTACCAACGTAAACATGGTATCCCGTAGTTTTGAAGATTTGTACGACCAAACCGCAACAGGCTTGCTCAAGCAAACCGGCCGTGAAAGCTTTGATGCGTTGAAACTGCTACAGAAAACGGATCTTAAAAATTATAAACCGGCCAACAATGCCGTTTATCCAAACTCGCCGTTGGGTAATTCGCTAAAACAAATTGCGCAGCTGATAAAAATGGATGTGGGCCTCGAGATTGCTTTTGCAGAATCTAACGGATGGGATACTCATTTTAACCAGGGTACACAAAACGGGATTTTCGGCAGGAATGTAGCCGATCTTAGCAACAGTATGATGGCCTTCTGGAACGACATCGGCCAGTATCAGGATGATGTAACCGTAATGACGATGACCGAATTCGGCCGTACTGTTAAACAGAACGGCACCGGCGGTACCGACCACGGGCGAGCTTCATGTAACTTTATTTTAAGTAATGATGTAAATGGCGGACTTGTTCACGGCGACGTAAAACCGCTGTCCATCGAAAACCTGGAAGATGGCCGCGACCTGGCCGTTACTACAGATTTTAGAAGTGTATTTAGCGAAGTTGCTGATAAACATTTAAAGATCACTAACAACAGAGTATTATTCCCAGACTGGAAAGGCGATCAGATTGGCGTGATGAGAGCGTAGTTAGAATAAAGATTGAAGGGGTTATTCCGCATGGGTTTAACCCCTTTTTATTTTTATCCAGTGCGAGGAATTATACTGATGCTTGCCGAATTTATTCCCTCCCTCGGGAGGGTTAGGGAGGGGTAATGCTATTCATTTATATTCACCCCTTCCTCCTCCTTTCCACGGGGAAGGAATCGCACTTTCACCACTTTTTAATTGCACCTCTCCTAAATCCTCTCCAAGGGAGAGGACTTTTAGCTGTTTCCAAAAGGGGAAAAACAGGACGTGACAGTAAAGCAAATACCCTCCCTTTCGGGGAGGGCAAAGGAGGGGCTCTTAATTCCCCACCATAAACACCGCGTTCGCAAAAAGCAACTTGCCGTTTTGCCAGAAGCTACGGAACAGCGGATCATCTGTCAGATAAACTACATTCCCGCGGCCCAGCCCCTGAACGCCGAACAGCATTCCGTCCTGTAATTTTGCTTTTACTGTTTGCCCCACAAAGCCGGATACATAGGCATTCTTTTTCAGTGTACCTACGTTCCATCCGTCATCGTCAAGATATTCGTACAAATCGTCGCTTAGCTTAAGGGTATAATAATAGTTAGGGTAGCCGAAACCGAGCGGGTGGGTGTTATCCAGACTCACTTTATAGATGGCACCGGGGACCGTTGATTTCAAAGCTTCGCGGTTACGGTCGCCAAAAACACGGTTGATATTCTCATTCTTAGCCGTCTTATCATCCTTTTTATCTTCTTTGCTTTTTACAGAAAATCCCGGCTTACCGCTTAGAGCATTTATCGCGCTACCTAAAGCAATCAATCTGCCGCCCTCTTTTACCCATTGCTGCAATTTTTCGGCAGGCAAATCGCTATAGCCGCCGTCGGGCATGACTACCACATCAAAATCTGCCAGACGAATGCGCCCCAGATCCTGTAAACGGACAACGGTAGCCGGGTAATGCAACTGCTGCTCGAAAAAGTGCCATACTTCGCCCATTGCTTCATAATCAACACCGTCACCTGACAACAGCGCAACCTTAGGCGCTCTAAGACTATGTACAATGGAAGAACCAATATCGGCTCCCTTATCTACAAAACCGGATGATAAGCCGGTCACCTGCCTGCCAAAGCGGGTAGCCAACTCCTGAACCGTTTGGTCGAACCGGGCGAAATCGTTTCCCGCTCGCGGAATAATCAGCGTGCCGGGTGAGTAATGTGTTCCCTGCGCGTCAAATGGCGCTTCGGTGTAGCGTACTTTAATATGCGCTTTCATTAGCGCCGCTAAAAACGCAGCATCAGTTGTTGATTTCCACGGCGCAACATAGGCATAAGCATGCGTATTACTAATAGCAGACGATGGCTTCGCTGCCTCGTTACCTGTACCGCTGATGGCCTCTTTTACGCCATAGGTTTTCAATCCATAGGCATAGGGCAAGGCCCAAGCTGTAATATCGTATGTATTGGAGTCAGCCACAAAGGTTTTAGGCTCCATTAGTACGCTTAATAAAACAGATTTTGGCTGGTAAGCGCTGATCACCAGGTCGGACGCGCCAGCCGTAAAACTTTCGGTTTTCCCGTTAAAGTAGTTAAAGCCGGTTAATGCGCGGTTAGTACCGAATTCGTAATTAATACCATTACGTTTCAGGGTTTCCTCCAGTTTGGCCAGGTTGTCCGGGTTATCGTTTTTCACAACATAACCTTTGTAATCGCCTGGAGGGCTTAATCTGCTGTTATCAAAAAACTTTTTGTACTCGGTAATTACTCTGGCAGCATTTGCTGCCGTTATTTCTACGGTGCTTAACCCGGTGGCATGGTGATGCTCGACACGCTGCGCCAGCGTTAAGGTATCACCGCTGCGGGTGTTAACAGCCAGGCCACCACTGATACCGCCTTGCTCGTAGGTCATCCCCACGGAGCCATTGTAAGTGGGGTAGGTATCGCCGTAAGATGGATAAAGCAGATCGAATTCTTCTTTAGTAAAATACATCCAGCCCTTTTCATCAAAATATTTGGCGTTATTCTTTCCGATGGTGGTCTGAAATTCGCGTTGCCATGGCGTAATCACCTTATGAAAAGGCTCTGCCGCCGGTGCAAAGTAGTAGGGGCTGTTGTACCCCTGTTCGTGAAAATCTACATGCACCTGTGGCAGCCACTGGTTATACAGTGCTACCCGGGCCTGCACTTCTTTTTGAGTTTGCCAGGCCCAGTCGCGGTTAAGGTCGAAATAGTAATGGTTTACCCTGCCACCCGGCCAGGGTTCCATATGTTCACGGGCAAGGTTGTAGGCATCAGGTGTTTCGCCACGAACAGAATTATAAAAGTTCACATAGCGGTCGCGACCATCTGGGTTTAAGCATGGGTCTATGACTACAACGGCATTTTTTAGCCAGGCCTGCGTTTTAGCGTTAGCGGTATTTGCCAGGTCGTAAAGGGTAGCCATTGCCGCCTCGCTTGATGCCGGTTCGTTGCCGTGTACATTGTAGCTTAACCAAACCACTGCCGGGCTACCGGTGGTTCCCGCACCCTTTTCTATACCTGCAAGACGCAGGTTGTTCTTCCTGATCTCTTCCAACCTGGAAAAATTATCCGCCGAAGCGATATACGCCACCACCAACGGCCGCCCCTCGTTAGTCGTGCCGTATTGCTGTAACTTTACGTTCTTCGCGGTGGCAGCCACGTATCGAAAGTATTCGATGATCCGGTAATGCGGGGTATATCTTTCGCCAAGGGCATAACCTAAAAATTCTGAAGGCGATTGCAGTTGCTGGGCCATAGCACCGAGGTGCATTAAAAGACCCAGTACTAAAAGGGAGTAAAATCTTTTGATCATAAGAGTTAGTTATGGCTAAGCTAATAAAAAGAAAACACAACCTTTAGCGTTCAAACGTATATTTACACCATGAGTATCGAAGAACTATATCAGCTTTATTTGCAGCACCCGGTGATCAGTACAGATACACGCAAAATTACCCCGGGCAGCATTTTCTTTGCCTTGAAGGGCGATAAGTTTGACGCAAATACATTTGCAGCCCAGGCCCTTGAAGCCGGTGCCGCCTATGCTGTTATAGATAATGCCCAATACCGGGCAGATGAACGCTGCCTACTGGTAGATGATGTATTGGAAAGCTTGCAGAACCTGGCCAGATTACACCGCAAACATTTGCAGATACCCGTAGTAGGGCTTACCGGCAGCAACGGTAAAACCACCACCAAAGAACTGATCAACGCGGTGCTATCGCAACAGTTTAAAACCTTCGCTACCCAGGGTAACCTGAATAACCATATCGGCGTGCCATTAAGTATACTTTCGATAACTACCGAGCACGAAATGGCGGTGATAGAAATGGGGGCCAATCATCAAAAAGAGATCGAGTTTTTATGTACGATATCGCAGCCCTCCTGCGGGTTAATCACCAACGTAGGGCGGGCACACCTTGAAGGTTTCGGCGGTGTTGAGGGGGTAAAGAAAGGAAAGGGGGAATTATACGATTACCTGAAGGCGGCGGGCGGTGTGGTATTTTTAAATACAGACAGCACGGCACTACGGGAAATGCAGCAAGCACGGCATTTAACAAACGTATTTGGGTACGGTACCAACCCCGCAAACAACAACCTGGTTACCGGCCGATTAATCAGTAACTCGCCTTTTGTAAAATTTGCCTGGCACAGTAAAGATGGCATCAGCCATGAAGTGCAAACCAACCTAACCGGCTCGTACAACTTAGATAATATGCTGGCAGCAGTTTGTACAGGATTATTTTTCAACCTTACTGCCGATCAAATTAACCAGGGGATCAGCAGCTACCAGCCTACCAACAACCGTTCGCAGATAGAGCATACAGCTACCAATACCATCATTTGCGATTACTATAACGCCAACCCGAGCAGTATGGCCGTGGCGATAGAAAACGTGTCGCTGATGCAGGCCGATTATAAAGTAATGATCCTGGGCGATATGTTTGAACTGGGTGACGAGTCTGCCGCTGAACACGAGCAGGTGATTGTAAAAGCAATGGCTGCACATGCAAACAGACGGATATTTGTAGGTAAAGAATTTTACAAGCACCAGGTGGCAGGGGCCGATTTTTACGAAACTACTAAAGACGCCTTTGATGCATTAAAAGTTTCCCCCATAAAAAACGCGACCGTTTTAATTAAAGGGTCGCGCGGAATGGCTTTAGAGCAGCTGAAAGAATTATTCTGAAGCGTAGGGTTTACCGGTTAAGTCTTTGATGATATCCTTACAACTCTGTTCTATCAGTCTGAACACGGGTTCAAACTGCTTATCATCATAATAAGGGTCTGGCACTTCTTTGTCTACCAGTAAGAGCTTTACTTTAGCTTCTGCCTGCCCATCAGGCGCAAGCGCTGTAACGTCCCGCAGGTTGTATTTGTCCATCACAAAGATATGATCGAACCTATCAAAATCACTCACCTTAAATTGCCGGCAAACCTGCCTGCTGATATCAATACCGTGCTGTCTCGCGGTGCGTACTGACCGGCGGTCTGGCCCTTCGCCTACGTGCCAATTACCGGTACCGGCAGAATCTACCTGCCAGTCTAAACCCTGCTCATCAGCAAGATGCTGCATTATACCCTCTGCCAGCGGCGAACGGCAAATATTGCCCAGGCAAACCATTAGGATTTTCATATTAGCCCTCCTAAATCCTCCCCGGTAGGGAGGACTTTTGTATTTATTGTAGATTTATTTAATTATAGCCCTCCCCCCTTTGGGGAGGGTTGGGTGGGGCTTCTATCCAAATATCTGGTTCAGCAAACCTGCTAAATGCACGCCTGCTTTTACCAATTGCTGGTTTACGATACCGATGTACTTAAAGTTGTAGCGGTAATTCAGCGTATCTTCAGGCTTTACATCTTCGTAGATCTTGCCTGCCAAAACGCTTGAATCGTAGATCCATTTGCTTAGCGGCTCTGCCTGTAATGTAGTACGTTCTGCAGCAGTGGTATGGTTGATCCAGTTAGCATACTCAGTATAGCTCAATTGCTGAAAATCAATCAGCTTGCTATCCCAAACAGAATGTAGGTTGGTCTGCTCGCTAAACCAGTTCACTTTTACATCGTTTCCGCCCTTATCGCTGGTATGTGCGGTGTGCATCGGCTGATGAATGTCTTCCACAATGTGAATCACCATACGCAGATAAAGCAACTTATTCTCTTTGCTTAAATTTGGCTTTTTCAGTTCAGCAATCATAAACTGCAGCTTGGTATAAGCATCGGTATTCTTATCATTCTTCAAAAACTCCTGCATTTGCGGGTAAGTCATGGCTTCATCAAAGTCGATGTAATGCCATGAAGAAAGATAGCTATAGTTAGGGTCCGACTTGATGAAATCGGCCCAGTTACTGGTAATTGCAATCGACTCATTACCTAAAATAGCGGCGATAGCTTTACGCGCTTTCGGTGTTAAATAACTATCGGCAATCTGGCCGGCAATGCGGTGCCCCTGGGTACCCCAGGCAAAGCCTGAAAGCGGTGCATAAAACAGGGCTGCGCCCAGTATCAGTTTTTTTATCAGTTTCATGTTAAAGCGGTTTTGGAACACATGTAATTTTTTTTGTCAGGTGCATGGTAAACGGTTCGGTGCTGGTGAGGTTACGGAATTGATAGAGCGAATCTGACAACTGTTTTACTTTAAAACGCTCATCTATCACACCTACCCGAAAGCAATCTGCCTGATATTTGATCTTTTGATTGGGATACGTAAAAAATCCACGTATCCGTAGCGTATCGTGCGACATCACGTACAGGCCTCTTGCATATTCGGTCCAATGCCCCTTGTTCATACAAGTATCTGCACCATAATTTACCTTACTAACGGTATTAATGCTTACAAAAAACGAATCGCAGTTGAATTTAAAGTTATAAAGCGAATAAGTAATCAGCTTCTGCTGCAGGCGCACGCTATCCTGTTTCCACTCACCCTGCAAAGTCGTCTCGCCTTTACCCTGGTAACGGGCGTTCGGCGAACAGGCTGCCAGCAGAACGGCCATCGTCATGCAGGCCAAAGTGATTTTAACTGCAGAAGTTGTAGAGCGAAAAGTTTTCTTCATAAACAAAAAGTCCCTCTCCAGCGGAGAGGGATAGATATGGAAAGTACGTTTTATTTTAAACTTCCGATCATGTTTTCGGGGCGTACCCACTGGTCAAATTGTTCGCTGGTCAGCAGTTCCAATTCAATAGCAGCTTCACGCAATGATTTATTCTCTTTTAACGCTTTTTTGGCAATCTTAGCCGCGTTTTCGTAACCGATGTGCGGGTTTAACGCCGTTACCAGCATCAGTGAATTTTCCAGGTGTTTCTTAATACCGTCGTAGTTAGGTTCGATACCTTCTGAACAGTGCTCGGTGAACGAAACGCAGGCATCGCCAATTAAACGTGCAGATTGCAGGAAGTTAGCAGCCATTACCGGTTTAAATACGTTCAGCTCGTAATGTCCGTTAGAACCGCCGATAGAAATAGCCACATCATTGCCCATTACCTGTGCAGCAACCATGGTTACAGCTTCGTTCTGGGTTGGGTTAACCTTGCCCGGCATGATAGATGAACCAGGTTCATTATCCGGAATATGAATTTCGCCGATACCAGAACGCGGACCAGAAGCCAGCATCCGGATGTCATTCGCAATCTTCATCAACGCTACCGCGATTTGCTTCAATGCGCCGTGGCTTTCTACAATGGCGTCGTGCGCTGCTAAAGCTTCAAATTTATTTTCAGCAGTTACGAAAGGTAAGCCGGTGAATTGTGCAATATACTCTGCTACCTTCACATCGTAACCTTTAGGGGTGTTGATGCCTGTACCAACCGCAGTACCACCAAGAGCCAATTCGCTTAGGTGGGCCAATGTATTTTTAAGTGCTTTTAAACCATGGTCTAATTGCGATACATAGCCGGAAAACTCCTGCCCAAGTGTAAGCGGCGTAGCATCCATCAGGTGGGTACGGCCGATTTTTACCACGTTCATAAACTGCTCTGATTTGCGTTTCAGCGAGTCGCGCAGCTTCTCTACACCAGGAATGGTAATTTCGGTTACCGTTTTATAGGCCGCAATGTGCATTGCAGTTGGATAGGTATCATTTGATGATTGCGACTTATTCACGTCATCATTCGGGTGGATAAAAGTTTTACCCTCGCCCAATTGATTACCTTGAAGCACATGTGCACGGTTAGCCACCACCTCGTTCACGTTCATATTTGATTGCGTGCCCGAACCGGTTTGCCAGATCACCAGCGGAAATTGATCGTCCAGCTGGCCTGCCAGAATTTCGTCGCATACCTGTGCAATCAAATCGCGTTTTTCTGCAGGCAGTACACCTAAATCTGTATTGGTATAAGCTGCCGCTTTTTTTAAGTAAGCAAAAGCATCGATGATCTCTTTAGGCATGGAGGCCGCCGGACCGATCTTAAAGTTATTGCGCGAACGTTCGGTTTGTGCGCCCCAGTACTTATCGGCAGGTACCTTAACCTCGCCCATGGTATCGTGTTCAATTCTGAAACTCATGATTGTTAGATTTTTGCGGTGCAAAGTTAGGTATTTACACACAAGCACAAAGGGGAAGCTGTGTTTTACCCCTAATTGCAATTAGTTTTTTACCTATGGTGTGCAAATGCTTTAGCATAGGGCCTTGGGGCCTGTTTATAGACCTACCTTAATTAACCAATAGTATAACTCGGAGTACTTCAGGATTGATAACTGTTTCGCCAGCGGTAAATAAACTGTAAATAATTTTTCACGAGCGTAAAATATTTAAAAGTTTACTTCCTAACTGATATTTAATTTTCAGACTTTCGCGTTCTAAATAAAATTGCAGTCTCCCCCATGTGTGGTAAGTTTATAAAAGGTTTAGCTTTACTTTGTTTCGCTTCAACAACAATCTCCTGTTCATCCAATCATTCTGGTAATAAAGACACCGCTGAAACTAAGGCAGCGCCACTGGATACCCAAAAGCTGATGGCTTATAATCCGAAGGATGCTGACCCGCGTATCGATGCTTTTATGCAGCATTTACATAAAAACAGCGGCTTCAACGGAAATGTGCTTGTCGCAAAAAAAGGGAAAATCATTTATGAAAATTCTTTCGGCTGGGCTAACTACCTTACCCGGGATAGCCTGAAACTGAATTCTCGGTTCGAGTTGGCTTCCGTCACCAAAACCATGACCGGGACAGCCATTATGCAATTGTGGGAGCGAGGTAAAATAAAGCTTGACCAGGATGTGCGCGACTTCTTCCCGAACTTTCCGTACGAAGGTGTTACTATCCGCCTGCTGTTAACGCACCGCTCCGGGATGATGAACTATGTTTATTTTACAGACGACATTTACCGCAAAGAGCATCGCGACCAACGCAAAGGTATCAGTAATGCGCAAGAGATGGAGTTGATCGCTCAATACAAGCCACATCCTTTTAATAAGCCTAACGCGCGGTTCCTGTACAACAACTCTAACTTTATGGTACTGGGATCGATTATCGAGAAGGTAACCGGAATACCATATGCCCAATACATGCACGAGAATATTTTTAAACCTGCGGGCATGCACCATACCGATGTTTATTCCAAAGCAACTTATGATAAAATACCGGTAGACGTTGTCGGGCACGACCGTAACAGCTGGCGCTATTCTGTAGCCCAGAACTTTTTAGACGGCCCGGTAGGCGATAAAGGAATCTACAGTACGGTAGGCGATTTATTTTTGTTCGACCGTGCGCTGCGTGCCGGTTTACTGATTAAGCCTGCCACACAGGATTCGGCTTACACCCCTCGCAATCCCATGATCCGCGGACATTTTAATTATGGTTACGGCTGGCGTATATTTGAAGGACCTGGCCAGAAGGTGGTTTACCATACCGGCTGGTGGCATGGTTTCAGGCATATTTACCTGCGCGATATGAAAAACGATATCACCATTGTATTACTGGGCAACCTGGTGAATGGCAGCTTACTCCATCTGGATGATCTGTTTAAGATTACAGGCATGCCAATCGTACGTAAGGGCGCTTATAGCGGTAACGGCGATACGGCAGAAGACCAGTAAAATGACTAAATCTTAACAGAATAATATAAACAATAACGATACTGAGAGGTTAATTTCGAAATCGAAAACCAAAGCATTATGTTCGATAAAATATTTGAAGCACAGCAAAAAGCAGGCGAAGTAAAACAACGCCTGGATAACATTACCGTTACCGGTGCTGCCGAAGGCGGAAAAATTACCGTAACTGCCAATGCCAATAAAGTGCTGCAATCTGTAAGTATAGATGAAGCATTTTATCAGGAAGCAGACCGCGAAGAACTGGAAGAACTTTTAGTTGTAGCGGTGAACAAGGCAATGGAGCAGGCAGAGAATATCAGCCAGAGCGAAATGGCCGCCATGACGCAGCAAATGCTGGGTGGCTTTGGCGGCCTGGGTAACTTATTCGGCAAATAACCCTTATAAAATATCACTATTTATGAAAGCAACTTATTACGGCCAGTCTACCGTTGAGATAGAGACCGGCGGCAAAAAACTTTTATTCGATCCCTTTATCACTTATAACCAACTGGCGTCACACATTGATGTAAACAGCCTTAAACCAGACTATATTTTGGTAAGTCATGGCCACGGCGACCACGTTGCCGACCTGGTAACTGTTCAAAAAAACAGCGGCGCAAAAGTGATCTGTATTGCAGAAATTGCAGATTGGTTAGGTAAACAAGATATCCAGGCGCATGGCATGAACATTGGCGGCGGTTTTAACTTTGAGTTTGGCCGTGTAAAAATGGTGAACGCTGTGCATTCGAGCACCCTGCCAGATGGCAACCCGGGTGGCAACCCTGCCGGGTACGTGATCTATACCAATGAAGGCAAAAACATTTACTTCGCCGGTGATACCGCCCTTACTTATGACATGAAGTTATTGGCGGATGAAAATATCGAATGGGCATTTTTACCTATTGGCGATAACTATACCATGGGTGTGGACGATGCCATTAAAGCAGCCGGATTTGTTAACTGTAAGAACGTGGTTGGTATACACTATGATTCTTTCCCGGTAATTAAGATCGACAAAGAAGAAGCACGCGAGAAATTTATTAAAGCGGGTATCAATATCCAGTTGCCCGGAATTGGCGAATCTGTAGAGTTATAATACATTACAATATCGCTATAAAACAAAAGCTCCCCGAATTAATCCGGGGAGCTTTTTTATGCTTACACTTTTGCGGTGAAGCTTACATCTTGCTGGAATCTTTCTTTACCACTGCTCTTTTCTTTTTAATCTTGGTTTTGTGAGCTTTGTGTTTCACTTTCACCTTAGCGGTGTCTGTTTGAAAAGCTTTAACAGGGGCCGCAACAACGCTGCTGAAACCGATAGCCGCTACGGCTAATAAACAAATGATCTTTTTCATAATGATTGTTTTAATATTGGCTGATATCAACATCATACAAAGCACTATTGTTTTAAATCACTGTACCGTGCGGGATTATCGCGCGTTTCTTAATTACTACGATACCGTCCTGGCTGGTGTATGAACCGTAATCGCCATCAGGTAGTTTACTACCGCAATTGATCTTCACATCGTTACCGATGTAACAGTTCTTATCAATAATGGCGTTTTTGATGATACACCTGTCGCCGATACCCATAATCGGCGAATTAGCCACACGCGATTGCTCTATCTGCTCCAGCGTCTGATAATTATCGCTACCCATTACGTAACAGTTTTCAATCATGGTATCATTGCCGATACGTGTACGGATACCAATTACAGAACGGGTAATTTTAGCAGCATTAATAATACAACCATCAGAAATAATGGCCTTATCCAGATAGGTGCCGATGACTTTTGACGGCGGCAGCATCCGCGCGCGGGTGTAGATAAAGTTCTTATCGAACAGGTTAAACTGCGGGATATCATCTGTCAATTCAATGTTTGCTTCGAAGAATGATGGAATGGTACCTATATCGGTCCAGTAACCTTCGTACTGATAGCTGATTACCTTGTGCGTTTCTATTGATTGCGGAAGGATCTCTTTACCAAAATCTGTCCGGTCATTGCCTTGCAACAGATCGTAAAGGGTCTTCTTGTTGAAGATGTAAATACCCATAGAGGCCAGGTAAGTACGTCCTTGCGCCTGCATCTCGGGGCTTACTTCAGATGACCAGCTTTCGAAGTCCTTTTTAGGCTTCTCAATAAACGCAGTGATATTGTTTTCTTCATCGGTTTTTAAAATACCGAAGCCCGGAACATCATTGGCATGTACCGGAATGGTGGCGATAGAAATATCGGCCTGCTTTTCGATATGCTGATCGATCATCTCGCGGAAGTCCATCTGGTACAGTTGGTCGCCTGACAAGATCAGTACATACTCAAAGTCGTAAACGCTCAGGTGGTGCAGGCTCTGGCGTACCGCATCTGCCGTGCCCTGGAACCAGGCCACACTCGAAGGCGTTTGCTCTGCTGCAAGGATATCTACAAAAGCTTCGCTGAAACTACTGAAGTGGTAGGTATTTTTGATGTGCTTGTTTAACGAAGCCGAATTGAACTGCGTTAACACGAATATGCGATCGATACCCGAGTGTAAACAGTTGGAAATAGGGATGTCGACAAGGCGGTATTTACCTGCAATCGGTACAGCAGGTTTAGAGCGAGTGGCTGTAAGCGGTGATAAACGGGTACCCTGCCCGCCGCCAAGCACAATGCTTATAACTTTTGAGATCATAATTTAGGTATTAGACTTTGATATAATTGGATATATTGACCGGCCGATTGATCCCACGAAAAATCGAGCCCCATCATTCTTTTACGTAATAATTCAAGTTGCGCTGTGTTCTGATACAATTCTACGGCACGTTTTACCGCTACGCAAATATCATCAACCGAAGCTTCTTCAAACCTGATACCATAGCCATCAGGCTGTTCGAAGTCAATCACCGAATCTTTTAACCCGCCTGTACTTCGGACAATTGGAACTGTACCATAACGCAATGCATAAAGCTGATTAAGACCACATGGCTCTACCCGCGAAGGCATCAGCAAAAAGTCTGAGCCCGAATAAATCAGGTGCGATAGCTTCTCGTCATAGCCAAGGTAAGCATTATAAACATTCGGATGCGCATCCAGCAAATGCCTTAATTCATCCTGAATATAAATATCACCGGTTCCTAAAACCAGGATATTTAGTTGGTCGCCCAGCTCATTCAAACTGCGGCTGACGGCTTCGGGCAACAGATCGGCCCCTTTTTCAGTAACCAAGCGGCCGATGAATGAGATTAAAGGTTTATCCGGCGAAAGACCGAAACGCTCGCACAGCGCCAATTTGTTTTGCGCCTTACCCGGATCTATTTTTTTTGCTGAAAATTTAGCAGCAATCATGGCATCGTTCGCCGGATCCCAAACCTGGCTGTCGATACCGTTAAGGACACCTACACCGCGGCCTTCTTCCATCTCAAACAAGTGCTCCAGCCCGTTACTTTGCACCTTCAGTTCTTCCAGGTAGCTTGGAGAAACCGTGGTAAACTTAGAGCAACATTTAACAGCAGCAGCCAACGGATTAATGCCGCCGTTCCAGTCGAGCAGTCCGCCTACCGTCATGTCTATTTCTGGCAGATAACCTACCTTATCCCAGCCGAACGCGCCATGATACTGTCCGTTATGAATAGTAAATACTGTAGGTACATGCTTCAGACGTTTGTAGATCACTGAGTGGTAGAGCAGGAAAGGGATTAGCCCGGCATGATGGTCATGACAATGGATGATATCCGGTGTTTGCTGCGACCAGTTGATCCAATCCAGGAAGGCCAGTTGATACGCAATGAACTGTTCTGTCTCATCCGGGTAACTGTATACATTTTCCCTGTCCAGCAAACCGGGTGCTCGGATCAGGTATAGCTCGAAACCGAGGGCATTATCTCTTTCCTTTAAAATCTCGAAATCAAATCGTCGATGACCTAAAAGCGTAGATGCTACGAAGACGACATCAAACTGGTGCTCGCGCACAAACTGGCGGTTATAGTATGGCAAAACCACGGCGGCTTGTAAACCCGCCTGACATTGGTATTTAGGTAACGCGCCCACCACATCTGCCAGCCCCCCAACCTTAGCTACGGGGTAGCATTCAGCACCAAGATGATAAACTCTCATTATAGATATATATAGGTCAAGTTAGGAAACTTTACCCAAAACACAAACCCCCGAAAATGCATTGTGTTTGCGTTTTTAGTACAATTTTGCAAATAATCGTAGCAGGTAAATTTATATAGCCAAGGTTAATTTTTATCCAAAATCAGGAAATAAACTTCGGGAACGAGTGCAGGAAATCATACTCCTGAAAGTGGTTTCAAAGCCTTATTGCTTGGGGTACTTCTTCCGGCGGTACCAGGCCATCGTCAGACGGATCATACGGTTGTAGGTACGCAGCCCTGCAGGTTGGTTATTTACCTTTAAAAACCTGTCGTAAAATAAGCCGCTGAGCCAACCGATCCGGCTTTCGTAGCTTGTCCAATAAAGGCTGTCTGTTTTTATATCCTGTTTTACCTGCGGACTGAGCATGGTTTTCAATTCGTGATGGGCCACGCTGTCCCTGCGGTACAGGTATCTTAAAAACTCTACCGTCCCCTCGTAATACGCAGAATATTTCAACAAGCGGTCTTTGGAATGGATACCTGCAAGGTAGCCGGAAAAGTTTGCTTCGTCTTCGCGCCCGAAACCTAACTGGTGCGACATTTCATGGCAGGCGGTAAAAGGCCTGTCAAATAGCGGCATCTGGTAATTGATCTGCGCTTCGCCTGTAAAAGGATTATAATAACCTGAAGTGCTTAGGTAATTCAACAGCCAGCTAATTAGAGAGGGTTTTACGGCGGGCATAAAACCGGTTAATTCGGGTGAAATGGCTTTCGATCCCTTAATTGCTTCCGCGGCAGTTTGATAGATCTGCGAATTGGTTTGATGAAGGTCGGCCGGAGCAAGTGCCGCACGTGTGGCGTTCACGCTATCAACCAGCATCCGTGTCACAGCTTTTACATCTGTTAACGTGTAAGCAGTATCCTGTAAATTCAGGCGTTCAGCCGCGGACGGCCTGAAGTAATTGATTCCCCACAACAGGTAAAAGGCGCAAAGTAATAGCTCGAAACCTATGATAAAATTCAGGATACCTTCGCCCCAACGCCTAAAGCGGCCTTTAAACAACAATCCCAGCCATTTAACAAACGCAACCAAACAGTAAACAATCAGCAGGATGTATAGGATATCGCCGATGCTAAAGGGAATCCACCCAAGCAACAAATGCTGGATAACTGCAACACCCCGGAACAATCCTTTCGAATAGACCATTTCCACCACTAGCGGAATGGCAGAAAGCTGCGCAATCAGTATCAGCAGAATGGTTAGCAACACTGCCAGCAGCCACTTACTTTTTAAATAAGGCCGGATTTTTATCACCCTGTAAATATAACAGAAAGCTGATTGGATTGGCGGGGCTTACTAATAAGCACCAACGGATTTGTTAAGCGCAGTTTATTGCGTCTATGACACGTGTAAGTTCAGCGGCAAATGTTGCTACGTTTGGCTCTTCAAACATGGTTTTATGATCACCAGGCACTTCGCGAACATGCACCTTTAACGCATACTTGCCCCATCCAAGCTGCTCGGCATCGTCTACGAAATATACCCTTTCCGCAGCTTTAAACAGGTAAATCTCGCCGTCATATGGTTTGATACGATAGTTGTAGTAAGCTTCGTTATATTTCTGAGTTACCCGTTCCAATTGTTCAAAAACACCAATGCTTTTTTCCTGCTTTACTAATCTTAATTTCTGCAGTATCCGATTAGCATTATTCCTCAGCAAAAACAGCTGATAACCGATTGCCTTAGCTGGGGTTTTAACGAGCGACCTGGTGAACCACACCGCTTTAGGGCCTTGGCGTAATATCTTTCTACCGATTCTGGATGTCCACGAATTGTACTTCTCAGAGTTCTGGGCATTGGCATCAAACAGCGCCAGCAACCTGATCTCTTTACCCATATTCTTCAGGATGCGCGCCATTTCGATACCAATGTTGCCCCCGTAAGAGTAGCCCGCCAATAGATAGGGGCCATCCGGGTTTTGGTGAAGCAGCTCCTTCACATAACGGGCTGCCACCTGCTCCATCGTACCGATCTCGGCGTCAGATGCATTTAAACCGATCGCCTGGAAACCATAAACAGGCTGGTCATCGGGCAGGTATTGCACAAGCGCATTAAAATTCAGCAGGTTTAACCCATTACCATGAATCAGGTACAAGGGATGTTTGTCGCCGCCACTTTTTAGTTTTACTAATGACGCCGCAAGGCTGTCACTAATCCCATTATCTAATACTGCAGCCAACTTGCGAATGGTCGGATATTCATACAATGCAGAGATCGGCACTGTTTTGCCTAACAGTTTCTCTATCTCGTTCATGATATAAAGCGCAATTAAAGAATGACCGCCTACATCAAGAAAATCATCGTCAATAGTAAAATCAGTAGTATCCAGGGCTTCGGCCCAAATCGCAAAAAGATTCTTTTCCAGCTCGGTATCGGCAGAAGCAATTACCTTTCCGGTGGTTTTCCTTACCGCGGCTGGCAGCGCTTTGTAATCTATTTTCCCGTTCAGTGTAAGGGGTAATTCCTCTAACAGATAAAACTCGGACGGGATCATGTAAGAGGGTAGCTCTTGCGCAAGCCGGTCTTTGAAATCGTGCTGAAGGGATTTAAAATTTAAGTTTAGCGCAAAATCTTTAAGCATCACATACGCTACCAGGCGAAGGTCATGGCTACGGTCTGTGCGGGTAGTCACCACGGCTTCGGCCACTTCTGGACATTTTTTTAGCTGGTATTCTATTTCGCCAGCTTCGATACGGTAGCCCCTTATTTTTATTTGTTTATCCAGACGCCCTAAATACAATATCTCGTCATCGGCTGTCAATTGACCCAAGTCGCCGGTGCGGTACATTTTGGCACTGCCGTCTTTAAATGGGTCGATTACAAATTTTTCTGCGTCCAGTTCGGGTTGTGCGAAATAGCCTTGCGTGACGCCATCGCCAGAAATATAGATTTCACCTATTTCGCCCCATGGTACCGGGTTCAGCTGATCATCCAAAATGTAAACTTCCGTATTACCGATAGGCTTACCGATAGTGATCACCCGGTCTGTTTTCAGGATCTGTTTCCCGGTAGAATAGATGGTAGTTTCCGTAGGCCCATACATATTCCATAAAGAAGCGCAGCGCTCCAATATTTTTTCGGCAAGGTCTTTAGGCAATGGTTCGCCGCAGGAGACAATCTTGATATCCAGTTTTTCATCCCATCCGCTTAGGAGCAGCAACTTCCACGTAGCAGGGGTGGCCTGCATAAAGGTGATCTGCTCTTGTTTCATCATCCTAAAAAGGGCTTTTCCATCCCTTGCGGTAGCCGCATCCGCCATCACCAGGGTAGCCCCGGCGGTAAGCGGTAAAAACAGCTCAAGATTAGAAATATCGAAAGATATGGTGGTTACAGCCAGCAGTTTGTCTGTATGCACCATACCTGGGAACGAGAACATGCTCATGAGCAGGTTCACCAGATTCTGGTGTGTAACCTTCACACCTTTTGGCCTGCCCGTGGAACCAGAAGTATATAAGATATACGCCGGCCATTCATGCGAAACCCTTGGCAACTCTGGCTTAAGCTGGGCAATTTCAGCAAGGGACAGATTGATGACCGTCAAATTTTCGGCAGAGAAAACACGTTTGTCTGAATAGGTCAGCAGCATTGTTGCCCCAGAATCTTCCAGCATGTACAGGATACGGTCTTCAGGAAAATCTATATCCATGGGCAGGTAAACGCCGCCCGCTTTTAAGATAGCCAGCAAGGTAACCACCAAAGTGGCAGACCTGTCTAAAAGGACACCTACAACAGTGCCGGGACATAAGCCATTTGCCATCAGAAAAGCAGCCATATAGTCTGACTGTTCTTCCAGCATGCTATAAGTAAGCAGCTGATCCTGATATTTATACGCTAACGCATCCGGGTATTTTTTTACCGTTTTGCTGATAACCCGGTGTAAAGGTTCAAGAGGATAGGTGAATCGTTCCCCAATCAACACGGAGCTATGCTGAATTATGTCATCTTGTCGGCCCAACTTAATATTCAATAGTAGCTGCTAATAAATTTGCTGCAAAGTTAAATAAAAAGCCACATGGTCGCTATTCCTTCAAGGAGTAACTGAAAATCAAGAACAAACAACTGCTATTATGTAAATAAAAAAAGAAGTTATCCCGATCTTGTTGAATTGGCACAGCTTTATTTAAGAAACGGTGAGCCTTACGAGATATTGCCCGAATTCATCCTCAAGTAACACTTCCTGATTGAATCCTAAATCAAACGTTATCGAAGCGAGCGTTTTTTCATCAACATATAGCCACTTGAACCACTCGCCTTGTTTGCCCTGATATTCATACTGGTAGTCCAGCTCGCCGTAGTAGCCTGTTTCGGGAAAGTCCTCTTCGTACAAATAAGCAATATCAGAAGAATCAAACAGCAACTGCCCGCCGGATTTCAATAGCGACTTCAGGTGTAGCAATAGGCTTTTTAATCCCTCCAGCGAACCGGCCAGCCCTATGCCATTCATCAGTAGCAAAATGGTATCAAACTGCTGTTCGTGGTATTGGTAGATATCTTCGCACAAGGCCTTCTTAACACCACGTTCTCGCATCACCTGGGTAGCCAAGGGCGAAATGTCCAAAGCGGTAACATTCATATCGCGCTGCTGCAAAGCAAGGGCATGACTTCCTGCCCCGGCACCAACATCCAGCACGGCGCCTGTACAACTTTCCAGCGCCAGCCATTCCAGGTCGGGCATATCATCTTCGTTGCGGAAATAAGTATCAATCGGCATTTCTTCCTTCTCGCCGTAACGATTATGGATCCACAATTTGTGCTTAGAGCGGGTGTGAAAATAATTGTAGATTGCCTCGCCTAAAATATCAGCCATCGCCTGCAAAGGTACAAGGCGATAATGATATTCTGAATTTGGCGCAACTTTAAAATAGGTTTTCGTGCATTTTCCGGTTTATGTATTCCTTGCGGCTGCGGCCATTTGGAGCAGCTTACGACGCAAGCTGACACCCTTGGGTAGTATGACGGGCTTTATAGTTGGCGCACTGGTGTTTGCTGCTACAGGTGCCGTTGGTTTAACTATGCTGGCGGTGTTTTTCGCCGCCGGAACCTTAGCCACCAGCATTGGAAAAGTTAAAAAGCAGCAACTGGCGGTTGCCGAGGGGGATAATGGCCGCCGTACTGCCGGGCAGGTGTTGGCCAATGGTGGTGTGGCTGCTTTATGCGGTGGTATTGCTTTGGCGATGCCCGACCAACAAGCGACAATGCTGCTGATGGTGGCCGGTAGCCTGGCCTCCGCAACGGCCGATACCCTTTCTTCAGAATTGGGTACTTTACACGGCAAACGTTTTTACAACATCCTCTCCTTTAAAAAAGATATCCGGGGTGCGGATGGTGTAGTAAGCCTGGAAGGTACACTGATCGGTGTTGCGGGTGCCTCCTTGATCGCACTGATATATGCTTGCAAAGCAGGGTTCGATAGCAATGTGATACGGATCATCATCGCCGGTACGTTGGGCAATATGACCGACTCTATACTTGGCGCAGCACTGGAACGTAAGCATAAAATCGGTAACAACCTGGTGAATTTTCTGAATACACTTTCCGGCGCATTGTTTTGCTGGCTGCTCAGCCGTTTATTATAGTCTTAAATAAGTTAAAACAGGCTTGTAATACAGCATCTTAAAACAATACTACCGTCAATCTGGTTTATTTTCTACTTAGTACTGCATGCTTGCAGTCAAAAGCGAAAATGTGCTAAGGGCACCGGCTGTTTCGGCTGGGGGAATGCTAACTCGAATTGTTATTTATTGCCGTTCAATTATATGCAAAAAACGTCCTCTGCTTATATCCCATCCTTAGATGGTTTAAGGGGCCTTTCTATATTACTGGTTTATATCGCGCACGTTGGCTATGAAAAATTGGTACCGGGCGGACTGGGCGTAACCGTGTTCTTTTTCATCAGCGGCTACATTATTACCAACCTTTTGCTGGACGAGTACGAGAAAACCGGCACTACAGACTTAAAACTGTTCTACAGCCGGCGTATGTTGCGCCTTTACCCGCCATTGCTGCTGATGCTTGGGTTATACCTTGTCGCATCGGTATTTGTATTAAAACCAGCTAATCCAAGCGAAGTGTTCGCCGCCTTGTTTTACTACGAGAACTATTACTTTTTCTTTCACTCGCTAAGCAATCATAGCAGCTTGATGATCTTATGGTCATTAGCTGTAGAAGAGCATTTCTACCTGCTGTTCCCGCTTCTGTTTATGCTATTGGTGCGCAATGTGCAGCAATTAAAAATAACGCTTGCCATACTGATTGTTATACCGTTAGCGCTTCGTTTCTGGAGTGTAATGGTATATCAAGGCCAACCTGATCTGGCTGAAGCCAACACCTACCTGCTTACCCATAACCGTTTTGATTCTATTTTATACGGCTGCCTCGCCAGCGTAATACAGTACAGCAGCTCTTCTAAAAGCTATGAAAAGGTCCTGTCTAATAAATTAGTTTTTATAGTTGCCTTAGCAGTGCAGTTACTATGCCTTGTGGTGCGCGACGCCACCTTTAGGAATACACTTCGCTATTCGCTGCAGGGGCTGTCTCTGTTTATACTCGTTCCTGCAATAGTGAATATCAACGCGTACCACTGGTTGAAGGAAATCTTTTCGAACAAGGCTTTAGTATTTATCGGCAAGCTCAGCTATTCCATCTACCTGATGCACATGCTGGCAGTAAACGCGTTAATGCCCATTAAAACAGCAGGCCATACCATATTATATATCTTAGCAGTTACCGGTGTTACATTAACCCTGTCGTTAAGTAGTTATTACCTGGTTGAAAAACCATTGGGCAAGCTGCGGAAAAGACTAAAACCCAAGCCGCTGCCTATAGTTGCTATTCCTGAAATTTAAAAGGCTGCCGTGTTTAAGGGCAGCCTTGTGATTTTTATCCAATTACAGGTGTATTTCTTCTTTCTTCTTCCAGTAAGTTCTGGACGATCTCCAGACCGCCGTGCACTACATCGCTCAGCATGACGATGAACGCACCCGGTTGCGCCAGACTGATAACGTACCGGATAGCATCGGCTTCGTCCGGCAGTTTTTCCAGCGGCATATCCGGCTTCACTTCTCTAATACCTTCTTCCATCAGGCTCATGATTTCTTCGCGGGTACGCCCTCTTAAATGGTCTGCCTGGCGAAGTACTATATGATCGAACATACTGGCAGCAATACGCCCAAGTTCGCGGATATCGTCGTCGCGGCGGTCGCCGGTGCCTGCTAATAAACCAATCTTCTGAGGCGAATCGATGGTGTTCAAAAAGTTCTTTATCCCGTTAAAACCATCCGGATTATGCGCAAAATCCACCATATACTTAAACTCGCGGAACTCGAACAGGTTCATCCGGCCAGGCGTTTGCGCCGCAGAAGGGATAAAGGTGGTCAATGATGTCTTGATATCCTCTGTCTTGATGCCCCACAAGTAAGCCGCAAGCGTTGCCGCAAGTACGTTCTCTATCATGAAACTTACCGCGCCGCCAAACGTAAGCGGAATGAAGCCGGTACGCTGTACCCTGATCTTCCAGTCGCCTTTTTTGATCGTCACATAACCATTCTCGCAGATACAGGCAATGCCACCTTTGCGGCAATGCTCGCTAATGACAGGGTTACTCTCGTTCAAGCTGAAGTAGGCAATATTACAATCTGCCTTTTGGCCGATACGTACACAATACTCGTTATCCGCATTCAAAATGCCCCAGCCCTCCGGCTTAACAGATTCAATCACCACACCTTTTACCCGTGCCAGGTCATCTAACGTATGGATATCAGAAATGCCCAAATGGTCTGGCTGGATGTTGGTAATTACGCCGATATCACACTTGCTGAAGCCTAAGCCCGAACGAAGAATACCGCCACGCGCAGTTTCCAGTACGGCAACTTCAACCGTCGGGTCTTTCAGTATAAATTCCGTACTCATCGGGCCGGTGGTATCACCCTTAATCAGCATGGTATTTTGTACATAAATACCATCTGAAGTAGTGAAACCGACACGGTAACCACTGTTCTTAACCAAATGCGCAATCAAGCGAGTGGTGGTGGTTTTACCATTAGTACCTGTAGTGGCAATAATCGGGATTCGAGCAGATTTTGCCGGCGGATACAACATATCTATCACATGCCCGGCGACATTACGCGGGATGCCTTCGCTCGGCGCAATGTGCATCCGGAAGCCCGGCGCCGCATTTACTTCGAGTACCACTCCCCCGTTTTCGGTGATCGGCTCGGTAAGGTTAACCGCCATAATGTCGATACCGCAGATATCCAACCCTATCACTTTGGAAATACGTTCGCATATAAAAATATTCTCGGGGTGAACGTGATCCGTCACATCAACAGAAGTACCGCCTGTGCTTAGGTTAGCGGTAGATTTCAGGTAAACTACTTCGTCCGCCTCAGGGATGCTTTCCAGTGTATAACCTTTTTTGGTCAGCAGGTCCATGGTGTCACGGTCTATCTTGATCTCGGTCAGCACGTTCTCATGTCCATAGCCGCGTCGCGGATCCTGGTTTTCCTTGTCGATCAGTTCTTGCACTGTCGACTGCCCATCGCCTATCACATGAGCCGGCTTCCTAAGGGCGGCTGCCACCATCTGGTTATTAATCACCAGCACGCGGAAATCATAACCGGTAATAAATTTCTCTACAATTACCCTCCGTGAAATTTTTGCCGCATGTTCATACGCTGCAATAGCTTCAGCTTCCGTCTTCACGTTGATGGTTGCCCCCCGGCCGTGGTTACCATCCAATGGTTTAAAAACCAACGGAAAGCCAATTTTATCGATAGCAACAGATACCTCCTTTACAGAACTAACCGTCATGCCGTTAGCAACCGGTATCGCGTGCATTTCAAGGATGCGTTTGGTTTCTTCCTTGTCGCTGGCCAGATCAACAGCAATGCTGCTGGTCTTCTCGGTCATGGTAGCACGCACGCGGGTTTGGTTGATACCATAACCCAGTTGTACTAAAGATTGGTTGTTCAGCCTTATCCAGGGGATATCACGCGCAATAGCTTCTTCTACAATAGCGCCGGTGCTGGGGCCAAGGCGGGTATTCTCGCGTATCTCGCGCATCTCCTGAATGTCTGCTTCCAGATCGTATGATTTGGCATCTATCAATGCTTCAGCAATACGAACAGCCGACCGCGCCGCATAAATACCTACCTTTTCTTCCAGGTAAGCGAACACTACATTGTAAACACCCGGTGTATAGGTTTCGCGTGTACGGCCGAAACCTACTTCCATCCCGGCAAGGGTTTGTATTTCCAGTGCAATGTGCTCAATCACATGCCCCATCCAGGTGCCTTCAATCACCCGTTGAAAAAAGCCGCCGGGTACGCCAGGCGAACAACGGTGATCATACATGGAAGGGATTAGGTCTTTCAACCGGTCGTAAAATCCGTCGATGGTATTGGTGGGCCTTTGTTCCATCTCTTCCAGATCGAGCCTCATTTGAATTAATTTCTTGCGGTAAATACTCCAGATATTGGGGCCGCGAAGCACCTGAATGCTTTCTATCTTCATAAGTAAGTGTTGACGTATTTTATTGGTATAAATCTACAAAATGTATTGCCGGATTCGAATTAAAACGAAAAAGGGACAGACGGATAATTTGTTTGCTTTTGCCTCATTTTAAACCTATTTTATTTTAATTTGTATTTTCAGTTATAGCATGATCAGTCCGAAAGGGAAATTAATAATAATAGGCGGGGCCGTAGATATGGGCAGCAACGTCAGCGCTGCCGAGCATATTGTTCCGCCACCAGACCATATCAGGTTTTTTGAACGGGGTATTCTTAAACGCATTCTTACCGAATCTGGTAAGGGCGAAGGCATCGTAGTCGAAGTGATTACTACGGCATCGCAAATACCCGAGCTGGTAGGCGCAGAGTATATCAAGGCCTTCAACCAACTGAATGTTACCCACGTTAATGTACTGGATATCCGCACACGCGAAGATGCCAGCAGGCGCGATAGCATAGAACGCGTACGAAAGGCAGATGTAGTAATGTTCAGCGGCGGCGACCAGTTAAGGCTAACTTCTATCTTCGGCGGAACAGAGTTTTTGCAGATACTAAAGAAGCGTTACCAAACTGAGAACTTTGTAATTGCAGGTACTTCTGCCGGGGCTGCCGCAGCTTCTGCCAACATGATCTATCGCGGGCAAAGCAATGAGGCGCTAATTAAAGGCGAAGTGCAGATCACCGCCGGCCTTGGTTTTATAGATAATGTATTTATTGACACCCACTTTGTACAGCGCGGCCGTATTGGCCGTTTATTTTATGCGGTGGCCAGCAACCCGGGCATTTTAGGTATTGGTTTGGGCGAAGATACCGGCCTGCTAATTACCGAAGGGCACCTGATGGAAGCCATCGGTTCAGGATTAATTATCCTGGTAGACGGCCGCAATATTGTCGAGACGAATATCTACGATGTGGAAATCGGCTCACCGGTATCTATTGAAAGCCTGCGCGTACATGTAATGTCTATCTATGACAAATATGACCTAAAACAGCACAAACTGGCCATAAAAAAAGTGGTTAAGGTAGAAGACGGGGTTTACCTGCAGGCACCGGATCAATAGCTGTAAGAGGCTAAGATAGAAGCAAGAAACAAGAGCCAAGAAACAAGACTTCAATTATCTGGCTCTCAAGAAACTTTAAACCGTTAGAATAAAGTCTCCTCCCCACCGGGGAGGATTAAGGAGGGGTGATATGAAATTAATTATTCACGGCGGATTCTTCAGCGAGTCCGGTACCAACCAGGAAGTAAAGAAGGCAAAACAAGAGGCGTTACTGCATATTGTCGAGGCCGGGTATAAATACCTGGAAACCCATACGGCTACGGAAACGGTAGTATACACGGTTCACTTGCTGGAAAACTGCGACCTGTTTAACGCGGGCACCGGCTCGCAAATACAGAGCGACGGCCATATCCGCATGAGCGCCGCCGTAATGGACGGTAAAACGCAAAAGTTTGCCGGGGTAATTAACATCGAACATGTAAAAAACCCAATCTGCGTAGCAGAAAAGCTGTTGAGTGTGGATGACCGCGTGCTGAGCGGGACACGTGCGCAGGACTATGCACGTGAACAGGGTTTTGCCTGGTATAACCCCGAAACGCCGCAGCGCAGACACGAATATGAAAAGAAACTAAGCGACTCTATCCGGCAGGGCACCGTAGGTTGTGTCGCGCTGGATGTTTATGGTAACCTGGCAGCAGCTACTTCTACCGGTGGTAAAGGTTTTGAAATGCCGGGGCGCGTGAGCGATTCTGCCACTACAGCAGGGAATTACGCCAACGAATATGCCGGTATTTCTTGCACAGGGGTGGGCGAAGATATCGTCAGCGGATCTGTAGCAACCAAAATTGTAACCAGGGTAACCGATGGCTTGCCGCTTTCTTCGGCTACAAAAAAAACCCTGGATGAGTTAAAGCCTTTTGATGGGTTCTGCGGCATCATTGGCATTACAGCTAAAGGCGAGATGTATTATGCTGACACTCATCCGTATATGGTATGGGCATTGCACGACGGCGCACCACAAGTTTTCGAATAAAATAAGTTAACTTTACCTGGGTATGATAGCGTTGCATGCAACTTATATCATAAATTTGCGTAATAATTAATTCGATTAATCCAGGCAAAGTATATGAGGATAGCGCTACTTGTTTTTTTGACAACGTGTGGCTTTAGTGCGTCAGCGCAGTGGATCAGCTTTAAAAAGCATGAACGTCTACCGTTATTACCGGAAGCAAGCATAAGCAGTAGCTATCAGTTTAAAACGCCTGCATTCGCAAAGTTTATCCCCAGGCATCCCGAAGTTACCCCAAGCGCGTACAGCCAGAACCTTACCGAGCACTATGTAATGCATATGGCCCAGCATAACATGCGTTACAGGGTATTTAATACCGCGAGCTACAACTTCAGTCAATTGGCGCAGTTTTATGTGCAACAAAAGCGGATGTCTGAAGCTAAATGGTTTTTTCTGCAAAGCAACATGCTTTCCCGGCAGCAAAATAACGATAAGTTAACTATTCATAATCTTACCCGACTGGCGGAGATTAAGTCTTTTATCGGCGATTTTACGCTGGCACAACAGGATTTATTTGAAGCCCGGGACATTGCTGCCAGTCGCGGCTGGCTGATAGAATTGGTTTTTGTGGAAAAGAAACTACAGGCCATTCAGCAGAACCGCATTGTTTCTACCTGTACCGAGCTGCGCTACGCCAGCAATGCCATTGCAACTAAACAGAACCCGGTAGAATAACCTATCTTTTGGTGCGGATCAGCACGCCGTATTGCTTCCCGTAAATATTAAAAGCGCGGTTTAGCATCCGTTCGTCTATCACCTGCAAGCCTATGAAATTACGGTTGGTAATGCCCGCCAAAATGCGCTCATAGCCGCTATTTAACGGAACGTTATTTACAATGTACTGGATATTGCTATCATCAAGCACGTTAGGCGCAATTTTACGATAAGCATCAGATTTTTTTCTGAGGTAACCCCAGTATTGCCGCCGGACACCTAAACGGGTGTGAATGAAAATGCCGTTAGGCTTGTTTTCCACATAGGCAATTTCGGAGGAGTTGATATTGCTCCCGAAGCGGTCTATTTTTACTCCGTCTACATATTGCGGTTTATCTTCCTGCTGCGCCATGGCAACAGGGATATATATAGAAAAGGCTAACAGTAAGCAAAAATATTTGCGGGCGTTCATCGGCTTATAAAACTGGCTATCTTGGTTAGTTGTTCATGGCCACACGTGTGTACTGGCCAATCTGCTGCCTGAAATATAAATCCCAACTGTTCTGCTGTTTCCGGTCGATAGAGTGGTTAGTATCTTCATCGTAATCGTTGTTCAGCTGGTGGTATTTATTTTTAAGCGCACCAAATATAGTATTTACCTGCTGTTCATAATTACTACCGAAGCGGGTATTTGCGAAAACGCGTAACATTTCCTGCTGCATTAAAAAAGCCAGTGTATAATGGCCCTGTTCATGCTTTAAAATTTCATCGAGCATCTGCCCGCTGGTAATGCGCGACTTATCTATCCACGAGCGGTCTTTATTCACTACTACTTTAATGCGAAAGTCCAGATGGTAAAAGCCGTTAGCCGGAGTGGGCTGATAGCTAAAATCGATGGTACAATTGGTATAGGCAACATTGCCCGAACAGTCTGGCCGTCCTTGAAAATCACTGGTGTTTAATAAATGATACTGCGCTTTGGCACTAAAAATACCAAGGCATAGGGCAACCGCACAGATCACACGCACTTTTCGGGGGTTCATATATTAATCAGGAGTAAAAAAGTTTCTTCATCTATAGTTTAAAGAATCTATTTTTTGACTTGGTCCGGGTGCAAAAGGTTTAAGCTCATCATCTCTTTCATGGTATGCTGCATCGAATCCGGCGAGCCATCCAGGAAGATCACGTTTCCTTTAGAGTTTTCAGAAAAATGTTTGATGGCTTCCGTCCACATAGTGAACAAGATCACGGAGGTATCCATGTTTGCTTGGGACATTTCTTTGGCAGCCATAGTCATACCTTTAGCTACTTCTTCGCGGAAAAGCGCTACACCCTGTCCACGTAACTGCGACGCCTGTCGTTCTGCTTCGGCGGCAATTTTTATCGCGTTACCTTCCGCCTCGGCAGCTTTTGTTTTGGTGATCAGTAATGCCTGGCCTTCATTCTCAGCCGCTGCTTTCAGGTTATTAGATGCCACCACTTGGCTCATCGATTTCATAATGGCTTCGTCGAAGGTGATATCATTTAATTGGAGGTCTTGCAGATGGTAGCCCCAGCTTTCTAAGATCTGGTCTATTTGTTCCTTTACATGCTCCACAATGTCGCGACGCAGCACCAATACGTCAGATTGGCGTTTGGTCGCCACAAAAGCCCGGATAGAACCTTCGACAGTCCGCACCAGGGCCTGCATCAGGTTACGTTCGTCCACAAACTTAAAGGCAACGTTTTTGATCATCTCCTCGCTTTGGTCAAATACAGAGTATAGCAGCATGGCCTTAAAATATACATTGGCCTGATCGATAGTTACTGCCTGGAATTCCAGTTCGACGGAGCGGTTTTGTATGGATATGCGGCTATAAAGCTGTTCAATGATCGGTATTTTAAAATTCAACCCCGGATGGATAATCCGGCGGTACTTTCCAAAAACAGTAATCACGCCAACCGTTCCCTGTTTAATAGTTACCGCGGTTGAGAACAGAATAACTACAATAATTATTAGTGCTATGTAAAACAATATGCCGGCTGGACTCATTATATCGTATTATTAAATACCGTTAAAATCTGTTGTTAAATTACTCAATTTAAAACAATTATCATGAACTTAAAACGCACTTTCGGAGCCATACTTACTATCCTGGGTATCGTCGGCTTAATCTACACTGGCCTGGGTGTAATACAACATTCAGGTAATTTTACCACCCTGATCACCGTCGGCATTATTGCCATCATCTTTTTCTTCTCGGGCATCGGCCTGGTCAGAAATACCACTGATAATGCAAAATAAATAAGGTTACTCCTCTGTCGTATTCGCCGGGGGAGTACCCGCCATTTGTTCAGTTTTCCGACTGATCACTCCTTCATCACTGATATTTAAGCCCCCATCCGGAAAATCGGTTTCCGTCAGTTGCTTTATTCGCAGTGCCGCTTTATTAGCGGCATCTAAACGCAACCCCAACTGATGGTCTTGCTTAAACGAGATGATCTGTCCACCGGCAAATTCACCATTTTTATTAATGCTCACTTTTAGCAGCGGGGCCAACCCGCAAATACCTGCTATACTTACGCTTTTATAGGTGCAAAAGTTACCCAGGCTGTAAGCAATCAACCTGTTTTTATACAACTCCATTCCCCGGTTCACATGAGGGCCATTACCGAATACCAGATCAGCACCGGCGTCGACGGCTGCATGTGCAAAAGCGTACACATCACCGCGTGGTTCGCCAAAATAAGACTCTGGCATCCGGGTTACATGTTCAAAATCTACTCCCTCGCCACCGCCGTGGAAAGAAACGATCACGATATCGCAACGCTGCTTTAAACTACTGATCAATTCTGCCGCATGTTTAAGATTAAGCAATGAAACGGTTGTACTGTTTGGAGAGAAAGCACAGAAGCCATAAGTAATACCATTCCGCTCGATTGTAGTTACCGGGCAAGACAACAGGCCTGCATAAGCAATACCGCAAGAATCAAGTACACGTGCGGTACTCTTCCGGCCTTTCAGATCAAAATCATTGCTATGGTTATTGCCCAGGCTCAGTAGGTCGAACCCGGCGTTGCTAAGTATTTTCCCGTATGCTTCTGGCATCCGGAACAGATAAGCCTTACTGCGCTGATGTAATTTAAAACTTGCTGGCTCACCTTCATTCAGCAGGGTTCCCTCCAGGTTGCCGAATGTTACGTCGGCGCTTTGCAGTTCTTTTACGGCAGCATTGAAACTGTTAACAGCACTATCGGGTGGCAATGCGCTGCTATCCGGGTAAGAGGTACCCAGCATCATGTCGCCTACTGCAACAATCTTCAGCTCGTCTGCGGGAGCTGTAACAACAGGCGCCACCACTGTTAACCCCACATCATTTTTATGCTGTACTGGCGGTAATTGGTGCTGGCATCCAATCCAGCAAAGCCCGACAACAACGAATTGAAGTAATTTTAAAAATTTCATCCTAAAAAAAATCCCCTCAGTATTACTGAAGGGATCGTAAATGCTGTATTTATCTATTATTGAACGTCGCCTGTTTTTTCCAGTTGTTCTTTAAAAACATCCAGCAAGCGTCCGCCTTTATAAAAGTAACGGCTGTAATAAGCGTCATCCAGGTTACTTACCGCTACACCCTTCATAGAAGCATGCGCAAAGCGGCCATCGCCCAGATAGATCCCTACGTGCGATATGCTGCGGCTATGAATTTTAAAGAAAACCAAGTCGCCTTCTTTCAGTTCATCCTTGCTTACCGGATTCACCATACTAAAAATATCGCGCGAATTTCTTTTGATCGTCAGGTTAAATACCTTGGTATAAAGTTCTTTAGTAAAGGCCGAACAATCGATCCCTTTTTTAGAACTTCCCCCAAAACGGTATGGAGTACCTATCCAGTCATAAACAAACTGGAACAATTTTACGTTAGAAGTAGCAGAGAGCGCAACGCCCATTACCTGCGAAAAATAATCTTTTGCTAAGCTTTGTTCTTCGTCGTTTGGTTTCTCAACTTGCTGATTAGGAACACTTTTTGTTTGCGCTTGCACATTCAATACACTTACAAACAGGGCAATAGCCAGTAAAAATTTCTTCATTTAATCCTTAGTCTGTTAGGGTCTTAAAACAACAACTGTTTATTAAACAAGACACTTTGTCTATTGTTGCCTACAAAGTTAGATTTTTCCACAAACATAGCAATAGTGAAAGAAAATATTTTTTTAATTAATTTACATATATTTTCAGTTAATATAACCTATGTCATTTAAAGCAAGCTTTTTAGCTGTATCATGCCTTTGTAATTATTATTACATAACAAATGTATTGCGGTTTCCTTTTTTTGCCGGATATAATTAGATTTGCGCTTTCGCAAAAAAGAAACGGATTGTATAACAGATGAGTTCAATCGAAATTACAAAAGATACCTACCTGCAGTGGTACGAGTCTATGCTGTTAATGCGCAAGTTCGAAGAAAAAACCGGACAGCTTTACGGCCAACAAAAAATCAGAGGATTTTGCCATTTATATATCGGCCAGGAAGCCGTGTTAGCAGGTGCGATGTCTGTTCTTAAAAAAGAGGACAGCATGATCACTGCATACCGCGACCACGCACACGCTATAGCTAAAGGTACACACCCGAATGCTGTAATGGCAGAGATGTATGGTAAAGTAACCGGATGCTCTAAAGGCAAAGGCGGTTCTATGCACATGTTCGACAAAGAAAACAAGTTCTTTGGTGGCCATGGTATCGTAGGCGGCCAGATCCCGCTGGGTGCAGGTATTGCATTTGCCGAAAAGTTCAACGGTACAGACGCCGTATGCGTTACCTATATGGGTGATGGCGCTGTACGCCAGGGTGCGCTGAACGAAACCTTTAACATGGCCAGCTTATGGAAACTGCCCGTAATCTTTGTTTGTGAGAACAATGGTTACGCAATGGGTACTTCTGTAGAGCGTACTACCATAGAAACTGATATTTACAAATTAGGCTTACCTTACGGTATTCCTTCTTCAGCAGTAGATGGTATGGACCCGGTTGCGGTACATACTGCCATGAACGAAGCGGTTGACCGTGCGCGCCGCGGCGATGGGCCTACTTTCCTTGAAATGCGTACTTACCGTTATAAAGGTCACTCCATGTCTGACCCTCAGAAGTACCGCACCAAAGAAGAGGTAGAAAGCTACAAAGCAAAAGACCCGATTGAAATTACCAAACAAACCATTGTTAAACAAGGTTATGCTGACGATAAATGGTTTGAGGAGATTGAAGCGAAAATAAAAGCACAGGTTGATGAAGCGGTGAAATTCTCTGAAGAGTCGCCTTGGCCTGATCCTTCTGAACTGTATGACGATGTTTACGTTCAGCAAGATTATCCTTATATCAGAGACTAACCCATTTAAAACATTAAATTAATCATCTCCACACACTATGGCCGAAGTAGTAAAAATGCCTAAAATGAGTGACACCATGACTGAAGGTGTTATTGCAAAATGGCATAAAAAAGTTGGTGATAAGGTAAAATCAGGCGATTTATTAGCCGAGGTTGAAACCGATAAAGCCACGATGGATTTTGAATCCTTTCAGGATGGTACTTTATTATACATAGGTATTGAAGAAGGTAAAGCCGCGCCTGTAGATAGCGTAATTGCTGTTTTAGGTAACGAAGGCGAAGATTATAAAGCTGCTTTGGAAGCAGAAGGCGACACTGCTGCCCCTGCCGCTGAACAAAAGCAGGAAGCAGCCCCTGCAGCACAGGCATCTGCTGCGCCGCAAGCGCAAGCCGCTCCGGCGGTTGATCCAGCCAGCATCCCTGCTGCGGTGATCCGTATGCCTTTACTGAGCGACACCATGACCGAGGGTGTTATCCAGAAATGGAACTTCAAAGTAGGTGATAAAGTAAAATCTGATGATTCATTAGCCGACGTGGAAACTGATAAAGCAACCATGGAAGTAGTGGGTTATGAAGAAGGCACCCTGCTTTATATCGGTGTAAAAGAAGGCGAAGCTGCCAAAGTAAACGATATTATTGCCATTGTAGGCAAAGAAGGAACAGACGTTACGCCTTTATTGCAAGGTGGCTCTGCACCGGCGCAGGCTGCTGCACCGGCACAAGCGGAAGCACAGCCAGAGGCTGCGAAAGCAGAAGCTGCACCGGCAGAAGGGGCATCTGAAGATGACAGCCGCGTTAAAGCTTCTCCTTTAGCCCGCAAGATTGCTAAAGAAAAAGGCATCAACTTAAACGATGTTAAAGGCAGTGCAGAAGGCGGCCGTATTGTAAAGAAAGACGTGGAAGGCTTCACACCGTCTGCTAAATCGGCTTCTACTGCTGATGTACAGGCAGAAGAGGCAACAAGTGCGAAAGCTAAAGAAGGTGCTGCAAAAGCGGCTCCGTCAATCAGCTTACCGCAAGTTGTCGGCGAGGTAAAATTCACTGAGAAACCGGTTACGCAGATGCGTAAAGTGATTGCTAAACGCCTTTCTGAAAGCTTGTTCACTGCACCACACTTCTACGTAACCATGTCTATCGATATGGATGCTGCGGTAGCCGCACGTAATAAGATCAACGAAGTTGCGCCGGTTAAGATCTCCTTTAACGATTTTGTAGTGAAAGCTTGTGCTGTAGCATTGAAACAGCACCCTGCAATTAACTCATCATGGTTAGGCGATAAGATCCGTTATAACGAGCACGTAAACATTGGTGTGGCGGTAGCGGTAGACGAAGGTCTGTTAGTACCGGTTGTTCGATTTGCAGACAGCAAAACTTTAAGCCACATTTCTGTTGAGGTAAAAGAGTTTGCTAAAAAAGCGAAAGACAAAAAGCTACAGCCGTCAGATTGGGAAGGTTCAACCTTTACCATCTCTAACCTGGGTATGTTCGGTGTAGACGAGTTCACCGCAATTATTAACCCGCCAGATGCTTGTATCCTTGCCGTTAGCGGTATCCAGCAGGTACCTGTAGTTAAAAACGGAGCGGTAGTTCCGGGCAATGTAATGAAGGTAACCCTAAGCGCCGACCACCGCGTGGTTGACGGTGCGACAGCAGCTTCATTCCTGCAAACATTAAAATCACTGTTAGAAGAACCTGTCAGATTACTGATCTGATCTTAGTAAAAATCTTATTTTAGCAAGGCGGTGAACATCATCGCCTTTTTGCATTTTTTAAACCTATATTAAGATATGGCTTCCAATTTACTTGATACCAAAACTGTTAATCTAAACGAGGTATTAGGAAACGGTAAAATTTATAAAGTGCCGCAATTTCAAAGAGATTATTCTTGGAGCAGAGACAATTGGGAAGACTTGTGGAATGATATATCAATTGTGAAAAACACAGGAAATCCACATTATATGGGTTCTGTAGTTCTACAAGATACCGGAGAAAAGCAATTTTTAATAATAGATGGCCAACAACGTTTTACAACCCTAAGTATATTAACCTTAGCATTTATAGCTAGAATACAGGAACTAGCTGACTTGGGAATAGACGTTGAAGCCAATCAAGAAAGGGTTAACATTTTAATGCGTCAGTATATTGGGCAAAAGGATCCTGCCTCTTTAAGATATTCAAGCAAAATCTTCCTAAATGAAAACAATGATGGGTTTTATCAGCAAAGGTTGTTAGCTTTCAAACCACCTATCAATGTCGCAAAGCTATCAGACTCCGAAAAATTGATGTGGGAGTCCTATGGTTTCTTTCTAAGAAACATACAAAAAGAATATGAGAACTATTCTGGCGAACAACTCGCTAATGTTTTAAATAAGGTAATCGGCGATCTTTTGATGTTTATACAAATTACCGTGGAAGATGAACTTAATGCCTACACTGTTTTTGAAACGCTAAACTCGAGAGGAGTAGAATTAACTTCAACCGACCTTTTGAAAAATTTTCTATTCTCGTTAGTAGCAAAAAGTTCAACAGATTTAAATCATGTGAAGAACCAATGGAAAAAGATTATCGATACAATTGGACTTAAGGAGTTTCCTATTTTTTTAAGATACTATTTACAGGGCACTAAACAAATGGTAACAAAGGAGTCCCTTTTTAAAGTTGTAAAACAATATGCTAAAACTAATCAAGATGTTTTCGAGCTATTAGATCATTTAGAATCATATGCATATACATATACAGCGCTAGGAGCACCCGATGATGAAATATGGTCAACTGATAAAGAGTTAAGAGGTTATATAACTGCTTTAAAGATTTTTCGGGTTACTCAATGGAAGCCGTTAGCAATGGTTGCCTACGAGAAATTGCCAAGCACAGATTTTAAAAAATTAATTTGTTCTATTGTTGTAATTTCATATCGATATAATTTGATAGCTAAACTGCAGACAAATGAAATGGAGAAGATCTATAGCAGAGCAGGTATTAATCTTTATAAAAGTAATCAGCCTAATTATACATTAGCGTTAAATGATATAAAAGCATTGTACCTGAATGATGATGAGTTTAAAAATTACTTTCAAATAAAACAATTTAGAACAAATAACAGTACAGATAAAAAGCAAGTAAGATATACTTTATACAAACTTGAAGCGCAAGAAAGTGGTAATTTATATGATTTCGAACTTGATTCTGGAACGATAGAACATATTCTTCCTGAGAGTTTTTCCGAGCCGTGGCGTGAAGTATTTACTGAAGATGATTACGAAAGAAATATATATCTACTCGGTAATTTAACGCTTTTGGAGACTTCAAAAAATAACAAGCACGCTGCTGATAATAACTTTGATACTAAAAAGGAGATTTATAAAGACAGTAAATACGTGTTGACCAACAAAATTAACTATAATAGCTGGTCTCCAAATTCTGTAAAGCACAGACAAGCTTATTTAGCCAAATTGGCAACAAGTGTATGGAAAATCTGAAGTTTTGAAAATTAATCTTGGTTATAAAAAAGCAAATCTCTCTCGTCCAGGTTCCTTAAGAAAACGTATACTTTTAGTAATTCCACCTTACACGCCTATTACTGGTTAAACGTCACAGTAGTACAAACAGCCAGCATTATCCAGTTCTCAGAGTGGGAGCTCTTTAGAAACTAACCATCGAAAAGGGGCTATAGTTTAATAAAACTGTACCCCTTTTTATCTTTTCAACAATAACGCGGTTTAAATGGGAATGTACAAACTGAAAAAATCCTATCAGCTATTTACCGCGTTCCCCCATTAAGGCTAACTATTTTCTCATTAAATAATCCTTTAAGCTTCTCTGCCTGCTGCCGGTAAGCAGCGGGCGTGCTCCAGGTGTTAACCGGGTTAAGAATGTAGGACGATACGCCCGGACAATGCACCGGTATTTGCAGATTAAAAGGACGGAGTAATTCATAGCGATCATGGTTAAGCTGGCCGTTAAGAGCCGCTTTAATAATTGCACGGGTATCCGGCAGGTTCATTCTTGCACCGATGCCGTAAGGGCCGCCGGTCCACCCGGTATTTACCAACCATACATTCGCTTTACTTTCATTCAGCTTTTTACTCAACAGGTCGGCATAGCTTTTTGGTGGCAAAGGCAAAAATGCCTGGCCAAAACAAGCCGAAAAGGTGGCCTGCGGCTCGTTAATACCAAATTCTGTCCCGGCAACTTTAGCCGTATAGCCCAGCATAAAATAGTACAGTGCCTGTTCGTGTGTTAAACGCGCAATCGGCGGCAATACACCAAAAGCGTCACAGCTTAAAAAGAAAATATTCTCAGGTATTGTCCCAACCGAAGGAATCACCGCGTTAGCTACAAAATGTAAGGGATAAGAAACACGTGTATTTTCGGTCTTGCTTAAATTATCGAAGTTCGCCACGCCGCTATCCTCATGCAGACACACGTTTTCCAGTAACGCCCCCGGGCGTAGCGCTGCGTAGATCAAAGGTTCCTTTTCAGGACTTAGATACGCCGTTTTCGCATAGCAGCCGCCCTCGAAATTAAAAATACCGTTTTCATCCCATCCGTGCTCATCATCACCGATCAGCATTCGCCCGGCGTCTGCTGATAAGGTAGTCTTACCAGTTCCGGAGAGACCAAAAAAGACGGCCGTTTTACCGTCATTTCCGCTATTAGCGGAGCAGTGCATGGGTAGTATCCCCTTTTGTGGAAGCAGGAAATTCAGCGCCGAAAATATGGCCTTCTTGATTTCGCCGGTATAACCTGTCCCGCCGATCAGGATGGTTTGTTTTGTGAAATTAATAATACAGAAGTTATGCTGGCGCGTCTGATCTTCTTTTGCATCTGCATAAAATCCCGGTGCGGCAATGATGGTCCACTCTGGTTGATCTATAGGGCTTGTCGGGCGCAGGAACAGGTTATAGGCGAACAAATTCTGGTAAGCCGTTTCTGTAATTACCCTAACCGATAATTGATGCCGAACATCGGCGCAAGCTAGTGCATCTCTTACAAAAAAGGTTCTATCTTGAAGATAATTGATAAGCTTTGCTTGAAGACGGTCAAAAGCAGCAGGATCAAACGGCCGGTTCACTTCGCCCCACCATACTTTAGCATCAGTCAACTCATCGCGGACAATAAAACGGTCTTTAGGTGAACGCCCGGTAAATTCCCCGGTATCAACATTTAAAAGTCCGTTCGGATCCAACTCGCCCTCGCCAAGATCAACCACCAGTTGAATCAGTTCATCCGGTTCCTGTTGGTAGTAAAATTTCCGTCCTTCCTGAAAACCTAAATACGCCAGATCAGGCTGTTGAATTATTGTCTCATTCATACGCTGTCAAGTATTGCAAAATGTCTGTTTAATACAATTGGTCTTAGCCTGCTACCTGTTTCTAATACATGGCTTAGTGTATTTTAACTGCCAAAATATAGCTATGGAGGCAGTAGCTGTTCCAAACCTATTGAAATAGCAAGTAAAGCCTAAAGGGCTCAATTGAAAATATTTTAGTCGTGAGCAGTAAACTTCGCGATAAAAAAAGAAGCGATTAGATAGTGTATCCGGTACAGCCTCTAGTTGTAATCATAAACTTATTTTCCAAAATAGCCTACCAGGAGGAATGTATATTAGAATAACATTCTACATCTCGCCATATTATAGATTAAAACACTAAACTTCAGGCTTACTATAGCATTTCATTCTACCATTCGGGAGCTTTGTTATTAACCAATTATAATCAGTAATACCCCAATTAAATAAAGCTTGCGTGCGCCGGTAAAAACAGGGCCGGGGCGAGCTGTTCTTTGGCTTTGAACTGATTTTATTTAATAATAGTTTTCTATGGCGACGATCAAAGCATTTAAGGCAATCAGGCCCCAGCTAAAGGAAGTAGAGGCACTCATCGGGGCAGAAAGTTTACATCAGCCGCAGTATGCGTTTCATAAAACAGCAGAAACTGATTCCGATGTGGCAGGACATCAGGATCTGCACACACTCCTAAAAAGCAGAAGCCTTTTTGAAGCAGAACAAAACGCCTTATACCTTTATGAAACGGATATCGATGGTCAGTCGATAACCGGGGTCATCGCATTGACCTGCTGTTCTGATCTGCAGCAGAGCAGGATTAAAAAACACGAGTATACCTTAAAAGAAAAAGAATCAGCGGCATATCAAGCCCGTTGCAGGGCAGCAACGGAAGATAGACCTGTGCTATTGGCTTACCAACCCGATGAAGCTATCCATCAACTCATTTGCGGTATAAAAGCAGCGTCTGTTTTGCCATTGATTTATACCGAAGGTGAGAAACTGCATCAGCTATGGGAGGTGACAGATGAAGTCCTGATTGAGGAATTGCAGGATGCTTTCAAGAAATTAGGCACTGTTTATCTGGCCGAAGGCCATCATCGCATGGCAGCCGTAGAGATGGCTATGCAGGCAAAAAAAGCACAGGAAATCAGTAGTAAGGAAAACCTCGCCGATTGCTTTCTGAGTATGTATGTCTGCGCTGGGGAATTGAAGAGTCAGAAATGTTATTGCCTGTTTCGCCCTGATAAGACCATCGATCGTGATCAGTTGATTACTATCATCAGAAAAAGTTTCAAAATCATTCCTTCTGCGAATAATAAACCGGTAGTACCGTCGCAAAAACACCATTTCGGCATGTGCCTGGGTGGTGATTGGTACGAGCTGATCGCCAACGAGGAAATTATATTTTCGCCAAATTTGATTGACCGGGTTGATCCTAACCTGTTGCATAAGTTCGTGTTGCGTCCGGCTTTAGGGCTAAACGATACCAATGCCAACCATCAACTGATAATTGTAGGCGGCGCTAACGCAATGGAAAGACTGGCAACGCTTCTGGAGCAGGAGCCATCTGCAATCGGTTTTACACTCCACCCGGTCAGTGTGAACCAACTTATCTCGGTTGCCTATACCGATAACCTGATGCCGCCCGATTCTACCTGGGCAGAACCGCGTCTTCCTTTTGGTTTATTAATGTATAAGTTTTAATCATGAGAAACATCCAGATTACTGAGCGGATCACTACGGTAGAATCGCACGTGGTAGAACGTTATTTTAATGAAATTAATAAAGTACGATTGATCAGCGGGGATGAAGAAGTGATGCTGGCCAGGAAGATTAAAGCAGGCGACCGCGCAGCGCTGGAAAAATTGGTGAAGAGCAACTTGCGCTTTGTGATCTCTGTAGCGAAAAAGTATCAAAATAAAGGCCTCACCCTAAGCGATCTGATCAGCGAAGGCAACAGTGGATTACTGAAGGCAGCCGAGCGTTTCGACGAAACCAAAGGTTTTAAATTTATCTCCTTCGCGGTATGGTGGATACGCCAGGCCATCACTTTTGCCATTGCAGAACAAACCCGGATGATCCGCCTTCCTGCAAACCAGATCAATACCCTCACCAGCATTAACCGCTGCAAAACAACTTTTGAGCAACTGACCGGCCGCGAACCCGAGCTTTTTGAAATAGCCGAAGAGCTGCACCTGAAAGAAGATAAACTGAGGAGTCTGTTGCGCAACAGCGGCCGTACGGATAGCTATGACATGCCCTATGGGACAGACCAAAAGCAATCATTGATAGATGTACTACCGTGCACCGATCATCTGATAGAACGGCAAATAGTGGAATGTGACCGCCACACCGAATTGCATAAATTATTAGACCAGTTAACCCCGAGGGAGAAAGAGGTGATCGAACTGACGTTTGGTTTGGGCGAACGTGCAGCCATGCAGCCAGACCAGGTAGGGGAAATGCTGGGTATCACCGCGGAAAGAGTAAGACAGTTGCGTTCCAATGCGTTAAAGCGATTAAGAACCCTAACCAGTACGCGGCGCTCTTTCTTCTGGGAAAATTAACAGCCGCTTTGGCATCAGTTATTGGTTAGGCTTAAATATTTTTGTACTATTTACGGCATTTTACCTACTTTGCCCAATACCAATATAAACCCTTAAGAAGAATTAAATGCTCAGCAAGCTTGACCAAACGGACTTGCAAATTTTGCAATTGCTTCAGCAGAATGCACGGCTAACGAACAAAGAAATAGGCGAAAGACTGAACAAAACAGCTACGCCTATCTACGAGCGAATTAAACGTTTGCAGGAACAGGGCTATATTAAAGGTTACGTAGCTGTATTGGATCATAAAAAAGTCGACCGGGGCTTAATGGCCTTTACACACATACAGTTAAAAGACCATTCTAATGAAGCGCTCTGCATTTTTGTAGAACAAATGGCCCGTTTTGACGAGGTGCTGGAATGCTACCAGATGTCCGGAGAGTATGATTTTATTTTGCGTGTGGCCGTTAAGGATCTGGATACCTATCACGACTTCCTGGTGAATAAGGTTTTTAAAGTAGTCCCTCTTGGATCGGTACAAACTACGTTTGTGTTGAAAGAAACCAAACGCGAAACCGCATTTCCCTTGATAGGAACTAAGTAAACCATCAAATTTTGCTGGCTAGTAATTTTGCCCTAATCAGGCCATTATACAAAACAAAAGAAAACAGCCTGGAGCAAATGCTCCAGGCTGTTTTCTTTGCCTAATATTTAGCAGCACTAAACGCAGGATGATGATTTTTATTATTTTCGCGCAAATTTTCTATTCTTTATTTAAATGAAATCAACCTTACTTGTCGCAATTGGCATTTTTGCCACATTAGCAGGCTATGCCCAAACCACAACAGTTGGCACCGAGCAAGAGGCTTTAAAGCCCCAGGAAAAAAGAATCTCTACCGAGCTCAATGTTAACCCTTTTAATGGTCAGGTTAATCTGAACAACTCTTTAAATCAGATTAAGCTGCGTTATTTTGTTAAAAACGATGTAGCCCTTCGCTTCGGATTCAATGTAAATCGAAAAGACACCGTTGCAAGTGTAAACAACCCTTACGGCCCCAACGGCTATTTTTCACGCGATGACAGAAAGAGCACGCAATTTGCATTGAACGCCGGTATCGAAAAGCATTTTACCGGTACTCGCAGACTGTCGCCTTACATTGGTCTGGATCTTACCTATTCAAGCCGTTCTGCAAGTCAGCAAACAGACAATAACAGTTCTTCAACCACGGTAAAAAATGGCTGGTACGTCTCTACAGTATCGGGTAACGTAGTTTACTCGGCTGTTCAGCAGGCTGCCTATACACGTTATGGAGCGAGCGTTTTCACAGGGTTTGATTTCTATATTGCCAAGCACTTCTTTTTCGGCTATGAGTTAAACTTCACCTTATCCAAAACCGATTGGAAAAATGTCGAGATAACGCAAACGGCTACCAATATTCCATCCACCAATTCTAACGCTGGTCGTAGCTCTTCCGTTAATTTCGGGCCGACTCTCCTTAACGGAATCCGCATAGGTTACACTTTCTAAAAAGGCATCACAATGAGAAAACATTTCACAAGGTTTTGCGCAATTGCGCTGTTGATAGTTGCTGCTGTAACCATAGGGGGCTGTAAAAAGGAGAAGGAAGAAGACCCGATGGTGCAGACGCTTGATGCAAAACCGTCCTCACCAACGCGGGTAACTTTTACCGGAAATATTCTGGCAACCGGAAACTACAAAGTACTGGATTATGGTTTCGTTTACGGTATATATTCTAACGTTGATGAAAGTAACGGTACGAAGGTTTCTATGGGTGCTGATGCGCCCGCCGGCTCTTTTACAAAGGATGTTACGAATATTAACGTGTTATCAAGTAGTTCCCAAAGTACGCTTTACGTAAGAGCTTATTTAAAGAACGAAAAAGGGACGGTATATGGAAGGGCAACCGCATTTATGTTACCAAGCATCACTATTACCAGTGTAAGCCCGCAGAGCGGTAAGGTAGGTGATCAGATAACTATCAACGGACAGTTTTTTGGTACGCCAGCTAATCAGATATCGGTTACTTTTTCTAATGTGAATGCTAAAGTGGTACAGACCGCCGATAGTAAAATAGTAGTAGAAGTACCTGCAGGTATCAGCGCAACTCATGGCGCCACATTATCTGTCCAGGTTAAAATCGGAACCCAGAGTGTTTACACGCCTTCCGGCTTCACCATCCTGGCGAATATTAAAGATTTTACGCCTAAAAGCGGCGCGATAGGTTCCGTAATTACCTTTACAGGAGACAACTTGCCAAACTACTATTACGGAGGAAACATCAGGGTTTTATTTGGCCAGATTGAGGGGAGCATCCTGTATAACTCTACACTTCAGGCTACGGTACCAGCCACAATCACCACGGATCAGGTACCTGTATCTGTAATTGTGAATGGAGTAACTACCGCACTGCCCGGACAGTTTACAGTGGTAGCGCCAACAATAAACTCCATCTCGCCTTCGCCGGTGATAGCCGGTGGGCAGTTGACCATTACCGGTAATAATTTACCTGTTAGCCTTACCGGTGTGACCGCTACTCTGGGTAATTATACCCTGACGCCGAACTCATCCAGCAGCAACACTTTATATTTTCAGGTGCCGTCAAATATACCTTCGGGAGATTATACATTTTCTTTGAAAGTTGGTCCAAGTACCATCGCATTCCCTTTAAAGATCACCGTAGCGCAACAATCGGTTACGGGCTTTTCACCATCATCTGGCTCTTATGGTAAAGAGGTTAATATTTCAGGGAATTTTATAGTAGGGCAATACTATAACATTAATTTCGGTTCCGTATCTACAGGGGCACAAGCCACGTCAGGTACCAGTCTTAAAACCTACGTTCCATATGGACTCGATGCCGGAAATGTTAAAATATCAGTCCAAAACAACGGACAGACGATGCAGGCTCCCGGTACTTTTACCGTAATAGGACCTTCTTTTGATTCGTTCGCGCCTACTTCCGGAGTAGCCGGTACCGTAGTGACGATCAACGGGAATGGATTTGGCACAAGTACCTATAATGTTGTAGTCCGATTCGGGTCTGTGCAGGCAAATATCATTAGTGTGACAGATAATACTATTAAAGTAATGGTGCCGTCTAATCTTAATGCAGGAGCTATGAAAATCAGTGTTTCTGCAAATGGGCAAACCATCGTAAACGATACCAATTTTACTGCCACGAATTAATTTGCAGTGCATATAAAGAAATGCCCCGGATGCTTATTGCCGTTCGGGGCATTTTTATTTATCCACTAAATATATCCTGTTTCTGTAACAGCTAGGCAGTTTCTTTCAGTAACTCTACTTCTGCAACAGGGCTGAAAAGATAAACACGACGGGTGCTGATCTCCACGCATTTAAATCGTTTGCGCAGCTGCTCGCCTTTCTTAAACACGCGGCCGTCCTTCAGCTTAAATACAGCATTCATGGGTAAATGCTCTACGGTTGAAACAGCTTCTTTAGGCGCGTCATACTTTCGTAGCGAGCGGTATAAATTAAGGTCTGAACAACTGGAGGCTGCCGGGTTATCCAGATAGCTGATAATGGCGTGTTTGATATCTGTCGGAAATACCTGCTGATCGAAGAATGGCTGCATCATTTTCTTGAAATTCTGCTTCCACTCCGTGCCGTGGGGTTTCGCTTTATGCTTATGCTGGTTCCAGGTGTAAAGGTGTGCGAACTCGTGCACGGTGGTTACCAGGAAAGCATATGGATTAAGGTCGTAATTAACAGAGATACGGTGGCCCTTACCGTCAAAAGGCGGACGATAGTCGCCGAATTTAGTATTCCGGTTACGGGAAATCTTAAACTCGCACTTAAAATAATCAATCCAACGCGCAATCAGGGGAGCTGCCGCAGGCGGCATGTACTTCTCCAAAATCTTTATCTTATTCAAGGGGTACCTTCTATACCAAATATAAAAAGATTTAGCATGAAAGGAAAAAGACGGACTGCTAAATGCAACGGCAAAACCGCACGTTGTAATTTATTTAAGTGAGTTGCCATAAATACAAACAGGACCTCATCCCCACCCTTCTCCTAAGGAAAAGGGCTTAAAAGCACTCTTCAGAAGGTATGGGTAAATTGCTGACCAGTTCAAAAACCTGACAAATCTTCGAAGAGATTATTTAAGCACCTGGTAGGTAATAAAGGCAATGGAGTAAGCCAGAACGGTCATGTAGGCAAATTGGGCTGCGGGCCAGCGCCAGTCTTTGGTTTCGCGGTAAACAACGGCAACGGTGCTGGCGCATTGCATAGCAAAAGCATAGAACATCATGAGCGACAGGGCTACGGCCAGTGTAAACGCAGGCTGGCCGGTTTCGCTGTTGCGGGCATTATGCATTTTTTGCTCTACAGAGTCAATGCGATCTGCATCGCCATCCACGCTGTAAATGGTCGCCATGGTACCGACAAATACTTCGCGCGCAAAAAAAGAAGTGATCAGCGCGATGCCAATCTTCCAGTCGTAACCCAGGGGGCGTATGGCTGGCTCAATCGTGTGGCCTAAAACACCTGCATAAGAGTTTTCCAACTTTTCAGAAGCAATGCGGCGGTCCAGTTCATCGGGCTTCAACGTTTTAGTATATTGTGGTTGCTGGTATTTTTGGTCAATCTGTTCAAAACGGTTACCGGGGCCGTAAGAAGCCAGTACCCAGAGGATAATAGAAACACTGATGATTATCTTTCCGGCCTGGATCACAAAAGCCTTGGCACGGTCGTACATCGTCAGCGCGACGTTGTTCCAACGCGGCATACGGTAAACCGGCAATTCCATAATAAAATAACCGCGGTCGCGGGCTTTTAGGATATATTTCAACACAAAAGCTACCACGATGGCCGATACCAGGCTAAGCAGGTACATACCTGTCAGCGCGAGCCCCTGCAGGTTAAATACTCCCCATACCGTGCGGTGCGGAACCACTAGCGCAATTAATAAAGTATAAACCGGCAACCGTGCTGAACAGGTAACCAAGGGCGTTACCATAATGGTGATCATCCGGTCTTTCCAGTTCTCAATGGTGCGGGTGCTCATGATAGAAGGAACGGCACAGGCAAAACCGCCAATTAGCGGCACGACGGATTTTCCGTTCAGTCCTACCTTCCGCATCAGCTTATCCATCATGAAGGTAACGCGGGCCATGTAGCCGGTATCTTCCAGGATAGAAATAAAAGCAAACAGGATAGCAATCTGCGGGATGAAAACCATTACCCCGCTTAAACCGGCCAGTATACCATCGGCGAGTAAACTGGTAAGTGGGCCTGCCGGCAGTATATTCTTCACGGTAGCTTCCAGCCAAACAAAAAGGCTTTCGATCAGCTCCATCGGGTAGGCCGACCAGGCAAAGATAGCCTGGAACATAAACATCAGGATAGCGAAGAAAATCACAAAGCCGAATACCTTATGCGTTAAAACTTTATCAATCCGGTTGCTCCAGCTTTCTTCGTGCGCGGTTTCCTTTTTGGTTACCGTATCATACAGCAGATCGTTAATAAAGTTATAACGGGCAATGGTTTCAGCAGCCTGCGCTTTTTGCGAATGGAAAGCGTGTACCTGCTCCAGTTCTTCAATGCGGTCGCTCTGTTGCGGCGTCAGGAAAGTGAGATGTTCGTGCTGATGCGCCAGCTGAAGGGCATAATAAGGGTTATCCACCCGCATCTCTTCGCCTATCTGGGCAATCAGCTGCGGCGCAAGTGATCGTACATCAATGGTATCTTCCTGTAGCGAAAGCTTATTGGCGTATGAAATGGTTTGCTTCAGTTGGTCTATCCCCTGAAGTTTTCTGGCCGAAATTGGAACAACAGGTACATTCAGCTTTTTAGCGAAGGCATCAATATCAATGGTAATTCCAGAACGGGTGGCCAGGTCCATCATATTTAGCGCAACCACAACCGGAATCTTAAGATCGGCAACCTGCGTGTATAAAAGCAGGTTCCGTTTCAGGTTAGAAGCGTCAAGAATAATAACTACAAGATCGGGGCGGGCGGTATTGGTTTGATCGGCAAGTACAGAAAAAACAATGGATTCATCCTTGCTTTTCGGATATAAGCTGTACGTTCCGGGAAGATCTATGATTTCGGCTTTCCGGCCGTCGGGCAAGTCGCAAAAGCCTGTCTTTTTATCGACAGTCACCCCCGGGAAGTTTCCTATCTTTTGATTTAAGCCCGTAAGGGCGTTAAAAAGGGTAGATTTACCGGTGTTTGGATTACCAACTAATGCAACTCTTATATCAGCTTTCAACTTCTGTAGTCCCTACAATAAGATGATAGTGGAAGCTTCGCGTTTACGTAAACTTAACTGGTAACCCGATACATTGATGGCGATAGGATCGCCCAGGGGGGCAACTCTTTCAACCGTAACTTCTTCACCGGGCAGGCAGCCCATCTCCATCAACTTAACAGACATTTCCAGGTCAGTAAACCCTTTTACAATGCCTTTTTTTCCGACTTTAAGTTGCGAAAGCTTCATATTCATGTTTAACAGAACAAATGTATCGCTTATTTAAAATAAATCCAAATAAGAACGATACATTTTTTCAGGCGGTTAAAACAAATATTAACGCACGATGACAATCCCGTTGCCCGCCCCGTTTTTAGGCGCACCTACCTTGCTGATCTTATAAGTGAGTTTCATATAAAAGTACTGCCCGATGGTATTCGTAAGGCTGTTGGTAATTTGCCCGGTGTTGGAAATATTGCGTTGCAGACCTGCATTCTGGTTTAAAATATCGAAACCGGTAAGTGCTAAGGTCAAGTTCTGCGACTTCAGGAAATAGCGCTCCAAACCTGCGTTAAGCAAATAGATTGATTGATTTGAGCTGGCCGGTTTACCACGGTAAAGGCTCTGGGTAAGATCGCCGTAAAGGCGCCAGTTTTTAAATGGCCTTACGCTCACATTAAAGTTATTGTTATAGGAATAATACTGCTGGTCTGCCACATGTTGGAATGAGTTTTTTGCATTGTTATAGCTGATATAACCGCGCAGGCCTATGGAGAATTTATCCAGATCGTAACTGCCGCCGGCATTTACGCTGGGCGTAATACGAGTAACTTCATTTTTGTTGCGGTTAATATAATTGACGTTTTTGTTGATGCTGCCATTGAACCCTAAGTTGAACCGCAGTCCCTTAATTTTAGTAGGTTTACCGATGTTCAGCCCTAAATATGAGTTAAAATTACCGTCGGTATTGATTGGCCTCGAGGTAGTAATACCCGCATTATCTACATAACTTTCGGTAGAAAAGCCGTTCCAGGTTCTTGTATATCCTCCGTAAAGGCCAAAGTAGCTATTGCTTTTAAAATCGAAGCTGTTGATGTTAATGCTAAAATCTACATTACGCGACATCGTCAGATCCGGATTGCCAATGCGTTTATAAGTCGTGTTAGATGTATTTAATACCGGTTGCAGGTCATTTATAGAAGGCATGTTTACGTCAGACCGGGCCGACAGGTAAACGTTCAGCCCGTTTTTAGGGCGGTAGGAAAAACTGGCGTTAGGTACAAATGCCCACGAATCTCTGCTTACCGAACTTTGGTTTACACCATTGAAAGTGCCCTTCAGCCCAACATCAGCCAGTTCTGCATTCAGGTTGGCAGTGTACTTATCAGCTGTTTTATTTAACCCAACCGATGAAGAGTAACGCCAGTTGGTATTGTCAAACTCGCCGCTGTAATTGGGCGCCAGTATTTCATACTTGCCGGTTACGTTGTTATAATCCAGCGTGCTTTGGTTGGCGTTATCGTTCTGATAGCGAAAGTTCTGGCTAAAGGTCATGTTCAGCTTACGGCGTTTGCTCAGGCGGGTGATCCATGATAGCGTGCTGTTGCTGGTTACGCCGTTGTTATCCTGCCCGGTTTGCAGGTTAGACAAGCTATCTGTAGGCGTGCCATTGGTTGGATATAGCCTTAACCGCGACTGGTTGGTATACTTGTTCCGGTACACGGCAAAGTTATCCTGCGTAAAAAAGTTAATTGAGCCTTTGCCATTAGCAAACTTGCGGTTCACGGTAAACTGCCCACCTACATTTGGCTTATGCAGTGTTTGCAGCAGGGCCTGGCTACCCTGGTTCCGCAAAGCATTATCAGTACCGGTAGTGGCATAGCCTGAAATGTTGTTATTGTTTTGATACGAAGTGGAAAGGGAAGGTTTCAACCGAAAAGTAGTCAGGCTGTCCATTTTGTATTCCATATTCATGTTCAGCCGGTAGCTGTTATACTTGTTGGTGCCGGTTTTACTTTGGTTTACAAACTGGCTCAATGCGGGGTCCTGTATGTTATCTGTTTCTACCAGGTTATTTGAGGATAATATCGACACCATGTTGGCATTAAACTTAAACTGATCTTTTTTGCCCCAGGAGTCTGAATAGTTCAGCCCGCCGGTGTGGTTGGTAATCAATCCACCGTTGACGCCGCTAAAAGCGCCGTTAATATTAGCCCTGCCGTTAGCGCTAACATTAATAGATATACCTCCGGTAGATGAACCAAAGGCGCTGAAGATATCGCCCCCAGTAAAGTTCTGCAGGTCTTCCATGGTAAAGCCCGATTCGTTGACGTTGTTGCTTAAGAACAAAGCCGAGAACTGCTTTTTCCTGTCGAAATGATTGAGGTTAAACTGCCCCAGGTAACGATCGCTGTTGCCGCCTGCCGCCGAAGCATTACCAAACCAGCCGCTCTTCTTGTCTTCTTTCAACGTTAGATTCATCACCTTCTCGCGCTGCCCGTCGTCGATACCCGTATTTTTTGCGCGTTCGGTTTTATCGTCAATTACCTGCACCTTGGCAATAGCATCAGCAGGCAGATTCTTTGTAGCAGCTTTAGGGTCATTCCCAAAAAACTCCTTACCATCTACCAATACTTTGGTTACCTGCTGCCCCTGCGCGGTAATTTTACCGTCTTTATCCACATCTACACCCGGCAGCTTTTTTAATAGCTGTTCTACGTTATCATTAGGCTGGGTTTTAAAAGAAGCCGCGTTAAATTCCACCGTATCTTTTTTTACCGTTACTGGCGCTTTCTGTGCAGTTACATCTACCTGTTTCAGGCTGCGCACTTCTGGTTCCATCATCAATGTCCCGGTATTAAAAGCTTTATGGTCGGCAGTTAGCTCGAATGGGTGCGAAAGCGTTTTCAGGCCAAGTTGCGAAGCCACCAGCCGATATTTCCCGATAGGCAGTCCGGTAAACTCAATGTCGCCGCGTTTACCGGTAATGCCGCTTTTAACAACTATGGAATCTGCAGCGTTAACAACAGAAACGGTGGCATATTCTACGGGCTGTTTTTTCTGATCAATCAGCTCGGCGTGTACGGTTCCGTTAAATTTCTGGGCAAATAGCTGCTGCGGTCGAAGCAGCGAAAGAAGTAAAAAGGTAATAAGGAGTAAGTGTTTAGTCATATCTGTATGTGAAGATAGGGTTAAATATCGAACTAAAATCTTAGTTAAAAAAGCATTTAACACTTTTTAACGAAAAAATTAGTTATACAGATAAGACGTGATTAAACGCGCTGCGTTGCAGCAATCGGTGCTTTTTTTGTATTGAGGCCGAAATGGGGGCAGTTACAGCTCTTTTTAAAAATACCGCACGACGAAAGACCTGCACACATCACTAACACCAGGCAAACTTTGATCTTCATTTTTTTACTGCGTAATACGTAACCAATATACTAAAAGTTGCCATTCCGGCGCCTACCGCATCTGCAAAAAGATCTGCCCAATTGCCATCGCGCCAGGTAAAAACATACAACTGCAGTAACTCTACCGCGCCACCAAAAGCAACAGATATAAAAAAAAGCGCCAAAGCGCTTTTAATATCCAGGGTATGGCCCGCTCGTACATAGCCATTGATAGCCAGTACCACGAAAACAAAAAAGAAACCGCAATGCACCAGTTTGTCAAAGCCGGGGAAGAACATCGGCGATTCGCTAACGCTTCCCATCGGCATATTACATAACACCAATACCAGTACAGACCAAAGGATGGTCAACCGTTGCTGTTTCAGTTGCTTCATTTAGGCGCCTACCAGTGCCTTATACTCGTCGGCAGAAAGCAAACTGTTAATATCGTCTGCAGAATCAATAGAAATTTTAACCATCCAGCCTTCGCCATAAGGATCGGTGTTCACCAGCTCTGGCTGTGAATCGAGGGCTTTGTTCACTTCAAGAACAGTACCGCTAACCGGCATAAACAGGTCTGAAACAGTTTTAACTGCTTCTACTGTTCCAAAAACTTCTTCCTTGCTTACAGGGCTGTCTAATGAGGTAATGTCTAGATAAACGATGTCACCAAGTTCGCGCTGGGCAAAGTCTGTGATGCCGATAACAGCCTGGTCGCCTTCTACACGGATCCATTCGTGATCTTTAGTGTACTTTAATTCTGCCGGAAAATTCATGTTGCTTGTTTTATGCGCCAAAAATAACAACTTTTTGCGTAAGGCATAAGTGATTTTAAAAGCAGCATGTCACCAACTTTAAAACCATCTGATAAAAAAAATGTTATTATGCAAAGCATTTAACTTATAAACAATTACTTATGAAAAAGACGTTTTTAATGATGACTGCCGCTGCCGGCATTACCATCATGGCTGCGTGTAACAGCCAACCTAAAGACAGCAAAGAAGCTGCTGACAGCATTAACAAAGCTTCTGATACTACTTCTATGTCAAGCTCCGACACCAGCAAGGTAGGTACCCCGCTTGAAGTATCTAAAGACGATGCAGAATTTGCGGTAGATGCAGCTAATGGCGGTATGGCCGAAGTGGAAATGGGCAAATTAGTTGCTGGTAAAACCACTAACCCCGACGTGAAAAAATTTGCTGAAATGATGATCACCGATCATACCAAGGCAAATACAGAGCTGATTGCTTTAGCTAAACAGAAAAACATCACCCTGCCAAGCGTTGTAGGTACCGACGAGAAAAAAATGATGGACGACCTGGCTAAAAAATCAGGTAAAGAGTTTGACAAAGATTATGTGGACATGATGGTTAAAGATCATGAAAAAGACGTAAGCAAGTTTAAAGATGCTTCAGAAAAATGCAAAGATGCAGATTTGAAAGCTTTCGCCACTAAAACACTTCCTGTGTTACAAGGCCACCTGGATGCGATCAAGAAAATCCAGGCCAGCATGAAATAATGCGGTAAATCATCAGTGAGTTAGATAATTTGTTAATTTGCTGTCGACAAAGCTTGTGATTAACAGATTATCTAACGACTGAATGAAACCGATCGTAACCGGCCTGATGGCCTACGGAATGTCGGGACGCATCTTCCACGCGCCCTTTCTGACTACTAACCCACACTTCCAGTTTAAAGCCGTTGTAGAACGGAACCAGAAAAAGGCTGCCGAACGTTATCCGGACGTAATCAGCTATAATAAGATCGAAGACCTGATCAACGATCCGGAAATTGAACTGATCATCGTCAACACTCCAAGCTATACCCATTTCGAATATACTAAGGCGGCGCTATCGGCAGGTAAACATGTTTTGCTGGAGAAACCCGCAGCGGCAACCTCTGCAGAAGTAAAAGAACTTTATGATTTAAGCCGCAGCACGGGCAAGCACCTGATGCTGTACCAGAACCGTCGTTACGACAGCGGTTTCCAGATGGTGAAGCAGGTAATTGACAGCGGCAGGCTGGGCGAACTGGTGGAAGTACATTTCCGGTATGACCGTTACCGCATTGCGATAGGCCCAAAAGTTTTTAAAGAAGATAACAGCTATCCAGCCAACGGCCTGACGTACGACCTCGGTCCGCATCTGCTGGATCAGACCCTTGCGTTATTTGGCAAACCCTTAAGCTTTAAGAAAACAACTGCGACGCACCGGCCAAATTCAAAAGTGGATGATTATTTCCATTTCCATCTTACCTATCCTAATAATCTGAATGTATTTTTAACGGCCAGTCTTTTGGTGGCAGAACCGTTACCAGCGTACGTAATTCATGGTACAGTAGGCAGCTTTATCAAAGGGCAGAATGACTCGCAGGAAGCGCAATTGGATAAGGGCATGTTACCTACAGACGAAGGTTTTGGTATTGAACCAGCAGGAAGCGAAGGGAAACTGGTGATCATGGGCGCAGATAACCAGAAAGAAACCGAGCTTTTACCATCTTACAAGGGTAACTATAATGGTATATTTGAAGCGGTGTATCATACTGTAAGGGAAAACGCGTTATTCCCCATAACAGAAGAACAAATTGCATGGCAGATAGAAATGCTGGAAGCCTGATCATAAGCTAATGTTGGATAGAATGAAGAAACTTTTAAGTCTGATTGCATTGGTACTAGTTGCCGGATGCATTTTTGCGCAGGAAAAAAATATCGAAAACCTGCCCACCTACCACATCCTGAATACGGATAGCGTTAAAGTAACTACGGCTAACCTAAAGAAGAACAAGCCGGTAATGATCATTTACTTTTCGCCGGATTGCAGCCACTGCCAGCACCTGATGTACGAGATGAAACCGCAGCTGAACGAACTGAAAGACGTACAGATTGTGATGATCACGTTTGTGCAGTATAAGATGATCAAAGACTTTTATAACTCGTTCGGGCTGAATGCTTACCCTAACATTACCGTGGGTACAGAAGGTTACACTTATGAAATGCAAAAGTATTTTGACGTAAAAACTACCCCTTATATTGCCATTTATAACAAGCATGGTAAGCTGGTAAAGGCCTATGAGAAAGCACCTCCGGTTAAGGAACTAATCAAGACCGCGAAGAGCGCGTAAAAAAGAAATATGTGCGAAAAGGCTGCCAGTTGTTCCTGGCGGCCTTTTTTATTGCTCTGGGGTTGGGAGAAGATTATACCGTAATAAAATTTTTACCTCTGTTCCCCGGCTCTTCTACAACAAAGTTACAAGCCACAGGGTTTATCCTTGCTTAAAAGACACACTTTTGCAGGATGATTAATAACCCCTATAGAAAAATATTTACAATATTATTTCTTTCCATTTTTAGCACTGCGCTTTATGCGCAGGAAGCCGGTAGTTCCATTTCCGGTAAACTGGTTGATGCTACCACCGGCCAGGTTTTAGATTTTGCTACCGTTACCGTAGTACAAAAGGCAGATAACAAGCCGGTAAAAAGCATGCAGACTGATCTTCAGGGCAACTTTAAACTGGGCGGTATACCTAATGGCACTTATATTTTCCGCGCTACTTATGTAGGGTATATTTCTTTTATTAAAGATACGCTTAACCTGCGCGGCAACGCGGTTAACCTTGGCGTTATCAAGCTTCGCCAGTCTAAAGGCGTAATTAAAGAAGTTACCGTGCGGGCGCAACGCAGCCAGATCAGCCTGAGTACAGATAAAAAAGTGTTCAGCGTAGAGCAAAGCCTGGTGAGCCAGGGCGGCTCGGCAACCGATCTGTTAAGCAATGTACCTTCTGTACAGGTAGATGTGGACGGCAATATCAACCTGCGCGGATCAAGTAATGTACGCATCCTGATCAACGGTAAGCCTTCAGCCTTAACCGGCGCTAACCTTACAGATGTGCTGCAATCTATCCCGGCAAGTTCTATCGAAAATATCGAGGTGATCACCAATCCTTCGTCCAAATACGATGCCGAAGGCCAGTCGGGTATCATCAATATTGTATTGAAGAAAAATGCGCAACTCGGCTGGAATGGTTCGGTACAGGTTGGTGCCGGTACCCAAAATAATTACAACGGTTCCGTAAACCTTAACTACCAGGCAGGCAAGATCAACGTATACGGTAACTATAGCTACCGCAAAGGTACCCGTGTGGGTAATGGCAACAGCTCGCGGACAACTGTCGGCCCTACGGGAACTTCTACCCAAAACCAGGTGAACGACCAGGAATTCAAGATCAACTCTAACAACATCCGCAGCGGTATTGATTATAACATTGATCAGAAAACTACATTAAGCTTTTCTAATAACATCAATATCCGTAGCTTGGACCGCTTTCAGAATGGTTTTACCAACCTGAACAATCCGCTTTATAACCAGATCATCAATATTAACAACCGGAGCAATGGTGACGGCAATAACCTGGATTTTAATCTGGATTTCAGCCATAAATACAAAAAGCCGCAGCAGGAGCTAACCGCCAACATTGGCTTCTCCAGCAGCCGTAATAACAATACTGATAACAACAGCAGTATCTATGATTACACCGGGGGCAACTTTAACGATTTTTCATACCTGCAGAACAACTACACCAACGGTAAACAGTACAACTGGAACGTACAGGCAGATTATGTGCTGCCGCTGAAGAACGGCCGTATGGAAATGGGTTATCGCAGTACTTTCAACAGAAATACAAATAATGTGGCGGTTGATACCTTGAGCAACACCACCAACAGTTATCTTTTTGCGGCGAATTTGAGCAACGATTTCATTTATAAAGAGCAGGTACATGCCATTTATACCAACTACCAGCACCAGTTTGGTAAGTTTGGCATCCAAGGTGGCTTGCGTTTAGAAGATGCTTTTATTTCTACCAGCACCATGTCGCAAGGCATTACGCAACCTTTTAAGAATGATTACCTACGCCTGTACCCTACGTTGTTCTTAACAGACAAACTTACTGATGTACAAACTTTGCAGTTAAGCTATAGTCGCAGGGTAAGCCGTCCGCGCGACAGGCAGATCATTCCGTTCCTGGATGTGAGCGACCGGAACAATTACCAGCAGGGTAACCCGACGCTTCAACCGGAAGATACCCACTCTTTCGAGTTAAGCTATATCAATTACTGGAAAGCATTGACGTTGACTTCTTCCTTGTACTACCGCATTACTTATGATAACATCCAGCGGATACAAACACTTTATCCGGGAAGCAGCACCATTACCTATACCACCTTCCAGAATTTAAATAATGCGTCTAACGCAGGTTATGAATTAATTGCGCGCCTGAGCCCTACTTCATCGTTCGATTTAACCGGTAACGTAAACGTATATTACCGCAACATACAGGGCGATGCCGCTCTACGCGTACAATCCACATCGGGTTATGCCTGGAATGGCAATTTAACGGCCAACTATAAGCCGGTAAGCAAACTGGGTATCCAGCTCCGCGGCGACTACCAGGGCCCACAGGTAATTGCACAAGGTAAAATGAAATCAATGTACGGCCTGGATGGCGGTGTGAAATATGATGTCACCAAGCAGTTAAGCTTCAGTGCTAACGTTCGTGATATTTTCAACACCCGTAAATTCCGTTCAACCATTGTTACCGGCGACGGTAGTTTAAGTTCTTATTCAGAACGCCGCTGGGCAACCCGCGTAGCGCTGTTCTCGCTCTCTTACCGCTTCGGCAGTTCTGGTAACAGTAACCGCCAGCGTAACCGCAAAAACGGCGACGAGCCCAACAACGGCGGTGGCGGCGACCCGGATGTGCCCAATGATGTGCAACCAGTCGGTAACCAGCAAGCTACTCCAGGAACGCCACAAGGCGGCGGAAGACCCGGCGGACCAAAAGCAAACCGATAAAAAACAGCGAAGCCCGTTATTTCTAACGGGCTTCTGCATTTATTTAATTAAACACTATGGTGTGGGGTGCTTTTTACAGGCCGAAAGCGTAAGCTAAACGCAGGCCGAAGAAGTTGCTGTTGTTACCGTTGTCAACAAATTTGGTATTGCTTTCGAAACGTACACCGGCATCCAGGTAGTTTTTACCGCCAAGAGGGATCAGGTAACCAATTTGTGGTGCGTATACAAAAGCAGCTGATTTATCTGCACCTACTTTGTCTTTATTGGCCACAAATGAAGCACCTGCTTCACCTTGAATGTAGAAGTTTGATGCAGCAAAGTATTTCAAACCTGCTTTAACAGGGATCAGTTGAAGGTTCTCGCCTTTAAAACCATTAATGTCTTTAGCGAAGAAATTGTTGAAACCTGCATTTACAGTTGCATAAAGCTGGTTATTATAGATAGGAAGGTCTGCCTGGATTGAACCACCAAAGTTCCAGTTATAACCATCTTTCAGGCTACCAACAGGTACACCTACTTCAGGGCCAACGCTTAAACGAACACCAGAACGTTCTGTAGAAGTTGATTGGGTAGTAGTTTGTGCTTTTGCACTAAATGAAAATGAAGTTGCTAAAGCTAAGGCGGCTACGCCTAATTTTATTGAAGTTTTCATGATTTTATCGTTTTTTAAGGTTAATAAGATTAATTTTTTCTGTGTGTTGAGTTTGTCTGTTTTTCACTTATAGCGTTTAACTTTTTGTTTGACGAGTCAAAAGTATATCGCCGAAAAACGCCCGGAAATACCAAAAATTCGCCTTTTTGAACCAAAAATTCTCCTTCAACCTTAAAGCATATTGACTTTACTTTGAGGTGACACTGAGCTGAAATTCTACAGACATTATTCTTTAAGAATTGAGGCTTTTTACCAGTAACTATTTATTTGAAGGTTTCTATTTTAGCAGCAGAAGAACTAATTTAGCCTGACCACGATAAACCAATCTCATAATAATAGTTAACCATATGACCAAGCTGTATCAACCGCAAACGCTTACCCCACAGGAAAGTGAAGAATTACTTACCACCATAAAAGCACGTTTTGAAAAAAACAGGAAAAGGCATCCGGAGGCGGATTGGGCTAAGGTGCAGGCAAAGCTTGAAGCTTCACCCGAAAAATTATGGTCGCTTAGTGAAATGGAGAGAACAGGTGGCGAACCGGACCTAATCGGCAGTGAGGAAAATGGTATATATAGCTTTTTTGATTGCGCAGCAGAAAGCCCCAAAGCTCGCAGAAGCCTTTGCTACGATGCGGAAGCCTTAGAAGCGAGAAAAGAATTTAAGCCAGAGAGCAATGCCCTGGATATGGCGGCTGAAATGGGTGTAGATATCCTTACCGAAGAACAATACCGCTACCTGCAGCAATTCGGTAAGTTTGATGCCAAAACTTCCAGCTGGCTGAAAACGCCCGAAGCGATACGGAAATTAGGTGGCGCTATTTTTGGCGATCTCCGTTACGATCATGTTTTCATCTATCATAACGGCGCCCAATCTTATTATGCAGCAAGAGGGTTCCGTGCATTATTAAAGGTGTAGAACCTTAAAAGCGTTATAGAGAACAACCTTGCTCTCTATAACGGATATGAAAAGGTTTATTTCGTAATAATTTCAACTACGCCTTTAGCTGCCTTTTCGCCGTATTTCTCTACTGCACCTTTTCCTTTAAGGATATTCATGGTAGCAATTTTGTCGGGACTTAGCGATTTAACAGCCGACTTATCCACAATCTTGCCATTAAGCACGTACATCACACTATCCGAAAGCGACATGTTTTTTTCTGAGGTTAAGCCTGGCAGCGAAAAACTAATCGGCACGGTGTATTGCTGGCGCACAGCAACATTGTTCTGTCGACCGGGGATCCATTTCGGTGAAGCTTCCATTACCCGGATGGCTTCATTGCTTAGGGCTTCGTTTGGCGAACGCAAACTTTTAATATCTGAAAGCCTGCCGTCTTTTTCTACAACGAAGGTAAGAATAACCTTGCCCTGTATGTTTTCTTCGCGCTCTTTCTTGGGGTAGCGGATGTTGGCTGCCAGAAACTTTCCGAAGGCTTGCATCCCACCTGGAAATTCAGCAGGCTGTTCTGTCGCGGTAAAAATTTCGTCACCGCCTTTTTTCTGACCCTTCACTTCAGGCACAAACAGCATTAACAAGCAGGCCGCAAAAACGATGCGGGCTGCTCTTACAATTAATTTTAAGTTCATGATGGTTAGTTATTTATCCAAATATAAACATAAAACTAAAAAATTAGTTATAATGTTTAAAATATATACTAGTTTTTTAGTTGATTCTTTTTTTCCAGAAAATTTAGCTAAACCTTTTTCAGGATAAACTGCATCAGGTCATCAATGGGGTGCTTCAGAATTTTCCCAACCTGCACGTCCTGCGCCTTGCAAAGCGCCTTTAACTCTTCTGAGTATACCTCGGCAATAGAGCCTACAAAGTGGCACTTATACTTATGATACTCGGGGTAAGATTTAATATTGGTTTCGATAAACCCGGTGAGGCTTTTTTCGATTAGCTGTTGTGCGTAAACCGTCTCTTTTACTTTTACCAGGAAACGGGCAAAAGACGCCAGGTAAGTATTAGCGTTAGGCCTCTCATACACCTTCAGCATTACCTGGTCTTTGGTTAACTTATATTCCTTTTTAAAAGCAGCGGCTACATCAGCCGGCATCCTGCCGTAAAGATAATCCGTCACCAAAATACGGCCGATCCAGGTTCCCGAACCTTCGTCGCCCAACACATAGCCCAAACCATGCTTACCGGCATGTATTTCTTCCCCATCGAAAAAAGAAATGTTAGAACCGGTACCAAGCACGCAGCAAATGCCTTTTTCATGCCCGCAGGTAGCGTATGCAGAACCCAGCAGATCGCTATCCACGCTGATGAATGCCTTGGTGAACAGCACGCTTAAGGCATTACTCACAATCTCGTGCCTGTCCGGACTGGAACAACCAGCGCCGAAAAAATAGATTTCTTTGATTTGCTGATTGTAAGCAATCATGTCCGGCACCTGCTCCTGCAGTATTTTAACAATCTGCTTGTCGTTTAAGAAATAGGGATTTAATCCGCTCGACCTGAAACTTAACTTTTCCTGGCCGGGTATATCAAGCAGCCAGTCGGTTTTTGAAGAACCACTATCCGCAACCAGAATCATAAAGAAAGTTCTTCGAGTGTTTTGTGGGTTAGTGGTTTATGAAGGAACTGGGTGATGTATTTATTCTCTGATGAGCGTCTGACGTCTGTTGGGTCCAGCGAAGAAGAAAGCATGAATATCTTTACGTTTTCTTTGCCGGGCATATCAATCTTGTCGAATTCGTTCAGGAAATCAAAACCATTCATCAGCGGCATTCGCAAATCCAGAAAGATCACATCCGGACGAAGGGAACCATCTTTTAAAGCGTTAATAGCATCTGTTGCCGACTGGTTAACAATAATTTCTTCCGCAAAGTTCCCGCTCTCTAAAATACGGCGCGTAACAAAGTTGTCGATATAGTTATCGTCAATCAGGAGGCATGTTTTGAACGGCACAAGCATTTAACTCCAAAAATAACTATTTCCGCACATATCAAAATGATTTTTCGCACAAACTTATTGTATATCAATAGAAGCGGTGATTTGCTTTAAGGTAATCTCTGCAATTTTAGATTGATATTGCGCGCTAAAGAACTGCGATTGTGCCAACAAATAATTACGTTGGGCCTCACGGATTTCCAGCGGGGTAATGTTTCCCAACCGGTATTTTTCTAATGATATCTGCAGGTTCTTTTGTGCAATGCTCACGTTACTTTCCCCCAGTTTAACCAGATCAAGCCCACTTAAGTAACTGCTGTATAGGGTGTTGATCTGCGCCTCTACGTCCAGCTTGGTTTGGTTGTAGTCTAACACGGCATTGCTGGATTGCAGTTTTGCGTTACGCTCGCGTCGCCACTGGTTAAAGCCGTCAAAGATGTTGATGCTGGCTACCAAACCGTAATTAAGCCCTTTAGAATTTTGCTCACGGGCGAAACCTGCCGGATTTCTGGAGTTATTGGTTGAGTAACCGCCATTGACGGACAATTGCGGATAACGGGTAGAACGTACCTGGCGTATATTAATTTCGGCCAGCCGCTGGTTAATCTGTGAAGCCAGTATCGCCGGGTTTTGGCTTTGGGCCTTCGTCAGTACATCGCCCAGGGTTACTTTATCATCCACAATAATGGTGTCTGCCACGTTGAAGTTTGTTTGTAAATCGCGCACCAGTATCTGGTTCAACCTTATCTGCGCAGCTTTAAACTGCTGTTTCTGGGTGATCAGGTTAGCGGTATCTGTATTGTAATTCACCTGTGCGTTCAACACATCCAGCTTTGAAGCCCTGCCCACTTTAAACTTCTCGTTTGCGTAGCCCAGTTGTAATTTAGAAATGGCGATAGCTCCTTGTAACGCTTTGATCTGTTCGCGTTGGTTCACCAGATCAAAATAAGTGCTCAATACGTTAGCAACAGTCGCCTGGATGGTATCTTTTAACAGTACATCGCTCAGTTGCCGGCGTTCTTTCAACGCATCATAATTGGCAAACATCAGGAAGCCATCAAAGATGGTCCAGTTCATATTTGCCGCATAAGCCGTCCCGGTGTTGTGTGCGTTGCTGATCCGGTTTACGGTATTATCGGCACGTGTCTGCACCGTATTTTGTATACTATTGGTAGAAGTGAATGTACCCTGCACGTTGGGCAACATACCGGCAGCGCCCGGGGTAACATTATTTTTGGCGATCGTATTATTGTTCTGCGCCAGCTTAATGTTATAATTATTCTGCAAGGCAATTTCTATCGCATTCTTCAGGGTAAGCATGGGTGCTTCCTGGGCATGTAGGGCCCCTGCAAACAATAAGCAGGTGCCAAGAATGATACCTAAGCTTAATTTCTTCATTTGCTTATAAGTTTTCAATTAATTTAGGTTCGTGTTTTTCAACCTCTTCCTTTGGTTCTTCATCAGGGTTGCGGCGTGTCTTAGAAGCCATCATCACGTACATTACCGGGATAATATACAAGGTAAGCACCAGGGCGAACAACTGCCCGCCCATAATTACAATACCGAGCGATGTACGACTTTTTGCACCGGCACCCAAGGCAAAGGCAATGGGTACGGCACCCAACACCACGGCCAAACTGGTCATCAGGATGGGGCGCAAACGTGCTGCTGCCGCTTCGACGGCAGCCTCGTACTTGGACATGCCGTGCTCCATCTTCTGATTAGCAAACTCTACGATCAGGATACCGTTCTTAGTTACCAGACCTACCAGGGTAATCATCCCGATCTCGCTGAAAATGTTCAATGTTTGGTTGAACAGCCAAAGCGAAATAAACGCACCCGCGATTGCCAGCGGCACCGTTAGCATCACGATGAACGGGTCGATAAAGCTTTCGAACTGCGCGGCCAGTACCAGGTAGATCAGCAGCAAGGCGAAGCCAAACGCGAACAATATATTTGATGAACTTTCCGCATAATCGCGCGAAGGGCCGCTTAAAGCAGTACTGAAAGTAGGATCGAGCAAGCGATCTGCAATTTTCTGCATTTCGGCAATACCATCCCCAACGGTGTACCCCGGTGCAAGGCCAGCCTGTATGGTGGCGGATTTGAAACGGTTAAAGTGGTAAATGGATGGCGGGGTGGCATCTTCTGTCACCTTCACCACGTTATCCAACTGTATCAATTGCCCACGGCTACTCCGAACGTAAATAGATTTCAGATCCAACGGCTGATCGCGGTTGGCACGGTCTACCTGGGCAATTACCTGGTATTGTTTACCATTGAGCAGGAAGTAGCTTAAACGTCCGTTTGAATAATACAGCTGCAGGGTAGAAGCAATATCGTTCACGTCCACACCCAGGTCACGCGCGCGGTCGCGGTCGGTTACCACGTTCAGCTGCGGTTTGGTAAACTTCAGGTTGACGTCGGGCGTCATGAAAATCGGGTCTTTCTGCACCTCACTGAAGAAATCGGGTAGTACCTTGCGGATCTTTTCAAAATCCTGGTTCTGAATAACAAACTGTACCGGCAGCGATGTTCTTGCGCCCGAACCACCACCGCTGATGGTTTGTTCCTGCACCACAATGGCGCGCGCATCCGGGAAGCGGCTTAGTTTTTTGGTAAGCCATTGTGCAATTTCTGCCTGGCTGCGGGTACGCTTATCCGGTGCAACCAACCCGATGCGTCCGAAACCGCTATTCGCAGAACCACCGCTGAAACCAGGTGATACTACGGAGATATTTACGTTGGACTCGGGGATGGAATCGTCCACCAGTTGCGAAATGTTATTCATGTATTTCGACATGAAATCATACGTGGCACCTTCAGAACCGGTGACCTGGTAACGCAGCAAACTACGGTCGTCCAGTGGAGCAAGCTCGGATTGTGTTGATTTTACCAGCAAGCCGATGATCACCACAGATATTACCATGATCACGATAGAAATCCACTTCTTTTTCATGAAGCTCACCAGTGTTTCCACATAAGCATTGTTCATGCGTTCGAAGAATGGCTCTGTCTTTTCATAGAATCTGGATTTTTTCTGGTTTTTGCGGATCAGCTTTACGTTCAGCATCGGCGTAAGCGACAGTGATACAAAGGCAGAGATCAATACAGAACCAGCCACCACGATCGCAAACTCGCGGAATAAACGGCCGGTAAACCCTTCCAGGAATACAATAGGCAGGAACACCGCCGCCAGCGTTACAGAAGTTGAAATTACGGCAAAGAAAATTTCTGCCGAACCTTCAAATGCCGCCTTTCTGATAGACATGCCCTCTTCTACCTTTTTATAGATATTTTCTGTGACGACGATACCGTCATCCACCACCAGGCCTGTGGCCAGCACAATACCCAGCAACGTAAGGATATTGATAGAGAAACCGCAGGCATACATGATAAAGAAAGTACCGATTAACGACACCGGGATATCGATCAGCGGGCGGAAAGCGATGAGCCAGTCGCGGAAGAACAGGTAGATGATAATTACCACCAGGATAAACGATACGATCAGCGTTTCCTGTACCTCTTCTATAGACTGGTTAATGAAACGGGTGTTATCCAGCGCCACCTTTACGTGAATATCCGGCGGAAGGTCTTTTTCTATCTGCGCCAGCCTTTTGTAGAAGTCTTTTGCAATCTGTACGTAGTTTGCACCCGGTTGCGGCACCAATGCCAAACCAACTTCGGGTACGCCACCTTCGCGCAATGAGGTTTCTTCATTAGCCGAGCCCATTACCACGTAGCCAATATCCTTCATCCGGATAACGCGGTTACTATCCGCGCGGATGATCAGGTTGTTAAACTCCTTCTCGGTAGACATTTTACCCAGCGCGCGCACGGTAAGCTCGGTGTTGTTTCCTTCAATCTTACCTGCCGGCAACTCTACGTTTTCATTATTAATGGCATCGCGGATATCCGTCGCGGCAAGGCCCAAAGCACTCAATTTGTTCGGGTCTATCCAGATCCGCATGGCGTACTGGCGCTGCCCCTGGATGTTGATAGAACTTACACCTGGGATGGTTTGTAAACCTTCCTGCAAAACGTTCTCGGCATAATCATCCACCTGCATAATGTTACGGGTATCACTGCTTACCGTAAGCGTGATGATGTTATCCGAATTGGCATCTGCCTTGGTTACCACCGGCGGTGCATCAATATCTTGCGGTAATTGCCGCTGCGCCTGCGAAACCTTATCGCGAACGTCGTTCGCAGCAGTCTCCAGATCCGCATCCAGGTTAAATTCAACCGTAATACTGCTGCTACCCACACTACTGGTAGAAGATATGTTACGGATACCCTGCACACCGTTGATGGCTTTTTCCAAGGGCTCGGTGATCTGCGATTCAATTACTTCGGCGTTTGCGCCGGAATAACTGGTACTGACGGTGATAATCGGCGGATCGACAGAAGGGAAATCGCGTACCCCTAAAAACTTGTAGCCGATAATACCAAATACCACGATTACAACGGACAATACGGTAGCCAGTACCGGCCGTTTTATGCTGACTGAGGATAAACTCATGATGTGGTTACTTAATAACTTTTATAATTTTCAAAGGCACTTTCGGGCGCATCTGGATAATGCCCGAAACAATCAGGCTGTCACCCGCTTTCAATCCGCTTACAATCTCTATCTGAGTATCTGTACGCAGGTCGGTCTGTACCGTCTTAGCCACGGCTTTACCATTTTGAGCGATGAATACTTTGCTTGATTTGATATCCGGCACCACGCATTCGGTAGGAACCATAATGGTTCGTGGGGTCTGGTCAAGCGTCAGGTTAATCTTAGCAAAGCCACCCGCCGTAATTTCCCCTTTCGGGTTGGCCGCACGTGCCCTTACGGTAAGTGTCCTTGAAGTTGGGTCGATAGCTGGTTCCACGGCATACACCGTTCCGGTAAAGGTTTTTTGCGAACTGGCGATATTGAATTTGATCTTGCTGTTAACGGTGATCAGCGGTTTGTAACGCTCCGGCACAGAAAACGTTACCTTCATGGGGTCTGTACTCACCAGCGTTGCAATAGACGTTTGCGGCGACAGGTAACTGCCCGGGCTTACGCTGCGCAAGCCGATGGTACCGGTAAATGGCGCACGTATTTCTGTACGGGCGATCTGTGCTTTAATCACATCGCTTTGTGCTTTAAGCGAATTGAAGCTTGATAGAGAGGTGTCATATTCCTGCTGGCTCACGGCTTCCTTTTGTAAAAGCACGCGGTTACGGTACTCGTTCTCTTTAGCCAGCGCCACCTGGTACTGGTTCTGTTTCAATGAGGCTATCAGGTCCTGATTGTAAACCTTTACCAGCACCTGCCCTTTGCTTACATGGCTGCCTTCCTGGAAATAAATGCCGGTAATATTGCCGGATGTTTGCGCCACCAGGTTTACCTTCTCGTTCGGATCGATGGTGCCTGTCAGGTCGATGTTATTGCTTACAGAAGTATCCTTTACAATCATCACCTTCACCGGTACCGGCCCGTTCTTACGTTTGCCATTTTTGGCTGCACCAGCTGTCGGCCCAGAGCCGTCTTTATTTTTGGCGCCATGAAATTTATTAAAAATTAAAAACGCTACAACAAGCACAAGTGCAGCATATACGATATACCTTGTTTTCATATATTATGGTAATCCGCGTTAGGGGTAAATTCTGAGTTATTTTGGTTTATTAAATGTTGTTTCAGGTTATATTCAATCTGGCTTAGCACCTGTTTAAATATCGTTAATTGGTCTTCGGGTATGTTTTCTGTAGCGTGTTGGTTCAGCTGTTTAAAGGCAAGGATCACCTCCTGTACATCCTTAGCGCCTTTTTCGGTGATCTTCAACAAATGCTCACGCCGATCATTCGGGTTCTTTTCACGGTAAACATAGCCTTGCTGGGTAAGATAATCAATAATACTTACCATTGCCGACTTGTCTTTATTCAGCATTTGCGATAATGCTTTTTGCGTAAGCTGCCCGTTGTGACTATAGATAATATTCAGGATATCATAATACCTGTTAATATCTAAATGGGTTACCTGCCGCGCCAGTACATTCAGGTACAAGCGGCCCGTTTGGATCAGTTTCCGGGAAATAGGTGTGGTTAACTCCATTGTCAGTTGCAGCAAATTTAACGGGGCTGTATATTAAATAGTTGCATGTATCAACCATTTTACAACTCACTGGTTATGCGGTCAATGCGGTAGTTTTTATAACTTGCCTGCATGAAAAAATTTATTCGTTTAAGTATTTCACTATTAATAATGATGACAACCCATACCATAAGCGAGGCGGCCGTTAACAACGTACAGATTAAATACGAAGTAAGCTTTTCTGAGCCGCAGGCGCATTATGCGGATATTGAAATGACACTGAGCGGGCTGGCGCAAAAAGCAGTAGACTTGAAAATGCCCGTATGGACACCGGGATCCTACCTGGTACGCGAGTTTGCCAAGAACCTGGAAGGGTTCAGTGCCGAAGCAAAAGGCAAACCTGTTGAGTTTGTAAAGACCAGGAAAAATATTTGGCACATCAACATTCAGGGCCTGTCTTCTATAAAAGTAAAATACCGTATTTATGCTTTCGAGATCTCGGTACGTACGGCGTTTATCGACCAGACACATGCTTTCTTATCTACTTCCGGGATGTTCTTATACCCCGATGGTATGCTGAAACATCCAAGCACTATTCACATCACACCTTATAAAAACTGGAACAAGGTTTCTACCAGTTTAGAGATGGTGAATAACGACCCGTTCACCCGTACCGCACCTGATTATGATATTTTATTCGACTCGCCTATCGAGATAGGTACGCAGGATGTTTTTGATTTTAAAGCTGCGGGTGTAAATTACGAAGTAGCAATGTATGGTGGTGGTAATTATGATAAAGAACGCCTGAAGAAAGATATGGCGCACGTGATTGAACTGGAAACCGCTGTTTTTGGCGAAAACCCTAACAAGCACTACACCTTTATTGTACACAATTATAATAAGGCGGGTGGAGGCCTGGAGCATTTAAGTTCTACCGTACTGGGGATGTCGCGCAATAGTTATAACACCGAAGCGGGTTACCAGGGCTTCCTGAGCCTGGTTGCCCATGAGCATTTCCACCTCTGGAATGTAAAACGTTTACGCCCGATTGCCCTTGGGCCTTTCGATTACGATAATGAAAATTATACCACCAATCTTTGGATTGCAGAAGGCTTTACCGCTTATTATGATAACCTGATCGTTCATCGTACTAAACTATATTCTACAGAAAATTACCTGGGTATCCTTGCCGCAGATTTTAATGTGGTAGATAACACGCCCGGCACTAAAATGCAACCCTTGGCTTATGCCAGCTATGACGCATGGATTAAAGCCTACCGCCCGGATGAAAACTCTATCAACACCGGGATATCTTATTATAATAAAGGCGCAGTTATCGCCAGCCTGCTTGATTTAGAGATCATTAACGATAGCAATGGCAAGTATTCTTTAGACGATGTGATGCGTTATATGTACAACGAGTACTACAAAGTGCGCAAACGAGGATACACTGATGCCGAGTTTAAACTGGCTTTAGAAAAATTTGCAGGAAAAAATCTGGACGATTTCTATAAAAAATATATCAATGGCGTAGTACCGATCGACTATAACCATTACCTGAACTATGCCGGGTACCAGGTTAAAGACGAGTTTGCCGGTACAGAAAATCCTACGCTTGGCGTTAAATTTCCTGCCGCAGGAAACGCCCTTAAAGTAGCTGCAGTATTACGCGGATCAGCTGCCTGGGTTAGTGGAATCAGCGTAAATGATGAAATAAAAGCAATTGATGGACAGGAAGTTACCGATAAAAAGAAGCTATTGGACGGAAAGAAGGTGGGCGATAAAGTAGTAGTAACTGTAGTAAGGGATGGCGCTTCTTTAGACATCCCGGTCACTTTGCTGCGCGATACTGACGTAAAATATAAGATTGAAAGCGTATCATCGCCATCTGAAAAGCAGCTTGCTGTAAGAAAAAAATGGCTGTCGCTTTAAGCGCTGGTATAAGTGGCAGACTTTTTGGTTAATGTATTTTGTAATATTATTTCGAATTAAGAAATAAAGAATAGGGAAAACAAGATTTATTAACCAAAAAACTATCTACCATGAGATCATTACTGTATATCATCGCTGTTATCCTGATTATTGGATGGGCGTTAGGCGTGTTTGTTTATTCAGCTACAGGCTTAATTCACGCGCTGCTTGTAATTGCAATTATCGCTTTACTGCTGGGCTTCATCAGAAGAGGCACCACAGCATATTAAGCAACTTTAAAAATTCATGAACAAAACAGCCCGAGGCAAATGCTCCGGGCTGTTTTGTTTATTCTTAATTCTAGTATTTCTCTGCTAAGCCTACTTGCTCAGGTACATTGATTTTTCTTTGTACAGCTTCACAAAGTAAGGGTCGTGCAAATCTGGTATGAAGCGGATGGCTTCGCCGGTTGATTTCATTTCCGGGCCAAGCTCTTTGTTTACTTCAGGGAATTTATCGAAAGAGAATACCGGTTCTTTGATCGCGTATCCTTTCAGTTTACGTTCTATTGTGAAGTCTTTCAGTTTCGCTACGTCCATCATCACTTTAGCGGCGATGTTGATGTAAGGCACGTCATATGCTTTAGCAATGAACGGCACCGTACGTGAAGCCCGAGGGTTAGCCTCGATCACGTAAACCTTATCATTCTTAATTGCAAACTGGATATTCAGCAAACCGCGAACGTTCAACGCTTTAGCCAGCTTAATGGTATATTCTTCCATTTGCTGTAAAACGGTCTCAGAAAGATCGAACGGCGGCAATACAGCTGACGAGTCGCCGGAGTGGATACCTGCAGGCTCGATGTGTTCCATCATACCGATGATATGCACGTCTTCACCATCGCAGATGGAGTCAGATTCCGCTTCGGCAGCACGATCCAGGAAGTGGTCGATAAGTACGCGGTTACCCGGAAGGTTTTTCAGCAGGTTTACTACCGCTTTCTCCAGGTCCTCGTCGTTAATTACAATGCTCATACCCTGTCCGCCTAACACATAGCTTGGGCGAACCAATACCGGGTAACCCACTTCATGTGCAACCTCTAAGGCTTCTTCAGCGGTTTCGGCTACACCATATTTAGGGTAAGGAATTTCAAGGTCTTTCAGCAGGTCGGAGAAACGGCCGCGGTCTTCGGCAATATCCATGTTATCGAAAGAAGTACCGATGATCTTAATGCCGTGTTCGTGCAGTTTCTCAGCCATTTTCAAGGCAGTCTGCCCACCTAACTGAACAATTACACCTTCTGGTTTTTCCAGGTCGATGATCTCGCGAACATGCTCCCAGAATACCGGCTCGAAGTACAGCTTATCAGCCATGTTAAAGTCGGTAGAAACTGTCTCTGGGTTACAGTTGATCATGATTGCTTCATAACCTGCCTCTTTTGCAGCCAATAAGCCGTGAACGCAGCTGTAATCAAATTCGATACCCTGGCCGATACGGTTAGGGCCGGAGCCTAATACGATGATCTTTTTCTTATCTGATACGATAGACTCGTTTTCGCCTTCGTAGGTAGAGTAATAGTAAGGCGTTTTAGCCTGGAACTCTGCCGCACAAGTGTCTACCATTTTGTAAACACGGTTGATATTTAATTCCTTGCGGCGTTTGTAAACGTCTTCTTCTGTAGTATTCCCACCTAAAATCCAGGCGATCTGTACGTCAGAGAAGCCTTTCTGTTTTAAGGTGTAGAAGAATTCTTCAGGGATGTTATTTACAGAGTAACGACGAAGCTCATTCTCCAGGTTCACCAGCTCCTGGATCTGGTTCAGGAACCAGCGATCTATTTTGGTGGCTTTTCTTACCGATTCAATTGGCACACCTAAGCTCAGCGCATCATAAATATGGAATAAGCGGTCCCAGCTTGGGTGTTCCAGGCTTTGCATAATTTCATCCAGGTTGCGGCTCTGGCGACCGTCAGCACCCAGACCAGCGCGGCCGATCTCCAGGCTTTGACAGGCTTTTTGCAATGCCTCTGAGAAACTACGCCCGATACCCATTACCTCACCTACAGATTTCATCTGCAAGCCAAGCTCTCTATTAGCGCCTTTAAATTTATCGAAGTTCCAGCGAGGAACTTTTACAATTACATAATCTAAAGTAGGCTCGAAATATGCTGAAGTTGTTTTGGTGATCTGGTTTTCAATTTCATCCAGGTTGTAACCGATAGCCAGTTTCGCGGCAATCTTCGCAATCGGGTAACCGGTAGCTTTAGACGCCAGTGCCGAAGAGCGTGATACACGTGGATTGATCTCGATGGCGATGATCTCTTCATTAGCAGGGTTAACCGAGAATTGTACGTTACAACCACCTGCGAAATTACCGATCGCACGCATCATCTTGATAGCCTGGTTACGCATCTCCTGGTAACAACGGTCGCTCAGCGTCATGGCTGGCGCCACGGTGATCGAGTCACCGGTGTGGATACCCATCGGGTCGAAGTTCTCGATAGAACAGATGATGATCACGTTATCGTTGTTATCGCGCAACAACTCCAACTCGTATTCTTTCCAACCTAAAACGGCCTGCTCTACCAGTACCTCGTGTGTTGGGGAGGCTTGTAAACCACGGCTTAAAGCGGCGTCGAAATCCTCTTTTTTGTGTACGAAACCTGCACCTTTACCACCCAGTGTATAGCTCGGGCGAATTACCAGCGGAAAGCCGATTTCCTGTGCAGCTTCTTTACCTTCCAGGAAAGAGTTGGCAATTTTTGATTTTGCCACCCCAACGCCAATTTCAACCATTAACTGGCGAAACGCTTCGCGATTTTCGGTCTTCTCAATAGCGGCTACATCTACGCCTACCACCTTAACACCATATTTTTCCCAGATACCACGCTCCGATGCTTCAATGCAAAGGTTCAGGGCAGTTTGTCCACCCATGGTAGGCAATACAGCATCAATCTGGCGCTCACTTAAAATTTGCTCCAGGCTTTCGCAGTTGAGGGGCAGCAAGTAAACGTGGTCGGCAATAACCTTATCGGTCATGATGGTAGCCGGGTTACTGTTAATGATGGAAACAGAAATACCTTCGTCTTTTAACGATAGGGCGGCTTGTGAACCGGCATAATCAAACTCGCAGGCCTGACCAATGATGATAGGACCGGAACCGATAATTAAAATTGATTTTATGGAGGTATCTTTTGGCATAGTCTTTTTTATATTTCCAGTTCAATTACTGTAATTCATAGTTCATTGTGGTTTAATCTGTTATGAACTTTTGAACCATTCAGCTATGAACTGCAGATTCTATGCGCCGGAGGTGAAAAACCGACTCTCAGCGTCGGGATGCAAAGATAGAAAATTACAGTTATGCGCGGTGTTAAATTTTCATTTTTATAAAACTATGATAATTGAACAAAATCCTTGCTATATTGTGAAGTATAAAAGAGCTTCCGGCATGTGGTAAAAACATGCCGCGTGATACCGATTTAAGAACCGATGAGAAAGTTATTTTACTTGTTTTTAGGCTGTTTTATAGCAGGCGGCTGCGGCATGATGCAACAGATTTTGAAATGCAGTTTCCCTTATACCACTACGTTAACTATTCCCGCAGCTTCTGAAACCGGGGTAGAGCATTCGGCTATCAGCCGGGCCACCAGTTTCGACCAAAACTTCAGCAAAAGCGGCAACAATGCTACCCGTATTAATAAAGTGCGGATGGTTTCCGCCAAACTACAGTCCGTAGACCCGACGAATTATAACCTGGGCAATATTTCTTCGGTAAAGATCTATGCCGCAAAAGCTAATGGTGCAGATGAAATGCTGGTTGCCTCGCGAAGCGATATTGCCCCCAACGCCGGTAACGAGATCAGCCTGGATATTAACAACGCCAACTTTTTAGACGAGCACGTTCGCGAGCCTAACGTAAGGGTGCGCATGTTGTATAAGCTCCGTAAAAAAGAACAGGTAGATGTAAGTGTAAAAGTTGTGCTTTCGCTTACAGCAGACAAAGCGGAGAAGTGATCAAATAGCTGAAACTTTTATAAAACCATATCGTAATAAGAAGCAAAACCTAAACTGTCCAAACTTCCGGGTTTCCGATATCTGCTTTTATTGATATTATTTATTGCCTTTTTAATTCATAGTTGCAAGAAGGATAACAACCGCACAGTTGATAGCAGCATTAAAACAGATATTACGGCAGAAAGTATAAAGCAATGGCTTAACAAGCAAAACGGAGATAGCACCAATGCTTATACAGTAAATAATCTCGTCAGACAAGCAAATTGGACGACCGCGCATACTATAACCGTTGATAGCGAAACTTATTAGATTGTAAGTATCTCAACCGACTTAATTTATGACGATTCAACCAAAACTCAATTACGTTATCTTGCGCTAATTACGAAAGGCAGCGTTACAAGCGGATTTATATTTGACCTCTTCGGAAAAAGATATGAACTTAGAGGTAGAACTGATAACCTTATTACCAATTTTGAAAAAAAGACCAATCTTGATTTTACAGGAGATATTATTTTATCGGACTGGAAAAACAGTATAAAAAAGTTAAAAACTTATACCAGCGGCATTAATAGCGTCACCAAAATCTTAGTTGGCAAAAATTCTGCCGGGAAAAAAGTGATTCAAGGTAAAAATAAAAAAACCAACGCCTGTATTGATTGGTACTGGCAAACTTATATAGACGGCGAGTTAGTTAGCGAAGAATACGTTTTTACAACTTGTGAAGGGGAAGAAGTTGAATGTGACGCCATAGGGCAACGAGATAGAAAGGGCATCTTAAAAATTAAAATGGCTTGCGGGGGAAACCAGGGCGGAGGAGACGATCCGAATACGGTATTATTAGATTCTATTAATGCCAAGCCTTGCAACGCGATGACTTATGCAGACCAAATGGATTACATCCAGACCATATCCAATATGAATAATGGTAACTGCTTACAAAAAGCATTGCTGCATGCCTTTAATGATCTCGGAAAACAGGTAACCGTATGTAAAGGCAGTACCGTAAACGGCGCAATTGCCCAAACGGATTATTATTCAAATACCATTACCTGGAATAGCAACCTTTCTTTTTATGAGAAAACACTGGATGAAGAATTTTTTCATAATATCCAATTTGGCACTTATGGTAATGTAAATGACCATGCCAATATTGAATTTGAAGCAGCTATCATGTGTGATATGATTCAAACTTCGGCTAATTATACCGCAATGGATCAACAAAGTACTAGTGTAAGAAATGAGTACTCTACATGGCTAAAAAGTATTACCAATAACGGGAATTCATTCCCAAAAAGTTTCACAGAAATGTTCCCCGATGATACGGCAAAACAAACCTATTTTTATTTTTTGGAAAAGTACAGGGATCAATACCAACCCGGGGATAGTCACTATAGTCCGATTAATTATAACCTTTTACCAACGGCTATTTTTAAAGTCACCTCAAAATCTTGTAATTAAACTATGAAAAAAATATTTATAACTGTTACGCTAACCGTTTTAGCAACTGCAGCAAAGGCGCAAACAATATTTCAAACAGGTATTGTAACTGCTAAGCAAAATAAATATCAGGTTGTATTAAAAAAAGAAAACAGCAAAGAGTACGTTTCGGTTAGGAACATTAATAGCCAATTATACAATGCCAGGCTAAAAGCTCCGAGTGTTGTTATCTCTAATCCGGAGATCATCGGATTAAAGGTGGACAAAAACCAGATTAACGAAATAATAAAAGAGTCCTTAGGCCCTGGATTATTTCAAGAACTTTTAAAGAATCCTAAAAATTTTATAGATATTGATTTTCGTTTCGGTCAAGACGGCTTAATTAAAGAAGTCTTCTTTTTCTTTCCATCAAATTTAGCCATTACACCACAGATGATCGAGAATATCGAAACACGGCTGAAGGAAAAATTAAAAGCAAGATTTGATGAACGTACCATACCTAATTTCAATGGCCCCGTTTATAAAACGATGAGCTACATACCTTTTTATTATTCTTTAGATTCACATTCATTAGAGGTTAAATAATAACAAAAACTATCTAAGAAGATATCCATATAACTTTTTGCTAAATTCCTAATGCTCGTGAAAAAGACGTTATTCCTTATTGCGCTAACAGCGGTAATTTCTTTAGCAAAAGCACAAACGCTCTATAGTACCGGCGTTGTAAGCGCTAAGCAAACCAAGTATACGGTTAAAGTAAATAAAGGCTACAAAAAAGCTTATGTTTCCCTTAATAACGTAGAGAATAAGTTGGGCAAAGTCAAACTACATGCACCGCCTCTTTTGGTAGGCAATCCGGAAATTATAGGCCTTAAGGTTAATAAAAATCAAATCAATACTATTGTAAAAAAGGCTTTAGGCCCAGAGCTATTCCAACAATTAGCTAATGGCAAAAGCTATTTATATATCATTTTTTACTTTCAGCAAAGTGGATTAATTAAAGAAGTCCATTTTTCATTTCCAACAGACTTTCCCGTGACCCCGCAAATGATCGAAGATATTGAACTGGAATTGAAGCAGACTATAAAAGCCAAATATGATGAACGCGTGTTACCGATGTTTGGTAAACCAGCCTATCAAACTATGGAATATATCCCGTATGATTATTCAGTTGACTATAGCACACTTCATGTGAATTAAATATAAAAGCGCTATAAACCAGTAGTCTTACAACTATCGTAATTGACGTAATGAAAAAGCCCTAAATACTATGCAGACTGCAGATAAACCCGAAAAATAATTACTGCAGCCGAAACGAAACAGGCACTACATAGCTAAATGGAACGGGGCGACCATAGGCGTATCCTTTATTCCACTTCGGCATTTTCTCCACCACCCTTAAAGCTTCCTGGTCTAACTCGGGCGAAACCGGGTTAAGCACTTTAAGATCATCAACCGTTCCGTCGCGGCGAATGGTAAACCTTATGGCCACTGTACCCTGTATGTTTGCCCGTCGTGCTTCATCCGGATACCTGATGTTCATGCCAAGGTATCTGCCTAAAGCAGAAAGACCGCCTGGGTATTGCCCCGAAACATAGCGCTGTTGATAAAGGTATTTTACTCCGGCTGAATCTGTGGAAAAGCCGCTGATCAGCTTCCCGTGGTCATAGGTTTCTTCAAACGTAATTTTGCCCCGCTCGTCAAAACCAGAAAGCTTACCGTCAAAGTGGCCATCTTTAATAGTAGCCTGCTCGCCAATATCTTTAAAGTTGTTTAAATATCTTACGTATTGCCCGTTTCCGTTTTCGGCTAAAGGTTTCCCCGTCGAATCAAACACCGAAGTGATGATCGAATCGCGATTTGCCAGGTAAGCTTTAATGGCCAATTCCTTTTGATCTACCACATACTCTTTAATGATATAGCGCTTGCCGTTTGGATAATACTGGTAAACTTTGCCTGACAGGAAGCCGTCTGTGTATTCGGCATACATCTTTTTGTTGCCATTCGGATAGAACATTGCCACTGTGCCATCCAGACGAACAGGGTTAATGCGGGTAGATTTACCAATCAACCGCCGGGTATCATTCTTATAAAATTCTTCTACATTATACAATTGCGAACCAGAATCAGGCTCGCTTACGATCTGGATATAATCCGCACTGTCTGCGCTCTCCACACGGGTATTGTCATTCTTATAGAAGTAAATGTTTCTGCGCTTGGGCTTTTGCGCGAAGGTAACAAGTGTAAAGAGCAGGAATAATAAGGTTAGGTAAGCTGATCGCATTTTTGACGGTTATTTACCGTGCTAATTTACTTAATCAGCTTATTATCTGTATCCGGAAATACCAGGATAGGCTGATATTTTTTTGCCTCTTCCATTTCCATATGCGCGTATGACATGATAATCACAATATCGCCCACCTGTGCTAAACGGGCAGTCGCACCGTTAAGACACACCGTACCGCTGCCACGTTCTCCTTTAATTACATAGGTTTCAAATCGCGCACCGTTATTATTGTTCACAATCTGCACCTTTTCGTTCGGGATAATATTGGCTGCTTCTATCAGATCCTCGTCAATGGTAATACTGCCTACATAATTCAGTTCGGCCTGTGTTACTTTAACCCGGTGGATCTTCGATTTTAAAACCTCAATAATCATGGTGCAAAGTTATAACAATGTTCAGGTAATTGGAACAGGGCCGCATCAGCGGATTATCATATTGTCTATCAGGCGGGTAGTACCCACTTCGGCAGCCGTTAACGCAACAATACCAAGCGTCTGGTCTGTTGCAGGCAGCAAAGTTTCACCATCAGCCATCTCAAAATAATCCAGCTTTACGCCTGGCTCATTCCGGATCATTTCACTGGCTTGCGCTTTCACCTGTTGCAGGTTACTGCCGTTATAGTTGTCAACCACAAACTTTAAAGCTTTAGAAAGCACCAGTGCATGTTCACGATCAGCAGGTTTCAGGTGTATATTCCGCGAACTCATGGCCAGGCCTTCTGGTTCCCGTTCGATGGGGCACATCTGCAACTTAACCGGCAGCTGTTTAAGCTGCACCATTTTACTGATCACCAGAAACTGCTGATAGTCTTTCTGGCCAAAGAAAGCCACATCCGGCTTTACGATATCAAACAGTTTGTAAACCACCTGCGTAACGCCCTGGTAATGCCCCGGCCGGAACTCACCTTCCAGCAAATGTTCGAGCTGACCAAGGCCAATATGCCATTGCTCATTACCGGCATACATTTCGCTTACCTCTGGGTTGAACAATACATCGCAGCCAGCTGCTTCCAGTTTTTGAATATCCTGTTCAATCGGCCGCGGGTACTTTTCCAGATCGTCGGGGTTATTAAACTGTGTAGGGTTCACAAATATGCTGCACACGGTAATGTCGCAAAATTGTTGCGATTGGCGCAGCAGCGAGAGGTGCCCCTGGTGCAATGCCCCCATTGTTGGCACCAACCCTATTGTTTGCCCTGATTGACGGATTTGAAGCAGATACTGCTGCAGAGCCGCTTTGGTATTGAATATTTTCAAAGTTGCTGAAAGTCAAAAAAGTTGGCAAAGTTGTGTAATTGGTTAAAGATTACCAAACATTAGTTGCACAATACGTTGATATTTACTAACATAATATGTATATTTGCACACTCAAATTTTTTTGGGGGTTCGATAAAAATTTATTTAAATAATTGTAAGAGATGGGTAAATCTAAGCTTCTGTTTATAACTCATGAAATGTCGCCTTTCCTCGAACTCACTAAAATTTCTGAAATAACCAGGCAATTGCCACAAGCGATGCAGGATAAGGGTTTTGAAATCCGTATCCTGATGCCGCGTTTCGGAAACATTAATGAGCGCAGGAACCGTCTGCATGAAGTTATACGCTTATCGGGAATGAATATCATTATCAATGACAATGATAATCCACTGATCATTAAAGTGGCCTCAATCCCGTCGGCTCGTATGCAGGTATACTTTTTAGACAATGAAGAGTATTTTCAGCGTAAGCATGTGTTTAATGATAAAGATGGGAAGTTTTATGCTGACAATGACGAGCGCATGATCTTCTTTTGCAAGGGTGCATTGGAAACTGTAAAGAAATTAGGCTGGGCGCCTGATATTGTACACTGCCATGGTTGGATGAGTGCACTGGTACCCGCTTATTTAAAGAATACTTACAAGGACGACCCCACCTTTAAGCATTCAAAAATTGTTTACTCTATTTATGGAAATGAGTTTAATGAGACCTTAGACGCTGACTTTGCACGCAAAGCGGTAATGAGCGACATGAACGAAGGCCATACTGAAGTATACAAACCAGGTACTAATTCTTCATTATACACAGGTGCTATCCAATACAGCGACGGCATTGTGCTGGCCAGTGAAGATATTGACCAGGATGTGTTAAATAATGTTAAAAAGAGTCAAAAAGCGGTTATGGAATACAAATCGACTTTAGATTTCGAAAATTATTACAATTTTTACGACGAAATTACCAACGAAGAATTGGTGAACGTTGCTTAAAGATTTGAAGGACATATATGAAATTTTTCCGGATAGACTTATTAACCCTGTTGATAAGTCTTTTTCTTTTTAATAGTTGTAAAAACGAAAACAACATCGGTTTATCAATAGACGATGCCAGCCAGGTGAACGGTACATTGATAGATACCGCTACGGTATTTACCAATACTGTACCCGAGGACAGTGTGAGCACAGGAAGTTTAACACCTGCGCCGTTAGCCTATTTCAAAGACCCAGTTATTGGCACAAGCGAGGCTAACATTGCAACTAGCTTAAACCTGCCGTCGTCAAGTGCGTACACCGTACCAACCGGCACCATCACCGTTGATTCGGCCGTATTGGTAATGAAATATGCAACCGCTAACGCTTTTTACGGGGATTCTTTAACTACCCGGTACAAGCTTAACGCGTATCAGCTGGTTAATCGCCCAAGCCCGTCTACTGTGTATTACAACACCGCAATTTTTCCGTATAACAGTAGTAACCAGTTAGGTACACTAACTTTTAATGCCAGGCCGGGTACCAAAATTAAAATTACGGACATTGTTACCGGTAAAGCCGATACACTGAAGAAAGTAAATCCGCAGATCCGCGTAAAATTGAATACCGATTTCTTCAAGACTAACCTATTCGGTGCATCTGCTAACGCTTTGGCTTCAAACAGTCTGTTTCAGAACCAGGTAAAAGGCTTATACCTTACCTTAGATAAAAACCAGGTAGGGACCGGCGGCCGGATGTTCTTTAATATGGACTCTACAACCGTTGATATTTATTACCGCAACAATACCGGTACCAGTATAGATACTGCTGTGGTTTCTTTACCGGCCAATAATTTCGCGACCGAGATAAAGCATAATAATTACACTACGGCTGTTAAAAACGCGCTGGCAACTACCACTTCTCAGGAAGTAGTTTATCTTGACGGGCTTGTTGGTACAAGGGCTAAAATTTCTTTCCCTTACCTGAAGAACTTTATGAACAACGCAGGCGGCAATATTGCCATCAATCGCGCCGAGCTGATTGTAAGCGTACTGCCCGGGTCTGATATTCCTTATACGCCACAGGGTAAACTAACAATGTATCGCCTGGATATTTCTAAAAGACGTACGTATATACCCGATGCGCAGGGTAACCTGACGGCTAATGGCATCGCTACTGACCCACGGTTTATCAGTGCTGATGTTTTTGGCGGGTATTATAATTCTGTTAAAAAAGAATACCACTTTGTGATCACCGGCTATATCTCTGATCTGATGCGTGGTAAGCTGATCGACTACGGCACCTACATTGCGCCAACACCGTTTGCCACTTCAACAGTTGTCAGTATTGATGCCAGCCCTGATGCGATAGGCAGGGTAATCGCTGTCGGAGGTATATCCAATAAGGCTTCCGCAAATTACCAGTACCGGATGCGGCTAAATATTCTTTACACCAAAACGAAATAATCCAAAGAAAGTCCTCCTTAAACCAAGGGGGATTTTTTTTGCCATATCCATAAAAATGTTGCTGCAGTTTTTTTTCTAACCTGCCTGATTATTTTTGCAGGAATCAATCATCAAATTAAACAGAGTTTTTTATGTGTGGAATTGTTGGCTATATCGGCTACAGAGACGCTTATCCTATTATTATTAAGGGTTTGCACCGATTAGAATATCGGGGGTATGACAGCGCAGGCGTAGCGCTGCTGGATAAAGAAATGCGCGTTTACAAAAAAGCAGGTAAAGTTAGCGACCTGGAAGATTTTGTAAAAGGGATAGACACATCAGGTACCATTGGAATGGGGCATACCCGCTGGGCTACCCACGGGGCGCCGAGCGACCGTAACTCGCACCCCCACTCATCCGGCGACCGTAAGCTGACGATCATCCACAACGGTATCATTGAAAACTATAATGTAATTAAAGAAGCATTATTAGGCAAAGGGCACATTTTTAAAAGCGATACCGACACTGAGGTGCTGATCCATCTGGTAGAGGACATCCAGAATGAAACCGGGCTTGATCTTCAGGAAGCTGTCCGTGTGGCGCTGAACCGTGTGATCGGTGCTTATGCAATCGTGATCATGAGTGCTGATGACCCGGATATGGTGATCGCTGCACGTAAGGGCAGCCCCATGGTAATTGGCGTAGGTAAGGGCGAATACTTCATCGCTTCGGATGCTACCCCGATTGTAGAATACACCAAGAACGTGATCTACCTTAATGATAATGAGATTGCTTACATCCGTCGGGACGACCTGCTGGTAAAGACGATCGACAATACCGTACAAACTCCGTACATCCAAAAGCTGGAATTACAGCTGGAGATGCTGGAGAAAGGCGGATATGATCATTTCATGCTGAAAGAGATCTACGAACAGCCCCGCTCTGTACGTGATTGTCTTCGCGGCCGGGTTTATCCCCAACAGGGCAAAGTACAGCTGGGCGGTATTAAAGAGTACAGCGATAAGCTGAAGAATGTCGACCGGATCATTATCGTTGCCTGCGGCACTTCATGGCATGCAGGCCTGGTAGGCGAATACCTGATAGAAGAGTATGCACGCGTACCGGTAGAGGTGGAGTACGCTTCAGAATTTAGGTACCGTAACCCAATCATTACCGAAAAAGACCTGGTTATTGCCATCTCGCAGTCTGGCGAAACAGCCGATACCATGGCAGCTATAGAACTGGCCAAAGAAAAAGGTGCCACTATTTTTGGCGTTTGTAACGTAGTTGGCGCTTCCATCCCGAGAATCACCCATGCGGGTGTTTATACACACGCCGGCCCGGAAATTGGCGTGGCTTCTACCAAAGCGTTTACCGCCCAGGTAACCGTACTTACCCTTATTGCCTTTTACATTGCGCAGCAGCGCGGTGCCATTACCCGCAATAAGCTGATCGAATATCTGACCGAGCTAAACGAAATTCCGGACCTGATCGAACAAACGTTAAAGACTAACGAATCCGTAAAAGCAATTTCAGAGAAAATAAAAGACTCGCGCAACTGCTTGTTCCTTGGCCGCGGAAGTTCTTTCCCTGTAGCTTTAGAAGGAGCGTTGAAGCTGAAAGAGATTTCCTACATCCATGCAGAAGGGTATCCTGCTGCAGAAATGAAGCACGGCCCTATTGCACTGATCGACGAAGAAATGCCGGTAGTATTCATCGCTACAAAGCATTCGTCTTACGAAAAAGTGATCAGTAATATCCAGGAAGTTAAGGCGCGTAAAGGGCAGGTGATCGCTATCGTGACCGAAGGCGATACAGCAGTGCGCTCCATGGCTGATTACGTGATCGAGATCCCGCAAACGAATGAGGCTTTTGTACCACTGATTGCCACTATCCCTCTGCAATTGCTGTCTTACCACATTGCTGTAATGCGTGGTTGTAACGTGGATCAGCCCCGCAACCTGGCTAAATCCGTGACGGTAGAATAGGGTATAGATATTATTTATAGTATGTATCTTTGTTATAAAGATACATACTATGACTATCGTCCAACTTGAATATATTGTTGCCGTAGACACCTATCGAAGCTTTGTAGCTGCCGCAGAAAAGTGTTTTGTTACCCAACCGACGTTGAGTATGCAGATACAAAAGCTGGAAGATACCCTGGGTATCAAAATCTTCGATCGTACCAAACAACCGGTCATCCCCACAGAACTTGGCGCCGAGATCATTTCCCAGGCCCGTGTGCTGCTGGCCGAGCATCAGAAGATCAAAGAAATTATTACCGACCGCCAGAAAGAACTTTCCGGCGAATTGAAAGTTGGAATCATCCCCACGGTTGCGCCATACCTGCTGCCGAAGATCATCACATATTTTATTAATAAGTATCCGCAGGTAAAACTGGTGGTGTGGGAACAAACTACTGCCCAGATTGTCCAGCAACTAAAATCGGGCATGCTGGATTGCGGCATCCTCTCAACGCCGTTAATGGAACCGTTGCTTACAGAAACACCACTGTTCTATGAAAACTTTGTGGCTTATGTGTCTAAAAGCAGCCAGCTTTATAAAAGGAAAAACATCACCTCTGACGAAATAGACCTGGAAGAACTTTGGGTGCTGAACGAAGGCCATTGTATGCGCGAACAGGTGCTGAACCTTTGCCAGCGGCGGAAACAAACCAAAGGTTTTCATCATTTCGAATACAATACAGGCAGCATAGAAACCTTAAAACGAATGGTAGACCTGAATAACGGCGCAACCATTCTACCGGAACTTGCCCTGAACGACCTGACAGAAAAACAACTGGATAAAGTGCGCTATTTTAAATCGCCGGAGCCCGCCCGCGAAATTAGCCTGGTTACCCCTAAAACGTATCTTAAACGCCGTTTAATAGAGGCCCTGAAGAACGAAGTTCTTGAATTCATACCCAAAAGAATGCGTAGTAAAAAGAAAAAAGAACTGCTCGAAGCGGTATAATTATTTAAAATTAGTCTAAATTACTTGCAAAATTGACATTGTAAATATAGTTTTGCGTCATTATTTAAAATTAGTCTAAATAATGATGAACAAATCTATTTACATATTCACGATTCTTTTTACTCTTTTTAGCAACGCTTTTGCACAACGGGGCGGTACCATTCAAGGCACGGTAACCAGTGCCGACGGTAAGCCGGTTGAAGCGGTAACCATTGGTTTAGCCAACACTACACGCGGAACGTTAACCAATGAAAAAGGTCACTTTACTATTAGTAAGGTGAAGCCCGGCAACTATACCATCAAAGTATCGGCCGTTGGCCTTACTCCCGCAGAAAAAACGGTAACCGTTACAGCCGGAGCGACTACCTCTGTAAACTTTATGCTTTCTGAAAACGCCAGCCAATTGGGCGAGGTTGCCATACTGGGTAACCATAAAAAATACAAAGTAGACCAGCCTTCACCCAGCCTTCGCCTGAACGAACCATTGTTGCAGGTTCCGCAAAACATCCAGGTGGTGACGAATGACCAGATCAAAGACCAACAGATCTTTAACATGCTGGAAGGTGTTTCACGCAATGTGAGCGGCGTGGTAATGCAGGAACACTGGGGCAACTACGCACCGGTTTATGGCCGCGGCGACAGGCTTTCTCCTTTCCGCAACGGTTTTAACATCGAGGCGCCTTGGGGTCCATTGAACGAGGATATGGCGTTTGTAGACCGTATTGAATTTGTAAAAGGCCCGGCCGCTTTTATGCTGGCAAATGGTAACCCTTCTGGCTTTTACAACGTAGTTACTAAAAAGCCTACAGGCGTAAACCGTCAGTCGGTAGAATTTACTGCTGGTAGTTTTAATACCTATCGTGCCAGTGCAGACCTGGATGGAACTTTTACCCAAGACGGAAAGCTACAATACCGCCTGAACCTGGTAGGGCAGTTATCTAAAAGTTTCCGCCCTTATGATTTTACCAATAAATTCGGTGTAGATCCCGTATTGCGCTACAAGTTCGACGATAAAAATACCCTTACCGCAGAATACACCTATCAATACCAACGCATGAATGCCTTTGGTACGGCTTATTTATTCTCTACCGATGGTTATAAAACTTTACCAAGAGATTTCACCAATGCGCCGTCTAACTCGCCTTCAACCGCGATAAACGATCATAGCGCTTTCCTGACTTACGAGCATAAATTCAGTGACAAGTGGACAGCTACCGTTCAGGGTGCGTATTTCTATTATAAACAAAACGGGTACAGTTACTGGATTGACAGCATTCTAAGAAATGGCAACGCCTATAGAAGCTTAGGTTTGTGGGATGCTGTGAATAAGAATAAATTTGGGCAGGCTTTTGTATCCGGTGAAGTTAAAACAGGGCCGATTGTTCACCGTATTTTAGGTGGGATAGATTTAGGCGACAAGCACTACCTGGCCGACTTTAACCAGTCGCGTTCTTTAGATGCGAATAAACCATTTAATATCTATAATCCTAACAACGGACCCGCCGCCTGGGCGCCATTTGACGAAACTACGCCTTTAAAAATCCGTGCAAATGGAACTGATTATTGGCAAACTTATCAATCCGGTTATGTTCAGGACGAATTGGGTTTCTTCAATCAGAAACTACGCCTGACGCTGGCCGGCCGTTTTACCCATGCCGTAACTAATAACCCATACTCAGGCAGGGCCATGAACCGCAAATTTACACCGCGTTTCGGCCTTAGCTACTCTATTGATGATGCAACTTCAATTTATGGTGTGTATGACCAGGCATTTATCCCGCAGATGGGCCGCGTTCGTGGTGGTGGCACGCCCGATCCTATTACAGGCAACAACATCGAAGGCGGCATTAAAAGAGATTGGTTCAACGGTAAATGGAGTACCTCTGTTTCTGTTTACCAGATCATTAAAAATAACCAGCTGATTGCAGACCCAGATAATCCGACCAGCGGCCTGCAAATTGCGCTGGGGCAGACTAAAGTTAACGGCGTAGAGTTTGACGCCAGGGGCGAGATCACTAACGGACTGAACCTGATGGTGAACTATGCATACACCAATCCGCGTATTACAAAAAACGAGGCGCTTCCATCGGCGATTGGCTCACCTATACCGGGCTTTGCCAAACATGTTACCAACGCCTGGTTAACTTACCGCCTGCAAAGAGGTGAGCTGAAAGGCTTAGGCTTTTCTGCAGGTTACCAGTGGCAGCTTACCCGTTACCCCTGGAGCCTTTCTACCCGCCAAACAGATGTGCCTAATTATTTCCGTGTAGATGCAGGGGCTTCTTATATCTACAAAAAATACAGCCTGGCGTTAAATGTGAATAACCTGTTGAATGCCTACCTGTTCTCTGGCGGTCATAACGACTATTACAGCCCACAGGGCGCTACGGTATATACCTGGCAGGCAGAAGCACCGCGTAATGTGCGCGTAACTGTTGGCTACAGATTTTAAGTAATCATGACGATATTTAAAAGAAGCATCCTGTTTCTCCATCGCTGGCTCGGATTTATTTCCGGGCTGGTGGTGTTTGTGGTCAGCCTCACCGGTTGTCTATTTTGCTTTCAGGACGAAATACAGGATGCGCTTTACGATTACCGCCATGTAACTATTGAACCTAAACCTTATTTACCTCCCTCTGCAATTAAGCAAAAGGCCTTACGGGCTTTCCCGGGATCGTCAGTAAACTACATCTATTACTACGGCAAAGACCGCCCTGCGGGTGCTTTAGCCAATGTGCCGAAAAAGGGCTACTATACGGTACTCATCAACCCGTACAATGGCAAGGTGCTCCATTCAGAACTGCTATCAGGCAATTTCTTTGTGGTGGTTGAATACATCCATCTGTATTTATTACTGCCGCCCAAGATCGGCCAAATGGTGGTAGGTGTTTCCGTACTGATCTTTGTAGCCTTAATGATTACGGGGATTATCTTATGGTGGCCGAAAAGAAAATCAGACCGTAAACGCAGTTTCCGTATAAAATGGAACGGACGCTGGCGCAGGGTAAATTACGATCTGCATAACGTACTCGGATTTTACGCCTCGGCTATCAGCCTGATATTAGCGATTACAGGATTATCCATGTCTTTCAAATGGGTAGAGAAAGGCATATATAACGCAGGCAACCTAGGGAAGAATTACCCTATAGAGAAAATTGATTTCAAATCAGATTCGTTATTAAAAAATAGAATTGCAACGATACCGGTAATAGACCGGGCATTGATACATGCGCAGCAACGCTCCGCAGATGCGAAGATGTTCCTGATCAGTGATGATGGTACACCATTGGGAACAATCGGGGTAACTGCCTATCAAAGGTCTATGCGGTTTGGAAACAATGATACCTATCAGTTCGACAGGTACACCGGGAAGCTGTTAAAATACCTGCCGAATGAAAAGAAAAGTACCGGACTGAAACTGAACGACCTGAATTATGATATCCACGTAGGACAGGTTGCCGGGCTGACCGGTAAGATCATTGCTTTCTTAGCCAGCCTCATCTGCGCCAGCTTACCCATTACCGGGCTGATCATCTACCTGGGCAAGAAAAAGAAACCCAAGACCCGTAAGGTGAAACACTATGTCGACAGGCGTCAACGTATAACGTCCTAAACGATCTATTCGAAGCGAATTTCCGTTCCATCTTCCAGCGCATGGGCGGTGCAGGTAAGTACAAATCCCTTCGCCAGTTCTTCGGGTGTCAGGGTTTCGTTTTTCACCATCTCCACCTTCCCATTGGTACATCTGGCTACACAGGTGGCACAAACGCCGCCACGGCAATTGTAGGGCAAGCTTAAATTATTTTGCAGGCCCGTTTGTAGGATTGTCTGGTTCTCACCTTCCAGCACATCATGCCATTCGCCTTTAAAATAAATCCGGATCTTTTTGGGCGGAAAATTATGCAGCGATGTAATCACAGGGACGGTCTCTAATACAAAGTTCTCGCGCCTGATCCTTTCCTGGCTCACACCCATGTACAACAAGGTAAGCTGTACCATACGCATGTAGGTGAACGGCCCGCAGATATAAAACCAGTGATCGCCAAAGTCCCCTTTTGTCAGTTGCTTCACTTGCTTTTCCAACAGCTGGTTGTTCAACCTGTCGCCTGCATCACTGATGTGATAATACACCTTTAGCCTTCCAGGATACTGCGATTGAAGTGCATTAAGTTGCTCGCGAAAGATCACATCCTTTTCAGACTGGCTACTGTAGATGAGCGTAAAACGGACTGAAGGCATATACTTCAGCCCGAATTTTACATGGCTGTAAATAGGAACGATACCACTACCCGCGGCAAAATAAACGATGTTACCCGAACGATCCGTAAGCGGAAGCACAAAACGCCCGGCTGGTACTGTTGCATTAATAATATCGCCGGGCTTTACATAGCCAAGCATATAACGGGATATTTCGCCGTTAGCCACCCGCTTTACCGTAATCGAAAGTAGTTCTTCGTCCGGCGAGGAACTTAGCGAATACGAACGGCGCACTTCTTCATGATGGTGACTGAAGATCAGCGTTATGAACTGTCCGGCCTGATAACTTACCCGTTCGCCGTTTACCTGTTTAAAATAGAAGGTGGCGGTATCGTGGGTTTCCTTTTTAATATGGCTAACAATAAGCTGCAGTTGCTCCATTGATCAGGTTGTAAGCACCAGCTTGCCGAATTGGGAAGAATCCCTCATTTTTTCAAATGCCTTTGCAGGGTCTGCCATACTAAACACTTCATCTATCACCGGAACAATCTGATGTTCGTTCACCAGCTTTAACATGGCTGCAAATTCTTCTTTTGTGCCCATGGTAGTGCCCAACAGTTGCAGTTGTTTCCAGAAGAACATGCGGGCGTTAAAGCCAGGGAAATCACCTGCGGTTGCGCCAAACAGTACTATCCGCGCACCGGGATTACACAAGTCAGGAATTTTAGCAAACCCTTCGCCGATGGCGCTATCGATCACTACATCGAAACCGCCGGCCATATGTTTCAATTCCTCGGCCCAATCCTGTGCTTTATAATTGACACCCGCGGCCGCGCCGAGCTGCCTTGCCCGTTCAATCTTTTCGCCGCTACCAGAAGTTACAAATACTTTAGCACCCGCCGCTACCGCCCATTGCAGGGCAAATGCACCAGTACCCGCGCCGACACCTACAATCAGTACTTTATCGCCAGCTTTAAGCCTCCCTTTTGTAAACAGGGCGCGATAGGCCGTAAGTCCTGCGAGAGGAATAGCCGCCGCTTGTTCCCAATTCAAATGTGCCGGCTTGGCGTGCAGGTATTCGGTTTTAACTTTTATGAATTCGGCGAAAGTGCCGTGTTCAGGTAAGCCTAAAATTTTAAAATCTTTACCCTGATATTCCGGATGTTCGCCCCAATCATGGCTTGGGTTGATGATCACCTCCTGGCCGAGCCAGTGCTTATCTGCATCATCATACACTTCGGCCACTATTCCAGCGCCATCTGAACCAAGAATAGACGGATATTTGATACCGGCATATTTGCCGATACTGATCCAGTAATCCCTACGGTTCAGGGCGGCCGCCCTGATCTGCACCAATGCTTCGCCAGGCCCAAGCGTTGGCTTGTCTACTTCTTGATAAACATATGGCCTCTCGGCGCTTTCCAGAACTATCGCTTTCATAAAATAAACCCTCGGAGAATGAGGATCGTAAAATAAAAATTTATCCTCTGAATTTCGAAATCAGCCAGATGATCAGCCCGACGATCACCACAACAACGATGACGCCTACATAAACACCGGCTTTAAAAATATCGCCGATTACACGGCAGCTACTCAATACAGTAAGTACTAACAACAAAGAAGGAATGGTTAACTTTTTCATATCATAAATGCTTTTATTATGATACAAATAAAAAACGGCAGGAAATTGTTTATCCTGCCGCATGTTATCTTATTATTTAACCATTCTTTGGTTATCCGATCGCTTTTTTATACAGCTCGGCAACGTGGTTCCAGTTAATTACGTTCCAGATAGCAGCTAAGTAATCCGGGCGACGGTTCTGATATTTCAGGTAATAAGCGTGTTCCCAAACGTCGATACCGAAGATAGGCGTACCTTTTACTTCAGCGATATCCATTAATGGGTTATCCTGGTTTGGAGAAGAAGTAACCGCCAGTTTTTTATCCGGGGTAACAATTAACCAGGCCCAGCCAGAGCCGAAACGGGTAGCACCGGCTTCATTCACTTTAGTTTTAAAATCTGCAAATGAACCGAAAGTGCTGCTGATCGCTTTAGCTAAATCGCCTGTTGGCTCGCCGCCGCCGTTTGGAGATAATAAAGTCCAGAACAGGGTGTGGTTATAGTGACCGCCACCATTGTTACGCACTGCCGCAGGGAATTTCGAGATATTTTTGATGATCTCTTCAATGCTGCTGTTAGCTTCTGGTTTACCTTCTAAAGCCTTGTTTAAATTGGTAACATAAGCTTGATGGTGTTTGCCATGGTGGATTTCCATGGTCATTTTATCAATGTGCGGTTCTAATGCATCGGTTGCATAAGGCAACGCTGGAAGTTCAAAAGCCATAATATGTAGTTTTTAAGGTTAACAATGTATCTGTGCAAATATAAAGCCCGGTTTAAAATAAATGTTCTTTAAATGTCAAGTTTTCTGTCGCTTGCTCTTGAAGAAGTCACGGACCAACTGCGCGCACTCATTTTCTTTGATACCCCCGGTAATAATCGTTTTAGGATGGGTGATCTTCTGGTTCAGCCTGCCAAAACCCAGTTTGGTATCGTACGCACCGAAAACGATCCGCCCTACCTGGAACCAGTACGATGCACCGGCGCACATTACGCAAGGCTCCATTGTTACGTACAGCGTACAGTCTTTGAGGTACTTGCCACCCATATAATTTGCGGCCGCGGTAAGCGCCTGCATTTCTGCGTGGGCAGAAACATCATTCAACCGCTCGGTAAGGTTATGCCCCCGCCCGATGATCTGACCCTTACAGGTAACAATAGCACCAATGGGTATTTCGTCCTCTTTCAGCGCTTCGCGTGCTTCTCGCAGCGCTTCGTTCATAAAAAATTCGTCTGGCGAGATGCTCGCTTCGCCATCAAAAGAGATATACCTCATATCAGCCTGCTTCCATTGGGTACGGGCCGCTCTACTGCTGCCAGTACAATATCGCCGTTCTCATCAGCCAGACCCGTAACCAGAAATTCCGACATAAAGTTGGCGATCTGTTTTTTAGGGAAATTGATCACCCCCAGGATTTGCCTGCCCACTAATTCTTCCTTTGTATAATGTTTGGTGATCTGCGCGCTCGACCAGCGAATCCCGTGCGGGCCAAAATCTACCCTAACCTGGTAGGCCGGTTTCCGTGCTTTCGGAAAATCCTGCACTTCCAGTATGGTGCCTACATGTATCGCTACGCGCTCAAAGTCTTCCCAGGTAATTGTTTCCATCGCGGCAAATATAAGGGGTCCTCGCCACCATCTCAAATAAAAAACCCCTCTAAAGCTCCCAACGGGGGTACTTTTTTAATTCAATTGCATCAACATCTTCCAATTGGATAGGACTTAGTGATATTAAAGTCTCCCCCAAGGGAGAGATTTAGAAAAGCTATTCTTTAAGTAGTATACAGGAGCCGTGCGTATATTTGTTTTATGCCAGAAACTGCTCCTCTCCGTAAGATCATCCATATCGATATGGATGCATTCTATGCTTCTGTGGAGCAGCGCGATCATCCCGAATATCTGGGTAAACCCATTGTAGTGGGCGGGTTACCCGAAGGCCGCGGCGGTGTAGTGGCTACGGCCAGTTACGAAGCCCGCAAGTTTGGCGTACGCTCTGCCATGCCTTCCAAAAAGGCGCAGCAGCTTTGTCCGCATGCCATATTTGTCCGCCCACGGTTTGCAGTATATAAAGAAGTTTCGCAGCAGATCAGGGCGATCTTCAGTAGGTATACCGATCTGATCGAGCCGTTATCTTTAGACGAAGCTTACCTGGATGTTACCGAAGATAAACTGAACATCGGCTCTGCAATTGATATTGCGCAGGAGATTAAAGCGGCCATAAAGGAAGAACTACAACTAACAGCCTCGGCAGGGGTTTCCGTAAATAAGTTTGTGGCCAAAATTGCTTCAGACATAAATAAGCCCGATGGCCTGAAATTCATCGGCCCTTCTGCTATACAGACCTTTATGGAAAAGCTCCCGGTGGAGAAGTTTTACGGTGTGGGAAAAGTGACGGCGGATAAAATGAAACGTATGAACCTGCACACCGGTTTGGATCTGAAGCAGCTTTCTGAACAGGAGATGATAAGGCATTTCGGCAAGACAGGACTGTTTTACTACCAGATTGTCCGCGGGATTGATAACCGCCCGGTACAACCGCATCGCGAAACCAAATCTGTTGGTGCAGAAGATACTTTTGCTTACGATCTGACAACTACGGAAGAAATGTTCTCCCATCTGGATAAAATTGCAGCTACCGTTGCTTCCCGTTTGGAACGTTATCAATTAAAAGGTCGGACGGTAACCATAAAAGTAAAGTACAGCGATTTCCGGCAGATCACCCGAAGCCAGTCATTCACCTTGCCCACTGGCGATGAAATAACCATTGCGGAAACGGCTAAACAACTCTTAACCGGGACAGACCTTACGGACGTGCGCATTAGGTTGCTGGGCATCACACTATCCAATTTTAACATAGCGGATAAAGAAGAAGGGACGGATCAGTTGAGGTTGTTTTAAATGTTACCTTTTGGCGCTCGAAAAAATTTAACGATAAGGTAAACCATTTGTAGCGAAAGCGATTCTCTTTGCGTAACACTGTTTACATTACCATTATTGTTAAAATGAAACAGCAATTACTTTTAAGAAGGGCAGGCATTATCGGGACGATCTGTTTGCTTATCATTTCCCTTTCTTCATGCTTAAAGGACAAGAACGATTACGTGGAAGTACCCGCGGCACTAATCTCCGCCATCAATGCTTCGCCAGATGCTCAACCACTGGATTTTTACCTGGATAATAATCGCGGCAACTATTTTCCTATCAAAAGCGGCGAAAGTATGGATTACATCAGGGCTTTTACCGGCAAGCGAAACGCCAGCTTTAACCTTTATGGCAGTACGCAGAAAATTAAGACCGATACCATGACGTTAAGGAAAGACAGGTTCTACTCCCTGTTCCTTTGTAATGTGGTATCCACGCCGGATTACCTTTTAATTGCAGATTCCGTAGCGCGTCCGGCTTCCGGCATGGCTACCGTCCGTTTTGTAAACGTGAGTCCTAATGCCGGCGCAGCCGACCTGGTTATACAGGGAGGCGCAACTATTGCCACCGGTAAAACTTACAGAACATATTCTGCTTTTGTACCGGTACAGGGTAACAAAACCTATACTTTCGAAGTGCGCCAGGGTGGCAATGTGCTCTCTATTGTATCCAATGTCTCTCTTCGGGCAGGTTCCATGTATACTGTATGGCTGCAGGGAGTTTCAGGGGGAACAACTCAAACGGGCTTGAGCGCACATATCCAGGATAATGTAGACTACTATTAACTATTATAATCAGACCGAAAGGTGGCGCCGCTTGAGTTAATCAGGCGGCGTTTTTTTGTGCATACTTGATTTTCAAATAAGGCGTTTGGTTTTTATAGTTAAAAACCGAGATTAGCAGCATGTCTAAAACGTATTTAATCAGCGGAGCCGGAAGCGGTATAGGGCGGTCTATTGCACAAAAACTTGCTGCAGCAGGTAACCGCTGCATCCTGATGGGTAGAAAAGAAACCAAGTTACAGCAAGCGTTGCACACACTGCCAGAGAGTGATCATCTGACCATAGCTGCCGACATTCGTGATAAAGAAAGCCTTGCGAAGGCGGCGTCAGCTTTAGCTGACACACCCATACATGCACTTATTGCCAATTCCGGTATCGGCGGTGAAAACTACTGGGGCGAGAATGACCGCTGGTATGATATCATCAATACCAATCTTACCGGCACCTACCATTTTGTAAATACGTTTTTACCGAACCTGCGTTTAGCGACGGGGGAGCGCCATGTGATAGTTACTTCTTCTGTATTGGCGAGGCTGGGCGTAGCCGATTACCCTGCATATTGCGCGTCAAAAGCCGGGCTGTTGGGTTTGATGCGGTCATGGGCGGTTCAATTTGCGAAGGAGAATATCCTGGTGAATGCGATTTGCCCGGGGTGGGTAGATACCGATATGGCACAAAGCGGGCTGCAAACCATTGCCGATAGTATCGGCATCACTAAAGGCGAGTTTTATGACATGGCCATGCAGAGAGTACCACTGCGTAAAATGAGCCAGCCCGAAGAAATTGCCGACCTGGTATATTACCTGGTTAACCAACGCTCGATCACCGGGCAAGCGCTGGATATCAACGGCGGTGCGATAATGAACAGCTAAAGAGGCTCGGCGGCTTTAGCTGCGGTTATTAATACCGCAGCAGCTTCGTCATAGCAGCTTCAAGACGCGAATTGGCCAGGAATTGCTTTTCCAGCCCTGCATCCATAGGGACGGCGGTGTCCAGGCTTGCACAACGCATAATCGGCGCGTCAATATAGCGGAAACAATGTTCGGTAAGCGTAGCGACAATTTCGGCACCGAAACCACTGGTGAGCGTGTCTTCATGCAGTACCATTGCGCGTCCGGTTTTCTTTACACTGGCGATGGCTGTTTCTTTATCCCATGGCAACAAGCTGCGCAGATCGATAATTTCTACTGAGATCTCCCGGTATTTTGCTGCGTACTCTAACGCCCAGTGTACACCCATACCGTAAGTAATAATGCTGACATCGGTACCTTCTTCTACTATACGCGCTTTGCCAATTTCAACCGTGTAATCGCCTTCCGGAACTTCATCCGTAAGTGTTCTGTACAGGTATTTATGTTCGAAATAGATGACCGGGTTCGGGTCGTTAATAGCGGCCATCAGCAAGCCTTTGGCATCGGCAGGGGTGGCTGGGTAAACTACCTTTAATCCCGGTGTTTTGGTAAACCAGGCTTCGTTGCTTTGCGAATGGAACGGGCCTGCGCCTGTACCTGCACCGGCAGGCATACGGATCACCACATCGGCATTCTGCCCCCAGCGGTAATGGCTCTTGGCCAGGTTGTTGACAATTTGGTTAAAGCCTTCAGTCACAAAATCAGCGAACTGCATTTCTATCACAGATTTGTAGCCGTTAATAGAAAGTCCTAATCCGGCGCCTACAATTGCAGATTCGCATAAGGGCGTGTTGCGCACGCGCTCTTTACCAAAGCTATTCACAAAACACTCGGTAATCTTAAATACACCACCATATTCGGCAATATCCTGCCCCATCAAGACCAGGTTCGGATATTTTTCCATCGACTGTTTCAGCCCATCGCTAATGGCATCCATATAGCGCATTGGGGAGGACGCGCCTGTTGCCTTAGTTAGCTGTGGGGTGTATGAGCGGTACATATCGCCCAGCTCGGTTTGCGGGTTAGCAACCACATCAGGTTCCTTCAACGCGCGTTCAACTTCGGCTTCTATTTTCGGGATGAAATCATTCAGCGTATAGCTTACCCATTTGGGTTGCAGTACACGTTCAGCAATCAGGTATTTTTCGTAGCTGGTCACCGGGTCTTTGGCTTTCCAGGTATCGAACAAGTGAGAAGGGACATATTTCACTCCAGAGGCTTCCTCATGGCCCCGACGGCGGAAAGTCATGGCTTCAATCAATACCGGCCGTGGATTTTGCCTGATGCTTTTAGCTAACTCGTTTACGGTATGATAAACCTCCAGCAGGTTATTCCCATCAATCTGGCGGCCTTCTATCCCATAACCAGCGGCACGGTCTACCAGGTTGGCACATTTATATTGTTCCTGCACGGGGGTAGAAAGCGCATAGCCGTTATTCTCGATCAGGAAGATCACGGGCAGGTTCCATACTGAAGCTACATTGAGCGCTTCATGAAAATCGCCTTCGCTGGTAGCGCCTTCGCCCGTAAAAACAAGCGTTGCTTTTTTATTCCCGGCCAATACATCTGCCAGGGCAATACCTGCAGCCACGGCAAGTTGCGGACCCAAATGCGAGATCATGCCGACGATTTTATGATGATGACTACCGAAATGGAAAGAGCGGTCGCGGCCTTTGGTAAAGCCTGCAGCCTTTCCCTGCCACTGTGCCATCAGGTTAAAAAGCGGAATATTACGCGTTGTAAACACACCCAAATTGCGATGTGTAGGTAAAATAAATTCTTCTGGATCCATCGCCAGCGCACTACCCACGGCAATAGCTTCCTGGCCAATGCCTGAAAACCATTTGCCAATTCGGCCCTGGCGCAGCAATACAAGCATTTTTTCTTCGATCAGTCTTGGCCACACCAGTGCTTTATAGAAGTTAAGCAGGCTATCATTGCTAAGATCTTTACGGTCGAAATTCATAGTTAGCTAAGCTAATGAAAAATTAAAACTTTGTATGTTTGGAAACTCATTTCAACAAACATGAAACGTATTTTATTCGCGGCTATATTACTGGGGTTTTTCAATCAGGCTTTTGCTCAGGCTGATTATTTTTTACTGCCCGAAGATTTCTACCCGCATAAAGGGGAGGCGTTGAATTTGCATTTGCTTAACGGCAGCAGCATCAGTAAGGCCCAGGAACAAAAGTACGATGTTAAAAATAACACAAAATTCTTTATCTCTGAAGGCTCTAAAACGATAGACATTACCGCTTCGGGTAAACCCGCTACTATCCCGGTGCTGACTTACCAGTTGCAGAACCAGGGCCTGGCGCTCATCAGCGCGAACCAGAAAACCATCGATGAAGTGAGCAAAAGAGAATTTGGCGACTATCTGGCTGATAACGGACTGGATAAAGTTGCCGACGAACTAAAATCTTTCCAGCGCATTTACCGCATCCGTTCTAACAGTTTTATGAAAACGCTGGTAGCGGTAGACAAGAACGGCGGAAATGTGAATGAGAAACAACTGAAAGACGATTTCGAGATCATACTGAAACAGAACCCCTATAAACTAAATTATGGTGATGATATTACCGCTGTAGTGTATCTACAGGGGAAACCGATAAAGGCAGCTAAGGTAACACTGGTGATCCGGACACCTCGGGGTGTAGAATTTCCACAAAACCTGAACACTAATGATGCCGGCGAGATTTTCTTTAAACTAACCCGCGAAGGTACTTACCTGCTAAAATCTATCAACATGGTACTATCAAAAGACCAGGAGGCTGCAGATTTTGATAACTGGGAAACTACTTTCACTTTCGCGTTCAGCAGCAGCAATACCATGCCAAACACGTATAAAGAATTTGGCTTGGGCGATAAGCATTAATCCGCCCCGGCAACGTTATTCAGATCAAATTCGGGAGATATCGCATAGTGTAACTGCACCAGTCCGGATGGGTAAGGTGTAGAATCCAGTAACTGCAGACCGATACGGCTTTTAATGCCTTGAAAAAGCGGCTTGCCTTCGCCTAACAGAATCGGGTGAACTGATAGCAAAAGCTCGTCGATCAGGCGATTCTGTAAAAAATTGCTGATGAGCGAAGCGCCGCCAAAAAGCCATATGGCTTTACCTTCCTGCTCTTTTATCGCACGAACGTCTTCTGCAAAAGAGGTACTTGGTACTATTTCAATCTGCTCATGCGCCACTTCTGCAAGCGTATCAGAAAATACATACATCTTATGCGCCAGAAACATATTGATATCGCCGTTTGCAGCAATCAGTTCGTAGCTTTTCCGACCGATAAAGATGGCATCTGTGCTCTCCCAAAAATCGGTAAGCCCATAATCCTGATCGTTCAGGCACCAATCGTACTCTCCGTTAGGCCCTTCGATAATGCTATCGAGGGTAACGGCCAGGTTTAAAATTACTTTACGCATGCGTTTATTCCGTTTCGGTTTGCTGTTTCTTCCACTGTTCGGTAAAAGATTGCGGCGCTATTTTAGGCAGATCTCGGTGCGGGCCGAAGCTTTTCTTGAAGAACGTTTTCATGACGAAGTTTTTAAAACCGCCGCCAAAAAAATCGGTCCACTTGCGGTTAAGCATCAGTTTTTTAAACATCCCCCAACCCCACTGCTCGCTTTTGGCAGTCAGCCCCTCTTTTACCGCATCACGGCGATTCAGCAACAGCATCTTATGGATGTCTATCTTCACCGGGCAAACCTCGGTACAGCGCCCGCAAAGCGACGAAGCGTAACTGAGATGTTTAAACTCTTCCATTCCCCGTTCGTGCGGGGTAATTACAGAGCCGATAGGGCCACTATAAGTAGTATTGTAGGTGTGACCGCCAATGTTCTTGTAAACCGGGCATGCGTTAAGGCAAGCGCCGCACCGGATACAGTATAAACCCTGCCGTTGTTCTTTCTGTGCCAGCAGGTCTGTACGCCCATTGTCCAGCAGGATAACGTACATTTCTTCGGGGCCATCGGTTTCACCGGGTTGCCGCGGACCGTTGAGTATGCTGTTATAAACCGTCAGGTTCTGGCCCGTGCCATGCGTGGCCAGCATGGGCCAATATAAGTTCAGGTCGGTAATGGAAGGGATGATCTTCTCTATACCGACGATAGCGATATGTATTTTAGGGAAGGTAGTACTTAAACGGGCATTACCCTCGTTCTCGCTGATGGCAATGCTACCGGTATCCGCAATCAGGAAATTCGCCCCGGTGATACCAACATCAGCCTGTACATATTTTTCACGAAGCAGCTCGCGTGCTTTCAGGGTTAACTGTTCAGGCGTGGCGTCGATAGGGGTGCCGAACTTACGCGCAAACAGTTCTGCAATATTCTCTTTAGAGAGGTGCATAGCCGGCGTAACAATATGGTAAGGCTTCTGCCCCAACAATTGCACAATGTATTCGCCTAAGTCGGTCTCTAATGATTCGATCTGGTGATGTTCCAGAAATTCATTAATGCCAACTTCTTCGGTAGTCATCGATTTCGACTTCACTACCGTTTTAGCACCTACACGCTGCATGATGTTTAAGATCTCTGTACGGGCTTCTTCGGCATCATTTGCCCAGATTACTTTACCACCCCTGCGCTGGAAATTCGCCTCGAACTCCGGCAACAACTTGTCCAGGTTCTCCATCACTTTCCACTTGATCACGTGGCCCTTTTTCTTGGCATGATCAAGATTGGCCAGCTTTCCCAAACCTTTGGCCACAGACGCATCATACCTGCCAATATTAAAATTAATAATACGGCGGTGGTCCGGGTCAAAGGCCTTTTGTTCGGCCGCTTCCTGAAATTCGCGTGCAGTAGCAGACATATCGGCTAAATTAAAATATTTGCCACATAATCCGGGCTAAAAACAAAAAAAGCGACCAATCGGCCGCTTTCAAAATATTGTATCTTATCTGCTCTCTGGCATATCGTTGCTTACGTCAACAACCGGCCTGATATCGCGGTTGGCAAGGTCCCACCCGGTGTAGAACACCAGTTGTGCGCGTTTCACCAGCAACGGGAAGTCAATCTTATCCACCTCGTCGCTCGGGCGGTGATAGTCTGCATGCACACCGTCAAAGTAGAATACGATGGGTACACCAAAGCGGGCAAAGTTATAATGGTCTGAACGGTAGTAAATGCGTTCCGGATCTTTCGGGTCGTTATACTTATAGTCGATATCCAGATGCGTATAAGTATTGTTTGCATTCTCGCTGATCTTATGCAGCGTGGTGCTTAACTTGTTTGAGCCGATGAGATAGCAATAATCTGGTTTGCCTTCATGAGAGGGGTCACGACGGCCGATCATGTCGATATTTAAGTCGGTAATGGTATTGGCAATAGGGAAAACAGGATGATCGGTGTAATATTCAGAGCCAAGCAAACCTTTTTCTTCGCCTACGTTGCCCAAGAACAAAATGCTTCTGCGCGGGCCATGTCCTTGTTTTTTAGCCTGAGTGAAAGCGCGGGCAATCTCCAGGATACCTGTTGTGCCAGAGCCATCATCGTCGGCGCCATTGTTGATGCGGTCGCCCCGGGTACCTTCCGGTAACATGCCAATATGATCATAATGGGCAGAGAATACCAAAACTTCGTCTTTTAATTTCGCATCCGAACCGGGTAAGAAGCCTAACACATCAACCGCTTTAGCATCCTTAGCATTGTACTCGTAGTTGACAGCCACTTTTGCGTTGATCACCTGCGCGGCAGATTCTTTCAATTGCGCCCAGGTTTTTCCCGTATTCTTCAGCATTTGATCTGCAGCGGCAGCGGTAATGCTAACTACGGGTGTACCGGTGGTAGCCGCCGTTTTGCTGCTCTTGATACTTAAACGCTCGGAACCGTTCTGCCCCCTGAAACGCGGAGCAGCGCTCACAGCAATAATCAAAGCAGGCTTTTTAGCCACAATATTTTTTAGTGCCTGCAAACGACGGTTTACCGTTTCGCGCACGCTTTCGCCAGCTGCAGCCTTATCTTCATTTACAAACAAAACTACTTTACCGGCAAGGTCTGTTTTATTTAGGTCTTCATCACTGCCATACCCTACAAATACCACCTCGTTTGTATTGACGTTTGCAGAACTGGTAATTCCGGTGGCTGCATAATCTTTTCCCCAGCTTGGCTTGAAGCCGTTTAAATCAATAGCGGTAACCACCGAACTGATATTCACCAACGGAATATCCAGGAAATAAGAGCCGTTTACAGGTGCCTGCAAGCCCATTTTTTTAAATTCGCCTGCAAGGTAGTTCGCGGCTTTATCGCCTCCCGGTTTGGCTGTCTCGCGGCCTTCAAACTCGTCCGAAGCAAGGATGGTTAAATGTTTTTTAGCATCTTCAACGCTGATATACTGCGCAAACTTCTCTGCGGTTTTATCTTTTTGCGCATAGCTGCAATTGAAAAGCGCCATAGAAACGGCGCCTAAAAGAATTCTCTTCATCAACAGGTTAAATTAGTTACAAGGTTAAGTTTAGCAGGAAATTTTACTTACCCGGTTGGCATGACGGCCGCCCTCGAATTGGGTAAGCAGAAATATTTCAGTGATTTTTTTCGCTTCTTCTAACGTAATGAAACGGGCTGGGATACAAAGAACGTTAGCATTGTTGTGCAGACGTGCCAGTGAAGCCAGTTCCTGTGTCCAGCAGATGGCGGCACGGATGTCCTGATGTTTATTTGCCGTAATGGCTACCCCGTTCCCGCTGCCGCAAACCAGGATGCCGAAATCAGCCTCATGGGTTTCAACGGCGTTAGCCACCGGGTGCGCAAAATCCGGGTAATCTACAGATGCCGCACTATGGGTACCAAAGTCTTTCACTTCTTTTACGCCTTTCAGGAATTCAACCAGGGCTTCTTTGTAGTCAAAGCCTGCATGGTCTGACCCGATGGCGATCTTCAGTTCATTATTCATAGCTTTATATTAAGCGAGCTCTTCTTCTGCTCTTTTCTGTTTCCTTTTTTCAACCACACCGGCTACCACAATGCCTATTTCATACAAAACAAACAGGGGTATACTTACAATGGTCATGGTGAGCATGTCGGGTGTAGGGGTAATCACTGCCGCAATGATCAGGATGATCACGATAGCGTATCTTCTTCCTGCACGCATAAATGCAGCTGTAAGTATGCCCAGGTTAGAGAGTATGTAAATGAGGATCGGCAACTCAAATACCACCCCGGTTGCCAGTGTCAGTGTTGCTACGGACGATAGGTACGAATCGACCGTGAAGGTATTCTCAATTTCTTTACTAACGCTCAGGTTTGCTAAGAAGCTGATTGACTCCGGCGCGATGATGAAATATCCGAAAAGTACCCCGAGTATAAACAGCAATGAGGCATAAAACACGAAGCCGCTTGCCGCTTTACGCTCTTTCTCGTGCAGGGCAGGCTTGATGAATCGCCAAAGCTCCCAAAGCAGGTAAGGGAAACCCAAGGTGATGCCTATAATCAGCGCCGAGTTAATCTCCAGCGTAAATTGGCCGGCCATCTCGGTATTAATGATCTTACCCGGAATTTTATCGATACAAAAACCCGGGCGATGCAGTACTTCACCCAGTTTGCAAAGCATGCGGTATGTCCAGAAGGTAGGCTTTTTAGGCCCCATGATAATGGTATCAAAAATCCAGTCGTAGTAAACGAACACGAAAATGGTGATCACTACGATGGCAATGGAAGACCGGATGAGGTGCCAGCGGAGAATCTCGATATGGTCAAAGAAAGACATCTCTGCCTCGAGGTTCTGGGTTTTTTCTTTAAGCGCCTTTACTATTTTGTTGTTGCTCATTAATCGGAAACAAAAAAACCATTCTGAATAAATTTAGAATGGTATAGGTTTGTATTACTTATATACGTAATAAGTTGTTACTCGGTATAATCAAAAGTCTCTAAAAACTTGGTGGTAAAATTACCGGCCCTGAAGTTAGGATCTTTCAACAACTTTAAATGAAAAGGTATCGTAGTTTTTACACCTTCGATCACAAATTCTGATAACGCACGCTCCATTGTGCTCAACGCTTCTTCGCGGGTTTGCGCCACGCAGATCAGCTTCGCGATCATAGAATCGTAATTCGGAGGGATCACGTAACCGCTGTACACGTGTGTATCTACACGTACACCATGGCCACCCGGAGAGTGGAAGTTGGTGATACGGCCCGGCGACGGACGGAAACCGTTGTTTGGATCCTCTGCATTGATACGGCATTCAATGGCGTGCATTGTTGGTTCGTAGTTTTTACCAGAGATCGGGATACCGGCTGCTACTTTGATCTGTTCTTTGATCAGGTCGAAGTTGATTACCTCTTCTGTAACCGGGTGTTCTACCTGGATACGGGTATTCATCTCCATAAAGTAGAAGTTATGGTGTTTATCTACCAGGAACTCGATGGTTCCTGCACCTTCGTATCTTACGGCTTTTGCACCTTTAACGGCAGCATCACCCATTTTACGGCGAAGTTTTTCTGTCATGAACGGAGACGGAGATTCTTCTACCAGTTTCTGGTGACGGCGCTGGATAGAGCAATCACGTTCAGAAAGGTGGCAAACTTTACCGTACTGGTCGCCTACTACCTGTATTTCGATGTGACGCGGATCTTCTACGAATTTTTCGAGGTAAATACCATCGTTACCGAAAGCAGCACCTGCTTCTGCGCGGGCAGAATCCCATGCCGGTTCAAACTCAAGATCGTTCCAAACGATACGCATACCACGGCCACCACCACCGGCAGTAGCTTTAAGGATGATCGGGTAACCGATTTTATTAGCAACGGTAATACCTTCTTTTACATCGTGTAGCAAGCCTTCAGAACCAGGGATGGTAGGTACCCCCGCTTTTTTCATGGTTGCTTTGGCCGAAGCCTTATCACCCATGGCATTGATCTGGTCTGCAGTGGCACCAATAAATTTGATCCCGTATTCTGCACAAATAGCCGAAAATTTAGCATTCTCAGAAAGGAAACCATAGCCCGGATGTATCGCATCGGCATTGGTTACTTCTGCAGCAGAAATAATGTTCGGGATATTTAAATAAGAGTCGCGGCTTGGTGGGGGGCCTATACAAACAGCTTCATCGGCAAAACGCACGTGAAGGCTGTCGCGATCGGCTGTTGAATATACAGCTACGGTTTTAATGCCCATTTCTTTACAGGTGCGAATAATACGCAGGGCAATTTCACCACGGTTAGCTATCAGTATTTTTTTAAACATGTTTTTTGATTTAAGATTTCACAGATTGAAAAAAAGATTTCACCGATTGATCAGTGAAATCAAATAAAAATCGGTGTAATCATCAATTACATAGGTTCAACTAAAAACAAAGGCTGGTCGTACTCTACCGGGGTAGCATTCTCAACCAGGATTTTAACGATACGGCCTGATACTTCAGACTCGATCTCGTTAAAAAGTTTCATCGCTTCAATAATGCAGGTTACTTTACCTGGTTTAATCTCGTCGCCTACGTTTACAAAAGCAGGTTTTTCTGGGGTTGATGAACGGTAGAAAGTACCAATCATCGGAGATTTAACGGTAATGTATTTAGACTCGTCAGCAGCGGCAGGCGCTTCTGCAGGGGCACTTGCATGTGTAGTTGGTGAAACCGGCGCAGGGGCAGCAGCGGCAGCAGCCGGGATAGCGGCAACCGGTGCAGGTAAAGTAGCATTAACTACAGTTTGTGTCAGCGTGGTTTTTATCGTGATCTTAAACTCGTTCTGCTCAATAGAAACTTCGCTCACGCCTGATTTAGATACGAAGCGGATCAGGTCTTGTATTTGTTTAATATCCATACTTTAGTCGAAAAATTGGTTTTGGATAGTTGTAAAAAGCTAAGTTATAACAAATTAAATGAAAAAAGTTGCCAAAATTAATAAGCCCATTTCAGGTAAACCGACCCCCATGTGAACCCGCCGCCAAAGGCAGCAAGTACAATGTTGTCGCCCTTTTTAAATTTATCTTCCCACTCCCAAAGGCACAAAGGTATTGTTCCGTTGGTAGTGTTACCATAGCGTTCTATATTAATAATTACTTTATCGCTGCTAAGCCCCATGCGGTTTGCAGTAGCATCGATAATACGTTTATTAGCCTGGTGTGGTACCAGCCAGGCCACATCCTCAGATTGCAACTGGTTGCGCTCCATGATGTCGGCGGCTACCTCTGCCATATTTGTTACGGCAAATTTAAATACGGTTTGGCCTTCCTGGTAAGCGTAGTGCTCATTAGCGTCAACAGTCTCATGCGATGCGGGTCTTAAAGAACCACCAGCTTTCATATTTAAAAAGTTCCGGCCAGAGCCATCTGTTTTACAAATGGAGTCGATGATGCCATAGCCTTCGGTATTAGGCTCTAATAAAGCGCATCCGCAACCGTCGCCAAAAATAATACAGGTTGCGCGGTCCTGATAGTTGATGATAGACGACATCTTATCGCCGCCAACTACCAGTACTTTGGTATACCTGCCGCTTTCTATGAAAGAAGCACCGGTAGCTAATCCGAACACGAAGCCAGAGCAAGCAGCCTGCAGGTCATAACCCCAGGCATTTTTTGCACCGATCTTGTCTGCCAAGATATTGGCAGTTGCCGGAAAAGGCATATCGGGTGTGGTGGTACAGAAAATAATTAACTCGATTTCTTCTGCGCTGATACCGCGCTTTTTCAGTAGTCCTTCTACTGCGGGAACAGCCATATCTGAAGTAGCCAGGCCTTCCCCTTTAAGGATACGACGCTCTTTGATACCGGTACGGGAGGTAATCCATTCGTCGTTCGTGTCTACCATTGTTTCCAGCTCTTTATTGGTTAGTACGTATTCGGGAACGTAACCATTAACAGCTGTAATAGCAGCGTGAATTTTTTGCATTGTATAATAACTAATTATTGAAATGCCTGCTTCATTTTTTCAATCAGGCCGCTTTCTGCCATATCTTTCGACAAAAGCACCATGTTCTTAATGGCTTCGGGATTGGAAATCCCGTGCCCTACCACAACCGGCGCATTTACACCCAAAATAGGGCTGCCGCCGTATTGCTCATAGTTAAAGCGATCAAAAAACTCGTCTTTCAGCCCCTTTTTCAAGGTGATCATATAAAAAGACTCTGCCAGTTTAAGGATCACGTTACCGGTAAAACCATCAGTGACAATTACGTCTGCCCCGCTGCCAAAAACATCGCGTCCCTCGATATTCCCGACAAAGTTGAACAGCTTGGTGTCTTTCATCAGGGGGTAAGTAGCCTGCGTCAGCAAATTGCCTTTCTCTTCCTCCTCGCCAATATTCATCAGCGCCACTTTAGGGCTCTGGATATTGTAGATCAGCTCGGCATAAAGACTGCCTAAAACGCCGAATTGAAGCAGGGTATCTGGTTTGCAATCTGCATTGGCGCCTACATCCAACAAAATACCCAAACCGCCTTTCAGTTTGGGTACAGTGGTTGCCATGGCAGGGCGAATTACGCCCGGAATACTTTTTACACTAAACACCGCCCCTACGAGCATAGCGCCAGTGTTGCCGGCAGAAGAAAAAGCGTCCAATTCACCGTCTTTCAGCATCTTAAACCCTACGGCAATGCTGGAATCTGGCTTTTGGGAAATAGCTTTAGTAGGATGTTCGCCCATACCGATCACCTGGGTGGTATGCACGAAATCGAAATTGTCCGGGCTGTAATTGTTCTCTTCCAGCAAGCTTAACGCTGTAGGCTTATCGCCGATCAGCACCAGACGGTGCGCGGCAGATAATACTTTATGTGCTGCAATGGCCCCTAAAACGGTTGCTTTAGGAGCGTAATCACCGCCCATAATATCCAAGCCAATCTTCATCCCGGAAAATTAACTTAAGCTACAGCAGTTTTTTCAACCAGTAATTTACCGTTGTAGTAAAGGTTACCATCAACAGTATAAGCTCTGTGAGGTAAATGTACAGCACCGGTAGTTTTGCAAGTTGTTAAACCCGGAGCTTCTGCTTTGTAATGGGTTCTGCGCTTATCTCTTCTTGATTTGGAAAACTTCCGTTTTGGATTTGGCATAACTTTCTAATTTTAGAATTACTTTAATTTTTTGAGTGCGTCCCAACGCGGGTCCTGCTGCTCGTTTGTTTCTCCCGAACCCGACAGGTCTTTCAACTTATCGAGCATTTCTTTATCACAATATGGGGTGTTACCCTCGTCGCTGCAGCGCGTAATAAACGGAACCGCAACGTTTACATATTCATAAATCAACCCTGCAACGTCGATCTCATAATCGTTCTTTTTCAGGGTAATAATCTCTTCATCCTCATCTACTTCTTCCTCGGCAAACTTGGCTATCTGCTGCTCCTGCAAATCTACCACTTGCGGGTATTGGGCCAGGCATTTATCGCAGGTAAGGCTAATTGTGCCGGTAATGTGGAAATCCAGGATGATCATAGTCTCCTGCTTGTCCAATTCTACGCGGCATTGCAGATCAGCTTTCTTTACCAGCGAATATTCAAATTCGTCGAAAAAAGCATCCGTAATAGCATATTCAAAAACATGCTTGCCAAGCTTAAGGCCTGTAAAGGGAATCGAATATGTTCTTAACGATTTCAATGAGCGATAATTAGCCCGCAAATGTAGGGAAAATTTATATAAGCGGAAAGTGTTTTTTTAATTATTGCTGAGAGGGTTGGAACGTTGCAAGGTTTGAATGTTTTAACTTGTTTTACGTATGCACCGCGCAGTTCAACATTACAACATAAAAACGTTACAACCTTGCACAAACTATATCTTCAGCTTCACACCTATTCTTCCTAGCAATCCTGTCAGCCAGATCATGGCGAAGGAAAAGATAAAGCATTTGATCAAACCGCCTGTGCCTTCGCTAAGGTACTCGGGGTAACCGATGTTGGTCATCTCGTACATCGGGTAAAAGATGTAGGGCACCAGGTAGCAGGTAAACGTATGCGTGCCGGCAGGCTCTATACTTTTCACCCAGTTATACTTACCTTTAAAATCTACCAGGAAGGCAAAAAAGGCATAAACAACCAGACTGATGCCGGTACAGATAAATACCCAGGATGGCGTGTCATGCGCTTTGGAAATACCGCCGCTAAAGAAGCGTACAATAAAACCAAGGTTGAACAGAATAGCCGCTAACAGGATCATGCCGATCCATAACAGCTTTACATCATTGTTCTGTTTCAGGCGCATATACATTACCGATACCACAATGCCCGCCATGGTAAATGCCTGCATGGCGCCGTTACCGGCAATCCACATGTATTTCTGTACACCGCTCAGGAAATCGAGCATACCAAAGTGAAAGTCGAGGTTAAACAGCAGGAAAAATACCCATGCTGCTGCCTGCACCCAAAGCACCCCATTTGAATAGTAGTAAATTAAGCTACAGACCAGGTAAGCCCAGCCAATCAGCCCCAGAATACCCCACCAGGTTAAATGCAGCCAGGTTTGCCCCGGGTCTGTCGTTTTATAAATGGCAGACATCCAGGCCAGCAGCACCAGCCCAATGCCGCGGTAAAGGTAGCAGCGCCATTTGGGCACTTTGCTGTAATCCAGAAAAATAAAAAAGAAGCTGATAGTGAGCAGGCTTTCCCACACCGGTTTTGGCAGTACCGCTATCGCCTCGTTATAGGTTTCCATGTTGGCATGGTAAAAGCCAATAACAATGAGGGCAAATGAGCGTGTAAAAATGCGGAAGGGTATTTTATGGTCGCCGCGGCGCAGGCGGTTCTCAAAAGCAAATGGTATGGCCAGCCCCACAATAAATAAAAAAGCCGGAAAAATAGTGTCGGCTAAACCAAGCGCGTCGGCGTTTTCACCAGCATGCTTAAGCCAACGGGGGGTGTGGGGTACTCCGTCAAGATCATTTACAAAGATCATGAGGAACATGGTGACCGCACGAAAAGCATCAATTGACCGTATCCGGTCAAGTATATTTTTCATTAGGCAGGATAGATATTTATAGATGTGTAACGATTTAAATAACGACGGTTATTTTAAATCATTGCCATAGTAACCCAAATGTGACCGAGATGTTTAGTCGCGGTCGCGGCTAAGTTTGGTAAACTTCAACGGGTTTTCTGTTAGTTCTTCGTTTTCGCGGCGGTGCTTTACAATATGTATGGCACTAAAAAGCGCCTCGCGGAAAGATGTTGCCGAGGCCAGGTTTTTACCGGCAATATCATACGCCGTACCATGATCTGGCGAAGTGCGCACAAAGCTTAAACCTGCGGTGTAATTTACGCCCCATTCAAAAGCAATCTGCTTAAACGGAATCAAACCCTGGTCGTGGTACATGGCCAGTACAGCATCAAACTGGGTATACAATCCGTTGGCAAAAAAACCATCAGCCGAATACGGCCCAAATGCCAATATATCGTTAGCGCGGGCTTCTTCTATAGCAGGTGTAATAATGGTTTGCTCTTCGTTACCGATCAGGCCGTTGTCACCCGCGTGAGGGTTAAGCCCCAATACCGCAATTTTTGGTTTACGTACCCAAAAGTCCTGCTGCAGGGATTTATTCATCAAACGCAGCTTGTTCAGGATTTTCTCTGTAGAAATACTTTGCGCCACCTGGCTAACCGGGATATGCCCCGTTACGACACCTACTTTAAGGGTATCGCTCACCAGGAACATTAATGATTCGGCGGCATTATCACGCTGTTGCAGGTATTCGGTATGGCCGGGGAAATGAAAGTTTTCGTTCTGAATATTTTCTTTATTGATCGGAGCGGTCACTAATGCATCAATCTCGCCACTTAGCAGATCATTTGTTGCGCGTTCGAGCGAAAGAAAGGCATACTTACCACCGGTTTCAGTAATGGCGCCTACCTCTATCTTCACATCTTCTTCCCAGCAATTAATCATGTTAGCTTTTTTGTGCTGGGCTTGTGCAGGGGCATTGATCACATTAAAATTCAGATCGTGAACGTTAGCCAGCCTGCGATGGAACGAGGCTACTTTAGTATGCCCGTAAACAATAGGTGTACAGTAGTCGAATATGCGGGTTTCGGCCAATGTCTTGATGATTACCTCAAGGCCAATGCCATTAACGTCACCAATACTAATCCCTATTTTTAGTTTCTCGCTCATATTTGAAAAAATTGCGGTGATTATACTTTCAGGTCAACACCGTTAAATACTGTCTATTATTTAATGTTCAGGCGGTGCAAATAAAAGATTTTAAGCTTAAAATTCCCGACTAAAGCACAAATATGAGTTATTTTGTAGCAAATCTGTTCGGAATATGTCTTTAGTCAGAGCGAAAAAGCACTTGGGTCAGCACTTTCTGACTGATAAAAATATAGCCTCTCGTATTGTAAACAGCCTCCGGGCAGCCTCTGGGTACACACAAGTGCTGGAGGTTGGGCCGGGCATGGGTATTCTTTCTGACTTTCTGTTACAGAAGACCGAATACGAAACCTGGCTGATCGACATCGACACCGAATCTTACGAATTCCTGCTGAAAAAATATCCCGATGCGGCTCCTCGTATTTTAAACGCCGACTTCCTGGAGATGGATTTCTCGACAGTTTTTCCGGATAAAATGGCTATCATCGGCAATTTTCCTTACAATATTTCCTCGCAGATCTTATTCAAGGTGCTGGATAACCGGCAAAAGGTAACCGAGGTAGTGGGGATGTTCCAGAAAGAAGTGGCTGAACGTTGTACTGCCAAGCCAGGCAGCAAGGAATACGGCATCCTGAGTGTTTTTTTGCAGGCCTATTACCAGGTAGAGTATTTGTTTACAGTAAAGGCAGGTGCATTTAACCCGCCGCCAAAGGTATTGTCCGGGGTAATCCGCCTGACCCGGAACGGTATAGCAACCCTTGATTGCGACGAAAAACTTTTCTGGCAGGTAGTAAAGGCAGGTTTCAACCAGCGCCGCAAGACCTTACGGAATGCCCTTTCTGCATTAATGAACAAAGAAAAAATGGGTGATGAACCTTTGCTGGAACTACGCGCAGAACGCTTGAGCGTAGCAGATTTTGTGCAGCTAACGAATAAGATTAGTGAGAGCAGATAGGGCTTTAAGCTTTCAATCTTGAGGTATGGAATTGCTCAACAGTTTTTAGATCAAACTCCGCAGTATCCTCTTCGCTCTCATCCAATAATTGATTTAGGGTTTCGTCTGCTAAAGGTTCACCTGGTTTGATATGATCGCTAATTAAGGCTTCTTTCGTCCGGATAACGTTGTCAGAATAACCCAGTTTACTTAACTGAACAATCAGCGCATCGGCATCTTGCTCATTATCTACCTTTATTACCAGCGTTTCCATATTTTTGCCTTTATATCAAAGTTACCTGTTTACATTGAATAACAAAAACATCATTGTTGTTGATGAGGTTTCGATGAGAAACAGCTGGATGAATATTTCGTATATTTGATTATGGACTTGCAAGCTGAAAAGATCGCATTAGTGAAGAAAATATTGGATGTAGAAGATCCGGATATTTTAAATGAGGTAAAGCACGTACTGGAGCAGGAAGAGGGTGACTTTTGGCATTATCTACCCCAGCATGTAAAAGACGGTATAGAAGAGGGGCTTAGGGATGTAGCAAACGGGCGTTATTTTTCTCACGAGGAGGTAATGAAAGAGTTCAAATCAAAGTATGGCTCTCAGCATTAAATGATCTCTTAAAGCAAAAAAGACGTATGAAGCGATTCTGATTTATTTAAAAGATAATTGGTCTGACAAAGAGATAGATGTCTTTAATGATAAAGCCGAAACGTTTTTAAAGGTAATCGCGGATCATCCCGAAGCATTTACGTCTTCATCTCATTCAAATATTCGTAAAGCCGTTATCGGCAAACAAAACTCTTTATTTTATCAGATAAGGGATTTAGAAATAATCTTACTCTATTTCTGGGATAACAGAATGGATCATAAAAAAAGCAAATTTTAACATTGAATAACAAAAACATCCTTATTGTTGATGATCTTCACCCGGCTTTTATGGAAGGGGCAGAAGCATTAGGTTTTACCTGTAATTATCAACCTACCATTACCACTGCTGAAGCGCTGAGCATTTTACCTGAATATGCGGGATTAGCTATCCGTTCTAAATTCAACGTTACAAAAGAAATTCTCGATCAGGCTACTAACCTGAAATTTATTGCCCGCGCCGGCGCCGGTATGGATAACATTGACGAAGCTTACGCGCTGCAAAAGGGCATCCGGTTGATCAACGCCCCGGAAGGGAATATGGATGCCGTGGGTGAACATGCTATCGGGCTGCTACTGGCGCTGATTAATAATTTTATCCGCGCAGATCGGGAAGTACGTAACGGACAATGGCGCCGCGAGGCAAACCGCGGTTACGAACTGAAAGGGAAAACAGTAGGGATTATCGGCTATGGGTTTATGGGTAGCAGCTTCGCAAAAAAACTATCCGGCTTCGGGGTAAATGTTATTGCTTACGATAAGTATAAAACCGGCTTTAGCGACCAGTACGCCCGCGAAGTAAGCATGGAAGAAATTGTAAAGCAAAGCGACATTCTTAGCCTGCATATCCCGCTTACTAAAGAAACCCGTGCCCTGGTGAATGACGAATATCTGTTCCATTTCCGTAAACCGATCTTTCTGTTAAATACCGCCCGCGGACCTATCGTGCAAACCCGTGCCGTATTAAACGGACTAAAGAGCGGTAAAATATTAGGCGCCGGACTGGATGTGCTTGAGGTAGAAAAGTTTCCGGCGCTGGGTGAGCAGGATTGGTACCCGGAACTGGCTGCATCAGACAGGGTGATCCTTACCCCGCACGTGGCCGGATGGACCTTTGAATCGTACCGGAAAATCAGCGAGGTTCTGGCAGCGAAACTCCAAAATCTAAAGTTATCATAAGATGAAGTTGCGCAAATAAGCGGCTTAAAATTTGGAAGTGTCTATTTAATTCTCTTATCTTCGTTCTACACCAAACAAGACTATGCCGGTTCGCCGTTATAGTCTTGTTTGTTTTTAAAGCCCTTTCCAATTGATTATGGCAAGGGCAGTTTTATTAACAGACATTTACAAAAACATTATTTTAATAAAGTGAGTTATGGCAGAGGTTGCTTATTACACTAAAGAAGGTTTAGAAAAACTGAAAGAAGAATTACAGCAGTTGAAAACAGAAGGCCGGGCGCAAATTGCACGGGCTATTGCCGAAGCACGCGATAAAGGCGACCTTTCTGAAAACGCAGAATATGATGCCGCTAAAGAGGCACAAGGCCACCATGAGACCAAAATTGCCAAGATGGAAGAGCTGCTTGCTAATGCACGTCTGCTAGACGAATCTAAAATAGATAGTTCTAAAGTATTGGCGCTTTCAAAAGTGAAGATCCGCAATGTGAAAAACGGGGCTACCATGAGCTATCAGTTGGTTTCTGAAAGTGAAGCAGACCTTAAATCTGGCAAGATATCGGTATCGTCGCCGATTGCTAAAGGCTTGCTTGGTAAAAAAGTGGGTGAAACCGCTGAAATTGCAGTACCGGCCGGCAAAATGGAATTCGAAATCCTTGAAATATCGCGTTAGTTAATCGTGTATTGAGTTATTAGGTTATTAGCTTCAAGCTCCCTTACTAACTCAATAGTCTCAATAACTCAATAACCAAATACACATCATGCCTACTATTTTTTCTAAAATTATCTCGGGCGAAATACCGGCTTATAAGGTTGCAGAAAGTATAGACTTTCTGGCGTTTCTGGACATTAGCCCGCTGGCAGAAGGCCATGTGCTGGTGATCCCTAAGCAAGAGGTAGATAACCTTTTCGACCTTGACGACGAATTGTACACCGGCCTGCAGCTATTTGCCAAGATTGTAGCACATGCCATTAAACAAGCTGTACCGTGTATAAAAGTTGGTGTGGCGGTGATCGGGTTAGAAGTACCGCATGCGCATATCCACTTGATACCGGTTAACCGTGTGGATGATATGAACTTCGCCCGGCCGAAGCTACAGTTCACGCCAGAGCAAATGGAAGCAACAGCAGCAAAAATTAAAGCTGCCCTTCACCGCGATTTTGAAAACGAGGCTTAAGAGCAGCTTTAACTAAAATATCAGGAATGCCTTTCCCTAAGTTTTTTTACGACTTATAGAAAGGCATTTTTACTACCTGGGCTTTAATCTTATTGTCGCGGATCTTGATGAAGATCTCTGATCCTTCTTTAGCAAAAGCATTATCTACGTAGCCCATACCAATTGCCTTTTGCAAAGACGGTGATTGCGTACCAGACGTTACCCTGCCGATCACCTGCCCTTCGGCATTTACAATTTCATAATCATGGCGTGGAATGCCACGTTCTACCATCTCAAAACCTACCAATTTTTGTTTCACACCAGTTTGTTTCTGCGCTTGCAACGCTGCTGAATTGGTAAACTCCTTGGTAAACTTGGTGATCCAGCCTAAGCCAGCTTCCAGTGGCGAAGTGTTATCATCAATATCATTACCGTATAAGCAGAAGCCCATCTCTAAACGTAAGGTATCGCGTGCACCCAGGCCGATGGGCTTAATACCGAATGGCTCGCCCGCTTTAAATATGGCATTCCAGATTTGGTCGGCATGTTCATTATCAAAATAAATCTCGAAACCGCCTGCACCGGTATAACCTGTCGCCGATACCAGTACATTATCGATACCTGCAAACTTTCCTTTCTGGAAGCTATAATATTCCATCTGCCCCAGGTTAATGTCTGTTAGTGTTTGTAACGCTTCTGCAGCTTTTGGCCCCTGCACGGCTAATAGAGAAGTGCGGTCTGAAATATTCTTCATATCCACGCCGAAGGTATTCCGGGCAGAGATCCAGTTCCAGTCTTTCTCTATGTTAGAAGCGTTAACCACCAGCATATAGGTTTTTTCGTCTATACGGTATACCAGTAGGTCGTCTACAATACCACCGTTATCGTTAGGCAGGCAAGAGTATTGCACTTTACCATCATACAGCTTTGAAGCATCATTACTGGTTACCTTCTGGATCAATTCCAGCGCGTGGTCGCCCTTCAGGATGAATTCACCCATGTGGCTTACGTCAAATACGCCTACGCCTTTGCGTACGGTATCATGTTCTACATTAATACCGGCATACTGAACCGGCATGTTATAACCTGCAAAGGGCACCATTTTGGCGCCTAAACTTTCGTGTACGTGCGTTAAAGCGGTATTTTTCATGTAATCAATTCTTGCGCAAATGTAAGATTATTTTGTGCGATACGGTAGGTCGCAGTCTTTGATAAATCCGGTAGTACCTTGTTTTTTATTTGCTAACAGACAGCTTTTTAAATATTATCTTTAAAAAAACCGTTGCACCGCTGTAACCTGCCGGGCCAACACGGCGTCAGAGTAACTGTTAACAATGCAAAGCAAGCTAACCGATACCGAACTTATAGCGCAAAGTGTTGCCGGAAATCAATCTGCCTACGCAGAGCTGATTAAGCGTCATCAGCGTTTTGTATTTACGCTGGCCATGCGTTTTGCAAAGAACCGCGAGGATGCCGAAGAAATTGCGCAGGATACTTTTATTAAAGCGTACCGTAACCTGGCAAACTTTCAGCAGCAATCAAAGTTCAGTACCTGGCTGTACAGCATTGTTTACACCACGGCCATGACTTTCCTTAGAAAACGGCGGATGGATACAGATTCTATAGATGATGAAAATGTATACATTCAACTGGAAAATCAGCAGGGCGGTTTCGACCAGAACTATGCAGAAAACCGGTCGAGGTCTTATTATTTGAATAAAGCCATAGAGCAGCTTTTACCGGATGATGCAGCGATTATTACCTTATTTTACAAAGGCGAACAATCGTTAGAGGAAATAGCCGTAACTTTAGGTATGGAAGCCAATACCGTAAAGGTAAAACTTTTTCGGGCGAGGCAACGCTTGAAAGAAAAGCTTGAGCGTTTGTTAAAACATGAAGCAAAAGAACTGATATGAGCACCACAGAAGAAAAACTCTGGAATTATATTGATGGCCTCTGCAGCGCGGAAGAGCAGCAAGCCATCGCCAGGCTCATCGAAACGGACGGGATTTACAGGCGTAAGTACGAAGAACTGCTGGCCTTAAACGCAGAACTGGGCGATATACAACTGGACGAGCCACCGATGGCCTTTACCTATAACGTGATGGAAGCTATACGTGCAGAAGAAGCCGCCATGCCATTAAAAGCCAGCATTAATAAAAATATAATACGTGGCATTGTTGGTTTTCTTTCACTGGTCATCATCGCGGTTATTGCCTATGCCATGCTGAGTATCAACTGGTCTGCTGGCGACCATGGTGCTTATGAACTTCCGTCAGTGAAACTGCCAAACATTCAGGCCATTACGTCATCTCCTGTTTGGAAAGGCTTTCTGTTTTTCGATGTGGTGCTGGGTTTGTTCCTTTTTGACGCTTATTTACACAAACGCAAGCTGGTTAAACAGGCGTGAAGTGTGTATTAAATTATACATTTTTGTTATGAATTGTGTACAATCATCCACATATAAAACTTGGTGAAAATTCATAAATATGCTCCTGAAGGCCTTAAAACCTTGTTTTGGCAAAATTAAGACATACTTAAGGAACATTTGATTTTGGTACAGTGTTTGTAATAATCTATGCGAACTGGCAAACTTGCCGGTTTAATTGTGATAAGGTTTAGGTTGAAAGTCGCCCGGAGCAAGTCTGGGCGGCTTTTTATTTTTTAAGCCTTTTTAAACCATCAACGTATTTCATCCTCTAACAAACTACCCTAAAAAAACAAACCGGGATTATCAAACCTGATGACTACCTTTAGCATAACCATGAAAAATATCAAAACCATACTTTTCTTCATCCTTATAGCTACGGGCTTTGAAGTATTTGCCCAGAAGTTTAGCCGTGCAGAATTTTACCAGGCCATGAACGCCCATGACCTGAACAAGGTGAATGAACTGTTAACCGATGTGCAGGCAGCCCCGGCTAAAGACCGTGATGCTTTTGAAGGTTTTTTATTAATGGTGAAAGCTGGTTTGGTTAAAAAGCCTAAAGAAAAACTACAATACTTTAAATCAGGAAGAATTAAATTTCAGACCGCCTTTAATGCAGACAGTTCTAACGCAGAGTTTCACTTTCTGCGGTTAGCCATACAGGAACATGCCCCCAAGATTATAAAATACCGCGATAACCTGAATGCAGACCGCGACTATCTTAAAGCACATTTTAAAAGCCTTCCCCTTGCCACCCAGCAGGCTGTAATAGATTACAGCAAATCTTCGAAAATACTACGTCCGGAAGATTTTTAACTTTGCGGGTTAATGAGTAAGAAAGTTCTGGCCATATACTTTACCCAGTCGGGGCAGATGGGCGATATCATAGAGTCGTTCACTTCGACCATTGCCGGTAGTGATGTGGTGGTTGAAAAGGTTCGTATATACCCGGAAACCAGTTTTGATTTCCCCTGGACGGGTAAACGCTTTTTTAGTGTAATGCCGGATTGCGTGTTGGGAAGACCAAGGCCTTTGCAACCATATATTCTTAACGAGCAGCAATATGATCTGGTTATTCTTGCCTATCAACCCTGGTTCCTTTCGCCAAGCATCCCCATCAGTTCCCTGCTTCAGGATGATAAATTTAAAGCAGTTATTAAAGATACGCCTGTAGTTACCATCAGCGCGGGCCGTAATATGTGGCTTAACGCCTTTGATAAAATAAAAAAGCTACTGGCAGATGCAGGCGCTAATCATGTCGGTAACGTAGCGCTGGTCGACAGGCATTCGAACCCGATAAGCTTTGTTACCATTTTTTACTGGATGCTGAGCGGAAAGAAAGAACGCTACTTAAACATTTTCCCAAAACCGGGCGTTTCAGACCAGGATATCGCCATCACGGCTGAATATGGTAAAAGTGTAGCCAGATATTTGGCAAGCGGTAATTGGGATGGGTTGCAGAACCAGCTGGTGGGTCAGGGCGCTGTGCGGATTAAATACCCTCTGATGGTGATTGAAGGTAAGGCAAAATATATCTTCATGGCATGGGCAAAAGTGATTTCTAAACGCAAAAATCAGCTACCGTGGACCGAGGCCTTCAAGTACTATCTTTTCATTGCACTGTTTATCGGTGCGCCAATTCTGCTTACCTTAGACACAATTTTTGTCCGTCCTTTTTCTTCAAAAAGGATCAAAAACAAAACATTGCATTTTTTATTATTAAACAGATCCTATGATAGCTAATCAAGTATATATAAATGCTACGTCCGCGTATTTTCCGAATGAGCCCGTCGCTAATGACGAGATGGAATCTTACCTGGGCTATATCGACGGAAAGCCGTCAAAATCAAAGAAGATCGTACTGCGTAACAACGGCATCACCAACCGTTATTATGCGCTGAATAAAGAGGGCAAGTCTACCCATACCAATGCGCAGATGACCGCCCTTGCCGTAAAAGAACTATTCAAAGACCATCCTGAAGATATAAAAAAAGTAAACCTGCTTTCGTGCGGAACATCATCACCAGACCAGATGATGCCGAGCCACGGTGTCATGACGCACGGCTGGCTGCCGGAAATGGGCGCTGTAGAAGTAGTTTCGCCTGCCGGTGTTTGCTGCGCCGGGATGCATGCCTTAAAATATGCTTACCTGTCTATCAAAGCGGGTGATGCAGAACGGGCGGTGGCTACCGGTTCAGAAAGGTTCTCGGGTTTGCTGGTATCAGATGTTTTTGAAGACGAAGTTCAGAAGCTGAAAGACCTGAACGAAAATCCTTATATCGCTTTTCAGAAAGAATTCCTGCGGTGGATGCTGTCAGACGGCGCCTCGGCTTTCCTGATGAGCAACCAGCCAAATCCGGATGGTTTAAGTTTGCGGGTAGAGTGGATCGAAGGTGTTTCTTATGCCAGCGAGATGGAAACCTGTATGTATATGGGAGCCGAAAAGCAAGCAGACGGAACGTTGAAAGGCTTTATGGATTTCACGCCAGAAGAGGTGATGAACAAATCTATCTTCAGTGTAAAGCAGGACATCGGCTTACTGAGCGATAACATTGTGCCTTTAGGCGGTGCCAAAATTAAAGAGATATTCGAGCGTAAAGGTTTAACCGCTGACGATATCGACTACTTCCTGCCGCACATTTCCAGCGATTTCTTCAAGGGAAAGATCTATGATCTGATCCAGATCTATGGCGGGGGTATCCCTTACGAAAAATGGTTTATCAACCTTTATACGGTTGGTAACGTTGGTGCTGCTTCCATCTATTTAATGATTAACGAATTGTTTAACAGTGGTCGGTTGAAAAAAGGCGAGAAGCTGTTGTTGCTGGTACCCGAAAGCTCGCGCTTTTCGTACATGTATGCCATGTTAACCGTTGTATAATTCATCTGGCTGATATGAAGAAAGAGGATGTTCCGCAGGATATGGGCTCGCTGGGTAAAGTTACCCGCGAAGTAGTGTACGCTAAGGACAACTCTGGTAAATATGTAACCGAGCTGAGCACTGGCTGGGAGGTAAAGACCAAAGCCTTAGACGTAGCCTGGAAAGATATTGAGGAACGTGTGAATGCAGCAAGGCAGAAAGTCCTGAACAATGAGGCCAGCCCCTTGCTGTTTTTTATGGAATACCGGCTGATGGATCTTTCCATCCTGGCAGATTATACCGGCTTTTGGCAATGGCAGATCAAAAGGCATCTGAAGCCCGACGTTTTTGCCCAATTATCAGACAAAAAATTACAGAAATATGCCGAGGCGTTCAACGTAAGCGTTAACGACCTCAAAACCCTGAACGTGAATGAAAGTTGATTTCCAACACCGCCAGTCGGCACATTGCGAATCGGGAGTTACATCAAGCCTATTGCAACATGCGGGCCTTGACCAGATTACCGAGCCTTTGGCTTTCGGTATTGGCTCGGGGCTGTTCTACGCATATATCCCGTTAATCAAAATAAATAACGGGCCGGCAATTGCGTTTCGTACCATGCCGGGGTTGATCTTTAAACGTACCTGCAAAGCCCTGCATATTCCCCTAATCCGTAAAAAGTTCAGCTCAAGGCAGGAGGCGGAAGCCTATCTTCAGCAGGCCCTGAACGAGGGTAAACCCGTGGGTTGCCAGGTGGGCGTTTATTACCTATCTTACTTCCCGCGCGAATACCGTTTTCATTTCAATGCTCACAACCTGATTGTATTTGGCAAGGAAGAAGACAATTATCTGATCAGCGACCCGATTATGGAAACGCCAACTTTTCTGACCAGCTACGAATTGGAGCGCGTCCGTTTTGCGAAAGGCGCATTAGCGCCAAAGGGACAGATCTATTATCCTGTGGATAACGTATCTGTAGATAACGAGACGATAAAGACGGCGATAAAAAAAGGCATTAGATTTAATACCTCGCAAATGCTGCGCATCCCAGGGTGGTTTGCAGGTGTAAGAGGTATCAAATACACAGGCGGACGCATCAAAAAATGGCGGGACAACCTCGGCGTACAGAAAGCAGGTTCTTACCTGGCGCAATTGGTACGCATGCAGGAAGAGATTGGTACAGGCGGAGGCGGTTTCCGGTACATGTACGCTGCTTTTTTAGAAGAAGCGCAGCAATGGTGGCCGGTTGATGAACTGCAGGAGGTATCTGAAGAGTTTACCAAAGCGGGCGACCTTTGGCGCACCGCAGCTGTACAGGCCGCAGGTATTTACAAAGGACGGCTGGGTAGCCAGGCGGACTTTGACCAGATGGGCGACTATCTGATAGAAGTTTCAGAGATAGAGAAAAAAGCGTTTCAACAACTCGAAAAAATAAAATGGGCGTAGCAGATCAATACGCGGTTGAAGTCAACAACCTGAATTTCCGGTACCAGGAAAATTCGGGCGTGAATTTCAATGGGTTGAATTTGAAAATACCTAAGGGGGAAAGATTCGGGCTTTTCGGGCCGAACGGGGCCGGTAAAACGACATTGATGAGTTTAATGACCGGCTTGCTTACTGCGCAAAGCGGCGACGTAAGCTTATTGGGGCAGTCTATTCCCGGAAAAGGTAAGCAGGTAAATAAGCTGTTTGGCTTTGTTCCGCAGGATTTCTCTTTCTACCAGGAACTTACCCCTGCGGAAAACCTCGAGTTTTTTGGCGCATGGTCTGGCCTTAGTAAAATACAAACCCGACAACGTACAGATGAATTATTACAGATCCTCGGCCTGGCGGATGTACGTAACAAGCAGGTGCAGCAGTTTTCCGGCGGGATGAAACGCCGCGTGAACCTGGCTATCGGTGTCATTCATCAACCTAAGGTTTTGTTTCTGGATGAACCTACTGTTGGGGTAGACGTGCAAACTCGCCACGCGATCATCAACTACCTGCTGCAATTAAATGCTGAAGGCACTACACTGGTGTACACGTCGCACCAGCTCAGCGAGGCGGAAGATCTGTGTAATGACATTGCCTTGTTTGACCAGGGGACCATTATTGCCCGCGGCGATCTGCAAAGCCTGATGAACGATCACCAGCAAGAATCTTTAGAAGGGCTTTTCTTGAACTTAACCGGTAAAAATTTCCGCGACTGATGTATAAACTCTGGGCGACCATAAAGAAAGATACCCGCATCCTGCTCCGCGATAAAGTTGGTTTGCTGCTGATGTTTGTGATGCCTATCCTGCTGGTAATTATTGTTACCGGTATCCAGAACAGCACCTTCGAATTGATGGACAAAAGCCGCCTGGCCATGCTGATCTGCAACCGCGACACGGGTAAACTGAGCGGGCAGTTTGTGGAATCGCTCAACCGGATAGGGATGTTCAAATTACAGCAGGTGAGCAATAAGCAAAGCGATGCGCAGCTAAAAAACCTGATGAAGACCCGGAACGAATTGTTAACCGTTATTGTCCCGGCTGATTTTACCGCAAAGGTAAGCGCACGGGCTAAGAACATCAGCGGGAAGGCATTGAATAGCTTCGGGCTTCAGGGCGATACCACCAAGACAAAATTAGATGGCCTGCCGTTAACGCTGTACTATCAACCGGTATTGCAGGAACAATACCGCGTATCGGTAAACAGCGCCTTAAAAAGTGCTTTGCAAATTGTACAAAGCCGCGAAACGTTGCGTCGCCTGTATTTCGAGATCAACGAAAAGCCGCTGCCCGAAAACCTGGAGAAAGAACTATTGAACGGGCAGACTAATATCAGTCAGCAGCCTGTATCTGTAAGTGGTAGCCGCAAAGTACCTAACGCATCCGAACACAACGTTCCCGGTTGGACTATCTTCGCCATGTTTTTCGTCGTGATCTCTTTAGGTGGCAGCCTGGTGCGCGAGAAAGTGAGCGGTAGTTTTATCCGTTTAAAAACCCTGCCTACCGATTTTACCGTCGGCCTGGCTTCAAAAATGATCACCTACCTAGGGGTAACCATGGTGCAAACTATCGTGATATTTGCCATCGGCTTGCTGCTCTTCCCGGCGCTGCACCTGCCTAAATTACACCTTCCGGCAGATTTGCTTGCCCTGGTGATCGTCACCCTGTTTTGCGGCCTATGCGCCGTAAGCTACGCCATCTGCATCGGTATATTTGCTAATACGCAGGAACAGGCCAACGGGATAGGGGCGGTATCAATCGTTATCCTTTCCGCCATTGGCGGTTTAATGGTACCCAGTTTTGCCATGCCCGAATTTTTTCAGGCCATTGCCGGGATATCCCCCCTGCATTGGTGCCTCGAAGCGTATTACAAGTTGTTTTTGGAAGACGGAACCTTAGCCGATGTTCTGCCTAATCTTTTACCTTTGCTGGTAGTAACCGTGGTGCTGCTGAGCATAGCGTTTGTTGGACTTAAAAGAAAGAAACTGATATAATGGAAAAGGAAGCGCTGAAACAACAGCTGAAAGAACAGATTATTAAGTTTTTAAACCTGACTGATCTGACCCCGGCAGATATTGCCGATGATGAGCCTTTATTCGGCGACGGGCTGGGATTAGATTCGATTGATTCGCTGGAACTGATCGTACTGCTAAAAAAGGAATACGGGATTACCATTAAAGACCCTAAAGATGGCCGTAAAGTACTGACCGATGTAAACTCTATGGCTGACTATATCGAGCAGCAACAATCTGCGAAGTAACGCGGCTTTGTAGGTTGTAACAAACGCTAAGACATTTTATTGTTGGGTCATGCCGAACAATGGTTCGGCATCTCATATAAAAATAATGTTCTTCTTCCGAATGAAAGCGAAGAAGATTCCTCTACGTCGGTCGACGGATCGGAATGACAGGGTGGAGAGAAGCAGAAACAAAAAGTAGGATAAAGACCTTGTCATGCTAAGCCCAAAGACCTATCCCGACCGCTTTAGGGAAGCCACTTCTTCTAATTAAAAGCGAATAAGATGCTCTTTGCACTTAGTGTAGAGAAGTCTCGCTTCTAACACCCTACCTCTATAATTCTGCTCTTGCTAAAATTTATAGCTAACAGGCTGTGGTGTTTCATTATCTTTCGCGAAATTTACGGTTATGAATAATCTACCTCCGTTGGCAGAACGTATGCGGCCGCGATCGCTTAACGACTATTCTGGTCAGAAACACCTGATTGGTGAGGGTGCGGTATTACGTAAAGCAATTGAATCGGGCAATCTTCCTTCAATGATTTTCTGGGGGCCGCCGGGAGTAGGTAAAACCACGCTGGCCTATATTATTTCGCAAACCCTCTACCGGCCTTTTTTTTCATTAAGCGCCATTAATTCGGGTGTTAAAGATGTGCGGGAGGTGATCGAGAAGGCATCCCTGTTGAAAGAACAAGGCGAAACCTTACCTGTACTGTTTATTGACGAGATTCACCGCTTTTCAAAATCACAGCAGGATTCACTGCTCGGCGCTGTTGAACGCGGTATTGTTACGCTGATCGGCGCTACTACAGAAAACCCCTCGTTCGAAGTCATTTCGGCTTTGCTTTCACGCTGCCAGGTATACATTCTACAGCCGCTGAACGAGGAAGACCTGACCAACCTGCTGCGTAAAGCCATCGCTGAAGACGAGGTATTAAAAACCAAGCATATCCGGATAGATGAATATGAAGCTCTGCTGCGGCTTTCCGGCGGCGACGCCCGTAAACTGCTGAATATTTTCGAACTGATCATCAATGCACTGGACGCACCAGAAATCGTGATCAGTAACGCCAAGGTGCTGGAAAATGTACAGCAGAACATGGCCCTGTATGATAAGGCCGGCGAACAGCATTACGATATTATTTCGGCCTTTATCAAGTCCATGCGCGGCAGCGATCCTAACGGTGCCGTATATTGGCTGGCGCGGATGCTCGTAGGTGGCGAAGATCCTTCATTCATCGCCCGGCGAATGCTCATCCTCGCTTCGGAAGATATCGGCAATTCCAACCCCAACGCCTTGTTGCTGGCGCAAAGCTGCTTCGAAGCCGTGAATGTAATCGGCATGCCAGAGGCGCGCATTATCCTTTCGCAAACGGCAGTCTACCTGGCTACGTCTGCAAAAAGTAATGCCAGTTACATGGCTATCGGCGAGGCGATGGACCTGGTGCGGCGCACCGGCGATCTGCCCGTGCCGCTGCACCTGCGCAATGCGCCTACCAAACTGATGAAGAACATTGGTTATGGTAAAGAATACAAGTATGCGCACAGCTATCAGAACAATTTCGTTGAGCAGGATTTTTTACCAGATGCCGTAAAGGGCACTAAACTCTACGACCCGGGCCAGAATGCCCGCGAGAATGAAGCGCGCGAACGTCTTAAGAAACTTTGGGGCGATAGATATAAGTATTGATTTTCATTTCGCGATCCGGATTTACGATATCGGAAATATTAAGATTTGTTGATGTTCTTCTTTTTTGGCCGTCAAAAAAGAAGAACCAAGAAAAAACTCGTCGCGGCACCGCAGTCTATTAGCTTTTTCTGCCATTGCAAAGCCTGTGGTTGCCGCCTGCGCTGGATGCGACAAATTAGGACGCTAACGTTCTGTTTGTTGCTTTAGCTGTATCACTACAATAAAAGAGCGCCGGGGCTAATTGTCAAAACGTGCAGGCCTGTCCAAAGGACTCCTTCGGAGGAGTATGGCGTGAATGTAGCCGCCATAAATCTTTATCAGGGAGGGCTTTTTTAATTTATTGGATCTCTTCTGAAACGGTGCTTTAACAGGTTCAACGTTTTTGAAATTTTTTGTAACGATGAGATGTTTTTTTTCGTCTCATGGTACTAAAGATTTTATTCTAAACTTTTTATATCACAATTTCATGAAAGCACTCAAAATCACCGGGATCATCCTATTAGTGTTAGTGGTTATTGTTCTTGGGGCAGGCACTTATATTAAGGTAGCCTTACCCAACACAGGCCGCGCACCGAATATTAAAATAGAACGCACAGCAGCACGCATCCAGCGCGGAGAATACCTGGCGAACCACGTAAATGTTTGTATGGACTGCCACAGCACCCGCGATTGGTCGCAGTATGCAGGGCCGATGTCTGCAACCAACTTCGGCGGCGGCGGCGAACGTTTTGACCAGCAGCAGGGCTTCCCCGGGAAATTCTTCGCACCCAATATTACCCCTTATCGTTTAAAAACCTGGACAGACGGCGAAATTCTTCGTGCCATTACTACCGGCGTTAATAAAGATGGTAAAGCGCTTTTCCCTGTCATGACCTGGGAACATGCCGGCCAGATGGATAAAGAGGATGTATACAGCATTATTGCCTACCTGCGCACATTGCCCGAAGTAAAGCACGATGTGCCTGCTTCAAAAGCAGATTTTCCGGTTAATTTTATCCTGAATACCATGCCGCACCCCGCTAAGTTTACCAACCGCCCCGCGGAAACAGATACGCTAAAGTATGGCGAATACCTGGTGAACGCAGCCGCTTGTGTAGACTGCCATAGCAAAATGGAACACGGCAGCGTGGTTGCGGGCAGCCAATTTGGCGGCGGTATGGAATTTAAAGAACCTGGCGGTACGGTCCGCTCGCCAAATATTACGTCTGATAGGGCTACCGGTATTGGTACCTGGAGCAAAGCAATGTTTGTAAACAGGTTTAAGGCCTATGCAGATAAGAACTATCAACCTGCTAAACTTACCACTAAAGATCTGAACACGCCCATGCCGTGGATGATGTATTCGGGAATGAAACAAGGTGATCTGGAAGCAATTTATACTTACCTGAAATCCCTGAAACCCATCAGCAACACGGTAAATAAGTTCGAAAAAATTTAACACAAGGGGGCAGCAAAACTACCCTTTACTGTTCATGCGGAATTACCATCTTTGCAGCATGAGCAAGAAGCAACTGGATATCGATAACTGGGCACGTAAAGAACATTTTCATTTTTTTAAGCAGTTTACAGAGCCCTTTCATAGCGTGGTAATTAATGTAGATTGCACTAATGCTTACCGCTTTGTAAAAGCCAACGGCTTCTCTTTCTACCTGTATACCATTTACGTTGCACTAAAGGCCGCTCAGGAAGTGGAATCTTTCCGCTACAGGATAGAAGATGGCGGCGTTTCTGTTTATGACCAGGTGGCCGCAAGCGCCACCATTGGACGTGCTGACGGGACCTTCGGCTTTAGCTTTATAGAATATTACCCGGGTTTGGAAGAATTTATGCAGCGGGCCACTGCCGAGGCGAAGCGCGTGCAGGAAGGCAGCGGATTGGAACTTCGCCCCCGTAATGATCTGATCCTGATTTCAACCCTTCCCTGGTTAAACTTCACCTCGCTAACACATGCAACCAGTTTCCGTCCTGAAGACAGCTGCCCGAGGATCACCTTTGGAAAGATGACCGAAAACTATGGCAAACGCAGTATGCCAATGGCGATTCATGTTAACCATGCCTTGTGCGATGGCTTACATGTGGGTTTATACGCCGAAGCTTTTCAGCGATTGCTGGACGAGGGGCAGCTGAACAACATCGTTTGAGAGTTTATTTAAATAGGGATTTAGAAGAACATTAGATTTTGGCGAGGGGGGCTGTCTTTTCTTACTTTAACTAATATTAATTGCGGAAAAATATAAGTTTAATGTTAGCGTAGTGTTACCGTATATTAGATATATATGGAGAAGAAGAAAAGAAATTTAATATCAGAAATACAGTGAATAAAGTCTAGAGAAGATTTTGGATTAGGTATTCAATTTACAATGCGACTAGAAGATTTAATAGACTCTTATAGAAGTCTAAAGTCTGAACAAACTACCGCGGATAGACATCTTATTAAATATTTAGCAATCGCTACTGTATCCTGTTACGAAACCTTTTTTAGAACGATTGTAAAAGACTTTATCGACTTCGGAAGCCCTTATTCTGATAATATAATCAAACTTGACCAGTTAAATATCAAAATAGATTTCGATACTCTTCATGCTATACAGTCTCAGTTTATAACATTAGGAGATTTGATAAGCCATTTATTGCCATTTAATAACCTAAAAGATATTGACAGGAATATGTCGATCATTACAGGAAAGAGTTTTTTAAAATCTCTTAAATCGTACAGAAGCAAGTCACTATTCATTGACGATACTGAAAAGAACTATTTCACAAAGAATATCAATACAATAATTAGCAGCATTGAAAAAGTATTTGAATTAAGACATATATTTTGTCATGAATTTAATAACAACATAAATTTTGATTCTGAAGTACTTTTAACAAATATTATTGACTGCAAGGTCTTTATAAATTATGCGAGTGATTATTTTACAAACATTCTTTACCCCAATTTGCCGCAAACACAAGGCGAGATGAATATTTATTCTTTGGAAAATTTTATGGCATTGGACAATGAGTTAGATAATCTTATAAATGAAATAAAAACAACAAATAACGCTGGTTTTATAAATATTAAGCTATTTGATAAAAGCATTGTTTACTGGAAAAAATATCGACAGCTTGCAGCAGAATGCGCAGCTTATTATGCAAAAGGTGGAAGCGTTTATTCTTTAGAATATAATACAAAAATGAGTTCTTTAACACAAGAAAAGTTAAGATTGTTAAAAACTGAGTTCTCTCGCCTTTTAGCTTTATGATTTAAGATAGTATTGTAAGTGAATTTTAAAACAACCTCAACTGGTCTGTCCCCTCGTCTTTATCCGCTATGTTAAAATTGGATAGCGTGATGCCCAGCAGTCGGATACGTACATCCGTAAGGTTTGTTGCGGTTAACAGTTGTTTGGCCGTTTCTGCAATGGTTATTTCATCGCCGATGGGCAAGGTAAAGACTGGCTCCGGGTGATCTGCCGGAAATCGCCGTACTTTACTTTTAAGGTGATGGTACGGCCTTTCAGTTGGTAACGTTCCAAACGGGAAGCAACGTTAGAGGCAATCTTATCCAACTGACGGAACATTTCTTCCGTCGTCGTCAGATCGTAAGCAAAAGTATCTTCCGCACCAACAAATTTGGTTTCGAGCGGCACCTGAACAACATCGCCTGAAAGGTTAGTGAGCAGGGGTCTCCTCGCACGATATCAATCTGGCGTTGATCATAACACCTTCAATGCAACATTGATACTACCCTATTTATCCCTTCTGTCGATAAACTTCACCGCCTTTCGTACGGTTTCCGGGAATTGCATTTTCTGTATTTCTTCCACAGTAACGTATTTAATATGCGGGCTTACCCGCAACCGTGCCTGTAGGTACGCCCGGATGCGGTGATCGCACTCTTCGCTGACCTCGGCAGGTAGAATGTAGATCAGCACTTCGTCCAAACCCACTTCGTTCGAATACACCTCTACCACATAATCCAGTATCTCTTCCCGCTCGTTCAGCAGGTCGAACAAACCCGGCGGGTAAAGCGTAGTGCCTTTAAACTTGATCATTTGCTTTTTGCGGCCCATGATCGGCGATAGTCTCCAGCTGCTTTTTCCGCAGGTACAGGGTTCCTCTACATACATGGCGATATCGCCCGTTTTGTAACGCACCAATGGCATCCCTTCCACCCCGAGGGTGGTAATGGTCAGCTCGCCGGGTTGGTAAGCGCCTAATGGCTGGTTATCGTCGTTTAGTATTTCGGCAATTAAAAGATCGGGCTGGTAATGCCCTCCATGCCCTTCACCACATTCGGTAAAGGCCGTTTGCATCTCTGTTGAGGCATAGGTAGAGTATAATTCGATATCCCACTGGTCTTTTATTTTACGACCCAGGATGTTCAGCGAAAAATCGGTATTACGAATATTTTCGCCAATGCAGATCGCCTTCTTAACAGATGTGTTGTTGATGTCAATTCCGTTATCCTTCGCATACTTAATTAGCTTTAAAATGAAAGACGGCACTGCGACTATAGCCGTAGGCTTCAATCTTTTAATGGTTTCCAGTTGCAGCGAGGGTACGCCCGGACCAAGCCGTACAATGCCTGCACCTAATTTTCGCAACCCTAAATAGTAAGCCATCCCGGCCATAAATTGGCGATCAAGCGTCAGCATCAACTGTACAGTGTCATCCGGTGTGATGCCTGCGCTGATAAAAGAATTATACTCGTTCAGTGCCAGGCGATCGAGGTCATTATTCGTCAGGCCGATAATTACAGGGTCTCCTAAAGTACCCGAAGTGGACGTATATTCGATCACCTGCTCAGCTGGTACACATAGAAAGTCGAGGTTGTTCTGTTGAAGGTCATCTTTGGTGGTAACAGGCAGCAGTTGCAGATCTGCCAGTGAGCTGATCTGCTTTATGTCAATTCCGTGTGCTGCAAAAAGCGTCCGATAGTAGGGCGATTTTTCGGCCACATAGGTTAACAGCGCCTGTAATTTCTCTTCCTGTATGGTATTGTTTTCCGTCCGGATCATTTACTTTTCTATTATAACCACCGCCGAAGCAATTGTTTTAATATGACTGATGGATAGCCATGTTTTCACTTCCCCGACTACAACTGCCGTGTTGCCCTTCAGCACCAGCTCCGGCTTACCCAAAGGGTTATTCACCACCTCCACCTCGTTGAATGAGGAGCCCTCTGCCCAACCGGTTCCCAACGCTTTAAAGAAAGCCTCTTTTGCCGCAAACCTGGCGGCATAATGTTCATATTTATTTGCTTTCGCCTCGCAGTAAGCAATTTCGTTTGCCGAAAAAACCATTTCACGAAAACCGCTCTGCCGGGCCATAGCGTCGGCAATACGTGTTGTTTCGGTTAAATCAGTTCCTAATCCTGCTATCATCAACTGTAAAATTCAAAAGTAGTAAAAAGGCATCTTAATCATTTATTGTCATTCCAGGTTAAATGAGGTGCAATTACTTACCTTTTGTACCGTATATTTACGCTATTGAAATCTGTAATTTACATAAGAACGCTTTTATTGGGTTTGTTGTGTTTAACCGTTGCAAGTGTTAAAGCACAAACAGGCGTGCGTTATAAAGATTTTGTGTTCAACGATGTAACGGTTGAGAAGAACCAGAATTACGGTATCAACGCGTTCGAAAACACACCCAAAAAGTATCTTTACGACCTGTACACACCTACTGGTGATGACATGGAAAAGCGACCGCTGATTATATGGATGCATGGCGGCGGGTTTGTGTTCGGCTCGAAAGATGCGAAAGGCATTAAAATGTGGTGCCGCACTTTTGCCCGCAGAGGGTATGTTTGCGCTGCCATTAATTACTCGCTGAATAGCAAAACCAGCTTGTTTAGCTTTAAAGAAATGCAGCGGGGTACTTTCTTCGCGGTTTCTGATGCACGCATGGCCGTTGCTTACTTCAGAAAGAATGCAGCCGTATTGCATATCGATCCGGAGCAGATTATCCTTGCGGGAAATTCAGCGGGGGGGATTATTGCCTTACACACTGCCTTTGTCAACAATGCAGAGTTGGCAAAAAAAGTGGAGCTGGAGATTAATGACCCGGGCGACCGTACCGCTGCGCGAACTAATGTCGCCGCAGTAATAAACTTCTGGGGTGGCATTTACAACTTAGAGTGGCTTAAAAACGCTAAAATACCGATAGTAAATGTTGCGGGCAGCAATGATGGCGTTATCTCTCCGGAAAGTAAAAAGGATGCGGTATTCGGCGCTTTAGCCATACACCGCAAGGCTGACGAGTTGCATATCCCCAACGCGCTGAAGATATTCGAAGGCTATTCGCACGAGTTGCAAAAACACTTTAACCCCATCTTTAGCGGCGGGACTGAAACCGAACAGCGATGGATGGAAGCTGGTCAATTCACGGCTAATTTTTTGGCTGAACATGTAGTCAAGGGCTTCAAAACCGTCAAGGTAACCAAAGTAGTTCGCGACAGAAAAGGCAGAAAAGTAACACAAACCAGCTACGTAACTGTCCCTGCCAATACTGTAACGGAAGAAGAAATTGAAGGCCATAGTGCTGAGACAGCAGCTAAGCCCGTAGCGAGAAAGATCAGACCTGCAAGCGATAGTATCCCCGATTGGTATAAAACCCTTGACGCCACTCAAGCGTCAGAAGAAGCAACCATGCGTAAAGCTAAAATAAGGGTTTCAAGGCCGGTACCTAAACCCAAAGCAAAAACCGCCGTAGCGCTTGCAGACAGCGTGCCGGATTGGTATGCCGATTTCCAGGCTTCGCCTGCTTACAAAGCGACTACCGGGAAAAAGGCAAATGCTTCTTCTGTTAAAAAAAACAAAAAGCATTAAAACCAAAATATCCCTGGGGTGTTTTTATACAAACGATACTTTCAGCTACTTTAACTGTATGAAGATCACAAAACTTTTTTTGGCACTTGCGTTTATCTGCCTTTTATCAGATTTCGCAGAGGCTACCCCTGTAGAAAGTGCTGTTATTACAGGCCTTAGTTTGCAATTGCCGCCGCCTCCACCAAGGCCCGGCAGGTTACCTGCGTTAAGAAGACCCGCTCCGCCGCGCAGACCCCGCAGGCCAAGAATCCGTCGTCCGCGGTTACACATCAGGTTGCCTAAACCGCCACCACCGCCACCGCGTCCATAAGCTTAATTGTGATTAATAATATATTTTTCGGCGCACCTTAAAACGGTGCGCTTTTTTTTTGCATAACGGTAAACGGAAGGTTTTTAACCATCTTGCGCTTTAAAAAGTAACTTGTATTTTAGTCAGCAATGGTACAACGTACAAAAATTTATTTTGCTTCTGATTTTCATTTGGGTATCGGTGGGTATCAATTGCACCGCGAGCGGGAAGCACGCGTTGTACGCTGGCTGGACAGCATCAAGGATGATGCTGCGGAACTTTATCTTGTAGGCGATATATTTGATTTCTGGTTCGAATATACTACCGTGGTGCCAAAAGGTTATATCCGTTTTTTAGGAAAATTGGCCGAGCTAAGTGATGCCGGGGTAAAATTAACCTTCTTTAAAGGTAACCACGACATGTGGATGTTCGGATATTTCGAAAAGGAATTGGGTGCTACCATTGTAAGTAATGAATTAATTATGGAGCGGGATGGTAAGCGTTTCTACATCCATCATGGCGATGGCCTGGGCCCCGGCGATGCAAAGTATAAGTTTTTAAAGAAGATATTTCGCAGCCCGCTGTGCCAGTGGTTGTTCGAGCGGGTTCACCCAAACCTGGGTATCGGTATAGCCAACAGATGGTCGCAGCATAGCAAAGATGTCAACGCCACTAACGAGCAACGGAAGGTGTATGAGCAGGAATGGTTGGTGACGTTCAGCAAGGAAGTATTGAAAACGCAACACTTCGATTATCTGATTTTCGGCCATCGGCATCAGGCATTCGACATCAAATTAAATGATCGGAGCAGGTACATTAACCTGGGCGAATGGATAAGCGCCTTCACTTATGCTGTTTTCGACGGGGAGGACATTTCATTGCATGCCTTTGAAAATCAGCTGAGATTGGACTGATTTTTACGATGGGCTTACCCAGGCAATGTTTACAATGTTGCTGTAAATCCGTACTTTTGCAATCCATTTGGCAAGCCTGCCATTTGTTGTTAAACAGTTATGCTAGATAAATTAGAAGCGATACACGAACGCTGGCAAAATGTCGAGGCTGAATTAAGCAGTCCGGACGCGATGAGCGACATGAAGCGTTTTGCCCAGTTGAGCAAAGAATATAAAGATCTTACGGCTATTGTTGACGAATACAAGATCTACCGGAACATCATGAGTAATATTGATGCCAACCGGGAGATTTTAGCCACCGAAAAAGACGAGGAATTTCGCGAGATGGCTAAAATGGAACTTGATGAGTTGATCGAACAGCGCGACGCCAAGGAAGAGGAAATACGCTTGATGCTGATTCCAAAAGATCCGGAAGATGCGAAGCATGCTATCGTTGAAATTCGCGGTGGTACCGGTGGCGACGAAGCTGCACTTTTCGCTGGCGACCTTTACCGGATGTATATGCGGTATTGCGAACGCCGTGGATGGCGTACCGAGCTTGTAGACTATACCGAGGGTACTTCGGGTGGTTATAAAGAGATTGTGTTCAATGTTTTGGCTGATGACGCGTATGGAACATTAAAATACGAATCTGGCGTACACCGCGTACAACGTGTGCCGGATACTGAAACCCAGGGGCGCGTGCATACTTCTGCAGCCTCTGTAGTAGTATTGCCCGAGGTAGACGAGTTTGATATCGAGCTTCATGCGAGTGACATCCGTAAAGATTTATTCTGTGCATCAGGCCCGGGCGGACAGTCTGTAAACACTACATACTCCGCTGTACGTTTAACCCACATTCCAACAGGTATTGTGGCTCAATGTCAGGATCAGAAGTCGCAACTTAAGAATTATGACAAGGCTTTACAGGTGCTGCGTTCACGCGTTTATGAGATGGAACTTCAAAAACACCTGGAAGAAACTTCTAAAAAACGCAAAACGATGGTTTCAACCGGCGACCGCTCTGCCAAAGTGCGTACCTATAACTATCCGCAAGGCCGTGTTACGGAGCACCGTATCGGGCTGACCATCTATAACCTGCCAGGCGTAATGAATGGTGATTTACAGGAAATTATGGAATCACTGCAGTTTGCCGAAAACGCCGAAAAACTAAAAGAAGGCACGGTAGCCTGATTTTTTCAAAAATATTTGGGATATGTAAATAGGGTTTCTATATTTGCAGTCCCAAACGGGAGGAGTGGTAGTTCAGCTGGTTAGAATACATGCCTGTCACGCATGGGGTCGCGGGTTCGAGTCCCGTCCATTCCGCTAAGAGACCCGTCCGGTCCGCGAAAAGCCTCATTTATTGAGGCTTTTTTCGTTTAAAGCCGCTTCCGGCGGCATTATCTGAAAAATCATTGCACAATTAATATCAATCAATGGCAACTAATTGGGTACCTATTCGGGTACCTATTTTTTTTCATCAATTTTAGGTACCCTCGAAGGTAGATACTGCTGCCAGAAAGGGTTTTGGACGGAACGAAAAAAATCAATCGTTCACTTAAAATTTTTGAATTATGAAAGTAAATGAAGAGCTTTCGTTACTGGTAATGCTCGAAAAATCCAAGATAACTAAAGACGGTAAAGCACCAATTTTTATCCGCTTAACCATCGAAGGACAAAGAAGGGAAATTTCATTGGGGATTAAAACCATTGAGAAGACATGGAATCAGTTAGCTGGCCGGGTGGAAGGCAACTCCCAGGAAGCCCGGTTAACTAATAATATTATCGACACAGCTAAAATTGCCATTCGCCGGCACTATGATGCATTAAAAATAAATCACGTATTTGTATCTGCCCAAATGGTAAAAGATGCCTACAAGGGCGTAGCAGCCGGGAGAGAAAAATGTAAAGGGCTGGTAGAGGTATTGGATATTGCTATCACGAAAATCAAAGCGAAGGTTGAAAAGGAACAGCGGAAACGGCCAACACTGGTAAAATGGAACACAGCCAGGGAAAAGGCCGCAAGCTTCATCCAATATGCTTATAAACAAGGCGACCTGGCATTGGATAAGCTAACCCCTGCTTTTGCTGAAGAGTTTGTCGATTACCTGATGCTGGAACAGAACATCCAGACAAATACGGCAAACAAGTACTTGAAAATGATCCGTGGCGCAGTGACAAAGGCGGTGGATAACGGCTGGGTAAAAAACAATCCGCTGAATACCTATACCTGCAGCTATATAGAGCCGGAAAAAGATATATTAGATGATTCGGAGATTCTGACCCTCTATCATAAGAAAATGCCGGTAGAGCGATTGGAAGATGTAAAAAATGCTTACTTGTTTATGTGTTTTACGGGGTTTGCCTATAAGGATGCCAGCCTGCTTACCCCGGACAATATTATAACCCATTTTGACGGGAACAGATGGCTGGTCAAAAACAGGGAAAAGGTAACTTCTACCGTTTGCAAAGAAAATGTCCCCCTGCTTCCATTGGCTTTAGAGATTATCGAAAAATATAAAGATGATGCCTATTGCAAAGCTCATAACAGATTATTGCCGATCAGCAGCAATCAAAAGTATAATGCGTATTTGAAAGAGATCGCTGCGATATGTGGTATCAATAAAGACCTGACTACCCATACAGCCAGGCATACCTTCGCAACTACCGTCACTTTGGCAAACGGCGTTCCGTTGGAAACGGTCAGTGCGATGCTTGGCCATAAATCCATTAAGACCACCCAAATCTATGCAAAGATTGTTGGGGCAAAAGTCAGTGCTGATATGAAGCAGTTACAGGAGCGCCTGATCGTTAAAATGCCAACTATCATGTTAAGAAAGCCAGGTAACGGAGGAGAATAGGAAACATACAGTTTCGGTATCAAAATCCTTCAACAACTGTATTCCATATTGACATGTCATTATCAAATTTTTATGTTTGTTTATCAGGAACTGAGAAGTCCTGATTTGTGATAAGGTTTCCTCTAAAAATACACTATAGATATACGACCGCAAGTAATGACGCTTGTGGTCGTTTTATTTTAAAAATATAAATTTCCTCTGCGTTCTTGATGAACAAGCCTGAGTTCTAATATAGAATCGGCAGCTTAGGATTACAGACTTTTAATTCTAAAACCTTATCCGGCCTTGATTTACCAATCACTTCATCGCCTGCTTAAAGCGGGCATATTGTATATTTTGGTTCTGCAATTCCAAAAAATGAACAATGCCTTTTTCCTCGTATGGCGTTAAAGAAACGATGGTCTTGTAAACTACTTTAAGTAATCTTCTTGCAATTGCAACGATGGCTTTTTGCGCCTTCATGCGTTTACGCAACTTATCGAAAAGCGCATGCCAATACGAGTCCTTCATCTTGACAGCAGCCCAAGCCGCTGTAATAATGGCTACCCGAAGATATACGTTCCCTTTTTTTACGGTACTGCTTTTACGCTTACCGGCACTTTCGTTGTTCCCCGGTGCTACACCGCACCAGGCAGTAAAGTGATCAGCAGTTGGAAAGCGGGACATATCGTCCCCAGCTTCACTAATGATTATCTCTGCCGATTTCGCACCTATGCCGCTAATACTGTCAAGGCATTGGACGGCCTGCGCATAATGTTCATTAATTATGCAAGATATAGTACCATCTAAAATTTCAACTTGCTTTTGAACGTGGTCATAATCTTCTAAAAGCATCTGTAACTGGAGACGATGGTGCTCCGTTAGCGTTCCTTCCAAAGCCATAAGCAGCTGTTCTTTTTTTGATCGTACTCGTCCTTTGGCGCATGCTAAAAGCTGTTCTTTATCAGTTATACCTACCGCAAGCAATCTCACAATGCTTAACCCGGTTTTAGAATGCAACGTGCTGATAACTGACATCAACTTAATGTTATTGCTTTCAAGAATCTTTAAAATCCTGTTTGTTATCTTAGTTTGATGCCGCCCATAAAATAACCTGTTTCTGCAATGGTCCCTCAGCGCAGCCTGATGTTGTGAGGGAATAAAACTCGGCCTTACCAATCCATGTAATAAAAGAGTACAAAGCCAGCGTGCATCTTTCCTGTCTGTTTTTCGTTTAGGAATCTGTTTAATATGGGTTGGATTTGCCACCGTTACATTAATACCTGCTTGAGATAAAACGGTGTACAGACTGATCCAATAGATCCCGGTACTTTCCATTAAGCAGTGATTCACCTGGTTCTGAAGAAGCCAATCCTTTAACTGGTAAAGTTGAAAAGTAAAAGTCCCGAATTCCTGCAAAGCCTGATTGCTGCCGTCCTTATTCGAAATAAAAGCAACAATCTTTTCTTTGTGCATATCAAGCCCACATGCTCTTTCCAATTGTGGTAAAAAGCTGACCTGCTGATTTACCTTTTCCATCTTGAAAAATTTGCTGAGCAACAAAGTTACAGCTGAATCGACATCCCATTTTTATTAGCCTGGGTGTATTTTCATTCATTAAACTTAGGTTAAATCCCGTGGCAGCGAGTGCTCACGGGATTTTTTATGACTTATATCAGCATCAATTGTTCGTAGCGTTATCCTAATAACAAAGCGATCAGAATAAGCAGCGCACCGACAATAAAGGCGAACACTCCCAGGAAATGAATGAAGTTTTCGTAGGTAGTCTTTTTTAGAAAATCATTATAACTTTTAAATCCTTCACCGAAAAAATTGGCCCGATTAAATTTCCGCTTGCCGCGCCAGTAACGGCCATATATGGACAATGCAATCAGGATAATCCCGATGGTGATCGACAGTATTTTCATAGCAAAGTAAACGTGTTAAGCATTAACGATAACGGTCTTAGGTACAACGAAGGTAGGAAAGCGATTATTACGACAATCCAACCCGCGTTTTCTTTGCTTCTTTCTTTTAGACCGGGAAAAGAAAGAAGTCCCCGGATGGCCGGGGACTATAGGTCAATCCACTGATTGCACATGATCAGCCTGCCGCTTTAAAAAATCAACGGCTTCCTGTACAGATTCCAATGGTTTTGTTTTCCGGTTGAATCCGTTTATCGCTCCAATTGTCCCGGTTGGGTAACGCTGCTCACTTTCCCCGGTTTCATAGTGTAATAAACCAATACTCAGGTCAACAGGAACAAAAACAATATAAATGCTGTTACCTTCTTTCCAGGGGTCGGCATTGTCAGGCAGTTCCGTTTTAGTAAAAAAGACCGAAACCCGGCAGCCTAAGCCCATAGGGTTTAAATGTTCGTCATCACAAGACCATCCCGGCAACTGTATTTTAATTAAGTTCAAAACGGGACGTAATAACAATTCTGTCCAAAACGGAAATTTCAATTTTTTGCGTTGCTGCTCCAGCTTTACGATTCGCCGTTGCGCCCGTTCGATTTTGGCGTTGAGATCATCCCTTTTGGTATTGTACTCCCGGCCAAGTGTGATGTACGTATTCTTTATACTTTCAAATGTTGTTTCCATCATAAAAATGCCCCGCATATACCGGCGGGGCGCGGTCTCACTTTTAACCCTGCTTTGCAGTTTCTTCTAACACCAGTTCTTTTTTTACTCTTAACAGTTCTTTTTTCTTTTCAACCTCAAAGATTTTGGTGTCCCTTTTACTTTCGCGCTCCCGTGCTTTTTCGGCATACCGGTTTTTCAGGCTGTCTACATCGACACCGGCACCTGCGGACACAGGCAGCAGGAAAAAGCCTTCAGGGGTCTTGGGGAGTTTGGCATCCGCCCTGCCCTGCAAGGCCAATCGTATCAGGTACGTGTAGGCATGTTCGGGCAAGTTCAACAACGCTTCATACAGTTCTTGGTGATATTCTGCATGATAAGTTGGGCAAGTGATACCTAAAAATTCATCCATCCCCTTTTTTTGACTGTAGCCTAAAGATTGGTACAGCATCAGTTTTACCGCTGTCAGGTCGGCTGTTGTTGGTGCGCAATTGATCTCCTGACTGTTCTGTTCTACAAATAAACTATGCAAATCCAATTGGAATTTTTCTGCATCGATCTCTTTGGCTCTTTGTTCCCTTGCGCGTAAACGCTCGATCTCACCATCGTACAGCTCAACACTAACGGAACCCTCTTTTTCCGCTTCTTTTACGGCTTTGGCGGTAACTTTTTCCGTTCCTTGCGAATAGCCATTACCACTTTGTGACGTGCGTTCGGTGAAATAAATGATGCTGATCTGTTCCCGGTTCAGGTAAAGTCCTTTACGCAGGTTGCCATTCAGTAACATTGTATCAAATTCATCAGTGTCGGCGCGGTATTCCAGAAGGGCATCCTGATAAGCTTCTTCATCATAGGCCGGGGAATCGTTGTCCTCTGTCTCTGTTCCTGCTTCGTAGTCATTCCTCTCTTCAATATCTTCATCGTCGGCTGTACTGAAATCTAAAAATTCCTCCCGCTTGGGTTCCTGCGGCCTGTTCCATACATCGACCTGATTTTTGAAAAACTGTGGCAGCTGCAATGCGCCCTCCGCAGCCTCTAACAAGGCCATTACATCATCGGAAGGGTCGTAATTAAAGATCAACGCTTCGGGCTGCTGTTCCCATCCAGCCTGCAAGCTGCGCTGTAAACCGGCCAGGCATTTTTGTTCAAAGCACTGGCGGTTCGTGCAGGTTTGTGTTTTAGCGAGTTCGGGAAACAACTCGGTCAACGTGGCCGAATTAAAGCGACACCCGGAACAGGCACCCATACCCGCTATCAAGGTTTCATCGGTTGTGTCAAAAGAAGCTCCGGTCAGGTCGCATTTGTATTTGTTCAGCGCCCAACGGAAGTTATTTATTTTAAAGTGGGGATTGCTTTGCCATCCTGCACAATTATTTTCAAAGAAATCCTGTTGGGAGGCTTCCGAGATAGCGGCAATTTCCAATGCATCCTGTATAGTGAACACCCCGGCAACGAACATGTCCCGGACAGGTTCGATCAGGGAAAGGAGTTTGATACGGTTGTGTACGAACTGTTCCGACTTGCCTAAACGCAGGCTTATTTCCTTCACTTTCTTGCCTGACGCCAGCATCTGCCCGATTCCTTGCGCATCATTCATCGGATGCGGGTTTTCACGCTGCAAATTTTCGGCAAGCTGTATCTCATTGACCTGCTCGTCGGTCAGCTCTTTAATAATCACCGGTACGGTTTCAAGCCCGGCTATGGCAGCAGCGCGTAACCTGCGTTCCCCGCTTACCAGTTCAAAGCGTCCGGGTGTAACCACGCGCACTGTTAGCGGGTGAATAATGCCGTGTATCAATAATTCGGATGCAAATTCCTGTAACGCCTGCTCCGAGTAATATTTACGGTAATTCAGGGGGCTGAAATCAATCAGGCTGCGCTCGATTTTATCCGGCGTTCCTTCCGGTATCGCTGTATGGGTTGCAGCTACTTTGGTTGCTGTTTTTGCTTCGCTGGTTTTAGCGGTAATTGCTTTTTTATTGCTTTTTATGGTAGTTGACATGATCTTAAAATTTAAAAGTGATACAATGATTATTGTGGCAGCTGCCAAAGGATTTTCAGGTCATAGCCTGCTTCTTTAAAAACTGCATTGAAATAGGAGGCAACGATGGCGGTTGTGAATTTTTCAGACTTATTCTTATCGATATACCGGGCGTTGGTGTGCGCTATCCATTTACTAACGGCTACCGCTTGCTGTGCTTCGGCAGCAGTTGAACCGCCGCCGGAAAGTTTAAAGGCAAACTCACCAAAGCGCAGCCAAAAGAAATTTTTGGAAAGCTGTTCTTTGCTGATGGGGCGTTTCCAATCCGGCAACTGTCGCAGCCCTTCCGGGTCGGTATTCATAAAGTCAGCTTCCTCCTGTAAATAAGCCCATGTGTTGAATGCAACACCTGTTTCAGCACCATAAATAGCTATTAAATCATCGTTCAGCGCTGCAATAAATGCTTCGTTTTGGTACTGCTTTTTCAGCACTACCGTCATATAAGTTCCCATAGCTTACCCTTTTTGTTGTTGGAGATAGTCGGCGGTATCAAAAAGCAGGTCGGCGGCCAAGGTAAATTTGCGGTTGCCTAACTGCTGCGTGGAGGTATACAAGCCGAGGCAATGGGTCATAAAAGCGGCCTGCGGAAAATCGAACAATTGTTCGGAAAATACCTTGCTGCTTTTCTGATACTGGGTACTGAATTTTTTAATCTTGCTTTCTATGTTCCTCGCAAGGCTTATCCATGCTTCCAACGTAAAAAACTGAACTTGCCACTGCTGTCGTAGCTTTTCCTCGTCCTGCTGTACGTATTCGCTGACGCTTAATGTGTATTCTAAGAACTGCGGCATTTCCTGCGGGAATAATTCATGCAGCAGCCGCGCTTTTTCTATATTGACTAATTCATGTAATGGTTTCATAAGATTGGATTTTGTGGCAGCTGCATTGGTTTGCAGCTGCCGGGTGAATTATTTATTTAGTTGTTCTAAAAATCCCTGCGCTTCGATATTGGCTAACCAAGTTTGCGCAAAGTCTCTATGCTGTTTCTGCAATGGCTCGTCTACTCTTTCAATAGCATTTGCTGAAAAGCGGATGCTTTGCTGATATATCGCAAGATTGGCCTGCTGAAACATGTAAGGGAAAACATGGACTTGCGAATAATCCGTAGCAGTTTCGCCACGGTTGTCCACCATGAGAAAGCACATTTCCGGGTCTTGCATCAGGTCGCCGTTTTGCTCATAGTAATGGCATAAACTATACTGGCTGCCTTCGCCATAATCTGTTACCACTCCTGTATCTATCAATTCGATACTAAGCGGCATAAATGGTTCATTGTTAATTTTCCGGTAATCCCTGCCGTTCAGGCTATCGATCAGGGTGCAGAATATGCGCGTACTGTTTTGATTCAGTTCTTTCATTGCAGTTATATTAAAAGTGAGTGAAAAGCGCCACGGATAACGGCGGCGCCCCCGTGCTTCGTTTAGTTGGGGTAAAGGATTTCGTCACCTTGCGCAGCAAAAGAGCTGCACAGGTTAAAGGCCGCCTGCCCCCTGCTTTGCGCGGTACCGCCATACAGGATGCTATTGAGTTTGGCGTCCGTGTCCTTGTAGCTGCGTACATTCTGAAAATAGCCGGTGATGCTGTTGTAAGCACCAAACACGGTGCCTTTAGTGGTTTCCATCTGTTGGGTACTGCTCAACATGGCGTACTCAAAGGCATCATTGCAGATGTTCTGAAACGCGGTTGAGGTATCGTTAAATGCGCCTTTTTGCAGCTTATCCATTGTTTCCCTGTTGGGCGACATGGCTTGCCGTATGAGCTGCTGCAGTTGTTTATCGGTAATGCGCACTTTAGACCAGCGGTTAAAAATTTCTTCCATCATGGGAGCCATTTTGTTGACCATGCCCATGATCTTGTGCGCTTCTTTCAGTTTTTCAGCGGCGGTATTGGTATGACGAATTTTAACTACGTTGCTGCAATCTTTTAAAGCGGCGTTTAAAGTGTTGCTGCATACGATTCTAACGGGCGTGAATGCAGCCAGTATAGAACCGCTGCCATCGTGGGTAGTGGTCAGGAAGACGTATTTTTCAATCACATCATCGTTACCCACCCGGATATAATCGGGCAGTTTGGCGGTAATAAATACTTTTTCGCCCCGGCCTAAAGCCCCTGCGGTCTCGTATAGAATACCATCCCCGCCACCTACAATGGCATCGAAAAAGCTAAATGCCTCGCTGTTCTGCACAATGTGGTAATCCCTGCCCACTACGCCTAATACCTCGTCGTTATCGGTGCGCACGTTGGCAAAATGCCCCGGTACAGTTATTTCCGGGATGATAATATCCGCGTCCGGGTCTGCCTTAAAATTGGCGGTGTCATAGGTAAACAGCGGGCGTTTTTCTACGATGTAATCCAGTCCCGCGTATTTCATCGCCTCGGCGCTTGTGGGGTAATCCTGTACGATCTGCCCCAGCCCGTGCCATGCTTTTTGCTGTACGCTGAAAAAACTGTGTTTGCCTGTCTGCTCGTTAAAATTGATGTTGTGTGCCATTTTGCATTGGTTTTAAAAGTGAACTTTTGTTTTTTACTCATTCCCTTTTTAGCCGCCTGCCCCGAAAAGCTTTTTTCAAAAGAAAAAACGGAAAAAAAGAAAGCAAAAAAGGTTGCCCCGAATACATCCAAAAGGAAACGGAATAAGTGCCGCAGGCCGAGGGAGCGACGAAGGAGCGGACGAGTTATGCCGTAGTCTTTTGGCCCCCTGTAGCAATCCGAACCGGGGCAAAACCTTAGCTGCCCTTTTTTACCGTTTTCGTTGAAAAAGCAGGAGCAGGCGAAGATGCCTACAGCGATCAATTGTTTCGTGTAAGCAATCAGGAAAAGAAATGTCAGTCCTTTGGCGCAGCAAAAGGTCTGGTGAATAAAGGCCATGACAACAAGGAGGCTGACCAGTTGCCTAAGACTGTTGCGCAGCAAGTGTCTTGGGCTAAACCAATGATATGGTAATAGAAAGGGATGAACCGGCCACTATCCGGATAAACCATCAGGGATAGCAGCGGAAAGCCCGCAGGCCCGATGGCATCGGGACGAGGACTTGAAGCGCATAGCCCGGCCCGAAGGGGATGGCACACTTATTTTACAAATAATATTTACATTTAACTATTGGGTGAGTAATCGGATGCTACCGTGCTATATGAGCTGTTTTTTGAAAGGATAAGGAATTTATCCAACCCGAAAATGAACACATAACCAAGCATAACGCTCCTGGCAATTGCCTGAAATGATGTTTAATAATGAATAGTCCAATGATCAGGTACGAGTTTGTGGCGAGTCTCTGGCAATATCCAGGGCCTAATAGCTGGTATTTTGTGTCACTTCCAAAAATATTGTCAAAAGAAATCAGAACGACACTCCGGTCTGAAGAAGAAGGGTGGGGCCGTCTGAAAGCCATAGCCAAGGTGGGCGGCAGTGAATGGAAAACGGCTATCTGGTTCGATACAAAAACCGGCACCTATTCACTCCCACTGAAATCGGAAATAAGGAAAAAAGAAGCTCTTCAAACAGGCCAGGAGGTTAGCATCACGCTTTGGATTTAAGTTGTATTCAAAACGGTGACCATGATCTCTGTGCGAAAGGAATTGTTGCTATGATTGTTCAACTCGAGCTCATACTCATTTGAAAATTATGCCGGGTTGGAAATGCCACAGCTATATTATAGAAGCGGTTCAGCCTGTTGCAACAATTCAGGAATTTATCTTTGTTGTTAGTGCCATACAGGTTGATAAAAAAACTAAAAGATAAAAATATATAATGCGGCTATATGCAGGTAAGGGAATAACCATTACTGTTTAAGTGAGTTAATATATCTTCGCTGTGAATAGCAAACCCGGCCTGGCGATTTTCGCCAATAATCATACCTGCCCACTCTAATCCATTTGTGCCATTAATCGTAATCCAGGCTCCTGAATCTCCTCCTTTTACCGGCCGCTGAAGTACCAGGTTAGATAACGAGGGCTGCTTAATTTCGATTAAATCCTTCACGCAACTTTTTTGCCCGGTCTGTGTGTCTTCCACTTCCATGACCAAACCAATTCCGCCGGTAACCAAAGTCTGATGACCGCTACTGCGCCCATTAAACTCAACTTTCAGATTAGGATGCAGGTTGTTGGCAGGCATGTAGTCTTTTATAGAACCAATATTTAAGATCGAGCAAGCGGATTGGATTTGCGGATCAAGTTCAACAAGCGCAATATCCATGTCGTTTAAGTATGTTGTATTACGCGGATTACATAAGTTGCCATTATTCGGAAAGGGCAAACAGTTATATACACATGAGCCTATCGATCCAGGTGTACTGTAATCAATTGATGATGGCTGATCTACAATAACACCTGTATTTCTGATAACATGTCCGCAGGTCAATCCATAACATTGCCCGTTTGTGTCTTTCAAAATTCCCCCCAGCGTTCCCGGCGGATCAGAAGCGTAACCGATACTTACCCCGCCTTCTAAGGGCCTTAGTAGTTGTTTTGCAGATGCGCTAAATTGAACGACCGGGCTATGTTCCTGAACAACAGAGAGGCGATAATTAGCTGAACCTAATTCAACGGGCTTACTTCCTGGCCGAAGTTGTATCCTGACTAACAGACCACTACTTTTGTTAAAGAAGTTATCCCAACCTCGTGGCAACCAGCCCAGGTCAAAAGGAACAGTTGTCTGGAAAATATCTGACGTACTTAAGAAGTTATAGTCAGGATAATAACTAAAACGTCTTAAAGCATACTCAAAAAGTTCATTCTCCCAAAGACCACTTGAAAAACCTCGCAGATAATGCCCATAACACATCAGCCACAAGGGATGAACATCTACAATGATACCATGTACATTCGGGTTTTCTAATGCACGATCTGCAATCTCATCTAAGCCATATTGCCTGGCCGCATCAATCAGGTATTTCATATGTTCTATACGGTTGGATAGAATGCTCCGCTAATAAGTGTAAAAACAATAAGTAATGCGCCACCGACTGCCTGGTAATAAATATCAAACACCTCTTTGCCAAATATTCCTTTCCCTCCGTCAATGGCATAAGCCCAAATGGGAAATGCAATAAGAGAGATGATTTGCTGCATTTTTAAAGACGGACGATCAGCCGGTGTTGAGATCAGCTTAAAATATACCGGTGTCAATACCCAGCATAAAATGAAGCAAAATATAAAAGCGCCGTATTTTATCTGCTCAGGAAAAGCAACCAATAACGCATTCAATGCGGTATAGGATGCAATAATCTCCCCTGGCACATATTTACCGATTCTTTCAAAATATTCTTTAGCTGGGGAACTTCCTGATGCTGCAGCTGCGGCCCTTGCAGGCAAACCAAAAGGAACCGGTTTTACAAATCTACTCATGGCAATAAATGTGTTTAATGGAATAAATTTTATGAGTTAAATAGGTCTTTCTTCAGCTTTAACCCCCGCTAATGTCTTTATAGCATTAATCTCTGCAGGACTCAACGCATCTTTCACCAGAAAAATTTTGTTTTCCGGGTTATGTAAATCCTGGAAGTAGATCCTGAATTTAGGTGAGATCAGCTTGGCAGCTTGTGGGTTACTTACATTTTCAAGCAGCCATTGCAATAACAGTTTAGGATTATCATCAACAAAAACATCAAGTTCCTCGGGTACGGGGGAAGCAATAAACAAAACATAGCTATTATTACTGGCATCCTTGGCCGTAAACTTGTAGGCCTTTTTACAATAAAGTTCTTTGGGGATTTTTAACGTCTTTGGAGCTGCAGTATCGGACTGTATTTTATAATAGGTTACTTTATCATCATATTCCAAGGCATTGGTGCCTGGGTGTGCCACGCTATTGTTTACAGCCCTGATTGCCCCCTCGTAGCTTGTCGTCAGGTCTATATCTGTAGCGATATTACAGGGACAGAAATTTACGTTCCTTGAAGTAACTAACAATTTTGATGCATTATTCGGCTTATTGCTATCATCAAAAAGTTTATCGATACTATACACATTCCAACTGGCGACATTGGAAGAATTGGAAATTTTTAAGGTTGTTGTAACGTAGATATTATCTGATATATCTCCAGACGGACGGCCTCTTTGCGCAACGACCAATGACCGGTCTGAAAAGTTAAAACCAGTTTTTAATCGCTTTAGTTTGACGGCAACGGCCTCTTTAATTGCGGTTGTATTGGCATAATTAGCTTCCAAACTTGCATCGGCTTTAGCCGATGCGTTTGTTGTACTGCTGTTATTATTGCCAGTGGTTGAGATGAACTTTCCAGTTTTGCTTACTGTCCCTATTACTTTTCCATCAGCGTCATAGACCGATTTCCCTTTTGTGGCTTCATTGTCGCTGCTGTTCGTAGAGGAGTTGCCATTGGTATTTTCGTATGATGAGCCAAGGGAGCCGTCAACAGCCAACTTTGCATTTAATGATACGGTTTGATCACGGGACAAAGAACCAAAATCAATATCATCAAACTCATTTTGCAATTTGTCAATGGTGTAAATGGTAACCGGGCTGTTATCTGGAATTTTTAATTTCGTTGTTAAAAATTCCAGTCTTGTATTGGGATGCATGTAATTTTCGCTATTGTAATACTTCTTCAGATTAGCAAAAGAAAACGTGACTTTGTAAAAAGTATAATCCGAAGGTTTCTTTGCATCCGAAGGCTTTTCAACTGTTGATAGCGGCTTGTTTAATGTGGCAATTAACTCGTCAGCAGTAGTTGTCTTCGCTGCCATGAGCTTCAGATACAGGTGTGGCAGGGAATCCCTTAGATCGAAAAAAGTTTTAGGTTTTTCCGGATCAGCGGCTTTGTTTTCCATTGGTATAATCCCGACAGAGACGTCGAGATACGAATCACCAACTCCAGCATTTTTATAGGTATAAGTACCTTTTTCGAGATTGGTGATGACCGGCTTCGCACAGGAGGCGTATAGCAAAACGCATCCCGCTAACACAGGGATAAAGTAAGACTTTTTCATGGTTTAGAGAAGGTCAAAAGTTGAATAATCCATAATTGCTCCGCCTGTGGCACAGACAGATGAATACTTGCCCTGAAAGCGGCCTCGAAATGCACCATTTAACTGGTTGCCATTACACGAAATCAACCCTCCATTGACACGGTAGTAATATGTTCCATCCGCCAGGTCAACTACGGTTCCGACCGGAGGAAGTGCGTTTAAAAATTGCCGGGTTAAGATAGTATCGCCAGATCCGGCAGAGGGAAGGATACTATTTAATACGTTATTAAAATCAGAATTAAGTTTGGCTTTAATATATTTCACATTATAGTCAGAACTGGCTTCGTAAGCAATGGCGGGCTTGCCACCATTCCCATAAAATACCCGAGCCGATACTGATTTCGACGGAATATTACCAGTATGTGTGAACCTGACTATTGAGGTCGGATCAGGTGATCCTTGCAATTGAATAATTGCGTTTTCAATATGCTTTTTCATGGATTGGTATTAGGTTTTATGTGTTGCCTGTTAACTCAGCCCTATAAATATAATAATATTTTATTCGACATTAAAAAATATTAAAGCGCATTTATGAAGTATTCAAGGACTGGCATTACGATTTAAGGAATGATTAACTAATGATCCGGTTGCGTAGGCATCTCTCCTTTAAAGCGGACAACCTAATTTGAACAAGAAGTGAAGCTCTCATAGAAGGTATGAATGTATCAAGAGTCCAGAAAATAAAAAAAACGGTTGTAGCAACAACCGGCCCACTTACGACAACATAAGCGTTCTTATGACTTATGGAATGGTGAATATAAGAATGGTGCTCAATGGGTATTCAATCCTCAAAATCCGGCACGAAGAATTTGTAATCTTTGGTAATAAAGGCCCTGGCTGCATCACTTAAATAAGCGCCGCCACTTAGTCCCAGCAGCGCAGTACCCAACACATCATGCGCGGATACCCACAGCTTTTTGAAAATGGAAAGTGAGGACGGTTGATCACTGTGATTGTCATGAAGCCAATAAGCTACCGAATAACGGGCTACGCTGGCAGCCTGCAGTAGTGCAACACGATCTGTTTCCGGCACCGAAATATCAGCTATGATACGCTTTTCCAATGCGATGAGCAAAGTATCCATGCGGCTGCCATTACTTCCATAAATAATGGCTGTGGTATCTGTACCGATCTTCAGTAAACGACGCAGATAATACTGCCCGACGGGACTAAGGCCCGAACCAGCGATCACATGCCGGAAACTATCCGGTCCATCATTCAATAAGCGCGTGGCAACCTGTATGATGTTACCGGGCAGTGGTTTGCCTAAAGAATCGGCTGCATAAGGTTTCATAATGTTCTCAATGGTAGTCAGACTGCTGTCTCGGATTGCGGTCTGCCGGTTCAAAGCGAAGGTTAGCGCCCGGTTATGCAGCAGCCCGGCGTCATCATAAGGATTAGCAGGATTAGCAATAGCATAATCAGCTACTGCGCCATTTAGCTTTACTGCACTAACCTTTGGAACATTGGCATTCTCTTTTTTTTCTTTCGTACAGGATACGGCTATACAAGCTGCAAGGAGTAATATAAAACAGGGTTTCATAGTTTGATAACATTAATGGTGATTAATAAAAGGAAAAGAAGGAGGGCTAACGCCCTCCTTAAAACTACATGCCTTTACTGTGTCCTTTGCGCCGGTTCTTTTCCTTAGCCGGGTTTTCATCATCGGTTTTTTTTGCCGATTTCCCGGTTTCCGGCTTGGCGCTTTCTACAGACTGCTGCATGAGCGTGCTGCCAGCCTGTTCCCCTGTTTCGCTTTGTTGGGCACTTTCTTTTTTGGAGACAAACAGGCGTTTTTTATTTTGATCGAAAAGCATAATGTTTTTATACATAGCATCCGCCAGTACATAGACCGTTTCTTCCTTGCCATTCAGGGTACGGGTCGTTTTGGCAAGATTGCCTTTACCTAAGGACTGCAGCAACTGCTGTGAACGTAACGGGTTGTCTGCATCCCTGATGCCATTGGCTAACAGCACCTGTTTCAGATCGAAACGCAATTCATCAGGATCATTGCTGTTTTGCTTCTTTTTGAACTCACTGTAGCGCTTCAGTTCATACTGGTTATTTTCCTTCCGTCCTGAACTGAAGTCTATTTGTAGCCAGGCGTTGTAGGTCTGGTCGGTCCACTTGTATTTGGCATCGGGTGCGTCGTTTTCTTTTTCATAAATGTTAAGCTTTTTAAAGACTGCCCGGCCTTCCAGCAGGTTCACAGCTTCCTTGGCAGTGATGCCCTGGTTCTCGTAAAACGTATGCATGTAGCCTTCCGGGCGATGTTCCGTAGGGAGTAAAGTAGCATCCATTTTATTGAAATACCACTTATCCTCATCCTTCGACTTGTTAAAATATAGATCGTAGATCACCTGGTCGGTACTATGCTGAAGCGTAAACTCCGGTACTTTATCTTCCAGTTTTTCCTGTAGTATCTTATCGAAAATCGTATCAAAACCGCGATACTTCAGGTTTTCCTTTAATTTTTCAAGATTATTGTTTTCGGTTGTTGTTGCCGCCTGGGCATTTTCCATTTGCTGTTCCATAATAGTAATTGATTGTTGTTTTTTAAATGAAGCGCCATCGTCAAAATGAAAGGGTGCTATATCATACATTTCAGTGTGCGGATTAGCCGGCTGCAGCCGGTAATCCAGTAGTTGCAGGTGCGCTGCATCGGCATCGTAACGTGCGAAGAGCGTTGCATCGATGACGGCAGGTCGGGAGAGGTCGCGGCGATAAAGCTCGTCGGTGACGCTTATGCCGGTACGCAGAACAGTAATACCACAGAAACTATGCAAATCGCCTTCCATATCCAGCTTAAAAGGCTTGTCATGGTATTGGCCGACGACTTTGTACTCTGTTCTACTGGAAACAGCGTCACGCTCGCTGGTGTCTAACATATTTTTTTCAGCATCTTCTAAACGCTCATAGGAGCCAAAAACTTTCACGCTATGACCAACCTCGTAAATCTGTCCGCTGGGCCACTGATGGCCGATCACATGATAGCGGTCGATACGATCTGAAGGAATAATTTGCTCCTCCCAGCGAACCTGTACCACACTGCCGCCAACCAGGGTGCGGATAAAATCAGGTTCATCACCAGAGACCCGTCCTATACCAGCGGCGGCTACTTGCTGCCGCGCAAGATCTATATCAACCGGGTTGAGAAAGGTTTCGTTATCGATGACAGCGAGTTGTTTTTGTAGGGTTTCTATTGCAGCATACCGCCAGTACCGATCCGCCTCAAAAAATTCACCCTGTATGTAATGAAAGTCCGATTGATGCGCACAAAAACCTTCCGCATCTTCGGCTGATTCAAAAAACCGCAGCCATTCCGGGTTGCCAGCATCTTTACCTGAAAAAATATACGCTACCCAATTTTCACCTTGTTCATTGGCAGCCTGCAATTTCGCTAATACGTTATCACGGTCTTTCTCTGCAATATCCATCCCTTATTACTTTGAAATTTGCGCCGCTTGTAACAGGTCTTCGCCACGCAGGGACAGGGAAATATTTCGGTCGCCACCGCGCTCCATCCATTCCACCACCAAACGTTTATTATCGGCAATAGTGAAGCGATTAAATGCCACGACGAACTGGCGCTGACGCCTGCCACCCAATTCACCGGTAGCATCCGGGCTGATATATACCGGAGACTGGTCGCTTTCCTGCTGTGCGGTTCTTTTGGCGCGTTTCCTATCTGTGACAAAGAACCGGGTTGTCCCGGTCTGGTAGCCAACGTGCGAGCCATTGGCAAGCGTAAAGCGGAAATACAGCAGGTCGCCGGTGCCGTAAATACCCAGCAGTTGCAGGCGCATGCGGTGACTGCGCGCGGATTTATCCATAAACGGCTTTGCGGCAAATACACTAATGGCCTGCTGCTGCAGATAGGATTCATTGACAGTTGTAGCGCTGAGCACCACATCTGGTTTTTTTCCTAATTGCTGACGCTTCAGATCAATGGCCTGATAGGCCGGGCTGGCACTGTAATCCACGGTAAAACTGAACAGTTGCCCATCGGCAGTTACCACACTCAGATTAGAAGCCGGTAGGAATTTATTCTGCGCCTTTACCTTCAGCACATTTTCGGAACCTTTTACTTTTTCGGCCAAAAGAAAGGCTGTACCCCGGTCAACACTCTGTATCGGTGAGGGCAAAAGAATTACCGTCGTTTTCTGGTCGGTCACTTCCAGGTGATAGGGTGTGATCAACGCGGCTGTACCGAGTTCCTGTGTTTGTTGGGCAAAGGATACTGCCGAAAGCAGCAATGCTGCCATGAAGAAAAAAATCTGTTTCATAATGTTTGAATTTTTAAAAGGTGATTACTGATTGCGCTGGTTCTGGTCCATCAGCAGGACGGGATAACCTGCACGGATGGTCACTTTGACCAGCCTTACTTTTTTACTGAATAAGCCTTTAGCAGCCTGAATGCCTGCACTGGCCGCCTGAGCCCCGATGGACGGATCGACATTATAAAAGTCAAGGCCCTGTATCGCCTGGTCAGCGCCCTGTTTGGCTGCGTCACGGGTAATAGCTCCCGGTACATTAATCCCTTCTATGCCGTCCATATCGTACACGCTCATCGCCACCGGCAGAAGTGTGTTATGGTAGCGGATCGTTTTAATGGCAATCTGCAAGCGGTCGCCGTTAACATTGCAAATGCCACTGACGAAGGTGCCCTGGGGCACCTGTGTGCCGTTAATGAAAACATCCTGCGACAGGCGTAGCCGCACCGTAGTGCCAGAGGTCAGCGTCTGCGACTGGTAGACGATGGCCGGGGCAGCAGATGACTGACCGGCATCATTGACAGAAGAGGAAAGTTCATAAAACCCGTTAACGGCAGCAGTACGCTGAATACCGTTCTGTCCCATCAGTGACCCGGTGCTGTCATCGCTACCGGTAGCGACCGTATAGACTTGACCCCGATTCTTTTCTGAAGCGGTCTTTGCCTTTTGTGCCGCCAATTGCGGGTTCTGCAGCTCCATGATCTTGTCCAGCATGCCGTCAAGTTGTTTGAGCTGTGGATCTTCGCCCAAATTTTCCGCAGCAGGCTGCTGCGGCAACGGTGCTGCTGTGCTACGTTGCTGCGTGTCACCGGTTCCTACAACAGGCCGCGTTGCTGGCTGGTTGATACGCCGGTTCAATTCTTCCAGTTGACGGGTGATCTGCCCTTCCGTATTGGTAAGTCTACTGTTGCCGGTCTGGTAGGTAGAAACGTTACTACCGGAGGTACTGCCCATGCCAGCGGTCAGTTGCTGCAATGTTGGCCCTGCTTGGTTATCACCCGACGGTTGCGTCTGATAATACGGGTCTTGTTTGCGCGCTTCCCGGAAACGTGCGGAATCCTTTGCAGCCTGCGCATAAAAAGAGAGCTTGTTTTCGCTGCTGTCCGTTTTGAGGTTAGCGGACGGCAGTTGCAGATTTAACCCGGCCTTGACTGGTGTTGCATTCGCATTCGCTTTACCACCGCCGAGTGCGTAGAACAGGAAAGCCAGGAATGGAAGCATAACAACGGGCAAAACAAGTAGAGCGCGTCGCTGCTTTTGGGAAAGAGATTGCATTTTTAAATTGTCCATAGCATTTGATTTAATTGAATAAAAAATTGATTACAGCCAGCGGTGTAGCATCAGCCACAGGCAGGCGGTGCTGCAAAGCGTGATAAAAAGCAGCAATGCGATCTTCCAGGCGGTGGGCGGCCAGCGGGCCGTATAGCGGTTCAGCCGGTTGGCTACACGTGCCCGCTGCGTTTCCAGCAGTTGCTGCCACTGCAAACGGTGTTGTCTTTTGGTGTTTTTCATACTTAGCGGTTTTGAATAGCGAGGTCTTTATTTTCGATTGTGGCCCATTTTTCGATCAGGAACCCATGCGGGTTATTGTCGCTGCGGCTGACGTTACGTAGCTGCCCTTCGGTTACCAGGCTGCGCGTTACAATTGAAGTGGAGCGGATCATTTTTTCTTTCCCATAGAAGCGAAAGCGGTAAGGGTAGGCGCTTACGTCAACCGCGATACTATCGACCGTCAGTTGCTGGCTGATATTTCCGGAGATCAGGTTGGTATAATAGCCCTGCTCTTTGAGGTCGCTGTATACCTTAGCTGCGCTGTTGTCGGCCAGGTATAGGGCTTTGGTGAGGTTCGCCTCTATGACCTTATCGTCGGGATCAAGGGAAAAGAAATCACGGTGAAAGGTGGCAATGTGATCGCGGGCCTCCACGGGTATATTTTCATTGCGGTCTGCCGAAAACGCTTCGAGCGCTTTGCCGTTTGCCAGGATGTAGATATGCTGCCGGTAGTCATTTTCAGACTGGTAGCTCTTATAGATCGCATAACAGGAAATAAAAGCACACGCGATGATCAACACGATGCTGAACCATTTAATGTGCTTAAAGGCGGTATCAATGTTTTTGAGTTGCTGGAACATAGTAATAAGGGGATTAAGATTTACCGGATAATTTATCAGCAGCATAAGCGCCGCCATAACCGGCAACCCTGCCTGCGGCGGCTGCCGCCCCGCTGCCTTCATTTTCGCCGCTGGCACCTTCCTGCATGTGATTTTTAAAATTGGACAGGCTGTTGAGTGTTTGGGCAGCGTTCGCCGAGCCTACCGATATAGCAGCGGTAGTGGCCAGTCCGGCCGCTGACGTTGCTTTGGCAAGCAGGGCATGCCCGCCGACATTGACGATATAGCCGGCAATTGAGGGAACCGTAAAATAGCCGATGATAGCAATGAGCAAAAAGATCAGGTAGGCGGTGTTCGTGCCGCTGAAATGGGGATTGGCGGCACCTCCTGTTACTTCAAGGTGTACCATATTCTCCTGTATTTTGGCGATGATGGCACCGAAAATATTAGCAACCGGTAGCCACATGTACACATTGATGTAGCGGGCCAGCCATTGCTTAATGGTATGTTGGAACCCATCGAACACGCCAAGTCCGAAACAGAGCGGGCCAAGTATAGCCAGCACGATCAGCTTAAAGGTGCGGATGGTGTCGATCACCAGTGCCGCTGCTTCAAAGCCCAGATTTAGCAGTTCGGCAATCCCTTTTTTAACCCAGCTCTTAAAGCTCCATCCCCAGGACTGATCGGCAATCGGATTTGCAGTCGTATTATTACTGCCTGCCGCACCGTCCGGGTGCGCATATTTATACCATTTATCAGGATCGGTACCGGTAGCGGATAATCCCTGCAGGTCATCATCCACAGGCTGGCCGCTGTTCAGCATGGCTTCCATGGCAGCGTTTGACTGACCTACCATTGCGGCAGTGGCTGTTACGGTAGGTTGCAATACCCCGTTGATCATCGCCAGTACGGCGGGGAATACCATAATACAAAAGCCGATGACAAAGGGGCGCAGCAGTGGGTAAAAATCTACCGGTTCGGCAGCGGCAATATGCCGCCAGACGCGCACGGCGATATACCACAGGGCTGCAAACCCTGCAATGCCCCGGCCTATGTCGATCATGTTGCTGCATAGCGGCAACATCTGGTCATACATTTGGTCCAGTACACCTTGCAGGCTGTGCACATCGGCCTGCATACCCTGGGCGCTGCAAAGCGCGGGCAAAAGGATGGCCGGGATTGCCGTTAGGGCAATCTTCAATAGTGATTTTTTCATATGTTCGGGACTTTAGTTAGTTCAGATCGTAAAGCTGTTTTAACTGTTGCCGCTGCACTTCGCTGTCGGCACGCCGCAGCGCCAGCGTGCGGGCCTGGTTATTGAAGCTGCGTAAAAAGGACAGCTGATGCTGCGTATCGGCGTAAATACCATCTATCAGCCGCAGGCGCTGGTCGTCGCTCATACGCACGCTGCCATCGGTAATTACCATGGTCAGCGCCTGCAGGTTCTGCACACTTTGATCGGAAAGATTACTGAAGACAGTGGCGACATAATTCAGTTCAGATGCGGTAAAATGTCCATCGGAGCGGAAAGAAGACAGTGCCGATTTGTATTCGCTTGCAATCGTGGCCTGGTCACTGATGATCCGGGCCACCTTCGGGTATTTGCGCACAGTCGGGCTAACCAGCATCAGCCCATCAATAAAGCCCTGTTGCAAGCTGAAGTTGCCCTGCGAGACGTCTTTAACGCTGTTATAGCCTTTACTGACCAGCTGGTAGCCGCTGTACATATTGGACAGCACTTTTTTCAATCCCGCGAGCTTCTGGTAATCCAGCACCAGCATCTGAATGTTATCTGCTATGGATTGCGCCTGTACCGTTACACTTACCAGTAAGATCATCATGCTACCCAGCAGTGGTTTGATCATTTTTTTCATAATCCTCCTGATTGAATGCCATATAATTTTTGCAGATCGCCCCTGTCCTGCTTGTCTGCTGCCCTGGCTTTTGCCAGCCTGCGGGCTTTGGTGGTGTAAGAACAGGTGAAATTGTATTTATCGTTCATGTCCGCGTAGAGCTTATCGATGCGGTCCAGGCGCTGGGCATCGGTCAGCTGCAATAGCCCGGAAGTAAGGAGCTGCGATAATTCATTCACGTCCGTCCGGCCTTCAACTTGCATATTGTCCGCGACCCTTTTCAGGCTGTTGAGTTCATCAGGGGTTAATTGCTTTTGCGCCTGCTGCCAGCGGATCTCCGCCGTAAACAGTGCGGTGATCTTCGCCGCGATCTCAGCAATAGCGTTTGCTTTGGGGTTATTACGCACGGTAGCACTGACCATTTTCAGCGAATCGACATAGTCCGTATGTAAACCGAACGTGCCATTTTTCAAATCATGAGCTGTAGTCAACCCCTGGCGGGACAGGTCGTAACCTTTTTTTAGCGCCGTGGCGTACAGCTCAATACCAGCGATCTGTTCGGCCATGATCTTTCGGCGTGAAGACTGCTGGTTAAATATGCCCTGCGCGTGAGCGGACGCATAGAGCGAAAGGAATGTTATAATAAAAGTGCATTGCTTTTTCATGTCGTTTAAAATTTAATTGATACCATAGAGTTGTCTTACCTGCGCGGTATTTCGGGCAGCAATGGACCGTTGCAGGGATAAGTCAACCCCTGCCGTGTTAAACTGCCGCAAATCGTCCAGGTTGTGCTGCATTGCGGCAGCAATCTTTTTAATGCGCTCCATGCGTTCCCCGTCTTCCATTTGTGCGGAAAAGGATGTGACAGTAGCAGTTAGTTCTTGTAGGTTTTGCAGGCTTTCAGCGAGAATGCCGTTGTACACAGAAGACATATAGCGGAGCTCATCAGCGGAGAAATTTTTATCCTGCTGGAAAAGGTTCCATGCTTTTCTATATTCCGCTACCAGCTGGGCCTGACGGCTGATCACCTGTTTTACTTCGCTATATCCCGCAATGACCTGCCGTACCTGCTGCATCTCACTATAGTATTTGCTGAACAGGTCTTTTTCTTTGCCGAGCCAGCCATTAATGTCTTTAAAGCTGGCGAGGGTCTTGCTGTTTTCCAGTTGCTGTTCAGCTTGCTGCAACTGTATCGTCTGGTTCTGTAACTGCTGTACTTTTATATCGAGGGCAACAATTACTTTTTTGATAGCAGAGCTGACCAGGCTGACAATGGGAATTTGCGCATCGGCCTTCGGCATACCTATGCCCAGCAACGTTAGCAGCAGGCCGGTCGTAATAAGTGTTCTTTTCATAGACATACTGGTTAAATGGTTTGAGATCGCAAGTCTGCAGCCAGGGCGGCAAGGCCGCGCCGTATATCACCATACCTGCGGGCATATTCCTGGACTTTCAGTTTCTCGGTCTGTTCGGTAGAATAAGCGTAGTATTCCTCCGTTGATGGTTCATAACGGTAGACCTTCATGAGCTGGTTGCCCAGGTCGATGTAGACTTCACGGTATTTTTTAGTTGGGTCATTCGCCTTGTTGATCGAAAGCACCTGCTCTTTGCCTTTGTCACTCATGCCCAGCACTGCCTGTATATCGGCAAACTTGTTCGTGAACTTGCGCATGTCCAGCAGGATCTTGCAGTCGGCATTGTTAATGATGGCTTCTTTAATGATCGGAGATGTAATCAGGTCGTCTATCTCCTGTGTTACGGTAATCGCTTCACCAAAGTATTTACGAACCGTTTTGTAGAGATACTTCATAAATTCCGCCATGCCGCTCCGTGCAATAGCCTTCCAGGCTTCCTCAATGCAGATCACTTTACGGACGCCTTTGAGCTTGCGCATTTTGGACACGAACATTTCCATAATGATGAGCGTGATCACCGGGAAAAGGATCGGGTGATCTTTCACATTATCCAGCTCAAAAACAATAAAAGGCTGGTGCATCACATCGAGGTTTTCAGTTGCATTGAGCAGGTAATCGAACTCACCGCCTTTGTAGTAGGGCCGGAGCACATACAGGAAATTATTCAAATCGAAGTCACGGTCTTTAACCCCGTCAGTCGCCAGCTCACTTATAAAATGTTCCTGTAGAAATTCATAAAAGCTATCGAAACAGGGAAAGATATGGCCATTGCGGTCCAGGTGCCGGTAGTAGGATTGGAGGGCATTGGATATAGCGACATACTCAGCGCGGCGGAACGCTTCATCGCTTTGCTTCCACAGTGCTACCAGCAGGGTTTTGATACTTTCCTTTTTTTCCGTATCCAGCATATCGCCTGCCGGAATATAGAAAGGGTTAAAACGGATCGGGCTTTCTTCGGAATAGGTGAAATAATATCCGTTCACCAATTGGCACAAACCTTCGTAACTGTGCCCCACATCCACAACGATACAATGGGTTCCCTGCTGCACATAACTGTGCAATAGATGGTTCATGAACATGGACTTGCCGCTGCCGGAACCACCGATCACGATTTTATTACGATTGGTGGTAATACCCTTTCGCATCGGTTCATCGGATATGTCCACATGGACGGGAACGCCAGTCAGGCGGTCGCCGAGGCGAATGCCAAAAGGGCTATCCGAAGAGCGGTAAGCGGTTTCCAGGTTCAGAAAACAGCATGCCTGCTCGGTGAACGTATCGAAAGTATCATTCATCGGGAAATCACCTTCATTGCCCGGCAGTCCTGCCCACCAGATCTGCGGCGCGGCAACGGTCTCTTCTTTGGCGCGTGCATCGAGTTGTGCCATCGCGGAGCCGACGGCATTGTGCATCTCTTTTAACCCAGCTTCCTGATCCGTCCATACCAGGACATTGAAATGCGCTTTAACCGGCATGCGCTGCTGGCTGATCGCCTCATTTAAAAAATCCTGCGTGGCATCACGTGCAATGGCATTCTCCCTGGAATAAGCCGACAATGATTGCAGCCTGCGCCGTTTGGCTTCCATCAGCTTTAGCGTCTTTGGCCCGTCCGGGACGAAAATGTATTGGTTGTAGATATGGTTGCAGGAAAGCAGTTGCCCGAGCGGTGCGGCAAAGCCGGTACTGAATTTTGTTTTATCAGTGCTGTACTTGTCGTAATTGATGCGGGAACCGCAGAGAGGGGGCAGGTCTGCCACGTCCGCCAACGTAAAAAGCCGACAATGATCGGCACCTATCTGTAGCCCTTGCTCAAAGGATATGTCCTTTATCACGGGAATAGCTTGCGGGCCAAGCAACTGAAGATATTGCTCTACCAGACCTGTTTTATCTTGCAGCCCCGCCAAGGCATTATTATCCAGACGTTGCAGCGTTACAAAACCACTGTCTTGCAACAGGCGCTGAAACTGCCCGGCAGTGTCCAGCAGGGATTGCAGCCGTAAGGCGTTTACGGTGGTTAAAGGAGCCAAATTACGACGAAGCAGGTTGCTGAACAGGGAACTGGCAGGCTTACGGTCAGTATTGCGGAAGGTAAGCAACACGTAGCACCGATGATTTAAAAAAGGACGTTCATTAAAAAAACGTTCGCTGGCCCTTGCCAGGAAAGGTAAATCATCTGCAAAGCGAGCCTGCATTTTTTCCGCCATAAACCAGTCCTGTTTATGAAAGACCGTATGTGGCGGCAGTAACCGGATCGCTTTTATCCACGCCTGGTGAAAGTCTTCATACTGCGGGGCAGACAGGGAAAATATTTCAGGCAACTGCGCTTCCCAGGCAAGCGTAATGTCGCCCGCTACCGATAACAGGCAATCATTTTCCACTTTCCACACCGGAAGCACTTTTTCTATATCGATGGCTGGTTTCATGATCTGATGTTTTGGTAAATACTTCGGGAATGGATACGAATGGCGTTCGGCAACTGTGCGCGTGCGGCTTTTTTCATCAGCCCGTACTGGCCGTATTTATGGGAATAGCGAAACACGAAATAGAACAGCCCGGAACCAATGATTACGACCATTGGCATGAGCAGCAGCAGGCCGCATCCGAACATGTACAGGGTAGCGAAGGCCAGCAGCAGGATCACCAATCCTGCGGCGAGATAAGCAATGTATTGTGCTTTCAGGCCACGAAACTCCAGGGGTTTTCCTATCCCTTTATTAATCGGGTAAACGCTGCTCATCTTCTACCTCCTTGCTGGTCTTTTAAAATGGCTGAAAGCTGCAGGGTAACCATTCTGCGGAGTTGCTTATCGGTTTCATTAGCTTCACAAAAACCGTACAGGTCAAATTTAGATTTGCAGCAATCGATCATCCTGGTGATTACGGTGGTCAGTGTTCCCGCTTCCCGCATCCGGTAATAGTCGAAAGCGAAATCTTCTTCCAGTAGCTGGGCGATGTAATGAAAGCGGGACGGGCGCAGGTCTTTGGTGATCGCATCCAATACCTGTTCTTCAATCAGCATGGATGGCTTGCCGGCTTCTTTTAATTCGGCAATCATGCCCTGTGCAGCGTCTACCCGGCCAATCAACCAGTGCTGCAACTGGCCGGTATGGTTAAGACGAATCACCAGGTCAGGGTGATCTTCTATGATATAGCTGTTCAGCCTTTCTAATATTCTATCGTTCATAGCTTGTCTTTGAGGGAATGAATAAATAACGAAGCACAAAAAACGGGGCGGCCAGCAGGTAGGTAACAGCAACAGCTATGACCACCAGCAGCAGTAACCAGCCGCAGAAAACGATGCGCAGCAAGGCGATGGCCGCACCTTTCAGCTGTTCCGGCTTCATATTCCTTTTCCTTTCCTTTTCTTGTGCGGCGGCTCCTTCTTTTGTTCTTCGGGCTTTACCTCATGGGCTTCATCGGCAGCGGGCGGCTGGCTTTTGATAAACGTGTCGTCTGCCAGACCGAATTTACGCGCCCAGCCTACCGGGTCTAAGCTCAGCAGCGGCGGCATGCTGATAATCCTAATGTCCGGCGGCAGATCTTCAGGGTCTACGATCATGTTGGCTATGTTGCGTGTTGCCGTGTCATAGACTATGGCGAGTTTGCCATCTGTTTCCCATAGCAATTCGTCCATTGAAATGCGATTGCCGGGCGCATCTGCCTGCCGGAGTTCATTGAGCTGTATATCGACAATAAATTCAGTTCCTTCGATGGTAAAGCGCGGCAGCTCCCGTGCCTGTGTTGGTGCCTTTTTCATCATTAAAGCGTTTATACACCAAAGAATCCTTTGAGAACGGTGGCTACCACGACCAGGAACACGCAGCTGCCAAACCATGCAGCGGCCACTTTGCCGGTGTCCGGGTCTCCTGAATTCCATTTGTTAAATACTTTAATAGCACCTACAAGCCCGACGATCGCTCCAATAGCATACATCAGGTCAGTACCATCTTTGAAGTAGCCTTTCACCTCGCTGGTCGCCTGGGTAATACCGGCATTGCCGCTTTGGCAGAAAGCGGAGAAGGCATTGAAGAGCAGGCAGCTGAATACCAGTGTTGCAGCCAGCAGGATATATTTAGAGCGCAACCGTTCTTTATGGCTGTTCGTTTGTAGTTTGTTCATTTTCTGTAAATCTTTTTAATGGGAGGAAAGGGATTACCAAAGCGCAGCTATCTCTGCCGGATCAATAAAAATGTTGCATTGCTGCAGGGCTTCTTTAGCCATCAGTTGATTAACTGCGGTTTTGAAAGGCAAGGCTAAGTTCTGTGTGTTCAGTCCACTCAGGTACTGGCGGAACAATACCAGCAGCTTATCTTTCGTGGCGTGGCTACCGGCCCTGGGCAGCAGGTCATAGCGCAGTTCCTGCTGGATCTGCTCCATTAACACAATGTCAGTAGGCATGTCCGCTGTTGGCGGTGGAACAGGTCCAGGCGCTGGGTTAGTAAAGGCGACCTGCGGCTGCGCGGGTCGCTTGCGCATGAAGTCGCGGATTTTTTTTCGGTAAACGGTCAGGCCGATAAACAGGTAATACAACAGCAGCAGGATGGCTGCCGAAAGGCCGAACTGGCCCCATGAGATTTTACTCAGCATAATCATTTGGTTTTATTGTTCTGCATTATTGCTGAGGCAAAACTGGTCGTATTAAAAGCGCTCCTTTCCCACCGGGAACCGTCTACGGTATTAAAAAATTATTTTCCCTGTTGTGTTCAACGGCTGTATACCGTTAAAAATCCGGCCGTTGCGGTGATTAATTATTGGTTAAAACCAAGGGAGCCAGTTTATACTTTTTAGCGTAGGCCACTCGTGTAATCTTCGTTTTTTAGTGCACAGGGCTATTAGATTTGTATACAACCGGAAGGAAGTTGTGTAAAAACTTTCGCGCGGGTTAATGCAAAAAATTCCAGCCGGTAACATAAAGTCATGGACATCGTAAAAATTGGTGTCAACCGAAAAACATTTATAAACCCTATGCTACGAAAATGGAAGATACCGCTGCAGCTGAGCTTTGATGGCACCAGGCCGTTGTACCAGCAGATTGAAGCAGCTATAGAGGAAGAAATTAAAAAGGGAAGGCTGGCAGCAGATACGGCTATGCCCGGCACCCGCGAGCTGGCGAAAGAGTTAAAAGTACACCGTAAAACGGTTGTGCAGGCTTACGACCGGCTGCTCAGCCGGGGACTACTGTATACCCGACAAAAACAGGGAACCTTTGTCGCTGCGGAAAAGGATAGTACCAGGTATGCGACATTGCTCAGCAAAGCGCCTTTTGCCTTCCGCACTTTTAAAGTGGATTTTACCGAAGACCTGCCACCGATGCAGTCGGGCCTGATCAAGTTCGATGATGGCTTCCCCGATCCGAGGCTCGGCCCCTTACTGGAACTTACCGGCACTTACCGGACAATTTTTAAGCGCACGCTGCGGCAAAGGCAAATGGAATTTCAGAACCCGAAATTCTACGATCCGTTGCGGGATGTATACATCAATATGCTCAACCAGCAACGCGGCCTGAATGTCAGTCCCGACCGCGCCTGTTTTGTGGTAGGTCAGCAAATGGGCCTGTATATGGTGGCACAGGTACTGCTCAAAAAAGAAGAAGTCGTGGCAAGTTGTAATCCGGGTGATCCATTTGCATGGCATATTTTTCAGAGTGTGGGCGCAAAGCTGGCTGCCGTGCGAAGTGACGAGAAGGGCATGGATACGGCGCACCTCGAAGAGTTATTAAAGACGCAGAAAATTAAACTGGTATATACTTCACCGCAATGCCAGTACCCGACTACGGCTACCATGAGCCATGAGAGGCGCAGGCACCTGCTGCAGCTCTCCGAAACTTATGGCTTTGCCATTATTGAGGCGGACTATGATCATGAGTACTGGTATGGCGCACAGCCTTATGTCCCGCTGGCTGCGGAACCGCACGGGGGACAGGTGATCTATATCAGCGCACTCAGTAAGCTGCTGCCGCCCTTCTACCTGATGGGCGTAGTTTGCGGACCGGCAGATTTTATCCGCTCGCTTACCGCGCTGCGGGAAATGATCGGCCAGCAGGGAGACATCCTGCTGGAACATGCTACGGAAGACCTGATCCGCGACGGGGTGATCGCTAAAGCAGTCCGTAAATCGGTTCATCATTACAAGGAAAAGCGGGAATATGTATCGGCAATTTTATATAATTACTTATACAAACATGTGCAATTCCAGGTGCCACAGGCAGGGCTGGCTTATTTCCTGCAGTTCAGAGATGATATTGATTTAACAAACCTTTTAACCAGACTAAAACAAAAGGGCATTTATATTCGCAATCCCGGCAGTGCATCTTTTGATGATACGCCGCCGCGGCATCTGCGCATCGGATTTGGCGCCCTTGACCTTAGAGAGCTGGAACAAGGCGTAAAAACGATCGCGGATATTCTCTCCGCTTAACCCTTCTTTTTTCAAATCATAACTTCCTTTTTTCGACCCCGAAAGGGCCGCAGGGGATGCTATTAACTTACTCAACGAAAAGAAAAACTATGGAATTTGTAATAGAATTGCTCTCAGCCTTACAACAACAATTACAACAAATCGAAACATCGGATGATATACTGGCTATTGCCCAGGAAGGTTTTAATGCAACAGAAGCAGCCTTACTTACCCTGAAATCATTTATTATAGGTTACACCTTTAAAGACAATGCCGAAGAAATCAGGTTTTTTAAAGAGCTGAAGCCGCAATTTTATGCGCTGATGATCTACTATGTGCAGGTGTATCACACCGAGACACACAAACCTGCCGGAGCCAAAAAGGAGTTGCGCAAGTATTTGAAAAACCGGATGCGTACCATAACGCAGTTTTCCTATGATAACCGGGAGTTTTATAAATACGTGCGCTCCGGTGCTACCTATCTCGATCACCAGTATTATATACGCAACCAATATGATATTGCCATTGGTTTTGATATTCCCTATTTTGATTGTGATCCCAGGTTCTCCACGTCTCATGATTATAAGATGGCGTTACTGCTGGCCAATGAACAACTGTCACAGTACTTTGACAGTTCGCTAAAAGCACTTGATGATACCCGCAAGGCTGCCGGTTGGCTGGAAGACCTCGGCCTTGGATGGGCAGAGACTAAAGCGGCCTTAATTGAATGGATCTATGCCCTGCAAAGCAGCGGGGCTATTTATAACCGCAAGAAGAACTCGCCTGCTGATGTACGGGATCTGGCCTCATTCTTTGAACAGATTTTTGATATAGACCTCGGCAATTATTACCGCACCTTCCAGGAAATCCGCATCCGCAAAAACCGGACAACCTTCCTGGACCGCTCCCGTGAATGCCTGATCAGGCGAATGGACGAGAGTGATATGAATCCAAGATGACCGTTTTTTACCTGTTGGGAATAGAACCGCGTCCATTTAAATTGCATTTAACTTTCTTTCCAATCCCATCTCCGACAAAGGCTGCAAATAAATGCAGCCTTTTGTTTTTTCACATAGACAAAAGCCTCATTGACATAAGGCAATAAAGGAAAGAGCATATGGGCGCATAGATTCGGATTTTTATTGACACACATGACAACAATACAATCCCTGCACCTGCATCCTACCATCATATACAGAACGCCCCAATTTTCCTACAATGGCAGCTGGCATACCTGCTGGCCACCATTAAAGCAGTCAATAGCCGTGTCGGCATCTGCTGAATTGAACGAACTGCTGGCAGTGGTACAGGATGAAACAGACCTACGTCGTTTACCGCAAAACCTGCGACAGACGATCTGGAAGTATTTTAACCGCGCTACTTTTCGCTCCACCCCATACGGAGCGTTTGCTGCAGTCGGCGTAGCAACTATTGCAGACGCTGCCCAAGCACAAGGATTAAGAATAAAAGACCAGTATTTGCATACCTATCCCGATTGGCTGGCTCACCGGCAGCTTGAAATAAAACAGGAGCAGGTTTTCGACAAAAATTGTTTATTACTGGCAAACAGTAGCTGGTATGTTGCAGGAAAGGACATCCGGTATATTTCTAAAGAGGAGACGGGCTATGAACTGGTCGATATATCGTCAAGCGGGCTTATTCGTACCCTTTTATATTCCTGTGAAGCACCCAAAGCTGCGGCATCGGTTTGCCATGAGTTTGCTGCAACCTATGGTGAAAAAGAGGTGAAAGATGCCATCTGGCAGATGTTGGCAGACCAGTTACTTTTTTGTTCGCTACAGCCTAACTTGTCCGGCCAGGAATATTTTGAGCGGTTTGGTTTTACCATGCGGGAAGATACCAAACCTTATATCATTGCAGAACGCCCTTTAGCATCAGGAGACATACCCAGGAGCCTGTTGCGCCATGTGCCGGAAGTGGTAGCACTGCTTGCCGAGGTGCTACCTTCATATCACGCTACCGCGTTAAACGCATTTGCCACCGCGTTTGCGGCCAGGTTTGGAGAAAAGGAAATACCACTGATGGTAGCTCTTGATCCCGAACTTGGTGTAGGTTATGGCCAAATGGATCAGCAGGTTGAAAGCCCGCTGATAGAAACGCTCCGGCAGTCGGCGGGAAATAAGGAACAGGAACCGTCCACCCAGGAATTTTTAATTAAAGCCATAGCTGGAACTAAGCAACGTATCATTCAGCTGGAAGAACTGTCATTGCCGGTTCGCAAGAACAACCTGCCGCTGGCAAATTCGGTGCCGGTAATCTGTACGGTAAGCGACGACCTTGTGTACATGGAATATGCCGGCGGTGCCACCGCCAATGCTATTTTAGGTCGTTTCTCACTTCCTTTAACGGAAATAGAACAACACTGCCGCCAATTGGCAGCATCGGAACAGGCGGCCAATCCGGATGTTCTTTTCTTCGATGTATCCTATGCCATTGGATCGGTTACGGATAATGTAAACCGGAGAAAACATATTTACCCGCTGCAGCTTAGTATCCATAACTTCGATACCTCTGAAAAGCCGCTACATACAGGTGATTTAATGGTTTCGGTTCACGGTGACCAGGTTTTCCTTCGATCAAAAAAATGGGGCAAGCGCATGGTGCCGCGATTTGCCAGCGGCTATAATTATATGTTTAGTGACCTCCCCTTATTTCGCTTTCTGTGCGACCTGCAGCACCAGCAGGTTCATAAAAATCTATCCCTGAAACTGCGCGACCGCATTAGCGGCCTGTCCTATTACCCGCGCCTGCAACACAAAAATGTCGTACTCTCACCTGAAACATGGCTGATTACGATCAACGCTATAAATAGCCTGCCTGGTGAAACTGTTTATGAACGGTTAAAGGCTTACCTGGCAGAGCGACACATGTCGCGCTACCTGAAATGTGGCTGTGGGGATCAAACTTTATTTTTTGATACAAAGGATACGGAGCATCTAACGGCCTTATATGATCATTTGAGAAAAGAGAAAGAAGCCTATTTTGAAGAAAGTTGGCTTCCGGTAAACAGCCTGATTAAAGATGAGCAAGGTAATCCTTTTATGCCGCAACTTATACTCACCCTCACTCACCAGGAAAATATATACACAGGCTTGCCCGAGCCATTCTTTGGCACTTCAAATAACCTGATTATTCCGGGTGACGATTGGCTATATTTCGAGATTTTTGTTCATCCGTCACGTACAGACGACCTCGTTTGTTCGCATATACTGCCATTTATCGCTGCACATAAGACGGCTGTAAAAAGCTGGTTTTTTGTGCGATACAACCAGGATGGGCCTCATATGCGTCTTCGTATACAATTACAGGATCAGGAACGCATGCAGCAGGTAACACAGCAACTATTTCAGGTATTAAAACCCTGGATGGAAACAGGCATCATCTCTGATATACGCCTCAGACCATACCGGCGGGAGACTGAACGTTATGGCGAACTGTTCATTGAACATGTAGAACAGCATTTCTTTATTGACACTTGTTTTGTAACTGCTGTTTTAACGGAGGATATGTGCACCGATCAGAAATATCTGTGGGCGTTAAAGTTGCTTACTGATTGCAGGGAGCTGTTATTACTGCCGACAGGAGATTTTGACCGGTTAATTGCGGCAAACAGCGCCGCCTACTGCTCGGAACATTCGCTTGGCCCGATGGATTTTAAGGCATTGAACAAAGCAGCAAAAGAACTGAATAACAACATGGGCCTCACTGGCAGTCCGGCTTTAACCGTGCATTACTTAAATATGCTGAATTCCTTAACTGCAACCGTATCAATATACGAACCCCGACAGCGCCCGGTACAATTTTCAGCGCTATTTCATATGCTGGTGAACAGGTTGTTTGCTTGCGACCAGCGGCTGCAGGAAACCATCATTTATTATTTTTTTGAACGATCCTTAAAGACATTTCGGGCGAAGGCTATTTTAAACCCTTGCGTGCAATGACTTCTTTCATGAATCCGTCCATATAGGTAGGGCCGATCAGTACCAGGAATCCGCCACGCATCACAATGGTCCCGTTTTTAATGCCTACCACATAATCGGTATTAATAATAAATCTTTTGTGCACCCTGCGGAAGCAATTTGCAGGAAGCAATTCTTCCATTTGGTACAAGGAGTGGTTGGTCCTGATCGGCTCTCCTCTTCGCATATACAGCGTCACATAATTAGAGGCACCCTCGACAAACAGGATATTATTTGTATGTACATGGATATAGTTCCCCTTTTTGGCGGACTGTAAGTAAAGCGTAGTATGGCCTTTTGAAATAAGGGATTGATTATTGAACCAATCCAATAGTTTCGTTACCAGCAGGTCAAACCGCTTCCGGGTAACGGGTTTTACGAGATAATCAAACATATTGTCCTCGTAAGCCCTGACGGCTTTACTTTTATCAGCCGTGACCAGTACCACATGAGCCAGGTCCTTTATCTGTGACGCGAATTCAAGTCCGTTAATATTAGGCATCATAATATCCAGGAATACTATGTCTGCATCGATGGCCCCGCTCAGAATGCGTTGAAGCGCCCGTTCCTCTTTGGTGTCACTGCCAATGAATTCTAACTCCGGTGTGGCCTTAATGTAGGCAGCAATCCATTCTACAATGACAGGATCATCGTCTACTACATAGCATCTCAGCTTCATAGCTCAACTTTTAAGTTTACCTCGTAATAAGATTCATTACTTTTAACCCGGTAGGTGTAGCGTCCTGGAAACATCGTTTCCAATTGCGTTTTCAGGTAGGCTGTACCCAATCCAGTCCCTTGAATTCGCCTGGCTTTACCCTGCAGATTTCGACTGTAAAACACTAATTGGTTATCACGACAACTAATATTGACAATGGCCGGCATTTTTTCATCTGATAGAACACCATGATCGAATATATTTTCTACCAGATTCAACAGCACCATTGACGGAAAAAAACGGGTAATGGTATGTTCATCCTTATCTATATGCCAGATCAGGTTTGCTTTTAGGCGGCGCATTGCAATATTCAGGTGGATGTAATTAGTGACTTGTTCCAATTCCTCTTCCAGTGTAGTTGCACCTGAATCGCTTTCCAATGTATAATGCATCACTTCTGCAAAAAGCTCCAGTGTCTGCCCTGCGGAAATAGAAACGGGCGAAACTTCTGACTGCAGAAATTGTAGTGTATGAAAGGTAAAGTGGGGTTTAATCCTCGCTCGCAGGACCGCAGCCTTCAATTCGAGTTTTTCTATTTCAAGCGCACGCGCCTGTTTTGCTTTTTCAATTCCATTGACGGCGAAATAATAAGCTAAGGCAATCATCGAAAGATAAACGCATCTCCAGAATGGTCTAAGGAAAACAATTGTAAAATGAAAATCGCCTGTCTTGTAATAATCCAACAAGGTGTCTGCCACGTTTTGCAGTAACAGGAAGCAAACAAATCCAACAATAACAGCAAGGAGTATTCTAAAAAGACGGTAAGGTCTCAGGATGGCAAACGGATACAGTATGTAAGCAGCAGTTAAAAAATAAGCGATGTCAATGGCGTAGAAGGTAAGTACCGGTAACAAATGGATTTTGTGGAGCACCGAATAAAGCATGGCCTGTTCATAAAGCGCCACTGCAAGTATGCCGGAGCAAAAATATAATAGCCGTTTAGCACGGACTGAATAGTATTGTGTTTTCATATGGGTATGGGCAGTTATCTGGTCATTATTTTTTTACATAGGGAAAAGGCATCTTCAGCCTTCGGAACTATTGCAATCGTCCCATCTTGACGATATTTAAAGTGTTATACAAAAACAAAAAATCATTATGAACACAATGAAAACTAAAAAAAGAACTGCATTCCGCTTCTCCAACGGTTTGGGGACTGGCATCCGCAAAGACGAAACCACCACCACAAACACCACCGTTACCACTGTGACCTTTTTTGCTACCTGCTTTTGCCCGGGCAGCCTTAAGTAGGCTATAACTCCCTGTAGCTATTTGCCTGGGGAGATACGCCGTTATTTAGATCCGATTACATGCGGATTCTCTATGTGAAAGCCGGTTTTCTCTATGTCAAAAAATATTCGCATAGGGAATCCGGCTTTTCAGCAATTCGGCTTTCTCCATGTCAATAATGGCATTTAGCTTTACATCAGTAAGGAACCAAAACCTTTGCATCGGATTAGAGCCACAGCTTCAATCAAAGATTTAATTCAGGAAAACGGCAGACAGTCAGGTTTTGCCAGATGGATTTAAGGCATTTTGTTTGCAACTTTAATTTAACCCTAAAATCATTCTTAAAAAAGCTTTTAAACCGGATTAACATATAATCCGAATTCATAAACCATTGTCTATTAAATTCTTTTATCCGTTTAAAAACTGAAATCATTATGAACGCAAGAAAATTTTTTACGGAAATTATTTGTGTGCTATTGGTTGTCCTTTTCCTCTATGCAGCATTCTCAAAGTTGCTCGATTACCACAATTTTTATATCAGACTGGGACGCTCTCCATTTATATATCAGTTCGCTGGTTTGATTGCATGGGCAATTCCGCTTACAGAGATCATCACAGCAGGATTATTAATCTCCAACAAGACACGCACAGCCGGCCTAATCAGCTCACTCATCCTCATGTTCTCCTTTACCCTTTACGTAAGCCTGGTACTCGGTGCTGCTAAAAAAGTTCCATGTACCTGTGGGGGATTACTGCAAAGCATGAGCTGGCAACAACATCTGACGTTTAATGTATTTACCACTATTCTTATCCTGTTAACCCTATTTCTTCAAAGAAACTCAACCGAGCCTGGAACCATACATAACCTACCTCTTTCCAGCTCTCACTAAATTTTCTCGTTGCAACAGAAAAGCAGGGGTAGCCGAAAACCTGTATAAAAGAGTAGGCACCTTTCATCACTTATTTCAATTTAACCAAATGAAAACTGTAAAAATCGTGCTCACTGCACTCGCAGTAACTGCTGGCATTGGTGGTGCCTTCGCCTCAAAAATTGTTGGAGACTCCCAGGAAACATTTTACCTGGATGCTTCCGGACAGCCAACAGACCAGGTGGATATCCCCAACTGCCTGCAATCGCAGAACAAGTGCGCTCAGGTCTGGAACGTGGATGCAAACGGTAATCCAACCACTCCTGCGGGTTCTGTGATTATGGGAACTCGTCAGGATTAATTACCCCCTTTCTTGATTCGTCTTCTTTATCCGTTTTATCATCACAATGATTATAAGAACAGGCGCACCAGGTGGTGCGCCTGTTCTTATTTGCTTAGTTCGGTGTTAATCATTTTTGTGAATGTATTCCAGCCATCGGCTGAACGGATTTCCGCTCCTCTGGCAGTGACAACATTGCTATTCTTATCAATTAACATAAGTGTCGGATAAGAGTATATCTCGTAGTATCTAATGAACGGATGATTATAACCTTCTCCATTGGTATAAAGCTGATCCGCATCTTTTAACGTGAACTTTCCGATTCCCTTTTTCCAGAGTGTTTCACTTCTATCCGTGGATATGGCTACAAATGCGACATCTTTAGTATTATAGACTTTTCTTAAGCTGTCCAGAAATGGTCTTTCAGACACACAGCCAGCACATCCGTTGAAGAAAAAATCAACCACTACAACTTTTCCTTTATAATCAGTCAGGTACCGGAACTTCCCGGTTGTATCTTTTAATGCAAGCGAAAGTACCGGTAATCCTGCTTTCGTCTTTTTATTATACGCTGAAAAAAAACGTTGAGCAGCACTGAACTTTTGCTGATCGGGCCATTTTGTAATTAAAAAATCGCTTACGCACTGTTGTAGCTGCTGATCAACGCCTTTAGCTTTCATCCGGTGGATAATAAAAGCAGTACACAGACTTTGGTTCAAAGGCTCTCCGGGATACAATGCTTTTAAATTAAGATAGTGCTGCCAGGTGTTAGTTGCTTTGCTGCCGTAAAATTTCTCTATAGCAATGTTTTCTTTTCGGCCATAGTTAATATCGGCTATATCAGCTATTTCTTCCCAGGTACTCTGAACAACAAGTCGTTCACTGATTTTTGCCGCATTTACAACTAAACTGAAATTTTTGTAAAGCGAATCCGGACGTTCTTTTTGTCGCGCAAGTCGGGTAAATGCCGGTATATAATTATTGGCTGTCCAAAAAGACTTATAAAATGTAAATGAAGTGTTGCTGATGCTGTCCTTGTATTTATTCAAAATGGCTGTGAATTCAACCTGGTTGGAATCTGCCCTTTGAAACAATTCATGAAGATTCATTGAAATTGGAAATTTGCCCGGTTTCATGCCTATAGACTTAATAAAATCGTGAAGCATACTAAGCTTCTCAGAACCTTTTCCGAAAAACTGAACATTCCGGATGCCCAAATTAAAATTCTTACCAACTTCAAGTGTTAAGTGATCACCAGGCTCGATCATTGTGGCAAAAGATCCATAATAGCTTTCGTTCGTTTCAAAAAGACTAAATGTATCATATCCTAAACTCACCAATTCAGGATGCGAAAGGGTCAGGATCAACGTGCAGACATTATCCTTTATAGGTTTGCATTTTTTGATTACGTCATAAACCAGGCTTTGCCGGTCAACGTAAATAGCCTCCAACGAATCAACGGGCGGCGGCGACTGGAAATGAACCGTGATAGTAGTTACCAGTTTTTTACGTGTTTGCGCATAACTGCGTGTAAAAACAAGGCTGGTCAGGAAAATGACGAGTGCTAAAATATATAGGGTATATAGCTTAGTGTTCATCTTAGTATGTATTTTGAGTTATTCCTGATAGTTTAATCACGTATTCAGGTATCGGGAAAGTGTAACGTGGGTCATTAGGTAGTAGCGTGTAGGTAGTTCCACTTATTACTTTGGTAAGGGTAGCTGCAAACTGTGGGTCTTTATTTAGCCGTCTTAGATCGGACCATCTTAAACCCCGCAGCAGCAATTCTTTTCGACGCTCCAGCAAAATTGTTTTTAGTGCGGCATTTACATCTGTTGTTGTATACGGAGTATAGGTTCCTGTTTTAAACCTCGTGGCCATTAAGGTATTTAAATCAGCGAGCGCCGCAGTAAGGTTATTGGTCCTGGCTTCGCATTCTGCACGGATTAGATACATTTCATCAGTTGCTAATCCGCCGAATAGTAAAGAGGTGCCTGAATATTGGCCTTTAAAACTAAATGTGCCATCCGTGTTTTTAAGAAAGTAAAGTGTTTTGCGCAGATCATCGGCTGCATAACTTGCATACAGGACCGAATCAATTCTGCCAACACCTGCTTTCAGACTGGCAAGAGATGTATTGACGTAACCCGGTAAAATTACCTCGTCATTCAATACCGTAAAAGGTCTTGTGGATGTTTTGCTGAGTGTATTGTAATTGATCAGTTTGCTGTATGTTTTAAGGCTCTGATCAGAATACTGGAGGGCTTTATCGTAATTGCCCATACTTAGGTAACACCTGGCCAGCAACCCGCTTACCGCAGCAAGTCCCGGATCAACACGGCTATCCGGTATTACCTTTATAAGGCTTGCCGCTGTCTGTAAATCTGCAGTGATCTGGTCGTAAGTCTGCTGAAGCGTTGCCCTTGTGGACACAGCATTGATATCTGATGTTTGCCTTAACGGAACACCCAGGTCGCTTCCTGCACTTGTCTTCTCATAAGGTTTGGTAAATACCTGCGCCACGTTATAAAATGCTCTTGCCCGCATAAACAGAGCTTCGCCTTTCACATCATTATAATCTGCCTGATTACTGGTTGTCTGAGAGAGTTTATCTAACGCTTCCAAAACCACGTTGGCCGTTAGAACCTGCTGGTAGCTGTAATCCCATTCTGCCAGGTAAGTGATTCCGGCAAAAAGATCGCTTTTCCAGATATAACCGCTTTTTTCCAACTGTGCGGTCAGGCTATTATAATTTGTTGTTGTGATATAGTAATCACCTGCTCCCAGTTCCGTAATCCCGCGACATTCGTATTCCTGGGGGATGGAATTTCTAAGCAATTGACGCATATCAGAAAGGCTGGTGGGCACCACAAGTGATATATCCCGTTTCTGATCCAGCCAATCTTTTTTGCATGATCCGGCACAGAGCATAATCATGATAATTATGGGTATAAATAATTTTCTGTTCATGTTGGAGTATTTAATGTTACAAACCTGCTTTCAGCCCGATAGCTATTGTCCTCGGCAACGGCAGGACAGGAAAATCCGGGTCAATGTGATCTTTATTTGCGGCCCAGAGCAAACCTATATTATTGGCATAGGCAAATACGGCCAGTTGCCGGATGCCCAATTTGTTTTTGAAGCTGCTGCCGAAGTCATATCCCAGGCGGATATCCTGTAGCCGGATATTATCGCCTTTATCAATGAGCGTTTCAGACCATCTGTAAAATGTATCCCGGTTTATATCGTCCGGGTAAATAAAAGAGGGTACGCTTGTGTGGGCCTCATCGCCAGGCTGCTGCCATCGTTTAGCGTAATCGCTGTGGCCGGTTGCACTGGTCAGCAGATCGGAATAACTAATGGAGCTTCTGCGGAAATAATAACCAAAACGATAAGTAATGTTGAAGGACATGGAAACCGGCCCGTAAGCGAACGTGTTACGGATAGCTCCATAAGTAGAGGGTGTTGCCCGTCCTTTGTATACAAGACTATCTACAGGTACGTTGATCAGGCTATTGTAATCCTTGCTCACTTTCCCGTTCAGATAACCTAAAGGATCACCTGTATCATGATCCAGCCCGGCCCATTTCAGCGCATAAATACCAAACAGGGGCTTGCCCACAACAGGGGAATAGTAATAGGTATTGGAATTAATGCTGGCATCTATAAAAAGAGAAGAATTTCCAGATGTGTTGGGTTGGTATTTGGTAATTTTATCGGTTACAAGGCTGAAATTAAATGCTGTCTGCCAGTTGAATTTCCCAGTAAGGTTTTTGCTGTTCCATTCAATGTCAACACCATTTCCAGACATTCCTGCCACATTGCCTTTGAATTGCGTAAAACCGGTAGTTGGGTCAGTCGGCCCGTACCCGATCAGGTTATCACTGTGCTTATGATAATATTCCAGGCTCCCTGATATCCTGTCTGCCTTAGTGGCAAAATCCAAACCAATATTAAAAATCCCGTTCTTTTCCCATTGTAATAAACTATTAGGAGGATTGTTTACCTGTAAGGAAGTTTGTTTGGTAATGGCATTAATACTATACGTTGCCGTGGTAAATGCACTGACCGTATTGTCGTAATTGCCGTTGTAGCCATAGGAAGCCCGCAACGACAAAGAAGGCAGCCAATCAATATTATAAAAAGCCTCTTTTGCGATATTCCATTTTATACCTGAGGACCATAAAGGAACTGACCGCTGATTGGCTTTTACGCCGAACAAATTACTCTGGTCGATCCTGCCACTGACAGACGCTGTGTATTTTCCATCATAGGTATAAGAACCGTTAGCGTAGTAAGACCTGAAACGGTCTAAAGTACCCGAGACAGCAGTTACACCCGGAATAGAACCGAAATTTCCTGAAGGATATTGCTGGAAGAAATCTACATAGTCTACGAGTTGCCCTTGTCCATTTGTGGGGTCATATCCGTAAAGTAGGCTGCTATGACCATTTACTTTCGCCTCCCTTACTTCATACCCGGCAATGGCTGCAATTTCACTCTTTCCGTAGCTACGTTGAAAATTCAGCTGTCCACGCCCGCTTTGTGAAGTAAGCAGGTTATCATTATCTGATAAAATACCGCCGAGTGGCACATTGCGTTTTATAGAACCGTCCGTATTAATTACGGAATAACTGTTGATCAGGTTCCGGGCATAATAAGAATTAACACTGTTGAGGTTTTCAATGTTGCCTGATTGCCGTTCGTACTGGTAATAGATGGTAGCGGACAGTCCGTTGAAAATAATATAGCTCAGGTTCGTCCCGAACCGCATATCAGTTAACCTTGTATTATTGGTCATGGCACTTAATTCATTGTATGGCTTGTATGTCCAGTCCTGTAAACCTTTTTGAACCGCTGCATTAACAAAAGAAGCGCGATAGTCTTTATTTACGCTTAATGCATTGCCATTTGCATCGACCAACTGTGCGTAGGGATATTTTAAACCCAGTCCACCCAGTGAAAGGTTGGAGGCAATAGGGTTAGTTTGCTGATTGCTTTGCGTATATACAAGACTTGTATTTAAACTGAAGTTCTTAAATGGGTTAAACCCCTGTTGCGCATTCAGCCCTAACCGGTCGTAACCGTTTGACCGTGCGGCAGCAAGATTTTTATCATAACCGCCGGAAAAATAGTACGTATATTTTTCCGCCCCGCCTTTTACATTGGCTTCATACTGCTGGTTAAAGCTATTGCGGTAAAAATATTTCAGCAGGTCATTACGTGCATCAATGCCGCGCAAAGCGTTGATCTGGTTTTGCGCCTGGGCTGCTGTAATCGTTCCTGATCTTTGCTGATCTAACAGGTCAACTACCGGGCTGACATACGGATAGGTGGTGTTATTGGCGAGATTGGCATCGTAAAAGCCATTTTTAAACAGGAACTGTTCCACATCTATAAAATCGCTGCTGCTTATCTGCTTTTGATAAAAGAGATCGGGTTTTGCACCTACAGTAATATTGGAATTAAGCTCTACCTGCGGAGCTTGGTTGCGTTTTCCTTTTTTAGTGGTGATTACAATCACACCGTTACCGGCCCTTACGCCCCATATAGATGCGGCAGCGGCATCTTTCAGCAATGTGATGCTCTCCACATCATTAGGATTGATGTTATTAATGTCACCATCATAGGGAAAATTGTCAACAACAATCAATGGCTGATCATTGGCAAAAATCGTACTACGGCCCCTAATGCTTAAGCGCGTTGAACCGCTCCTTTGGTCAAACAACAAAGAAGGAGCAATGCCCTTAAGGCGACTAATTACATCCGTAGAAACTTCGCGGTTGTACTGCGCATTATCCACTTTTGAAAAGGAACCAGTAGCCCGTTCTAATGGCACATCCTGGTAACCGGTCGATACTACTACTTCTTTCAGCGTAGAAAAATCTTCTTCGAGTGTTATGACATTCTGCATCAGTACTGCTTTTGCCGGTAGTTTTTTAGACCTGAATCCAATAAATGAGAATTGCAGGGTATCTGTTGGCAGTACATCAGACAATATAAAATTGCCCTCACCATCTGTTATAGCAACTTTACCCGTACTGATGATCTTAACGGTCGCACCAGTCAGCGGCTCGCCTTTAATATCCGTCACTTTTCCTTTGAGCGGCAAACTTCGTTCGCGTTGCTGTTGCAGTTTCAATTGCTTCAGTTTTGCTGCATCATACCGGATCAAAATATCATTATCCAGAACAGAATAAGAGAACGGCAGACCTTTCAGGGCATCGTCGAGCACCTTTTTTAACTTCTGATTTTTTACGGCAATTGAAATTACAAACTCAGCCTGGGCTGCGTTGCCGCTATATAAAATGTTCACTCCGGACGCCTTTGAAATGTTATCCAAAGCCTTTTTTAAAGGTTCGCTATTAATTACAATGGAAACATTCTTTTCTAATACCGACTGGCCATAGGCATTGTTGGCAGATAAAGCAAGTGTAGTACTGCAGATGATGATCGCAAATAACAGGGCAGTCCATCGCATAGCAATACAGATCATGTGCCGGTGAAGCCGGTCACGATTAATTTTCATACTTTTATTTCGTTAAATGTTAGGGGATGGGCAGCGTAAAGTTTCCACGCCGAACACTGCCATTCTTAATTCACATTGACGGGCCTGCCGGACTTTCCGGGGGCCTTTTTTATGGACTTCAACAGCCTTTGCCTATAATCTTAATTCCTGTTTCATTTCTTATAAATTGAGCGTTTATGACCCTGCACACTTTGCGCAGGAACAGATAGGGATCATCACCATCATGGTAATCTCCATAGAAAGTACAATGGGTAAAATCGCCTTCGATATCAATGGTAAAATTGTAGTCACGCTGTAGATCAGCTATAATCTGCAGTACAGGTGTTCCGTCATAATGGTACAGGCCATTTCTGCGATCCAGCATTTGCGATGCCTGCGGATAGGGTAACTTCTTAAACCCTGTGGTTAATTTATTATAAATAGCCCGTTGGTTGGGGACTAAATCCATTTGCTTGCCACCAGCTGTTTGTAGCCGCACCTTTCCTGTCAACAGGGTAATGGAAACTGCCAATTCATCTTGGTAGGCTTGTATATTAAAAGTGGTACCCAGTACTTTCGTTTCCACATTTCCACTGTGAACAATAAAAGGATGCCGTTTATCCTTTGCCACTTCAAAAAAGGCTTCCCCATTAAGTTTTACTTCTCGAAGTTTTCCCCGGAACTCATTCGGATAAACAACCCTGCTTTGTGGTGCCAGCCATATTGTTGAGCCGTCTTCAAGCGCTATTTGTTTGCGTTGGCCTTTAATGGTACTAACCGTCTGGTAAACTACCGGGTTAAAACGGTCGCGCAATGCATCCATTTGTAGGTAAGCAATTCCAGCTGCAATGATCAATACGGCAGCTGCGCTAAACCTCAGCACACGCATATAGCGCACCTTTTTCTGCTGTTGCAAGGTGATTTTCTCCCTTAGTAATTTTTTAACTCTTGAAAGTGATTCATGGGTTTGCAGGGAGATACGCTCTTTTTTCGCATTTTCATAGGATTCGCGGATTAACCGACGCAGGACGGGCGAATCCTTATCCTGTCCAAACGCATCGAGTAGTACTCGGATTTCGTCTTTCGTCGCCTCTCCTTCCAGGTAACGGCTGAAAATTTGGGTAAGTTGCTGCTTTTCCAATGGATGAAATTTTACGCTATACGCAGTTAACATTGAATTCATCTGCTGTTAATGAAAAAAAACAGTGGCCGCTCGCCGGCCACTGTTCACATTAACTATTAACGCTCAAACGCCCCCTTATCTTGATTTCAGGTAATCCTTGATAAGGATGATAATCCAGATCAGCAGTATGAATAAAATAGCTGCTATCAGTACTTCATCTGTAGTATCAGACCATTGGTTTATTAAGGACATGAAAACAGGTAGAAGTAGGTTGCATGAAAAAACACCTCCTATACGGTGCTTGTAAGGATTCCATCTGTTGCAGAGAAAAGTATTTTGAATTATTGGCCGAGTAAGTATACGAGCAAAAGGGTAAATGCCGCCTGGCTACTGCGGTTAAAGTATTCCTTTAAAAACCGAGTTGCTTTTACAATGTGGTCGTTAATTGTTGCCTCAGATATGCCCAGCATTTTGCTCACTTCATGGTACGATTTACCGTCGAGCTTGCACAATATGAACACTTCGCGCCGCCTTTCTGGAAGGCCGTTAATAGCCGCGGTAAGCAATTCATTGTATTCTTTAGCCTCAATCAGGTCATCAATATGTTCGTAGCAATCTGCAGCAGTTTGCAGCAGTTTCTCTGATAACCTTCGGTCTTTAGCTACCTTTCTGAAATGATCGTAGGCAAGATTTTCTGCAATCCGGAACAGGTAGGCTTTAAACGGTTTATCAGGATCGATTTGCGCTCTCTTATCCCATATCCGGTAAAAGGCTTCTTGCAATAACTCCTCGGAAATTTCACGGGAGCGGGTCAGTCGGAGCGTGTTTTGAAATATCCGCTCACTGTAGCGGTCGTAAATAATTTCAAAAGCGGCCTGATCTCCCTGTTTTAATTGTGTAAGGAGTTCTTTTTCTTCCAATGATACCAGGGCTGCCAACGAATGAATAAAATTACCATTATAAAAATATGAATAATTTATGAATGATCGGTGCCTTTGGATTATTGAATCATATAACCATTCTTCCCGCACAATGCTCAACAGGATAGGGTAAGCGTTGCACAATGTCATGTTTAAGGAGTTGACAACTTTGGAAATCCAATTAATCTTGACTACTGTGTTTGCTGCAGTGCGCTTGCTGAATTCAATTTTGAATTTCTCTTAGAAATATCTGTTTATTAGATTGGGTCTTTTTTAATCTTGCGAAAGGTGTAAATCGCACTGATGAGCATGTACCGGCCAACGACATTACTGTTAGTATATTCGATATAAGTACTCGTGGCCGTTTGCAGCATATTCATGCGCTGGTCCAGCAGATTCATACCTGATATCCGGCATTCCAGCGTTCTGTTTTTTGTAAAATAGCAGCTCGTCGAAGCATTAATAAATAGACGATTGGCACTCGCTCCGCTACCGCTGTTCACATTATCATTAAGCCAGAGATTTAACTTAAACTTTCCTAATTTGGCGTTACATGATGCCACCAGGCGATTAACCCGATAGTCAAACGTCTGACCATTCTTGCTCTTTGTCCTGCTATAATCCAAACTTTCTTCTAAAACGAAATCCAAATGTTTAAAAAGATTTAAGGTCAGCTGCCCGCCGATGGCGCAAGTATTTGCTTGAAAATTATCCTCAACTCCATTAGCGATACCCGGATAGACATTCATACCCGCCCGCACGAATAATCCCGCACCACCATCCAATAAGTTTATCTGCCGGTTATAATTTACTGTTAAATCGGCGTGAAAATAACCGTTTAAATTCTGTGGCAAACTAATGCTGCCTCCTCTTTTAAATAATACGCTATTGATTAAGGTATCATTGTTAAGCAACTCAGTCGTGTTATTGATAAAAACGGGTTTATAATTTCCGGCAAAACTGATATTTAAGCTATTGCCCTTACGGGAGGTGGTCATGAATTGAACGTGCAGATCATGATTGATTTCTTGCTTAAGATCGGGCGCTCCTGTTCTAATAATCAGCGGATTGGAAATGTCTACGTAAGGTTGTAATTGAACGAGGCCGGGCCGGCTTGAAATCACATTGTAAGTAAATTTTAGACTCGTGTTCTTCCAGCCTTTAACAGCGAGGTACAAAAAAGGAAGAAGTGTTTTAAAGTTCCGGTCCACATTAAATTGCTTCGGGAAATATTGGGTGCCACGAAGGGAGGATGTTTCGTGGTTCAGCATGGCATTAATAAAAAGCCGCTTATTATTGAACCGCAATCCCAACCCTAAATTTTGTGTAGCACTGACCGACTGATACCGGTTAGATAACAAACTGTCAAAAGCTTCGGTTGTACCTCCCGCGTTATCATAGTTTTCTTTGAATGTCTCAAATTGCTGATATGACGGTTTATAATTAAGCACGAGCTGAAGCGATGGAAAAATTGGTTCTATATAAAGCAGGTTCAGGCCCGCCAACAAGCTACTGCTTTTATTCTTTAGCAAATAGCTATAATCCACAGTATCCTGACCATAGATATTATGGGAAAGAGAATTCCCGTCACCAGTCGCCGGTGTGCTTTGGATGTTGATACTCGCAGATAGTATTCGCCCGCTTCTCCTAAAACGGTGATTTATCAGCAAGTCATTAGCCAATGACAAATTTTTACCGTTTGCTCCGGACCCCGTATTAGTTGTTGCTGCTAAAAGTCCCGCAATAGAATTTTGTCCGGCAAATGCATTTGTTGATGAGTTCCACTGTTGCCCCAATGAGGGTTGAAGCACAACCGCATTAAAGCTATCAGGCTTATACTCGAGCTTTGTCACAACGAGGTAACTCTCCGTGCGAGTGATCGCAGTCTTTTGTTCCATATACTGCTCACTGTCTCCAAAGTACTGCCTTTGCAGATCGTTGCTGATATTATTTTCATGCTGTGTATAGGAAAGGCCGACCGACAGTTTGATCTTCCGGCCATAATCCCGGCTGAAATTAATATTGCCATTTTGATGCTCGCTTCGGTTGCCAGTTGGGGAAGTTGACAAATTGTCCATCGCACTCGCGCCTTGTCCCAGGTCGTCTGCCTGGAGCAGCGCTGATAAGTAGCTCGATTTATCCTTGAAATTTAAGGTGCCGCCTGCAGCATATAAATCATCACCGCCATGCCCTGCATATACCTTACCGATGATCGATGACGCTGTTTTCGTCACAATATTGATGGTGCGCCGGTCTCTCCCATCATTTAAACCTGTAAAAAGGGACTGATCGCTACCTTTATCGAACACTTGTAATTTTTTGACCACTTCTGCGGGCAGATTCTTAAGAATTAAATCAATGTCGCCGCCTAAAACGGGACGGCCATCCATGAGAATATCTGAGATGGGCTGGCCATTTACAATGATATTGCCGTCTTTTACCAAAATTCCAGGAAAACGTCTGAGTAGTTCTTCCGTACTGGCATCCTTATCTGCATTTACGGCATCAGCATCATAGACCAATGTGTCTCCCATTTGTGAGGCCACCGTTTTCCTGGCAGAGATTTTAACCTCACCCAACACCGCCATTCGCACGGGTGCAATGTCAACAACGGTGTCTCTGGTTAAATTAATAAGTACGCTGGGAAAGTCAAGGTTAGTGTTACTCTCGGCGGCTATTTGGTAATAACCAGGACGGAGTTGGTCGAACTGGTAGAAGCCGCCCCCAACAATTAATGTACTTAAGGTATCCTGCTCATTGCGTATATACACCCGGCCCGTTGCTACCGGGTGTCCGTTATGATCAATGACCTGGCCACTGATCTTGCAGGTGTTTTTAGAATAAGCCAGTAAAATACTGAAGAGCAGCCCCCAGTAACAATGATGCATTTGCTAACGGCATTTCTTGATTCGTGAAATCAGGTTCGATTAGTATGGAAAGGAAATAAAGGCTACTTCCCGGTCTCAATAAATTTTAAAGTTTTTCCATAGTTGAAGTAACGGAGATTGCCGTTCTCACTGGTAATAAACTGGGGTGTCGGTGTTTCGCATATCTCCGGTAGCTGGCCAGCATCATTAAAAAAGAATAGGACCTTTGATGTACAAGGGATTTGCTCCCTTATGCTCGCCGCCATTGGTCGCAGATTTAATAGATCAAAATGAGTTACGCCTACGATATAAAGTGTATAATCCTTAAATTCTGACTGGGCAATTTTGTCACACAGGTCAGCAAAGCAATGCGAACAGTTTTTGTAAGTGTAGATGATATATAGGCGCTTACTACCCTTGTCCGGTGTAAATAATTTGTTTGAAACGTCGTACAAAGAATCAACAATGGATACTGGAGGTTTCTTTTGCCCAAATGAAGATGAACCACAAATCAGTATAAGCGCGATTATTGCAAGCGGTATTCTAATAAATGCCATTGGTAATTGTTTTTACTGATATCCTCTGCGTTGATCTTATCTAATTCTTTTTTCAGACCAGGAGTAAACAACTGCGGATTATAAACGGTATAATAATAGATTTTATCGCCTTTGAAGTACGGAGCAATATTGAGGTCGTTACTGATATAGATCGGGAAATAATCTTCAAACTGATTACATGTATCCTTTTTAGTGATCGACCAGGTTGGCATTTGTTTGGTTATTTGATTGGAACGCACATTGTAAAGGAAAACGTCCCGGTATTTAAATGCGTATCCTTTGCGACAGAACGAAATCACCACCATTGAGTCGTTATAGGGTAGCATTTTTTCAACATACTCAAATGCTTTTCTGACGGTATCCGAAACGAAAGCATCATAGTTTTTTGAATAATACTCGGAGGTTGCTAAGGCCCTGTTTTTATGGATGGAATCTTTACCATACTTAGCATACAAATTTCTGAGGCGATGCCATTCATTATAAATCAACACATCAAGTTTATGTTCAAATTTGATGTTCTCGGTCGCATTGGTCCATGGGATCGGAGCATTTTTCTTTCCAACCAGTTCAAGATTGGCATCAAATTCATACACAATCCCGGACATTGGCGTAATAGCATAGATATGTCCGCCGGCTCCGGTGAACCAGTTTACCCCCATGTGTGCAAGACCAATTCCTTCAAACTGATACTGGCGAGTTTTAACAACCTTCATGGTTTTACTATTGAATGATGTCATGTTAAGACCGGCGAAGCCATCAGCCGGATGATAGGACGAAGTTGAACCCAACAGAATCAGGCTGTCGTTAATCTTACAGCCATCATTGTAATTTATGGTATCTAAATCTATGGAAGCATATTTACCATTTCTTCGATCATAAGCTTGTAACCGCCCGAATGAAATTAAAAAGTCTTTCTGATCAAGGGCAACATAATTCGTATACGGCATTTCATCCCAGTCAAAAGCAATGGAATCTGTTTTACAAACAGTGAAATTATTCAAGTTCAGTTCTTCAATAATGATCTGCTTTTTGTCGCCAGTTTTTTGCTTAATATATAACCTCATTTTGTCACCGAATCCTTTGAGGCCAATCTTTTGGTGTGGGCGTTCGTCTGCTCCGATGATCGTTTTATCTAAATACATTTTACCGTCCCATTTGTATTGCCCGAACATATAGGTGGAACTCAACAATGCAAATAGTATAAGTGTAGGAAATTTCATATTACGTTTTTAGGAAGCTAAAAGGGGGCTGCCGAAGCAACCCCTAATTTAAAAGAGCTATGGATTTTGCCGAATTGAGTACGAAAAATCATCGGGGCTTACGCCATTCCAGGTGACAGTACCAGTGGGAAAGTCAATGGAGCCGGTAAAATTCCCGCTGATCACTTGCTCAACAACCGTCTGACGCACATTACCGCCAGGGAAGGGAGGAAAATCACTCGGACAGGTTCCGTCTGCAAACTGACAGATTTTTTCTCCGGGGTCCCAGCATTGTAACTGATAAACATTAGTACCTGGTTCGTGATATTCTTTTGAATCCAAACAACCCCAAGGCTTCGTGTTTTTTTCATTTACAGTATGAAAAGTTCCCTGTTTATCAGGTTGCGGTTTGTCATCTGCAAATGAAACAGTTGAACAAAAAGTCAAAGCAATGCCCAAAGGCATAATTATTTTTTTCATTGATTTTATTTTAAGCTATTAAAGTTAAAAGATGGTTTATTCCGTCGGGATGGTAATGGTATAGCTGTATTCCGTTGGACTATCAGCATTCCAGGTTACTACGGCACCACCGCTGTTTGGAATATCCAATTCGCCATGGAACACCTGGAAACTTAATTCCTGCTGGACAAGCTGGTCTGCCTGCTCCAATTTGGGCGGGTCCCAAGGGTTGGTATCCCATTTACATTCTTTTTCACCCGGACTCCAGCAGGTCAGTGTGTGGCTGTCTTTTTCCGGGTCATGAGATTCGCTACGATCTCTGTAAGTACGGTTTGCGCTTGGGTATGCTTTCAACACGGTCACATTTTTTTCCGCGACTGCCAATTTGCTGAATGAAGCAAAAGCAAGCATAAGCATAATTTTCTTCATAGTTTATAATTTGGTTCTAAATATGCAGAGAGATTGCTGTACCGGCCGGTAACCTATCTCGTTTGCGCGATTGTTAATGCAATTGTATACCATTTTGGAATACAACTGTACGCCATTTGACGAATGGCAATTCTCATTCAACGAAGAGTGGGTCTCATCCGCGGAACTACAAACAAATTAACTGTAGAAGCGTGCAGTCTATTTGCATGCAAATAACAGATTTACAAATGTTTCACAATAGAAAATCAATTTTAATGCCAAGTTTTCTGATAAACTAACGCTCCATAACACATCCTTACTTTTTGATAATTAATGATTCTCTTGCACAAAATTAAATGGCCCGTTGAAGAGCCTCCAATCCGCTGCATTTATCTACATAGTAATCCACAACATCAATGTTTTTAAATGCTTGATATACCATATCACTCGGGTCATTGCTATGGATAATGGTCTTTGACTGTATAAAATTTTCTTTTATACATTTTGAATGACAAAAGCCGTACATATCGCGGTAATTGGTATCATTTATACAAACTTGGGGTGGCGCATCTGGATCAACTAACAATACAAATTCTGAAAACCGCCCGGTATGGAATAATACACGGTATCCTAAATCGTTGAGCAATTCACTAAAAAGAGGACGTATTTGGGGATGCGGCTCAATAATCGCTATCGTAGCTCTCATACAGTCGTTTTTATATTCACGTCCAGTGCAAACGACACAAAGTTCGGCCTCGCCGCAGGCTTCATGTTACCGCCCGACAAGCCTTTCCACAGGCCAGATAGCAAGCAACACTAACGCCCACGGCGAGGCCGCAGGCGTTTAGCTGTTGACTTGGCTGCTATCTGTTAATAGTGGAAATATTTGTCGAGCAGCTTCGTTTTTTAGCTAAACGCAGATTATCGTTATTCTTATCCCCCGACCTTTGCCAAGGAGACAATTAATGACTGCAATATTAGTTCGTGTGAAATTACTATCCTACAGGTGAAAAACTGAATTTTAATTTTAGTCAACCTTTACACTTTTTTCATTATATAGAATTTTGATAGTTAGAGATTGATTATGGTTTATTAAAAAATCCTTTTACTAATACGCTGTCAGAAGCATTCTTCTCATTATAGAACCAGGTTGCTGGTAGTTTATATAGGGGGTTGCCGCTCACCGAGGTTGCAAAAAGAAACGCATTTTTAGGCGACACGTAGCCAATGCCGTTATAGGTAATTGTGAGACAAACCCACTTGGGATTTTGTTGGTCACAGTTTATTAGGAAAGAGTCTGATACAGGATAATGATTAAGATTAAAAATCAACCAAAACCTGTTGGTATAATCATCTCCAACTATTTCGTGAGTTGCTTTTCCCTCGAAGACATTTATATTATTGGAAAAAAAACTGTCATTATTTACATACCATTTAGAATATTGGTGATCGTGACTTTTTTTACAAGACAGAAACATCAATAGGGAAAAAATGCCAATTGGGAAATATTTCATAATTGAAATGATTTTTAATTTACTCTTAATTGATTCAAAATAACATCCAATGCTTGCAGCCTATGTGCAAGCAATTGACAGGGTGTCAGGAAAGGCGTAGATTAAGAAGATTGGCGTGCCCCGGTTAGAATTTTCTTACGGCAGCGCAAAGTAAACGTTATAAATCCAACCACGAAAGGGTATTTAGTGTATGTCCGGGAGGGTATTTTTCACGTATCACCATCAAAATTTCTTGAAATCGGTAACACAACTCTTGTAGCCAGTTCGATCGCACGTCGCAAATAGTCAAGGCCTCGGCTTTTGTCCACATAAAAATCAGCAACGTTAGATGACTTGAATTTGTGAAAAACTGTTTCACAAAGGTCATTACTATAAATGACTGTGGAAGACCGCGGAAAATTCGCTTTGATCCACCTGGAATAATCAAAACCGTTCATATCCTTCGGATTGGTGTCAAGAATACATACCTGCGGTGGATTCTCAGGATCAATCATGAGGATGAATTGCTCAAACCGGTCTGCATGAAATAACACGCGGTATTCCAGATTAACCAAAAGTTCGCTCAGCAAGGGCCGAATCTGTGGATGTGGTTCTAATATTGCAATGGTTGCTTTCATACGCACTCATTTTATAAGCACGCCAGCAAAAAACGGGGAAACAATTCGGCCTCGCCGCAGGCTTCATGTTACCGCTTCGGAAGCCCTTGCAAGGCATGACAGCAAGCAACACTAACGCCCACGGCGAGGCCGCGGACGTTTAGCTGTGTTGACTTGGCTGCTGTCATTTGATATTGCAAGTATTTCCGAAGCAGCTTCGTTCTTAGCTAAACGCTGATTATCGTTATTATGATCCTGATTTTACGTCAGAATTATTATAATGATTGCAATATTAGTTCGTGTGAAATTACTAACCTACAGGTGAAAAACTGAATTTTAATTTTTGTCATCCTTTCTTAATGAGGAGGTGGGCCAACGATGGCGAATCATGTATGCGCTCTATTTCGGTTTTAATAATGGCCGCTACTTCTCTTTTAACCCGCAAATAATTTTCTTCTATCTGAGCAGCAGTAACAGTCCGTACTTGGGGTATGGATTTGTAGCTATCTTCTTCTGCTTTAAGAGCCGTATGGTCATTTAATATCTCGCAATGAAATGTTTTAAGCGTTATTTTTTGCCCAGGTTCATCAGAAACCATCCCAACGAATTCGCCACTGGACAAAGCTGCAATAGTAGACTGCGGGATTGCCGATTCCAGTTGCATAGACTTACTGACAGATGTATCGTTACTATTGATAGAAATGCTTTCTCTTTTCTGCATAATCTTACCAAACCTTTCACTCAATTGTTTGGCCGTATCTCCGACCACTTGCCCGCTGATTATATTTCCGACAATATTCATAATCACTTCGGCTTGTTCCCGTCCATAGTCTTTCTTCAACTGGCTGTAATCCTGAATGCCGAGGCAGGTAGCTACTTTATTCGATCGCGCAGTTGCGATAAGGCTATCAATGCCATTAAAAAAAATGGTCGGGAACTCATCAAAAACTAAGCTGCTCTTCAGCATGCCTTTCCGATTTACCTGTTTGATCATTCTCGAAATGTATAAGCTGAGTACGGCACCATAAACCTGCTGTTTTTGTGGATTATTGCCCATGCAAATAATCTTGGGTTCTTTAGGGTTATTCAGATCAAGGCTGAAGTCATTGCCATTTAAAACATAGTAGAGCTGTGGGGAAGCCAGGCGGGCCATACTAATTTTGGCACTGGCTATTTGACCTTCCAACTGCTCCATTGCCTCGTTAAGATAGGCAGATACGAATGGATTGACCAGTACTTCAATTTCCGGTTCCGTCCGGAGTACCGGGAACAAATCATTGTATTCGGCCTGCATTAATTCTATGACGTGAGGAAGGGTACAATACTTTCCTTTCTTGTATTTTTTCAGGAACCAGATAATTGCTGTTACAAAGTTGATACTACTCTCAATAAAAAATTCGCCTTGTTTCTTGATCCAGTCTCTATTTAGCCCAAGCATAATTGTCCGGCTCGATTCGGAGGCATCAGTAATGTCCTCCATGTATTGAGGCTCCAAAGGGTTACAGCGATGGGTCTGGCTCAGGTTATCAAAATTGATGACATAAAAACCTGGAACTACTTTATATGCCGAATGGTTCTTTTGAAGTGTATTATACGCGATTAGGCTTAAATCGTCATATTTGAAATCATACACAAACATGGAAAACCCTTTCCGGATATGTTGGGTGATGACATGACGAATGACGAAATAACTTTTACCCGCCCCAGGGGTGCCTAACACGAGCAGGGACCTGAAGGGATTCACAATCGAAATCCAAGAATTACGAATCTTCCCTTTTAGATTATATCGTGCAGGCAGATTAATAGAGTATTCATTTTCCAACAAACGTTCTTCCTGTGGAAAGGTCTCATTCAACTTATTGAACACATCGTGCTGGAACTTTAATTGTAATATTCTCGAAAGCTTGGTGCCCCCGCTCAGCATCATCAAATAGCCCAAGCCAGTTACACCTATGTAAAATGCTGCAATTACCTGGACTGATGCCTGAACATTCAGGAGATAGCCGCTTAAAAAATACAAAAGCATTCCACCAACTGCTGCCCTGGCTGGTGCTTGCCATTTTAAATGTTCATCCTTCTTACCTTTTGCGCCGATAAGGGATACGACCAATAAGCCTAATGCAGACAGCTTCGTTTTCCATATTCCTGTAAACAAACCTGTATGAACTAAATTCAATAACAGCTTATCACCGATTGGGTGTGTCAGGTGCCAGACCCGGAAAGCACCATAGCAATTGATATAAAAGTGAATCAGCAAAATACCAATGCTGATTTTGCGTGTCAGGTCAATAATTTTTCGTAGTCCTTCTAAGTTCTCTCCTGTATTGCTCATTTGAAATTCGTTTATGATCTAAATATTAGGGCGTTTCTTTTTCTTCTTTTTGCGAGTTATGCGGAGTTCAAAATCCATTTGTTCGGAGGATTCTTGCTGCTCAAGTAGTATACCTAAAAGATTGCCGGAAAGGTCGCGGATCACATAAGGCAAATGGTCTTCCAATCCCGTTTGCTGTATCAAATTCTCTTTAGCTTCCTGTGTGTAATTAAGCAGTTCGCTTATCGCATTAGCGCTGTAAGCAGGTCCGAGATCACTGCCATTAAATACGCAGCGGGTAGCATGATCTACATAGGTAACACCATACAACCTGCCGCTTTCATTTTTCCGCCAGACTATATCAATTCCTGCGCGCTTTAACTTGCCTGCAAAATTGTGTTGCGTTTGTGGCCCGGCCTGTATTGCCTTATCCAGTTGTCCGTGTATTCGTTGGCGGAAACCTTCTCGCTTTTGTTTGTTCTTGCTGAAACGCTCCTGAAGTTTAGCCATCGTTGGACGGCCATAGATAGCGCTTGCCTTAATAGGCACACCAACGTGGTTGCCATCTTTATTTAACACAAAATATCTCAGTCCATTCTTTTCATGCATTTTTGAACCGGGGGTTCCCCGGTCAGCTTCAATATTGTATAGGTGTAGTACAGCGTTTAATTCAGCCAGCGAAGTATATTTATAAGTACTAACAACTTCCCTGACCGTATTGGAAACGGCTGCTTTCGTTTCTGACTTTCCATAAATCACTTTTTCTGCCTGAACCGGAGAAAAAAGCAATTCGCGTTCCTGCTTTTTTCCTTGTGCTTGTACCAAGCCAAACTGTATCTCGATTTCCTTTCTTGCAATCTCCGACTGATTCCTACCAATGTTGTGTATGTTAATTCTATTGCTGCCGTTAAGGATATTCGTAGTTACTAAATGAATGTGCTTGTGTGCAGCATCATGATGCTGGTAGATTAAACAAGGCTGCCCGCCAAAGCCGATCTTTTCCAGATAGGTTTGTGCGATCTCTAATAATTTCTCTTTGTCTAACTGATCCGCTTTGTCGAAGTTCAGGGAGATGTGTATCGCATTCCGCCTTGTCTGACGATTCTGTTTAGTTAAATATTGCAGCTGTCCGATCTTGTCCGACATCGTTAATTGCGCGGCATCTTTGGTGTAATCAAATGCGCCGATCAGTTCTGCTTTACCGGTCGCTACCTTCTGTTCGTTGTAACGGACAACCTTATCGATCTCTGTTCCGCTCACAAACCTTGCAACCATATATCTGAAATTTGAGCAATTTTTTCATTGATATTTCCGGTCTTTTCGAGCAGTTGTTTTTGCAGCAGCGCTGCCATGTCCAGCCAGAAATTCATCTCGGTGGTATCCTTTACGGAATTTATTTTTTTAACGACCTGGTTGAAATTATTACCGACGGCGCTCAACTCACGCCGTAATAATTTAAACTCGTCGATCAATTGATCGAGTGACTGGTTACGATAGTAAAGGGTAATCTTTCCCTCCAACAGGACATCCCGGACATAATCGCTAATGATCCTTGTGGTTGATTTTTTTTGCCGGCTGCTAATCTGATTATATTCTTCCGGCGTAAACCTTACCGTCAATTTTCGGGTGCGTTGTTCTTGTTTCATCTGTCAATTATTCAGTTTGATAATTGGACCATAAAACCCCTGCGACTTCGGAGCATAAGGGGTCAAAAACTGCCACTTGTCCGACAAGTGTACATCTTGCTTTCCCCAGCCGAAGCAAGGGGAACAGCAACCAGTCCAGGGCTCGTACCGAACCCTTGAAAGGATAGTTCTTCACTCGAAGTGAGGGGTGTGCTGTCAATAATTCAGGCAATGGCTACTGGACAATTGGGCCATTTCATTAATTCGTTCCATTTTCGCGTTCCATTCGTTCCATGTCACTGCTTTGATTCGGTTAACATTCTCTAAGTCAGCTTTCTAAAAACGCCATTCGTTCCATCGTTCCAAAAAAAGGAACGACGCAACGGCTAAGCCACATTTTGATCCGGATATTGCCTTCATGCTTCATCCGTTTTGAGCCAGCGATGAATGGTTGCCTTGCCCTTTCCTAAAATGGTGGCAATCTCCTGGATGCTCTTACCCTGATCGCGGAGAGTTTGTGCCATGTCCTTTTGTTCGTCCTTTTCCTTCAGTCCACCTAAGCCAACATGCTCCGCCTCGTTCACATCTTCTGCCACCAACTCAAACCATAAAGTTTCCGGGTTGAGCCGGATCAGTTTGGTCTTTGGGTCTTCTTCAAAATGTCGGGACTTATCCCGTTTCAGGATGCGCATACTTTTGTCCTGGCAACTTCGGCGCATGAAAAAATCAGCGTCCGACAAATCGGTTTTGATTCCTGACCCGCTCTGCAGATCGCTGCCCGACAACTGGCCACCGGTATGTTTTCGGAAATGATCCGTGATTATTAATGCAGCACCGGAAGTATCACAAAGGGCCAGCAGCATGTTCATGATCCGGGTGCTTTCCCGGTTGTTATTTACATCTAAATCAGTAAATGCCATACGTAAGTTGTCGATTACAATAAGCACCGGTTGGTACTTTTCGATGTAGTTAATGATGCTGGCCAGCTCCGTACTTAGCCCAGCCCTTGAGGTGTAAACGAAGCAATGAAACTGTTCGCCAAGCGGCTGCGGTAAGCAGGCGTATAGCTTCCGGCTGCGCCTGCGCATGGTATTCGGGCTGAGCTCATGATTTACGTAAAGTGTATTGCCATGCAAGTTAATCGCCTCCCCTAAACAGCTATTCCATTCACCGGCCACGGCCATACAGATTTGCATGCACAGCCAGGACTTTCCTACGCCTCGCTGCGATGGAAAATGTACCAGGTTGTTTTGCGGCACATACTTTCCGAATAACATTTTAAGGTCTTTCAACTGCACGGCTTCTTCCGCCAGTTTCGCCATTGTCCGGAAAGATGTCTGCGCCTGGTAGTAGACCTGATCCGTCAGTTTTTGCGTCCTGTTTTTCATCTGAGCAGATTTCGATTTACTTTCAATTGCAGCGTGACGAACCTGGACCGTTGTATATCCCATATCCAGTTTGCAGCTACGACTTTCCAATTTTTAATTGGCGTACCGCTATCCGTTTTCCAGCCGTGAGCATGCTGGTAATGGTAGAATGCCTCAGCCTCTTTAGCCGACATGCCTTTCTGATCGAAATAGATTTGTACGTGGGCCAGGATTGGCGGAATACTATTGCCGTGGCCGCAGATAGATGCGTTCCTGCTCATAACTATCGGTGTTGGATTTTGCGGCTGAGTAACATGTTTTCGATATCCTGCGCATCATAATACAGGATGCCGCCAATACGGGAGTATGGAAGGGTACCATTTATGCGTAGCGTAGTAAGCGTCCCGGTGGAAGCGCCAAGCAGCTTTTTAACTTCTTCGGTTTTTAGCCAGCGCCTGCCCGGATAGCCTGCATGTTTATCTATCAATTTTTTGATCTCTGCAAGTAGCTCAACCCGGAAAATATCCAGGTCGTCAGCAGTAACCGGAGGCTGTTGTAGTTTCTGATTGTTTGCTATTGTTTCCGTGTTTTTCATCTCGAATCACATTGATTGAGAGCAAAGCTGGCAGCAAAAAAAGAAGGCATTTCACACCGGGAACCGAGTACGGTTAAATTTATTTGCTTAACTCGTTAAGTTAGGTGCGCCCAAAGAATTCACTTAGTCGCCATGTTTATGTTCCAATAGAAGCGCAACAAAATTTTCTAAAGGATTTGCTTTTTCACTTTAAAATTTTGATTTTTAACTCAACTGTGATGTAGATTGGACATTGTCAGTGAATTAATCCTTAACCCTATGAGACCTTATCCAACCAGCGTCGGTTTATCCGTGCTTTCCTTTCTAATATCAACAACAGTATTTGCACAACGCGATACTGTACTAACCCAACCAAATACTACCGGCACTTTTGTGGCTCCACACGTTATAGAACTTGGCCCTGGCTTTAGTTCATCGGGGCCTTTTGAGGCTCGTATTGACCCGTCATTGGCGCAGTGTGTAGTGATGAATACAGCGTTAAGTAATAATCAGAATTATATTGTCGTTTATGAGCCGCAGACAGCTGGTCTTACAAATCCGGCTGATCCGAATAATTCAACCTGTGATGTGAAGGCAACGGTAAACTATTTTGATGGCTTAGGCAGGCCTTTGCAAACTGTTGAGATCAAGGCAAGTCCGACATTTAGAGACATTGTAACACCGGTAGCCTATGATTCATTTGGAAGGCAGATAAAAAAATACAGTCCTTACACAGAATCCATTGCCAACAGTAACGGTGCTTATAAATCAGCAGCACTGACGAACCAACAAGCATTTTTCGCTAACCCAATTTCATGGAACGCACCAGGTGTAACCGCTACGCAATTTCCATTTGCCGAAAAGGCTTTTGAACCGTCACCACTTAATCGTATAGTTGAGCAAGGCGCTACGGGAGATAACTGGCAGTTGTCTACCAATACTCAGGCTGCTTCACCTGGGCATACTGCTAAACTGGAATATTACACCAATGATGCTACAGCCCTCACTTCTGGCAGTGGTAGGTGGGCGAAATTATATACAGTCAGTCTTGACGCAAATGGTAAACCCTCACTTGTTGATCAGGGAGCTTATGGACAAACCCAGCTTTACGTGACTGTTTATAAAAATGAAAATTATAAAGCAACAGATGGTAAAGCAGGCACCACGGAAGTTTATACCGACAAAGAAGGAAGAGTTGTTCTGAAACGGGGATTTAACCAAACTCCTGCGCGCTTGGAAATTTTGTCGTCTTATTTTGTATATGATGACTTTGGCGCACTTACCTATATACTGACACCTAAATCAGAGCCTGACAATGGTAGCATAACCCAGTCGGTGCTTGATAATTTGTGTTACCAATATCGGCATGATGAAAGATTGCGGCAGGTGGAAACAAAATTGCCCGGAAAAGGGGTAATGTACAAAGTGTATAACAAATTGGATCAGCTTGTGGCTTCTCAGGATTCTATGCAGCGGGTACAGAATGCTTGGTCTTTTATCAAGTACGATGCGCTGGAGCGACCGATTATAACCGGCACCTGGAATAATGGAGGCAGTGCGAAAAGTCGAATTTCACTTCAGGCAGATGTAAATGCACAAACTGTACTATGGGAGAACAGAGATAATAGCAATACCGTTGGTAAATATTATTCAGTGGCTGCATTCCCTACCAGTAACATTATAAACTACCTTACTATTTCGTATTACGACGACTACAATATTCCCAGTCTTCCTTCCACCTATGATGTGCATACTTCATACAGCAGTATGACCCGTAGCCTGTTGACAGCAACTCTTTCCAACGTATTAGGCACGTCAGATATGCTCTGGACAGTGCAGTATTACGACGACAAGGCTAATCCCGTAAAAGTGTTTCAACAGAATTACTTTAATGGAACATTAAATGTGGCTAATTACGATGAACTGACCAGCACCTTTGACTTTACCCAAAAACTCATTTCAAAAATTCGTAATCACCATACCACAGGTAGTCCCTTGCTTACTATTGCAGACAGTACGGTATATGATCATTGGGGACGCAAAATACAGTCTTGGAACCAGATCAACGGCGGCAGCAAGGTATTGCTGGCAAAACTGGATTATAATGAAGTAGGCCAGCTTACGGGCAAGCATTTGCATAGCGTAAGTGAAACAGGGCCGTTCCTGCAGGATATTACTTATCGATATAATGAAAGAGGGTGGATTACGAAAGATAGTTCTTCATTGTTTGTAGTCCAGCTAAAATATAATGATGGAACAACGCCGATGTATAATGGCGATGTCGCCAATCAGTACTGGGGAACAGGAAGTAATCTGAACCGAAGTTATACGTACAGCTATGATAAACTGAATAGGTTGACCAGTGGCAATTCGAGCGAATCATTTAACGAACAGGGCATTGACTATGACAAGGCTGGCAATATTCAACACCTGACACGCATAGATCCCCGTTATGCATCTACCAGTAATTACACTTTTAATTACAATGGCAATCAGCTTACGTCAGTTGCCGGGTTGACAGGTACCAATACTTACCTTTATGATGGTAACGGGAATACAGTTTTTGACGCACGCAATAATGTCAACATCTCTTACAATCAATTAAACCTTCCGCAAAATGTTACTGGTAGCAAAACTCTTAGCTATACGTATGAATCCAGCGGCAAAAAGCTGCGGCGGGTAAGCGCAAACAGTACGTTAGGCAACCAGGATTATATCGAGGGTATTCAATACCAGAACGGAAGTGTTGACTTTATCACCAACAGTGAAGGTATCGCCCGCAGAAATCCGACTACAGGTGCGTTTAGCTATGAATATACGCTTACAGATCACCTCGGCAATAACCGCGTATGTTTTGACGATAGTAGTCATGTAGCAAGGGTGATACAAAGGGACGATTATTACCCGTTTGGCATCAATTATAACCGATATACTTTTGGTACAAAGAACCAGAAATTGTTTAATGGAAAAGAGTATCAGGAGGAATTAGGGCAATACGATTATGGCGCCAGGTTCTATGATCCAGTTATTGGCAGATGGGGAACCATCGACCCGATGACTGAAAAATATTATAGTGAGGGGGGCTACAATTATGTTGGCAATAATCCGGTGTCTCGTATCGACCCCGATGGTCAGGACTGGGACAATAAATCGGATGAGCGCTATGCACAAAAGCTGAAAAAGCAGGCTGCAAAAGCCAACGAAAAACTGGAAAAAGCAAATGCCAAACTACAGGCCAAGATTGACAAGGTTAATTCTGGCGGCAAGACTTTTAAAAATCAGGAGGCGAAAGAAAAATATTTGGCAGAGCAAACTTCCGGCATTGCTGAAAATAATAAAATGATTGATGCAAATAAAGCAACGATGGGTCGCATTGATGAAATGACGGCTACCAAAGAATTCACCTACGGGTTTGATCGGCTTCCCTATGGATCACAGGTCGGTGGCACAACCGAAAAGCAAGTTAAAGTAAATGGTGTTATGAAAGATGTAACTGTTATGGCTGTAACCGGTGATGCAAATGCAGTGCACGAGCTGACCCATGGCTACCAGGGAACAATCGAAAAGGATTTTAGCTTTACTACAACAGGAGCGCTATTTCACGGTACTATTGCTCAGATTTATAATACAGAGGCAAATTCAGAAATCGAAGCCTATCAGGCGCAATTTGCGTTTGATTCCACCGGTTTTCCAACCTCAACATTGACGACACCCGGTCAAACCATTACAGCGAATAAAATAGGTGATATAAATACCAATTTTGTTGGAGGTATAGCAGACCCCAAAAACAGTCAGCCATTATATCCGTGGGCGCTATTTAAGTCGGTGGTTATGTCATTATTTGGCAACGGGGGCCATTAATTCTAACTATGAAAAAACTCTGTATCGTTTTAATCGCTACGCTTGCAGTCTTTGGATGTAAGGTACAGCTGCCTATTGGTAAGCCATTTTTGGGTAATTACGGTGAAGAGCTGACTTTAAACAGTGATTCTTCTTTTATCTATACTGAAAGGACGGAGGCTGGTCTCACAGGATTCGCCGCAGGGATTTACCATACGCAAAGCAAAATAATTTCATTATTTGCATTTCAGAATAACATAAAATTGCTCCAGTTTGAGATGACTGCTCAGCCTCCCGAAGGATCAACGGCCATGCTCCGCTTGAAAGCACCAGAAAGAAAAGGACTACAAATTGAGGTCTCGGTAAACGGTGCCTCCTGGCAATCTTTTAATGCTCCAATATCTATAAATGAAACGTTGCATCAAATTCAACTCCGCGCCTTTTTGGCTCCAAATACTGCATTGGGAGGCTCACCTACCATTGACACATTGATCTCTGAAAAAGTGCCTGTAACACCAGCTACACGTTTGCAAGATTATGAACTCAGTAGTACAATTAGTACAAAAGATCTCTTCCGCTTTAAATTGCAAGGACAATTAAAACAAGAAAGTAATAAAATAGTCTCAGGAACTATAAATAGCCAGCCTGTTACTTTGCGTCTCAAATAAAAACGCAAATCATTAATAGACGACGGTTTTAATTATACTAGTATTTACAGCAGTAAAAAAATAGGTTAGCAATTCCTTGCATTACCATTTCTTAAGCAAGAGCCGGAGGTTTTCAGCAACTCCTATTGGCAATCTTTCCCATACAGTGGCAAATTGGTCATCAGTTGTTACCCCTGCTGCATCAATATAGATTTTGTGATAAATGTGATAGCCGGGGTCAAAATAATAACCGCTCACATTGGTTCGACCAGGCCGAAGCAACGCGATTAGTTCCTGTAGGCTGAGGTTGTAGAACTGTGTTCGGATGATTGCGACAGTATCGTTTTGTATGACATATCGTGTACATATTTGGAGGCCTTTTTCGATACCCTCAATTAGCACATTTTCCTTACACAAAATGACAGCGACCGCCTTGCCTTTATAATCCTCAGTCGATGCAGTGACTTTTGTCAAGTATCCGCCAGCACCATAATGTATCTGCACTTCAGCAGCAACAAGGGCCTGAACGGAATCTCTTTGCTGACCTATGAAAATATGCCGATCATAGACCTGCCCATTTGTGAACTTAGTAAATAAAAGAAAGGCGATAAATGAGAGACAGGGTTTGTTCATGATAGGGTTCTCAGGTTTTTTATTACAAAATAATTTCACCTGGTGTAAAAGTGTGACTATTATTCTTGACTGACAAAGAAGTCCCGTAATATTTCTTTAATTAATAAAGATGTTGGCGAGTCAATGTATTTAAAATTGTCTCTAACATATTTACTCTGTTCATCTGTCAGTCGAGATAAAAATTCAATCACACTCTGTAAACTATTAATATCGGGTAGTTTGTTGAATATAAGTTTGAGCAACACTATTATTTTCCCTTTGGAAATCTGGCCGTCACTAGTTACGTCAATAAAGTATTTACGACTTTTCCCATATTTAAAGACGTGTTTTGTTGCTTTTGGCAGGTCGTTTAACCTCACCATCAGGTAAGAAACAGGGTGTTCATTACCTTGTTGTGCAAAAATTGTTTTGTCTTGGTTAATGAAGGAATTACTCAACAAAAAATTGTATGTTTCTTGAAGTATTCCGAGCCAGGCATCGCGTTTTGATTCATCATTCAAATCCATTGCAGTATCCTGGGAAAAATTACGAATTCCAATAAACGCAAGCAATACAACTTTTTCTCTATCACTTATACCTTTGTGAACAGTTGTTGCAGTGAAATTTTTCCGCTGAATGTAATCAACAAGATCGTGCTCGGTCAAGCCTCTATTTTTCTTTTCAAATTCCCATATACCTTTGGCCGTAAGAACATACTCGTCGTGCAAATTGTCACCTATCCTTATTAAAAGATTATCTTCTAAATCTTTGAATAACTGCTTATCTAACTGCGACAATTTAATAGAAGAATCATTTAAAAATTTAGATGCTTTATTAGAGTTAATTTTGGCTAGTGTTAGTAGTACAGACTTGCCATGTAATTTCTTTTCCTCACGAATAACTATATCGTGAAGCTTCAAAAAGAAGTTTTTCAACAATTGCTCTCTGTCCATTACATTTCGATAAGTGGTTTGACTAAAATTCCTTCATCGCGCTTTTGTACAATTATCCCAACTAATAACTTATTATCATGATACATCTTTTTAAGCTTTTTAAAAATCGGCGTTAGGGTAGCTGAGTCCATCATTGCCACTTCGTCAAAAAGTGCTATTATTTTTTTATTGTCATTAGAGTTCAAAAGCCCTTCAATGTAGGCTCCTTGGCTTTGTCCCGTCCCCAAATCGGCAAACTTTATTTTCTTGTTTGTGGTAGTGATTATTTCTTTCGAAACGACATCCACTTTCTTTAAGGAATAAGAATTATCAATGTGACGTATTTTGCCAATTTTAGCTGCTAAGAATCTTTGTACTCCCTCAGAATATTTTACTTGCTGTTCTGTAACGGCTTTCAATTTCGAATCAATCATATCGTTGATAGTTCTATTAAACGTTACAGTTATCGTTTTTTCCAAGCTTTGAATGTGTGCAAATAAGCGTTCGAGTTGCGGTAAATAATCTTGAAATTTGTGCGTTCCTAGTTTCTCGAGTCGGTCCCTTTCAATTTCGTCGAGTTGTATTTGGCGCTTGCAATTCTCCTCTTCAGATTGCAGACTTTCTAGCGCATTGGCTGTCTCGTCAACTAAGTTCCTCAATTGATCTTCACTATAGGAAACATACGTATAAAAACCTTCTTTTTTCAGAAGCGAATCATATGAAGACGCCGCATTTTCATAATTTAGCCCATATTCAACAAGCCTTGTTTTGGCCTCTTGTAACCTTTTAGCTATTTGAACAAGCTTTTGCTTCGTAGCATCTAACTCTTCGTTTTCGAATTCACCAGTTAATTGTTCTATGGTTTCTCCACGTTCTCTTGCAATTTTTAGACAATCACTGTAGTGCTTCACACCATCATTTATTGCTTCGCGGATGTCATTTAAAAATGATTGACAGTCGGTGATCTGCTGGCTTTTGATAATAAGTTTACTGAAGGAGTTACTTCGCTCCTTTAAACTAGCTATAAACTGTTTAATATTTAGACTTGTTCCAGGTATTGAAAAGTCTTGGCCTTGGTAATTTTCAACAACAGACAGCAGACTATGCAGAAATTGGGCCTCCTGTTTCTGCTCAGAGTCTTTAGTGCTAAGATTCTCTAAAAATCTCCTAAAATAAAGAGCATCGTCGCGAATTGTTCTTATATCTGTTCCTGATTTGATCTCGTTTGAACAGCTCGACTCATCCCATAAAGCAATGCGTTTTTTTTCACTCTTAGGAAGCAATTCATGTATTAAAATAGAAATTTTCTTATGAAATTCCTCGGCAGTACTAATGCATTCGTTCGTTTTACGTTGTGCAATAAGAAGCTCCTCCGATTGTCTATTTTCAGCTTTTTGATATTTCTTTAATCGGCTTTCAAGTCTTTTTATTTTCTCTAACGCATCAAGGTGCTCATTAGATATTTCTCTAAAAGCCTTTAGAGCAAAAAAATTGCGAAGATTTCTATATTCATTTTCCTTTCTATCTTTTGAATCACTAATGCTTATCAGGTTATTTCTTAATGTCTCTAAGTTTCTCTGATATTCCTCTAATTTTTCAGGTTTTTTACTCTCATTTACTTCTGTAATTATTTCATTTAATCGCTTTTTAAGCCTTGTGATTTGCTCGCCTTTATCGGTTTGAGCTCTTTTGATTTCTAATAACAACAGAGGTAATCGAGATAGGGGATCTTGCGGAATATCATAAATCAATCGGTATTCTCTTCTGAATTGATCATATGAAATCGGCTTGCTTTTTCCGCCAATAATTCTTCGAACCTCAATGTCTTTAGAATTAGCGCTTTTTTTTGCCTGAAGAGTTATGTCCGACTTATCGGATTTTAATTCAATGGAAAATTCTAGCTTTTGGTGATCCGCTTCCGATAAATTACTAAGCTTTTCGCGTAGTGATAAATTCAAATCTTCCGGACCCAGCTTGTTACCATAAAAAGCTAGTGCTATCAGGTTTAATAATGTGCTTTTACCACTTGAATTTGGCCCTTGAACATAGACGAGATCTGCAATTTCAGTAGGCAAATTCGGAGTATAAATCTTGGTTTCGTCTAATTCATCTCTTTCAATTCTATAATCGTACTTGATCATATTTATTCTTTTGAAGGCTTGTAATCTATTAGCTTTTCGATTATCTCATCTTCACTTAAGTTTTGAAATACTAGCTCGAGTACGGACTGTTCCTTTTTGTCTTCAATAAGCTCCTTTAGGAATTGGAATAAAATATCCGGCTCTTTGTTTTCTGACATAATATTAGCTTTTAATTGCACCCGCAAAGGATAATGGAAACTTCAAAACTTTTAATTGTGGGAGGTCATGGATATTTGCAACAGCATATCCCGTCTTAAGTGTTTGAATTTCCTCTGTTGAAATATTAAATAGATTTCGAGAAATTCCGTCAGACTTGAAGAACAGTTTGGTATTGATGACGCTTGATAATCCTTTAGGTAAATCTTCCTGATTTTGTGAAGAAAAAATTACACCTATCTTTTGACTTCTACCGGTACGACAAATTGTGTCTAATTCTCCCAAGGCTTCACGTGAACTTTCGCTATTGTAAAATTGGTGCACTTCATCTATAATTAACAGAATAGGAACCTGGGATCGTTGTTCACTTTTTGCTCTTACTATTTGTTTTAATAAGTGTCGTAATAAAATTGAACCGAACTGGATCCCCTTTGAACCAGCCACATTTATTACAGACAGTTTACCTGGTGATAATATATCTCCAAATTGTAGCACCTGTGCATTTGAATTATCAAAAAATTCCATTGATGCATTCAAGTTTCTGAGAATATTGTTAAATGTGCCTGAGTGCAGTGTAACGCTAGATAAGTCCCCTCTTAAGTTTAAAGTTTCAAACGTGGGATTGGCCGCTCCATTAGCGAAATAATTCACAAAATCTACGAAAGATCCATCGGAAGCCATCCTATTCTCTTGCCAATAGCGAAATATATCAGGAAAGTTTTGAGCACCTATATCTGATATATTCTGTAAAAGTCCAAGCAATGCTTCGGGTTCAATTTCATGCACGCTCAAAGTGACGGCTTCGCATAAGTCGTTATTTATGCCACGATATGAATTAAGGCTAGTATTAGCAGGATAATATATTGTGTAATTATCGATTCCATGGGCAGTACCTCCGAGAACTTCCCATTCTTTTTCGATTTGAGGATTGATTATGTTGGATGGCTTGTCCATCATAAGAAAATCGACATCCTTAACGTTGATTGCTAATACTGCACCTTCAAGTTCTTCAACAAAATATTGAGCTAAATATTTCATAGCTACCGTTTTCCCGCTTCCCGTTTTCCCACAAATTTGCATTTGGTAGAAAAACATTTCCTGCGGTAATTTGACCTTAAGAAAATCCAGATTATCATCTACAAGCAGCTGGTTTTGTCCGGCATGAACAGTAGCTGGAAAAACAATTGGACCAAAATCGAAGCTTCCCATGGCTAGGGCGATTTCTTCTTGATTTGAACGCCTGGCTATTGATTGAGGAGTAATAAAATCAATCTTACCATCGGTTCTCTCGGTGATATCCTTTATTCGATATGCGTAAATGATATTTTGGCATTTCGTATCCTCATAAAGTCCCGATAAGTCCATATCAATAATCATTGGGGATGGAGAGTAAGGCTCCTGTTGTAGGCTATCATCAACACGTAATATGAACTTTGATTTCGTGTCTGAAGACTCTACTGTCAAAAACGACCCTTTGGGTAACAAGCCTGGAATCTCTCCTTCGGCTGGTTTTTTTGACACCAATTTTATTTTACCTTTTTCTTCTCCTATTACTATCCATGCCATAACATTAGTTTCCAAATCTTTCCTGGTTCATTGTTGGCATTAAACCAGAATTTTTGATTAAATTAAAAGAATCTGATACCTTCAACACCTCCCTAGCAAATTTCTCTGCAATAGCGATTGGCCTTAATTGGGGGTTTTTCTTGTCACCGTGAACAAGCAGCAAATAATAAATCAAATCCATTAAGTCTCCAATTTTCTCTTGATGTTGCAGGTACGTTTTTGTATGGAATTCGATTCGTTGAGGGCTTAAATCGAATGCTTTCAAATAGCAAAATACTTTTGCATTATTGAAATTGTATTCGTCCTCGTACAAAAAGAAATTAGTTCGCTGTCCTTTTTGCAAATGATTGTACGTCCAATGCATATCAGAATTAAAGCGATTTTGCAATTCTGGAATTGCTTCCGTCACCAGATTGCTATCACTATTTTTGACAAAGAAAATTGGAATGATATTTCGTTCATGAAGATCCTCAACAAGATTAAGCGTATACTGAGTCATATTGCCGCCAATTAGCGGACCGTCAATAAACAAAATTGTGTTCTCAACAGCCCATTTATTTAGGAAATCGCTCCGGTCCTTAACGTAATCATAATTCGCATCAGCGACATGGTCCAGAGAGTGCCGGAATACCGACGAAATGTCTGTAATATCTTTAGAGCGAGAGTAAAAATAGAATGAAAGATAGCTTACAGGCAGATACTCTTGTTTTGTCGCAACAACAAGAGAATGTGAGGTAAAAAAGGCACTGCCTTCAAGTGCTACGTATTTTAGCTTAGACTCGTCATATCCAGCAAAATAATGCGTTTTAGAAACTTCGAGACCTTTTTTCGCGCTCAAGTTATAAGCTCCTAACTGCTCTACCAAACGCAATTTACCATTGGGAGGAAATGTAGCTCCAGAAAAATCAAAACTTGATTCTTTTGGGGGTTCTGTTACCCTAATATTGACCTTGCGAATATTTTCAATTGTCTCCAAAAACGACGGATGGAGAATAAGCTTATTTAAGGATGATTGCCCATCCTTATTTTGAGGCTCATTCAAACCGTTCGCTTCATTATCTCTCATTAGCAGAATTTAACGGGGGAACATATAATCCGTCACTAAAAAACATTACTTCAGTGCCTTTAGAAGCAGCCGCCGCACTATAGTTAAGTGAATACTCGATCTTATCAAATCCCTTATACAGTTCCTTTATCTCTGGCGCATTATCATAAGAGACAACCCACTTTTGCTTTGTGATTGAAGTTATAACTTCAGCAACCTTAGCGTGGTCGTCATGTCGATAATGATTCACATACAGGTCTTTCCCCTTTACATAATATGGTGGGTCGAAATACAAAAGAGACTTTGGAGGCAGATCGTTTGAAATAGTTCTTATAAGCTCACAAGCATCAGAATTATGTAATTCAATCCTGTCCGCATATTTCGCAATTCTTTGGATTCTGGATATTAAGTCTTGCACATTATAGCGAGCATCAATTTTCCAATTACCAGTTTGATCATTTCCACCTATAACGCCAGCCTTGATTATTCCGGAACGATTTGTTCTGTTCAGGAAAAATGTCGAAAAGCCCAATTCCAAGGGCGAAACTTGGTCTTTATTCTTTTGCACCTCTTTAGCCTCACGCCACGTCTCCATGTCGACTTTGGTATCACGAATTAACTTACATAATCCTTCGGAGTCCTCAATAACCGAAACCCAAAACGAGTATATTGATTTATCCATGTCATTTATAATGACCTTTGAAGCATATTCGTCCAACACAAGCGAGAGCGCCACGGAAGCGCCGCCAGCATAAGGCTCGACATACACTCCATCAGACAATAAATTTTTTTCAAAAATTGTCTTTATAAACTTTGAAATTTTACCTTTTCCTCCAGGGTACCTCAAGGGCGAATAAAAATCCATATTAGCTCTCCCATATTTTCTCCATAAATATTTTAATATTATCCCATGTCAATTTTAATTCCCTTGCTGAAGGGGAAAAATGACGGTTATGTACGTAAGCATTAAACGTGTCGATTGAGAATATACTATTGGGATTGGCTATTGCAGTTTTTATTCCCTTTAATACATGTTTGTCGGCACTATTTGAATCTTCTAAGTATTTAATGACCTTCTCAGCTTTTAAAACCAAGGAATCCATTTTTTTTACTCCTTGTATAGACTTTGTATGAATAAACGTATCTAAACTCAATTCAAGAAAAACTCGTAATAAGACAGCAGCCGCATTTTCATATAAGTCCAGATCAAGATTCCGAAGTTCTCTGTAAATCTTATTTACACGTTCCTCTTTAATTGTTAATACGCAATTTTTAGGAATAACAGTTTGCCTATCCAAAGATAAAGCAACACTTCTTTTTTGGGAAGATGCAGCGGGCATGCTTCGAGGGGGAGTGGGAGATGTTAGTTCCCAAGAGGTAACCGTCATGCGTGTTTTGTCTGGTAATTCTGACGGCTTAAATGATTCAATGTATTTCTCGCGGTCTTGTTTAGTATAAATATCCTTTACTCTAATAGTTTTATTAACCAAATCATTTACCACCTTAAGCAGACCTTTAACAACTTCATCCTTATGGAAACCTGTCAATAGTTTTCCGTCCGCAATCGATAATCCTAGAACATCCTGTATACTCGCGTCTCTCAATAGTCTTTCCAAACTGGTAGACGGAACATTTTTTAATTGCTCCTTTAGGTGGTCGTCCAATAGGGATTCGCGCCTAAGAAATTCTATAGCTTGCAATGCAATAGCAGATTTTCCTCTTGTTCGCGCTTCAAATCTAGCGACCTGTTGCGCATTCCACTTAACTATACCGATTCCATCGTTTTCGCCGGTATGTTTCAGGTTTATCCACTTTGATGCATCTTCAAATTTATCAAAAACAACACACTGAACTGAATCAATAGGTCTTTTGCGATATTGCTCACTAACTGGTTTGATCTTCCTCAAAAAGGATGAGAAATCAGTATCAATAAGGTCTAAATTTGAAAGCAATTTCAGAGCAGTAACCCTACGGTTTCCTTCCAGCACGTTAAATTTTGGTGTTGATTTGTCAGGTACAACTATTGTAAGTTCAGAAGGGTTTAATCCATATTCAACAATGTCTTTGGCTAAGTTGACCAGCTTATCACCCTGATCTTGTATCATCACCCGTATTGCTTCCCGTTGGTTACCTACCATTTCGAACCGGGGGTTTTCAGTACTAACCGACAGGTTGGTTACAAGTATTGTTTTTATTTCACCTGTTGACATATAAAATTTGAATATTAGTAGGCTTTATCGCTGGGATAAAAGATAGTGATTGACAAAGTTTACGCAATAACGGCCCAATATAAACATTTTTCACCATAGCGGCCAGCCAACCATATCAACACCTTGTGGAATACTATTCAGGAAGTTGTATGGGTCTATCACTATTGATATATCTCTTATTAATATGGATTTCGAACCAAACACAATTACAGCTGCTTTTGTATATGTTCTAGGCAATTTGTATCTTTATGCTAAATAAAGTTCTTTTCAAAGTCATACAAAGACATGTATTTATCTAGGGTGCCAAATCGGGTACCATTGATGATATGCAATAGAATATATCTTTAAATGAGCATATTTCAGCGTTTTGGTCGGTCCCGTCCATTCCGCAGAAAGGGTATCAAAAACAACTAAAAGCCTGTAAACTAAATATTTGCAGGCTTTTTTTTCTGAAAGTAAATAGCAAAGTATACAATCCATCGTGGTTAAAAGAATTTTTTCTACGTGCTCATAGGCAACAACCGTTGGTTCCTGATGGATTAAATCAGTTTTATTTCCGACCTCTAAGGGATCAATAAAAGCTCGATTTCAGGATACTATTCTAAGTACGGGTTCTTTGAAGGGTGAATGATTTGAAAGGACATGATACACAGCTACCAGTATTTTGTGCGCGATGGCCATTAAAGCCCGTTTCTTACCCCGCCTGAGCGACAGTGCATAATATTTATTCCGGAGCCACCCCTTTTTCATTTTTGCAGCAGACCATGCTGCTTCGACAAGCGCTGTTTTAAGTGATCTGTTCCCTTGCGTGACCCGGCTGCTCATCTTCTTGCCTGCACTTTCATTATTGCCCGGACATACACCCGCCCACGAGGCTAAGTGATTAGCAGTAGGAAAAACGCTCATATCGAAACCAATCTCTGCTACAATGCCTTTAACGGTTTCATGACTAACGCCCGGAATGGTTTCCAACAATTCCACCTCAGTGGTATGTTGGCTGAGATATTCATTCAGCCTGCGATCTATGCGATCAATCTGTTGTTGGATATTTTCCAGTGCCAGCCTGCTGGTTTGCAGCATAAAGCGATGGTGGTCTGTTACTCTGCCGTTTAAGGCACAGATAAGTTGAGGTATTTTCTTCCGTAAGCTTCCTTTTGCAAGGGATGATAGCCAAACAGCATCTGTGTGCCCATCGATTAGTGCACAGATAACCGCCCAGCCGGTCTTTCCGAAAACATCACTAACCACGTTTCCCAGTTTGAGGTTGGCATCTTCCAGTACCTTCTGCAAACGGTTTCGCTCGGCCACC